>NZ_JBNVQV010000003.1:0-6697 GCF_051713385.1 Brevibacillus sp. JB24b | reverse complement strand
AGATATGAAAAACCTGTTTACAGTGGATTTACTAGACATAGACATGTGTTGGAAGAAGAGACATTATCAGAAAAAGTAGTTGCTGAACTGGATAGAACTATAGACAACGAAAGAGACAAAATATTGGACAAGTCCTTAGATAGTAGGGCTAGATCAAACAAACGGGCAAGACGGGAAGTAATCAACCTTGTGAACGCCAATTTTGACCGACATTCCAAATTTATCACCCTTACATATGAGGAAAACATGACGGATGTAGAAGAAGCTAGAAAGCACTTTGATATCTTTATTAAACGAATGAGACGTAAATATAAGAATTTCAGATACATAGTCGTAATAGAGTTCCAAGAGCGTGGAGCGGTACACTATCATATAATGTCGGACTTGCCTTACATACCGAAAAAGAAGCTTAGAGAAATATGGGGGCATGGGTACGTAAAAATTAATGCTATCGACCATGTAGACAATGTTGGAGCCTACATCTCGAAGTACATGACCAAGGCAGAAGCGGACATTCGTATGATACAAAAGAAATGCTACACCACGAGTAGAAACATGATAAAGCCAACAGTGTTAACCAACCCTTGGGAAATTGCTACGTTTATACGTGAGAATGGTTTGAAAATAGATGACAGTGTAGAAGACAAAAAAAGAGTGTTCACCAGCTCATACACTAGCGAACACTACGGTAAAATTATAGATATAGAGTTTAATCTGACGCCCAACCACGAGTTTAGATTAAACTAAGCACACAAAATGTTATTGCTTATTATATCTAATTTTGCTTAGTTTAGACAGGGTAAAACCTGTCTTTTTTTGTTTTTTTATGAAATCTTATAAGAATCTTATAAGACAAATTGTGCCTAAATTAACGTACAGCATGGGAAAATATACTCTGAATCAGGAGTTTTAACCAATAGCAAGATTCGCAAATGTTAACCGCAGCGGTTTTCAATTTGCAATTTTTTGGGCTTCTCCCAAACCCTATTTGAACACATGTAAACAGCGTCTTTTGTTATAGGACGATACAATTTTTGCATGTAAAAAAGCCTTGTAAACAGTACAGTTCATCAACTGAACAAATGAAAAAACACTCTATTTTACTGGGGTTTTACGATGCGTTTACGATAGCATCGGCGATGGGGGGTGGTTTACATCTAAACTACCTGTGTCAGTTGCAGTTTAGGCTGGAACACTTACATAGCCACACTTCAAAACGAAATTTTACGATACGAACGTCTAGGCATTTGTTTGCCTAAAAATGAATAAGCTAGATTAATAGAGCGATGTACAAACTAAAAGACCCTGTATCTATTCCGTTGTGGGAGGAATGAGTACAGGGCTTTTTACTTTTTAGTAGGTCGAGCGGATCTGCGTGACCCCTATAAACCTTTTATCTACTTGTTTCATCTTGTGTATGTGTCCACGTTTTTGAAATTTAGGTTACTCTGTGTCATCTCATGTGACCATTTAAAAAGTTGGTCTAGTAGGCTTTGCCTACAATTTGTGACCTTTGAATGGTAACGTTCCTTATCCTGCGTTAGAGTCTTCAGAAAGCGGATAGGAGAGCTGTTGAAAGGGAAGTAATAAGAAAGGGAGGGGGGTGTAAAAACCTCTACAATGCTATCCCTAGACCGTCTGACAGTCTGCTGTAAAAAAAGTTCCCCAAATAAATTTTTCAATGGTAACGCTGTACTACATTTGCAAAACAAACTCAAACAACTCAATTCAATAACACTAGTAATAAAATCCCTCAAAGTATAAAATATACTAAAAATGCCATTATTTTGTTAAATAAGGGGGATTATGGGGTGTCTGAAATAAAGAAGTCAATACGTGCGGAAATAGAGAAATGTATGCACGATAAAAATTGCACGATGACAAGGCTGAGTGCTCTATCCGGTATCAAAGTTGGACATATCAGTGAAATTCTAAATAGGCGTAGAGCTATTACAATTAAACAATTAGATTCATTTACTGAAGCGTTTAATTGTGAGATTGGATGGATGTATGATCTATATGTAGATGAATGTATTTCAGAAAAGAGGGTATCTAAACCAAGGCTAGTTCCTTATTTAATACGTTGTGCGGAAATTGGTAGGTATGATTGTATTGAGCTAGCTGTTTCTAGGCTATTAGAAGCCCCCAAAAACATGGAGAGTATTTTTTCAATAGCTGAACAGTTATTTCAAGCTGGTAGACAAAAAGGGTCAGCAATCCTATACAAAGCTATAGTTCATAATGAAAAAGATAACTACTCAGAACGTTTTATTATAAGCCAATATAGATTATTTAGGGTATTGTTGGGGAGTAACTCTGAAGAGAACTGGGAAGCGGTTATTCGTTTTTCACCTTATCGTAAGAGGCTACCAGTAAACTATCAATTGGATGCTTTACTTCATTTGGCCAATACTTGTTATACTCTTAGAAAATGGGAGCTTGTTGAAAAATATGCCGATGAGCTAAGAGAATTAGCTACTTTGGTTTATGAAAATAAGTTACATAAGTTAGAGAATAGCAAGAATGAGAAGTTTGAAACGGAACGACATTTAGTTGTTTATTATGGTCGTGGATTTCTTATAAAAGGTATAGCGTTAGAAAATCAGGAACTATATGAAAAGGCATGGGAATATGTGAATGGATATGCTGATTTAAGTTGGTTTGAGCTTCAAGATGAACCTGGACGTATAGAGATAGAAAAGTTTAGCTTATGGGCAACAGCAAATTATTTTACCTTGGATATACTTATGGGAAAAGCTGAAATTCTCCCTAGTTATGTTCAGTTTCTTGACGATCACCCAGATGAAATACTTTCAGGTTTAATGACAATTTTAAAGTCAGCTAATCAGCATAAATTTTTTGTTGATTACGTTTTAGATCATTTTTCGGAAAATATAAATTCTTTTGAGAAAATTATTCCGTTAGATGATGCTATTAAAGTAAGTGAACTTATTCATTTTAGATATCAATTAGCTTTATATTTGGTGAGAAAGAAGGAATTTAAGAGTGCCTTAGATTCTGTATTAAATTGCCTGATTCTAACTGATTCGATAAAAGATTTCGATAAGTTTAAAAGTTGTACTGCATTATTTTGGGACTATTTGGAATATGCTACAGAAGAACAAAAGAAAACTTATCAGGAAATTTTGAAGGAGGATGAAGGGAATGAAAGGGAAATTACTGTCAGTGGCATTAGCCTTGGGAATGTTTAGTAATTTGATTGTTCAATATGGGCATGGAATGGGAGGATAATACATCTTTACACAAGCACCTTTTTAGGTGCTTTTTTTATTTAACCCAATTTTTTGTCAATGTGGGATTTTTAGGGTTTTGATGTACATTTAAATTATTAAATCTATGGAATTAAGGGAGGGGGTTGAAATCGAAAACAATGCTTATGACAACATGAAAAAGGACATCCCTTTAACCTACAGAAAAGGAATGTCCAACCGTGAAAACTGCACTATCAGCCTATCACAGAATGATTGCGATTTACAACGAACAACCGAAGTTTTACGAGAGAAGTTAGTACAGATATTTTTTTCTGAAGGTTCATTTACCAGCCCAGCCGTTTTGGAAATCAGCCAGCAACTAGATGACTGCATTGTGGCAACTCAAAAAATATTACTTCGACTTACTAAATAAGCTGTCAGTATATGCTGTACGGAAACCGACAGATACCTTCGGGGCTTTTAGGGGAAGAGCCGTTTTTCAGCTATTCAGAGACAGCTAGGAGGGTTCATCATGTTGGTATGGGGTGACCCTGATCGAAAATCAGCAAGAACATTACGCAAGCGAAAATTAAAACAGCAATGGTCTAAGCATCGTGTGAACTTGAAGGATAAAGCTAAAAAATATTACGAGATGAAAAAATTGTCAAAAAGTTTATACTGAAAAAGGATATCATGTAAATATTTTCTAAACCAAAAGGAGCGAGCAAATAATCATGAAGAAAAAAATGATTGGGGCTTTAGCTTTAACTTGCGTACTCTCTGGTGTTAGTGTTATGCCTACATTTGCTGAAGCTAATAATTTGAACCAAGCTGAGGAAAATCGAATAGTCACGAATAAATCTAATGTTACTCCTCAAGGACTCATTCAACCTATGAAAACTAAAAAAATACTTACCAAAGACCTAGCTAATACCGAAATGGCAGAAGAGTTTAGTGTCAATAGGGGGTATGGATGGGTCAAGGTATATGTACACAACAAAGGCTCTAAGACAATTAATATTTCAGTCACCGATGACGATGGCAATGAGAAAATGAGTGGAAAGGCTGCTCCCGGAAAGACTTGGACAGGGTATGGCGAAAAGCCTTGGGGGATCGGCGATTACACCGTTGGACTAACATCAGGTCAAGCTAAAATGTCTGGTAAACTCTCAGTTCGTATTGCCCAAAACCGAGATGAATTAGACGACTAAAGCTTACAAAGGACTTGTAGATACCAAAATTAAGTAAATCGACTATGGTTCCCTTAAACGAAACAACGTCCGAACTCCAATTCGGGCGTTTTATTTTCGTCTTTTGATAAGTTGTCCGACATCCTGGTCTAAAAATCATTCGTGTTTTTGAGAAAAAAAGTCCAGGAATTCGTCAGCTGCACGCACTGTTTTTTTACCAAAATCCGAACGAATCGAATGTGATATGAAATATAAAGTATACTGTATCCAAAAGGATTTACTTCATTCTCACTAGAAGCTAGTACAGCGAGGTGAGAACGATATGGGGAATGGCTTTGAACGGACTTATTGGGCAAACGATGTAGCTGAATTACTAGGTATATCAGTAAGTGCTCTACGAAAATGGTCACTACGTTTAGAGGCGGATGGTTACTGCATCATTCGTGATGAGCATGATCGTCGTGCCTACCGTGAGCGTGATCTTATAGCGTTACGAACGATGCAAGATTTTTTGAGGAAAAAAATGAGTATGGAGAACGCTTCAAAAGCCGTATGTACTATGTATTCAGATCACTCGATAACGCATAAAGAAACGAGTATCGTTCCCCATGATAAAAAGCGTTCTGATGAGCGTTATCAAGAAATGATAGATAAGATGGAAGAATACATGGAACAACAAAAGGCGTTCAATCAAGCGTTACTTGAACAACTTCAAAAGCGAGACGAATATATAGATAACGCATTGAAACTGCGTGATGAACGATTAATGCAGTCTCTCAATGAGATAATGGAAACCAAAAAATTATTGGCTGCGGCACAAGAACAACCAGAACAACCAAAGAAAAAATGGTATCAATTCTGGAAAGGTTAATAGCCCCCCACTCTCAAAATAATGGACTGAGGCTCCAAAGACCGGAGGAGCTTCTTCGTTTTGTCCAAGGGGTTGTTTTTATGAAGGAGAAGCAAACCTAGTAATAGACCCAGTAGTAAACCTAGTAACTTGAAATCCTGAAATTGCATGGTAAACAAGGATTCTGGAACTTACTTATTGGGACATTACTATTTCCATAGGCTGACGGGATTAAAGAAATAGATTATTAAATAATCTTTAATCTCATGCACCATACATCAATCTGTAAAGAATACTTTCTATAGCATGCACTGAGGAAGACCGAACCGAACCTCTAGGGGGCGGTCGGGCTTCTTTCAATTGTGGAGAGCAGCAGAGTAAATATTTTTTGGAGTTTTTTCTTATCTTGATACATATAGAAACAACGGGTTGATAAAGTGGAATGAAGCTTAGAGCCATAAGGGATAGAATGAGTTTTTAGTGGTAGATAAAAATGAGTTGGAAAGGTGCTGAATGTTGAGGTGCGAGAGAGTCCACAAGGTGGCTCGGATCGTGCAATTAGCAATCTTTTGATTGAACCTACACTATGTATTAAGTCAAAGGCTGTTACACGGACGATATAGCTTGACAATATGTAGAGTTGGACGTGCCCTATTAGAGCCTATTTCCTCTAGCGTAGGTCATGGTAGAAACTATTACGGGAGAATAGAAAAAGCTAGTTGGCGAAAATCTATTATTGCCTATACTACATCCTGAGGGCGTTTCTAAGGGGGTAAGGTGAGTTTTTTGGTTAGAAATGATAGTTTGTATATGGTATAATAAAAGAAACGATTTTAGGGGCAACAGAGACGGTCTGTAAGCCATATGAATTTAAGAGAATAAAAAAACCTCCTACCAAAATTTTAGTAGGGGGATTTTCTATCAAAAGACTGTTTGAAAAATAGGTAACATTTGCTAGACTTAATAACACAAGAAAAGCCACCCTCAATGACTTGGCGGTCGGGGTGACTCTTCTCCAGATAGTGGGCAAAATCTACCCTTTTTTGGGAGTAGACTACCCGTTTCAATTATGTACAGTCTATCAAAGGAGGGTTTAAACCTGCAATACTAAAAATTTTAAAAGTTAGGTTTTGTGAGGTTTGCGGAAACATTTGTTCGTAGTAAAATGGTTTTTAATCTTTTAAAGGTTTTGAGGTTGTGGCGAGCGGAGTGAGTCTTCTTTATTAGACTTGATTTACGTCACACATCTCACCGGAAAAAGTCGGAGAAAGTCGCTTGTGAATACAGTAGTGTCAAGGGTTACAGCCATTTTCTCTTGTGAAAAAAATGAAACAAAAAGGGGACAGAAAAATAGGCAAAAAGGAGAAGGTGAAAATTGAATAATGACCAAGCATAAATGTTCCAATATGCGGCTGGTAATTGCAGGTGATATCATCCGTTTACGC
>NZ_JBNVQV010000002.1:0-49769 GCF_051713385.1 Brevibacillus sp. JB24b | reverse complement strand
TTAGCGTCAATCTCTCTACTCATTGGCTGCCACCATTCCTTTTCTGGAGCTTACGATAAAATTCTGCGTTTCCGAAACCCGTCACATCCTTGAAGTCAAATAATTGTTGGCATGAAGGGCAATAAGGCAGCATTTTTCCCTTTTGATAAGACCGTTCAAGGTTTTTAAACAAAACTGAATGTGGCTTTTCTTTGAACCATTGCAATCTTTGCTCTTCCATGAGTCTATGCTGATAGTTCAAGTGATCGTAGTGTTTTGCCATATCCAACATTGCTTCAAATGGATCTACAACCATGCCACACTCGCAAGTGATTTCACGATTAACCGTATCCACGGTGTATTTACGGAATTCACAAGTGCATTTTCGTTCTTTATTGCGTTCAAGCCGGATAAAATTGAGCTGGATAAGTTTGTCAGATTGGTTCTCACTCACTCTGCTCATTGGCTGCCCTCCTTTTCTAATCAATCCTTTGAAAAGTTAATGCTTCCCATCCAAGATCATTTAGCGTTTTTGTCATTACGATAACAGCCTTTGCGCGCTTATCTCCCTGACCACCACAAGTAGGTGTGATGAAGTAACCCTTCCCAATCCACTCTCTTTTCCCCAAGCAGTACAATCCTGCCCTTTCGATTGCGTCCAATACTGATACTTCACGAGCTCTTGGGATTTTCAAAAATACAGAATCTAGGTTTGCACTACCTCCATCAGTGACTTGGGCAACAGTTTGGCAAGCGATTTCGTTCGCTTCTTTCAAATCTTTGAATAATTTATCGTAATTGGTTGCCATTACTAATCCTCCCTTATCACAAGAAATAGTTTGTTAAACGACCACTATAATGTCGTAGACTATTGATAGGCCGCCTTCATCGTCTTCATCCATTTCAATCACAAATTCTTCTTGGCTTGCTAATGCGGGAATCTCTTCTTTTGAAGAGGAGATCAGTGCGCATCCAAGGTCGTCTGTATATGCATCTGCTCTTTCCCAGCCATCTCGTAAAAAGTGGATTTCTCCATCGATTCTTCTCGCAATTGCGTAACGCTTCATTCCAGCCTCCCCATTTACAAATCGTGTGTTTTGTTAATCATCCAGAAATTCCATTGATCAATTTGCCAAACCAATCCCCCACACTTTCTGGGTTATTCAGCACATAAATCGCAATGTATCCGTAAACTATCCAGCTTGCCACGATGATGGCTGCTACGACTGAGAAGAAAATCCAAAATATCCGTCCCATTCTTCGCATTTCTCTGTCATGTTTTTGAAAAAGATTGCCCCTAAATTTCTTCATAACTACATTTCCACCACTTTCATAGCAGCTTTGCATATGGCTTTTTCCCTAGTTTTTCCTGCACCTTCAAACATTTTTGGATAATTAAAATTCCCGTCTTCAAGCTTAAATATTGCAACCCATCCTCCCTCACAACCCACAAGCTCAAATATATAAAAATGGCTTAGTAGCTTATCTACCACTTGAAAGGCATCAGATAGGTTTTCGAGTGGATTCCAATTCTCGATCCAATCATATTGAGTGGAACTTTTTACCCAAACCGTTTTTTTAGACCAATAAGGTTTGTCGATACGCCACCCCATAACCTCAGTTCCCAGTGTTTCAATGATCTGTTGTTCGATCATTTTTATCTCCCTTTTGCGCATCTTTTTTAATAGAGATTAAGAATGGTAAAACACTAAGCCACAAAGGTGCTAACGATCCAGTAGAATAAACCGATATCCCGATTAAGATGAACAAGGCAACCGTTATAACCGCCCATGCAGTAAATGCATTCATCGTCATTACTCCTTTTCTTTATCTGAATCATTAATACCAGGAACTATTATTTCTGCTATATTCAGAGCTTCCACCATACCAAGTTGGAAAATCTCTTCTCTTGAGTAATCTGCGAAAATACGCCCTCGTGAGTATTCTTTCAACATATTTTCAGCATTCTTTTTTGATAATTTTTTCATATTTACCATCCTTTTTTTGTCCCAACTGTTCTGCTGTTCGGTCATTGTGCTTCCTCCTAACTAGCTTGCTAATGCTCCTATCTTCCAAAGTCGTTCACGAACTTCTGGCCATTTATGGGCTGTAGGACCTTCACCATTCCTATCATTGCAGAACCACTTAGTAAGTGAAGACTTACCGTGTACAACATAATCTCTCAATCCTTTTACCCAACTACTTTCTGAAGATGACATTGGTAGGCAACGAGCATATAAAGACAATTCAACCGGGTTATCAAATATTTTGTTTATCCCCCATGCGTTGCTTTCCAGTTCTTGCAGCCCCAATCTACCTGTTTCCTTTAGGTATAATTTGAATTTGCGAGACAGCCAGTTAATCGAAAACAAATACGACAATATTTCATTTGCTTTCTCCACTCGGTATTCTTTGCCAGCCTTCTTTGCTACCAAATTCCACTTTTCAATTTGTTCTGCCGGAGGAGTCTGTCTTGCTTTTGGATTGTGATGACCTGACGGTTTGATCAGTTTCCGTACCTTGTTTTCAACTTTGTCTAAATCGAACAATTCAAAGCAAGCTTTATTACTAAATTCAAATCGGTTTAATATTACCCACCACATATTGTTTATATTGTGGTAGACCACTCCTCTTTGAAGCCGTCCCTTGCGATCTCGAAAGTATTTAACCTCTCCATCCCTGAGTCTTTTTCCATCTTTGTCTGTAGCGTTGTAATTTGGTTGTTTATCAGCCTTGTCTTCCTCATAGTGCCAACAACTCTTAATCCGATGATTAACCTCTTCCGAAGCTGTTTTAAATACCGGATCGCTATTGTCTGTATACCCCTCGCTAAGCAAAAACTTTTTTATGTGGCTTAACTCAACCAGAAATCTGCACCGAATCAAGTAAGGCATTAGGGACAATTTCTGAGAATCATACTGCCCCCCATTCCGATTGATGGTGTTAACCTCCTGATAGAATTCCAATTGAAATCCTGTTGGATACTTGTGTGACTTGAATCTTAATTCATCTTTTTTACCTTCAAAATAATCTACTGAAATCTCCGGGTATCTCATCAACACACCTTGATCTACTTGAATTTCCCATCCCCTAGACCTCATTATTTCAAAAAGCCTCTCATATGTTGGATGTGATATTTCAGCTTTCGTCCTTACTCCCAAATATGTTCCACTGGAAGCAACGGTATCGCGGAATTTCTTTTCACTGGACATTCTACATCCCCCGTTTATTCATTTTTGTAATCCGACTGTCTATATTTTTTTGTCCCAAATGATCTGCTGCTCATTGCGCTTTCTCCCTAATTATTTTGATAAGCACCAACCTAAACTGTAACTTTTACTCCAACATAGTCCTCCAGGTAGATTGGCTCCTTGCCTTTCATGAACATCGTGTGCCCGATCTTTTTCTCTATCTCTACGTACTTTCGATAAAGCTCTGGGTTTCGTTCAGCTCCATGCCGCAGATCGTTAACGCTCCCCATGATACAGAAGACGCAAGAAAGCCTTTCGTTACGTTCATATGCCCAGAATGGCTTCTGCCCCGCATCAGCGATAACTTGAAACACTTCTGTTGCTGTTAGGTTGAAGATTGGCATCCAATCCCATACGTCACGGTGTCCACAGCTCTCGGCAGCGTTGAAGCGAAACGGTATTTTCTTGGCTCGCGCTGTCGATTCCTCGGCTCTGATGCCCATGCAATTTACTGCAATCGCTGCGCCTCTTGATTTCAGATCATTCCGAATGAATTTGAAGATTGGCCCTCTCTTCAAGTCGCTTGTACATTGCCGATATGCCGCACTAGGCCACATCCCTCTGGCTTCAACCATTCCAAGGAAGGTCTTACCCGCACGAACCACATTCACTTTGTGTTCTGTATTTTTAAAAATGTGGTCTTGGACTCCAGCCCATTCAACATCACCCAGATCTGCATGAACCACTACTAACTGTTCAAATGGGATTAACTGTCGTAGCTTCACATACATAGCCTGGCTGTCTTTCCCGCCGCTGTGTGATACATAGAAGATAGCTCCTTTGCTCACCAGCTTCCGTACTTCATCTGGTAGAAATAGCCCTGGAAACATCTCTTCCCTCCTTGCTTACTACCAACTCTAGCCATCAATCCCTACTCGCTTTCTCCGCCCACTCTCGCAACGCCTGAGCATCGTCAATATCTATCCATGTAAAGCCGTAGCTATTTTGCATCTGAACGCACTCCCGTTGAACCGAAACCGCCTGTTCCTCGCTTCGTATCGCTTAGCTCATCTACCTCAACAAAACTCGCTTGAATAACCGGAGTAATAATACCTTGGGCAACACGATCACCTTTTCGAATGATGTAAGTACCAAAGTCGTATTGTTCTAGGCGGATATCTTCTGGAGATCCATCAATTCGGAATGGTGTAGATGTTGCAATATCATTTTCGGGAAATGAATTTTCGAAAATCATAGAGACTTCCCCACGGTAGTCCGAATCGATAACACCGACACCATTTGGTAAACGGAGAGCTGTATGAATTGCAATTCCAGATCTCATGCATAAAAGAAATACATATCCCCTTGGAATTTCAAAGACTAACCCTAATGGTATTTTTACGGTTTCACCAGGTTCGATAATCGTTTCCTCAACCGCTACAAGATCAAATCCTGCACTACCAGGAGTGGCATATGTCGGTATTACTGCATCTGGATGGAGTTTTTTAATTTTCACTTGCATTATTAATTCCTCCTCAATTCTTCTACTTTCATTCGTGCTAATCTGGTCGCGGTTGCTAATATTGCTGCCATTCGTTTAGGTCCGATACCAGGTGTTTCAGCCAATGCCCTTTCGAAAAGATCCCATGATGTATTTGTACCGTGTTTTATACCAGCAGCTCGTTCCCGCAAAAGCTTCTTTTGCATGCTCAATGGCTGATCATCTCTTCGCGAATAACTTTTTTCTGCCATTCCAGCCAATCTACATTAGTCGCATTTTGATTCGAAAAATTCACCCAAAACCCCGCCCTTTCTCGCTTTTATATAACCTTGATCTGCTTGATCCATGATAAGGAATGCAACTTCGTTTAAATGACGTCCGACTACCTTAGCAATTCCTATGATGGATATACCTTCATTCCACATTTTCCTTACAAGAGTGATTTCATGTTTATAACCAGGTGAAGTCGTAATGCTCACAAGCCACATAGATTTTCTGGCGTTTAATGCTTTCCAGCTTCCGCAGCTCTCTTAATACAGCAGCCTTACTACTCATGCCACGCTCTCCTCAATGAGCTTGTCCACGTAGACTAGGTAATCGAGCAACGCTCGTTTCGTCTTTGGGACCAGATACGCATATTCTTTGAAATCTTTGTAAGGAATACTTTTTGGGCCATCAGCAGAAGCGTGCAACAAGGCCATTTGCATAACTGGCAAAGTCACAAAGTACACCTCACCTCTTTTGGCGAATTCGATAAGGAAGAAGCATATAGCCCCATGTCTTTGCACCTTTTCGAGATATTCAACCTGGTGTAAGTGGATATTATTTAAAGCAAATCTAGTTGTTTCGAGTGTTGACTTTGCCTCAAAATAGATCGATCTGCCTTTGTAAGTACCCTTATAATCGACTGTTGACTTTTTAGCGTAAACACCGTCTATTATCCGTCCCATCCGTAGCTTGATCACTTTTACTGGAGTAGGGAGCTTATTAATTACCGCAATATCTGCCTTATCATACTGATCGTTCGCACGCTCCAGCATGTTTTCGAAAGCCATGCCTCTGTTGCCCTGGCTTATTTTTATTCTTCTTTTCATGTCATCCTCCATCATTTTTGTTTCTATTCCGTCCTGCCTTCATTTTTTCGTACTGCTCCTTTAGGTAAGGATCGTCCATAATTGTCCTTTTTGGTTCTGGTTCAACCGGAGCTCCTTGCTGTTCCTGTTGACGTTCTCTTTCCAATTGCCGCTGCACTGAAGCTGGCAGCTTACTTTGCAAGACTGGTTTGCTTCGGGTTGATCCATTTTTACCAGCATTTCTTTGCTGCTCACGGGCCCGCTCTACTTCTAACAAGTGCGCTTTGACCTGTTCTATCGTTCGAAGATTCCGTTTGGACCAATCTCTCAAAACCGAGTCTATGTACTTCCAACGATAGGCAGCGTTTATAGCAGCAGTTCTAATAGCTTCACAAACAATTGCAGTCCCATCATCAAAACAAGGGTCGTTAATCCATACATCCATATTCTCTAATACAATTGGAGACATGGTTCCGATATTGTTTTGATAGAGCAAAATTGGATTTTCAGGCTCCTTGCCTTCTTCTTCTTCCTTCTTTTCTTCTTTTTCTGTAGTAATCTCTGTAGTAATCTCTGTAGTAATCTCTGGTATTGCTGTACTCAAATCGCATTCCTGGATTGCTGGTTTTGGGTCGTCCATTTGCCCATAATGGTCATTCGTCTGTGGATTTTCACAGTCGATGCACTCAATTTGGGTAGATGGGGAATTATAAAGTTTTTCATAATCGATCGAATACCAATTGGTTTTATCCATTTTGTGTTTGTTGTAATTACCAATAAGAATTATTCCTTGTTTGGAAAGCTTATTGACAACTCTTATAATCGTGCTTCTGCCCCAAAACGGGAATTGCTCTTGCCAATCATCATAGGTGTTGTACACCCATGCCCGGCCATCATAATGGTGTGAACTTTTCTGCAACCAGTAATGTAATTGCTGCACGAATAATGCCTCGTTTAGTCCTATTTTTGTTGCCAGAGAAGGCTGAATAACTAAGGGACGCTCATCAAGTAGTAATTTATTTGACACGATTCTTCCTCCGTGGCTTGATTTTTCTAGGCTAATTCGCTACCATATTTAGTAATTGATTGTTTTTGTGAAACGTGAAAGACTCCGCTGCTACGGGGTCTTTTTTTATAGACCTGTAACGACCTTTTTTCTAGTACGGTTGTTAACGATCCACATCTCAGAATATCCATTCGGATTTAGGTTTCTAAGATAGGCGCTCATATCAATTAGAGTCTTTTTGTCGTTACACAGGCCTAGTAACCTCTCTGCTCTATCTCTTGTTGTAACCAACGAAAACCTGTGCAGCTTGTGCTGTCTAATAGCTAACATTTTTCATCAGTCCCCTTCTTCGACAAGCTCTGCCAACACCCTATTTCCTTGTAACGTTTTCGTTTCCCATTTCGGGAAATGCTTTCGCATATAAGCCTTAGCAAACCTGATTCGTGCAGCCTGGCTGTTGAGTGCCATGTATAGGTCTGGTAATAAAAACCACTGTTGAATTGGTCTTTTCGTATAGCATCACCCCTTTCAAAAAGATCGCCACCGCCCCTACCTCTGCGGCAGCCGTACAGCTCCTGTGACTGCGCCCGTTGACCTTTACTTTGTATGCTTTGATCGGACGGAATGGCGCGGCAGTGCAGACACCGCGCTCTTAGGCGCTCGGATCGAACGAGCAGCTCCCCCTGTCCCTCACCGTCCAGGGTTATCATCAACCCATGCAACCCACAAATTTTTATGAGCTCCATGCGGAGATGATTTCCCCGCTTGTTAATTACTTATTATTTAGTGCGTTATCTAATAATCTATTGAATATATAGGCTTCTTCTTGGGTAATTGGTTGATTGTCCAAGTTCGTATCAAGACGACGGTTAGCCCAGTTACATATTGATAGGACCGTCGATTCTAATGCTTGCTGGATCTCATTAGCCTTATCAGGTTTTTGCTCCATTTGTATTCCCTCCCCTACATCTATACCGAGCATCTTGAAATAGGCTTCGAATCGTTTTCTAGCTTCATCACATACCTCTTGTCCCGCTGTAGGAGCCATGCGTGCAAGTTCGGGCTCTAAGGTTCTAAGAAAAATATCTGCTAGTCGAAGATCAAATTCGGATTTGGTCATATAATCGCTCCCCTTTTTATGTATAAATTCGTTTCCCCAATTCTTTGTAATGATTAAAAAGTTTCTTTTTCTTTAAAAAACTAATTTGGGTACTAACTGATCCCTCTAATCGGCCTAGCCCTAGCGCAAGTGATTTAATGTTGTCGGTTTCGCAAAAGTGGCATATATAAGCTAGTTCGTGAGTTGTGAAAGCTTTTTTTTGATTTGGATGAAAGTCTGGATGGTACTTCAACCTCCCTTTTTTGTCATATTCAATGGCATCACGATGATTTTCACTAATCATAAGATTCACCGATTTTCTGACTTGTATTAAGTTTTTTTCATAAGCTCATCTGGAGTTGTTTCTAAAGCATTAGCAAGCCTTAATAGCATTGGATAATTCAGCCTTTTACCCCTTACGCCATTTTCTATTTGAGAAAGATAAGCTTTAGATATTTCAGCTCTTTTTGCCACTTCTTCAAGTGAAAGGCCTAACTCTAAACGACGACTTTTGAACCTGTTCACTAAATCACATCCAGTACTCGATTCGCTATCTATTTATATAATAAGTTAGCGAATCGCTAACCGTCAACTACAAATTGAGAACTTATTTCAAGTTTTTGTTTGCAGTTTGCTAACCTATGAAATAAAATGAGAGGTAAGTGACGATAAGGGTGTAGATAAAATGAAAAAGATATTTGGAAATAGACTTCGCGAATTACGCGAAATGAGGAATTTATCGCAAGAGGAATTTGGAGAACGTTTTGAAATATCAAAGGTAACAATTTCTGGATATGAACGTGGCATGAGAACCCCTTCATTTCCTTTATTAGTCGAAATGGCAGATTTTCTGGAAGTTAGTACCGACTATCTTCTGGGTCGGACAGATGAAAAAACACCTCCGAACAAAATAGAAGTAATAAAAGAAAATGCAAGATTGCTCAATAATGCATTGGTTAACATGGATCAAGAGGAACAAGAACGCTTTTTTCAAATTATGCAAGTTGCTGTAGACGGAATTAAATCAAAAAGCCGCCCGTAATCATGAGGCGGTTTTTTCCTTTTTATTTTGAAATTCAATTAACAAAGCTTCTATTTGTTCTGTTGAGCAATAATTCACTAAGAACGATTGTAATTCTAGTCTGCTGTAATCATCCCGAACTTTTTCCATAGTACAGATAACCCCTTTTATAACAGAACATTAGTTCTTTTAATATAAAAAATATCCCTATTCTCCTGAATCGATTATTTAAAAAGAAAATAGCGACGGTTTTATTTACCTGTCGCTATTTTATACCAAATATGTCATTTTCGTCTGTAAAGTGATAACAGTTTTTTAGGCAAAACACCTTACCGCTTTACAAAAAGTGTTAATGAGGTTAATTGCCTTCAACGGGCCCGTATAACACTATTCCCTTTGTTTTCACACTAGAATATAATTCAGGTTCTTTATACACATTTCCTTCTACGGGGCCAGCGAACGCAGCAGAGCTTGCTGACACGATCCCTATTAATAATGCACAACCTAGTGGAATAATTTTTTTCAACATCCTGAACAACTCCTTTTTTTAGTAGATACCTACATTGTAACTGATGGGAGGAGCTTATCCAGAATAAAATTTCGAGTTATTTTATATTCATCTTTTAAATGACTATTCTTTAATTTGAGATCAATCATAGAAATATCTCCGCTTTGGAATGAGTTCGATTTCAAAGCATTTAATAACGCTTTGTTTCGTTCTAAAAGTAATTTTTCTTCATCATACATTCCCCAGACTTTTGTCTTGGCTAAGATTAACAACTCTTCTGTTTTTCGATTATAGCTTTCGGCCTTTTTTAAATCGCCCACTTTTAACGCTGCCATGCTCATATCCGTATAAATGTTAATCCTCATTAAGTCATGTTTAGGCAAAAGTTTCAGACTTTTATTCCAATATACATTTGCCTCATTCAAATTTCCGCTTAGGTAGTAAGTCCGCCCCAAGTTTATAAGTGCAGCTCTTTTTAATAATTCATTCCCCTCTTCATAGCATCTTCTGAAATACTCAGCAGATTCCAAAAAGTTTTCAAGTTGTAGACTTATAAGCGCATGTCTAAGAAAAATATTTGCCCTTTTTCTCAGCAAAGTATTCCCCATGTATTCCAACGATTTCAACGATATTTTGTATGAATCATATGCATTCCCACTGTAATAGTGAGCAGTAGCATATTCATACATCAACACAGCCAATTTATTTTTATCTGAATTTAAACTATCCTTTATTACTTCTACAATCCTGATAAAAGCATCAAATTGCTTTCCGCATTTATATGAAATGTCATAAAGAGAATCTAGTAAATCAACAAATTTATTGTCTTCCAGATCCGAAAAGGCATTAATGACAAATCTTATTTTTCTGTGGTTTACCTTTTTCCTTAATTCCAAGTCCCACATCATCACTTGGAATACACAATTAACAGCAGCTTCAACATCCCCTGCTTTCAAAGATTCACGGATTAATTTCTTTATCACCCTTCGAGCTAATTGGTAATCCTTTAAATAGAATGATTGGGTTAAGTTCTCTAACTCCTTACGATCTGTTTGAACTTTAAAATATTGATCAATTATCTCACTGGATTTAAAAAATAAAAAAGCCTTTGCAATAAACTCACTTTTAGGTAAATTCTGTCCAGCTTCGGTTTTTGCGATAGTTGTCCTAGATACTTGCAACTGTTCTGCTAGTTCCTCTTGACTCAGTTTTACATTCTTTCTCAAAGATTTTAGACACATACCAAAAAATCTTCGACTGTCAACCGTTTCTTTACACATAATCACTTCTCCTTTTTAAGGAGCAAAAGCCTACGTCCAAGTTGATGGCAGGTATTTCTTTTAATCTACCACTTGTCCCAAAATGATAATGACTGTAAAATAATGTTTGCTGACGGAAAAGTGGCTTAGCCCGCCACCAAGATACATCCTTGGTGGTAAAAGTGTTTGCATAGCTCGCAACTATGCAAACCCCGTTGGCATTTTGCTTTTTTAGTAGTTTTTTGTATACTATAATGAGAACTGCGTGTTCACATTATAAAACTTCATAAATTTCATGTCAAATTTTTCAAGCGATAGAGCAGGTGAATTCTAATGGAATCAATCGGGCAAAGATTAAGCACTCTAAGAAAGAGCAGAAAAGTTAAACAGCAAAAGCTAGTCGATCTACTAGAAATATCACGTAGATCGTATTGTTATTTCGAAGCAGATCAAAGGCCAATAAATCTTGCGCAGATAATTAAGTTAGCTAATTTTTATGGTGTTTCAGTTGACTATCTAGTTGGTAGAATCGAACCAGAAATTTTCGAACTAACCGACGATAAATTCTTGACAAATTCAAGTGTTTTTCATGTTGATGGTAAACCTCTAACGAAAGAAGATCTTCTTTCGTTTATTACTTCTGTTAGAGAAAAAAGGGAAATATCTAAAGAATAGTTAAATCCTTGATTAGTTAAACTTTACCATGAAATTTACAATTAATATGTATCAATGGACCCCTGGGTCAATTGATATTTACTTTTATGCTCAGTTGATGTATAATACCCCGTTTTTTCATACTAGATATAAACATAAAAAAACCACCTTCATTCAGGTGGTTTTTTTGATAACCCTTTTAGAAACTGCCTATACTTTTGACGCGAGGCCGTTGTGTAGGTCCCGTCGGGGAAATAGACTTTAACCCCATACGGAGTGACCTCTACTTTATCTATGCTTTTTAAATTTGTGACATTCGTTGTGTCTAAGTTTGTAAATCCGTGTTTTTCTAGGCAAATGTTATATCCCTCTAATGAATTCACTGGAAGGAATAACCCCATTTTAGTGTTGTAGGCAACGGTCGTATCGTTGTACTTATCAATAGTGTATAAATCATCAATTGACAATTCCACGTATGCTGACCTGTCGCTCCTGTTGCCTGACGGTTTCACCCCAAAAAACTTTATGTCCCCCATAATCAACTCTTACTTTCTTAATTCTTTAGGTGCAACTGGATTACCAATACTAACCTTAGCAAACTTCGCGTAAACCTTACCTAAAGTACCTAATCCCTTTGAGATCGTTGTCGCAAACTTCTTCATCTGTTCCTCACCTCCTTTTAGGGATCAATAATAGTGATTGAATTAAAAAAGACAAAGCTACAACCTGCGAAGACATTAAAAAATTAGATGCAACTATTAGGACAGAAGCTCCTTTTAATAATTGAGTTCGACTTTTGGAAATCGTTCCTTCTTCAAAGCTTCCATTAGGTGCAAAAATTAGTACAAGGATAACATTTAATATATTTGTGATACTCGTATACTCTCGAACTGGGACATGTGGAACCACAGCTATGATTGCTGTTGTCAACACAAAACATGTAGTTAAAGTCTTTGCATGATACCCTTTCGAAAAAATACGTAGAGCAATAAAGCTGATCATCGCAACAATTGTTTCAGCAAATTTATTTGTTAAAAATCCAATCAAGAGAGAAAAGAATAATATTAGTAAATAATTAAGAGTAATGGACAATGAATAAGATAATACTTCCACACTTTCTTTTTTTTCTGGATCGGTAGCATGAATCTTAACTGCAAGAAAATGGGATAGTTTCTCAATCATTGGTCATATCCTTTTTCTCCAATAGTTTAAGGAGAATAACTAAATACAGAATAAACACAGGAATCAAGCTAGTGGGGTTGCCGTCATAAGAAATCAACCAGTTTGTTACAAATAAAAAAGTCCCCGTTGACAAAAATACCATTACCATTATAAGCACTCTTAACATTGTCATGTTAGTTCTTATATGAACATCTTGTGGTGGAACCATAATAAATGAAAAGCCATGATTGTACCTGTAGATTAACCAGGCTACACCAAACACAAATATATGAGTTGCCAACTGTATTATGTAAGTACCTAAGTTTGCAAGTGCTTGTCCGTCTGCGAATGAGACTATACCTGTCCATAGCAAAACAAGATAAGTGCTATATTGCACAATAAAAAAACCTAGATACCCTACAGTTGCCAATACGATGCCGTCAAATAGTCTCACCTTTAGCATATATCTAAGGAATAGCACAAGTATCGTGTATTGTACTAAACCATCAATGGTGGGTATGTCAAGTATAGCCCTGTTTAGATATGACACTAGTGATGCTGTAAGGGACATGATTAATAGCTCTTTTTTATAAGTCAAAGGGAATCGAAACGCCTTGAATGCCAGAACCAGTATCGCTAGAATATCAATGCTGCCTAAAATTATGTATAAAAGAGTGTCCATTGTATTACCTCAATTTTTCGTTGTATAAAAGTTAACCTATAAATATCTCGCAATAGATCCCCTCCTTCAGATCGACTCGTAATCTTGTTTGTGTAAAAGCCATAACAGAATAACAAGTGGGATTACTCCATATGCAAATACCATAAATAAATTAGCCTGGCTTAGCACATACAAGTAAGTGCTCATTACAAACACCACTAATCCCGCTGCTACAATTAACAAATAGGATAGCATGCTCTTTTTCAACTTGTAGTTCAAGTTATGTGGGGGCTGAGACATAAAACTATAGCCCATGTTTAGCTTTTTCACCAGCCATGCTACGACTACCACCAGAACATCTACAAGAAGCTGTATAAGCATCATTTTTAGTCCTGTAAAATGGACTAAATCATCGAGAGATACTACATTTGTTTTTAAAAACAGTGATAATGCCACAACTTTAATACAAGTAAAGATTGCGCAGCCAGCAGCTGTAACCAATGTAGCCTCAAATACCCTAAACTCAAACATTCGTCTAAAAAATACCACTAACATTATGTACTGAATGATGGCATCGTACTGAGGTATATCCAGTATAAACCTATTAAAATAAGAGATTAGTGATAAAACGCTTGCAATTAGTAAAAAATCCCTTATATAGCTTAAAACCGGAAACCGGAACATCCTAAAAGCAATAATAATAATAGCCATTTGATTAATTGTACCGATCAAAAGGCTTAACAAAATATCCATATTCGTTCCCCAATACTAATTTTATCACTACTAGTAACATTTTACCTCCACTACTGGTAACAAGTCACTATTGACTTTTCAAATTTACTTGAACTATATTTGATCAAAACTCATAATATGGTATTATATTGGTACAAGACTGCATACAATAAAAAAAGACCGCAGGTGCTCGAACACCTACGGTCGATACAATAGACTGTCCCTTCAAAGGGGCGGCTCAAAAGACTTGTTGAAGAAATAGACTTCCCAGGGTCCTTAGCTCAAGGGAGGTCATTTCTTTTTTAGGTAGGTAAGCAGAGCTAAAATGAACATGCCGAACATGAACATCAAAGTCAACGCTTGATATACCTCCATACCCTCACCCCCTTCCCTATCGGGATAAAAGAGAGTGAGCCGCCCCCCTTGAGAGAGCCATCTATTGTATTAGGAAAATTATAACAGCATTTTGGAAAACTAAATAGCTTATGAACACAAAAATAAACGCACCCTCTCGGATGCGCTCTTTTTTACCTAGGAATTTTTCCGTGCGGATCACGGAAATCAGTAACTAAAATACTTTTACCAAAGTTATTAGTTGCGTAAATAGCAGTGAATTGTTGATCTTTTATAAACCCTTTTAGCTTGAATTTGTAAACCTTTGCATTATTCCAAGTCCAAATTTCACCTTGCTTTTTTGGAGGGATTTTGACAGTGAATGTATCTTTATAGGTGGCTTTGCCACCCCATTTCGTTCCTACCTCAGCTTTAAAGAAATCTTCAAATCCCCCACCTACAGATATTGAGGTTTCGGAATATGAATCCCGCTCTATCGTGCGAACCCACTCAAAATCCTTTTTTGTTCTATTTTCCGTGTAATCTACTTCATATTCGTGCTTCATGGGCCCAACATATCCTAAATACTCATAATCCTCAAAAAGAGCAGGTTGAATCCCCTTTCTTTTTTCAATATCTTCGTCGTTTTGTTCGATAACGTCAGATTCTTTTGCAAATCCATTCTGTTCCATAAATTTTTGAGCCTTATCAGGATCGTCGATGTAAATAACAGGTACTCTGTCTCCTTTTTCACTCGTAATGTATTCAATCTTATCTGGTACAATGCTACTTTCGCTTAATGCAGCTGGTAAATCATTGGCTTGAACATTGGTACTTGTCCAAGGAATGGCGACTCCAATAGATAATGCAGCCACTACAGATAGTGCTACTAATTTTTTCACGGTATAAATTCCTCCAATATTGTAAAATTTAAACATTTTTATATTAGCATACAATAATTGGATATTCCAGATCATTTGTAGTATTTTGATTATATTCCGTATTTAGGAGGTATTGAGATTTTATGTTTAAAATAGGTGTTGCTTTTCTTTTTGGGGCGTTCTTTCAGTTATTTCTGGCTATGGTTTGTGGCGAATGGTTCGCGTTGGAAGAATACAAATTCACTAGTAGGTATCACCCTTATTCTCTTGATTCTTTCTACACGCTTTTTTACTGGGAATTAGCAATAAGTGCGGTAATAATTCTACTCTCTTTCTTCATCAAAAAAGAGCCGAAATAAAAATATATCCCCAGATGTGGATATATCAAAACACAAAAATGCGCCCTATCTCCCGAAAACGAACGGGGGGGGCGCATTTTTCTCGTGTATGTCATAAAAAAGTTATCCACATGTGGACAAATCTTCTTGTTCGATGGTAAACTAAATCTATCAAAATTGAATCGGATAAAGCAAAAAAGCCAACGGGATCACTTAGGTCTGCAAACCTTCATGATTCTGTCCAAACCGTCTCGCACACGGTGAACAGGCAATTCTGCTCCATTGACTTTTTCCTATTTGGTGAAGCCTCGCTTCTGTTGTTTACACTACCATTATAACAGATTTTTGGTAATGTATACAACGGGAAAAAGTTGTCTTTTTCTGTCGTGCCCGTGGAGTATGAATATTAGCTTACAATTAGTAGGCCCTGATCACCCGAATTTTTAAACCGGTGTCAGGGCTTTTTTGATCTCCGAAATAAGGAGAATCAAAAATGAAATTTCTCAAACAATACAGCCTATTTGCAACTAGAGAACAGATGGACTATGCAATCATGATGCACATGAAAACATGTGGAAAGAAATTTAGTAAGTCTGCTATTAAAATCAAAGATTATATTGCTAGAGTAAGTGCCTACAAGACGCATCCTGGTGTTTGCCGTTTAAAAATCGAAACTATCGCTATTGGAACAGGAGTCAACAGGCGAACAGTTGAAAGAGCTTTAAAACTAATGGAAGAAATCAGGATGTTAAAAAGAATTGCTCAGATCAACCCAAAACGAAAAGGAAAAGCGTCAAATATTTATGTGTTCCAACGTTATGTAAAAAAAGAAGTCGCATCGAATTTGTCGGATCGACCAGATGCAAAGAACCCTATTGTAAAAGGGAATTCAGTATCGAAATTTGATTCTAAAACTAATATTCCTAATTCTACATACAAGAACAGTAATAAAGAATACGTACCAAACCAACGTTCAAAAGAAAAATTACCTTGGTATATTCCAAAAGAACTTGCAAAAGCTTTTTCTGTAGGATTCAAGCAAGTATCTGATATCAAAGAAATATACAAACGGTTTGTTATGTTCAAAAAATCCGAAGGTATAGTAAATAATGAATTTATTATGCCTATTGCTTTGCAAGCATGGGAATATACTATCAATGCTTATAGATCAAGCAATAGACACTGGTTGATTGACCGTTTTTGCCAATGTTTCTACGGGACTTTGAAAAAAATATACGACTTGCAAATAAAGGTTATGTGTGAAGAATGGTCAGTTTGACGCAGGTTCTAGTTATTCGATGGAACAGGTGTTACCGCAAATCGGAATGTAATAGCACTTCTGATTTCAGCTTATTGAGCATGCCGCGAAGTTGCTTTTGTCGATACTCTGTCGTAGTTACGAATTGGATAATTGGAAACTGGCCAAATTGTTTCTGGAATCCCCCACTCTCGCGCAGTTCTTGATACAAGGTAATTTTCTGTCTGTTAACTGCCATTGATTGAGTTAAATCAATTTCGAGGAAAAAATACTGCTCCCTTTCCTGGTATAAGGCATCCGGAACTAGTGTTTTCCCTTGCCATTTGATAGCCTGCTCATGCTTCCAAAATCCAGGTCGGGCCCAAATGTACACTTCATTTCTTAAAAGCGTGTGCGTGGCTGTAAGTGTCTTTCTACGGACTTTTTTTGACCCGATAGCTTTCCTTCCACTAGCTGAGAGGTAATAGACTGACTCATCAAGGCGAAATGAATTCAACATCCCGTCCATATCAGTTAAAATGCGATGAGTGTTTCGCCTGCTTCCTAGACCATGAAGACGCTGAATCTGGCTTGTAGTTAAGAACCCCAGATCATCCAAGGATAAGAGTATCTGCGTCCAGCGAGATTGCTTCTTGATGGTTGCTGTGTTCATTAGGTTCCCTCTTTTCAACATTTTTTAGGAGTTCTTTCGCCTGTTGATAAGACAAGAAGAATGTCTGTATTTCATTATCTTTTCCCTGTTGGAAAATAGCTCGCCCTGGTATGTCGGGAAGATCGGAAGCTTTGTCATTATCCAAGATGATACGAGACTGAATGCTATCTCTGGTTCTAAAAGCTATTGTCGTGGCCACATTGGTTTTTATGATGCCGTCGATAATATCAGCACTTGGTCGCTGGGTAGAAAGAATCATCGTGACACCAGCAGCTCGCCCTTTTGCTGAGATTGTTGTTAGCTTTTCTTTAATGGCTGCCTTTACTTCCTTGTGTGGATCTGTACGACCACTGGCTCGAAAGTCTGACAGCTCATCGATAACTAAAATTATTCGTTTCCCTTTCCATTCCTGAATTTCTTTACTAGCCATCCATTTGAGTCGCTGGTTCATTTCTCGCTCGACTGTCTCCATCACCTGGTATACCTCATAAAGATTTATTGCGAATTCTTTGACATGCCTAAACTCACGAAATAAACCTAGTTCAACACCGCCTTTCAAGTCGCACAAATACATATCCGGTTTAGGCCCTGTTGAAAGGGAGGTCAAAACTGATCTCAAGAATACACTCTTTCCACCACCACTTATGCCAGCATTCAGTAAGTGTGGATAGGCTCCAGCGAAATCATAATAGATAGTCTCCCCTCTCCGATCTACTCCAATCGGGATACGCCAACTATGGGACTTTTCATAGGTGTAATTAATCGTTCTTGGGAGTCCTCGACTATAAACATCCATAACCAATCCAGTGCAATGAGAATACTCAAAATGGACATCGCGTTTTAGAGCCTCGGAAAAGGCGTCCTGTTGCTTTATAACTTCTTTTGTTGTAATTCCTTTCGGCAGATATAAACGCACTTGTACGCCCCATGAGCGCCTGGGACAAGCTGTTATTTTTGGCAAATGAATGAACTCTCCTACTTTCACAAAAATTCCTCGACGTTTGCACACTCTTAATATTTTGTCTTTAATGTCATTCTCTTTCTGAAACATTGTGGCTATTCCAGCAATTGAGGCAATTCCTAATGCAATAGCTGCTGATGAAGAAACAGTAAAAATAGGAATGATAAAAACCTCCTAACTACTAGTAGTATTTCAACTAAAAAGAATACTATTGAACACGCAATAAACCGGATATATCAATGGTTTTCACAATTTGTGGGAGTCTTCTTTAGAGAAACATTCTTCGGAATATTCTTTTGTATGTTCTAAATGAATGCCGTATGGATTGTCCAAAATTCCAACTTTTTTTCAAAAATATTTGTATTAAATTTCTAAATTAGGTCAAGGATGTTGTTGAGGTGATTTAGAAATGTTTGGACTTGGCAAGAAACGAACAAAATTAGGAAAGTACCTGGATAATCGAGGTATGAGTCAAGAATGGCTATCCAGTAAATCTAAGTTGAGCCGTGAAACAATTAGTCAACTATGTTCTAAAGAAAATAAGTTGCCTACGATGACAACAGTAAAGAAGATTCTTCAGGCTTTACGCCAAGTAGATCCGAAAGTGAAACAGACCGATTTTTGGGATATGTAAAATTAAGGTCGAATGTTCTACAATATTTGGTTAACATTTTTATCTATATTTTTCTTAAATAATAGAATACAAAACATACCTAAATTGAAGTTTGTATACGTATGTAGGAACATAAGGGTCATTAAAAATGTTGTATTTACAGGCTTTTTAAACAATTTATCTTAAATAAATAAGTTGCCGATGAAACGTTACTATACAGCCCCACAGAGTAATATTTGTGGCCATATTTTTACGGAGCATCTATGAACGTAAATAACCCTGACCTACAAGCCAGGGATAAAAAGGAGAAATTGAAATGAAATGTACAGTATGTCGTGATAAGACAACTAAAAAAGGATTAACAGTGCGCGCTGGAATGTGCAAAAAGTGTGCAGAGATAATGCGTAAATCAGTTAAGTATTGGAAGAAAACAGGGGTCCTCTAATCTAAAAACATATACTCAACTTTATTATTTACCACCACAGGAGACACATAATATTTTTGGGTTTTGTTGTATTTATCTTGGATGGCTTTAACCGTATCAGGACTGTTAAGACAGATGTCTATTAGGAATTCCGCAAGCTTAGTTTTTGTCATTCCACAGCTTATTGCAAGTTTCACTAACTTGTCGTGAGTATCAGCATCCAACTTAGATAAGATGGGATGCTTTTTATCTGACCTAACTTTTCTATTACGTGTATTTCCTGCCCCTCCCCCACTCGTTACCATTTGTTTAAAACCCCCTTTCCCGCCTGTTATCTCACTTAATGATTTAGTGATTTAATCGTTTAATCATTTAATCAATGTGTATGTAAAGGATAAGAAAGCTATGACAAATAGCTTAAAAATATTTCGCTGATATAAAACGTATACAAAATGTATACATGCCTATTGACAAACGTATACGTTTTGTATACATTAGAAACAGGAAAGAAAATTTTGGAGGGGTTAGAATATGAATTATGCAGCAATTGATATGGGGAACTATTCTTTGAAAGGAATATTTGAAAGAGGAACAAAAGTTAATCGCATTCAGATACCAAATGTTATTGCTGAAGCTGAAGTGGATAGAGATTACATTGAATTAGAGAAAAATCCTTTGGATGGGATACATGTTGAAATAATAAGTTCCGCTCTTTCTAAAGGGAGAGGCTGCTATGTAGTAGGTAATCTAGCGACTAAATATCATAACAATGACGAATTAACCATTGATTCGAAAAAAGGAGAAAGCGATCAACCTATCATTTTATTGCTTACTGCAATTGCATTAGATGCTGTTGAAAACGCTAAAGCAAAAAATACTATAAAAATTGAAACAACCTACCATTTATCTACAGGTTTGCCAATGAGCGAAGCTAAGAAGAAGGGCTCTCGCAAGGCATTAAGAGAAAAATTGAAAAATGGTATCCATGAGATTCGCTTTTTGGATACCCCTTTGTATTCTGGTAAAATAGTACATACGTCGTTTGATGAAGTCTTGGTATCATCAGAAGGTCAAGCAGCTACTATGGAATTGACTGTAAACGAGGACGGGACTTTAAAAAATGAAGACTTGTCCAAAATGACATATCTAGTACATGATATCGGTGGACTTTCAACGGATATAGCTGTCGTTGAACCAAACGGAAATGTAGATAACGTAAATAGTCATGGAGAAAAAATTGGGGTAGCTCCTTATTTGGACAATATTATTCGAGAAGTAAGAGAAGTGTATGGTTATGTCTTCCGTTCTCGTAAAGATTTAGAAGAAATCATTATCTCTCCATTACCAGAAATTAAAGGTCATATCTTTTTGAATGGAAATCGTGTCGACATTCAACCGATCATTGATAAACATTTAAGACCTATTGCGATCGAAGAGCATAAACTTATTAGAATGACGTGGAACAATGTTCCTAATACCCGCAAAGCCCATTTGATAGGGGGAGGCTCTATCATTCTTGAAAGCTATATTAAAGCAGAAAATGAAAGAGACAAGAAATACCCTCTATACTTTTTTGATGCCGAAACTTCTATTTGGATGATTGTAAAAAGTTACATGCATATCCTTAAATTGTATTTAAAACAAAAACAATCCGTATAAGGTGGTAAACATGGGCAAGAAAGTTAAACCGGTTGAGGCTGGTGATATTGTTACTTTTAGATTACCAGTTAACACACCAGAAGAAGTGCTGAATCACCTGACAAAATTAAAGGAATCAAAAGAATTTGGAAAGGAATCTAGCAGAGCATACGTTAATGCATTCCTGGATGAATTGGATGATTCTCCAAAGGTTTCTTTGATTCTTCCTGATACATTGCCTGTAGATAAAAAACAATGGATAGAAAATAAGGAGTCTCAAAGAATCCTTGGAAAATGGTTATATCAATTACTAACTCAAAATACAGTCGGGCCGATTGATATTACTGGAGAAGAACAGCAATCATCTATTGAAATGCCTGCTCCAGTGCAAAATTTGTTTGATGGAATCATGGCAGGAATGGAAGATGATTAGAAACAGACAGCATCGATAAAAAATCGGTGCTGTTTTCATAAGGAGGCAACGGGCCATAAAAAAAGGAACCTTTAAAAAAATCGATAGAAAGCAGGGTGGAAAAGCATGGATCAACCGATAAAATTTGAAAAAATGGAAGAACATTTATCTACTTATTTTGAGAATGGATACACAATATTAAGTGACATAATCTCCGAGCAAGGTGATTTAAGAACCGTTATTTTACGTGGGCCTTACGATGAAATTAAATATACAGTGATGTTACTGAGAAGTTTTAAAATGGGGGATATAGAGGACTTTTCAAGTACTATTATCACAAATCAAGATGTTGAAATCCTGTCTGCTTATTTCAATAACTAAAGGAGAAGGGATGGGATTACCTATGAAGTTTGGTATGCGAAAGCCTAGCCTTAAAAAGAGAATATCAGCTCGCACCAGCTTGAAACGTCAAATCGCTCACCGCGCTGGATTGAAGATGCCAAGAGGTTGGGGATGGCTCAGAAATCCTAAGAAGTATGCTTATAATAAGGCGTATAACAGGACTACGTTTGATATATTTAAGGTGATTAGAAAGTTGTTTAAATAAAAATATTTTTAGACAATATAGCACGAATTATCTATGTGAATGAGGAAATTAAAAAACTAACAGAAATTTATCAATACAAACACCCACAAGACTATGATGAAGAATATTAAAAAAAGCCTCCTATAAAGGAGGCAATTTTTTTCTACTACTTGCTAAATTAAAGTAGTTTTCATCTATTTCAAAGCCTGTTATTTTACGGCCAAGTTTGTTTGCCGCTTCGACTGTTGGACCAGAACCCAAGAAAAAATCTGCTATCGTTTCACCTTCCTGGCTACTGTTAAGAATGATGTCTTCCATAAGTTTAGCCGGCTTCTCGGTGGGATGAATGGTCTTTTGACCTGCAATTCGTGGCAGTGTCCAGATGTCGGTAGCACGACGATTCGAAACACGACGGGCCTTATTCTTACCCTTGACAGCGAAGATGATGAATTCATGCTGATAGCGATATTGCCAGCCCATTCCCATGTGTACTTTGTTCCAGACCAAACAGTTCTTTATAGTAAATCCGACGCGCTGCATCCATAAGTACAAAAGGGGATACATGCGCCAATCGATACAAACGTAGATGTGTCTACCTGGCTTTAAAACCCTATACGCTTCTCGGAGCCATTGGAAAGTGAATCGCTGATAATCTCGTGGATGTAGCCGATCGTTTGCGATGATGCTAAATCTAGGCTTTTTGTTCTTTGTCATGTTTGTGCCCCCAAAACCTAGATTATACGGTGGATCGGCAATAAGTAGATCAATAGAGTCGTCTTGTAGGTGTTGTTTAGCTCCAGATATGCAATCCATGTTAAATATCATCATACCAGCTCCCATGATGTAGTAGATTATGTGTGCGTAGTAGGGAAAAGAAAAAGTGCCAGCTTTGGACTAGCACTTTCTAAGAACTATTTATTTTGTGCTTCCTGCCCACTAGCTACCCTCAACTCATCTGCCAATTGCCCGATCCTCACAGCCTCATCCTTCATATCCATTTGATTGTAAAAAGCCCATTGCCCCTGTAAATGGCTAATAATTTCGTTCGCTATTTCTGGTTTCACTGTTGTTTCCTCCTTATCATATTTAGCTAGACCATACTTTTCAATTAATCCAATAAGCTTACCTGGATAGCCCGGATCAGTAGCATAGCCGCCCTTGTGAATAGCGTGGCAAGCAGTCTTATAATCAGCACCTAGCACGCCATGATAACGTGTAGGCTTGTCTCTGGTACCGTTTAAGATTAGCTTCGAATGATCTGAAATAGACTCTCCCCAGTTGTTGTAAGCTCGGAAATTAGCTGTGATAGTTGTCCATTGACCGTTGTAATTCTCCTTTGTAGGCATAGCGCATACGCCTGCTGGTCCTGTACCTTTGATACCAAACAGGTTGTTACCTTTTTTAGTTAGTCCACTCTCTCCCCATGCTGATTCAAGGATAGCCTGAGCGATTGTAAGGGATGCAGGTATCTTTGTTTTCTTCATGTCAGCAACAGCACTTGGTGCTATCTTATCTATAAAGTCTTGTGTTTTCATTACTCTACATCTCCCTTCTGAAACGAATTTTTTACCCCTGAATGAATCCCGATGGCAGCCGTTGCCTCAAGAAACGCAATCTTTCCAGCCTCGAGTAAATCGCCCCCGTAGAGTAAAGCATTGATCGCATTATAAGCTACCGCCATCACAACAATAGCGAGAGGAATGTAATCGTTTGGGAACCAACTCCGCGTTTTCAACCATGCCCCTGAAGCCATCACTACCGCAATCACTATGCCTATCTCTATCATCCTCATCCCACCTTATCTTTTAGTTCTTGGACATCATTCTCCAGCCCGCTTAAACTGCGTTCAATCTGTTGTAATGTAGCTGTATTGCGCTCCAAATGGGTAACCATCCGTTCATTGTGCTCCATAAGCTTTGCTTCGCGTGTTTGAGCTTGTTTAACCAATCGAGTCTCGCGGTCTCTTCCCTCTTTTTTGGTAGAGAATAACAGCCAGACAAACAGAGCAGCGAACGGGCCCTGTTGAAGCAATGCATTCATTACACTCTCTTCCATGCTTCTCCCTCTCCTTATCCCCCCCTTTGGGGCAAAAGTAAAAAGGGAGCCTATCAGCTCCCCATGAAAAAACGCCTCTCCGAATGGGAAAGGCGTTTTTAAACTTCAGTTTTTTTGACCAGATACTCAGCTACCGGTACTTGATATGCTTCTGGCAGTGTTTCGATTTCGCGTCGACCTGCTTTAACCAAGACACTATAAACAGGTATCATGTATTCTTTAACCGTCATTTTTTCTCACCACCTTTCATCAGCTTTTTAATTTCAGCCAGCTCTTCCTCCAGGGACGCAATGGCTGCGTATGCATCAATCAATTCAGGACTTAAATCCTCCTGGTCAGTTCCACTAGCTATGTCAGACAACTCTTTACGATTGGACCACTTAATCAATCGAATGCCCCCCCAAACCCGCGAAGAATGATATCTTGTGTCGCTGTCCCTTTGCGGAAGACCATATGGATACCGATACCCCATTTGTCACTACTTTTTGCTTGATTTTTAAAAGCGTAGCCACGATTATAAATTACATTTGCAGTTATGTCCTCCCATACAGGGGACTCATCAAAAGCATTATTGGTGACCTTAACAAAAAACTCAGCCCCATTTGGGATAACAGCATCAAGAGTAATTAAAATCCGTTTCGCCGCAATGTCTGTGACAAACGGCTCTTTCAAAAAGTATTCAATCCTGCCTATCTTACGCTTAAAAAGCACATTACGGTATACAGTTGGATTGATATTATCCGTAGCTTTTATAACCAGAGAATATTGCGCTGGAGATGGCTGTAGCTTAGACCATGTATCTTTATCTAATTGAAATTCATTGGTCTTATTAGGCTCTGCCTTAAAATCACGTAGGAAAACGTTAAAACCGCCTCCAGTTTTCTCGCAACCCTCAACAATAGATATCTTGTCTCCATCGGGATCAAAAACTGAATATTTCACAGTTGGTGGAGTGGTAATTTCCCCTAAATCGAGTCCCTTATCTTGTGGATCTCCATCTACACTAATAACTGGTGGCCGGTTGAGGATAACACGGAAATTGCGTAAAACCGTTTCCGATTTTCCACCCTGATCATCTTCGGCCCATATATTAATACGATGGTCTATATTTTCGGCTAGGTTTTCGTTTGTGACATCAACTGTACCATCATATAAACGTTTGTCTTTAAATGTTAGAGTACTTGTGAAAGCTATCGCTGTACCGTTTGAAACGGCAGAGTGTAACGTCTTGATAGGTCCGTTGTTCACTTGATATTTAATGCCTACAACGTTCCCGTTATCAATATCCGTGGCAGTCCCTTTTAGGAGAATTTTTGATCCAGGATTTAATACCTGATTACTTGCTGTAGATACTACAATGCTCGGATTCGAGTTATCAGAGTACTCAACAGTTACGGTATATTGATAGTAATAGGCGTAGGTTCTTGTATCATATCCAGGTTTCGTAACAGAGCCACGGTAGTTTTGTGTATAGTTGTATACGTTTGTTGATGGTTCGGAGACTGTCCCCGAATAATAGCCAATTGCAGAATCTATCCAATAAATGTTAACTCGCCTTTTGCAATTACCGATAGACCTGGAACTAAGTCGCAAGGTCCCGCTATATCCACCTTGATTATAGGATATGCTGTCGGGCAAAGCGCTCACTACGTAACTGTATGCTTCCTCGCAAGAATTTCTTTCTGGACTCGATGCATTTCTTTCGGTAGAAACCGTCTTAGTTCTGCCGGGGATGCTATTTACTAGTTTTTGAGTCGCGCTTCCATCTTTACCTAGGGTTCCGCTATATCCATCGCTATTATAGGAAACGCTGCTAGGAAAGGAATTGGTTGAACTGGTCTGTGATGTACTGACCTCTTTGGTGTGAGACGATACATAGGAGCCGCCCGTTTGCGCTCTCCGTGAGTAAGAACCTCCAGATAGTGTTAATGTTACCGTCGAGCCGTTGACTTTATATGACACCACACCTGTGTCTACGGTTATCGATTTAATACTATTAAGGCCTGGCAAAGTCATGGTAACTGTTTGCGTACTGCTCGTGCTTTCTGAGAATCTCTTTACTTCTTTTTTTATCGTTGCCACTATAACACCAGCCTTTGGAGAGTGGAGTCATAATATCCATCTAGTAGATTAATTTCGTCAATGGTACTAAACATAATGGTAAATTTATTGTGTTTATAATTTTCCGGTAAGGCTGCTTCAAACAGGAGAATGCGGGCTCTTAAATCGTTGATGTCATGTTCGTATTCACTCCTGCGAATGTGTATAGACATATCATTGATATGTTCTTTAAATTGTTCCATAGTGACATATACGCTCTGTGTAATTTCAGCAGTAACATTCGCAACCTCCCCAATAATGATGTGTATCCCAATCATGATTTCATTGAGGCCTCCATCGATTGGAGGTAAATAATCGGCTCTTTCGCCAGCATGAGAAACACTGTATAGGATCTCGCCTTCATCTGGATCGAGGGCAAATACTCCTATTTCACGCAGGTAACTCCCCGTTGTCATTTTTTCATTAGTTATTGCAGCTTGTATCACAATTTGACCTTCTTTTACTTTTTTCAGTTCCAGAATAGGAAGTGATTCCGTTTCATTGATTAATTTGGTCAACTCTTTTAAATCACTACTAAATAGGTTCCCGTCTCCCACTGCCACTCTAGTAAATGTTAACGGTGTCCCCATTTGAGCCTTCGTTAAAAGAGATAAGCCTTTCTCTGTTAGTACAGGGTTGTTAAATTGGGCCATTTTGATCGCCCCCAATATTTATTTTTTTTGTGATTGTAATTATTTGGCCGTGATAAACTGTCAGCTGCTCATCCCGTTGAAAGGAAATAGATTCGAGCCAACTCCTTGTGTTTTTGACGGACTCTATCGCTCGTGCTAACGCCTTTAAGGTTGTTTTATCGGGTATTCGATCCTTTGTGATGATTTTAAAATGATAAGGCTTCCCTCCGTATTGGAACCATTCTTCTACCCTGCATTCATCGAAAGCCGCTGTGATTACTTGTTCTACCGCTTCAGGTGTCCCCTTTATTCGATGCCAAGCGATTGATTTCTTTACAAGTTCTCGTTTCTTCTCGATAGGTAGATTCTTATCATAAAAATCTACATGAAACGCCCAAGCCAGCTCATCAACAATCGCTTCTTTTTGTTGATCAATGGTATACAGTAGATTTAATGTAGGGATAGCCTTGGTCAAATTTGTTAGTTCTTGATCAAATGCTGTTGCGGCAGCTAGGACTTTCTTATCCGTTCGTAAATTTTGGGGGAGGATATCAACCAAACGAATTTGTTCAAGATTCAACATCTTCTATCCCCCCATATACAAGATTGACGGTATTAGCCGAGGCAAATTGGTGGCGGTATATCTTAGTAAATATGGGTGATCGAATATCAACGCGATAAGCGCCCGCTTGACGAACTTTAAGGATGAGCTCAGAAGGATTAATGTCTCTCCCTAATTTTTTTCTTTGCCACTCGATATAATCATTTACTGCCTTTTGTACCTGTTTCTTGATGTCCTCGGTTTTATCCATATCCTCCGTGTCAATCCAATAAGACATATCTATTTGGTATTTAATTTCTTCTGCAGCCAGCACTTGAAGTTTATCTGTCAAAGGACGGATTTTTCTATCATTACATTTAGCATAAACGGCATCTAGCATTTCTTTATCCGGAGCTCGCCCACGGGTTAGAAGTACCCTCAATTCTACAGAACCAGGAGAAGGAGAATTAACGTCAACATCTTCTATATCTGGATGAGTTGTCTTAGCCCAAAATTTGTAGGCCCCATCAGGGCCGGCTGTCGAAAATGATTCTGGAGCTTCGCGAATGCGTTCGCGATATCGGTCATCGTCCTCACGATCTGCGCCCCCTTTACTTTCGATTATATTTTGAGCTCGCTCGATCCAAGGCAGAGGGTCGACAATTTGGTTAATTTGATTAGGTAGAAAATTATTTCCTAAAGTTCCAGGCGTTAGACACTCGCATAAAACATCTATATAATCCTGACCAGGCGATATTTTCCCTTCTTCGATTGTGGCAAAAAACAAGTTGCCGTCTGGACTAATCCTGGTCCCTTTAGGGATGCTTACAACTTCTGGCTGAGGAATCGATAACCACCATCTCACTTTTGTTATGGCAGGTATTTCGGATAAACGCGGTGTATTTACCAAAATTCCGATGTGATCCAGGACATCATCGCGCGAGTATCGGAGTAAATTTTGTTTAGCTGTATCATTGATTAACGTTTGTTGATGCACGATGATGTTAGAAATGGTCAACAAAAAAAGCCGTACCGGATCACCTGGAAACAGCTTTCTATCTGTTATCGATTCGTATAAATTAATAATGCTGGCCGTAATTTTATTTGGGTCTGTATCGATAAATTGTATATCTGGTAATTCGGATAAACGCAACCGTCACACCTCCTCTTGTAAGACAAATCGAATATGAGGAATAAGGCGACTAGACGGATGATCTTGTGTAAAGGTTATCCTTGTTACTTTTACGCGAGGCTCATATTTTTGTATGGCTGCTATTATATCGGCTGTTACATGAGCCTTGCTTATTTCGATAGGATAGTCCACAAGAGACGGGGTAATGCCGAACCCTCGATCAAGTGAAACGCTGCCTTTAAAGATAGAGCAGATCATTCGCAAATTTTGTTTGATCTCATCTAATCCGGTTGCTCCAAAATCGATGTTTTCATCATCCAATGTCACTTCATGCTCCACTGGTCTTTCCTCATTTCCTCATGTATTCTTCCAAAGTCACATCGGCTATTCCAACAAGCACTCGACCTTGGCCATCAATTACAGGCATTTTTTGCACAACATTTGTAATCACCCATTGATCTCGCCCGATCGGGATACCTCCAATGATTAATGTCTCAGCCTTTCCAGATCGACACCAATCAAGCAATTGATCCATCTCTTCCTTTGGATTCATACCGAATCTTGCGTCGAATCGTACTGTAAATCCGAACGTATCAAGGTTAGGCCCTAAAAATTCAGAACGTGGCTTTTGGCCAAATCGTTCATGCGGTGTCCATCGAGCAGAAGCCGATCGCGAGATGTCAGAAGGGGTACGATTCTTATCAATAGAGACTTCGAAAACAAGGCTTCCATAACTCCCTATTTGCCCCATCTTATCCTCCTCCTGGTTGATTCACAATTAACCTTCCGTTAATCACAACGGTTCCTTCCGGATTAGGAAGGTCAATTGTCAGTGTGTGACTTTTTCGGTCGTACTCAATTGATGTTCCATCTCCAAATAGCAAGTGCCGCTTATCTTTGTCTTGTATAGCTGAAGGTGGTGGATCTTCTTTGTTGAAAATCGTTCCTAAGATAACACCCTGCTGATTTCCTGTAGGTAGAAATAAACACCAAACCATTTCATTTACATCTGGCAGCCAGTAATCTTTATTTGATAGAGATCCACGTCCAAGCATTGGCAATTCAGAAGAAACGAGATCATCCCGATCATCAAATAAGACCCTTGCGGTGCAGCGTTCCGGATAAACGACCGAAACACGGCCTACACGAATTAGATTTTTTAACAAGGAATCCATTAGTATCCCTCCAAACAGCGACGCAGCTCTAAGCTAGTTTCATACCCACTAGATTGCGTATGGGTAGCTTGTGTAATGATATATTTGCCATCGAAGGTTCCGAACCCATCCAATAGAACTGTAACCCCTGCGACAAACCGGTGATTTCCTACCATTCTAAGTGATACTTGAGTAGCTTCTCTATTTGCTTCCCGTAGCTTCTTTTTGGCAAGCCGTAGCGCCTCACTTACGCTATTTACTCGCTCATTTATTTTAAGGACTCTGCCCGTTTTAGGAGCTTTTGGTGGTGTAAATGTAGCTGTATTTTTCTTCTTACTCTTCGGTGCAAAGTAGGTAACTGTACATGCTCGATACATGCCCGTTGTTTTTGTGCGACCTTGATATGATTTCAGCTCGGATTTATCTCTTTTTAATGTTGCAATTGGTTTACTTTTTTCGTATTTTTCTTCGTCGAAAATATTTATTTGTGTACCGCTTACTTTCAGGCATAAGCCAGCATCATTACATAGTCGTTGCAGGAATACTAGGTCTGTTTCTTCTGTTTGCTCGATCCTGTCATAGCTAGGGTTATCTTTGGTATCAAAAAATAGTTTTAGACCTGCTTTTTTTGCCTTCTCCTTGGCTATTACGGACAATTTCGTTTTTTCCCAGGCTTTATTTTTCTTTTCGCCTCGCAATGATGTAGTTTCTGGAACTGAGATTCCTTTAATCGATACGGTAGAGGGTGGATACTTAATCTCTATTTCATCGATTTCAAAAGAGCCCAGTGGTAAACCCTCTTTGACTCCATCCTTATCCCAGTTATCCCTTTGAATAGTTGCTTGTATTGATGTAGAGAGGTCAGGAAGCCACTTTCCACTCCATAGTTGATCAACGTTTTCTAGGGTTAGTTGTAGATCATCCGCTTGGCCGCTAAGGTTGTCGGTGTAAGTCCAACTTAACAGATGAGGGAGTAAATCAACCGTCAAATCCTTTTTTTTGTATATGACTTTTAGTTTTGCACTTCTTGCTTTTGTCACAGTTTCTAGTCCCCCTCATACTTCCAAGGTGGTAAATGTTCTGGTATCTGAGATGTATCTACATCAGGGATAACCAAATTTATATTAGCTGGAAAAACTACTATATCCTTGTGTTCCGGATTAGCTGTAATTAGAAGATCCATATAGTATTCACTACCTAATAGATTCCAAGATATAGCGTCCCACATGTCTCCTTGAGAGGTTGTATAGTTACGTGGCATAGGATGTCCTCGCTTTCTGTGCACTCCAATCATTCATTTGTCTATGAAAGTCTTCAGTAGCGTCATTTATGCCCGCTCTCACCTGTTCCCGCGTCTCTGGCCCACCGCCATTTATGGTAACTTCTGCTTTAAAATAGACATTTACTGGCTGATTGCCTCCGCCTCCCATGGATGGAGAGGAACTGAGTAGAGCATCGAGTTTCGATAGAGGCAACACAGCTTCGCTTTCTGCTCCCTCACCGATCATGGCCAAGGTCGGGCCAGTTGCAATCCCTCCTGTAGCCAGCATTGGAATTTCAGGTATGCTCATGCCAAAGGTTTGGCCGCCCATTCCCGGAACCCAATCAGGAATTTCGATCGAGATACTACTAATGCCCTGTAAGGCTGCGTTTATGACTCCGATAGCTGCGTTTATAGGAACTTTGATTAATTCACCCAATGAGGAAAATACCCCTTCAAAAATACCTCTGACCCCTTGCCAGGCTTTTCCCCAATCCCCTGAGAACACCCCGGTAATGAAGTCCAAGACACCGCCAAGTGTTGTCATTAAACCGTTGAAAACCCCGCTAACTCCGTTAATAGCACTAACTACGACCGATTTAATAACAGGGAACGCAAAATTAAAAGCACCAACCAATCCATCTATAATGGGCTTAGTCACATTAAAGATAGATGATACGGTGCTACCAATCTTACCTGCTACGCTTATAAAAGTTGGCAACATTGACGAGAATCCTCGCGAGATGGCTGGAGCAACGTCATTTGCAATAAAACCAAAGACCTTAGAAAAGATGGGCCATAGCTTGGATGAGAGATAAAATCCAATAGGCAGGAATGCTTTTGATATTTTGGTGGCTGCATCCCAAACACCTATTCCTACAGATTGAAAAACAGGTAACACTTCCATTACGGTATTTTGAACAGAATCAAAAACGCTACTGACATCAGGTAGAAGGCTTGTCCAAGCGTTAATAAAGTCGTTTTTTAAATCCATGATGTTAGTAAATACATTTTGAACACCCGTTACAAAAGAAGATGCATCCGAGTCGTTGAACCCGAACATTTTTGCATAGTTAAACACGTTGCTTTGTATTTCGATTCCAAATCCATTAGTAAACAGGTCTTGTACCATGCTATATCCTTGACCGATTGCACTGCCAACACTAGTAAAGAAACTTTTTACCTTTGGAATAGCACTGCCAAACCAATCGCCAAAACCTTGAAGTAACGGCAATGCGATGTCTCCAAGTGGGAGTATAAATTCTGTCATGAGTTGCCGGCCGATTCCTTGAAAAGCTTTGCCTACGGTGTCATATTTGATAGACGTAACTTCATCCATTGTTCCCTTGGTCATATCGAACTGACTTCTTGCGCTACCCATAGCTGCAACTACATCTTTCTCCAGGTCTTCGAACATCGTACCGAACAATTGAACCCCGATAGTATTCTTTTTAACAGGGTCCTTCACCTTAGAAATAGCAGCGACAACCTGGGTAAATGCTTTCTGTGCATTCGGCCCACCACGCGCAAAGGTTTGGGCCATCTTATCAGCATTAAATCCAAGACTAGTAAACGCTTCGTTTGTGCCCTTGGAATCATCTTTAACCCGTATACCAAACTCTTTTACTGCATCCCCTACTTTGTCCAAATTAAAAGCGCCAGACTCTAGTCCAGCGCTGAATGTATCAAACATTTGATTGGCGGTAAATCCTAACGTATTGAAATAGGGTGCGTATTCATTCGCAGAATCAAGTAACTCATCAGACTTGTTTAACCCCTTCTGAGCTCCTTGGGCCAATAGATTAAATGCCTGGCTGCTCGTGATCCCAAAATTTTTGGCCATAGTGTCCGAGGCTTTTATCGATTCTCTAATATCTTCACCAAAAACATCTCGATACACGATAGCGTTTTTGGTAGTTTCTTCAAGGGCTGCCCCTTGCTTTTGAGTAACCTGTTTTGTAAGGCTAATAGCATTAGCAAGGTCATTCCAATCTTCACCCAAGTTTTGATTATACAAATTTTTTGTTGATGCAGATAAAGCCGTCATCTCTTCTTTACTTGCCCCAGTAGAAGCACGTATTTGAGCCATGGACTCCTGGAATCCACCAACTGAGCTAACGAGATTTGAAAAGGTATCCGCTACACCTGTAACAAGTGCATAGGCTCCTGTAAACTGGGCGACCTTCGAAACCACACCACCAAAGTTACTAACTGACTTGGAAAGCTTTGAAAATGCGCTTTCTGTCTCTTTAGCATCGTCACGGATACCTTTTATTCTACCTTCTGCTTTCTTAAACACACTATTAAAGGCTGGACTGATTTTTCCACCAAGTTCAAAGGTTGTTTCATAAACTTTAGCCATTTATCTTTTACCCCTCCTTCGGGGTGAGGACTTACTTGTATTCGCTTGATTCTTTCTCATTTTTTCTCTTTTTTTACGAACCGTTTCTTCAGCTATAACCCATTCCTTTAAGTCGAAGATTGTTTCATTTAACCAATCAATCGGGCTGGAGGAAGGAATAGAAGAAGACAGGATAACCGCTATTACACGGATGCCCTGTCCGATATCACCTTCTATTCCCGTTGAATTAAAAAATTTTCAGCTTGCTGGGTGACATAAGTAAAGTCCTTACCTTTCAGAGACTCGATAAGATCAGGAACCACACCAGTAGCCTTAGCTGCTACCGCAATTTGATACGAGAGAGACAATGCTCGTCCAGGATTAATATCTAAAGGATCTAATCGACGTGCTAATTTAGAACATTGAATCAAGTCTTTTCCATTCAGATCATCAAAGTTTAGGTTCAGACTAGTTACTGTTTCCCCGTCAAATTGAATTGGTTTAACTAAGACATATTTTTTTGGATCTACCTCTTCTACCATATCCTCTTTAATATCAGGTTTTTTGTTTTGTTCAGGTTTTTTGTTTTGTTCAGGTTTTTTATCTTGTTCAGGTTTTTTATCTTGTTCATTCATATTGATTCCTCCTCTACATTCCCAAATTTGCGCGTATTTTTGCGAAAAAGTCCGTTCCATCAATAACACATATCGAATTAAATTTATCTATTTCTAATTTTGTTTCACCGTTGTGGAGAATTTTGATATATACTACTTCGAGTTCATTAGAATTATCCATCGTAGATCCGACAGCAAAACTTCCAAGTGTCGTGTTTTTTGGAATACCCCTGATCGTGACCTTGAGTGGAACTTGATCGAATTTACCTGTTTGTTTATTGATTACTTGAATCGAACTGCGAAAATCAAGGTGATGGACTTCTGGTCTTGTCAGCTTAAAGTTTGCATTTTCTAAGACACGCCAGTTAATAGTCACGGTCATTGATCCATAATGACCTAGTATTGGAATATCAAGATCTCCGTTCAGACCAGCGCCGTTGATTGTTTCTGTCATAGACTCTAAATCTGGTAAATCAACATCGGCAGCGCCAAGATATTCGTTCCCATTTAGGTAAACACTGTAGTCATTTACAATTGCAGGGACTTGATCTAACATGTTCTTCCTCCTTTATTCCTTCAATGCAGCTAGATAGGATGTGTCATATTCAAGAACAAACTCGATGTGTTGCGCAGGTGAAGGCGGGGTCAAAAACACACGGAATTGAATGTGCCCGGCCATTAACTCCGTATCGGGATTGTCCTCCCGTCGAAATTCTACACGTCCTCCTAATAAATAGCCCGCAGAGGCCAAACCATTAAGCCAAATATTTACGCTGTCGACGATTGTTTCAATTAAACGCTTATTAGTAGGGGCATCCACCTTCTGCCAATAAGTCAAGATGAGGGTATTGCCTACAAAATCAAACATACGTCTCACAGGGATTAAGCAATCCTTTGGATCTGTAATGGATGGATAAGCGCCGGTAAAGTTTCCCCACGCTTTCCAACTGCCGACGAAGTTAAAAGCCGTTACGATTCCTTGGCTGTTAAGGTAATTTGCCTCGTCGCCAAGAAAAATTTCGGTTCCATCATCTAACACGGCTGCATTTGCTTTTAGTGCTTTGTTTGAAGGTGATGCATAAGGGATTCCCCTGTTGGCTGCGTCCGTTGCCCCAATTACACCCGCTAATTGCGTTGAAAAATGGTACTGTTTATCTCCCAAAGCTAATTTAGGCCATGATGAAATTTGACGGGGTAAAGTGTAGTTATTTAAATTTTTCCATGCTGGAGCGTCTGAATACTGACTCACTTTATCAGTTGGAAGGTCTGTAAGAGCAATCGCGTTAAAAACACTGTTAATATTAGCCGCCTTTGCTGTCATTACAGCTGCGACAACAGGGTCTTGCGAGAAACCTGGAGCTAATATCAATCCTGGAACAAGACCGAAACGAGGGAATATTTGTCTGATTAATTCTAACCCCGTCAATTTTCCGTTATTATCTACCCCACCGATGATATCTGTTGATTTAACCTCTTCTGGAGCCAGCTTGTCATATCCAACCAGCACTGAAGTGACGGAGCTCATTGCACCATCTTTTTTAGCAGAGATAACTAAGTGGCCGTCATTGTCAAAAGAGAGGGTATAGTCTGTATTAAGCTCGTAGGTGATAGGGGTATCATTTGTAGATTGTACAATCACACTTTTTGATAAAATACCTTCAACCTTGACTGTACCTATCCCCTTTATCATGGCTAGGCTCGATGGTTCCACCGTTTTTTTATGCTTTTCTGGATCGAGTACATTAATCATGACAACCGGAGACAATGCAAATAAACGGAAATGCGAATCCATAAACTCGCACAAAGTGTTCTTTTTCCAGTCATCCGAGTATCCAAAATGTGATACTGCTTCAGCAAAGGTGTAGCAAAGAATAGGCACATTAACAGGCATTGTTTTTTTAGTTGATAAATTCACTGGTGCAGTACCAAATACAATAGGTAGCGATGCTGTTGATTCAACAGGAGAAATGAGAGAGGTTGCGACTTCACTAGTGGATACTCCGTGTTTAAACATGTTTTTCCTCCTTTCTGCTCAACGCTTGATATGCTTGGTGCTCTGCTGTTCCAGGTCGTTTTATTTGAGCTTGTGCTTCAATAAATTGAGTCACTGGCACAAATAAATCACTAAGTTCTGGATGCTTTTCTTGCAAATCGGTTAAATGTTCTGGAATGCCACCCAGAAACACAGTATTTTGGGTTAATCGTCCGCCTGGAATATTAGGCCCGATATAGATTAACTGTTCCATCGAATCGATCTCTTTTTTCTGTTTACTTGTTTTGATTGTTTCTTTTTTCTCAGCCATAATTTACCCCCTGTCGGATAGCTGGTAGTGTCCACACGGTCTGTGCACCGCCAAAATAATAAGGAAAGGTTGGTTCGTCTGGAAGTGACCAATCGTAGGGATATCCGATCATATAGCTCCCGTCGATAATTCTTTTTTCAAAAAAATAGGTTTCGAGTTTTTGTAATACATTCATCAAGTCCTTGTGCCCTTGAAAATCTTCTGATTCATCATATAAGCCAAAGTAAATTAACACATTGCAGGTAGCTGCTTCTGTTTGACTTGGAGTGCCACCGTCCAATATTCGGACAACTGCATAGGGGAAATACTCACCATCTTCATCCGTTTGTTTTGCAGGGAGATACTGAGCAAAAACATTAAGTTCTGTCTCTTCCCCTTTCACATTTTTAAAGCTCATAATAGAAAAAAGCGCCTTGATCTCATTGACCAAGGCATCTTGCAATAGAAATGGTGTTGACATTAGTTACCCTCCAACACACGTTTTATTTCGTGATCCAATCGTTTATCGAACACTTTTGAAGATTCGGCTTCCAATGTAGCTTTGATTCTTTTGTTTTTAAGCATAATGGGAACTGGTGGCCCAAATAACCGTTTAATCGGAAGTTGCGTCCACTTGCCATCTTTTCGCTTTTTATGCCTGGAGCCTTTTTCGCGTTCAAACACTTTCTGGCCGTTTACCTCTGCAACAAAGGCATTGAGTAATCCCTTTATCCCACCGTCTTTTTTTACCTGGACACCTAATGTTTTAGAAGATTTACTCTTTGTGGGTTTTACTTTAAATTTTTCAATGCCAAGTGCAGTTCCACGAGATGTAACAGATGAAGCAATATTTTTACTGGTTGATTTACTTACACGAAATGTACTTTTTACATCGCTAGCTTTAACCATATAAGACGCACGCACTTCTTTTGTAGCATTTGTCTTTAGGTTTGCAGAAGCACGGTTTAATGCACGACTTAGTACAATCGGTGCTTTTTTTGCGTATTGTCCCAATCGACGTTCAACCTCTTGCAGCTTGGAATCATCAATGGTAATCACGATCTAGCCCGATGTAATGCGACTGTATAAGTTGAAAAGTCTTCGCTGACCGAAACAGTACGGTATTTCTTTCCGTCTAGTGTCAGCATCTTGTCAACCGTTGGACGCGAGGTTAAAAAGGATTTTGGGACATAAAATAAGAGCTCTGCATCGTGAATGCCATCCTCCGGATTAACGGCATTGGCCTTACGATGTATGAGCTCTTCTGAATCAATGACAATAGGAATATCATTGCCATCTACGTTATGGATTTCAGCAAATTCTTCTGTATTAAAAAATACAGTTTGAGTATCAAGTTTCATTTGTTCCTTTAGGTTCATTTTCTTCATCCTTTATCGGTGGATGGTTTGCTTCCCTTATTTGTTTTTTGAGGTTTTTCAGTTGATTCGTCTGTTTCGATTGCTTGGAGATCCAAAAGGCGTTTTGCTTCTGTTTCTTTTAAATCAGGAATGCTATCTCCAATTTCGTACTGTTCGCCATTATGCCTAATTCTCATTTTCGCAGTATAAGACAATGTAATTCGCCTCCTTATAGAACTTTAGCCACAGCCCATCCGCTAACATTTGCAGGAACCGCAAGAGGGCGAGATAGCATTTGCAGCCAGCGTTGGGCAGGTTCAACTGTTACCCAGGATTGTGGCGTGATTTTACCCATTACACGCACAAATTGCTCTGTTTTAGGGTCCATAATTACATTTGCCCCATAAAGGAATGAAAATTTGTCACGAGTTGATAGAAGGGCAATTGAACCAGAAGGAATAAATGGCTGCTCTTTACCTTCATCATCTGTATATGTCCCAGTGTAACTAAATACGTCAAGGCCAACATCACGAAGTCGTCCATGATAAGTAACACCATCAGGTAATAACGTTGTATCAATCGCCCCAACATCTACGCCACGATTGTTTGCTAGTTCCAGAATTTTTGGATGACGCATCAAGGCAACGGCTGCATCATAATCGGCAAGAAGAACGTTAGGAGTAGGAGCGTTGCCATCTAGGATAAGCTTTCGTTGACTAGCTAAAAATTTAATAGGATCTGAAGCAGGATTGCTCCACAGATCAGTTCCTGAAAGTACAACCGAATTTGTGAAGTCATATTCAATTACTTGTTCAACGCCTTCTCCAATTTGTGTTACTTTACCAGTGAAAATAAGCTCAGAGGCTTGTTGAACTAATCTGCGAGTAATCGTATCTGTCAAGTCGATGATGTCACGGGCCAATAATTTACGAGCACGCACTTCTGGATTATCAGGATTGATTAGGCTTTCACCCGCACTTCTTACCTTTAAATCAATGGCGGTAATCGGTCTTGCTGGCTTAATTAAAGCAGGTTTGTACTGTTTAGCAGTAAAACCTGTGCGCTGAATAACTTTACCAGGCTGCAATTCAGATACATACGGCGCAATGGGCTTATTCCCTTTGATAGTTTGGATTTCAACATATTCTGTGTCGAATGTTTCACCGTCTTGGAAAAATGTATTTAATATATACATACTTGGTGGTGGTAGTTGCCCAACTACCTTTATTAGTGTTGGAAAAGAGTAAATATCTTTGATGGCCATGCTTGCAGTCCCCCTATTTTACAACCCGTTTTGTAAGAATCCCAATTTCTCGTAAAGCAATATCATGAGTAGTGATTGTATCTGTTCCTCCGAATTTCAATGCATCCCGATTAAACTCTCCAGTAATGTAAGCTGTTGCACGACGATCAGTAATAGAAGCATCAACCTCTTGGTCTGCTAGAATACCGAATGGAGACTTAGGTCCATCCGCCTTTTTAGAATCTACTGGCGCTACAATATATGTGCCATCAGGATTTTGATCCAAAACCCCTAAAACAGTCCCGCGAGAAAGAACCGTTCCAACACCGGACTTTATAATAACTGACGTTGTGGCAATTGGAACGACCATTCCAGCAATTAAATCATCGTACCCTTTCATTTCATAGGCTGGCATTAGTTACTACCTCCTCTTAAAGCTTTGATTTCTGCTGCTAGGGCATCGGCTTCAGCTTGACAAACAGCTTCATTATTTAAAGGCTCTGGTGCTTTATCTGCTGGTACTTGGTGCAATCCACTGTTTTGTGAATCCAAAATACGATTACTACCTTCTTGCGTTAATCTTTCTTTGGATGCTCTTACAATTTCCACTGCTGTTTCCCCAACAGTTTTTCCTTCATCAATGGCTTTCGCGACAATTGGAGCCGCTCCTGGTGCATCAATTAAGGCATTGAGTGCAGCAATGCGTTCGCGCTCCTTTTTTTCTCCGGCAGTAACAGCTTGATTATAGATATCAGGGTATTTTTCTTTCAATTCTTCTAAACTATTCACGATCTTTCCCTCACCTTCTACGCTTATTAGCGCTTGTTCGGTCGTCTGTATATTTTCTTGGGGTTCCGCTCCTAAATCTTCTATTCCGTTTTGAAATAAAGGTGGAATCGAAGCAAAAGCTCTTAAATCAAATTTTTGATCGTTAAACGTAACGATTCCGTTTTTTATTGAAGCAGATACTTTTTGTTTACGGTCTACTCTGTCGGCAAACCCCGTAGAAATTGCTTCATCTGCTGTCAACCATGTAGTATTATTTAGCATTTCTCTAAGTTCATTTTCGTCTTTACCTGTTCTTTCTTGATAAACGGATATTAGAGATTCGCTGACCTTATCTAAAAAATCTGCTGTATCTCGAAAATCTTTTGCTTCTCCTGCTGCAACAGTCCAGGGATTATGCACCATCAACATGGCTCCCACACCCATCACGATTTCATCACCTGCCATCGCAATAATGGAAGCCGCTGAAGCAGCTATTCCATCTACCTTTATGATAATTTTGGCATCATGATCTTTTAAATATTGATAGATAGCTAATCCTGCAAAGGCACTTCCACCATTAGAGTTGATTCGAACAGTAATTTCAGATATTTTCCCTAGATTGTTTAGCGCCCGCATTACCCCTTTTGGAGTTACGGAGTCATACCACCAAGATTCTTCATCTTCAATTGGAGCGTACATGGTTAGCTCTGCGCTATTATTTGCTATCTTCGTCGCGTTCCAAATCGGAGTCGATTTCCTGGTCGTCATCGCCGTGGTTTTTGACATTTCTTTTCTCACCTCCTTCTGCAAGTCCATATTGCTCTCTTATTTTCTTTTCATAGGAAAGCTGTCTGGCATTGCTTTCATATTCTGAACCTGTAATCTCAGCAGATTCACGTTCTCTTGTACTAAATCCATGTTCTACTTTCAAAGCAGATGCGGTTACTTCTTGAACAGGATTTAATAATCCTTGTGATGGCCCATGCCATTCTGCTTTTGTATAAGCTTTAAACAAGAGAGGGTCGTCAAATATGCCTGGAGCATTAATGCGCCCTTTTATTACGGCTTCTGCAAACCATTCTTCATAGATGGGTTGGCAAAAGTCTGCCGCCATCCAAGCTCTACGCATTCGAAACATTTTCCAGGCTTCTAAAAGTGCTGCTCTCGAAGCTGAATACGAGGCAGTAAAATGTTTTAGCAATAATTCATAAGGGATTTCTAAAGAAGCCCCCACTTGACGTAAAATTGAAGTAACAAATGGATCAAAGCCGGAATTAGGTCTACCTGGATTCGCAATGGTCGCTTTTTCACCAGGTTCTAAAAATTGAACCGCACCATTTCCAAGGCGTAAATCGTCGCCATCTCCTGAAGGTAAAGGTTCTCCAGTTGGGTTATCATTAGGAAGGCCTAACCCAAATTGATCATGATCTTGTGTTGATGATTCAATGAAAACAGTAAACATTCCACTAATAACCGCAGCCATTAACTCTGCTTCGGTATATCTTTCTAACTGCTTTAAAGATTCGATGATTGGTGCTAGGATGGGGACACCTCTTCTTTGTTCGGGACGTTCGGCTTCCATCAAATGGAGTACATTTCTTCTTCCGCTTTTTTCTCCTACGACTTTCACCCGCTGCCATTTCAAAGGCGTTGAAAAAGTTGATCCAGGATGTTTATCCGAGAACCAATAGGCTACTATCATGCCGTCTGGATCTACTTCAACCCCGCTACTTAATTTGTGATTGGAATCAATCTCATAAGTTAATGGATTGCTACATCTATCAGCTTCTAGCAGTCGGATTCTTAGGTCATAAAGGGTATGATCGCGTGGAAGTATCGGCAATAACACAAAAGCATCTCCACTCATCATCCAAGAGAGAAATGCTAATTGTTGCAACTCATAAAAATTATGTAGGCCAACAGCATCGCAATCTTTTGAATCAGCCCACAGTGAAAATTCACGTTCAATTTGGCGCTTTAATTCCATCGTTTGATCAGGTGATAGACGCAAAAAATCGGCATCAAAGGAAGGCTTTAACTTCAATCCTGTGCCGATTACATTCGTTCTCATTGTTTTAATAGCACCGTTTGACAGTGCTCCGCCCATAAAAAGGTCACGAGCTCGTGGACGTAAATCTTTTAAATTTTGATGGATGTCTTCTTCTGCGTCACCTGCAAACGGAACCCATTCTTGAAGAGATTTTTTTTTGCGACTGCCTCCGTGATCTCCATAACCTTGATTGAAAACTTCCCTGATAGCCCTTTGTTTTGCTATTTCTGTCTTAGCTCGTTCTCTCTTAACGATGGCAGATGGTGCAAAAAATTCAACAAGTTTATTCCATCTGCTCATAGATCAACAGGGATATATCTCCTCACTTTTCTACGAGGACTTAATCCATTCTGTTCCCGCTGGATCTGATCTACTTGATTCTGCCAGTACCGAATTTGTTCCATAACCTCTTTTAAATTAGCTCTAGTCAAAGTCTTTCCGGATATACTGTATGATTGACTGCTTGATATGGCCAATTCACATTCTAACCATGCGTCCAAATGCTTCTTTGCTACCTCATATGTGTAAAGTGCCATTCCCCTTCACCCCCTTACTAGATTACACACTGCTTTTTGTGCCGCGACGACGTTTCTTGTTATTTGCATTAGGCTGGCCTATTGGTATTTTTTCACCGATACAATACGGTTGCATATTTTCTAAGTCTGGTTGAAGCAGCTCAATTGCCGCTCGATTGTATACAGCTAAATCAAGAGGTTCATTTCTTGCTCTTGTCTTTACCCAAACTGTGTAAGGTACACCATTTTTATATCTAATTTTCTTTGATTCAGCCGTTAACCCCTCAAAGTATTCCTTGTTATAGTTCCAGGGCCGCTCTTTTCCTTGGACAGCTTCAGGGAAATGACAATATCCAGGATTACCTGCTTCAATCTCCAGATAATTTAATACCTTGTTTTTCCCTTCACTGACACCAAGGCGAACAACTGTAGTTTTATATCGATTATTTTCAGATGTGCCGTTGATCAAAGGTTTATACGTTCCATCTCCACTATCTTCCCCTTTTATTGCAAACACACGACGGCCAGCCCGCTCCTTACAAAATCTATAAACCTCATTGGTGAAGTGGCCACCTGAGTCCATACAAACAATCGCAAGAGGAAACTTGTTTCCTTTTAAATCAGTCCAGGTTTTGAGCAAAAATTCGTCCAGATCATCCCAAACTTGCGGCTGATTTAAGTCTCCATAGATACGGTGGTACTGGATTCTCCAGGATTCATAGCCAACTCCCCACCCTATGACATCAATCTCGAAACGATTATCCTGGGTATCAACAGCAGCAGTAAGGACTTTAACTCCTTCTGGGACTTCTGCGGAATAAATTTCACGACGTTTTAAGAGGATATCCGCCTCCATTTGTTCGCCTTTTTCTTCCCAAGTCTCTCCAAGTGAAGTGTTTACCCATGTTTTTAGTTGTTCATGATCGCCTTTTTTAAGAGCTTCGTTTGCCTCCTTGAAGTTCTTTACAATTGATTCCCAACTGCTCCAAGGGCTAGACAATTCGTTTAAATGGAATCCCCTTCGATCTAATCCTTTCTGTCGTGCAATCCACTTTCCATTTTGATTTTTCCATTCAACTTCATTGTGTAACGAGCCGCAATCTATACATGCATGTAAAACATTAGTTGCTTTTTTAAATTTTTCATCATAATCAAATGTAATTTGGCCCCACGATAAAGGTTGATATGTTTTACAACTTGGACAAGCTAAACACCACTGTTCCATTGTACTGTTTTCATATAGTGCTTCGATTCTCGAAGCATTTTTTATCGTTGGGGTTGATACATATATGTGTTTACGATTCCAAAAGTTTTTCGTGCGATTCGTAACAAGCTTGACTGGATCTCCTTCCGTTCCCGCTGAAGCTGGGTAACGGTCAACCTCATCGCAAAGAACAATACGAATAGGCCGACTAGCTAGTCCTGCTGGAGAATTCGCTCCTACAAGGATAATTTGTCCGCCTGGAAACCGCTTGTGCAATTGTGTGTTACCACTGTCACGACTTTTTACATCTTTTACTTTATTTTTAAGTGTTGGAGAATCCCGCAACATTGGTGCAAGCCTGTCCTTTGAAAATGACTGGGCCATTTCTAAAGTTGGTTGCAACAAAATAACTGGTGATGGGTCATGGTCGATAAAATAACCAAGACTGTTTAAGATTAATTCGCTTTTTCCTACCTGCGCTGAAGATTTCACTACAATTTCGGTCACATAAGGATCATTAATTGCATCCATTATTTCACGCTGATAAGGTGCTCGATCAGTGTTCCACCGTCCTGGTTCCGCAGATGCTTCTGGGGAAAGCCGCCTATTCGCGTCTGCCCATTGAGATACCGTTAAATCAGGTGGAGGCGCCCATAATTTGGCTATGACATTAAATAGATTAAACGTTTTTTTAGGAATCATCGTCTTCACCAAGCGAATGTTCCGAGCTGTTCGACAAGAATATCTCGCGACTATACTCTGACAATTCTTTTAAAGTATCTTTAATTTCTTTTGATATCATCTCTTTAACTTGTGCCACATCTTCTTTTCCAACCAAAGAAGGAGCCATTTTCGCAGGGAGAGAAAGTAATTTTGCTCTACAGGAAGCAATCATGTCATTCATGACAGCAGCTACAGCTTCAGCCGTATGCATCTGCCCCTTTAAGAGAGCAACTTCAATCTCGGCTTTTTGGCGCTTGGCTCTCTCATGCAAGGCTTTTTCTTCGTAATAATCTACCTCTGATTCACTATCAGAATTATTACTTTGTAAAAAGCGAATATAGTTTTGCATACTCTCAATAGCTCTATATTTCCCACGCTTTTCACGGACAAAAATTCCTTCTTCCGCAAGTTGTTGTACGCGTCGAGCAGATAGATCGAGGATCTCACTTAGTTGCTTCGTCGTGAAAACCATTTCGCTAAAGTTATTATCCTGATTGCGCATTACTCACCCTCACCACCCCCTTTTTTCACTGTATATTACAACGTTCAAATGCAGTTGTATCAATGGTTATACATCATTATGCATTTTCTTGTATAAACACAAATTGCGAAGCGAAATGAACAAAAAATTTTTGTATCTAGCCAGATTTTGGGGTCGTCAGCACCCGCAAGCCTTCTACCCCTCTGGAAGAACCTACCATTTATTGTTACTCACGGCATTATTGAAAGTCAAAATGACAATTTGTTTCCGTCTTGGTACGTTTGATAGCAATTATCTTGCACTTTCGATCTCTTGCTATCTCTTTTAATTGCTTTAATTGAGAGTCTGTTAGACAATCCGCAATGAAAGTCCTTGGTGCGTTTGATAATGGGTGAAGATCACCTACTGTAAGCCATTTCATCTGTGTTTTTCTTACGAGATCACACTTCAATAATTGCGATGAGGTCATCAATACTGCTCCAAATTCTTTTGCTGCATTGACGGCTGCTTGGGTTGCACCTGTACCTGCTTCATAATAAATAGTTGCGAATGTCTCGCAATCGTCCATCATTGCAGAAACAATTTGCTTATAAATCAACTGCCCTTTTTCATATGGTATTTTTACTACTTCATTTTGAATATCCATCGTTTCTCTGTAGTTCTCTTCTGCTTGAACTAATATATTCAATGCGTTTGTTTTTGCATGCATTAAACTAGCATACACACTGTATCCCGATGAAATAGAGTGACATGTTTTACTAATGCTTTTATCCAATTCCTCAATATGTTCCTTTATCATTTCGATGGCTTTCATAAGCTATCACCTCGTATCTATTTTTTTATTCCAAGACTTTCCTTTATTTCATCAACATTTTGATTAGTTGTTTCTATCACATCAACATTGCCCGTCAATTGAACAAACTGCTCTTTCTTACCATCTCTCACGAAGAACCACACGCCTTCTTCAGTGGTATGTGGTATGTAATATGTACCTTTTAAGTGATAACTATCTATCACCTCGCCTGTGGCACTATATTTCACTACAAGAAAATCCCTGCTTGTTCCGCAACCGGATAGCATCAGTAGAACGGCAATTATTAAGCAGCTTTTAATTATCTGTGAGACTTTAATTTCCCTTCACCCCTTTCTATTTCTCAAACGATTTAAAGTACATTGCAGTTATCATAGTAAAAATTCCTATCTCGCCAATCCTCACGTCTTTACCCATTAGAAAAGCTAACGCTGCAAATACAAATCCTATTAATAATGTGCATTTCAGGTGCCGTGGAATTATCTCTTTCATCGCTATTCACCTACTTTATCAGGGATAAGAAAATCAAAGAAAAACAGAGAAAAAAGGAGCTCGTGTTTCACGACCCCCTTGACCCTTTTTGTCCACGATGGATGGACATATGCATTCAGTTTTTGGCTATCAAAAAAATGCTAATCTCTGATAATGGCCGAAAATGGCCGAAAATCGACTTTTGAACACAAAGGTTACATAATACTTATATTCGGACTCAATTTTTACCCCGTAACCTCCAAAGTAATACCACGATGTGTCAACATCACAAAATGCCTTATTGGTATGCACGCTGACTTGTGGCTGTTCATTTAATTCAGGAATTAGATGTGCATAGTTACGCTGTTTATTGTAGCGCAGAACGGATCTAAGCAAATCAATTTTTTCTTTTTCTAACCTCTCCCTCTCATCTCCTGTTGCTTCTTGAATCTTTTTGCGTATATCAGGCAATTCCACTTCAAAAATATCATCAACTTGTTTTGATAATCTCTCATATGCTTTTTGAGTAATATGAGCCTTATACTTTCTCCATTTCTTCTTTGCCATTTTATCGCCCCTTATATGGTGCTCTCTCATATTTCTAGTTAAAGCTCTATCAATCGAATAATTTATCAAAAGTTATCTACCATATGATATCTTCATAAATTTTTGATTGAAAGGAGTGGTTGGTTTGTTAACAAAACTATTAGTAAAGTTCTTACGATTTATCGTGAAGCTTACGATTCGTATTCTTATTATCTACTTTTTTCAGCCTAAATGATCGAGAATAGCACCCTTATTCCATTACCGCTGCGCGTTGAAAAATCAATGTCCTATATACCCGCTTGGCTTCATCCTGAGTGATACCGATGTAGCGCAGGGTATCATACTTGTTATCATGATTTAAGATGTACTGTATTGTTTCGATCGGAACACCGCTCATATATGCATGATAACCAAACGTTTTACGCAGCGTATGAGTGCCTATTCTCGGCAAGCCAATTTTCTTGGCCGTTCCGCTCATAATTTTCCATGCCATCTGGCGAGTTATGTGCGAATAGTGGCCATGTTTATTGGGCTTTTGACTTGGAAACAAAAAACCGCTCCAGTCGAGGTTTTTCGCTCCCAAAAGATACTCTTTTATCAATTTCCGGACCTCATCATGCAGCTCTACCGTTTTTTTCTTTCCTGTTTTTGTTTCTGTTATTGTGAGCTCTGTTTTTACCCTGGCTGTTCTTCCACGGCCAACCACAACATCAGGGACAAGAAGAGGCAGAATGTCGCTGATCCGGAGCCCTGTACGAATACCAAGCACGAACATTACTTCGTCGCGCTTAGTTTTATCACGTAGGATAATTCTCATGGTATTGATCTGCTCGGCATCACGGATCGGCTCTACATATTCCATCCCTTCTCCTCCCTACGTTTTGTATAGCCTCATTGCCCGTTGAGCAGTTTTTGTTTTGCTGAATGGAGCACCTACCCGCCAACATTCTTTGACAAAATCAGGTGAATAATCTTCATACGGCTTTCCTGTCTTCCACATGCGCCAGTGAACCAGCTCATGTAACAAAGTGCTAATTACCTCTTCTCTAGTTCGTTGAGCGTTTTTTAAGCTGCTTAATGTAACAGTCCCGATATAAGTTTGATTATCTTCTCGCCTAACTGGTACAAAATAAGCGTTCATCCGCTTCCACTTGTTTTTTACTAAACGTATATCTCCTTCAAAACGAACGTTCCACCACTTTAAACAAAGCTCATCAGCTATTTGATAGAGCTCTTCCAGTGATAAATCACCTGATTGCTTCACTTCTGTTTTTCACCCCTCCATCTACTCAGAAAATACGTTAGTGGTCCGACCGGTCCGGTCGGACACATTAGGACCCGCACTTACATTTTTTTAGGGGTAGCGTCAGGATTTTGCGCTTTTACAACGTTAAGGATAAGAAGTCTTGTGTATCAAGGTTTCCCAGTTCGTCCCAATAGAGTAAACCCTATTGATACAAGAGTGAAATCTTGAGAACAAAGGCTTCATAATGTCTCATATAACTTGTCTCAAATATCTTAACGTTGTTAAAACAGTAGATTTATATCGAGGGATAGGCTTATCGTTGTAAATCCGCATTTTCCTGACGCTATCCCTTTTAGGGGTTTTTATCCCCGCTGCATGTCGACCAGCTCCTCACCGTTTTTGTCAAATTATTTGGCTTTAAGAAACACTCTCGAAAAAGCCGCTTAAAGCCTTGGTATCGCTAAACGGAAAAACAATTCTACACAAGATACCTGAGTCAAATTATTTACCCCTCTATAAATAGTTGGCTTTCGTACCACAAAATAAAAAATGACCATCAATGAGATGGCCATAAGCGATTGAAATAGTTCAATTTTTCGTTTAGCTCTTTGAATTAACGTTTGAATGTTTCCTTTGGATAGATACATGAGCTCTGCTGCTTTTTCATATGATAAACCACCGCCATATATCATTAAGTATGCCTCTCTTTCTCCATTACTAAGGAGAGACAAATACATATCAATCATCGATGCTTGTTCTTCTGTAACCGAAACTCGGCAACCACCAGGACTACTATGTTTTGCATAGCTTTGCATGAGAAATGGATCTACTAGAATTTCACGTTGATCTTTTGATCTTCTCTGGATTCCGCGAACGGCTGCTGGTTCCCATCCAGTTTCAATCCACTTGATTACATATTCTACATCACGTATGCAAGCAGCTAAGTGTTCTCGATCTGCAGTAGTTTCATTCCCTTTATCCATAGCCTTTAAAGATCGATTTAGCTCTTTTCTGGTTTGCTTATAACTTCGCAATAGGTCTTCCATTCTCAAATTCCCCCTATGGATAAAATAAAAAAGGGTATCAAGGCAGCCCACTTGTCCTGTGGATTGACTTGATACCCTCCGCTTTTCGGTCAGGTTTACCTATTCATTTGTAATTACTTCTTTTTATCTTTATTTAAGTACCGCTTGCGCGTTGTTGTCTCCGTATCTGCAAGCTTATCATCTTGCACTATAATTAATAACTTACTATATGGGTCCATTTGATGCTTGCCAGCTACGACTCCATTTTCGTAGATTACGACCTCTACCCCTGTCGAGGGGATCTGCATGCTGCTATTTTCCATATGTATATATCCCCTTTCGCATGTTACTTTCTCCATTTTTTACGCGCCTGGCTCCGCTTCTTGCGATAATATAATTGTCTTTGTTTTTTTCTATCTTGTTTAACCTCAGAGAGACAAAGTTCTGCAAACAGTGGATTTTCTCTAAAAACCGTCTGGATTCTTTTAAAGATTTCACGCCAGTATTCAAATGCTATGTTCATTCCCTTTTTAAATCTCTCATACATATCCTCGAAAGTGGGTTCAATTGCTACTTGTTTTTCCATTTACACACCCACGCTTTCCCTTTTCAAGTGAATATCATATTCAAAATCATCACGAATTTTCTTTAAATACTCATCCAGGGCATCTAACGCTTTTTGATTATCGGCATTACTAGATATTGTTTGAAAACGTATATTTTGACCTTGTTTAGTTGGTTTGTACCATTTCACAGGCATTTGACGATTATTGATCATTTCTAACCATACGTGAGCTTTACCTAGAGCATAATCGAAAGGTTTTTCTTTCTGTAAACTTAACGTTAGTGCATGAAAACAAATTGTTCCTCCGGTTACAAAGAATTTTAAATCTTCATTAGTCATTCTCTCTTACCTCCGATAAGCTTGTGTTTTTTTGGTCATTGCAACCCGCTAGATATGGAGTAATGTCCACGCATTTAGCTTTTAGATAGGCTAGTGCTACTGCTTTAGGTAGACGAGCATGTTTTTCAGAGCAAATAAGGGAGAAGCTTTCACCTGATTTCTCACCAACAATAACCATGTAAGAACTCTCATACTGAGTAATTTTGAAGTGTAGGCCTTGTTTCCTTGCTTCTTCTATCAACAGCAACATTTCGCTACCACTTGTGGAAAAATCAGGAATAGAAGAGTGCCATGTATTGCCTACTATATAACCGTTAACTGAAATTCCAATTTGCTTTTCTTCTCTTTCGCATCCCAAGAACTCAGTTACT
>NZ_JBNVQV010000001.1:4880000-5297610 GCF_051713385.1 Brevibacillus sp. JB24b | reverse complement strand
CTAGTAAATCCCTCCTTTCAGCACTACACAGGCATTGTGGATAAATAAAAATGCTAAATCATATGTCATCACGGACTCCCGTACCTTTTGAGAAAAAAATAAGACAATTATCCGCATAGCTGTGAGTATCTTATTCACAATGCAGAATATCTGTCCACAACCTTATCCACATGCTGTGGAAAAGTAAAAATCTGATTTCACTTATCAACGGATCAAAACAAAAACATGATATCAAATAAAGGCCATGATATCAATGGTTTTTTAATAGTTATCCACAAACACAACAAATAGTGGCCTTAATATATCAACACCCCTATATTTTGTGTGCAACTTGTAGATAAATTTGTAGAAAACTTTTCTGTGGATAAAAAAGATATACACAGGCGCGGGAAATAATCTTTTGTGGATAGTTATTTATAGTAGAAAATAGACGTAGAAGAGAAAAAAGTTTAAATAGAGAGGAAGAAGTGATTCTATATAGGGGGATTAATTTGGCAAAAGAGATCAGGTGACCAGTAACTTGACTTTTTGATTATTTCTTTATATAATTCCAAAGAATGCTTGGAGGACGGAGGTGTAACTTCAATATGAGACCTACATTTAATCCTAACAACCGTAAACGCAAGAAAGATCACGGGTTCCGCAAACGTATGAGCACAAAAAATGGCCGTAAGGTTTTAGCTGCCCGTCGTCGTAAAGGTAGAAAGGTGCTTTCCGCTTAGGCCACATTTTAAAGTGGCCTTTTTCTATAGAGGTAAAAGAGTGTTTGCTTCTATAGAAAAAGGTGAGAGAATATATGTGAGGAGCCAGCCCCTGGCTGGCTTCTTCCTTTGTTTCTTGGTAATACTAGAAGCAGTGGAATGCGCCCTTTTTTTCCACTATAATGTTGATGGTAGGGGTGTCCACCAATGCATCGCTCGCATCGATTGCGAAAAAACGAAGAGTTTCAGACGGTTTTTCAAAAGGGAAAATCAGCTGCTAACAAACAATTTGTTATTTATACATTAGAAAATCAGGGACAAGCCACTTTTCGAATCGGGATCTCTGCCAGTAAAAAAATTGGCAACGCTGTCACACGTAATAAAGTAAAGCGACTGTTAAAAGAAGCGATTGCTGCGATTGAGGATCGAATTAAGCCTCATTTGGATATTATTGTAATTGTGAGACCAGGAGTAGAAGAGATGCCGCTTGCTTCCATACAAGGCTCTTTAATGCATGCTTTAAAAAGAGCAAAAGCAGTAAAGGCGGTTGACATACATAACGAAAAAAGAGGTTAGATGATAATGAAGAAATTTTTGATTGGATTTATCCGCTTTTATCAGAAATTTATTTCACCATTAAAACCTCCAACCTGTCGTTTTGCGCCTACGTGTTCCTTTTATGCGATTGAAGCCATACGCCGTTTTGGTGTATGGAAGGGTGGGTGGTTAGCTATTGTGCGAATTGCCAAATGTCATCCCTTTCATCCAGGAGGAATTGATCCAGTACCAGAGAAACATAAATAATATAACTTTCCTTAACTAAAGGAGGAACATGTCTTTGAGTAGTCGTATTCGCTATGTCCTTCTGCTTGGATTGCTAATGGTAATTCTAGCAGGATGTGGGACTGATATTGCACATCCTCCGCCAATTGGTCCTGAATCAACTGGAATCTGGGATAAATTCTTCGTTTATCCACTATCTTGGCTGATCAAGGAATCCGCACTACTACTTGGCGGCAGCTTTGGGCTTGGAATTTTGGTTGCAACGATTTTAATTCGTACTTTGACATTGCCACTTAACGTGAAGCAAATTAAATCTTCTAAGGCAATGCAAGTAATTCAACCGGAACTTCAAAAAATCCGAGATAAGTACAAGAACGATCCACAAAAAGTACAGCAAGAGACCATGTTAATATTCCAAAAAAATAATATTAACCCACTGGCAGGATGTTTACCATTATTGGTTCAAATGCCTATTCTTATTGCTTTTTATAATGCGATTATTCGCACGAGCGAAATCCGAGAACAATCATTTTTATGGATGCAGCTAGGGGAAAAGGACCCGTTCTATATCTTGCCTATTTTAGCTGCCCTGACAACATTCTTGCAACAAAAAATGATGGGTTCTGCTATGCAAAACAACCCTCAAATGCAAATGATGTTGTATATGATGCCGATCATGATCTTGGTAATTTCTATGACGTTACCTTCTGCCCTTGCTTTGTATTGGGTATACGGTAACATCTACATGATTATCCAAACGTATTTCTTATACAAAGATAACCGTACTACTCAGAAAAGTCCCAAGGGGGGAGCTTCCAAGTGAAAAAAGCGCTAGCTTCAGCCAAAACGATTGATGAAGCTGTTGAAAAGGCACTGCGAGAACTTGGAGTAACAAGAGACAGAGTAAATGTTCGCGTATTAGAAGAGCCAAGTAAAGGGTTTCTTGGTTTAATAGGTACTAGAGATGCAAAAGTAGAAGTGGAAGTACAGTATAATCCGATTGAAGAGGGACGTACATTTTTATCTGATGTGTTAAAGCAGATGAACCTTAATGTGAAAATCGATTCCCAAAAACAATCAGAAGGTACCGTTTTCCACATGATTGGTGAAGATTTAGGCATGGTGATTGGTCGACGTGGTCAGACATTGGATTCCTTGCAATATTTGGTCAACGTTGTAGCCAATAAACATGCAGAAAAACACGTTCGAATTATTTTAGATGCAGAAAATTATCGAGCAAAGCGCAGAGAGGCATTAGAAAAATTAGCGTATCGTCTTGCTCAAAAAGCGATTCATACCAAACGAAATGTACGTTTGGAACCGATGACAGCAGCAGAACGCAAAGTAATTCACGCCTTTTTGCAAACACGCACTGATGTTATTACGTTTAGTGAAGGTGAAGAACCGCATCGCTATATCGTGGTTGCACCGAAAACGAAGGAAAAAGAAGCCTCACGCTAGGCTTCTTTTTTTTGTGCGTTTTACCTGATTTGATTTTGACAATACTGTGGATAAGTCTCATTAGCAGGCGCTCTATTCATTGTGGAAAAAATGTGATATGCTAAGGCGTTAGGAAAAGAATGCCTACTTCATAGTTTTGAGGTGAAATATAGTGAATATGGATACGATTGCAGGTGTGGCCACGCCCATGGGGGAAGGTGGAATTGCAGTAATTCGCGTGAGTGGCGATGATGCACTTACGATTGTGGATAAAATCTACCGCGGTAAAAATAAGTTATCCACTGTGGATAGTCATACGATACATTATGGTGCGCTGGTAGATCCAGTGGCCAATGAGCAAGTAGAGGAAGTATTAGTTTCTGTCATGAGGGCACCACGTACTTTTACACGAGAGGATGTAGTGGAAATCAATTGCCATGGAGGTTTGATTTCTGTAGAAAAGGTCCTAGATTTGGTACTGGAGCATGGAGCAAGGTTGGCAGAACCGGGAGAATTTACGAAAAGAGCTTTTTTAAACGGCCGTATTGATTTGTCACAAGCTGAAGCAGTTATTGACCTAATTCGGGCCAAAACGGATAAAGCCTTAAAAGTAGCATTATCACAAGTAGAAGGAAAGCTGTCCAAGCTCATTAGGGGATTGCGTCAGGAGTTAATAGAAGCTATGGCTCATATCGAGGTAACTCTTGATTATCCTGAGCATGATGTAGAAGAGTTTACGCAGAATTTCCTGTTAGGTAAGTGTGAGGATGTAAAAACACAAGTTGCTCGCTTACTACAAACAGCTAAACAGGGTAAAATCTTGCGTGAGGGATTATCTACAGCGATCATCGGAAAGCCTAACGTGGGGAAATCGTCGTTATTAAATAGTTTTGTACAGGAAGATAAAGCCATTGTAACAGAAATTGCTGGGACGACTCGCGATGTTATCGAGGAATATGTGAATGTAAGAGGGGTTCCTCTTCGCCTGATTGATACAGCTGGTATTCGGGAGACAGATGACATTGTTGAAAAAATCGGTGTAGAAAAGTCTCGCCAAATTCTTCAACAAGTCGATTTAGTACTGCTTATGGTAAACTATAATGAGTTTTTAAACGATGATGATCTAGCTATTTTTAAGGCGGCTAAAGGCTTACAGGTAATCATTATTGTAAATAAAACCGATCTTTCACAAAAGCTGGAATTAGATAAAGTAAAAGAGGCTTTTCCTCATGCACCTTTGATTCTGACGTCCATCAAGGAAGAGAAGGGGATTGATCAGTTAGAGCAAGCTATCGCCCATCTATTCTTTACAGGTCGTGTACAACAGGAAGATATGACATATGTGAGTAACGCTCGCCATATTAATTTGCTACGTCAAGCGGAACAGGCGATGGAAGATGCTATAGATGGCATTCATCAACAAATGCCGGTAGATATGGTGCAAATAGATATTAAAAAGGCGTGGGAGTTATTAGGAGAAGTAATCGGAGAGAGTGTTGGTGAGGACTTAATTGATCAGATTTTCTCCCAATTCTGTCTCGGTAAATAGGAGGTAGAAACATGAGCACAACATACAACGGCGGGGAGTTTGACGTAATTGTTATCGGAGCAGGTCATGCAGGTTGTGAGTCTGCATTGGCAGCTGCTCGTATGGGATGTCAAACCCTGCTTATCACCATCAATCTAGACGCTGTAGCTTATATGCCTTGTAACCCATCAGTAGGTGGTCCGGCAAAAGGACACGTAGTTCGTGAAATTGATGCTTTGGGCGGCGAGATGGGTAAAAATACAGATAAAACGTACATCCAAATGCGGATGCTTAATACAGGAAAAGGCCCAGCTGTTCATGCGTTACGTGCACAGGCGGACAAGTTTGCCTATCAGCATGAAATGAAGAAAACGATTGAAAATACGCCAAATCTCATTTTGCGTCAAGCAATGGTTGAGGAGCTAATTGTAAATGATGGCGTGTGTGAAGGTGTTATAACGAACACTGGAGCACAGTATAAAGCGAAGGCAGTCGTCGTTACGACAGGAACGTATTTACGCGGAAAGATTATTATTGGTGACCTTCAGTATGAAAGTGGACCAAATAACATGCGTCCTTCCGTGCGTTTAGCCGAGCATTTAAAAGAATTGGGCTTTGAACTTGTTCGTTTTAAAACAGGAACACCGCCTCGTGTGCATAAAAGCAGCGTTGACTTCTCCAAGATGGAAATTCAGCCAGGTGATGAGGAGCCACGTGCATTTTCATACGAAACAACGGCTTCCATTCCTGATCAATTACCATGCTGGTTAACATATACGAATCTGGAAACTCATGAAGTGATTCAAGATAATCTACACCGTGCTCCGATGTATTCTGGTGCGATTGAAGGGACTGGACCACGTTATTGTCCATCTATTGAAGATAAAGTAGTACGTTTCAACGACAAACCACGTCATCAAATCTTCCTGGAGCCAGAAGGCCGCCATACAGAAGAGATGTACGTACAAGGCCTGTCAACAAGTCTGCCTGAAGATGTTCAGTTAAGCATGCTTCGTTCTATGGATGGTATGGAAGAGGTTAAAATGATGCGTCCAGGTTATGCCATTGAGTATGATTCCATCGTACCTACACAATTGTGGCCGTCTTTGGAAACAAAATTGATAGATGGTCTGTTTACAGCAGGGCAGATTAATGGTACATCAGGCTATGAAGAGGCAGCAGGACAAGGTTTAATGGCAGGGATTAATGCAGCGCGTAAGGTACAGGGAAAGCCTCCAGTAATCTTAGGTCGCGAAGAAGCTTATATGGGAGTTCTCATTGATGATCTAGTTACCAAAGGTACCAATGAACCTTATCGCTTGTTAACATCTCGTGCAGAATACCGTCTATTGCTTCGTCATGATAATGCAGATATGCGTTTAACTGACGTTGGTTACGAAATTGGTTTGATTAGTGAAGAACGCTACAGACATTTTCAACAAAAACGTGAGCTAGTGGCAAAGGAAAAGGAACGTTTACATTCAACTCGGATTCGTCCAGAAAATGAATTGGCACAGGAAGTAATTCGAGAGGCAGGAACACCTGAACTTACAGAGGTTATTGATCTTGCTCAATTATTACGTCGCCCAGAGATAACGTATGAGCATATCCACCGTATTTCTCCTGCGCCAGAAGAGTTAAATATAGATGTGCACGAGCAGGTAGAAATTCAAGTCAAATACGACGGATATATCCGTAAATCATTAGCTCAAGTAGAAAAAATGAAAAAAGTGGAGGAAAAGCTCATTCCGAAAAGTATCGACTATACAGTTATTTCCGGTATGTCGAAAGAAGCACGTGAAAAGCTACAAAAAATTCGTCCACTAAACATTGGTCAAGCATCACGTATTTCCGGTGTAACGCCAGCTGATATCTCTGTATTAATGATTTATATGGAGCAATTTCATCGCATGCTAAACCAAGCCGCTGAATAGAGGAGACTGGAATGAGCAAACAGGATTTTTCTGCACGCCTACAAGAAAAGGGGATTGTGCTTACTTCCGAACAATTGGATCAGTTCGATCAATATTATCGTTTATTGGTGGAATGGAACGAAAAAATGAATTTAACGGGCATTACAGAAGAGGATGAGGTATATAATAAGCACTTTTATGACTCCATTTCTTTAGCGTTCTATGTCCCGTTACAAGATATGAAAAAGATGGCCGATGTAGGGGGAGGAGCTGGTTTTCCAAGCATTCCGCTTAAAATTTGCTTTCCCCATTTACAGATGACCATCATTGATTCCTTGCAAAAACGTATGAACTTCCTAAGTCATGTTGGTACTGAACTAGGCTTAACGGATTTGTATCCTGTACATGGAAGAGCGGAAGAGATTGGGCAGGATAAAAAGTACCGTGAACAATTTGATATCGTATCAGCGAGAGCAGTAGCACGATTGAATTTATTAGCAGAGTTTTGTCTGCCTTTAGTTAAACCAAATGGATTGTTTGCCTCCATGAAGGGGCAAGATGTTACGCTTGAACTGAACGAGGCGAAGCGGGCTATTAAGTTACTTGGTGGTAAAACACATAAGGTGGAGAGTTTTGAGCTACCTGACGAAGCGGGAGAGAGAAATATAATCCTCATCAACAAAATAGAGACAACTCCCAAAACGTATCCCCGTCGTCCAGGCATTCCGGCTAAAAAACCATTACTATAGTAGCTAACTAAAGCATGTATATAACGGAGAAGTTGGTTCCCAAAAGGGGCTAACTTCTTTTTTGTATTTGAGTATATGAAGGATAAATCATTCTACTTTTCACATAAAAATAAAAGAAAACAGGAAAAGTTTTAGCTCAATTAGCCGTTATACAAAGAGAGATACTACATCCATATTTTGTTACTTCCTAACGTGAATCAGTTCCTGTGTCTGTAGGAGAGGGTGGAGAGGTACATGGATGCTATTATTCAAGAAATATTTCCACCTGAGCTATCTGGATGGAGAAGATGAAGTGGAAAAGAAGAGAAAATATTTGTATCAAAAGTAAAATGTATAAAGAGAAAAGGACGTATGGAAGAGAAATAGGACATCGTCATGTTTCACGTGAAACACAAAGATTATCTGTTTTGTTGGCAGGATTTAAGCTTATTATGAAGAATACTTTGAAGCATAGAGGTGCGGGTTCTACCTGTCATCGTCCTGTGCGAAATGTATAGTAACAAAAGCCTTAAGTCAGAGAAGAGATGTCCATGTTCTTCTCTCTTTGCTTGTAAAGCGATAAATCATGGATAAGTAGATATACCTAAGGCTCTATCATCGCTACATTTTGGCCAACATCAAAGAATTGGCCACCATGAGTTTTTCTAACAGTGTGTAAAGAAGTGGGGGATTTCAGAATGACAGTAAAAAATCAATTTTCACGTTTGTTTGGTCTCTCCGATAAAGCGGAAAACGAGGAGATTAAACAAATCCCAGTTGATGAGATTGTCCCCAATCCTTATCAGCCTAGAACTGTATTTGACGATGAAAAAATTGAAGAATTATGCCAAACAATTAAGACACATGGTATTATTCAACCAATCGTAGTTCGTGTTCGTAACAACCAGTTTGAGATCATTGCGGGAGAGCGTAGATGGCGTGCATCGAAGAAGCTCGGTATGGAACGGATATCCGCTATTGTAAAAGATTTTAATGATACACAGACAGCTTCTATTGCTTTAATTGAAAATTTACAACGTGAAGGCTTAACTGCCATTGAAGAGGCATATGCCTATCAAAAACTCATTGACCTTCATAATCTAACGCAGGAAAGCTTAGCCCAACGGTTAGGTAAAGGACAATCAACCATCGCTAATAAATTACGTCTTTTACACTTACCACAACAGATTCAAGAAGCTCTGATGGCAAGACGGATTACGGAGCGTCATGCACGTGCTTTGATACCGCTAAAGGATGCAGAGCTACAAATGAAGGTGTTAGAAGAGATTTCCCTGCGTGAGCTTAATGTGAAGCAAACAGAAACTAGAGTGAAACAATTGTTAGAAATGATGGAAAATCCTAAACCTGAGAAGGAAAAGCGGGGGAGATTTAAGGCCTTTTCACGTGATTCACGCATTGCCATCAATACCGTGCGTCAATCAATTGATATGGTTATTCAGACGGGGTTACCTGTGGAAACCAATGAAGAGGATTACGATGAATATTATCAATTTACGATTCGTATCCCTAAAAATCAAAAACCTTAGTCATAAAGCGGCATGGGCCGCCTTTCTTTTTCTGTATTACTATGTATATATGGAATACCAGCATCATCTAAAATGTGTACTTTATCAACAAAATCGTTCTTAAAAACAGCTAATTTTGCGCGAACAGCGTCAGGAATACGACAAGCTGCTCTCACAAGTAACATGTACAAATGAGGTGGAGATTTTGGGGAAAGTAATTGCAGTAGCCAATCAGAAAGGCGGCGTTGGTAAGACAACAACTGCTGTAAATCTAAGCGCTTGCTTGGCTAGTATAGGCAAAAAGGTTTTATTAGTGGATATCGATCCACAAGGTAATGCTACAAGTGGTGTTGGTATTAATAAGGCCGATGTGCGTTATTGCGTATACGATGTCCTAATTAATGATATCAGTCCGATTGAGACAACTCTGCCTACTGAGATTGAAGGGTTATCTATTATCCCTGCTACGATACAATTAGCAGGTGCAGAAATAGAGTTGGTACCTACCATTTCACGGGAAATTCGTTTAAAGAAGGCACTAGAGGTTGTTAAAGATAACTATGACTTTGTTATTATAGATTGCCCTCCGTCTTTGGGGATTCTTACAGTCAATTCACTGACAGCCTCTGATTCTGTGATCATTCCAATTCAATGTGAATATTATGCGCTAGAGGGGCTTAGTCAACTGTTAAATACGGTCCGATTAGTTCAAAAGCACTTAAATGCTAATCTAGCTATCGAAGGCGTATTGTTAACGATGCTAGATGCGCGTACGAATTTAGGCATTCAAGTGATTGACGAGGTAAAGAAATACTTCCAAGATAAAGTGTATCAAACAATAATTCCACGCAATGTGCGACTAAGTGAAGCACCATCGCATGGACAAGCAATTATCAGCTATGATCCACGTTCGAGAGGGGCCGAAGTTTATACTGAATTGGCTAAGGAAGTGGTCGGTATATGAGTAAACGCTTGGGAAAAGGGTTAGGCGCCTTAATCACCTCTAATTTGATTGAAGAGAGCGAGCAAGTTACAGACGTCGAAATCAGCGAGATCCGTCCCAATCCATACCAGCCTCGTAAAGAGTTTGAACCAACTGCTTTACAAGAACTAGGGGAATCTATCAAGATTCATGGCATTATTCAGCCTTTAATCGTCCGGAAAAGTATTAAAGGTTATGAGTTAGTGGCGGGAGAACGGCGTCTGCGTGCTGCTAAATTAGCAGGTGTAAAGAAAGTCCCTGTTGTGGTCAAAAGCTATACAGACCAACAGATTATGGAGCTTGCCCTCATTGAAAATCTGCAACGGGAAAATTTAAATCCGATGGAAGAAGCAGAAGCGTATTTTAAATTAATGGAGCATTGTTCCTATACCCAAGAGGAATTAGCACAAAAAGTAGGCAAAAGTCGTCCGCACGTAACAAACATCATGCGGTTGCTACAGTTGCCTGATAAAATAAAAGAACTAGTAGCTACGTCTTCCTTATCCATGGGACATGCGAGAGCGTTGATTCCTGTAGAAAATGCAGATTTACAATGGAAACTAGCTTGCGAAGTTATTAGGTATGAGTGGACAGTACGCCAATTGGAGGAAACGGTGAAACAGCTACATGTTTCACGTGAAACCAAAAAGAAAAAGCCTGTTACAAAGGAAAAGGTATACGTACAATGGGAGCAACGTCTACAGAATCGCTTTGGAACGGGTGTTCAAATCAATAAAACGAATAAAAAGGGAAAAATAGAAATAGAATTTTACTCCGATGACGATCTGCAACGTATTCTTGATATTTTGCAAATAGAAGAGTAAAGGGGATTTTCCTATGTCAGTGACTTATTTGGATAATGCCGCATCTTCTTGGCCGAAACCACCTCAGGTAAAAGACGTTATGATAGAAGTAATAGATGAATACGCAGCCAATCCTGGTCGTGGAGGACATGCACTTGCGATGAAGGCCAGCAAAGCGTTGTTTCGGACGCGTATACAACTTGCTAGGTTGTTTGGGATTGAGAACCCGAATAACCTCTTTTTTTACCAAAATGCGACTCAAGCGCTTAATCAGGCGATAAAAGGCTTCCTACAGCCAGGGGATCATGTGGTAACATCATCTATTGAGCATAATTCTGTACGCAGACCACTTGAATATTTGCGGGCGAAGCTTGGAATTGAAATTACATATATCAGGCCGCGTGAAGATCAGCTGTTTTATGCTGAGGATTTTGCCCAAGCATTTCGAAAAGAAACTAAACTGCTTGTGGTTAGCCATGCTTCCAATCTGACGGGCGTTATTTTACCAATTAAGGAGCTTGGTGAACTGTGTGATCTTCATCAGCTTACTTTCTTGGTGGATGCTTCTCAAACAGCAGGTGTCCTCCCAATAGATGTTACCAACATGAAGATTGATATGTTAGCTTTTCCTGGACATAAAGGTTTATATGGACCACAAGGAACGGGATGTCTATTTGCCACAGATGAGATAGAGCTGGAACCATTACTACATGGTGGAACTGGCAGCCAATCCGAGGCTATTGAACAGCCGACGACCAGACCAGATCGCTATGAAAGCGGAACAGCTAATACGGTTGGTATTGCGGGGCTTGGTGCTGGTGTATCGTTCGTATTAGAAACTGGGATTGAGCACATTCATCATCAGGAATGGTCGTTAACAAAAATGACCCTTGAGGAATTAATGAAGATAGACGGAGTAGAGGTATATGGACCTGACTTATCGATTGAACGGGTTGGTTTGGTTGCGTTTAATATAAAAGGGGCAGACGCTGCAGAGATTGCATTTATTTTAGACCAACAATACCAAATTGCTGTGAGGGCTGGTTATCATTGTACTCCACTTGGTCATGAGACAGCTGGTACCGAAAAAAGAGGCGCTGTGAGGGCGAGCTTTGGGGTATTTAACGACGAAAATGACGTAAGGCGACTGATTTCGGCAATCAAGGAAATTTCCGAGGCATTTTATGTCGGATAAAAGAGGATGAAGATGAAAAGGCAACCTGACTAGTGAGTGAGGTTGCCTTTTTTACTATCAACTACCGTCTCGTATATACGGTATATCCTGCCATGTATAATCGAGCTGAAGGGAAAACAATTGAGTTGTTGCTTTGTTAATAGCTGAGGCAATAATATCTGCCATGCTGACTACAATATGTAGTCGAGTGTTTTGTAAGACGAAATACTCCATAAAACCACCTACATTTACAATTCCAGTGATATGAAAGTGTCCAACTGCGGGTAATTCTTTTTTTACTCCAGCTCCCGGTTTCACTGGACCATCAACGACGTTAATACATCCTACATGTTGATATTGCCCTAGACAAGCATCAATAGCTACGATGAGTGCATTAGGATGCTTTTCTGTTATCAGCGTGATCTGATCTGCAAGATTAACGGCATGAACAGGTGATTCAAGTGTCCCGTACACGTGAATATCGTCAAGAAAATATGTTTGTAACCGGGAGCCAACCAAGGGACCTAAGGCATCGCCTGTAGAACGATCTGTTCCGATGCAAAGGATTACTAGATCCTGATGTGCTGATTTTTGAAGGAAACGTTCATAGAGATGCTCAGACAATTTTCTTGTAGCTGACTCATGCGTGTGGTCAACTCTAAAAGGAGGATAAGAAACATCCGGATTCTCTTCAAATCGTTTCATAGATACCCCCACGAAAATAAAAGTATTCCTAGTATATGGAGATTCAGGGTGTTTTATACCTAGGGGAAGGACTTGAGATTAGAAATTGATTAAAAACTGCAAGAGAAAGTAGATGAGAGTGTCATCTCCGGGTAAAATAGATAATGCTTTACTAATAAGCCGGTGAGTAAGTGTGATAGAGGTTGGAGGAAAAGGAGAGAGCACAAAGATGGAAGATACCGTCTTGATCGCTTTTGATTCAACACAGCAAGCGTTACGGGCAGAAATGTTATTAGAATATGAGGATATTGAAATTGATACCCGACCGACGCCTAAGGAAATTACGGCTGGATGTGCCCTATCTATTGAATTTCCACGAGAGTCATTTGAACGGGCTCTGGCTATCATCACTTCACAGCACGTAGTCATACGTGGTTTTTTCCGCTATGAAAATGGAACTTATGTAGAGATAGGTATGTAAAAAAGAAAGGGGCTGAGAGACTTGGAGGAAATACAACAAGACTTGACTGCTAACTTAACTGCATTTCAAAAGATGTGGAATCAGGTATATGGAGTAATATCAAACCCCGATTTCTGGGTGGATAAAGGCTTTGCTTTGCTGGGGATTATTCTCATTATTGTTTTGGCGCGGGTTTTAGTAACCATTATTGGGAAATCAGTTGATCGCATTTTTATTAATCGCGAAAAAAGTATGATTCAATTTGATAGACGTCGAGTAGATACGATGCGAATACTGGTTAAAAATGTTGCTAGATACACAATCTATTTCATTACGCTATTGGTTGTACTAAGACAGGTAGGATTAGATTTGCAACCGGTATTGGTTAGTGCGGGTGTACTAAGTCTTGCTGTCGGATTTGGAGCTCAGAGCTTAGTAAAAGATGTAATAACAGGGTTTTTCATTATCTTTGAAGATCAATTTGCTGTAGGAGATATGGTAACGATCAATGGAATAACAGGAACGGTTATGGTTATTGGTTTACGTATCACAAAAATTAAAAGCTGGACGGGAGAAGTACATATCTTCCCAAATGGTACGATTAATCAAGTGACTAATTTCTCGATTCAGAATTCAGTTGCTTTTGTTGATGTTTCTGTCGCTTATGAGGAAGATTTAACACATGTAGAAGCGATATTAAAGGAAATTATAGATAAAATGGGGAAAGAAGAAGAGGATATTGTAAATCAACCGCAGGTATTGGGTGTTCAAGCGTTGGGACCGTCAGAGGTCATTATTCGTGTGACAGCGGAGTGTAAGCCTAATACGCATTTTGGAATTATGCGTAAGATGAGAGCACGAATTAAACAAGAATTTGTTCATAGAGGTATTGAAATCCCATACCCTAAAACTGTTATGATGGGTAGAGATAATAAAGTGATAAATCCAGGTGGGTGAATTCATGGAAAGAAAGCATTTTGATCTGGGTGATATCGTCCAGATGAAAAAACAGCATCCATGCGGCACGAATGCATGGAAGATTATTCGTATGGGGATGGATATTCGAATTAAATGTACGGGATGTGATCACAGTGTGATGATTCCGCGACTGGAATTTGAAAAGAAAATGAAAAAAGTATTGGTGCCAGCAGCGCCAAAAGAGTCCTCAGAAGAACAACTATAAACAATATGCTTGATACAAAAAAGGATGCCTCGGGTATGGGGGCATCTTTTTTGTATAGAAAAAACCTTTCCACAAAAATAAATAAAAAAATGTGGATAACCCAAAAAGTGAAAACCCATGTATAGCAAGGCTTTCACTTGTGTATAACTTTTTTCAAAAAAACTATCCACAGAGATATCCACAGGTTTATCCAGGATAGAATTGAATAATTTTGTGACAATTTATCACAATAAAAGAGATGAACACTATCCAGTGAGATTTCCTACATAAAAAATAACTAATCTAATATGTATAGAAATAAATATGGAAGTGTTACGTTATTTAGAAAGGAGCAAGTTGCTATGATTTCTCTCAAAGGAAAGAACCTGGTATGCGCATTTGTTGCATGCACGTTTTTTATCCACAGCAGTTTTGTGTCTGTTTCCTTTGCCTATCCACAAGTGGGTAACAAAGAGACACAACGAACATCATACCAAAATCGCAAAGAAATTCCAACCATTTTTACATGGAATCTATCAGATATTTATCCAAATGTTACAGCGTGGGAAAAAGATAAGCAGGAAGTAAAGCGATTAGCCGATGCCTTTACGACACAACAAGGGAAATGGGTGAATTCAGCAAAGGCACTTGCTCAAGGAATGGAAGCATATAGTCAATTAATGCGTTTACTCGATAAGGTGAATGTGTATGCCACACTCAATTTTGATATACAGACGGCTAACCCAAGTGCTCAGGCCATTGTCAACCAAGCTGAAAAAATCCGAGTATATGTCAAGGAAAGAACCGCATGGGTAGGACCAGAGCTTGTTTCTATTCCCGATGAAAAGATGAAACAGTTTTTACAGGCACAAGAACTAATCCCTTACAAACCATTTATTCAAGAAACGATACGCGTAAAACAGCACATGCTTCCGAGAGAACAGGAACAGTTGTTGGCTTCCTTTTCTTCATTGGGGGAAACGCCAGAAAACATTTATAAGATGATGTCCAAAGACATTCCACTGCCTCTCATAAAAGATGAAACTGGTAAGATGGTGCCTTTAACTAGAACAAACTATGCTACTTATTTGGAAAGCAAGGATCGGCAGGTTAGAAAAGCCGCATACCAAGCGATGTATCGGACACTAGAAAATTATCAGGATACCTTAGCCCAGACGATAGCAGGACAAATTAAAGCAAATAACCTATATGCATCAAGTAGAAAGTATAAGAATGCTATGGAAGCTAGCCTTACCCCGAATCAGGTGCCTGTAGAGGTATATGATCAACTAATTTCCACTGTAAATAAGAATCTGCCACTATTGGAGCGCTATCTCAAGCTACGTAAAGAGATTCTTTCATTACCAGAGCTTCATATGTATGACTTATATGTACCTCTTATTGATCAAAAAACCGAATATATCCCCTATGAGCAAGCAAAAGAGCTGGTTGTAAACGGGCTTACACCACTTGGTGAGGAGTATGTATCTGTGATTAAAAGGGCATTTGATAATCGCTGGATAGATGTATATTCTACACCCGATAAAAGAACGGGTGCTTACCAATGGGGTGCCTATGATACCCATCCCTATGTATTGTTAAATTATCAAGGTTTAAAGGGAGATGTCTCAACTATTGCCCATGAATTGGGGCATGCTATGCAATCTTATTACACAAACAAGGCGCAACCTTATATCACATCGGGTTACCCGATCTTCACTGCTGAGGTTGCTTCCACTATGAATGAAAATCTATTATTTACGAGCCAATATAAAAAAGCCAAGACAAACCAAGAGAAAATGGCATTGCTCGTACAAAACTTAGAAAATTTCCGTACAACCTTATTCCGTCAAACTCAATTTGCTGAATTTGAGAAAGCTATGTATGAAGCCGACCAACGCGGTGAGGCACTGCAAGCGGATACCCTTAAAAAAATGTATCTGGATATCAATAAAAAATATTATGGCAAGCAGGTAGTTATGGATCAAGAGATTGCCATGGAGTGGGCCCGCGTACCTCATTTTTTTTACAATTTTTATGTCTATCAATATGCTACAAGCTTTGCGGCATCTGTAGCTCTAGCCAAACAAGTAGAAGAGGGTGGAAAACCAGAAGCAGAACGTTATATCAAGACGTTACTTTCGTTAGGGAGCTCTAAGCCTCCTCTCAGCGTTTTGAAGGAGGCGGGAGTAGATATGACTACCGCTAAGCCAATAGAGGATGCGATGAAGGTATATAAGGAGAGACTTGATGAATTGGAAAGATTGTTGAAGGAATCGGAGAAGAAAACCTAGGTAAACTGGGTTTTCTTTTTTTGCATCGCTTTGGTTGAGTTTCCATACTATTTTAGCAACTCCTGACGTATTCAATAAAATGTGAACAAGATATAGACTTTTATTCGAATTTAATAGATTGCGTTGCGATTATTGACTCTTTAATAAAAAAACTAAGACCATCAACGATATCGTTACGCGATCTTAGTTATGAAAAGTATACGTAGAACTTGTAGCTCTAGGGTATTTTTTTCTTTTAGCAATCTGCATGTGTGGATAATTTTACTTTGGCTCCTTTTTACTAAAGTAGGAAAGTAAAATTATTACGATGCTTATGGCCACTTCAATGTAGAAAAGTGAATAGAAAGAATCTAAAGGATGGGTTGAGTAAGTATGAGTGAATTTGTATTCTTCCAATGCGAACCATTCGCCCCAGACCATAGCCAGAAATAACTGAAAGAACGCTCCAAAAAGAAAAGCAACACCTATTTTGAACATAAAATCTGAATCCCTCCTACATACGGAATATATTTAAAATACTACAAATGATATGGAATATCCAATAATTGTATGCTACTATAAAAATGTTTAAATTTTACAAAAATGGAGGAATAAGTATTGTGAAAAAGCTAATAGGTTTATCCTTAGTGGCTGCACTATCAATTGGAATTACAATTCCTTGGGTAGATAATATTGTTGAAGCAAATGATTTACCTGTATCATTGAGCGACAGTAGCATTACACCCGATAAGATTGAATACATCACAAGCGAAAACGGACAAACTGTGCCAGTTATTTATATCGACGATCCCGAAAAGGCTCAAAAATTTATGGAACAAAATGGGTTTACACAAGAATCTGTTGTTAAGGAACAAAATACTAGCGACGACAAAAAGGGGAAAGATATCCAACCAATGCTTTTGGATACATACGAGTTTGTGGATTACGTGGGCACTATAAAATACGATTACATGGTTGACTATACAGAAAATAGATCGAAAAAAGATTTTAAATGGGTGCGTACAGTAGAGAGAGAATCATTCTCCGAAACATCGATAAATGTGGGCGGGGGATTTGAAAAGGTTTTTAATGCTGAAGTGGGTAAAAAATGGATCACTAAGACCAACTATAAAGATACATTCACTTTGGATATTCCTCCGAACAAGCAAGGAGAAATCTGGACTTGGAACAATGCCAGAGTGTATAAATTTAAAGAAATAGGAGTGACACGGACAGACTATTTCACTGCAACATTAGCAACCGATAATTTCGGAAATAGTATCGTGATATCAAAATTTAGAAACCCGCATGGCAATATTCCTAGATAGTTAGAATAAAAAAGCGCACCTCAAGGGTGCGTTTTTTATGTTGCAATCTTAATAGTTTAGAGAGAGTTTCCTTGAAAACGCTTTTTTTTATTTCTAGTAAACCACTTGGATTTTTTTGATTAACTGTTATAAATTTCTTAATACAATAGTTCGGTGCTCCTCATTGGTGGTCGGCTCATCCCCAAAAGGAAGGGGGTGAGCGCATGGTAATTACTCACGAAACACTTTCTTTAATGATCCAGTTTGGCATTACGCTTGTGTATGAACTAAGGAGCATAACTTAGAGCGTAAAAAAAGAAATGGAAAAGGTGTGCCATTACTGCTGTACATTTTTAAAGAAACTCTATTAAAAAAGACGACTTTTATAAGTTAGTAAAGGAATATGAACAAACAATTTAAGTTCTTATTGTGGGAACTCTTTCTATTAAAGATTGGAAGCGGTTATGATTGTATTATAACCAGTAAGTCTTTATACTAGAGAGCATGTTCTATTTCGGAAAATAAGGAGTGTATATATATATGGGTTCGAGCGTTGGAATTGTAGGTCTTCCTAATGTTGGTAAATCTACCTTATTTAATGCGATTACACAAGCGGGTGCTGAATCTGCAAACTATCCTTTCTGTACCATTGATCCTAACGTTGGTATCGTTGAAGTACCTGATCCACGTTTAAACAAATTAACAGAGATCGTTGTTCCAAACAAAGTTGTACCTACCGCTTTTGAATTCGTGGATATTGCTGGTTTGGTTAAAGGAGCGAGCAAAGGGGAAGGGTTGGGGAACCAATTTTTGGCCCATATTCGTGAAGTAGATGCGATTGCACAGGTGGTACGTTGTTTTGAAGATCAGAACATTGTACACGTTGCAGGTAAGGTAGATCCACTAAGCGATATTGAAACCATTAATTTGGAATTGGTATTTGCTGACTTAGATTCTGTTACTCGCCGGATTGACCGTATGGGGCGTAAAGCGAAGTCAGGGGATAAAGAGGCAAAAGTAGAGCTTGAGGTATTAGAAAAATTAAAAGCCGCTTTTGAAGAAGGTCAAGCAGCACGTGGCGTTGAGCTAACAGAAGATGAGCTTAAAATCATTCGTGACCTGCACCTGTTGACAATTAAACCAATGCTGTATGTTTGTAATGTAGCGGAAGACGGCATTCATACTGCTGAAGAGAATCCACATGTACAAGCAGTTCGCAAGCATGCTGAAGCTGAAGGTGCTGAAGTAGTCATTATCAGTGCTAAAGTAGAATCTGAAATTGCTGAATTGGAAGGCGAAGACAAGGAAATGTTCCTAGAAGAGCTAGGCCTGCAAGAATCAGGTCTTGATCGCTTGATCCGCGCTGCTTATTCCTTGCTTGGTTTGATTACGTATTTCACCGCTGGGGTTCAAGAGGTACGCGCATGGACGATTCGTCAAGAAACTAAGGCTCCTCAAGCTGCTGGTGTTATTCATACAGACTTTGAGCGTGGATTTATTCGTGCTGAAGTAGTGGCTTATAATGATTTAGTAGAGGCGGGCAATGTGAATGCTGCTCGTGAAAAAGGGAAATATCGCTTGGAAGGTAAAGAATACGTGGTAAAAGATGGCGACGTTATTCATTTCCGTTTCAACGTGTAATCTCTTGATTTGTCCCTAATGGTTTGTTATAATGCTTAAATGCGAGTATGGAAATGGGTGCCTCTAGTAGGTTTCATTAGCACTCGCTCCTTGTCCTTTTTTTAAAAGGGCCGCTAGTCCAAAAGGAGGTGAAGAAGGTATGCGTCAATATGAAGTAATGTACGTATTGCGTCCAGACCTTGAAGAAGAGAAAGTGAAAGCGAATGTAGCTCGTTATAGCGAAGTCGTGACTAACAATGGTGGAGAAATCACCAAGCTTCAAGAAATGGGTAAGCGTCGTCTTGCTTATGAAATCCAAAAGTTCAAGGATGGTTTCTACGTTTTGATGAACTTTAAAGCTAACGCTGAAGTTGTTACTGAAACTGAGCGTTTGATGAAAATTAACGACGACGTTATTCGTTTCCTTTTCGTAAGAGAAGATCAGTAATCGTTGTCGCGGGGAGGGAGTCTTATGCTAAATCGTGTTATTTTAATTGGAAACTTAACAAAGGACCCTGAATTGCGTTATACGCCCAATGGCGTTGCGGTAACGACCTTTACCTTAGCGATAAATCGTCCTTATTCTGGAGCCGGTGGCGAAAAGGAAACGGACTTTATCAATATTGTAGCATGGCGTCAATTGGCCGATCTTTGTGCAAACTATCTCCGTAAAGGTAGAAAAGCTGCCGTAGAAGGTCGTTTACAAACCAGAAGCTATGATAATAAAGAGGGTAAAAGAGTGTACGTAACAGAAGTTGTTGCAGATAACGTGCAGTTCCTAAGCTCACGTGAAGCGAGTGAAGGAAACACCGGCTATGACCCTGGTCCAAGCTATGGTGGTACACGTCCGGCTTCCAAAGGTAATAACGATTCATTTAATGACCCCTTCGCCGATTCTGGAAAGCCGATTAACATCTCAGATGATGATTTGCCTTTCTAGTTAAGTTCTAGATCGTATGTAAACTATCATAACTTGAAAAGGAGGGACTCTCATGGCACGTAAAGGACGTCCTAATAAACGCCGTAAAGTTTGCTACTTTACTGTTAATAAGATTAAAAAGATCGATTATAAAGACACTGATCTTCTTAAGAAGTTCATCAGTGAGCGTGGTAAAATCTTACCTCGTCGTGTAACTGGTACTTCTGCTAAATACCAACGTAGATTGACAATCGCTATTAAACGCGCTCGTCAAGTAGCGTTGCTGCCATATACGGCTGAATAGAATCAATAAAGTCAAAGGGGGGCACAGAGCGTGGCCCCTCTTTTTCCATATTTATAAGAGGGGAGTCGCTCCTTTTTGCCTAATCGAACAAAACAACTAGCAGAAAGTGCTTTGTTACTGGGAATTGCAGGCGTATTTCTCTTTTTAGGCCTGGCAACTCCTCTATCTGGCGTATTCTCTTTCTTGTTGCCTATTCCGTTCATTATTTTAGCGATGAGACGTACAGGTAAACAAATGATTATCGTATCGATAGCATTTGCTGTGCTTGGACTGATCATTAGCTCGATTGTTGGTATTATTTTTGCACTATCTTCCGTACTGTTGGGCTGGGCGATGGGCTATGCGTACAAGAATACCAATCGAGCATTTCCAGGTATTTTTGCAGGTTCTATTGTTAAAGCGCTGTCTTATGTATTTTTAGTGTATGTCTCATCGAAGCTTATAGGTATTGATATTGTTCAGCAGTTTCATCAAGGTAAAGAGATGGTATTAAATAATCAGCAGCTTTTAGAGCTAAGACCTCCAGAGTATACCGTAGAGGCATGGAAAAAATTGATAACGGATATATTTGAGATGATGACTATCCTGTTGCCGTTTATCATTATGTTTGGTAGCTTTGTATCTACCACGATTATTCATTGGATTGCACGACTGATTTGTAAAAGACTGTCCATTAAAATTCCAGCTTTGCCACCTATACGAGAATGGCAGTTACCGAGATCACTTCTCTTTTTTTATGTGGTAACGTTGCTGTTCATGCTCTTCAATAGAAATACAATGGGTCAAACGACGAGTGGTTCTTTGTTATTTAACTTATTTTATGCTCTACAATGCCTCTTTTTCATTCAGGGGTTAGGGTTTGTAGCATTCGTTGTTGATAAATATAAGAGCAAATGGCGCTTTCCATATGTCTTTGCTGGAGTATTTATTTTTCTCATCCTAGCTACTATACTTACTATAGGCGGGGTAGTATTATTGTTAGCTACCGTATTAGGATTCGTGGGATTGCTTGATTTGGGCATACGATTACGTACAAGACTTGAGAGTAGAAAGTGAAGAGGAGCTGAGTAAATGCCCAAGTTCCTGTTTAAACGTTGGTATGGCTTACATATGGTTTTAGCTTTAAGTTTTAGCTTAGTGCTTGTCGCCATCTTGACGTTATATCACTGGATATATGGCGCGATAGGGATAGTGTGCATTATCGGTCTCATATTAGCCACGCTTCAAATTGAAAAGAGATTTCAGCAAGACTTAAAAATGTATATTGCCACTATTAATCATCGAGTTAAGAAGGCAAGCGAGGGCGTATTACAGGAAATGCCCATTGGGATACTGCTGTTTAATGAGGACCAGGAAGTTGAGTGGACGAATCCTTATATGCAACAAATGACCAATATGGATAATTTGATCGGAAAAGAATTAGCTGAAGTATTTCCTGCGCTTGAATGGAAAGCAGAACAGAAGAAACTGGATTTTACCTTTGGTGAGCGAATTTATGAGGTATTAATTCGCCCTGAAGAACGTTTGCTGTATTTTACTGATGTAACTGAATATAAAGAGCTAGCTATTCGGTATCAGCAAGAAAAAATTATTGTGGGTATCATTCATTTAGATAATCTTGATGAGCTGGGGCAGGTAATGGACGACCAAAGCCGTACATTGCTTACGACCAGTGTATCTGGTGTGATACTCGAATGGGCGCAGAAGCATGGGATTTTACTTCGTCGCATGAGTTCTGATAAGTTTTTAGCGGTTATGGATCGCGCTACCTTAGATCGGTTAGAGGAAACACGTTTTGATATCCTGGATGTCGTACGCGAAATGACAGCAGACAACAAGATTCCTATTACGTTATCCATTGGGGTAGGTGCAGCAATGCCAAGCCTAGTGGAAGTGGGCAAGAATGCTCAGTCCAGTCTGGATATTGCTCTTGGACGCGGTGGTGACCAAGCAGCCGTGAAAGTTGGAAACAAATTAACCTTCTATGGTGGTAAGTCGAATGCCGTTGAAAAACGGACGCGTGTTCGTGCGCGGGTTATTGCCCATGCGCTACGTGATTTAATCCACGAAGCTGAGCAAGTTATTGTCATGGGACATAAAAATGCCGATATGGATTCTATCGGTGCTTGTCTTGGTGTGATAAAAACCGTACAAATACACAATAAACCAGGTTTTATCGTGTTAGACGAGGTTAATCCAGCGATTGAACGACTTATGAAGGAAGTGAATCAATCCCCGCTAGCGGAAGCATTCATTTCACCAGATCAAGCCCTACAGATTGTTTCTTCAAGAACTTTATTAGTGATTGTAGATACACATCGTCCGTCACTTGTGATTGAATCCCGTCTGTTGCAAGAAACCAGTCGCATTGTGGTGATTGATCACCATCGCCGTTCTGAGGAGTTTATTAATGATCCAGTTCTGTTGTATTTAGAGCCATACGCTTCCTCTACAGCTGAGCTAGTCACTGAGCTTCTACAGTACCAGAATGATCGTGTCAGCCTAGATAGCGTGACTGCTACGGGACTATTAGCAGGGATTGTAGTAGATACCAAAAGCTTTGCATTCCGTACAGGTTCACGTACCTTTGAGGCAGCCTCTTTCTTGCGGAGGAATGGAGCCGATACAGCAATGGTGCAACGTTTCTTAAAAGAGGATATCCAGCAGTTTGTCAAACGTGCACGCGTAGTTATGAATACAGAGGTGTATCGTGACAAGATGGCAATTGCAGTGGGTGACCCTAAGGAAACCTACTCTCAGGTGCAGGTAGCACAAGCAGCAGAGGCCCTATTAACACTTGAAGGAGTGCAGGCTTCGTTTGTCATTGCTATGCGAGCTGATGAAGTAGTCTTAATTAGTGCCCGTTCCTTAGGTGATATAAATGTACAGTCAATCATGGAAAAAATGGGTGGAGGCGGTCATTTAAATGGAGCTGCTACTCAGATGAAAGATATTGCCATTCCTGATGCTGTACGATTGTTAAAAGATGTTATAGATACAGAATTGTAAAGGAGGACGTTTCAAATGAAAGTAATCTTTTTGAAGGACGTAAAAGGACAAGGTAAAAAAGGTGAAATCAAGGAATTGTCTGAGGGCTATGTTCGCAATTTCTTACTGCCAAGAGGCTTAGTTAAAGAAGCAACAGATGGAAATGTTAAGAATTTAGAGGCGCAAAAAAAGAACGAAGATAAAAGAAAAGAGCAAGAAAAATTAGAAGCCCAACAATTGGCTGAGAAAATGAATGAAATGACCGTTAAAATAAAAGGGAAAGCCGGTGAGGGCGGACGTCTTTTTGGAGCGATTTCCAGCAAGCAGGTAGTAGAAGCGTTGGAAGAGCAATTTAACGTAAAAGTGGATAAACGTAAATTAGATATGGAGCCTATTCGTTCTTTAGGTGTTACACAAGTAAAAACAAAGCTACATCACGATGTTGTAGCGATTTTAAAAGTGCATGTAGTAGAAGAGTAAAATTTGAACAGAAGTTGAGGGGTGTGAAGTGAGCGATTTATATTTGGACCGAGTGCCGCCGCAAAATATAGAGGCGGAAGAATCGGTGTTGGGTGCGATTTTCTTATCCAAAGAAGCGCTTATTACTGCGATGGAACTCCTTCGCCCAGAAGACTTCTATAAAACTTCTCACCAGCGTATCTTCAATACTATGCTTGCTCTTTATGAAAGAGGCGAGCCGGTTGACCTTGTAACGGTTACAGCAGATTTACAGGATCAAAAGGTCTTGGAAGAAACGGGTGGTGTTGTCTATTTAACATCTCTCGCTAGCTCTGTTCCTACAGCAGCTAATATTGAGTATTATGCCAAAATCGTAGAAGAGAAATCATTACTTCGTCGATTAATTCGTACAGCAACTAAAATTGCTAATGATGGTTACTCACGTGAAGATGAAGTAGGCGAAATCATTGCAGATGCGGAAAAATATATCCTAGAGATCGCACAAAACCGCAATAGCGGAGGGTTTATTCCTATTCGTGATGCTTTGATGGAAACCTATGAACGTATTGAGTTTTTGAGCCAAAGAAAAGGCGATATAACAGGTATTCCATCTGGTTATCCTGATTTAGATAAAATGACGGCAGGTTTTCAACGGTCTGACCTGATTATTTTAGCTGCCCGTCCTTCTGTAGGTAAAACAGCGTTTGCTTTGAATGTGGCGCAGAACGTTGCTGCAAGGGCGAATGAAACAGTAGCTATCTTTTCTCTCGAGATGTCAGCATCTCAGCTTGTTCAACGTATGATTTGTGCGGAAGGCAACTTAGATGCTTCCCGTATGCGCTCTGGTGGATTGGAAGAAGATGATTGGCAAAAGCTAACGATGGCGATCGGTACTTTAGCTAAGGCCCCCGTCTATATTGATGATACACCAGGTATAACTGTACAGGATATTCGTGCGAAATGCAGACGTCTTCAAACGGAAAAAGGGCTAGGACTCATTCTAATTGACTACTTGCAGTTAATTCAGGGCCGAGGAAAAGGTGACAACCGTCAGCAGGAAGTATCTGAGATCTCTCGTACGTTAAAAGGGATTGCTCGTGAGCTAAACGTACCTATCATTGCTTTGTCACAGTTAAGCCGTTCTGTTGAGCAACGACAAGATAAACGTCCAATGATGTCAGATATCCGTGAATCAGGTTCAATTGAGCAGGATGCTGATATTGTTGCCTTCCTATATCGTGATGACTACTACGATAAGGAAACGGAAGCGAAAAATATTATTGAGATTATTATTGCCAAACAACGTAATGGTCCTACGGGAACCGTTGAGCTTGTTTTCTTAAAGGAATTCAATAAATTTGTCAGCCTAGACCATCGTTATCGAGAAGTAGGGTAACAAACAAAAGCCATCTTCCATTCGAGAAGATGGCTTTTATTGTGTTTTATCGGGATAGAAAATACATATTTCTTGTTTTTACTAGGCACAACAAGAGCTTATTACCGCCATTTTTTCTTTTTTTGGCATATACTAAGAAAAATAGGTAAAAGGACAGGGGAACTTGCTCCTTTTTGGCATAGAATGAATATGTATTTACGAACATATAGTAATAAGGATTATAAAATGTTCGTGATTTGGTTGACATCTGGGCTTTGCTTTAGTAAAATGAGTTTGTTTTTCTGATTATTAATCAGGAGGTGTGTTCATTGTCAACAGTCGTGGTTGTAGGAACCCAATGGGGCGATGAAGGAAAAGGAAAAATTACAGATTATTTGGCAGAAACAGCAGAGGTAGTAGCACGTTACCAAGGAGGTAACAATGCTGGTCATACAATTATTTTTGATGGGAATAAATACAAGCTTCACTTGATTCCATCCGGGATCTTTTATAAGGATAAAATCTGCGTAATTGGAAACGGTATGGTTATTGATCCTAAGGCATTGGTAGCAGAGCTAGATTATCTGCATGGTCATGGGTTCACTACTAACAATTTAAAAATTAGCGATCGTGCTCATGTTATTCTACCGTATCATATTAAGCTAGATGGAGTAGAAGAAGAGAGTAGAGGCCAAAACAAAATCGGTACAACTCGTAAAGGTATTGGTCCTGCTTACATGGATAAAGCAGCACGTATTGGTATTCGTATCGCTGATTTGATGGACAAAGAAGAGTTTAAAGAGAAATTAGCTCGGAATCTGATAGAAAAAAATCGCATTCTTGAAAAGCTATATAACGAAGAAGGCTTTAAACTAGAAGATATCTATGAAGAATATCTGAAGTATGCTGAAATCATTCGTCCATACGTAGCTGATACATCGGTTGTGTTAAATGATGTTATTGATAACGGAAACCGTGTCCTTTTTGAAGGAGCTCAAGGGGTATTACTTGATATTGACCAAGGTACTTATCCATATGTGACATCGTCCAATCCGATCGCGGGTGGAGTTACCATCGGTTCTGGTGTAGGACCATCCAAAATTAATCAAGTAATTGGTGTGGCGAAAGCATATACAACACGTGTAGGGGACGGTCCATTCCCAACAGAATTGCATGATGCAACAGGTGATCATATCCGTGAGGTAGGATTTGAATTTGGTACAACAACAGGAAGACCTCGCCGTATCGGCTGGTTTGATACTGTTGTGGTTCGTCATGCCCGTCGCGTGAGTGGTATCACTGGTTTAGCAATTACGAAGCTAGATACACTGTCTGGCATAGACAAACTTCGAATTTGTACGGCTTATAAGTACAAAGGTGAGATTTTAAATGAATTCCCAGCAAGCCTAAAAGTACTGGCTGAATGTGAACCAGTATATGAAGAGCTTGAGGGTTGGAGTGAAGATATTACAGGCATTCGTGATTTAAATGAACTGCCGGCTACTGCTCGTCACTATATCGAGCGCATCACGCAGCTAACAGGAGTACCTATGTCCATCTTCTCCGTTGGACCTGATCGTGAACAAACAAACGTAGTAAGAGGCATTTACGTGTAGTTTCTTCCCAAAATAAAAAAGCGGTTCTTATGCTAGTAAATAGCATAGATCCGCTTTTTTTATATACGGAAATAAGGATTTTCTTCCTCTACAAAAAAATTATTTTGGGACAGTCACCAGTACCCACCATCTGGGCATATCGTATCGTATACCAAATGAAAACGGGGTGCTTGATAATGGGATTCGATCAAAAAGCGATGACATTGGTTGGCAAAGACGTGGAAGTTAAAATGTTTAATGGTGTAATCATCAGCGGAACCATGACCCATGTAAGCAAGGGATATGTTTGCTTCGTACTTGGCAAAAGAGAAGATGACACAAACAAAAAGAAAGAAATTCGTAGATTATCTATCCGTGACATTACTTCAATGGTAGCTATTAACTAGGTTATGCAGGATTCATGAACAGTAGAATAGCAGGGGATATCGATTGAAACCGAAATGAACCACAATGAACCACTAAATTGGTTTGTTGTTGTCTAAATCGTCAAAAAACCATAGTAGCAAAGAAAAGGACTGTCTTCTTCGTCTATGTGGATACATGTAGACGATAAAAAACAGTCCTTTTCCCTTTTACCTAAGAGAAGCTTTAGCAAGCTAAATCATACCACCATGGGATTGGATAATTTGATTGGCCTTACTACTGATGGCATCATCAACTAGGCAGGTTAGCAGCAGACCTGGCATACTAGCTTCAGCACCTCGATCAGTCATGCCGCTAGCCGAAGGGTCGGCAGCTGCCAGAACACTAGCATCACGGCCAGTAGGGAAGTCTCCGCTTAACGTCATACTTCCCAAATTGGGTATATCCCCAGTAATGGGATTCATTATGTTATCTACACCTTTTCCAGGATAACTACTTACATCATCAATTTGAACTGTAGAGCACCCCAGCTGCCGTAATTCGTCTGCTGCCTGTTGAGCGCTTTGAAGAGATGAAAAGCCTGCTAAAATACTAATTTCTTTCATAGAAATTACCTCCAATCGTTGAGAAGTATGGAATAAACTGACCCATTTTTTACCAGTGTCGACCTTTATTTCTTTCACATATCATGGGTATTATTTCCTATGAAAATAATCGTTATAATACAGGTAAAAAGTACCTTGTTATTCTTTTACACTCTTGTGACTTTATTATTACTCGACACATAACTATTTATTCGACTGGATTTTACACTTGATGTCGATTGCTGTGATGTGATACAGTTTAATAAGTTGGCTTAATTAGGAAATTTGACAGGTATAATTTAACTCCAGACACATTGTGCTGGAACATTTTGTTTTTTCAACTTTTCGCGAGTAATGTTGATGTTGGAAAGGCTTATAGGAGGTATTAATGATGCGACCGGCCGAATGGAAAGACTGGTTGGTTCAGCGTGTCAAGCCATTGCTTGATACATGTAATCAAAGTTCCAGACGAATTGCAGACCGTGCTTGGGCATATATCCTTAGCCATAAGAAACAATCTGTTACTGTAGCTGTAACACTTGTAATGGGTGCTACTAGCGTAACCTATGCGAATTATTACTACACTTCTAATATGACTCCCCTTTATCATGTCATGCTAAATGGTAAAGAGATGGGTGTGGTGGACAACCCTGAAGTGGTGAGGCAATGGACGGAAGAACGCTTAAAGGAACAGGAACAGAAACATCATGCCCCGCTTACGCTAAGTGATAATCTCACGTTTGCAGAAGAAAAGGTATTTAAAGGGCAGGTAAATAATCAGGAAACACTTCAAACACTTGAAAAAGAAGCAAATATTCAGGTTGAAGCAATAAAGGTAATGGTTGAAGGCAAACTTGTAGGTTATGCGGCTAATCAAGAACAAGCAGATAAAATTTTAGCTGATATCAAGGAACGATTCAGTGGCGTTCCGATGAAGAAAACGAAGAATCAAGAAGTTATGGCGGCTTCCCTACCGACTGACAAACAGGTTAAGTCAGTTAAATTCAAGGAAAAGATCTCCCTTGATGCAGAAACTGTACCGGCTGACAAGATTATGCCGGCTGAAAAATTAGAAGAAGTATTGGTTAAGGGTACGGCACAAGAAACAACACATTCTGTTAAGTCTGGTGATACAGTTAGCGGAATTGCTAAACAATATGGAATTACCCAAAAAGAGATTTTTAAAAACAATCCTGGTGTTACTGAGAATACGTTGCTTCAATTGGATCAAAAATTAAATGTTACAGAGATTCGCCCTTATGTGACGGTTCAAGTGGTGGAAAACGCAACTAAGGACGAAAATATTTTTTATCAAATTGAAACAAAATCGAATGCAAAAATGCCTAAAGGCGAATCGAAAGTAGTTCAAGAAGGTAAGAATGGTTTAAAACGTGTTCAATACGAATATACAAAAGAAAATGGTCAGCTTGTAGCAACGAAGATGATCGATGAAGATATGATTCAACAACCAGTTTCAAAAATTATTGAAAAAGGTACAAAGGTCATTGCAGACCGTGGTACCGGTCGTATCGCTTGGCCAGCTAGAGGCTATATCAGCAGTGGATTTGGAACTCGCTGGGGACGTATGCATAAAGGTATTGATATTGCGGGATCAGGTACAGTGAAAGCAGCAGATAACGGTCGCGTTGTCCAAGCTGGCTGGAATGGAGACTATGGTATTTCCGTTACGATTAATCATGGAAATGGAACGCAAACCCTTTATGGACATTTGCGCAGTGCAAAGGTAAAAGTTGGACAAGTTGTCAGCAAAGGTGGAGCCGTTGGTATTATGGGATCTACAGGTGACTCTACAGGTGTCCATCTTCATTTTGAAGTGCACAAAAACGGGCGTTTGGTAAACCCGCTTTCTGTGTTACGCTAACTATAGACAATTCAACAGACCAATTCTGACAAATATGTCAGGGTGGTCTGTTTTCTTTTTCTCTACTAGTTATGTGAGGCTATGTAGATTGCTTGAAAGGAAATTATTCGTTAAAGTGGAATGGATAGAGTACGCGAATAGATCGAGTAGTTGAAAGGAGTGAATCCATTGGCGAAACTCCTCGTAGTGGATGATGAAAAACCAATTGCTGATATATTGAAATTTGCTTTAGAAAAAGAGGGCTATCAGGTGGTGTGCGCATACGATGGTGAGGAAGCTCTTCGGTTGGTACATCAAGAAAAGCCTGATTTAATTTTATTAGATATTATGTTGCCTGGTCGAGATGGTATGGATGTGTGTCGGATTGTACGACAGGAATACGAGATGCCGATCATTATGCTAACAGCTAAGGATTCAGAGTTGGATAAAGTACTAGGCTTAGAATTAGGTGCTGATGATTATGTGACGAAACCATTTGGTACACGCGAGCTATTAGCTCGTGTAAAAGCCCAGCTTCGCAGGCAAAAACCAAAGCAAGGGGAACAGAACAAGCACCTTTTCCGCATTGGGGACCTAGAGATTGACTTGTATTCTTATACAGTAAAGAAGCTAGATGAAACCCTGGAATTAACCCATCGGGAATTTGAATTGCTCGTCTATTTGGCAAAGCATCAAGGACAGGTCATGGTACGAGAGCATTTGCTACAAGCGGTATGGGGCTATGATTATTTCGGTGATGTGCGAACTGTCGATGTCACAATTAGACGTCTTAGAGAAAAGATTGAGGATGATCCAAGTCAGCCTACTTATATCATTACGAGACGTGGGCTTGGCTACACCATGAAACAACCTTCCACGGGGGGATCACTTCATGGGTAAGCTGAAGCTGTTCAAAACAGTTCAGTGGAAGGTAGTCGTCATCTATATGTTGCTACTACTAATGGCGATGCAGGTCATCGGGGCCTATTTTACTCGTGAAGTAGAAAAATACTATACCAACAACTTTTCAGAAGGCTTAAACGGGCAGGCTACCTTATTGTCTACTCTATTAGAGAAATATTTTAGCCAGACACGCAGTCCGGATGACCATAATGGACAGGATGTAAAAACCGATATAGATAATCTGATTCGTAACATGTCCTTTAAGGAGGCACATGTACAGGTAGTCGATGCGAATGGAACAGTGATTAGTACCTCTGAAGATAATCCGGCGATTATCGGGCAGCGTACTGCCCAGAAGGAGATTACCATTGCACTCCTTGGGACACGCAACGAGTCGATGCGTATCGACCCGGTTACTGAAGGGCGAGTAAAGGTCTTAGCTGTCCCCATCAAAAAGGGTAATGTGGTATACGGAGCTGTATACATGGTTGCTTCGATTGAAAGCTTGTATACGACCATTCGTCAGACCACTAATATTTTTGCTACAGGAACATTTATCGCTTTAGTAGTAACAGGTGTGTTGGGCTATTTATTAGCGCAAACCATCACAAAGCCTGTCAAAGAAATGACGCGTCAGGCGAAGGCGGTAGCTAACGGGGATTTTAACCGGTCGGTGCACATTTATAGCGATGATGAGATTGGTCAGCTTGGCAGTACCTTTAACTATATGACGGCACGCTTAAAAGAGGCAGTTTTACTGGAAGAGGAAGAGCGGGAAAAATTATCGCAAATATTAGCAAACATGAGCGATGGTGTCATGGCAACCGACAGAGATGGCACGATTATTCTAATGAATCGATCAGCGGAAGAGATACTTGAGGTAAAGGAAGCAGATGTTTTAGAGCAAAAGCGTAGTATCTATGATGTACTTCGCCTGCCACCTGAGGAAGAAATGCCTTTGTTTCAAGAGGTGGAGCCCCTTCTCCTAGAGATGATGGTATCCAATCGTGATGTGATTATGCTGCGGGTCTTAATTACTCCACTCCAACAGGATAGTGGCAAAAAGGGTGGAATTATTGCTGTGTTGCAGGATGTTACAGAGCAGGAACGCACAGAGCAACAACGCCGTAATTTTGTGGCTAATGTATCACACGAGCTACGTACTCCGCTTACGACCATTAAAAGCTACACAGAAGCACTCATGGATGGAGCAGTGGAAGTGCCAGAGCTATCGAACCAATTCTTACGCGTCACAATGAATGAGACGGATCGTATGATTCGATTGGTAAATGATTTATTGCAGCTTACAAGGTTTGATGCACAAGGTGTTCAATTAAATCGAAAGCAAATAAGCATGACTGAGCTTTTACTCTACGCAACCCAACGTTTTACGATGCAGTGTGAACAAAATGGGATCAAGCTCACGCTATCCCATACAGAAGGTCTGGGCGATGTCTATATGGACGATGATGCCATTACTCAGGTTCTGGATAATTTGTTGTCTAACGCTATCAAATATACGCCAGAGGGCGGGGAAGTAACGGTAGAGGCACGTGCTGACAACGAACAACAACGCGCATATATTTCTGTAAAGGATACAGGAATCGGGATTCCCAAGCGGGATTTACGGTTTATTTTTGAACGATTTTATCGCGTAGATAAAGCAAGGTCTCGCAGTCAGGGAGGCACAGGCTTAGGACTAGCCATCGCGAAGGATTTGGTAGAAGCACATGGCGGAGAGATACAAATTTCGAGTGAGTGGAATGAAGGGACCATTGTAACGTTCTGGATTCCGTTAGATAAAGGAGGAGAGGAAGCTTGAGCAGAGAGCGGATGGAGAATATAAAGTCTGTCGTGCTTGTGGTATTGGTACTGCTCAGTCTGATTTTGACTTCCCTTCTTCTCAACAATCAGCCTCAGCTAGAATTTATATCACCTGCCACATTCGTCCCTGCCGACAAACAGGGTGCATCTAAGCAAGCGAAGGATTTTGTGGTTCCTGATGCTATTCTTTTTCATTATGGGGAAGATCGCCATACCAAAGCGATCTCCAGTGATGATGTGTATCGAATCCTGATGGGACAGGTGCAGAATTGGTACTTTAATGAATTTAGCTATTACCCTATGACGGAAGAAAAGTGGGATAGCTTGACTCGTAAAAAGCTGGGATTAGAGCTGCAATATAACTCTCTCATCCCCATTTCCGTTATGGAACAGGTGCTGACGTTGCGTGACGTTGATCAGCGATTAACAGGAATAGATCGAGTCTGGCTGTACTATGAGGAAGCAGATGATACGGTGTATGCTCTATTTTTGTCAACGAAGGATCATCAAAGCTTTCGGGCCAAGACAGCCGTAAGCCCTAAAGACTTACGCAATTCCTATCTTCTGTTTGGCAAGAATTTGCCGGAGCAGATCCTAAAAACGTATAAGGACCCACAAAGATCACCGTATATCGTACAAAATAAGCTATCCTTCTGGAGCATTTATTATCTACCCAAAAAGCCAAGTGTCATGAGTATGTATAATTACAACTATCTACCTATTTCACGCAAGCAGTTACTAGAGAGCTATTTTCTTGATCCGGGCTTGGTCAGACAGATCGTAGAGAGGGATGGTACGAATATTTATACGGATGGTACTCGGTCTGTTCAGGTGCGTAATGGTCAACACTTAATGACTCTCACCACACCAGTTTGGCAAGCTGGCGATACACAAATGACCGCCTATGAACAGCTTCAAGAGAGTGTTTCTTTTATAAACCAGCACATGGGGTGGATTGATGAGTTCCGCTTACGCTCAATGGAAGAACGCACGGAGAGTAACTCTCAAATCATTTTCCGTCAATATCTAGGAGCCTTCCCGGTAATCAGCCAGGATTCTAAATTAATAGACAACATCCAGCTTAATATGGATAAAGGACAGGTTCAATCAATGAGAAGGTCGTTGATTGATTTAGATACGTTCTTTGGCTATAAGGAAGTGAATGTCGCTTCTGGCACTGATCTGATTACCTATTTACAAGAGAATAAAATCGATACAGAAAAAGTCAGTAACATATATTTGGCGTATCAATTGATAGAGCAAAAGGGATACATGCAATTAATCCCAGCCTGGGTGGTGCAATTGGAAGGCGTGTATAATAAAATCATTGATGTTCGCAGCGCTGTGCCAAAAGGAGGGAAAGTGAGTGGACTGGAGTAAGACGAAAACCATTCTGATTCTTGCCTTCCTGACGCTTAATCTTTTTCTTGGCTATCAGGTTTATCTATCAAAATTGCAGCATGGCGTAGAGTCGGAATCTGCGCAAAATACGCAGTGGGAGATTGAAAACTATCTATCAAAGCAAAACATCACGCTCAAGATGGATATCCCACAGGAAACACCTTTATTAAACTATCTGTATGTGGAGTATGTGACGTCAGCGACCTTTGAACAGGAGGAGATGGCAGACCAGCAGGTGGTTGTAGACAATACCGTACTAGAATCACGACTTGAAAAGCCCGTCGCCATCCGCGATTTTAAAAGCCCAAAGGATGTCTTAAATCAACTACACAGCACCATTAAATTCGCAGATCAGTATAAAGAGGATGTCAACTGGACGCTATCTGCCCCGGTATATTGGCAGATGCATGATGGGTTACCGATGTTCGTCGCGCCACTAGAGCTACACATTGCTGATGGATTTATTAGAGGATATAAGCAGACCTATTTACTGGTGAAAAATCAAGGATCAGGTCGCAAAATTATTACTGCTTATACAGCTCTACGCTCACTGATCGAAAAAGAAGTAATTAAGAGCGGAGAAAGTATAGATAGCATTTCACTCGGATATTATGGGTTTAAATATGACGCTGAAATACAGGTGTTAGCACCGGTGTGGCGTTTTCAGCATGGCAATAAGGTTGAATATATGAATGGATTTACTGGGACGATGGAGCGACCACTAGATAAAAGAGGAATGGTCGAATAGAGGAAAGAGGGATATCTGTTGCAATTTAGTGTTTTAGCCAGTGGAAGTACAGGGAATTCCATCTATGTAGGAACAGAGCGTACTTCTTTATTGATCGATGTCGGTCTTACGGGGAAACAAGCGGAGGCATGTTTGAAGGAGGTTGGTGTAAAGCCAAGTGATTTGCAGGCAATTCTAGTAACACACGAGCATTCCGATCATATCAAAGGCGTGGGTGTCATGGCGAGACGCTATGGCATCCCGATCTATACCACACAAAAAACCTGGGGCGAGCTGGACAAGCTAGTAGGAACGATCCCAGAGGGTCAGAAGCAACTCTTTGAGGTGGGCCAAACGTTGGAATTCGGAGATATCACGGTTGAGTCATTTGGAATCTCCCACGATGCTGTCGAGCCAATGGGCTTTTGTATGCATGCGGATAATAAAAAGCTAAGTATCGCTACCGATCTAGGCTATGTAAGTGACCGAATCAAGGAAGTTATTCGTGGAGCAGATGCTTACATTTTTGAAGCAAATCACGATGTGGATATGCTGCGCATGTCACAATATCCATGGAGCATTAAGCGCCGAATTTTAAGTGATGTTGGTCATCTTTCCAATGAAATGGCAGGCGAAGCTTTGACAGATATTCTTGGTGGACGAGCAGAGCGCGTATTCCTGGCGCATTTAAGCAAAGAAAACAATATGATGGATCTGGCAAAGCTTACGGTTAAAAATATCTTGGAGGAACAGGGCTTACATGTCGGAAATGATGTGCATTTGCGAGAAACCTACCCGCATCGTCCGACGAAAATGGAAGTGTTGTAGTATCATTGTCAGCTTTTATAGAATTACTGTGGCTTGGTAGGCACATAGCTTCCGTTGGGTGCTTTTGGTGAGGCTTGAAAATTAACCGCGGCATGGTTTTGGCTTTTTTGCAAGGATTCCAACCCTTTTGGACAAGTTTTTTCAACGATCTGTGTATTCATGCGGCTGTCTAATTGCTGGACTTTGGCAGTTACTTCTTCATGATTAAGAATTCCTTTTTCGGTCAATAACTCAATAATGGCATGAAGCACCAACGTGTTATGGTAATCCACATGTCGCAGATCGCTAAGCTTGGCCAAAAGGTCTAGCTGGTCTAAGGGAGAAAAGGGCTGTTTCATGTGAAGCACGTCCTTTCTTTGTATGAATGAAGTGCGGTGGATAAGCCTTGTACATGTATTCATAAGACCATTCTTGACGCTTACCACTCATCTTATGCGAGTGGACAAGTTTCATTCCACAACCTTTCCATATTTCTAACGTTAATTTGCCTCAATGCCTGCGTATACTGTTACTACAGCAAGAATATGAAAGCTCTTCATTACAAAATTATCTTTTATTCCTGCTAGAACGAAAGGAGTAATTGTTATGGGTTATTACGATAATGATTTTTATGAAATGGAACCAAAGAAAAAGGCCAGCCGTTCCGGCATGGGCAAATATATCGTGACCTCTGTCACATCTGCTGTCATTGGGGGGCTGGTCGTGCTTATGCTTGCGCCAGCTATCTCCAAAACAGGTTATCTGAATCTACCTTTGAAAACAGGAGCAGATGCTAATCAAGCATCCGTAGCGGCATCGACGATATCTACGAAAACCAACCAGCCTGTAAGTGTTAACGTGGAAACAGCAATCACCAGCGCAGTGGAAAAAACAGAGGATGCTGTAGTTGGAATTACCAATATCAAACGGGTAGCTAACCTCTGGACCAGACAAACAGGTAACGTAGCAGCCGGTGTGGGCTCTGGTGTCATTTTTGAAAAGAAAGATGGTAAAGCACATATCATCACGAACAATCACGTTGTACAGGGTGCCCAAAGCATTGAAGTGAGTTTAGCAAGTGGAGATAAAGTAACTGCTAAAGTCCTTGGAGCTGACGCATACAACGATTTGGCCGTGTTAGAAATAGATGGATCAAAGGTAACAAAGGTTGCCGAGCTAGGCGATTCTAGCACCTTAAAAGTAGGGGAACCAACCATTGCGATCGGTAACCCGTTAGGTCTAGATTTCTCCCGTACCGTTACACAAGGAATTATCAGCTCGAAAAACCGCTCCATGCCGACAGACGTAAATGACGACGGCATTGTAGATTGGGAGCTGGACGTTATTCAGACAGATGCGGCCATTAACCCAGGAAACAGCGGTGGGGCTCTGGTCAATATCTATGGGCAAGTAATCGGGATTAATACCTTGAAAATCTCTCGTGAGGGCGTAGAAGGTCTTGGATTTGCGATCCCTATTAACGATGTGAAAAACATCATTCCACGTCTCATGCAGGATGGCTATCTAAAACGTGCCTACCTTGGCGTAACACCGCGCGACCTAACAGACGTACCAAAATATGCGTGGAAGGAAGTATTGAATCTACCAAACGAAGTGAAAACAGGTGTAGTTGCTATGGACGTAGGAAGCTTCTCACCAGCATCTAAGGGTGGCTTGAAACAATACGATGTCATTACCCAACTAGACGATACTCCAATTAATAGCAGTGCACAGCTATTGAAATACTTCACCCTGAATAAAAAAGCAGGTGAAACCGTATCGATCACTCTGTATCGAGATGGATTTAAGAAAGAGGTTAAAGTAACACTCGGGGAAAAACCACAGCAGAATCAGGAACAGCTACAACCGCAATTTCCGTAAATAATAGTGTAATGAGGGGGACCGCCAGCAAATCAAGTGTTGCTGGCGGTCTCCTTCGTCATCAAGCTAGTGAAAAGGAAAAGCTGAGAATGAGAGGACCTGTCATTTTCCTTGCCAGCACAAATGTTAGGCATGTGTAAAACCTTATCGGGTAATTTCTCGCTCATTCCAATACAAGCATCGGTGATGGATAAAGTACAAAGCAAAGACCATCCTTCATTTTCAGATTTTACACTGAATAAGGATGGTCATTTTTATCTTTTTATATCATGTTCTTACCTTAATGGTTTTGGAGACAGTCTGTTTTAGAGTTACTAAAATCAACCTGCTGCCCAAACATCTAATTCAATTTTTAATTCCGGTAACCCTAATCCTTTAATGTATGCAATCGTCATCGAAGGAGGTGTGGTACCGAATACTTGATTCCAAATCTCATCGAAATGCTCCCAATCAATTTCTTCTGTGGCCCAAATATTAACCTTAATGACGTGATCGGGAGTCAAATTTTGAGAAGAAAGGATTTCAACGATATTATTCATTGTGTTTGTCACTTGTTGATTAAAATCTGTGGGTATATTATTGTTCTGATCTATACCAATTTGCCCAGAAAATACATACATTTCAGCATTTCTGCTTATTTTTGTTACATGACTATAGTTCCCGACAGGTCTCGCTATATTTTCTGGATTATATCTTTTGATCACATGATTATTCATTGTAAAAGTCTCCTTTTAAATAGAAAACATATAACTTATGGGTATGTCATATATTTTCACTGTTTTTTAATCTTTCTTGATTTTAGACAGACTTATCCCGTCATTAATTAATTCTAGAAAAAAACAGCCGTAGAATACCCAATACCAAAAGATAAAGATTTAATCGATCTCTTTTTCATCGGGTATTTCCTCCTTACCTTTAAAAGTGAGATAATTACATTAATATTCTAACATTAACTCAAGACAAATGAAATGATGGTCTGATTCCAAGCTAAAAAAACGGGTACATCTATTAACAGGTGATTGATTTGAAAAGTAATAATAGGTTTACTTAAACCCATTTTAGGGGTAGCTTTTCATTAAAATAAACTGGCTCTTTTTGTGTCTAGCTGTCAGTAAGGCAGTAAATTTGTGTTTTGCTAGTGGTGTTTAAATTGAAAATAAGTGAAAACAGGTGTAGTTGCTATGGAAGTAGGAAGCTTCTCTCCAGCATCAAAGGATGGCTTGAAACAGTACGATGTCATCACCCAGTTAGACGATACTCCAATTAATAGCAGTGCACATCTATTGAAATACTTCACCCTGAATAAAAAAGCAGGTGAAACGGGTGGGTTTTACGTTAATATACTTAAAAGTTGTTAATTTGAGAGAGGAGAGATTTGTATGGAAAATGCTATATCGAATGAATGTAGAATGAAATGGTATTCAGTAAAGATTCTATTTGAATCTATCCATTCAGGTGCCCCACTTCCAGATAAAATAAATGCCGACTATTATGTAAGCAAGGACAATAAACTTTTGGAGGAAAGCATCATAATAGTGAAAGCTACAGACACAGAACAGGCTTGCAAATTGGCAGAAGAGTATGCAAAAAAGGCTGAACATGAATATCTAAATTACTATGGTGAACAAGTTAAGGATCAATTTGTATGTACACTCCATGCATTTGAGCTTAACGATTCAGAGATAACAACCGGGGTAGAGGTTTACTCAAGATTTATACACGCAACAAGCACAGAAACCACCAATGACATTATTAAAAGATACTATCCCGAGGCTTTAGATGAAGAGGAAGAACAATAATTAGAATGATCATAGATACAAAAGACGGTGAAGATTTTGAGCTAGACAGAAAGCTGGTTATATCCTTAACATGGTGAAAATCGGCTCTTTTTGTGTCTAGCTGTCAGTAAGGCAGTAAATAGGTGTTTGGCTAGCAGTTTTTTAATTGAAAATAATAGATAAAAAAGAGTCAATTTTTATCTTGTTTTTGAGACGGCTTATGAAAGAGCTGTCTTTTTTATGCCCATTCACCTTTGATTCATTACTTATCTGGGGTAGACTAGGAGAGTGAGAAAATCAAGCAATTTGAGTATAAATCTAAAGTCGATCTCTTAGCCGAGCATGAGAGACGACTTACTATAAAGCGGGGGTATATTACATCATGGTTAAAACAATCGTGATTCAAGGAAAAGAAACACCACTTCATGAGGAGCATCCAATCCGTGTGAGCTGTATGGAGCATATTGAAACGGAGCTGGACGATTATGTGAACTATCACGATGTAGCACCAGATACGTTTTCCATAGATGAAGTAGAATTGGGAGAAATCCCATCCACCTGCATGGAATGTAATCAACCAGGCAAAATCGTGCTATTGCATGTGAAGGGAATGTAGGAGAAGTGCAGATTACGATTATTACGGTCGGGAAGCTAAAAGAGAAGTATCTAAAGGAAGGAATTGCCGAGTATACCAAGCGTCTAACGGCTTACTGCAAGCTTAATGTCGTCGAAGTGAACGATGAGAAAGCTCCAGAAGAACTTAGTGCCACGGAAATGGAGCAGGTGAAGCGCAAGGAAGGCGAGCGGATACTAGCGCATATTAAGCAGGACCATTATGTGATCGCGCTGGCTATCGAAGGGCAGATGTGGTCGTCTGAGAAGCTATCTAGCGAAATGGACAGGCTAGCGCTGCACGGACGTAGTCAGGTGGCGTTTGTGATTGGCGGCTCGCTGGGGCTAGCTGATGAGGTGTTGAAGCGAGCGGATGCGCAGCTGTCGTTTTCTAGGATGACATTTCCCCATCAATTGATGCGATTGGTGCTGGTGGAGCAGGTTTATCGGGCGTTTCGGATTAGTCGGGGGGAACCGTACCATAAGTAAATGAGGTTTTTAAGAGTAGTCTTTATAGATTACTCTATTTTTATTAGTGCACAAAGTTGTGCGCTTGACTATTTTAGTTCGTTTGTTATAATAAAAACAACAATAAATAAAAACGCACAAAATCGTGCGCATCGGAGGGGTTTTATGTCAGAAAGTTTATCTCAGGGGTTACCATCTTTGGTATTAGACCAAACATGGAACATTAAGCTTTATAAATGTAATGATATCTCGTTTCAAGATTTAAAAAAAGAGGGTTTCAATTGCTCGAATAGCAAGAAAAAACCAGACCAATTAATTGCCCAAGGTATTGAAACGAAGAAGGTTATCATTGCAATTGAAGATAAAGTCGATGACTCCCAGTTAGAGGAAGCAGTAAATCAAATTAAAGAAAACTATTTAGATGCTCTTCCTGAAACTAAGTTCTTTATTGCCCGAGCTGGTTCTCGAATAAAGGTGCTTTATAGATTAAAAGGGGATATGCTCATCGAAATTAATACATTAAATAAAGGGTTTCAAGTTACCTGTTTTGGACCTCGTGTGATAACTGGAGAGAACGAAGCAATAATTGAAAACCTAAAATTATTTGCCTCACAAGCACTTAAAGATAATGAGCCAGCAAATAATGATTTTGAAATTAATCCGCAAGAGGATTATTACAATCCCATTAAAAACAAAAGCCGGATAATTAAAAGTCTTTGGCAAAAGATATTTGTTTGTACTGGAGAACAAGCTCACAAATGTTTAGCAACCTTTGTTGAGTTATTAGTATACAAAGGCATTTCTGATGCAGGGTTACTTCCTAAGGACTATAGAATTTCAACGTTAGCAAAAGATGATGTCGAAGATTCACTATGGACGTACACTAATTCAATACGTACCCATATTAGTAATAGAATTTTCCCTTGCATGCCAGAAGAACCGGGTATTATAGACCCTCAAGGATTTGCATTTACTGGGCAAGAGACCACTTTTAAATCTGTCCTAAACGACCTAGAAACACTAGGTAATATTGCTCACAAAAAATTAGACCCTGACTTTAAAAGAAGAGTGCTAGAAACCTTCCTTGGCTCTTCAAATAGAGAAGGAAAAATTAAAAATGGGCAGCATATTACACCTAGAAACGTGGTGCAGACAATCTGGAGAATGGCAAATCCATCAGAGACAGCAAGAATTATTGACTTAGCTTGCGGAGTAGGCGGATTTGTTCTGGAAGGGTTAAACTATCCTTTTGACTTTAATTATAGAACTTACAATGCGTTAGGAATAGATAAATCTAGAGAAATGATTACTTTAGCTAAAGCAAATATGGTATTGCATCTCTTAGATGTAATTGCAGAAAATCCTACGATTAACCACATTTCAGAAATTAATCGGATAATTAATCGAACTTTCCTGTATACAGATAGAAATGGTACAGGCACTTTGGCTGAAATTACAAAAGCTGCACAAAAAGAAAATGAATTTGTAGTTAATCATCCTGCAGACTACGTTTTTGCAAATGTTCCGTTTTTTAGTAGCGGAGTTTCTGAAATTGACAAAAGCTTAGAACAATTAGGTAATTTAAACACTTTCTATTCATCTAGTGGACTAGGTATTGAGAGTCGTTTTATTAAATACATTGTAGAGCAAATTCAAAACATGGACCCGGGTATGGCTTTTGTAATTGTGCCTGAAGGGATTTTAAAAAATGTAAACTCCAAAACCAGAGACTTGTTGAAAAGTAAAACAGATATGTTGGGGATTGTAGCCTTTCCTAAGGGGATGTTTGAGAATAACAATTGGAAAACATACATGCTAATCTTCCAGAAAAAAACCGATGTCAATAAGTACTCGAAGGTCATGCTTTATAATGTAGAAGATATTGGTGTTTCATTAGACCAATTTAGAGCCCCAATTGAAAAAGACGATTTAATTACAATGGAGGCTGCTTGGGAACAGAGGCTAGCTGGTGAGAGTGCTGACCCAAAATGTGCTTTTGTAACTCGTACAGAATTTAATAATGCAAAAAAATGGTCTGAATTATTTGATGTATTTAATAATGAAGAAGACGATTCGATTTCTGTTAATGAGTCTGTAGGTATCTTTGGTACATTCCAGATTGAACTTGAAAATGAAATTGCTGAAATGAATAAAAATTACACTAACATGTTTAACTATGAAAACAGTGTATCTATTCAATTGTCAGATGCAAATTATTTTATTGTTGGCGCACCAGCATTCAAGCCAACAATTCGCTATGCAAAATTAAACAAAGGGAAGTACCCTTTATATTCGTCACAGATTAGTGGACCAGTTGATTTTATGTTCTCCGATGAATTTCCACCGGTCTTATTCGAAAATGAGAACAGGGATGAAACTTCTAAAAAGAAAATAATTAGTTGGAATATAAAAGGGGATGCAGCCAAAGACGTAAGAGTACATGATGAACCTTTTTATGGAACAGAGAATAGAGGTCTAATTGAAATAATTAACCCATCTCAAGTAAATATTGAGTATCTAGAACTGTACTTAAAGGAGAATTTGGTAAGGTTGGGTCGTTTTAGTAGAGCAAATGAAGCTCATGTTGGTAAAGTCAGAGATATATTAATTGAATTTCCAGCTAATGAGAATGGACTACCTGACTGGGATAAGCAACTAGAAATCGTAGCTGCTTATAAGGAAATCCAGAGCTTTAAGTTAAACATGATTGAACTGACACAACGAATGAAAGATACAGTGGAAAAAATAAATATATTAAAGTAAAGAGTGAATAGCGAGACATAGTCAATATGTGTCGCTATTTTTAAGTATAAATATTAAATGGAACTTACTAGGGATGTTGTATATGTTGGTTAAGACTTGATATAATTAAAAAAGGAACATATGTTCTTATAAAAAACAGGAGGATGAAAATATGGTTATTAAGGAAGATTTAATAATGCCAAATGGTATCTCCAAACTATTGTCTAACGAAATGCTAAGTGATATTAAAAAAATTGCCTTTAATAAGAATAATAAGGGGGAAAGTATAGAGTTAAGGATAAAGAGTGTAGACAATTTTGTTGATTTGACCTTTGATGGAAAAGTTAAGGGTCTGTACACTGCAAATCATGAGTTAAAGCAGTTATTAATAGAAAATGAATGTATTTTACTTTATATCCTAAGAATGAATTTTTATACTGGTCTCACAATGAAAGTGATTCCAAAGGGGTGGGGTATTTGTGAATCAATGACTACTTATTTTATTTTTCCAAAACATGAAGAGCTATCTACACGGATGAAAAGATATGCTTAGATAGCCGTTAAACTAAAACTTTTAAATATATATTATAGTAATGAATTTTAGAGAAAGCGTTCAAGTCTATATTACTTGAATACTTTCTCTTTTTATTTTTCTAAAGGAGATAATACATGAAAAAATCATCAGCAAAGAGGGTTAACATTGTATCGGTCAAGCTAGTAAGAGAGTCTAGTATCCTATATGAAAGAAGGAGTATTCGTTCTCCTCAAGACGCCTATGAGTTAGTGAGAAGCTTATTGGAAGACAAAGACCGTGAGCACTTTATTGTAGTGACATTGGACACTTAGAACCAACCTGTATCAATAAACGTCTGTCACATTGGTAGCTTAAATGCAAGTATCGTCAGTCCTCGTGAAGTTATGAAGTCAGCCATATTGTCATCAGCGGCTAGCATCATGGTAGCTCATAATCACCCTTCTGGTGAAACCACTCCATCAAGAGAAGACGTTGATGTTACAAAACGTCTTGCTGAAGCAGGTAAGCTGATGAGTATTGAGTTGTTGGACCATCTCATTATTGGAGAGGGAAAATACACATCCTTGAAAGAAAAAGGATATATATAAGGGGGAAGGTCAATGTGTTACTATAACGCCGAACATTTCGCTATCTTCATGTCTTTACAATTTGGAATCGATGTTGATGAAGAACAAGTTGGAGAGGAGTCAGTTCTTTTGTATAAAGAGGAACTTGATGAAAATCTTGTGTCAGAAGAATTGCTTAGTATTTCTCCTGAAATGGTATTGGTTCATTCTTGTGTTTACAATAAAGAAGAACATGAGTGGTTGGTTTGTGTAGCATCTAATGCTGATACGAACCAACCACTCTTTTTAGTTTGTCTGAAGAATGGCGAGAAAATTTATGAAGAAATATTACTGCAAGAAAAGGATAATGAGAAATGATATATACAGCGTATATTACTGAATTAGAAGAACGCTCATATCAGTGTGTAACCTTCGATATGGAAGATTGGTCTTTTGTATATTTTACAGCCAAAGATAATGAGGAAGAAATCGAAATAAAGATTTGTCTTGAAAATGAAAATATCTATCAACGAAAAATAGGATTTGAAGATTGGTGGTATGTGGATTACTTAGCAGAAGATATTGATATAGAATGAATAATGTAAGATAAGGAGTACAAGATGAAAATCGGATTCTCATTTCCGGTTTTTTTTTGAGAATGATTTTAATGAAAGGCGGATTTTAAGGTGTCTAAGAATACTTTTAACATAACAGACCTAACGAAAGAAGTTTATGGAGATGAAGATACTAACTCCAGTGTGTTTGAGTCCAATAGAAAAAGAGTAGAAAGTCATATAAATAAAGTCCGTAAAATGTTGGGGCATCCAACTAAGAGGTTTGAAGCTCCGATAGAGCAACTAGATGCCTATATCAAGTTGATTAGAAATATGTTGGAAAACCCAAAAAATGAGGAAGCATTAGACCTGTTAAATAAAAAACTGGTTAAGGGAAAAACATTACAGCAAGAAACAGATGAAAAAGCTCTGACAACCTTAATTGAGATTTTAGCAGAGATTGAAAGCCAGAAGTTGACAGATGAAGACAATAAGTTATTTGGAGACTGGCTACAAGACCAAATGAGTGATGACTATTACTTGGAGAGCGAGAAAAATATTAATGAAGTAATGCGCATTGTAAAGAATGATTTTTCTCTATTCGATGACATGAGCAGCCTAAAGTCAAAGCTAGAATTTCAGGAACAATATATGAATGACTTAAGGACATTAAGTGCTTTGTATAGACAGTAAGTAGAACAGCAGTTACTATTCCAAGAATCCTTTCTTGAAGTAGTAAATTCTTATCCTCACTTAAATAAAAAGAAGATGTATACTACGGCAGATTTCCTTGAACTTCCCCCATCTATTCAACAAGAGATTCAAGAGCTAATAGAACAAAAACAACAAAAACCTTCTGAACGTTAAATGGTTCAGAAGGTTTTTGTTATGTCAAGGAATTTTTTTCGTGCATTTCCTCTAAAATCTTTCCGTGATGATTCATTAATTGCCAAATACAATGAGAATCGTAAACAAAAACGACTACGGAGGTAAAATTTATGGTTCACAAAAAAAATAACTATCAAATTGCAGTATCATCTCTAACTGATGCAAGGACCGACCACTATGATGGGGTCAATGCAATCTATCGTCTAGCAGCTCAGGTTCCGATTCCTGAAGGGACTTCTCCTGATGGAATGCAAAGAGTTATAAAACGATTAGTAAAAGACCTTTCAGTTCAGAAAGTGCTTGCGAATCGAATCAATATTCATGAAGATTTTTTAGAGATTGACTTCTACCCTAAGGGTTTTCAGATGGTAATGACTAGAGGTCAATACGCTGGTTTGCAACTAGAGTTTGCTAAGTTTCTAGACCAAACCGGAATCTGGGGAATTGCAATTCAAGATGGTTGTTACATGGATGACCCTGAAGATTCAGTGAAATCTGTATGTAATGACTTAATTAACTTCTTCCCTGAGTTTAACTCAAAATGTTTTGGAGCAAGGGAAAACGAGCCCATTGAGATTATTAATTGTAGTTCATTTGAATTGTATGGGGAGGTGGCGTAATGGCATTGAAAAAGGTTAAGCGACCGGTGATTCACAAAAGTAAACCTAAAACAAATAGTGAGGAGTCAAGTGCTTCTCAAACCCACCCTATTCAAGCGAACGAGCGATTTGATGTAGCAAAGGTAAAAGTAAGTAAAAATGAGAATGTTCGTCTGGATAAAAAAGAAGCTCACAACTTTTTATCAAAGCATCCAATAAGCAAACTAAGATTGTTAGAATCTTCGGAGACGCTTAAAGTATTGGTCCAGGAGATTGATGTTCCAGAAAAACAATCCTTATTGGTAACTGCTATTAGCATGGAGGCAATTGGAGAAGAAGAATCTTTCTTCTCCGCTTTGATGGAACATGTTCGCGATATGCCTAGACACAAATCCTTAGAACGATTCAAGTCTGCTCAATTGATTGCTGACTCACTGGTTCCGGAATCGTTGCTTTTGGAACTGGGTGAAGTCTTGAAGGTTGGAAAGGCGGAAGAAAGGGGGTTTCTTTACGATGACAAAAAGAAACGATACCACTTCAACGCTAACGTTTTTGCAAGGCATTTCCTCAAGCGATGCCATGTTCGTTCAACAAGAGACGGAAGGCTCTTTCTATACAACACAATGGGTGTATATGAAGAACTTTCAGAGGTGAATCTTGGAAAAATAATCAGGGCAGTTATGCATGAGGGTAGATGGAACAGTTGGAAAAGCACATATGAAACTGAGATTATTCGAGCTCTCCAACGTGAAGCACCTATTGTAGAAGAGATGAACACAGGACGCAACTTTATCAACTTAAAGAACGGCATGTTAAATCTGTCTACGTTCAGGCTACATGAACATTCGCCAATGTACCTTTCTACAGTTCAAATCCCAATTCCTTATGATGCGAATGCAACAGCACCTAATTTTGATGATTTCATGCGTGATATTACACTCAACAATCATGAACTAATCGCTGTACATCAAGAGTTGATTGGATACTGGCTGACTGGAGAAACCAAAGCAGAAAAAGCGGTCTATTACTATGGTAGTGGAGCCAATGGAAAAAGTGTGCTGGCTTCCATAGTAACTGAATTAGTTGGACCCGAAAACGTCAGCAGCGTACCTCTATCCAAGTTCAATGACCAATTCGGTATGGAAAGTATGATTGGTAAGTCGCTTAACATTTCTGCTGAGAACGAAATGGGTGGAAAGGCACTTAAAACCGAAAACTTTAAGGCGATTGTTAGTGGAGATAACATCACTATTAACATTAAGTATCGTCCTGCGATTAGTTATCGCCCATACTGCCGTTTGGTGTTTCTAGTCAACAACCTTCCTGACTCATCAGACGTTACAGAAGGCTATTTCCGAAAACTTATTATCGTACCTTTTTCAAGAACCTTTAAGAAAGAAGAACGAAACGTAGATTTGAAAGACGAACTGCTTAAGGAACTGCCTGGAATTCTTAATTGGGCGATATTAGGATTGAAGCGGTTGAGAAGCAATAACTATCAGTTCAGTACCTGTAAAGCAATTGAAGAAACCGAAAGTGCTTACTACGATGAGCAAAATCCAGTGAGAGATTTTTTTCATTCTCATGTGGTCCAAGAGGACGGTTCCCGCACTAAACAGTCAGACTTCTACAATATGTATAGTCAATGGCTAAATGTTCAGGGGATTGACGACAAAGGAACGAAATCACGTCAAGTATTTTGGCGCTATTTCAAAGTAATTTTAGACAGTGAAAATATTCCGATTGTGAAGAAGAAAGTCAAAGGAACTGTCTACTATGACGGAATAAAGCTGATAGAATTGGAAGATTTACAGTTCCCTACTCTCGCTGGCGATATTATTCAGTTCTAAGGGGGTGTAGGGGGTGTGTGAAAGGCAAAAAACTGCTCAATACCAAAAGCTTAAAACCCATGAAAAAAGTTTTGTTTTAGCTAACCACCCCTCCCCCCCACTTTCTTACAAAGAAATGAAATATATATTATTACTACGACGAGGAGAGCTTCCATGAACGAAAAAGAAGGTTCTATCTACGAATATCAAAATCTTTTAGACATGTTAGCAGAAATGGTCACAGAATACCTTACAAAACACCCCAAAGGAGGAGATTCCAATGATAAGTAGAGTTGAAACTGCACAGCAGAACCAAGACAAGATAGTAATTTACACAAGAAATACATCGTGGACCCAACCAGAGGGGTACAGAATTCATCGAGACGTCCAGGTCTTAAAAGAAAAGTGTGAGCGGGCTGGATATCAAGTCAGTAGAGTCTACTGGGAACCAAGCTCGGAATCTCAAGGAAAAAGAAGAAATGTATTGAAGCGAATGTTGGAGGATGCTGCTGAAGGCTTGTTCGGGGTAGTCGTTGTTTGGGATGTATTTACGCTTACTCCTGATGGGAAGGAGCTTAAACAAATAGAAAGAGAGCTTGCAAGATATGGTGTGGAGATTTGTTCAGTAACGGAACCTTTCGAGACTTCTACAGAAGAAGGATTGAGAGTGTTTGAATGCATGAGCACATTACTCAATACGAGACATTTAAGGTTAGCAGCCATGCAAGGAATTTCGCTGTCACAGGTAGCACGTTGGTTAATTGAGGATGAAAACTAGAAAGGGGGTGAACGTGATGCCGAACTATGCGAGACAGCTCGACAACCAGGTTGACCAATTCAGCCAAACTGGAACACAGAAAAGAGCAGCTATATATGCTAGAGTCTCCACATTGGAACAGGCAGAGGAAGGCTACAGTATTGATGAACAGGTCCGAGTACTAAGGGAAATGTGTGAGCGAGAAGGTTACGTTGTCCATAAGGAATACGTGGATAGGGGTAAAAGTGGGAAAAATATTAAGGGACGACCTGCTTTGCAACAATTACTGCATGATGCTAAGTGTAAGGACTTTGACTTGGTGCTCGTTTGGAAAGTGAACCGCTTTTCTCGTAAGACAAAGGACTTACTTAATATTGTTGAAGAACTGGAAATGAGAAACATTGTTTTTCGTTCTTTTACGGAGCGTTACGAAACGGAAACTCCAGCGGGTAAAATGCAGTTCCGTATGTTGGCAGTCATTGCAGAATTTGAACGAGATAATATCGCTCAAAACGTAAAAATGGGGATGTTAGCAAGAGCTAAAGAAGGGTCGTGGAATGGCGGTCAGGTTCTTGGTTATGATGTTGTGAGTGTTCCAGGAGAAAACCGTAAGAGAAAACTCTCAACACTTGTTGTTAATCCAACAGAAGCGCAAACGGTCCGAAAGGTATTTGACCTTTACGTTGAGGGGAATGGTTACAAATCCATCGCAAACAAACTCAACAATGAAGGACACCGGACAAAAAAGAACAAAGACTTCTCCATCAACGGGGTAAAAACGATTCTAAGCAATCCCCTTTACGCAGGATTTATACGTTATAATGTGCGGAGAGATTGGAACGAGAAGAGAAGAAACAATATCAATCCTCAACCTGTGATTGAAAAAGGGCAGCACGAAGCCATCATTTCAGAAGAAACATGGGAAAAAGCAAAAAATATCATGGCTAGTAGAACCGGCAAGCCTAATCGAATACATGACGGCGAGTTTCCTCTCACTGGTATCATGAAGTGTCCTGCATGTGGGGCAGGAATGGTAATTGGGAGGACAACGAATACACTCAAAGACGGAACAAAAAAGGTTCTGGAGTATTATGTATGTGGAGCTTGGAAGAACAAAGGTTCAGCGGTTTGTCGCTCGAATGGAGTAAGAACGGATTATGCAGACCCTCATGTACTTGAAAAGCTATCAAACATAGCCACAAATGACGTGCTTATAGAGCAAATTGTTGAACGGATTAATAATAAGAAAGAACGAGATTCTTCTCCGCTTCAACACGAATATGAGACCTTGAAAAAGGCACTGGAATCCAATCAACAAAAGAAAGAGAAGGTCCTTGGTTTGTACGAAGATGATTTGATTCAAAAAGCAGACCTTGTGCAGCGGTTATTCACTTTGAATGAAGAAAAGGAACGACTTGAAGAGAGACTTTCTCCAATTGAACTGCAGATGGGGCAAGGTGGTACACAACTCATAAACTTTTCAATGGTCAAACAGGTCATGCAGAACTTCAAAAGTGCCTATCAAGAGTCATTGACCAGAGAGCAGAGGAAAAGGCTGATGCACCTGCTAATCCGTCAAATCACCATCAATGAGGACCGAAAGATTGATACGATACAAATACAACTCAATAAAGAAGTTGCAAAACGCTTCACCTTTAAAGGGGGAGAGGATTCATCTATTACAGATGAGTTCTCTCCCCCTTTTTCTATTTTAATCGACCTATGAAAAGGAGCAAATTACCTATGAGCATTATTAATATATTCAGGAATTACATGGAGGAGCACCATCCACATTTAGCTTGGAAGGACTGGAAAGCGGACGTTAGGACCCTATCAGTGGATGACATAAGAAACGAAGAGGTTAAGGCTACTATACCAGATGAAATCAAACCAGAATTAACATGCTGGGTATTCTTGTATGATGGTGGTGCATCGAACGTTGTGTACTTGTTACAGGATAAGCAAGGATTGAAGGATATCTGTATTGGTCTTTCGAAAGATGGAGAACTTATTAAGCCGATTAGCTTTGTGTAAAGAACCGGCAGTCGGAAAGGTAACACAATCAACTATGTTTACACGTCAGAGAGGTTTGCTCTGTAAGAGTTTTCGTCTCTTTTTTCGTGTTTAATTTTACGGCAAGGGAGGTGAGTTCATGACACCAATTGACCTATTCAAAGCAGGCGTGGCATTTGGCGTATCTATTTACGTTTATGTGAAGAAGAACACTAATTTTGAAAAATAAAGGGGGAATAGTAATGCAATACTTTGTAATTGGAACAGTGGTTGGAATTGTAGCTTGTTTAGTATCAGAGCTTACACAGAATCCTTCAAGGAGTTATCGTTAATGAAAAGGATTCAATGTTTGACAGACCTTAAAAACCTTGCAGGTGAGATTCCAAATGAATTTTTACAGTACTTAAACAGCGAGTTTGATTGTCTCTATGAATATCTTAGCAATGGTGAAGAACTTGATAACTTCATACTAGGTGTATATCAAAATATGGTAATATTAGAGGGAGATGATGAGATAAAAAAATTTTCGTTTAATACTTTAGATTTGGAATTTATTGAAGAGGTCAAGCTAAGTCAGATTACAATCATCAGAATAGGTTTAAATTGTGATGAAGATATACAACTGCACTATGCAATAAAGGGGGGAACATAAATGCCAATTAGTTTTTTAGATAAAAATTTTGGAAGCACATTCTTTTCATTATTAGATTCAACTAAGAAAAAGATTCGAATTATTTCTCCTTTTATCGGTTATAAAACAGCATTAGCCTTAGTTAATTTTATTGAAGAAACGGATATTGAGTTAGACTGTGTGTTAATTACACGCTTTGATAGAGAGGATTTTATTAAGGGTGTTAGCAGTATTACCGGTTTAGAGCTACTTAAAAAGGCTGGTGTGAAGATGTATGCACTTCAAGGTCTTCATACCAAGCTTTACATCTTTGATAATGAATCAATAATAATGGGTTCAGCTAATTTTACTTTTAATGGGTTTTATAAAAATCATGAGTTTGGAATTTTCATGGAAGAAGAGCGTGAATTCTCCGTGGAGTGTAATAATTATTTTGATGGTCTACTTAAAGACATCAAGAATCATGGTGACTGGGAAATAACCCAAGACCTTATTGCAAAAGAAAAACCTTATTGTGATGATGCAGTAACAGGAAGAGCCCATTCGCAAAAAAAGCCTAGAAAAAATGAATTACCTGTAACCATCCAGCCTAATAGAGTGAAATGGGGAGCAACTCTTGATTTGCATGGTCAGCAACCACTAGATAACAAGAAAGAAAAGGACATTATTGAGGAGATACTTAAAGAGGAAACAGAAAAACAAATTAAAACACGTAACACTGGTATTTGGTTGAAGTTTGAAGGTAACAGTGAAAATCGCATTCCCAACCACTTAACCTATTTTGAAAGAAGGAAAAAGGAACACAGAAAGCGCACATTCTTTCCAAAACCACCATCCGGAATAAAAGATGGTCAGCTATTATTTATGACAATGGTAAGTACGGATAAAGAGGACAAAGGTACTCCTATAATAGTAGGTTATGCAATAACTTCTGGCTTTTCAGAGAGGAATGTTATCAATGATAGAACCCCAACTAATTCCGATAGGAACAGATATCCTTATTATGTTGAGCTTTTAACTGGGAAGTTCCTAAAAGCACCAATTAAAAATGGTATCACTTTAAGGGAGCTAGCTCGTGAGCTACAAACAGACCTGTATCCTAATCCTAAGTCAAACTTCAGTGAAATTATTTACACACATAGACAGAAGTCCCATCTACAAGTTACTGAAAGAGCACATGATTACATCATGCAACGATTAGATACATTATTTAAAGAATTTGGCTATGAAGAGCTCTAGTAACACTAGAAGGAGGACTTAAAATTGGATGATAAATTAATGTCATTATCATTTTCTGTTGAAGCAAATCAAGGTGTTTATGCCTTATTGCTGGGTTCGGGTATATCCTATTCATCAGGTATCCCTACAGGATGGGGCGTTCTAAAAGAGCTGTGCAGAAGAATTATGCTAGTAGATGGTTCAGAAGAGCAAGATGAAATTAAATGGTATGAAGAAAAATTCGGAACCCCTCCTTTATACGATGAAGTAATAGGTATGCTAGCTAAAACATCGTCAGAGCGGAATGGACTACTAAAAGAATTTTTTGAACCTACAGAAGAGGACCTAAAGGAAGGAAGAAAGGTACCAACTGAAGCCCATAAATCAATAGCGGAATTAGTAAAAAAGGGTTTTATAAAAGTAATTGTCACAACAAACTTTGACCGCTTAATTGAACAAGCATTAGATGAATTGAATGTACAGTATCAAACACTTTACCATGATTCAGACATAGAAGGAATGAAACCTTTAGCACATGCTGACTGTACAGTACTAAAAATTCATGGCGATTACAGAGACACAAGATTTAAAAATATTACCGATGAGTTAGAGTGCTATTCCTCTAATCTATCTGGGTTATTACAACAAGTTTTTGATGACTATGGGCTAATAATATCAGGTTGGTCGGCTGAGTGGGATACAGCGCTTAGAGACACGATTAAAAGTGTTAAGGGGCGTAGGTACTCATGGTACTGGCACTCTTTTTCTGAATCAATTGGTGAAAAAGCAGAAGAATTAATTAATTTCAGGGATGCCAATTTATTAATAGATTCTAGAGGTGCTGACCATTTCTTCCGAGAAATAAAAGAAGCTGTATTTAACATTTCTAAGTTGAAGAAGGTTAATCCAGAAAATATTCAAGTCAAAATTAAAAGATTAAAAGATTATATTCAAAATGATGATGAATCGGCTATTCGTGATTTGTTTACTAATGAATCACGAGACGTTATTGGTAAAATTAATAAACTTGATTCTAATCAAGAAGCAACTATTGAACTTATGAAACAATGGATTGAAGAAATAAAAGCCATCATAAAACCTATTTCCGTTTTATCATCAATACTTGCTTATTATGGTAAAGGTGAATTTCAAGAACGATTGCTAATTGAGACGTTAGAAAGATTTACATAGATGAAATTATGATGAAACCAAAAGTAAGAGATAGACTTCATAGCAGACAAGCTTTTTCTTGGTATGTTTCTCCACGGAGACATTTATATGATGCTTTTCAACGATTACAACCAGAAAGACCGTATCATTTACCCATTGAAGTAATGTTTACTTTCCCTTTTATGGAAGAGGTTTTTAAAGAAAGTCAATTGGCATTTGATAGTGTTGAATACATGATTCATTACGATTTGTTTGAATTTTTACGTTCATTAAAACATCGATACTTAGGTGACTATAATTATGTTAGTGGATGTTTTGGTTATAGAGATGATAGAACTCATATAGAGCAATTTTTATCTGAAGGTTCTCTAACAACTGACTGGGAAGTGCTTTTATTGTTTGAAGGCAATAAGGACCTTTTTATTAAATCCTTGAGAACATTATCTGAGAACTTAAATCAGCTTACGTATTACAGCGGACGTGGTCTTGTTGAATCATATCTAGATGAGAAAAAAATTTAAAAACCTCATTTAGATACACCACGGAGAACCGTATCACAAGTAACGACAAAAATTAGAGAATGTCTGTCCACTAATAACGGCAAACCAAAGCCTCAACCCTTGCAAGAAGCTGGGTTAAGGCCTTGGTTTTTGTGTGTTCCTAGGGCCTTGTGGACGGAATTCTCACTTTTTTACCAGCTTTAAATAGTTTATAATCATCAGATAACAGTAGATATTTTAATCTATAAATAATTATAATAGACTATGGTATGGTTATAATTGAGACAGAAAAGGTGTGTTCCTAGGTAGCCCCTTGCTTTTTGTGACACCTAAGCAGGAGCGCCTACCTCTTTTTTGCCAATATAGGGGATAAGGAAGGTTATAATGAGCAACAGACAGAAAAAAACAGACGTTATCTTAATAGGTGCCGGAGTCATGAGCGCGACTTTGGGATCATTACTGAAAGAGTTAGCACCGGAATGGGAAATCAAAGTGTTTGAGAAGCTCCCAAATGCAGGAGAAGAAAGCTCTAACGAATGGAATAATGCGGGTACGGGCCATTCTGCACTGTGCGAGCTTAACTATACATCCGAAAAATCTGACGGATCTATAGATATTAGCAAAGCTATAAAAATTAATGAACAGTTTCAGCTTTCCAGACAGTTTTGGTCTTATCTTGTAAACAGCAATCTGATTGGTAATCCGCAGGACTTTATCATGCCAATACCTCATATGAGTTTAGTACAAGGGGGAAAAAATGTAACGTTTTTGAAAAAACGTTTTGAAGCGCTGTCAAACAATCCCTTGTTTCAAGGGATAGAATTTTCCGATGATCCTGAAAAACTGAAGGAATGGCTTCCGCTTATCATGGAAGGCCGTACATCGAATGAACCGATAGCGGCAACAAAAATCGACTCTGGAACAGATGTCAACTTTGGTGCTTTAACACGCATATTGTTTGACCACTTAAAGAGTAAAAACGTCGAGATAAACTACAAGCATAGTGTTAAGGATATTAAACGTACTAGCGACGGCTCGTGGGAAGTGAAAGTGCATGATATCGATAGCGGTAAAATCGAATACCATACTGCAAAATTCGTCTTTATCGGCGGTGGGGGCGGAAGTCTGCCTTTACTACAAAAAACCGGCATTCCTGAGTCAAAACATATTGGAGGATTCCCGGTAAGCGGACTATTTATGGTATGTAACAATCCAGAAGTTGTAGAGCAGCATCATGCAAAAGTATACGGTAAAGCTAAGGTTGGTGCTCCTCCAATGTCTGTTCCGCATCTTGATACAAGATATATCGACAACAAAAAATCATTGCTGTTTGGACCGTTTGCCGGCTTCTCACCAAAGTTCTTAAAAACTGGTTCAAATTTTGATTTGATAGGTTCCGTAAAACCGAATAATGTCTTCACTATGTTGGCGGCAGGCGCAAAAGAGATGGCATTGACAAAATACCTGATCCAGCAAGTTATGTTATCGAATGAAAAGCGCATGGAAGAAGTACGCGAGTTTATTCCGAACGCCAAAAGCGAGGATTGGGATATAGTGGTAGCGGGCCAACGTGTGCAAGTTATCAAAGATACTGAGGCCGGCGGCAGGGGAACACTTCAATTTGGTACGGAAGTTGTTAGTGCCGCTGATGGCTCGATAGCTGCATTGCTTGGCGCTTCTCCGGGTGCTTCTACTGCCGTTCACGTTATGTTTGAGGTATTAGAAAAATGCTTCCCACAACATATGAAAGATTGGGAACCGAAAATAAAAGAAATGGTTCCTTCTTATGGCGTGTCACTAGTGGAAAACCCAGAGCTTTTCCAGGAAATTCATACTTCAACAGCGCAGACGCTTGGTCTAAGCGAAAAAGAAACGGTCTATAGTTAATTCTTTGGATGTAGAAACAAAGGTATTTAATGAAAAAATTAAAGCAACATTTTTTTCATTAATGGACAATTGTTTCTATGATGAAGAGATTGAAAAGGCAATGATTGAAAAAAACAGAGATAAAATAAAAAATTTCATAAAGTATTGAGTAAACAATAGAATATCATTGAAAATAAAACATAGAACCTTGCGATCTATCTTTGGATTGAAGGTTCTTTTTTTCAAAATTCGCAGTTAGAGAGGCTACGGTGAGCCTTATCATAAGTACCTGATAAATTTTACCTAATCTTTCGAATCGAAAGAAGGAACGACAATAGAAAGATCAAAAGCATTGAATTTTAATGAAATAAGGGATACCACTTTTACTAACTAACCCCTTTTGTGACAAGCGCAGAAGGGGCCTTTTTGCATTGATAAAAAATCACTCCACGAATGGTTAGTTTTTTAGCACCCACTCGCTTGTCACCGTTTCTCCACCCTTTTTGTGAGCCGTATCACATCGAATAGGATGGTTGATTTTTATAATCAACTTATAAAGGGCAGAAGAGAAAAGGAGAGATCGTGATGTTCTGTTACCAGTGCGAACAAACCCCAAGCGGTGGGTGCAAGGTGATCGGTGTCTGTGGGAAAACAGAGGAATTGGCTAGCATTCAAGACACGATCGTTTTTGCGTTAAAAGGGATTGCGGCGTATGCGACGCATGCCCGCCAACTGGGTTATATCGACTCCGAAGTGGATGGCATCACCCAGGAAGCGCTATATTTCACCTTGACTAATGTTAACTTTAATCTGGACGATCATCTAAAAATGGCGATGAAAGTAGGTCAGGCCGCAATCAAGGTGATGGAGCTATTAGACAAAGCCCATACTGAGCACTTCGGTGTTCCCCAGCCTGTAACCGTATCGCAAAATAAAATAGAAGGCAAATGCATTGTGGTTACTGGACATAATCTGTTTGCTCTGGAGGAATTGCTGAAACAGACAGAGGGGAGAGGCATAAACATCTTTACTCATTCCGAGATGCTACCTGCCCACGGATATCCTGCTTTGAAAAAGTACCCACATTTGAAAGGAAACATCGGCAAAGCATGGTTCGATCAACGACGGCTGTTTGAGGAGTTTCCAGGGGCAATTCTTGCGACAACAAACTGCGTCATGCCGATTAAAGGCAGTTATGCTGACAGATTTTACTCCTATGATGTAGCAGGGCTAGAGGGAGTAACTAAGATTGAAAATGACGATTTTTCTCCACTGATTGAAAAAGCACTCTCCCTGCCAGAAGCAAATATCGAATCCAATCAAACTTTAATCACCGGATATCATCACGAGACGGTTTTGGGGTTAGCGCCGGAAATTATCGATGCTGTAAAAGCAGGCAAGATCAAACGCTTCTTCGTGATCGCAGGGTGTGACGCACCGGGGAAAGGCGGCGAATACTACCGGGAATTGGCCACTTCTTTACCAAAGGAAACGGTTATTCTTACCACTTCCTGTGGAAAGTTCCGTTTTAATGATGTGGACTTTGGAACAGTGCCAGGAACCGATATTCCCCGCTATATTGATTTGGGGCAGTGCAACAACTCTGTATCTACAATCAAGATCGCAGCGGCTCTGGCAGACGCGTTTGGCTGCGAGGTCAACGATTTGCCGGTAAGCATCGTGCTTTCATGGTTTGAGCAAAAAGCAGTGGCTATCCTGCTCGGGTTGTTCAGCTTGGGAATCAAGGATATCCGAATTGGTCCAAAGCTGCCTGAATTTATTCAGCCAGGCGTGCTCACGGTCTTGCAGGACTTGTTTAACGTTAAACTGATCGGACATGCGCAGGAGGATATGAAGCAGATGATGGGGATTACCCAATAAATTTCTATAAACAACAAAAACAGTCTGAAACTTGCTTCAAAAAGTTTTGGGCTGTCTTTCTTATTTGAGCAAAAGGTATCACATTTGGCTAAACCCCATCAGTAACTACCTTCCTAAACCATACCCACACACTATCCCAACCCCAGACAACAGCTATACCACAGCATTATCCTTCCAAAAAAGCATAACCACCTAATCCTCACAACAGGAAGTAACATTTCCCCCGCTCCCAATAAAGAAACAAAAAACATATGCATATTCTAATATTGACACAGAAAATGATAATCATTATCATCTTTCTTTAGGAGGCATATCATCTGGTTCAACTATGCAATCATTTTGTGCTACATCATAGAACTCAAGTAGGGGGAATTATTCAATGCGTTTTGTTAAACTGCCAGTCTTTTTTGTCTTTCTGTCGTTGATGCTGGTACTTGCAGCATGCGGTAACTCAGGCACAGCCTCACAAACCGGGGGAACACAGACACAATCAGCTCCAACAGCCCAGTCAGAGTCTGACAAATCCGGAGAACAGCAAGAGCGAACAGTGAAGCATGTAATGGGTGAGTCAAAGATCAAAGGGGTTCCTAAGCGTGTCGTTGCATTGGAATGGAGCAGTGCTGAGCATGTGCTGGCATTAGGTATGCAGCCTGTAGGGATTGCTGATATTAAGAATATGAAAAAGTGGGTCAAGCTCCCAGTGGAAATTGCACCAGATGTAGTGGATGTGGGAAGCCGTATTGCACCAAATCTGGAATCGATCATGCTGTTGAAGCCAGACCTAATCATCGGGATAAAACGTAATGTGGAAGCAAACTACGACGAGCTGAGCAAAATCGCTCCTACGATCGTGTATGATTCAAACCCGCTTGAGGGTCAAGGTGACCAATATTCCCGAATGATTGACACTTTTACAGAGATTGCTGATATTCTGGATAAAAAAGCAGAAGCAGATAACGTTTTGAAAAACCTCGACAAGACTTATGCAGAGGCAAAGGACAGAATTGTCAAAGCCGGCATGGACAAAATTCCGTTCGTATTGGCAATGGGCTACAGTAATCAAAATGCGGTAGAATTCCGCCTATCTACTGATAACTCTACAGCGGTAAAAATTCTGGAGCATATCGGTTTGAAAAATGCGTACAAGCCGAAAAAGTTTGAACAAAATGGAATGACGACCACGGATGTGGAGGCGCTTCCACCGTTGCAGGATGCTAACTTCCTGCATATCATTCAGGATGATGATAATGTCATCAACAATCAATTGAAAAACAACCCTGTATGGAATGGGTTAACCTTTGTAAAAGAAAATCGCATCTATGCGTTGGGAGGAGACATGTGGCCTTACGGCGGGCCATTGTCCGCAGAAATCATGGCTAAAAAAGCGGCAGATCTACTAGCGAAATGAGCCTCGCCAAGCATGTATCGTCTGCCTCAACCGACATCCATCCAGCCCCTTCTTCTCAAAGAAAAGGCTGGAGGCCGTTTTGGATGCTACTGGGAGGGATTGCCGTTTTATTGGTTCTTACCTTTGTCAGTCTGACACAGGGCTTGGCTGATGTTTCTCTTCGCTCCGTAGTTCAGGCGATTATCTCTCCTCAGGATATCGCCGATCATCAGATGATTCGTGGGGTCAGACTGCCACGAACCGTAATGGGGCTTTTGTCTGGTGCGGCCTTGGCTGTAGCAGGAGCGGTGATGCAAACCGTGACGCGAAATCCGCTCGCCTCAGAGACAACTCTGGGGGTGAATGCGGGCGCATATCTCTTCGTGGTGTTTGGGATGGTCTTTTGGCCTTCGATCCTGCATCAGTTCCCGCTTCCTTTTGCAATGGCTGGAGGAATCCTTGCTGCGGTTGCCGTTTACTTCATGGCAGGCGGACGAAAAGGAACTCCTGTACGAGTGGCTTTGTCTGGGATGATCATCACGTTGGTGTTCTCCTCACTTACAAGTGCCATCATTTTGTTTAATGAAGAAACAACGCAAGGAATTTTCCTCTGGGGATCAGGCTCACTGAAACAAAATGACTGGACAGGAGTTCAGTTTAGCTGGTCTTTGATCCTTGGGGGGATCGCAGTTGGTTGTCTGATGGCTCGCCAGCTAGACGTACTCAGCTTTCATGAGGAAACCTCGCGTTCGCTTGGACAAAAGGTAGGCAAGACTCGTCTGCTTGCTATGCTTCTGGCGATTCTGATCACATGCGTAAGTGTAAGTGTAGTAGGTCCAATCGGGTTCATTGGACTAGTTGCTCCCCATTTAGTACGGTTGTCAGGATTGAACCGCCACATTTGGCTGTTGCCGATCAGTGCGATCTGGGGTGCCGCCTTGCTCGTTGCCTCAGACACGATTGCCCGCACGTTTGTAAATGCTTATGGGGAGCTTCCGGCAGGAGCCATCACTGCTGCTATCGGCGGTCCATGGTTGATTTGGCTGGCGTTACGCGTTTCCCGGAATTTGAGTGCAGGCTCCGCTTCGGGTACTTCGATGAGTGTAGGAGTCTGGCGTCGCCGAATTTCTTATCCACTACTGGTTCTTCTGCTTTGTGTCATGCTAGCTGTTGTCTGGATGATCAGCCTGTCGAGCGGAAACCTGTACATATCGTGGACAGAGATCGTTGCCATTTTCATGGGGCAAGGAAATGATTTGTACCGTCAATTGCTGTTTGATCTGCGAATGCCTAGGCTTTTGACGGCTATGCTGGCAGGAGTGGCATTAGCAATCAGCGGGAGTCTTATGCAAAGCGCGGTTCGAAATCCTTTGGCTGATCCGCAAATTGTTGGGGTCACCAGTGGGGCGGGGGTAGGCGCAATCCTCCTGTTACTTGTATTTCCACAGTTCTCAGGGTGGATGCCGCTAGGAGCTATGCTAGGGGGTATTATCTCAGCAGTCATTGTATACGCTGTTTCCTGGCGTCGAGGACTAAACCCAGTCATTTTGACTCTTGTGGGTATTGCGGTAGCAGCGGTGGGTTCTGCCTTTATCAATATTTTGATCGTGAAAGCCCAGCTTCTAGCAGCGCCAGCTCTTGCTTGGATGGCAGGGAGTACATATGGACGCGGTTGGACGGAAGTGAGCCGCTTGCTACCTACCATACTTCTCCTGACGCCAATTGCTTGGTGGTTGGGACGCAGAGTTGATCTCTTGTCCTTTAACGACGAGAGCTCGATGGGTTTGGGCTTACATGTACGTCTGACGAGGCTGATTGTAGCGGTCATCGCAGTTCTGCTTGCTTCATCTGCGGTTGCCAGTGTGGGAGCAGTTGGATTTATCGGCTTGCTTGCTCCTCATGCGGCACGAATGCTGGTCGGCTCCTATCATCGACGGATGGTTGTTATCTCTGCCCTGCTGGGAGCGGTGCTTCTGGCATCTGCCGATCTAATCGGGCGAGTCATCCTCATTCCTAAGGATATTCCTTCAGGTATCGTTGTCGCTTTGCTAGGGGCACCTTACCTATTCCTGTTGATGATTCGATCGGCACGTTCGGTCAAGTGAGTGGGCTCGACATTGGCCCTCCACCGACATCAAATATCGTAGATTTATAAATGGATAAGTAGACAAGCGGGATGAGTGTGATTGCGTTTGTCTACTTTTTTCATTTTGGAATTTTGCATGAAAGAGATAGAGATATTTATTTATGATTCCTCTTTTTTAACGATAAGGTCTTTCGGTATTTTATAGGTAGCTAGATAGATAGTTGTTTTGATTGTCGTCTTTTTATGTAAAAATGTTTATCTATCATGCTACAGAAGCTTCCTTATTAGACTAGAAAAGAAGAGGCATCGACTTATTTTTTATACAAACACACGAACGTATGTACTATAATGATAAGAGATACATTCCAAAACAGATGATTATTTCCGTCTCTTACACCAAAGCCTTACCTTCTTCGTCTATATCACATAACGTAAGTAAGATATTTTCATTCACAGTATTTTTGGATGCTCGTGTTTTGGGTTTGAGTACTTATGAAATAGGTGAAAAACAGAGCCTATCAAGCTATGGCATTTTCAAATAAAATATCTGCTGCATGAGAAAAGGAGAGGAGAATAGTCTATGGATAAAAAAGCGAAACAGATCGTAATGAAGACCTTCTGGAACAGTACGGGCTGGATTGATAGAGAATCACGTAGCATCTCAGACGAAGATTTTGCCTATGCCAAGAGCAAGGGACTGATGTTTGAACCGCTCACGATCACCCATGATGAGTGCGTGCAGAGATTAATTGATTTGCATCAAATCGTAACAAAAGAACAGGTGGCAAAAGCATTCCTACATAGCTTGTCGACAAGAAAGCTACATCTTCGAAGTGCGCTTTCCAGCTGGATATTGACTCACCAGCTTCCACAGCATGCTTTTGAGAGCAACGCTGGAAAGTATGCAACTATAAACAATGGCAGTACCTATGCGATGTTTGGTGATTGCTATATCTGTGACGGCTATCATGTTGCCAGTCTGCAAGCTTACAAGAATGAAGACCTGAACGTGTTGAATTTTGAGAGAATCAAATGGGGCGGAATCCGGCTCAACCACATTGTATATAATCTGCTTGATTTGGAGCTATTGATCAAGGAAGAGGACATCGAGGTACAAGCAGAGGATGTCGAGATTTTTCGCAGGGTTATGGAGACGATTAGTAGCTGTGAGCCTACGGATGCGGCCCGTCAGCTGGAGAAACGGCTTAAGGGCGTGCTTCCTTCAAGTAAAAACGAGCGGGATGCCTTGCTTGAAATTTTGGCAACAGCAGGAATACTAACCTCTAGCAAGGATCGACCGGGTCGAGGAGGAAAAAATGATTTTTTTGCCATTGTGAACTGGCGTGGTGAGGACGGATACTCCGCGCAGGCTGTAGACCATTATTTTAGCCATTGGTTGTAGCAAGAGGGAAATGTAAATAGAAAAGTGGCGGTCCCTTTCTGGTGTAAGAGTCGAGAAAGGGATTTGTACTTTATTAATTCGAATGTACCACCATGGTGGCTACTCCTGAAATGACACTGAAGAAGGCCCCGCTTAGCACAACCAAAGTTTGTTTCTTATTAAAATCCACAGGACCAATTAAGATAGGCAATAACCACTTTGTACTTATAAAAAACAAGATGCCTTCCAACAAGCCTAATATAAGTAAGAATCCGCCCAAATAAAATAGTGATTGAGGCGTTAATTGACTTGAAAAGCTGGATCAGAATGTATGGGAACGGAGTCATTATTTTCTGGTATATGCTGATATTTTTAACGGTAATCAAGATATATGGGTTCAGTGCGGCTCTAAGGATACGGACTACGGCTTCGCCTGCCTTCGTTGTTACCTTCTGACGCTTTTCTATTTCTAAAACAGGCTGTGAATCAAATTGCTTTACGACTAATGCTTTTCCACAATCCCTCTGACACGTACACTTACCTAAGCTGTTTACCCAGTTGGTTCACGGTCCTTAGCCACCGCTTTCTCTTTTCATCATCTGCCTTGCCAACCTGACTAAGGGTTGTTATTTTTACTGGGCTAATACCGCAAAATTGCAAGGTAGACCTTTTCATCATCCGATGGCCTGGTTTTCCTTGAACAAGACTGTAGTACCAATAGGGGGAATCCATGGTGACGATTAGTCTTGCTGATCTGCCCTTCAATAATTGCTGAGGGAGGGATGAGCCTTTCTTATAGGAAAAAGCATAGCCTGGCATGAAAACGCGATCGAGAAAACCCTTCAGCAATGCAGGTGGAGCGCCCCACCAGATTGGATAGACGAACACCAGATGATCAGCCCAGCTAATTAATTGCTGAGCAAGGATTAGATCATCCTCCAATTGTGGTTTATTTTTATAGCCGCCAGCTAAGTTAGGATTAAAATCAAGATCAGCCAGACGTAAGCTTTTCACCTCAGCCCCTGTAGACACGGCACCTTTTTGATAAGCCTCCGCTAGTGCTTCCCCATAGCTTTCTTTCACGGGATTGCCTTGAATAATGAGAATTTTTTTCATGTATGACCCTCCTGTATAAATTGAAATGGTTAGTGTTTACTAACTTTATGATAAAAAGGAAAAGGTCAATTTCGACCTAACCTGTTAAGAAACAATGACTGCATAGTATATCGGGTATATCTCTATTGTAATAAAGCCAATAATCGCTTCTTAATTTGAGAAGCCAAAGATTCTAACTGACTAGGGAGCTCACCCTGAAAACTGGAGACTGCCAGGCCTGTAAAAGCACCAATAATCAAAACAGCGGAGAGTCTTGCGTCTTGCTCAGGAAGCTCATTGCTCTCGATTCCTTGAAGGATTAAATCAATCAAAGCATCTAGTGGCTGTCTCATGTTTTTCTGAGCAACCTGCTGATACACATCGTGATGTTGGGATAACAATAGCAATCCGCAGTGATCCTCGTCGTGCATCTCTACTAGTTGATTGATTAAACAGTCAAATCTGTCATGAAACGTTCCAGACTGGCTTACATAAAAATCAATCATTTTGGTGTAACTATTGCAATACTGGGTGAATACCTCTGATGCTACCTCATTTTTGTTCTTAAAATGCTTGTAGATTGCGGCATCTGTGACACCCGCCGCGTCGCCAATCTCTTTGACCGAGATGCCATCGATCCCTTTTGTTGCAAATAGGCGCATAGCGGCTTGTAAAATATCTTTCTTCTTACTGTCAGCGTGTGGTTTTTTCTTCATGATGATATAGTAAGTGAATGCTAACTTAATTGCAAGGGGGAATTGAAGTAGTTTGTTGTACTGTTGAATGACTACGCATGAGGAATGTGACAAGCAAGAAGGGTAGTTTGCCAGCTATGTTTTCTAATGAGCCTTGAACCGTGTTACAAAAGTCAATTTGTGGTTCATGAGTTATTGTTGAATTCGTTTAAAAGAATAATTGCCTTCTGCTCGTGTTTGACATCTACAAAAACCGCCATCGTTGATTGTTTCAAGGGATCTAAGGCATTTGTATACATGGATTTTTCTGTGTAATCCTTAATTTTACAAATTACGCCATTTTCTTTTAGGAGGGAAAAACGAGCGTAGGCTTTATCAACTTGCCCCTCATAAATAATAATCCACTTATTTCTTTCTTTACATTTTATGTACAGAGATAAAAGGAACAAAGCAAAGATGATAATTACAATAATCAATCCCAACATGAGTATTCCTCCTTATCAAGAGTAATAGTTATCTTAGACTAGGATAAAAAAGATACCCCTCTTTAAAGGAGGGGTTCATCATTCATTTCCTTTTCTTTGTTCTTCTAAGGTTTTTTCTGTTGCTTCAGAAAGAAGGTCTTCGTAGTAATCATTGTTTTCGAAGAATTCCTTTAGTGGAATCTCAGCGACTATGGACTTATCTACCCCATTTACTAGTTGAATCGTTCTTTCGTCATGGTTTTCTTCTTTGTTTTGGGTACTCATTGAGTTTTTCTTAAACTTTCTTTCTTGATTATCATAGTATTGTTTATTAATTAAAACGGTTTTTATATCTGGATTTCCTGTTTCAGGGTCAATTTTGATTTGGCTTTTACTTGAAGCTATACCTGTAATCTGGGTGCTAAGCATTAAGCCTGTGCAAAATCCTACCGAGCAAAGGATAAGAATATACTTTTTTAGTTTCATAAATCCTCCTAATTATTTTTTGGGATACACTTTGATTGGTTCTACAATAGTAAAATCAGAAAAATATCCGAATTGCCAATTGGTTACAGTTCCAGCAGTTGCAAAGGCCTGGTCAATCACATGGTTATAATTTAATGTGTCTTTCTCCTTAATTTTATACTGAATTCCAAGATATCCAACTTCATCTCTTGTAATATCTTTGTAAGCCATGACATGTCTAACATTGGAATCTAAAGCATCGGATTCAATTTTGTATTCCATAGTTAAAGCGTCATATTTATAATCATCGTCTACCTCATCAAACCCTCAAGTCGTAAAGTTTTTTTGTTATATGAAGTGGAGAACCCAAAACGATCTTTCGGTTTGTTAGGATTTCCAAGATAAAATTTTGACCAAATAAAATTTTTGTTATTTCCATATTTGTTAGTTATATTACCAAATAGATGATCCCCACGTTGTTCATAATATGTAACATAAATGTTTTGATTCTTCTTAAATTCTGGGGTTTCGCGATAATGTTTTCCCATAGCTTGTTTTACATATAATGAACTTGCTCCTAGTACAATTGAAAGTGTAAACAAACCTAAAATAATACTGATTTTTATAAAGTTGTTCATGTTTCATCCCCTTTTTTTGGTGTAAATTGTAAATATTGCATATAATCTATCATATATATAATGTTTGGAGACGAAGTTTTGAATTAAAGGGCAATTTTTTATTAGCAAATCATACTTCGAGGAGAATAGAGAGAATAATGTTTCGTTTTAGAAGGATGTTTTAACGATTTGTGTAGACTCTCAAAAATATCATCTACTAATACACCCCAAGCAAATTCCTAAACAACCGTATCTTAATTAGTTGAAATTGCAGATTTACAAACGAGTGCCTTGCCTTTAAAAGATAAATCGAGAACAACGAAAGGAGCCTTCCACTAGTAAATGGTGGAGGCTCCTTTCGTTATTGTAAAACGATTATCGAGATTTTTTCACTCACAATAATCGTTTTATCCCATTACCTTGGTAAGAGAGTTGGCTAATATGTCTAGATGTAGAGGGAGGTACTTCTCAGGAGGACATCTCTGTATGGGGTTTACGATTTAGCTTGAATAACAGGTCACATATGATTTACTTATTGCATACTCGGTTCCAACCGTTTTTGTTTCCGTTGCTCCTCCAATAGATATGCCATCCATTCTTGTATTTTTTTCGTTTGTAGGGTAGCAAAAGCGGGGTGTGCAAGATTGCAGGTTTCAAGGGGGTCTGCGGTTAAGTTATACAGTTCATATTCGTCAGGGACCGGCTTGGTTTTATGGGAGGTAACGTAGCAGATACATTGCGATGATCGTGACATGTGTGTGGGTTCTTCCACTGGTTGAGCAGTGATATCTTTCTTGCCCGGACTGCTCCAGAATTGCTCATTATCAAAGTAGCGAGAGTACTTCCACAACTCTTTCGTGTTATTTCTATGTATGCTGGCGATAACGGTTTCGATGTGATTGGGCTGTATGACGGAAGGATAGGGTCTACCTAAAGGATTAATCTGGTGCTGACCTCGTGTAACATCGTCGTCCATCATAAAATAAATTGGTTTTTCTATAGAATTAGACCTGTTTTGTCCCAAGATAAAGGGGGAAAGATCTTGACCTACAAAGGAATGAACTTCGCTATATTTGTTTCGTAAGCGGCTTTGGATGTCTTGTATATCAACATTAGCCAGTCCTAACATGGTGGGTAATATATCCAGATGGCTTGTGAGCATATTGTAATGCTGATGCTGTGAAAAGAGTTTTTTATTATGAATAATGAAGGGAACATGTAGCATTTCTTCATAAGCACAGTACCATTTTTGATGAAGATTACCGTGAGCACCAAGTAGGTCACCGTGATCAGACGTAAAAATTACGATTGTATTGTCATAGAAGGATGATCGGGTAAGGGCTTCAAAAACTGTAAGCATTTGCTGGTCAGCATTTTTTTGTAGCTGATAGTAAAGTCTACGATACTTATTTTGGTTATATATAGGTTGTAAAGCTCTAGGATATATATGCCGATAGCTTGCTTGACAGCGAGGTTTGGTTTCTAAAGACTCATTTATCGTAGGTGGAGGATCAATCAGAGGAATGGTCGGTTCCACATTAAAGTTAAATGTAGGGAGATATGCGGTGAGTGCGCCGTACAAAACAATGTCACGGGGGTTTACAAATGAAGCTATAATCAGCCACGGCTTGGCATTAGCGTCGTTACTTTTCTCACGATCAAGAGACCCGATAAGTTCGACCACCTCTGAAGCATAGACCATGTCTCTGCCACTTAGGCCGATAGCAGCGGAGGAAGCGGAGTTTCGTGGATTTTTACCATGGGGTTCTGGACCAATCCAGGTGGAAAACCCGAAGCTGTCCAGTGGGTTAGCATGTACATACAATTCTTCCTGTTGTCTATCAGGCACACCGGTTATGGGATGGTAGCTAAGGACGCTTTTGTGTGTACCTGGAACAATGATATCTTCATAGGAAATATGCCATTTCCCTTTGTAATAGGTTTGATACCCTGCTTCGCGAAAATAATTTCCCATAGTTGGAACGGTGTTTCTATTTAGCCAGAACATATCAGAGTCAAAGGCCTCCTTTGCGATTCCGACCGTTTGGCTGACGCCATGCAGAGAGGGATATTGACCGGTAAACAAGGTAGCCCGACTAGGACAGCAAGCCGCGCTACCAATGTAATGTCTGTGGAATTCTATACCATAAGATTTCAAAAGCTCCTGTGTAATGAGATTGTTCCTGCGCCATTTTCTTACTTCTTCATTTTCATAAACGGGAGGATACCGTTCCTCATCTACGAGGATTACGAGAAAGTTTGGTTTTATACATTTATGTGAAAGAGACTGATCACTCATGGCATGCACATCCTAGATAAGGTGTTGTTATCCTAGATTATGTTAGAGGGCTCTAAAAAAGTATTCGAAAAAATGGTGATCATCATGCTGTAGTGAATTGTAACATTTACTTTATCGCGCGTGTACACGTGAAAAGGGATCAAATTTCCTGATAGGATTTTCCGAATAGAAAACACCAAGGGTAAGTATTGCTTCTTAACTTAATAGTTGCATAGATTAAAAAACACAGTGATAAGCCTTTTTCATCAATGTAACATTTGCTTGAAAAGTTAAGGGATCCATGAAAATAGATGGGGGCAAATACATCACATACACAGAACGCCTGGGTCATATAGGGCAATTTTTTAAAAAAGAGTCTTTATGCTCAATTAAAGCAGGTTATTAAATTTGAGTTAATGATTCCTATTGTTTAGTAATTTCAATAGTCTGAAATGGTGTTGGTACAATAATCCAACCAAGATATCTATTTTCTACAATAGTTTCTTTACCAGGATAGACAGTGGCTTTCCAATTTCCATAAAGATCATGATTCTCACCAACACTAAAAACTCTAACTACATATTTCCCTGGTTGTTTAAATTTTGCATCAATTTCTTGTCCTTTTTTTATAACATGAGTATATTTCTTGTCATATTGATACCCAATTTCAGATTTCAAAAACTTTATAGGGAATTCAATTTTTGCATTAATATTGTGTTCAGTAGAGACAGTTAATTCAGCACTGGTAGTATATTTTATACCTAAATCGATGCCTTTATCAATTTTAACATATTGTTTGTAAATTAATTTATGACTTGGTTCATCTGAATCAAACACAGCTCTCGCAGTTCCTTTAACATAGCCATTCGCGTGGTAAACAATACCCGTTGCATATTGTATTATATCGGGTTTACGAATTTTACCATCTGAACTTGCCTCTCGATCTGCTTCGCTATCGAAATACTTAACATATTTAATTTTATTTTCGGAGCCAGAAGCTTGAACGGGAGGACTTAACAAAAAAATAGAGGCCCCTAGTAATGACAATGCTATAATCTTTTTTTTAAACATTTAAATTTCCCCCAAAAATTATATATTTTATAGCAGGAAGCGCTATAATAACAAAGTTAGATTTGATCATTTATAAATTTCGTTAATGAAGCAAAAAAATCTGAATGAATATCGTCTGAATTTGGAACCTTCGATCTATCTGAAATTGATGCAATACTTATATTCATTCCTTTACTTGTAAAGTTATAAATACTTAAAGAAGTGTTGGGAAAAATATCACTATAATTTTTTGTAATACCATTTTCCTCCTCTTTTGCGTTATAAAAGTTTGGAGAATAATGTAATGCATTTCTCCATTCAGGATTTTTTAGATGATTAAGGCTAATGCCGACCATTACAACAACCCCATTTTTGGAATTTTTGTAAACGAGTGTTTTATTAGTTTCTCTGAATTGAGAATGCATGTCCCGAGACTCCCCTTTCAACTCAGGAACTAAATTTCTTATATCCCAGTCATCAGTGACTTCAATGAAATCCTCTTGTTTAAAATTAGCTTTAATATTTAAAAAATTATCATTAAATTGTTTAATTTCTGTTGAATTAAGTGCGGTTTCATTATTACTTATTTGTTCACATCCATTTAGCAATATGATTCCAAGAGATAATAAGCATAAAAGTAAGATAATTTTTAGTCTCTGCATGTTAGAACCACCTAACTGTAGTTTTTTCCATATTATTACTGATGCCATTACCATATCACTATTGAAGAAAAGGATAAATATATATATTTTAAAAAAGCAATATTTTCTTATTAATGTATATTCTTTAAGCAGTTATGAAAAAGATGCTTACGTGTATTGGTCATGTAAAATTAATAATGCCGCCATTTCTCTCTCCCAAAAAAGAAATGGCGGCTTATTAAGACTATCCTTAAAAATCAAAGTTGTCCGGATCTGGACCGACTCGATGATTTTGATTCAAAGCATCAATGCGATCCATCTCTTCTTTTGTTAACTCGAAATCAAACACGGATGCATTTTCAACAATCCGATGCTCCTTTGTAGACTTTGGAATCGTGATAACACCATGCTGGAGATCCCAACGAAGAATGACTTGGGCAACTGTTTTGCCGTGCTTATCAGCAATTTCCTGTAATACAGGGTTATCCAACAATTGACCTTGCATTAATGGAGACCATGCTTCCATTTGAATATCATGCGCCCGGCAGAAAGTAATCAATTCCTTTTGCGTCAGGTATGGATGGAATTCCACTTGGTTTATCATTGGTTTTATTTCAGCTTCTTCCATCAAATCCTCAAGATGATGGATTTGGAAATTACTTACCCCGATTGCCTTTACACGTCCATCTTTATATAGCTTCTCTAGCGCTCTCCAAGCTTCCTTATACTTACCCTTCACAGGCCAATGAATGAGATACAAATCGAGGTACTCTAATCCGAGTTTATCTAGACTTGTTTCAAAAGCAGCGAGTGTGGCTTCGTATCCCAGATCGGCATTCCAAACCTTTGAAGTTACAAAGAGGTCTTCTCTAGGTAGGTTTGTTTCTTGAATGCCTTCGTGAATCGCCTGCCCTACACTGGTTTCATTTCCATAAATAGCAGCTGTATCGATACTGCGGTAACCATGCTTAATAGCTGATTTTACTGCTGATACCAACTCCGAACCTTCTTCTACTTTAAATACTCCGATTCCAAACCAAGGCATTTTAGTACCGTTGTGTAGTGTTGTTGTAGCTTGTAAATTTTTTGCCATTATAATAGCCTCCTATTTCATTTTTTACATATACTGTGCTGAAAAAACGCTGTACAAATGATCAATAACGGAGGCTCGGTAGCCAGTATATAACGAGCCTCTGTCTTCTAAACAAGAGCGATCATCTAAACAAAGAGCTTACAAACGAGCTGGCTCATTTTTGATAGTAATCTTATCTTTTCTTTCTAGGGCACGAACCAAACCTGTTAAGATAACCGCTCCCAAAACCATCAAGGCTCCTACCCAGGCTGTATGAATCAGTCCGAGTTTATCAGTAACGATTCCACCCAAGTATGCTCCGATTGCGATACCTGCGTTGAAAGCTGCGATATTCAAAGCGGAAGCTACATCTACCGCTTTAGGTGCATAACGTTCAGCCAACATGACCACGTAGACCTGCAATCCGGGCACGTTCATAAAAGCTAATAAGCCCATGAAGAAGATTGTTATTAGACCGGCAGCTTTAAACGGAGCGGTGAACGTTAAGATGAAGAGTACAATGAATTGTATAGTAAACATATAGAATAAGGCGGAAATAGGGTTGTGGTTGGCTGCTTTTCCACCAATGACGTTTCCAATCGCAATAGCAATTCCATATCCAAGAAGAATGATGGCAACGGTCGTTTCCTTAAATCCAGTTATATCGTGAAGTAACGGGGATAAATAAGTAAAGACAACAAATGTGCCCCCATACCCAATAGCAGTAATGATGAACGCAAGGAGCAATCTCCCATTAGTAACCAGTTTAAGCTGTTCTCGTAGTGGTGTTTTAGTTCCTTTACGCAAATCGGAAGGAATTAAAATCATATTGGCTATGAAAGCTAGGATGCCAATTACGACGATTCCAATAAAAGCAGCACGCCATCCTAATTGCTGTCCAATAAATGTACCCAAGGGCACCCCAGTAACAGTCGCCACTGTAAGTCCCGAAAACATAAAGGCGATAGCACTAGCCCTGCGGTTTTCTGGTACCAGATCAGCGGCGATCGTGGAACCAATTGACATAAATACACCATGTGAAAATGCGGAGATGATTCGTGCTATCAGCAGTATGACAATCCCATTTGCAGTGGCGGCAAGAGTATTTCCTATAATAAAAACCAGCATAATCCAAAATAATAATGATTTGCGTGGGATGCTAGAGGTTAGGGACGTTAAAATCGGAGCCCCAAAAGTTACCCCTAGCGCATATAAAGTAACGGTTAATGCTGATGTTGAAACGGATATATTTAAGTCATCAGCGATAAGCGGAAGTAGTCCCACACTGATGAATTCTGTTGTTCCAATTGCAAATGCACTTATCGCTAACGCAAGGAGCGCCAACGTACTTCTCTTTCGATCTAATAACATTCGCTCCACTCCTACAGTATGGTATTACCGGCCGGTAGATGCTATTATGATTTATTATAATAAAAAAGAATAGTACGCACTAAAAAGTAATATATGAACCGGAAAGTAATATACTTACTAAAAAGTAACATAGGTACTGAAAAGTCCCTATAGACATGTTTAGGAGGGATAAGCTGTGATTAAGAAAAAATATAATATTTCCGTTGAAGCGACCCTAGAAGTCATCGGCGGTAAATGGAAATGTGTGATTCTTTGCCATTTAACTCATGGGAAAAAACGCACAAGTGACTTAAAACGTATTATGCCAGGCATTACACAAAAAATGTTAACGCAACAGCTTAGAGAATTAGAACAGGACGGCATTGTAAATCGGATTATCTATAATCAGGTTCCTCCAAAGGTGGAGTATGAGCTAAGTGAGTATGGGTGGAGCTTAAAGCCGATATTGGATTCCTTATGTACATGGGGAGAGAAGCATATTGTTAAGGAATACGGAGATAAATTCGCTGTATTGGAAGATAACATATTAAATAATAGGGATAAAGACATGTAAGACATTACCTAAATAAAGATACTCTAAAAGCCTACGAAGGAATTACTCGTAGGCTTTTTCCTAACCCCTGATTATTCTTAAGTCCCCGTTTCGCTTCTGAACGGTTAGAGGTCGAAAACTCACTTATTCCACCTTCACATGAATCCAAATTTTAAAAAGGTTGTCTTTTGTCTAGTACATGTCGTGAACTGCAACATAGAATATAGCAAGTCAGACGATGGAGGTGAGACACATGAGCAAATTCCATCATAAAAAGAAGCATGTAAAGAAGCATGTAAAGAAGAAGGTAGTATTGTTCTGTAAATGCTGGGTCAAGAAAAAAAGAAAAAAACCTATTAGAAAGCCACATCATCCTTGCAAACATTAGTATGTAAGGGCAACAGCACAACGTGGTTTTGGGTGTAAAATGTGATAGGGTATATTGCACACTTCCAAATAAAAATCATGTGTAAAACAGCGTCTCACGTGTGAAATTACTGATTTACAGTATGAGCAAGGTGTTTACCTTGACTATTAGAGTTGAGGTAAACACCGTATCAAAGTCTATTCCGTAATAATAGATATCTAACCAATTGAAAAGCCTGTGATTTCCTAGAATAGATGGGGGATCATGGGCTTTTAGTTTTGATAACTTGTGTACGGAATAGCCAGTTATAAATCTGGCTATTTTTTTATGAAAAAAATGATTATATGTAACCTAAAATAAATGAAACGTACCCACCTTCAACTAGGAATCAAACCAATAAATTCTAGTTTTACCTTTAAAATACGAATGATACAACCTTTTGTTTTTATAAAATACATAAAAACACGAACGATTTAAAATTATAATTTGAAATAGATCGGATTCTGTGATATTTTACAGTTGTGAAAATTATTTAATATGACAGAAGGAGAAATTCAGAAATGGAATGGAAAGATATTATCGCGGCACTCAGCGTTGTACTTAACGGATTGCCACAGGGTCTACTTGCACTATCTCTGGGTTTTGCTTCCGTGCCTACAGCCTTAGCGTTCTTAATTGGTGCTACTGGAAATGCCATTACTGGCTCTGTAGCCGTTGTATCTTATCAAGTGGAGACGATTGCATTAGCTGGAACGCTGGGAAAAACGATGAGGGACAGGCTATCCATGATTTTTGTCGGGGGAGCAATTATGGCCACGATCGGTCTATTTGGTTTCTTAGAGAAAATCGTACACTTCATTGGACCTGTCATTACAAGTGGAATGATGGCTGGCGTTGGAATCATGCTGGCTCGAGTTTCTTGGGATATGGCGCGCAATAATATGCCTGTTGGGGTCGTTTCGATGAGTACAGGGTTACTCACCTATTTTGTAACAAGAGACCTAGTTTATACCGTTACAATTTCCGTTCTTATTTCTAGTCTCATTTCTCTACTTCTCTTACAAAAGGTACTACTATTAAACCGCTAGCAAATGACCGTTTTGCTTTTCAGAAACTATCGTTTTCAGCGAGTATTTTACGAGGGGCTATGGCGATGGTTTGTCTCAATATTGGCGCAAATATTGCTTTTGGCCAAATTAATGGTGAAATTGCCAAGTCGGATGTGAACATCGACACGCTTAGCGTGATTAGCAGTGTTGCTGATATGGTGTCGGCCCTATTTGGCGGGGCTCCTGTTGAAGCGATCATTTCTGCCACAGCAGGTGCTCCCCATCCTGTTGCCTCAGGTGTCTTGATGATGGTAGTCATGGCGGCCATTCTTCTAGCAGGCTTGTTGCCAAAAATCGGTCGTTATATCCCTAGTGAATCTATCTCTGGATTTCTGTTTGTTTTAGGTGCAATTGTAACTGTGCCTACCAATGCTATTTCCGCATTGACTGGTGGCGAAGCTTCATCTAGTTTGGTAGGTGGTGTAACCATGGTAGTTACCGCGATTTCAGATCCATTCTTTGGGATGATAGCAGGCTTACTTATGAGAGCATTAATCAGCTTATTTGGGATGTAGGAGGGAGTATAATGGAAAAGACTTATACGCTAGAGGTCGCAGGAATCACTCGGCATTTACCAATTATTCCGATTACAGAAAATCTTAGTATTGCTAGTTTTGTCATTCTTGGGGATACAGAGCTGGTAACCGTAGCAGCACCACTCCTCGCTGCAAAGCTACCTGAAGTTGATGTGGTAATTACCGCAGAAGCTAAGGGGATTCCCCTCATTCATGAGGTTTCACGCGTACTTCAGATGAAGAAGTATTATGTTGCTCGTAAAAGCACAAAGCCTTATATGCAAACACCATTAATTAATGAAGTGGAATCAATTACTACTCAGAAAAAACAGGTTCTCTGCCTAGATGGGGCAGACGCCAGTGAGATTGCAGGTAAACGTGTTGCCATCATAGATGATGTAATTAGTACCGGTAAGTCTTTGCAGGCTATTGAGGATTTGGTCATTCAAGCTGGTGGTATTGTGGTGGCTAGGGCGGCTATTCTTGCTGAGGGCGAAGCGGCCAAGCGAAGTGACATTTTATTTTTACAAGAACTTCCGTTGTTTCCTAATAAGATAGAGTAGGTAGTAGAAAATATCAATTGCATATTCAAGCTCGTATCCCCTTCTATAGGCTAGGCTGGAGGGGGTTTTTACATAGATAGGAAGAAAACATAAAACATCGGTAAAAAATAAAAAGTATAGTAATACCGAATTTTTAGTCATGTATTCGTATACCGGTTTTGAAGCTGTCACCTCTGCTACATATGTGTCTTTATTCCAGAACGACAAAGGGAAGGTAAAGCGAATTAGCACACTTAAAGTGTTTGATGCAAAAGAAGTAAAAGATCTTTGGCGTGAGCAGGATGTTGTTTACAATGACAAGACGAAACAAATATTTGCTTTTAACCATGCTATGAAGGTGACGCAGACAGGTGTTGGCAAAGGAGATGTGCTGGAGGCCTGCATCATTGGTTATAAAGAAGGAAAGCTAGTAAAGGTGAGCGACATAAAGAAATAGATAATAAAAACAGCCTATTTATTCTTAAAAAGGGTGAAATAGGCTGTTTTTGTATCATATGTTTTAAAGTAATAAAAATAGCAAAAGTAGTAATTAAGATTTCAAAATATGTGTCACATAATCTATAGCGCTTTGTTCTACTTCTTCATCTGTAAGGTGTTGTTCAGCACCGTAAATAGCAAATATAGGTATAAATTTCATGCCTGTATAAATGCAGGTTGCCTGAAAAGGTCTTGTCAGTTCACTCAAAGTGAATTGATTGGCTCCTCCAGCCTGATAATCAGCTTGAAGCCCACCAATTGAGATAGCGAGACCTAATTCCTTACCTTGTAGCTTATCTCCTAGAGAGCCATATGCCCATCCATGTGTAAAAACATCGTCAAGCCATTTTTTGAGTAATGGAGGTGAACTATACCAATAGAAAGGGAATTGGAAAATAACACGTTCATGCTCCATCACTAGTTTTTGCTCGTGTTCAATATCAAATGTCCAGTCAGGATAGGTTGAATATAATTGGTGAACGGTAATGGTATCTGAATGTTTCGTTAATTCCTGTACCCATCTTTTATTGATGCAAGAATCTCCAATATTGGGGTGTGCGACAATCACAAGAGTTTTCATGAGTTTGTTTTCCTCCTCGAAAAAGGTGTTTAAAAGGTGTTTAACAGAATACAGGAATGGCCATTCCGTAGCTTTATTTCTAATGCTAGTATGTAATAGATGTAACAAATTAGAAAGAACGTACTTAAAAGTGCTGTAGATACTTTAAAGTAACATAGGAACTTTTTTGTATGTAAGTACCTTAAAGTAACTATGGGGGCGTATCATGAAGAAATATAATTTTCCTGTTGAAGCGACGCTTGATGTTATCGGAGGAAAGTGGAAGGTTGTTATCTTGTGCATCCTATTGTGCGTTTAAGCTCGCAGGTTCTCTTTTTCTCTCCAGTAACCTGATATTACACAGAAAATGCTCACACAGCATTTGCGTGAGCTTGAAAGAGATGGGATTATTATTCGAACCGTATACAATCAAGTTCCACCAAAGGTCGAGTATTCCCTGAGTGATTATGGGAAAACACTTACCAAAGTTCTTGATTTTATGTGTGATTGGGGAGGAAGTCATATTGAAAAGAGGCAACAGGAGGGGGAATCAATTATGATTACCTGTACAAATTAGCAATATGAGAATGGTTGTAAGATAAATCATAGTTATGAAATCAAAAGGTTCTTATGATTTCATTTTTCTTCATGTCGTTAACCAGTTCATGAATAATGCATTGAAAAATAGTCATGAGGATATCCTGTTACTACCAATACGCCGAAGCGTCCAACCTATGTCTGTAATCCATTGGGCGAAAACAAACTATACTTCCGTTGTTGAGAGCATAGCTTACCAAGGAAGTTATTAACTCAAAATTCATTCCGCTTTGATGGATATTTGTATATGCGAGGTTACTAGAAGAAACTATCTTCGCAAATCTGTGCCTTTTACAGTGATCTTAATCACACAGGGTGACATTTCTCACTCTATATACTGAGGTCATACCACGCAAAACGAAAGTGAGGTAATGAAGATGCTAAGTGAAAAAACGATTCAAATCATTAAATCTACGGTACCCGTATTAGAAAAACACGGAATCGATATTACAAAACGATTTTATCAATTATTGTTTACAAAACATCCAGAACTGTTAAATATTTTCAATCATGCCAATCAGAAGCAAGGGAGACAACAGACGGCATTAGCCAATGCAGTGTATGCTGCGGCCCAATATATAGACAAATTAGAAACGATTATTCCTGTTGTAAAGCAGATTGGTCATAAGCATCGTAGTCTTGGAATTAAAGCAGAGCACTACCCAATTGTTGGGGAAAATCTGCTTGCTGCGATTAAGGATGTACTCGGTGATCTGGCTACAGACGAGATTTTGCAAGCATGGGCCGAGGCTTATGGTGTAATTGCAGATGCTTTTATCGGTGTAGAAGCTGAATTCTATAAGCAAGCAGAACAACAACAAGGTGGCTGGGAAGGATTTAGAGCATTCAAAGTGGACAGAAAGGTAAAAGAGAGCGACGTCATTACTTCTTTTTATCTTGTTCCTCAGGATGGAGAAGCGATCGCTTTATTTGAACCAGGCCAGTACGTTAGTGTGAAAGTGGACATTCCTGGTGAAGAGAACACCCATATTCGTCAATATAGCTTATCTGATGCTCCAGGCAAACCTTATTATCGAATCTCTGTTAAAAGAGAGGATGGCAAGCAGGATCAGCCTGCCGGTAAGGTATCTGTCTATCTACATGAACAGATCCAGCAAGGAGATGTGTTATTGCTTTCGGCACCGGCAGGGGATTTCGTTTTGGATCAAAAGGATGATCGTCCTGTCGTCCTCATAAGTGGAGGGGTTGGATTAACGCCTTTAGTTAGTATGCTTAACACACTTGTAGAGACGAATCCTAACCGCCAAGTAACCTTCATTCATGCGGCTCAAAACGGGCAGGTTCACGCAATGAGAGAACATGTGGAGGAACTTGCTCTTAAGCACTCGCAATTATCTGTTCATTGGTGTTATGACAATCCGACTGACCTTGATAGAGCAACAAAGGCTTTTCATAAAGAAGGCTATGTAGATCTATCTACATTAGAGCAAATGGTTCCATCTAAAGATGCCAGCTTCTATTTCTGTGGTCCGACCCCCTTCATGAAGGCTTTGTACCAGACACTGAAGGAATACCAAATTGCTGAAGCAGACATTCATTTTGAGTTTTTTGGCCCTGCTGATAGCTTGTAGGACTATGAATCCGGTTTAGAGGTAGATTGAGCTCGTAACAATCTATTTACAGTCTCACGGCGAAGTCCGATAAATTGCCCGATTTCATCCTGTGTTAGCACATCCGTCAAAGTGGTGGGAGCAATATAGAATTCAAACCAGGCTTGGAGCTTTCGCAATTTATCTGCTGCCGACACCTCAGTTAGTTGATCGATCCGATGCTGCATCATTCGTAGCTTTTCCTGAAGCTGTAAGGCAATGGTCCGGCAATTGTCTGGATTCTTCTGTAGCTCCTGATACCACTCCCGAGCATTGAGAACCTCGATCTCACAAGTTACAAGTGCGATAGCGGTTCCAAAATAGGGATTCGGACTAATGAGAGAATGGTGTGGGATGATTTCATTAGGCACAATAATATTAACCAAAGTTGTTGTCCCATCCTCGTGAATTCTAATAATTTTCAATAGGCCGCTTTTCAAATGGTACAGCGGGCCCGTTTCTCCTTGACGAAACAGAGTTTCACCCCTATGCAATCTCATAGTAACCTCCATAAGTAATAAAGCGAAAGTCGAACCTCCTGACTTTCGCTTTATTGTTTATTAATAGAGATTATAGCAGGATTAGCAGATATATGAAAAACTGATGTGAGGAAAAATGTGTTTACCCTTCAATTTTACATTACAATACGCTAAGTAAAGCTAATTTTTTACCCGGAAATCACTAAGATACATAAGATAAGTACAATAACAGCTCTAACTGACGTGATTGGTTTATGCTTCGCCCTAATGATATGAGCGTACAAGGCGGCAATCATAATTACAATAAAAATAGAAGCCGAAAACTTCAAAGTAGCAGGTATCCAAAAGGAGGCGATTACTCCAATGAAACCGATTAATTCGCAAGTGGCTGTGACGTACATGAGCCACATTGGATAGCCATAGTCATTCCAATGCTGAACCATTGTTTTTGAACTTGAAAATTTGTTGAAAATTGAAATGGAAAACAAACCAATACATACAATTTGGAAAAGTAAAATAGTGAAATGCATGACGGTACCCTCCTCTGATAAGATAAGTAAGATGAGATGTCTTTGAGGACAGTATAGTCGGGTTATTTGTAAAAAGATGTAGTCCAGACTACAATGGCAGCACTATAGGGGGATTGTATGGAAAAGATAAAATATTTATCAAGAATACAATTATTTAGTGAGCTTGAGGTAGAGGAATTAGAAAAAATTGAACCTGTTGCGCCGATTACAATTATGAAAAAAGGAACGCTGATTACAGCCCCACATCACACTCAAAAATTCTTATATTTAATCAAATCGGGAAAGGTTCGATTATATCAGATAACGTCAGAAGGAAGTGAGCTGACTCTTGATGTATTAGGTGTTGGACATATATTTGGAGAAGTCGGTACGTTTACAACAGGGTCTGAAAATCTGTATGCACAGACATGGGAGGATTCTCTGATCTGTACGATCGATAAATCTGAATTCGAGAAATTTCTGCAAAAGAAACCCGAGATTGCGTTAAAATTTATTGAAATTCTGTCTAAACGCTTACAGGAGGTAGAGGAGCTACTCGAATACATGGCGTATGGAAGCGTTCGAAAACGGCTTCTATTTTTATTACATAAACTATCGGATAAATTCGGAGTTAAAATATCCATAGGGGAGAGTCTGCATCAAGACGAAGGCTGGATTCAGCTTGATATAGCTGTTACGCATCAAGAATTAGCAGTAATGATGGGCAGTATTCGTGAGACAGTGACGGGATTATTACAAGATTTCACAGCAGAAGGTATTATTCGTAAAGGCGGCCATCGTAAACCGTTCCAAATCCATTGCTCTCGATTAAAACAAGCATTAGCAAAAGCAAAATAAAAGCAAATAACTAAATAAAGGGTAATTTCCCTTTAATTTTCATTAATAAATTACTTATTTAACAATAATTTCACCACTAATCTTTATTTATATTTACAATAATATACAATTAAACTAGAATTATAGAGGAGTAATTGAATGGAAGAGGATACCATTGGCGAATATTGTCCTGAGAAATTATGTCCTAAGGTGGGAATATGATGGAAGGAAATGGAGCAGTACTTTACTCCTCTCTAGGTGAATTAATAAAAAATAAAAGACAACAAGCAAATTTGAGTTTATCAGAATTGGGAAGGCTATCTGGTGTCAGTAAGGGCGTGCTCTCCAAAATCGAATCATGTGAAACCAAGAGACCAGAGCTACGAACCATAAAGGCAATTACAACTGTATTAGTATTGCCATATGAAGAGATTATCGAGAATTATATAGAAATACAGCAACGCGTGGAAATTTTATATGAGCTTCTTTTAGAGATGATTGAACTATCTAATACAACGTTAATTAGTAAGGTTGCTCAAAAAATTCTTGAAAATCCCCAAGAAGATACATATACAGCTTTAGAGCGTCTTTATGATCTATGCAATAGCATTACTAGCGATGAGATTAGACTTATTTTATATAGCGCTATCATTAAGTATGCTAGAGTACATGGAATACCAAATTATATAGCCAAACCGTCCTTACAAAAATACCTAATAGAGAGACAAGATTTCAAGAATTTAGAGGAGTCATTTAAAATTGGAGAAGAAATCAGTCATTATGCAGATTTTTTGTCTGAGGAAGAAAAAATCACTTTCTATTTTAGAATGGGTCTTCATGCATTTGCGATAAAAAAATATCAGCAATGTATTGAATTAACAAAGATGGGGCTTTTACGAGACCACACAATAAACGAGTTAAAAGTTAGAGCCTATCTAGCTATGATTAATGCCCTCTTATTATCAGGTAAATATGAGGAAGTAGAAAAGCATCTTTCTATCTATAAAACTTTTAATTTCCATTTTGTCCATGAATCAGCAATGTTAACTGGTGCAATCGTAAAGGCAAAGAAGAAGGACTATGAAGTAGCCATTCCATTATTACTAGATTGCTTACAAAATACGAGTGAGGATTCAAGAATTCATGCAGTAAATGAGCTAATTGAATTATATTTGCAAATGGAAAAGTTTGATTCCATTGCAGAATTACTTGCACAAGAAGATAACTTTTTGAAGGTTGAATCGAAAACACCTTATAAATATTATTCAATGGGATTATATTATCAATACAAAGGAAACTATCAAATTGTAATCAAATCATATGAGGAAGGATTGGATAGCTATCTTGTTAGTATGGAAATATACGGAAAAATAAATGCTTATCAAGAAATTAATGAATGTATGAAAAGTATTCTCTCTTTTTATTTCTCTATCAATAAATCTATAGATTTACAAATGGTGCAGAAGCTTCAAGACGTATATAATAGGATTATACAGAATAAAGATATTAATTAGCGTAGGAGGGATTGAGATGAAAAAGGCAATTTTAACGATTTTCATGACTTTAGCAATGGTAATTTCTATAGGTTCTATTGATTCTTTCTCTCATGTCGCAGAAGCTAGTAAACCTCATGTTATTCAGTATGTATATGATCCAGGATTTTAATTTTATCTCTGCTTAGAACGCTCCTAGGAGCGTTCTTTTTTATGAAAAAATACTGGTGGTCTATGAAACCAAAGTCATCCATCTAACTTTTTTTACACATAAATTACAAGATCAATGATATGATTATAGCGATTTATACAACTAGATTAGATTGGATGGTTTTGTCATGCAAAATTATAGAATGATTGTCCTCGATTTAGACGATACATTACTTCAAGATGATCACACCATTTCAACACGTACAAAAAGTGCACTAATGAAGGCACAAGAAGCGGGAGTAAAAGTAGTTCTCGCATCTGGTCGTCCCACGTATGCAATGACGCATGTTGCTGAAGAATTGGAGCTGGGGAAATATGGTAGCTTTATTTTATCCTTCAATGGTGCAAAAATTATAAATTGGAAAACAAAAGAAGAATTATTTAGTAGCACCCTACCAGTAGAAACTGTACATGAGCTATACGACATCAGTAAAAAAGAACAAGTTGGGATTCTCTCATATGATGGGGATGATATCGTAGCTGAAACCGTTACTGCTTATACCAAAAAAGAATCTGAGATTACGGGAATGAACATTAAAGAGGTAGAAAGCTTTACCCAAGCGATTACACGACCAGTAGTAAAAGTACTAATGGTAGACGATCCTACTAAACTAGCAATTGTGGAAAAGAAACTGCAAAAACAGCTAGAGGGTCAATTGAGTGTGATGCGGTCGAAGCCATTTTTCTTGGAGTTCACAGAAGCGGGTGTAGATAAAGGAACCAGCCTACATCAGCTTATTAATAAATTAGGGATTGAACAAGCAGAGGTTATTGCGATCGGTGATAGCTACAATGATCTTGCTATGATTACCTTTGCAGGGCTTGGTGTCGCCATGGGCAATGCACCAGATGACATTAAGGAAGTAGCTAACTATGTGACAGATACTAATATGAACCATGGTGTGGCAAAGGTTGTGGAGACATTTATTTTAAATAAAATGCTACAAGCATAGAAATCGGATTAATGATGATTTCTTTCCTGTACGTGTATGAAAGAAGCGTCAGTGAACATTTTTGTTCCTTTGACGCTTCTTTTTGTTGGTAACGTTTCTGACAAAGCTTATTTTTTAGTACAGTGTTTATAGTAATGCAATAGCAACCAAAGATTTATTCAAGTAAAGCCCTTATCTCCTGACGAAGCAACGGCTGTTGGGGGCGGAAATACCACGATGATTCACCTAAGTGTTTGAATTATCGATCACTTCATTAAAGAAAAGAATACATAGATTGCATCAATGGTCCAAGTACCGGTTTACCAAGTGAGGGAAAATTTTTTTCTCTTCCGATGAACCAAAGTACGAGAACTGGTGAATAAGGAGTGAAAGGGAAAACGAGGAGGTTTTTTACGTGGAGGAAAATCATCATTTTCCAATAGCTAGAGGAGGAGGGTCAGTTGGTTTTGAAGCACTTGTTCAGCCTCACTTAACTACGGCATTTCGAGTCGCTTTTTTAATCGTTCATGATTACCATTTAGCTCAGGATGCCGTTCAAGAAGCACTGTGGGAGGCGTATCAATCACTTTATCGCTATGATGAACGAAAAGGGACATCGTTTCGAGCTTGGTTTATGAAAATTGTGACACATCGGGCGCTTAATATGGTGCGTAGAAAGAAAAAAACGGAGGAATACGCAGACTCCATTGATCCTGACCAAAACCCATTGGAGAGTATTCTGCAAAAGGAGCAAGAGCAGCAGATTTGGCGAGCGATCCAATCGATGACGCCGAAGCATCGCTCTGCTGTTATTCTTTACTATTATGAAGAGTTTAGTATAGCTGAAATTGCTAAAATCCTTGGTGTGTTTGAGGGTACGGTAAAATCAAGGCTGCATAAGGCCAGAAAGCTAATCGCTGAGAAAATACAGGCTGAAAAAGAAACACAGGTAATGACCGAGATAGGAGTGATCATGCATGACTAATCTAGATAAACAGATTGCACAGACTCTAAAAAAGGTAGCTGGAGAGTTGGATCAGCCTACTTTTGTAATGCCTGACCGGGCTGTGGCCTATAAAAGAAAAAGGTCGCGTCTGCTAGGCCCTTTGATTTTGCCAGTCTCAATTAGCTGCGCCCTGCTTTTAACGGTCTCGGTGGGTTCATATGTATCGCCCACATTTGCAGCCTATGTGAAATCGTTATTTGAAGGCAGTTCTGATAAAGAGCTGCAAAATGCAGCAGAGGAGGGCTTTTCACAGAAGGTAAACGCCTCTGTTACGGATCAAGGCTATACTCTTGAAATAAAGGAGATATTGGCCGACCCAATGAGAATTGTGGCCGTATATTCGGTCAAGGATCAGCAGAATAACTTTATTCATCCGGATAAGATAGATCTAGGGAATGTAGAAGTAACTGATTTGAAAGGGAATCCATTTAAGAGGGTATCTAGCGAATTATTTACATTAGGATATGACGATGATAGTCAATACGGCTATATCACTCTGAAAAATCCAGTGGGGGAAAAACAACAGAAGCTTTTACTGCAAGTCAAGGGTAGTGAGATTGCCTCTGTTAAAGGGGACTGGTCCTTACAGATTCCTTTTGATTTAGAAAAATCAATTACGGCTTCAAAGGTGCTGCCAATGAATGGGACGTATACAACACCGCAGGGATTGCAAATCAATTTAAACAGCGTGATGTATTCACCGACTGCTGCGCGTGTCGAATATGAAACAAAATGGACGGAAGAGGCAAAGAAAAGATTAGTGCAGGAAAGCAAACAAGTGAAAGGAAAAATAGCTTCAGCTCCCCCTTATGTTCGCTATGATGATTATAAGCTGAATTTTCATGTTGAAAATGAAAAGGGAGAGAAAATAAAGGACCTAAATACGGAGATTGCTACTCCTCGCAAGTATCTAGATAAATATGGTCATTCTATACGGAAGTATGGATTTGCTCCTCTGTCTCCTGATCATCAATATACACTGGTATTGGATTCCTTAGTAAAAACAGAACCGTATAAGCTGGACATATCATTTGAGCCGAAGCAGCTTGGCGATAAACTTGTAAGAGTAGATCAGGATGGCAAAACGCTTGAGATCAAGTCAGTAACCTTTGACAAACCTCAAAATGAAGCATCTCCCAAGGATGAAAAGCATGCTACGATTACACTAGAGGCTTATGTAAAGGATATTGTTCAAATACCAAGTACAATTTTAGTGGATGATGATACCGATAAAATTATTAATCACTTTGATTGGACGATAAAAGATGAGAAGGGCAAAATATACAATGTAACAGGCGGAGATTTTAAAATGTTAGGAAAGGACGAACAAGGCAGAAACCATATCCGAATAAAATTGCAAAGTTATGAAATGAAAGAACTTCCGCAAAAGATCAGCCTTACATCCGAACTGGCAGAAAAGAGCTATGATCTGGATTGGAGAGTACCATTGCCAATGCCAAAAGAAGACAAATGAGAAGTGATGGTTGCGAGCAAAATAGTTGAAGCAAGGAAAATAATACTGAAATTTGTATAAGTAAGAAAATGGACAGGAAAATCAACTGTCCATTTTTTGTGTGATCCTTTTAGATTGAATATTTGTATAAGAGAGAATGGAAATAATCTACCTCATTCCATAAGAATGACAGCGCTTAGGCCTAGTAGCAAAAAAGCTATTAGGCTATAAATGTATATGCACATAGTAATCTCAGGAGTTACATAATTGTTGGATAGAATAAATTTTTACTATAAAAAGTTCGATAATAAAAAGAGAAGGGCTAGGTATACAAATACCTAAGAAAGGAGATTCATTTTTGTTTGGGTAAAGTAAATCATTATATTTATAATTTTTACTATTTGGATAAAAATTATAAATATCGACATTATTTTATTTTATTCGACAAAATTCATCACTTTTTTTAAATTACGTATCGTTTTTAGATTGGTGCATTATATAATTAAATTAGAAAATTCTACTAGTAAGGAGAACTCCATGCAAATATTTCAAAACTTGAAAATAAGAACGAAATTATTACTCATCATTTTAACGTCTATCTTATCTTTCGTAGCTTTATCGTCATTAGGGTACAGCGGATTAAAAAAGGGGGATGAAGCGGCTTTAGGCATGTATGAAGACTGTTTGCTTCCGATTCAGTGGCTAGGAGATTTAGAATCGAATTTCTTTAGGGTTCATATGAATGTTGTGGAATATATGATTACCACTGATGAAAAAAGGAACAATGAGATTGATAAAATCATCAATGAATTACGCGTAGAGAATGATGATTTAATCAAAAAATTGGAAAGCACCCGTATTCCAGTGGAAGAAAAAGAATTGTACGAAGGATTTAGTGCTAGTTTTGACAAGCTACGTGATCTTACAAGCAAAGCGATCTTATTGGCTAGTCAAAATAAAAACGCAGAAGCGTATGCGTATTATTTGTCTGAGCTTCGACCTTCTAGAACAGAAGCAATTGTTTCCCTTGACAAATTGCTTACCTACCTACAAGAAAAAGCAGATAAGATCCAAACTGAAAATTACAAGGAAGCCAATTTTACGGTCATCATGTTTGCTATTGTAGCCTTACTAGTTGTTATCTTTATTAGTATTATAGGCTACATTATCAGCAAATCAATAAAGCATCCTATCGATCTACTAGAAGCAGATATGAAGCAAGTAACCCAAGGAGATTTGACCATTCGCACCTCCTACGAATCAAAAGATGAGATGGGAAGTATCGTATCCTCTTTCAATAACATGTTAGAGAACCTTCAGCAGTTGATGGGAAAAGTCCAAGCAACAACAAATACGGTAATGACTTCAACAGACAATATGCTACATGAAACACAAAATGTTTCTGCTATTTCTAGTAATGCTGTAGTAACCATTGATGAAGTGAATCAACAAGTACAAAGACAAATGTTTAGTATACAGGAAAGTGCTAAGGCTATGGATGAAATGTCAACCGGAGTACAGAGGGTTGCCGAATCTTCGTCTACTGTTGCTGAATTAGCGATAACTACAGTGGAACAGGCAAAAGAGGGCAGTCAGGTAGTGGAACAATTCATTACACAAATGGATACGATTCATAATTCTGTAGAGGAAACATCGGCTGTTATAAGCCGTCTGCTGACTAATACACAGCAAATTGATAAAGCTTTGTTGTCCATCACTGATATTGCTGAACAGACCAATCTATTGGCGCTAAATGCGGCGATTGAGGCGGCACGTGCTGGTGAATTTGGAAGGGGCTTCTCTGTAGTTGCAGATGAGGTGAGAAAACTGGCGGAGGAATCAAAACAATCGGCAAGTGAAATCAATCATTTAATCACCTTTATCCAGCAGGATTCCAAAGATGCCGTTCATGTAATGGAGAAGGGGCAGCAAGAGGCAAAACAAGGAATCATTACGGCCAATGAAGCAGGCAAAGCCTTCTCTACTATTGTGGAAGAAATAAATGAGATTACGTATCAGATTCAAGAAGTATCTGCAACAACTGAGGAAATGTCAGCAGGTACAGAAGAAATAAATGCATCGTTAGCTGAAATATCATCTACTTCTACCCAAGTAGCTGGGTCTACCAATGAAACTGTACAATCTATTCAAGCTCAGTCAGCTTCTACAAATGAAATGGCTAATCATTCTATGAGAATGAATGAGACAGTCAAGGAACTAGAGAAGCTATTAGCTCAGTTTAAAATTCAAAACTGATAACCCCCTTTTATAAAAGTAGAAACAAAAACAAGCTGGCAGAATCTTGGATCTGCCAGCTTATTTACTACTAGGCTTCAATTTGCTTTTTATCTCTGGGTACCTACTTCACGCAATTGGTCAAGACGTACCCAACCAGAATTTCCGTTAAAAGAGATTTGGTACCAACCATTTTGATCAGCTACACCCTCAATCGAGCTTCCCTTTTTTATCTGACCAATTACACCATATTCCTCGCTTGGACCGGCATAAACATTGATGGATTCTTTAGAAGAGCCATTTACTTTAACGTTTTTGTTGGAATGTGGGGGCGAGTCATTGTCCGATGGCTCAGCCTCTTCTGTTCTTGGTTCAGCTTCCTCACTTGTTTCCGTGTCCGAATCTGTGTCAGGCTCAGTTTCAGGCGGTGACGACAGGTAGTCCCTTATCTTCTCTTCATATACAAGTCCATCAGCTTCTAGCTTAAAAGCTGCAACTTCATTTTCCCCTTTTCCCTCTGCATTTTCTACTATTACGGAACCCGGAGCTTCCACTGCAAATCCATCTGCCGCTATTTCAAATCGCTTTACCCAATCTTTTTTGGATAAATCAGGAACAAATCCATAATATGTAGAGAGACGATTTTTACCTGCTGCTTCCACAATAATGATGGGGGTCTCTTTACTAATTAATACATCTGAGATAGTGAGGTTTTTTAGTTTTGTATCTGAATCAAATGATTCATCTAAATACAGTACAGTATCACCATCAGGTATTTTCGCTGCCAAATGAAGATGTTGGTCTGCCTCTGAAATACCGGCTACATAAACGAGAGAACCCCATCGCTTCTCCCCTGTGAGGACTGATCCAAACGATTTATCTGGATATTTCTCCTTCAATAGGCGAGTCGGATCATACTTCGTCCAGTGTTCTTCTAATTCTGTTACGAGCTGGGATGTATCCTGAAGACCACTTAGCTTTTGATACAGTTCTCGTGCCTTATCAAACTGGTTTGCTTTTGTGTAACGTTCCGCTTGTTTTAGCTGAGAGGTGAGATGTTGGTCAAAGAGGCTGACTGCTTCAGAATTAGTAGGTAGCAGGTCACTAATCTGACGATAAGCCTTTGCCTGTGCAATAAATGTGTCTAGGTCTTTATTGCGTATCGAGCGCCTGATCTCAGAGCTAGCATACTTTTCTAGTAGAGTGATTAACCAATCACCTTGTATATCTACTTGTTTATAGGCACGTAAACTTCTGGAGGCTGATTCGATTATCTGTTCAAAGGTATTTCTGTTTGTTAGATCTCTATATTTCTTTTGATCATAGGAACGAAATAGGGTAATGAGCTCCTGTCTCTTCTGCTTTTCCCCACCAAAAAATTCATCTGGAATGGCGACAAGGGAATGAACAAAACGTTCATCACGATAATTCTTTTTGGTTAGGTTTTCCTGCATAGATGTGGTATAGGTCTTTTTGATAGTAAGGAAATAATTTTTTACAGTAGCTTCGATTGCATGACCATCTGAAATTTGCGTGAAAAAATGTACTAGTAACTGCTCTTCTTGCAGGGATTGTTGCTTAAACGTGTGATAGGTCGTATATAACCCTAGCATATTCTCTACATTGTTATCCCCTATTGCAGAATGAATCTGTTGGGAAATGGATTCTAGTTTCAGACGAATCGAGCGTAGTGCTGACAATGGCTTACTCCATACTTCATCGCCATACGTAATAGTCGTAATAGCTTCCGCTTTAGCGAAGCTTTCTTCCGCCGCGAGTAGATTTTTCTCCTGATAGTACTTTTTTGCTTGTTCATAGAAATCAATTTTTTTGAGGCTATATCTAATCTTTACACCCATGGCTACTAAAGCTAGTAGGAATAGAACTAGTAGGATATTCCGTATCCAAAGTGACCGTTGATAGACAGGGAGTAGTTTGCTAATAAATTTCTTCATAGCAAAACTTTCAGTTCGGGATCAAACGAGTAATGCTGATCCACTTGTTTCTTGGTAGCTTCATATAATTTGGCCCATTGACCATCTTGATGCGCACTAACCATTTTAGCTAAACGAATCAAACGCTCCTTAGGTAAGTATTCTATGAACTCAATAATAAAATCCTGATAGTGCTCTACATGGGCTCGTACTCGTAGGGATGCACCTGCGACCTGACCAAGGATTTGTGTACCATTACTTTCCTGAAGAATATACGACTTATTTGAAATAACATAATCTAGTACGGCCTGTTTTACTAGCCATGGCTGGACTTTTAGTACCTCATGAAGATAGGCAATAAAATGATGGTTGTAATCAGATGGAATCAGCGTATCTAACTCTAGCTCCATGTCCTTGCGCAGCACAAAGTGATTAAGATATTTAACCTTGAGAATTTTTACTAAATCAGAGTCGATAAAGTAGCCAACCTCTCGGATTTTTTCATAGGCATCCTTATATTTTTTTGCCTTTACATCAGCATCAATATCCTCTAGATGTTGATATAGAGCATTTTTTATATTCTCCTGCTCCGTGTTGATGAATTGTTCAAAATGAACATTTTGTTCGTAGGAGCCGTAGCGCTTCTGCATGAGCCAAAAGAGTACAAAGAAAAGAACACCTCCACTACAGGCGAGTATTAAATTCGTCGTTGTATCAGCAAAAATGGCTGCGAGACAGACAAATAGACCAATCCAAAGAAAGCTGATTTGAACGTTTCGTCTAGTAGTGGCAGCAGAGACAGCACGGATCGGAAGGAGTGTTACCGTTTTTTCGCAAAATGGGCATTCTGTATCCCATAAGACAGAATAGGAACGACATTTCGGACAATATTTTAAACGTTCAAAGGCATGGGTTGTTTTGATCGTCTTCCTGAATTGAACACCAGTTTTTGTCTTCATTTTTGTTCACCTTCATTATTTAACAGGGCATGAAGATACTGATCCATCTCAGCTTCTGTTTTACTTTTTCGTTTACATAGCCATAGTTGAGTGAAACGATAGCCCAGTAGTACCAAAGCAATAGCCAAAAAGATATAAGTTATCATTTATCATTCTCCAAATATTCAATGTCGAAATATGTAACATAATAGTACATACGTCCGTATAACGTTATATGGATCTTACATTGCTTTTCTCTTTTTTATTGTAAAATATAGTGGTAATCTTGTCATATAGTCACATTCTTTGCAATAGTTGTTCAAAAATATGGGTATTTTTTACAAAAAAATTAGGTAGCGGAGGTTCAATAACATGCTTCAATGTAAGAGAGTCTTTCAACATATATTGTGCGTGGGACTTCTGTTGGCTTCTCTAACCACAGGTGCCACGTTTGGTTTTGCACAGACTGGTGGAGACAAAATGGACGCTGTGTTGGTTGTAGACGTCAGCAATTCCATGACTCAAAGTGATAAAAACAAAGTAAGTAACGAAGCGATGAAAATGTTTGTGGATATGACCTCTATTCAGGGGAATAAGATCGGGGTCATCGCCTATACGGATAAAATCGAGCGCGAAAAGGCACTAGTTGAGGTTAAATCCGATCAAGATAAGCAACAAATCAAAGCTTTTATTGATAGTTTACAAAAAGGAGCTTATACGGATATCTCTGTAGGGGTCGATGAAGCAGTAAAAATCCTAGATGCAGGACATGACCCGGCGCATTCTCCCATCGTTGTGTTGTTAGCAGATGGGAACAATTTTCTAAATAAAGATTCCAACCGTACGCAACAGATGTCAGATCAAAAATTGCAAGATGCGGTAAAAGTGGCGAAAAGCAAAGGGTACCCAATCTATACGATTGGACTTAATGCAGATGGTCAATTGAACAGAACAACTTTGCAACAGATCGCGGCAGATACGAATGGTAAATTTTTTGAAACAAGTACAGCTGACAAATTACCACAAATTTTAAGCGAGATCTTTGCTAATCATTTGAAGCTGAAGGTTGTTCCTGTTAAAAGCCTTACTTCAAATGGAGCCTTTCAGGACGTAACGATCTCTATTCCTAATACCAATGTATTGGAAGCAAATATTTCTATTATGTCGAAGAATGCCGTACAGGTAAACTTGTTTGATCCATCTGGTAAGGCGGTACCAATTCCGTCTAACCAAGTCCATTTCTCGAAATCAAATGCGTATTCCATGGTTAAAATGTTAAAACCCCAGCAAGGTGATTGGAAGCTACAGGTCAAAGGAGTAGCTAAGGACAAGATTGATATTAACATGATCTTTAACTATGACTTGCAGCTCGCAATGGAGCCAATCCCTACTAAGACATATAAAGCTGGCGATGACATCCAAATTAAAGCGGAGCTAGTTAGTAATGGACAAAAAATGACTAGCACTGACCTTTACAAAAGCATGAAAGCAAAGCTACTGGTTAACGATTTAACCGACAACAAAACAAATGAAATTGAACTAACCAATACTGGTAGTGGATTTACTGGAAAATTTACTATTCCATCCTCCCATCAATACGAGATTAAGGTTAAAGCGGAGGATAGCAGTTTTTATCGAGAAACGCAGCCTGTTACTGTGGATGCAACAAATACAGGGGCAACGGGAGCACAGCAACCTACAACTGATCCAACAGTGGAAGAAAAGCCATTCCCGTGGTTGATGACGGTTGGTAGTACACTTGGTCTGATTTTACTTATTGCGATCGTTTTATATGTACTGTCCATGTGGAAGAAGGCAAACAAAGGATTTATGGGGCAAATGGCTATCGAAATTATCAATGAAGATACAGGCGAAAAGTCGAGTCCGCAGTATAAAAAACTAAATGGCTTTAAAGGAAAGGTCAAATTGCATCAATTGTTGCAGCTTGCTCCAGAGTTTCAGGAGACAGATAAAATCATTTTTGTACCAGGCAAAAATGACACGCTTATCATTCAAAACAAATCTGAATGTCAGATTGAAAAGGCTGGAAGAGTACTAGATGCAAGTAAAGGAAGGGAATTAAAAAGGAACGATCGAATCAAGGTAACCCTTTCTGGTGTAAACAAATCAGTCTTTATTGACTACATCATCTAGGAGAGGATCGATTATATGAGAGCAGTTGTGAGAGAACATATTCAGCAGTTGGATGTATCATTAGGCGGGGGTATCGTTAGTGAGAAGATTCGTGTAGATACGATTGATAACCCTATGCTTGTTATTGGTTTAGGTGGAACGGGGATTGATGCTTTGCTCCGTTTAAAATATCAGGTTAATAGACGCTTTAAGCTACCAGTTGATTCTTTATCGAAAAAGCGGAAGGAAAAACCGGACAATATTGAATTTGTAGCCTTTGAAACGAATGAGCATGATCGTAACAAGCGCTACAAGGGTATTGGACTTGATCCCATTTCGGAGTTTGTTTTGCTTTCCAATCCAGAGATTGGTGGAGTATTACAGAACAGAAGCATTTTAGAACCATACATTACGGATTGGCTCTCGCCTGAGCTGACGATCACAGATGGGATTAGTGGAGCATCAGGAGTTAGACAGGCAGGTCGTTTACTATTATTCACCAAAATTACACAGGTAGTCCAAACCCTTGAGAAAAAGATCAAGATGCTTACCGAGGGCACTAACAAGAAGCTGATCGTATTTATTTTAACTGGTATATCGGGTGGAACCGGTAGTGGTTGCTTCATGGATATTGCCTATATTGTTCGTGGTATTTTGGAACGGGAATTTGGCAGTGCGGGAGTAGATAAGGTTAATTCACTTGGCTATTTATTTACACCAGATGTTAACCTGTCTAATAAGAGCCTTAGCTCGCATACGCGCGATTACATTATGAAAAATGGTTATGCAGCGTTAAAAGAGCTGGATTATTGGATGAATGCAGACGAACGTATGGATCGCTTTAAACAACAATACGGCAATGTATTAAACGTCTCTTCTCCAATGCCTCCGTTCAATCTGTGCCATCTTATTTCGGCAACAAATCTTGAAGGTAAAGCATTAGAAAATGCCTACGATTACTGCATGAATGTTACGGCAGAGAATATTACCAACTTCATGGCTAGTGAAGAAAAACGGTCAGGCGAAGAGTTTGCGATTCATGATTATATTAGTAATATTCGCACCAACATTAATCAGATGCCAAAAGCATATGCGGCCAACTACCAATACAACGTAATAGGTGCTTCATCTGCGGTACTACCGATTGAAGAGATGACTACTTATTTGGCGTATCGATTATTTAAAAAGATGGAGAATATGTTTACCGCTGCTCCTACACAGGAGGATGCAGAAAAATTTGCTCGCAAATTAGGCATTGATATCGACTCGATTTCCAAAAGGTTTGAAGAGCGAGTTCCTGAACCTATCCCAGGCTACGAAAATAGTGAGCGTCTCAGCTATAGCAATGTCATTAGCCAACAGGTTGTTAGTATTGATCATGAGCTGGAGCAGGGCTATCTGGCTAAAGCGAGAGAGGAATACATCAAGTGTAAGAAACAGCTACCAGGTGAGCTGACCACTACATTTGGTGAGATGATTACAAGAGTATTTTTACATGCACAACAAGGACCATTTTATGCATCGCGTCTGATTCATTCCGATAAAGGCTTTTCCTTACTTAAAATGATCCTGTCTTATATTGAAAGCCTAAAATTGAATCTAGAAGGTTTCCCAAGAGAGATTGAGGGAGCGCGTGAAACAGCTAATGAGAAGCTAGGTGATGCTCGTAGTGCATTCATCTCAAAAGAAAGAAAGAAAAATAGCTATTTGGAAGCAAAAGTCACCGAATACCAGCTCCTTGCTGATCATGAAAAGCTAGAGCAAATGATCGAATTCTACGAGGAGCTATATCGTCGATTAAGTGATGAAAATAATCGGATTTATAGTGTATTTACGGAGATTTTAAATACGCTCAACCAAATCTTTGAAAAGAACGGTGACATCCTCATCAACGGTGGGGAGGAGCTGGATCGCACCGGAAACAAAACCTATTACTGGAATATTGTGAGTGTGCCTGACATTGCGAAAGTTATAGCTACTACTATTGATGAGAAGGATACAGATGATTTAATACGTGATTTCACTGCTGAATTGCTGAAACGCTCCGATAATTGGATCAAGGAAACGGAAGTGGATATCGTTGGTGCTATTTCTGACTTCTTATCTGATAAGTTCAGCGAGTTGATTACAACTTCTATGGAAGAGTTTTTGCTGATGAAATACGGGCAAGACGAAACCCTAGATCGTATCGTAGAACGAAAAATAGCTAGCAAATTAGATGAAGAGGCCATTCCGGTTTTCCATATCAGTAATAATCTGGGTAATATGGATTTTCCTTCGTGGGGCTTTGTCTCTGTACCACTTCAGGCTCCTTCTATTTTGAAGGGGATCAAGAACTATCAGAATACGTCAATTAGTGGCTCCCGATTTACCGTTAAGGAGAGCGGAGTTAAAAACCGTATTTTCTGGTTGAACACGAAAAATGGTGTCCCTTTGTTTGCTTATACTCCACTAAAAGTGTATGAGGAGAGCTATGAGCGAACCATTCTTGAAAAAGAGGGGGTTGGTCGTCACTTAGTCCAATCAGAAAAGCATAACTGGGCGTACCTACCATCTCCTATTCCAGAAAAATCTTGGGGAGAAACGTATCTGAATGCTCGCGTAAAAGAGTACAATGCTAGAGTTCGTGAGCTATTTGACAGAGCTATTCGTTTCGGATGCATCGTCGAAAAAGACAGTGAAAATAAAACAAGTAACCGATACGACTGTATCATTACAAAGCCTTTTGAAATCACTGCCTTTTTAGCCAAATACCAACTAGACAAAGATCCTTCTAAAGGTAGCCCAGGAGAGATCAAGAGATGTCTAGCTGAATTGAAGGGCTTTATGGAGCAGGGATTGGAGCAGGAGTATACAAAGGATCTGTTTGGTAGCATCAACGAAGAGATGGCCAAAGAAAATTTAATTCGCTCTCCAGAACTTATTCGTCTACTTCAGCAGGAAGTGCGTAAATATGAAGACATCGAGAGTATAATCAGTGAACTACAACAGATCATCCAATCGATCCAAGGTGAGGAAGAGCTGATCAATCGATTCATTGAAGCATTATACACTGGTACCATTTGTAAAAAAGGTGCGCTGTACGTGTATGATAAAGATGAAGAAGAAGAGGCTTGGGAGCCTTTCGTCAATTTGATGAAGGTGAACAAGCATGTAGAGTTTGCTATCTATAATCAGTACCGTAGCTTGGAGGGCAAACAAATGACGGCTCTTCAACGTAAAGCGAGTAAACGAAGCGACCAAATGACATCAGCGATTGATACCCAGGAATTGATCACGAAGCTGGAGGAAATCACTGCTGCTTTTCAGGAAGCAAAGAACGAGCTTGAGTACGATCGGGATGACTATGTAAATGGGGAAGACATGTATCGTTTTTATAAAAAGGTGTGGGCTAAAGTAAACGATATGCGTAAAACATTACAATAATAAATTAGGGGAGAAAAGCATGAGGGATTTGATTGAACAGTTCGCAACTCACTATGTTTCGGATTTAGAAAAACAACTGGATAGTGAGAACGGACAGCGTAGCATTCAGAACCCTGTGCTTTTTCTCTTTCTAGGGGATAAGAGCTTAGAGGCACTTCAGGCGATATATGCTACCAATGAACAGAAGTGGCAAAATAGCGAAGGAGTGCTCTATGTTCACGCCTATTCGGAAGAAACTCTACATCTTTCGAATGTGTATAGTTGCCGCTTACCACAGCCTTCTACTGATAAAAAAACAATGCGGGCTTCTCTGCATGAAATGTTTTATCAAGATGAATCATTGCTAATCGAATTAAATAAAATGATGAAGATGATAAGTGTTCGCGTAGCCGAAATGGGTAAGCTATTCACTTATCATCAACAAATTAATATCGCAGTAGTCACAAGAGCAGATGATATTGCCAATGTACTATTACCGGAATTTACGTTGCTTGTTAAAAGTTATCTTAATGAATTGTTTAAAAATGTCTCATTGGATTTGTATGTTTTGATACAGGAAAAGAACAATGGTCAGGAATTTGGATTTTCTACGTCGATAGGTGTTAGCTTCCTAGACGAATTAAATGAATACCAACAGAGTGATTACCAATTCTGTGCCGATCTTCAGATGACTGAGGATCGAGTGAAACTAGCTGTGGAGCACATTCGTTCTCCGCTCTATTCGCTTGTGTATATCCTAAGTGATAAAAATGAGCAGGGAATGTTTATAGATAACGGTAAGGAAGATAATTATGAGTTGATTAGCGATATCGTGCTGCTAAACAACAAACGAGTTGAATCGGAAGTACATGAGGGTAGTGAAAGCTATAATCGCACCCAATTTATACACAATATTACTGGAGTTACTGGACGACCTACATTTGCTTCGGCTGGACTCTCTAAAGTGAAACGACCTACTCGCGCTATTGCACATACTGTACTTGCAAAAGTGTATGATCACTTTCTAGAACGATTAAAGCGAAATTGGACGTATGATATCTCAGAAGTACTAGAGAGACTAGAGATCACAGATTCCCACATTCTACGAAAAGTAAGGTCGATTTTACCAGATGAAAGCAAGCTGGAAGAAATGACAGGTTTGATGACTTCGGGCGTTAGCTACAAAGAACTTACAAGCATGACTCTTAAAGAGGCAGAGGTAGCACTGTTCGAGGATAGTAGTCAGACCTTTTTTGCAACGAATTTTCTGCTCGATGCTCGGTCTAAACGAGATTCGCTTCAAGACAACAATAAGCTCACTCAGCTTATTAAAGAGAGGATTCTTGGAAATCCAAAATACGGATTATATGCCGCCTATCAAGTAACCTCGGGACATGACGCAGAGAAGAGCCTTACTGGTGTGTTGCGTTCCAGAATCAAAGAAACAATTCGACAGCTAGAGTATAGCAAGGATCAGCTAGAGGATATTTATCGTCAGAGGGTTGACCGACAAGAGATCAAAACGGGTGGCCTTTTCACCCGAGATAAAGAGCGTGTACGGAATTTTATACGCCATTTTTTCCCGATGATTTATGGAAAGAAGTATGAGATTTTGGGTTTGGAAATGGAAGTAGAGCTTCTTACAGATTATGAAAAACAATTGGAAGACATGCATCAGAAACTAAAACAACAGGTCATGCAGCTAGAAGAACTCAAGGTACAAGTCAGTGAAATGTCGCGACAAAGCATCCGTGAGGCTGTAGACTATCTAGATAAAAACATAGAAGAATACTACGGGGCTGTGGTACAGGAATCGATTAAAATAGTAGAAGCTAAACGTGGTGCGGGCTTTTACTTTGAGGATAGATACATGGGGAGCATCTCTCTACTATTAGATAAAGGAGTTACTGAAATGATCCAGCGGCTATGTGATATGTGCCGTAAGGAGATTATGACCAGTGGGACGTTCTCTCTTTCCTTTGAGGATGAACTTCTAGCCAGAGCGAATGTGACGGCTGCTTACGACAACAAGACTGTTTTGACCAGAGAGCAGTTATATAGAGATTTGGCTTTAGAATTGGAAAGTGGATCATCTGTCCATATAGAAGTCTTTCAATTTATGCAAAAGTATAGATATGAGGAAAAATACTTTTTTGCTGATTATACGAATGATTTTGTTCAATATGTATTTCGTACAGAGCAGGGAATACGGACTTATAAGCAAGGCTGTGTTCATGAAGCAAATAAAAGTGGGATTGAGAAAATCAAGCTCATGGGTGGTTTCGGTATCGAAGACCTCATGTATTACCGCAATAATAGGAAATATTATGAATCCTATAGGGAAAATGGCTTTTTATTTCGCCGACAAGGAGGGGGGCAATTGTCATGAGTCAAAAAAAAATAAGTCTGCTCATGGTTTTCTGTAGCTTGATTGGTGGAATAATCGGCTTTGTAGTAGGCGAGATGATTTTAAACCTTTTGTCTAATGAATTACCACAGTGGGTGGTTATGGGACTTTATTTTGGACAGTATGCTTTATTTGTTGGACTTATGTGTTTAATAGCTGAATTAATTTCACCACAATTAAACGGGCAAGGCTGGAGACAACGCTACGTCGGATTTTCATGGAAGATGCTTGTACCAAGTACATTCATCATGCTAGGTGTAGTCGCGATGCTTTTACAATTTTTCTATGGAACTAGTTTCCAAAGGACGTCCGGTTCGAACAATATTGTTATGCTACTAGATATTTCCTCTAGTATGCAGGATTCGGATAAGGACGGTCAGCTTTTTAAATCGGCAGCCGATGTGGTCCGCAGAATGGATAACGATACAAGTGTAGCAGTGATTACCTTTAATCAACAAGCAAGCATTCTACAGCCCTTGGTGCGATTGAACAATCAAAAGGTAAGAGATGATGTTATTCAAAAACTAAATAGTCATAAAGGCCCTTCTGGTGGTACTGATATAGAAGAGGCATTGCAAACCGCGTTAAACCATATCAACAGTGAGACAAATAATTCGGGAAATAACACGGTTATCCTCATGTCAGATGGTTATAGTGATGTAGATTTAGATAAGTCTCTCCAGCCATTCAAACAATCTCAAATCATTGTTCATACAGTGGGGATGAGTACGGTTAGCGCAGACGGAACCCAGCTATTGAAGCGCATTGCAGAAGAAACCAGTGGTAATTACTACGATATTGAACATACAGATCAAATCACAGGTGTGTTCGGTAAAATTTATGATATGAGTCGTCAAGATCGAGAGCTTGTAAAGGAAAGAACAGGCACAACCGAAAATAGCCTTTTCTACGCAATACTGCGTATTGTGAGCTTACTTGTGATTGGAGCATTATTAGGTTTGGCAGTAGGGCTATTCTTTGATAACAAATATATAGCCAAGGGCTTCACATTAGGGGGAATAGTGTCAGGTCTTCTCGCTGGATTGATACTTGAGAAGGGATTGGCATCTGGTATGTATCCAGCTATGGGTGTTCGGCTTGTAGCTGACTTGCTGTTAGCTGCTGTCATGCCTTTGTTTACGATTTTTATTCCTATGCCCAACCAAGGTCTATCCCCTGAGAAAAGTCGCTTTACCGGTGGTAGATATTTACCAGCGAAAAACAAGGAAGCTAGACAGATAAGCAATAATAAGTTTGATAGGTAGAGTAGGAGCATGATGTGTAATGAGTAGAACGGAAGAACTATCCAATGCGCTTATTAAGGATGTCACCTCCCACATGCAGGGTAACGAATGCGTTTTAAATTGGCACTGGGCAGAATCCGTTCCCTGCGTCTGCGTGTACAAATCTCGATTTGACACGCCGTTTGATTCTGACCAAATCAATGAGAAGGATATGAAGCTATATACACGTGAAGAGTACAAGGTGCATAGGGGATACCGTGAATATATCGATGGATATGGAAGATATACGTATCGAATTTTTCCGTGTCAGCTACAGAATGGCAGACCGGTTTTGCTAATCCCAGATGGTGAGGATCACATCATCCATGTTAGTTCAGGTAAGGCTAAAATCTACTATTCCTTTAAAAAGGGAAAAAAATGGTTTAGTCAGTATCAAACTTTACAGATTCGCATTTTTTCGGAGATTCTCATTCCAAAGGAAGCTTTATGTTATGTGAAAAAAGAAGGCTCTCCTCCAGCGAATAAGGATGATGGTACTCAGTATGCCTTTATCCGTGATCTTGAGCCGGGAGAGAACGTTATGCCTGAAATCGAGATCAAGAAAAAAGATTACATTCGCCTCTTTTTTACAGACGGAAAAAAATATGGGCAAAGCTATGAACTGATTCCTGAATAGGAGGGAACCACGTGTTTACATTTTTGAAGAGTATGTTTGATAAAAAACAGCCAATCAAGGAACGGCTTCCTTTTTATGATATTGTTTGTCCCTATTGTTTTGCGAAGTATTCCCCTGATCAGGTAGTATTTAGAGCCACACATCATCGTGATGATGACGAAAATTACGCGTTGCAGGAAGATGAAATTCTAAATCAGTATAGAGATAAATTTGGACTTGATTCGATTGAGGAGCTGGAGGCGGTAATTGACCCGGCTACGATACCGCATGAGAATCAGCTTTATGTTGATCAGGTTTTGGTAGGGCTGACTGATCGATACGGTATGGTTACCAAACGCAGACTTTGCCCGAAATGTCATAATGAACTCCCTATTACAGCGGGGAAGGCGCCAAGTAATATTATTTCGATCGTTGGTGCTTCTCAAGTGGGTAAGTCTGTCTATATGACTTCACTGATTCACACGCTACAAAATACAACTGCAAATCATTTTAACGCTGCCTGCATGCCATTAAACGCACAGATTAGTCGCAAATTCCGGGAAAATTACGAGGCGCCCTTATTTGAGAGAGGCCAACTGCTTGATTCTACTCAAAAGGAAAAGCGGCAGGAGCCATTTATTTTTCAATTTATTTTTAAAGATAGTGAACAAGCCCCGCTCATTCTGGTGTTTTTTGACGTTGCGGGTGAGGGAATGGTAGATCGTGAATATTTAGAGCTATATGCCTCCCATGTGAAGAATTCCTCAGGTATTCTATTCCTTGTTGATCCTCTGCAAATTAGAACGATACGCGACAAGATCATGTTTAATGTAGGCGATGAGCCAGGGGAGTTTACAGCGAGATATGATGAGCCACGTGAAGTTCTCATCACTCTATTTGAAAACTTCATCGGCTATGAGGAGCACAGTAAAACAAATATACCGACAGCTGTTGTTCTGACCAAAAGCGACATGCTGCACATGCTGAAGGAAGACGACAGTGAGTACATTAAATCAAATAGTAATGTGTTTCGAAATTTCGTTCATGAACAGTACCTTAACACGAGTGAATTTGAAAACATCAATGGAGAGATACGTCGCTTCATTGAAAAAGTAGATCGACCCTTTAAGGATGCACTGGAGGTTTATTTCACAAATACGGCTTATTTTGCTGTATCTGCACTGGGAAGTAACCCGGTTAACCAAAAGGTGACTGGCGTAGTGACGCCTGTTCGTGTAGATGAACCATTTATTTGGCTGTTACATCAATTGGATTATATTGATGGGAGGGAGCAATAGTGGGACGGCAGCATATTCAACAGCAGTACTATACGCGAGGGCGGCAAGGGATTTTCCGCTCAAACGAAGGATACGACACCGTCTCTAAATCTGCTTCTCTGGACAATTCATTTATCAAGAAGACGCTCCATCCGTTTTGTGTCTACAATGCTCCTAAAGAGCTACAGGAAAAGGGAGAAACACAGGTAGATAAGTATCCAGAGGCACTTTTCTGTTTTCGCGCTGAATCAGGCGAAATGGTAATCGGGAAAAGCGTTTATGTAGGAGCAGACTTTACAGGACAACGGAATACATTCTTTACGCATAATTATGTGATTCCGAGTGTACAACGGGATGAATTTTGCAAAACGCCAGCAAAGATTTTCGGTATTAGTTCCTTTACAAATCATCATGAAGAAACCAATGGGAAAGAGCTGCCTGAATTAGAGGATTTGCCATATCACAATCGTAGTACTGGTGATAAAAAGCAGATTTTAGCTCGGTTAGGGATTGATGAACAAGCATTTAAACAACTGCTATTCGCTACCATGAGCTCTCTATCAACAAAGAAAAAGGTATTTATTAGCTTAGATGTTGATATCAGTGAGACCTCTGAAGCTGCTACTCAATTAGTAGAGATTCTGTATGGGTGCTTACCTTATGAGATGCGTAGACAATTGGGGTTCCTTACCTATACAAATGAACCGGAGAGTAAAAAGTATCTTCATGTTATTTTTGTTGAAAAGGGTAGCATAAGGTCTGGTAACGGACATATGAATAAAGATTTTCTGTTTGATTTTGCAAACAAATCAATACTCCATGCTGATATTCAAGGTGAGCACGAGTATCTTACCTTTGCGTGGAATAATTTGAACGAGGCTGTTGTGCTCAAGTCATTTTACGAGTTTGCTGACGAAATTCTTGCAGGAGAGGATCTTGCTAAGGGCTTGAGCACTACCACCTATTATGAATTGTGTACGCTGTTTTTGATAGAAACAGGTCAGATGAACGTCTATGAGCGTAATAAAACGGCGGTATGGCAAGTACTTCTACAGTATATTCGTAATGAACGCTTGATGAACAAAAAGAGATTATTTGCGCTGTTTGGGCTTTTATTTGAGGCGGAAAAAATGGCTGTTGCCTCCAAGAGTCTCCCTTCCGTCGAGCTGATTACATTGATCAGCGAAGCGTATAATGTTGTAGAGAATCAAGATTCCCGTAAAGAGATCATTATGTATCTGATGGATATTCTTCTCAAGGGGAAAAGCTCTCAACAAACAGAGTACGTTACTCAGATATACAAGCAACTCTCAGGTAATCATGAATTGTTCAGGTTTATGATGAGTACCATTTTGAGCTATGAAAAGGTCGTGAAGCCTTTATTTGAGGAATATGTGGCCCAGCGCTTAGTAGGCTGCAACAAACTAGACGATGTAGTCAAGGAAATGAATTTTTGGGCGAATCATGCTTCCCAAGCATTTCAAAATCATTTTTTCATGAACAGAACGGAGCAAAAACTGCTGAGCTTATTGAAAGAAGAAAAACAAAAGGTAGAAGCGACACTATCGATTCATCAAATGTTGGGTAAGTGGCGAGTAGGTCACAGCTATACGAACAGGATTTTAGAAGAGATAGACAAATGTTTACTAAAGCATCTTTCTTTGGAGGCGTTATCCAAGGAGGATGTTAGGAAGGTCGTCTCTTTGTTTGAACATAAACCGCAAAGCTTTTTCACAGCGCTAGATTCACAGAGCGAATATAAGCTTGAGCTACTAATGAACGTCTTTTCCCTGGAGAAAGAGCCAGGTACTCCTATGCCCGAAGAGTTTTATCGGAATTGGGACAAGGATGACATCCAAATACAGCAGAAGCTGATTCGAAAGATGTTGGGCAGTCCATTAGACGAAGGTAGCTTTCCAAAGGTAGCGCTTGTTTTTTATCGTGGTGATTCCCAGAATTCACATGCGGTGTTTGATTTTGACGGTATGCTTACTTTTGTTGAGCAACATGGTGGAGACGAGACTACCTATCTGTTTATTCAGTGGCTATTGAAACAAAGGATGTTTTTGGTAGACAGAAAGCTTGTCCCTTCTTATCGTCTCGTATTGAAACAGTATCTTTTGCATGATCATGCTAAAAGGCTACGGGATAAAGAGTGGCGAAAACGTTGGTATGCCATTCGTAACCCGGAGTTTAGAGAAATGCTACATGAGGCAGAGAAGGAGTCGTCAAATGCTGTGGCGAGATTCTTTCGCCAGAACAAAGGTATGGCTGTGATCGGTTTGCTAGTGATGCTTACGGTAGGTACAGTCGGAGGTGTAATGCTTTATTCCAAAAGTCAGGCTCCTATTCCAGCGACGCTTCCTGCTACAGAAACGACGCCTGTTACTGGTGCAGTGGAGGATGTCACTCCGATATTTGTGGAGAAGGGACAAGCTGATTCCATAGAAAATACACCAATTTATATGCTTTTGCAGCCAAATGTTAAGCAGGTTATAGCGTCGTCTGTTCCAACTAAATAGAGCTAGCATACAGGAAAGAAGCCGTAGGATAAGATCAAGCTCCAGAACCCTACGTGTTACAAAGGGGACTAGTCATTTTCGACGGGTCTCCTTTTTTTAATTGAAAGCTCAAATCCTCCATTATGATTCGGGATTTAATCCATGGTTGTCTTACCCCTATTTCAACTACTATTTATAATGAATGAAATGACATGGATACGTGCTAGAGAGGATGATGAGTAGATGAGAGAGACATTCATTACAGAGATCGTGGGCGATAGACAGATTATGATTTATTTGCCTCCTACTTATAATAATGGAGGGCACTTTCCTGTGGTGTACGTACAGGATAGCAGCTATTTAGTCCATAAATGTATGAATCTACTAGAGCATCTGTTCATTACCAAGGAGCTACCAGAATTAATCTTTGTGTGTATTACACCACATAATCGTAATGATGAATACACGCCATGGCCTGCTAAAGCATTGCTTAGTAGCTACCCTGATTTTGGTGGTAAGGGTGCAGAATATCTTTCTTACGTTGTTCATACCTTAAAGCCCCATGTAGATTCAATCTACCGAACAAAAGCGGAAGCGGAATATACTGGGATAATTGGCGGTTCTTTTGGCGGAATGATTTCATTATATGCCGCTTACTTGTATCCCGAGGTATTTGGACGTATAGGGTTGTTATCTGCCTCCTTGTGGTTTGAAGGCCTATTAGAATTTATCGGTGACAATCAGATCGCTTCTAGTAAGCAACGAATGTACATGTATGTGGGAAGTCTTGAAGGCATTTATAAAAGAAATATCCAGGCTAATATGGTTCCGTATACGTATAAGGCTTATGAGTTTCTGATCGGAAATGGATTTCCCAAGGAGCAACTGAAGTTCGTGGTAGAAGAAGGTGGGACCCACGATGGGCTTTTCTTTATTAAGCACTTCCCACAGGCGATGAAATGGCTGTTTACATAGTAGAAAAAAATACATCCAATAAAGGTATCGACAAGCCATGGGGGGCGAAGTCTACTTTAAAGGGTGTATTTTACTTACATGATAATGAATGAGATGAGTGATTGGATATCCAAAGCTCATAAATACTTATTGGTAGGCTATTTAAGCTGGGGTGGTATCAGCAGAACCATGAACAAAAAAATTTCTGACAAGTGGTGGATTTCGGCAAAAAATTATAAGACAATTGAGAACGGTTTTCGAATATAATGAGGAAAGGCAGTTAGGAAGTAAAGAGTACGATTTGTTACGAGTTGGACGTAACGTTATATGTCGCTAACAAAGAGAGGGTTAAAACTAATCGAACCCTTTCCAGTATTTATAGTGAACTATAGATGGGCATGAATCATCTTCTCCCTTTGATTCGGAATCCATGCGTTACTGTAAAAGTAAAGATTCAAAGAGAGGAAGATTACTATTAGCGTAAATCTGAAAGAACAAGTTAACTGGAGAAAGCAAATTGCCCCCTATGAAAAATCCCATATCAAGTATAGCGTACGACAGTTAATCAATACATTGATCCCATTTTGCCTGCTTTGGTATGGTGCTTATCTATGTTTATCGGTATCCTACTGGTTGAGTCTAGTATTGATTGTCCCTGCCGGAGGCTTTCTCATTCGAATCTTTATTATTTTTCATGATTGTTGCCACTACTCTTTCTTTAAAAATCGGAAAGCAAATGAGATTGTTGGTTTGATCACGGGTATTTTAACGTGTTGCCCCTATGAGCAGTGGAAGAGATCTCACTCTATTCATCACGCAACAAGCAGTAATTTAAATAAACGAGGCACGGGAGATGTATGGACACTCACGGTAGATGAGTACGTAGCATTGTCACCTAGTAAGCGATTGTTCTATCGGTTGTATCGAAATCCATTCATCATGTTTGGTCTAGGCCCTATCTATGTATTTTTGATTGATTACCGATTTAACCGTAAAGGTGTAGGGCAGAAGGAACGTTTCAATACGTATATGACCAATCTAGGTATCATTGCCTTATCAGGTGTACTTTGCTGGACTCTCGGTTGGCAAGCGTTTTTATTCATTCAGGGACCAATCTTTCTTATTTCAGGTGCAGCTGGTATTTGGTTGTTTTATGTACAGCATCAGTTTGAGGATACGTATTTTGAACAAGAAGAGAATTGGGATTATGTAAAAGCGGCCTTACAGGGAAGTTCCTTTTACAAATTGCCAAAAGTTCTGCATTGGATTACAGGTAATATTGGCTTTCACCATATTCACCATTTGAGTCCACGTGTGCCTAACTATTACTTGGCTTCAGCTTATCAGCATAATGCCTTCTTACAGGACGTGAGAAGCATTACATTGCTATCAAGTCTGCGATCACTCAGCTTTCGTCTTTGGAGTGAGGAAAGCAAGAAATTTGTGGGATTCAAAGATATACATCACAGGATCATGAAAAATAATCTGGAGAAAACCAGTTAGTCCGTAAGAGTATTAATTAAAATCATGAAATAAAAAGCCTAGCACAGATCAATAGGTACGGGATAAGTACCTGGTTTATGTGCTAGGTTTTATTGTAGTTAGGGATGTGTTTGATCGACAAACCAATCGTTATCAAGTATGTCCTGTACGCGCTTGGAGATCGTTCCAGCAGAGACATTATACTTGCTTGCTAATGCAGCCTGTGTGATAGGAATATCCATAATCGTCGCAATCGAATATTCAATTGACGCTTCTATGATTCCAGCTTTTCGGAGTACTGGTTGGGTAGCATGAGAATATTTATGCCATAGGTTGACAGCTGCGGCAACAACGTCAGCCCCGTAATCTGCTTGCATACTCTTCACGATATTGTGGGCTGTGGTTATATAATCTTCGTTAACCCATGTTAATTCTAGGTCAATATATTTATGCAACAATTGATTGGTTTCTGTTGACGATGAATGGAGGTAATTGCGTTGCTCATCTTTATGTAAACAACATTTTTTATATTTTTTACCACTCCCACATGGACAGAGTGAGTTTCTTCCGATATCCAAAATAACCACTTCCCTTTTATGTACTGATTGTTAATAATATGTAGTATAACACATAGAAAAACCATTCCTCGACTGATGACGAAGAATGGTCTGTTGTTCTTTTTAAACCTGTAAGGTCCATACACCCGCACACTCTGGTACTTGAAGAAGTGATTGGCTCATCACTTTGTCTGCTACTTCCATTCCGAAGAAAAATTCCGTCAAGTCTTTAGCTTCGTCTACACTCTCAAAATGATAATCCAATCTAATCCAAGAAAACGAGAAGCCATAATCTTGTTCAAGTAATCTGTAATAATCCTGTAAAAATACGGGCGGATGAGGAGTTTCATATCCGGTCCCCATCGTTTCAAAAATAATGGCTGTACCACCAGGACGAAGGACTCGCTTCATTTCTTCCATTATATGCTTGATATTATTTTCCCAAGCAGAGTCGGTAGAATTTGCTAGGTAGCCAATGCTCCAACCCGATACTAGTAGATCAGCGGAGTCATTGTCTACTGGAAGAGCACGATGATCAGCTACTTGTGTTCTCCAATTATGAAGACCGGCTTGTTTTAATTTATGTGCCGTTACTCGCAGCATAGACTCGGATTCATCGAGAGCAAGGATCGATTTAGCTTGGCTAGCCAGCACTGTGGTAAGTCTACCTGTACCTGCTCCCAGATCAATAATGTCTGTATTTTCAATCGGTTTTATTTTGTTGATTACATCATAGAGACTGGGTTGCTTTGAAATTAGTCGTTCGTATTTCTCAGCTTTATTCTTATAGATATCGGGATGATTTGGTTGTGACATGCAGAGCCCTCCTAATATGTTGTAGGGCTCTAGCATAAGGCTTAACGTAACGAGAAGGTCAATACAAAACGCATCTTCAAGCAGACATCTGTTATCTGATAGGGACCGCATACATGACATAGAGTAGCTCATGTAATTTCTGATACTTAACAATATATCCATTGGTAGTAAACCAAGCGAGAAGCTGTGCACTATTTGCATAATATTTATCTTGAATAGCTGTATAGGTTTCCATCTTTCCCTGTTTGAGTAAAGCATCTAGGTACTGCTCTTTGTGGATTTCATGTTCAAACATCAAATCGGTAATACAGATTCGACCACGTGGCTGTAAGACTCGACGCATTTCATCTAATGCCATCATCTTTTGAGCATCTGTTATGTGGTGGAATGCAAAGCTGGTCACAATAAAATCAAATTGACCATCCAGGTATGGAATGGCTAAGAAATTACCCAGTTTCGTTTCCATCTGTGGATGCTTTCTTTTGCATTGCTTCAGCATTTCCTTTGATTGATCTACACCTGCCATTTGAATGCCTTTATCAATAAAGCGTGCAGCTAGATTCCCCGTACCTGTGCCCAGATCCAATCCTTTTTCATTGGGAATAGGATCAACCCATGTAAGCGTCATCTCAAGCGCTTCCTCATAATTTTGATAGACATGAAATGTCTGTTCGTTACGTAAGACGTGCACATCATGGGTTCTAGCTTGATGGTCAAAATTCCACTTATCATGCCAGTTTTTACGTAAATCTCTTAGACGCTTAGAGCCCTCTGCCAAAGTAAAAATCTGATCCAACGAAAGTTCCTTGTTTTGTACCAAGCGCTCTATCATTTGATCGGTTGTACGAATGTTTTCCTTCAATTCCAGCCATTGTGCAAACATGACATAACGCTGTAGCTCTAAGTAATATTGAAGTTCATCATGATTGCCCTCATCAATTTGCTTCAAGGCTGCTTTTATATCGGGGATCGACATACCCACTTCTCGTAAGGCAATAATGGTTTGTAGACGCCAGGCGTCTTTTTCTGTAAAATCGCGATAGTTGTTTTCTTGATTTTTAGCTGGTGTTAGTAGCCCTTTTTCTTCATAAAAGCGAATTGCTCTTGGAGAAATAGTAAGTTTTTCGGATATCTCCTTGATTTGCATCTGTCAGTCACCTACCCAAGATTATCAAAACAGTAACGTAAGGGGAAAGTATAAAGTATGAAAGCCCGTAAAGGTACTTCTAAGACAGGATAAGATGGTACAAGTCATCTAAAATACAAAAATAGTTTTTCTGCAATCTAGTTTACTAGTTATTTCATCTTCATGCATCAGCTCCGCACTTTCGATGATAGATCGTCTACGTATCCTCTAATCTTGTAGGTTTCTTCCCTATGAATAGAGGCTTATTTTGCTTTCTTGAATAAACGTTTTATTTTTTTAAAAATATTTATAAAATTTAAATTTAAAACTGTAACAGTTTATCTATGGATTTTGTTACTCATTTGTACGATTAAAGTAGTGTACAAGAAAATTTCGATATACGGATATCAAAGAAAGTGGAGGGATTATTTTGACTTTTAGGCTTCAGTTTAAAACGATTAAAGCGCAACTGCTTTTCATTATTGGAGGGTTGCTCATTACCACCTGTATTGGTCTTTCGTTGCTGGCTTATTTTACTGCTCAAAAACAAATTGAATATACAGCTGAAATGATGCTTACACCTCTCGCTCAACAAACAGCCAATTACTATGAGGATAAGCTAAAAAATGAAGTAACGTTCATCGAGGGAGTGGCTTCCCGCAAAGAGATTGAAAATTATCAAGCAAACCCAGAAGAAGCTCAAGCTAGCGTTAACAAGCTTATAAAAAAACGTGGAGCAAGTAAATGGGGAATTGCTGATCTCTCAGGAAACGTTGTCTTGGGCCCTCAATCTAATTCTAGTATCGCACAGCGAGAATATTTTAAGAAGGCACTTGTTGGTCATTCCAATACATCAGATGTGATTGTTTCCATAGAAGATAATTCATTAATCATCATTTTCGCAACCCCTATTTACTTAGGAGAAAAAGTAAATAGCGTGTTGTACATGGAGTACAAAGTTGATAAATTATTGGAAATGATCTCAGACCTTACGTTTAGCCAAACAGGTCGAGCTTATGTGCTTAATAAACAAGGAACAGTAGTAGCCCATGAAAATATGGACTTAGTCTTTGCTCAAGAGAATGTAATAAAAGCAGCTGAAACTGATCCAGCTTTACGAGAATTAGCTGAACTAGAAGAAAAAATGATCAGTGGGGTCAATGGTACAGGGTCTTACGAATATAAAGGTGTAATTAAATATGTAGGCTTTGCCCCCATTCCACTTACTGGTGGCGGACTTGCTATCTATATCGAGCAGAGTGACCTGTTAAATGGAACTGTTATCATGCGTAACTATTTATTGGCTATCTCTTCCGTCTTCTTGCTTCTTGGAGGTATTGCTGTTTATTACTACTCTTACTCTTTATCACGTTCCATTCAAGGCTTCAAAAATATCTTCTCCTTCATGGCTAAAGGAGAGCTATGTACGGCTATTGATCAGAAGCTACTAAACCGTCGTGATGAAATCGGTGATATGTCACACATGTTGGAAGATATGAAACAATCCTTTAGTAGCCTAATTGGTGTGATTCAAAAGCAATCCACTGAAATTGACCGTTCTTCCCATAGTTTAAGTAATATTTCTCAAGAGATGAGTACAGCTACTGAAACTGTTTCCACTTCGATTCAAGAGGTAGCCACTGGAGTTTCCTCTCAAACAGAAGAACTCGTCGAAATTAGTGAAGTTCTGACTTCGTATGGTAAAGGCTTAGATGACATGGTAGTATCCATCGAGGATGTGGATCACAACGGGAAAAACATTCATGCAAGAGCAAGTGAAAGTAACGAAAACATGGACAAATTGATTGTATCGGTAGATCAGGTGAATCAAATTTTCAAAGAATTTATTGATAGAATCGTCGCAGCAAATGAGAATTTAAACGGCGTTCATCATATTACGACTGCTATAAATGAGATTGCGGAACAAACAAATTTACTGGCTTTAAATGCTGCCATAGAAGCTGCACGTGCAGGTGAGTCGGGAAGAGGTTTCGCTGTGGTGGCCGATGAGGTACGCAAATTAGCAGAACAGTCTCGTCAGTCAGCCCAAATGATTGCAGATATGATTACCTCTGTCTCCTCTGATTCCGATCAGATGCTAGAAAATGCTAGATCGATGAGTCAGGCTATGTCTGGTCAAAAAGCCGAAATGGATTTAGCGATGAGCTCCTTCCGGGAAATTATTCGTGAAATAGAGAACATCAATCCGAAGCTGGAGCAAATTAGTTACTCTGCACAACAAATGCAAAAACAAAAAGAGGATATTTTAGAAAAAGTAGAAACAAGCTCTAGCATTTCAGAAGAAGTAGCTGCTTCCTCTGAAGAAATCGCTGCGACTTCTGAACAAGCCTCTGCAGCAGCTCAGGAGGTCCATGCAACAGCAAGCTCACTTGCTGGCATGACAAAGCAAATGCAGGAGGAATTAGAGCGTTTTAAAGTGTAAGGATCAAATCGTGCTAGCTAGAAATAGACTTTTTCTAGCCACTTACAATAATGGATGATTACTGCGCACATGACTGCTTCTCTCTTGAAGAGGAGCAGTTTTTTATATTTTTTGTCCATCACTTTTCCTGATAGTTTTTATTTTGTAAGCTTAAATTGCCAGTCTTGCACCACTTTATAGAATCAGGTATGATTTGGTTTGTGATATTGATTATCATTATTATTAATAAATTTTAATCTAGGAGGCTTTTATGAGATTCGGAGGGTTCAAAATAGCTCGTAGGGTTATGTTTACATTTTTCCTAACAGGAGTCCTGACTGCTTGTGGAAATTCTAATACTGGCACTACCAATAACAATGTCTCTGAGACAACAGGAGAAAATGGTGTCAAAACAGAAAGTCAAACCATGTCCTACACAGCGATAAATGGGGAAATTCAAATTCCCAAAGACCCCAAGCGCGTGGTGGTTGCTGAAGAAATCTACGTAGGTGATTTTTTGGCCCTTGGCATCAAACCAGTAGGAGTCCCGCAAAAGGCTTTAGATAACATTTATCTTAAAGAAAGACTAGATGGGATTCAAAGCATCGGCGATGGTAAATCAACTGAAAAGATTATGGAGCTAAAGCCCGACCTTATCATTACATTCAGTGGGGCAGAGAACATTGATCAATTACAAAAGATTGCTCCTACAGTAGCAATTGAGTACGGTAAGAAAGAAGTAAGAGAGCAGGTAAGAGAATTCGGTAAGATGACAAATAGAGAGGATAAAGCCAACGAGTGGATTGCCAATTGGGATAAAAAGGTGGCAGAAGCAAAGCCAAGGGTGAAGGCATCTGTAGGGGATAAAACGGTATCTATTCTAAATCCCTACTCCAAGGGTATCTATGTATTCGGTCATAATTTTTCGAGAGGCGGCGAGATACTCTACAATGAATTGAAGCTAAAAGCGCCAGCTATTATTCAGAAGGAAGTAATTGATAGTGGACAGGGCTTGGGAAGCTTATCTCTTGAAACGCTACCTTCCTATGCAGGCGATTATATCTTTACAAGCGCATGGTCAGGAGATGATGCTAATCCTGAGGTTGTCTATAACAGCAGTATTTGGAAAGCACTACCTGCTGTGAAGAACAATCGAGTATTTTCTATGGATAAAAGCTCTTCTGTATTTAATGACCCAATTTCACTAGAAGGCCAGCTTGATTTTATTGTCGAGAAGCTAACAAAATAATTGATATGCTGTAGCCCCAAAAACACCAAAACCCTCCTTGCGCCCGTTTATGTGGACAAGGAGGGTTTTGGTGTTTTTCTATTTTTCTTTTCTATTTACCATAATAACTTCTCAGCAGATCGGCGATTCCAAGCGGGTTCTTACGAAGGTCTTTGGCACTAAAGAATACGTCACCCTTTACCTGAGGGAACTGAGTATTGAACTGTAACTGATTGATAATCTCCTGAGCTGATTGCCAGCCAGCTTCCTTTGTTCCCAGCTTATAAGGGGAATGCCCTACATATAGTTTCACATTGGTTCCATTCACTTCATTAGCCCACCAAGTAACTAGCTTGTCGTACTGGGCAACAGAGAAGGATAAGCTCCAGTAGATCTGTGGCATGACATAATCAATCCAGCCTTGTTTAATCCATGTACGAACGTCTGCATGCATGTTGTCATAAGCAGTTACGCCGGCTTTTGTATCAGAACCGGTACTGTCCATCGATTTATTGCGCCATACACCAAATGGACTTATCCCATACTGTACTTGTGATTTAGAGCTATGGATGGATTCGCCTAATTGACGAACAAATTGATTAATATTATCGCGACGCCACTCTGCTTTTGTAGCAAATGAGTTGTAGTTATAAGCTTTGAAGGTAGCGTCATCAGGGAATACCCCGTCAGATGGATAGAAGTAATCGTCTAAATGAACACCATCGATTTGGTATCGATTTACTACTTCCATAATCTCCGTGATGATTTGTTGACGTGCTTCAGGTATTCCTGGGTTAATGTATAGCTTGTTATTCGCATTAATTGTCCACTCTGGATGGACCTTCGCTACATGGTTAGCGGCTAACTGATCAGTTTTTGCATCAGTGTTAGCTCTAAATGGATTAAACCAAGCATGAAATTCCATACCGCGTTTGTGAGTCTCTTCAATCATGAAGGCCAGAGGATCATAGCCTGGGTCTTTTCCCTGTTTTCCTGTCAGGTATTTAGACCATGGGACTAATGCTGATGGATAAAGGGCATCTGCAGCAGGACGAACCTGTACAAATACAGCATTTAATCCCATTCCTTGCATAGAGTCTAGCAATTGTATGTATTCCTGTTGTTGTTTCGCCATATTGCTATAGGAGGCGGTAGACGGCCAATCCAAATTATAAACGGTAGATACCCAGACACCTCGCAGAGAACGATCGGTGGTATTAGGAGATCCAGGAATAGGAGTGGCACCAGGGTTTGTATTTTCAGGACTGATGTCATTGCCTGGATACCCGGGGTATAGTCCGTTTCCCGGACCTACAATATCTGGTGGCGGTCCCTGATTAGAAGTAGCTTGATTACCTGATTGTAGCGTAATGGTTTGTGTAGGCTGATCCCATGCTACTTGAAGACCTAGCTCCTGACTTACAAAACGTAGGGGAACGATAACACGACCTTCCTTGTTTACCACTGAAGAATCTAAGTGAACTCTGGCTCCGTTTACCGTTGCATAATTTTGTTTTACAGTCATGCTTATGTTGGTTTCTGGTTTATGAATTGTCACCGTTTGCTTAGACTGATCCCAATTTGCTTGGGCGCCTAGGCCTTCGCTGATAACACGAAGTGGAACCATGGTGACATTTACTTTTGGAATGATGTACGGTGGGACATCACTATTTATTCTTTGTCCATCCAGGTAGATACTGATCCCCTGGGAAGCCTGAGCTTGCACCGACTGGCCCGTCATGGGGACGCATAGTGTGAACAAAAGAAGCAGGGCGAATAACTGGCGAAGCTTCATTCTTACAATCCTCCCGAATCAATAGATTTTTTTAAAAAAATGCTCTATTAGCTTTAGACGTTCTAGTAGGAAACTTTGTTACGTTCAATTACCAAAACAGGATGAAAAATATTATATAGAACATGAAATACAGAAAAGAAAGTGATTATTGTTCACATGGATCAATATGGCAGTTAGTTTTCATTTTATTTAAAAATTCAAACAAAAAGAAAATTCTTTGTATTTTCCTGTAGAATCGGGTAGGTTCTCTTTACGATACGAAATATAAAAACATATATAAGGGGGATTCTGGTTGATTAGCTTTCATCAAGTGAACAAACATTACGGAAATTTCCATGTGCTTAAAAATATTAACCTGCACATCAACCAGGGAGAGGTTGTCGTGGTAATCGGGCCTTCCGGGTCTGGTAAAAGTACATTAGTTCGTTGTATGAATCGCCTAGAAACGATTTCAAATGGAGAACTGATTGTAGACAACATAAAGGTAAATGACAAAAGTACCGACATTAATCGGCTCCGACGAGATATCGGTATGGTGTTTCAGCATTTTAACTTGTATCCGCACAAGACTGTGTTGCAAAACATCACATTAGCTCCCATAAAGGTGTTAGGTATTTCTGAAAAAGAAGCAAAAGAGACAGCGATGTCCTATTTAGAGAAAGTCGGGATACCTGATAAAGCGGATAAGCTACCATCCCAACTATCTGGAGGTCAGCAACAACGTGTAGCCATTGCTCGTGGGTTAGCCATGAAACCCAAAATTATGCTGTTCGATGAGCCGACATCTGCACTTGACCCGGAGACAATCGGAGAGGTTCTTGATGTTATGAAGAAGCTAGCTAAAGAAGGAATGACGATGGTCGTGGTTACACATGAAATGGGCTTTGCGCGTGAAGTGGCTGACCGAATTGTCTTTATGGATCAAGGTCAGATATTGGAGGAAGCACATCCTGACCAGTTCTTTGCTAATCCGCGTGAAGAGCGAGCCCAGTTGTTTTTAAGTCGGATTTTAAATCACTAATCTTTTCGATATATAAAAGGGAAAAGGGGTAAGCAAATGAAAGCAAATAAAGTATGGAAAAGAGTATTGGGTGTAGGATTGGTAGTGATGTTGAGTGCAACGGCATTAACAGCATGTGGGTCTAGTAAACCACAAGATGGAACTGGTTCATCAGGAAAGACCGCAGCGACTGGTACAGTAGCTAAGATTAAAGAACGAGGTAAGTACGTAGTTGGGGTTAAATATGATTTGAATTTATTTGGTTTAAAAGATCCAGCCTCAGGAAATGTCGAAGGCTTTGATATTGATATAGCGAAGGCAATCGCTAAAAAAATCCTTGGCGATGAAAATAAAATTGAGTTGAAAGAAGTAACTTCCAAAACTCGTATTCCTATGTTAAAAAACGGAGAGATTGATTCCATTATTGCCACGATGACTATTACGGAGGAACGCAAGAAAGAAGTCGATTTCTCTGACGTATATTTCATGGCTGGTCAGTCCTTCCTAGTGAAGAAAGATAGCACCATTAAAGGTCTGGAGGACTTTACGAAGGGTAAAAAAGTAGTTACTGCAAAAGGCTCCACTTCAGCTAAAAATATACGTGAAAATGCTCCAGAAGCAGAAGTTCTTGAATTTGAAAACTATGCAGAAGCCTTTACTGCATTAAAAGCAGGTCAAGGTGATGCATTAACTACAGATAATGCTTTGTTATACGGGATGGCTAAACAGGATCCAAATTTCCGCGTCGTAGAGGGAACATTTACAGAAGAGCCATATGGAATTGCTTTGCCAAAGGGTGATACTGAATTCGTAGCATTGGTCAACGATCTCATAAAAGAAATGAAGCAAAATGGTGAGTATGACAAGCTGTATGAAAAATGGATTGGTGAAAAGCCAACAAATTAGACCGGTGTGACTTGAAGACTTGAATGGAATGGGCGTCCTCCCTACCGCTCATTCCTTTATGTCATGAAGATAAAGGGGGATTACATCAGAGATGATCGACTTTTCTATTCTTATAGAACACTCAGATCTATTTATAGAGGGTTTTGGAAATACGATTAAAGCGAGTTTGTTGGCATTAGTGGGAAGCTTGCTATTAGGGACACTTATTGCAGTATTTTGTATCGCACCGATACGCCCTCTAAATTGGGTAGGGGTAGCATATGTAGAATTTATTCGAAATATTCCTCTCCTCCTGGTTGTGTTTTTATTCTTTGTGGGGCTACCTGCATTGGGGATTGTATTAAAACCATTTCTTGCTGGTACTCTGGGGCTTACAGTCTACACTGCGGCGTTCATTGCGGAAACGATACGCGCAGGGATCATGGCTATACCCAAGGGGCAAAGTGAGGCAGCACGTTCATCAGGCCTTACTTATGTACAAACAATGCGGTACATTATCCTGCCGCAGGCTTTTAAAGTTGTAATTCCACCCATGGGAAACCAGTTTATCAATCTGGTGAAGAATTCCTCCATACTTGGGGTTATTGCTGGTCTGGATTTAATGTATTTTGGTGACCTGATATCTGCTGAAACCTTTGTTACATTTGATGTCTATATATTTGTTGCTATTTTTTATCTCGTGATAACTCTGCCGTTAAGCTTCCTCGTAGGATATCTAGAGCGACGCTTGGCGAGCCATAAATAAAGGGGAGGGCATATATGGATTTTATCGGGGCATACTCTCCTCAGTATCTTGTCTTTTTAGTAGAGGGATTTGGAATTACGCTTAAAGTAGCGTCTATCTCTATTGTTTTAAGCTTTGCTATTGCGATCATTATTGGAGTTTTGCGATATTCTCGGATTCCTGGTATTTCACAGGCACTTGCTACGGTGGTTGAGCTTATTCGCAATTTGCCGCTTCTGTTAATCATTTTTTTCACGTATTTTGCCTTACCAGAGGTTGGTATTAAGCTGGATAAAGTAGCAGCAGCTATCTTAGCACTGGTGATTTTTGAGGCGGCCATGCTATCTGAAATTGTTCGTAGTGGCTTGAATTCAGTTGATAAGGGACAGATAGAAGCGGCACGTTCATCAGGCCTAACTTATAGTCAAACACTCTGGCACGTGGTACTTCCGCAAGCCTTACGCCGAATGGTTCCACCTATTGTTAGTCAATTTATCTCATTAATTAAGGATACGTCGCTTGCAGTTGTCATTGCACTACCAGAATTAATGAATCATGCTCAAATTATTAACGGTAGAAACGTTAACTATGTGGTACCCACCTTTTTGATGGTGGCTGTCATGTACTTTGTAGTGAATTACAGCTTGTCACGTGTCTCTAAACGCCTAGAAAATAAACATATATAAAGGAAATGGTTTTGCTGATCTCTTTTTCCTAGTAAAATAGGGGAAGGGGATTTTTCTTTTTTTTTTAGAAAAGGAGGTTTTATGCGCGAACGTCTTCTGTTATTGCTGATTATTATGCTAGCGACCGCCTTTTTTGGTGAGATGAAGGTGAATCCATTTGGAGGGCCATTTCGGTTTTCTTTAGGGATTGCTGCCTTCTTCTTTGGTTTATTGTGGTTCCAGTCGGTGCCGGTATTGCTGACAGGATTGTTAACTGGTGCTTTTACTATGTGGTTCCGGGTGGGTTTGGACGTTGTGGCATACGGGGCGGTTTGGCAGGAAAGCTTGTTCATTCATGTACCTTCCGCCTTTTATTATTGTAGCTTCACTTTATTGTTTCAAGTAGTGAGAGCACGTCGTTATGTAGAATCTCCCTTGCTGTTAGGATTGATAGGAGCTACTGTAGACTGTGCTTCGAATCTAGTAGAGCTATTAGTACGCGTGATAAGTGGAGTAGCCCCTGCTATTTCGGCGGAAAGTATTTTGCTACTTTTGTTTTTTGGAGCCTTGCGTAGTTTTTTTGCGGTGGGTCTATATAACAGTTTTTCCATTCGACAAGTACGAGCGATAGGAGAAGTTAGACAACAGGAGCTAGAACGGTTGCGAATGATTAACACCGGCTTGTATGAGGAAACCTTTTACCTACGTAAATCCATGACACAACTAGAGGAGATCACCAGAGAGAGCTATCAATTATATCGGCAGCTTTTATCGTCAGAAAATACTGAATCATCGAGAGCATTACACATAGCGGAGCATGTGCATGAGGTAAAAAAGGATTCCCAACGCATGTTGGCCGGGTTGTTAAAAATTATTAATCAAAAGGAATTAGCTACTCAGCTTTCTATATCGCAATTATGTGGACTAGTTATACGCGCAAATCAGAAGTATGCAGAAATGATGGGAAAACAGATACAGTTCACTAAGAAGTGCAATGTCAATCTGTCTACTAGTCAAATCTATGAATTACTCTCTGTGTTAAATAATCTCGTAGCAAATGCAGTAGAGGCAATTCCTGCTGAAGGTAACATTGAGCTTTCTGTGGATTTGGAAGAGAGAGAGATTATTTTCCGCGTCATGGATAACGGGTCAGGTATTTTATATGAAGACCGGGAATGGGTGTTTGAACTAGGCTATACCACAAAGTATGACAGAGAAGGTAAGCCGTCTACTGGCATTGGACTTACGCATGCAAAAGGAATTATTCATAGCTTGGATGGTACGCTTAGGATCGTACATGAATCAGAGCCAATCACGCATTTTGAAGTGAGAATACCAACCGATCAATTGCTAAGAGAGGAGAGGGGCTTGTGCTTCGTTTTTTCCTAATTGAAGATGACGCTGTTGTACGTAGGATGTTGGAGAGACTCATTCATGAAAGTAAGCTAGGTGAAATCATTGGCCAAGCCAGTGATGGTATCCATGTTTCTATTGATCAGTTATATGGTGTAGATGTCATTTTGATTGACTTATTAATGCCAGGGATGGATGGAATACAGACGATTAAAAAACTACAGGGAGAAGGCTTCAACGGGAGATTTATCATGGTGTCTCAGGTAGAAAACAAAGAAATGATCGGGGAAGCGTACTTACAAGGAATAGATACCTTCATTCAAAAGCCGATTAATAAACTTGAAGTACTTTCTGTATTAAAACGGGTAGCAGACCATCTCTCGTTGGAAGCATCTTTACAATCCATTCGCAAATCACTCCAGATATTAGATATCAAGGGAAAGGATCATCTAAATCATGGAAACCAAGGTACAAATGCAATGCGTCTTGGATCATTTGAACAGAACCATTTGGAACAAAATGTACGCCAGCTCTTACTACAGCTAGGGATTGCGGGTGAGGCAGGAGCACGTGATCTTTTCTCGATGATTCAATGGCTGGCTACAGAAGAGCGTGGGGGCCATTTATTGAGGGATATGCAACTAAAGGAGCTATACACACAGGTGTTGCAGAGGATGTCCGATAAGATAGATGAGCAGGTACTCTTAAAAGAAGTACGGGCTATGGAACAACGCATTCGCAGAATGGTGTTGCAGGCCTTTACACATCTATCCTCGTTAGGATTAACGGACTATGCCAATCCTACCTTTGAACATTTTGCTCCTCGCTTATTTGATTTCAAAGAGGTGAGATTACGAATGAAGGAGCTTGAAGCCGGAGAAAAGAATACGAAATGTCGCATAAATGTAAGGAAATTTTTATCTATTTTTTTTATGGAAGCAAAAAAATGAGGGATGTCTCCATTAAAAGAGACTTCCCTCATCCTTTATTTTTTTAGCGATTGTTATGCTAGTTTTCCTTTTTGCTTCTTTTGGCCCATTTGAATGAGGATCAGGAAGACACTAGCTACAACACCCCCAGCTAGCATTAGCATGAAGCCACCGTCCCAACCAGAAGTGTCAACTAAAAATCCGATTACGGCATTAGCTACGAAGCTACCACCTACATAACCGAACAATCCTGTCATACCTACGGCTGTACCTACAGCGAACTTTGGTACAAAGTCAATTGCTGATAGCCCGATAAGGAATTGTGGTACATAGATCAAACAACCGATAACAGATACCGCAAGACTGATTGCTATAACGTTGGAAGATTTCCAATATACCAACGTTGCAAGAACAACACCTACCATACTGATGATACATAGTGGCATACGATTACCTTTAAACACACGGTCGCTCAACCAACCAACAAGTAGAGAGCTTGGGATAGCAGCCCATTCAAACGCTGCATACGCCATATGAGATTGTGCTTGAGTAAAGTCTTTTACATCAGTTAGATATAGAGGAACCCAGTTCAATACACCGAAACGAATCAAGTAAACAAATGCGTTAGCAAAACATAGGAACCAAACAAATTTGTTTTTCACAACATATTTCATCAAAATCTCTTTAGGAGATAGATCAGTGCCATTTGATTCATCTTTTACATCATCATAGTCATTACGATACTCGTCAATTGGAGGAAGTCCGCAAGACTGAGGTGTATCTTTACCGCAGAACCATACAAAAATGGCAATGAGAATAGCAAGAGCAGCTGGGAAGATGTATACACCCGCCTGCCAGAAATGTGTACCGAAAATACCTAGACCAACACCAACGATTGGAGCGATGATACCGCCACCAATGTTATGAGAGCAATTCCAGATACCCATTTTTGTTCCGCGTTCTTTCTTGGAGAACCATTTTGCCATTACGATACTGCACGGAGGAGCACCCATACCTTGGAACATACCATTCATAAACAATAGAACGATAAATAGACCAAAGCTAGAGGTGAAACCAAAGCAAATGTTAGCCAAAGCAGATAGCAATAAACCAAATGCAATAAAGCGTTGTGTATGAGCTTTGTCTGCCAAGTTACCCATAAAGAATTTACTTACGCCATAGGTAATAGCCATAACAGAGCTTAATAGACCAATTTGAGTCGTACTAAAACCAAAGTCATTTTTTAAGTAGGTTGTAGACAGTGCGAAGTTACTACGAACTAAATAATAACCAGCATAACCGATGAAAATTCCGATCAATGTACGGATACGGAAGATCTTGTACATCTTAGCGATCATATGATCAGGTAGACGAGGTGCAGCTGGAGCTTGCTTTAACCATCCAAACATGAATCATTCTCCTTGAGGTTGTTTTGTATCTCGTAATTTGTTCCAAAGTTTGATGATGGTATCATGCCATTTCATAGACTCATGAATCTGTATAACATCCATATTCAGCCTATTCATCTTATCTTGTTGCACGGTAGGAATTCCGTATGATACACGCTCTAATACCTTTGCTGCTTGTTTGGACAACGAATAATCGATAAATAAATCAGCAACAAGTCCGTTTGGTGCATGCTTAATCTTAGAGAGAGCATTGACAGCTAATCCTGTATCTTCAGGGACAATGCTGATCAGAGGGAAGCCAGCTTCGCGCAGCTTTCGCTGATCTCCTAGAAAGTTAATTCCAATTAAATACTCTCCAGAACTAACTAACTGAGCGGGCATGTATCCGTTTACAGTTAGAGCAGCAATATTTGGATGTAACCGCGTAATATAGTCGATTGCTTGCTTTTCACCCAATGTTTCAAACAAGGATAAAATAAACGTGTAGGCCGTGCCGGAGTAGTTAGGGTTGGACATCACGATTTGGTTCTTATAGATAGGATGTAACAAATCGTCCCATTTTGTCGGGAATGGAAGTCCTAACGGTTCAATCTCGTCGTGCCAGCGGTCCGTGTTAATAGCTATGGATAACTGTTCGATCTCATAGCCGTACCAGTAACCATCCTCATCCTTTGTTTCCAAGGGGATGAGGGAGCCGTTTTTGCTGATAACAGGCTCTGACAGCTTCTCATTTTTCATTGTGATATGAGCGTCGACCGTGCCGCCGATAACTAAATCAGCTTGAGGATTATTTTTCTCCTGTGAAACCCGGCGCAGAATATCTTCTGTAGATAGACGCATGAATTCGTACGTACAGCCGGTTTCTTGGCAAAAGGATGATAGCAACGCATTTCCTACTTCTTCACGAGAAGCAACATAGGCAACAAGGTGATGTCCTTTTAAACGAGGAATCCCATGATTATCATAGGTAATAGGATTCGTTTCTTTGGAACAACTAACAAGTAATAAAGAACAAATGCTTACTAGCAAGAAAAAGAATAAATGTTTCTTCATCATAGATCAGCCTTTACTTTCTTTTATAAGAGTTCTGCTAAACGCCCTGTCATATAAATGGAATTTCCATTATCATCGCCTAAATACTGGACAATAAAGTATTTCTCATAAACGATAAAATTTAGAATATCGTTGCGGTCATTACTTTTCTGTTTTCCGTTCTTATAGACGGTGATGATACCGAGCGGCTGCTGTTTCTGGAAGGTGAGCTGCTGAATTTCGGACGTATCTTTAATTTCGTACGCTTGCCTTAGTTTTTCTGTTAAGAAAACCTTTTCATGAATGCGTTTACCAGAATCGGCAACCGTTTTTTTGACAAAAACGTCTTTAGCCTTTTGTGTAAAATCAGCAAACTGGTTCGATGAATAGAACAAGCGAAGCAGGTGTGTCCGAAAAGCGGATAAAATAGGCGTATCATGTTGCTGACCATACGTTAGCTCATCGAAGGTAAAAGCATTTTCTAACTGAAATGAATGCTCAACTCCATTAAGGTAACGAATCTTGCCAGAGAACATAGTCACCCTCTTATCTCCTGAAACAACGAGCGGATCATTTTCTTTTTTAATGAGATCAATATAAGAAATGATTGAGTATAGCAAAACCTCATCAGTAATGTTTACGACTCCCCATTTTTCGTGGTTAATGATAGCTTCCACAGGTAAGGAATCGCTTACTTTTTTCAACACTTCATTTTTATCTTCTATCACGACTACTTTACGATATAGACTTTCTTGCAATGAGTAGCCAAGGGAAGATAAAAGTAAAAGCATTATGATGAAAAGTAAAGCTGGTCCTAATATTTTTTTCATGTTTCTTGCTCTCCTCATAAGATACCCAACGATTATTTCGGAATTACATCTCAATTGTTTCGTAAATGTATTATTTAAGCGGTTTCACTTGGTGATATGTTCCAATCCGGCTGGAGTAGGGAAAACTAAACGAACTGTCGTACCGGTCATTTCATCAGAAGTAATATCCATGCTTCCGCCCTGTTTTGACATAAGTTCCCGGCATAGTAATAAACCGAATCCGTTGCCGAAACTAGACAGAAGGGCTTCATTTGGTGGAGCATGTTTTATTTGGTCGAGCAATTCCTCACTGATTCCAATACCATCATCGTGTATGACAAGGGTTAAGCTGTGTTCGGCTATTTCTACATGAAAATCAAGGAAGGAAGCGTCACTATACTTGATCGCATTATCTAATAGGTTTAAAAAAATCTGCTTTGTTTTATCCTGATCAGCTACTATTCTGACAGACTCGACATGATTATGAATCGTGATCTTGTATTTATTCAATCTTGGCTGGACGATAAAAATGGCTTCTTTTAAAATCGGTTGAATATCGCATATCGTGGGTGAGACGCTAAACTGACTGTTTCCATACTTAGAGGTTTTGAGCAATTCTTCTACCAGTGCGAGTAGCCGTTCGCTTTCGATAGAGATGTGCCTCAGACAATCCTTCACGTCTTGTTTATTTTCTAATCGAGGAATCAAGTTGGCGTATCCCATAATGGCAGTAAGCGGTGTCTTCAATTCATGGGTGACCCGATCTAAAAAATCCTTTTGTTTTACCTTTTCCTCTTGAAGCTGAGTTATGTGTAGCTCAATCGCATGGGCCATCACATTAAACGATTGGGCAAGCTGTTTAATCTCTTCATAGTCCTGTAGCTCGATTTTACATTGGTATTTTCCATTTGATAATTGTTGGGCCATGTCGCGTAATTTCTCAATCGGTCTACTCAAAGAAATCGCAAATCTATGGGCAAAGAGCGCCACAGCAACAAACATGAGAATACAAGAAATAATAAATGTTTTATTGAAGTTGCTAATTAATAAGTCTTCTTGTTCAAGCTTATGAATAAAGCGAACCACACCTATTACTTTTCCGTGTACATAAATCGGACTAGAGAATAGCAATACGGGTGCTGATGTGGACTTTTCTATGATGTATGCTTTTTTACCATCTAATGCTTGAACGATATCGAGATTTAAGTTTGGAAAAGCTGTTCGTTGTGTATCAGCTAGTACTTCACTATTTATACCGATGATTTGTGTACGAGTCCCTAAGCGTTTAGACAAATAAGAAGCGATTAGAGGGGCACCATTCTGCAAAGTAACAGTGACCTCCGATTGTTCTCGCTCTACATAGTTAATGCTATAGATTTGTGCCTCTACACTTAGCTTCTGGAAAGAGGTAACAGCATTTGTAAAAACATTTTTCTGTAACGTAACAATCAAGACAACGTACAACAAGAGCATGACAGGAATTAAGATAGCCAGAATCATTACATTTAAGTTTTTTTTAAGTGTCATACCCTCACCTAACAATCAATTTTATAGCCTACACCATATACGGTTTTAATTTTATCTCCGTATGCACCTAGTTTTTTGCGCAAACGTTGGATCATGATATCAACAGCCCGTGTATTGTCTGGATATTCGAACTTCCAAACCTTCATTAAAAGATCATCACGTGTAAATACGCGTTGTCTATTTTTTAGTAACAAAAACAATAAATCATATTCCCTGTACGTTAAGGTTATTTCGTTTCCGTCGAGAAATACTTTTCGCTCGTTAGGGTGGATCAGAAAGCGATCAATTTTTACATTATCATGATCTGGCTTCTCTTTCATTTTTTCCAAACGTCGTTCAATTATTTTGATTCGAAGCAGAAGCTCCGTACTATGAAAGGGCTTGGTGATATAATCATCAGCACCAAGCTGTAAGCCTAATAATTTATCATTAATTTGCCCTTTAGCCGTTAACATGATGATGGGAATGTCGCTATCCTTCTCACGGAATTCCCGCAATAGTTGATAGCCATCTATGTCAGGAAGCATCACATCTAAGATAATCATGTCCGGTCGTTGCTCCCATTGGGCTAGGGCTTCTTCTCCATTGGCTGCCACTAGTACCTGATACCCTTCTATCTCTAATGTCAGGCGCATCAGATTTTGTAAACTATTTTCATCGTCCACAACTAATACCTTCATAGCAATCTCCTCTCCAGTGAAGGGTAAGCAAGAATTCACTAGTAGTATCAATAAGAGCCAAAAAGTAGCCTAGTTATCCTACAGGCTACTTTTTGCTTCATGTATTTCTTTATTTATGGATGAGAAACCATTACTTCTAAGGAGCCAGATAGCGTATAAGCCCCAAACTTAGCTGGAAGGATAAAGTGGTCCCCTTTCTTTAATGCAAAAGAATCTCCATCTTTTTCAAGGGTACCTGCACCATCTAGCACACTTACTAGAAGGAATGCTTGATCTTGTTCAAAGGTTGCCGTGCCATTGATTTCCCATTTGTATACAGAGAAAAATTCATTCGTAACGTATGTCGTGATGGTAGCATCTTCGTTTTTTTGTACGGTAATCGTTGGATTTGTATCAACATGTGGAGCCGTTGTTACGTCAATTGCTTTCTTTAGATGCAAATCGCGTTTTTTTCCGTGATCATCCACACGATCATAGTCGTACACACGATAAGTGGTGTCAGAGCTTTGTTGTGTTTCTAGCACCAGTGTTCCTTGGCACAAGGCATGAATCGTTCCACTAGGGACATAGAAGAAATCACCTGGTTTGATTTTTACTTTACGCAAGAAATCATTCCATTTTCCACCCATGATCATCTCTTCTACTTCTGCTTTTGATTTTGCGTTATGACCAAATACTAACTCAGCATCCTCGTCACAATCAATGATGTACCAGCATTCTGTTTTTCCATACTCACCGTTCTCGTGTTCGTGGGCATATTCATCATTAGGATGTACTTGAACAGATAAATCATCATTGGCGTCAAGAATTTTGGTCAACAGTGGGAATTTTTCGCTTTGGTGATGACCAAATAATTCTCGGTTGTTCTCCCAAAGGTCTGCTAACGTTTTACCTGTATGAGGACCGTTTAGAACGACACACATACCGTTTGGATGGGCAGAAATGGCCCAGCATTCACCGGTTTTGTCAGAAGGAATATTGTATGGAAAGCGATCACGTAAGGCTGTTCCACCCCAAATGCGTTCTTGAAAAACAGGTTGTAAAAATAGCGGCTGTATATTCATTATGTTCACCCTTTTCGCTAACATATCGTATTTCTTGAGCTAAATAACAGTCTTCATTATACAAAAAAAATATAAAGGAACAACCTTATTTTAAGGAAATGTAGGTAAGTTATCATAGGTAAACCTATCCTGTGGGGTAAATCCTTCTAGTTTTTCTTTACACAAAAAAAGGTCAGCGTACAGAAATTGGTTATTTCTGCACGCTGACCCAGTAAACTAGCACCTATTTATTTTCTGTAGGGATAGAATTAATATCCCCAAATCATTGTGAATAAAGTACCAAAAATGGTGACTAAGCCTACAAACAGGGCGTAACCAACATTAATATATAGCGAGTTTGCTGTTGAGCTTTCTTCATTGATATGCATGAAGACAAACAACTGCAAGGACGCTTGAATAATCGCACATACCGACAGGATGGTCATTCCTACTACTGGTGACATGTCCCAAAAAACGACGGCTAAGGCAACCAGTGAAAGGATGAGGGAAAAGATATATCCCATGACGTGACGAATCGGGAATAGCTGTTTCATATTACATCAATCCTTTCAAGTAGACAAAGCTGAAGATGAAGATCCAGACAACGTCAAGGAAGTGCCAGTATAGGGAGAAGATGAAAGTCTTATTTGCTGTAATCTCATTTAGACCTTCACGCTTCATCTGCATGATGATTCCAATTCCCCATAATAGACCAAAGGTAACGTGCGCTCCGTGCGTGCCTAATAAAACAAATAAGCTAGATAGAAAAGCACTGGTTTGCAGGGTAGCACCTTCATTAACGTAAGTGATAAACTCAAAAATCTCAACACCTAGGAAGCCTAATCCTAGTAAAAGGGTAATGAGTAAAAAGACTAATGTAGGCTTTTTAAAACCAAGACGCATGCTGTGAATAGCTAATCCACAAACGAAACTACTGGTTAATAGGAGAATCGTTTCGATCATAACGCCATTCAGTTCAAAAAGATGAGACGCTGTAGGGCCGTGACCCGTGCGTTGCCACAAAGTAAAATATACGGCAAATAGGGTAGAGAACAGTACAATCTCGGCACCTAAGAATAACCAGAATCCAAAAATCTTTAATTGATTCTCTTCCGTACGATATTCAAGCGGAAGGGATTTATCTATTTTCATACACGATCACCCCGCAATCTTTCCTCAGTCTCGATGATTTCCTTAACGGGAATGTGTCTGCCATGATCTCGTTCAAACGAGCGAACAGCTAGCATGACGATCACAAGAATTCCTGAGATAATCGCAGGAGTCCACCAGCTAAATACTAGGAAGAATCCAAAGAAGAAGAAGATTATACCAAGAATAAACGGTTGGCCGCTGTTATTTGGCATATGAATCGGTTCAATTTTATCTGTAAACATCGGTAGATTTTTCTGTTTCGTAAACCAGAAAGAGTCACGACCAGTGTGATTCGGCATCACAGCAAAGTTGTACTCAGGTACAGGGCTGTGTGTGCTCCATTCTAGCGTACGTCCACCCCATGGATCTCCGTTTAAATCGCGTGGACTGTAACGGCAGCTCCAATAGATGTTGTAAACCAATAAGATAAAGCCAAGCGTTAGTCCAATTGACCCGATGGTAGCAATCATATTTAGTGGACCAAAGCCAGTTCCAGCAGAGTAGGTGTACATACGACGCGTCATTCCATTCAATCCTAGGAAGAATAGAGGTAGGAATGTCACGTTAAAGGAAATAGCAATGACCCAGAAACTGATTTTACCAAGACGTTCATTCAATTTAAAACCAAAGACTTTCGGGAACCAATAGTACATACCCGCAATAACCGCAAACACCGTACCTGGAATCAACACATAATGGAAGTGAGCTACTAGGAACATCGTGTTGTGGTATTGGTAGTCAGCACTGGCCATTGCAAGCATAACACCTGTTACCCCACCAATCGTAAAGATCGGGATAAAGGCTAGCGAATAGAGCATTGGTGTTGTAAATTGAATCCGTCCCTTACGCAGTGTAAAGAGCCAGTTAAATATTTTTACCCCTGTGGGGACTGCTATGGCCATTGTGGTGATCGAGAAGAACCCATTCACCGCACTGCCGTGACCCATTGTATAGAAATGGTGAGCCCATACTACGAAAGAAAGTAAGGAAATAGCCACCATACTGACAATCATGGAAGTATAACCATACAGGTTCTTTTTGGAGAAAGTAGCGATGATTTCACTATAGATACCGAACGCTGGTAGAATAACGATATATACCTCAGGATGACCCCAAATCCAGAACAGGTTGGCCCATAGCATGTCCATCCCGCCATTAGCCATTGTAAAGAACTGACTATCAAATAGACGATCAAACATCATTAGTGCCAACGCTACTGTTAAAACAGGGAAGGCAAACATGATGATAACGCAGGTGATAAGAACAGACCATGTAAACATCGGCATGTCCATCATTTTCATGCGAGGAGCACGCATTTTCAAAATGGTTGCGGTAAAGTTAACACCGGTCATCAGTGTACCAATACCCGCAATTTGTAAGGCAATGGAATAGTAGTTGTTACCTACTGTAGGACTGAATTCTTTACTTGCTAACGGGAAGTAAGCAGTCCATCCTGCGTCAGGTGATCCACCAATAACAAAGGAGATGTTAAATAGCATTGCACCTGCAAAGAACAGCCAGAAACTAACGGCATTAAGACGTGGGAATGCTACGTCTCTAGCACCGATTTGTAGAGGAATAACAACGTTCATGAGTCCAATGATAAACGGCATCGCCATAAATAGGATCATGATAATTCCGTGTGTTGTAAAAACCTCATTATAATGCTGCGAATTTAAGAAGGTATTATCAGGTGTAGCTAGTTGAATACGCATCATTACAGCATCTACGCCACCACGGAAAAGCATGAGTAGAGCAGCAATGATGTACATAACACCGATTTTTTTATGGTCAACTGTAGTGAGCCATTCTCTCCACAAGTAGCCCCATTTTTTAAAGTAGGTTAAACCGCCAATGATAGCGAACGTGGCAAGGACAATACTTGCCATAGCGCCATAGATCATCGGTTCACCTGTAACGAAAAATTCGTCCCATTTCATACCGATTTGACTCCTTTCTGAGCTAGTTATTTCTTATGCTGGTCGTGATTCATTTCGGAATGCTCGGAGTGCTCGGAAGAAGAATCTGAATGCCCAGAGTGCTCAGAAGAAGAGTTTGGCTCCGATTCAGTTGTTGTTCCGCCTCCATGATTATGACCACCATGGGCACCCTCAGGCGCTGGTCTAAATGTTAAGTGTGTGGAAGAATACGTTTTTCTTCCTACATGCTCCATATCAAGCACGCTATCAAATTCAGGCTCTGTCAATGCAGGAGCCGTTTGCTTTACTTCATCCACCCATTTTGAATAATCAGCAGGTGACATTGCTAGTACTTCAAATTCCATTTGTGCAAACCCTCTACCGGAGAAGTTAGAGTTTTTACCCATAAACGAACCCGGATGATCAGCGGCAAAATGTAATTTGGTAACCATGTCGGACATCGCATATTTTTGACCACCAAGCTGTGGAATCCAGAAGCTCGTGATTGGTCCATACGAATACAGACGGAATTCAATCGGACGGTTTGTAGGGATATTAAGGTAGTTAACCGTCTCAATGTTTTCCTCAGGATAACTAAAATGCCATTTCCAGTTAGAAGATGAAGCATAAATGATCATTGGCTTTTGATCATCATAACCTGCTGGCTTGTTTTCCACTTGATCCAGTGTTTTTACAGTAATAACTGACAAAATCACTACAATGATAATTGGAATGGCTGTCCATGTAATTTCTAGTAGTTTACTACCTTCCTCGTGAGGAGGTTCATAGCCCTCATTCGCTTTGGTAGCGCGATATTTAACTAGCATGTAAACAAACAAAACATAAACTACAAACAATACACCAGCCATAACCCACATAGAAAAAATAATGGTGTCCGATTGTATTTTGGCAACAGGTCCTTTTGGATCAAGTACCATTAATGGCTCACAACCGGATAATAAAAGAGCAAGACAAAAAAACATGAAAAGAAACGACCCTTTGTGTCTCATAAGTGACCCCTTTCTCTGAGATGTGTATTAGTCGAAGGAAGACGGGAGGATTTCTGCCCTAGGTGAAAGTCGTTTACCAATGTTCTATGAGATTACTTTCAATACGAAACCACATATAAAAATAGGGTTCCTAGCGGTATTAATAGACTTCATTTATACGGAATGTTAAATGGAACGCCTTAAACGTAAGGAAGGATTACTACAGGTGAGGCATACGCCATGTAGAATAAGTTGTGGTTTGTTGTTCAGTATGAAATGAATCATGGTTGACCTCCTAGGGTGTGAAATCAATGGTGATTGAAAATAAGAAAGCCTCATGCAATAAACCATATTGGGATATTGCACAAATGTTAAAAATAACAGCATAGAATCATTTTTGAGTTAATTCAATACGGTTTTTTTGTGGAAACAGCTTTGTGCAAAATACCTACTTTGAAGCTCTAACAATTTTGGCAATATGTTAGACAATCTGCTTATGAGCATAAAAATAATTTTGATATGTTCCCATCTACCTCGAAAAAGTAAAAGCGCTTACTGCCCAACCTTCATTTTATGCTTTCTTACCTAAATGGCAAGCACCTGATTGTGGTAGAGATGGGGCTATTACACATTGGATGTTAAAAAAATCACAAATTCGCCACGAATTGTATCAATTTGATGTCATTTTTGGCATTTTTGATTTGTGAAAAAAAGTACAAATATGTTTCTGGTGTTTTTTAGGAAAGAAAGAATTTTGATGATTTCTCTGTCAAAAATCAAATAGAAAAAATTTTTGTAACATTTCTGATAGGTTTCGACTAAACCTTATGATGAACCAAATTACAGGTTAACGGGAGGAGGCTTTGAAAGTAAGCAATGTGCCAAAATATATGATGGGTGGGGACGAGACAGAGTACGATGCTAGCCGGGATGATATCTTCTATAGAGTAACTACACTAGGAGACCGTGTGAAACAATTTAACATCATTGATGCAGTAACACAATGATCGTACAATGTCTTGGCGTCACGCTACCTACTCGATTTGACGACGTTCTAGCCCAAGCTGTACCATTGAAGGATAAGCTAATGAGCAATTAAACAGCTTAGCTTACAAACTATTCAATGGGGTGGAACTATTTGTAGCGCGCACATAGTTAAATTAAAACGTAGCGAGATTGGCCGAGCAGCGAATGTATTAGCAGAAGGGTTTATGGAGGACCCGCTGTATCAGCATATCCTGCCTGACAGTTCTACAAGACTGAATGTTCTACAGATCTTTTTCCAAAACTATGTTACCATGCTGTATGATTACTCCGATTTATATGCGACCTCCGATAGATTGGAGGCTGTTGCATTAGTATACAGATCGGAAAAGGCAGAGGCGTTGCCTAGATTCAGATATATGTGGGATATCTGTCTAGCTATCGTAAAGTCGCTGAAAGCTAGTAAGTATATTGGACTGAGGGGATTTTGGCGGGGAGTAGCTATTCTACGCTGTATGAGCTCTGCTTGGTTGTCAATGTTTGAGGGACGAGTGTATATTCATTTGGATATGCTAGTAGTGCAGCCAGAGTTTCGCGGTCAAGGGTATGTGAGTAAAATCATGAAGCCTCTTTTAGCTGAATGTAATCAGCGAAACATAGTATGCACGCTAGAAACTCAAAACCCTCATAACATTGCTTTATATGAGCGATATCAATTCACCACAATCGAAGTAATTCCTTTGCCTGAGAGTCAGGTAGAGCAGTATTGCATGATTTATCAGTAAACATAAATCAATTTTTAGATAAAAATTATAGATTAGTATAAAGTTATTGCCTATTATATCTGTCGTTTGTGATGATAATAATCAAAAGCGACAGTTTTTTTTATTGTTATGGCATCTGTATAATAGGAAGCAACAAGAAGCGGATATAGAAGGTGATTAGATTTTGTTAGAATGGACAGGAGAACGTATTATTCCTAAATTGCTCAAGCCGATGAATGGAATGCTATTGGAGCATTTGGCGAGGTATTATTTTTCCACCCCGTATTGTCAGGGGAGAGTACTAGATATCGCCTGTGGTACTGGGTATGGGTGTCACATGGTTGTGAAGGAACGCAAACGAGAAGTGACAGAGATGATTGGTGTAGATGCAGATCAGGAGACCTTATTTTATGCAAATCGTGAGTACAATCATCAAAAGGTTACGTACTTACAGCATGATGCGCTCGATCCGGTGCTTCCAGAAAAATTAGGCATGTTTGATACGATTCTAAGCTTTGAAACCATTGAACATGTAGCAGATGATCAGCTGTTTATGGAAAATATATATAACATGCTAAAGCCCGGGGGTACGTTAGTCCTTTCTAGTCCATTTGGTAGAGGAAGAGGGATGCCAACTAGTGAGCCTTTTCATGTTCACCAGCTGACTGCTGAGGAATTTGAGCAACTATTTGTTCGCTTTTCTGAGGTGGAAATTTATTATCAGCGTGGATTAACGTTTGAGAAACCGCGTGACAAAGTTCGCTATTTTATTGGAATAGCTGTCTGCAAAAAGTGATAATCTAAAGGTTTGTTATTGGTAACAGGAAGAGGTGGCGGTTTTGCCAAAGTTTCAGTCATTAGGAATTCAGGCTTCAATAGAAAAAGCACTTCAACAGAACGGATTACATTCACCTACTGCTATTCAGGAGAAAGGGATTCCTGTGGTATTAACTGGCGTAGATGTAATCGCACAGGCACAGACCGGCACAGGCAAGACCTTAGCCTTTGTTTTGCCTATTTTACAGATGGTTGATCCTGAAAACCCGGATGTACAAGCACTAATTGTGACGCCGACCCGTGAACTAGCCCTACAAATTACTGCTGAGGTGAACAAGCTCATTTTCACACAGCCTGGCGTACAGGTCCTAGCTATTTATGGTGGTCAAGATGTGGAGCGACAGCTGAAGAAATTAAGAGGCAGTAGACAAATCGTGATTGCTACCCCTGGTCGCTTGCTTGATCATATGCGTCGAGGTACGATCAAGCTCTCACAGGTATCTCAGCTGGTTCTTGATGAAGCTGATCAGATGCTGCACCTTGGTTTTTTACCCGAGGTGGAAGAGATTATCCGAGCTACGTCGCCGACGAGACAGACGTTACTATTCTCAGCGACCATGCCCAAGCAAATCCAAAGTCTAGCAAAGGGTTTTATGCAACAGCCTGTCACTATTCAGGCAAAGAGTGACAGGGTTACGGTAGCCAACATAGAGCAGCGAGTGATTGAGACGACTGATCGGGCCAAACAAGCTGCCTTACGTCAGGCTATTGATGAATGCCGTCCTTTTTTAGCGGTTATCTTCTGTCGAACCAAACGGAGAGCTACTACTTTAAATGAAGCCCTGCGAGGATTCGGTTATGCAACAGACGAACTCCATGGTGACTTATCACAAGCCAAACGCGAACAAGTAATGAAACGATTCCGGGAGGCCAGCCTCCAATTTTTGGTGGCAACGGATGTGGCCGCACGTGGTTTGGATGTTGAAGGGGTCACGCATGTGTTTAACTATGACATTCCGCATGATGTAGAGAGCTATATACATCGAATTGGCAGAACCGGCCGAGCTGGCGGTACAGGGGTAGCGATCACGTTTGTTGCTCCTAAAGACCGCATGTTTTTAGATATGATCGAAAAGGGTATAGGTCAGTCTTTGAAAAAAGAGACATATGGTAGTTCTTATTCTCAAGAGATTTCTCGTGATGAAGAAGCTGGATATACGGCAGACAAGAAGGCAGGGCGGTCACAGAATAGACGTCAGTCAAAAGAGAGAGACGGCAACCGCGAGAAGTCAACAGGATCACGAGCTGGATCTAAGTCGGTAGCAAGATCAGGCAATGCAAAGCATAATCAGACGAGATCGGGACAAAAGTCTGAAGTAAAGCAAGGGACAAGGGCTCCAAAAAAACCAAGCTCAAGACTAGGTGCACGTCAGGAGACAAAATCAGGAGCAAATCGATCTGGAATGAAAGCTCCAACCAAATCAGGAGCCAAGCCAAACCGCTTAGCGGGTCAAGGGCGGTCAGCTTCCGCTAAAAGAAGAACAAGAACCAAATAATATAGAGGGTAAAAAAGCTGTTCGGTCATATTGCTGAACAGCTTTTTATATGGATAAAGCAAGAAATCAAAAGCCAAAGCAATATATAGTAAACATAAACATTTACAAAGTATCTTATATAAAGTAGGATAGTAGTAAACAAGGTATGGACGGTGATTTACAGACAACTGGAACAACCTTATTAGGTTCAACGATGTTTTGTTCAGGGTTACTTATGTTTCTGATAGGTCCATATTAGGGTACTTTAATTGATCGGTATTCACGGAAAAAAATATTGCTTGCAGAGAACATAGTGGGTTTTCTGGTATTATTTCTACTAACGATTTGGGGTTATTTTGGCGAATATACGAACGGTTCACTCATTGTTATCTATTTGGTGACCACATTGATCTTTCAAGTGCATTACCCAGCTCAGACAGCGCTGGTACAGGAGCAGTTTGAGTCTAAAAGCTATCATGCTATCAATAGCTTGCTCGAGATTGAAAGTCAGACATCTTCTGTACTTGCAGGTGGTGTAGCGGGTTTTCTTTTGGGTCTGATAGGATTGCAATATGTACTATTTTTCAATGCTTTAACCTATCTTTTCGCCTTTCTCATGGTGTGCCGTATTTCTTATTCCTTTACATTTTTTACCTTGGTTGGATTGTTCATGCGCTTGATTTTGATCGGATTATTTACTGTTATTACCGATACAACAGGAGCCGTATTGGGACATATTATCCTTATAGGTTTGTTACTATTGGGTGTGCTTGGAATTATGCGTTCTTTACGCCCTTTATTACAGGAATCAGTTGAGCGGTCTACTTAGAGATAGCGGTAGATATTAATCAGGAACTTTCCAGTTAAAAGCTTGACAGATGTTTACCGATGTAACTATAATCGTTACAAATTGTAATCTTACCTATTCGTTTTAAGAAAGGAAAGTAACATCCTATGAATTCTTCTTCACAGCCAGCAGCTACTGAAGCCGCTGCCAAATCAAAACGCTTATGGCTAGCGATTGTGTTAGGAGCATTATCTGCGTTTGGACCACTTTCGCTTGATATGTATCTGCCTGCCTTGCCAGCAATGGCAACCGATTTTCAAACAACTACTTCAGCTGTACAGCTTAGCTTGACAGCTTGTTTATTAGGCTTGTCCCTAGGGCAATTGTTTGCTGGACCGTTAAGTGACATTCAAGGTCGACGTAAACCGCTACTGATTGGGCTAGCCATTTATGCAGTCGCTTCGATTTTGTGCGTATTTTCTACTTCTATTTGGGCTTTAGTGGCTCTCCGTTTTATTCAAGGAGCGGCTGGTTCCGCTGGGATTGTTATTTCACGTGCAATGGTACGGGACATTTATGTAGGCCCAGACTTAACCAAATTTTTTGCCCTTTTAATGTTGGTTAATGGGGTTGCTCCTATTGCGGCTCCCATTTTTGGCAGTCAGCTCTTACTCTTTACACCGTGGGAGGGTGTTTTTGTAGTATTAGGTGCAATTGGTATTATCATGCTGCTGGTTGTTCTGTTTGGTTTACCTGAGTCATTGCCTGTTGAGCGTCGTTCCACGGGCGGATTCAAGAATACCTTGATTATATTTAAAAATCTCTTAGTAGATAAAATGTTCATGGGTTTCGCTTTGTCACAAGGTCTGGTAATCGCTGCTATGTTTGCTTATATATCTGGATCACCGTTCGTCTTGCAAAATATGTTTGGTGTATCAGCGCAAATGTTTAGTGTGTTTTTCGCTATCAATGGTGTAGGAATCATTCTGGCTAGTCAAATTACGGGTAAGCTGGCTGGTAAAATAAGCGAGAGTAAACTGATGATGAGTGGCTTGATTTTGGCAGCAATCGGTGGTGTTAGTTTACTTATTGTGATCTTACTAGGAGCAGGATTATATGCCATCTTACCTCCTTTATTTATTATCGTATCGTGTGTGGGGATTGTAAGTACGGCAGGTTTTTCTTTAGCAATGCAAAGTCAGGGAAAGGCAGCAGGCAGTGCCTCCGCTCTGCTAGGTGTCTTGTCATTAATCTTTGGTGCGCTTCTGGCCCCGTTGGTAGGTATTGGTGGAAGTGGAACTGCAGTTCCAATGGGTGTTGTAATAGCTGTAGCAGATGTGGGTGCACTTTTGTGTTATTATTTCATGGTCCATAAAGGCAAAAAGACCAGCTAATTCATGTAATTTATATAAATAAAAGGAACTGGATTACGTACACATTTTACGTACTGATCTGGTTCCTTTTTTTTCTGTATGGGGAAGACCTTATGATCAAGTTTGTTTGATCTGGGGCAACTCAGAGCATAATAAGCTGAGCTATTATCCAGATATTTATTATCTAACAAGGAAAGGGTGGGTACCTTAGATGGACGGATCGTTGCTAATGGAATACGTATGGGTGCTACTTATATTAGTGGCTTTGGAAGGAATTCTGGCGGCTGATAATGCGCTTGTACTAGCGATTATGGTAAAGGATTTACCTGAGGAACAGCGTAAAAAAGCTTTATTTTATGGCCTAGCCGGGGCTTTTATCTTTCGCTTTATCTCGTTGTTTATCATTTCCTTCCTAGTTGATGTGTGGCAGGTTCAGGCACTTGGTGCTGTCTATCTCCTGTTCATTTCTATCAACCACATTTTCCGTAAAAGGGGTAGGAATCCCCAAGAACAAGAGCAAGCAGATAAGAAAAAAGGAACGGGAAGCTTCTGGGGTATTGTAGCAAAGGTAGAACTGGCTGATCTTGCTTTTGCCGTAGACTCTATCCTAGCTGCTTTAGCACTTGCTGTTTCACTACCTACAACCAATCTACCTAAGATTGGAGGAATGGATGGTGGGCAATTCTTAGTGATCTTTATAGGAGGATTAATCGGGTTAATCATCATGAGATTTGCAGCCAATTATTTTGTGGCCTTGTTAAAACGGCGGCCTGGATTAGAAACGGCGGCTTTTCTAATTGTAGGTTGGGTTGGGATTAAATTGCTGGTATACACATTCTCACATCCCAATGTGGCTCTTTTACCAGAGAGCTTCGCAACTATGAAAGTTTGGAAAATTACCTTCTACGTAGTGTTAGTAGGAATTGCTCTAGGTGGATGGTTTTTATCAAAAGAAAAAACGACAGAGCCAGGTTAATCATAAATCATGTATAATATAATGATGCCTTAGATCACTTTGAGCCAGAGATTCCTAGGCTGAAATATCTGCTATGGAAGAAGGATATATTACATGAGAATTAATAAGTTTATCAGTGAAACAGGCTATTGTTCCCGCCGAGAAGCAGACAAGCTGGTTGAGGCTGGGCGAGTCACGATTAATGGAGTGGTAGCAGAGCTAGGGAGTCAAGCTGATAGTGGAGACGACGTGAAAATTGACGGGAAAGCGTTGGGGATAAAGAAAGCAGCTGTCTACATTGCTCTGCATAAACCTGTTGGAATTACTTGTACAACAGAGAGGCACATAAAGGGAAATATCATTGATTTCGTCAATCATCCAGAACGGATTTTTCCGATTGGGCGACTAGATAAGGACTCAGAGGGACTAATCCTGTTAACCAATGATGGCGATATCGTGAATAAGATCCTGCGAGCGGAAAACAACCATGATAAAGAGTATATTGTGACGGTCGATAAACCGATTACAGACGCTTTTCTAAAAGGAATGGCTAGCGGGGTACGTATTCTAGGTACTACAACCAAGCCTTGCCAAGTAAATCGTATCAACGAACGATCATTTCGAATCATTTTGACCCAAGGATTAAATAGACAAATCCGCCGAATGTGTCAGGTATTTGGCTATAAAGTTCAGCGTTTGCAACGGATACGTATCATGAATATTCATTTGGACGGAATAAAAAAAGGCGAGTGGCGTGAGGTAAGTACAAAGGAATTGAATCAATTGCTACAAAACGTAACGTAATGAAGCACGTAATGAAGCACGTAATGAAGCTACTAAAACTAAAGTATGAAAAAAGGCACTTTCTTGCCTACTGCTGGTATACAAACAAAGCAGAGGCAATAGAGTGCCTTTTTTTGGGTGGGAGTACCTATACCAATCCTGGTATTACAGCTCCACCAGCATATCGGGTAAATTCCAAGGCTATTGATGTCTTTTTTAATGGGCAAGGTACGTAGTCAAAGGTTCCCACATATAGGTACATGGAGTCCCTTATTACTGGGGTTCATGTGCCTTTTTCATATTTTTGACCGTTGGAGGTACCTTTATGAAGACACGATTACTAGGCGTGCATATGATAGTCAGAAATGAAGAAGAGCTGTTGCCACGTTGTCTGGACAGTATTTGTTCCATTGATGATGAGATTGTAATTGTCGACACCGATTCTACTGATCGAACCCGAGAGATTGCTCTTACATATGAGGCATCTGTCATTCAGACGGAAGGGGAAAATGATTTCTTTAAAGCTAGAAATGAGAGCTTAGCACATGCCAATACCGAGTGGATTTAATGATAGATACAGATGAGGAAGCAATTGCTGACGTTGATAGATTGCGTGATTTTTTAAGCAAACGGAATGTGATTTTTACCCAGTACGAATCGAAAACAAAGGAGGGGGATTCAGTTGACACGATTAAAAATATCTCTGTGTATGATTGTTTGTGATGAGGAGGAGCACCTTGAACGCTGCTTATCTTCAGCGGCAGATACTGTCTCAGAAATCATCATCGTTGATACAGGCTCACAGGATCGCAGTATAGAAATTGCTAGGAGCTATGGGGCAAAAGTTATTTCTATACCTTGGAGGGGGGATTTCTCCGAGGCTAGAAATTTATCATTGGAATATGCGACAGAGCCATGGATTTTGGTACTAGATGCTGACGAGGAATGGGTGGTGCCATCAAAAAAACAGCTAATAGAGATGATGGAAGCAGAAGGAGCGTTTGGTTACTATGTCCAATTGCAAAGCTTTGTAGGCGCTACAGGAGAAGAGTTCATAACTGATGGGGTTTGTCGTTTTTTTAAAAACGATGACCGTCTACGCTTTCGAGGAATTATTCATGAAGAGATTGCAACTTGTATTCTTGAAGTAGAACCAGAGGGAGTAAGATTTTCTCCCATGGTTGTTAAGCACTATAGCTATTTAGATCATGTTATTGCTCAGAAAAATAAAGCTGCCCGGAACGTTTCTCTGATCCAAAAGGCACTACTAGAAAAACCAGATGACCCTGTGTTGATTTACGCTCTAGGGACAGTATTCTTTCAGCAGGAAGAGTACCAGAAGGCCAGGGTATTATTTGAAACACTGCTTACTTCCGTTCCGCATCATGTTGGTTATAGGTCGGATGTATTACTAAAGCTGGCGTTTTCCTATAAAGAAATGGGAAACATGAAAGAAGCGCAAAAAATTACAGAGGAAGCTTTGCGCTTTTATCCAGATTTCGTTGATATGATCGAGCTACAAGCTATTCTTCATATTGAAGAAAATCAACTAGACTCAGCTCTTGAGCTATTACAACAAGCTACCCTTTTGGGAGATGTCTCTCATAAATATACCTCATGTTCAGGCTCGGGTACCTATCGGAGCCTTTATATAAGAGGTTTACTTTACGAGAGGTTACTCTCCTATGAAAAAGCATGTCATTGCTATGAAGAAGCCTTGACCTTTCAGCCACAGTTCAATGCCGCCTGGCAGAGATTAATCCGTATTCGAGGGGCCTTTAATCAAATTGAAGAATTAATGAATCAGCTCCAGCTATATAAAGGGAAATTGTCTACTCAGGTGCAAAACAGCATCGTACAATATCTGATGGAAGTAAACCAACCCCAGTGGTTTGCACAATATCAGTTGTTACTGCCGGATGCATATACCCATAATCCGCTTTGGAAAGGGATTTTCCTCGCACAGCTACGAAAGGAGGAGCTTGCTTTACTAAGCGTAAGAGAGGCACAGCAATGCTTCTATTCCAAAATGCAGTCTGACAAGCAGCATGAAGCGGATCTCTTGCAATGGGCCATTTTACTCCAAATTGATGAATATGCGCAGGCTTACGAAATCGTCTTACGGTTAGCCCAACGGCAAAGAGGGTACCAAGCTTTATTTGGATGGAAACCAGGCCAAATCATTGTACTGTCACGACCCATATACCAATCCTGTAGTCGGGCATTACTGGCGATAGGAGCTTGGGAAAAATGGATAGACCTGTATCGTTCTTGTTCTCCCTTAGGATGGACAGAGGATGTGAGTGATTCATTCGCAATCGCTTTGCTTCGGGCTCCACAATCTATCCAACTCCAATTTCTTCAAATGTTTCTATTGGAAACTCATTTATCTTCTCGGTTACTTCAGATTGCTGGAGTTCTTGCTATATTGTGTGAGAAATACGATGAAGCTACTACTTTGTTCGAAATGTTGAACCATAGCTCGACAGAGAAGGAACAATTAATAGCCCAGCTAGGCTTATTATATTCGCGAGCTGGGCTAGCTAAGACATGGAGAGCAGGTATTTTGCTTGAGCAATTAGATTGCGTACGGTATTTATCTATTTTTTCTTAAGGACGGCCCGAAAGCAGGTTAATGGGCTACCATACATCTGTGTTTGGACAGCATCTATAGGTTGCCCAAGAGTGACTTCTCCTGCAAAAGTAAAGCCTGACGTGAAATCACTGTTGCCAATTGGTCAGGCAGAAGCGGTGGAACGTCACAAGTTATGATAAATAAACCATCCTTTTTGAGAACGCGGGCACATTCGCAGAAAGTTCGATACATGACAGAAAGCTCCACGTACTCTATGACCGAGATACAGAAGATTTTAGAGAAGGTTTCATTGGAATATGGTAGCAGGGTTGATAACCTACTGACGTGTATGGAAATAAGCAGGATTTGAGAACTTTTTTTAAAAAGTAAAAAGGGAGACAAAAGCTGTTTCAATTTTGTTTTATTGGGTAAATAGGAGAGAAATCTGTACTTTCTGCTTTATATTTTGTCTAAGGATGGGAGAGAAAATGACTTTTCGTAGAAAACAATTGCTTGGCTATGGCTGCATATTGTTCTTATTACTGATTTTAGCTTCCCTGGTTATCTTTACGATGAATAGTATTAACGAGAACGTCGAAGAGATTTCGAATGATCGCTCTGTCAAAATAAAGCTGGTAAGTGATTTGCAGAGCAAGTTTTTTCATATTGACCAAGAGCTTAGCTACATCATCGCTGAGAATGATATACAGCTCATCAATCAAAAAATTGAACAAATGAATCAAAAAATACTAGATGCTAACTCTTTAATGACGGTGATCGGCATTAAAATGAATTCAGAGTCTGGTCAGCAATTATTAGCGCAAATCAAAGTCCACTATTCAGATTATCTCACCTATCAAAAACAGATTGTCGCCTATGTTAAAGCAGGAAATAAGGAAATGGCTAGAGCAATGTATGTTGGTGGAAAAGAAGTTACTCGTAAAAATGTTATGGAGATAACAGAAGAATTTAAGAATCGCCAACAAGAATTAATGGATGAAGCAGCTGATGAGTCAGTAAATACCTTCCATACCATGTTGCTCATCATCATTTTGAGTGTTGTACTTTGTTTAGCCCTAGGAATCGGAATTGCGAGTTGGGCTATACGCAGTACCTCACGTAGTCTTAGTCATATTTCCAGTACAATATCCGGAATTGATTTTAAACAAGCTGAAAAATTACCTCGTATACCTATAGTAACAAATGATGAAATAGGGAATATCTGTGAATCTTTTAACGAGATGGCCTCCTCTCTTGAGGAACATACGATTAAGGTAAAAGAATTTAATAATAAGATAAAGGAACAAGGCTGGGTCAAGACTCAACAGGCTAATATGGCAAATTTAACGCAGGGAATACAAGATTTTGATTCTTTAGGACAAGAATTTATTTCTAAGATAGCTTGGATTATAGAAGCATCCTATGGTGCCTTTTATCTAGCTTTTGGGAAGGGAAGGAGCAAGGAATTTAAAAAAGTTGCTTCTTTTGCATCGAGTGGCGAAGAAGTTGGAATTACTAGCTTTCGTTTAGGTGAGGGTGTAGTGGGTCAATGCGCACAGGAAAAGAGAATGATCTCATTAAAAGAGATACCCGAACAGTACATTACAATTAAGTCTGCTTTAGGTGAAGCGTTTCCTAAACAAATTTTGATTGTTCCAGTTACTTTTGAGAATGAAACGGTTGCTGTAATTGAAATGGCTACCTTAGAGTCGTTTTCTGATTTACATTTGCAGCTAATGGAAAATGTCACAAGTCATTTGGGGACTACTGTTAATCGGATTTTCGATCGATTAGAGGTAGACCGCCTATTGCGAGAATCACAAGCGATGACAGAGGAATTACAAGCCCAATCCGAAGAGCTACAGACACAATCCGAAGAATTGCAGATGCAGACAGAGGAGCTTACTAGCATCAATGAAAGGATAGAGGAGCAGAAGCAATATGCAGAAGAGAAGGCCCGAGAGCTGGAGCAAACAAAAATAGAGCTAGAGGGGCGGACAGTAGCCCTATTGAAGAGCTCTCAATACAAATCTGAATTTTTAGCTAACATGTCGCATGAATTACGTACTCCACTTAATAGCATCTTAATCCTCTCAGAAATGCTCTCAGAAAATCTTAATGAGAAACTTACCTCAGAAGAACAAGAATATGCCCGTGTTATAAACTCTTCTGGTTCAGATTTACTCAGCCTGATTAATGATATTTTAGATCTTTCTAAAGTGGAGGCAGGTAAGCTGGAAGTTGTCTTTGAAGAGGTAAATATCAGTGAATTGCCGATGTTTATGGAAAGTCACTTTTCACATGTTGCGGCTCAGAAGAAGCTTACTTTCCATATAGAAGTACACCCAGATGCGCCCGACATTATGTACACCGATGAACAACGGCTTCATCAAATCTTACGTAATCTACTTTCCAATGCTTTCAAATTTACGGAAAAAGGCTCCGTGACTCTACAAATTAAAAAGGCAGATCCTTTGCATGTCAATATGATAATGCCAGAGGAGGATTATACAGATTACTATTTAGAGATTTCTGTAACGGATACAGGTATTGGCATAGCTGAAGACAAGAGAGAACATATCTTTGAAGCCTTCCATCAAGCAGATGGTGCAACAAGCAGAAAGTATGGGGGGACAGGCCTAGGATTATCCATTTGCCGAGAATTTGCCCGGTTATTGGGTGGCTGTATTACCTTAGACAGTGAAGAAGGGCGTGGCAGTACTTTTACGCTATATATCCCAAATATGCAGGAAGGGATGACACAAGAGCTGTTTTCGGTTCGTACAGAAGCCGCTGTAGCTAATATGGAAGAGAGGAATATAGACAGTTCACATCCCCCTGTATCTAACACGGGGACATTACAGGTATCTGTGCAACAAAGCCAAATAATTGTAGAGCAAGATCAATTGGATTCTCCACAAGCACAAAAGCTTGCTCAGCAGGCACCAAGTATGTTCACGGGTAAGCGTGTCTTGGTTGTTGATGATGACAATCGAAATGTTTTTGCGCTCACAACCACGCTTGAACGAGAGGGCTTTCATGTTGTCACAGCTAATAACGGAAGAGAGTGTCTTGAAATACTAGAAAATGATCCACAGATGGATATCATACTTATGGATATTATGATGCCAGAGATGGATGGATATGAAGCGATGCAGACCATTCGCCAAAAAGCTGATCTGAAAAATGTCCCAATCATTGCCCTAACTGCAAAGGCTATGAAATATGACCGAGAAAAATGCTTGAAGGCTGGAGCATCCGATTACATCAGTAAGCCATTAAAGACGAGTCAACTGCTCTCAGTTATGCGTGTCTGGTTGGTGAAGTAGATGTAATAAATAGATGGAGGATAGATCGATGACTTCATTGACTGAGGCAAATGAATATCAAATTGATGAACGAGAAAGTATTGAAATCGATCTTCTTTTAGAAGGAATCTATCGGATGTATGGGTTTGACTACCGTGATTATGTTAGATCATCCATAAGAAGGCGTATATGGAATCGTATGCTACAAGACAGGATTCCTACTGTTACAGCTCTATTGGAGAAAGTACTTCATGATACTAAATTTGTAGATAAATTGCTACGTGATTTCTCGATTAATGTAACAGAAATGTTTCGTGACCCTAGCTTTTTCTATGTTTTTCGTAAGAAGGTTATACCTGTTCTTCAGCAGCTTCCTGAAATTAGAATTTGGCATGCAGGTTGTTCAACAGGAGAAGAAGCATATTCCATGGCTATTCTGATAGAAGAAGAGAATCTAAGTCATAAGACAAAAATCTATGCTACAGATATGAATGAGGAAGTGCTGAAACGAGCTGAAAAGGGCACTTTTTCTTTAAAGAAAATGCAAAATTATACAAGGAATTATATACAGGCAGGTGGCAAAAAAGCTTTCAGTGAATATTACTCGACTGACACTGAATTTGCAATTTTAAACCAATCTATCTTAAAAAACGTAACCTTTGCTCAACACAATTTAGTAACAGATTGTTCTTTTAATGAGTTTCATGTGGTGATCTGTCGGAATGTCCTGATTTACTTTAATACAGACTTGCAGAGCCGTGTCTTTCAATTGTTTGATGAGAGCTTATCTACCAATGGCTTTTTTGGATTAGGCAGTAAGGAATCTCTCTCTTTTGTAAAAGAGATGGGCCATTATCAGGAGATTGAAGGAGTACGTATATACCAAAAAATGTAAACCAGGATATAAAAGAGAGCGAACGGTCCTGTTAATAAGGAAGGTTCGCTTTGTATTTGAAAGGAGTTAGGAGGTATTATGTGATTCAATTATTTTAGGGGTTCACCTGTAAGTGCATCGATGAGGGAGACATCCCGTGGATAACTTAGTACATAAACCAACAAAGGAGCAGGTGCTCTTTGATCCTCATACTGTGGCCATAGATAGCTAAGCTTCATTGGATGTGATGCTACAAGGGCTTTTTTCGCTTGTTCAGCAGTAATGATCTTTTTGCTGTCAGGCAGGGTTGCTTCTGTTTGTAATGCAAAATGGAATCCGACTACTTTTCCTGTAATAGCATCTATTTGAACGGAGTAAGCTTTGTCAGCTACAGGAATGTTTTGATGAAGCTGACTGAAAGTAAGATAATATTCGGGATTTTGCCCATCTTTTTTCAGCTTACTCTTGTCCACCCATTCAGGGATTTGCTCTTTGTCCTGATCGTTCGAGAAAAGGGAGTCGAGAGAGAGCTCTTTTACTTTTGCATCTGCATATTTCTCAATAAATTGCAGAGCTGCTTTTTCAGCATCTGTAGCCGATATGGTACCCTTTTGCCCACGCTTGGAGCTATCATGCAGGTTCATTCTGCTAACTTCTCCGGTTGCCTTATTTGCGGTAATGTATACGTAAAGATTCTTATTATCATCTGTATGAGAGCTCCACGAGTATTCTACATAGGTTGTACCTGTTTCGGAGTCTTTTTCCTCACGTTCGTCATATTTCATCTTGCTCAGATCAAGACCAAATGCTGGCGATGTCAAAAGCTTTTCTGCCTCTGCTTTAGATGTTACCTTCAAGGATTCTCCTTTTGCGGAGATGGTTACTTTTTTAGGGGTAAAGGATTTGAGCGATCCCCATGTAACCACAGGCTTACCTGTCTTTGCATCAATGGTTTTAACTTGTGCTGGAGCGTATGCGAGCACCGGTTTTGCTTTGGTATTGGCTTGGTTATTAGAATAGTTACTGATATAGAATAAATTCATATCTGTCTGCTTCTGAAAAGCTTCTTCAGCCTTTTCTTTACTCATTGCTTCTTTTGGATCAGGAAATTTTTTATCGTCATAGACCAGATCTGAGTCCTCTAGGTAATAAGAGGTAATGTTGCCGGCTTTATCTACAGATACACGGGGACCGCTTGAGAGAAGTGGAATTCCGTTGTACAAACGTTCAAATGTTAAACTTCTATGCTTCCAATCCATTCTTTTCCCGTCTTCAGTTACCATTCCATTTTGTGAGATACCGACATGCTCACTTACCTTTAATTTCTCAAGCTCATCGCCTAGCATCGTTTTGAGAAATTCAGTGGCCTTTTCCTTGGCTAGCTTTTCAGATGGAGGAGTATCCGATACCCATTCAGAATGATTGATAGAAAGCTCGAGTAGTAGACCGGATTTTTGATCAAAGATCAGGGAGGCTTCCGGTTCTATTTTATCTTTAGAGCCTTTTTCGGATTGTTTTAGGAGATAGACATGGTACTTTCCTTCCTTAGTCTTACTATCAGGTTTATGAGATACAACAGTAAATGATTTTAGCTCGGGGATTGCTTTATATACCTTTTCAAGCGTTTGCTTGATAGTTACAGGCAAGGTAGCCTGTTCCTGCTTAGTGGTTGATGTTGGTAAGCTTTTCGTTGACGTTGTGTCCGCTGCCCAAACAGGTGTAACGGATAGCATGCTAACGGCAATGAAAGTAGCTAGCACTGTATGGAGCTTCTTTGCTTTTCTCATAATAACCTCCTTTGAGTGTGGGAAGTAAAATGTTTCCAAATATAAAGACGAGAAAAAACGGGAAAAGTCACGCTTATCAGAAAAAATATTTTAAAAGAATTCAAAGAGTTTCTCTACTCTATGGTTTGTCATTTCCTCAATCATTGGACAAGCAAAGAGAGTCGAATTCTCATGCTAAGGGTAATTTAGTTAGCGCGAATCATTAACAGACACATATCATCATGCTGATGTTCCTTAGCCTCAGGGGGTAAAATATTTTCTACCAGTTGTTCGGGAGTCTGGGGATGTTTGAAAAGCTCTGCCTTTATTGCATCTGTACCATCCTTTACAGTATTTTCTAATACTTCTAATAAGCCATCCGTGTATAAAACCATTTGCATACTTTTCTCATACGGAATAAGCGTTTTTTGTACCTCAATTTCTGAAAAGAAACCAACTGCACAACTACCTTTATCCAAATAATTGACGGATATATCGTCTATAATCATGATTCCCTTTGGATGCCCAGCATTGACGTATTCTACGGTCTTTTTTTCGGTATCAATGACTAGATAAATGGCCGTGAAATAGTATTGTAGGAATCGCTCTGTGCTATTTAACTGATACATGTATCGGTTTAATTCCTGGATAACTTGTTCCGGGTCTGTAATTTTCGTAATGGTATCGCGCAGAACAGATGAAATATACATGCAAACCAAGGAGGCCGCAATTCCATGACCCATCATATCTAATAAAATTACGCCATAGCGATTCTCATCAATGGATATCCAGGAATACATATCTCCAGCTAGTTCAAAGGTTGGTAGATAGGCTGCACTAATCAGAATCTGTTTATTATCGATTGGATGGCTTAATACGCTTCGTTGCACTTGTTTAGCAAGCTGAAGCTCACTTTGGATGACCTTATCACGTTCTCTATGCCAATCGCTTTCGTGCTTTAAACGTAAAGCAACACGAATACGTGCCATTAATTCGATTTTATTAATAGGCTTCATCACATAATCATTTGCACCTACATTAAGAGCTTCTGCCATTTTAAAGGAGTCACCCATAGCCGTAACAAAAATAATCGGGATATGCTTTAATTCATCATTTTGTTGAATGCGGCGACAAGCTTCAATCCCATCTATTTCTGGCATCATTAAATCAAGCAAAATGAGATCCACACTTCGATGAATTTTAGGTGGTACATCTATTTGTAGATAATCAAAAAGTTCGTAGGCTGAATGGAGGAGTTTGATATCTGTATATCCTTCACTGTTTAAAATCTTTTCAATTATGGTTAGATTAATCGGATTGTCATCCACGACGAGAATGCTCATTACCTATTCTCCTTTTTGTAAAGACAGTATAAGTACTCAGTTCATCGTATCATAGTTAGATAGTGAATGAAGCGGCTATGGGTCACTTATTTCTTTACCCGTAACTTACATTTTTGAAACAGACCCATGATAAAATTTTGTCTATCTTCTTTTGATACAATAGAAAAAAACATGGTGGCAAATGAACACGAGGGCTACCGCAAAAAAGTGGTGATGATAATGCTACATCAGGCAGAGGAACTTCTTCAAAAATATTACGGCTATCCTGCCTTTCGAAGGGGACAGCAGCAGATTATTGAAAGTATTTTGACCGGGCATGACACGCTAGGAATTATGCCTACAGGCGGAGGAAAATCCATCTGTTATCAAATTCCTGCCTTACTGTTTGAGGGAATTACGCTCGTAATCTCTCCCTTAATCTCTTTGATGAAGGATCAGGTAGATGCATTGGTTAGTATGGGTGTACCTGCTACTCAGATTAATAGCTCTCTTTCCTATCATGAGGTGCAGGAAAGAATGAGTGATGCTAGACAGGGAAGATACAAATTGGTTTATATTGCTCCAGAGCGTCTTGAATCGGAACAGTTTCGTGAAATGATTCAAGAGATGCCTATTTCGTTAGTAGCCGTTGATGAGGCGCATTGTGTCTCACAGTGGGGTCATGATTTTCGACCTAGCTATCTAGCGGTTGCCAGCCTTGTCCAGTCATTGTATTCGTGTCCTATCGTGGTGGCTTTGACTGCAACGGCTACACCTGAGGTAAAAGAAGATATTTGCCGACTCCTTGCTCTTAAAGAAGGTCAGGTATTCGTTACTGGATTTGGCCGGGACAATTTAATCCTGGCTGTACGAAGAGGCGAAGATAGACGCTCGTTTGTCTCTGACTACGTGACAGCAAATCAGGGACAGGCTGGTATCATATATGCTTCTACTCGAAAAGAAGTGGAAAATCTCTATGAATTTTTACGCCAAAAGGGACATCGTGTGGGCAAGTATCACGCAGGTCTTTCTGAAGATGAGCGTGTAAATAATCAAGATGCATTTCTATTTGACGATGTGAGTGTCATGATTGCAACGAATGCATTTGGAATGGGTATTGATAAATCCAATGTTAGATACGTCATTCATTACAATATGCCAAAGAATCTGGAGGCCTATTATCAAGAAGCAGGGCGTGCAGGGCGTGATGGAGAACGTAGTGAATGCATCCTGTTGTTTCAGGCACAGGATATCCAAACCCAGAAGTTTTTTATTGAACAAAATGAACAAACTGATGAACGAAAAGAGCAGGATTACAAAAAATTATATGCAATGAGTGATTATTGCCGAACCTCACGTTGCTTGCAGCAATATATTTTGGAGTATTTTGGTGATCCGAATGCCAAAGAGTGTGGTACCTGTGGGAATTGTACAGATGACGCAGAATTAATTGATATCACGGTAGATGCGCAGAAGATTTTTTCATGTGTAAAACGGATGAAGGAACGTTTTGGGGCTGTCATGGTGGCTCAAGTCCTTAGGGGTTCTTCCAATAAAAAGGTTCTTCAATTCGGGTTTTCGGCACTGCCTACATACGGAATTATGAAGGACTACACGGAAAAAGAGATTGTAGAAATGATTCAGTGGCTGATTGCTGAAGGATATATGAGTTTAACAGAAAGCCAATATCCGGTTGTTATGCTGGGAGAAAGAGCGGTGCGAGTATTAAAAGGAGAAGAGCAGGTCTGGCATAAACAACGTGCTAAACCGATCAAGCGTCAGGAGGATAGCCAATTATTTGATGTCTTACGTCAGTTGCGCAAGACGATTGCCGAGCGAGAAGGGTTGCCACCTTACGTTATTTTTCATGATAGTACCTTACGGGAAATGAGTGAAATTGTTCCGACTGATAAATCTACCATGCTCACGATCAAAGGTGTGGGAGAAGCAAAGTGGGATAAATATGGCGAAGAATTTATCAAATGTGTAACCGAGTATAGTCAAAAGGTATAGCTAGAAAGGTAGAGTCAGTAGAGTGCTGATTGAACAGGAAAATGTAGGGAAAGCCTTGAATTTGGCTTTCCCTACGTTTTTTGGAAGCGTAGAGAGCGCTTTTTTTTTGGAAATAAAAAACTTCATTTTTTCTTGCTCATTTTTAGTTGTAACATTATTAATATTTAGGTAGTCTACTACTAGGGCATATATCACAATTTGATAAAAGGGAGATACTACATGCACTTACTTCAAAAAGCCTGCAAAGGTTTCTTAACAGCTATGCTTGGTTTTTCCTTTCTTGCTACAGGAGTAGCAACCCCTGCTCCTGTAGAAGCAGCAGAGAGCAAGAGTAATGATGTAAACATCACGCTACTCGGCACATCTGATATTCACGGACGCTTCATGCCGTGGGACTATGGTTTAGATGGTCCTAATCTCACTGGAAGTATGACACAATTATTTACAATTATTAAACAAGTAAGACAAGAAAATCCGAACACCATTTTATTGGATGCGGGTGATCTAATCCAGGATAACTCCGCGGAGTTGTTTAATGATCAGCCAAAATCTCCTATGATGGTAGCCTTGAACGAAATGGGCTACGATGCTTGGGCATACGGGAATCATGAATTTAATTTTGGTTTGGATGTATTAGATAAAATCGGAAGCCAATTCACAGGCACGATGCTCGCAGGGAACATTTACAAAGAGAATGGCGAGCGTTTTATGCCCGCTTATAAAATCATCGAAAAAGATGGCGTTAAAATCGGAATTATCGGGATGAATACCCCAATGATTACTGAGTTTGAAAAAGGTACTGACCATCTGAACGGGTTGGTAATTAAGAACCCGGTTGAAGAAACAAAGAAAGCAGTTAGCGAGTTAAAAGGGAAAGTAGACGTTATGATTGGTCTCATGCACATGGGGATTGAGAATGAGAATGGTATCCCTGGTACAGGTGTAGAGGATATTGCGAACGCTAACCCGGAGCTAACCGCAATTTTCGCTGGTCATATGCACAAATTGGTTAAAAAAGAAGTAATTAATGGTGTTCTAATTACAGAGCCTGATAAATATGGGACACATGTCTCTCGCATCGATCTTTCCTTTACAAAACAAGGAGATAAGGTTGTTTTAAAAGATAAAGAAGCGACTGCTATTCCGGTAAAGGCTACAGATGGTACGTTTGTAACGTCTGACGCTGATTTGGAAAAAACATTGCAACCATTCCATGAATTCGCTCGTGCTGATGCTAACATCGTGATCGCTGAATTAAAGGACGGGAATCTAGTACCACGCGATGAGATTAAAGGAATTCCACAGGTGCAAGTACAAGCGACACCAATGGCTAACTTCTTTAATGAAGTAATGCTGTATTATAGCAAAGCGGACGTGGTTGCCCACCAGATCGATAATGATGATGTGAAGCTAGATGCAGGTCCGATCAAGAAAAAAGATATTGCCTATAGCTATCGCTATGCAGGTGGAGAAGTTACCGTCTATAAAATTACAGGTAAAGATCTGAAGGATTATATGGAATGGGGGGCAGGTTACTTTAACACAACTCGTCCAGGAGATGTTACCCCTAGTTTTGATAAGCAACGCCGTGCATCGAAATACAGCACGAATGACTTTTTTGGTAACGTGAAGTATGAAATTGATTTATCAAAACCAGCCGGTGAACGCATTACTAATGTACGCCGAATGGATGAAACAGCAATCAAGCCAGAAGATACAATTAAAATCGGTATGAACTCCTACCGTATGGAGGCTCTGCAAGCAAAAGGCGGGGCATTGGAAGGACGTAAATTCGATGTTCTTTGGTCTTCTAAGCAAAATGATGCGTATGGAGAGACAGGTGGGACGATCCGTAACCTGTCTATGAAATATCTAAAAGAAGTGAAAAAGGGTGTGTACACGCCAAATAACGAGCAATATTGGAAAGTGATCGGCTTTGATACTAAAGCTCCAGAGCGTGCAGATGTTGTTGAGCTTCTAAATGACGGCATTATGGAAGTGGCGAAGGATGGTAAGTACACAAACGTAGCTTCTATTAATGTAAATGATGCTGTTACGCCAGACGAAATCGCAGAGCTAGCGAAAAAAGCAAATGTAAAAGCAGATCAATTTACTGGAATGAAAACAAAAGGCGAGTTCTATCAAAAGCTAAACCAAGCTCGCAAGGCGGCTGAATCTGCAACGGATAAGGCTGTTGAAAAAGAAGTCTCTAAAGAATCAGCAAAAGAAGCTGAAAAGTCAGCTCCTGCTACTAAAGCTGAAACACCAGCAGTAACAACAACGCCTGCGGAAAAAACAGTGGTTACTCCTGTTGAACCAACAAAACAACCAGTGGTAGAGGTCCCTGCCAAAAAGGTGGAGCCAGCGCAGGTGATCGCATCTGACAAGAAACAAGCTACTGTTACAGCATATTTTTTGAACCTGCGCACCAAGCCATTAGCTGGTTCTAAGATTATGGTAGCTGTACCGAAAAACACCGTTTTAGAGGTCGTAGGTTCTCAAAAAGGCTGGTTAAAAGTATCTTACCAAGGTAAGATCGCGTATGTTGATAATGCTTTTGTAAAGATGCTACCGTAGCCAGATAAATGAAATCAGTGCCGTAGAATATGATGTGGTAGGAAAGCAGTCCGGGTATAAACCGGGCTGTTTTTTTTGTAGGGACAGACCTTCCATCCGTGGTAGACGCCGTGTCCAGCTGTGTTATGTACACATAGAAATAAAGAGGTAAGTAGAATTACCTGATAGCCAAGGTCTAGAAAGGGGGATGACATGCCAAAACAAAAGCAGATAGGTAAAGCTAAGGAACGGTTCATAATTAAAGCAAGGAACGCAGCTATTACAAAAGCTACACCGAAAGAAAAGGTGACAACAAAAACAAAGGTGACAACAAAAACCAAACTAACGGGACGAATCGTTTTCCCAGACGATGCTGATTATGATCGGGCACGTGTAGAGTATAACCGTCGTTTTAATAAGTTTCCCAGAGTGATTGTGTTTTGTCAGCGTACACAAGATATCATTAATGCAGTTAAGTGGGCACGTGAAAGGAAGGTACCTATACGTATCCGCAGTGGTCGCCATAGTTATGAGGGCTTTTCCGCAGTAACAGGTGGAATTATTATCGACGTGAGTGAAATGAACAAGATACGTGTAGATCGTAAGCGTAACCTTGCTTATGTACAGACTGGTGCACAGTTAGCAGAGGTATATCGACAATTATGGGAAAAAGGAGTAACCATTCCTGCCGGTACGGCGGCTGATGTGGGAGTAGCTGGGCTTACATTAGGTGGTGGAATTGGACTGCTGTCACGTCAATATGGACTTACATTGGACCATTTGCAAGCAGTTAACATGGTGGTAGCTTCCGGGAAAAAAGGTGCAAAGCTACTAAAAGCTACTCCAGGCCAACACGCTGATCTACTGTGGGCTTCCAAAGGTGGGGGAGGAGGCAATTTTGGTATTGCTAGTTCCTTTACATTTCGGGTACGTCCCATTAAGTCCGTATCGATCTACAGTATTACATGGAAATGGAAGGACTTTATAAAGGTATTTGATAAATGGCAACGCTGGGCACCAAGTGTAACCAATCGGTTAACATCTACTATTGAAATGTCTTCCAAGCAGGTAGGTACAATTGTATCCACAGGACAACTGCTAGGAACAGCGGAGGAGCTTCGCAGATTAGTAAAACCACTCCTAGACACTGGTTCTCCTATTAAAGTTAAGGTGCAGCAGGTTCCTTATATCGAGGCAGTTAAGTTCTTTGCGGAATCAGATGAGAATTTACTGCCAAAATTTAAAATAACGGGAGCATATGCCTACAAAAATCTGCCGATTCAAGGTATTAAGGTTTTACAGGATTTCCTGGCTAAAGCTCCAAATCGCCATTCTACAGTATGGTGTCAAAGCCTGGGTGGAGCTGTTGGTCGTGTCATGCCATCGGAAACCGCCTACTTTCATCGAGGAGCCAGATATATATTTGAGCTTTCAGCTAGATGGAGGGAGAATACATCCCAACCAGCGAGTGTACATTGGGTCAATCGATTCCGAGAAGCACTTACCCCATATGTCATCGGGGATTACGTCAATTTCCCGGATCTTCATATCAAACATTGGCCTCAGGCTTACTATGGAACCAATTTTGTCCGCTTAAAGCAAATAAAGAAGAAGTACGATCCTCACAATGTATTTTGTTTTCCCCAGAGTATTCCTGTACAAAGGGTTATGAGAAAAAGAGTGAAATAAAGCAAGAAGGTTATGGTTTCCCGGAGATTTTGCTCCGGTTTTTTTTGTTCCAGTAGTTTCCGAGAAAAAGATCAATTTACCTTGAAACTTTTCCTACATTCTGTCGCGATTTTCGATATAATCATAGAGATGTAGATGTGAGTAATTCATCGGTGAAAGTCAATTACGTAAGAAATGATTCTTTTTTCATACAGCAAACTAACAATCAACCATAAAGCTAAAGGAGTTAATCATGAGTATTTTAACCGTACAAGGTCTAAGCCATGGTTTTGGCGACCGTGCTATTTTTAATGACGTTTCCTTCCGTTTATTAAAAGGGGAACATATCGGATTAATCGGTGCTAATGGCGAAGGAAAATCTACCTTCATGAACATTATCACAGGGAAGCTAGAACCGGATGAGGGTAAAATTGAATGGGCGAAGAATGTACGCGTGGGCTATCTGGATCAGCATGCAGTACTACAGCGTGGAATGACGATTCGCGATGTGCTACGTGGGGCGTTTCAATATCTTTTTGACATGGAAGCTGAAATGAATGCAATCTGTGACAAGATGGCTGATGCGACTCCAGAAGAGCTAGAGCAGCTGCTTGAAGATATGGGAACCATTCAGGACACGTTAACTAACAATGATTTTTATGTCATTGACGCTAAAATAGATGAGATTGCTCGTGGGTTAGGTTTAGAAGACATTGGTTTGGAACGAGATGTACAAGATTTGAGCGGTGGACAACGTACCAAGGTGTTGCTGGCCAAACTACTTTTAGAAAAACCAGACATCCTACTACTGGACGAGCCGACCAACTATTTGGATGAACAGCATATTGAATGGTTAAAGCGCTACTTAAACGAGTATGAAAATGCCTTTATTTTGATTTCGCATGACATTCCTTTCTTAAATAGTGTCATTAACCTGATTTATCATATGTCTAATCAAGAGCTGGGCCGGTATGTTGGTGATTATGATAACTTCATGCAAATCTATGAGGCGAAACAAGCCCAGCTTGAATCTGCTTATAAACGCCAACAACAGGAAATCTCTGAGCTTAAGGATTTCGTAGCACGTAACAAAGCACGTGTATCCACTCGTAATATGGCGATGTCTCGTCAGAAGAAGCTGGATAAAATGGAAGTGATTGAGCTTGCTAAGGAAAAACCAAAACCAGAGTTTAACTTCAAGGAATCCCGTGCTTCAGGCAAAGTGATTTTGGAAGCAAAGAATTTGGTTATCGGATATGACGAGCCATTGTCTCGACCGCTCGATTTGTATATGGAGCGAGGACAAAAAATTGCTTTAGTAGGTGCAAATGGTATTGGTAAAACAACCTTAATGCGTAGTATTTTAGGTCAAATTAAGCCAATATCCGGCGATGTGCGTATGGGTGATTACCTGAATGTCGGTTATTTTGAACAGGAAATGAAAGGAAGCAATCCTAATACGTGTATTGAAGAAGCGTGGCAGGAATTCCCGTCATTCACACAATTTGAAGTGCGTGCAGCACTTGCAAAATGTGGACTTACAACCAAGCACATTGAGAGCAAAATTGATGTGTTGAGCGGGGGCGAAAAGGCAAAGGTACGCCTATGTAAGCTAATTAATCGGGAAACCAATTTACTTGTATTGGACGAGCCTACGAATCACTTGGATGTTGAGGCTAAGGATGAATTGAAACGCGCCCTGAAAGCATACAAGGGTAGCATTCTAATCATTTGCCACGAACCAGAATTCTACCAGGATGTTGTGACTGATATCTGGAATTGTGAATCCTGGACGACTAAAGTATTTTAAGCGTAAGTAAGATAACGCTATAATATAATGGTTCCATAAAAGAGAAGCACTCTAAATCCAGCTTTTGCTCATTTAGAGTGCTTCTTCTGTTAGTAAGACGCTTTTTTTCCCAGAATTCCCTTTTTTGTCCGTGACGTTCCATTGCTATGATTGCGACTTGACCTCATGCATAATTGGCTTTGGAAAAATCGCCGTTACTTTAAAATAGTCACCATCAATATCGATGTGCAATTCTCCACCCTGCAAATCCATAATACTCTTGGCTATGGCAAGCCCCAGTCCGGAGCCTTCTGTATGGCGGGATTGATCACCGCGCTTGAAACGCTCAAATAACTCGCTTATTTCAAAGTTAATCTCGTAGGCAGAGACATTTTTGATCGTAAACAGCACGCGATCTGCTTCCTCGTGCAGGGACAGGTAAACACGAGTATTGGGCAAGGAGTACTTAATCGTATTGTTTATTAGGTTTTCGAAAACACGCCAGGTCTTTTTCCCATCCACATGCACGAGCATTTTAGGCGGATCAACATGAAGGCGGAAGGTTAGACCTGAAGCAGGTATCTTATCAGTAAACTCAGCTAGTGCTTGGTTTAGGAGAGCGACAATATCTACCTGCTCTACATGCATCTCAACAGCACCACTCGCGACTTTGGATGCCTCAATTAAATCATCGATGAGTACTTTTAAACGATGGGTTTTTTGGTCCAATACGTTAATGTACTCTTTTGACTCTTCTGGGGTCAGTGTGTCCTGTTTTAAAAAGCCTACATAATTCATAATCGAGGTAAGTGGTGTACGCAGATCATGCGAGACATTAGTGATAAGCTCCGTTTTTAACTTTTCGCTTTTCATCTGGCTATCCAGCGATTTTTTTAAGCCTTCCCGCATATTATTGAGATTCTGGGCTAGCTCTTTAAAATTCCCGGCCTTTGGCTCCTCTATGTGCAGATTAAGCTGGCCTGCTGCCATATATTCTGTAGCTTTCATAATTTTGTTTAAGGTACCTATTCTACGTAGGGTAAGAGGTACTACAAAGAGAAGGTAAAACATGTTGTAAAAGAAACCCAAGAGAATAGGAATACCACCATGATCAACCATTCCCCAGAGGATTAATAGACAGCTAAAGCCAAACCCAGCTGATAAAATTGCTAGCAGTACGACTTTAAACAACAAGCTTTTGTATAAAATGCTTTCTTGATAGAGAATTTTTAGCTGATGCAAAAAACTTTTTTGCCATTGAATCTGAAGCTGTTCTCGATCCTTCATAAGGTACCAAGCTTCGTATATATGCAAGGCGATATAGGCAAACAGTAGTGCAAAAATCGTTAGATTAAAAACGTGTGAGATGTTTGGTGATGAATAGAAAAAAGACGTCTGGATTGATGAAATGAGTGTAATCAAACTAACGATTCCTAGTAAGAAAATACGAATATCAATCGGTATACGACGAATTACTTGTGCCATTTTTTCTATAATGGGTAATAACTTATGCTTTTGTTTGACTAAATAGATCCCAATCAAGATAAGTCCTACAAAACTGACGATACCTACTATACACTCTTTAATTAGCCGATCTCTGATTGACAGATAATAAGTATAATCCATATATATCTGATTTCCTTCACTTATGGTAGCCGGAATCATGATGTAACCGGACCAGTCATGTTGTTTGAAGCGATTATGAACTGATGTGAGATGCTTGTGATTATAAAGGTTAGAGATGGGAAATTTGGTATAATAGAGCGTTTTAGTTTTCAATTCTTCTTGATCTGGCAGACTCTCTATGTTTTTATAGACTTCTTTGGTTTGTTCATTTTGAATATAGTAGTGAAAGCTGCTATCTCGTTTAGAGAGGTTGTGCGTAAGCTCCTCAAACAACTTATCTTTTTTAAGCAAAAAGTATTTTACAAGGTCTTTTGATTCTTCTTCATATTTTTTTTGTATCTCAGCTAACTTTTGAGTTTGCCACTTTTCAATCTCTTCGCCAGAGAGATGGCTCGTTTCTTGCGTATATTCAGAGTCGTAATATTGTTTTACTGCTCGAATTTTTTCGTCTAACTCTGCTTTGTGTTGAAGTTGTAAATCCTCCACGATATCAGTAGGGAATTTTTCAGTAACTGATTTCTTTTCATAATCTTTAAATTCCGTATATCTACGCTCCAAAAGGGTAGAGAATTGATCCAGTTTTTCTGTAAAACTATAAGTAGTAAAATAATAATCCTTGCTTAATTTCTGTTTGTTACTAAAAACATCAATTGTAGCTAGGATTGATAAAGCGAGTAAATAAAAGCTTAGAAGTAAAGCAACTAAGGGGATGTATTTACCCTTCGATTTTGTATCCAATGCCCCACACCACCTTTAAATATTTGGGCTCTTTTGGGTTGATTTCAATTTTTTCGCGAATTCTTCGGACATGAACAGCCACTGTATTTTCTGCATTGTAATAGGGTTCCTTCCACACTTTTTCATAAATTTCCTCAATAGAAAATACATGACCTTTATTGACCATTAATAGCTCTAGAATTTTATACTCCGTTGCCGTCAAACGAATTTCTTCACCATCCACCGTTACGGTTTTCGCATTCGTATTGAGGGTCAAACCGCCGACTGTCGTTTCGCCCTCGCGTACCTTGTAATTGCCCAGATTGGTATATCTACGCAATTGGGATTTCACACGGGCAATTAATTCAATAGGATTGAATGGCTTGGTGATGTAATCATCAGCCCCTACGTTTAGACCTAGCACGATATCGGTATCCTCAGACTTAGCTGAAAGCATAATGATAGGAATATTCTTTGTTTCTCTGATTGTAAAGGTTGCTTTAATTCCATCCATAATCGGCATCATAATATCTAGTAGGATTAGATGAATCTCTTCTTGTTCGAGAATCTCTAATGCTTCCACACCGTTCCTCGCTTGAAAGACGGCGATATCTTCATTACGCAAATAAATCTTAATGGCTTCTCTGATTTCTACTTCATCATCTACGACTAGTACTTGATATTTGGGCATCTGTTATCCACCTTTTCTTCACGTTCCTTTCATTGTGTCATAGGCTTATCTTACAAACAACTTGTTACAAATCATTGGATAGAAATCTTACGAAAGTCTTAAGATGTAGGAATTCCTGCTGCACAAATAACAAAAGCCCCTTTCACAACGTGAGAAGGGGAGCTAGATTTTGTGGACAAGGATAAAATCATTACTTATTGAATGAAATGGTTTCTGGTTTGGATATGTTGATAGATAGAGGTACAATAAAAGCTAATCAAAAGACTAGAGATTATAGGGGATATGCGATGAATAATATTTTTCTGATATTCAAAAGAGACGTAAAAAAAATTGTAACGAATTGGGCCGCTGCCATTATTATTTCTGGACTTGTTTTCTTACCGTCTCTATATGCGTGGTTTAACATTGAAGCTTCCTGGGACCCGTATGGGCAGACGAGTGGGATTAAGATTGCTGTGTCTAATCTGGATAAGGGAGCAGAACTACGTGGAAATAAACTCAATATTGGAGAAGAGATCATTGCCTCTTTAAAAGAGAATAAAAAGATAGGCTGGGTATTCACCGATGCGGATAATGCCTTGAGAGGGGTAGAGCATGGTGATTATTATGCGAGTATCATCATACCTGCTAATTTCTCAGAACGAATCGCAACAGTGCTGTCCAAAAATCCGCAAAAGGCCGAAATTATCTATAACGTAAATGAGAAAATCAATGCTATATCACCAAAAATAACCGCAAAAGGAGCAAGTGGTGTAACGGAAGAGGTAAATCGTAACTTTATCAAGACAGCGAACGGTACCATTTTCCGGATTTTTAATGAAATTGGCATTCAGTTAGAGAGTGAGCTACCTACGATTAGACGATTAATTGAACTCGTATATAAAGTAGAAGCCTCTTTCCCAGAAGTACATAAAGTGATTTCTACAGCTAGTGCCGATTTGAAAAAAGCTGATGATATCTTGAAGAAGGCCCAAAATAATCTACCAGTGGTGACACATCTTGCCCAAGATGCTGAAAAGCTCTCTGTGCACGTAGGTGAGTTCTTGGATCACAGTGCAGATGCTATCGGAACGTTAACACCTACGATAAAAGAGAACCTACTGGTGATTCAACAAGCCTCTGTGCTGAGCGAAAAATTATTAGGAATTCTACAGGATATTAGTTTTGTGCCAAGCTTGGCTAAAGTGGAGCTTGATCGTACTGCTGAACGCTTAGACAGAGCAATAAGCGTCACAAATCGTTTGATAGGGGTGTTTGAGCCACTATCCAATCTAACAGGGAAACGGCTGCATTTTGTTACTGATAAGCTCAAAAGTATAAAATCAACTTTTGAAAAGCAGCAGACCATTGTCACCTCCCTTGCAGATGCGATTGACCGAGGCGAAAGACCAGCTCAACAACTAGTGGATCAGTTTATACAGCTCTCCAGAGACACCTCCCAAGCTATTGATGATCTTCTCAATCGCTTTGACACACAGATTGAACCGCTTATTATGGAAGGGATCGAAAAAGCGAAACAGGATGCCAATCAAGCAAGAGCGGTGATCAGGGATGCCATTACTAGCATACCGGATGTGCAAAAAATCTTACAGGATGCCGCAAAAGGACTGTCTTTGGGGAGTAAAGATCTATTGTTGCTTCAAAAAAATCTGCCTGAGGTAGAAGCGAAAATTAAAGATTTAGCCAAACGGATTAGAGCTTTAGAAAAAGAGGGTAACTTAGAAGAAGTAATCGATCTGTTGAAGAGAAATGCGGAGAAGGAGAGCCAATTTTTCGCGGAGCCAGTTATTTTGAAAGAAAATCGAATGTTCCCGATTCCTAATTACGGTTCAGCAATGTCGCCGTTTTTTACTACATTATCCTTGTGGGTAGGTGCATTGTTACTGGTTTCTTTATTAAGCGTAGAGGTTCATGATGATGAGCATGCTTTTAAAAGCTACGAGGTTTATTTTGGCAGGTATCTGACCTTTGGAATGCTAGCCGTACTACAGTCTGTTATGGTAACGATGGGTGATATATATATTTTAGGTGCCTACGTAGCAGATAAATGGTGGTTTGTCGTATTTGGCTTACTGATTAGTGCGGTGTTTATGCTGATTGTTTATACGCTCGTCTCTGTTTTTGGAAACGTAGGGAAGGCGATGGCAATCGTGCTCTTGGTGCTACAGCTTGCTGGTTCTGGAGGGACATTCCCGATTCAGGTCACACCGCCATTTTTCCAAGCTATCTATCCATATTTGCCCTTTACGTATGCCATTAGTATGATGCGAGAAGCGGTTGGTGGCATCCTATGGGACATTATCAATAGGAATATCATGATGATGACTGCCTATGCCGGAATTGCTCTGATCATTGGGTTAGCTTTAAAGAAATTCATCAACCGATCTTCAGCTAAATTAGTTAAAAAAGCTAAAGAGAGTCAGCTGATCCACTAACACAACCTACCTAAGATAAATTAGAACGTCTCTAAAACAAATGAAAGACCGTTCCCCAACCTGTGGGAACGGTCTTTTACATACAATGTGCGAGTATAGTGAATCGTATCACTCACACTAATCGTGCTATATTACTTACTTGGAAGTAGTTCAGCTTTTGTGCTACCTACTTTAATGGATGATTCAGTAGGAATCCACATACCTGTGTTTTCATCGCGACCTTGTAGTACGAATTTAGGGTCTTGTTTTTTCATTTCATCTACAGCCTGTTTAGAAAGTTTACCAATATTACCATCTTTTAGAAGATTTAGAATTAAAGCTAGTTTTGTATCAGGGAATTGAGTCATCATTTCGTAGTCGCCATTGCTATCGCCACCAATAAATAGAGGACCATTTCCACCGTGTTTTTTAGCAATCTCAGCTTTAATTACTTCTGTTTTTCCACCATAAACTGTTTTGAACCAGTCTTTTTTGTATACTGGCTGCATAACACCTTTTGCATCTTTCTCCAATTCCATACCAATTACGTTTTCTTTTGGAATGTTATAGCCATACTTTGGATTTGAAGCAAATACTTCTACTACTTCTTTCATAGATGCAGACACTACATAAACGTCGATGCCATTAGAACGGAAGGTATTCATCATGTTAGCAACCTCTGGAGATAGACGAAGACCGGATGTATATGTAACGCTGATTACACCAGCTTTACCGCTTAGCGTTTTTGGACTTGTATAGTTGATTTTGCGGATGGAATCACCTAGACCGTAGTCATTGGAAACCTCAGCCAATTCATGAACTTCATCAACGCTCATGTTAGTCAAGAAGTAAAGAACCCAAGGATAACCTACATCGCTACCATGAGAACCGTTAATTGCTTCGTACAAGAAGTACATTTTTGTACGGAAGTCGATGAATTGGTCAGACTTAGTTACTTCTTCTAAGGATTTTTTACCTTTGAAGCCTTTATAATTCTCATACAAGAATTTGTAGTCAGAAATGATGTCAGCAGAAACGTTTTCCATTGTGATTGTTTTGCCGTCTACTGTTTTGTATTTATCAGCAAAAGGACCCTTTGGAACGTTCATAACCAATACTTTTGCAAATTCTTCTGGTGTTAATTTGAAGTTCAAGTGATTGATTTGATAAATAAGTAGCGCTTCTTGAGTATCGTGCATGATGCTAGTGTTATCCCAGTCAAAAACAGCATAAGGTTTTTTATCTGCTTTGTAATTAGGACTCTTTACGCCATATTGGTCGATCATTTTTTGAACAGCAGCGTGAGTTTTTTCAGCCCATTTACCTTTGTCAAGCATTTGTAATTGCTGTTGAGCAATTTGTGTAGCAGAAGCTGTTGATAACGGAGCAGCGAATGCTGGTGCTGCACCTAGCATAAGTGATAGGGATAGACCAACACTTAGCAATACTTTTGTTTTCTTCATGATTTTCTCTCCTTTATGATGTAGGTTTTCTTATAAACAATCGGGAATATCATGGATACTCCCGACTATTTGCGATGGGAATCTTGCTAAACAGAGAGTACAAATGGGTTATACTCGGAAACGGTCAATTAAGCTCGTTAATTCCTGAGATATCTGACGTAGTTCCTCAGATGATCCTTGAAGAGCCATCATTGCAGTTACCTGGGACTCAGAGGATACAGACACGTTTTGCATGTAATCAGCTGAAAGCTTAGCTATATGTGCTGTCTCATCAACAGAAGATGCAATCTCTTCACTGGCAGCGGACATTTCCTCTGAAATGGCAGAGTTATCATGAATTTGTTCCGTTATATTTTTAATTTGTTGAAGGATGCGTTGGAAAGCTTCACCGGAATCTTGTACCATTTGAACACCGTTAGAGACGCTATGGTTTACATCATTCATAGATTCCATGGCACGACTAGTCTCTCCGTGCACTTCATTAATTAAGCTAGCGATTTTACCAGCAGACTCTGAAGATTGTTCTGCAAGCTTCCTTACTTCATCTGCAACAACAGCAAATCCTCTACCATGTTCTCCTGCACGGGCAGCCTCTATGCTTGCATTTAGAGCAAGAAGATTGGTTTGGGAGGAAATGTCGGTAATCATATCTACAATTTTTACAATCTCGTTAGATCGATCCTGTAGGACCTTCACGACAGAGAGGGAATGCTCGACAGATACACCGATGTTGCTCATTTGTTGTACGGCGTGCTGTACGGTATTGTTACCACTCTCAGCTTCTTGTGTTGTATCAAGTGAAAACTCTGCAATTGAGGAGGTAGATTCAGCAATTCGTTGAATACCCAGTGCCATTTCCTCCATGCCCTTAGCACTTTCCTCTGTACGCATGAGCTGATTATCTGCGCCACTTGCTACTTCTTTTACGTTTTCAGCGATCTTATCGATAGCCACTATATTACTCTCCACATGAGCGGATACCTGCTCTGAGGAGGCTACCAGTTTTTTGGATGCGGATACAATCTCTGAAATCAGATACTTAATAGATAATTGCATGGATTGCAGAGAATTAGCCAAAGTACCTAACTCATCCTTACGTTGAAGTAAATGAGGCTGTACTTCTTTGGTTAAATCACCCTCTCCAATCTCTTGCATGTGACCAATTAAGGTAGTGATTGGCTTAGAGAACTTACCAGCTAGAATAATAGATGCAACCAAAGCAATAACACCCAAAATGACACTCATGATCAAAATAAGGAAGAAGATATGATCAATGCTACTATTAAGCTCGCGTTGTTCAATAAATGAGATATATTTCCAACCAGTTTTTGGCGAGGTATAGACGTTCGTTAAATAATTTTGATTCTCCATAACGACATCCAGTTGACCTGTCGACATTTCACTTAGTTGGGCTAATGTTTTATTATCCAAATCTTTTACGTTTTTGGAGATCATATCCGGATATTGAGGGTTAGCAAGTACAGTACCCTCAGCGGAAATCATCATAACATAACCGGTTTCTCCAATTTTCATTTCCTTCAAGACTTCGGTTAAATTCAGTAGGTTTGTATCAATACCAAAAACCCCTACTGCTTTTCCAGTCATATCGCGAAGCTGTGTAACGATACTGACTGCAATAGTATCTGTTCCTGTCAAGATATAAGGAGCAGTGATTACGACCTTGCCTGGTTCTTTCATAGCATCTGTATACCAAGGACGGTCACGTGGGTCATAATGTGAGCTCATATTTTTGACAGGATACTGTGTATAACCGCTAAACTCAGTTCCTACAAATAGCGATGAAGTGTTGGGATGGGCTTCAATATAGCGTTTAAATTCTTGGGCCAGTTCTGCTTCTAAACCACCATTTCCCATAGCATCTATTTTAACTGTCCCAGATTCATTTTTATATGACTTGATCGATGCATCTGTTTTTTTCAACAGAGCAGAGTTTGCAAGCATGAGTACGTTTTCACGGATGGAATTAAAATAAATAGATACGCCATTATCCACTTGGGCTACTTCCTTGGTGTTAGCAGCCAAGAAATCCTGATGAATCTGTCTTTTCATATCCAAGTAAACAACACTACTAATAAGAGCAATCGGGATCGTAATGCATAAAACAAATGCAATGATTAACTTGGCTTTTATTGTATGAAACAAAGGCGTTCCCTCCCACATGCAAGTAACCCCTATCAACTTTTTCCAAATAAAAGGAAATAGAGGCGAAATTTTATTTCTGTTCTATTAATTAATCGGATAAATTCGGAATAAAATGAAGGATTATTTCGAAACGACATAGTCGTGTTAATTATTCATGAACAATTTGTTACATTTATGAAAAGTTTTAAAACAATGATACTGGAGGAATTCTATGGAGTTTTATCGTGTAAAAATAGGTGGTTTTTTGAACTGTTTTTAAGTGGAATTTAAATTTTATATTCACAAAAAATATCATTTTAATAAATATTTTTATGGTAAATATGGTAATAAATGATGGTAAGATTCATTTTCTTAACAAAATGATGTTCTAAACTTAACAGCACCTACACAGCATATTAAAAAACAAAAGGTAAGATACAACTAACAAGTAGATAGCGATAAGGTTGGAGCCGGGGAGAAACCTCAATAGAAATTACCAAAAACTTTTTTTAAAAGAAAGTGTATTGGCAGGTTCTATTTGAGGTTTTTTGTTTTTGAACAGGAGGGTAAATAGCAGACATGAATCAAGCGGAGTTTTACGCCAGATTAGAAAAGCATAAAATCATTGCATCTATTAAACAGCCGAAATCTCTGGAACGTGCATTGGAGGCTCCCATTAGTGCTGTCGTGCTTTCCATCGGGAATGTCAACACAATGAAACGATATGTAGATCTGTTTAAATCACACCAGATTCCGGTATTTCTGCACGTAGAACGCATGGGTGGGATTAGCTACGATCGGGAAGGTATGGCCTATATAGGAGAGAGTGTGAAGCCAACAGGAATCGTTACAACGCGTAATATGCTGATTAAATTAGCCAAAAAACATGGCCTCTTTACTATCCAACGTTTGTTCTTAGTTGACAGCGATTCACTAAAGTCTGGAATTCAATCTATTCAGGAAACTCAACCAGATGCTGTGGAGATCATGCCTGCCTTACTACCGGAGTATATCATTGAGTACCGAAATATGCTTCAACAGCCAATTATAGCAGGGGGGTTGATCAAGAGGCGGGAACAAATGGTGACGGCTCTTCGGCATGGTGCCATTGCGGTATCTTTAGGACAACATCAGTTGTGGAAGGAGAATATGGGAGATGAGAAATTGCAGCACTCTTCTATTTGATTTAGATGGAACCTTGCTTGATAGCAGAGAAGGTGTGATAAATGCGGTTTACTTCACGATAGAAGAGCATTGTCCAGGCTTGTTTACTAGAGATGAAATAACAGATCGCTTTGGCGAATCCTTGGAGGAATTTTTACATGAGGTTGAAATAAGAATCAACGAACAACAGGTACAAAAGTCTGAACTCCCCGACCAGTCAGAATCAAATAAAGGAAAGCTTTGGGATCGCACAGCATATTGTAAAGATTATTTTACTTACATGGAAAAACACCATAACAGGCAGATACAGTTGTTTCCATTTGTAAGAGAAGGACTAGTAGCACTGCAAAAAAGAGGATTTCAGCTTGCTGTTGTCACCAATAAACAACGCGAGTTTGCTTTACAAGGCTTAGAAATGGCAGGCATCCTGCATGTATTGGACACAGTGGTCACGCTAGATGATGTGGCACTTGGCAAGCCTTCTCCTGAGCCAATACAGAAGGCGATAGCAATCCTACGTACTACACCTGAAGAGACACTCATGATTGGTGATAGCAGGTATGATCTGTTATCTGCTAGTGCGGCCGGTGTGCGTAGCGTGTTGTTGGAGTGGTATGGAGTAGATCAACAAATGCAAGAGGAGCCTCATTATCGATTTTCAACATTCCAAATGCTTGTCGATGAACTACTGCTAGCCAGTGTGCAAAGAAAGGGTGAGTAGAGTGGCAGAAGTCGTGCTGAAGCAAGTAGTGAAATCCTATCAACAGCAACAGGTGGTAAAGGGAATGGATTTAGTAATTCCGGAGGGTTCCTTTACGGTTCTTGTTGGTCCTTCAGGCTGTGGTAAATCAACTACGCTGCGAATGATAGCCGGACTTGAGAGTGTGTCGGAGGGTGAAATTTGGATAGGCAAGCAAAAGGTGAACGATGTGCCACCCGGTAAGCGAGATTTGGCCATGGTGTTTCAAAACTACGCGCTGTACCCTACGATGACAGTCTTTGACAACATTGGCTTTGGTTTAAGAAACCGAGGCGTTTCTAAAAAGGAATGCAAGATATTGGTCGAGGAAATTGCTGAAATCGTAGGACTTCAAGATTATTTACATCGCAAGCCAGCCCAGTTATCAGGCGGTCAGCGCCAGCGTGTGGCATTAGCCAGAGCAATGGTTAAAAAGCCAAAGGTGTTTCTCATGGATGAGCCCTTATCCAATCTGGATGCTAAATTGCGGAATCAGATGCGCGTGGAATTAACCAGTTTGCACAAACAGCTAGGGACAACATTTGTATATGTGACACATGACCAGGTAGAAGCGATGACGATGGGCGATCAGATTGTTGTCATGAATGAAGGGGAAATTAAGCAGGTGGCCTCCCCGATCAAACTCTACCATGACCCAGAGAATTTATTTGTTGCACAGTTTATCGGCTCGCCTTCCATGAACATTTGTCAACAGAAAAATCACACAGGAATGATAGTAGGCTTCCGCCCGGAAAAAGTGATGATAGTGACAGAACAAGGAATGGCACAACATGAACATGTGTCGCAATCACCTATTTCAGATTTCTCTAGTAAAGGAAGCATTATCTCGCGTGAAATCCTTGGCTCTGATGTCTTGTATTACGTACAGACGGAAGCAGAGAGAATCATTGTCAAAAAAGAGGCGGATCAGCTTTTTTCCATAGGAGCTGACGTCATCATATCAGTGCTCCCAGAACACCTTTATCTCTTTGATCCAGCTACAGGAATGCGAAAGATTCCCCCTCAACTACCTTATCAAAAATCAGCGATCGCAGGGGGATTGGTGTGAATGGAAAAGGTGGCTACGACACAAACCAAATCGCTGCCCACTCCATCAGCCTGGTCTAGGGAACGGATGATAAAAACGAAATTTTTGGAAAATGTGCGTCCTTATGCATACATTACTCCTGCTTTGTTGTTTTTTACGCTTTTTTTCTTATTTCCGATCGGTTACATGATTTATCTTAGCTTTCATGATTGGTCACTACTAAATTTGGATGCGATCGAGTGGGTAGGTTTTGCCAACTTTCGAGAGCTACTACATGAACCAGATTTTCATCTCGTTTTCCTCAATACCATTGTGTTCACTATTGGTACCGTATCTATCAGTATTTTGTTAGCTTTTTTCCTGGCCCTTTGGCTTAATCGAACAGCTAAAATTTATGGAATTATGCAAGCCGCAGTTTTTAGTCCGCATATCATTTCATTGGTGTCAGTGTCCATGCTATGGATGTGGCTTATGGACCCGCAATACGGTTTATTGAACGCTCTGTTGGAATTTATCGGATTACCTGCTTATACATGGCTCAGTGATACCAAAAGTGCAATGATTTCACTCATTCTGGTGAGCGTTTGGAAAGGTGTAGGCTATAACACGCTAGTCTTTATTGCGGGACTGCAAAGTATACCGAGAGATCTCTACGAAGCGGCCAGTTTAGATCAGGCAAGCAAATGGAAAACGCTACGTAAAATTACCGTTCCAATGCTGTCACCTACTTTATTTTTTCTGACGGTCATTAATATCATTTCCTCCTTTCAAGTTTTTGACACGATTTATATCATGACGCAAGGAGGACCTGTTAATAGTACAAATATGCTGGTCTTTTATATCTATGAGCAGGGAATGGATTTCTATAATGGAGGGATTGCTTCAGCGGCGTCTGTCTTATTATTGGGACTCATCGGAGTTGTTACTTTTCTGCACTTTTTATTTATGGAAAAACGTGTTCACTATCGCTAAAAGGGGGGATGACAAGTGAAGCAAGTAGGACATCTTTCGCTTAAAGCGATTGAATGGATGCTGTTACTAGCAGTATCGCTCGTCTTTGTCTTTCCTTTTCTATGGATGGCGTTGACTGCTTTTAAAACATTGCCAGAGGTCTTTCAATTTCCACCTACTTGGTTGCCTGAATCTTTGCAGTTTCAGAACTTTTTAATCGCTTGGAGTTCAGGACCATTCTTTACCTATTTACTAAACAGCACGTTGGTAGCGGTTGGAATTTTACTTCTTCAAATTCTAACGGCTGTGCCTGCTGCCTATGCATTTGCAAGGTATCGCTTTCGGGGAAGAAATCTTCTGTTTGGCGTAACACTGATCGCTCTTATGATTCCGCCTCAGGTTATCTTTCTACCTATCTATGTGGAGATGAGTAATTGGGGGCTAGTAAACACATTATGGTCATTGATTTTACCTTATGGGGCGAGTGCTTTCGGTATTTTTTTACTACGCCAGGCCTTTATGCAGGTACCAGACGAGGTAATTGAAGCGGCACGACTCGATAATGCATCTGAGTGGAAAATCATGTGGACCATTATGGTCCCTATGGCAAAGCACGTACTGGTCACATTTGGGCTATTTAGCTTCATTTATCACTGGAACGATTACTTTTGGCCGCTCATCATGACCAACAGTAACGAGGTGCGTACATTACCTATAGGAATCTCCATGCTTAAAGCGGCTGACGGTGGCAGTCAGTGGAATGTGGTTATGGCGGGGAATATGATTTTGGTGTTTCCCATACTGCTGATTTTCTTTTTTGCCCAACGCCATATTATTAGCGCGTTTGTCTATCAATCAAAATAAAAGTAAGAATCAAGGAGGGCAAGAACGTGAACGTGAAAAAGTGGGGCTTATCTATTCTCATGTGTACAGTCGGTTTGTCAGGAATGCTAGTGGGATGTGCTCAACAGAAGGCAGCAGGAACCACCGAACGGGGGACACAAGCGAAGCAGGAAGCAACAGCATCCAGCCAGCCTGTTGAGATTGATTTCTGGTATGCAGTAGGCGGTCACAACGGGGAAATGGTCCAAAAGCTTGTAAAGGAATTTAATCAAACTCATAAGGATATTGTGGTAAAGCCTTCTTATCAAGGAAGCTACTACGAGAATCATACTAAGGTACTGTCAGCGGTAACAGCAGGGAATCAACCTGATGTTACGATGGTGGAGATTGCTTCAATTGGTGCCTTTGCCGATGCGAAGGTATTGGAGGATCTAGGACCATATACTGCTGGAGAAGAAAAGAAATACAATCCTGGCCTCATGGGTAACTCCTATTGGAAGGAGAAACTATATGCCATTCCGTTTAATCGCTCCACTCCTTTGTTATATGTGAATCGGAATTTATTGAAAAAAGAAGGACTTGATCCAAATGGCCCCAAAACATGGGAGGAATTACGTAGTTTTTCTCAAAAGCTCACTAAAAAGGAAGGCGGAAAAACCAAAACGTACGGATTCTCCACACCAATTGATATCTGGTTTTATGAAGCGCTGGTATTTGAGAGCGGTGGACAAATTTTAAGTGAAGACGGCAAGAGCTTAGTCATTAATACAGAGGCAGGTAAGGCGCCTTTAGAATTTTGGATAAGCATGTTAAAAGAAGGAATTATGAAAGCTCCTCCAGGTGAGAAGTACAATGCCTGGGATGTAGCCGCGCAGGATTTCCTGAATCAGCAAGTAGGGATGATCTTTACGACTACTGGTGAGCTGAAGGGCATGCGGGAAAAAGCCAAGTTTGATGTAGGAACGGCCTTCTTGCCTGCTAATAAGAATTTCGGAGTACCAACAGGTGGGGCAAATTTAGTCATCTTACAAAAATCATCTGAAGAGGAAAAGAAGGCGGCGTGGGAGTTTGTAAAGTGGATCACTGATACCCCACAAACCAGTGTATGGTCAGCAGAAACAGGATATATGCCAGTCACATCGGACGCAATTCAGTCAGATGAAATGAAAAAAGTATATGAACAGGACCCTAACTTCCAAGTGGCTGTGAAGCAGTTAGAGTATGGTAAGGCACGTCCAATGGTACCAGGCTATAAAGAACTACAGGAAGTCATCATGACAGAAATTCAGCGCGTAATTTTAGGTCAGGCTAGTGTTGACGAGGCTCTATCAAAAGCTGTGGAAAAAGGTCAAAAATTATTGAAGAAATAGGGAGAGGAGATCTCATATGAGCTACTGCATGGCACATCGGGGTTGGTCAGGGAGAGCACCTGAAAATACTATGGCAGCTATTAAGCTAGGTTTAGCAGAACCGGGTATTCAGGCGATTGAGGTAGATGTACAGCTATCAAAGGATGGAATCCCTGTGCTCATTCATGATTTCACACTAGATCGTACCACAAACGGGTCAGGACTAGTCAAAGATCATACGTTTGAACAGCTTCGTGAATGGAGCGCAGGAAGCTGGTTTGCTGAGGAGTTTTCCAATGAACAGATTCCTGCCTTAGAAGAATTGTTTCAAGCTGCATCACAGCATACTTGCCGCCTTAATGTAGAGCTAAAGACAGCAGGAAATTTATATCCGCTTTTAGCTGAAAAGGTCGTGGAGCTGGTAGAAGCATATGAGCTAGCTACACAGGTTTGTCTCACATCTTTTGATCACGAGATAATAAAAAGAGTCAAAGAGTTACAGTCTTCGATTAAAACGGGATTGATTATAACGGGCAAACCAGTTCTGTTGCGAGAACAGCTAGCAAAGACAGGGGCAACCATTCTTTCTATGGCTTATCCATATCTGACAAAAGATTTTGTACAAATGATGTTGGAGGAAGGATTCGAAATATTTGCTTGGACGATTGATGATGAGAATGAGATAGAGCGAATAAGCGAATGGCATCCCAATATATATATTTGTACAAATCATCCTGACCGAATGCTTTCCTTAGCACGCTGAACGAGAAGAGACGGAGAAAATAACAGAATAGAAGAGTGAACCAAAAGGAGCAGTTACATGTAACCGATGTAACTGCTCTTTTTATTTTTTTGATAGATATTTATAAAAACGTGCTTTTTGGTAATGATAATTTTTATGCCTCATGATTATATTTTAGATTTTTTAACTATTAATAAAAAGACAAAAATATTTTGATTTCGTTATAGGAATAGATCGAGCCCTCCTATATAATTTACAAGGGGAATCTTTGTATATTTTTTAATTTCAGGAAGGGGAATTTCTTTTTATGGGAGCGGATTCAAAAAAACTCCGATGGTATAATATTGCGTTAATGGCGTTTGTAGCAGTATGGGGATTTGGTAACGTTGTTAATAACTTTGCCAACCAAGGATTACAAGTCATTACCTCTTGGGTTTTGATTATTGCCTTATATTTTATTCCTTATGCATTAATGGTAGGGCAATTGGGTTCCACCTTTAAAGATGGTAAGGGTGGTGTTAGTACATGGATTAAGGAAACGCTAGGGGCTAATGTTGCTTATTTGGCAGCGTGGACCTATTGGGCTGTTCACATTCCATATCTAGCACAAAAACCACAAGCTATCTTGATTGCGCTAGGTTGGACATTTACAGGTAGTGGTAAGGTACTCGACCAATATTCTACCTTGGTGATTCAATTAGCCTGCTTAGCGATCTTCTTATTCTTTGTATGGATTGCTTCTAAAGGTATTTCGTCCTTAAAGCGCATTGGGACAGTTGCCGGTATTTCTGTATTTGTGATGTCCTTGTTGTACATTGTACTAGCTGTTACTGCACCTGGTTTAACTGGTGTAAGTGTAGCAACAACCAATATGACAGTTAGCACGTTCATTCCTGAATTTAATTTTGCTTATTTTACTACCTTATCCATGCTAGTCTTTGCGGTAGGCGGGGCGGAGAAAATTGCTCCTTATGTCAACTTCACTAATAACCCAACTCGTGAATTCCCTAGAGGAATGTTGATTCTGGCGATCATGGTTGCGGTCTGTGCCCTGTTGGGTTCATATGCAATGGGGATTATGTTTGATGCGAATAATATCCCTGCAGACTTAAAAATGAATGGTCAATATTATGCGTTCCAAATGCTAGGTAACTACTATGGAATTGGTAACACGTTCTTAATTCTATATGCAATTTCTAATACATTGGCCCAAATTTCAGCATTGGCCTTCTCTATTGATGCGCCATTGAAGGTGTTACTATTAGATGCTGATGAAAGATACATTCCAAGAAAGCTTTTGAAAAGCAATGACAAGGGTACCCCTACTAATGGTTATATCTTAACTACGATTCTAGTGGGTATTCTAATCGTTGTACCAGCCCTAGGTATCGGTAATATGAATACATTGTTTAACTGGTTGTTAGACTTAAACTCTGTAGTTATGCCGCTTCGTTACCTATGGGTATTCGTAGCGTATATTGCTGTAATGAAAATGGCTGATAAATTCACGTCTGAATATCAATTTGTGAAAAATAATAAGTTTGGTCTGCTAATTGGTGGTTGGTGCTTTGTCTTCACTGCCTTTGCTTGCTTGATGGGGATGTTCCCGAAAGTACCTGCTTTTACATCAGAATGGTACTTCCAAATTACGCTTAATATCGCGACTCCGTTCGTGTTGCTAGGTCTAGGTCTGATCCTACCATCGATTGCTAAAATGACAAATAATAAGTAATCGGAAGAATCCATCCTGTGTTTATACATGGGGTGGATTTTTTATTATGAAGCACGTCATGCTTTTGTCAAAAAGAGAGAACGGGCACGAGTAAAATGTCAGTACAATGAAGGGGAGGATAAACATCGAAAGGGTGTTCTTGATGGATCAACAGCTGGGGAATATAGAAGATCATGAGCCGAAAAATCAAATGCCCGTAGCTTTTTTAGAGCAAATGGAGCTCACAACAGATTGGCTACATCGGAGAGGGGCTTTTCTAACAACGCAGGTAGGAAAAGAGATCAACACGATGACAATTGCCTGGGGTAGCATTGGTTATCTATTCGGAAAGCCAACGTTGACAGTTATGGTACGTAAAAGTAGACATACCACCCAGCTCTTACAGGCTTCTCAAGAGTTCACGGTCAGTGTTCCTTTTTCAGATGATATGGGAGAAAAGCTTTTTGCCTGTGGAACACAATCAGGTCGTACGGTGGATAAAATCTCCACTTGCCAATTAACTCTGTTAGACTCGCAGGTCATTGCAACACCTGTGATCGGAAATTGCGAGCGTTACTATGAGTGTAAGGTGATTGTAGCCCAAGAGATTACTGCGCCTGTTCTTTCTGAGGAAATAAGGCAGGAACATGTGATAGAGGGTGATCCTTATTATTGTTATATCGGTGAGATCGTTCATTGCTAGTAACAAGGAAAAAGTTATTTCCACGAAATGTGTTGGAGAGGTACTGGATTTGTCGCGGAGCACCCCATAAGGAAGGACAAGGCAGAGTGTGCCTGTGGAAGGTGAACGTGGTAAAGTAGATTTCGGAATGTGTTCATAAAATTTCTGAGATGCTAGGAGAAAGGTGGTTCATATGCAACAATCCATCATTGAAATTAGTAAAAGTGTGCTACAAAGCTCCTTGGGAGTAAAAGCTGGTGAAACTCTTCTAGTTGTAACGGATGACTCAAAGAAAAAGCTGGCGGAAGCTCTCTATGAGGCAGGAAAAAGTCTAGGAGCCCAAACCTTGCTAATGGTTATGCAGGAGCGTACCAAATCAGGGGAGGAGCCTCCTGAAGCTGTAGCTATCGCTATGACAAAAGCTGACGTAGTCATTGGGATTACCGAGCATTCTCTGACTCATACGCATGCTAGAAAAAATGCGGTAGCAGCAGGAGCTAGAGTGGCCACGATGCCTGGAATAACAGAGGACATGTTCTTGGCAGGGGCTATTGCGGCCGATTATGTAAAAGTAAAAGCGCTGACTGAAGTAGTAGCTAGCATGCTTACAGAAGCTAAACAAGTGAGAATTGACAAAGCGGGTTATTCTCTAAGCTTTTCCATTGAACAAAGAAATGGGATACCAAGCACCGGTGTGTATGTTAATCCAGGAGAATCAGGTAATCTGCCTTCCGGAGAGGCTTATATCGCTCCTCTAGAGGGAACAGCTACCGGGCAAATCCTCGTAGATGGTTCCATTGCTGGAATCGGTACATTAACAGAGCCTGTCTTGCTTACAATCGACAAAGGACGAATTATCTCAGCAGAAGGCCCGAGCGGGAAACAGCTTTTGGAGTTGTTGGGAGATGGAGATGGCCGATTATTAGCAGAGTTTGGAGTAGGGACAAATGATAAAGCTCGTATTACTGGAGTAGTCTTAGAGGATGAGAAAGTATACAGCACAATTCATGTAGCTTTCGGAAGCAACAATACCTTTGGTGGAGTCATATCAGCTGGTGTACATATTGATTGCGTTGTTATGCAGCCAGACTTCTATTTGGATGAGAAGCAAGTAATGGAACACGGTGCATTGCTTGGTTTGTAGATTGGAAAAAACCTTTCATAAAGGGAAAAAGAGCGTTAGCTAGGTGGCTGACGCTCTTTTTGCTGATCACTTATGATTAGCTAGATCCAGACGTAACAAGCTACTTGATCTAGCTCTGTCTACATTGCTTGCAATCCAGCCTGATTCAAGAAGTTCCAAGGCTTGTTGTAATGCGGTTGGAAGAAGAAATCGACAAAGGCAAGCTGGTCAATTGTCATGTGATTTTGGATGCAAACAGATAAGGTATTCATCGCTTGCGTCAAATCAGCTTTGGACATGATTTGGGCTCCCACGATGCGACGAGAAGTCTCTTCAAAGACTACTTTTAGTAAAACCTTTTCATGTTCTGGCATGAATTCTGGTCGATAGCTGTCTTCGATTGTGACAGTCTTCACATTCATAGCTAAGTCTGAAGCTGCTCCTTCTGTTAATCCAGTAGAAGCGATGTTATAGTCATAAATTTTAATCCCAGAGGTTCCTTGTGTGCCCATATAAGCCATTGTAGGTGTAACTAGATTCTTCGCAACTAATGTACCCATACGTACGGCATTAGTAGCAAGAGGTATATAGGCGTGTTGCCCAGTTGGATTGTAGCGAATCGCGCAGCTGTCACCAGCGGCGTACACATCCGGTTTGCTAGTTTGCATATATTCACTCACGATAATAGCTCCATTGTTCAACATATCTACTTGTCCTTTAAGCAAACTTGTATTTGGACTAAAACCAATACACAGAATCACCAAGTCAGCCTGGTATTCGCCTTTTGTGGTGATGACCTTTGCCACTTTACCGTCTACGCCTTCAAATCTAGTAACAGTTTGACCTAGAGCAAGTGTAACACCATGATCCTGTAATTCTTTTTCGGTAACCTGAGTGAATTCTTCATCAAGGTAACGGTTTAAAATCCGATCAACACTATCGATGAGAGTCACTTGCTTGCCATTCATTTCAAAGGCTTCAACTAATTCAATCCCAATGTAGCCGGCACCTATGACCACCACATTTTTAGCTGTTTTTGCTTTTTCAATAATGGTATTGGAGTGGTTAAAGTTCTTAGACAATACGATATTGTCTAGTTCAATACCATCTAAATTAGGCATGATTGGCCAAGAACCAGTAGTAACAATTAATTTATCAAAGGAATCGATGATTTCTTCATTTGTATTTAAATTGCGAACGACCAATGTTTTTTGATCAGTATCAATCGAGATAACATCGTGGCGCATATTCGTAACCACGCCCAGCTCGGCTAATTTCTCTGGAGAGGAGTAGAACAATCCTTGAGGATCTTTCACTACACCACCTACATATAAAGCAATCCCGCATGAAAGAAAGGAGATATTATCATTTCGTTCATAAACGGTAATGTGAGCATCTGGATATAACTTAGCAGCAGTAACAATAGCGGCAGTTCCGGCATGCGTGCATCCAATAACAGCAATTTTCATAGGTAGTCCTCCAAGTAGTTAGGATTTATGTGCAAGTCTGTTATTCCTCTTTATACGATTAACACTGTTGTAATAGTGTTTATGAGGTTTATTATAGGAGCGTCCTAGTAAAGATGACAGTGAACGTTTTGTGAATGTTATCACATTCACAACTGTTACTCTTGTAAACTATGCTTTCACAGGGTACAAGATGGTTAGAACCCTATAGCTACAAACATAAAAGCTAATCCAAACATTTTTGGATACGGATCAAGAAATTTTCTAATTATGACAGATATTACCTGCAATTGGTAAATAACGGGAAAAGAAGGGTGAATGATTGGTTAAAAAAAATTATAGTGTGAAATTATTCACATACATTAAAAAGTCTACTGTATATACTACCATCGAAGGATAACGTTATTGCCTTCACAATTAAAGAGAAAAGCAAAGAGGTACTGAATATCCATTGATCACGTGGTAGAAAAAAGGGAGGATTCAACATGAAGAAATGGATGTCTCTTATGATGGCTGCATTCCTGGCAGTTCCTGTACTGTCTGGATGTGGGAGCTCAACAACTCCAGGTGCAACAGAAGGCAAGGCTACAACCGAGGCGGCAACTCCGCAAGATGAAAATACGGATATTGTAGTAATTGGTGCAGGTGGTGCAGGTTTATCAGCTGCGATAGAAGCCACAAATGCCGGTGCCAAAGTCATCGTACTAGAAAAAATGCCGATGGTTGGTGGTAACACAACTCGCGCTACTGGTGGATTAAATGCAGCAGGAACGGAAGCACAAAAGAAAAAAGGAATTGAAGACAGCCAAGAGCTGTTTTACCAAGATACAATGAAGGGTGGATACGATAAAAATAACCCTGAGCTGGTAAAACTTCTGACAACACAAGCAAAGGATTCTGTCGTTTGGTTAGAATCAATGGGAGCTGATTTGTCTGACGTTGGCCGTGCAGCTGGAGCAAGTGTAAACCGTATTCATCGTCCAACTGGCGGAGCGGCAGTAGGCTCTAATGTTGTGTCTACTTTAAAGAATCAAGTGAAAGAAAAAAACGTTGATGTCCGTGTCAAAAATAAAGCAGTCGAAATTATAAAAGATCAAGAGGGTAAAGTTACTGGTGTAAAAGCTGAGAATAAAGATGGTAAGGCTTACACGATTAACGCAAAGGCAGTCATTTTGGCTACAGGCGGTTTTTCTGCTAACCAGGAGATGGTTATTTCTTATAAACCAGAGCTCAAAGGATTTGCTACAACGAACCATCCAGGAGCATTGGGTGAAGGTATTAGATTAGGCGAAAGCGTTGGTGCAAATTTAGTTGATATGGCTGAAATCCAAACACACCCAACTGTTGTTCCCGAAAAAGGTGTGATGGTAACAGAAGCTGTTCGCGGAAATGGAGCTATTCTAATCAATAAAGACGGTAAACGTTTCATCAACGAGCTATTAACTCGTGACGTAGTGTCTAAAGGTATTTTGGATCAAAAAGATGGAGTAGCTTACCTGTTCTTTGATGATGGATTGAGAAAAGGTCTAAAAGCAGTAGAAGAATACTTCAACATGCAATTGGTAACAGAAGCTGATTCTGTCGAAGAGCTGGCTGGTAAGATCGGTGTAGATAAAGACGCTATGATAAAAAGCGTGAAAACATATAATGATGCGGTAGCAGCGAAACAAGATAAGGAATTTAAGCGTGATGACCTACCTCTTCAATTAAACCAAGGTAAGGTATATGCCATTCAAGTAACTCCTGCGGTTCATCACACTATGGGTGGCCTACAAATTAATACAAATGCGGAAGTAATGAATAAAGAAGGCCAAGTCATTAAAGGCTTGTATGCAGCCGGAGAAGTCACAGGTGGCGTACATGGTGGTAACCGTCTAGGTGGTAACGCTATGGCTGATATCGTAACATTCGGTCGCATTGCAGGACAAAATGCAGCAAAGGCCGCGAAGTAATCTTGTAAGGCAAGAACATGGGGAGAGAATGATGATGAAAAAATTATTTTATCTAGTAGCTCTGCTAGCGATGGCGGCGTTGATGCTAGTTGGTTGTGGAGCAACAGGCTCGACCACTGCTGATACTGGAGCATTTAAAGACGGTACATACGAAGGTGCTGCTCGAGGTGCTAGTAGCGATATTAAAGTAGCTGTAGAAGTGAAAGCAGGCAAAATCGATGCCATTAAAATCCTAGAGCATGAAGAAACTCAAAACCTGATTGAAGCTGTTATGGAGAACACCATCCCCGAAATCATTGAAAAACAAAGTACAGAGGGTGTGGAGGCCATTTCTGGTGCATCTAAATCCAGTAATGCTGTAAAAGAGGCTGTAAATCAAGCATTAGAGAAAGCTAAGAAGTAACAACAGCAAGACAGAGATAAAAGAAAAACTCGACCAGTAGAATGTATGAACCAGTGAGTTATCAGCACGAATCGCCTTATCTGTTCGGGTGTATCACTTAATTTCATTACTCATCTGAGAGCTTTTTTGGAGTAAAGCTCTTACGAAGAATACAGCAGTCTGTAAGCCGTTCCTGTAGGGAGCGGCTTTTATTTATGAAAATAGCAACCCTCGCGGTGTTGGTCTATATCGTATGTGGTTATGCCTTATAATTGACTCCTAGCTAGCCCATCTTTACAATAATATGCGTAAACGGTTACATAATGGAAAAGAAGAAGGGATGATCGAGATGGAAAAAATACACCACATTATCATTGATACCGATCCGGGAATAGATGATGCTGTCGCAATCGCAGCTGCTCTGTTTCATGATCAGATAGATGTGAAATTAATCACCACAGTTGCTGGCAATGTGTCGTGTGATAAGACTACCAATAATGCCTTAAAGCTTCTCGAATTCTTTCACAGTGATGTACCGGTTGCCAAGGGGGCAATCAAGCCCCTCCTACGGACACTAGAGGACTCTAGCCATATCCATGGTAACTCTGGGTTAGATGGATATGATTTTCCTGATCCAAAGAAGGAACCACTGGGTATTCATGCTATTGAGGCAATGCGTGAGACCATTTTGAATAGCGAGGAACCTATTACGCTAGTTCCTATTGGCCCTTTGACCAACATTGCTCTCCTATTATCTGTTTATCCAGAATGTAAACAAAATATCAAAAGAATTGTGCTAATGGGTGGTTCAGCTTCACGTGGCAATCACTCTCCTGCGGCAGAATTTAATATGTTTGTTGACCCGGAAGCGGCTAAGATCGTTTTACAATCAGGGATAGATATTACAATGTGTGGTTTAGATGTAACAAGCTTAGCTACTTTGACTAAGGAAAACGTAGTAGCTTTGAAAGAGATGAATCGAACAGGAGAAATGCTCTATGGATTATTCCAGCATTATCGAGGTGGAAGCTTAGCGACTGGTTTACATATGCACGATCTCTGCGCTATTGCTTATCTAGTAAAACCTGAGCTTTTTGTCACAAAGGAATGCTTTGTAGATGTAGAAGTAAATGGGAGCTATTCTGCTGGGGCAACTATCGTTGATCTGAAGGGTTATTATCAAAAACAAGCGAATGCGAGAGTATGCTTGGAGATTCGTGTAGAGGAATTCCGCGAGTGGTTTATGGGAATATTTACTAAATCAAATGTTTTATAAAAAGCTAAATAAGTAAATAAAAGAGGACACTACTGCTAGTAGTATCCTCTTTTTGTGTATATTCGTATGTTCTCAATTCCTATTGCTAGGAGACCTCTTTTACTTTATTAGGATCTCGTTCCCAGCATTCAGCATTTACTAGACCTGGAATAGAGTCTGAATAGAAGACCGGGTCTCGACCTGCTTTTCGCTGCTGAACATAATCGGTTAGAGCAGCAAATGCATATTTTCCAAGTAGGAAAATAGCAATCAGGTTAAGGAAGGCCATCATCCCCATAAATAAATCAGCTAATGTCCAGACGATATTGTTTTGTGCTAGGGATCCAAACATTACCATTCCAATGACGCAGAGTCGATAAAGAAGCGTCCACGTGCGAGATTCACTGCGAATAAAATCGATGTTTGTCTCACCGTAGTAGTAATTACCAATAATGGAACTATACGCAAAAAAGAAAACAATTACGGCAACAAAGTAAACAGCCCAATAGCCGAGTTGAGAGCTTAGTGCTGCCTGTGTTAATTCAATTCCACCCATCCCACTATCTACATAAATGCCTGATGTAAGAATAATAAAAGCAGTCGCACTACATACTAACAGGGTATCTACATAAACTCCCAGCGTTTGTAACAAGCCCTGTTTAACAGGGTGCGTAATATCAGCTGTAGCTGCCGCATTAGGAGCACTACCCATCCCAGCCTCATTAGAGAATAGTCCACGCTTGATTCCCATGCTAAGAGCCATACCAATACCGCCACCAAATGCTTCTTGCAGGCCAAACGCATGACTTACTATGCTCATGAAGACAGCAGGAATGTGCTGATAATTCATAAACATAACAAATAAAGCAATTGCAATATAAAGAGTTGCCATAATCGGTACAATCCATTTAGAGATAGCCGCTACGCGTTTTACTCCACCAAATACAACAATAGCAGTGAGGATGCATAGAATGATACCCATTGTCACTTTATCTACCCCGAAGGCAGTTTGCATAGCTGCTGTAATGGTATTAGCTTGTACTGCATTAAAGACAAATCCGAAGCAAATAGTAATCAGAACAGCGAAGGTAATACCCATCCAGCGCTTATTTAAAGCTTTCTCCATGTAATAAGCAGGACCGCCTCTAAATCCATGCTTATCATGTACCTTATAAATCTGCGCGAGTGTGCATTCTACAAAGCTTGAAGCCGCCCCGATTGTAGCCAGCAACCACATCCAGAATACTGCTCCAGGCCCACCAACTGCGATAGCAATAGCTACCCCAGCTAAATTTCCCGTTCCCACACGGGAGGCTGCACTCATACAAAAGGCTTGGAAAGAGGAAACCCCTTTTTTCTCTTTTGGATTACGATTAACACCATCACCAAGCAGTCTAAACATTTCACCAACTAGGCGAATCTGCACAAATCTGGTTCGAATCGTAAAATAAATTCCGACTGCAATGAGAATGAAAATGAGAATGTAAGTCCATAGGAAATCATTGCTAACAGATAATACTCTTTCTAATGATGCCAAATGAAAGAGCCTCCTTTCTCCATAACCTTAGCTAACATATTTTATCTATTTTAACATACATACGCGTAAATAAAATTAGTAAAAGCTGATTATTTACTTTTGTAAAAAATTATGAATTATATATAAAAACTTAGAATGCTGTTGTTATAGGGTTTTTACTAGGTATTTTTGTTTTCGTAGTAAAGTGTAAATAATTGCTACAATAAAAAGATCAAGTAGTCGACAAAAGGAGGAATTCTCTTGCCGAATGGTTCCTTTCCTATGATTGATTCCCATATTCATTTAGATTTGTATAATCCTGTTCATGCCCAGCAGATCATGGATGAGTGTCAGTCATGTGGGATTCAAAAGGTGATTGCCGTTTCTATGAATTTATCATCATGTCTTGTTAATCGAGAATGGTTACAGTCGTACCCTGAGCAAGTTAAAGTAGCATATGGTTTTCACCCTGAACAGAAATTGCCCGCTGAAGAGGAAATACAGCAATTGTTTGACTGGATCGACCAACATCAAGCTGAGATGGTAGCGATTGGAGAGGTAGGTCTGCCTTACTATACACAATTAGAGGCAAAAAATAAGGGACAAGCTTTTTGTCAAGAGCCATATATTTACTTACTGGAACGTTTTGTAAAGACAGCTGGTCGCTATGAGAAGCCGATTATCCTACACGCTGTTTATGAAGATGCTGAAATAGCTTGTGATCTACTCGAAAAACATAATGTGACGAAAGCGCACTTTCATTGGTTTAAAGGTAGTGAGTCTACTACTTTGAGAATGAGTAAAAGTGGCTATTATATTTCTGTTACACCAGATGTTGTCTACGAGCCAGAGATACAGCAATTGATTCTACAATACCCCTTAGAACAAATCATGATAGAGACAGATGGCCCCTGGCCGTTTGAGGGGCCGTTTACAGGACAAGTTACCCATCCTGTTATGATGAAAGATAGCTGTCGAGCTATTGCCAATGTAAAGGGGCTTTCAATCGAGGAGACAGCCTCCATCCTTTATCAGAACACAAAGCATTTTTACGGTATGTAAGATATTCTTGTTTCTGTCATATCATTGGGTCAGAAGCAGGTGTAGTTTTTTCCTATTTACGGCTAAACTAAAAAAGATCAGCTTAAAAGCGAAGGTAGGTTGAACTAGAAAGTAGTAAACTGTATTATTTTACTTATAAAGAATGGTACAAGGTACACGTTAACTTGGTGGAGAAAGGTTGATTTTAGTGGAAAACACTTCGGCATCATCAAATTTCATTCGCAATATCATTATTGATGATCTTGAATCAAAAAAAGTAGATGAGGTCGTGACGAGGTTTCCTCCAGAACCAAACGGCTACTTGCATATAGGACATGCTAAATCTATTTGCCTAAACTTTGAATTGGCTAAAGAATTTAAAGGAAAAGCATTTTTACGTTTTGATGACACGAATCCTACAAAAGAGGATCAGGAATATGTAGAATCTATCAAGGAAGACGTAAAATGGCTCGGTTTTGAGTGGGATGAACTGTATTTTGCATCTAATTATTTCGAGGAAATGTACGAACGTGCTGTACTGCTTATTAAAAAGGGTAAAGCATTTGTTTGTGATCTGTCTGCGGAGCAAATGAGAGAATATCGTGGTACGTTAACGCAGCCAGGCAAGGAAAGCCCGTATCGCAATCGTAGTATCGATGAGAACTTGGATTTGTTCGAGCGTATGCGCAAGGGTGAATTTGCAGATGGAGAAAAGGTACTACGTGCCAAGATTGATATGACTTCTCCGAACATGAACATGCGTGACCCGGTTCTTTACCGTATTTCTCACTCTACTCACCATAACACGGGTGATACTTGGTGCATTTACCCGATGTATGACTATGCTCATCCATTGGAAGATGCAATTGAAGGCGTTACGCACTCTATCTGTACTCTTGAGTTTGAAGACCATCGCCCTTTATATGACTGGGTGGTTGCTGAGACAGAGATGAAGCATGTACCGCACCAATACGAATTTGCACGTTTGAATCTAACGCAAACAGTAATGAGCAAGCGTAAATTAAAACAACTCGTTGATGAAAACATTGTGGATGGATGGGATGATCCACGAATGCCAACGATCTCAGGATTACGTCGCAGAGGATTTACACCAGAATCTATCCGAACCTTTGCTAGAGAGATCGGTGTTGCTCGTAGCTACAGCGTAGTCGATTCCAAGATGCTGGATCATTTTATTCGTGAGGATTTAAAGCTCAAGGCACCACGTACAATGGGAGTAGTAAAACCACTTAAAGTGGTAATCACCAACTATCCAGAGGGACAAGTGGAATGGCTCGAAGCTGAAATTAACCCGGAAAACCCAGAGATGGGCTCTCGTTTGATTCCGTTCACACGTGAAATTTATGTAGAGCAAGATGATTTTATGGAAAACCCTCCAAGTAAATATTTCCGTCTATTCCCGGGAAATGAAGTTCGACTTAAACATGCTTATTTCATTAAATGTAATGAGGTCATTAAGGATGAAAATGGTAATGTAGTAGAGCTTCACTGCACATATGACCCTGAAACAAAGAGTGGCTCTGGTTTTACAGGTCGCAAGGTGAAAGGTACGCTTCACTGGGTAGATGCAACGCATGCTATTCCTGCTGAGTTCCGTCTCTATGAGCCATTGATTTTAGATGTAGAGGAAGAAGAGGGTAAAACCTTCCTTGATTATATGAATCCATCATCTTTAGAGATCCTGCAAGGATTTGTAGAGCCAAACATGGCAGAAGCAAAACCACAAGATAAATACCAATTTTTCCGCCATGGGTACTTCAACGTTGATCCGAAGCATACAACCTCTGAGAAGCTGGTATTCAACTTGATTGTGTCATTGAAAAGTTCATTTGACCCAACGAAAAAATAAGTAGGTATAATTATTGTGATCAAAAAAAGCTGGTTCTTCCGTTCGAAGAGCCAGCTTTTTGTATATCGTATTTTTTGTCCAGGTTTATTGCACGTCCCGTTTTTTGAAAATCAGGATCGATAGGAACACCATCAGTGCAATATAAATAGCGATTATCATCAAGGAGAACCAGATACCTAAATCGGGATAGGCAGGTGCAGATAAGCGAGAGATTAATGGATTGTCGGAATAAGCATTTAAGTCCAGATGATTAAATATCACAAATTTACCCCATACATACTTCTTGGTAAACATACTAGCGATTGAACCAGAAAAGTTTGCAATAATGGCTATACTAATCGCAAGTGCATTTGTTTTAAATATAGTTGCAGTGAAGAAAGATAGTGTTGATAAAAAGAATAACGCTGGAATGTTGTAGAAATACGCTTGCAGTAACGTTGTGAAATCTAAATCTGCCATTGATTTTGTTCCGAAAAAAACCAATCCAACGAGGCTACTAAATAGCATCAAAAATAAAGTGGCAGAAACTAACATGATAAGGACTGTCACATATTTAGAGAGTAAAATTGTTGTACGACTGCTAGGACGAATCAAGAGCTGCTTAATAGTGCCTTCTTTATATTCATCAGTTAGGATTTGAGCACCTGTAACAAGTCCAAATAGAGTAATTAAAAAGCCAAGACCTATTTGCATAAAGACGGAGAATCCAGCATAACCAATGCCAGATGTCATGTCTGTCGCATAAAATTTACCGATAAGTCCTGCTAATAAAACAAGAACTGCTAGTAAGGAGAAGAACAGAACGGTTTGCTTTTTCGCATTAAGCTTCATGATTTCATTTTGTATGAGGTGGATAAATTTCATCGCTATTTTCCTCCTTTTGTCAGAGCTAAGAAGCGATCTTCCAACGACTTGGTTCTAATTTTAATTTGATAAATAGGGCAACTGTTCTCTACTAATCGTTGTACAATGACCGGGATATCCGATTTTTCGATTTGAAGGAGAAGGAGCTTGTCACTCATTACCTCAACTGTCCAATCAAGTAAAATATCTACTGCCTGCTGACTGCTTTCTACCTCGAATTCAACAGATAAACCCTTAACTTCTGTTGCTTGATTGTTAACAATCATCTCTTCAATAAATTGACCCTCTTGGATAACAAGGGCACGGTCACACATAAGCTCCACTTCGGAGAGGAGGTGACTGGAGACTAGAACCGCGATATTTTCACGTTTTGCTAACTCCCGTAGATAGTCACGGAGCTGGCGAATTCCTGCTGGGTCCAGACCATTTGTTGGTTCATCTAGAATCAAAATGGATGGATTGTGTAGCAGAGCCTGAGCAATTCCTAAGCGTTGGCGCATCCCTAGTGAATAGGTTTTCACCTTTTGATTGATAGCGCCTGAAAGCTCTACAAGGTCAATAATTTGGTGAATTCGTTCCTTTGATACTGGTTGAACAGCCATACGGGCAAAGTGAATCATGTTTTGCATCCCGGTCATATAACCATATAGTTCAGGATTTTCAACAATTGCTCCGACATGAGCCATTGCTTTTGACCGATCTTTTTTTATATTGTAACCTTCTACATATATTTCGCCTTCCGTAATGGAAGAGAGGCCAACAATCATACGAATGGTGGTAGTTTTACCAGAACCATTGGGACCAAGAAAACCGTATACCTCTCCTCGTTGTACGGAGAACGTCAGGTCTCTAACAAGTGTTTTCCCCGCGACTCTCTTTGTCACGTTTTCTAATTTCACCACTGGTTGGTTAGACATTCATTTTCCTCCCACAATTTTTAATATTCTTGTATTGCCGATAGTAATAGAGTTGGAATACCCTTTTTTACTTTTACTAGGCTATTATAGATGAAAAACCTTTCATTGGACTTAACCTACTCTTAAACTTACCTTAAATAAGGGAGTGCTACTAATTTGAAAAAAGCCTTTATTATGTTGATTTTATCTGAAATTTGTTAAAATTACATTAAATTTATATACAGAATGAGAAAAGTAAGGAGGAGTGTAGATGACCATCAAGCGATATCCTCTGGATCAACAGGGGAGTAGTTATTTTGGTAAAGGAGAGATTACGGAACTTCGTGCTATTTCCTTTCCCGGGGAAAAAGGGGTTGTAACACGTGTAGGGCCTCTCTTTTCATGTAAAAGCCGCCTACGCAAAGGGCGCAAGCGGCTATATAGAACTAGGTAACCTGTTCTTTATTTTTTAAAGATGCCCATTGGCTTACCGATTGGTAAGAATTCACGACCAAAATGTGCATTAAGTACACAAGCAGCAGAACCATAGAATGATGATAAAGAAATAAGTAACTCTGATACTCCAGCAAGAGTATGCATTGGATCTTTAGCGATTCCTAGACTACTGAAAGTAAGTCCAATAAATAGGAAATCAATGAAAACAAAGATGATGAAAAGGACTTTATTTGTTTCGGCGGCACCAATCGTCATGAATATGCTAAAGATTAGATATCCAAGGAAAGCAATCCCGAGATGTTTTCCATCTACTTTAGCAGCCATTTCCGCTCCAAAAACCCCCATCTGAATCATCCAGGAAAATGCCATAGCAAACCAGAAAAAAGCAAAAGCACCGAAAGCAGTAGTACCAAAAATATTATTGCGTTTAGAATCATTGATGCAAGCAAATAACTGTGCAAATGCTCCTAAGAAAATAGCCCATGGGACGACCATGGATAGGCCTTCAGTGAAGCCTAATTTTTGCATAGAAGCTACCAATGTTACCATAGCTAGACCAAACAAACCTAATGCTGATGGATCACAGTTGGTAATCTTCACGGATTGAGTGTTCATCCTAGTGTGTTTCCTCCCCATATATGTTGCTACGAAAAATACTTACTTATTCTAAAGCAAGGATAGGGGGATTTTCTATTGTAAATTCTAACAAATGTGTTACATCGTTATATTTGTTATATTCAAAAAACAAGAAAGCGGCCATTCCTCTCTGGAATAACTGTTTTCCATCCTTTAATCTCCTCAATACGGCGTGACAAGGTGTTACCAGTCTCTTTAATAATTCATCAATATATAGGACTGCTCCATTGTAAGTTCTTAAAACCTAGCGTGAAGCCTGAAAAGATTGCCTTTTCTGCATACCAAGCAATGCAGTTTTACATATAAGACTAACTGAATCAAATACAAAGAAAGCAGCCCTGTGGATTGTCAGGCCTGCTTTTTTTAGATAAAGAGACGGATTACTCCTCAGTGCATGTTGTACTACTGCTGGATTCAAAGCAACTGCTAGAATGACTGGAGTGACTGGAGCAGCTGGAGGATGGTTTATAAGAATGAGAGTGACTGGAGCAGCTGGAGGATGGTTCATAAGAATGAGAGTGACTGGAGCAGCTGGAGGATGGTTCATAAGAATGAGAGTGACTAGAGCAGCTGGAGGATGGTTCATAAGAATGAGAGTGTGAATGTGAGCAACTAGATGAACTAGATGAACTAGAAGAACTAAAAGAACTAGAAGAACTAGATTTGTGATGGTGATGGCAATTTTTCCTCACTAGAACAACGACTCGCACAATAGCTGTGAAATGGCAAATAGGATCTACTACCAAAACAGTAAAGATATCTTTTCCTGTAAAACCGCGATTTGGTTTATAGGCGTATCGACCATCGACTAAGAGTTTAATACAACCATGTTTTGGAGAAGACAGAAGTTTAAACAAGAGAGTATTTCGGTTTGGATTAGCGATTTTAATAAATGATTTAATTCCTTCGCCTTTGCAAACAATGATTCCATTATTTGTTGCTTGCAGTGGAATACAGGCTCCCGGAAAAGGAATCGTTACTACATTCGAAAGGACAGAAATAGGAACTTGTCGATCTTTTGGGAAGGTCAGTGTGCCAGTTAATCTTGCTTGACTAATGATCTCTGCTGGGGATGGGACAGAGACTACCTGGAATTGATAAGTAACACTTACGAAATTTACTCTTACAGGAATGGTTCCAAGACTAATACCAGCTATGGGTGAAGCACCAGGTTGAGGGAATCCATTCACAGTGACGCTATTTGGTATAAACACAGTGCCTGTAGGGGCTTGATTAAACAAAAAGGCGTTAGTCAAAACCCCCTTTCTTTTTTTATTAAGTATTCGAACTGTGAATGTAATGATGCTCCCAATTGTAATAGTTGAGGTATTAGCTGAGAGTTTAACAATGACTTTATTGTCGGGATGATGATGGTCACAATCGTGTGATGAAATATTCACGGTAATTTGTTCACCTCCAGAATTATTAGAAAATGGGGTAGCCCAGTTGGGGCGACTAACGTAGAGTAATAAGTTGGGCTACTCACATGAAGTAACCTGGTATTCCTTTTACCTGGTTACCTATAGTGCTTTTTTATCACCTTTTAACAAGAAAAAAGATGATATATACGGAGCGATAAAGCTAGGAATTACTCATAAGTATATTTGGTAATTCGTGCGGGTGTTACTTAACTTGTAGCTAATAGGGGTACATGGCAGGGGGCATAAAAACCAACACTTGCTTTCCCTACATTTTTTCAATGAAAGAAAATATACTGTGTGGAGATCGCCTCTTTAGCAGATGAAGTTTTCCGTAGCCATAGCCAAGGGGAGAACATAGGAAGATGGTAGGAGGAGTGTAGAGAGAAACGCAAATGTGGTACCTCCTTTAACTAAGATAGTTATGTATATGTGTAGTTATGGTAGAAGGGTCACGGTCAAACTTGTTTTGGAGTAAAAATGGTCATATGTAATAGGGACACTAGTCTAGTTTATTAAGTAAAAGGAAGTTATTAAGCCTATTTTTACAAGTACTTTGAAAAATAATGCTAACAGTCTCTAAGGTTTTTCCATACGATATCACATCTTATTAATGGAGGTGTGATTTTTGAGATACGATAGCCATGATGATCTACGAAGGATTAAAGATGAGTTGATTGAACCTGAATTATTGGACTTTATGAGTCGAAATCCAACAAACCATCACAAAATATATTCTCAACATTGTAAGTCTAGCTCGTCCACGTCTTCATGCACACATTTCACCACTTTTTGTCCCATAATAGGTCCAACAGGTCCAACAGGTCCAACGGGTCCAAGAGGTCCAAGAGGTCCAACAGGAGCCACAGGAGCCACAGGAGCCACAGGAGCCACAGGAGCCACAGGAGCCACAGGAGCCACAGGAGCGACAGGAGCCACGGGGGCCACAGGAGCCACAGGAGCGACAGGAGCCACAGGAGCCACGGGAGCCACAGGAGCTACGGGAGCGACAGGAGCCACGGGGGCCACAGGAGCCACGGGAGCGACAGGAGCCACGGGGGCCACAGGAGCCACAGGAGCGACAGGAGCCACGGGGGCAACAGGAGCCACGGGAGCGACAGGAGCCACGGGAGCGACAGGAGCCACGGGAGCCACGGGAGCGACAGGAGCCACGGGAGCCACAGGAGCCACGGGAGCCACAGGAGCCACGGGGGCCACGGGAGCGACAGGAGCCACGGGAGCCACGGGAGCCACGGGGGCCACAGGAGCCACAGGAGCGACAGGAGCCACAGGGGCCACGGGAGCGACAGGAGCAACGGGAGCGACAGGCCCAACCGGCCCAACAGCTCCAACCGGCCCAACCGGTGCAGGTTCAATCATTCCATTTGCATCTGGTGTTCCTCTTGCACTAAGTGCTCTTGGCAGTGGTCTTGCTGGAACTATTGGATTGGTTGGATTTGGGAACTCGGCACCAACAGTATTTGCCTTTGGAACCACTATCGATTTGACTGGAGCAGCAGGTACGCTTCTAAACTTTGCCTATTCTGTACCACGTGACGGTATTATTACGTCCATCTCGGCGTTCTTTAGTACGGCAGTAGAAGTGTTTATATCTATTGTAGGTTCAGCAACTATCACAGCTCAGCTCTACAGTTCGCCTACTCCTGATAACAACTTTACCCCAATTCCAGGAGCAATTGTGACCTTAACGCCTTTTCTTTCAGGAGGACTTGTCCCTATTGGTACGATAAGTAATGGCCTTACCACAGGTTTAGCTATACCAGTAACAGCACAAACTCGTCTATTAATGGTGTATTCCATCACTACTACTGGTTTAACAGTAGCTACTATTGTTACAGGTTACGCAAGTGCAGGTGTGACGATCGTTTAATTCAATATGGATGAAATATCCCTCGATGCTTGAGGGATATTTTTTTGTTTCATAATAGGCAATTTTTTGTTAAATGGATGTATCGAAAATGAATGGGTAATAAATAATCCAAAGGTAATATAGCCTTATAAATCGCTAATTATCGCTTGTATTTTACCGCATAGTGAACGATTCATTGTCAATTAAACTTGTTACATATTGGAACTGAATATGCGCTCAGTTGTGAAAATATATTGTCTACTTGCTAGAGGATTGATAAGATAAGTAAGCGATCACTTTCAACAAAATTAAATAACAAGTACATTTATATTTATACGAATAATGGTATACCCCCTGTGTTATAACTTTTTCAGTTAGTGTAATCGAATTTTTTCCCCAATGATCGTAGGTTACTTTTTCTTAATCACCGTACATTTTTTGTAAATATTTTAAGTTTTTGTTAGCGAGGTGCAGGAATGAAAAAATATGGTTTAGCAGTGCAAATCCTTATTGGTCTTGTATTAGGTATTACAGTTGGTGCAATTTTTTATAATAATCCTGTTATAGAAAGTTATCTAAAGCCCATCGGGGATATTTTTCTTCACTTGATTAAAATGATCGTAGTCCCAATTGTAATTGCTAGCTTAATTGTCGGCGTAGCAGGTGTAGGTGACATAAAGAAACTAGGGAAGATTGGTGGTAAGACAATCTTGTATTTCGAGATTATTACCACGATTGCCATTGTAGTTGGCTTACTTGCAGCTAACGTCTTCAAGCCAGGTGTTGGGGTTAACATGGCTGATTTAACTAAGACTGATATCAACAAATATGTACAGACAGCCGATCAAGCGACACATCACAGTTTTGTAGATACTTTTGTCAATATTGTACCCACAAATGTCTTTGAGTCTATTGCTAAAGGGGACATGCTGGCAATTATCTTTTTCTCTGTTTTGTTTGGATTAGGTGTGGCAGCGATTGGAGATAAGGGAAAGCCTGTATTACAATTCTTCCAAGGTGTGGCGGACGCCATGTTCTGGGTCACCAATCAGATTATGAAGTTTGCTCCATTCGGTGTGTTTGCTTTAATTGGTATCACAGTTTCTAAGTTTGGTTTACAATCACTTGTTCCATTGGCCAAGCTCATGATTTTGGTATATGGAGCTATGTTCTTCTTTATTATCGTGGTGCTAGGTATTGTAGCTAGAATAAGCGGGATTCGCATCTTTACTATAATGAAAATCCTAAAAGATGAGATGCTACTAGCTTATACAACAGCTAGCTCAGAGACTGTATTACCTAAGATAATGGAAAAGATGGAGAAGTTCGGTTGTCCAAAGGCAATTACTTCTTTTGTGGTGCCGACTGGATACTCCTTTAATCTAGATGGCTCTACACTCTATCAAGCGATTGCAGCTGTTTTCATCGCACAAATGTATGGAATTGATCTATCTCTCTATCAACAAATTACATTAATGCTAGTTTTGATGGTAACGTCTAAAGGAATTGCAGGCGTACCGGGAGTCTCCTTCGTTGTATTGCTTGCTACGTTAGGAACGGTAGGAATTCCTCTGGAGGGCTTAGCATTTATCGCGGGTATTGACCGTTTGCTAGATATGGCACGGACAGTTGTTAACGTGATTGGTAATGCTCTAGCTGTTGTAGTTATTTCTAAATGGGAAAAAGAATATGACCCTGAAAAAGGAAAACAATACGTTGCTACTCTCTAAAGGGATGTATTGAATAAGTGTACGAAGGTTGCCGGCAGAAGTCGGCAACCTTTTGTTGTATAAATCGAGACGCATGGAAGAATGTAAGACGCTAGATGACCATACTCGGTAAAGGGTAGAGGCTTGGCGATTTTTTACTTTTACTTTATGCTTAAGAAGTAAAAAAGCGGGGAGGTAAGATACATGGCCATTTTAAAAAACGACTGGGCTCCGTTATTAGAGGATGAATTTCAGAAACCATATTACTTACGATTACGAGAGTTTTTACGAAACGAATACGCTACTAAAACTATATATCCAGATAAATATGATATTTTTAATGCCTTACATCATACGCCCTATCAAAAGACAAAGGTAGTTATTTTAGGACAAGACCCTTATCATGGTCCGAATCAAGCGCATGGATTAAGCTTTTCAGTTAATCCAGGTATTAAAACGCCACCTTCTCTCGTAAATATTTATAAAGAGTTGCGAGACGATCTAGGGTGCTTGATTCCTAATCATGGATATTTAGTGTCTTGGGCAAAGCAAGGCGTACTATTGTTAAACACGGTACTAACAGTTAGAGATGGGGAAGCCAATTCACATAAAGGGAGAGGCTGGGAGCTTTTCACGAATCGTGTAATTGAAGAGATAAACAAGCGAGATAAGCCAGTGGTCTTTATCTTATGGGGGAGAAATGCCCAAGATAAGAAAAGTATGATTGATACCAATAGACATTATATTTTGGAATCTGTTCATCCAAGCCCATTATCTGCAAGTAGAGGGTTTTTCGGGACAAAACCTTTTTCTAAAGCGAATCAATTTCTTTTAGAAATGGGAGAGGAACCGATTGATTGGCAAATTCCTCCGTTAAATTAGATTCGAAATGGTGAGATTGTATTTTACTTAGCTAGTAGTTTTTGTACAACTGATTACAATTGCCTAATCATATCGATACTGTTAGAATTTATGAAATAGGTATATATTTGAATAAGTGAGTTGGATAACATGACGAACTATGAAGCTGAATTTAGCAATTTGGTCAGGACATTTCGCAAACGTCATATGGGAAAAGGACCTAGTCAAATAAAAACCACATTTTGCAAGAACTGGGCGATCTGTGAAATGCAAGGCAATCTCTCTCCTGTAGAGAAATTTATTGCAACTGCAGATACAGGGAAGCAAATGCTTCGTTCAGCTAGGACTGAAATGGTCAAAGAGATGTACCAGAAAACTCGTCCTGTTGAGATGGAAGAGCTTCTTGGAGCAAAGTTTATAGACCTATTTGTAGATATTGATATTGAAAGTGACTTTGGGATGTCCATTTTTGTTTTCGACCAGGATATTGAGCGCAAATTTGGATCGGATCGCTAATAATAAGCATAACTATATCTCATTAGAGCAGTTGGAACTTGGTAGCGTACCTGCTAAAGACTAACCGCCGCAAGTTACCTCCTTGTTTCAAGGTAGGTCTAGCTTGTGGCATTTTTTAATTGGTAAAAAGGTCTGCTATATGGAAGGAAGAGGGCTATGAGCAAGGAAGTATCGACCGTACGTGGCATCATGAGATACGATGGAGAGGTTTTTCGAGTAATAGACGATGAGATTGCCTGTGAATATCCGTTAACCATCATGGTAAATGGAATGGAATTCGCAACAATGGTGTGTACACCTGAACATATGGAAGAGCTTCTTCTTGGTTTCCTTGCATCAGAGGGTGTTATTAGGCTTCCAGATGATGTAGAGTCATTCTCCGTCAATCAAGGAACTGGATTCGCTTATGTGGAGCTAAAAAATAAATGCAAGCTATCACCTCAACATTCTAAGCGTTTTATTGGCTCCTGTTGTGGTAAAAGTCGACAATTTTATTTGCAAAATGATGTTCAAACTGCTAAAACGATCATGTCAAAGCAGCAAATTAGCGTACAAGATTGTCAGGCGATGATGAAACATATGCAAGAAACGTCTTCTTTTTTTAAGCAAACAGGCGGTGTCCATAATGCTGCCTTATGCAATAAAGAAGGGATTGTGGTGACAAGAACCGATATTGGAAGACACAATGCACTAGACAAGGTATATGGATTTTGCTTACAGAATCGGATTGGTTTATCGGATAAGGTTATTGCCTTTAGTGGAAGGATATCTTCAGAGGTCTTGTTAAAGGTAGCCAAAATTGGAGTAGGGATTGTCCTCTCTAAATCAGCACCTACCAATCTCGCGCTTGATCTTGCTGAAGAGTTGGGCATTACAACGGTAGGATTTATCCGAGGGAAAACGCTAAATGTATATACGCATCCCGAACGAATAACAGAGACACAGTCTATAAAATGATGAGAGCCCTCATGATGTATAATACTTTATAGGGACGTAAACATAATGCTGTTAATAAAGAACCTGTACACTAAAGGAAAGTGTGACATATATGAATAGAACTCACCGATTTCAGCGAAAAGCCCTTCGAGTTGAAGAAGCACAAAAACGCATTCTTTCCCGAATAACAACCATGAATACGGAGGAGATCGCATTAGTTGACAGTATAGGGAGACGATTAGCTGATCCTATATATGCCACCAATGATGTTCCAGCTTTCCCAAGGGCAGGTATGGATGGGTATGCTATTAGGTGTGAAGGAATTGAGAAGGCTACACCAGTTGAGCCACTTACCTATCGAATTGTGGGAGATATTGCAGCGGGGAGTGCTCCCGCTATAAAGCTGAATAAAGGGGAAGCCGTTCGAATTATGACCGGTGCCAGCGTTCCCGAAGGTGCTAATGCAGTGATTATGTTCGAACAGACACAGGAATACGAACAAAATGAACAAGCTTTTGTACAGGTCAAACATAATGTAGGACAGGGACAGAATATTGCACAGGTAGGAGAAGAGATACAAGAGGGACAGGCTATTATAGAACCTGGGAGAATCATTCAGCCGGGTCAAATGGCATTGCTTTCTACGTTTGGCTATCACCGTGTAAAGGTATTTGTTCCACCTAAAGTAGGTATTTTTGCTACAGGAACGGAATTGCTACCAATTGAACAGCCCCTGCTTCCTGGTAAAATTCGTAATAGCAACAGCTATATGATCCAAGCATTGGTGGAAGCCTCTGGTGCGATCCCTTGTCTATATGGAATTATCCCTGATGATAAGGAACGAGCAAAAGCTTTATTGATAGAGGCTCTTCAAGAGATGGATATTGTTATTACCACAGGTGGCGTGTCAGTTGGTGATTATGATATTATGGCAGAAATCTTCCGCGAACAGAGTGAAGATATGCTGTTTAACCGGGTATCCATGAGACCAGGTAGTCCTACCTCAGCTGCAGTTATTCATAACAAATTATTATTCGGTTTGTCGGGGAATCCAGGTGCATGTTTTGTTGGTTTTGAATTGTTTGTAAAGCCAGCTATTCGAGCTATGCTGGGTGCTAAAGAGGCACTTCCTACCGTAATGGAAGCTTTTTTAGATACTGATTATGATAAGGGCTCTCCTCATGTACGTTACGAACGGGGCAAATTGTGGATAGAAAAGGGAATAGTAAAGGTAAAGTCGATTGGTGTGACTAAATCAAGCCACATGCTTTCTATACAGGATGCCAATTGTCTCCTTAAGATTCCTTCTGGTAGTGCAGGAGCAGCTAAAGGAGATTTAATTCAGGTAATCCCACTTCAGTACGATGTCACCTAAAGAAGGGAGCTGTGGCTAGTGAACCAGAAGATCTCACATACAAAAGTAACTGACCATTTGCAACGTCCATTGCGAGATCTGCGCATTTCTGTTACAGATAAGTGCAATTTTAGGTGCCGTTATTGTATGCCGGAAGAAATATTCCACAAGGATTTTCAGTTTCTCCCCAAAGAGAAATTGCTCTCATTTGAAGAAATAGAACGGTTAACCCGCATTTTTGTAAATATGGGTGTCGAAAAAATCCGATTAACCGGTGGAGAGCCTTTACTGCGTAAAGATGTAACGGTATTGATACAAAAAATCAGTCAGATCGAAGGCGTAAAGGATATTGCACTGACAACCAATGGTTCGCTGCTAGAAAAGTTTGCTCTCCCTCTAAAGGAAGCAGGTCTTGATCGGGTATCTGTAAGCTTGGACAGCCTTGATGATGATCGGTTCGGATATATGAATGGGCGAGGAGTTAAAGTCAGTACAGTATTAAAAGGTATTGAGGCCGCACAGAAAGCAGGTCTTGGAGTAAAGGTAAACATGGTAGTACAAAAAGGGGCAACAGATCAGGATATACTTCCTATGGCCCGCTATTTTAAAGAAGCTGGGATTACGTTGCGATTTATTGAGTTTATGGATGTTGGCAATGCAAACGGCTGGGAGCTCAGACAGGTGGTGCCTAGTCTAGATATTTTAGAAATGATCAATCAAGAAATGCCGGTAGAACCTGTAGAGGCTGATTATTTTGGTGAGGTTGCCAAACGTTACCGTTATCAAGGAACCGAGACAGAAATTGGATTTATCTCTTCCGTAACGCAAGCGTTCTGCTCCTCCTGTACTAGAGCTCGCCTGTCTGCCGAAGGTTTTATATACATGTGTCTATTTGCTACAGAGGGAATAGATTTGAGAAGCCGTCTTCGTGATGGGACTAACGATGAAGAATTGGCCTACTACATTCAACAGCTATGGTCACATCGTAAGGAGCGTTATTCAGAAGAACGTCTATCAGCTACTAAGGGGTTACCACGGAAAAAGGTGGAAATGTCTCATATAGGTGGATAAATGGATGTAGCCAATTTTAAAAATGAAAAAGAAAGAGGATACAAGAACTTCCGAGTTAAGGTTCTGTACCCTCTTTCTTTTTTTTGCCTCAAGACGTGATAAAGAATGCATCGTGTAAGCATAAGAAAAAGGTATTTTTGGAATGATAATACTAAGAAACACTTTACAGTTTGACCAATAAATGGTTTTGGTGTAAATAATAAGATGTATTATATTTTTTAGCACTCGCATTGTTCTTAAAAGTCAAAAAATTAAGAACTGCGAATCCATTTAAAGTTAGGGGGACTTTATATGAATGGTGGAAAATCTAATTCTTCCTCATTCGTCCCGTATGTTCCTGCATCACGTTCTTTGCCAGAGCTCACTGTGGTTGCAGTCGTATTGGGATTAATTTTAGCTGTTGTTTTTGGAGCAGCTAATGCCTATTTAGGCCTTAAAATCGGTTTAACAGTCAGTGCATCTATCCCGGCAGCTGTTATTTCGATGGCGATTCTACGTGGTATTTTACGTCGTGAATCTATCTTAGAGAACAATATTGTACAAACCATGACAACTGCTGGCGAAGCGGTTGCGGCGGGTGCTATCTTTACGCTGCCGGCTTTATTTCTATGGAATGTTGTACCTAGTCAATTAACGATCAGTTTCATCGTGTTGACTGGTGGTTTTTTAGGGGTCTTAATGATGATACCGTTACGTCGTTTATTGATTGTAAACGAGCATCAAACATTGCCATACCCGGAAGGAACTGCTTGCGCAGAAGTCTTGATTTCTGGTGAAAAAGGGGGCAACAGCGCCAAGCTGGTCTTTACTGGGTTTGGACTAGGGGCTTTAGTTAAAGCGTTGGGTGATGGGTTTAAGCTATTCAAGACGGAAGTAGAGACTGGCATTGCTAATTTTAAAAATGCATTGATTGGATTGGATACATTTCCAGCTCTGCTTGGTGTGGGATATATTATTGGGCCCAAAGTATCTGGAGAGATGATGGCAGGTGGAATACTTGCTTGGGTAGTCATGATACCAATGATTAGCTTTTTTGGTACACATAGTTCCCAGGCAATTCCGCCAGCTTCTGGATTGATTTCTTCCATGGATGCATGGGCTATCTGGGGAGACTATATTCGTTATATTGGTGCAGGTGCGGTAGCTACCGGTGGTTTAATTAGCTTAATAAAAACGTTACCAATATTATATTATTCGTTGCGAGATACACTCACAGGCTTAGGGAAAGGTAATAATCAATCGCTGGTGGAACGTACTGACCGCGATATTTCAAAGACATGGCTCTTACTTGGTATAGTAGCAATCATATTATTAATTGCCTTTTCACCGCTTACTGAAGTGGGGATGATAGGGGCTGTAGCTATTGCCATATTTGGATTCCTATTCGTTACGGTAGCTTCTCGTATCGTGGGATTGATAGGTAGCTCGTCCTCGCCTGTTTCAGGAATGACTATTGCTACCTTGCTAATTGTTACAGTGGTGTTTAAGTCAATGGGTGTAACAGGTCAAACAGGAATGGTCACCGCTTTGATTGTGGGAGCGATCGTGTGCACTGCCCTTGCTGTTGCCGGTGATATCTCTCAAGACCTAAAGACAGGATATTTAGTCGGGGCTACACCATGGAAACAACAGATGGCTATGATGCTAGGGGTGTTGATTTCTGGCTTGGTTATTGGTTATGTCCTTGTTATTCTGCATGAAACATATGGAATGGGAACGAAGGATTTAGCTGCACCGAAGGCCGTTTTGATGAAAATGGTTATTGAAGGACTCATGGAAAATAACTTGCCGTGGGATTTAATCTTTATTGGTGCGGCGACTGCCATTTGTGTTGAATTCTTAGGCCTTCATTCCTTGACTGTCGCAGTAGGAATTTATTTACCAATCCATACTAGTGCACCGATTATGGTTGGTGGCTTAGTTCGTTGGATAGTGGAGTATTACTCGAAGGATAAAAACCGTAAAAAGCTACGTCTGGAAAGAGGAACCTTGTTTGCATCTGGTCTAATTGCTGGTGAGTCGCTGTTAGGGGTAGTGATTGCTATGCTCATTTCAGCCAAAATAACACTGCCAGAGAATGTCATGTTTCAAAGTGGCATGGTAAGCACGGTGATCTTTGCAGTAGTAGCGGCTATCCTTTTATGGGTGTCTATGCGTGCCAAAGATCAGGGTAGTAGTCATTAGTGACTGGATACGAGGGTGTCATTTACTATGAAACTTGCTTATTAATGGGGTGTAGGTGAGGACAGCGTGTGGATTTTTACAAAGAAAAAACATGGAAATTTATTGACGATGAGGCCTATGTTGGCGAAACGGATTATGCTAGAGAAGTCGGAAGATGGCATCTCTACCGTTATTATCCCTCGCGATAGTTGGTTGGAACGCTTGTCTGTACGCTATTTGAGACAGCCAGCCGCCTTCCGAATCAAGCTAGACGTGCTGGGAAGCTATGTAATTGCTAGATGTACGGGCATGTATACGGTAGCAGAAATTGCTGAGGAAATACGACAAGAATTTGGTGAACAAGCAGAGCCTGTACTACCCCGACTAAGCCGATTCTTTCAAATGATTGAAACGAACCAATGGGTGACGTGGAGAGAGCGCGAATAGAACAAAGCCAATGACTGATCTAATGAGATCGATCATTGGCTCTTGTTATGATTTATTTAAAAAACCATTTTATCTTTTTTAAAGCTTGCTTGGTGGTATGATAGCGAACAGGAATGTCAAAGAGTGTAGTTTGCTTCAGCACACTTTTTTGATGAGAGAAAACATCAAAGCTTCCTTTTCCATGGTAGCTACCAATACCGCTATTACCAACCCCACCAAATGGTAAATAGGGAGTGGCGATATGAAAGATTGTGTCATTAATACAACCACCACCGAAGGAAAGATGGGATAAGAGTAGCTTCTCTGTCTCTTTACTTTCTGTGAAAAGATAGAGAGCCAGTGGCTTTGGTTGGGCACTTATTCTGGAAACAGCTTCAGCCAGCTCATCATAAGTCAGGATGGGGAGAATGGGTCCAAAAATCTCGTCCTGCATGACCGGGTCTTGCCATGTTACGTTATCCAAGAGAGTAGGCTCAATAGCTAGTGTACTAGGGGTTACATTTCCCCCATGGATGATTTTTTCCTGGTCCAGATACGAAAGCAACCGCTCAAAATGTCGTCTATTTACAATGTGAGTATAATCCGGATTGCTTAGAGCGTCAGGATAAAGCTCTTGAATAGAGGTTTTGAGCTGTCTAATTAGTTCCTGTTTCACTGATGAGTCCACAAGTAAATAATCGGGTGCCACACAGGTTTGACCAGCATTTAAAAATTTTCCCCAAACGATTCGCTTAGCGGCCAGACGCAGGTTAGCATCTCGATGTACAATGCATGGACTTTTTCCGCCTAATTCAAGCGTGAATGGAGTCAGATGCTTGGAAGCCGCTTCCATTACCACACGACCAACAGGGACACTACCTGTGAAAAAGATATAGTCGAATTTCTCCGCTAGCAATTGATTGCTAACCTCAATACCTCCCTCTACTACACTAATAAATTCAGCAGGGAAGGTCTGTTCAATTAACCGCCGAAGAAGGTCGGAGGTTCGGGGGGTAAGCTCTGATGGCTTGATAACAGCACAATTCCCGGCAGCAATAGAACCAATTAAAGGAAGTAGAGCGAGTTGAAACGGATAGTTCCATGGGGCGATAATCAGTGTAACACCATAGGGTTCGGAATAAATGTAACCCTTGGAACCGAAGTGAGTGAGAGCTGTTTTTACTCGTTTTGGTTTTGCCCAGCCCTGTAAATGTTTACAGATATATCGAATCTCTTCTAGCACGATTCCAATTTCAGTCAAGTAGGTTTCAAATTGTGATTTATGCAAATCTGCCAGTAGAGCTTGATAAATTTCTTGTTCGTGCAACATGATGGTACTTCGTAGTTTTTGAAGTGCTTCTATTCGGAAAGCAACGTTTTTCGTTTGTCGCGAGTGAAAAAATTGATGTTGCTTGGAAAGTAAATCTTGAATGGGATTCATAAGTGCCTCCTCTCATTTTACATTTACGTATGATGAGTTTATCATCGACAGAATATTTATCCAATATTATGCTTTTGAAGATACAGCAGAGCATAGGAGGGATCTTGCTATGATAGATGTTGAGTCCAAACGAGTTAGATGGGCTTTTATCTTCTCCATTCTATTGGGTATTCTATTTAAAATGTTATTTACAGAGTTTATGCTGGGAGTTTCATACCCATTATATTTGACAGCGATGTATTTGATTTTCCTCTACTTCTTTCAACCAGATGTAGCTTGGCAATCGAGCTTTGGGTGGTTTCTATCCATTCCGATGTTCTTACTTTCGCTTATGTTTGCTATTTATGAGCAGCCAGCATTCCGTTTAATTAATTTTCTGCTTATACCTTGTTTATGGATTCTTCATACCTTGCTAATCACAAATAGAAGGCTAGAGAAGACCGGATTATTAGACAACTTGTTCTTCATTATCGACTTACTCCTTCTTAGATATTTGTGCAGTATAGGAACCCCATTTAAATTATGCACAGCATGGTTGAAACAACAGGGGAATCCTCAAACTCTTGGGCAGCTTGGTAAAGTTGTTATTGGCTTACTTATATCGATTCCCATTTTCCTCATTGTGGTTCCGTTGCTGACTTCTGCTGATTCCCTGTTTCGGCAATTTATTATCACAATGCCTACGTGGAGTGGGCTTTTGTCCATTTCTGGTTGGTTTATTAATATAGTAGTGGTTCTAGTAAGCGGAATCGGTTTTTTTGTATACTTGGTTGCTTTAGCTACTCAGCAAAAGGAACAGCTTGTTGAACCGATTGCTTTGCCACAGGAATCAAGTCATGATCAGTCAAAAATAGGATATCTTGATTTTACGGTGGGTGTCACGATCTTATTGGTGTGTAATGTGTTGTATGTGGTATTCGTAGGCTTTCAAGTTTCTTATTTATTTATGGGAGCAAATGGATTACCTGATGGAGTAAGCTATGCGGAATACGCCCAGAATGGATTTTATGAACTAGTAAAGGTGTCATTTTTCAATTTATTACTCTTGTTACTCAGTCTACATTTTATAAAAGGAGACACCCTACTCAAGAAGAGAATTATTAATCTGTTACTGACTGTCCTTACTATAAGTACACTGTTTATGCTTTATTCGGCTCATGTTAGGCTCCAGTTATATGAAGAGGCATATGGTTTCACCTTTCAACGAATCATAGCTCGCTTGGCAATGGGATGCCTACTAATAGCCTGTGGAGTGACGTTATATCAGATATGGAAACGTACATTGCCGCTTATAAAGGTATTTATAATGATAGGATTATGTGCATATACGCTAATAAATGTGATAAATATAGAACATTGGATTGTAAAATTAAATATAGAACGATATCAAGCAATTAAGAAGATAGATTATTTAACTACTTTATCACTTGATGCGATCCCTACCTTAGCGGCTTATGCGGAGAGTGAACCAGAGTTACGTGAGAAAGTAAGTCGAATTTTAGCTAATTATCGTGTAGATGATGAATCAAATAAACATACGTCCTGGAGTTCGTTTGTTTGGTCGCGCTATCGAGCGAATCAAATATTGCATGAATACGTAGAGAATGAACTATAAAATATTCTGAAAAATAGATTGACGCACTTGAGGTAGTGAGGTAGAATTTGTAAATACAAAAGTGAGCCCAAAAGGAAAAGGAGATGAGTAACATGAGAATGATGTTGTTTCCCAATGCAAAACAAATACAATTTCATATCTCCTGTAAGCTATCTCTTACATCCAAGGCATCACTGTCTTGATTGAGTGTAGGTAAAAAATAAGAGCGTAGGTTACAGAATTTTGTACGTGCGCTTTTTATGACAGAATAGGTGTAAAGACATGTCGCACATAGTGACGTGTCTTTTTTGCTTCTGTCAGATGATAGGTTCATGCGAGAAGGGAGAGAGAATGCATGATAGCTGTGTTTCAAAAGTTAGGCTGGTTTTTCCGTGAAGAGTGGAAGAGATACTCCATTGCAGTCGTTTTTTTGGTGATCAATGGTGTGTTGGAAGTCTTACCACCGAAGCTAATGGGGACGTCGATTGACCAAATTTTTGCTGGCTCTATGACAACCACAAGATTGTTCCTCATAATTGGATTATTACTAGCAATCGCTTTAAGTAATTATGGCGTCACTTATATTTGGATGAAGAATCTGTTCGGAGGCTCTTTTTTGGTTAGTAGGAAATTACGTTCCAACTTAATGGGACAATTTTTAAAAATGACGCCAACCTTTTATGAAAAAAATCGGACGGGAGATCTGATGGCCCGGGCGACGAACGATATTCAAGCAGTATCACTAACAGCTGGGTTTGGCATTCTTACCTTAGTTGATGCGACTGTATATCTAGCGGTTATTTTGCTTACGATGACGGTTTTAATTAGCTGGAAGCTTACCCTAATTTGTATTTTACCAATGCCGTTGGCAGCCTACGTGTTGAGTAAGTATGGGGAGATGCTTCATAAAAGATTTATGGAAGCGCAGGATGTTTTCGGAAAAATGAATGACCAGGTCCTGGAGAATATTTCAGGTGTCCGGGTGGTTCGAGCTTATGTACAAGAAGAGGCAAGTCGGAAGAGCTTTCGTGAAATATCTGAGGAAACGTATAAGAAAAATCTGTCCGTTGCCCGGATCGACTCACTATTTGAGCCTACGATGAAATTGTTAAATGGTATAAGTTTTCTACTAGGTATCGGGTTTGGTGCGTATTATGTTTATCATCAAGAAATTACGATAGGCGATATGATTTCATTTAACATTTATTTAGCCATGCTGTCTTGGCCGATGTACGCTATCGGGGAGTTAGTTAATATTATGCAACGGGGTAATGCTTCTCTGGATCGAGTGAACGAAACGCTTGCTTATGAACCAGATGTTCAGAATGAGCACAATCTAGTGGATGTGCCAATGCCTTCTACAATCTCTTTTCAGAATGTGACATTCCGTTATCCTTCATCTGAGGTAGATAACTTGAGAGATGTAACGTTTGAGCTGAACCGAGGGCAGACCTTAGGAATCGTTGGACGTACAGGCAGCGGTAAGACAACTCTGATGCGTCAGCTCCTGCGTGAGTACCCGTTAGGTAAGGGGGAAATCTTGATTTCAGGAACTCCCATGCAAAAAATTGCAGTAGAGCAAGCAGTTGGCTGGCTTGGATATGTTCCGCAAGGTCAAATCCTATTTTCTAAAACGATTCTACAAAACATTCGATTTGGTAAACCGACTAGCTCTATGGCTGATGTGGAGCATGCATTGGTTATGTCAGCTTTCCAAAAGGATATTACCTATTTACCAGAGGGCTTGGATACGATGGTTGGGGAAAAGGGCGTTTCCTTGTCAGGAGGTCAGAAGCAGCGTGTCTCCATAGCCCGTGCTCTAATAGCAGATCCAGAGATTCTTTTGCTAGATGATGCCCTCTCTGCGGTGGATGCTAAAACGGAGACTGAAATTATCACCCATATTCGTGCGGAGCGAACAGGTAAGACCACATGGATTACGACGCATCGCCTGTCAGCAGTTCAGCATGCCGACTTAATTCTAGTGATGGACGAGGGAACAATTGTTGAACGTGGGACTCATGATCAGCTTATGAAACAGAATGGCTGGTATAAACAACAATATGAACGACAGCAAATCGAGGCAACTTTAACAGATGGAGAGTGAGAAACATGGGTAGGCCTTCTAAAAGGTTATGGCAATATGCCTTGCATTTTAAGAAAACACTCATCTTGGCTTTAACCATGCTATCATTAGCGGTTGCAGCTGATCTGATGGGACCTATTTTGGTCAAACAGATGATTGATGTCCATATACGGGGTATTGAGTATAGTTGGTACCAGAGTGAACAGGGGAGCGAAGCTGTTGCTTACCGGGATCACTATATAAAACGAAGTGATCATTGGTTACCGGGTGAGCAAAAGGGTAAAGAAGTCCGCATTCTACAAGTCGGGCGAGACTATTACTTCATTGATCAACCAGTAGCATTTGATGGAGAACGAACAATCGAAAATGGAAATCTCCTGATTCAAAATGGTGCGGACAGAGGAGTATACCCTGCTGAAAAATTAACGACAGCGGAAGTGTTTGCTCTATATAAACCGGAAGTACAGCCGCTCATTACCCTTTGTTTGATTTATCTTGGCTTATTAGCCCTGATTTCACTCTTGTTATATGTAAAAAAGTATTGGTTACAAATCTCAGCGAACCAAATCATTCAGAAGATGCGTGTAGACGTCTTTGATCATATTCAGCGGCTTCCAATTCAGTATTTTGACAATTTACCAGCAGGAAAAGTGGTTGCACGAGTGACGAATGATACGGAAGCAATCCGTGATCTATATCTGACTGTGCTTTCGAACTTTTTTACGGGGATCATCTATATCACTGGTATTCTGATTGCTATGTTCTTATTAGAACCTATGCTAGGTACCATTTGTCTTGTGATCATTCCGATTTTGATTGTGTGGATTTACGTCTATCGATATTTCGCTTCTCGCTTTAACCATGTCATTCGAGCAAGAATCAGTGATATCAATGGGATGATTAATGAATCGATTCAGGGGATGACTATCATTCAGGCTTTCCGTCGCCAAAAGGAGACAAGGAAAGAATTCGAGGAATTAAATTATGATCATTTTAAATACCAAAACAAATTACTGCTACTAAACTCACTTACTTCCCATAATCTAACCAACTTCTTGCGTATTATAGGGTTTGCCCTGCTGCTATGGTATTTTGGAGCACAGTCTTTAACGCTGGGCAATGCATTGTCGCTTGGAATGATGTATGCCTTTTTGGAATATATGGTTCGGATCTTCAATCCGATTAGTGGGATTGTTAATCAATTACCCCAATTAGAACAAGCATTGGTGGCAGCCGAGCGCGTATTTGAATTAATGGATGAACCAGGTATTCCAGTAACAGATGGTAAAATGGATAGATATAGGGGGAATGTAAAATTTGAGAATGTATGGTTTGCTTACAAGGATGAGGAATATGTGCTGAAAAATATCTCCTTTGAAGCTAAGGAAGGTCAAACCATCGCATTGGTTGGTCATACAGGATCAGGTAAAAGCTCCATCATGAATGTTTTATTTCGATTTTACGATTTTACGAAAGGGAAAGTAACCATTGACGGCAAGGAGATTCAGGAATGGCCAGAACAATATGTACGTCAGCATATGGGAATCGTACTACAGGAACCATTCTTGTTCACTGGAACGATTGCTAACAATGTCAGCCTTGGCGACCCAACTATTTCTCGGGAAAGAATTGAGAAAGCCCTAGATGATGTAGGGGCCAGACAGTTGTTTGCCCATCTAAGCAAAGGCTACGATGAGCCTGTCGTGGAGAAGGGAAGTACGCTATCAGCGGGTCAACGTCAAATCGTGTCATTTGCTCGTGCCCTTGCTTTTGACCCAGCAATTTTAATTCTAGATGAGGCAACAGCTTCTATTGATACTGAGACGGAGACCATCATTCAACAGGCGTTAGATGTAGTAAAAAAAGGACGTACTACCTTTATTATCGCACATCGACTCTCTACTATTCGTCAGGCAGATTGCATCCTCGTGCTTGATAGAGGGGAAATTGTGGAACGAGGTAACCATGATGAATTAATGCTAGTAAAAGGCAAGTATTATCAAATGTATCAGCTGCAACAAGGTGAAAAGCAAGAAATAGAGGTATAAGGTTAATTAGGGGGAGGACACTATGGCGTTTCCTGCTAATGTGGAAAGAGAGATTACAGAGCATACCGTTCTTTGTGACAGACGGGGAAAATTGCGACCAGAGGCCATTGGCTGGTCGCGTTACCCCTTGCATGATTGTCAGATATCAGGACATATGGGACGAAAGAAGAAATGGAATTTTTGGTTTATTATAAATAATCAAGTTATTATTACGGTGGCAGTTTGTCATTTGGATTATATTGGGTTAGCGTTTTTTCATTTGATCGATCTTCAATCGGGCCAGAAGGTGGAACAAACGATAAAGGTCCCCTTGGCGATTGGAATATATTTGCCTGATTCCGTTCATGGAGACGTTCATTTTGACCAAAGAAGCTCCAGATTTCTTTTACTCATAACCAGACGACTACAACGATCTTGGTTGATGGGGTGACTAGTCAAGGGATAGCTTATTCAGTAGATATGAGTATCTCAGAGACTGCCGAGGCTTTACATATGGTTATTCCTTGGGCTGATACCAGATTTCAATATACAGCAAAGCAACCGGGAAGAGCAGCGGCAGGTACAGTACGCGTAGGCAGTAAGCTTTACGACCTTACACAGGAAGCAACATCAGCAAGTCTAGATTTTGGTCGTGGTATTTGGCCTTATGTGACCCAATGGAATTGGATGACTTGTTGCTTTCGATGGAGGGGAAGCTGGTGTGGGTGCAATCTCGGAGCTGGTTGGACAGATGGAACGGGAATGACTGAAAATGGCTTATTGCTTCAACAGCGTGCCGAAAAAATAACAGAACCGATTCAATTCCGCTACGACCCAAGCTCACCCATGAAACCCTGGCGCATAACAACTACTAGTAGCGACCGAGTTCAACTCATCTTTACACCTATTCATTATCAGGAGAAACGTGAAAATTATTTGGTATTATCCTCTCATTTACAGCAATATATTGGAAAGTATAATGGAACCTTACAAACGGAGGCCAACGACCTAATTAGGATAGAGGATGCCTGGGGAATCTGTGAAGATCAGAAGGCACGATGGTAACCATGCAGGCAGGTACAATCATTTTAAAGAGATGGAAAAACAGGGGGTTTAATTTGTTGAGGGAGTATGTTAAACAATATTTTAGCCAATTCGATGTGTTAGTGATCAGCATTCTGTTTGTTTTTGGCTTTTTGTGGTTAATTCCCGATATGGAACGTATTCATATATGGATGGCATTGGCGATCGGGATGCTTTCCTACGCGATCAGCGAATACCTCATCCATCGATTTATCTTTCATATGAAACCACCAAAAGTACGTTGGCTTCTGACAATGCTGAAACGATTGCACTACGATCACCATGTATCTCCTGATCAATTACATCTATTGTTCCTACCAGTCTGGTATAGCTTGCCTTTGATCATCATAGCGGGGAGTGTGGCCTTTTTCATCACAAAGGATTTTTCTCTGATGGTTGCATTCGTAACAGGGATTATGGGTTACCTACTTTATTACGAATGGGCTCATTATATTGCACATCAGCCTGTGCAACCGATCACCCCATGGGGAAGATGGATGAAGAAAATGCACCTCTGGCATCACTATAAAAACGAAAACTATTGGTATGGGGTAACCAATCCTGCCCTTGATGTATTATTAGGTACCTATAAGAATGAGAAACAAGTAAAACGAAGCTCAACAGCGCGTAATTTAGAACAAAGCGATATGAAATAAAAGCAGGAAGCCCATCTCTTATACTGTAGAGATGGGCTTATTATGTTGTTGCTAGTTGTTATTTTACATAGGAGCTAATGTCTACATTCAGAGCACTTGCGAGGCGCATTCCGAATTCCCGATCTGCACGGAAGAAGTTACAAATGGCAAGCATTTTTGTACGCTCATGAACAGTAGCCAGATCGTTAGCAAGATTGGCAATCAAATTGACTTTTTCTTCCGGACTATAGCTTCGATAACGTTCACCAGCTTGGGTAAAATCATTAGGTTTCTCAATTTTTTCACGACTAACATATCCAACAAGAAGTGTCTCAGACTCCTTATATGCAGGATCTTCTACCGGATTCTCCGCATGTCGGCTTGGTTCATAATTAACAGGAGAGCTTTGCTGCTGGAATTGCATTGCACCATCACGCTGCTGATTATGGACAGGGGCATACGGACAATTAATTGGGAGTTGCAAGTAGTTAGCTCCTAAACGATAACGCTGTGTATCAGGATAGGAAAACAAACGTCCCTGCAAAAGCTTATCTTCTGATGGTTCGATACCTGTGACGGTTGCACTTGGGGAGAAGGCTACCTGCTCTACTTCCGCAAAAAAGTTTTGTGGGTTGCGATTCAAAGTCATCACGCCCACTTCTTGTAGTGGATAGCTTTGTTCATCCCAAATTTTTGTCGGGTCGAGTGGATCATAATCCAGAGAATCCAATTCATTTACAGGCATGATTTGAACATAGAGTGTCCATTTTGGAAAGTCACCAGCTTCAATATGATCATACAAATCACGGGTAGCATGGTTAAAATCTTTTGCCTGAATCTCTGAAGCCTCCTGGGCAGATAAATTTTTAACACCTTGGGCAGGTTTCCAGTGATATTTCACATATACGACTTGGCCTTCTGCATTTACCCATTTGAATGCATGGACACCAAAACCCTCCATTTGGCGATAGTTAGCAGGTGTACCATAGTCAGAGAATAACCAGGTGAGCATATTCGTTGATTCAGGAGTTAAAGTCATGAAATCCCAATAACGATCCGGTGTTTGGAGATTTGTATCAGGAGATGGCTTTAGGGAGTGAACCATGTCAGGAAATTTTAGAGCATCACGAATAAAAAACACAGGTAGATGATTACCGACTAGATCATAATTGCCTTCTTCTGTATAAAATTTGGCGGCAAAACCACGTGGATCACGTAGTGTCTCTGGGGAACCCTGACCGTGAATAACTGTGGAGAATCGTACAAAGACAGGCGTCTTTTGACCTACTTTTTGCAGGAAGGCTGCTTTTGTAAATGAGCTCATATTTTTGGTCACTACGAAAATTCCATGTGCACCTGAACCTCTAGCATGCACCACACGCTCAGGGATTCTTTCTCGATCAAAATGGGCTAACTTTTCAATTAAATGATAATCCTCTAATGTCGTAGGCCCTCTTCTCCCAGCAGTACGAGAATTTTGATTATCTCCTACAGGGACACCTTGATTTGTAGTTAAACGTGGTTTCTTATCCATATATAAACATCTCCCTTAATTAAAATTATTATCAGAAGAAAAGTATTTTAATTACTAATTTATAATTATTATAAAATGAAAATTATTTTTGTCAATGGAAAATGCTAAGCATGAAATGCAGGGACGTTTGCAACGATTTACATTGTAAAAATAGAAATAATCTTGTTCAGTTAAAGCCAGCAGGTACGGTTCTGCTGGCTTTATTTAATTCCCTGAGATTACTACTCATGATTTGGAAGGAAAGTAGGTAACCTACAAACAAATGAATTATTTTCCTACATTGATCGGACGAAAAGTGAGGGTGGTTTTATGCTTCATTTCTTTTGGATTTCAACAATCATCCATCTTAGTATTACGCTTATTTTTACAGGATTTATTATTACAGAAAAACGTATGCCAGAACGTACATTAGCATGGATTTTTGCTGTGTATAGCTTCCCGGTGCTTGGAATTTGTTTTTATTTTTTTGCAGGGAGACATTGGAGGAAAGAAGAGAAGGATCGACAGCATGAAAAACATCAGGAGATTGTAACTCAAAACCTCACTGAAACTCAGCAGATATTAGCTAGAGGATGTACAAATGGAGCCACCCAATCAGAGGGTACTAGTAGTTTGGACTCGTCTATTACAAAGATGGTAAGACTCATTCAAGCGAATGCAGATGCTAAGCTCACACAGGGGAATCACGTGGAGTTATTTCATAAAGCGGCTCCTTTTTACACTGCTTTATGGGAGAAAATAGACAAAGCTATTTATCAGATTCATGTTTTGTTTTATACAATTGAAGGAGATTATGTGGGACGATCTCTGATTGATTTACTCAAGAAAAAGGCTGAGCAAGGCTGTGAGGTACGAGTTATTGTTGACGATATAGGAAGCAAAACTTTTCCTGAGGCTTGGGCCGATGAATTGTGCCAGGCTGGTGGACAGTTCTACAGATTCAGTTCACGTAAGCATTTACGGACTTTTATGCGCCTTAATTATCGTAATCACCGTAAGATCGTCGTGATTGATAATGATATCGGATTCTTTGGAGGATGTAATATTGGAAAAGAATATGTAGGGGAAGACCCTAAGCTGGGGTTTTGGCGAGATACTCATATACAGGTAACTGGAGAATCTACATGCGAGCTTCAAAAAATCTTTATTCAAGACTGGAAGATGGTATCTGGTCTTACCATAGATATGACCAATTCTGCTACAGAAAATAGTTATTCTGAGACGCAGAAGCAAGATGAAGAGGTGGACAAATCAATAGTTGAACCTACTTATGAGCACAAGAATAAGCATATGATTCAGGTGGTAGCGACCGACCCTAGAGAACGTTGGGAACCAATTCGCCAAGCATTCCTGCAAATGATCATGCGTGCAGAAAAATCGGTAAGAATTACTTCCCCCTACTTTATCCCCGATGAGGTATTGCTGGTAGCTTTGTGCACGATTGCGCAGGCAGGAGTAGAGGTAACGCTTGTCCTACCAGGCATTCCTGACAGTAAGCTGGTCTACTATGCTTCCCAAAGCTTCCTAGATGAGTTAAGAAAAGCAGGGGTTAGCATTTATCTGTACGACAAGGGTTTCTTACATGCAAAAGTGCTACTAGTCGATGATAATCTAGCATTAGTGGGAACGAGCAATTGGGATTTCCGGAGTTTTTATCTCAATTTTGAAGTTAACGCGCTTTGTTATGGAAGATCACTTTTGATCCAAGAGCTAACGAAACAATTTGAACAGGATATTAGTAATAGTAGGATAAGCAGAGAAGAGCCTAAATTAATTGGACGTAAATATGTAGAATCTGTAGCCCGGCTATTCTCCCCTCTTCTCTAATGATCACGCCATAAAAATTTTTGTACGAAATGTACACCTCACAAGGACAATAGTTTTCATGGAATGGATTATGTGGTAGAGTGTAAAAAGTAGAAGGTCGAATAAGGGGATGCTACCTACCTTATCAGGAATGGTAGCATCTCATTCTTCCTTATTTTGGGACTAAACTGTAAAAAATTATGAAATTTGAGCTTGTGTAATAGACATATGGAAAAGCAAGAGGTAGGATAGTGTACAACCCAAAGAGAAGCAATACAGAATGGTGGAGGGAACGACATGAAAGTGTGTAAATTTGGTGGTACTTCCTTGGCTAATGCCGAACAGATTCGAAAAGTATGTCAGATCATTCTGAATGATGAAACTCGTAGGCTTATCGTGGTCTCAGCTCCTGGAAAGCGTTATAAGGAAGATGTTAAGGTCACTGATTTACTGATTACATTTGGGACCAAACAGATTGAACACGGGCAGGCTCAGGAGGAATGGCAGGCGGTTGTAGATCGTTATCAAGAAATTTGCTCCGAATTACAATTACCACCAACATGCATAGGGGCAATCATTGCTGACCTTCAAAAATTATTACAATGGGATGGGACAGACTCAGAAGGCTTTATGGACGTTGTAAAAGCATCAGGAGAAGATAATTGTGCCAGAGTGGTTGCTGAATATCTAAGAACGCTAGGCGCTCCTGCTACGTACATTAATCCGAGAGATGCGGGTCTTCTAGTCAGTGGTGAATATGGCAATGCTCAGGTGCTTCCAGAAGCTTATGAGAAATTAGCTTTATTAAAAGAGAAAGAAGGATTGCTAATATTTCCTGGTTTTTTTGGTTATACACAGGAAGGTAAGCTAACAACCTTTTCACGTGGAGGTTCTGATGTGACCGGCTCCATTTTAGCCGCTGCTGTTAGAGCAGAGCTGTATGAAAATTTTACTGATGTTGATTCGGTGTACGCGGTAAATCCAAATTTAGTTCCTAATCCATGTAAAATAAAGGAGATAACGTATCGAGAAATGCGGGAATTATCATACGCTGGGTTTTCGGTTTTCCATGAGGAAGCGTTAATACCTGCTTTTCGAGCGGAAATTCCTGTTTGCATAAAGAATACCAATAATCCCACAGCACCAGGTACAAAAATTGTGACCAGACGGGATAATTCTTCACGGATTGTAGCCGGTATTGCTAGTGATGTGGGATTTTGTCGCATTTATGTGAGTAAATACTTGATGAATAAAGAGATCGGCTTTGGTAGAAGACTATTGCAGATCCTTGAGGAAGAGCATTTGTCCTATGAACATAGTCCATCTGGCATTGATGATATTACGGTCATTCTTCGCCAGCATCAGCTCACTAAGGAGAAAGAGGCTCGAATTGTATCTCGCATAAAAAATGAGTTGCATGTTGACGATGTGCATGTACAATATAATATGGCTCTTGTTATGCTGGTAGGAGAGGGAATGCGGTCTTCTGTAGGTATTTCTGCTCGGGCAGCAACAGCGCTAGCCATCGCAGACATTAATATCGAAATGATTAACCAAGGATCATCTGAAGTGAATTTAATGTTTGGTGTAAGAGCAGGGGATGCAGATCATGCTGTCATAGCATTGTACCAAGAGTTTTATAAAGAAGAAGAGCTTTCGCTAGGAATATGCTAAAATAGATAAGTGCAAGGTTGTCCGTTGTCTGGACATGATTTCCTACGTGTAACATCAGAGATACCCCTATTCAAGGTTGATAGATCGTACATGATTTGGATATCTTATAAAGGTAGAACAGACAACAAAACAGGCACGGATATTCAACATGTAAAAGAAAGGGTGAGGAAACATGTCGACAATGAGATGTATCACTGTATTTACAAACAATTACAGCGTATTTTCTGAAATTTATCAGGTTGTTCTTAAAACACCTTTAGCTGAGGATGAGGAAAAAGAAGTAGAAGGTGTTACCATCAGCGACGCAGGGGAAGTACCTGATGAATATATCGAAATGATGAAGCAAAAGCCAGAAGTTGCTGTTATGAAAATTAAAAAACAGAACATCACAATTCTGCAGCATGGAGAAGTTTTTGAAATTCTTATGCCGATGAGTGAAGCAATTACTGCTTAATTATTTACAGTGGATTAAGTTGAATACAAGCAACAGAAGAGCCACCCATTCATACATTAGGGAAAGAAGAACTTCTATCCAGTATGAAATGAGGTGGCTTTGTTTTGAATATTTATCTTGATTATCCTGTAGTTCCTCTGCCACGGCATGGATATGGAAAACCCCCGCATGCTAAATTACAACAGAAAATGGATACCGAACGTAGTACGTATAAGGAATATCTTGAGGAGACCATGAAGCATATTGATGCATTAGCTACTATATCGTTAGATTATCCTCAGAGTGATAAAGAACCGTTTTATCGCAACAATTGGCTGCCTTTACTAGACGGTGTAGCCATATATACTTTCTTAGCAAAGCATAAGCCAGCTAGATATGTGGAGGTAGGATCAGGTAACTCTACAAAGTTTGCGCGTAAAGCTATTCGTGATCTCAATTTATCAACCAAGATTATTTCTATTGATCCACAACCGAGAGCAGAGATTGATTCTTTATGTGATGAGGTGATTCGCCAAACCTTAGAGACGATCCCCATAGAATTTTTCCAACAGCTAGAATCAGGGGATATCCTGTTCATTGACAGCTCACATCGTTCGTTTACTAATTCTGATGTAACGGTTGCCTTTTTAGAGATTCTACCAATAGTAAAGCCAGGTGTAATCGTTCAAGTTCACGATATTTTCTTGCCGTATGATTATCCACATGAATATATGCAGCTCTTCTATTCTGAGCAATATTTATTGGCATCTTATTTATTAGGTGGTTCCAAGTTGAAGCTGTTATTCCCTAATTTTTATGTAGCTGAGGATCGAGAATTATTTAGTATGTTAGAGCCACTATATATGAAGCTGGGTGTTCTTAGTACCAATCCGATTTGTGAGGGATGCTCTTGTTGGTTAGAAGTTCAACCTGATTAAAAATTTTTTATAAATAAAAACAAGTTTAGCCTAGACTAGCATGTACATAGTCAAATAAAAACCTGTCGCCTACGTTTTTTGTAGACAACAGGTTTTTTTGTTTCAGGTTATCTTAACGACCGCTTTTTAGTTCCGTCCATAGACGATCGTATACTTGCAAGGTTTCGCCGACATCTTTTAACCACTCGGTACGACTCATCTCTTCAGGAGTCAGGAAAATCATTTTATTGTTGCGATACTCTTCGTTATGCAGAGGATGTGCTTTTTCATTTGGATTGCTATAGCCGATTTTTTCATAGTTTTTTACAGATACGGCAGGGTCCATCATATAGTTGATGAATTCTTCAGCTAGTTTTTTGTGCTTAGCACCTTTTGGAATGGCGAAGGTATCAGCAAAAATAGTTCCGCCTTCTTTTGGAACAACGTAGCCAATGTTGTTATTTTCCGGATAAATAAAGGCTGCATCACCAGACCAAACAGTACCAATCCAAGCTTCTTCCGCAATGAATTTTTGTTTGATAGTGTCTGTATCAAATGCTAATAGGTTTGGTAACAGTTTTTTCAAATCAGCATTCGCAATATCTAATTCTTTTTCACTGATTGTACTGTTAGAGAAGCCATTTTTTTTCAGGGACATGCCCAAAGCTTCACGGGAATCATTTAATACTACGACGCGACCTTTATATTTTGGATTCCATAGATCGATCCAGCTTGTTGGTGGCTCTGTTACATACTTCTTGTTGTATGCAATTCCAGTTACACCCCATGTGTATACTACAGAGTATTTGTTGTCCGGATCATACGGAGGTGTTTTAAAGGTAGACACCAAGTTTTGCAGATTAGGGATCGCTGATTTATCCAGTTCTTCTAGCAGGTTTAATTTAATCATAGTATCAACCATGTAATCGGAAGGCTGAATAAGGTCAAATTGGGCACCACCAGCCTGAACCTTTGCTAGCATATCTTCATTGCTGGAGAAAATGGCATAATTGACTTTAGCATCGAATTTTTGTTCAAAATCCTTGATAACATCCATGTTGAAATTATCAGCCCAGCTGTAGATGTTTAGAACTCTTTCTTCTTTTCCACCATTAGATGAGCATCCAGTCAGGGCAAGTACAGTAGTCATAACGATTGGCACAATGGCCTTAAGTAAACGCATAGCATATCCTCCTCCTGAGAGATAAAATTTTTATTCTTGAGTGGTTTTATTTCCGGTACCTTTAAAAGCAAGTGATTCTGCGAGGACAATTAATACCACAATCACAAGAATCATTATTGTGGATAGAGCATTTAACTCTGGAGAGACACCACGTTTGACCATACCATATATATATAATGGCAACGTAGTAGAATCCGGTCCTGCTACAAAGAAGCTGATTACGAAATCATCCAGCGACATCGTAAACGTCATTAAAGCAGCTGCAATCAGTCCTGGGGAAATAATTGGCAAAGTAACATAGCGGAACGTATTAAACGCGGAGGCACCCAAATCCTGGGCTGCTTCCTCTAGTTCCTGCCCCATACCAGCTAAACGAGCAGTAATGATAACCACCGCAAACGACAAGCTAAATGTGATATGAGCAATAATTATCGTTAGTTTACCCAGTGGCATATACAATTGGCTAAACATGACGAGTAAGGATAATCCCATTAGAATATCAGGAATTAAGATTGGCAAATAAATTAACCCATTGAATGCTTGTTTAAAGCGAAATTTGTAACGATGGAGGGCCAAAGACAGAAAAGCTGCCAGAATGGTAGTAACCACCGTTGTAACTACGGCAATAATTAAGCTGTTCATCAATGCATCTAGCACACGATCGTTTTCAAACAGCGACGTGTACCACTTTAAGGTGAATCCTGACCAAGTGGCATTGATCCTCGAATCATTAAAAGAATAGAGGATGAGTACGGCGATCGGTAAATATAAAAACGCGATAATCGCCAAGGAGTAGGCAAACAGGAGATTTTTACGCATTTTCATAGCCTCATCCTCTCCCTTCTTGTTTCTCTTGCATTTTGGTTGCGCGATAGTATAAATAAATCATAATGATCGAGAAGAGCACAATCACCATGGATAATGCCGAACCAAATGGCCAATCACGTGCAGACAAGAATTGGTTTTGGATAACATTACCAAATAGTGAAGACTTGGCCCCACCCATTACATCTGGAACGACGAACATACCCAAGGAAGAAACGAATACTAATATACAGCCGCTTACAACCCCCGGCATAGTTAGAGGCAGGGTAATGTGCCAAAATGTTTTGGCTGGTGTAGCTCCTAAATCATAGGCAGCCTCCAGCTTTTTACGATCTAGTTGTTCTAAAGAGACATAGATCGGCAAAATAATAAACGGCAACAACGCATAGACCATCCCGAGCAAAACAGCCCCTGGTGTATACAAGAGCGTGAGCGGTTGGTCGATAAGGCCAAGCGATTGTAAAACAGTATTTACCAGACCTTGTGTACGTAAGATGATGACCCAAGCATAAGAGCGAACCAGAAAATTAATCCAAAATGGAATCATCACTAATAAGAGCCACATGTTCTGCCACTTACGATCTAGTCGCGTAATCATATAGGCTAAGGGATAACCTAACAGTAGACAAATGAAGGTCGTTCCCAAGGATACTAGTAAGGTTTCGATAAATATTTGTACGTATAGCGATTCAAAGAATCTTGCATAGTTAGCTAGTGTAAACTCGTAGACGATTTGTCCGTATACTCCCCGCTTAAGAAAGGAGAGTATAACTACAAAAAGCATCGGAACTAAAAAGAAGATCGTTAACCAGAGGAATCCTGGGAGAGCGAGTAGCTTTCCTTTATTTTTCAACGCAGAATCACCTCATCTTCTTCAGCCCAGAATACACCAACTCTCTCGCCTTTGTACCAAGAGCCTTTTTCGTAAAGATGTGCAGTAATAACGATGTCGTCCTCGGCGCGGACAAACACTTTAAAGATATTACCTAAGAAAATAATATCTTCAATGATACCTTGGCTCTTATGTTGAGCTACTTCTTCATGTTCTTTATATAAACGAATCTTTTCAGGACGAACGCCTAAAAGACCTGCTTTTGTATTCATGATATTGTTCTCGCCAATAAAGGTTGCAACGAACAAACTGTTTGGCTTGTAATAAATCTCTTCTGGTGTACCCAACTGCTCAATTCGCCCTTGGTTTACAACTGCAATTCGGTCTGACATAGACATAGCCTCATCTTGATCATGCGTCACATAGATAAAGGTAATGCCCAAATTGCGCTGGATATTTTTTAATTCAACCTGAAGGTTTTTACGTAGTTGGTAGTCTAGAGCACCAAGTGGCTCGTCCAATAATAATACCCTTGGATTATTAATGATCGCACGGGCAATTGCAACACGTTGCTGTTGTCCACCAGATAGCTGTTTTGGTTTACGTTTCTGATATTCGGTCAGTTGTGTAAAGTGCAACACTTCTTCCAAACGAGTCTTTTGTTCGGCTTGTGGCACATTTTTCATCTTTAAACCAAAAAGAATGTTTTCAGCAACGGTCATGTGTGGGAACAGAGCATAATGTTGAAATACCATGTTCATATCTCGTTGGTAAGGAGGAATTTTTGTTACATCCTTTCCATCAAGGTAGATATGTCCTGAGGTAGGCTCTTCAAACCCAGAAATCATGCGCATCAGCGTCGTTTTTCCGCATCCGCTGGGACCGAGCAAAGTGATGAATTCACCTTCCTGGATTGACAGTGAAAATGCGGGAATGACCACGTGATCATTAAAGCTTTTTTCCACTGAATCCAAGTGTATGATCGTTTTCATTTATCATTTCCCATCTCTATATAAATTTAGTAGTTCTCACCCATTTTTCTCTAAAAAAACGCTAAATATTAAGATATATCATTGAGCCAATAAATTCAATGAAATCACAAATAAAAAAGCAAGAAAAAATCTCCATCAACTAGCGACGGAGACATGTTCATCGTAAGCGTGCAAGTAGCCTCGTAACAGTTATAAGAGCAATATGTATTCTAGATAGATTGTCTGTCAGACACAATTCATTTATGAATGGCAAAAACTATCACACGAGGATTGTAACGTGAAAGACAATCGTTTGTCGAGTTCTAGAGCTAAATATCCACAAAATAATCTACATTTGAATGATGACTTTTATGGAGATGATTTATGCTTCAAATACATTACATGTGCTTACGTAGTTTAGGTAGCGAGTCGTTGTGCTTGCAAAATCTCACCTTGTGTAGATGATAGTAACATGCGACCATTTCCCACAGGGATACACATTGGTGTACCGTACAGAGGATCGGAAATAATTTTTGATTGCATACGGAAAACATGTTCAACCATTCTTTCCGTCAGCACTGTTTCAGGACTACCTTGAGCATAAATTTGTTTATTTTGAACAGCAATTAAATGATGCGCATACCGACATGCTAAATTAAGATCATGTAGCACCATGACAATTGTAGATGCACGTGTCTGATTTAATTCAAATAAAATATCAAGCACTTCAATTTGGTGGGTCATGTCTAGATAGGTTGTGGGCTCATCAAGCAAAATAATATCTGTATCTTGAGCCAGTGTAAGAGCGATCCAAGCACGTTGGCGTTGTCCACCGGAAAGCGAATCAATTGGACGGTGAGCTAGCTCTGTTAATTGTGTTACTTCTAGAGCAAAAGCGACTTTTTCTTCATCCTCAGCAGTCCATTGTTTGAGCCAGTTTTGGTGTGGGTAACGCCCTTGTTTAACTAATTGCAAGACAGTTAATCCTTCAGGGGCAATCGGACCCTGTGGCAGAATAGCCATTTGCTTGGCGATCTCTTTTGTTGTTTGTTCTGCAATAGCTTTGCCATTTAATAATATATGTCCTGTTGATGGTTTTAATAATCGAGCCAAGGAACGAAGAAGAGTGGACTTTCCACACCCGTTGCTTCCAATTAAAACAGTAATTTCACCCTTAGGAATACAGAGACCAAGATTTTCAATTATAATCGAATCCCCGTATTGCAGGGTTAGCCCTTTCGTTTCTAGAGCAGACATTGCATCTCATCTCCTTACTTATTACGATTTTTAACCAATAGAAATATGAAGAACGGCGCTCCAATGAGGGAGGTGAAAATTCCTACAGGTAGATCAAGTGGTGCAAAGACAGTGCGAGCCAAGAGATCAGAGACTAAGACGATTACGGCACCCAGCAGTGCCGATGTAGGCAATAAAGCTCCAAAAACGGGAATTACTACCTTTTTTGCAATATGAGGGGCTAATAGTCCAACAAAGCTGATTGCCCCACCGATGGCCACAGCAGCTCCGGCTAATGCTACGGAAAAGGACAATAGGATGAGACGATGTTTTTCAACAGCGGAACCAGCTCCTTGGGCCACATCATCCCCTAATTGTAGCAGGTTAACACTACGACCATATATGAAGGCGAGTAACATAAAGCAAGCAATCCAAGGAGCTAGCATGGATACGGTATCCCATGAGGTTCCATAGACACTGCCCGTTAACCAAATTTTGGCCTTAGGTGTTAGATAAAGTGGGCTAGCAACAGTTATTAAGGTGGTAAGAGCGGTTAAAATCTCTTTTACACCGACTCCTATCAAGACGAGTCGTACAGGGGTTACCCCTTTTTTCCAAGCTAATACATAGATTAGTAAGCCTGCAATACCGGCTCCTAGAATCGCAAACAGAGGAAGCCAGAAAATACTAGCTGTCTCAAACAAAACAATGAAGACTACTGCCGCAACACTAGCCCCACTGGTGATACCAATGATATCGGGGGAAGCGAGTGGATTGCGAATGATGCTTTGAAGGATTGCCCCTGATACACCAAGCCCCATTCCAACTAGCATTCCTGTCAAAAGACGGGGCATGCGAAATTTCATGACAATTAGATTTTCTTGGCCACTACCTAGTCCAAAAAAGACTTTTATAACATTCCACAAAGAAATAGGATATTCGCCCACTCCGACGCTACATACCATTGCCATAAACGTTAGGAACAGAATAGTAAGAACGATCCAAAGCACACGTCTTTCCATTAAATAGGAAATATTCGGTTTTTTAAGACGAAATACAAGTGATTTCCTCATGAACGAAGCATCCCCTTTCGAATGACATAGATGAAGAAGGGAGCTCCAAATAAGGCGGTCATTACACCGATTGGTAATTCCTGAGGCATCGCTATGGCTCTGGCTAATATATCAGAGATGACAAGTAAAATTCCTCCAAATAACCCGCTGTACAATATTGTCCACTTCATATCATTTCCAGTAAGGTAACGTGCTAAATGGGGAGTAAACAGACCAACAAAGCCTATTGGTCCGGCCACAGCCACCGAACAGCCGGATAAAATAATCACGACTACACCCATTCCGATCTTTAACAAAAGCGTTTGTTGTCCCAAGCCTTTTGCTACATCTTCTCCCAACATGAACGTATTAATTGCTGGGGCTAACAATAGCGCTAAAACCCAAGCGGCGATCATGAAAGGTAACATTTCAATTAGATAGGAGAGCTTGCGATCAGCTACAGAGCCTGCTAACCAAAATAATACTTCCTCTAAGGCTTGTTCATTTGTCACTAAAATACCATTAGTGAAGGAAGAGAAAAGAGCGGTTAATGCGGCACCTGCCAGTGTCATTTTTAAGGGGGTCATTCCATCACGACCAATAGAGCCTAAGATATAAACGGAAATCCCACCTAGCAAGGCTCCTGTAAAACCAGCCCAGGTTAAGGCTTGCATAGAGTTCGCTCCTAAGAAACCAACGGAACAAACAATAGCAAATGAGGCGGCTCCATTAATCCCAAAGATGCCTACGTCCCCAATTGGATTACGTGTCAAGGCTTGCAGAATCGAACCTGCTATACCTAAATTAATCCCTATGGCTGCTGCAATAATACTACGAGGAACCCTTGTTTCAAGAATGACAATGTGCTCATTGCTTCCGTTAAAATTTGTATAAGCTTCTATCAGGGTGTGTATATCAGTATTAATAACACCATAAACAACACTGACCAGCATACAAGCTATTAATACTAACAATCCGAGTAGCAGACCTGTTGATTTGGCAAAAGGTCGTTCTAAGATGCTCTTTCTCATTACAGTGTTCTCCTATTTTTTTGCATTCTGTCAGTATGATGTGACAGGTGTTCAACATTATCTTTTTTGCGAAAGTTCAAATATGTTGTAAGGAAATGTTTTCCCTTGTTGACACATCGAAGTCTGGCATATACGATTATATCCGACATTGATAATCGTTATCAAGAGTTCTAGGGGGAACAACAAATGAAAATTTCAGAAATAGTGCACCAATCACGTTTCATGAAGATTGCTGCGCCAGTTTTGCTACTAATGATGCTTGTCGTAGGGTGCGGTCAACAACAAAACGCCACAACAGAAGCCAAGCCAAGTGAAGCAAAACAAGAGGGCACAGCTTATAAGGTGAAACATGCAATGGGAGAAACTAAATTAAATGGAACTCCTCAACGTGTGGTAGTTTTGACGCGTGAAGGTACAGAAGCTGTTCTGGAGCTAGGTGTTAAGCCAGTTGGCGCTGTGCAATCTTGGGATAAAAAGGACCAGCCCTTCTACGATCATATCAAAGCAGACATGGAGGGTGTAAAAGAAGTTGGTGATGAGCTACAGCCCAATATCGAGGCAATCGCGGCTCTACAACCCGATCTCATTCTTGGCGTAAAAATGCGTCATGAAAAGATTTATGATCAACTAAGTGCCGTTGCTCCAACTGTCTTAGCAGAAACATTGCGCGGTGAATGGAAAAACAACTTTACATTGTATGCGGAAGCTTTAAATAAGAAAGCAGAAGGCGATAAAGTAGTTGCCGATTTTGATAAAAAAGTAGCTGACTTACGTACAAAGGCTGGGGATAAATTAAAAACAGAAGTATCCTTGGTACGTTTTATGCCTGGTAAAACTCGCATTTACTATAGTCAAACCTTTGCAGGAATGTTACTGAATGAAGTAGGTTTTGCTCGACCAAAAGCACAGCAAAAAGATGATTTTGCAGCTGAAATTACCAAAGAGCGGATGCCTGAATTAGATGGCGACATCTTGTTCTACTATACGTACAATAAAGGTGTAAATGACGATAGTGGTAGCAAGCTAGAACAAGATTGGTTAAACGATCCATTATGGAAGAACCTCAGTGTATCCAAGAAAAACAAAGTGTTTAAAGTAGACGATGTCATCTGGAATATAGCAGGCGGTGTACGTGCAGCCAATCTGCTTTTAGATGAATTTGATAAGTATTTGGTAGAGGGAAAACAATAACGTATTGGTAAAAGATAGAGGACTGATCTAGTAGCCTTGAAGGGCTTATGATCAGTCCTTTTTTTAGAGTTGACAGGTTGGACAATAGAACACCTTACGAGAAGCCAACCGAGTCATGACGATAGGTGTCTGGCAACGTAAACAAGGCTCTTGGGGGCGGTCATAGACCAAGCAATGATGATTGTACCCTCCTGTAAGGCGATCATCCTTATAAAAACGCTGCTCCATATAACCCCCTAGCTGTAAAGCGCGTGTCAATACTTCATGAAATGCTTGAAATAATGCTTGGATATCTGCTGTCGATAATTCCTGACAATTTTTAAGAGGTAGCTGCCTTGCTTGAAAACATATTTCATCAGAGTAACAATTTCCAATGCCAGCAATGACATGTTGATCCGTGAGAGCTTTTTTTAACACGGTTCGTTTCTTTTGCAACAGCTTGGCTAGAGCATTGGCTGTAAATAGTGGCATCAGTGGCTCTGGGCCAATTGGAGCAAGCTGCTGTGATATGTCCTCCTCGTTCGTGTATATATGTAAATAGCCAAGCCGTAACCCATGGAAAAACAGTTTGTTTTGATCAAAGGTTAGGGTAACTTGAGCTGTCCGATCCAATTTGTCGGAATCGGTACCCCAGTACATAAATCCAGATAACATGAGGTGGAGCAAAAGAACCTGATTGTTATTTAGATGAAATAATAGATGCTTGCCCCGACGCTGTACAGTTGTGATGGTTTGATTTAGCAGTGCTTGTTGAAAGGTAGTGACAGGGCAATTGATGGTTTTCTCTCTCGTTACCTCAACATGTCGAATCGGTTTATTTAGGATATAGCGATTTAACATGCTTCTATAATGCTCCATCTCTGGAAGTTCTGGCATAGAAGTATCCTCCTTTTACAAGAGTGGCAATACAAGGATTTGTAACTTTGTTTACCTTCTCCTTATCGTGAAGCCTTCATCAGTAATAGTCTGTTTCAATTTCATGAGAAAAATGAGGAAGAAGTGGAGAACCTTTCGTTTTTCGGGGGAAAATATACTATAATGAGACGAGTTGATTTCAAAAATATCGAGTTCGTGAATAGATGCATAAAGACAGGAGAATAAACATGAAACATCAAGTAGATTTAATCGCGACCGCTGCATTTGGCTTAGAAGCAGTAGTAGCAGAGGAAGTACGTGGGATGGGATATGAGAATGTGCAGGTAGAGAACGGAAAGGTAGTGTTCCGTGCTGATATCTCAGATATTCCGCGTACAAATTTATGGCTACGTACGGCAGATCGCATTCGATTGAAAATTGGAGAATTTAAAGCAACCAGCTTTGATGAATTATTTGAAAAGACAAAGGCGTTACCTTGGTCTGATTTTATTCCAGAGAACGGTCACTTTCCTGTTGAGGGAAAATCAGTAAAGTCGGAGCTGTTTAGTGTATCTGACTGTCAGGCAATCGTAAAGAAGGCAGTTGTGGAAAGCCTAAAGAGAACCTACAATACTAGTTGGTTTAACGAAGAAGGTCCTACTTTTAAAATTGAAGTGGCATTATTAAAGGATATTGCGACATTGACCATTGATACAAGTGGGGCAGGCTTGCATAAACGTGGCTATCGTGATTGGATCGGAACAGCCCCTATCAAGGAAACGATGGCTGCTTCGTTAATTATCCTTTCGCGTTGGAAGCCAGACCGTATTCTGATTGATCCGTTCTGTGGTTCTGGTACGATTCCTATTGAAGCCGCTATGATTGGCAGAAATATCGCTCCTGGTATGAACAGAGAATTCGTATCGGAGAACTGGCCGATTATTCCGCGTACAGCATGGCGTGATGCGCGTGCGGAAACTCACGATTTGGCTCAATATGATCGACCGCTTGAAATTATCGGAACCGATTATGATGAAGAGGTTATTAAAATAGCGAGACGAAATGCAGAAGAAGCCGGGGTAGATGACACAATCCACTTCCAACGGATGGATATGAGAGATTTAAGCTCCAAAAAGAAATACGGATATCTGATTTGCAATCCGCCGTATGGAGAGCGTCTAAGTGACTATCGCACGGTAGAAAGATTGTATCGTGACATGGGGCAGGTATTTGGTAAATTAGATACATGGTCTTCTTACGTGATTACCTCTGATGAAAATTTTGAGTCATATTTTGGCAAGAAAGCTAGCAAAAAACGTAAATTATTTAATGGAAACATGCGTGTCGATTACTATCAATTCTTTGGGCCGCGTCCACCGCGTCCACGGACTAATTCTGGGGATGTAACAGATCAAGAGAGATAAACGTCATATACAGGGTCGAATACCAAAGATTAGGATCGACTCAGGGAAGGAGAGAGGTTGTTTTTTATGTGGAAAAACGGTTTTACTCATAGGCTTATGAGTGTGGCTACAGCTACTGCATTGTTGTTTACCTCAGGTATCATGCCAACCCAAGCTTTTGCGGCAAAAGAGGGGGATGCTTCTATTCCGGTATCTTCTTCTGCTAATTTAGGAAATGGTGAGTTCGTAGATACGAAAGGACACTATGCAGAAAAAGCAATTAAACATCTTGCCAGCATGCAAGTCATTAATGGAGTGACGGCTACTGAGTTTAGGCCAAATGCTCAAATATCTCGCCAAGATTTTATTGTGCTGTTATCTCGTGCATTAGGGCTGTTGCCAAGCGAGCATGCAGAAAGTACATTCTCTGATCTCTCAAAAGATAGTGTGTATCAAGCATATGCCTCTACATTAGCTGATAATGGCATTATTAAAGGTAAAGCTGATGGTAGTATGGGAGGGAAAGACCCTCTTACCCGTCAGGAGCTAGCCGTAATGTTAGAGAGAGTTAATCAGCATCTGTCATTTGGAACGACCGAGAAAAAAGCTGATCCTGCTACTTTTTTAGATGAACAAAAGATAGCTAGCTTTGCTCAAAAGGCTAGTTATGAAGCAGTACGTCAAGGCTGGCTAACAGCTTATAAAGGAGCATTTCAGCCTGATAAAATGTTAACGCGTGGCGATGCTGTTGTATTAGTGGAGCGCCTAGTAGAGCTTCGGAAAAAACAAGCTGACGTAAAAGGCTTTACTGTTAATCAATCCAGCATCAAGATCATGACTGGTATGTCTGAACAGATCAAGGTCAAACCTGAGGGAGATCAGCCATTACCATTTACGCCAATCTTTGCTTTTGACGATAAAGCACTAGGTCATATTTCTGCGGACGGTACTTTTGTAGCGGGTGCAGTAGCAGGTAAAGGAGTTATAACAGTAACGGTTGGATATCAAAGTATCCAAATACCTGTAGAGGTAACAACTCATGGTGTAGTAGAGGATGAGAAAAAGGCGGAGGATCAAGCAAAAACAGATGAAGCCAAGACAAATGGTGCTGAGTCTAACGCTGATGAACCGAAGCAGGCTGAGAATAAGAAACAGTCAGACGATCAGAAGCAAACCGACGATAAAAAACAAACTGATGAAAAGAAACAAACCGTTGATCAAAACTCAACAACTGATCAAAACTCTTCCGAACAAAAGCAGCCAAGTCAGTCTGTAGTATCTGCAACAGAAACTGCCAGCAGCAAAGCAACTAAGGAAGAAAAACAGGAACCAAAAGAGGAAGAGCTGGTAGAAGGTTGGATCAATTATGCTCGAAACGGCCATGTAACCGTAACATCACTCGATCCTGCTGATCCTTTGTTTAATGAGTCAGAGAAAAAATATCCTGGACCCGCCGGTGGATTAACCGATCCAGCAGATGTATGGACTGGTTATCTTCGCCAAATGGGACGTGAAGTAACGCTTGATTTGAATAAGGTACATACGCTAGATATGGTAGAGCTTACCTTCAGACAAGAGAAAACAAGCGGAATAACACTGCCTTCCGAGCTGGAGGTTGAAGTATCAAGAGACGGTAAAATTTGGGGGTATGCTGGTAAAGCTACTCATGCTGTTTCCCCCGGTGAATTAAACAAGCTTGATCGAACCTTACGTATTAGCTTACCAGAATTGGATGCGCAATATGTTCGACTACGTTTCCCTGTAAAAGTGTTCACATTTGCTAAACAACTGAAGGTATATGGACACGAGGCAGAGCCCGAACAAGCCAAGCTAATCTCCTTTCCTTTAAGCAAAACCAGCACTCCTTTAGAAGATAATAAGGCAGATGACCGGGTAAAGGATATGCTACTGGTATATCATGGGGCATATGCAGATCGTGGTAGTTGGACGAAAGATGACTTTTTACCAATGGCAGGCTATATTGAGCCAGATGGTACGATCCCTGATCAAATGTTTGATACCATGTTGTTTCTTCCATTCCCGAACATGGCCGAAACAAAGGCAGCATGGGAGAATTATATGGACAATCTGTTTGAATCAGGTCGTCAATTGGATGCCTTAAATTCGGCTATGCTAGAAATAAATAAACGACGTAATTCTCTTGTATTAAATACTAAGAAGGAAAAGGTGGTACTAACGTTGCCTTATCCTTCTCCAAAAGTGAGCGATTGGGGTAAGCTAGAGGAAAATGGGCCATCCTTATCCTTTGACCCTGCTAAGGTAGGAGAAGAGCAAGCCTATAAAAACCGTTTAGCAGCCGTTACATGGTACAAGGATAAGCTAATTAATCGTTGGTACCAATCAGAATATAAGTATTTGAAGCTAGAGGGAATCTACTGGTTCCAAGAGCTTGTAGATGATGCGGCACCGAAGGAACGCGAGCTGATTCGCAATACTGCCGATATGGTTCATTATCATGGATTCCGGTTCTATTGGATTCCGTATTATGGCTCTCCTGGTTTAGAAGAATGGAAAGATCTTGGATTCGATTACGCTTTCCTTCAACCTAACTATTATCAGGCAAATGAAGTGCCAATAGAACGGGTTCAGCTCACCTTAGATGTAGCTAATAAGTATGGAATGGGTGTAGAGATAGAGGGAGACGAAAAATTCTTACGCGATATGCGTCTCTATCGTACCTACTACAATCAACTAATTGCCGGTCATAAAATCGGAATTGATAAGGACAAAATCCATGCGTATTATTTTGGTTCAAAAAATCTATTGATGGCTTACCAAAGTAAAGAGCAACAAGCCAGAAAGATTTATGATGATACGTACAAGTGGATGAAGGGCAAGTTTGATATGAAAGAGTTCCTTGTCCCTGAGGTAGTGCCAACTCCAGCTACTAAGCCAGATGAACAAAAGCCAAACACTGGGGATGGAAATACTGCTACTAAGGATGAATCTGAGAAGAAGGATAGCCAAAAGGCTGAGGATCGGAAAGCCGAAACAGAGAAACCAGAATAACGACATGTGTTGAAACGTAGAACGATGACAGGCCCCTGCCGCTCACTAAGGATGAGAAGCAGGGGCCTGATTTTTTTGATGTAGGTTCTATGACAAAGCTTTTAAGCTTGGACGGAATTTTTACGGGCCATGATGGTGAACATCTTTTGATAGCATAGGATACTTAGAACTGCTACACCAAAAATGATCCCGAAAATGATTAGTGGACCAAACCAATTAGATAAGGTAACGAGTAACGGTGCCAAGATGCGTCCAATTGTAAATTGAAGCGTGGAGGCACCCATATACTGCCCGCGTTGATGTTCAGGGGCTAGTTTACTAACGAAGCCTAGTGCAATTGGGGTGCGGATCAATTCTCCAATTGTAAGAACTGCCATACAGAAGAATAGGAACCAGATATTCTCACTAAAAGCCATCATGAAAAAGCCCATCCCACCTAGAAACGATGCAATTACAAATGCTTTTTGATCGCTCCACGCACTAATCCAGCGAGTCATCGCTGCCGTTAGAGTTACTACCATGAATCCATTCAAAGCCATCATCCATCCAAAAAAGGACGTTCCACCTAGAGAGAAGGTCCAATCTCCCCACCATAATAAAGGTTGATTCAATACATGTTCCTTTATATAGATAGCCATGTAAAGATCCATCTGAGAAAAAGCGATAAACACAAAAATACCAGCTAACAAGTAAAGAGAAAAAACCTTGTCACTAAAAATAACTTGAAAGGATTTTAATTCTTTTTTCCAACTGGGTGTTGGATCAACTAAATCTGAGTTAGTCTGAGGTGCCATTGGTCTAGTCTCTTTTAAAACGAAAAAGTAGACGGCAAATAGGATAGTAGTCACGAACATACAGGCTAGCATAAGTTCATCACGGTAATTTACAAAGAAAAAGGCACCAAGCAAAGGGCCGATAACAACCCCTAAATTCATGGCTGTGTAGAACATCGCAAACACAAAGTTTCGGTCTCCTTCGTTGGTCAAATCTGCGATCATAGCCTCACTAGCTGGCTGATACAGAGAGGCACTCAGATTCAATCCGACAAAAGCAAGGTACATCATCCAAGGTGAAGAGGATAGAAAAAATAGGAGGAACATGAGGGCCTCAAATGCTACAGAAATTAGCATGACGGGACGACGCCCCATTTTATCAGAAATACGACCACCAACTAAGCTTATGACAACACTAAGTAGCGGGGGAATGATTAATAATACCCCAGCTGTACCCTTACCAAAAGTTTCACTAAAAAAGAGAGCCATGAAGGGTAGGAACATCCATAAAAAGATAGAAAATAAGGTCTCTCCAATTAGACGAACCTTTAAGTTTAAATCCCAAGATAGCCAACTCATGAGTTGCACCTCCAACGTGTTTTCTGAGTAATATGCAAGTTGGCTTTCCTCTTTCCCGTTTGAAATACAAAGTGGTTTATGGGCCTGTTAGGGTGTTACTGCTTTAATAAAAAAAGCGACTATATGCTGAAAAACTTGCTTACCATACAAGTTTATCGCATAAATGCCGCTTCTTTTGTAAGAAACGGGGCCGATAACCGTATAATCCAATCAGTAAAGAAGAAAGCCGATCTAAATAAGCATGCCAAAAAGAATCGATATCCTTTTGACTTTGCTACATGTAGATTAGATGGCTACAATTTCTTTACTGATGAATTTCATTGGTTACATGCCCCTTTATTTTTGGTATTTTTAGATAAATGAAATTCTATCAGGTTTTATATAGATGTGCAAGACAGTCTTTTAGAGATTTATTTGATAAATAACCCATGACATATATGCCGTTAGACTGGACCAAAGGAGATACGGAATGAGTAACAGTGCTGCCCAGCGTGAGTATTTTCCTGTGTACAATAGCAATAGCAGGGTCGATATTGCGGCAGCCAGACAATCATAAAAGGCTAACGATAAGTCCTTTTGAATAGACAGGAAAAAGGTATAAGCTTGATTGAGCACGTAGTTAATCGCAAATAACAGATACCAAGAGTGGTTTAGGTTATCTAATCCAACGGTTTTTTGTAATACAACGACTGTGAGAGCAATCAGTGCGTATAATATAAACCATATGATATCAATCACTTTACTTGGGGGAGTCCACTCAGGCTCTGCAAGGGTGTTATACCAGATTTGGTCACTTGGAAAAAGAATACCTGACGACGAAAAAAGAGCTACTATTACTAGGAATAATACTATGGAGGATAATATGCTTGGTTTTTTCTGTGTCATGTATAACCACCTCCTTTTCTTATAAGCTAGTACTTAGTTTATTATTGATTCTGTCGACCATGCTTATTATTTCTGATCCTCAGACGAATAGCATAGGTAAACAAGAATCTTTTGATAAAATATTTTTAATCAAGAGCACAAAGAGATAAGAAATCTGCTACAATTTGTAATAAATCCCATTGAGAACGGAATGGAGGAGTTTCATCGTGCAAGATCCACGTTTAAAAAAATTGGCCTATAATTTGTTGCACTATTCTGTTGGTTTGAAGGAAAAGGAAGTTTTAAATATTGAAGTGCGCGGAAACGGGCATGAATTGGCTAGAGAGTTGGTAAAAGAGGCATATGCCATCGGAGCCTATCCTTATGTGGAGATAATTGACACACGAATTCAGCGGGAACTAATGATGAATGCTAGTGCCGAACGAGCAGAATATCTAAAGAAATGGTCTGAAGGACGTATAAAAGATCAACATGCAAACATCATTATTAACGGGGTTGATAATGATAGTGAGATGTCTGATGTACCAAATGATAAGCGTCAGGAGCACTTGAAGGTACTAAAACCACTCAGTGATTACATGATAGCTAACGTCCGATGGGTTCTACTCAATTATCCAACAGCTTCCATGGCCCAAAATGCGAGTATGTCGACTGAGGCATTCGAAGATTTCTTCTTTGATGTATGTATAACAGATTACCGGAAGATGCGAAATGCATTCTTGCCCCTACAACAACTGATGAATGAGACGGATAAAGTAAGATTAGTGGGACCGGGAACCGATCTGACCTTCTCCATTAAAGGAATTCCAAACGTGATTTGTGCCGGAGAAAATAATATTCCAGATGGAGAGATATTCACGGCACCTGTGCGTGATTCTGTGAACGGTGTACTTACTCACAATGCTACAACACAATACATGGGGACTAAATTTGAGAATATTAGCTTACGCTTTGAAAGCGGAAAAATTGTGGAGGCAACCTCCAACAATACAGAGAAACTAAATGAGATTCTTGATACTGATGAAGGAGCCCGCTATATTGGAGAATTTGCCATTGGTGTAAATCCGTATGTGCTACATCCGATGAATGATATTTTATTCGACGAAAAAATCGCAGGTAGCTTCCACTTTACACCAGGCCAGGCTTATGAAGATGCTGATAATGGAAACCGAAGCATCGTGCACTGGGATATGGTAACAATTCAACGCCCAGAATATGGTGGTGGTGAAATTTGGTTTGATGATGTGTTGATCCGTAAAGATGGACTATTTGTGGTGGATGCATTAAAAGGTCTTAATCCAGATGCTTTAAAATCCTAAACGCTATGTAGAACAAACAGATTGATATGGACAAAATGTCAAGGATAGAGCATGCAATAAAAAGTCTGGTGATTCCAGGCTTTTTTTATTGAGACGATTGCTTCCATAGCTCCATTAGGTTTCATAATAAATATTACCTGATAAAATCAGCTCTACTCGTTTCTAAGTGGCATCCGCCCTCGCTTTTCGTTACAATGAAGCGTAGAAACTGTAGAACGGAGAAAATACTAGCTATGACAATGAAAAAATGGTTGGATCACATTGTAGTCGATCAGGAAAAAGGAATGACTGTTGAGGAGATCGTACGACAAAAAATGTCGGTCTCTGGACGCATGCTACAGCGTTTAACACGGAGTAAAGGAATACTGGTAAATCGTAAAGTCCCCTTTCTTAAAAGGCAGGTCAAGCCTGGGGATGTGATTTCTGTACGCATTTTTGATGATAAACGCGAGCAGGAAGCGCTAGTTATGTTACCGCCAGCACCATTTGAAATTCAGCTGGAAGTTTTGCATGAGGACGAGTATTTTATTGTCGTTAATAAACCAACAGGTATGACTACGCACCCCATTCGTGAGGATCAGCATGATACTTTATTGAACCAACTGGTACTATACTGGCATAAGCAAGGTAAGTCTATCATGCCCCACACAGTCCATCGTTTAGATCGCGAGACTTCTGGTACTATTTTGATCGCGAAGAGTAGCTATGCCCATCAGTTAGCAGATAAGCTGATAAGGGAGGGAAGTGTAGAGCGTAATTACATTGCCCTAGTAACCGGTCGTATGCAACATGAAGCAGGAACAATAGCAGAACCGATCAAGCGGGACCCCATGCATAAAGTAAAGCGTCAGGTACATCCAAAAGGTGAAGAAGCGGTTACTCACTATAAGGTTTTGGCTACAAATGATGAAGTTAGCTTAGTCGATATTACATTAGACACTGGACGAACGCACCAAATTCGCGTGCATTTTGAATACATGGGCCATCCTTTGGTTGGTGATACCTTATACCGGGGTGCTCGAATGGGCTTTTCCAATCAGGCGTTGCATGCCTATCAGCTTTGTTTTACGCATCCAGTGACAGAAGAGCTACTTCAAATCCAAGCACCTATGCCATCAAAGATGAAGCACTTTGTGGAAGACAAGTTTTCTCTCCCAAATTTTATGCTATAAAAATAGATGCATGTGAAAAATAAATACTTATGGGGAAGGGTGGAGGTGTAGAACATGGTAGTACAGAAGCTATTAGATGAGGAAAAGGTTTTTAAAGATCCCGTTCATCGATATGTACATGTCAGGGAGAAAGTGATTTGGGATCTAATTGATTCACCTGAATTTCAACGACTAAGGCGTATCAGACAGCTTGGAACGAGTTATTTTACCTTCCATGGTGGCGAACATAGCCGATTCAATCACTCGTTGGGCGTCTATGAAATTATGAGACGCATCCTAGAGACCTTCGAGGGTCGAGTTAAGCTTCCTTATGAAGAAAAGCTCCTGTGTCTTTGTGCGGCTTTGCTACATGATGTTGGACATGGTCCTTTTTCACACTCCTTTGAAAAAGTATTTCGCTTTGATCATGAGGAATGGACGAGAAAAATCATTATGGGCAGGACAGGCATTAATCAAATTTTACGTACGGTTAGCGATTCGTTTCCTAAAAAGGTTGCGGAGGTTATCGCGAAAACGTATGAGAATAAACTGATTGTCTCTCTTATTTCTAGCCAGATAGATGCAGATCGAATGGATTATTTATTGCGAGATGCTTACTATACCGGAGTCAATTACGGTAATTTTGACATAGAGCGTATTCTGCGTGTGATGAGGCCCTCTGAGGATGGAGTAGTGATTAAAGCGAGTGGGATGCACGCGGTAGAAGACTACATCATGTCACGCTATCAAATGTACTGGCAAGTGTATTTTCACCCGGTGACGCGGAGTGCAGAAGTTGTTCTACATAAAATTTTTAAGCGTGCGAAGGAATTGTTTCATCGTGATTACCGTTTTCAACTAGAACCGACACATTTCCTGCCATTTTTCTGTGATCGTATCGAATTGAAAGACTATCTGATGTTGGATGAATCCATTGTTTATTTCTATATGCATCAGTGGAGAAAGGAGCCAGATGCAATTTTATCTGATTTGTGTTCACGGTTTTTAGACAGGAATCTCTTGCAATACGTCGAATATAATCCTAGAAATTTCCGAACGGAGTATGAGATCAGGGAATTGTTTCAAGAAGCGGGAATTGATCCCGACTATTATGTAGAAGTTGATTCTACATCCGATTTGCCCTATGATTATTATCGCCCTGGAAAAGAACAAGAACGGATTTCTATCATGTTGGTCAAACCAAACGGTGAGCAAGCGGAATTATCAACGATGTCAGAGATTGTAGAAGCGGTTTGCGGGAAGCGGAGATTTGATTATAAGCTTTATTATCCTGCTGATCTGATAGAGTCGCTGCCTGCTGAGCTTGCCCAAAAGATTAAAGAACGACTAGGAGTAGTGATGTCGGATGCATAGAGGGCACGCCAAAATAATGCGGCTAGTGGAGGTCCTTGGTGAAGTAACAGGAAGAAAGAAACTGCAAAAAATGGTGTATATCTCTAAAAAAATGCAGGTGGATTTTGAGGAAAGATTTGAGTTTCATATGTTCGGGCCTTATTCCGAAGAACTGACATTGCGCGTAGATGAATTGTGTAGCTTTGGTCTTTTGAACGAACAGCATGAAAGTAAGGGAGCGATTGAAGTATATCGTTATTCCTTGAACGAATTGGGAAAAGAATTTTTGCGCTATCATGATGTAGACCTAGGGATGGGAGAGCGTCTCATTAAACGCCTAAATGAAGAAAATTCCCGGTTTCTTGAGTTGGTTTCCACCATTCTTTATTTTGAGCACTTATCCTATGAGGAAATGCTGGTAAAGGTCTTTACATTGAAAAGCAAACAGCGCTATACAGAAGAGGAAGTACAAAAGGGACTTACTTTTCTTGACGAATGCAGACAAATTAGCTTGCAATAATAGAAGGTACATTCTTGAGCCTGCTGGCTTTAAAATCTCGTTTACGCCTATGTGTGAACGAGATTTTTTTTGTCCTACATTAGTAGTACATACTGTTTCATATGATTATGGAAGAGAGAAGGGGGGAGCAAAGAGAATGATTTTGATGAAGAAAAGCAAAAGCTTTTGGAAACGATACTTTGTCATTTTATGGATGATAATTACAGCCTTATTTTCTTTTATGGGTGGAGTTTTGGGGGCTGGGGCACAGGAATTTTGGCCTTTCAAGGAGCGTCCAAATACAGCTTGGAAATGGGCAGTGAATGAGAAAATCATACCAGTAGATAAGCGGGGGTTAGCAGAGGCGAAAGCTACAATAAAACAGGGGGAGTTTTTACAAATGATCGTACAGGTAGCCAAGCTATCTGGTCAGGAGGGAGAAGTACCTATCGGAGCAGAAAATCATCCGGCTGCTCCGGCTTATGCAGCAGCTAAGGCACACGGAATCATCGATTGTTCTTGTCAAATTAAGCCCGATGGTGAACTGAGCAGGGATGAAGCAGCAAAATTTATCATGATGACCGTTAATGGAATTACGAATCAGAGTACATTGAGCCTAGAAAACGCAAAGAATTGGTTTTTCAGCAACTCTATGGCAAAAGCCAAACCAAAAAATGAACAAAGCATTAGTTTTGAACAAGCAGTGGATGCACTATATCAAATGAATCAACTTCTGTTATTGCAAGGTAGATAATGAGAGGGGGAGATAGGGATGAGTTTGAATCGAAAGTCGTTGATGATACTTGCAATAACACTAAATGCCGTACTGGGAGTGGGAGTGATTCAAACCGAGACATATGCTAAGGACGAATGTAAGGATAGTCAGCAAATCGGAAATAATTTCACCCAGAAACAAGTCATCAGCAGCAAGCAGTCGATTGTAAAATCTTCCGATAGGCAAAAGGATTATGCAAAGCATTGGGCAGTAAAAGAAATTAACTTATCTCTCCAAAATAAATGGCTTGGGAATTACCAAGATGGGAATTTTCGACCTGATGAACCTATCACCCAGTCCCAATTCCTGTCTGCTTTAGTTTCATTACATCGACTGAAAGAGAAACAACCTCATGCCGAAACAGCCAACTCATGGGCCAAGGAAGCCTATGAAAAGGCAGCGAAAGCAGGCTGGATGACTCCAGATATTAAAATCCATCCTGATCAAGGTATTACCAGGTATGAGGCGGCTGCTTGGATAACGAATGCTTGGGGACATAAGCAAACTGATGTTTTTCAGTACACGTATTACAATAAACTCCTTCTTTCTAGTCATAAATTTGTTGATGGATTATATCAGCCTAATGGAAGGCTCGCATCGAAAAGCATGAGATTTATACAACAAACTGCTTTAATGACAGACTCATTCACGAGAGCTGAAGCAGCACATACATTTTATTTACTATCAAGTAGAATAAACAATCTGAACGAATGTAAGAGTTGGATGAATCAAATACAAAAATCATTGGTTATGAAGAATGGAAAATTGACCGGTAGGGTCCCCGTTTTACCTGATGTGATGTATATAAAACAAGCCTCATTAATACAGAATGTTGATGGGGAAATAAAGGATCTGAAAGGGGATTTTTCAATAGAGCCTAAGGGTAAATTAGTTTTTGGTGCTACTTACAATTCTAGCACCACCGTATTGTATGAATGGAGGCTACCAAACCTTACTCCTCAAGATGTGCTAGATCTTTCGTATAATGATTCGCAATATTTGGTGAGGAATTTGGATGCTGACATATGAAAAAAGCATTAAAAGTATTTATAACGTTTGTCATAATGCTATTTTTATTAGCAGTTGATTTTCAAACAGTGGGCGCTGGTAATCTTCCAGCACCAAATTTTAAGGGAATGCCAGAAATTATAACGATAAATAATGATTATACCCCAGGAACTAAGGAAAACGGAAAGAGTCCAAAAACTCACGATTTAGTACAGGTGAAAAGAAAACATAGTAACGATCCAAGAGATCCATTACAGCTAAGCAATGAAGACTATAGGCTACATAGGATGTATGTCTATGTTGATGGAGATTTACGAGATAAAAAAAGCATATCAAAACAAGAAGTACTCTCTCTAGTTGAGGCTAATAAAGACTCTGATAATGGATATCCGATGATCAATCTTGAATACATGCAAGCCTGGATTGAGAAATTAGGAGGGAATTGGAGATATATCAGTAAGGAAATCAGTGTTTATCAAATTAAGGCTAACAATAATCCCTCGAATATGATGGACGTTGTCTCCCTCTCCCAATTAATCGAGCTATGTGGAGGCATGGGAGGAGGACGATTTGGATTCGAACCGTATAGGAATGGTTACGCCAAATACATTGGGTTTGCCAAATACACACAGACTAGGGTGCCCATCGGAAGCATAGGTTCTTTAAACACAAGCTATAAAGTAAATGATACGGTAAGCATCACTGGTCAAGCTGAAGCTTTTTCCGCTTATAACAGGAAAATCCTGATCGATAAATTTACCGTATACAATAAAAGTACGGGAGGGAGCTACAAAGAAGTTGTGCCAGCGGGAACGAAGGGAGGCGCTTTTTGGCAAAGCAAGCCCTTCTTCTACAAAGTAACCGAACCGGGCTTGTACGAAGTTAACCTCTATGTAAAAGATTATCAGTGGCGAAACGCAGGCCACTATCCCTACACGAAGACTTTTGTCGTTGGGGACGTTTGTGATCCAATTACCTCGAAAACCACAGCAGAACTACATATTAATAATCAAAAAATAATTCTTCCCACCAATCAGACCTATCAGATGCCGAAGGGTACAGATAGCGTCACACTGAACTTCAACAAAGTAGGAATTATACGGATTAATAATTCGGTGTATCAGACAGGAAAAACCATTATGAATATTCCAATCACTGGTGTTAAACAAATTCGGTTTACTTCAACAGACGGTAGTGAATGCTGGACTCATGAGTTTATACCAGCTCAGGAAGATAAGCTCAACTGCAAATCAGACCAAGTATTTCGTGTTTTGCTAGACGGAACAAAATATGAGAAAGATTTACAAATGGCAAGTGGCGGTAGCTTTATTATTCTGGACCAAGCAGACATGCTACGAATAGAAGCTCCTATTCGAGGGACTTATTATGTAAACAACAGCCCATTAAGCCCTGACCCCTCAACATGGATGGAAATTGGTATCGCTCCCTATGCACCTTTTACCATTACATTCAAGAGCGATGATGGTTCTCTGTGTTGGCAAAAAGAATTTACCTGGAAATCTGACAAGATTAATTGTCCAATCTATTCGTATGATAAGCGAGGGAATGAGCAAATTGTATCCGGGAAAACAATTGAGGTTCCCTTGCATGGTGAGCTAGAAATTTACGCTTCCCACCAGTTTGAGGATGACTTCCATACACCTGTTTATCTTTTATGGAAGATTAAAAAGCCGGATGGTAGTACTTACACATTAAATCGGTATTTGGATCATGATGACCGTGGGGGAAAAGATCGTTATGTGTGGAGGAATAGTCCGACCAATCATCTAAAGCTACCGACCATGCGAAAGTATGCTAACCAAGAACAAGTAACGTTTGATCAAATAGGAAAATATGAAATTTGGACGTACAATTCCGATGATGATTTCTCTGATTGTCCTAGTTGGAAAATTACCATCGAAGTAAAAGCGCCCACATGTACAGACTTTACAGTTCATGTCGAGATAAATGAAAAGACGGTATTGTTGGATCATCGAACCCTGACCTTAAAGCCAGGCAAACAGTACGTTAGATTTAGTGGCTATTTGTTTGATGATGATGATTTCAGGGGAGATTGGGTTTTGACCCGAGATAGGGACAAAAAGGCAATTACCAAATGGACTGGAACTAGTTTCGACCACGAATTTATTGATCTGATGGACGAGAGTTATACATTGACTGCTATTTTTAAGAAAGACGGGTTAGAGTGTAAGAAGGAGTTCAAAATTTATGTAGGCGGGTTTACTTGTGACGATGTAACCATGGAAGCATATGTGAATGGAGATAAAGTAGATATAAAGAGAGTGGATGGTCAGAATCAAGTTAACATTGAAGTAGGAAGAATGAATAATATCCACATACAGAGCTTATCCGAGAACTCTGATAAGGATGTAGGAATGTCGTGGAAACTATCTCAATCTGGAAGTCTGGTGGCTGAGGCAACGGGAAAGCCTTTTCTTTATAGTTTTATGGATAACGTAGAAGTAACATATCTGTTAGAAATAAAAGCATTACAGAACGGAAGAGAGTGTCTGAAGACTATTAAAATTGTGGGTAAAGGCAAAGGATGCGATGATATTTACTTGCATTTTTATAACAAAGCAACCAATGAATACTACCATGATATGAATAAGAGAACCAAAAAGTTTCGCGTAGCTAGTTTGGAAGAATGGGCGCTATTGATTACCGATAATAGTTCCCAAGCGGAACAAACCATTGGAACTTCAGTTATTCAGGCAGACTGGTCATCTGATCTCCCAAATATGGCACGTAACTTTAAAGATAGGTTTATCGGTAAGCAAACGGGAGTGGGCACCTACATTATCACTGCCAAAGTAAATGATCCGAGATACCCTCAGCTACAGGGGTGTAGCTTCACGTTTACATTGGTTATTGACCCTAATCAGACAGTAGATTGCTCTAGTTATTTTATTCATTTATTACAAGATGAGCCGATCAAGTTTACTTATAATGTGAACCAGCAAAAACTGACAATTGTTGAAGGAACCAAGTCAGTTTTATTGATTAATGATAATGCTGACGATTGGAAGGGGACTATTCAATATGTAAAATGGTCCATTTCCCCAGAAATATTTCAGCCTAGGGAAGAATTAGGCTTCCTCAAACTTCCTATGCTACAGCCAGGTGTTTATAACATTAAGGGAATGATCAACAGTAGATCGGCACTACTTGATAATTGCACGTATGAAATAACGATTGAAGTGATAAAAGCAGGTATTCCTGATTGTCCGAATTGCTATCCAGGTGGAGAAATAAGTGGTGGTGCCCTTCAGCTAGAATTGTATGATTCTGGTCATCGCTTCCTACAAGGAAAAAAGGACGGTGTTTGGGAAAAGGAACCGATGCGAATTGATGTGAAAATCGATCAAGTGGTTATCAATCAAGCATTTTTTAAGATTGATGGAGAAATTGACAAAGCTGTTCGGGAAAGGACAGCTCAAATCGAAAACATGTTAGGCACCAAAGGATACGAGGATATTACAGTACATGCAGTACCGAGTCCATTTCAAGCAAGAAGTAGTCCTTCAACTGTATGGCCTTCTCTTATTGGATTGAAGGTAGTGGGACCAAGTCAGCAGGAAAGTTATCAGATTGATCCGCAAAAGGGAGTTCAATCATATCCTTATACAAAAGCGATAAATCCAACCCAAACTACTTGGGGAGATGTTTTACAAACAGTACAGTACATTGTAGATGCAGATGGTTTTCAAATTAAGGTTCCTTATTCAATCAAGCTAGACGTAAGCTATAAAATATGTGATGAACCTATAGAAAAAGAGGATGAAAGTGGTAATCCAATAGGAAAGAAGTGTACAGAGGAGCGAGATCAGTACGAGATTGCTAATCGGTATACGATAAGAGTAGAAGGCGCCCAGCAAGAGTTTCAAGTGTTTGAACCAAATGGAAAAGGGATAATTGAGCATACGGAAGAATGGAAGGAATATCATGCACGTGATCGATACCCAGCAAGTAAGCCAAATGATTTCTATGCAGGGGAACGAATTTTAACTAGAGTGATACTTGAAGAGAGACATAAACATCCTGTCAGCAAAAAGCTTCCTGTGATTGTTTCAGCCAATGCTTGGATTGCGGAACAAGGAAAGCAAAATGATTTATTACAAACTCAATTATCATTGCGACAGATTAGTCCTGCCTTATGGAAGGGAGGGGAACAGATCGTTGATAAGCTGGGAAAACGTGAAGTAGGCATAGATAATCCATTAATGGGCCATAAGCAAAGAGGCTTGGAAAAGGGAAAAAGCTATGGTGTGCAATTTCAGATAGAATTTACCTTTGGGGTAAAAAAGGGGTTTTCCTATCCTCAAAAAACGAAAAGCTTGGGACATTCTGTAGGGGATTATCGTGCTATTTTTACGATCATTGCCAATGCATGGGAGCGTCAAGGACTCCGTAATCACATTACAAAATAAATGCTAAATATTAATGTTAAAATGGTTAAAAAATCATACCTAGCCAATTTGCTACAGCAAACAGTCACAAGGATCAATTTTTTCCTCCCTATAAATAGACTACACGGAATTCGACAAGCGCTATCCATGCACCCTAAAAATTGCACGAGTATGAGCTTTCAGGGTAGAATAGACAGAAGATCTTTTTAGGGGTTGGTGATAACATGAATTTATTTGATAATAAAAAAAATAACGGATTTACTATTGTGAGTAAAAAGACAGATGTTCATGGTGGATTCGGTCAAGGTGTGCTTGACTTAAGTCATGTTTCTGCTGTCATTATCGATGTAGAGGGAAATGATGCCTACATTGACATGGGAGCGATGCATGCCAAGAGTACTGTTGAACGAGGCATCAAATTTTCCACGAATAAGGAAGATGTTCCGAATGGAAAACCGTACTGGATCGTCTGGGTTACCATTGACCGCAAAGAAGAGGGACCTTACTATGCCGGTGTAACTGCTTGTTATATGGAGGTTGACCGTGAAGCACGTCGTGGATACAAACTATTGGTAGATCACGTTAACCGCATGGATGCTGCTATGAAGCGTAAACTCATGGTGAATGAGCTAGGAGAAACCGAAAAAGTAACATTGCGGAAATTGTTGATGGAACACAATTCAGACATGTGGGCAAATTCGTCTGAAGAACTTAAGCAGAGCTTAGAGATACAGTCATAGTTTTCAAATGGGCACCAGTTGAAAATCTGGTTTTTATTAGGGAAAAATGAACGCTGTGTGAACAACGTGCAAAAGAATTGTACGAAGAAACAAAAAAAGGGTAAACTTAGATTTGTATATAAAAAGCACTAGGTCAGCAAACAGGGAGCGACAACATGTCACTCCCTGTTTGTCTTAATTTGTAGGTTATGAATTAGCGGTAGGGATGCACACTAAGAAGGCATATCATTACTTTATCTTCTCAAAGGGGGAGCATGCCTTGGATAATCAAAATGATCATTTTGTCAAACATGGTGGAGTGCATTTTCGTAACAACGTACCACCGCAAGAGATTAATAATTTTATTCGTAAGCTACCAGCAGGAAAGCGAGAAAGTCTTTTTGAAGTGTTAGATAAATTGGAACAAAGTGGGCTTATTACTGTTTATAATGACCACATATTTACCGATGGAAATGGTGTTATTGGTGGCGGGGAACAATAAGATAACAAAGTAGAGAAATATCAAACCAAGGCATAGCTGTTAGCCAGAGGAAGAAACAACATAAATGCAAAAGCAAAAAGCTTTAGAACAAAGGGGTACCTAATCACATAGTGATCCATAGGTAGCCCCTTTTTCAAAAAGCTTACATATTATCTGCCCCACAATTTGTTCCACAATGATTTTTTTTCTTTTTCAGGTGGCTTTGGGTTAGGTAATTCTTGTTCAGGAATATGCTCAGAACAGTAATCCTGAGGTTCTGTACCTGCTTTAAAATACATGACCTGCGCATGCGGGCAGTTTTGGGTAGCCAATTTTTTGGTTACTGGGTCTATGTAAACCGATACGACACCGGTAGGAGCATTAAATTGGCTAGGAGGTTGATTATGCAGAGCACTTTCCATGAAATCGGCCCAAAGTGGTGCCGCTAGACGTGCATCCTTGATCGAATCAATCTTCTTCCCTTCGTCATAGCCTGTCCATACACTGGTTACTAGCTGGGGTGTAAATCCACTTATCCAGGAGTCATAGTCAGTAGACCCGGTTTTCCCAGCGACTGGACGGTTAATTTGTGCGGCAACTCGATTAGCTGTGCCACGTGTATCGCTAAAAACGGTTTGCATCATCTGATTTAATACATATGAACTACTTGGATCTGCCACAGGGACATGCGTAGAGGAATCCTCAGCTAAAATGGCACCTGTGTTATCCATAATTTTCAAAATAGCTATTGGTGTAATGTATGATCCATTATTTGCGATCGTACTGTACGCTGCTGTCAATTCCAAGGGAGAAATAGGCGATGTTCCTAAAGCAAGGGAAGGTACAGCCTGTAGGGGACTAGTTATCCCCAGTTTTCTAGCCTCGTCTACTGTTTTTTGTGGTGTTAATTGATTAATTGTTTTGACAGCATAAATATTATCTGATGTGGCGATGGCTTCTTGCATGGTAATAAAGGTATTCGTGAATTTATTGCCATAGTTACTGGGAACGTATTCTTGTCCATTTTCGTAAGTAAAGACAGTCGGCTCACTCTTCATCAATGTTAATGGAGTAAAACCATTATCTAAAGCTGATAAATACATGATTGGCTTAAAGGTAGAACCGGGTTGTCGTTTACTCAATACACGATTGAATTGGCTTTTTTTATAATCACGGCCACCTACCATTGCTTTAATGAACCCCGTTTTAGGATCGATGGCTATTAAAGCTACCTGTAATTCTTGATTATTTTTAGGCATGTTTTTTAAGATAGCTTCTTCCGCTTTCTTTTGGGTTGTAACATCTAAGGTGGTGTAAATTTTTAATCCGCCGTTCTGAACTGCTTCTTCACTGATGCCGTATTTATCCTTTGCTAAAGCAAGAATATAATCTCGAAAATAAGGAGCTATAGAAGTCTTCTGTGCTTCCTTGGGGGACCGAAACGTTAATTTCTGTTCGTACGCCTCCTGCATTTGTTTTTCGGTAATATATCCATCACGGTGCATGGCAGACAAGATTAATTTTTGACGCTTTTTAGCATTATCAAAATTAGTAATAGGTGAATAATAGGTAGGGCCTTTTGGAATTCCTGCTAACATAGAGCTTTCTGCGAGCGTCAATTCTTTTGCTTTTTTGCCAAAGTAGGTTCCAGCGGCGGCTTCTGCACCATAGGCAGAATGACCGTAATAGATTTGATTCATGTACATTGCTAAAATTTCATCTTTTGAATAATTAAGCTCTAGTTGTAAGGTCAGTAAGGCTTCTTTTGCCTTACGTGTCCAGGTCTTCTCGTGACTCAAATATAGATTGCGAGCTAGCTGTTGTGTAATCGTGCTGGCACCTTGAGCTTTGTTCATTTCGGCAATGTTCACGTAAACTGCTTTAGCAGTCCTTTTTAGATCAATGCCCATATGCTGGTAAAAATAACGATCCTCAATGGAAAGAGTAGCTTTCACTAAATAAGGAGAAATATTGTCTAATGTGACGACATAACGATTTTCTCCTCTGTGAATACTATCTATAACTTCCCCGTTACCTGCGTAGATGGTTGATGTTTGATGAATAACTGTGGCGGGCATTGGTTGAGAACGTAAATATAAGACCAGAAATAGGATGGATAATGCAGCCGCCAGCATGGTAAGACCTAGAATTTTTAAAAAAAGTTTGACCCGCCTAAGCCAACGAAGTAATGGATGCTCGCGGATGACTTCCATGAAAAGACACGTCCTTTCTGTACAGTTTGGTAATACTAGGAAAAATCTTAATAAATAGTATAGGTAATTCAGCATATTTTCATACTATATGAAGCCGGTATCGCCCGTTCTATAAAGGTTTTACAAAAAATGGGGAGATCTCTAGCAATCCTTTTTCAAAAAGCTATTTGTTCTGAAAAACCAGTGAAGTAAGAAAAATATCGGATGAAAAGACAAAAAATACTTGCTTTTTGGGGGGTACCCTCTATAATTCATTTTGTTGATGCATTATGTGATCTTCATTACATCATTCATCATCATGAAATGATTCGGTTAAAAAGGAGGCTTCATTAATTATGAACATGGAACTATGGTACACTGAGAAGCAAACGGAAAATCACGGGATTACAACAAAAATCTCTGAGACACTATATAGTGAGAAAACTGATTTTCAACAGTTAGATATTATCAATACCAATCAATTTGGACGTATGCTTGTACTGGACGGTATGGTAATGACTACGGACGTTGATGAGTTTGTTTACCATGAAATGATTACTCACATTGCTCTTAACACCCACCCTAATCCTAAGAAAGTATTAGTTGTGGGCGGAGGAGACGGAGGAGCAATTCGTGAAATCGTTAAGCATGCTTCCGTAGAAAAAGCTGTACTGGCTGAAATTGACGGCGGAGTGATTGAAGCCTCCAAAAAATATTTCCCAGAGATTGCGAAAGATTTAATGGGAAACCCGCGTGTCGATGTGCAAGTTATCGATGGAATTAAACATATTCATGATCACAAAGGTGAATATGATGTAATCATGGTTGACTCTACAGAGCCAGTTGGTCCAGCCGTGGGCCTGTTTGAGAAAGGCTTTTATCAAGGAATCGCTGATGCCCTAAAACCAGACGGAATCATGGTTGCACAGACAGAATCACCTTGGTTTAACCGTGAATTAATCAAACGAGTATTCAAAGACTTATCTTCTATCTTCCCAGTGACTCGTTTGTATACAGCAAGCATTCCAACTTATCCATCAGGTCTGTGGAGCTTTACGATTGCTTCTAAGAAATATGATCCGTTGGCAGTAGATCCATCTACGATCAAAGATATGGATACCAAATACTATAACAAAGATATTCATAAAGCAGTGTTTCAGCTTCCTAACTTTGTAGCTGAACTGACTCGCGACTAGGGGGTAGAGAGATGCGTTTTGATGAAGCTTATTCTGGCAATGTGTTTATTCGCAGCCATCAAAACTATGAAGAGAGTCAAGCAGTCATTTATGGCATGCCTATGGATTGGACAGTAAGCTTCCGTCCAGGCTCTCGTTTCGGCCCTTCACGTATTCGCGAAGTCTCCATTGGCTTAGAAGAATACAGTCCTTATTTGGACAGGCTATTGGAAGAAGTGAAGTATTTTGACGCTGGAGATATTCCGCTACCTTTTGGAAATGTGGAAGGCAGTCTCCAAGCGATTCGAGAGTTCGTTGCGAAAGTATTAGCTGATAATAAAATCCCTGTTGGTATGGGCGGTGAACACTTGGTTACGTGGCCAGTGATTCAAGCCGTGCATGAGAAGTACGAGGATTTAGTTATCTTCCATTTTGATGCACACACCGATCTTAGAGATAACTATGAAGGCTATGAGTACTCCCATTCCACTCCAATTAAAAAGGCGTGCAATTTACTTGGAGGCAAAAACGTTTATTCGTTTGGAATTCGTAGTGGGATGAAAGAAGAGTTTGATTGGGCGAAGGAAAACATGCATTTATACAAGTACGATGTATTGGAGCCTGTTAAACAAGTCCTTCCTACCATTGGAAATCGCCCCATTTATTTAACGATTGATATTGACGTATTAGATCCTTCTGCTGCTCCTGGTACGGGTACGACAGAAGCTGGCGGTATCACGTCTCGTGAGTTGCTAGATACTATTCATTTTATGGCGAACAACGGAGCTAATGTGGTCGGATTTGATTTAGTGGAAGTAGCACCTGTGTACGATCACAGTGAGATGACACAGATTGTTGCCTCCAAAATCCTCCGTGAGATGATATTAAGCTTTGTGAAATAACCAGCTATCATCATTTTGTCATACAGGCTATTACGGAAAAGGGCAAGAAAGCCGAGTGCTTTCTTGTCTTTTTCATTTTTATACGTAACACTCTTGTTTGGTAAGAAAAAATGGAAGCGAGAAGGTAAACTATCCTATAATAAAGGGAAGGTAAACAAACAAATACTACAGTGACAAATAAAAGTGAGGTTTCGGAATGCAAGAAGTTCAATTATTCTTATCTATCATACAAAAAGCAGAAGGGCAAACCGACAAAACAGAGGTAAAAATGTCGGGTAAAGCTTCTCTACGTAATTCTTCCTGGTTCCTGCAATATAAAGAACAGGTTGAGGGAGTGGGAGAGGTATCCAATATTGTACGTATTAACGAAGAGAGTACACAATTGCTACGCCAAGGTAGTTTGCAGATGAAGCAAATATTTGAAAAGGGGAAAGGTACAGATAGTTTGTATAGCAGTCCTTACGGAAATATGCAGATGCATACTCATACTCGAACATATAAAGTAACGTACCAAAGTGAAAAACCAATTCATGTGTTTATTGCCTATCAACTATGGTTGAGTGGACAGTATGTTGGTGAATTCGAATGGGACATGAAAATTGCATGGGATTAGAAAGGGGTAGTGTGTATGGCGTTCTCCCTTATTAACGGGCTATTTTCTGGTTTGTTATTATCAGCTTTTCTAGCGATTGGAGATGGATTGTTTCAAACAAGTACGTTTCAGGTTTTATTAGACGTTACCTATGTTCCAGGGATGGAAAATACACCTCCCTTACTAGCCTTTCTCATTCATTTGGTGATTTCGGTTGTCGTTGCCTTTGCGTTTATCTATTTTTATCCGAAAGGGAACGGTAAGAAGATTGTCATCTATGTAACCTTGTGGAATGTAGCCTTTCTTATTTTGTTCTTTCCATTTACGTATCTTAGCCAAGGTGTTTATTCAGCGAGTAATATTTTGATGTGGTTTTTTGGTCATTTGTTATATACGGTATTTTTAACGTATCAAATAGAGCGATAGAGAACAGCGCTGTAGATGCGTAGTGCCGATTTTTTAGCACAGTGACTAGTTTTTGGCAGTCTGTTAGGAGGGATGTTGTGAGTACATTACCAAAATCGGAAACAGTGGAGATGTTAAGCGCAATTTTAGGAGCAATTGATGAAGGCATCCATGTGGTTGACGCCCAAGGAATAACGATCATGTACAATCACATCGCTGCAAGATTGGATGGTTTAACACAAGAGGAGGTGCTGGGTAAGCCGTTGTTGCAAGTATTTCCTTCTTTAGATAGCGAGTCCAGCACCTTGTTAAATGTCATTCAAACAGGCAAGCCCATGTATAATCGCACCCAACGCTATACCAACTGGCGAGGCGTACAGGTGGAGACAATCAATACGACGTTACCAGTCCGTGTAGACGATCGGCTAGTTGGGGCAGTTGAGGTAGCTAAAGATATGAAAAAACTAAGGGAGTTGTCGGAGCAGCTAGTTGATTTGCAGGTTCGAGTCCAAAGTGGACGAAAAAAGCAAGTGAAGCCACTTGTGTCAGATCAGGTATTTTATGAGTTCTCCGATATCTTAACAAATAACCCTGAGTTAAATCGTGTGAAACAGATAGCGTTAAAAGCAGCGCGAACCAACTCTCCTGTACTGATTTATGGAGAAACAGGGACAGGTAAAGAGTTGTTGGTACAATCTATCCATCAAGCATCCCCACGAAAGAAACGTCCATTTATTGCTCAAAATTGTGCTGCCTTGCCTGCTTCCTTATTAGAGGGAATTCTCTTTGGTACCACGAAGGGTAGCTTCACTGGGGCAGATGATCGTCCTGGATTGTTTGAAGTAGCAAATGGAGGTACGTTATTCCTAGATGAAATAAACAGTATGCCATTGGAGCTACAAGCCAAATTATTGCGTGTATTACAGGACGGTCAGATCAGAAGAATAGGCGGTACGGGATCAGTGCAGGTCGATGTGAGAGTCATTGCAGCTACTAATGAATTGCCAGAAAAAGTGGTGGAAAGTGGGGGATTGAGAGCTGATCTGTATTATCGCTTAAATGTTGTGTCCTTCTGGCTTCCACCGTTACACAAACGTCCAGAGGATCTTCCCCTTTTAGTAGAGCATTTCGTACAGAAGTATAACAACATGTTTGAGCTACAGGTAAAAGGATTGGATCAAGAGGTATGGACTTTATTTAAGCGATGTATGTGGCCGGGTAACATTCGAGAGTTAGAGCATATGATTGAAGCTGCCATGAATGTTACTGAAGGCGAATGGATTACAGTCGAAGACCTTCCGTTATCCTTTTTAAAAAGAATGGATGAGATAGAGGAGGTACTACAAGAACAAGAAGACGGTGTAAGTAATGAAAAAATTATCACTATAGATGGAACCTTACGAGATGTACTAAGAAAAACAGAGAAGCGTTTAATTCAAATGGCACTGGAACAAACCCAAGGAAATATTCTGCAAGCCGCAAAACAATTAGGAATTCCTCGACAAACTCTACAGTATAAATTGGCGCAACAGAAAGATAAAAAGTAATGCAGGTTTGGTTTAAAAGCAATCCAACAATCGGACATTGCCGAAAAGCTGGCACAATAAACAATCCCCAAAAAAGTACCATAAAGTAAAACATGCGTGTTCAGAACGCAGAAAAGCTAGCAAATACACTGTATATCTCATCTAATTCTGAAAATAATAAATATTCCATCTGAATTGGCATCCTCCTTGCATTATGTAAATGATGAAGCTTCAAGATGTTCTGTTATTTAATAAGCAGGGGGGATTATAACATGGCATTAGCAGTTCGTAAATTGCGTAATTGGCGGGACGTGGAATTATGGAAAGACGTTACGGATGAACAATGGAACGATTGGATGTGGCAGTTGACCCACACCATTAAAAATGTAGATGACTTAAAAAAGGTAATTCATTTAACCCCTGAGGAAGAAGAGGGAGTGCGGATTTCCAACCAGACCATTCCGTTAAATATCACACCTTACTATGCTTTGCTAATGGATGAGAACGATCCAAAGGATCCAGTTCGTTTACAATCTGTCCCGTTATCACATGAAATGGTTCGCACTCAGTACGATATGGAGGACCCGTTACATGAGGATGAGGATTCACCTGTTCCTGGTCTGACTCATCGCTATCCAGATCGCGTTCTATTTTTAGTAACAAACCAATGTTCTATGTATTGTCGTTACTGTACGCGCCGGCGTTTTTCAGGTCAGATCGGTATGGGAGTACCTAAAAAACAATTGGATGCCTGTTTAGATTATATTCGTAACACCCCAGAGGTACGCGACGTACTTTTATCCGGTGGGGATGCTCTACTTATTAATGACCGTGTACTTGAATACGTTATAAAAAGTCTGAGAGAGATTCCGCATGTGGAGATCATTCGGATTGGAACACGAGCACCTGTCGTTTTCCCACAACGCATCACGGAGAATTTGTGCGAGATTTTGAAGAAATATCATCCTGTTTGGCTCAATACGCATTTCAATCATCCCAAAGAAATTACCGAAGAAGCAAAAAAAGCCTGTGAAATGCTTTCGTATGCTGGCGTTCCGCTAGGTAATCAGTCCGTTATTCTTGCTGGAGTCAATGATGATCCGTACACGATGAAGCAATTGATGCAAGACCTTGTTAAAATCCGCGTGCGTCCTTATTATATCTATCAATGTGATCTATCAGAAGGCATCGGTCACTTCCGAGCACCAATTTCTAAAGGATTAGAGATCATGGAATACTTACGCGGTCATACCTCGGGCTATGCAGTACCTACTTTTGTTGTAGACGCTCCGCATGGTGGTGGTAAGATTCCAGTAATGCCCAACTATATCATTTCTCAATCGGCTGATAAAGTAATCCTACGTAATTTTGAAGGGGTTATCACTGCTTACCCTGAACCACAGAATTACAAGGCACCAGATCTATCACAAAATGAATACTATCAGGCTGAGAGGGGAAAAGCAGTAGGTATTGCAGCATTAATGGAAGATTTAGCAGACAATTTGGAGCCAACAGGTCTACAGCGTAATAAACGGATTGAGGCCACCAAGGTCAAGTCGCTTGCCGATGTGCGTAAAGAACAGAGTGAGCAGAAGAAGCAGAAAGAGCAACGTGCTAGAATAAGTGAAAAAGAGGCATAGGAACGTGTAAACAGGTCCTTTCCCTTCTCTATGATTAAGTAGAACTTCAAGTATGGAGGTGTTACTTATGATGGAGAGAGAAAGGACTCTTTTTTGTTCGTGTAACCAACCGATTACTCAATCTTTACGGTAGCCAAATGAGTATGATATGATCAAAAAAGAAAGTGAGCGACCGCTCAGGAAAGCTATGCAGTCGTTTTATTAAAAAAATTTGGGTGGAAATGTAAAATTTGAATGAATAGTCATTCATTTTTTCTGATACTTCTGATAAGATTAAACAAAAGAAAACTTACAATCCAATATAACTACATTATGTAAAAGAAAGGGAGCTGGAAGATATGGAAATCCTACCACTATTAAATTTAATTGCCTTCTTCCTTGTGCTGGCTTATGGGCTATATCTTGTAGCGCATCTGTTGTACAGCCGGTATCTGTTTATCAAGTTGGGTAAAAAGCCAGATATAAAGGATGACTTTAAGACCCGCTTCAATTTGATCATTCAGAACGTTTTTTTGCAAAAGAAGCTCTTAAAGGATAAGAAGAGCGGTATTATGCACGTTGTCATTTTTTACGGTTTTATTATTTTGCAATTTGGTGCCATTGAACTTATTTTAAAGGGACTTATTATTGGGTATGAATTACCATTTGGTAGCGCCCATAAGTACTTTAGCTTAATGCAGGAAATAACCGCCATGCTGATTATTATAGCTATCGGTTATGCGTATTATCGACGTTATGTTGAAAAGTTAAATCGCTTAAAGCGAGGATTAAAGTCAGGTTTAGTCATTATCTTTATCAGTTCATTGATGGTGACAGTTCTCGGTTCACTCGCTTTCGAGCAGCTATGGTTAGGGCACGAGGGCTCTATCTTTGCTCCTTTCTCCACAGCTATCGCATTTGTGTTTTCAGGAATCGGTGAAACGGCGGCAGCTGCTTTGTTCTTTTTCTTCTGGTGGGCGCATCTGCTTATTTTGTTAAGCTTTGCTGTTTATGTACCGCAGTCCAAGCATGCCCACTTGATTTTTGCTCCCTTTAATGTCTGGTATAAAAAGCTGGACCCACCAGGTAAGCTCTCTACCATTAACTTTGAAGATGAGACACAGGAAGTTTTCGGAAATGGAAAGATTGAAGATTTTACCCAAACACAACTAATTGATTTATATGCCTGTGTAGAGTGTGGACGCTGTACCAATATGTGTCCGGCCGCTGGAACTGGCAAAATGCTCTCTCCTATGGATATTATCGTGAAAATGCGTGATCATCTCACTGAAAAAGGGGCAAGCGTTACTTCGCGTACACCTTGGATGCCTACTTTTGCATTTCCCAATACAAAAGCTAACCAGATCGCCCTGCAAGCTGGAGAAGTAGCAGCTACCGCTGAAGGTGCCGCTGCTGTAGAAAATGTATATGATAAAGCATTGATAGGTGACGTGATTACCGAGCAGGAGCTATGGGCGTGTACAACCTGTCGTAACTGTGAAGATCAATGTCCAGTGATGAATGAGCACGTCGATAAGATCATCGACATGCGCCGCTATCTAGTGATGACAGAAGGTAGTATGCCACAAGAAGCTCAACGTGCATTAAACAATATTGAACGTCAGGGTAACCCGTGGGGGATCAATCGTAAAGACCGCATGAAATGGATGGAGGGTCTGGATGAAGCGTATACAGTACCTACTGTAAAAACGGCAGAGGAGTTTGAGTACCTATTTTGGGTAGGGGCTATGGGTTCCTTTGATAACCGCAGTATGAAAATTACGCATGCATTTGTTAAGCTGATGCACGAAGCAGGTATTAAGTTCGCCATCCTTGGGAATGAAGAAAAAAACTCAGGCGACACAGCTCGCCGTATCGGTAATGAGTTTCTGTTTCAACAATTAGCCCAAGAAAACATCGCTTTATTTGAAGGCTACGATGTTAAAAAGATTGTGACCTGTGACCCGCATGCTTTTAATACCTTTAAGAATGAGTATCCTGAGTTTGGTTTGCAAGCAGAGGTATATCATCATTCTGAGCTGTTAATTCAATGGATGAAAGAAGGGCGCCTTACACCAAAGAAAGAAGTGAAGGAACGTATTACGTATCATGATTCATGCTATTTAGGGCGTTATAACAATATTTATGATATGCCTCGCCAGATTCTTCAAGAAATTCCGGGTGTAGAGATCGTAGAGATGAAACGAAGCCAATGTGATAGCATGTGCTGTGGCGCTGGTGGTGGATTGATGTGGATGGAAGAACATGAAGGTACTCGTGTCAATGTTGCGCGTACGGAACAAGCCTTAGAAGTTAACCCAACGGCAATCGCGAGTGCTTGTCCATACTGCTTAACCATGATGGATGATGGGCTAAAAATGAAAGAGGCTGAGGAACAAGTGAAAGCGAGAGATATTGCTGAAATTTTAGCCGATGCTCTGTAAGGAGTAACTGGAAAAGCGGTGGTCAAAGGACTGCCGCTTATTGTCATAATAAATTGACTAATGGGAATAGAATGTGCAAAATAAAGATATAAAATGAGCGACCGCTCGATCGGTTTTTGCATTGACTGATAGGGTACATAAGAAGAAGGAGGAATTGCATTGAATACAGTCATAGTTGGAACGGCTCGAACACCTTTTGGGAAGTTTAATGGTGCATTAAAAGAAGTGTCTGCTGTAGAGCTAGGAGCATTGGCAATTAGGGAAGCACTGAGTAGAGCTAAGGTCGACCCCTTGTCAGTTGATAAGGTCATCATGGGGATGGTCGTGCAAGCAGGTGCTGGACAAATTCCATCAAGGCAAGCTGCCAGAAAAGCAGGTCTTCCATGGGAAGTAACAAGTGAGACAATCAATAAGGTGTGTGCTTCTGGCATGCGTTCCGTTGCCATGGCGGATCAGATCATTCGTTGCCAGGATGCGGAGATTATTGTAGCTGGCGGAATGGAGAGCATGAGTAATGCCCCTTATGCAATGCCACAAGCAAGGAATGGCTTTCGCATGGGCGATAATCTTGTGAAGGATTTAGTGTTATATGATGGGCTAACTTGTCCATTCGATCAGGTGCCTATGGCTGTGCATGGGAGTAATGTAGCGGAAGAATACAACATTACAAGAGCAGAGCAGGATGCTTGGGCCTATCGTAGTCAGCAACGTGCCACGAAGGCCCGCGAAGCAGGATATTTCGCAGAGGAAATTGTTCCAGTTCAAATTCCCCAACGAAAAGGAGAGCCACTGCTCGTAACGGAGGATGAGGCGATACGATCGGAAACCACATTGGAGGGCTTGGCTAAATTAGCACCGGTATACAAAAAGGACGGGACCATTACAGCCGGGAACGCGCCTGGACTCAATGATGGCGCGGGAGCTCTTGTGCTCATGTCAGAGCGAAAAGCTGAGGAACTTGGGGTGAAACCTCTAGCTACGATTCTTGGGCATGTGGAGGTTGCGGCAGAGGCTCCTTATATCGCCACTACACCTGGGCTCGCTATTCAAAAATTGTTGCAAAAGACAGGAAAAGAACTTGAGGAAATAGATTTATTTGAAGTAAATGAGGCATTCGCCGCGGTTACATTGACAAGTGGAAAAATCGTCGGATGGGACGAGGAGAAGGTTAACGTAAACGGCGGTGCGATTGCGCTGGGGCATCCGATCGGAGCAAGTGGTGCAAGGATTATCATGACGCTTATTCATGAATTACAACGACGCGGTGGAGGATTAGGCATAGCTGCTATTTGCAGTGGAGCCGCTCAGGGAGATGCTATTTTAATACGCGTTGAGTCAGGAAGGTAACTACTCCGTTTTGATAGGTGGTTTTTTGTACATCTTAAACGAAATTGCATCATTTTTGAAAAGAGAAGGAGCAGGGTAAATGAGCATTCAAACGATTATGGTTATAGGCGCAGGGCAGATGGGGAGCGGTATTGCTCAGGTGGTGGCACATGCCGGATTTCAGGTGATTTTACATGATCAATCTACCTCTTTCCTTGAACGTGGTTTAGGCAATATTGGTAAGAATTTAAATAGGCAGGTGGAAAAAGGCAAGCTGACAGAAGAAACAAAGGGAAAAATTCTTTCCCGTATTATCACCTCAACAGAGCTTACAAGTGCTAAGGACGCGGATGTGGTTATAGAAGCAGTGGTCGAGAACATGCAGATAAAAACCGAAATTTTTAAAAAATTGGATGAAATTTGTCAACCACATACCATCCTAGCTAGCAACACCTCCTCCCTTCCTATTACAGAAATTGCAGCGGCTACAAAACGTCCAGAACAGGTTATTGGCATGCATTTTATGAATCCTGTACCTGTGATGAAGCTAGTGGAAATGATCCGTGGCTTACAAACATCAGATGAGGTCTATCAAGCGGTCGAAGGATTGGCAAAACGACTGGATAAGATACCAGTTAGCTGTAAAGACTTCCCTGGTTTTATCTCAAATCGCGTATTAATGCCAATGATTAATGAAGCAATCTACTGTGTATACGAAGGGGTAGCCACTCCAGAAGCGGTCGATGACATTATGAAGCTAGGTATGAATCATCCGATGGGACCTATTACCTTAGCTGATTTTATTGGACTGGATACTTGTCTCTACATTATGGAAGTACTCTATGAAGGATTTGGGGATTCCAAATATCGCCCTTGTCCGTTATTACGCCAATATGTGAAAGCCGGCTGGTTAGGTCGCAAGTCAGGAAGAGGATTTTATGTGTATTCCTAACCTGATGTACATGGAGCGCCATATAAGTAGGGACAACGAGAAATTTGCTAAAAGGAAGGGTTTTGTTTATGGAGCTTCATTTTACAGAGGAACAGCAAATGATGCGAAAGATGGTAAGTGATTTTGCAAAAAAAGAAATTGCTCCATTTGTTGCTTATATGGAAGAAACAGAAGAATTCCCGCGTCCACTGCTTACTAAAATGGCAAAGCTGGGCTTAATGGGAATCCCAATCCCTGAAGAATGGGGGGGATCTGATTCTGATTTTATTTCTTATGTAATTGCGATCAATGAAATTTCTAAGATAAGTGCCACTATAGGGGTAATTCTATCGGTTCATACCTCTGTGGGTACAACACCCATTTTGTACTATGGAAATGAAGAGCAAAAGCAAAAATATGTCCCAAAGTTGGCAAGTGGAGAATATTTGGGTGCATTTGCTTTGACAGAGCCTCAAGCAGGATCTGATGCCGCACGCATTCGTACTTCTGCTATACGCCAAGATGACCATTATGTATTAAATGGTAGCAAAATTTTTATAACCAACGGTGGTGAAGCGGATACGTACGTAACATTTGCAGTGACAGATGCTACGCAAGGAACCCACGGGATTTCTGCCTTTATCGTGGAAAAAAGTACACCAGGCCTTACGGTGGGAAAAAAGGAAAAAAAGATGGGACTTCATGGCTCTAATACTACGGAGCTCATTTTTGAGAATGCAACTGTTCCGGTAAAAAATCTTCTAGGTGAGGAAGGAAGAGGCTTTGCCATTGCCCTGTCTAATTTGGATGTGGGTCGGATCGGTATTGCGGCTCAAGCCTTGGGTATTGCGGAAGCCGGTCTAGAGTATTCAATTCAATACGCGAAAGAGCGGAAGCAATTTGGTTCTGCAATTGGTAATCAGCAAGCAGTGGCTTTTAAGCTGGCAGATATGGCTACGCAAGTGGAAGCGGCTCGATTACTTGTATATCGCGCAGCCTTCTTGCGACAGGAAGGTCTACCATGTGGGCTTGAAGCATCCATCGCAAAAAAGTTTGCCTCGGATGTTGCTATGAAATCAGCGATAGAGGCTGTGCAGATTTTTGGAGGATACGGCTACACAAGAGAATATCCTGTAGAGCGTTTGTTTAGAGACGCTAAAATTACGCAAATTTATGAAGGAACATCAGAAATTCAACAACTAGTCATTTCTAAGCATTTGCTTACTAAATAGAACAACAACAAGCAGGGAGTGTGGAAAAGATGGACTTTCGTCTAAACGAAGAACAGGAAATGCTACGTAAAATGATTAGAGAATTCGCTGAGGATCAAGTAGCACCAACTGCTGCTGAACGCGATGAAGAAGAGCGATTTGATCGTTCTATATTTGAACAGATGGCACAATTAGGTCTTACAGGAATCCCGTGGGATGAGAAATATGGTGGTGCTGGAGCTGATTATCTCAGCTATGTACTTGCTGTTGAAGAGTTGTCAAGAGTAGATGCATCCATTGGCGTAACTCTGTCTGCACATGTCTCCTTAGCAAGCTGGCCGATCTATAAATTTGGTACAGAAGAGCAAAAGCAAACATTTCTACGACCACTTGCAGAGGGTAAGAAAATGGGGGCGTACTGTCTGACTGAGGCAGGGTCCGGCTCTGATTCAGCAGGAATGCGTACAACTGCTGTTCGAGATGGTGATCATTATGTGCTCAATGGTAACAAAATTTTTATCACGAATGCTGGCGAAGCTGAAATTTATATCGTTTTTGCAGTAACGAATCCTGAATTAAAACATAAGGGTGTAACAGCCTTCATTCTAGAAAAAGATATGCCAGGATTCTCTATGGGTAAAAAGGAGAAAAAGCTAGGAATTCGTTCTTCGCTCACACTAGAAGTGATTATGGAGGATGTACGTGTACCGGTGGCTAATCGTTTGGGAGAGGAAGGGCAAGGATTCAAAATTGCGATGATGACACTAGACGGTGGACGAAACGGTATTGCAGCTCAAGCTCTTGGAATTGCGCAAGGTGCGTTTGAACATGCCGTAAGCTACGCGAAGGAACGTATTCAATTTGGCAAACCGATTGCTGCGTTGCAAGCCATTCAGTTCAAATTAGCAGATATGGCTACTCAGATAGAGGCGGCAAGATTACTAACGTATCAAGCCGCTTGGTTAGAAGATAAAGGCTTGCCGTATGGAAAAGCGTCAGCTATGTCCAAGGTGTTTGCCGGTGACATTGCGATGCAAGTAACGACAGAAGCGGTGCAAGTGTTTGGAGGATATGGCTATACGCGCGAATATCCAGTAGAAAGATTTATGCGTGACGCTAAAATTACGCAGATATATGAAGGAACAAATGAAATACAGCGTGTGGTTATCAGTAACCTGCTGTTAAAAGAGTAGGAGCTGACCTACGTGCATCCGATAACCAAGCGAATACTGGCAGGAGATGTTCGCGCGGCTGCCAGAGCAATTACCTGGATTGAAGACGGCTTTCCTGAAAAGGGGCAGGTGTTACAGGAAATTTTCCCCCATACTGGCAAAGCACGATTAATTGGGTTAACGGGTTCCCCAGGAGCAGGTAAGAGTTCGTTAGTAGATGCATTGATTACTTATTTGCGTTCGCAACAGATTTCAGTCGGGGTCATTGCGGTTGATCCTACTAGCCCATTTACTGGTGGTGCTTTGTTAGGGGATCGTATTCGGATGCAGCATCATGCTCCTGACAGAGGCGTCTTTATAAGAAGTATGGGGACCAGGGGAAATTTAGGTGGTCTATCACGCAATACGAAAGAGGCAGTACGTGTTCTGGATGCTTATGGCTGTGAAGTTATTATTGTTGAGACAGTAGGGGTTGGGCAGTCTGAGTTAGACATTATGAAAATTGTTGATACAGTCGCTGTTGTACTAAATCCGGGAAGCGGGGATACTGTTCAGGCATTTAAGGCTGGAATTATGGAGATTGCTGATCTATTTGTCATTAACAAAGCAGATTTGCCTGGTCTGGATAAATTACTGACAGAGATTGAACAAATGATAGAGATCGTAAAGCATGATGCAAGCTGGCAACCTCCTCTTATACGTACAATTGCAACAGACCGAGTTGGGATAACTGATTTGTGGCAAGCTATCCATACACATGAGAGGTTCCTAACTGAATCGGGTGAAGGGGAAAAGCGTAGATCGTATCACTTACACGAAGAGGTAATGGAGTTAGTGAACCAGAATCTTTATCGTGTCATGCTACAAGGAATTGAACAAGGTGCATTTGCTAACGAGTTATATGAAGTAGCGAATCGACAGGTAGATCCTTATCATGCAGCAGAAAAAATGGTACGTATTTTTTTACAACGTTAACTTATGGGGTCGCTTTTGTTACAAGTCTGGCACGATTAGCCGCAAAAAGAGGATTGTAGCATAAATTGTGGATTAGTATAATGGGGAGAAACCAGAGACGTTAGTCAAATTGGTGAAAGGTGGCTTATTCGGTGCAAGAACGTAAGAAAGTAATCCCTTCCTTGGTGAAGGACCCAAAACTAATCGAAAAACGGCGTGAACAAATTATTGAGGCGGCCGTTGACCTATTTATACACAAAGGATTCCACAAAACAACTACGCGGGAAATTGCTCGTGCTTCTGGCTTTAGCATTGGAACGCTATATGAGTACATTGAATCCAAAGAAGATATCTTATATTTGGTTTGTGACTCTATTCATAATGAAATGGAAGAAAGACTGCGTGAAGCGATTACCTACAATGGTTCTGGTCTCAAAAGCCTCAAGCTCGCGTTGAAAAGCCTAATACGTGTTATGGATCAGGTAAATGATCGTGTGCTATTAATCTATCAGGAAACCAAGTCGTTACCACATGAAGCGATGACGTATGTGTTACGTCGAGAAGAGTCTATCACAGGCATTTTTGAAGAGATTTTGCATAAGGGGATGGAAGATGGTTCCATTCGGACTGATGAGCGCTATGTGAAGCTAATGGCTAACAACATCATGGTACTAGCTGAAATGTGGGTGTTCCGACGTTGGACACTTGGCAAGAGCTATACCCTGGACGAATACATCGAGAAACAGACCGAATTGCTTCTGCGGGATATCAGCGGACACGAATAGAGCCATCCCATAGATAAGGGGAGGCTGTCAAGGTGATAACAGAGGTCTATCGTCCAACTAATAAAATACGGTTTGTAACAGCAGCGAGTCTCTATGACGGACATGATGCTTCCATAAATATTATGCGTCGAATATTGCAATCCTCTGGAGCGGAAGTGATTCATCTGGGTCACAACCGCTCTGTCATGGAGATTGTTGATGCTGCTATTCAGGAGGATGTGCAAGGAATTGCCATCAGCTCCTACCAAGGTGGGCATGTCGAGTTTTTTAAATATATGGTTGATTTACTACGAGAACGTGGGGCCGGTCATATTCGCGTGTATGGCGGAGGTGGTGGCGTAATCGTTCCTCGAGAAATTCGTGAATTAGAGGAATATGGTGTAGCTAAGCTGTTCTCACCAGATGATGGCAGGGAACTAGGGCTTCAAGGTATGATTAATATGATGATTCGAGAATGTGACTATCCGACAATGGCTTCCCTGCAATCGGAAGTGGATTTGTTACAGGAAAAGAATATCCAAGCGGTTGCTCGCTTAATTACGTTGGCGGAGTATGATGTTGTCGATCATAAATGGTTCAATCAGGTTAGAGATGCACTAGTTAGTCTAACCAGTGATGTGCCTGTCGTGGGTATTACAGGCACAGGTGGAGCAGGTAAAAGCTCGTTAACAGATGAATTAGTTCGTCGTTTTTTATATACGTATCCCGAAAAGACAATTGCCATTCTGTCGATAGATCCATCGAAACAAAAAACAGGTGGTGCACTTTTAGGTGACCGAATTCGAATGAACGCAAATAACACGCCACGTGTTTATATGCGTAGTTTAGCGACTAGACAATCGGGATCAGAATTGTCTCTTGCACTGCAAGATGCGATCCAGGTAGCTAAGGCTGCTTGCTTTGATTTAGTCATCGTGGAAACAAGCGGGATTGGACAAGGGGATGCTCGCATCAACGAACTTTGTGATTTGTCACTATATGTAATGACAAGTGAATACGGTGCTCCTTCTCAGTTAGAAAAAATTGATATGCTTGATTTTGCCGATTTGGTGTCCATTAACAAATTTGAGCGAAAAGGCTCAGAGGACGCTTTACGTGAAGTAAGAAAGCAGTATCGTCGTAATCATCAATTATTTGAAGTGGAAGATGAAAAGCTACCGATCTATGGCACGATTGCAAGTCAGTTTAACGATCCAGGCACCAATGCTCTTTTTGCGGCCTTGATGCGAGCGATCGTTCAGAAAAAGCAGCTTGATTGGGATGTAGAGCATCTCGACCCAATGCCGATCTTAGCTCATAAACCACCACTCATTCCATCTGAAAAAATTACGTATCTTCAGGACATAGCTAATACAGTACGGAATTATCACAAGTTTAGTGAAGAGCAGGCAGGCTATGCGCGTAAACTGTATCAACTTAATGGAGCTTACAAAGTTTTAGCAGAGCAGGGAGCAGACGAAGCAGTGCTTGCTCAAGTAGCTTCTCAAATTACATTATTTGAAGAGACATTGCATCCCGAATCAAAAAAGTGGCTGGAAAACTGGCCAAAACAAAAAGAATTGTATAAACAGGATCAGCTTGTCACAAAAATTCGCGATAAGGAAATAGTGACAAAGTTATTTTCCACATCACTTTCTGGATCACGGATTCCCAAGATTAGCACACCCACCATCCATGAGTGGGGAGATTTACTATCTTGGTCTATGAAAGAGAATGTCCCAGGGGAATTTCCATTTACCGCAGGTGTTTTTCCTTTTAAAAGAGAAGGAGAAGATCCACGTAGGCAATTTGCAGGAGAAGGGTCGCCAGAGCGTACTAATAAACGATTCCATTTCCTATCTAAAAATGATGATGCAAAACGATTGAGCACAGCATTTGATAGTGTGACGCTATATGGCCAAGATCCTCATGAGAGGCCTGACATTTATGGAAAGATCGGAACCAGCGGAGTAAGCATATGTACATTGGATGATATGAAAAAGCTGTATGCGGGCTTTGATCTTTGTGCCCCTTCCACTTCTGTCTCCATGACAATTAATGGGCCTGCGCCAATGATTTTAGCTATGTTTTTAAATACAGCCATTGAACAGCAGATAGAGAAATTCGTAGAGAGAGAAGGACGTCAACCTTCTGGAGAAGAGCTTTCGCAAGTTAAAGCCTATACTCTCTCGAACGTACGGGGAACAGTGCAAGCAGATATTTTAAAAGAAGATCAGGGACAAAATACTTGCATTTTCTCTACGGAGTTTGCCCTTCGTATGATGGGAGATATACAAGCATACTTTATAGAAAATAAAGTACGTAATTACTATTCTGTTTCTATCTCAGGCTATCATATAGCTGAAGCAGGGGCTAATCCCATTACACAATTAGCTTTTACACTTGCAAATGGCTTTACCTATGTGGAGTATTATTTAAGCCGTGGTATGAAAATTGACGAATTTGCTCATAATCTATCTTTCTTCTTCTCTAACGGACTTGATCCTGAATATACCGTAATTGGAAGGGTAGCTCGTAGGATTTGGGCAATCACTATGAAGAAGCGTTATGGTGCTAATGAGCGTAGCCAAAAATTAAAGTATCACATCCAAACATCTGGACGATCTTTACATGCCCAAGAAATGGACTTTAATGATATTCGCACTACGCTACAAGCGCTTATAGCAATTTATGATAACTGCAATTCTTTGCACACTAATGCCTACGATGAAGCGATCACGACACCTACCGAAAATTCGGTACGTAGGGCAATGGCAATTCAAATGATTATTAATAAAGAATTGGGATTGGCAAAAAATGAGAATCCGTTGCAGGGTGCTTTTATCATTGAAGAGCTGACTGATTTAGTAGAGGAAGCTGTATTACAAGAATTTGAACGGTTAAGTATGCGTGGTGGAGTATTAGGGGCCATGGAAACACAATATCAACGAGGGAAGATTCAGGATGAGTCAATGTATTACGAAATGAGGAAACATTCAGGTGATTTACCGATCATTGGAGTTAACACTTTCCTAAATCCAAATGCTTCTGAAGATGACTATGAAATTGAGTTGGCAAGGGCTACAGATACGGAAAAGCAACAACAAATTGATAATGTGCGTGCTTTTCAGCAAAGACATGCACAACAAATTCCTGGAGCTTTAAAGAAGCTACAAGAGGCTGCGTTAATAGGCGGGAATGTATTTGCTGAATTAATGGAGACGGTAAAAGTGGCTTCTCTTGGTCAAATTACGGGAGCCTTGTATGAAGTAGGCGGACAATATCGACGTAATATGTAAGAACGGATTATGCCCCAGTAGTTACTATTTCTTCTGGGGTATTTCTATTGCTTTCATCGATTTAGTATTTTACGACAATATCATTCTGGAAGGGCGTCGTCGAATTAAATTGGAAGGAATTAGAGCTTTACAGTCGAGAAAGGGGAAGTTTCCGTGTGCACATACATATTTTTCAGGACATTGTTTGCCCTTGGTGCCGCATAGGTATTGCTTCTTTGCTGGGTGCTCTCCAAGAGTGGCAAGCAGAGGAAGTAACCCTTCACTATCATGCCTTTACTATTGATCCTTATTTACCAAATGAAGGGGTACCCTTTCGAGCAAATATGGAACGTCTGCTAGGGGGAAAAGAGCAAGTAGGTAAAGCCTTAGAATACGTAACAGCTATGGGACAGGAAATCGGCTTGCATTTTTGCTTTGACCAAATAAAGATACACGCTCATCCCGACCTAGCTCATTCTCTCTTAAAACTGACCCCGCTTGCTCAACAAACAAGTATGCTACAGACCCTACAGCGCGCATATTTTGAAGAAGGTTTAGATATTGGAAACATAGAAGTTATATTACAAATTGCTGACATCTTTGGATTAGATAAACACGAGGTTGAGGAAAAATTACAGAGTGGTAGGATGGCAATCTATCTACAATCAGACTATGAATTAGCAGAACAATATGAAGTAAAGGCCGTTCCATTTTTTGTGATAAATCACAGTCTAATCGTGACCGGAGCCCAAACGATTCCAACCTTTTTGCAGGCTCTTAAGAAGGTAACGTGTGATGAATCGTAGTGCGAAACATTTTATCAGGAATGCGTGCGTAAATGTAGAGATATGTAGATGAAAAAAGCTTTTCTTTTTGTAGGGTTTGAATCACTTGCATTTTCGGATAAAATAGGGAATACTGTATGATAGCCAAGTTTTGTTTGAAAGGACGTGCCTTGCTTGAGTAAATTACTTCAGCAATATAATGAAGAGAAGTTGCAAGAGATGGCGATGGTTGATATCGCTTATGAAATTCTAAGAGAAACAAACCGGCCTTATAATTTCCGTGAACTAATGAACGAAATTGCTATCTTGCGTAAACTGACAGAAGAGCAATTGATGGCTGTCATTGCTCAAGTGTATACAGAAGTAAATATCGATGGTCGTTTTGTATGTATCGGTGAGAATACATGGGGATTAAAACGCTGGTACGCAACGGAAGCAGTTGAAGAAAGCCAAGAAGGCGGAGTTAAAAAGAAAAAAGCTGCTGTTGTTGACGACTTTGAAGACTTCGATATGGAAGATGATGATGTTGCTGAAGTCTTTGAAGAGGAAGATGATATCTCCCTGTTTGAAGAGGAAGAAGAGGAAGAAGAAGACTTTGTTGATGAAGAAGAGGTTGATTCTGATGATGAGATCGAAGACATCGATGAAGAAGATGAAGATCTAGAGGACGAGGATCTTTTTGAAGAAGACGAAGAAACCGAGGGAGAAGAGGAAGAAGATCAGGAGTCTGATAAGTAAGCAACTATCGACTTTCACGACTTTATCCTTGACTTTCATTTCTGCCCATTATAAAATACTTTTTGGGCTTCACATGAAGATTTGTCATATATGAAAGAATAACAAACAAAAGCGCCCCTATTCAGCAGAGATGTTGAGATAGGACCCCGCTTTTGTTTTTTCTTTTTGTAGCACCCTACTTAATAACTGTTCATCAAAAATGTTGAAATAAGGGAAAAGAGGGGACGTAGGCGATATGGCGAAGTATATATTTGTTACAGGTGGGGTCGTTTCCTCGCTAGGTAAAGGGATTACAGCTGCTTCACTAGGACGGTTGCTTAAAAACAGAGGATGCAAGGTTACTATTCAAAAATTTGATCCATATATAAATGTTGACCCAGGAACAATGAGTCCATTTCAACATGGTGAGGTATTTGTAACTGATGATGGTGCAGAAACCGATTTGGATCTTGGCCACTATGAGCGTTTTATTGATATTAACCTGAGTGCTAATTCTAATGTAACAACCGGTAAGATTTATTCTAGTGTTATTAGTAAAGAACGTCGTGGGGATTACTTGGGTGGTACTGTACAAGTTATTCCACATATCACCAATGAAATTAAAGAGCGTGTATTCCGTGCTGGTCGTGAAACGAATGCCGATGTTGTTATCACTGAAATTGGTGGTACAGTAGGGGACATTGAGAGCTTACCTTTCCTTGAAGCGATTCGTCAAATCAAGAGCGATGTAGGCGTCTCCAACGTCATGTATATCCACGTAACACTGATTCCGTACATTCGTGCAGCCGGTGAAATGAAGACAAAGCCAACGCAGCATAGTGTAAAAGAATTGCGTAGCTTGGGAATTCAGCCAAATGTGATCGTAACGAGAACAGAACAGCCGCTCTCTCAAGATATGAAGGACAAGCTTGCTCTATTCTGCGATATTGATAAAAATGCCGTAATTGAATGTCGTGATGCAGATACGTTGTATGAAGTACCACTAATGCTACAAGAGCAAGGTTTGGATGATTATGTATGCAAACACTTTGGTTTGTCTTGCCCTCAGGCTGATATGACCGAGTGGAGTGCACTTGTGGAACAAGTAAAAAGCTTACATCATAATACTCGCATTGCGATTGTGGGTAAATATGTTGAGCTACATGATGCGTATCTGTCAGTAGCTGAAGCACTTTATCACGCTGGATTTGCTAATGATACCGATATTGAAATTAAATGGGTTAATTCTGAAGAGGTTACAGATGAAAATGTAGCTGAAGTTTTGGGAGACGTTCATGGTATTTTAGTTCCAGGTGGTTTTGGAGATCGTGGAATTGAAGGAAAGATCACTGCAACTCGCTTCGCCCGTGAGAATAAGATACCATTCTTTGGGATTTGCCTAGGGATGCAAGTAGCAGTTATTGAATATGCTCGTCATATGCTACATCTAACTGGTGCGAACAGCTCAGAAATTGATCCTTCCACTAGCTATCCTGTTATTGATCTATTGCCAGAACAGAAGGATATTGAAGATAAAGGTGGTACAATGCGTCTTGGCCTTGGACCAACAAAAGCAAAAGAAGGTACAATGGCAGCGCAAGCTTATGGTAGCACGTTGATTTATGAACGTCACCGCCATCGTTATGAAGTAAATAATGAATACCGTGATCAACTGGAAAAAGCAGGTTTGGTTATTTCCGGTACAACGCCAGACGGTAAATTAGTAGAGATGGTTGAGCTGAAGGAGCATCCATGGTTCTTAGCTGCTCAGTTCCATCCGGAATTTACTTCTCGTCCGAACCGTCCTCAACCATTATTCCGTGAGTTTGTGAAAGCTGCCTTGCTTTCTCATCAATAACAAAACATAAGTATAGCAGTATCTTAGAAATAGCCACAGGCTGTCGAATTTCTCGACAGCCTGTTTTTGTTACGAGCCGTGAAGCTTGTTGTAACAAGGAAAGAGATTTCATTAATCAAAGCCGTGAGCAATGTTAAAAGTAAAGGGAATTATGGGAAAATTATGTAATTCAGAAGCTTGCTACAATCTACTGGAAAAATAAAGATAGAATGTGGCAGGATTTCCGGCCGTCAAGGCGTATTTTAGTAATTAGAAGCAAAGGAACGAGGGGGAAGCAATATGCAGGACAAGAAGGTACTAGTCGTGGATGACCAGTACGGCATCCGCATCCTACTATATGAGGTGTTGGGTAAGGAAGGATACTGCACTTTCCAGGCGGCTAACGGCAAACAGGCACTCGAAATCGTCGAAAATGAGTCTCCAGATCTCGTCATTTTAGATATGAAGATTCCCGGAATGGACGGCATAGAAATTTTAAAACACATTAAAAAGATAAACAAAGATATTAAAGTAATTATGATGACTGCGTATGGTGAACTAGATATGATTAAGGAAGCAACGCAACTGGGAGCGCTTACTCATTTTACCAAACCTTTTGATATTGATGAATTACGCTGTGTAGTCAATCAACAATTAGTCAGTTAGTCACAAGTTCTCTGTTAATAAAGGCGTCGTTGTGGTATAATAACCCCGTATTGTAAGTAGTGAAATACAGAGAGTTAGGATTAGGAGGACATACCGAAATGCAATTAGTACCTATGACCGCCTTTATTGAGGACGCAAAGAAAAATAAGTATGCTGTTGGACAATTCAATTTGAACAACCTAGAATTTACGCAAGCGATTACCGAAGCAGCTATGGAGGAGAAATCCCCTGTAATCTTTGGAGTTTCCGAAGGTGCTATGCGTTATATGGGTATTGAGTATACAGTAGCAATGGCTAAAGCCGCTGCAAAAACTGCTGGCGTACCAATTGCGCTACACTTGGATCATGGTAGCAACTTTGATGTTGTTATGAAATGTATCCAAGCTGGATTCTCTTCTGTTATGTTCGATGGTTCTCACCATTCCTTCGAAGATAACATCCGTTTGACTAAACAAGTTGTAGAAGCTGCCCATGCTGTAGGAGTATCTGTTGAGGGTGAGCTAGGTACAATTGGCGGAGTAGAAGACGATCTACAAGTAGCTGAAGAAGATGCTAGCTTGGCAAAACCAGAAGAAGCTATTCGTTTCTGGGAAGAGACTAAAGTTGACTACCTAGCTATTGCTGTAGGTACTGCTCATGGTATGTACAAAGGTGAACCAAAAATCCATTTCGATATTATCGAAAAAGTAGTGAAAAACATCGGCGCTCCAATCGTATTGCATGGTGGATCTGGTGTACCAGACGAAGCGATCCGTCAAGCTATCTTGCACGGTGCTGGTAAAATCAACGTAAACACTGAAAACCAAGTTGCTTGCACAGCTGCAATCCGTAAAGTACTAGCTGAAAAACCTAACGAAATCGATCCTCGTAAATACATGGGTCCTGCTCGTGAGGCAATCAAGCAAACTGTTATCGAGAAAATTCGTTTGTTCGGAAGTAATAACCGCGTCTAATTCAGGAGGGTACCCATGCGTTTCTTCATAGACACAGCGAATGTTGATGAAATTCGAGAGATTCATGAGTGGGGAGTCGTTTCTGGCGTAACCACCAATCCATCTCTAGTAGCCAAGGAAGGCCGCGATTTCATCGAAACATTAAAAGAGATTCTTGATATTGTAGATGGTCCTATCAGTGCAGAAGTTATTAGCATTGATGCAAAAGGTATGATCGAAGAAGGAGAAAAACTGGCTAGTCTATCCAAAAACATCGTCATTAAGGTGCCGATGACAGAAGAAGGGCTAAAAGCTGTAAAGATTTTCTCAAAACGCAAAATTAAAACCAATGTAACATTAGTTTTTAACGCGAACCAAGCATTGATGGCTGCAAGAGCAGGGGCTACTTATGTATCTCCGTTCCTTGGCAGACTGGATGATATTGGCTACGACGGCATGCAACTCATCGCAGACATCACAGAAATCTTTGCTGTCCATGACATAGAAACGGAAATTATTGCAGCAAGTATTCGTCATCCTTTACATGTGACGGAGGCTGCAAAGCTTGGGGCGGATATTGCCACCATTCCTCATAAAGTATTTAAACAACTCTTGCAGCATCCTTTAACTAGCAGTGGGATTGAGAAATTCCTTGCCGATTGGGAAAATATGCAAAAGTAATTTAAACCGAAGAGCACCTTTTCCAGTGGAGAAGGTGCTTCTTTACCTTAATGACCTCTGCTATCCTCGTTTTCTCTTTTTGCCCATTAAACATGTAATGATAATAAGGTTGATTTACAGCCTGCAAAACATGAAGGACTAGACTATCTGCAATAGAGGGTATATTCTGAATAGGTGCAAGAACATCATTTAGGGAGATTAAATGTATGGATAAATTGCTAATACAGGGTGGAATCCCATTGTGTGGAAAAGTAGGGATTAGCGGTGCAAAGAATAGTGCTGTTGCGTTAATTCCCGCTGCGATTCTCGCTGACGGACCTGTTGTCATTGAGAATTTGCCACATATTGAGGATGTGGAAGTATATGTAGAGCTCCTTCGGGAGATGGGGGCAGATGTTTTGTTTGAGGATGATTGGATAGAAGTTGATGGACGTTCTATCTCAGAAACATTTATGCCGAATGGTAAGGTAAAAAAATTACGTGCTTCTTATTATTTATGGGGTGCACTGCTTGGCAAGTTTAAAGAAGCTCAAATTGGATTGCCAGGTGGCTGTGATTTAGGACCAAGACCGGTTGATTTGCATATAAAAGGTTTTGAAGCCCTTGGTGCGGTTGTTGAAAATCGAAAAGGTGTTATGATTATTCGTGCGGAGCGTTTGAAGGGCGCACGTATTTATATGGATTTGGTTAGTGTAGGCGCTACTATTAACATCATGTTGGCTGCGGTCTATGCGGAAGGAATCACAACAATTGAAAACGCTGCACATGAACCAGAGATTGTAGACGTAGCAACATTATTAAACAATATGGGTGCTAAGATATCTGGTGCGGGAACAGATGTAATTCGTATTCAAGGTGTAGACAAATTGCGCGGTTGCCGACATACTATAATACCAGACCGTATCGAAGCCGGAACGTATATGATTGCTGCTGCTGCAACCGGTGGAGATGTGACGTTAGAAAATGTTATTTCGAAGCACATGGAACCCGTTTCGGCCAAACTTCGTGAAATAGGTGTGGAAATAATCGAAGGTGACGATACAATCCGGGTCATCGGACATAAAAATTATCGTGCAGTCGACATTAAAACAAGTCCATATCCTGGATTTCCTACTGACTTACAACAACCTATGACCACATTGTTAACACAATCAAAAGGAACAAGTATTGTCACTGATAATATATATAGTGCTAGGTTCCGGCATGCAGACGAATTGAGGCGCATGGGAGCAACACTAAAAATTGAAGGGCGATCCGCTGTGTTGGAGGGACCCTCTAAATTGATGGGCGCAAAGGTAGTAGCTTCTGATTTACGAGCGGGAGCAGCTTTAGTAATAGCAGGCTTACTTGCACAAGGAACTACAGAAGTTGAGGGACTTGAACATATCGACAGAGGTTATGAAAATCTGGTACAAAAACTTCAAAATCTTGGTGCCAGAGTTACGCGAGAAAAGCTGCATGAAGCCGAACAAAAATGAGGAGGACAATCGAGATGGAGCGCAGTCTCACACTTGAATTGGTTCGTGTAACGGAAGCGGCCGCTTTGGCTTCCGCAAGATGGATGGGTACGGGTAAAAAGGACGAAGCAGATGGGGCAGCAACGCAAGCGATGCGATCTGAATTTGAAAATATACCCATGGATGGTGTTGTAGTAATAGGGGAAGGCGAAATGGATGAAGCGCCTATGCTCTACATTGGGGAAAAATTAGGTCAGGGAGTGCCACCTTTTGTAGATGTTGCAGTTGATCCACTTGAGGGTACTAACATAGTAGCCAAAGGTACATGGAATGCTATCTCTGTCATTGCGATTGCTGATAGAGGCAATTTATTGCATGCACCTGACATGTACATGGAAAAAATTGCGGTAGGCCCCAATGCAGTAGGGAAAGTAGACATTGATGCTCCAATACGTGATAATTTAAAAGCAGTCGCTTTAGCTAATGGAAAAGATATGAGCGATCTGGTTGCCTGTGTGCTAGATAGGGATCGGCACAGTCGCATTATTGAAGAGATTCGTGCAGCTGGAGCGCGTATAAAATTAATTCCTGATGGAGATGTAGCGGCAGCGATTAATACTGCCTTTCCTGATACAGGTGTGGATATTCTTTTTGGATCAGGAGGAGCTCCTGAAGGGGTTTTAGCAGCGGTAGCTCTAAAATGTTTAGGTGGAGAAATTCAGGGCAAGTTATTGCCTCAGAATGATGAAGAATTGCAACGATGTTTGAAGATGGGCCTAACTAACCCGTACCAGGTTTTGCATATGGATCAGTTGGTTAAAGGAGACGATGCCATTTTTGCAGCTACGGGTGTTACGGATGGAGAATTGCTACGAGGTGTTCGTTTTCAGGGAATGAGAGCGACAACACATTCTGTGGTAATGAGGGCCAAGACCGGAACGATTCGTTTCATTGAAGGTAACCACCGCTTAGAAAAGAAACCTGGCTTAGTATTATAGGTAATTTTTAGGAAATAATAATAGTAGAAAGTGCAAAGAGTGGTGGAATAATACGTGCTTTTATCAGAATTAGAAGAAAAGAAATTAACCGATTTGTATAAGTTGGCAAAAGACTTTCAAATTCCTTATTACTCACAACTTAAGAAGAAAGAATTAATCTTTGCCATATTACGAGCTCAGGCTGAGCGAGATGGGCTTATGTTTATGGAAGGTGTGTTGGAAATCTTACCGGAAGGGTTTGGTTTCCTTCGACCTATCAATTATTTACCTAGCCCCGAAGATATTTATATTTCCCAGTCCCAAATTCGACGTTTTGATTTAAGGAATGGAGATTTAGTATCAGGAAAAGCGAGAGCGCCGAAAGAAACAGAACGTTACTTCGGATTATTGCAAGTAGAAGCTGTTAACGGTCAAGACCCTGAGATGGCATCCGAAAGACTGCATTTCCCCGCCTTAACACCGCTGTATCCTCAAGAAAGACTTGCGTTGGAAACGTCACCTACTAAGCTTTCTGTTCGGTTGATGGATATGATAGCACCTGTTGGTCTGGGACAGCGTGGATTGATTGTAGCGCCACCTAAGGCTGGTAAGACGATGTTGCTAAAGGAAATTGCTAATAGCATTTCTGCTAATAACCCAGATATTCATCTATTTGTTTTACTTATTGATGAGCGTCCAGAGGAAGTAACAGATATGCAACGCTCTGTTAAAGGTGAGGTTATTGCTTCTACCTTTGACGAGGTACCGGAGAACCACATTAAAGTTGCAGAACTGGTTTTGGAACGAGCAAAACGCTTAGTAGAGCATAAGAAGGATGTTGTCATTCTCTTAGATTCCATTACCCGTTTGGCCCGTGCCTATAACTTGGTAATTCCTCCAAGTGGCCGTACGCTGTCTGGTGGTATTGATCCTGCAGCCTTCCATCGCCCGAAAAGATTCTTCGGTTCGGCTCGTAATGTTGAAGAGGGTGGTAGCTTAACAATTTTGGCTACTGCTTTGGTGGAAACTGGGTCACGTATGGACGACGTTATTTATGAAGAGTTTAAAGGGACAGGCAATATGGAATTGCATTTGGATCGTAAATTAGCAGAGCGCCGAATATTCCCAGCTATCGATATTAGACGATCTGGTACACGTCGGGAAGAAATGCTTTTATCCAAAGAAGAATTGGATAAGCTGTGGTTAATTCGTAAGAACATGAGCGAAAGTCATGATTTTGTGGAAACTTTCTTGAAAAAATTAGGCGATTCTAAAACGAACGAGGAATTTTTACAAGGCCTTGATAGCATCAGCGCTTCAAAGACATCAAAAGGTAAAACATATACAACATCGACGACGGCGGGTTAATCCCCCGTCATTTTTTTTAGATTGGCGCATAGGATAGTCATATGCACATGAGGGGAGGTTACCCGGATGGATGCCAATCACCCAACGCTTATTACTGAGTGGAAAAGTAGTGGGGAAGCAAAACAAGCCGTCGTGGAACAAACTCTGTTTGAGGTGTTTAATCCGTACTCATCTATTGAGGTCAATAAAGCTAAAAGCAAGCGTGCCATCACTTCGTACACCGTTCAAAAAGGGGACACGCTCTCGCGTATATCGGAACAATATGGAATTACGCTACAGCAGTTGATTCAGGATAATAAACTGAGGAATCCTAATATGGTTGGAATTGGGATGAAGCTAGTGATCGGTAAAAAGGAGATGACCCACACAGTAGAAGCTGGTGAGTCGTTAGAACGCATTGCTAACAGATATCAAGTATCTAAAGAAGAGATTATAAATCGCAATCCTTTGCTCAAGGCGATCCCAGATTGTCTTTATCAGGGACAGCGTTTAACGATACCAGTAGAAGCTAGTGAATCTGCATTAGCAGGAACGGTTGAAATGCGAAGACAAATGGCACAGGTAGCTAGTAGAAGCATAAATCTAAATCGTGTGATGGAGTGGCCGATTCCAGCACCGACTGTAACAAGTGATTTTGGATCACGATGGGGTAAAATGCATAAAGGAGTAGATCTATGGAATGAACGGCGAGGTAATACGCCTATTATGGCAGCAAAAGAGGGATTTGTAGTAGAGGCTGGGGCAATTCGTAGTGGATATGGACGAATGGTAGTGTTGGATCATGGTAATGGATTACAAACCTTTTATGCGCACATGCGCAAAATTAATGTTGTAGCTGGGCAATATGTGCATCAAGGAGATGTGCTTGGCTTTATGGGGAAAACGGGGGATTCTACTGACTACCACCTTCATTTTGAAGTAAGGCAGGATGACATTCCTCTAAATCCTATGCGCTATTTACGGAAGTAGTCTCCACGTTTACAATGCTCTCTGTATACGCTACAATTGTCACCAGCAGAAAAGAGAGGCGGATGTAATTCATGTATTTGGTGTATGCAGATAAAAAAGGCCAGGTGTATGACCATCATGCTGTTCTGGCGATTGCCAGAAATGGCGACATCCTAACCGAGATACTAGAGGAAGAATTGATTCCTCTACCAGAGGGCTCTACATTGGTTAGTTTGCCTGATACGGTTCCGGTCGGAATGGATGAGAACACCGGTAAAATGACTAAGCTAGATGGGTATACTTCGGTAGGAGCGTTGATCCCACAAGGTTTTACACGCTTATTACTTCCTGGTTACATCAAAACAAACAAAGAAAGTAAATTTCCTTTATTTGGTTACACAGCAGTCGTTTGGAAAGACGATGCTTTTTGGGTGGCTGCTCGAAAAAGTGATGAACCACATAATTGGAATCCAGATAATTTTCCAATGGAAGAGTTGCGTGGCAAGGTAGATGCTACTCTCAAGCAATTTCCAGAAAATAGAATTTTGCAGCATTTGTCTCACTGTGCGCTAGAATATGAGTGTTTAACCGCATCCAACAACTTTTTCCACCGTTGGGAAGGTAGCTTACCAGTATCTAAAACCTGTAATGCTGGTTGCTATGGCTGTATCTCGGAGCAACCAGATGATAGTGGCTTCCCTTCTCCTCAGACCCGTATGAACTTTAAACCGACGGAGGACGAGCTGGTAGAGGTAATGTTGCATCACCTACAAACCCCAGAAAGCATTATTAGTTTTGGACAAGGGTGTGAAGGGGAGCCATCTACTATGGCTTCGATTATTATTCCTGCAATGCGACGCGTTCGTGAACGTACGAACATGGGCTACATCAATATTAATACAAATGCTGGATTAACTGATCATATTAGAGGAATTGTTGATGCAGGTCTTGATCTCATGCGAATTAGTACAATCAGCGCAATTGAGGAGCATTACAATGCTTATTATCGTCCGCGCGGCTATACGCTAGAAAATGTGGCTCGCTCGGCTGAGTATGCTACGAGTCAGGGTGTCTACACATCCATTAACTATCTGTGCTTCCCAGGTGTATTTGATCGGGAAGAGGAGATGGAAGCAATGATTGAATTTATCAAGCGGACAGGTATTAAGTTAATTCAATTGCGCAATCTAAATATTGATCCAGAAAGCTATTTAGACATGATTCCAAAGGCCCAAGGAGAAATATTTGGCATGAAGCAGGCGATTGAAATCTATCAACAGGAATTACCTGATGTGGTGATTGGATCGTTTACACATGTGCCTCCTCGGCATCAACGCAGGCAGAAAAATAGCAATTAGACTTTTGTTTCCAATCAAGTCAGTATGGTTGCAATAGACACATAGACGTGATACTATTCATTTATATGTTTATATAACTCTGATTCGGCAAACGATTCAGGGCGGAAAGAGGTGCATAGAGATGAAACAAGGTATTCATCCAAACTACAAAACGGTTAAAGTAACTTGCGCATGTGGCAATGAGTTCGAATCCGGCTCTGTAAAAGATGTCCTTCGCGTAGAGGTTTGCTCCGCTTGCCATCCGTTTTACACTGGTAAACAAAAGTTTATCGATGCTGGCGGCCGTGTAGATCGTTTCAAACGCAAATACAATCTTTCCTAATTATAGGAAAAAAACAAAGCCCAGGTGGAAGTCATTCTACCTGGGCTTGTTGTTATGATAGAGCTTTTTTTGTTCGTAAGAGGTGCCTTGACTATATCTCTCCATTGGCGATCCTCCCATAAAGTGATATGATGTTACAGTTGCTTGGAACGGAAACGAAGAAAAGAATGGCGACAGAGGGAGAATGCGGAGTGGCTCAATTGTATTTTCGATATGGTGCAATGAACGCATCCAAGTCTATTCAATTGCTAACAGTAGCACATAACTATGAACAATCCGGTAAGAAGGTAATGGTATTCACACCGGAAATTGATGACCGTTATGGTGTAGGGATGGTAGCGTCCAGAGTCGGGATTTCACGAGAGGCATTTCCGATTCAGAATACCACTGATCTGTATCGGGTTGTAAATGAAGAGCAAGAGCAACCTCATTGTGTATTAGTAGATGAGGGGCAGTTTTTATCGGAAGAACATGTAAGGCAATTGGCGAGAATTGTCGATGAATTAAATATTCCTGTTATCGTGTACGGACTTTTAAAAGACTTTAAAAATCAATTATTTCCTGGGAGTCAAGCTTTGCTCTGTGAAGCTGATAAGATTGAGGAAATTAAAACAGTATGTGTTTTCTGTAATAAAAAAGCGACACATATTCTAAAATTCCAGCAAGGTAAACCGGTTTACACAGGGGAAACGATTCAAATAGGTGGAGAAGAAACCTATAGTAGTGTTTGTCGTAGACACTACTATCAGCCACCTGGGCTTCCAAAAACCTTGCCTGTTGATTTCAACAATTGTAAGTAACAACGTAATAGAGAGAGCTATCTCTTTTTTTGCATGGGTGTGGGAGTGCTTGCACACACTAGGCAAAGCGGGAGGTGGCTTTTTTGATAAAAGAAAGCAAAAATGGTACAAGCCTATTCTTAAGTAAAAGCTTGATTGTGAGTTGTGTTGTTCTAGGGGTGGTGATAGGTGGGTGTGCTTCATCTTCTCAGCCTAAAGTACAACAGCAGGAAAAAAAGCAGCCTATTAACCAATCGATGCGACAACAACAGAAGCTACAGCAGGTTCCAAAAGGGCAAAAGCCGTATAAGGCTATGGGTGAAAAAAAAACAACCTCCCAATTGCTTCAGGAAATGGAACAAGAAGCGAAGAGGGTTCAAGGTGTAGAAAATGCGCGTATCACGATCCGAGAAAAAGATGTGTATGTCACACTTGATCTCAAGCGGAACGTGACGGCTGCAGAAGCTCGAAAGATTGAGCATCATGTCATAGATGCCTTGCATAAAAAGAGTGGGCGCTACGATTTTCATGTAACTTCCTACGATGGATATCATTCATAGTGAAGGTGTAAAAAACTCGGTAAGTAAGCCGAGTTTTTCTTTCTGTGATGTATAGAGGTGATAGGCAAATCCTTTGACTTTCAAAGCGAAATCTACTATAATTTTGATGTTATGCATTGATTTATAGCTTGTATATAAAAAGCTTACAGGAAATTGGGAAAAATGGGGTGAGAAGCTATGTTTAAACGCCTATCTGCTGTTGAAGAGCGTTACGAAGAAGTTACAAACCTTTTGTGTGACCCCGACGTAATTAGTGATACAAAAAAGCTACGTGAGCTCTCCAAAGAACAATCTTCTTTGGAAGATATGGTCACCGCGTACCGTGAATATAAATCTGTTCTTACTCAACTTGATGATTCTAAGGCTATGTTTGAAGAAAAATTGGACGATGAGATGCGTGAGATGGTTAAGATGGAGATCGCTGAACTGTCCAAAAGTAAGGAAGAGCTGGAAAATCGTCTGAAAATCTTACTATTGCCTAAAGACCCGAACGATGATAAAAACGTTATTGTTGAAATTCGTGGTGCAGCAGGTGGAGATGAAGCAGCTTTATTTGCTTCAAGCTTATATCGAATGTACACTCGTTTTGCAGAGCGTCATGGGTTCAAAATCGACGTAATGGAAGCGAATGAAACAGATATTGGTGGATTTAAAGAGGTCGTGTTTGCTGTGAATGGCAGAGGTGCTTATAGCAAACTTAAATTTGAGAGCGGGGCACATCGTGTACAGCGCATTCCGTCTACAGAGTCTGGCGGTCGTATTCATACGTCCACAGCTACAGTTCTTGTATTACCTGAGGTTGAAGAAGTAGACGTTGAAATTAGTGATAAAGATATTCGGATTGACACGTTCTGTTCCAGTGGTGCGGGTGGACAGTCTGTTAATACTACGAAATCAGCGGTGCGTGTTACTCACCTACCGACTGGTATCATGGTATCTTGTCAGGATGAAAAGTCTCAGCATTCCAATAAGGATAAAGCATTAAAAATTCTGCGTGCTCGTTTGTCTGATTTCTATCGCCAACAAGCGAATGCTGAAATTGATGCGAACCGTAAATCCTTAGTGGGTACTGGTGACCGTAGTGAACGTATTCGTACCTATAACTTCCCACAAAGCCGCGTAACTGATCACCGCATTGGTTTAACGCTACATCGTCTGGAAAATATTCTAGATGGAGATATGGATGAAATCATTGATAATCTCATTATGCACGAGCAAACGGAGCTAATGAAAAACGATGCCAGCGCATAAGATGAATTCAATGAATAATGTGAGAGAAGCCCTGCTCTGGGCTTCTTCCTTTTTAGGAGAAGCCGGTACGAAAGATCCACGGTTTGAAGCTGAATTAATTATTCGTCATGTGCTCAGAATGAATCGGGCGAATTTCTTAGCATCTATGCCTGACCCGATTAAGGATGAGGAGATAGCTTCTATTCGAGTGTTACTTGAACGAAGAGCTGCTCATGAACCTATTCAGTACATCTTGGGTGAACAAAATTTTTATGGGCGTGATTTTATTGTAGCGCCAGGTGTACTGATTCCGCGTCCAGAAACAGAGTTATTAATTGAACAGGTCCTCTTGCATTCCCAACGAATTTGGAGTGCAGAGCAGCCTTTATCTGTTGTGGATTTTGGGACGGGCAGTGGGGCAATCACGCTAACGCTGGCAGCGGAAAAACCGAATTGGCAACTAGCGACTGTAGATATTTCTTTGGACGCTATAGCGATTGCCAAGAAGAATGCTGAGCGATTAGATGTAGCAGAAAGAGTTCGTTTTATACAAGGTGATTTAGTTGAGCCAATCCTCGACATGGGCGAGCGTGTAGACATCTTAGTGTCTAACCCACCCTATATTCCAAGTACTGATGTGGACGAATTGGACAAGGAAGTTCTTGGCTATGAACCACGTTTAGCTCTTGATGGAGGAACAGACGGCTATATTTTCTATCGTAGAATCTGTGAAGCATTACCACGATTGTTGGCAGCGACTGCACTGGTGGCTTTTGAAGTAGGAATCTATCAGGCAGAGGCAGTAGCTCAACTTATGAAGGAATCAGGCGCCGTTGATGAAGTATTCATTTATCCTGATTTGGCGGGAATAGATCGGATTATTGTTGGCTATCGACTACACAATTAAAAATAGTATAAAGAACCGGGTTTATCACGAGCTCTTTTTGTCCATACTGTTTGCTAGAGAGACAGTATATGAGGGGAGAGTTGGTTATGATGAAACGGTTCTTTTTTATCTTATTTGGTTTAGCGGTCGCGTTAATGAGTTGGGAAGGGCAAATAGCATCGGCAAATATACATAGCAATGGTCCGATTCCACAAGAATCTATTCGCCTGCGTATTTTAGCAAACAGTGATTCCATGGAGGATCAATGGCTGAAACGTGAAGTGCGTGATGCGATTATTGCAGAAATGAACAAATGGATAAAAGAGATTCATAGTTATGACCAAGCGCGTCTACTTGTAGCTGATCATATGAATGAAATAAAAAAAATTGTGGATAAAACAATCGCTGAACGAGGCTATTCCTATCCGGCAGAGGTATATTTCGGACGAGTTGAATTTCCTACCAAGCAATACGGTTCATACATTTATCCAGCGGGTGATTATGAAGCCCTGCGTGTACGCATTGGTAAAGCAGAAGGACAAAATTGGTGGTGTGTATTATTTCCCCCATTATGCTTTATTGATTTGTCTAATGGGGATGGGATTGCCAAAAGGGATGACGCTGTGGATAACTTGTCGGGTACTGTGGAGGAAGAAATACAAGTGGTAGAATCTGCACAAAGTACTATGGGAAATAGAGATTTGCAACCGCAATTAAACATAGAAAATTCTGATAATTATAATGAAAAAGAAACAGGTATTGTACGGGAAGAGATGGCAGAGAATATTGATACAGCAGCTATTGTACCTAATGACCAAGCTTCTAAAGTGGAAGTACGCTCCTTTATATGGGACAAACTTCGCTCCTGGTTTTAAGCTGGGAAATAACATTGCTCCCCCTCCAGCCTGTCCCATTTGGATAGGCTTTTTTTAATAGAAAAGTCACAAAAATCAATAGTTTTATCCACAGGTTACCCACAGCCTGTTGAAAACTTTTTTGGAAAAACATATACTATGGAAGCAAAGCGAGCACGAATAACGAAAAAGAAAGGGTTTATCGGATGGAACAGAATATACTGACAAAGGTTTGGGTTGTGGATAAGAATGTGGAAGACCAAAAAAGTTGTGCACATCTTGTGGATGCAGCAAAACTTGTCGAATCAGGAGAGCTTGTTGCGTTTCCTACCGAAACGGTTTATGGGTTAGGAGCGAACGCTTTATCTGATGAGGCTGTGGAAAAAATCTTCGTTGCTAAGGGTAGGCCGAGTGATAATCCACTGATCGTCCATATTGGTGAAAAATCACAACTAGACGCTGTGGCCACTGACATCCCTGTGAAAGCAAGACAGCTGATGGAGGCATTTTGGCCAGGTCCACTTACTATGTTTTTACCCAAGAGAGCAGGAATTGCCTCCAAAGTAACGGCCGGATTATCTACAGTTGGAGTACGCATGCCAGATCATCCTGTTGCTTTAGAATTAATTAAACAGGCGCATGTTCCAATAGCAGCACCAAGCGCAAACCGTTCTGGTCGTCCCAGCCCTACTACAGCTCAGCATGTCCTGGAGGATTTAGAGGGAAGAATTACAGGGATTGTGGACGGAGGGAGTACAGGTGTAGGCGTGGAATCTACGACAATAGACATGACAGTGGAACCTCCGATGATTCATCGTCCAGGTGGTATTACAGTAGAGCAGATTCGGCGTGTAATCGGAGAGGTAGAAATTGATCCGGCATTCCTAACAGAAGAAAAGGAACAACCAATTTCGCCCGGAATGAAATATAAGCATTATGCTCCAAAAGGAGATTTATGGTTAGTGTCAGGTCAAGAGGACAAAGTGAGAGCGAAAATGCTGGAGCTTTTAATAGAAGCGAAAGAACAAGGATTAACAACAGGAGTTATGGTACCCAGAGAACATCTGGATGGCTGGGACAATCATACTCTCGTGGATTTAACACTTCAATGTGGTTCGTTGGCATCATTGGAGGAAGTAGCTCAGGAGCTGTATACAGACCTACGTCGATTTGATGAGGAACAGATTCAGTTTATTTTGGCGGAAACATATCCACGTGAGGGTCTGGGGCTAGCTGTGATGAATCGTTTAGAAAAAGCAGCTTCCCATCGAATTATAAAGGCTTAAACATCTAGAGGTACAACCTGTAGAGAAAAAGAATTTTTATCCCCCTGTCCGCATAAGGTGAAAAAGACAGGGGGGGAGAGTGTGGAAGCTACAGTATTTCTTTGGGGACAATTTCTAACATTACTGCTAATTGCGATCGCGTTGGGAATGGATGCGTTCTCACTGGGTATTGGGCTTGGTATGGTGGGTCTTCGATTGCGTAAAATTGTGAACATCAGCATTATGATTGGATGTTTTCATGTTGCAATGCCTCTGTTAGGTATTGCGATCGGTACCTATCTCTCTGATATAGTAGGAGATATCGCTATTTTCATTGGGGGCGGTATCTTGATTCTCCTTGGCGTACATATGTTATGGAGCGTCTTTTTTGGAGAAAATGAGGGGAGTATAATTAAAACATCAGGGCTTGGACTGATTCTGTTTGCCTTTAGTGTCAGTCTGGATGCCTTATCAGTAGGCTTTTCGCTTGGTTTAATGGCAGTAAACAAATGGCTGGCAGTTAGCTTGTTTGGTATCATTGGAGGTATGATGGCTTCTGCTGGTCTGCTACTAGGGAGAAGCGTCGGAGGCTGGCTGGGTGAATATAGTGAAATTATTGGCGGTGTCATACTGCTGATTTTTGGTTTAAAATTTATTTTGTAAATCGTGTGGTCAAAAAAGGGGGCACCATAACATGCGAATTTTATTTGTCTGTACGGGCAATACTTGCAGGAGTCCTATGGCAGAAGTTCTTTTCCGTGAACAAGTAAAGGATTTACAAATGGAAATTGCCTCAGCAGGAGTTGCTGTATTTGAGGGACAACCGGCTTCCTTGCATGCCCAACAGGTGTTAGAGGAAAAAGGACTAGCACATGAGCATTTTTCTAAACAGATTACGAATGACCAAATAAATCAGGCTGACCTAATCATTACAATGACGCAAGGACATAAAATAGCGATTTTGAGTCATTTTCCTAAAGCAACAGAAAAGGTATACTCACTAAAAGAGTATGCGTATGGTCAACAAGGCGATATAACAGATCCTTACGGTGGAACCTTAGAGATGTATCGTGCTACAGCGAAGGAATTAGAAGAGGATTTACAGGCTGTACGAGAAAAACTACAGAAGAATGTAAATGAGAAGAATAAAGAGTATCGTCAGGATATGGAATGAGTTAAAAAGGTGCTGGAACGTTCCCAGGACCTTATTTATTTAAAATCCGAACGATTATTTTTTATTTTTAATTAATGTTTGTGTTTTGTTGGTAAAACGAGCTTTTTGCTTGTTTCTATACTGTATTTCGTTAGGATAATCATGTATAATACATCATATGACGACAAAAGTGAGGGATTGCACAATGAAAGTAGCATTAGCAGCCGATCATGGCGGATTACGTCTAAAAGAAGAGATCAAAAAGCTTTTAACATCAATGCAGATTACGTTCGAAGATTTTGGTTGTAATTGCGAGACCTCTGTTGATTACCCAGACTATGCCTTACCTGTTGCGGAAAAAGTAGCTTCTGGAGAGTTTGACAGAGGTATTTTAGTATGTGGGACAGGTATTGGTATGTCCATTGCGGCTAATAAGGTACGTGGAATTCGTTGTGCATTAGTTCATGATACGTTCTCTGCAAAAGCAACCCGCGAGCATAATGATACGAATATGCTAGCTATGGGAGAGCGAGTAATTGGACCTGGCCTAGCTCTTGATATTGTGAAAATTTGGCTGGGAACTGATTTTGAAGGTGGCCGCCATGAGAATCGCGTTAAGAAAGTGATGGATATTGAGGCTAAATATTCGGGAGTGAAGTAAGGTGGAATTTGCTCGTCTTCAGCAAGAGATCAAGGATTGTGTGCTGGAATTAGTCAAAGTAGCAAAGCTGCAAGCTGACCAGCTTCTGGTGATCGGTTGCAGTACGAGCGAAGTGATTGGTCAGCATATTGGTAAGTCCGGTAGCGAGCAAGTGGCTAGTGCTATTTGGATGGGGATTGCAGAAGCTCAGCAGGAAGTAGGCTTTCAGCTTGCTTTTCAATGTTGTGAGCATTTGAATCGTGCACTTGTTGTAGAACGTTCTACTATAAGACAATATGGACTTGAAGAAGTAAGTGTTATTCCAGTACCACGCGCAGGAGGTTCTATGGCAGCCTATGCCTATCAGCAAATGAAGATGCCAGCTGTTGTAGAACATATCAAAGCAGATGCTGGCCTTGATATTGGCGATACCTTCATTGGTATGCATCTTAAACATGTGGTAGTTCCGGTTAGACTTAGTCGCAAACAAGTAGGGGAGGCTCATCTAACAGCAGCCTATACACGACCAAAGATGATTGGTGGAGCACGAGCGGTTTATGAACGTATTGATCAATTGACTTGTACCTAGAGAAAAACAACTTGGGTTGACATTCAATGGTGAATTGAAATAGAAGTGTAGATAACCAGGGAGGGATAAAATTATGTTCGATATTTTAAAAGAAAAAGATCCACAAATTACAGAAGCTATTCGTTTGGAATTAGGTCGCCAGCGTGACAAGATTGAGCTAATTGCATCAGAAAACTTTGTGAGTCGTGCCGTGATGGAGGCGATGGGGACTGTACTTACTAACAAGTATGCAGAAGGTTACCCAGGTCGCCGTTACTATGGCGGTTGTGAATATGTTGATATTGCAGAAAACATCGCACGTGATCGAGTAAAGGAAATTTTCGGTGCAGAACATGCCAACGTACAGCCGCATTCTGGCGCTCAAGCTAACATGGCTGTTTATTTTACCATTTTACAACCAGGAGATACTGTCTTGGGCATGAACTTGTCTCATGGTGGACATTTAACACATGGTAGCAGCGTTAACTTCTCAGGTACTCTCTATAACTTTGTTGAATATGGTGTAGATGAAAAGACACATCTCATTAACTATGAGATCGTTCGAGCAAAAGCATTAGAACATAAACCAAAAATGATCGTAGCTGGCGCAAGTGCATATCCGCGTGAGATTGATTTTGCTAAATTCCGTGAAATTGCTGATGAAGTTGGAGCATACCTCATGGTTGATATGGCGCATATCGCTGGTCTTGTTGCAGCAGGCTTACATCAAAATCCAGTGCCTCATGCTCATTTTGTTACATCTACTACCCATAAAACATTGCGCGGTCCACGCGGTGGTTTGATTCTTTGCAAAGAAGAGTTTGCCAAAGCAATCGACAAATCTGTATTCCCAGGGGTACAGGGCGGTCCATTGATGCATATCATTGCAGCGAAAGCCGTATCATTCGGTGAAGCACTGCAACCTGAATTCAAAGAATACTCTCAACGTGTTGTAAACAATGCTCGTGCTTTTGCTGCGGCATTACAGGCAGAAGGTTTACAGCTGGTGTCTGATGGTACGGATAATCATCTTGTATTAGTAGACGTACGAAATCTAGAGCTTACAGGTAAAGTAGCCGAACATCTTCTTGATGAAGTAGGTATTACGACAAATAAAAATACAATTCCATTTGATCCAGCTAGCCCGTTTGTAACAAGCGGTGTGCGTATGGGTACGCCAGCTGTCACTAGTCGTGGGTTCGATGAAGAGGCAATGAAAGAAGTAGCGAGCATCATTGCTTTGACTCTGAAGAATCCAGAGGACGAAGCTAAGCATGCAGAGGCTCGTGAACGTGTTGCCGCACTGAGCAAGAAGTTCCCGCTGTATGAAGGCTTGTCTATCTAAGTCTTTACGTAAACAATTCTCGTAAAGGGTCATAAATAACAAACAGGTCCACCTACCTTACGAGGAGAGGGCCTGTTTTTCTGTGTGTTTCTTCCTATTTATATTTCAATATAGGCGGGGGAAAACTAGCGAAGGGAAGTAAACGCACGATATTCATATAAGATATAAGTCAATATTTTCAGGCAAATTGACGTTATAGCTTTGCTCCTTTATGATAAGAAAAGCTTATTTCAAGGAGCCATGGGCTTCGTGTACATAATGTGTTTGCTAATAATGAAACGGAGGTACTAGCATGAGCCGTGTATATGTATTTGACCATCCTTTGATTCAGCATAAGTTGACGTTTATTCGTGATAAAAATACAGGAACAAAAGAATTCCGTGAGTTAGTAGATGAAGTAGCAACTCTCATGGCATATGAAATTACCAGAGATATGCCTTTGGAAGAAGTAGAAATCCAAACACCAGTAGCAACTTGTAAATCCAACGTAATTGCAGGTAAAAAAGTAGGGCTAGTACCAATTTTGCGTGCTGGATTAGGTATGGTTGATGGCGTACTGAAATTAATTCCTGCCGCAAAAGTAGGACATGTAGGGCTGTATCGTGATCCCGAAACGCTGCAACCAGTAGAATACTATGTAAAATTACCAACCGATGTTGCTGAGCGCGAATTGATTGTCATTGATCCTATGCTAGCAACAGGCGGTTCTGCTGTGGCTGCTATTGAAGCTCTGAAAAAACGTGGTGCTAAGAACCTCAAATTAATGTGTTTGATCGCTGCTCCAGAAGGAATTAAGGTAATCCAAGACGAACATCCTGACGTAGATATCTTCGTAGCGAAAGTAGATGAATATCTGGACGATCACGGCTATATTATTCCTGGATTAGGAGATGCCGGTGACCGTTTATACGGAACGAAATAGGGGGTGTCTTGTTTGATGAAAAAGATAAAAGTAATGACGGTATTCGGGACAAGACCGGAAGCGATTAAGATGGCTCCACTTGTTCATGAGTTAAAAAAACATAACGAACAGATTGAATCTATCGTATGCGTTACAGCTCAACATCGACAAATGTTGGACCAAGTTCTGGAGATTTTCCAGATCACGCCTGACATGGATTTAAATATTATGAAGGATCGTCAAACTTTGATCGACATCACAACCCGCGCATTAGAAAGCTTAGATAAAGCGATCAAAGAAGCACAACCAGATATCGTACTCGTACATGGAGACACCTCTACAACCTTCGTTGCAAGCCTGGCTTCCTTTTATAACCAAGTAGTGATTGGACATGTTGAAGCTGGACTTCGCACGTGGGACAAGTATTCTCCATTCCCGGAAGAGATGAATCGCCAATTGACAGGAGTTATGGCTGATCTTCATTTTGCACCAACAGAAGGTTCGGCTGATAATTTACGTCGTGAGAATAAGCAAGAGCAATCAATCTATGTTACAGGGAATACAGCGATTGATGCACTACAGACAACCGTGAAGTCTGACTATCAGCATCCTGTGCTAGATAAGGTAGTAGGCAAAAAGATGGTATTGATGACAGCCCATCGTCGTGAAAATCTAGGTGACCCAATGCGCCGTATCTTCCGAGCGGTTCGCAAATTGGTAGATGAGCATGAAGAGATTGCCGTGGTTTATCCGGTGCATCTAAACCCAGCGGTGCAGGAAGTGGCTCAGGAGTTCTTGGGTAATCATGATCGTATTCACCTAATGGATCCATTAGATGCGTTTGATTTCCACAATTTTGCTCGTCACGCTCACTTAATTTTGACTGACTCGGGTGGAGTACAAGAAGAAGCTCCTTCTCTTGGAGTACCAGTACTTGTCTTGCGCGATACCACAGAACGTCCAGAAGGCATCGTGGCTGGTACGTTGAAATTGGCAGGCACAGATGAGCAACAGGTATATGATATGGCGAATGAATTGTTAACCAATCCAGTAGCTTATGAACAAATGGCTCAGGCAGCTAATCCATATGGAGATGGAAAGGCGTCAGAAAGAATTGTGAAAGCAATCTTGTACCATTTCGGATACACTTCTGATCGCCCAGTCTCTTTTCAACCAAGTCAAGAGAAGTTATTATCTAAATAAAGCATAGAAAAGAGGCGTTTTTCAGGAACGTCTCTTTTCCTTTTGCAGTAAATAAAAAACGCTAAAAAACTGCAACTTGTGAGCGATTTGCTACGTCTAAACATTGTAATGGATAGGAAAAAAGAGAAAGTTTAGCCAATGGAGAGGGGTTTCAACAAAATGAATAAGAGGCCAGCTCGGTTTCTGGCGTTAATGCTGGCTACAACTGTGGCATACGGGGCAATTTTTCCTGTCGTGCTACCTGCCTATGTAGTAGAAGCTGCGACAGTGGGACCGTTAAAAATGGTTTGGCAAACGCCAATTGGGGAAGGTACAATCTTAACGCATTATGAAAAGGCTTATGGTGACCAAAAGAGCAAAATCTACATAACGAAAGTGGATCTGAATAATGAATACGTAGAAGTGAAGCCCATTTATGGAACAAATGGGCATGTAACAGAAAAACAATCTATCACTAAAATGACGAATGAAGCAGGAGCAATTGCTGGTGTCAATGCTGACTTCTTCAATATGTCTCTACGTGGCGCACCATTCGGAATTGTTGTAAAAGATGGAGAAACAATTTCCTCAATGGGGCATTTACCGTATTACTACAGCTTAGGGATTACTGCTGATAAGATAGCGTCCATTGAACGATTTGGGTTCACGGGACTCGTCACCTCTCAAAATGGTAAAAATATGAACCTGCGTGGAATTAATAAGGAGGAATACTCTTCTACAGCAGGCAAAAGCCATGAGAATCAGCTTAATATGTATACACCTGCTTTTGGGAAGACTAGCTTAGGTACAATTAAAGGCTATAAAGGTGTGGTAGAGGTAGTTTTTCGAAATGGCATAGCTACTGAGGTCCGTGTGGATCAACCTGGGGCAGCGATTCCTGCTGATGGCTTTGTTTTATGGGGACACGGAACTGCCGCTCAATTTCTACAACAAGAGTTTCCAGTCGGCTCTTCAGTGACTGTAAATTCACAAACTACTCCCAATTCCAAAGAGTGGGTCCAGGCAGTAGGTGGTCATGCTTTGCTAGTCAATCAGGGGAAAGTCGCTAGCATTTCCGCCGATAGTGCAGTTATGGGTAAAACAGCTCGAACTGGTGTTGGAGTCTCTAAGGACGGTAAGACACTATACATTGTAAGTGTGGAACAAGGTAGCGCCAGCCGTGGGGTAACACTGGTAGAGTTTGCCCAGATAATGGTTGAAGCAGGTTCTTATATGGCAGCTAACTTTGATGGTGGTGGTTCACAAACATTAGCAGTTCGCATGCTGGGGGAGACAGAAGCTAAACTAGCTAATCGCCCTATGCAGGGTGTAGAGCGTCGAGTTCCAACGGGATTGGGTGTATTTAATACAGCACCTGCTGGAGATTTAGCCGGTTTCCAATTAACGGGACCTACTGAAACGCTAATTGGACAAGCTATTCAGTTTGGAACCAAAGCATACGATAACCACTATTTACCTTATAAAATTGATGCCAATCAGATTTCTTGGGGTGTAGAAGGGGATTCTGGATCATTTGAAGGAACCTCATTTATTGCACGTCAATCAGGCACTTCTGTTGTTACAGCTAGTGTAAATGGAATTCAAACAAAGAAAAATATTCATGTCGTTAGTGGTGCTGAGGTAGAGCAGGTGATGGTCTCGCCATCTCCGCTTACAGTAATGCCAGGCCAAACATTGCCACTTGATATAAAAATCAAAACGAAAAAAGGACAGTTGGTCACAGCAACACCATTATCTGTAAAAACGTCTGTTAGCAATGAACTTGTACACATTAATGAACAAATGCAATTGGTTGCAGGAGAACAAACCGGACAAGCTACCTTGACTGTATCTTACGACGGTAAAACCACTTCGGTACCAATTACAGTAGGGGCTACTGAGCAGCAATGGATCAATTTTGATAATATTGCCGGTATTTCATTTGCAGGAAATCCAGAGGTTCTGACTTCGAAAGGTTCCTTCTTGCTCCAAAGTGAACAAGTACATGGTTCTGGTAAATCTGCTAAATTAACATATGATTTCAGTGGGGCATCATCTGCCAATACTCGCTTTGCTTATGGAAAAATGGGTGCCGCACCTATAGCGATTCCTGGACAACCAATTGGTATGGGATTATGGGTCTATGGAGATAACAGTAATCACTGGCTTCGTGCTGAAGTAATTGATAGCAAGGGTAAAACACATTATGTGGATCTTGCCAAGGAAATAGACTGGACCGGTTGGAAACAGCTTAGAGGCTATTTCCCATCAAATGCAGCTTATCCTTTGCAACTGAAAAGTATATATCTAGCTAATTTGCCTGAAGGTACTGAATCGCGTCCAGAAAAAGGAAGTATCTACATGGACGATGCAACATTGTTGGTGCCATACGGTCAACAGTTTAGCGATATTGTCAATCATCCGTATAAAAAAGAGATTCTATATATGGCTGAACAGGATTTTGTGAAAGGACTTTCTGCTAATAAATTTGGTCCAGACGTCGCTTTAACACGTGCTCAATATGTTTCGCTACTAGCTAGGGTGTTTAATTGGGAGCTACCGACTCAACCTAAATTGAGCTTCAAGGATAAGGTTCCTTCGTATGCTCAGGGTGCGGTACAAGTAGCGGTATCCATGGAATTGGTGAAAGGATATAAGGACAATACCTTCCGTCCAGATCAGCCTGTAACACGAGCGGAAGCGGCCATCATTCTGGATCGGATTCTACAGCAATCAGCTACGCCTAAGGTGCAGCTGAAGGATCAAAAGCAAATTCCTTCGTGGGCATCAACTCCTGTTGCTAATATAGTAGGTTTAGGGTTAATTGATCCAATTCAAGGAAATTTTAAACCTGATAGCCCAACCACACGCGCTGTTTGTGTTGCAGCCTTATACCGTTTAATTCAACGATAAAGCAAGGGTTTAGCCGTCTTTTGCTATCTGCAAAGACGGCTTTTTTTATCAAACTGTAGGATGCAATCTAATTCTAAAGATTACCTGTTTACTTTTTATTTATTTCTACTATAGTAATAATGGGAAACTTATAAATAGTATAATCAAAGGGATATCTGTCTCCTTAAAAATATGGTAATATAAAGCTTAGTTACTAATTATTGTTAGTAATAGACTGAAGATTCACAAGTGGTCAAATTAACTAACTAAAGCTTACGATCTGATGTTTTTAAGGAGTGGATATGATGAAAGGTAGCGATGTAGTCATTGTCAGTGCTGTACGTACTGCCATCGGTAGTTTTCAAGGTAGGTTATCTTCTGTAAGCGCAACCAGATTAGGAGCAGTAGTGATTGAAGCGGCACTTGCCAAAGCCGGTGTTGATAAACGGCACGTAGACGAGGTTGTGATGGGGAACGTGCTACAAGCGGGACTTGGGCAAAACCCAACGCGTCAGGCCGCTATGCTAGCTGGCATCGGGGAAGAGAAACCATCAATGACCATTAATAAAGTTTGCGGGTCAGGATTAAAAGCTGTACATCTAGCTTATCAAGCTATCGTTTCTGGAGAAGCAGATGTGGTAGTTGCTGGCGGAATGGAAAATATGAGTCAGGCTTCTTACCTATTAGAAGGTGCCAGAGATGGATATCGTATGGGTGATCAAAAGGTCGTAGACTCCATGATCCGCGACGGGCTCTGGTGTGCTTTTAATGACTACCATATGGGTATTACAGCTGAAAATCTTTGCGAACGTTACCAGATCAGCCGAGAAGAACAAGATGAGTTTGCAGCTTGGAGCCAACAAAAGGCGAACAATGCTATTCAAGAAGGACGCTTTCAGGATGAGATCGTCCCTGTGACTATCCCACAAAAAAAGGGAGAGGCAATTTTGTTTGAGCACGACGAGTTCCCTCGAGCAAGTGCCACAGTGGACGTGTTGGCTAAACTTCGACCTGCTTTTAAAAAGGACGGGAGCGTCACGGCAGGGAATGCTTCTGGAATTAATGATGGGGCTGCAGCACTAGTTTTAATGTCTTATGCAAAGGCAGAAGAGCTGGGGATTAAGCCTTTAGCTACAATAGTTGCCAATGCAAGCGCTGGAGTTAATCCGCAGGTAATGGGACTTGGCCCAGTACCAGCTACAGAAAAGGCTCTAAAAAAGGCTGGTCTATCTTTAGATCAAATAGACCTAATTGAAGCGAATGAGGCCTTTGCGGCACAATCAATAGCAATTGGCAAAGAACTAGGTCTTGATCGAGAAAAGTTAAATGTGAACGGAGGAGCGATTGCCCTTGGTCATCCAATTGGGGCAAGCGGGGCTCGTGTTCTTGTTAGTCTGATCCATGAAATGTTGAAACGAAGCGATTCTCGCTATGGTTTAGCTACCTTATGTATAGGTGGAGGTCAAGGAATTTCAACAATAATCAAAATAATATAGACAAATTTGTGAAAGATTTGTGTCCTACAGTTCGACAAGTTGACAATGCGGATAAATCTTCGTTAATATGTTAAGGTGTCAAGGTGTCAACCAAGCTCTTCCATTTCTGGTTTGAAGGGAGAAGCGAACTTGTCAAAAAAGGTAAATAACCCATGGAAAGCTATCGGATTAGTAAGCATGATTGGAGCAGATCTAGCAATATGTATCATAGCCGGAGTCTTATTTGGAAAATATTTAGATGAATGGTTACATACAGCTCCTTGGCTCATGATTACCGGGCTATTTCTAGGGTTGGGCGTAGGTATTGTAAGCGTATACCGAATGATACGTCCTTATCTGTAGGGAGATGTAGCATGCAAACATTCTATACTGCCGTACGTAATATTATCCGCTGTGTTTTATGGTCTATTGCCCTTATCGGGGTTTTATGGTTTCTCCTACCTGATTATAGATTGTTTTTTCAGTCATTATTGCTGGGAAGCTTTGCAAGTCTTATCAATGGACTTCTCCTCTATCTGAAGGTATGGAAAATTACTGGTAATATAGGAAAAACCAAGGGAATAGGAATGGTGCAGAGGTTTGCTGTTACAATTATAGCAGTTTTTGTAGCCCTAAGATTTCCAGAATTGTTTCAAATTATAGGAGTTATTATTGGACTTCTAGTATTTCAAGTGTTTTCGATTATTTTCGTGTATTACAATCTTAAAAATAGATGATTAGTTCAATATTTGTTAACTGTTTTTCAACAAATTAAGAGGTAGAATAAAGAGTAAGCTCTTAAAAGGTTGACTAAGGAAGTATTTTTTGAGGGAAAGGGGTGAACAAATTTTGGATCATTGGTCATTAAAATTTAAGCTCGGTGGACTCGTATTCGATATTCCGACCATGCTTATGATTACGTTGACAGCTATTTTGGTTTTTGTCCTACTGGTTGTTTTATCGCGTCAATTAACGACAGGTGTTCCGGGTGGAAGGCAAAACCTTCTTGAGTGGGTTGTTGATTTCATCAATAACTTAGCGAGATCGGTTATGGATGCAAAAACGGCTGCAAGGTTTATTACACTTGCTGTGACAGTTTTTCTCTATATTATTCTAGGAAACTGGTTAGGGCTTGGTCTTAACGTAACCACATTGCATCACAACGACCCTGCTGAAAATAAGGTGGTTAGCGAACAGGTTGTTGAGATGTTAACGATCTCTGGGACTCCTGAGGCTCAGGCTAAGAAAATCGAAAAAGTGGAACATGCACTTGAACCAGGTGGCCATGGTATACACATAGCGTGGTGGAAATCTCCAACGGCTGCTGCAAGTGTGACCTTCTCTCTGGCGCTTACTATCCTTCTTTACTCTCAATACGTGGATATTCGTCGTCATGGGTTAGGTACGTACCTGAAGCATTTTCTTAACCCACTCCATATCCTTGAAGAACTGGTCATTAAGCCTTTAACACTTCCACTCCGTCTATTTGGTAACATTTTTGCTGGGGAAGTTTTGATTGCCTTCTTAATGAGCACCGGCGTCTTTATTGGTAGTATCCCGTTATTAGCGTGGCTTGGTTATTCCGTCTTCGTAGGGGCAGTTCAAGCTTATATCTTCACGACCCTTACAATCATATATATTTCGCAGAAAACGAATGATGGTCACTAATTTTTAATCAACAGAAATTGAGGAGGATTATTTTAATGAATACTTTGGCTTTAGCAATCGGTATTATCTTTGGTTTAGCTGCATTAGGTGGAGCTATCGGTAACTCTCTAGTTATCTCTCGTACAATTGAAGGTGTTGCACGTCAACCAGAAGCTCGTGGTAGCTTAATGGGTCTTATGCTTCTAGGGGTAGGTCTAGTAGAAGCAGTACCTATCATCGCGGTTGCGGTTGGTTTCATTCTTTACTCCCAAATGTAATTTTACAGGGCGAAGGCTAGCAGGCTAGGCCTTCGCCTTGTTTATGCAACAGTAAAAGATCATTGCTTGTTTATTTTTACTAAAATACTCTTCTGAACCAGGAAGGAGTGAATAGCATGCTAGAGTTTGGAGCGGTAACCCTTGAAGGGGGCACGATGCTCTTTCAAGTACTCGCATTCCTGATACTTCTTTTAGTTGTTAGGAAATATGCAGTTGGCCCTATAACACAAATCATGGAAAAACGTCGTCAATACGTTGCATCAGAAATTGAAGCAGCAGAACGTAACCGTAAAGAAGCGGAAGGACTACTAGCTGAACAACGCCGCTTGTTAGATGAAGCTCGTCAAGAAACAAAAGCTCTAATTGAGCGTGCAACTCGTCAAGCACAAGAAGAAGAAGCGCGTATTAAAAAAGAAGCGGAAGAAACAGCGGCTCGTCTAAAAGCGGAAGCAAGTGCAGAAATTGCCCGTGAGACTGAGAAAGCTAAAGAAGAACTACGTACACAAATGGCAAGTCTATCTGTTTTGTTGGCTTCTAAAATTATTGAAAAAGAATTGGACGAAGCTACGCAAAAATCCACGATTGATCAGTTCCTGAAACAAGTAGGGGATCGCTTATGAGTGGAGCATTAGCAAAACGTTACGCACGTGCCCTGTTTGAGATAGCAGAAGAGCGTGGACTCATTGATCAAATTGAAGGTGAGTTAAAAGACATTGCTGAAGCATTACAACAGGTACCTGACTTCCAAAAATTATTTACACATCCTCGTATTGCCGTTGCTTCTAAAAAAGAGTTGCTAGAGGAGCTTTTCAAAGGAAAAGCTTCGCAGGAAGTAATCAACTTTCTTTTTGCGTTAGTAGATAACAAACGTGAGAATGAATTCGAAGAAATAACAAAAGCATACGTAGAAATGGCTAACGATAAACGTGGCTATGCGGATGCTGTTGTTACTACAGCGAAACCATTGAGTCAGGAAGAATTAGAAGAGCTAGCTGCTCAATTTGGTCAAATGCTGGCTAAAAAGCTACGCTTCGAAAGCGTAGTAGATCCTACTATTATTGGTGGAGTCGTTGTAAAGATTGGCGATCGTTTATATGACGGTAGCCTGAAAACGAAATTAGAGCATTTTGCGCATCAAATATAAGACGCTGGGTTGAATGGGGTGAATCGTAAGTGAGTGCAATCAGACCTGAAGAAATTAGCTCGCTCATCAAAGAGCGCATCGCTAATTATAAAGCTGAGATCGAAATCGCTGACGTAGGTACGGTTATCACTGTTGGTGACGGTATTGCGCGCGTACATGGTTTGGAAAAGGCAATGGCCGGTGAGCTTCTTGAGTTCCAAAACGGCGTTATGGGTATGGTACTCAACTTGGAAAGCGATAACGTAGGGGTAATTATCCTTGGAGCTTTCCGTGACATTAAAGAAGGTGACACGGTTAAACGTACTGGCCGTGTAATGGAAGTACCAGTAGGGGAAGCGCTATTAGGTCGCGTAGTTAACCCACTTGGTCAACCAATTGACGGATTAGGTCCAATTGCGACTACGGAATTCCGTCCTATCGAGAACAACGCTCCAGGTGTAATGGCACGTAAATCAGTTCATGAGCCATTGCAAACTGGTATTAAAGCGATTGACTCTATGGTACCTATCGGTCGTGGTCAGCGTGAGTTGATCATCGGTGACCGTCAAACAGGTAAAACATCCGTAGCTTTGGATACCATCATCAATCAAAAGGGTAACGGAATGATTTGTATCTACGTTGCCATTGGTCAAAAGCAATCAACAGTTGCTGGCGTAGTTGAAACACTACGTAAGCATGGTGCTCTTGATTATACAATCGTTGTTTCCGCTACAGCTTCTGATCCAGCCCCATTGCTGTATCTAGCTCCTTATGCGGGTGTAACAATGGGTGAGTACTTCATGTACAAGGGCGGACATGTCCTATGTATTTATGATGACTTATCTAAACAAGCGGCAGCTTATCGTGAGTTGTCCCTGTTGCTTCGCCGTCCTCCAGGTCGTGAGGCATACCCTGGTGACGTATTCTACTTGCATTCCCGCTTGTTAGAGCGTGCAGCAAAACTATCTGATGAACTGGGAGCTGGTTCTCTAACAGCACTTCCTTTCATCGAGACTCAAGGTTCTGACGTATCTGCGTACATTCCAACGAACGTTATCTCCATCACAGATGGACAGATCTTCTTGGAAACGGATTTGTTTAACGCAGGTCAACGTCCAGCGGTTAACGCAGGTATCTCTGTATCCCGCGTAGGTGGTGCCGCACAGATTAAAGCAATGAAAAAAGTAGCTGGTCCACTTCGTTTGGACTTGGCACAATATCGTGAGTTGGCTGCATTTGCGCAGTTCGGTTCCGATTTGGATAAAGCAACACAAGCTCGTTTGACTCGTGGTGAGCGCGTTGTTGAAATCCTAAAACAACCTTCATACCAACCAATGCCTGTTGAAAAGCAAGTTATCTCTATCTTCGCTGCGACAAAAGGCTTCCTAGACGAAATTGCTGTGGAAGACGTTCGTCGTTTCGAAAAAGAATTGCTTGCATTCATCGACTCCAATAAACCACAGTTGTTCGAACATATTCGTACAACAAACGAATTACCGGATGAAAAGGAATTAGGAGCGGCGATCGAAGAGTTTACAAAAGGCTTTGCTTCAAGCCGTTAATCTTCGGCATCGATAGATTTTGTGCATGCTGGATTCAAGAGAATTCAGCATGCATTTCCCAAGGTGGTGAAAATGAGTGGCTCAAGGTATTCGTGAAGTAAAACGACGTATAAAAAGCGTTAAAAACACGCGTCAGATCACGAAAGCGATGAAGATGGTGTCTACTGCAAAACTTCGCCGTGCCCAAGACCAAGCGCAAGCGGCTCGCCCGTATGCTCAAAAGGTTCAGGATGTAGTAGCAAGTATTGCATCAGGAAGCACCAGCTTTAAACATCCGATGCTTCAGACCCGTCCGGTGAAGAAGACAGGATATATCGTTATTACTTCTGACCGTGGACTCGCAGGAGGATATAACGGGAATATCATCCGTAAGGTTCTTCAGGCGGCTAACGAAAAGCATAAATCTAAAGATGAGTATGCGATCTTTGCTATCGGACGCAAAGGCCGTGATTTCTTTGTGAAACGTGACTATCCTGTCATTGAAGAGGTAGTTGGAATGCCGGAAAACCCTAGTTTTTCTGACATTAAGCAAATTGCGTACACAGCAGTCAAATTATATGCGGACGAAAAGATCGACGAACTCTATCTCTGCTATAACGAATTTGAATCTGCTATCTCGCAAATTCCACAGGTGAAACGCCTGTTGCCACTTCAATCAATTGAATCTGATTCACAGGCCTCTACAGTTAACTATGATTATGAGCCTTCTGCAGAAGAGGTTCTCGAAGTGCTTTTGCCAAAATATGCAGAAACGCTAATCTATAGTGCTGTATTGGATGCGAAAGCTTCAGAGCACGGAGCACGTATGACATCGATGGGTAATGCGACTGATAATGCATCTGATATTATCGATCGTTTAACACTCTTCTATAACCGTGCTCGTCAGGCAGCCATCACGCAAGAAATCTCCGAGATTGTTGCGGGTGCAAACTCACAAGTATAACAAAGACAGTTATAAAGGCTTCCAATTAGCTTTTAGGAGGGAAGATTTAAGATGGCGAAAGGGCGCGTAGTTCAGGTAATGGGACCGGTTGTTGACATTGAGTTCGACCATGGTCATTTGCCTGCTATCTATAATGCGATCAACATTTCTTATAAAGCACAAAGCTCCGGAGAACGCGACATTGATCTAGTATGTGAAGTTGCGCTTCATCTGGGAGATAACCTAGTTCGTACAGTTGCGATGTCTTCTACAGACGGTTTAATCCGTGGCATCGAAGCAATTGACTCAGGTGCACCTATTTCTGTACCTGTAGGTGAAGTTACATTGGGTCGCGTATTTAACGTATTAGGCGAACCAATTGACCAAGTGGAGATGAACGATGTTCCTCGTCGTGATCCAATTCACCGTGCAGCACCTGCTTATGAAGACCAAGCAACTTCTACTGAGATCCTAGAAACAGGAATTAAGGTTGTTGACTTGCTAGCACCATACGTAAAAGGTGGTAAAATTGGTCTGTTTGGTGGTGCGGGTGTAGGTAAAACCGTACTAATTCAGGAATTAATCAACAACATCGCACAAGAGCACGGCGGTATCTCTGTATTCGCTGGTGTTGGTGAGCGTACTCGTGAGGGTAATGACCTTTACCATGAGATGAGAGATTCCGGTGTTATCGCTAAAACTGCGATGGTATTTGGACAAATGAACGAACCACCAGGTGCACGTCTACGTATCGCACTGACTGGTCTTACAATGGCAGAGTTCTTCCGTGATGAAGAAGGTCGTGACGTACTTCTGTTCATCGATAACATCTTCCGTTTCACGCAAGCTGGTTCTGAGGTATCCGCTCTACTTGGACGTATGCCATCTGCGGTAGGTTACCAGCCAACGCTTGCTTCTGAAATGGGTAGCTTGCAAGAGCGTATCACTTCCACGAAAAAAGGTTCTGTTACTTCTATTCAAGCGATCTACGTACCAGCGGATGACTATACTGACCCAGCACCTGCTACAACGTTTGCTCACTTGGATGCAACAACTAACCTGGACCGTGGTATTTCCGAGTTGGGTATCTACCCTGCGGTTGATCCACTAGCTTCTACTTCTCGTGCTCTTGCACCTGACATTGTAGGTCAAGAACACTATGAGGTAGCTCGTGGCGTACAGACAATCCTACAACGTTATAAGGAATTGCAAGATATCATCGCTATCCTAGGGATGGATGAGTTGAGCGATGAGGACAAACAAACTGTATCACGCGCACGTCGTGTACAACGTTTCTTGTCCCAGCCTTTCCACGTTGCTGAACAATTTACTGGATTCTCTGGTAAATATGTACCGGTTAAAGAGACTGTACGTAGCTTTAAAGAAATTCTTGATGGTAAACATGATGATCTGCCAGAATCAGCTTTCCTATTCGTAGGTACGATTGATGAAGCAGTTGAAAAAGCAAAGAACATGAAGTAAGACAACCCTGAAAGGGGAGACGGTAATGAGCAAAATGATAATAGAGATCGTTACTCCTGAACGGGTTGTCTATAGCGGAGAAGCCACAATGGTAATTGCACGAGGCGTTGAGGGTGAGTTGGGTATTCTCCCTAACCATACGCCGCTAGTGACTCCGTTAAAAATTGCTCCTGTTCGGATTAAGCAAGAAGGCGACAAAGAGACCATAATCGCAGTTAGCGGCGGCTTCATGGAAGTTCGCGGCCAAACGGTAACGATTTTAGCTGAAGCTGCAGAGCAATCAGACGACATTGATACAGCTCGTGCAGAATTAGCAAAACAACGTGCCGAAAATCGTCTCAATGAGAAGATTCCAGATCTTGACGTTCAACGCGCTGAGTATGCCCTACAACGTGCTATCGTACGTTTAGATGCGGCACGCCACAAGTAAGCGAGAATCCCCAGGCATTTTTATATGCTTGGGGATTTTTCTTTGGAAATTGGAAATATGCCGCTTGTTATGTGTATAATAAACCTAATGTACTCTAGGATTACTAGGAAGTACTCTGTGAAACGCAGTTGTGGATAAGGAGAGTGTAATATGCAAACGATACAAGATCTTCGCACAAAAGGTAGCGATGATATTATTATTCCGAAAGGATATGACATGCATGGCTGGAGCACCGTGTTCTCTCATGAGATGAACGTATTGTTTAAAGCCGTTTGCTATGCGGTGAGCAAGCTAAACACAAAAGAAGAAATGTTAGAGTCCATCTTTTCTACGAAGGCGTTGGATGGTACCTTCGATACGTTGGATAAAAATAAATTCAATGACGAAGAAAACTATGAAAACTACGTGGCTCTATTGGAGAAATACGGTAACTTTTTGAAACGCTCTAACTATGAGTATCCAGCAACAGCTCAGGAAGCGTTAGATATGTTCATTAAGTGGGGTCTAGTAATTGATAAGGGAACAAGCCTAGACGTACCAGTAGATCCTTTCCCAGAAGTAGTAGATACATTCGAACTTCGTGATGATGAAATGTTTGCTTTGTATCATATCCGTTTGGAGTCGTTGATTCATCCAGTGTTTAGCCAGTTGGTTATGTATCTACATGAAAAAGAAGAGAATGAATTCTCACTTTCAAAAAATGAAATCAAGGAAATTCTGGGAGGCATTAACGATAATATGCTAACAGAAGTCTTGATTAAACTAACGCCATACTTGGAAGAGCCGATTGATCGTTTCCAAGAGATTCCAGACAATGAAAAGATGGGATTCAAAGTGGTATGGGAGCGTATTTACGAAGATTTCTTGGGTACAGAAAATCCACAAGCTCTTCAATAAACGTTATACAATATACAGATTTTACCAATAAAATTAAAAATGACTGTCCTTAAAGTATAGACATTTATACGGAAGGACAGTTTTTTTTAATTTTGTAAAAATATGACTTTAGACCTAAAGGAATAAAGAAAAATATAGAGAAATTAATATGTACTGATTTTTTAGAAAAATCAGATGCTATTATAATTTTTTCTTAATTCTATTAAATTAGGAGGGATCTTAGTTGTTACGAAAACCTAAAAAGATCACATCAATAGCACTAGCTACTAGCTTGTTGCTAGGAGTTATCCCATATAATGTTATGGCGGCGACTCCAAAGGAAGGCTTAGAATTGGATGCGCTCTTAGATGTTAATGCGTTAACAAAGGCAAAGGTATCGGGAGAAACTGATGAGGAGGTTTCTACTGGCCCTGCGTACATATCCCCTGCTTTGGATACCAAGTCTTCTAAAATGGTGACTGTTATTGTCCAGTTAAAAGCTGATCCAGTTGTTGTGACGAAAGGAAAGTCAAAAAGTTCTGAAAGAGAAGCACGTTCACTAGTATCTGATGATCAAGATGATTTTGAAGGACTTGTAGAAGATAAGGGTATTGATTTGGATATCGAGAAGAAATTTGAAGAAGTATTTAATGGAATGGTAGTGACTCTGCCTGCCAATGAAATCCCTAAGTTAGCTGAACTACCTAATGTAAAAGCTGTTTATAACAACATTAACTACTACTCCCAGCCAGACGTAGAGGTTGTATCTGAGACAGCTGAGCTACCACCGGGAAATTATGATGTGAATCCTTTAAAAGCAATGAAAATACCTGAAATGTGGAAGCTAGGCTACACTGGTAAAGGCTTAAAAGTGGGTGTTATTGATACAGGTGTAGACTATTTGCACCCTGACTTAAAGGATGCCTATAAAGGTGGCTATGACTCCTACGATGATGACGATGACCCATATGAGCAAAAACCAATCCCTGTTGATGAAGATCCAGAGGGAAAAGGTTATAAGGGCTCACATCACGGTACCCATGTAGCTGGCACAATTGTTGGGCGAGCTTCCAATAAAACATCCGACGTTCATGTTCGTGGAATTGCCTATGAGGCTGACCTTTATTCATACCGTGTATTAGGTCGACATGGTGGAAGCTCGGCTCAAGTAATTGATGGAATTGAACGTGCTGTTAAAGATGGCATGGATGTTCTTAATTTGTCGTTAGGATCTGATTTGGAAAAAAACTCTGATTCACCTGATGCTATCGCGTTAAATAATGCAGTATTAGCTGGGGTTATTCCAGTTGTAGCTAACGGAAATGCTGCTAATAATAATCCAAATCAATATTATTACACAGCCGGATCTCCAGCTGGTGCAAAATTAGTTATTTCTGTGGGAGCAACTACACCACCTGTAGAGTTGTATACCAGTACAGCTACTACTTCCTTCGGTAAAAACTATGAATTTAAAGTAGCAAGTTATGAAACAGGTCTATCTGATTTTGCTAAGATAGTGGGTTCAGAAACTCTCCCTCTTGTATTTGCTAACCTGGGATTGATTTCTGATTTTGATAAGGTAGATGTAAAGGGCAAAGTGGTTTTAGTTTCACGTGGCGGAGTGGCCTTTGTTGATAAGATTTCTAACGCGAAAAAGGCAGGAGCAAAAGCTATTATTATTTATAATGGCAATGATGCTAATGGAGATGGCATCGCAGATCCAGATCCAGTAGGTCGTGATGATTACTTTAATTCCTATCTTGGTGATCAGATGGATGCAATTCCTACCTTTGACATGAAAGGGAAAGAAGGCCGTGAATTGGTGAAGCAAATTCAAGCTGATCCAAGCAAAGCTACCATCACGTTTAGTAGTGAATATCCTAAGACAGAAGAAAAAGGCGATCAGATGGCTGACTTCAGTTCACGTGGGCCAGCTATCGATGATGAGTACTCTATCAAGCCAGACGTATCGGCTCCTGGGGTAAGCATCTTATCAGCAAAGCCAACATGGAAAAAAGATTTCCCAGATGCGAATTACGATCATGCCTACCAACGTCTAAACGGTACAAGTATGGCGACTCCGCATGTAGCTGGTCTTGTTCTGCTCTTGAAACAGGCCCATCCTGATTGGACGCCATTTGATGTAAAGGCGGCTATGGCTAATACTGCTGTTGAGATTAAAGATGGAAATGGTGTCTTATACGATGTTTATTCCCAAGGCTCTGGTCGTGTAGATGGTTTGGCGGCCCTAAAAACACCAGCCTTGCTACAAACAGTTGAAAAGACCAAAATCTTAGATAAAAACATGAACGAAAAATTTGTCACCAACTATGGAACAAATATTAGCTTTGGTTTAGTTTCCAAAGACATGAAAAAACCGTTAGTTAGAACACTTCAATTAAAAAATACTTCTGATGAAGAGGTTGAATACGAAGCAGAAGTTATTATGCACGAAAAGGTTACGTCCGTACCTGGAAAACCAGCGACAACTACCGACGTAGACAACCTGAAAGTGAAGCTGTCAGACGATGACTTTACTGTAAAACCCGGTAAATCTGTACAATTTAATTTACAGGTAGAGGCTAAGAAAAAATTAAAGGATGGCGTATACGAAGGTGAAGTTCGTCTGAAGAGCGAAGATGGACACCCTGACTTGCACCTGCCGTTTGTTATCCATGTAGGTGATGAAAGGGAAGAAAATAAATTCGGCTTTGATAGCTTTAAGCTTTCTAGCACTCAAGTTAATCCGGATACACTTACTTTCTCTGCATCTGCTGACTTGCAAGCAAAGGATATTAATCTTATTGAACTACAGCTTTGGGATCTAAATGACGAAAAGCTAGGCACAATGGCTGTAGAGAAAAAGACGGATAAAAAAGGAAATCTTCAATTGTTGAAACCAGGAAAGCTCTCCTTTAAAAACCTAACCGGGGAATATGTGAGTGCAAAAACTGGCAAGCTAACAACACCAGAAAACGGGAAATATAAAGTAAGAATCTTTGGATATCAGTATGATCCAGAGAATCCAGTTGAAAAAGAAGACGATTTAAAAATTAAATATGAAGCTTGGAATGCTATTTCGATTCAAGGTCCAGTAGATGGAGAAGATCGTGAAGATATCAGGGAATTAGTTAACGAAGCAGCTGAGGATTTCTCAGCAAAGGTTGTTAATGTTAGTGAATTGAATAAACAAGTGTTAAAGCTACCGAATGAAACAGATGAAATTACTTATAAAGTGGTAGAAAGCTCTAACACTGATTTGATTGACAATGATGGCTTCCTAGTAAAATTACCAAAGAAAAAACAGAAAAAACCAGTGTACATTACCGTTCATGTATCTTCCGTGAAGGTTCCTTCCATTAAAAAGGTTGTAGTTGTAGATGTATTATTGCAACCGAATAAAGGTAAGGGAAAAGGAAAAGGGCGACTTCCTGCTCCAATCGAGGTGGAAGAACAAATTGAACAAACAACCGAGCAACAAACCGAACAACAAACGGAGCAGCAAGTAGCTGAACAAGCTGCTCAGTAAGCTAGTAACATTTTTATTTAGGAACAAACACCAAGTAACAAAGGGTCCTACCTGCACATCTCTGTTGCAGGTAGAACCCTTTTATTTTATTAGTGTAATATTTTTTCATAAAATAAACAAAAATCTGATAAAATAAGTATATAAATGTACGTAGGCTAATAAAAGTCTTAGTTTTTGTAAGGGCTTTCGTTGTACAGAAATGTACTGATTTGCTATAATTATGAAGAAATTCGAAGACCTACAGCACAATGGAGGGAAATAAGATGGATGCTGTTTATGCAAACAATTATGTCATTGTTGCCATCTTTCTGCTTCTTGGTGTTCTGCTTCCAGTTGCCACGGTAAGTATTATTGGGCCTTTATTACGTCCCAATAAACCGAATGCTGAAAAGCAAACGACATACGAGAGCGGAAATATCCCGATTGGAGACAGTTGGGTTCGTTTTAACGTAAAGTATTATATCTTTGCTCTTCTGTTCGTTATTTTTGATGTAGAAACTTTATTTTTGTATCCGTGGGCAGTAGCTTTTAATGAATTAGGATTATTTGCTCTCGTGGAAATGAGCATTTTCATCGTTCTTCTGATTATTGGCCTGTTGTACGCATGGAGAAAGAAGGTGCTTGAATGGAATTAGATTTGAAGAGCATCGAACCAGATTTACAGGATGAATTAAATCGGAATGTTCTGTTTACGAGTTTAGAGACCTTAAAAGGATGGGTAAGAAGCAACTCGCTATGGCCACTTACGTTTGGATTAGCCTGTTGCGGGATTGAAATGATGGGGACAGGCGGTTCACACTATGACCTTGATCGATTTGGAGTCATTTTTCGCCCTTCTCCTAGACAGTCAGATGTGATGATAGTAGCTGGAACAGTAACGAAAAAAATGGCGCCATTATTAAGACGATTGTATGATCAGATGCCTGAACCAAAATGGGTCATTGCCATGGGTTCCTGTGCTACGGCGGGTGGTCCCTATATTAAATCGTATAGTGTGGTAAAGGGTGTTGACCAAATATGCCCTGTGGATGTTTATATTCCAGGTTGCCCGCCAAGTCCAGTTGCGCTGATCTATGGTATTAATAAATTACAAGAAAAAATCCGCTATGAAGCAAAGACCGGAAAGCGGGTGGATCAGCAATGAGTGAAGAAAAAAGAAAACCTACACCTGAGGAGAAGGCAGCAGCAGTGGCTGAAGCGAAGGCAAAAGCGGCAGCAGCTGTAAAGGCTAAATTGGCACAGCAAGCACAAGCGAATGTAGCCGATGAAGAACCAAACCAATCCACAACAAAAGGAATGGCCCAAGGTGATTCTTCTGCTAGTTCTTCCGTACCTGATGAAAAATCGATAGCGAAAGCAAAGGCAGCAGCAGCCGCGAAGGCGAAGGCAGCGGCGGCAAAAGCAAAGCTTGAAAGTGGCACGACTATAGGAAGTGCTGAGCAGTCTATTCAAGAAAAAAATACAAAAGCAAGTGAAGAAGTGACCACAGGACTAACTACAGATACAGATGCCAAGGCTAAAGCAGCCGAAAAAGCGAAAGCAGTAGCAGCTGCAAAAGCAAAAGCGGCAGCAGCCGCGGCGGCAAAGGCGAAAGCAAACGAAGAAACTGTAGCAGCAGAAGTTCCCCCCTCAAAGAATCAACCCTACCTAGATCGTTTTGTACAAATCATAGCAGAGAGATTTGGCAAAGAAAGCATGGAAGAATCCTACATTAACACGTTGTCAAAAGAAGTTCCCACCATGACGATAAAAAATCAGATTTGGCATGACATTGCACTCTTTTTAAAGCAGGAACCCAGCTTACAATTTAATTACCTTTCCAACCTACATGGAGTCGATTATGAAGATCGAATGGAAGTCTACTATCATTTGTACTCGTATGCACATCATCAAAGCTTGGCCATTAAGGTGAAAACTACGCGTGAAGCATCGTCTGTTGCTTCTGTTGTAGATGTGTGGCCAGGAGCTGACTGGAACGAGCGAGAAACATACGATTTGTTAGGAATCCACTTTGTAGGACACCCCAATCTGGTTCGAATTATGATGCCAGATGAGTGGGTTGGACATCCGTTGCGTAAAGATTATGAGCCTTTTGATGAGGGGGTATAACCTTGAGTACTCCAATGACGACTAGTATTCGCACAGAAGAAATGATTCTGAATGTTGGACCTCAGCATCCAAGTACCCATGGAGTATTTCGTTTAATTGTAAAGATTGACGGTGAAACCATTAAAGAATCCATTCCTGTAATGGGCTATTTGCATCGTGGCACAGAAAAGCTAGCTGAGAATCTTACCTACACTCAAATCATTCCCTATACAGATCGGCTAGATTACCTCTCTTCCATGACCAATAATTATGTATTGTGTCATGCGGTCGAAACGATGATGGGATTAGAAATCCCTGAAAAGGCTGAGTATTTGCGTGTAATTGTAATGGAGCTAAATCGTGTCGCTAGCCATTTGGTTTGGTGGGGCACCTATCTTTTGGACATCGGAGCAATCGGTCCCTTTCTGTATGCGTTCCGTGATCGAGAAACAATTATTAATTTGTTCAATGAGATTTCGGGGGCACGATTGACGTACAATTATATGAGAATTGGTGGAGTAAAATGGGATGCTCCTCCTGGATGGATTGATAAAGCAAAGGAATTTGTTCAATATCTTAAAAAGGAATTAGCTAATTACCACCTTCTGGTGAGCGGGAATGAAATTTTTATTAGTCGCTTAACCGGCGTTGGTACCTATGATCGTCAAATGGCTCTTGATTATTCTTTGTCTGGTGTTATGCTGCGATGCACAGGAGAGAATTGGGATATTCGTAAAAACGAGCCATATTCCATTTACGATCGGTTTGATTTTGATGTTCCTGTATCTACAGATGGGGATTGCATGGCTCGCTATCATTTACGTCTCCAAGAAATTGAGCAATCGCTACGTATTTTAGAGCAAGCCCTAGATCAATTTCCCTCGGAAGGAGAGGTTATTGGAAAAGTCCCTAGGGTGATTCGACCCCCAGCAGGAGAAGCGTATGTGCGCATTGAAGCACCACGTGGGGAATTAGGTGTGTATATAGCTAGTCAAGGCAAGGATAGACCGTGGAGAATGAAGCTAAGAAGACCGTCCTTTGTGAATTTGCAGATTTTACCTACCTTATTGAAAGGTGTTAATATGTCCAATATGGTGGCGATTTTGGGTAGCATTGATATTGTGGTAGGGGAGGTAGATGCATAAATGACTAGTTGGCTTCAACAGACCCCATCATTTACCAATGTTTTACTGTTCTCCATGGCCGCAATAGTGTTACTGTTAGTGGTACTTGCTTTTGTTACATATGCTATCTATTTTGAGCGAAAAGTAATTGGCTGGATGCAATTACGCTATGGCCCTAATCGTGTAGGTCCCCTAGGGCTTCTGCAAACGGTATCCGATGTTGTCAAATTGCTTATTAAAGAAGATACTCGTCCCAAAAATGCAGACCGTGCTCTATTTACACTAGCTCCTATATTGGCTTATGCTCCCGCTTTTGCGGTACTGGCTGTCATGCCATTTACGGATAAGCTACAATTTGCCGATTTAGGGATTGGAGTATTGTATTATATCGCCTTGTCCGGCATTACTGTCATGGGTGTCATTACGGCTGGATGGGCTTCTAATAATAAGTATTCTTTACTTGGTGGCATGCGTTCGGCAGCACAGATGATTAGTTACGAGGTGCCACTGGTAATGTCGGTTGTGGGTGTTGTCCTAATGACTGGCAGTCTTAACCTAAAAGATATCGTCTATGCACAACAGGACATGTGGAACATTATTCCGCAAATATTAGGATTTGGTGTATTCTTAATTGCAGCACAGGCTGAATTGAATCGCTCTCCGTTTGATTTGCCAGAAGCTGAGTCGGAGCTTGTCGCTGGCTACCATGTGGAATACTCAGGATTCCGTTTCGCAATGTTTATGTTATCAGAGTATGTGTACATGTTTGGCATGGGAACTTTGATTACCATTCTGTTTTTGGGAGGATGGCTACCGATTCATCCGAGCCTCAGCTTTATTCCGCCGGTTATTTGGTTTATCCTTAAATTTATGTGTTATGTATTTTTGCAGTTCTGGATTAGGGCAACAATGCCGCGATTCCGTGCGGATCAACTAATGGGCTTTGCTTGGAAAGGGCTTTTACCAATTGCCCTTTTGAACATATTGCTTACGGCTGTAGTCATCTCATTTCAAAAAGGTTTTATTTAGATTTTCAGCTATAAGCCATCTATTTTGATAATGGGGAGGAATTTACATGCTAGGGTTTGCCAAAGGCCTAGGTTACACGCTCAAAAAGCTGTCTGAGAAGAAGCTAACGACGATGTATCCAGATGTGCCCTTCCAAATGCCGCCTCGATTTCGAGGAATCCAGCATTTCTCACCGGAAAAATGTATCGTGTGCAATCAGTGCGCTCGCGTCTGTCCGACTGAGTGTATTCAACTGACTGGGAAGCCGCATCCTGATCCCGAGAAAAAAGGTAAAATCATTGATACGTATGATATCAACTTTGAAATCTGTATTTTATGCGATCTATGTACGGAGGTCTGTCCAACGAATGCAATCGTCATGACTAATAATTTTGAGCTGGCTGTGTATAGTCGAGATGAATTGTACAAGGATTTAAAATGGTTGGATGATAACAATACCAATGTGAGGGAGGAGAACTAATTGATAAGCGGGTCGTATGCCGTGTTCTTTATATTGGGCCTTCTGACCATTGGTGGGGCAATTTTTATGATTAACTTTAACCGAGTGGTTCACATGGTGATCTCTATTGGGGTAACGTTTATAAGTATTGCGGGTTTGTTTGTGCTACTAGGAGCTGAATTCGTTGCCGTTTCTCAAATATTGGTCTATTCAGGAGCTATCTCGATTCTGATGCTATTTGGAATCATGCTGACAAAGCATAATGCGACAGAAGAAGGGAAAAAACGTGGTGCACGGTTTTGGTTTAGCTTGGCGGGAGTTGTTACTTTGTTTGTAACTATTTTTACAGCCATTCAATACACAAATTGGACTTCTGTGCCAGCGAGAACCCCCAATCCATCTGTTAGTAACGTCAAGGAAATTGGAATTGACGTATTTACAAAGTTCGTTATTCCATTTGAATTGCTATCCGTTTTGTTACTAGTAGCTTTGGTAGGCGCAATAGTGTTGGCTAAGAAAGAGGAGGAGTAACGCAGATGGATATTCATATCTCTTCTTATTTGCTTGTTGCCCTCATTTTATTTTGTGTTGGGCTGTTCGGAGCATTGACCAAACGAAATGCCATTATCGTCTTGCTCTCCATTGAACTTATGCTGAATGCTGTAAATATTAATTTAGTAGCATTCTCTAAATATGGTTTGCATGCGGCTGTTACTGGTCAAATCTTCACTCTGTTTACCATGACGGTAGCTGCGGCAGAGGTAGCTGTTGGGATTGCAGTATTGATCGCTCTTTATCGTAATCGTGATACGGTGAACGTTGATGAGATGGATAAATTAAAAGATTAACCAGGAAAAAGGATAGGTGAAAATATGGATACAAGTATGCAGTACGCTTGGCTCGTACCGCTTTTTCCTCTGATCGCTTTTGCCATCATCCTCTCGTTCGGACGGCAATTAAAAGAGGGAGCGGGATACATAAGCATTTTATTGACGGCGGCATCTCTGGTGTTGGCTTGTATCACGTTCATGGCTCGTTTTCAAGAAGGGGCACAGGATTACGTACTCAGCATTAAATGGCTCCAAGTAGGTGATTATGTCATTCCTGTAGGCTTTGAAGTAAATCAATTAAACGCCATGATGCTGGTGATCGTTTCAATTGTGAGTTTGTTAGTACAGATTTATTCGCGTGGATATATGCAAGGAGACCAGCGCTTCCCCGTGTTTTATCAATATTTAGCGCTATTTACCTTCTCGATGCTTGGCTTGGTTATCTCACCAAACCTCTTACAGTTATACATTTTTTGGGAATTGGTGGGTGTCTGTTCCTTCTTATTGGTGGGGTACTACTACTTTAAACCAGAGGCTAAGGCAGCGGCGAAAAAAGCTTTTATTGTTACACGAATTGGTGATGTTGGATTATTCATTGCCATTTGCCTGCTGTTTTGGCAGACGGGACGCTTTGAATTTGATGATATATTTACCGCTATTCAGGGTGGTAAAGTAGAACCGTTTATCATTACCCTAGCTGCTATTCTTATTTTTGTAGGAGCAGCAGGGAAATCAGGTCAATTTCCGTTACATACTTGGTTACCTGATGCAATGGAAGGGCCAACGCCTGTGTCTGCTTTGATTCACGCGGCAACAATGGTAGCCGCTGGGGTGTATCTGGTTGCGACGACATTTCCGTTATTTATTGAGTCCCCTATCGCTTTAGACGTAGTGGCATATGTTGGTGGATTTACTGCTATTTTTGCTGCTTCTATCGGTCTAACGCAACGTGATATTAAACGTGTTCTTGCCTACTCTACAGTCAGTCAGCTTGGTTTTATGATGATGGCATTGGGAGTAGCGGGGGCTGCGGGTTATGTGGCAGGAACCTTTCATTTGATGACGCATGCTTTTTTTAAAGCGTTATTATTCCTTGCCGCAGGTAGCGTGATACATGCGGCACATACCCAAGATGTGTTTAAAATGGGTGGTTTATCGAAACGCATGCCAGTTACATCGGTTGTTTTTCTGATCGGGTGTCTCGCTATAGCTGGAATACCGCCATTCTCCGGATTCTGGTCAAAGGAAGAGATTCTCGGTGCGGTATATGTAGCTGGACGATATGACTTATTAGTAATTGCGATTGTAGCTGCATTTTTTACCGCTTTTTATATGTTTCGTCTGTATTTCCTTACGTTTAAAGGAATGCCTGCTTCTGAAGGAGCTAAAAAAGCATATGAATCACCAAGCGTCATGACGATTCCTATGCTCTTATTGGCATTGTTAGCAATTGGTGCTGGTTTTATTAATCTTCCGAATGCTCCTATGCTAGGAGAATGGTTGATGAGTGGCTCTGTTGGTCAATTTATTATCGATAAATATGGAGAAGAAGCTGGGCATGGTGCTTTATGGCTACAGATTGTAGCTGTAATCATTTCGTTGTTTGGAATAGGACTCGCTTATCTGATATATGGCAAAAAAAATCTGCCAAACGATATTATATCCGAACAACTGCCGTGGCTGTATCAGCTTTCGTACCGTAAATTTTACATGGATGAGATCTATACATTTGTATTTATTCGTCCGCTTAAAGGCATTGGCCTTGCTTTTAACTGGCTGGATCACTACATCATTGGTGGCCTGGTTAGAAGTATTGGTGGATTGACCAACATGATTGGAAGGTTATTAAGCCGCTTACAGTCTGGTCAGATGCAGACCTACGGCTTTGTAGTCTTACTGGGGCTCGTTGTTCTAATGGTCAGTCTTACGGCGTTAGGGGGTGTTCCTTTTGTTAAATAGCTATCTGTTATCGCTCCTGACGTTCTCGCCTCTTCTGGCTCTCTTGATCTTATTGTTCGTTCCGAAGCAGCAGGTTAGCACTGTCAAGCAAATTGGAGTACTAGGAACGTTGGTGCCGTTGATTCTGGCATTAATGATGTTTGGCGCCTTTGACTATCAACAGAGGGGCAATCAATTTGAGGAACATGCGACATGGATTCAAATACCTGCTTCAATCACAGCAGATCAACAGCTGTATAATTTGCATATTGATTATGAAATGGGCGTAGATGGTATTTCCATGCCTTTGATCCTGATGACAGCTATCATTGGGACACTAGCGGCTGTAGCATCGTGGGGGATTAAAAAGAGAGCGAAAGAGTACTTTGTGTTCTTTCATCTATTATTGATTGGAATGTTTGGGGTTTTTGCTGCTCAGAACTTGCTCTTGTTCTTCTTGTTCTTTGAGATAACTCTGGTAGCTATGTATTTCCTAATTGGGATTTGGGGTTATACAGATCGAGAAAAAGCGGCAAATCGTTTTCTCTTATATAACGGAATTGGCTCGGCACTAATGTTGGTCGGATTTATCACGTTGTTTTTTGTGAGTGCAATCGTGACACAAGAACCAACTATGAGTATACCTGTGCTGACAGAGGCACTAACTTCACCAAACAATGCATTTATTGAACATGTCCCAGAGACATTCCGTTGGGGACTGTTCCTGGTACTATTTATAGCTTTTGGAATTAAGCTTCCGATCTTCCCTTTCCATACTTGGATGTTAAGAGTGCATGTTCAAGCTCCACCGGCTATCGTCATGATTCACTCTGGTATCCTCTTAAAAATGGGAGCCTACGGGTTGTTACGCATGGGGATTGGATTTTTTCCCGAAACGGTTCAATATTTTGCTACAGGAATGGCAATTCTCGGTTTAGTTAATATTTTGTACGGAGCAGCGCTTGCCTTTGTTCAAAAAGATCTCAAAATGGTCTTAGCCTACTCCAGTATTAGCCATATGGGTGTTATCTTGTTAGGCTTTGCTTCTATGAATCAGTTTGGTTTTCAAGGAGCTTTATTCCAAGTGATATCACATGGCTTTATTTCAGCGCTAATGTTCTTCTTAGTGGGAATCATTTGGGATCGCACAGGTACTTCTCAACTAGATCAGCTAGGTGGATTAGCTAAATCAATGCCTTTTGTAAGTGGAGTCTTCCTAGCTGCGGGAATGGCTTCCTTGGGATTGCCGGGGATGTCAGGCTTTATCAGCGAGTTTTTTGCCTTCCTTGGCTTATTTGCGAGTCAACCAGTGTTAGCGGCGATTGGTACCTTAGGTATTATATTTACTGCGGTCTATGTGTTGCGTGCCGTGATGGCCATAACGTATGGTCCAACAAAAGAAAAGCATCTGGATTTGGCCGATGCACAGCCGATGGAGGTAATTCCGATTGTTGTATTGCTAGGATTTATCATCTTGATTGGTGTTTATCCAGCGATGTTAAGCAATCCCTTGCAAGAAACGCTTAAAAACATTGTCATCCATGTGACGGGAATAGGAGGGTAAACGATGGACGTAAAAGATATTTTTTCTTATAACTGGAGTTATCTCCTGCCGGAGTTTACGATTCTTGGTTTTGCCACTGTCCTGTCCCTTGTTGACTTGATCGCAGGTAAGCGTTTGAATCGGACTATCATGGGTTGGCTATCACTATTAGGCGTTCTTATAGCTGGCTACTTCATTGTATCTAATGTGACTTCGCTACAAGAACCTGTCGTTTATATGGCAGATATGATGCGGGTAGATCATTTTGGCAGTGCGTTTAAACTGATATTGTTAGCTGGGGTCGCATTTGCTTTATTAATGTCGATCAGCTATATAAAGAAAACAGATGAGGTTGTTCATTCTGGAGAATTCTACTATTTAATGCTAATGGGGCTAGTTGGCTGTATGGTGATGGCTTCTTCAGCTGATTTAATCACGTTATTCGTAGGACTAGAGCTACTTTCTTTGGCTTCGTATATCTTGGTGGGTATGCGGAAGAAACGGATGGATAGCAACGAATCTGCCTTTAAGTACGTAGTAGCAGGGGGAATTTCTACCGCTGTTACGCTGTTTGGAATGTCTTATCTATACGGATTTAGCGGTACAACGAATCTGTACGAAATGACCCAACGTTTGTCAGAAGCGTACCAAAGTGGATTCGGTCCGATGATTTTGATCGGCTTTGTCTTTCTCGTGGCAGGTCTGACGTTTAAAATCTCAGCGGTACCTAATCATATGTGGGCACCTGACGTGTATCAGGGAGCCGCTACCCCAGTTACTGCTTTTTTGGCAGTTGTTTCTAAGGGAGCTGGTTTTGCGCTCCTCATCCGCGTGATGATTTTAAGTTTTGCTGGGTTATTTAATCAAGAAACCAATCAAAGTGTCTTTAGTGGGATGCTATGGGTTTTATCAATTGTAGCTGGTTTGTCTATGATTGTCGGGAATACGCTGGCGCTACGACAAAAAAATGTGAAGCGCCTCATGGCTTACTCCGGTATCGCCCAAGCAGGTTACTTACTAGTACCACTGGTTATTTTGCATCAGACCTTCTTTTTTGAACAAATCATCTTCTATCTAGTTGCTTACCTGCTGATGGCATTTGGTGCTTTTGCACTGATTATGGTGGTGACAGAGGATAGAAAGACACAGGATATCAAGGCGTTTGCAGGGTTGTACCATCGTTCTCCACTGGCGGCATTAGCTATGACGCTCTTCTTGCTTTCGTTAGCAGGCATTCCTATCTCCGCTGGCTTCTTTGGTAAGTTTTATATTTTCCTAAGCGCGATTGGAAGCGGTAGCTTCTGGCTGGCAGGAATCATGCTCGCTACCAGTGTCGTTTCTTATTATTACTACTTTGGAATCATTCGACAGATGTATATGAGAGCCGGAGAGACGGAGGCGGCGTTGCGATTGCCAATAGGAGTAACAATCATTGTAGTGCTGGCGGCGCTCGGAACCTTTGTCTTCGGACTTGTACCAGAGGTTCTCATCCAGTATATCCATACCCACTTTAATCCAATGTTTAATTTAGGTGATATGCTGTAAGCAAGCAATACAGGAAAGAGGATGGCCAACGGCTGTCCTCTTTTTAGTAGGAGAAAAACGTATATGTGTCTATATACTTCTAATCGATTAGAGTCTTAGCAATCGTTAACTTTTTTAATACCTATAAAGTTTCTAACATCTCTATGATATCTAGCGCCTTTTCCTTTCAATGCCAACAGGTCTATGGTAAAGTAGTAAAAGAATTCACGCAGGGAAACGTTACAAAAATGGAAAATGAGTTTATAGAAAGAAGTGAGAGTTTTGTTGCTCGGTTCAAATGGACTTTACTCTTTGATGATGATTCTTATTTCTGTCATCTGTATAGGCATTAGCTGGTGGGCTATACAAGCTTTTCGCTTTGATCTATTTGTAAAACGTGCAGATAGTGCCCAAACCAAGCTATTACAAATCTTGCTTTCCATTGTTATCGGACATGGAGTGGCACGTTTTTTCATGGACTATTTAGGTTATTCTCTGTTACTGAATCAATTGTTTCAGTAGATTGGTATAACCCTCCAATTTTACGTACACAATGACTATTAAGATATAGAAAAAGTGTACGGGGAGAGGGAAAGAATGAAAAAGCACATATTTATGGCCTATGTTGTCATGTCACTTATTGGTCTGCTTGTTGTAAGTGGATTCTCTTATTGGTCACAATCAACCAAAGCATCTGTGGCAATGCAGTTAATAGAAGCTGCGGAAGCCACTGAGGCTTCAATAACCGACATTGAGCATCGGACCAGTATACGGCTTGCATCTCTTAGCACTGCTAAAGAGTTTCTTTCTCTCGGTCATGAATGGAGCGGTATTCTGGGGATACCTTCTGCACGAGCAGTAACCGCAGAAGGAAAACAGCTCATCTATCAAACCGAAGGAAAAGTGGGACAAACCAAGCTTCAAATTCGCTTGATAGGAGTACCTGAGCCCCATAACATCAGCATATATTTGGTGATCTCGTTGGAAGGGAAGCGGATTCATGCGCAAGATATTGAGAGAGCGTATGAAAAAGTTGTGGATAAGACCAAAAGTAGGGGTCTGATTCCGCAATTTAGCACTTGTATTCGCGGAATATACAATGATACACTGAGTGATGGTTGGCAGGAGGCTAGAATTAATAAGGTTTTTGCCCTCCTCCAAGCACAAGAAGTTGAGCGATTACAGGATGAATCTGTGACTAGTATTTCGGGCTATACCACACAATGGAAGCCGTATATAATAACCAACGATCAAAAAATGAATGTGCAAGTAGCGACACATGTAGATTCGTTGAACCAATTGACTAGGATCACGTTAGGGACACCTATCATCACAGCGGAATACTAAGCACGCGGAGGGGTATAACATTGGAAAAAATTATTGTCCGCGGTGGTAAGGCATTAGCAGGAAACGTAAAGGTTTCTGGTGCGAAGAATGCGGTTCTACCGATTATTGCTGCATCTATTTTGGCAGAAGAAGGAATATCTATCATTCATGACGTTCCTGGATTGGATGATGTCCATACAATTTGTGAATTGCTTAAAACCCTGCAAATTGACATTACATATCAAAATGAAATGTTAACCATTAATGCGACTGATTTAAAGGGTGTGGAAGCACCTTATGAATTGGTACGCAAAATGAGAGCATCATTCCTTGTAATGGGTCCTTTACTTGCGCGTAAAGGAAAAGCTCGTATTGCGTTGCCTGGTGGATGTGCGATTGGTACGCGTCCAATTGATCAGCACCTTAAAGGTTTTGAAGCGATGGGTGCTAAAATTGAGATTGGCCAAGGATTTATTGAAGCGAATGTTAATGGTCGCCTGCAAGGAGCAAAAATCTATCTGGATGTTGCGAGTGTAGGGGCTACTGAAAATATTATGATGGCTGCATGTTTGGCTGAAGGAACAACGATTATTGAAAATGCAGCGGAAGAGCCAGAGATTGTTGATTTGGCTAACTTCTTGAATAGCATGGGCGCTAAAATTCGTGGAGCTGGTACAGGTTCCATTCGGATTGAGGGCGTGGAGAGCATGAAGGGTTGCACCCATTGTGTAATTCCTGACCGCATTGAAGCAGGAACCTTCATGGTGGCAGCGGCTATTACAGGTGGAGACGTGTTTATTGAAGGGATTATTTCCGATCATGTCAAATCCGTAACTGCTAAGCTTCGTGAAATGGGCGTTACTGTAGATGAACAAGAAAACGGCATTCGTGTTACTCGCAAGGGTCCATTGAAAGCAGTAGACTTGAAAACATTACCGCATCCAGGGTTCCCAACTGATATGCAGTCACAAATGATGGCGTTACAGCTTGCTTCGGAAGGGACAAGCATTATTACGGAAACGGTATTTGAAAATCGTTTCATGCATGTCGAGGAATTTAGACGCATGAGTGCTAATATCAAAATTGAAGGTCGTAGTGCAATTGTCGAAGGTAATGTTCCACTCACTGGTGCTAAAGTGAGTGCAACTGATCTGCGTGCCGGTGCTGCGCTCATTTTGGCTGGGCTTATTGCTGAAGGTGAGACAGAAGTAGGCGGATTGCACCATCTTGACCGAGGTTATGTGAACTTCACTGAAAAACTGCAACTGCTGGGTGCAAATGTAAAGCGTGTGAAAGTAGAAGAGCAAGTAGCTCCAAGCTCTGAAAAAGTAACAGCTAAAGCTTTGAAAGTAAATTTATCTCCTAATTTTGCGTAACTCGTAAATTAGGCTGGATGACTAGTAGAAAATCCCTTGCCTTTTGGTGAGGGATTTTCTACATTTGCACTGGGATGAGTGCGAAACCCGTGGTAAGATGATGGATAAGAAAAAAAACTGATAATAAATCAGCACATAATGGATGGGAGAAGAAGATCATGGAGACTGTGAAAAGCAAAAAACTGCTAATGCTCCTGGAAGAAAATTGCCGACTGAGCAATAAACAACTTGCGCTCTTATTGGATAGTACAGAAGCAGAGATTGAAGCAGAGATTAAACGTCTACAATCAGAGAAAATTATTGTGAAATATCCAGCGCTGATCAATTGGGATCGTGTAGAGGATAATCATAATGTAACAGCCATGATTGATGTTAAAGTAACGCCGATCCGCGAGGTTGGCTTTGAAAAGGTAGCGGAGCGCATCTCACGTTTTCCTGAAGTAAAGGCCGTGTACCTTATGTCGGGAGCGGGATATGATATTTCAGTAGTATTAGAAGGTAAAACAATGCATGAGGTTGCTAACTTTGTTACAAAAAAATTAGCTGTTTTAGATAACGTCGTATCGACAGCGACTCACTTTATTTTGAAACGTTACAAGCACGATGGTACCATTTTAGAAGATTATGATGATGATCGCAGGATGGTGGTAACGCCATGAGTAAGGTGTCCAATAAAAGCCGTTTGTCAGCCATCGTAGATGAACTCAAACCTTCTGGCATTCGCCGCTTTTTTGATTTGGCAGCTTCTATGGAAGGTGTTATTTCGCTAGGGGTGGGAGAGCCTGACTTCGTGACGCCTTGGCGCATTCGTGAAGCGTCTATCTCTTCTTTGGAATGCGGTTATACAGCTTATACCTCCAATGCAGGACTCATGGATTTGCGAAAAGAGATTCAGCGTTACACAGAGGAGCTAATCGGTGTCTCCTATGAACCTGCCAAAGAAATCATGGTGACTGTGGGAGCGAGTGAAGCGATTGATATTGCGCTACGAGCTATCATTAATCCAGGTGATGAGGTGCTAATTGTTGAGCCATGCTATGTTTCCTATGAACCTGTGATTCGTTTAGCTGGTGGAGTACCAGTCTTTTTACACACGTATGCAGAAAACCAATTTAAACTCACACCTCAGGAACTAGAAGCCAAAATCACCGAGAAAACTCGCGCGATTATTTTTTGTTATCCGAACAATCCGACTGGTAGCATTATGAGCTTGGAAGAATGGAAGGAATTAGAGCCAATTTTAACCAAGCATGACTTACTTGTACTCTCTGATGAAATCTATGCCGAGCTAACCTTTGACCAAAAGCATGAGAGTATTGTGAGCTTGCCTGGCATGAAGGAACGGACGATTTTAATTTCTGGATTCTCTAAATCTTTTGCTATGACAGGCTGGCGCCTAGGATATGTATGTGCACCGGAAGATTTGTTGCAGGGTATGCTAAAAATCCATCAATACACGATGCTTTGCGCACCGATCACTGGACAGATGGGGGCCCTAGAAGCATTGCGTGGTGGGCGTGACGATGTAGATCGTATGGTGGAGAGCTATTCTCAACGCCGTAATTTTGTTGTGCAAAGCTTCTCTGAAATGGGACTTTCATGCCATAGACCAGCTGGAGCCTTCTATGCCTTCCCATCTATCGCTTCTACTGGATTAGCATCCGCTGAATTTGCAGAGCGTTTGCTTATGGAAGAGAAAGTAGCAGTTGTACCAGGTGACGTATTTGGTTCAAGTGGAGAGGGATATATCCGTTGCTCATACGCTACATCCTTTGAACAATTACAGAAAGCACTAGAACGTATGAGTCGTTTCGTAGAGCGTCTCTCTTAACTTGTTTATCTAATCTTGTAAATCGTTCTATCCTCTTGCCTTCATTCATAGACTAGTACAGCAGCAGGTTGTCTAGTTGAAAAGGCAGGGGGATTTTTTTATGAGACGTTACTTTCTTTTTCTGGTCTTCACCCTACCAACTCTCCTTGTTTTTGTACCAGCAGCTCTAGTCATGTATTACACGCCTGATCCGGTAGTTACCCCTGTTGTGATGGTCGAACAGCAGGGCGAACCTTATTCGGACAACCAGCCTCAGATTAATGTCTTTCGTAGCAAATTAAATCAGATAGAAAAAATGCCGCTAGAGACGTATATCGAAGGTGTGGTTGCGGCGGAAATGCCAGCTGAATTTGAGCTAGAAGCATTGAAAGCTCAGGCAATGGCGGCTCGAACCTATATTGTTCGAAGATTGGCGGAGGGTGAGTTTAAAGACGTACCTAAGGGGGCGCATGTACTTGATACTGTTAAGCACCAGGCCTTTTTAGGAGAAGCAGAGCGAAAGAAAATATGGGGAAAGCAGTATGAGTGGAAGCAGAATCGTATTCATCAAGCTGTGAAAGGTACTCTTGGCAAAGTATTAACCTATGAGGGTAAGCCAATTGAAGCTACCTTTTTTTCAACCAGCAACGGGTTTACTGAGAATGCAGAGGATTACTGGTCATCCCGCATCCCCTATTTGCGGAGTGTAGCTAGTCCTTGGGATATTGATTCTCCTAGGTATGAACAAAGCGTACAGATTCCAATTGAACAATTTCAACAAAAGCTAGGTGTGATGATTGTGGCAACGGCTTCTGATGGCAATTGGTATTCCGTTGAGGAGCGAACAGTCGGTAACCGTATTGGACGTATTAAAGTAGGAGAAAAAGAGTTTAGTGGTAAAGAGATAAGAGAAAAACTACGTTTATCCTCTAGTTCATTTTCTATGAAAATAAAACAAGGAAATGTGGTGATCACCACAAAAGGCTACGGTCATGGAGTAGGCATGAGTCAATGGGGGGCACACGGTATGGCTAAAGCTGGTAAATCAGCAGAGCAGATCGTTAAATACTACTACAAAGGAATCGCCTTGCAGGATTATCAGAATGTTGTGAAAGTGTAAGGTGTGAGAAAATTTTTTTAGTTTTCCCTTGTTTCTCAGGTTTATACGTCAAAAAACTGGCGATACTGAGGGATGAGGTGATCAAAATGGAAGATAAAAGAAATCAAAAACAACCTGTTTCTATGAAAAAGTCAACATGGAGAAGTGTTTTAGGAAAAAAATGGGCATTCCCAGCTATCTACATCGGGACAGCAGCAATCATCCTAGCATTCGTGATGTGGTATCAAGGAAGCTTACTTAATCAAGCAACCAAGACTCCACAACAAACTGACAACGTGACAGTAGTCAATGGTGAAAACAATCCAGCTACTGTTCATGAGAAAGAGGAAGCTGTTGCGGTAAACAACACGACTCCAACTCTTGCGTGGCCTGTAGCAAAAGAGGTAATGTATGAGATTGGCATGGGCTTCTTTAATGAAGAAGCAAACGCTGATGAACAAGCTAATTCATTAGTCAAATTTAACGATTCTTTCGTACCGCATACAGGGATTGATTTAATCTCTACGAATGGTAAGGCATTTGATGTAGCAGCTGCTGGTGACGGGAAAGTTGTGAAAGTTTACAATGATCAATTGGTAGGCAATTTAGTGGAAATCGAGCATGCCAATAAGCTAGTAAGTGTATATCAAAGCTTGGAGAAAGTTACTGTGAAGGAAAATGATGAAGTCAAGCAAGGTCAGATCATCGGTGTAGCAGGGCGTAACGTATTCGAGAAGGATGCGAAAGCACATCTACACTTTGAAGTCCGGATGGATGGAAGCTCTGTTGATCCACACAAGTTTTTAAAAGAAGCACAACCGCAATAAAAGGATTAATGATAAGTGACAGCCATCGCATAACCTCAGGAAAAAAGGGTTGGGAGAAATCTCAGCTCTTTTTTTATAGATGTGTCTCCTGCTGTGTAAAAGAAGCCAAACCCTAGGTGTGGCGCGGATAAAAGCCTAGTGAGTGTACAACCCTCCAAAAAAAGATGGGTACTTGTTAGCTTGTCATATGAGGATATGTAGAATATGTGTCCCCCTCAACCCATATATTGTATCAGACAATTTGATGCTGGGAGGCGAGGGGCGTGCACGATTACATCAAAGAGCGAACCATTAAAATAGGTAGATATATTGTGGAAACGCGCAATACGGTTCGCATGATCGCCAAGGAGTTTGGAGTGTCCAAAAGTACGGTACACAAGGATTTGACAGAAAGGCTGCCAGAGATCAATCCCGAACTGGCTAACCAGGTAAAAGAGATTTTAGAATATCATAAAGCGATTCGTCATTTACGTGGCGGAGAGGCTACTAAAATCAAGTATAAGCGTAAGAATAAAAAGGCTCGCAGGGAGCAGGAAGAGAGCGTGTAAGAAATATTTTATCTAATGAAGGTTTTCCTTGTACATTTCCAAAATAATTCCTATAGTATTAGGTAGCAGGTTAGTAAGTACAGGGAGGCCCTTTCATGTTGAGTAAAGATATTGGAATCGACTTAGGAACTGCCAATGTGTTAATTTATGTAAAAGGCAGAGGTATTGTTTTAGATGAACCGTCCGTAGTAGCAATAGATGATCATACAAAAAAAGTGTTAGCTGTAGGGAATGAAGCACATCGTATGGTGGGTCGTACACCAGGAAACATTATTGCGATTCGTCCTTTGCGTGATGGGGTTATAGCTGATTTCGAGATTACAGAAGCGATGTTAAAACACTTTATGGCTAAAATCGGAGCAAAAAGCTTTTTCGCGCGTCCTCGTATTCTTATCTGTTGCCCAACCAATATTACATCTGTTGAGCAAAAAGCAATCCGTGAGGCTGCTGAGCGAAGTGGAGGGGCACGTGAAGTGTTCATTGAAGAAGAGCCAAAGGTTGCAGCTATCGGAGCTGGAATGGATATTTACCAACCATCGGGTAATATGGTAGTTGATATAGGCGGTGGAACCACGGATGTTGCGGTTCTATCCATGGGAGATATCGTCACCGCCTCATCGATCAAAGTAGCTGGTGATAAATTCGATCTAGCCATTATGAGGTACATAAAGAGTAAATATAAAATGTTAATCGGAGAACGGACGGCTGAAGATATCAAAGTACAGATCGGAACAGTCTATGGTTCACGCCAGGATGAAATGGACATCCGCGGACGTGATATGGTAAGTGGCTTGCCGCAAACCATCACGATTCGTTCGCAGGAGGTACAGACTTCCCTGGCTGAATCAGTGAGTCAGATTGTACAAGCTTCAAAAAATGTTTTAGAACGAACACCTCCAGAGCTTTCTGCCGATATTATTGATAAGGGAGTTTTCTTGACCGGTGGAGGCGCACTCCTGCACGGTCTAGATCAAATGTTGATGGACGAGCTGAAAGTACCCGTATTGGTAGCAGAAGAACCAATGAACTGCGTAGCCAAAGGAACAGGCTTGATGCTTGATTACCTTGATAAGCTTCCTAGTCGTAAAAAGTTTTTTGGATAAGGAGGAGTTCTCTTGATTAGAGGGCTATACACGGCCGGCTCCGGCATGGTGGCATTACAGAACCGTCAAGAGGCGTTGGCTAACAATCTGGCCAACATTAATACACCGGGTTACAAGCAGAATGAAGGCGTGCTACGCGCGTTTCCTGAAGAGCTATTGATGCGTATGAATGATGAGGAAGGCCCTGACGTAAAAGGCTATCCGAAAATCGACAAGCATGCGGTACAAATCGGTAGATTGCATCAAGGTGTCTATATGTCTGAATCGATTTCTAACTTCATTCAAGGGGATATCGCTGAAAGTAATAATCCATATGATGTTGCTTTGACCGATAACCTGCCAATCCCGGAAAATGCCCCCCTCTTTAATAAAAAGCCAGTTCAGCCTAAGCTATTTGTTAGTGTAGCTAAATTGGAAAACGCAAACGGGGCGGCAACAGCGGAACAGATTCGCTATGGACGCAATGGGAATTGGAATGTGAATCCCCAAGGATATCTGGTGAATACCGATGGCTACTATCTGTTAGGAAATGATAATCGTCCTATCCAGATTAGTGATGACACGGGTCTTTTAGATGGTAAAATCACCATTGATGCTGATGGACTGATTCATCTGTCAGACGGTACGACACGTCAATTAGGACTTGTAAAAGCAAACAATCCTTATCAAATGGTGCGCGAGGGAAACAATGTGTTTCGTGCACAAAACCCTGAGGATGTACAAGCTCTTGAGGGCCCTGACGCTGGACGCTATGCTATCCGACAAGGATGGGTTGAGCGTGCCAATGTTGATCCAACCCGTACAATGACTGACATGATGACGGTAATGAGAGCGTATGAAGCTAATCAGCGCGTCATTACCACATTAGATGGTACGATGGATAAGGCCGTCAATGAAGTAGGACGTGTAACCTAATAGAAAAGGGGGAGCCTGCGTGCAATCGTTAAATATTTCTACATCTGCTCTTCGTGCTGTCCAACAGGTGATTGACGTTACATCGAATAACATTGCTAATGTGAACACTGTAGGCTTTAAGGGGAGTAGCGCAGATTTTTCTGAGTTGTTGTCAGACACCATGGGTAAACAACCAGTTAAGGATCAAGAAAATCGTAATACACCAGAGGGTATCTCTATTGGTAGCGGTGTGAAGATGGGCATGACTCGTACCAATCTAAAACAAGGTGGAGTGCTAACGACAGACGTTCCCACTGACTTAATGATTGAAGGCGACGGAATGTTTATTGTCCGCAAACAAGCGATGGATGAAAACGGACAAGTCATTTTCCGTAATGGACGCCCTGTGGAAGAGTATTATGCAACACGGAATGGTAATTTCCATTTGCAAAAGAATGAGAATGAGCGGTATAATCTGCTAACGGCTACTGGTGAAACGCTTGTCGATGCTTCAGGTATTGAAATTGACATTGATGACCCGGAAGGTGGGCAAATTACTGTCAACGACCAAGGTGAAATCCTTGTTAACGGAAAATCAGTATCTATCAGTGCAATTCCTTTATTTAAGATTACAAACCAAGATCGATATGAGCGGGTAGGTCAAAATAATCTACGTATTACGAATAACGTCGATGATCTGGCAGGTATGACGCAAATTGATTATGCTGAGGGTGAAGGTAAACTACGCCAAGGCATGCTGGAAACGTCAAATGTAGAGTTGAATCAGGAAATGACCCAGTTGATGTTAGCTCAACGTGCCTACCAATTTAATGCGCGTGCACTATCCATTAGCGATCAGATGATGAGTACGGCAAATATGTTACGTAGCCGATAGGCAAATTAGTAAGGAGGACCCCAAGCAGTGAACCAGGTAAAAGGACGTAAAACACAACGTGAAGAGCTGGATGCAAAAGAGGTAAAATCAAAAAAAGGTAGGAGCTTTCCAAGAGTGCTTGTTAAAGTAACCATGGTGCCTATCCTGTTATTTATCTCTCTTGCGATAGGCCTTGCTATCGGGTTTTCTGTCGTGGGAAAGATGCCTCTATCTCAAGCATTCCAGTTTGAAACGTACAAGCATATCTATGATTTGATGTTTTCAAGCTAATAAAGTATACAATTTGACAAGGTAGAAGTCCTTTTCTGTAGGAGAAGAGGACTTCTTTTTTGATATCTCATTCCGCTCCTACTCCTAGTTGCTGTTTGTTCTGTGAAAAGGGTATAATGAGAATTGCTTGTGTGAACATAAGGTGAACCATTTTCTCTGGAAAATACTCTTCTCGCTCTTGGTATAGAGCCGGAATAAACGGAGGTATGCTCGGTGAATGTCCCTAATGCGTTAACTCTTTTGCGCATCGCATTGGTCCCGATCTACCTATTTGTGTTCTTTTCCGACCATATTATTTGGGCCTATTTCATTCTTATCTTCGCAGGCCTTACGGATGTGGTGGATGGATATATAGCACGTACTTATAAAATGACTACTGCTACAGGTGAAATGCTGGATCCACTTGCTGATAAATTGATGATGTTAGCCGTTATCTTTTCATTTTTGCTGTCTGATCGTATTAGCATGTGGGCTGCATCCGTATTCTTTTTGCGAGATTTGGCAATGATTATTCTTTCTGCACTCTTCCATTTTCGCGGTAAGAAGCTCGTATCAGCTAATATTTACGGGAAAGTAACCACCGTGTTATTTTATATCGTGTTTACTTCCATCATGTTTCAATACACATATGGTGAATTATTATTATGGATCGTTATTTTGTTCTCCATTTTGACCAGTGCCATTTATTTGATGAAGGTATTATTGTTAAACAAAGATATAGGAGAAAAGAGCACTCCGTAATCGAAGTGCCCTCTATAGGAAACCCTCGTCCTGATTGGGACAAGACAAGGGAGTACTTATATTGTAAGTAGATTAAACAACTCACATACATAGCTTAGCTAGTGAAAAAATGGAAGTGGAGGAAAGACGCGTGGAATACCCAACAATCTTAGATGCTGTACAAATTCAGGAAATCATCCCTCATCGTTATCCATTTCTTTTGGTGGATCGAATTGTCGAAATAGAATATGGAAAACGTTCTGTTGGATTGAAAAATGTAACGATTAACGAACCATTTTTTCAAGGGCATTTTCCCGGCTATCCTGTTATGCCAGGCGTTTTAATTGTAGAGGCACTTGCTCAAGTTGGTGCAGTAGCAATTTTGGGTAAAGAAGAGAATAAAGGGAAATTAGCTTTCTTTGCAGGTATTGACAATTTCCGCTTTAAAGAACAAGTAACGCCAGGTGATACATTGGTGTTAGAAGTAGAAATGACAAGGGTTCGCGGCACTGTCGGTAAAGGAAATGCAGTGGCACGAGTTGGCGAAAAAGTAGTGGCGGAAGGCGAAATTATGTTTGCAATCGCCAATAAATAAGTAAATTAGACAAAGAAGAACATGGGCACATTCTGGAATTGATCTTGAATGTGCCTTTCTTTTAGAGTAAAATTGGCTACGTGCAACCTGTCTCTTTAAGGCCTACATAATAGAATTAGTGGGGGCATATATTATGAAAGTCGCGCGAATCCTGGGGGTTCCGTTTTCTACTAAAGGTTTGCAGGATACGGTGCAGCATTTGACCGATCTTGTCAAACTCGGGGAGCGTACACACGTCGTTACCGCCAATCCAGAAATCGTGATGCTATCTCAAGGAAACAAAAACATGGCACGCTTGATGGAACAAGCCTATATCGTGCCAGATGGTATTGGAATTATTTATGCAGCTCGGTGGTTAAACGCCCCGATCCGCGAACGTGTTACAGGTGTCGAGTTATTAGAACACCTCATGATACAAGCAAATGAAAACCATTGGGGGGTTTATTTGTTAGGGGCTTCGCCGGAGGTAAATGAGAAAGCGGCTGAAGTCCTACAGGAACGTTTTCCTCAAGCCAAGATTGTTGGTCGTCAAGATGGATACTTTAAGCCTGAAGAAGAGGCGAGAATTGTCGCAGATATACAAGAAAAGAAACCAAATTTACTATTTGTAGCCATGGGTGCACCGAAACAAGATGAATGGATAGCAAAACACTGGAATGCACTGCCTGTTTCACTTGCTATGGGAGTTGGAGGATGCTTAGACGTCATTTCTGGTAAAGTAAAGCGTGCGCCGAAGATGTGGCAACAGCTACACTTGGAATGGCTTTATCGATTAGTAAAGGATCCATCGAGATGGAGAAGACAGCTGGCAATACCACACTTTGTCGCCACAGTGCTGTGGAGCCGTTTGAAAAAACGTTCCGAGTCTCAGTAGAGAGGGGAAACATCATGTCTGGTTATGTCTTCGGACTGTTGACTGCGATGGTTGTGGCTTTTATCGCTACACCATATGTAAAAAAACTAGCAATAAAAATTGGAGCAGTCGATGCTCCCAACGATAGAAAAGTACACACCAAAATTATGCCGCGTATGGGCGGACTTGCGATTTTTATCGGATTTGTAGTTGCGCTATTTATCTTCCTAAAGCCTTTAACCAATGAAATGCTGGGAATCTTTATTGGTGGAACGATTGTATTAATCACAGGAATTCTTGATGATAAGTATCAATTGTCCCCTAAGTGGAAGCTGCTCGGACAAATAGTCGGAACAGCTGTTGTCGTGCTGGGGTTTGGCTTGAAGATTGGGGTAGTGAATCTTCCATTCGGGGATGTTGGTCTAGACTTCTCCACAGGCTGGTTAGCTTTACTAGCCGTTCCGATTACGATGGTATGGATTATTGGAGTCACCAATGCCATTAACCTGATTGATGGATTAGATGGATTGTCTGCTGGTGTATCTGGTATCGCCACAGCTACCATGGGTGTTATGGCCATTATCATGAAGGATACTGGTGTTGCGATGTATTGCTTCATTTTGCTTGGAGCGATCATTGGTTTCCTTTATTTTAACTTTCATCCAGCCAAAATTTTTATGGGTGATACAGGAGCACTATTCTTAGGATTTAATTTAGCGGCTCTATCCATTATGGGCTTTAAAGAGGCTGTATTTGTTTCCTTTATTATTCCGATTGTGGTTTTGGGGGTTCCGTTGTGGGATACGTTTTTCGCAATTGTACGTCGTATTCTGAATAACAAACCAATTTCCAGTGCGGATAAAGGGCACTTGCATCACTGCTTATTGAATATGGGACTTTCCCATCGAGCAACAGTTATCACGATCTATGGAATGAGTGCGTTTTTTGGCGGAGCAGCCATCCTGCTTACGAAAGTAACCAACGCACAGCATACGATTTGGATGACGCTCATTATTCTGGCTGTTTTAGGCTTTGTCATTCACATGGTGACCGAAATTGTTGGTCTGGTCGGCCGTAAGCACCGTCCAATCCTCAATGCTTATGAACGCTTAAAATTAAAAGTAAGTAACTCGATGCGTCGAGGCCAATAAAAGCAAGAGCCGCTGATTTAGAGCGGCTCTTTTTTATTAGACACCGCTGAGATAAATGACGTGAGCGTGTAAGCACGATGCATAAGGTTTATGACGTAGTAATAACAAGAAATTGATGAATCATCTATCATCTCCTAGACATTAGGAGAGAAAAGTGTGTAGACAGCAGATCGATCTACACGTTTTTTTGTTGAAAAATAAGGGGATAATGAACTGTTTTGCGTTTACTTACGAACGAAATAAATCTTTGCCTGTAAATTTTCCTTCATTAATATAGATGCAAAGTTAGAAGTAAAAAACACCTGCCGTAATTTGGCAAGTGCTTGTTCATACGAGTAGGTCTAGTATTTCACAAATAATCCTTATATAGTTGTATAGGAAACCATTTCTTTGATAGGAAGTTGCAACCTTCAAATGGTTCCATGCGTATAGTAAGTAGATACTGGTTTTGTTTCGTCTTTCAATAATATGTCATACCTTTTTTATTCCGTATCTTCCTGAATGGCTTCGACAGGTAGCTCTACATACTCTTTAGTACCCAGAGTCAATGTAGCCTTACCATTTGTAAGATCTGTGATTCGTTCAATAAAAGCTGTTTCTTCCCCCTGTGGCAACTGCACCCGAACGGTTACGGTATCGGCATAATCAATACTTGCTACGCGTTGGTTTCCCAGTCGCAACTCGTTTTCCACCTTCCCCCACCAATGATAGTCTAAAGAAATGATTACTTCTTGGTGAAGAATGTGGGCAACGATGCCTGCTGCTTTCAATGCAGTGACCGTACCAGCTGTATAAGCACGTACCAATCCACCTGCTCCTAATTTGATACCACCAAAGTAGCGGGTAACGACAACAACAGTATCTTTTACCCCATTTTTCTTGATGCATTCTAATATGGGTTTACCAGCTGTACCACTTGGTTCACCATCGTCACTAGAACGCTGGATTTGGTCATTCTCTCCCATGATGAATGCAGAGCAATTATGGGTTGCATCCCAATGCCTTTTCTTGATCATAGCGATGAAAGCAGTCGCTTCTTCTTCTGTAGTCACACGCTGTGCGTATCCAATGAAGCGGGATCGTTCAATCACGATCACATCTTCTCCGTAGCCGGCCACGGTTTTATAATGTTGTAGCATTTGCATCACCTCATGCTACCAGCATATCGAGAAACAGAGATCGTTGCAAATGATGTGTAATTTTTTGCGCCTAGTAGACGTATTGTAAATGAGTGCAAGAAAAAATTCACTTGCAATACAAGTAATCTGCATCAGACAAGTGGGATATGCATACAAAGCTGAGGATGCGTCGCCAACCAAGGTCTAAGCAAATCTGTAACAAAATACGAATGATTTGCCAGAGACCAATTTACGCCAGATATGGTATGGTACTAATGTAGATAGACGAGAGAGTTAAATAAATCGAATGGTAATTGAGAAGGAGTGTACAGATATGAATTTTCCTTATTCAAAAAAATGGATTGCCCTAACAGTAGCAGCGATGGTGATGACCTCAGGTAGTGGACTTGCTGCGGCAGCCACTTCAGCAGCACCAGAGAAAGCAACGACTCAACAAGTGAATGTAAAGAAGGAACAAGAAGTAGGAGCAAACGATCTTACTGTAGAAAAAGCAGTAGAACTTACATTAGAAAATAATCTTGATTATAAAAAAGCAAAGATAAATGTAGATAATGCGATGATTGGCGCAAACGCCGCCGCATTCGCTAGTGTTAGAATCAAGGAAGATATGATTGAAAATACTGGCACTGCGAGTAGTAAATATGTAGGAACGGTTAAAGCGGAGGGGCAGGAGAAGCTTGGAAAGCTTGCCTTGAAACGTTCAGAGGGAAGCTTTAAGCTAGGTGCAGAGAAGTTATACTTCGATTTATTAAATGCCGAGGATGATTTTGCGCTAAAAAAACAAAGCTTGGAACGTTCTGAATCTCAGCTGAAAATTGCTAATGCAGCATTTGGTGTAGGTACACGAGCAAAAACCGATGTATTACAAGCAGAAGCAGGGGTAGCCCAAGCTAAGGCTGCAGTCGCTCAAGCTGAGTCTGCAAAAGACATCGCCAGATTAGAACTCAACAAATTTATGGGTGTGGACCTGAATAAAAAATGGAACCTACTGACAAAACAAACAAATGAAAATGTAGAAGTATTGGATGTAGAAAAAGCAATCGCCAAAGCATTAAAAGAACATGTGGACATCCTAACTGCTGAACAAGAAATTACAAACACAGAAAAAGAACTGGAAGTTATTGAGAAATACTCGATCCTCTCCGGGTTCGAAGGACAAATGACTAAGAATAAACATGAAACAAATAAATTAGCTTTAACACAAACTCAGAATCAAGTTAAAATGGATCTCATGCAGTCCTACTACAACCTAAATTCAATTAAAACTGCGTTGGAAGCACTTAAAAAGGGAACAGAAGCTGCATCAGAGAACTATCGTTTGACCAAGCTACGCTTCGAGAACGGCTTGGCAACAGCAATTGAGGTAGTTGGTGCTGAGGAAGAGCTGTCAAAGGCAGAAAACAGCTATCAAAAGAATTTGCATCAGCTAAACCTGGCTGTGATGGCGTACGAAAATGCAGTTTTGCAATCAACTAAGGGGTAATAAAACAAAATAGGGGTAGTTACCATCTGTATGTAGGCAAATAAACAGACGAACCAAAGAGGGGATAGATCATTCTATCCCCTCTTTTTTGGTATCCGATAGTAAAAATGGAAGAAGATTGTAGATGACAGGTGCAGAACCGATTATTATAATTACCTTTGTGAGTCAATTCGTCCAGAATTATCAACTTACAAAAAGTTTTTTTAAAAAATGTATGCAACAACCGCAACTTTTTAAAATCCTATGCGTTTAATAGTATGTCGAAGTAATTACGGTTAGATTCCTAAAAAAGGATTCACGAAGTCTAGCAACTATGATACACTAATGACTGTTGCACTTTTATGACATGATTCGCTAGTTTTGCGTAAATTATGAAGGATTTTGTTCTTTCTAATATGCGATCCTGCGAAAGGGGGTGAAACGCGCTTGCAGGATTCGGGCTGGAAAAAGAAAGAGACAACTAGTAATAAGATATCCCAAAATCAATTGTTATATACTAGAGGAGGAGAACCTAAGGTTATGAAAAAGGTTGTTAATAGCTTATTGGCAAGTGCACTAGCACTATCCGTAGTTCCTGTTGTTGCAGGAGCAGAAGAAGCAGCAAAAACTACAGAAGAAACAAATACTACTGCCCCACAATTAGATCCAAGCATGGAGAAAGTGATCAATCGCTTGAAAGCTCTAGGTTTGGCTGCAGGGGATGACAAGGGTAACCTTAACCTTGACCAAACAATCAAACGTTCTGAGTTCGCTACTTTGATGGTACGTGCTCGTGGACTAGAGCAAGCTGCAAACACTGCAACTTTCAATCCATTCTTTAAAGACGTTACTGCTACTGACTGGTTCAAAGGTTGGGTTAGCATCGCAGTTAGTGAAGACCTAGCAAAAGGTTATCCTGACAAAACTTTCCGTCCAAACAACACAGTAACATATGCTGAAGCAGCTACTATGTTAGTACGTGCACTAGGTTATGAGCCATTGGCACTTCAAAAAGGTACTTGGCCAAATAACTTCATCGCACAAGCTTCTGCATTGGGAATTTCCAATGGCGTAACTATCGATCCTAACAAACCAGCTGTTCGTGGTGACGTATTGAAGATGTTAGACAACTCTCTTCGCGTTGACCTAATGAAACAAACAACTGTTGGATCTAACAACAATCACGAAATTCTTGTTGGTAAGAACCTTCTAAACGAATACCTAAAAGTACAAGTTTACGATACAAAATGGACTATGACTGATCGTAACAAACCTGAAGATCTTCCTTCAGTTTCTAACGTACCAGTAATCGGTCTTGGTTCTTTGAAATACAACGAAGTAGAATTGACTTCTGACAGCCGTTCTTTCTTCAACAAAGTGAAGTACAAAGTTGCTGACACCATCAATGCTAACGACTACGCTGGTCAACGCGTACAAGTATGGATCAAAGACAAAGATAACACTGTAGTATGGATGGAAGGTTCCGAAGACGAAACAGTTGTTTTCGATAAATACAAAGCTATCCATAACAATAATAAAAAATTGTCTCCTACTAAAGACAAAGACCAAATCAAAAAAGATAAGTTCAACAAACTTACTCTTGAGCTTGATAGCGACAAAAAATACGATTTCGCTGACGATGTAACTGTAACGTTCAACTTTGAGCGTGCTACAAAAGCATCTGATGTACAAGAAATGCTACAAAAATTGCTAGAAGCTGACGATGCTTATTCTGTTAAGCTAGTTCTTAACACAAAGAATGAAATTCGTTACCTAAGCATCGTTGACGATCGCAGTGGCGACCAAAACTGGGTAAACAACCACTTCGGTTCTGAGCTAATCAAAAAAGTATCTGACAAGAAGGTCACTACTTTGGTAGGTAAAGATCTATCTCTTGATGGTAAAACAGAAGGTATTGATTACCTAGTATTCTTAGATGGTAAACCAGCTAAATTGGCTGACCTTAAAGAAATGGACGTTTACCATGCATACCGTGCAGACGGTAACAAAGACAAAATCTTAATCTTCGCTAACCGTTCGGTTGTAGAAGGTAAAGTTGAAAAAGTTCGTACGAAGTCTGAAAGCGACTACCGTATCAGCATCGACGGCAAAGAATACCGTTTCAGAAATGCTTCTTTCGCGAAAGACAAAGACAAGGAAATCGAAGACACTATCTCTCCTGATGATGTTAAGAACCTTGAAGGTACAAAAGTTAAGATCTATCTTGACGCTGTAGGCCGTATTCGTCACATCGAAGGATACGAAGCTAACGATCGCAAACAATTGGCTGTTATTTCTACTTCCGGTGTTTGGGATAACACAAATGATAGATATGTCTTCAAAGTGTTTACTGAAAAAGGTAAAACTACTTCTGTTAAACTAGAAGGCAAATATATCAAAAACGAAAAAGGCGACAAGTTCAGCGACTTGAGTAAAAAAGAAGATGAACTTGCTAAAGATTACCTAACTTTGTCTAACAACAAAAAATTCATTCTTGCAGAAATTGAGATGAATGCAAACGGTGATATTGAAAAAGTTTCAATGAAAGATCCTGACAAAGTAAAATCTATGTCTAAATCTGAATGGAGCAAAAACTCCAAGAAGAGCGATGAGACAGTTAAAATCAACGGTAAAACATATGAATACACTAGCAGCACTGTATTGATTGATGGAACTAAGGATCTTACAGGTAGCAAACCTGAACTTAAGAGCCCTAAGATCTTGAAATGGAAAGATGTTGCTGAGAAAGACGCTGAAGTTTACTACACTGTAGACGGTAGTGATCTAGAATCAGTATTCGTATTGGATTCCAAAGGTCTTGCATCTGGTTCTGAGTTTGGTGTGGTTACTGAAGCTTACACTAAAGGAAGCACAGACTACCTAAAAATCAAACACCGTGATGATAACAACAAATGGGTTGAAGACGAGTTCAAATATGATGGTGACAATGGCGACAAGCTTGAGAAAACCTTCATCCGTTACAGCGTAGATAGCGACAAGCTTATCGAAGAAGATGATGTTAAAATCATCGTTGACGCTCGTGGTGACGAGTATGAATACAAAGCTATCAAGACTTCTGAATTTGAAGATGCAGGTGTTGAAGCTGTAATTCCTGCACTTGTAACAAAAACAGAATCTAAAAAGATCTACTTCAACACTGCTGATGAGAAGAAAGAAAGCATCAGACTTAACAAAGATGTTGTTTACTTCGACAAAGACGGTAAAGACCTTGGCGGAGTTGACACAGATGACTATGTAGTACTAGTTGATACTGATGATGAATCTGACGATATCGATTATGTATTGTATGTTATCAGCACTGACGATGCAAAAACTGAGGGTTACCTGAAGAAAGATGAAAACAAAGAAACCCTAATGGATCAATTCATGAAGCAAAAATGGGATGGCGAAAAACCAGATCCAAATGAAGATGGTGACCTAGACATCACTTCACAAAAAGCTAAGCTTGTACTTCCAGGCGTATATGGCTATGACATTGCTGGTAAATTGACTGGCGATTTGAAAGATGAAAAAGAAGTAACAATCGTTCTAGGTGAAAAAGAGTTCACAGTTGACGTTACTAACGGCAAATTTGAATTCAGCCAAACCTACAAAAAAGTTGACGAAGCTTATGTAAAAGCAGGTAAAGAGAAATTTGATCTAAAAATCAAATTCGAATAGGTTACCCTCGTCAATCATAGAAACAAATGTATGGATAGATTAGAGGCTTAGGCCTCTAATCTATCCAATACATATATGTTATGTAAACAAGCGGTGAATTAGATACTTCAATATACGATATTTGGAGGGGTAGTAAGTGAATAAAAAAGTAATCCTATCAGTGCTATCTACAGCACTAGTAACTAGCATGGCTACTTCCGCTTTCGCAGCAGCTGGCGGTGTATATATTGGTGGAAAAGTAGACAGATTCTATTCTGATGAAGCACTAATTAAACAAACCGATAAATTTGTAGCAGATTTGTATGATTCCGGTTTAGAGAATGTTGATAACAGCGTTCTTTATGTAAACTGGGAGGGTAAAGCAGCTACTTTGAAAGAATTGGCTGATGCCCAAAAGAATGGTACAGAAGCTAACTACAAAACAGTAACTAGCGAAGACTTCGAAAAAATCGGTGGCGAAGAAGGTTTCTACGCTGTAGATGGTCAAGGTAACGTTTCTACTGACAAAGAAATGCAACCTGAGCAAAAACCTGTTACTCCTGGTGATTTGAACGTTGAAAGCGTAAGTGCTATTACCTCTACAATCGCTCAAGGTGCAGTAACAGAACCTCAATTCTTGCAAGTATCAGTGAATGAAGATCAAAAAGTAACTGTTGCTGATCTTGAAAAAGCTGGTTACACTGTAGCTTTCCAAGCAACAAAAGCTGTTTTCGCTAATAACGATACAACTTCTGCTACTGGTGAGCTTAAAAACAACCTAACAGGTGCAGATAACTTTAAGTATAAGGTAGTTGTTTCAAAAGACAATGAAAAGTTTGAATCTGCTCTAGTGTCCGTTACTGTTTTGGATGCTCAAGTAGTTATCGAACCGACTGAAGTTAAAATGATAGAAAACGGTGCTGCAATTGACAAAGCATACGCAACTCTTGGTCAAAACCTAAGCATCGCTATCACAAAAGGTAAAAACTTCGCTGGTGAAGTTCTAGAAGCAGATGCTGGTTTCCAAGCTGATAAACTAGCTGATACAGCTGAATTCGCTTCTAACCAACCTTCTGTAGCTCTTGTGAGCAAAGACGGTAAACTGAACCTTCTAAAAGAAGGAACTTCTACACTTACTGTAAAAGTTGGCGAAAAAACAATCTCTTTTGACTTGGTAGTTAAAGCTGCTCCTGCAGTAGATACTATTCAAGAAACAACTGCTAAATTGAAATCCGATGAGAATAAATTGGAAGTAACTGTGATGGATCAACACGGTGCTGAATTCAAACTAGCAGATGTTACTGGACTTTCTGTAGCAACTCAATCTGGTAAAGACACTGTAGTAGCTCTACCAGCAGCTAATGCACTTAAAGCTGAAAATGGTAAACTTGTAGTTAACTTCGCAAAACTTGCTGAAGGTACTGACACTCTTGTTATCAAAAACGGAGACAAACAAATCGGTACAGTTGCAGTTACGGTTGTAGACGTAACTGATAAAGAAGTAGATTCCTACAAACTAGTTCCTGAGAACAACACTGCTGATCTTACTTTGGACATCTTCAAAGCAGATGATAATAAAGTAAATCTTAAAGTACAAAAATTCGTTGGAGATGTATTGAAAGGTGAAAGCACAGATGCAGAAGCTGGCTTCAGCTTCAAATCCTCCGATGATAAAGTAGCAACTGTTGATGCAAAAACAGGTGAAGTTACTGCGGTAGCTGCAGGTAAAGCAGTAATCTCCTATGTTGAAGGTAGTGTAGTAGTTGGTACAGTAGAAGTTACTGTTGAAAACTCTACTCCACAAATCACAGACGTTAAACTACAAGAAGGCAAAACTGCTGTTGTAGTTGATGCTTCTAAAACAGATACTGAGCTTCTAGCTGACCTGTTTGACGAGCTAGACGTATTCGCTGGTGAGAAAAAACTTCCAGTAACTATCGATATGCTAGCAAGCATCGCTGACTCTGAGAACGCAATTGCGATCGCTGGAGGCAAAGTAACAATCAAAGCTGACGCAGCTAAAGATGGTACAATCGTATTCACTTTCTCTGATTCTTATGGCAAGCTTACTAAAGACTTTGCTCTTAAAGTAACTAAGCCTGAGCAACCTGAACAACCTGAGCAACCACAACAACCTGATGAAGATGAAGAACAACAGCAACAACCTGTTGATGGGCAACAACAGCAAGCTAAGCAATAAGGGATAATTTATCTCTATAGCAAATCTAGCTTGTACATCCATTCTTAATGGATAAGACATAAAGAGAGAAACCCTCATGGTTCCAAGGAGACTTCTCCAGAGCCTTGAGGGTTTCTCTTTACATACATAACACCCTGTTGATCGCAGGTCTACCCGATCAAAACCGAGTGGTAAGAATAGCATAAACACATCTAGGACGACACGCATCGAGACCACTCTATGTATGTCGTCCTTCTTTATATTTTGGTAAAACATTACTTTTTTGTTCAGAATATAAAAATATAGAATCTTCATACATAACGTTATAAAGCAGGAATAATGGCAACAATGATTACTACACTTCAAGAATGTTTCTAACGAGGATCACTCCATACATGAAGCCTACTCTCTAATCAAAGGTGGATCGCTGTAATGTTACTGATGAACACAGTAGAAATCTTTCTGGAATACATGTCATCTATCGGTCGAAGTGAAGAAACCATTTCGGGTTACGGAAAAGACTTAGTACACTTTACACGCTTCCTTGAAAACAAGTATAACTGTGAATCTTACATGGAAGAAGTAACTGTAACCGATATAGAAGAATATCTGCATTACCTAAAGGAAGAGCGTGGTTATGCTCCTGCTAGCAGGCTACGTAATCTGCATACGCTCCGTTCCTTTTTTGCTTACGCCTACAAAAAAGAGCTAGTCGTCCGCAATATTGCCCTCTCTGTTGAGAAGATCAAAGTACAGCAGAAGGAGCGAATATACTTAACAGAAGAGGAAGTGGAACGGCTCGTCCATGCCATTGATCATCCTCTCATTCGTCTAGTAGTCATTGTCTTGTATATGACAGGTCTACGTATCTCAGAGTGCCTAAATCTCACAATAGACGATGTGAATTTAGAAGATAAGGTAATCCACGTAGTAGCCGGTAAGGGTAACAAGGATCGACTGATCCCCATCTCACTTCGATTACTCCCGTTACTACAGGAATACGTTCAGGAGAAGCGACCAGCTACAGCCTCTCCCCTCTTCTTTTGTACCAAAAAGACAGGGATGCTCTCTCCCGTCTACGTAAATAAGGAAATTACCGAAGCCGTAAGAAGGCTAGGCTGGAAAAAGAAAGTGACAGCTCACATTCTGCGCCACAGCTTTGCCAGCCAGCTCGTAAAAAATGATGTTAATCTCGTTCAAATTCAAAAGCTACTGGGGCACTCTTCCCTAAATGTCACCAGTATCTATACGCACACCAATCTAGATCAACTCAGCGATGCCATTAACACCCTGTAAGCCCTAGATACAAAACAAATACATCACACACACATAACACACATAACACACAACTCACACATTATATCCAACATACCTGGGAGTGTTGAACATGGAATTATCAACAGAGAAAAAGCCTATCTATGATGAACGTGTAAATGAAATATTGCGTGGACTGGTAGAGGGCAAATCCAGAGACCTTTTGGCAAAGGAATTGGGACATAAAAACTACAAGACCCTAGACATCTATATGCGTCGTAAGAACTTCGTCTGGGATCGTGATAAACAAACCTATGTACCTGCCTATAATCGAATTGAGAAATGGGATTCCAGCAAAGACCTTGTCAGCTCTTCTAAAATATCTACAATCATCTCGCTGTTCCAAAAAGAAGGCGCTGATGCGAAAACAATTGCGAAACGCTTAGGATTTAGCGATCATCGCGAGCTAGCTACCTATATGAAATCAAAAGGGTATAAATGGTCTTCGGATAAAAAGAATTATGAGAAGCTAACGGGGAAATTTACAGAAGAAACATTGTCGACTTCCTTGCCTGCTACAACACGAGAAGAGGAATGTAGCGTAGAGGCTCCAGAAGCCCTTCAGAGCGTTTTAAAAGTAAATCGTATAGATAAGGGGCAGTTAGGACAAATAGAAGCTTATCTGCCCATTTTGGAGCTTCTCGACCGAAATAAGGATCGATTAATTGATCTCATCGTGCCTGGATCAGAGTCAGGTAAGGTACCTCGCTATGCCGTGCCAGGGATTTTTGTTACGAAATCCGTGCATATGACTAATACGTTAGATCAAATGGTGCGGGAATATAGTAAAGAGAAGAATATTAGTCAACGGGATATTTTTGCGGTGGCATTGATTGAGTTTTTTCAGAGGTATGGGTATGAGAGGGAGATTGAGACGTTGTTGGGGAGGTTGTAGGGGTTCTGCAAACCCATTTCTATATTATTAATTAAGTCAAATCTTTAGCTTCAGCAGGTTACAAGACAGTGTAGTATGCGATTTTCATTAATCAACTCAAAAAGATTAATATTAAAAAGACCTCTTAGACAGTATAGTCTAAGAGGTCTTTCTCTACTTTGTTTACTCAACAAAGTTTTTTATTATGCTTGTTTTACTGTTAAAGTAAACGTTTTTGTTTGCTCAACACCATTTTTTGAGATTGTTGCAGTTAAAGTGACAGTTTCATCGGCATTTGGACGAGTTACTGTCGCTTGGCCATCCGTTACACTAATAACAGTTGGTTTACTGGATACCCAAGTAATAGAAGTTCCTTTTGAACCACTAGTAGGTACAGTAAAGTCGCTTTCAACAGCATCTTTTGTTTCAGAATTAGCCAAAGTGATCTCTAATGCTGCTTTATCTGCTTCAACTGCTTTAGTATCGTCTGCCAATACTGTTAGAGTAAACTCTTTTGTATCCTTTTCACCATTTTTTGAGATTGTTGCAGTTAAAGTAACATTCTCATTGTCTACTGAACGAGTTACTTCTGCTTTATTACCATTCACGGTGATAACACCTGCTTTATCGGAAGCCCAAGTGATAGAAGTTCCTTCTAAACCAGCAGTAATTAAATCAAAACCGTTTTCAACAGTATTTGCTGTTTCAGATCCAGCAAAAGTGATGTTTAATGCCGTTTTAGCTGCCTCAACTGCTTGAGCATCGCTAAGTGCAGGTTTAGCTGCTACTTTCACATCAATGATAGCATTAGTTTTTACTTCATATTCTTTACTTCCGATTTTTACTTTAAGATCAGTTACCACTAAGCTAGCTTTTCCTTCAGCTTTAGCGTTAATTGTATTAGTAAAAGCAGCAGAAGAATCAACTACATCAGTTGCATCGGAAAAGAATTTAATTCCTGTAATTTCTGCAGTCTTGTTAACTTTACCTTCAAAGGTAACTTCGAAGTAGTTATTTTTTAATTTATCAAGAATATTGTCACCAGCAGTAACATCTAATGCTTGACCAATTTGAGTAACAGCAGGTTTTGGTTCAGAATCTTTTACATCCAAAGACTTGGAGTAAATTTCCAAATTACCAACTTTAACTTTCACTGTATAAGTTTCACCAGCATTTAAAGTAGCTGCATTAACTTCTTTTGTAATAGCTACATCTTTGTAATCAGTTACTTCTTTTCCATCTTTATCAAAAATAGTGTATGTTACACCAGTTTCAATAGGATCACCTGTAGCTGTTCCATTTGCATCTACACCATAAACAGATAGTTTAAACTTAGAGTTTTCAGCAACGTGTTTATCAAGCTCAGCTTTGAATCCTTCAACAATATAGTCGTTGATTATTCCAGCTTCTTTAACATTTACTGTTAAAGTTACTTTTTTGTCAGTATTAGCTGCGCTGAACTCAACAACTGCTGTACCGGCTTTCTTAGGTGTGATAGAGAATGCAGCTTCACCTTTAACTGCATCTGCAGACGCATTGATGGAAATCACATCTTCTCCACCAGGTTTCACAGAAGCATTAATAACTTGTGCTCCTGTGAAAGCGTCATTGAATTGGTCTTTTAGAGAAACTTTTACAGTTTGAGCAGTAGTTACTTTATCAGATACATCAAGTTGGTTCTTATCTAAGCTGATTGAACCTAGTTTTGCTTCTTCTCCAACTTGAATAGTTACGATTTCATTGATTTTTCCAGCTTTGATACGAACATCAGCGCTACCTGCTTTTAGCGGAATTAATTTACCAGATGTTCTATCAACAAGTAAAACTTCCTTATTTAAAGACTCAAATTCTACAGGATTATTACTATATTTACCAAATTGATCTTGAGCATTAATAGAAATAACTTTATCTTGTTTAATTTTAACAATATGAACAGGTTTAAAATCAGTTGCTTTCCAATCATCTTCAGCTAATTTAGCATCTGCAATTGTAAAGTCATTAAGCTTAGTTGCAACATTTGCAGTTCCTTCTACAGTAATTCGGTTACTCTTGACAACAGTTCCATCTGCTTTTGTGTAAGTAACAACCACAAAGGCAACTTGAGGAGTGTCTAACTTAATTGTTTTATTAGCCAGATCAATTGCACCAGGGATTGAAGACTCAAAACCTACTGTAGTATCAGCAGTAATATCTAGACCAGCTGCGTCAAGTACTTTGTAATCAAGTAGAGTTGGAACATCAACAGGGATATTCATATTTGATGCTTCAATTTTTGCAACGTCACCTACAACAAAGTCAAACTCTTTAGTTAGAATTTTATCTCCAGATTTGTAGGAAACTACATAAGTTGACTTAGATTTCAAAACATCATAGAACTTTAATGTTACTTCTTTTTTATCTGCAGAAAGAGTAGCTGTTTGGATGTATTGCTTTGTTCCATTATCTTTAGCTACTACTGTAAATACATCACGATCTACAGATTCAACTGCGTTATGCAATTTTACTACGACAGTTTTGCTGTTAATAGCACATACCTTCACAACAATTTGTAATATACTGTAAATTGCAAAACTCCATTCATTACCAAGCTTTAGCAGTATCATGTTACTTTATCATTTGTAGAAAAAAGGAATATGGCTGTAACGAATTCCTGAGGAAGTAATTTACCCACAATATAGAAATGGAGAAACCCATTACTTGGATATCCATTGGCAAATCATTAGTTTACCATAATCTGTATATACAATTGTTATGTTTACAAATAAGCATAATATAGTGAATTTAATAGATAAAAATGTAATAAATTACGTAAAATGTAAATTACAAAAAACTTCTTTAGTAGAAAAGCTTTTTTGTCTTCACATAAACTTCCAATAAAAAATCCAAACTATGTTATAATTAGACTTTGTAATTATCCAAAAAAATACAGGGGTCAATTATGAATCAAACCTACAACTTATCTCAAAAATCAAAACATTTTTTACTCATTCTTTTGCCGATCATGGTTACACAGGTGGCCCTTTTTGCAATGTCCTTCTTTGACACAATTATGTCAGGACATGCCGGGGCTAATGATTTAGCAGGGGTAGCAATTGCAACTAGTATATGGGCGCCTGTTTTCACAGGGTTGAACGGCATTCTATTAGCGGTCACTCCAATCGTTGCTCAAATGATTGGTGCACAGAAGAAGGAGAAGGTTCCTTATACTGTTTTTCAAGGAATTTATCTAGGCGTGGCAATTTCCCTCTCTGTAATTCTAATTGGTATATTTGCCATTCCTTCTATCCTTACGGGAATGAAGCTGGAGCCAGAGGTACACCGGATAGCTCAGAGTTTTTTATTAGCACTTGCTTTTGGTATTATTCCTCTCTTTGTCTACACCGTTTTACGTTGTTTCATCGATGCTTTGGGCGAGACTAGAGTTACCATGTTTATCTCCCTAATCTCTTTACCGGTTAATGTTGTATTAAATTACTTGTTAATCTTTGGTAAATTTGGCTTTCCACGATTAGGTGGGGTTGGGGCAGGGGTAGCGACGGCCGTTACCTATTGGATCATTTTGATCATTACTTGTTTTGTTATTTTACGTGTTGGAAATTTTAAGGATTATGGATTGTTTAGCAGGCTTTATAAGCTCTCCTTTAAGACCTGGGGAGAAATTTTAAAATTAGGCTTACCGATTGGATTCTCTATTTTCTTTGAGACCAGTATTTTTGCGGCTGTGACCCTGCTAATGAGCCGATTCGATACCATTACGATTGCGGCGCATCAGGTAGCAATGAATTTTGCTTCCTTCCTATACATGATACCGATGAGTATCGCCATGGCATTAACGATTGTGGTTGGTCATGAGGTAGGAGCAAAACGACTCAAGGATGCGCGTCAGTACAGTTATTTAGGAATCGGAATTGCCGTAACACTGGGGTTATTATTTTCAGGGGCTTTGGTTATCTTCAATAAAGAAGTGGCATCCCTTTACACGAATGACATTGAGGTATTTGAGCTGGCTCAGCACTTCTTATTGTATGCCATCTTTTTTCAGTTGTCTGATGCGATTGCTGCACCAATTCAAGGGGCACTACGCGGCTATAAAGACGTGAACATTACTTTTATTGTTGCTTTGATTTCCTATTGGGTGATTGGTCTACCACTTGGATTTTTATTGGTACAAATTACGGATTTAGGTGCATTCGGTTATTGGATTGGGTTAATTGCCGGTCTTGCCGTTGGAGCTGTTTTCCTCATGTGGCGATTGTTGCATTTGCAGAAGAAAACCGCGAGAAGTACTGGCGAGGGTACTATGGAGTAAGAATTAGAGGATGATAAACGACAAATGAGACGAGCGAGCTATACGCTCGTTTTTTTTGTATATAGACACAGAGGATTAAAGCTGAAAATACCCTGCGTAAAGAAGGCATATAATAAGGAAGCAATTTGATTTGATTATGGATTCTTTCTGATGCCGTGAAAAAATAACGGCTATTTATCCTTTGACAAGTAATGAATATAAGGATATACTCGAAGTATTAATTGACCGCTGGTTAAATAAATTGAAGTGAGTTCGTAAGGAGTGAAGCACGATGGCGGCAAGAAAGGCGGTAGCTAGGGAACTGAGCCGTGAACAGATTGTAAAAGTAGCTCGGGAACTATTTGCAACACAAGGCTATCGAGCGGTTTCTATGCGAAGTATTGCACAAAAACTAGGCTATAGCCACGGGTCACTTTATTATCATTTCAAAGAAAAAGCTGAGCTATTTAATGCTATTGTGCAAGAGGACTACCGTACGTTACAGGAACAAATGAAAAAATCAATTGACCAAACAGATGCAGAGAGGCAGTCTCAACATAAATTAGAATCTCTGATGGAGACCTTCATCCATTTTGGTCTTAGCCATCCGCATCATTATGAAATGATGTTTTGTTCGAACGAACCGGAGACGCAGCAGTACGCTCGGCCAGAACAGGACAGTTGTTATGAAACCTTTGCAAGCCTAGTAAGGGAAGAGGCAGGAGATACGCTGCAAAAGATAGGGAATATGTACACAATACCATGGGTTATCTTCCTCTCTTTACATGGATTTGTCGTTCATTATATCCAAACGAAGCAAACGTATGAAGATGTGGAAGCACTTGTAAAGGTGCATGTACGATACCTAGCTAGCCAATTGATTGGCTAGCGTGAGGCTTGAAAAAAAGAACTCGGCAGAAGTCGAGTTTTTTCTCAAACATTAATTGACCATTGGTTAAAAAGGAGAGAAGAGACATGAACAAAGCATTGGTATTCGGAGCTACAGGTAGTATTGGAACAGAATTAGTTTTAGAATTACTTCGCAATGGTATTCATACGGTAGCGTTTGCGCGTTCTGATAAAAAGCTGACGAAATTACAAGCAGAATGGGAATTGGAAGCAAAAGAATTAGACTACTCTCCAACTCTGTCTTTATATACGGGAGATGCCTACTGCCTAGAAGATGTACTACAAGCTGCTACAGGCGTGGATGTGATTTTTCATTGTGTCAGTGTTCCTTATCCGGAATGGAAAACAGGTCATCCTGTTTTAATGCACAATGTCTTAACTGCCGCCAAGCATCATGGGGCGAAAGTAGTTGTGATCGACAACATCTATGCATATGGTAGGGCCAAAGCACCACTGGTAAATGAACAGCACTCTAAAGAACCACATACGGCCAAGGGAAAGATTCGCTTACAGATGGAACAGCTTGTGTGGAAAGCTCATGAGTCAGGTATTCCATGTATGCTCGTTCATTTACCTGACTTTTATGGTCCGCACGCTACTAATACCTTTTTACATGTTACGTTGGAGTCTATGACTAAAGGGAAGCCCGGTATTTTTATTGGTGATACTACTATCAAACGTGAATACATCTATACACCTGATGCAGCACAAGCGATTGTCAAATTAGCTAAACGCCCAAATACGTATGGAACGACTTGGAATATTCCAGGCGCGGGGACGATCTCAGCACAACAAATCGGGGAGATAGCGCGTCTATATAATGGAAGAAAAAATTTCATCCTTCCTATCGGGCGCAAATTAATGACAGTGCTAGGCTGGTTCCAGCCCTTTATGCGAGAAATGGTGGAGATGATGTATGTTACAGAATCTACCATTCAACTGGATGGTAGTAAGTATGAACGCGAGCTTGGGCGAATTGTACATACCCCATATGAACAAGGTATAATGGAATGCCTGAAACGATTGAGTTAAGGAAAATATGGGCTTTTGTGTTTTGAAGGTTACTTATGATAATATGAAAAGATAAGAATATAGGTAGACAATACTATACACGTGGGAGCGGAAAAATCATGTTTTCCTTTTTGAAAAATATATTGTCAGGTAATGAAAAAGACACTGCTAATTTGCCTAAAAGTAAGGAACAGTCGGTGTTGCCTGTTACAAACACGGATAAACCAGCTTCAGATAAAAACAATGGGAAAGCCAAGAAGACCACGAAACAACAAAAAACAACTGGCGTCGCTAAACACGTGACGGAGCTATCCCTGCACCCGTTATGGGAACGTGAGCTAGATGATATGCAGAAATATTCTATGTCCTTTATGGCTAATCAATTAGAGCCTTTAGAAGAGGGCAATATTGCTATCTCCGGTTTTAATATGGTGCCGCATGAGGACGGAATTGAAATAGCGGCTTTTGTACGAAATGCAAGCGATAAGCCTGTTTTGTTGGGAAAAATGACCTTGCTTATCATGTTTGAAGGCGATCAGCTATTTACTCGACAAGAATTTGATCTAAGTGAGCTTGGAGAAATTCCAGCGTTCCATGCTAGACCGTGGAATTTTGTATTTACGAGAGAGCACTTTATCACGACAAATGTTCTCTTGCAAAACTGGAGCCTTTCCTTTGAATTGGCTCAAAAGAAAATGGTCCTGCCGAAAAATTTGGAGCTGGAAGAGTCTTGGGTGAAGTCGTTAACTGACGATCAAAAGAAATACTTTATTGAGCTGGCCAAAAGGCTTCCTGAGTTAAAAGAAGGTGAAGTAAATGTTCAGAGCGTTCAGGCGAAGCAAAACGATGAGGGCATGATTCGGGCAATTCTCTTAATTCGTAATGGATCGACGCAGAATCTCTCTTTTGAACAATTGCCACTGTCTCTCTATGATGCCACAGGTGATAAGGTAGCAGAGGGTGTATTTCAGTTAAAAGATTTTGTCGTAAATGCACAAACGAGCAAACCATGGATGTTTATTTTTCCAAAAGAGAGCATCCTAAAGGAAAACGTTGATTTATCTCAATGGAAAGTGCAGCTTGCTCAGAATTAACCTTTTGCTAGGCGGATAGCTCTTGATCACTGAATGGAGATATTACCTCGTTAAAACGGAATTGATCATATAGGAATTTTGTATCACAGCAAAGAGGGGGATCTTATGTTTAACTTTTTAAAGAATTGGTTTACGAACGATAATGAGATGCGGAGTCCTGAGGATCTGAAGAAAGACCTTTCTCAGACTACGCATAATCGGATTGAAGAAACGAAGGAAAAAATGTTAAAATCAAGCGATCTGGATGTTTCTTTTAACACAGCATGGAACGAAATGCTGGATCAAGAGAAAAAGTATACCTTGCGCTTCTTAAATGATAGCTTGCCGGATATCCCTGAGGGAACGTTAGGACTCACAGGATTTAGCTTGATTCCTCGTGAAGGTTTCGTTACAGTAGCTTTATTTATTCGTAATGCCTCATCAATACCGGTAGAAATGGGTACATTAGACCTAGCGATTGCTGTTGAAGGTCATTTATTTGCTAAAGGCGAATTTGACCTGAGTCCGGTTGGAACGATTCCACCAATGAGTAGTCGCCCATGGGAAATTACTTTCCCAGAAGATCTAGTGACGAACGAAAAATCCATGGACGTTAGACAATGGAAACTGATTATTGGATTGCCACAACGTGAGTTCGTCTGGCCAAAAAATTTAGAGATTGATCCAGCTATGGAAAAGCGATTGACCGTAACTCAAAAGGATCGTTTGGAAAACATGATATATAATCTTCCTTTCTTGGCTCCGGGTACAGTTAGTTTCACTGGTTTTGATATTGGCTTAAAAGAGGATGGACGTTTAGTTGTGGCTATGCTAATCCGTAGCTCTCTGGAAGACACATTTCAACCAAAGGCTTTGCGTGTAGTAGTGCGCGAGCGAAACAGTGAGAAAGTAGTAGCTGAAGGAATTGTGGATGGAAGTAAGATCAGTCTGAAGAGTGGTTCTAGCAAACCTTGGATATTAGCGTTCCCTCCAAAAGTTGTTACTATGAATAAAACATTGAATAAATCCAATTGGGAATTGGATGTAGAAGTTCTATAGAGAAAAGCGTGCAAGGTGACTGCTTATAGCATGTCGCCTTGCCTTATGCACAGGAGGTTATAGGATGAGTTGGCAATTAGCAAATTGGTTTGGTTCTAAACAGGGGTTAGAGCAGGCCCGTGAGGATATTCATGAATTTCTACAAAAAGAATTTTACCTAGGCGTGTCTGGGATTGAGCAACCTGAACAATCGTCTAACCGCATCCCTTCCAAGGAATTGTTTCTAAACTTGAATAGTTTAACTTCCAAGAATTTGGAAGAGATGGACGTTGAGTTGTTGCAATTCATTCACGATGAGTTGCCACCGGTTGTCCGTGATGAGGTAGGAATTTTTCCGTTCTTTACTAATGTATTAAATACAGGTTTCTTAGTTATGACATTTGTTCGTAATGCTACACATCAGGATATTATGTTAAATAAACTACCTCTGGCTTTGGTTACTTCTGATGGTAAAGTAGTAGCACGTAAATCCTTTGAGATGTTAACAATGGGTGGTTTGCAAGATATGTCTGCAAGCCCATGCGAATTCCTTTTCACATGGGATGACTTCTTGTTCATGCCTGAAGATGATACGCAATTATTTATGGTCTATGATAAAGAAAGATTAGATCAATATAAGATGGAAGAAAAGCTAGTGGAGAAACACAATGGCTTAACGGATGAAGAAGAAGAGTCATATATACAAAAGGTAAAAGATCTTTTCCCGATCCGAGACGGTCAAGTGGAGTTGACAGCTATTGATTTAGTTCAGGTTCAGGATGGTGGCTTAAAAGTCATTGTAGCCTTTATGAATGGTTTGGATAAACGTGTAGAATTCACAGAGGTACCTGTATATATCCGTGATGAGATTGGAAGAGACATTGCACGTATGCATTTTGGTTTGCATAGTCTCTATATTAAGCCTAAAACTCAACGTGTATGGGGATTCTATATTCCAGCAAGTTCACTAGAAGGCAAAGAGCTAGACTTGTCTAAATGCAAAGCATATGTACCAGATGCAAGACAGGATAAAGATGTAAAAGCTCAGAAGCTAGAATTACATGAAAATAACAAGGGATTCATTCAGTAATCCTTTCCATGACCCCTTTCGTGAAGAGAGGGGTCTTTGTCTATAACATTTTGGAAATATTTAGGCGCAGGAAATAGTTGTCTCTTGAGCAAGCCTATACTATGCTATATAAAAGAACAATCGAAAGATTAAGAACGCTAATCCTTCCTGATTTACTTCTTTACAGGAGAAGGAGGAAAGGGCACCATATGCTATATTCACAGTTGACAAAAAGAATGATAATTCCAGCGGTTATGGCTATAATTACTTTTACAATTGGTGAGGCACCTGCGCGGGCAGCTACCAGTCCGAACGATCCTTATTTTTCAAAACAGCTTCATCTACCGCAGATTAAAGCGGTTGAGGCTTGGGGGATCGTCAATAGCAATACAGCCATTAAGATTGCAGTACTTGATTCTGGGGTGGACTCTTCTCATCCAGATTTAAAGGATAATCTGTTACCTACTATTAATTTGGTACAAGGGGAAAGTGCGTCGGATCTAAACGGGCATGGAACCAATGTGATCGGGATATTAGGAGCTAAAGGAAACAATGCTTTAGGGGTAACAGGGGTATTGTGGAATGCTAAGATTCTGCCTATCAAAGTCTTGGATAAAAAAGGATTTTCATCATCTGACCGTTTAGCAGCGGGAATAAAACGAGCGGTCACTGAGGGAGCTAAAGTTGTTCTTATGTCAGCCAGCACACTGTATTATTCGAAAGCGCTGGAAGATGCAATAGATTTTGCGGAGGGCCGAGGAGTTGTTGTTGTAGCGGCTTCTGGAAATGAAGGTAGTCGTGTTAACTATCCTGCTGCTTTTCCGACGGTAATCGCAGTTGGCGCTGTTACTAACTCTAATACCATCCATAGTCGTTCTAATTTTGGACCAGAAATTAATCTGGTGGCTCCAGGTGTGAATGTGTACACGACAGCAAGAGGTGGCGGGTATGATTCTATGAAGGGCACCTCAGCAGCAGCTCCTCAGGTAGCTGGTGCAGCGGCGCTAATTCTTGCGAGAAACCCAAAGATGAAACCGTTAGAAGTACGACAGCTTTTGTACCACTCAGCAACCAAATTACATGGAGCTAGATGGGATAAACGAACAGGTTATGGGCTTTTAAATGTTCAGAAGGCAGTAATGAGTAGACTACCTGATGATATAAATGAACCCAACAATACACAGAGTACAGCGGCCGCATTCCCAATGGAAAGCCAAATCCGCGGTTCTCTGAGCGATAAAGATAAGAGCGATTGGTTTTACACCGATATTCCATATGAGGGAACCTTAGAATTAAAAGCAGAAGTATCAGTGGATACACCTGCTCCATTGGCAGCTAGCGTTTATCAGGATGGAAAGCCTCAAGATACGTACTATTTTGGAAATAAGACGACTGCAACAATTGCGGTTAAGCCAGGGAAGGTTCACATTCATTTCCAACGATCTGCGATATCTGGCACGGTTCACTACACGATTACGAACCGTTTTTCCATTGCGCCTGATCGATATGAGCCAAATAATAGTATTGATCAAGTCCGACCCTTGCCTCCTGGTAATAATATTGAGATCAAGGGAAATTTTCATACAGCACAGGATGTTGATTGGTATTCCTATTTTGTACGTGATCCAGGTAAGCTTTATCTGCGCGTGGATACAGATACACTACGATTAGACCCACAAATTAGGGTACGTAAAGAACGTGATAAGACATCTGGCGGAATATTTCTTGATAGTAGCTCAGCAACCGATCCGTTAGAAAGCTTAGAGATGAATGTTACACCAGGTCGCTATTTGTTCCAAATTCAGAACAGCTATCCTGCTGCTGTGAGCGGGGAGTACTTTTTTCAGCTGAATTATATGCCGGAACGAAAAGACCCAAACGAACCAAACGACACGTATCGTTTAGCTACAAAACTAGGGGATAACAGTCTGATTACGGGAACAATTTCTTCGGAAGCAGATAACGATTGGTTTACATTTTCGATACCAAAAGAAACGTACGTTACTATTCGAGCGCCTTATGTACCGCCACAGGTTAAGATCATGATGAGTATTTATGATAGTCGCGATATGAAATATGCGATTCGAGCGGAAAAGGTTTCTGGACAAGATAATAGCATTGTCTTTGAACGGAAATTAGCTGCAGGCACATACTACCTGAAGCTAACCAGTACCACGCCATTCCGTTATGATGCATATCGATTTACGTTAACTCGTCAGGAAATGTATGCAGGCTTTCGAGACATACATGGGCATTGGGCTAGAAATGATATAGGGCGCTTAACTCAACGTGGGGTTATTACGGTACCTAATACGTATAGTTTCCGTCCAGATGCAAATATGACACGAGCTGAGTTTGCAGATATGCTTCTACGTTCGATGAAGGCCAAAAAGATACCTGTTGGTCGATTGGGTACTAATACCTATAAGGATTTAAACAAAAAGCATTGGGCGTATGAGAGTCTATTACAGGCTTCACAAATGGGGATTATGAACGGCTTCAACGGAAAAATTGAACCGGATCGATCTGTTAATCGAGCAGAGATGGCTTTGATGATTGCGCGTGCTAAGAAACTAAACGTATCGAAATCGTCTAGTGTTTCTTATCGGGATGTGCCTAATTCACATTGGGCGGTGGCTGCAATAGAGACCCTTTCACGCTATGGTTGGTTACATGGTTATCAGGATGGAACCTTTAAGCCGGAGCGTCCGGTAAAGCGAGGAGAAATGGTTACCGTTTTAGCTAAATCATTCCAATTGTAAAATATCGGATTATTTTACTGAAGTACATTGACACCCTTCTAAAAAAAGATTATTCTATAAATCATGGATATTACTCTTATCCAGAGTAGGTGGAGGGACTGGCCCCATGAAGCCCGGCAACCGTTTTGAGCGGTGCTAACCAGCAGAGAAGGATAACTATTTAAATAGTTAGACTCACTCTGGCCGATAAGAGGGTTAAGGAACGCACTAGAAAAGCAACCTTTTCCTCAACGAAGGGAAAGGTTTTTCTTTTTGTCGTGATGGAAACCTGGCTCGGCAAACATATTATATCATGTTTCCAGTTGAAGGAGGTTTTTAGGTATGGAATTGCAAAAAGGGCGTCGCTTGTTTACATCTGAGTCCGTTACTGAAGGACATCCAGATAAGATTTGTGACCAAGTCTCTGATTCTATTCTTGATGCGATCTTATCGAAAGATCCAAATGCTCGTGTAGCATGCGAGACATCTGTTACCACTGGTTTAGTACTTGTGGCAGGTGAAATCACAACTTCTACGTATGTAGATATCCAAAAGCTAGTAAGAGATACGATTCGTGAAATTGGTTACGATCGTGCAAAATATGGTTTTGATGCAGATACATGCGGTGTTATTACTGCAATCGGCGAGCAATCAGCAGATATCGCACTAGGTGTTGACCAGGCGTTGGAAGCTCGTGAAGGTAGTATGACTGATGCAGAAATCGAAGCGATCGGTGCAGGTGACCAAGGTCTAATGTTTGGTTATGCTTGCAACGAAACTCCAGAATTGATGCCTCTACCAATCAGTATGGCTCACCAATTGGCTCGTCGTCTGACAGAAGTGCGTAAAAATGGTTCGCTTCAATACCTTCGTCCAGATGGTAAAACTCAAGTAACAGTTGAATACGATGGCGATAAGCCAGTTCGCATCGACACAATTGTTATTTCTACTCAACATGCTCCAGAAGTAGAACTAGATCAGATTAAAAAGGATCTAATGGAGCAGGTAATTAAACCGATCGTTCCTGCAAATCTGTTAGACGATCAAACGAAATACTTTATTAACCCAACTGGTCGTTTCGTAATCGGTGGTCCTCAAGGGGATGCTGGTTTAACTGGCCGTAAAATCATCGTAGATACGTATGGCGGTTACGCTCGTCATGGCGGGGGTGCATTCTCCGGTAAAGATCCTACAAAAGTAGACCGTTCTGGTGCTTATGCAGCTCGCTATGTAGCGAAAAACATTGTAGCAGCAGGTCTTGCTGAACATTGTGAAGTACAGGTAGCTTATGCAATCGGGGTAGCTCAACCGGTATCTATCGCTGTAAATACATTTGGAACAGGAAAAATTGCGGAATCTGATTTGGTAGCATTGGTTCGTAAACACTTTGATCTACGTCCAGCAGGTATCATTAAGCAATTAGACCTACGTCGTCCGATCTATAAACAAACCGCAGCATATGGTCATTTTGGTCGTAATGATCTTAATGTACCATGGGAGCGTACAGATAAAGCAGAAGATCTGAAAAAAGACGCTGCTAACCTGTAAAAAATACAAAGAAGCCTGGGATTTTCCTAGGCTTCTTTTTTCTTACAAAAATTGCGAAAAAGGCTAGGCAAGTACAACTTCAATGGGTTAGACTACGTAGAGGATTCTGTAAATCTTTGTCGAAAAGCACTATAATAAGATCGAAAGGAATATGGCGCATCATGAGGAAAAAACCTTTCTTTCTCGTCTTTTTCTTTCTTCTCCTCTTGTTTTCTACCCTTGTGTATTGGCTTGGACCAGAGAGTGTAGGAGTAGAAAATACGGATTATGTGCAACAAAAGACGGGGGATCATACGTCTCATTTATTAGAACATAAAGAGTTAGATCTAGAGCAAACATCTTTTAGAAATAGTAAACCAAAGGAAAAGCTATCAAACGAGAGATGGTATAAAGACAAGGTTGTAGTCTTGAATTATCATCACATTACCCGTGACAGTAATAAGCCTTTTGTAATGACACCAGAGCAGTTTGGTGAGCACTTACAGTTTATAAAGGAACATAACCTTCAGCCTATCAGCCTAAGTGAGTTTTTTACTTTTATGCAAACAGGCGTAACTGCCAAAGAGAATGCAGTTTTACTTACGTTTGATGACGGCTATGAGAGTTATTACACAGAAGCATATCCGTTGCTTTCTAAATATGGGTATCCGTCTGCAGCTTTTGTCATTGCAGGCAGATTGCGGGATACTTTAGATCGAAAGCGAGAAAATATGACCGTTCCTTTAGCTTATCAACAAATTGACGAAATGCTGGCTTCCGGCTTAGTTGATATTGGCTCGCACACATTCAGTTTACATGAACATAAAGAGCTGGATGAGTGGGGAGTTCAGAAAGCGGGGACGGAGCCTGTATACCTAGAAGAATTTCAACGTGCAGAGAATGAGGAAGAGTACCGAAGTCGTTTATTTGTTGATTTTAAGATGTCAAAGGTGGGCTTAGAACAACTTGTGAAAAAGCCTATACCCTCTCTCTCTTTACCCCAAGGCTATACAAGCAACATTGTGATTGACTCGGTAAAGGAAGCTGGATATCAATATGTCTTTACATCTAGGAGAGACGTTGTGAAGCCAAATGAAAATCCATATTCCATCCCGAGATTCGATGCAGGAATACGCAAGGTAGGTGCACCCCAGCTCCTCGAACTATTTACCAAAGTAAAAATGGAACAATAAGGGGGAAACCCATGGATAAAGGCATTGATATCAGCCTTCTAGATGGGGTCATTAAAAAAACGATTCGAACGGTTGAAATGAGCAAAGAGCAAATATTTCAAATTGCAGAAGGGGCTCGTTCGGAGAGTAATGCAATCAAAAAAGAGATTGTTGAAATACGGCAAGTATTAACAGAAGTGATCCAGAATGTTGATAATCTAGAGTTACAGTCCCGCCGATCAAGGTCGAGATTGGTGCAGGTAAGCCGTAATTTTCAAAGCTTTACGGAAACAGATATTCGTGCAGCTTATGAAGAAGCTCATAATGTTCAGATAGAGCTATCCTTAATGCGTGAGCGAGAAAATAATCTCAAGAAACGCCGTGATGAGCTAGAGTTTCGTCTGCGGAATATCTTAGAGACAATTACTAGAGCAGAAGGGCTTTTAAGTCAGATCAGCGTGGTTCACAGTTTTTTAGCAGGGGACTTGTCCAAAGTGGAGGAAGCATTGGAGTCTGCCAAGCAACATCAGCTTATGGGACTGAAAATTATTCAGGCTCAGGAAGAGGAGCGTAAGCGGGTAGCCCGAGAGATCCATGATGGACCTGCACAATCCATGGCCAATGTGGTATTGCGTACAGAAATTGTAGAAAAAATGTTGAAAAACGACGCAATACAGGATGCTCAACAGGAGTTAGGTAGCTTAAAGGAAATTGTAAGAATGAGCTTAGCAGATGTTAGAAAAATTATTTTTGACTTGAGACCAATGGCTTTAGATGACTTAGGACTCATTCCAACTTTGCAAAAGTATATACAAACCTTTGAGGATCGTAGTAAATTACATATTGATCTAATTGTTTTTGGTAAAGAACATACGCTGGAAAGTTCATTTAAGGCAGCAGCTTTTCGCTTAGTTCAGGAATGCCTAAACAATGTGTACAAGCATGCGAAAGCTAATTTTGTCCAAATAAAGGTTGAGTTTCAGCTGGAAAACATGTTTATTGTCGTAAAAGATGATGGAATTGGATTTAATGTGAGTGAGGTTAGCAAAAAAGGACAATCGTTCGGAATAATGGGAATGAAGGAACGTTGCCAATTACTGAATGGTAGAATCGGCATTACGTCCAATAACAAGGAAGGGACTAGAGTGGTGTTTCAAATACCGCTTCAGCCCGCGTCAGTATTCAAAAGTACCGGCAAACAGGGGGGTTAATTACGGTGGAAAAATTGTTGGATGAAATTAAAATCGTGTTAGTAGACGATCATCAATTGTTTCGTGAAGGCGTAAAGAGAATACTTGATATGGAATCTGGTTTCAAAGTGGTGGGTGAGGGCTCAGATGGGATGGAAGCTCCCAAGCTAGTAGCTGAATATAGACCAGATGTGTTATTGATGGATATTAATATGCCGAACGTGAACGGTGTTGCGGCTGCAGAAGAAGTCGTAAAAATTAGTCCAGAAACAAAAGTAATTATTTTATCCATTCATGATGATGAAGGATATGTCTATCGCACACTTCGTTCAGGAGCATCTGGATATTTATTAAAAGATATGGGTACTTCTGAATTGGTAGAAGCGGTACGTGTGGTGGCCCAAGGTGGGGCGTATATCCACCCGAAAGTGACCGGAAAGTTAATCGATGAATTCCGTCGTTTAAGCGAGCAGGAAGAGTCAATGGATCGTAGTATTACGTTCGAAGAGTCACCAGTGATGGACCCGCGCATTATAGAATCCTTGACGCGTCGTGAGCGTGAAGTATTGCAATTAATGGCAGAAGGAAAAAGCAACCGAATGATCGGTGAATATTTATTTATTAGTGAAAAGACGGTTAAAAACCATGTAAGTAGTATTTTGCAAAAGCTAAATGTACAGGATCGGACTCAAGCTGTAGTTATATCAATAAAGAATGGCTGGGTAAAGCTGTAAGGTTTTTAAACGGATCATACAAAACTTATGAAAAATGAGCGTAGAGAAAGCAACCAAGTCAAGCAGTACGGCATACCTTATTAAAGGAGGGGATGACCGTGTTAGCTGATTTTATGATCTGGTTGTTTGCAGCATACGGCTGCTCCGCTCTTTTGCTGAAAATGTTCTACATCTGGATGGAGTCAGGTAGGGCCACTGCTATTATGGAACCTTTGACCTTGACACATTATCAACTACTTTTGCATAATTCAGAGCATCGAGTTGAAGAGGCTGTACGCACCCTGATGTTTCAGTCCGGTTTATATGGACAGCCAATTAGTATTAGTTTTGTGGATGAAGGCTCTTCTGACGATACGCCACGGATGACGGAGATATTATACCGAGTCCATCCAGATACCATAAGAGAACAACAAGCAGGAAGAGAACCAGTCGTTGTCATCGATTTGAGAACAGATGGAAAAGAGGCTAGCTAAGTTACAGGCTGGTCTCTTTTTTCTTGCGCGATCCCATTGTCTTTTTTAACAATAAGGACAAGGGGGATAGATATTATGCATGAATATGTTCTTTATATCAAAGAAGATGGACAATCTGTCTTAGCATATATTACTCCGTGTTTCCAGGTAGACAAGCAATTTTGGAAAGAGCAGAACGGGCAGAGATTGCACATTATTGGAAAAAGTAAATCACTCGCCTTACTTTTTGCGATAAGGGATAGAGTGAACCAAAAAATTACACGACAAGTAGCCGATGGTAGGGTTGTTCCTCATACACTCAAGCAGGCACGTCTGTTGGCTCAAGGCTACACGAAAGAGGTAAATCGCCTATCTGTAAAGGAGGTAGGTGAAAATTATTCCTACGGGCGATCCTACGCCTTCAGCTTTGAAGAAATAGAGGATGAAGGAAAGACTTGTGAATCTAATATGCTTGAAAAACAAAAATTGCTAGAATTCCTTGCTAGAAACAAGCAACAGACGCATCAGCTTCTTTTTAAACTACAAGGTAGAGCGTTATTATTGGACGAGGTAAAGAGGCTGAGTCTTCAAGAATCCCCCTATGTAAACCAAAATAATCCAGACTACCTTATGATGTCACTGCAATGGTTAATTTTACAGGGAAAAGCAGAGTGGCGTCCCAGTATCAGTCTTGAACTAAATCATTCATGGTGGGAGCATCAATTGTCGTATCATTGTGAGCGGTGCAACAGTGTCACGGAGATTGAACGAACCATCTGCTATAGCTGTCAACAGCCCTGCTCATACTGTTACAACTGTCTCTCTATGGGAAGGTGCAAGAGCTGTGTACCCCTTATATGTGTGCCTGCCGAACTGTTAAGTCAATCAGATTCTACTGTGGGACGTCGTACTATTTCTGCAACTGTCCTGCAATGGAATGGACAATTCTCTAAAAGACAAGCAATCGTAGCCAAAAAGGTGAAGGAATTCATTTTTTCAAAAGAACGGAGATTTCTCATCTGGGCGGTGTGTGGAGCAGGGAAAACGGAGCTCGTGTTTCCGGCAGTTGATGCAGAGTTGACTCGTGGAGGAACCGTTTGTATCGCTACACCCCGTAAAGACGTCGTTTTAGAATTAGCACCACGTCTACAAAAAGTATTTCCTTCCATTTCAGTCGTAGCTATCCATGGGAGCAGTCAGCAAAAATGGGAGCAAAGCCAACTAATTATTTCGACTACACACCAGATGCTACGTTGTTACCAGCGTTTTTCTTTGATAGTAATTGACGAAGTAGATGCTTTTCCTTACCATAAAAATGAAACACTGTATCATGCTGTAAAACGAGCGTTAGTACCCCATGGCAAGATTTTATATCTGAGCGCCACACCTCCACACTATCTACAGAAAGAGCTAGTAACAAAACGAGTGGACAATCAACTGTTCCCTTATCATAAAAGGCTGTCGCTTACTTCCTCTACCCATGCTATTTTGCCAGCTAGATTCCATGGACACCCACTCCCTATTCCAACAAAGCTTATCAAAAGTCACTTAAATCGAAGCATTCATTTGCTGCAGCCCATTACTTCTCTATTATTTTTTTTACGCAATAGTTTACAGGCACAAAGACAGGTTTTTATATTTGTCTCGCGAATTGAGGAAATTCCCTTTGTGTTAGCTTATGTTCAGCACTTCTTTCCAGATATGAGAGATAAAGTAGAAGGAGTACATGCATCCGATCCTGCACGGGAACATAAGGTGCGTGCTTTTCGAGAAAGGGTGTACATGATCATAGTAACTACTACGATCCTAGAACGCGGCGTAACCATTCCACGTAGCGATTGCATTGTGTTGGAGGCAGATGCTGCTATCTTTGATGAAGCTTCGCTAGTCCAGATAGCAGGGAGAGTAGGACGCTCCAGTGACTATCCAGAGGGACAGATTCTCTATCTAATGAATAAGAAAGCCCCAGGCCCTACTCAAGCTATCAGACATATTAAACGAATGAATCGCTTGGCGGAAGAGACTGCAACAATGGTAGAATGAGAGGAGTGAATCATGATGCAGTGTCTGGTCTGTAAAAATATGATTCAAATTGCTAAAAAAACAAGACAATTAATTCATCATCTATCAAAAAGTGTGCCTGCTTTCTTTTATCCAAGATGCTTTTATCAGCTAATGAAATTGCTTTTATGTGAGAAATGTGTTTTAGAGGCTATACTTCTGATGAAGAATGTTTGTAAAATGTGTGGTAAAGCATGTAAAGGAAACTTTGAGATATGCCGAGATTGTAGTCGATATAGGCAAGAATTGAATGGAAATCGAAGTGTAATCCAGTATAATGAGTGGGCAAAAGAATTAATGAAACAGTGGAAGTATCAGGGGGATGAGAGACTGTATTTAGTCTGTGCAACATTCATATTAGTAGGTTATCAGTTTCATTACGGTCTGGGGAGAAAGGTGGATCTCATTAGTTACGTTCCAATGCATAGGAATCGGATGCAAGAACGGGGATTTAATCAAGCGCAGAAGCTAGCCGAATATGTGGGCTATCATCAGCGAATCCCTTGTGTTCCGCTATGGGAGCGTCCAAAGGAAACAGAAAAGCAGAGTAAGCAAAAAGGACGAACAGCACGGTTTGTAAGTATGCAGGATGCATTTATTATTCATCCTAGCCTGCAAACCACATCTCTAAGTTCTCACCCATTTTCTTTTTCTCGGAAAAAAACATGTTGGCGGATATTGATAGTAGATGATATTTTTACAACGGGGGCAACAATTGAAGCATGTGCTAGGGTACTTTCGAACTATGCAAAAAAACAAAATCTTCAGTTATCCATCTTCAGTCTGACATTGGCTCGCTAAATGCTGGGAAAAAGAAAAACGGCAAATCTGTTAACGCAAATTTGCCGATGAAAATAATAAGTAATCATGATTTTCTGGTACAGAAGACTTATAATTGAGTTAGGATTTGTGGCCCATCTGCCGTAATGGCAAGAGTGTGTTCGTACTGAGCTGATAATTTACCGTCGCGTGTACGTGCTGTCCACCCATCTTCTTCATCAACGACTGCATGATAAGTTCCTACATTTAGCATGGGCTCAATGGTGAGAACCATGCCTTCCTTTAAGCGAACTCCTTTACCAGCAGGCCCGTAGTGTGGAACATATGGATCTTCATGCATTTTTTTGCCAATTCCATGGCCGGTAAAATCACGGACGACAGAGAATCCACGCTCTTCGGCGAATTTTTGAATGGCATGGGAGATATCGCCGATACGATTGCCAACAACTGCTTGCTCAATACCTAGATACAGAGATTCCTTGGTGGTGGTTAACAGACGATCAGCTTCTTCAGAGATTTGTCCTACCCCATATGACCAAGCGGAGTCGGCCAACCATCCATTAAGATTAACAACCATGTCGATCGTCACGATATCACCATCTTTTAATTCCTTTTTAGTAGGGAATCCGTGGCAAATGACATCGTTAACGGATGCACATGTGGCATAGGGATAGCCATGATAACCTTTTTGCTCCGGCGTGGCACCATGTTCTTTCAGATAGCGTTCTACGAATTGATCGATTTCCCAAGTCGTAATGCCTGGTTGAATCATGGTAGCAATCTTTTGGTGAATACTGGCTAAAATGATGCCAGCTTGACGCATGAGTTCAATTTCTTCCTTGGTTTTAATGACGATCATGGTAAAGACCTCCATGTACTTGATATATGCCTATAGTTTATTCAGTCGACTAGAAAAACTGCACACGGCACTGAATTCAAGCAATAAACATAAGTATAAGTAATGATAACATATATTTTTCATGCCAAAAACAAAGTGAATCAGGGAGGAAGAAAATTATGGGATTAGGACATTTAGCAAACTGTCCGATATGTGACGTGCTTTTTGTGAAAGGAATAAGAGATGTATGTCCATCGTGTTATAAAGAACAAGAGAAGCAATATGAACTATGTGTTAGTTTCCTAAGGAAAAGGGAAAATCGCGGTGCTACCATGTATCAATTGAGCGAAGGGACGGGTGTCGACGTGAAAGAGATTACCCGATTTATTCGTGAAGGGCGGATTTCGGTTCAAAGCAACCCGAACCTTGGATACCCATGTGAAAGCTGTGGGGAAATTATTCAATCAGGGGCTTTGTGTACAAATTGCTCGGGTAAGTTACAACGTGAAATTACACAACAAATGGACGTTGATCGTCGTCTTACGGATGATGAGCGAAAGAGAAATCAGGTCTATAAGTTTAGAAAAGAATAGGACTATCCAACCAAACGATTTTGGGTGATCAGAAACATTAATCGTTTTCATTAGAAAAGCCGATGTTACTACTAGAGCAAGCAAACGGTGATTTCCCATCCTGTAGCTAAGAAACAGTACGGTCAACTTCTTAATATGGGGGTAGCCGTAAGTTCTTTCTAGCGCAAGTCTCAATGATCGAGGTGAAAATATGCGTATTAATGAAACGAATCGCACAGGAATGATACAAGCCTATAATAAGGCTAATAAAGTGCAGCAGAATAGCCAATTAAAGCATAAATGGGGAAAAGATGAAGTTTCGATCTCTACTGAGGGAAGGGAGCTTCTGAAGCTAGGGGAAGAACAAGAAATGGATTCAGCCCGTCTCGCTAAAATTTCTGAACTAAAAAGCAAGGTTGAAAACGGTACATATCAAGTACCAAGCGATCAAATCGCTGAGAAATTCATTGCTTTTTGGAAAAAATCGTAGGGGAGCGACAGGGAGCTCATGACGCATGTAAACGAACTCTTTGCCGTGTTGGATAATTTGACGAATCTTCACCAAGCACTATATACATTGGCATTGGAGAAGCGAGAAGTTTTAATAAAAAACGATATGCAACTACTAACTGAACATGTCAAAAAAGAACAACAGTTGTTAAAAGCTGTTCAGCAAACCGAGCTATTACGTAAAGAAATGACCAACACGATCTTTAATGAAAAAGGGGTAGCTGTTACGAATGGAACCCTGCAAGATGTCATTAGATTGTGTACGGACGTAGAAACGAAAAATCGGTTGACTCAGTATCGGGAAGAATTACTCAGAGTCATTGGACAATTGAAGGAAGAGAATGAGCAGAATCAGCAATTATTGCAGCACTCCCTTGACTTTGTCAACATGAGCCTCGACCTGTTCACAGATCGACCGGAAGAGGACTTTATTTATAAAAATCCAGTGAATCAACAGTTACACTCGTCAATGAATCGTTCTATTTTTAACCACAAGGCTTAGAAAGGGGTGTCCATATGAGATCAACCTTCCATCTTATCGAAGTAAGTAAGAGAGCGTTGTTTGCGCAACAAGCTGCTTTAAACGTAACAGGACACAACGTTGCAAATACTAATACAGTTGGCTATACTCGTCAACGCGTAAATATGGCTGCTACAACTCCGATACCTGGACCTGGGATGAATGCAGACCGTGCACCGGGTTTACTTGGTACAGGTGTGTATGCAACAGATATTCAACGCATTCGAGAAGATTACATAGATGGTCAGTATCGAGCTGCCGCTAAAAATACAGGGTATTGGAATGACAAGGTTAAAACGATTTCTAACATAGAAGATATCATGAATGAACCGTCTGATAGTAGTCTACAGAAGGTCATGGATCAAATGTGGAAAGGGTGGGAGGATTTATCCGGCGACCCAAGGAACCAATCAGTGCGTTCTGTTTTACGTGAACGTGCGGTAGCAGTAGCTGACACATTTAATCATATGTACAACCGTCTTACCCAACTACAAGCTGATTTAAATAATGAGGTAGCTGTACAATCTGAATCCATTGATTCTATTGCCAAGCAAATCGCATCCATTAATAAACAAATCGGTGATGTTGTACCACATGGTTATCAGCCTAATGATTTATATGACCAACGTGATGTTTTAATTGATAAGCTTTCCTCGATGGTTGATGTCAAGGTTACGCCAACAGAAGGTGGTATGGTTAATATTACAATAGGTGGACAACCGCTTGTTAACAATGCAACATCTGTTGAAATGAAAGCCACAAAAAACGCAGAAACAGGAAAGTTTGATATTACCTTAGGTGGAGCAGAGTTTAAACCACTTACGGCCTCGGGAACATTGTCAGCAGCGATTGAAGGAAGAGATGAAACCACAACCAATATGATACAAAAGATTAATGCTCTTGCTGTCAATTTAGCCCGTGAGATTAACGAAGTTCATAGAACGGGGTACAACCTGGATGATATTAAAAATGGCACTCAGGAAGGCCTTAATTTCTTTGTGATTGACGGTGGAAAAGATAATCCGACAAGTGCAGCAAATATTAAAGTAAATCCTGAGATATTAAATAGCCTAGATAAGATCGCAGCAGCTAGAGCTGATGGAACAGGGCAAGTTAATGACGGAAACAACCAAAATGCATTGGAGATCACCAAAATTAAAAATAAACTAATTCCTGCGGGAACAGGCGGCAATCCAACTGATTTTCCGCAATCTACAACCATTGACGATTTTTATCGCCACACAATCGCTCAATTGGGTGTAGATGGTCAAGAAGCTTACCGTAATTATAAAAATGCAGATACGACTTCAGACATGATTTTAATGAACCGTGAATCTGTATCAGGAGTTGATACAGATGAAGAAATGACGAACGTTATCAAGTTTCAGAAGGCATATAGCGCAGCGGCTCGTGTCATGACCAGTATGGATGAGATCTTAGACAAAATCATTAATGGTATGGGGCGTGTAGGCTTGTAGGTTACTAGGGAAAAGCGTCGTAGGTAGCGACGCTTTTTTTAAAACGGTAAGAGATGAAGTCTAAGTTCCTGTTCATCTATAAACGTAAAGCAGTAAGGGATGAAATAAAATTTAGCTGGACACTGTACAAGGAGGCTAACCAAATGGCAATACGTATTACACAGAATATGATGAGTAACACCATGGTACGCAATATTAATAACTCCATGAGCCAGATGAGTAAATCTTATCAACAACTTTCTACAGGGAAATTAGTGTCCCGTCCGTCCGATGATCCAGTAATTGCTTCTAGAGGAATGTATTATCGAACATCACTAGTGGAAAATGAGCAGTTTCTACGCAATGCTGGACAAGCCCAAACGTGGATGGATTCTTATGATACATCTATGGATGAAGTTGGGAAGGTATTTCACCGGGTTCGTGAACTATTAAATGGCTCAGGTAATGGTACTTATTCAAAAGAAGAAGAAAAAAGTATTGCTGCTGAGATTGATGAATTAAAAAAACATTTGGGGGATTTGGCTAACCAAACGGTGAATGGGAAATATATTTACGGAGGCGACAATAATAATAAGCCACCGTTTGAAATTAAAAATCAAGGTGGTAAAGATGAGTTCATCTTTACATCCAACGAAGGCAAAGTGGAAATGGAAATGAGTCAAGGAGTCTTTTTCCAAGTGAACATCAGTGGGAAAAACATTTTTGATTCGCCAGCAGGTGAAAATATTTTTAAAACATTAGAAGACATTGTAGGAGATCTAAACGCAGGAAAATCTGCAGCAGACTATTTAGATAGAATGGACAATCACATTAATAACTTACTTTTAGAGCGAGCCGCTTTAGGTGCGCGTTCTAATCGCTTAGAATTAATGAGCGATCGACTTGATACTGATAGTGTAAGCATTACTTCCATGATGTCTAAAAATGAAGATGCAGATGAAGCAGAGGTTATTACAAACTTAAAAATGCAAGAAAATGTACATCGAGCTGCTTTAGGTGCAGGTGCACGAATCATTCAACCATCGTTACTCGATTTTTTAAGATAAAAGTGAAAGGGGAGTAGTAAGATGCAACTAGCTTCTTTATCTATGAGATCTACTCCTCTCTTGCTAAACTGGCGTAGTGAGCGTGGAAAGCAAGAGATTGAGCAACCAATGGCAAGCATGGAAATAAAACAAGAAGCAGCTATTCTTGAGATTAGCCAACCTCTAGGTGAATTGCAGATTGATTCCAATGAAGCGCGTGAAAATATCGATATGAGAGGCCCGTTACGACGGACTAGTGATAATGCTGAGTATGGCTACAACAAAGTAATGGAAGCGATTGAGCAAGCTGGAGTTGAAGGGGATCAACTGCGTGCTTTTGAACGCGGAGGAAATGCCATAGCTGATATCGCTTTTGAAAAAAGCATCATGTTTTCAGGTGAAGGAGTCGTAGCTGCGGGTTCTCTCATTGGAGATGGTATTGAAATACGTTATGAAGCCAAGCCGGTAGAGATCAAATTTACGCCAAGAGGGACAAAAGTTGAGACAACCATCCACCCACCTGTTCACAAATATACGCCTTCTAAGGTAGAAGCGTACGTAAAACAGTGGAATCGGCTGGATATCGAAGTCGTTGGTTTAAATGTGAACGTAGCTAGATAAGAGGTGTTGTCTGATGATGTATCAACAGGAAAAAATGGGAAAACTTTATATTGTAGAGGGTATGATTGGTTTTTCACATTTACATGAGTATCAATTAGTGCAAGAGAATCCGGAAATGCCTTTTTTCTCTCTTCAGTCATTGGAAGAGCAGGGAACTAGTTTTTGGGTGGTAGATCCGTTTCTATTCTTTACGGATTATGAATTTGATCTACCCCGTTCAGTGAAAGAAGCCTTGGAGATTACGGAAGAATCTCAGGTAGTGATTTTGTCTGTCATGACAATACGAGGAAAAGACCAAATCACAGTTAATTTGAAATCACCTCTTGTCATTAATGTGAAAAACAGAAAAGCTACACAATTTATTCTGCAAGGGGACCATTATAATTTACGGCAGCCCCTCCTTTTACAAAAAGAGAAGCCAGTGACAAAGTAGGTGATAAATATGTTGGTATTAGCGCGTAAAAAAGATGAGTCCATCATGATTGGCGATCAGATAGAGATAAAAGTGATTGCAGTTGAGAAAGACTTTGTCCGTATCGGCATATCGGCTCCACGCGATATTAACGTTCATCGAAAAGAAGTATACGTAGCCATTCAAGAAGAGAATCAATTAGCTGTACAAACAAAAGTAGATTGGGCTCAACTAGCTCAATGGTTAGAAACTGAAGAAAAACTTGAAGATGAATAAGCTTCAAGTTTTTTTGTTGTCTTCACTTGTAAGAAAATGGTTTCGTTAAAAATGCTATGCAACGTATAATAAAATACCGATATATGTAGTATGAGAGGTTAGCAAACTATTGTTGACGCGTGATCAGGAATCGCTAGGTTAAAGCTAGCTATGATCTATTTGTTTTGGAAAGGAAATATTTTTTATCATGGAAAAATACTGGGATGTTATGCGAGGGATGATCGGACTGTCAATAACTTGTGGAGAGGCGATCGAATTACTATATGAGCGCCTGTATCAGAGTCAGATCCATGAAATGGCATATTTAATGGCAGATATCACTGATGCATGTAATCAATTAGAACAGTCAATAGGGGTGGTTTCGCCATTTCTATTAAGTGATAACCGTTTAGAAGAGTTAACAAAAGTCAGAGCTGAAATACTAGAGAAGTTGGTAGTTGCTTTTGAACGAAAGGATCAGGTACTAGCAATTCAAGTATTATCTTCCCAAATGATCCCACTACAAAACCAGTGGCAAGAGGAAATGACACGTAATGTAGTTCCTCACGTACTCTCATAGTATATCTTTTAAAAATTTTAATAAATAGTAAGGAATTTGGGGGAATCTGCAAATGTCGACAACAACTAAGAAAACACTTGTGCCAGAGTATATGCTAGAATTCCAATGTATAGGTTCAGAGTGTGAGGATACTTGCTGTGCTGGATGGAAGGTCACAGTTGATCAGGATACGTATAAGAAATATAAACGTTTGAAAGATGAGGAATTATCACCAATTATAGACGAGAACATAAAACGAGTTCGCTCCAAGGCTTCTCCGAGTAATTATGCCAGAATTAAGATGGATACAGAAGGTAGCTGTGTGTTTCTTAATGAACAAAAACTATGTAGTATCCAACTAAAAAAAGGGGAAGATTACCTCTGTCACACTTGTAAAACCTATCCTCGTATTTGGAATAATGTGAATGATGTTGTCGAGCGTGCAGCAACCATATCTTGTCCAGAAATAGCAAGATTGGCACTTCTTAACCCAGAAGGAATAGGATTTCAAGAGCAAATAGAGAGTGTTGAGATAGGTTTACAATTTTCTAACCATATTAACACCAGTAAGCAAGTAAAAGGTAAAAAACTCCAAAAGTATTTCTGGGAACTTCGGATTTTTACGATCCAAGTCTTGCAATACCGACAATATAAGTTAGAGGATCGTCTACTATTTTTAGGGTTATTCTATCAAAAAGTACAAGAATACATGAACAATTCAGAAGAAGATCAAGTCTTACAGCTTATAGGTTCCTATACCAATATGCTGCAAAGTGGTACCATTGATAAAATGTTTGCTGATGTGCCTGTTAATCATACCATTCAAATGAAGATTATTAAAAAATTAACTGATCGACGTTTTTTTCAAGGTGGAGTCAATCAGCGCTATACAGAGTGCTATACGGAATGTTTAATGGGATTGGAACATTTTGAAGGTATGGAAGAGGAAGATACTCTTACTCGATATATAGATGCTAATGAAAACTATTACCAACCATTCATGAAAAATCACGAATATATCTTAGAAAATTATCTGGTAAATCATGTGTTTTCTAAAGTCTTCCCTGTTACCCTTGATAAGAATATTTTTGAAGAATATGTCATGCTCATTATTCGTTATGCCTTGATTAAATTGCAGTTAATCGGCATGTCTAAATACCATAAAACGGCGTTTTCTACCGATCATGTTGTGAAGCTTATTCAATCATTTGGACGAGCTGTCGAACATAATCAAGCTTATTTAACAAATACGAAAAGCCTGATGGAGGAAAATGGTTTCACTACAATGGGATATATGTCTATTTTGATCAAAAATTAATCGAACTGTTATAGTAATGATTATCCAAATGGTAGGAAACACCTAAAAGACTAGATTGCTATTTGTTATTTTGAATTACCTTTTCTAATAAACCAAAGGAGACCCCCCTTTTATGAGGTCTCTTTTTTATTTTTAACGAGGAAAAGAGCGCTACTACTCAATTTCTCCCAGCAATATGCCGATACTTTAGATAGAAGATGAAGATGACGGAGGGATTACTGTGGAAATTCGTCAAAATGGAAATGCAGGTTCAAATCCTCAAGAGCTAACCAAGCCACCATTAGATGCTACTATAAAACCGAAGCCTTCAACAGAAAAAGATGTGGCTCAAGCTATTGAGCATAAGGACGCTTTTCAAAAAGAATTACAGGATGAAGTATCAGCTTTAAATAGATTCATGCAAGCAAAAGAAACACACTTGAAATTTAATCTCCATGAAAAATTAGGCGAGTATTATGTACAGGTGATTGACAATAAGACTGATGAAGTGGTCAGAGAGATCCCATCTAAAAAGATGATGGATACAGTTGCTCAAATGTACGAACTAATTGGTATTATGGTTGATCAAAAAATTTAGGAGGGATTCTAAATGGCAAGTCCAATAAGATTATCTGGTTTAGCTTCAGGTATTGATACTGAAACAATGATTCAAAAATTAATGAAAGCAGAAAGATCTCCAATGGAGAAATTGCTTCGTAAGCGTCAAAAAGAAGAATGGACGCGCGACAGCTATCGTGAGCAAAATGCATTATTGCTAGATTTAAATAATAAAGTAAGTAAATTGCGCCTGACTTCAGATTTTACAAAGCAAAAAGTATCTTCTTCCGATGACGCTAAAGTAACAGCAAGTATTACAAAGAAGAATTCTACAACGCAGTACGATGTATCGAATGTTCAGCTTGCGAAACCGGGTACTGGTGTTTCCGTGAAATTTAAGGTTAGCGATGATATTAAGGATAGTAATACAGAAATAAATAGTTCCTTTGATTTTACACTGAAGGGTAATGATGGCCCAGAAGAAGTCACCATTTCAGTAGGTGAAAAAGACACAATTGAGTCGGTTTTAAATAAAATTAATAATGAATCAAGTAAGACCGGCGTTAAAGCTTTTTATTCTAATACAGACAAATCTATCGTTTTCACATCTCAGGTACCTCCAACTGATGAAGATAAATCACTAGTATCAGCTATTAAAATTACAACTAGCAGTACAGATAATAAGCTTAAGATCGAAAATGGTGAAGTCAGACAAAGTGCTAATGATGCAGAGCCTGATATTAAAGCTTTTTCTAAAGAGCAAGTTTTTAAAGGCATCGTAAAACAAGCAGGAAAAGCGACTGTAAATGGTATTGAATTTGCTCTAGATTCCAAAAACACACTTGATTTTGATGGTATGAGCTTTACTTTTAAAGATAATATCGGCGTCGGGGATAAAAATATAGTCATTACTACAGCCAAAGATACGGAGTCAGTTATGACTGCTATCAAAGAGTTCGTCGATACCTACAACAAGGTAATCGATCAATTTAATAACAAGCTGACAGAAAAAGTGTACCGCGATTTCTACCCGCTTATTGATGAAGAAAAAGAAGCAATGAAAGAAAAACAAACTGAGAAATGGGAAGAGAAAGCGAAAAGTGGTCTGTTAAAAGGCGACAGTATTTTATCTAATGTGCTCACACAGATGCGCAGCTCGTTCTATACTCCTGTAGAAGGAGTAGAACCGCCAAAAAATACACTTGCTAGCATTGGTATCGGTCCAAAGAAATCCGATGGTATGGGCAGTAAGTTTGATTACATGGAAAACGGTAAGATCTACATTGATGAAGAAAAGCTTAAAGATGCCTTGTCGAATGATCAGGAAAGAGTAATTGCTCTCTTCACAAATGGTAATGGGGGTACTTCAGGATCTGATGCATTCAAAAACCAAGGTCTTGCTCAACGTATTTATAGTCAGACGAATGCTGCTATGAAAACAATTGGAGACAAAGCGGGTCGGACAGGTACAACCAGTGATAATAGTCTAATTTCAAGGGATATCCGAGATATCAACACTCGCATTAAGGCTTGGGAGGATAAACTAAAAGATAAAGAAACGTATTTGTGGAAAAAATTCTCTGCCATGGAGCAAGCAATTAATAAGCTTAATTCTCAAGGCTCCAATCTATTATCTAACTTCGGTGGGTAATGGTTTTGAGGAATAAGGAGGGGAATGCATGAATCAGACGGCTGCACAGATCTATCAACAGAACCAAGTGAAGACTGCCTCGCCAGGCGAGCTTACGTTAATGCTGTACAATGGAGGCATCCGTTATAGTAAAGAGGCAAAGATGGCCTTGGAGAAACAGGACGTTCAAAAAGCTCATCTCAGCATTATTAAGATACAGGATATCATCCGAGAATTAATGGTTACGTTAGATCAAAATGTACCAATTTCTGAGCAGTTTATGCTGATGTATGACTATATGTTTAATCGTACAATGGAAGCGAATTTGAAAAAGGACGGTGCCATTATCACGGAAGTAGAAGAGTTTTTTGTGCAATTCCGCGATACATGGAAACAGGCAATGCTGATCGTGAAAAGGCAACCGGAAGGAACTCAGGGATAATGACGAATGTTTCTGCGATGGATGTAGCGAGCAATATCTTTATCCTTACTGAAAAACTAATGGAGATCTTGAAACGTGATGAAGAGCCGAATCCCGATGAGTGGAACTCCGTCCTTGAACAGAGAGAAGAACAAATTACGCAACTTGGCAAACTGCAAACACAAGGCATAGAATTACATGTACAGGAGAAGGAATTATTGAAAAAGAGCTATCAGCTTGATCAAGAAATCCTTCCGCTGATGAAGCTACAACAAGCTAAAATTGAAGAACAGCTACAACAGGTAAACAAGGCGAAAACAGCAAGCAAACAGTACGCTGGAGAAACCACTCAGGTTGCCTATGGAGCTTTTTTTGATAAGAAAAAGTAAGGTATATGCTAGTTTTTACACGAAAAAATGGTCGAGCAATCGACCATTTTATTTCTTGCTGAAGCTCATGTAGAGCCAATAGGAATCTATGGCATCACATCTACTGGGATACTTTGACCACATACCTGACAAGGCTTGTTGTATTCGATCCTGTCACCGCAGTAACAAACAAGGCCAATCATACGAGCGGGGTTTCCGACTACGAGCTGATGAGCTCCTACGTCCCGGATGACTACAGAGCCTGCTCCTACCATAGAATAGGCACCGATGGTTATTCCGCATACGATGGTGGCATGTGCTCCTATGGAAGCTCCTATCTCTACTTTGGTCGGTACCACTTTCCATGCATTATTACATGCACGTGGGAACAAATCATTTGTAAATGTCATATGGGGGCCGAGAAACACATTATCGTCAATCTCGACCCCTTGATATACAGAAACACCATTCTGAATTTTGACGTTATTTCCGATTTTTACCCCTTGATCGATGTAAACATCCTTACTAATGATACATTGGCTACCGATTTTACTTTTCTCGCGGACCTGTGCATTGTTCCAGATTTTTGTTCCAGCTCCAATAATAGCTTGCTTAGACACTTCGGCTGTTGGATGAATAAAGACACTTTCATTTGTCTGGTGAGACATAGCTTGCCCCCTCATAGTTCGTTCCCTTTTTGGTAAAGGATTATTTTTTTCCTTCCACAAATTACTCAGATGTTGCACGATGCTCCTCTTCTTAACGTATTACTAATAGAGTAATTTAATGACGGATACGAGGGGGAATGAACGTGAGGATACCCATCATTGATTTGACGGACGAGGTAGAATTACTTTGGGATGAGATCAACAGTGCTGTCCAGGAAGTGCTACGTTCGGGCCATTTCGTACTTGGTACCGAGGGAAAAGCGTTTGAGAAGGAAGTAGCCGACTATTTGGGATGCAAACATGCGATTGCGTTAAATTCAGGCACGGATGCTTTATTTATCGCTTTAAGGGCATTGGGAATTGGAGAAGGAGATGAAGTGATTGTTCCCTCCTTTACTTTTTATGCTACGGCGGAAGCTGTGGAGCTAGTCGGAGCGAAGCCGGTGTTTGCCGAGATTAATCCAGATACATTCAATGTAGAGCCAGCTGATATAGAATCCAAAATTACCGATCGGACCAGGGCGATTATCCCTGTTCATCTATATGGACATGCGGCTAAAATGGAGCCGATGATTACGATCGCTCAACAATACGGACTAGGGCTTATTGAAGACACGGCACAGGCATTTGGTGGAGAGTACTGTGGCAAGAAGCTCGGGACCTTTGGGCATTTTGGGTGTTTCTCCTTTTATCCAACCAAGAATCTGGGAGCATACGGTGATGCAGGTATGTTAACCACTGATAACGACGAACTGGCAGAGCTAGCTCGCAAATTACGTACCCACGGCTCCTTGATTCCTTATCAGAATGAACTTACAGGTTACAATTCTCGTTTAGATGAGTTGCAAGCCTGTATTTTACGTGTAAAGCTACCTTATATTAATCAATGGAACGAAGCCAGAAGAGAGGCTGCCCAGCATTACAATCAGATGTTAAAAGACGTACCAGGAATTGTTACGCCAAAGGTAGCAGGATATGCCAAACATGTGTATCATCAATACACGATTCGGGTGGAACAAGGCTTACGAGACGAATTGCACCGTTATCTGCAGCAAGAAGGAATTGGTGCGATGCTATATTACCCAACTCCTGTACATCAGCTGCCAGTATATCAGACAACACAACAGCCCACGTTAGCTATTACGGAACAAATGGCAACTGAGGCGTTAAGTCTGCCGATGTGGCCACGTATTACTTTAGAGATACAACAAAAGGTAGTACATGCGATACAGGGCTTCATGGCTAAAGTGGTATAGGGCAAAGGGGCGAAACTTGCTGGTGAAAGCAGGGATTCGCTTTTTTCTTTGCTGTTTTTTGGGAGTAGAAATATTTTTTACTTTTTCATCTAACTCTGGATTTTCATTTGCTATAATGAATTCGTTCAGAAATACATGCTTGGGCAAGTGAGGTTACTAACATGAATGTAAAAACATTTTTTGCGGGAAGAAATCGTTCGCTGTTACTCGTTCTACTAGTTATGTTTATTTTAATACATACCATTTATTTAAATGGAAGTGTAAGTCAGTTGCTACATCCGGCGGCAATTGAATTAGTGGGATTATCTGTCATTATCTCGTATGCCATTAAGCGTAAACACATTAAAATCAAACATTTATTCCGGTTATTGGTCCATGGTAGAGAAAATAACATGGAAGAGACCATCAAGCGTTTTTATCAATACTCGCTTGTTTTAAAAGAGAAAGGCTATCTTCCCTTGGAAAAAGAGCTGATGGACGAGCCGGATTCATTTGTTCAGCGAGGAGCGTTGCTAGCGATCGAGGGTGTATCAGAGCAAGAACTTCGTATGATTTTAGAGAATGAGTGTAAGGGTGAACAGCATTGCTATCAGCAGATGGGAGGAATGTTTCGACTGATTGCCTTACTGGCACCTGGAATGGGGCTTGTTGGGACATTAATGGGGATGACAGGCGTATTACAAACCTTGTCTGATTTTACCCAGACAGGGCAGAGCCTGAGCACCGCAGTGGTAGCTACCTTGTATGGGGCCTTGTTAGCCAATATGTTTGCGTTGCCATGTTACTACCGATTGATGGATACTCATGATCAGGAAATGTTTGAAAAACGGCTTTACATTGAAGGATGCGTAGGGCTACAACGCGTGGAAACTCCTCGAATTTTGTTTGAAAAACTAAATTCCTTTTTACCTGCTGATCAAAAGCTAGTGCTCTTAAAAATGCCAGGTAGTATGAAAGGAATTATTGAAAGGCAGAGCGAGTATGCAGGATGATCGTCTGTATGATGAGAAGGAGCTGGAGAAGAGCTGGCTATTAAGCTATAGCGATTTGATTACCTTGTTGTTTATAATCGTCATAATCATTGCAGCAATGTACTCGGCTCAGGTCAAGCAACAACAACAAGAGCTTCAGCAGAAGGCATCTCAAACTACTCAAAAAGCAGAGATAGCAAAAGCTGAGCAAGCTGTAGCTGAAATGAAAAAGAAAGCATTGGAAGCGGAAATTCGCGAGCTGTCTGCAAAGCGTGAGGTAATGGCTATCGGTGCAGGGCAACAACCAGAGGAAGATGTAGATCGAAATATGCAGGTAGTGAAGGAAAAAGTAGGGGAAGCCTTGCGAGAATTCCATATTCCCTTTGAAGAAGAAAGCGATGGAGTGATGATACGGTTACCTGAAAATTTGTTGTTTGCTAGTGGATCAGCAGAGTTAGCTCCAGATGGTCAAAAGATCGTAGACAGCCTAGCTGACGTATTACAAAAATTCCCCCACCAAGTGCGAATTGAGGGACACACAGATGACACTCCCATTACAAAAAGTCAGTATGTTGCTAATTGGGATCTGTCTCTTGCGCGTGCAAAGGCAGTAATGCAGGAATTTGTACAAGAACGGGGATTATCTCCATCACGCTTCATTGTCGCAGGTTTTGGAGAAACAAAGCCTCTTGTAGCGAATACAACAGAAAAGAATCGCATCCAAAATCGCCGTGTGGAAATCACTGTATTAAGTGAACAGACAGAATGAAGGATTCACTAAAGTAGCTATAGGTATATTCATAATTGAATGTTTTTTAAAGACCTCCTTTTTGAATCAAAATTAGGAGGTCTTTTTTATTTATGAGAACAGACAACAAGCTGATGTGAACAAAATGGAAGCGCTTATTCTAAGTTATGCACAAAAACAGTGGTCTTGTGCACAACTTCTTGTGGATAATGTGGACAACTTTGTGTAAATGCGCAATTATAGGTTAAGTTACCCACAGATAATAAAATAAGAAAATAAATTATAAAATAATGAGGTAGACAGATGGCCATATGATCGAGTAGTGGACCTAGCTTACTATTGTAAGCTGTAGATAAAGAAATAAATAAGCAAAAAAATCTTATGTGTCCAATGTGTGACATCATTTTCATATAGAATTAAAGTATTTTTCGAGCTAGAATACAATTAATCGACAATATCTGTAGGTGGAAGTAGCTCGTTTGATAGAAATAAATAATTTCATATTTAGAACTGGTAACTATATCTAAAAATGTATCGTGATTCCCTTATGTATAGGGCTGAGGCCAATTTTTAATGGTAGATTACTTCATTTTTAGCACTATTTTTTTGGCTGAAATCGAATATATAAAAAAAAATCTAATCAAAAAAATGGGAGCGCTTTCCTGCTTTTACTACGGCAGTAGTGGCTTATTTGCTAGTAAGAGTAAGCCTTTCTGAGGCTGACGCTAGATGTTTAACAAAAAAATATCGTCTACGTTGAAATTTGTCGATAATCCAGCATTTGACTTTACCATAGGCAAGGTGTATAGTCAGATCATGGATTAACAAATAGTCCACAGTTTTCTTATGAAAGGAATGTTTAATACATGCAAGGAAAAGTAAAATGGTTTAATGCAGAAAAAGGTTTTGGTTTCATCGAGCGCGATGGAGGCGACGATGTATTCGTACATTTCTCCGCTATCCAATCCGAAGGTTTCAAAAGCTTGGATGAAGGTCAAACTGTAGAGTTTGATATCGTTGAAGGCGACCGTGGTCCTCAAGCGGCAAACGTATCTAAAATCTAATTGATTTTATAATCAATACCCCCTAGGTTAACTTAGGGGGTTTTTGGTGTTTATTTCCTTAAAATTCTCTGTTTCAAAAAAATCAAAATAGGTTTAAAATGGAGACAAGCCTTACTTGCTATGTTGACGAAAGATTAAAATCAAGTGAAAATTTTTAAACATTTTGTCTGTTTTTCACGATTTTTGTTAAAACAAAAAGAGGCAACAGCAGGTTTTATTTACGTCTATGCAGAATACAAATAGCATAGACGGAAGGAGGTTGTGTCCATGAACTACAATATTCGTGGCGAAAACATTCAAGTTACAGAAGCTCTTCGGGAGTATGTAGAGAAAAAGATAAGCCGTCTCGAACGCTATTTTGACAACCTAAGTCATGTAGAGGTACATGTAACGATGCGCGTGCTTCGTGGAGAAGGAACCATTGAGGTAACCATTCCGATGACCGGAGTTATTCTCCGAGCAGAGGAGACCCACGATGATATGTATGCAGCAATTGATTTAGTTGTCGAAAAATTAGAGCGTCAAATGCGTAAGTACAAAACAAAAATCAACCGTAAACAGCGTCATGAAACAGGGAATAAAGCTATGCCAACTATGGAAGCTTCCTCTGTAGCTGTAGCGGATGAAGAGGATGATGTACAGTTTGATATCGTAAGAACCAAGCGATTCAACTTAAAACCGATGGATTCAGAAGAGGCCGTTATGCAAATGGAACTTCTGGGCCACAACTTCTTCGTCTTTGAAAACAGTGAAAGTAATGATGTAAATGTAGTCTATCGTCGAAATGATGGACGATACGGGTTAATAGAACCAAAGTAAACGTATACAATCATTAAAAAATTTAAAAATATATGTAAAAAGTGGTAAAGGGGTTGTCGATTGGCAACTCCTTTACTTGTGTTTACTGATATAGATTTGGTAAAATAGGTTGTTAGAAAGTACCCTTAGGGGAACGGTGGAAGGGGTGTCCCTATGTTAGGGCTTGTGAAAAAGCTTTTTGGCGATACAAATGAGCGTGAATTAAAGAAATTAGTTAAGCGTGTAGAAAAAATTAATGTGTTAGAACCCCAAGTAACATTACTTAGTGATGACCAATTAAAGGAAAAAACGGCGGAATTCCGTGCGCGTTTGGAAAAGGGAGAAACGCTGAATGATATATTAAACGAAGCTTTTGCTGTTGTGCGTGAAGCTTCCAAACGTGTATTGGGGATGCGTCACTTTGATGTGCAGCTAATTGGTGGTATGGTCCTGCAAGAAGGACGTATCGCTGAAATGAAGACCGGTGAAGGTAAAACCCTTGTAGCGACCTTAGCTACGTACTTGAATGCCTTGGCTGGGAAAGGTGTTCACATTGTAACGGTAAACGAATACTTGGCTGAACGTGACTCCAAGATTATGGGTGAGCTCTATCAATTTCTTGGAATGACTGTAGGCTTGAACATAAACGGTATGAATGCTGAACAAAAGCGTGAGGCTTACTACTGTGATATCACGTATGGTACAAACAATGAGTTTGGATTTGACTACCTACGTGACAACATGGTGCTTTATAAAGAGCAAATGACGCAACGCCCTTTGCACTATGCAATCATTGATGAAGTGGATAGTATCTTAGTCGACGAAGCACGTACTCCACTGATCATCTCTGGATCAGCTAATAAATCTACTGAACTTTATTATATTTGTTCCCATTTTGTAAAAAGACTAGAGCCTGAAACAGATTTTAGCATTGATGAAAAACTAAAAATCGCTACTTTAACCGATGAAGGTGTGAGCAAGGTTGAAAAAGCGTTTAACGTGGATAATTTGTATGACACCAACCATGTTACGCTTAACCACCATGTTACATCCGCTCTGAAGGCCCAGGTTCTGTTTAAACGTGATGTTGATTATGTTGTGCAGGATGGCGAGGTTGTGATCGTAGACGAGTTCACAGGGCGTCTGATGGTGGGTCGTCGTTACAGTGATGGTTTGCATCAAGCGATTGAAGCGAAGGAAGGCCTAAAAGTACAAAGTGAAAGCATGACCTTGGCAACAATTACACTACAAAACTACTTCCGTATGTATCAAAAATTGAGCGGTATGACCGGTACAGCTAAGACAGAGGAAGAGGAATTCAAAAAAATCTATGGATTGGATGTAGTCGTTATTCCTACGAACCGCCCAATCCAACGTATAGATATGGCGGATGCGATATATAAATCTGAGGATGCCAAATATCGTGCGGTAGTAAAAGAAATCGTGGAACGCCATAAAAAAGGACAACCTGTCCTGGTTGGTACAATCTCTATCGAAAACTCAGAAAAATTGTCTCATCTATTGAGCCAAAAAGGTGTACCACATAACGTACTAAATGCTAAGCAGCATGAACGCGAAGCAGAGATTGTTGCACGTGCAGGTCAATTCGGTGCAGTAACCATTGCTACAAACATGGCTGGTCGTGGTACAGACATTCAATTGGGTGAAGGAGTACCTGAAGTAGGTGGCTTGCATATTATCGGTACAGAGCGCCATGAGAGCCGCCGTATTGATAACCAGCTACGTGGTCGTGCAGGTCGTCAAGGGGACCCAGGTTCCTCTCAGTTCTTCTTGTCCCTACAGGATGAGCTAATGCGACGTTTCGGAGCTGATAACATCATGAATATGATGGATAAGCTAGGAATGGAAGAAGATATGCCAATCGAAAGCCGTCTTGTATCTCGTGCGGTTGAATCTGCTCAAAAACGAGTAGAGGGTAGCAACTTCGATGCTCGTAAAGTTGTCTTGCAATATGATGACGTAATGAATAAACAGCGTGAAGTTATCTATAAGCAGCGTAAGGAGATTCTTGAACGCGATAACCTACATGATATTGTTGAGGGCATGGTAAATAGTGTGATTGAGCGTATAGTTCAAGCTTATTGCCCGAAAGAACAGATTCCAGAGGAATGGGATCTAGAGGGTCTACTTGAAACATGCCAAAGCACATTCTTGTTCGAAGATGCGATTACGCTTTCTAATCTGAAAGGAAAAGAAGCAGAAGAGATCGAGGAGATGTTGAAAGAGATTGCTGAGAAGCAATTGAAACAACGTCAGGAAGAAATCGGCGATATGATGGCTGAATTCGAAAAAGTGGTCGTTCTACGTGCTGTTGATAGCAAGTGGATGGATCACATCGATGCAATGGAACAGTTGCGTCAAGGTATCCACCTACGTGCCTATGCTCAAACAGATCCATTGCGTGAGTACCAATTTGAAGGATATGAGATGTTCCAAGGCATGATTGCAAGCATTGAGGAAGAAGTATCCTTGTATATCATGAAATCGGAAGTAGGGCAAAACCTAGAGCGTCAGGAAGTAATTGATGCTGAGAAGTTAAAAACATCCGGTCCATCTGATGAGGCTGGAACATCTGAGCCTGAGCAAAAAAACAGAGCACAACGCCGTGCTGATAAAAAGAAAAAATAAACAGGCCTGAGAAGAAAGCTGCTGTTCAGTTGAATGGCAGCTTTTTTCGCATATAATAAGAGCAATAAGTTAGAAATGGGGGAGACAATGGAAACAGCAGAGATAACCTCGTGGCTCTTAAAAATTTTATTCTTATTAAACTTTTTGTTTGCCATTGTGGTTGTTTTTTTAGAAAGGCGTACCCCTGTTTCTACATGGGCCTGGTTAATGATTCTATGGTTTATTCCTGTTCTTGGATTTGTTTTATATCTTATGCTGGGTCAAAATTTAAGCCGGAAGAAAATTTTTAAATGGGATAAACATGTCTATGCTTATATCAAGCGAGAGGTAGTTAAACAGATGGAGCAGCTAAAAGCCAAGAAGCTCCATTTTCATGATCCTGTTGGCAAAGAGTATCAGGATATAGTGTATTTGCATCTAAACAATGATGAAGCACTGCTGACCCAAGATAATCAAGTAGAGATTATTACGGATGGCTTATATAAATTTGAACGTTTGTTTGAAGATATACGCCGGGCCAGCAAACATGTCCATTTGCTATATTACATTATAAAAAGTGACGAGCTTGGCAATCGATTAGCTGATTTATTATGCGAAAAATCACGTGAGGGGATAGAGGTTCGCGTCCTATATGATGAGAGTGGATCACGTTGGCTGTCTAAGGGATTTGTACGTCGAATTAGGCAAGCAGGTGGACAGATTGAGCCTTTCTTTCCTGCCAAGATTCCACTATTAAATTTGCGTGCTAATAACCGTAATCACCGAAAGATTGTTGTGATTGATGGAGAGATTGGCTATATTGGGGGCTTTAACATTGGGGATGAGTATTTGGGCAAAAATCCTGCCTTCGGTTATTGGAGAGATACACATCTAAGAATAGAAGGCTCTGCTGTTGATGATTTGCAATCACGCTTTATGTTAGATTGGAAGCAAGCATCTGGGCGAGATATGGCCTTTCGAAATTATTATCAAATTCCCTCTGATCCCCGTGGAGACATTCCGCTACAAATTGTTTCAAGCGGTCCTGATTCACGATGGGAGCAAATTAAGAATGGGTACATGAAATTAATCCTAACAGCAAAGGAATATGTGTATATTCAGACCCCGTATTTAATTCCTGATGATAGTATTCTGGATGCTTTGCGTATTGCAGCATTATCTGGTGTCGATGTCAAAATTATGATCCCTAATAAACCGGATCACCCCTTTGTTTATTGGGCTACTTATTCAAATGCAGGTGAGTTATTACGAGCTGGGGCAAAGGTATATACCTATGAGAATGGCTTTATGCACGCTAAAACAATTGTCGTAGACGATAAGCTTTCCACAGTAGGAACTGCTAATATCGACGTGAGGAGTTTCCGCTTAAATTTTGAAGTGAATGCTTTTGTCTACCATTCCCATACAGCTAAACAACTGGCTAATCATTTCTTAGCTGATGTAGATCTATCATCTGAATTAACACTGGAAAAGTATAAACAACGTCCATTATCCATTCGATTAAAAGAATCCGTCTCGCGGTTACTGTCAGCAATTTTATAGGAGCCCATTTGTTACTCGGGGCTCCTTTTTTGTTTGGTAAGAGTAATACGAAAAACCGTTTTTTCTAAAGGGCTTTCATCCAATTCAAGCAGACCGCCATGTAATTGGACAATCTTATGAGCGATTGACAGACCTAAACCTGTTCCCCCATCGGTTTGTCGCGAGTGATCTCCTCTGACGAAAGGGTCAAAAATATGGCGTTGTACATGAGCTGGAATGCCGGTACCATTGTCAGCAATTTCAATGATGATAGAATCGTTTTGTTCCTGAACAGCGATGCGGACGTTCGTTCCTATTGGGTTATATTTAATTGTATTGGAGATCAGATTACTAATTACCCTACTCATATGACGATAATCAAAATCGTACAAAATTTCGTATTCGGGAACTTGAATATGTAATTTAAATTGTTTTTCTTCCATGTCATCTAAGAAATCAACCGTAATCTCTCTGATGAACTCACATAAATCATAGGTACGAATGGAAAGGGGGTACTGACCATCATCTAGTGTTAGGAAGTCAAATAAAGAATTAATCAAAGCATTTACACTCTGTGACTTATTATAAATGAGCTGCAAATAACGCCTTTTTTTCTCTTCATCCACAACCATATCATCCTGTAGGGCTGAAGCGTATCCCTGAATACTTGTGATAGGTGTTTTAAGATCATGTGATATATCCATGAGCATACGCTGCTTGCTTTCTTCCAATTTTTCCTTCTCGGCGCGGGTAGCTTCTAGTTTATCTGCCAAAAAGTTAAATGCATCGCGGATTTTTCCAAATTCACTTTCAGCCTTTAAATGAATACGAGCTTGATAATCCCCGTCGATCATTTTTTTAATGGCAATGGTGATAGTATGAAGAGGTACACTGATTTTTCTAGCTGTCCACCGACTATATAACAATATGATAATAATAATCGGTATAAATAGAAGCAAACATGATTTTAGGATAATCTTGCTGACTTGAGATACTGTGTGGTCAAAATTTTTAAAGTATTGAATATCAATATTAATACTATCTCGTGGAATTTTAACCAAACAAATGTATTTCTTATTACTTTCGGTAGTAAATGGTGAAATAGAGTAATAGTAGAGTTGCTCCTCTGTATTGTCTAAATACTGATATAGCTCCTCTTCCGAATAATGATAGATCGAATCCATTTTCACCCCGATAACATGGATGATCTGTCGGTTAGAATTGAGGATTTCTACCCAGCCTCCGTTTTCCAAGATGGCATTTGCCTTAATATTTTCGTAGTCATCCGATACGATGTCCTTTGCTCGATATATAGGAGATAAGCCTTGTTCAACGCTTGAGTTTATTTGATAGACTAGATAACCGAGCGCTATAGTTAAAATGGAGCTAATAATAAATATAAAGATGCTATAATTCCATAATAAAGTAGAGTGGATTTTTTTATGTTTCATTGTTAGCTGACCTTCTTTGTTCGGATGAAAAATGAACCAGCTTATAGCCTAGACCTCGAACCGTTTTTACATAAAGTGGTTTTTTTGGGTCTGGCTCTATTTTATCACGCAATTTGCTAATATGAACCATGATGGTGTTATCGTCACTGTAAAAGGGATCGCCCCATACTTTTTCAAAAATCTGGCGTTTGGTAAATACACGATTGGGCTGTTCCATAAACATCTGAAGCATTTTATACTCGGTTGATGTTAGAGGAATTTCCACCTGATTTCTACATAAGATGCATTGGTTTTTATGTAAGGTTAAATCTCCTACAGTAAGAATTGACAAAGCCTGTGTTACTTCCTCGTTCCAAGGATTCAGATGATAGGAACGACGCAGCTGTGCTTTGATTCGGGCTACGACCTCTAAGGGATTAAAAGGCTTGGTAATATAATCATCTGCCCCCATACCTAATCCTAGAATAATGTCGTGATCTTGACTGCGAGCTGACAAGAAGATGACGGGGAGCGTGTAGTCCTGACGTATTTGTGTAAGTAGATGCAAGCCGTTAAGCTTAGGCATCATAATATCAATTAAAACTAGGTCTATTGAGTGATTCTGAATACAGAGAAGGGCTTCTTCTCCATCTGAGGCTTCAATGACTCGCAAGTTTTCTTTTTCTAAATATAATCGTAGTAATTCGACTATCTCTTGCTCATCATCGGCAACCAGGATTGTCCGATTCATTCTCTTTCCCCCCGCTAAATCTATAAGTAAAACACTACTCACTATTCTACACGTTTTGGAAAAACGTGGTGATATTTTTAGGAAATAGATAAAAATTCATCTTCAACAAAACCTAGGAAGTTTGCACCTGTCTTAATTTCAGATACAATAAACAATAAGAAAATCAGTTTTAAAGGAGTAGATAGAATGGCATTGATCGACGTGGCTGATGTAAAGCAAGAAATGGCTAGTCTGTCCAAACGACTGGCGGATATTAGGGGGTCTCTTTGACCTCCCAGAAAAGCTAGAGCGTATAGGTGAATTGGAAGAGCGGATGTTAGCTCCAGATTTTTGGGATGAGAATGATGCTGCACAAAAAACCATCGGAGAGCTTAATGGGATCAAAAGTCTGACAGATACGATGGGTCGCCTAGACACCTCCTATGACGATTTACAGATGATGCTAGAGCTGGTGATTGAAGAAGGTGATAGCTCCCTTATTTCCGATCTGTATGAGAGTACACAGGAGTTAAAAAAGAGCTTTGAAGACTTTGAACTAGAATTGTTGTTGAGCGATCAATATGATAAAAATAACGCCATTCTGGAATTGCATCCAGGAGCTGGTGGAACGGAGTCACAGGATTGGGGTTCTATGCTATTGCGTATGTATACACGCTGGGCTGAACGCAAGGGCTTCAAAGTAGAGACGTTGGATTATCTACCAGGTGATGAAGCAGGAATTAAAAGCGTTACGCTGTTAATTAAAGGACACAATGCGTACGGATATTTAAAGGCGGAAAAAGGAGTACACCGATTAGTACGTATCTCGCCGTTTGACTCTTCAGGGCGTCGTCATACCTCTTTCGTATCGTGCAACGTATTACCAGAGATTGAAAACGATAAAGAAGTAGATATTCGCACCGAGGATTTAAAGATTGATACCTACCGTGCCAGTGGTGCAGGGGGACAGCATATCAACACGACGGATTCTGCGGTTCGCATTACTCATCTGCCGACTGGTGTAGTTGTGACGTGTCAAACGGAGCGTTCTCAGATTAAAAACCGTGATCGAGCTATGAAGATGCTATTAGGCAAGTTGTTCGAGCTGCAAAAGCAAGAGCAAGAGAAAACACTAGCTTCGATTCAGGGAGAACAGAAGGACATTGCTTGGGGCAGTCAAATTCGTTCGTATGTATTCCATCCGTACAGCATGGTGAAGGATCATCGTACCAATATGGAGATAGGCAATGTGCAAGCAGTGATGGACGGAGAGCTTGATCCGTTTATTGATGCTTATCTACGCTTACAATTACAATAAAGAACAATTGCTTTTCTTTAAAAGAAGAGGCTGAAGAATGCTAGATTTTTTCAGTCTCTTTTTTGCTAGATAATCATTTAGAAATAAAAAATAGAAAAAGTATTGCATTTCGCAGATTGCTATGTTAGACTATAGAAGTCAACACGATGCGGGTGTGGCGGAATTGGCAGACGCACCAGATTTAGGTTCTGGCGGGCGACCGTGGGGGTTCAAGTCCCTCCACCCGCACCATTTGTTTGCCGGAGTGGCGGAATTAGGCAGACGCAACAGACTTAAAATCTGTCGGGAGTATTCCCGTACCGGTTCAAGTCCGGTCTTCGGCACCATATAAGAACAGTGAGCGCTTTTGCAAATATGCAAAAGCGCTTTTTCATGTTTTTGTGTTTTTTATTTGACAGTTTTGATATATTGCTCTTTTCTAAAATGTTTTACAATCTTATGAACACTGATACAGAACCTAAGAAAACGCATACTACTATGATATACTACATTTAGCAAATTACACCAATTTGGATGTAGCTTAGCTAATGGTAAAAACAGAGAAGTAAGTGAAGTAAAGGTAACACAGGTACAAACGGTAATGGCTATATAGTCTACTGCTCGTTTGTACCTATTTTTAGTTGCAAAGAAAGGGAGGCAATCAAAAAAATGAAACGTTTAGCAACTGTATTGATGGTAGGAGCTCTTGCTGTAGGATTAACAGCCTGTGGTGGACAACAATCACAACCAGCACCTGAAGAAAAGCCGGCAGCAGAGAAGGCAAGTGGAGATACAGCGACTGCATCAGCAGGAGAAGAAAAATTTAAACAAAGTAGCTGTATTGGCTGCCATGGTGTGGACTTGAAGGGAGCAACAGGTCCTTCCTTAGAAACAATAGGTAGTAAATACAATAAGGATGAAATTTTAGAGATCATTAAAAATGGAAAAGGTAGCATGCCAGGCAATATGTCTAAAGGGGAAGATGCAGAAACGATTGCAGCTTGGCTAGCAGAAAAGAAATAGAAATAAAATGGGATGAGGTCCTGAGGGTCTCATCCTTTTTAAACAAAAATAATAATTGTAATCAATCCGAATTTTTATTATTATTAATGTATATTTATGCATAAAATCTAGGAGTGAGAGCGATGAAACGTATTGGGATTATTGGAGCCACTGGATATAGCGGTATTGAACTCATTCGTATCTTATTGCAGCATCCTGAGATAAACATACATAGTCTTTATTCTAGCTCAGCAGAAGGCAGATCATTGACTGAATATTTCCCTCATTTGCAGAGTGCAGATTTACCTGTTTTACAAGGCATTCAGCCAGAGAAGATTGCGCTGGAGAATGATGTAGTATTCTTAGCGACACCTGCTGGGGTTAGTGCTGAAATAACACCTGCTTTAATTAAGGGAGGAGTGAAGGTTATCGATCTATCTGGTGATCTCAGGATACAATCTCCTGAGGTTTATCAGGAATGGTATAAAAAATCACCAGCAACGAAAGGTGTTCTGCAACAGGCTGTCTATGGTTTGCCGGAATGGAACAAATCCAAACTGAAAGAAGCCTCGGTAGTTGCTAATCCAGGCTGCTATCCAACCGCTACTCTACTTGCACTGCTACCAGTTCTTCAAACAGACTGGATTAAACCTGAAAGTATTATTGTTGATGCTAAATCAGGAGTCTCAGGTGCTGGGCGTGGAGCGTCTCTTGGTGTGCATTACAGCGAATTAAATGATAGCTTTCACGCTTATAAGGTAGGACAGCATCAGCATACACCAGAGATCGAGCAGGGAATTTTACAAATGACGGAGAAAGACATAACCATTCAGTTCACGCCTCATTTGGTGCCAATGACTAGAGGGATTTTGACTACTAGTTATATTAGTATAGATAAAAGTAAGAATGTAGCTTTTACTGTAGAAAGCTTACAAAAGCTATATGAACATGTCTATCAGGACGCCCCTTTTGTTCGTGTAAGACCATTTGAGTCCTATCCGCGCACGAAAGAGGTGCTTGGGACAAATTACTGCGATATAGCTCTTCATTTTGATGAAAGAACAGGGCGTATTATCATTTTATCTGTCATTGATAACATGGTGAAAGGTGCCGCGGGTCAGGCGATCCAAAATATGAATTTGTTGTTTGGATTTGAAGAGACGCTGGGTTTACCTATACATGCCCTTTATCCGTAGTGAGAAGGCACAGAACTTGAAATGAAGTGTAAGGTATTCTAGGTCAACTACTTATGAATAGGAGACTTTTAAGATGCTACATGAGGTTATGGTAATCAAATGCGGTGGAAGTATGCTGGAACAATTGCCTGAATCTTTCTACAACAAGCTTGCTACCCTACAAGCGGAAGGAAGATCTATTGTAATTGTACATGGAGGCGGACCAGCGATAAATCAAATGCTAGAGCAATTGAAGATAGAACCTACCTTTTCTAACGGATTGCGAGTCACGGATGGACCTACCATGCAAGCTGTGGAAATGGTATTAAGTGGTCCAATCAATAAATTGGTTGTTCGAAAGATATTACATGCAGGTGGAAAAGCATGGGGATTAAGTGGAGTAGATGGTTCCTTGTTGCAAGCGGTAGAGAAAACGCAAGGATTAGGATTGGTAGGAAGCATTACTGCCGTAAATCAAGCTCCTCTTCAATTGTTGCTTTCAAATGGCTATATTCCAGTCGTGTCACCTATTGCCGTATCAGAGGATGGTAGAACACGATATAACTGCAATGCAGATACAGTAGCAGGGGCGATTGCATCTGCTCTAGGGGCGAAGCAATTGCTGATGTTAACAGATGTACCAGGGATTTGGGCAGAGAATGAGCTAGGAGAAAAACAATTGCTACCAACTGTTACGACTGAAGACATCCAATTGATGATGAAGAACCAAATCATTACAGGTGGAATGATTCCGAAAGTTCAAGCTGCTTTAGATGCACTTGCCCAGGGAGTTCACGAGGTTGTTATTTGTAAGGGAGAGGCAGAAACGCTTGATGGTTTAGGAAAGGGAATGGCTGTAGGTACTTCTATTTCAGTGGAGATGTCACGAGGACAAGATTCACAAGCTTTTATTTCTAACAAAGTTTAGTAGGGAAAAGGAGAGGGGATCATGACTGTTTATACAGAAAAAATGCATGTGATGAATACTTATGCACGTTGGGATGTTACGATTGTCAAAGGTAGCGGCACTACGGTCTGGGATCACACAGGTAAAGCGTATTTAGACTGCACATCAGGCATCGGTGTCACATCGCTAGGACATTGTCCTCCCGCCGTATCAGCTAAACTACATCAACAACTAGATACCTTATGGCATAGCTCCAATTTAACGCAACATCCACTGCAAGAGGAATTAGGAAAAAAACTGACTGAGCTGTCTGGATTGGATCAAGTGTTCTTTTGCAACAGCGGCGCGGAAGCGAATGAAGCGGCGATTAAAATAGCTCGACGTTATTCTCAAAAAAGTAAGGATGAGAATCGGTTCGAAATCATTACGTTTGAGCAGTCCTTCCATGGTAGAACGTTAGCCACGTTAACAGCAACAGGTCAGCAAAAGGTAAAAGAGGGCTTCAATCCGTTACCTGCTGGATTTATTACTGTGCCATATGGGGATGTAGAAGCAGTGAAGAAAGTAACTACAAACCAAACGTGTGCAGTATTGCTAGAGCTTGTACAAGGAGAAGGTGGCGTGCATCCAGCATCAGTGGATTTCGTGACTGGGTTATATGAGTGGTGCAAACAAAATGATATCTTATTTATGATAGATGAGGTGCAGACAGGTATTGGGCGAACAGGAGAATGGTTCAGCTACCAGCACTATGGAATCGTTCCCGATGTGGTTACACTGGCTAAGGGATTAGGTAGTGGTTTTCCGATAGGAGCAATGATAGCGACCGAAGCGGTAGCCACGGCCTTTTCTCCAGGATCACATGGAACCACCTTTGGGGGGAACCAATTAGCTACAACAGCTGGAATGGCAACCCTTTTGGAAATGGAGAAACAGAACATTTTATCCCATGTAAAAGAAATGAGCGAGTACTTGCTTGATGCTCTAAAAGAAGTAGCAAAACAATATCCCGATCAAATAAAAGGAGTACGCGGGCTAGGATTAATGGTTGGTTTAGAAATGACTGGTGAGGTTAGCGTGTATCTAAAAGTGGCTCAGCAAAAAGGCGTATTATTGCTACAAGCAGGTCCAAATGTTATCCGTCTATTACCGGCGCTTATTATCCAAAGGTCAGAAATCGACCAATTAATTCTAGTGCTAAAAGAGATTTTGGAGTCAAAAAAGAAGTAGTACAACCACATATCAGAAGCAATCATTGCAATGATTTTTGATTTAATTCAGAAAAATCATTGCATTTTTTTTGGAGTGAATGTATTATTATACAAAAATAACGAATATATATTCATGAAGAGGGATTGTTGGGAATTTTCTTAGGATAGGAGCTGGCTGGGTTGGATAAGTATTTACAAAGCAAAAATATAGGGTTTCTTACGTTAGAGAGCGGAGAAGTATATACAGGTAAGCTTTACGGAGCTCCACTTGCTTCATACGGCGAGGTGGTTTTTCATACAGGAATGACTGGATATCAGGAGGTGATGAGCGATCCTTCCTTTTATGGTCAGATCGTCACCTTCACCTATCCATTGATTGGTAATTATGGTGTTAATGAAACCGATTATGAGTCTACTCAGCCTGCTATATCTGGCATGGTTGTCAGTCAGCTTTGTCAAAAACCTAGCCATTTTCGTTCCCAGATATCTTTAGATACTGCTGCAAAGCAGTTTGGCTTCCCTATATTAGCCGGAGTAGACACGCGGTCTATTACACAAAAAGTACGGCAGGGTGGTCTGCTTTATGGTGTGCTAGCTGATCAGCCTATGACAGCAGAGGAGATCGCTTTGCACAAGCTTCGTTATGAGGAACGAATCTTTGTAGAGCATGTTTCCAGAACCCGCTCAATCACCTATCGAGGAGAAGGCGAGCATATTGTTGTTATTGATTTGGGCATGAAGCACTCCATTTTGCAATCTCTAGTAAAGCTTGGATGCAAGGTAACGGTCGTACCTTATCAGACGCGTATGGAAGAGATTAGAGCTATGCAGCCCGATGGCATCGTCTTCTCCAATGGGCCTGGCAACCCTGAGCAATTACGAAAATATTGTCCGCAATGGCGTACATTGGCGGAAGCATTTCCGACATTAGGAATTTGCTTGGGGCATCAAGTGCTGTCGTTAATGTTTGGGGGACAGACAGAGCGGCTTCCCTTTGGGCATCGTGGAAGCAATCATCCTGTAAAAGATCTAGTCACTGGAAAAGTATATATGACTTCTCAGAATCATAGCTATGTGGTGAAGGAGGAGGGATTAGATAAACAAAACCTAGTGGTCACCTACCGAAATGTAAATGATGGCAGTGTGGAAGGTATCCGACATACTTGTTTGCCGATCATGAGCGTTCAATTCCATCCAGAAGCACATCCGGGACCGGATGATACCTCACATATTATTGCGACCTTCCTGGAGTCCGTACAAATGATAGGAGCGAAGCATTATGCCTAGACAACAACACATTCATAAAGTGCTGGTAATCGGTTCGGGTCCGATTGTGATTGGGCAGGCAGCGGAGTTTGATTACTCTGGGGCACAAGCTTGTCTTTCGCTAAAAGAGGAAGGCGTAGAAGTTGTGTTGGTAAATAACAATCCAGCTACTATCATGACCGACGCACAGGTCGCAGATAAGGTGTATCTGGAACCGTTAACTGTGGCTTCTATAACAAAAATTATTCAAAAGGAACAACCAGATGGATTGCTACCAACACTAGGCGGTCAGACAGGACTCAATTTGGCAGTGGAATTAGCTGAGGCAGGTGTATTAGAGCGTTATGGGGTAGCTTTGCTTGGGACTCCCTTGACTGCTATACAGAATGGTGAAGACCGCGAGTTATTTAAACGGATGATGAATCACATTAATGAACCTGTTCCTGAAAGCATAACAGTAAGTACTGTACAGGAGGCTCTACAATTTGCTAATCAGATTGGTTATCCCGTGATTGTTCGTCCAGCATATACACTCGGAGGAGCTGGGGGAGGAATTGCTCCTGATCAACAGGCTCTCGAACAGATCGCTGAACAAGGACTAGCGGCAAGTCCGATTCAGCAGGTGTTAGTGGAACGGAGCGTAAAAGGCTGGAAAGAGATTGAATATGAGGTCATGCGAGATGCAAACGATACCTGCATTATTGTTTGTAATATGGAAAATATGGACCCTGTTGGTGTTCATACGGGAGATAGTATCGTTGTAGCACCTTCTCAAACATTAACAGATCGTCAATATCAAATGCTGCGTAGTGTTTCTACTAAGGTAATTCGGGCGTTAGGTGTAGTGGGTGGTTGTAATATTCAATTTGCATTAGATCCATATTCAGATCGTTATTATCTAATTGAAGTAAATCCGCGGGTCAGTCGTTCCTCTGCCTTAGCTTCAAAAGCCACAGGCTATCCGATCGCAAGGATTGCCGCAAAATTAGCATTGGGTTATCACCTGGACGAGGTACTCAATCCTATCACCGGTTATACCTATGCTAGCTTTGAACCAGCACTGGATTATGTAGTGGTCAAAATTCCACGTTGGCCCTTTGATAAATTTCCATTAGCTGATCGCAAGCTAGGAACACAAATGAAAGCAACCGGCGAGGTGATGGCTATCGCTCGAACTTTTGAAGCGGCTTTGTTAAAAGCTCTCCGCTCTTTAGAGATTGGTTGTCATTATCTCTACCGAAAGGATATAGCGTCTCTATCCACAGAGGAATTGGAGAAAGTGTTAGATATTGCTACTGATATTCGTCTATTTGCTGTAGCAGAAGCGCTACGACGTGGTATGAGTTTACAAAAGCTTCACGAGAAAACAGAAATTGACCCTTTCTACTTACATCATATCGAGTCCATTATCCAGTGGGAGAAAAGGTTGGAAACATCATGCTTAGACACATTAAGCATGGAAGAGCTGAGTATGTGTAAGGAAATTGGATTTACGGATCAGACAATCGCTTGGATCATGAAGGTCCCCGTAAGTGAAATCTGGAAAAAACGACAGCAATGGGGTCTCATGCCGGTCTATAACATGGTCGATACGTGTGCGGGAGAGTTTGATGCAAGGACAGCTTATTATTATTCCACATGGCAAGGCAAGAATGAGGTAGTATCGTTATCCGCGAAAAAAATATTGGTACTAGGCTCAGGCCCCATTCGTATTGGGCAGGGGATTGAATTTGATTATTGTTCCGTCCATGCAGCTAAAGCTTTGCAAAAACAGAAGCTGAAAGCCATCGTGGTTAACAATAACCCAGAGACAGTGAGTACCGATTACGAGACGGCTGACCATCTTTATTTTGAGCCTTTGCATATAGAAGATGTGTTACATGTAGCTAAGCAAGAAGAAGTAGCTGGAGTACTCGTCCAATTCGGTGGGCAGACCGCGATTAATTTGGCAAGTGCTATAGAAGAAGCGGGACTGACAGTCTTAGGAACAGCTTTAGAGCAAATGAAGCGAGTTGAGGATCGAGAGCTTTTTTATCAGTTGCTCCAAAAGCTAAATATTCCCCACATACCAGGAAGGGGAGTCTATTCCACAGAAGAGGCGATTCATGTTGCTACTAGCATCGGCTATCCTGTACTGCTACGTCCATCCTACGTCATTGGAGGCCAGGGAATGACGGTCGTGCATGATGAGAGCGAGCTACGTCAAGCCATGCAAGACTGGATTGATGAACAAGTTGATACCAATTGCTTCCCTTTGTTGATCGATCAATTTATAGCGGGTATGGAAGTGGAACTAGATGCGATATCCGATGGCTATGATGTATTAATTCCCGGAATTTTTGAACATGTTGAGAAAGCAGGGATACATTCAGGAGATAGTATTGCATTGTTTCCTGCCCAGCATCTCACAGATCAACAGAAGCGGCTGATAGTTCACTATACCAAGAAGATCGCGAAGGAAATGCAAGCGATCGGTTTCATTAATATTCAATTCGTACTAAAAGATTTAAATGTCTATGTATTAGAAGTAAATCCGCGTGCTTCACGAACAGTGCCAATTACGAGTAAAGTGACCAATATTCCGATGGTGGAATTGGCTGTGCGAGCCTCTCTGGGGGAACGCTTGGCGGAGATGGGCTATGGGCTTGGACTTTCACAAGACATTGATTTTTTTGTTGTAAAAGCTCCTGTGTTTTCCTCAACTAAGCTAGTGGGAGTTGATCCTTTACTTGGACCTGAAATGAAATCCACAGGTGAAATTCTGGGTCTTGGTAGAACAGTAAAGGAAGCATTAAGTAAGGCCTTTACCTACAAGCAACATACGAATAAACGACTAGCTAGTGGAGATGGTCTATTTCTTTCGCTAAACGATGCTGACAAAGCAAGCGTACTACCTTATCTCCAGGAACAAAAAGAATTGGGTATTCGCCTGTATGCAACAGAAGGGACGGCTCATTTTTTGATTCAGAATGGCATTGAAATTGCACAAATATGTAGGGGATTACCTGATTATATGGCATTGGTGAAAGCAGGAGCAATTCAAACCTCCTTAATAACCGCTACAAAAGGAAATCAGGCAGAACGTAAAGGATTTCAATTACGTAGCTTATCTGTTCAACATGGCATTACGTTGTTCACTGTTGTCGAGACGTTTGCGGCCTACCTACAAATCAACCAAGAAAAGGAGAGCGAAAGTAATGAAGCCTGTGAAGACCTTGGATCTCTATGCAGACATTCAACCCTCTCGCTATAGAGGAAAAAGTACGCTACAGATTGATGAGTGGAATAAGGAAGAGATACTCGGACTACTGCATAATGCTAGTCAAATAAAATCGATGCAAAAAAGCGGTAAGGCCTATCAGCCATTAGCTGGGAAAACGTTAGCGATGATTTTTACTAAATCCTCCACCCGTACTCGTGTTTCTTTTGAGGTTGGTATGTATCAATTAGGGGGAAGCAGTCTGTTTTTGACTGATAAAGATCTACAATTAGGTCGTGGTGAAACAATTTCAGATACAGCTAAAATTTTGTCTAGTTATGTAGATGGAATTATGATTCGGACTCATGCACACGAAGATGTGGTAGAACTAGCAAAGCACGCTAGTGTACCTGTTATTAATGGGCTAACCGATTTATATCATCCTTGTCAGGCTTTAGCTGACCTTTTAACTATACAAGAACACAAGGGTAAATTGCAGGGAATTAAGCTAGCCTTCATTGGAGACGGCAATAATGTGGCGAATTCACTTGTCTTAGGGGCGGTTATCCTCGGATTAGATGTACGTGTCGCTACACCTCCAGGATATGAGATGCAGAAAGCTATTGTTGAAAAGGTAGAGGAATATGCTACGCAATATGATGGAAAATTTATGATGACCCATGATGTGTATGAAGCTGTTGATCAAGCAGACGTTATTTACACGGATGTATGGACCAGCATGGGTTTTGAAGAAGAGAATGAGCAACGTTTAAAAGATTTTGCTTCCTATCAAGTAAATAAAACACTGGTGGCAAGAGCTGACTCATCTTATATCTTTATGCATTGTCTGCCTGTGCACCGTGGTGAAGAGGTGACAGCAGAGATTATTGATGGACCTCATTCTGTGGTGTTTGAGGAAGCAGAAAATCGTCTCCATGCACAAAAAGCATTGCTAGCTTCTGTAATGTAAATTCATTGTGAACCATATGGAAATAATGTCATTTTATAGTACAATATGTATAATTACCCAGAAAAACACTACGAAATGGAGAGACAACAATGGCAAAAGATAAAATTGTATTAGCGTATTCTGGTGGTTTAGATACCTCTGTAGCAATCAAATGGTTGCAAGATACTTATAGCTATGACGTAATCGCGGTAGCCCTCGATGTGGGGGAAGGAAAGGATTTGGAGTTTATCCAAAAAAAAGCGATGCAAGTTGGTGCATATAAATCCATCGTAGTAGACGCGAAGGAAGCCTTTGCGAATGAATATGTTTTACCAGCTTTACAAGCCAATGCCATGTATGAAGGAAAATATCCGTTGGTATCAGCGCTGTCTCGTTACTTGATTTCTAAAATTTTGATTGAGATCGCGGATCAGGAGGGAGCAGTAGCTGTTGCTCATGGATGCACTGGTAAAGGAAACGACCAGGTGCGCTTTGATATTTCATTTACCGCTTTACATCCAAATATTCAAATTGTTGCGCCAGTTCGTGAGTGGGGTTGGACACGTGATGAAGAGATCGAGTATGCCAAGAAAAATAATATTCCCATCCCGATCAATCTAGATAACCCATATTCAATCGACCAGAATCTTTGGGGAAGAAGCTGCGAGTGTGGCGTTCTAGAAGACCCGTGGGCTGCACCACCTGAAGGAGCTTATGAATTAACTGCCTCGATTGACGATGCTCCAGATCAAGCGGAAGAGATTGAGATCAGTTTTACAAAAGGTGTTCCGACTGCTTTAAATGGAGAAGCAATGACATTAGCTGAGCTAATTCTGGCTTTAAATAAGATTGCAGGCAAGCATGGAGTCGGTCGGATTGACCATGTGGAAAATCGCTTAGTAGGTATAAAATCTCGCGAAGTATATGAGACGCCAGCTGCTACTACACTCATTCTAGCACATCGGGAGCTGGAGTTTCTGACACAACCTCGTGAAGTCGCTCAATTTAAACCAATCGTGGAACAAAAAATGGCTCAAGTGATTTACGAGGGTCTCTGGTATTCTCCAATTCGTCCTGCCCTACAGGCCTTCATTAAAGAGACTCAGGCAAATGTAACGGGTATTGTTCGTGTTAAGCTTCATAAAGGTCAGGCTATTGTCGTCGGACGTAAATCAGATGCGTCATTGTATAGTCATGAATTGGCTACCTATAATTCTGGGGATCAATTTGATCATAAAGCAGCACTTGGCTTTATCAAATTGTGGGGATTGCCTACAAAGGTATATTCGCAGATTAATAATGAAAACAATGCCGGGCTTGAAAATAACTTTGCTACAGATGCTTCTCCTTCTACAAGTAAAACAGCAAAGGAAGCGATCAAGCCATGAAACTTTGGGGAGGACGTTTTACGAAACCAACCAATCAACTCGTAGATGAATATACAGCTTCTATTTCGTTTGACCAGAGACTATGGCGTCAGGATATTGTGGGTAGCTCGGCGCATGTAGCCATGCTCGGAAAATGCGGCATTCTGTCTATGGATGAGGTACGTCAAATCATTGCTGGCTTGAAAAAGGTAAAAGAAAAGATCGAGCAGAAGCAGGTTCAATTTGACATTGCGCATGAAGATATTCATATGAATATTGAAAAACTATTAATTGAAGAAATAGGAGCCTTAGGTGGTAAACTCCACACAGGTAGAAGCCGGAATGATCAGGTGGCGCTAGATATGCATTTATATCTACGTGAAAAACTGATGGAAATTATTGAATTAAGCATGTACCTACAACAGGCATTATTAGATCAGGCCCAAAATCATTTGGAGACCGTTATGCCCGGGTATACTCATTTACAACGGGCGCAGCCAGTGCTTTTTGGCTATCATTTGATGGCATACGTATCTATGCTACAACGAGATTTGGAACGGATGCAGGATTCATTTAAAAGGGTAAATATATTACCTCTCGGAGCGGGGGCACTTGCTGGGACTACTTTTCCGATCGATCGACAGTTCGTTGCCTCTATGCTTCAGTTTGACGGGATTTATCAAAATAGCATGGATGCAGTGAGCGATCGAGATTTTATTATCGAGTTTTTATCCAATGCTTCCTTATTAATGACCCATCTCTCCCGCTTGTGCGAAGAACTTGTTATTTGGAGCAGTCAGGAATTTTCCTTTATTGAATTAGACGACGCGTTTTGCACTGGTTCTAGCATCATGCCACAAAAGAAGAACCCTGATGTAGCAGAGCTTGTCCGTGGAAAGACTGGACGTGTCTACGGGAATCTAATCGGAATGCTAACGGTACTAAAAGGACTGCCGCTCGCCTATAACAAAGACATGCAAGAGGATAAAGAGGGCATGTTCGATACAGTGGAGACGTTACATGGAGCACTGGCTTTGTTAACGCCTATGATTTCTACTATGCAGGTAAAAACGGAGCAGATGCGAAAAGCAGTCACACAGGATTTCTCTAATGCGACGGACTTGGCAGATTATCTAGTAACGAAACAAATTCCGTTCAGACAGGCACATGAAATCGTGGGAAAAGCGGTTCTGTACTGCATTGAACGTCAAAAATATTTGCTAGATCTTACCTTAGAAGAATTCCATGGGTTTTCCCCGCTTATCGATCAGGATGTGTACCAGGCACTAGATATTGATGCGGTCGTGAATGCACGTAATGTACTAGGTGGAACGGCCAAACAACAGGTTGAACAGCAGATTCAATTTTACCAGCAGCAAGGAAAAGGAAACAAAGCGTGGGTGGCAACACATAGTCAGAAGGTTATGGTGGAGGCCTTGGTGGATATTAAGTCGCCTGTTGTATAGGTGAAAATAGACTGTAATGCTGTAGGGACAAAGGGGATCAGCTAGTTCAAAGCTGGTCCCCTTTGCTGTGAACATTCTCTAGTTAACAAAAAATATTCTATGAGATGGGGAAAATACTCGAAGATCATTTCGTTAAAAAACGGGCTAGAAACTAGGTTTTACTTGGATAAGAACTTATGTCAAAAAAGTAAGAAAATAGTTGTCAATATAAAAAAGTGGGTATAAGATCACAATTTTATGTTGTTTTTTTCCATTTTGCCGACAAGAAATGCGATAATTAGGGGATAACAACACAGAAACTCAGTGGTATAATAGAAAAAGTGATCAGATGCTAGTATTTTTTGTCTTTTTCTGATGCTTCAAGAACATAAGCGATAGTAGGGTGTGATTCTTTTGATCGAGATGTATGATGTCTGGAAAACATATCCCAATGGCACTAATGCGCTAAAGGGGATTAATGTAAAGATTGATAAGGGTGAATTTGTCTATGTTGTAGGTCCGAGTGGTGCAGGTAAATCAACCTTTATTAAATTAATGTATCGTGAAGAGAGACCAACCAAAGGACAAATCTTTTTAAACAGTTTTAATGTTAGTCGTATTAAGGAAAGACAAATACCGAATGTACGCCGAAGTATCGGAGTTGTGTTTCAGGATTTTAAACTATTGCCAACTTTAACGGTATTTGAAAATGTTGCATTTGCAATGGAAGTCATCGAGGCGAATCAGAAAAGCATAAAGCCTCGTGTTCTGGATGTGCTTAATCTTGTTAAATTAAAGCATAAAGCAAAAATGCTGCCAGGAGAGTTATCGGGTGGAGAGCAACAACGTGTCGCATTGGCGCGGGCTATCGTTAACAATCCAAGTATCATTATTGCGGACGAGCCTACAGGTAACCTTGATCCCGAAACTTCATGGGATATTATGCGCTTGTTTGAAGAAATCAATCAGCGTGGAACGACCGTTGTAATGGCAACACATAACCGTGAGATTGTTAATACGATTCGCCGTCGTGTCATCGCGATTGAAGCTGGTGAAATTGCCCGCGATGAACAGAGAGGGGAATACGGTTATGAAGATTAGTACATACGGACGCCATGTGCGAGAAGGTGTAAAGAACTTGGGACGGAATGGCTGGATGACTTTTGCTTCAGTTAGTGCCGTAACCATTACATTATTGATTTTAGGTGTATTCTTACTACTCGCATTAAACGTAAATCACATGGCAAAATTGGTTGAAAATCAGGTTGAAATTCGTGTTTTTATGGATGTTACCTCCGATAAAGCAGTAGCAGAGAATTTACAAAAACAAGTGAAAGCATTACCTGCTGTAGAAACCGTTACCTATGTTCCGAAAGCTCAGGGATTAAAGGATTTGCGAGAGCAGCTAGGTGAAAACGGAAAGCTTTTGGACGGCTTGGAGAAAGAGAATCCTCTACCAGATGCATTGGTAGTTAAGACTAAAGAACCAGAAGATGTAGATTTTGTCGCTAAGCAGGTCAAAGAGATGGAACATATTGAAGATGTCGACTATGGGGCGGAAACGGTGAACAATTTGTTTACCGCAACCAATATTATGCGTAATGTAGGCATTTTCTTCATTATTGGATTAGCTTTTACGGCGATGTTCCTGATTGCTAATACCATTAAACTAACAATTGTTGCACGCCGTCGTGAAATTGAAATTATGAAGTTAGTAGGAGCAACCAACTGGTTTATTCGTTGGCCTTTCTTTATTGAAGGTCTGTTTATGGGTGTAATGGGAGCGATTATTCCTATTACTATCCTTACAGTAGGCTACTACTATTTATTGCAACAAATACACGCTAGCATGTATAGCTCAATGCTTCCTTTATTGCCAATGGATCCGTTTGCCTATCAAGTAGGGCTATTATTGATAGGAATTGGTGCTTTTATTGGTATTTGGGGAAGTATGCTTTCCGTTCGCAAATTCTTGAAGGTGTAAATGATAGAGCAATTGATAGAATAAGGCTATGGGAGGGCACGTGAAATGAAAAAGAATAACCTCATTCTTTCTGTTTTAGCGACCAGTATGCTGGCATGGGGATTAGCGCCTGCTCCTGCGGGGTATGCCAGTAAGAAATCATTACAGACGATTAATCGTGAGCTAGAACAAATCAGATCACAGAAAAAGAAGCAACAACTTCAGGTTAGTAATATTAAAAGTCAAATTAATACAGTGAGAAGCGAGCAGAAAAATTTAGATCATGAGCTATTCGCCATCGATCTAAAGCGAGAAGAAACTCAGCAGAAGCTGGACAAGCTGGATAAGGATATCAATGCCACAGCTAAAAAAGCCGTGGTTGCACAGGAAGATTTAGATTCCGCTGTAGATCGGGTGGCTAAGCGTGATGAGCTATTAAAGACACGTGTCAAAGCAATGTATAAACGCGGTAAGGTTTCTTATCTAGATGTATTGATGGGCTCCTCTGATTTTGGCGATTTGTTAACACGCATGCATGGCATGAAACTAATTGTCGAACAGGATAATCGAATTTTGGAAGAGAACAAAAAGGATAAACAAACCATTGAAAAACGGAAGAAAGACGTGGATAATTTACTTGCTTCCTATAAAACGATGTTCTCAAAAAGCGAGGATTTAAAAGAGGAGCTGGATCGACAATATAATCGCAGTGTCGTTGTGAAAGCGGAGCTTAAGAAGAAGGAAAACGATCTCGTAGAAATCGAAGCAGAAGCACAGGAAGCCATGAGAGCGGTGATTCAGGCAGAATCTGCTAAGCTGTTAGAAAAGCAAAATTTAAGTAGTGTTAGCAATTACAAAGGCGGAAAATTAGGCGTTCCACTTGATTCGTTTGTTCTTACCTCTTCGTTTGGATATCGAGCTGATCCGTTTACAGGAAAGTCAGCAGGTCATGATGGGCTTGATATGGCTGCTCCTAAAGGAACAACGATTAAGGCGGCTGAAGATGGTGTTGTTATATTTGCTAGTACGATGCGTGGATATGGTAATGCAGTCGTTATTCAGCATAATAACGAAATTAGCACGCTGTACGGACATATTCGTGAGGGTGGAATTAAGGTTCGGGTTGGACAAGCTGTAAAACGTGGTGAAAAGATTGCAGAGGTAGGTTCCACTGGACGCTCAACCGGTAACCATTTGCATTTCACCGTATATAAAAATAATCGACCGGTTGATCCAGCACCTTATATCCGCTAGCAGTCTCGCAAATATTGTAGCTCCACTTTGCATACACTAGTTGCATAGCTTTTCCATGGCTGACAAAAAGGATGGTGTATAGTATGAACTGGAACGGACGCAAGGTGCTCGCCCTTGTGCTAGCTGGTATGTTGACCAGCAGTCTCTTAACTGTGATTGCTGTGAAGACAGCTCCGTTAAGCTCTGCAACCAATGCAGTAGTGGCTGGCGGAAGCAACGGTCTTTTCTCTCTTGGTGGTGGACAAGATTCGCTCAAAGACTTTGCTAAGCTACAGGAAGTATATAAAATAATCAAATCGCGTTACGTGCATGAGGTAGCTGATGACAAACTCATGGAGGGTGCCATCAATGGCATGATCTCTGCGTTGGATGATCCGTATTCAGACTATATGGATCCTCAGGCAGCAGCAGAATTTAATGCATCTCTTAATTCTTCATTTGAAGGAATTGGTGCAGAAGTAACAATGAAGGATGGTAAGCTTACCATTGTTTCACCGATAAAAACCTCCCCAGCAGAAAAGGCGGGGCTTCGTCCGAACGATCAGGTGCTTAGTGTTAATGGCGAATCTTTGGAAGGCTTAGATTTGCATAAAGCGGTAGGCAAAATCCGTGGTCCTAAAGGAACCAAGGCTACTCTTAAAATCATGCGTGCAGGACAACCTGAACCGATTACTGTTGTAATAGTTCGAGATGATATTCCAATTGAGACGGTATATAGCTCTATCCTAGAGAGTAACGGTAAAAAGATCGGTAAATTGGAGCTGACTTCTTTCGCAAGTGCCACGGCTGACGATTTTAATAGAGAATTGGCTGAACTAGAGAAAAAAGGAATTCAAGGATTAATCATTGATGTTCGTGGTAACCCAGGCGGTTATCTAAAGGCGACAACTAGTATTAGTGAAGGCCTGGTCCCTAACAAAGCCAAAATCGTTGAAATCTCGTATGGAAATAATAACGAACAAGTAGAGACGTTTTATTCCAAAGTGGATAAGGGAAAGCCGTATCCAATCACTGTACTTATTGATGGAGGGTCTGCTAGTGCTTCTGAAATTTTAGCAGGTGCCCTTTCTGAGAGTGCAGGTGCAAAATTGGTTGGTGAAAAAACGTTTGGTAAGGGTACCGTTCAGAACACGATGGAAATGAAGGATAAGAGCCAGTTGAAGCTGACAATTGCTAAATGGTTAACACCAAAAGGGGATTGGATTCATAAAAAAGGTATCCAACCTAATGAAGTTGTCAATCAGCCAGACTACTTCAAAGCAACTCAGCTCCCACATGATAAGGTGTTATCACGTGATATGAATGGGTTGGACGTTAAGAACCTCCAATTAATTCTTAAAGGATTGCAATTGAAGCCAGATCGTATGGATGGCTATTATGATGCTTCAACTGAAGCGGCAGTGAAAAAATTCCAACAGGCGCACAAGCTTGAAGCTACGGGAAAAGTTGATCAAAAAACGGGTCTAGAGATGCAAACCGCTTTAATTAAAGTAATGAAAGATCCGAATAACGATCGCCAATTGCAACGTGCATTGGAAATCACCGCACAGTCTAAGGTAAAATAATCCAAAGAAAAAAAGCAGGGAAACCTTTCTATTCTGTAGAAAGTAAGAACCACGAACAAAACGGTCGTGGTTCTTTTTTTGCATGAAGATAGATTGTTAACAATGATAGAATAAGTGCAATAAGTTTTGCCGGCACTAGAGGCTTGGCAGCTGCCAAGTTCTCTTTTATATTTTTTGAGGGGGAGAGAATTTTGAGTGTGCTCTGGAACCTTATAAGCAACTATTTGTACGCATTGGTACATTTTCTGTTAAATCCGCTCTTATATGCGTTTCTCATATTTATTTACTTGCATTATCGCAAACAAATGTTATGGGAGCGTCAACTGTTTTCTGTACGAATACATTCGCCATTGACACAGACTATCCGTTCCGTTGGTCTGGGGATGGTAGGTGGTTTGTTTGTTAGCCTGGTAGCTGGTTTACTAGGTATTTTCATTCAGGTATCTGACATGTGGATCGCCTGGGCAATTGCTCTATTACTCGCCTTTGTAAGGTTTCGATTTCTATGTTTAGCCTATGGGACAGCTATTTTTACCGGCTTACACGGAATTGCTAAACTATTCCCCATAGTAGGAGAGATATCTGGTTTCGACAAAGTCTGGGGGTGGTTTGCTCATGCTAATCCAGCACCATTATTAGCTTTAGTAGCTCTTTTACATATCGTAGAAGCGTGGTTTATTAGAAGTCATGGAGGCAGACATGCATCTCCGTTGTTTGTAGAAGGTAAACGTGGAAGAGTTGTAGGTGCTTACCAACTTCATTCCTTTTGGTTAACACCTGTTATTGTATTAACACCTGTTACGGGAGAAGCATTTCATGTGCCTGCTTTATTTCAAGGTTGGCCATTGTTTTCTCCCGATTGGGCGATGGCTACACTCGGAATGCTACTATTACCAGCTATTACGGGTTTTTCTGCTATTACCAAAACGAAAACACCTCAGGCAAAGGCGAACTCGTTATCCAAGCATTTATTTATCTACTCATTCCTTTTGCTTGGAATAAGCTATGCAGCAGTAATCATTCCGTCTCTTGTATATGTGGCTGCCCTCTTTGCATTTTTTGGACATGAATGGTTGGGCTGGCTAAGCTCACGTCAAGAAGAGAAACTGCCTCCCTACTATGTTCCTGCTGAAAAGGGCTTGAAAGTGATGGCTGTTCTGCCAGGGACACCTGCCGATGTAATGGGAATTAGGATCGGTGAGGTGATCGTTAAGGTAAATGGGCACCCGATCTCTGTAAAAGAAGATTTATATCCAGCGTTACAAGTTAATCCAGCATTCTGTAAAATGGAAGTTTTAACATTGGATAATGAAATAAAATTTACGCAGAGTGCTATCTATGCGGGACAACATCATCAGCTTGGAATTATTGTGGTACCAGACGAGCGAACAACGCATTTTGTTTCCATGCAGGAGATTGGTTTACATGGAGGTAAGAAGCATAAGTCTAAAGGAGAGCACGAGCTTGGAATTTAGAAGGTAGAACATAGAACATAGAACATCATGTATTCCCCGAGTAAAGGACAAGTATGGCAGTCCCTTACTCGTTTTTTTTGTACTATCGAAACTATAAAAATGAAAAGAAAATCAAAGGATTATGGGCGTGGATGTAAAAATCATAAGTATATGAGTATATACGATCTATAGATAAGGAGGTGAATAATGGTACTGCTTATCATTCTTACCATAGGACTTTCGTTTTTATTAAATTGGTTAGTTCCATTAATTGGATTTGAAAGTGACCCTTTTACAGTTTGGTTGGTTTCTTATCTCATTTGTTTTCTTGCAATTATTCCGTGGCAATTAAAAAGGGAGGAGCAAAGATATGAGGGGTTCATGGAAAGAGAGCCTTTTTGGAATACGGAATCCACTATGATTCTACAAATTCTAGCAATAGCTGAAAAAAGAAAAGGTTATATCACACCATCTGATATAGCGGCCCAAACTGAATTAACTATTAAACAGGCAATAGAAGCGTTACAGAAACTACAAAAGCAAGGGTATGCAGAACTATGTGTGGCTCAGACAGGAGATATTATTTATTATTTTCCTGGGTTTGAATAATAAAGAGGTGAATGGGATCATTGGTGATCTATACAAGAGACGTAGAATCAGAAAGAACGAAGCAACGGAGAGAGGATTTCATTGAATCTGTTCATATATTTCTATATCTTTCTACCATACTAGCAATTGTCTATACGTTTAGAAAAATCCAAGAAAATGCTATTTTTATCGCCGTCCTTATCGGTATAATAACCATAGTTTTTCTAGCTTTCTCTATTCGAAAAAAACGTTTACTTAAAAGAGAATACCGATCTAGTTGTGAAGCATTAGCCTTGTCTATTGCAGGTAGGCATAATGGGAGATTATCTGTCCCCTTATTTTCTTTAGAATCTTCGTTACGTCTAGATGAATGTGACAGAATAGTAAGGGATTTAGAAGAAAAAGGAGTATTTAGGAGTATTATTAATACTGAGAGTGGAACTATATATCATTTAGACCCTTACATATTACAATCGTTGGAGCGATCTAATCAGGATAGTGATCAGGATAATGATGATGAATGTGACAGTGAATGGGATGAAGAAGATGAAGACGATGATTGGGATGATGACGATGACTGGAACGAAAATCAGAAGCAGATGACTAAGAAGAATCATGCTCAACTGTTAAACGTCATAGTACCTAAATCTATACGTGAAAACAAAGTGGTTCGTTTTTTTACAGCAGGAAATATTCTTGTTAAGGTATTACTTGTGTTGCTCATTGTACTATTTGATCTTGTAGATAAACATTATATCCTTGAACATGCAAAAATATATATTGTAGCTACGTCTGTTTCCCTTAGCTTTTTTATTCTGCTGGGCATTTCTAGCTATGTTCAGAGTAACAAGACCATGAAGCGAATGAGAGAGATAGATATCATGGATTACATTTTTGAAAAAGAAGGATATCTTTATCAAAAAGAGATTGCAGCCTATACATACGAATCAATTGACTCTGTACAACCTACTATTCAAAATTGGTTCAAAAATAGATATGCATCTATTCATACGTTAGATGATGGCTCTATACTATATTATTTTCCAGAGATAACAGATCAATCGGTTATTAATCAGAATCGTTCTTTTTTCTCACCTATGGAACACAGTAATAAACTGATCATTCAATTTATGCAATACACCATGCTAGCCTGTCTACTAAGTGGGATGGGAGGTTATGTTGCTGATAGGTATGGTATGTGGGTGTTTGGAATTGCATGGGGGATCATTTTCTTACTTGCTCTTGGCACGATCGCTTCTCGAGTATCGACCGAGTCAGAACGAATGGAGAGAATGGGCTTTCAGGTAGCAGAGCAAAAGGGCGGAGCGTTGACCATACATGAATTTGCTTACGGGGCAGGAATTAGAATGGAGGAGGCTGCGCAGATATTAAGAAAATGGGAGCAGGAAGAGTTGGCCAGAAGCATGGAACACCCAGATCAGATTCCTTATTACAAAATTAATGGTGTTCTTAGTATGGAGCAGCGACTAAGCTCAGAATATGTATAGAAGACCATTGAGACAGATAAGACTTCATTGAAGCAAGCATGGAAAACAAAAGATGACCTCAAGCTACTTTTTGAGGTCATCTTTGACTTTTGAAAAGCAGTTTTTTGTTGTTCTTATCAATTCTTAGGTAGTGGGTTTTTCTTGTTCTTAAGGAGTTTTAGAACCATCAGGATTTTGGAAGCCATCTGTTTCACCAGTACCATCTGTATCCCCTGGCTCAGAAGGTGGTTCTACTTCTTCCTCTGGTTCCGGTTCTGGCTCTAGTTCTGGTTTTACTACTTCAAGCCCAACGATATCCGTAGATTTAATCTTTTTACCGTTCTCTAGAACAAATTCAACTAAACCATTTTTCATGCTGACTGACTGAATGACGCCTGTTTCTTCAGTTGAGGTTGGTTTACCATCCGCGTCTTTCCCTTGTTCCGTATACGTAACTTGATAACCAATCATATTAGCGTATTTTAGCGTTTGGTCAACGCCAGTTTGGGACGTAAGCGATTCTAAGCCATGGATTTGCTGTTGGGAGATAATATCGTCACCCACTAAAAACCAAATTTTACCCTCGACCATTTTTACACCGTCAATGGTACCAGAAGCTGTTGTTACATATACTTGTCCGGAGTCATCTTTACGAGCCACCTCATAGGTAGCTTTTTTACCGATGATTTCCTCGTACTCTTTTACGTTTAACAGACTGCTATTTGACTCCTTCATGAGAAGTTCAATATTCGACACTTTTTCTACCATTGTCATCATAGCAGTTTGCATCATAAATTGAGAGTTGTCCATTGGTGACATCGGGTCTTGATTCTGAAGTTGGGCAATCATTAGCTTCATAAAAGATTCGCTATCCAAACCAGTTGAATATTCTTTTTTATTGCCATAGTTATATTCCGATTGTACGGAAGACTTTGTTTTCGGTATTGTACTTTGTGCTGCGGTCTTAGCCGCCGCCATCGACTTTTGTATGTTGTTGGTCGGCATTCATTTTCCTCCCAAATGGGTAAAAATTATCAGACAGATAGACTTGCTATCTTTCTTTATTATCGGTAAAATCACTTATAATGAATAGACAAACAAACGTTCGAGTTTTTGCTTAGATTTTAAATGATTGTGCTATAATGAAGGATAGGATATATAAAGGAGGATGAGGGGACCGTGGATCGTTTTGAGTTAGTTTCGGAGTATACGCCTTCAGGTGATCAGCCTACTGCGATTGCAGAGTTAGTGGAAGGAATAAAGGCTGGTAAACGTCATCAAACTCTGCTGGGTGCTACCGGAACAGGTAAAACTTTTACAGCTGCTCACATGATAGCTCAGGTGAACAAACCTACACTAGTCATGGCGCATAACAAAACCTTAGCTGCACAGTTGGCAGCAGAATTTCGTGAATTTTTTCCAAATAACGCGGTAGAGTACTTCGTTAGTTACTACGATTACTATCAACCGGAAGCCTACATTCCTCATTCGGATACTTATATAGAAAAGGATTCAAGCGTTAATGATGAGATTGATAAATTACGTCACTCAGCAACTAGCTCGTTATTAGAGAGACGGGATGTCATCATTGTGGCTTCTGTTTCTTGCATATACGGTTTGGGTTCCCCGATTGAATATAGAGAAATGGTACTTTCTTTGCGTACGGGCATGGAAAAAAGCAGAGATGAGGTTTTGCATCGGCTAGTAGATATTCAATATGATCGCAATGATATTAACTTTACTCGTGGGACGTTTCGTGTTCGAGGAGACGTACTGGAAATATTTCCGGCGTCGCGCAGTGAACAGGCAATACGAGTAGAGTTTTTTGGTGATGAGATTGAGCGCATTACAGAGATTGATGTATTAACCGGGGAGATTATGGGAAGCCGAGAACACGTAGCGATTTTCCCTGCATCTCACTTTGTTACCCGTGAAGAAAAAATGAAGAAGGCTGTTGAGAATATTGAACAGGAGCTTGAACTAAGGTTGCTGGAGTTGCAAGCAGCAGGCAAACTACTGGAAGCTCAACGGCTAGAACAGCGTACGAGATATGATATAGAGATGATGTTAGAAATGGGCTTTTGCTCGGGAATTGAGAACTATTCCCGTCATTTGACTGGTTTACCGGAGGGACATCCTCCGTACACGCTGCTTGATTACTTCCCAGATGATTTTTTGATGGTGATAGACGAGTCTCATATGACCCTGCCACAAATCCGCGGGATGTACAATGGCGATAGAGCGCGCAAAGATGTACTAGTGGAGCATGGTTTCCGCTTACCGTCCGCACGCGATAACCGACCACTCAGGTTTGAGGAATTTGAAAAGAAAGTAAAGCAAGCAGTCTATATTTCAGCTACACCAGGAGTATATGAACTTGAGCACACGCCTAAGATGGCAGAGCAGGTCATTCGTCCAACAGGTTTAGTTGATCCAACTATCACAGTTCGTCCAATAAAAGGCCAAATTGATGATTTAATCGGCGAAATTCAGGCAACCATTGCTAAAGACGAGCGTGTTTTAGTAACGACGCTTACGAAGAAAATGTCAGAAGATCTAACCGATTACTTGAAGGAGATCGGCATTAAAGTCCGTTACCTGCATTCCGATATCAAGACGATTGAGCGCATGCAAATTTTACGCGCCTTACGATTGGGTGAATTTGATGTTTTGGTGGGGATTAATTTATTGCGGGAAGGATTGGATTTGCCGGAGGTATCTTTAGTTACGATTTTAGACGCTGATAAAGAAGGTTTCTTGCGCAATGAACGGTCATTAATTCAAACCATCGGGCGTGCTGCGCGGAATGCAGAGGGTCGTGTCATTATGTACGCTGACAAAATGACTGATTCAATGACGAAAGCAATACAAGAAACAGAACGCCGTCGTAGAATCCAGCTTGCTTACAATGAAAAGCACGGCATCACGCCACAAACGATTCAAAAAGCTGTTCGTGGAGTTATTGAAGCAACAAGAGTGGCGGAGGAGAAAGCTGATTATCTACCACACTTAAATGTAAAGAAGATGCCGAAAAAAGATCGTATTGTAGTTATCGAGCGAATGGAAGAGGAAATGAAGGAAGCCGCACGCAATCTCATGTTCGAACGTGCAGCAGAGCTTCGTGATTTGATATTGGAGTTGAAAGCAGACCTGTAGGGAGTGAAATACATGCCATTAGATCGAATCGTGGTGAAGGGTGCACGTGCTCATAATTTAAAAAACATAGATGTCGTCATCCCACGAGATAAATTTGTTGTTTTAACGGGACTATCTGGTTCAGGAAAATCGTCTCTTGCTTTTGATACGATCTATGCGGAAGGACAGCGTCGTTATGTAGAGTCGCTATCTGCTTATGCTCGTCAATTTCTGGGACAAATGGATAAGCCTGATGTAGATTCTATTGATGGTCTCTCTCCAGCTATTTCGATTGATCAGAAGACCACTAGTCGCAATCCACGTTCTACTGTAGGAACAGTGACAGAGATCTATGATTATTTGCGTCTGTTGTATGCACGTATTGGTAAGGCTGTTTGTCCTACTCATGGAATAGAAATTAGTTCACAAACGATCGAACAAATGGTAGATCGTATTATGGAATTCCCAGAACGGACCCGTATGCAAATTCTTGCTCCTTTAGTTCAGGGACGTAAAGGAGAGCACGTAAAGCTATTGGAAGATATCCGTAAACAAGGGTATGTACGGGTTCGTGTTGATGGAGAAGTGCGGGATTTATCTGAAGAGATTCTTTTGGAAAAAAACAAAAAGCATAGCATTGAAGTTGTAATTGATCGGATCGTTGTCAAACCTGATTCTCAGACACGTATTGCTGATTCCTTAGAAACAGCTTTGCGTTTAGCAGACGGTAAGGTGATTGTCGACGTTATCGATCAGGAAGAACTACTATTTAGCGAGAAGCATGCTTGTCCACTCTGTGGCTTCTCGATTGGTGAGTTAGAACCGCGAATCTTCTCATTTAATAGTCCGTATGGAGCCTGCTCAGAATGCGATGGATTGGGAGTGCGGATGGAAGTGGACCCTGATCTGGTTGTCCCGGATTCTGCAAAAACATTGTCAGAGGGTGCTATAGCAGCTTGGGAGCCAAAGTCTTCTACCTACTACCCACAATTGTTAGAATCAGCGTGCCGTCATTTTAGCATTCCTACAGATGTACCGGTGGAAGAGCTGGAAGATGAGCAATTACAAATCGTTTTATATGGTAGTAAAGGTGAAAAAATTCAATTCCGTTATGAGAATGAATTTGGTCAAGTACGTGAGGCTACAGTGGCATTTGAAGGGGTAATCCCTAACCTACAAAGACGTCATCTGGAAACCAGTTCTGATTATATACGTGAACAAATTGAAGGCTTCATGGGTCAAAAAGCTTGCCCGGTTTGTAAGGGTCAGCGATTGCGCCAAGAGAGCCTAGCTGTTTTGATCGGCAAACGTAATATTTCGGAGTTAACCAGTCTATCTATTGTAGATGCACACCAATTTTTTGATCAAGTTGAGTTAAGTGAGAAAGATATAAAGATCGCTCAGATGATCTTAAAAGAGATCAAAGCCAGACTGAATTTCCTTATTGATGTGGGGCTTGATTACCTCACATTAAGTCGAGCGGCAGGAACCTTATCAGGTGGAGAGGCCCAACGTATACGATTAGCTACACAGATTGGCTCTAGTCTAATGGGAGTCTTGTATATTTTGGACGAGCCAAGTATTGGTCTACATCAGCGTGATAATGCTCGTTTGATTAAGACGCTTGAGCATATGACAAGCTTAGGAAATACACTTATCGTAGTAGAGCATGACGAGGATACGATGCTAGCCTGCGATTACATTATCGATATTGGTCCTGGAGCAGGGATTCATGGTGGACAGATAGTAGCGGAAGGAACCCCACAAGAAGTGATGAAGAATCCTGACTCTCTAACAGGAGCTTATTTAAGTGGGCGTAAATTCATCCCTGTTCCTCTTGAAAGACGTAAGCCTGCACAAAATGGAGAAGCTTGCGATAAATGGGTGATTATTGAAGGGGCAAAAGAAAACAACCTGAAAAATGTAAACGTCAAAATTCCATTAGGTGTGTTCGTTGCTGTTACGGGTGTCTCTGGTTCAGGAAAAAGTACCCTAATCAACGAGATTCTGCACAAAGCTTTGGCACGTGAATTAAATCGTGCAAAAGCCAAGCCGGGAGAATTTAAACGGATTAATGGCTTGGATCATCTGGACAAGGTAGTTGATATTGACCAGTCACCAATTGGTCGTACACCTCGCTCGAACCCTGCTACGTATACAGGTGTGTTTGATGATATTCGTGATCTGTTTGCTTCCACTAATGAAGCAAAAGTGCGTGGATACAAAAAAGGGCGATTTAGCTTTAACGTAAAGGGCGGGCGTTGTGAAGCTTGCACAGGGGACGGTATTATTAAGATTGAAATGCATTTTCTGCCTGATGTATACGTACCTTGCGAGATTTGTAATGGTAAACGATACAATCGAGAGACCTTAGAGGTTAAATATAGAGGCAAAAGCATTTCTGATATTTTGGAAACAACAGTGGAAGATGCAGTTGAGTTTTTCAAAAATGTACCGAAAATCCAACGGAAGGTTCAAACCTTGCTGGATGTTGGTTTAGGCTACATGAAGCTAGGACAACCGGCAACCACTTTATCAGGTGGAGAAGCCCAACGCGTTAAATTAGCTTCTGAATTACATCGCCGAAGTACGGGGCGCACCATATACATTCTAGATGAACCAACAACAGGATTGCATACCTACGACATTGATCGGTTGCTAAAAGTCTTGCAACGATTAGTAGAGAATGGGGATACTGTTTTGGTTATTGAGCATAATCTAGATGTTATTAAGACAGCAGACCATATAATCGACCTTGGACCAGAAGGTGGAACACGTGGCGGTAGTATAGTAGCCACAGGAACTCCTGAAGAGGTAGCCAAGGTGAAGGGATCGTATACGGGTGAATTTTTGGGACCTATTCTTGAACGTGATCGCAAGCGTACCCAAGAACGGATTCAAGAGCTAGTTAATCATACCTAGGGTAAAAGCTTTACATTACAACATGGGAAAGGCATCCTTTTTAACAGGGTGTCTTTTCATTTACATGATATAAAAGATAAAAGTCAATTCACGAAGAGAGTTGTTTGCACAAGGTGCGTTCGTTACAATAGGGGTAAGAAATAACGGAAAACAGCAATCTTGGCTGGGAAAGTGGTGTTTGATACAAATGGTAAATGTCAGTCATCTTGTTGAACATTTTCAACTGAAAATAGTAAGTGGCGAAAAAGGGTTAAGTCGCCCGATCAGCGTTACTGATTTAAGTCGACCTGGATTACAGCTAGCGGGATATAAATCCCATTATCCTGGAGAACGCATCCAAATTCTCGGAATGACTGAAATGGAATTTTTACATACATTACCTAAAGAAACCATAGTTGATAGACTCAGCTTTTTAATGAGTGAGGAGACACCTTGCTTATGTGTAGCGCGTAATTTGGAATTGCCACAAGAAGTGCTGGATGTGTCTAATAGTAGAGGAGTACCTGTCATTCAATCTCCTTTACCTACAACCAGTCTGGTTAGTAAGCTTACAAATTATTTAGAAGATCGTCTTGCTCCAACCGCTACCATTCATGGGGTTCTTACGGATGTATACGGAGTGGGCGTCTTTATTCTTGGTGCTAGTGGAATAGGGAAAAGTGAGACAGCTCTGGAACTGGTTAAGCGTGGTCATCGTCTCGTAGCAGATGATGCTGTAGAGATTCGTCAAACACAAGAAGGCCACTTAACGGGGATGGCACCTGATTTAATTCAACATTTATTAGAAATCCGCGGAGTAGGTATTATCAATGTAATGACGATGTTTGGTGCAGGAGCTGTGCGTAATACGAAAAACATTGATATGGTCGTGAAGCTAGAACTGTGGGATCAGCATAAGCACTACGAACGTTTGGGACTAGACGAAGAAAAAATGAAAGTAATGGATACAGATGTGCCGGTCATTACCGTCCCTGTGCGTCCAGGTCGAAATTTAGCAGTTATTATCGAGGTAGCAGCTATGAACTATCGCTTGAAACGCATGGGCTACAATGCTGCTGTGCATTTCTCTAAGCGTTTGACAGATACAATTGAAGATCATGATTCATTTATCTAAGATGATGCGATCCCTATAGGAAGAGGTAAAGGAGCAATCTGACGCTTATGCGTAACACCAAACGATATCCCGTAGCGGGAGGAGTAAATCCGCTTTGGCATATGTATAAAACCGTGAGTTTTTGGAAGGTTTGCAGAAACTTTGTTGTTATCCAACTGGCGCGTTATTGTCCGTTTGTGTTTGTGAAGAATTGGATGTATCGTACCTTTCTTGGAATCAAAGTAGGCGATCAATCTGCTGTAGCATTGATGGTCATGATGGATATTATGTATCCTGAACTAATTACGATTGGACGAAATTGCGTAATTGGCTACAATACTACAATTTTAGCCCATGAATATTTAGTGGACGAGTATCGACTAGGGGAAGTTATTATTGGTGACCGTGTATTAATTGGCGCCAATTCCACGATTTTGCCAGGAGTAGTCATTGGTGATAATGCAGTAATTGCAGCAGGGAGTGTTGTTCACCGTGATGTACCAGCAGGAGCATTTGTGGGTGGAAATCCGTTACAAATCATTCGACAGTGAAGTAGAGGACCTTTGTCTCGTCAGGAGACGAAGGTTTTTTTATTGTAAATTAAGCGTTTATAGAGGTGCAATAGGGAAAAGTGTAATAAAGCCTCTGTTTGTGGTTGAGGCTAAAAAATATATTTTTGACTACGAAGTACGTAGGCAAAGATATAACACAAAGACATGCTGTCATAAAAAAATGTTGACCTCTTTGATAATTAGTAGTATATTTTCTACTAATCCAAACGCTTTAGTTTATTAGCAGAGTAAAGTGTCTATAGGAGCAGGAGGGAATGAGGATGGCTACACCTTTGGTTTTTGAAAAGCCATTGGGCATGCGGGATGTATTGCCTGAGCTGTTACAAAAACAACGTGTAATTGAACGAATTTTGCGTCAATGTATATCGAGGTGGGGTTATGATGAAATTGCTACGCCTGCGCTGGAGTACTTTGAAACGGTGGGGGTAGCAAGTGCGACCTTGACCGACCATATGTTTAAGCTGTTGGATAAACAGGGACATACTGTCATTTTACGTCCTGAGGTAACGGCACCTATAGCACGTGTTGTCTCCTCCTTGTATAAGCACGTACCTTATCCGATCCGGTTATTTTATCAAGCGAATGTATTTCGTGCGCAAGAAAAAGAAGCTGGACGTCCTGCTGAATTTTATCAAACAGGAGTGGAGCTTATCGGGGATGCCAGTGTAGATGCCGATGCTGAGGTGATCGCCTTAGCAATTTCATGTTTACAACAAGCAGGTGTAGCTGCCTTTAAAATAACGATTGGTCATGTGGATGTGGTAACAGGCTTGTTAGAAGAAATCGTGGTGGATAAACACGAGAGGTTGAGCTTGGTGAAATGCCTACAGCATAGAGATTATGCAGGATATCGACAGGTTGTGAGTACATTATCTGTCACGGAGGAAGAGAAAGTGAAATTGCTTTCCTTACTTCAATTACGTGGTGGTAGAGAGAGCATTGAGGAGGGTATGCAGCTCTTACGTAATCCAAAATCGGTAGAAGCTATGCAAACCATTTCATCATTATGGGATGCGTTGGCGGCTTATGGTGTGGAAGAGCATATCTTATTGGACTTAACACTTATTGGTCGTTTTGATTACTATACAGGAATTGTTTTTGAAGGGTATGCAGCAGATCTAGGTTCATCTTTGTTAAGTGGCGGACGATATGATCGGTTGTTAGAGCAATTTGGTCGTTCAGCAGCAGCTACAGGGTTTGCACTGGAAATTGATTGTTTATTACAGGTAGCAAATATAGTAGCCCCTTTTAATCAAAAACGTTATGTCATTTTATATGAGCAACATCAACGGGAAGAGGCTCTTCGCTATGCACAGCAAAAACGTGATGAACAAAATATCGTTATTACAGCGAGGTGGTCAGCAGAGGTAGAGCATGCTTTTGTAAATTGCGAGCAAAATCATGTTGTTATCTGGGGAGGAGAGGTACCGTGAGAAAAACAGAATCGTTGCAAAAATTAACGATAGCGATGCCGAAGGGTAGAATCTTTGAAGAATCATTAATCTTTTTACAGGAATCAGGAATCGTACTTGAGGAAAATTCCAAAGATTCCCGCAAATTAATTATTCCTGTTCCTCATTTTCAGATGGAATTTATTTTGGCAAAACCAGCTGATGTACCGACTTATGTGGAGTATGGTGTAGCAGATGTTGGTGTAGTAGGCAAAGATGTTTTATTGGAAGAAGACAGAGACGTCTATGAATTACTTGATCTTGAAATTGGGAGATGTCGCATGGTAGTTGCTGGTTTAGCTCAGTATCAGCCAGCGGTTCAGCCTAGAGTAGCTACTAAGTATCCTACGATCGCATCGCGTTATTTTCGAGAGCAAGGTCAACAGGTCGAGGTCATTAAGCTAAATGGTTCCGTAGAATTAGCTCCTTTGATCGGACTTGCTGAACGAATTGTTGATATTGTCTCTACAGGACAGACATTACGAGAGAATGGTCTGGTGGAGATTGAACATATTTGTGATATTACTACAAGGTTAATTGCTAACCGCTCAAGTTATCGAATGAAAAGTGAAGCAGTAGAGGACATTGCCCAAAGATTTCTCCAGGTCATTCCAAAAGCAGAGGTACTCAGATGAGAAGGATAGGAGGTACTAGACAGCATGCTACGGATTATAAATGCAAGCGAGCTAAGTATCACACGTAGTATCGACCAAGGCACCGAAGAACAGCAAAGTGCGGTACGGGAGATTTTACAAGCGGTTAAAGAGTATGGCGATGAAGCAGTTCGTACATTTACACAAAAATATGATGGAGTAACAGTAGGTGAGATTCGAGTAACGGAAGCAGAGTATCTAGCTGCCAAGACATTCGTTTCCAACGAGGTGCAAAAAGCGTTGCAAGAAGCAGCCGACAATATTCGCGCATACCATCAACATCAGGCACGTACATCCTGGTTTACGACAAGAGAGTCTGGAACTATGCTAGGCCAAATGATTCGGCCTCTACATAGCGTGGGGCTTTATGTTCCTGGCGGTTCCGCTTCCTATCCCTCCTCTGTTCTCATGAATGCCATTCCAGCACAAGTCGCAGGGGTGGAGAAAATTGTAATGGTCACACCACCGGATCGAGAAGGTAAGGTTGCCCCAGCCGTTTTAGTTGCTGCCGAGATCGCTGGTGTGACGGAGATTTATAAAGTTGGTGGGGCTCAAGCAATTGGAGCACTTACCTATGGAACCAAGACTATTCCTGCTGTAGATAAGATTGTAGGGCCGGGCAATATCTACGTAGCGCTAGCCAAACGTGAGGTGTTTGGAGTGGTAAGCATTGATATGATAGCCGGTCCTAGTGAAATCGTAGTGTTAGCAGATGAAACAGCTTCGCCCCGTTATATTGCTGCTGATCTCCTGTCACAAGCGGAGCACGATTCACTGGCATCAGCTATCTTGATTACGACCTCACAAAAAGTAGCTGAGGAAGTAGCTTTTGAAATAAAGCAGCAAATAGCGAGCTTACCAAGAAAAGAGATTGCTGAAGCTTCCTTACACTCTCATGGAGCTATCTGTGTTGTGGCAGATTTGGAAGAAGGCTTTGCAGTGGTTAATCGATTAGCTCCTGAGCACCTAGAGTTACATGTGGAAGATGCCTTTAGTCATTTAGGGAAAGTTAAAAATGCCGGAGCTGTTTTTTTAGGTCCCTACAGCTCCGAACCTGTAGGAGATTACTTTGCAGGAACGAACCATGTTTTACCAACAAATGGAACAGCGCGGTTCTCTTCTCCTTTATCAGTGGATGATTTTATTAAAAAAATGAGTGTTATTTCCTATAGTAAGGCTGATCTCGTAGAACATGGAGAAAAGATTGTGAGATTGGCGGAGGCAGAAGGGTTAACAGCTCATGCCAAAGCTATTCAAGTTAGGCTAGCAGAGTGTTAATGATAAAGGCTGATAACAGAGTGTTGTCAACTTAGCTGAAAGGAAGAAAGCGATGGAACAGGCTATGAGTCGAACAGCAACTATAAAGCGAAAAACCAACGAGACAAACGTAGCTTTGCAATTTGCAGTAGACGGAAATGGAGAGAGCAGACTAAACACAGGTGTTCCTTTTTTGTCGCATATGCTTGATTTATTTACGCGTCATGGCCATTTTCAATTACAGGTAGAAGCAGAAGGCGACATCGAGATTGACTATCATCATACGGTTGAGGATATCGGAATTTGTCTAGGTCAGGCCGTACGTGAGGCGTTGGGTGATAAAACGGGGATCAAACGCTATGGGAATGCATTTGTTCCTATGGATGATGCGTTGGCCCAAGTGGTGATTGATATAAGTAATCGGCCTCATTTGGAATACCGTGCTACTTATCCTTCTTGGCAGGTTGGACAATTTCCTACTGAGCTAGTGCATGAATTTTTGTGGAAATTTGCTTTAGAATCACGGATGAACGTTCATGTTATTTTGCATTATGGCCAGAATACCCACCACATGATTGAAGGGATATTCAAAGCCTTAGGCCGTGCGTTGGATGAAGCAACGCAGATCGATCCACGAGTAAAAGGAGTCCCCTCTACGAAAGGAATGCTGTAGAAACATGATTGGAATTATCGACTATGGGATGGGTAATTTGTTTAGTTTACGCAAAGCGCTGGAACGTTTAGAGGTAGCACATGAGATCGTTAGTCAACCAGAACACTTAAATAACTATAGTGGATTATTACTACCAGGTGTAGGTGCCTTTGGGGACGCCATGAGATATATACGAGCAATCAGCTTAGATCAAGCGATCCGAGAATACGTACGGACAGACCGTCCAATATTGGGAATATGTTTAGGAATGCAACTATTGTTTAGCGAAAGTGAAGAGCATGGGGAGCATAAAGGCTTAGACCTGCTCCCAGGGAGAGTTGTACGCTTTCAGGGAGATTTTAAAATTCCTCATATGGGATGGAATGAACTTTCTCTAAGGAATCGTCAGCATCCTTTAGTAAAGGGAGTACTAGAAGGAGAATATGCGTATTTTGTGCATTCCTATTATGTACAGGTACATGATCCGACTCATTTGCTTGCAACTACGGACTACCATCATGATGTAGCAGCGATTGTTTCGTCTGGAAAAGTTACAGGTATGCAGTTTCATCCAGAGAAGAGCGGGTCAACAGGCATTCGTTTATTAGCTAATTTTATACAGCAATGCAAGGAGGGTCTGTCATGACATTCACTATCTATCCTGCTATTGATATACGTGGAGGGAAGTGTGTTCGTTTATTCCAAGGGGATTTCAATCAAGAGACAGTATATGGGGAGTCTCCTCATGATATTGCTCGAATGTGGTCGGAATCAGGAGCATCTTGGGTGCATGTGGTGGATCTGGATGGAGCAAAAGAAGGATCGCCTGTACATTTTGAATTGATTGGTGAAATGGTTAAATCGATATCTGTACCAATCCAAGTAGGTGGCGGAATTCGGACTTTACAGGATATTGAAGCATATGTGGAGTGTGGAATCGCAAGAATTATCCTAGGGACAGCGGCTATAGAGGATCTTATCTTTACAAAAGAGGCATTACGTCGCTACGGTTCACGTATCGCCATTGGCTTGGATTGTCGAAGTGGCTACGTCGCTACCAGAGGATGGCTATCTACAACGAAAATGAAGGCAACAGAATTAGCTAAACAATTAGTGGAGTACGGAGCGGAATTATTTATTTACACAGATATCGGACGGGATGGCACACTTACAGGACCTAATATAGAAGAAATTGTTCAATTAGGAGTTGCTACTGGCAAAAAAGTCATTGCCTCAGGAGGAGTTGGCCATTTAAATGATTTACTCGCTTTGGCCAAACAAAGAGAGTGTGGAGTAGAGGGAGCTATTGTTGGAAAGGCGCTTTACACGGAAGCTATTTCACTTCCCGAAGCCTTAGATAAAGTAAGGGAGGTCAAGCGAACATGTTAACCAAGCGCATCATTCCATGTTTGGATGTTAAAGAGGGGCGAGTGGTGAAAGGGATTCAGTTTGTAGGCTTACGAGATGCTGGTGATCCAGTTGAACTCGCCAAAAAATACTGCCAAGAGGGAGCTGATGAGCTGGTATTTTTAGATATATCAGCCTCTCATGAAGGGCGTAAAACAATGATAGATGTTATTGAGCGGACCGCTGCCCATATCACAATTCCGTTTACAGTGGGCGGTGGTATCAATTCTATTGAAGATATGAAACAAATTTTGCGAGCTGGTGCAGATAAAATATCGCTTAATACGGCTGCAGTGTTGAATCCAAGGCTGATTCAAGAAGGAGCCTCATTTTTTGGAAGTCAATGTATTGTCGTAGCGATTGATGCGAAGCAAACAGGACCTAGCACTTGGGAGGTATTTACACATGGTGGTCGAAAGGCAACAGGTCTGAATGTTTTAGATTGGGCAAGAGAAGTAGAAAGATTAGGTGCTGGTGAGCTTTTACTTACCTCCATGGATGATGATGGTGAAAAATCGGGTTTTGGACTTGAATTAACAAGTTTAGTCTCCACAACGGTAGGAATTCCAGTGATTGCGTCTGGTGGTGCAGGACATGTAGAACATTTTGTTGATGTACTTACAGTTGGAAAGGCAGATGCAGCACTGGCAGCCTCTATCTTTCATTATGAGAAAACATCAATTACTGCGGTGAAAAAATTTGTAATGACAAAAGGGGTGCCTGTACGTTATGAAGGAGAAGCGGCTATCAGAGAAGCTGAGATTTGATGATCAAGGGTTATTGCCTGTTGTTATTCAAGATGCTTCGACGAAAGAAGTTCTTACATTGGCATACATGAATAAGGAAGCATTGGAAAAGACCTATGAGACAAACGAAACATGGCTCTGGAGCCGTTCAAGGCAAGAACTATGGAATAAAGGAGCGACATCAGGGAACCGACAAAAGGTTATTTCTATTTCTGAAGACTGTGATAGAGATGCTCTGTTGCTAAAGGTTTTACCTGTTGGTCCGGCTTGTCATACTGGGAGTTATTCCTGTTTTTCACAAGAGAAAGAAGTAGACCAGATTTTTGAAAGAAGCAGTAAAAATAACCATTTCTTCATTCTTGGAGAGTTAGAAGCGTTAATCGCTACTCGCCAAAAGGAAATGCCTGTGGGAGCTTATACTACGTACCTTTTTGAGAAAG
>NZ_JBNVQV010000001.1:4547500-4875000 GCF_051713385.1 Brevibacillus sp. JB24b | reverse complement strand
GGAAGGGCCATCGCTCAACGGATAAAAGCTACCCTGGGGATAACAGGCTTATCTCCCCCAAGAGTCCACATCGACGGGGAGGTTTGGCACCTCGATGTCGGCTCATCGCATCCTGGGGCTGAAGTAGGTCCCAAGGGTTGGGCTGTTCGCCCATTAAAGCGGTACGCGAGCTGGGTTCAGAACGTCGTGAGACAGTTCGGTCCCTATCTGTCGCGGGCGTAGGAAGTTTGAGGAGAGCTGTCCTTAGTACGAGAGGACCGGGATGGACGCACCTCTGGTGCACCAGTTGTCACGCCAGTGGCACAGCTGGGTAGCTATGTGCGGACGGGATAAGCGCTGAAAGCATCTAAGCGTGAAGCCCCCTTCAAGATGAGACTTCCCATAGCGCAAGCTAGTAAGACCCCTCATAGACGATGAGGTTGATAGGTTCGGTGTGGAAGTGCAGTAATGCATGGAGCTGACGAATACTAATCGGTCGAGGACTTATCCACATTGCCTTTATGCTGACTTCATTATCTAGTTTTCAGAGAACAAATTTATAAATATGGAGCTGTGGTGAAGTTGGAGTTCACGCCGGTCTGTCACACCGGAGGTCGCGGGTTCGAGTCCCGTCAGCTCCGCCATATTTTTATTAAAATTTGATATGGCTCGGTAGCTCAGTCGGTAGAGCAGAGGACTGAAAATCCTCGTGTCGGCGGTTCGATTCCGTCCCGAGCCACCATTTTAATGGGAGCCATTAGCTCAGTTGGTAGAGCATCTGACTTTTAATCAGAGGGTCGAAGGTTCGAGTCCTTCATGGCTCACCATTGCCACGCGGGTGTGGCGGAATTGGCAGACGCACCAGATTTAGGTTCTGGCGGGCGACCGTGGGGGTTCAAGTCCCTCCACCCGCACCATTTATTCGCGGACGTAGCTCAATTGGTAGAGCGTCGCCTTGCCAAGGCGAAGGTCGCGGGTTCGAGACCCGTCGTCCGCTCCATTTTTTATAATTGAACCGAATGACACCACTTGCTATGCAGGTGGTGTTTGTTGATGTATACAAGATTATTTGCTATGATGATAGACTCACCAATCGTCGAGTTTTTCAAATATCGAACATATAGACAAATTGAATAAACAATTCTACTAAAAAGATGCTTTAAGTGTTTTCCAGGTTGAGACACAGGCTACGATTTGATACGATATGTTGAGATTATGAATAGCTACTTTGAGCTCCTGGATAACAAGGAGGAATTATGAACAAAAATGAGCAAGAGAGACGTGGCGTAATTACTAGCTTTCAGCAGGACGCCAATTTTTTTGCCAACTGGGGAATGCGTTCTCTTCAACGAAACAATTTCACTAAAGCCCTACAGTGCTTTGAACGAGCGTTAGAGATTGAACCAGCAAATGCAGTACACTATTGTAATAAAGCCAGTGTGCTAGCAGAGATGGGTAAATTTGAAGATTCAAACGACATCCTATATTCCATTATAGAAAAAATTGATTCATCATTGGTTGATGTATATTTTTTCCTAGCAAATAATTACGCGAATATGGATGATTTTGAAATGGCAGCTGATATGGCTGTTAAATATCTAACTTGTGAAGCTGATGGAATTTATGCGGAAGAAGCACAAGAGTTACTTCATTATATTTATTTTGAACTCGATTTACCGCCACGTAATCCACTCGAACCACAGGAAGATGAGATAATGGTCATACAGCATGAAGAGGCTCGTAAAAAGCTAGAAGAAGGGAAATTTATGCAGGCTGTTGAGTGTTTAAACAGCTTAGTTAAAGAGTATCCTGATTTTATGCCTGCATGGAATAACTTAGCTCTAGCTTATTATTATATTGGCGATTTTAATAAAGCTATGGATACGATTGAACTAGCTTTGGAAAAAGATCCGGGTAATTTGCATGCCATTTGCAATATGGCCGTATTACTTTCCCATCACAATAAATGGGCTGAACTAGTTCCTATTATCACTCGTCTAAAAAAAATTCAGCCTTTTCATTACGACCATATGTACAAACTTGCCACAACAATGGGGGTTTTAGGTCAACATGAGGATGCCTGTAAGCTGTATCAAAAAATTTTGAGACAGCCTATGCTACATGACGTATCTACCTACCACTATGCGGCTACCTCAGCATATTTATCAGAACGCTATCAACTGGCAATTAAATGGTGGAAAAAAGTACAGCTGATGGATCCTGAGGCAGGTATTGCTCAATACTATTTAGAAAAAGCAAAAAGCGCCTTACATGGAATGCCTAAAGAAAATATTCCTTATCACTATCATCATCCGCAAAAAGAAATAGAGATGAACCAAGCTCCTATTACTGCACAGGATTTTAAATATAATCCGATGGTAAGGGCTTCTATGCTATGGGCTTTGCAACATGGTAAAGAAGAATCAAAAGAAACGGTTATCCGCACTTTAGCGATGATTGGTGATTCTGAGGCAATTTCCACATTAGAGTATTATATAGACATCACAAATAATGAAGAATTAAAAGAAATAGCGCTAGCAGCTCTTGAAGAGCTAGAGACAAGAATTGAAAGTGAAAACGGTGAGAGACCTATATTGAAAGAGGTCACATCCACTTCTGATGAATGGTCAAAGGGAAATCTCACCACACTACATCAAAGAGACCAATCGGAAGAATTGTCTTTAGATTTAAGTAACACTACAGATAAACAAACCATTACGGATGAAGTGGAGTTTATAATTACTGAACAATTATCTTCGTCAACAAATCATGAGAAGCGTGAGTGGATGATTCACCAGTGGAAGTATTATATTAGTCAAAAAGAACAAATTCAAGTTCGTAAGCTGGAGGCATGGGCAGCTGCATTAGATTATTTATATGAAAGATCAAAGGGTACTCATAAAATTTCGCAGAATAGTATTGCCGAACAATATGGTGTTTCTAAGTCAACTTTGACAAAATGTTTACGGGCTTTGTCTTATATTGATTAAAAAGAATTCTTATTTTATAATAAGTATAATCTGTTATCTTATAACGTTACCATGTACAAAGAAATTGGTTATATATTGATGATAGAAGAGGCTAATTCCCACCAAGGAGGAGTTACTTTATGAGCGATCAAAAAATCTATGACGTAATTATTGCAGGAGCGGGACCAGCCGGAATGACGGCAGCTGTCTATACATCTCGAGCGAATATGTCTACTCTAATGCTGGAGCGCGGTATTCCAGGTGGACAAATGGCAAACACTGAGGATATTGAGAACTTCCCTGGTTTTACCAGCATTTTAGGTCCTGACTTGTCAAATAAAATGTTTGAGCACGCACAAAAGTTCGGAGCAGAATATCAATATGGTGACATCAAAGAAATCCGCGATGACAATCCGTATAAAATTGTGGTAGTAGGAGATAAAGAGTACAAAGCTAAATCTATTATCGTGGCTACTGGAGCAGAGCATCGTCTATTGGGTGCACCTGGTGAAAAAGAATATTCTGGTCGTGGTGTTTCTTATTGTGCCGTTTGTGATGGAGCATTTTTCCGAAATAAGGAACTTGTTGTAGTTGGTGGAGGCGACTCAGCTGTTGAGGAAGCTATCTTCCTAACTCGTTTTGCAACAAAAGTAACCATCATACATCGTCGCGATGAATTCCGTGCCCAAAAAATTATCCAGAAGCGAGCTTTCGAAAATGAAAAAATTCATGTTATCTGGGACACTGTTGTTAAAGAAATTCGTGGTGATAATGTAGTAACAGGCGTTTTATTGGAAAACGTGAAAACTGGTGAGCAAACCGAGTATCCAACAAATGGTGTATTTATTTATGTAGGTATGGACCCATTGACGGAAGCTGTTAAGAATCTGGGTATTACGAATGAGGGTGGCTACATCCCAACTGATGAATTAATGCGTACAAATGTAGAAGGAGTCTTTGCTGCTGGTGACGTACGTGAGAAATTACTACGTCAAGTTGTAACGGCTACAGGGGATGGCTCCATTGCTGCTCAAAACGCTCAAATCTACGTAGAAGAGTTAGAAGAACGACTAAAAGAACAAGATGTTACAATATCGTAAAACGCTTGTAACACTACTGAAATATTAGGCGGGTAGAATAAAGACAGTTACTTTATTGAATGTGAATTGCCCCCTTTTTCTATATAACCTTGATTTGCGTGGTCTGCGGGTAGACCACGTCTTTTTTTTTGAACGGAAATATTTGGAATTATTTGCAAGAATAATAAGGAAACTCTTACTGGGAGCTGTGTCATATGGTATCCTTAGAGGAGGATGGAGGCGAGAAAATGGGTGAAGATAGTAAACAGAAAGCGGTAAACTTACTCATTATTACAGGCATGTCAGGAGCGGGGAAAACCACAGCTGTGCAAAGTCTAGAGGATCTAGGTTTTTTCTGTGTAGATAATTTGCCACCAATCCTTATTCCTAAATTTGCAGAGCTTATTATCCAGTCGGGACGTGGGATCGAACGGGTTGCTCTTGTTATTGATTTACGTGGCCGTGAATTCTTTGACAGTCTTTTTGATGCTATTGATGGATTATCAGAAAGAGAAGGAATTCATTTTCAAATTCTATTCCTGGATGCGAATGATCAGAATTTAGTTCGTCGTTATAAGGAAACAAGAAGACGGCATCCTCTTTCCCCAACAGGTACACCTTTAGAGGGAATTATGGCTGAACGGAGACTTCTTCAGGATTTAAAGGGCAGAGCCAATCAGATTATTGATACAAGTCAAATGAAGCCGATGCAGCTTCGTGATAAAATCATAAACCAGTACTCACAGCAAAGTTCTGAATGGACCCTTAATGTTCAGTCATTTGGTTTTAAGTATGGGATTCCGATTGATGCTGATCTAGTCTTTGACGTGCGCTTTTTACCGAATCCGCATTACGTTGATGATTTACGGCCAAAAACAGGCTGTGATAGCGATGTAGCTAATTACGTCATGAAGTGGACTGATACACAGGAGTTCTTGGCCCGCTTGATTGATTTCTTGAATTTCACCATTCCTCATTATCAACGTGAAGGAAAAAGTCAGCTGGTCGTTGGTATCGGATGTACGGGTGGGAAACATCGGTCTGTAGCTATTGCAGAGCACATTGGAGAAACGTTCCGTAAAGATTATCAGGTTCGCGTTACACATCGTGACATCGAAAAGAATAAATAACATAAGATGATAAAAAAAAGAATAAGTGGGATTTAGCACCAAAGAACTCTCAACAAAGGGAATCGAGGTGACCTATGGCATTAGGGAGAGGCATGAACATGCAACAAAGAGAAGAAATGTTGAAAGTCGTTGTAATAGGGGGAGGGACAGGTCTGTCTGTCCTGTTACGCGGTTTGAAAGAAGAGGCTGTTCATATCACGGCTGTTGTTACGGTTGCTGATGATGGAGGAAGCTCAGGACGTCTTCGGGAAGAGATGGATATGTTACCTCCGGGAGATATTCGTAACGTGTTAACAGCACTCGCTGACGCAGAACCATTAATGAAGCAGCTGATGCAATATCGATTCAACACGGGTACAGGCTTAGCAGGCCATAATTTAGGAAATCTGCTGCTTGCCGCTATGAATGATATCACGGGGGACTTTGTCACGGCCGTGAAGGCACTCAGCAGGGTTTTAGCGGTACGCGGGGATGTGTTGCCATCATCTACTCAATCAATCCTGTTAAAGGCTGAATTAGAAGACGGAACCATCGTCTCAGGGGAATCACAAATCCCGTTGTCTGGTAAGAAGATCAAGCGAGTTTTTCTGGACCCAGTAGATGCTCGTCCTTTGATTGAAGCCTTAGATGCTATTAAAGAAGCAGACGCAATTATTTTGGGGCCAGGTAGCTTATATACAAGTATCCTACCTAATTTATTAGTTAACGGTGTCTTTGAGACCATATTGGAATCGACAGCACCAAAAGTATATATTTGTAATGTAATGACTCAACCGGGTGAAACCGACAATTTTACAGCTTATGATCATGTTAAAGCATTATATGATCATGTTGGGGTAGAATTTTTAGATACGATTGTAGTAAACACTGAACAGGTACCTGAAGATTATTTAGCTAAATACGCGGAAAAGGGCGCGTATCCAGTCTTATGTGATATGGATAAGCTGAAGGAGCTAGGCGTGACGATTGTGGCCGAACCTATGATTACCTATGGGGAATTATACTTACGACATGATGCAAAACGAGTAAGTCAGGAGATCGTGGCCATCCTTCGCCAGATTATATCGCAACAAGAAAGGAAGTGATGTGACATGTCATTCGCCGCACACACAAAAAAAGAGTTAACAATGATTGAAGCTTCAACTTGTTGTAATCGAGCAGAACTTGCTGCACTGATTCGCATGAATGGAACCATTCAATTAGGAACGGGAAAATTTATTTTGGATATCTCTACAGAGAATGCGGCGATTGCACGAAGAATTTATACGTTGGTCAAACAAATTTTTCAGATTCATGCCGAGTTATTGGTACGTAAAAAAATGCGTCTGAAAAAAAACAACGTGTATATTGTGCGAATACCACTTCGGGCTTATGAGATCCTAGAAGACTTACGTATTATGGATAAGAATTTAACATTTTATCCTGGTATTTCACCTGATCTCGTGGCGAATGAATGTTGCGTACGCGCGTTTCTTCGAGGTGCATTCTTAGCGGGGGGGTCTGTAAACCATCCAGAGGCTTCTAGTTATCATTTGGAAATTTTTTCTGCCTATCAAGATTTTTGTGAAGCGTTAACTGTTTTAGCTAATCGCTATGAATTGAATGCCAAATGTATTGAACGAAAAAAAGGGTTTGTTATGTACATAAAAGAGGGCGAAAAAATAACGGACTTTTTAAGTGTAATTGGTGCACATCAGGCTTTGTTGTATTTTGAGGATGTGCGTATTGTTAAAGACATGCGGAATTCAGTTAATCGTTTGCATAACTGTGAGATTGCAAATATCAATAAAACAGTAAACGCTGCTACCAAACAAATGGAGAATATTCAATTGATCGAGAAAGAGATTGGTCTTGAAAACCTACCTATCCGCTTACGAGAGGTGGCAGAACTTCGCTTACAGAACCCTGACATTAATCTGAAGGAATTAGGTGAGATGATTCCAAGTGGAGTCGTGAGTAAGTCTGGTATTAACCATCGCTTGCGTAAGATAAATGAGATTGCAGATAACTTGCGAGAAAAACTGAGTCTTTCTACGTAGGGACATGTTATAATAGAAATAAAGGAAAATTCCAAGCGGGGAGGTCCAAGATGGTACAGCAACGGGTTATGGTTAAACTTAAAACGGGGTTACAAGCCCGCCCAGCGGCATTCTTTGTTCAAGAAGCAAATCGATACCGTTCTGAAATTTATGTAGAAAAAGACAATAAAAAGGTGAATGCCAAAAGTATCATGGGAATTATGAGTTTGGCGATCAGCTCGGGAACAGAAATTACCATCTTGGCTAGTGGGGATGATGCCCAAATGGCAGTTGATACACTGGCTGGTCTGATTGATAAAGACGAATAAAATGTAAACGCTAAACCAGCAGATATTGCTGGTTTTTGCTTGTATGGCCTACTGCTTATGGTGATATCCTAATGAGGAACATCTAAGCTAGGAGGGAAAGAATATGTCCAACAAAGCTAAGGGATTGCCAGATTGCTGTCTAGAAGGTAGAGATAAGAACTTTATGGATATTGATCGCATGGTAAACGAGGGGCTAGGAGGCGGTACGGTGGCTGAATATAATGGCCTGATTGAAGAGACGACCGTTGATTCCATGGACGGAGAATATACAACAAATAAGGATTTACGAGGCAACGAAATGTAGTTGTCTTTATTGAAATAACGATAAATGAAAGCTGATATGTAGAAGAGGGCAACCTAGGGTCGCCCTCTTTATGTGTATCTAACTTATTTTCTTGTAATGACTTCGTCGATCAATCCATATTCTTTTGCTGCTTGAGCGGACAGGAAGTTGTCACGATCCGTATCTTTAGCAATTTGTTCGTATGGTTGACCAGTACGTTCAGCATAAATGCGGTTTAGATGTTCCCGCATTTTAATGATACGTTTTGCAGCAATTTCGATGTCGCTCGCTTGACCTTGAGCACCACCTAGAGGCTGGTGAATCATGATTTCGCTATTAGGCAAAGCATAGCGTTTTCCTTTTGCTCCGGCACAAAGCAGGAACGATCCCATAGATGCAGCTAATCCAACACAGATAGTCGATACATCTGGTTTAATATATTGCATCGTGTCATAGATAGCCATACCGGCCGTGATCGATCCACCAGGACTGTTTATGTAGATGCTGATGTCTTTGTCAGGATCTTCTGCTTGTAGGAACAAGAGCTGTGCTACAACACTATTTGCTACCTGATCATTGATAGGTGTTCCTAAAAAGATAATACGATCTTTTAACAGTCGGGAATAGATATCGTAAGCGCGTTCTCCACGATTTGTTTGTTCAATTACAGTTGGAATTAGATTCATATTCATTCACGTTCCTCCTCCCTTTTCTTACAATAATCATACACAATTGGTCAATAAAGGTCAAACAAAATCAAAACTCTACTCCATTATTAAACCCAAAAAATGTATATTTTAAACCTTTTGCAAAAAACTATAGGGCGGTTCTTTTGTTACTGGTACGTACACAACCAGTAATCGCACCTAAGAAATATATATTGACCAACATTCCTAGTAAAAAGCCTAGTAAAGGGATTTGGATGATAAGAACTAATAGAAAAACACCAATAAATTCAGCAAATAAGGGTGAGATTTTCCAATGGAAACGACTTATTAGCTTTTGCCCCAACCAAGTGCCCACATATACTTTACCTAAAATCAGGAGCAGAGTGTAAGCAATTGCAATAACGATACCTACAGGAATACCAACAACAGTAAGTAACATAAGAATACTAAGCAATGGAGCCATGATAAAAATAAGTAAGCCGATCCCAAACTGTTTAAAAGGATGGTGAGTATGTAGCTGTTCGCTCACATTGTATAGAGAACCGGCAAAAAAATAACGGATGAGTAGCCAAAAAATTAATGTACTTAAGCATGAAGAGACAGACATCATTAACATAAAAGAGCGGTAGGAAGGCCTAGGTTCAATAATAGTATGTTTGTGCTGACCCTTGATATAGGCTCCAGCATCAATCTGCGCAGGTTCAAATGATGTATAAATCAGATCACCTTGAATGGTAGCTGTAGGATTGAGATGAAGAGATTCTACTTGAAATAGGGACGTGCCCCCCTCTAATAAACCTGAAATCGTGGCACGATTGTAGAATCCATTCGTTTCTTTTCCAACACGTCCTTCTATGTTCATTTCATTGACAAAACCTAAAATACTACCATTCACATTCCCAGATTGATTCACATGAAGCTCATCAGCTCCAGCGGATATGTTCTTTTGGATAGTACCTGAGACTGTTAGCGCTTGAGAATAGGAGCGTACATTACCCCCGACTGTCCCTGACACGTTTGTAAGGTAAGCAAATGAGATTACATCTCCTGTTACAGTCCCTTTTATATCGATCATTTCTGCGAAAGCATATAAGTCCCCATCTATTGTTCCATCTATGACAACTTTAGTAGCATTTGTTATAACATCCCCGTGATGTATCTCATTAGACTTTATTTGATATAACTCTCCATTGTGTAAATTGATAGCATAAGCAGAACTAGCCAGGATCAAACAAAAAACAAGTAAGAAAGAAAGGAAGAATATTTTCTTACTCATTACCTAGTTCTCCAGTTACTCGTATTCACTTTGCTAGAAAGGCGAATAGAATACAATAGAATGGCTAGAACAAACAAAATAGAAGAGATAAAGCCAATGAGGTAAAAGTTCTTAAACATCAGTAAAATCATCGTTGCTTTTTCTTTTAACCAGAACATTGAACTCCAGACTGATTGCCACTGAAATAAAGAATTAATAGCACTATTCCAGTCATGTAGCCAGTTGATTCCAACCAAGAGAATGACAACAAAGAAACCAAGGGATGCTCCAAAAATAAAACGTAAACGATGAACAAATAGGTGGTGACGGTTTTGATTAAAACAAGCAATTTGTTTAATTTGATCACAAACGGTTTTTTCCAAGTGAATAGGTGGAAGCGTTGGTGTTGTTACATGAATGGCTTTTACAAGCTCTGCCTGCTCTTCAAGAAAAGTAGCGTATAGTTTCTGACACTCTGAGCAACTGTGCAAATGGCTGGCCACTTGTTGTTGTTCCTCTTGGATTAATTCACCGTCTGCATACATCATGAAAGTAAACTCATCCGGATGTTGCATTGTATACACTCCTTTCTATTGACTTATGGCTCAGCAACTCTTTTAAAAACTTTCGGGAACGGAATAGACGGGTACCAACAGTATTTTTGCTCATTCCTACAATGGAACCTATTTCTTCATAACTTAATTCATCCACAAAGCGGAGAGTAACAATTAATCGATCTACTTCTTCCAAATGATATAACAATTCTTGAATATGGGAGTAAAATTCCTTCTTCATAAATAAGGTTTCTGGAGTTTCAACAGATTTTTGTTGTTTATTTACTTGATGATATAATTGATCGTCCTGCAGGGTTATTTCCTTCTTTTTTCTAAGGAAATCGATGCAAGTATTTGAGGATAAGCGGTATAACCAAGAATGGAACGGATAGGATTGATCAAATTTATTCAAGTTTTGGGCCACTTTTAGCCAAATATCATTGCATACATCCTGAGAATCATGATAGGAATAGACCATTTTGAGGACGATGCGTTGCACGCGCTGATCAAAAAGCTCGACAAGTAGAGGGAAAGAATCGGCATCCCCTTTTAAAAATTTCAGAATATATTCCAAGGCTTTTCGATTTAGCGCATAAAGATCTTCGCGTGATTGCTCTTCCACATTCGGTCCTCCTTTCTAGTACTAGTACGTAAGTTCCATATTAAAAATTTCGGTTAATCTAAATCCTTTTCTTCATTCGACTTATGGGGTTCTTCTTCCTTCAAATCTTTTCCAATATCTTCTGTTAAGTCAATAATAACTCGCATTTTTGCCTTCATTTTTTTCCCTTTTATAATCGTGTAGTCGGTAATGTCTTGATGTTCTAGGCGACTGATAGCGTCCGCTAATTCCTCTGACGTTGTATATGGTTGGATGGTTAGAAGACATTCATCTTCGCTTGATTCCTGATAGATGAGAAATAATTGTTCTTCCATAGTGATAAACCTCCATAGTACTTATCCACAAAGTTATCAACAGCTTGTGCACAAAACATTTGTTCGTGGAATACTTTTATTGTTATTATGTGACAACAGCACTAGATCATACGTAGGCAGACGGGTTATTATACGTAAAAAATTATGTATTGTGCATAGAGAGCTTTATTCCCTTGGTTTGTGTTAGAATGTTCTGTACAATATAGAAGGGACTATACAGAAGCAAACGGGGGTGATGTAAATTGAGTTCCATGATTGTTGCTGTTGTTGTCATTGTTGGTATCATTGTTGGATGTTCGATTTGGGCAATAAATAAAGGATATTCTTACAAAAGCAAAATTGACGATATAGATGAGTGATAAATAAAAACACACCAGATGGGGTGTGTTTTTATCTGTATAAATACAATATAGAGGAAGTTAGATAAGTAGAAAAATATATGATCACTTATAATTGCTAGTAATTTTAAAACAAAGATGAAATATCACCGGAATTAGGATTCACGATATACCAGCCGTAGGTGTTAATGTAACGATCTCCGTTTTGGAAGTTGTTTACAACCTCTTGATAAATCTGGATGACATAATTTCCGCGTTCATCATCGTGATCATAGGCAATCGTGAAATTCTCTGGTACCTCTTTCCCGTATTTCTGACGGACAAGTTCTACGGCTTGATACTTAGAGTAGGTCTTGCTTGTCGGAAGCTTACCGATGTAAACAGAGAGCGATTTCCCATCGTATACGATTGGCTTGCCAAGGTTTTCTGCTGCAAAACGAATAGGAACGTATGCTGTATTTTTGTATAGAAATCCTTGCGTTTGAACAGGTGGTGATTTAGGTATACCATCAAAGTAAAAAGTAATTGGCTTTTCCATATCTGGTTTGACAGCCATTTCTGAAGCGGCATAGGCGATAGAGGAGGATAAAATAGCTCCGATCCCAATGCCAATTGCTAACGATTTTACATTTAACTTACCCATACTTAATTAAGCCCCACTTATCTTTATTTTTGTTAATCACAGTATGACAAATGGCGACAAAATCCGCAAAAGTCGTGGGTAATAGGAAATTGTATCTAACGTTCATAAATAAAATGGGAAATTTCCATATTTCGCCCTGTAAAACATCATATTATGTGAGATATTTCATTTCAACACAGGATTACTGTAGCACCGTCTCATTCTCAAGCCCTACAGTGGAGTAGGCAAGTTACTAAATAAAACAAAACTGAGTAGAAAGAACCATTTGTATGGCCTCTATCATTTTGGTATACGGTTCAGATGCTTTGCGCTTTCATAATTAGTTATTACTCTAATGGGTGTTCGCTGTCTAGACGAGGTTACCATTTTTACCGCAGAAGCATTGCTACATAAAGAAACATCCATGACATTGTTAACCAGCCTATACCAAACAGTACCTTCCGCATAAATATCACCAACTTTTTGAATAATCTGATAATATTATAGCAAATGAAGTAATAATTAGATATTATTTTTAAAGATTCAGGTAAAATAGATGACTCTAGCTCCACTTTTAAACACATAAAAAAACCTCCGTGGTAAACGGAGGTTTCGTCAAGTACAACTAATATGGTACGCCCGATAGGAATCGAACCTACGCACGCGGTTCCGGAGACCGCTGCTCTATCCACTGAGCTACGGGCGCATATCTTTCAGACAACAAAGATTATTATATACGAAAATGGAGCATAGGACAACTTTTTTACTGTATGATTAAAAAGAACAACTAAAAAGAATCTTTGCCGAGCTGCTCTTGATATACTGTATGAAAAGTGTACCAATGAAAGATACACCTTGGCAGGAAAATTGCATGAACGCTATAATAGAAGAAGAGAGTTAAAGAAGGGTGGAAAGAAGATGTTGAAGTAAACGACATCTTGATGGTTTCTTACGGGAGGAGGAATGCAATATGAATATGGGCTTAGGTTTGTATCAAGAACAGACGTTAAAGTTAGTGATGACGCCTGAATTGCGTCAAGCTATTACGATATTGCAGTTTTCGGCCATTGATCTGATGAATTATTTGCAGGAGCAAGCGATTGAGAATCCAGTAATTGATCTTCAGGAAATTGCGGTTGCCCAAGAACCGTTACCTGTAGACAAAAGGGAAAAGACCTTGGAATTTGATTGGAAGGAATTATTGAATAATCCGGGTCACAATGATTTTTCAGTCAATAGAGATGAAAGCGCCTACAATCCTCTAGATTATGTGAGTGATACGCGAACCACCTTATTTTCTCATTTAGAAGAACAACTCGGTTATGTAAAAAGATTGACGCCGGTACAACGACAGATAGCCCGATATATTATAGGAAATCTTGATGAACGAGGTTATCTGGAAGTACCCGTTACTAGTATCAAGGAGCGATTAGGGGTTGACTTGGAGGAGGTAGAAGACGTTCTTCGAGTGATTCAGCATTTAGACCCAGCTGGTGTAGCTGCGCGTTCGTTAGAAGAATGCTTGCTGTTACAGCTAGAGCATGAAGGGCAAGATGAGGAACATATTGTAGAAGTTATTCAGCATCATCTAGTAGATCTGGCTAATAATCGTTTTGGAAAAATTGCTGAGCAGCTGCATATAAGCGTAGGGGACGTACAACAGATTGCAGATTTAGTTCGTACATTAAATCCGAGACCTGGAATGGCCTATAGTAGTGCAGAAATACGTTACATTGTTCCAGATGTTACAGTTGAAAAGGTAATGGGGGAATATATTGTTATTGTGAATGACTCTTCGTTGCCACGCTTGTCTATCAATCCCTTTTATGAACGAATGTTAAAAGAGAAAACCGAGAAGGATGAGGCTCGGCAATTTGTTCATGAAAAACTAAATGCGGCGGTTTGGTTGGCGAAAAGCCTAGAGCAAAGACGAATGACCTTGTTGCGCGTAACGCAGGCAATCGTTGACTTGCAGAATGATTTTTTTGAAAAAGGGATTCATTATTTAAAACCAATGACACAAAAAGATATTGCGGAGCGAGTTCAACTACATGAATCCACAATAAGTCGAGCTACCAGTAATAAATACGTACAAACTCCCCGTGGTGTTTTTGAATTAAAATACTTTTTTACTTCGGCACTGTCTACTGCAAATGGGGAAGCAGCATCGTCAGAAAGCGTGAAGAGACGAATTAAAGCTTTAATTGACGGTGAAGATCGCAATAAACCGTATTCCGATCAAAAGCTAGCAGAATTGTTGGAGAATGAAGGGATTGAAATCTCCCGCCGTACCGTCGCTAAATATCGAGAAGAAATGCTGATCTCATCGTCTGCGAAACGAAAGCGTTTTTTGTAACGATAAACACGCCAAAAAATAAGAGAAGATAAAGGAGTTCATCGTCTAGATGACTAGTGAAGCAAACAAACAATTACAATCAGATAATATTGTAATTGTTTTATATGGAAGACAGGGCTGTCACTTGTGTGATGATGTTGAGGAGCATATCAAGCGATTAGCCATGGAATTTCCGATAACGTATAAAGTTGTGAACATCACTGGAGATATGCGACTAGAAGAGAAGTATATGTTTACTATTCCTGTGGTCGAAATAAATGGGCTTGAAACATTTGTATCTGTAGATTCGGTTGTTACCGAGGAGGAACTACGCGTACATTTGCAAGAAAAAATGGGTAAATGTGAATAAATTAAGATTTCTCCGTTGGCTTCTTGTCAGTTAGCAGAGTGTATGCTACATTAAGAGTAAGCATTCTGCTTATTTTTTTGAAAGCTGCGGGACATAATTTGTATGGTGTGGGACTTTTTTAGTCCCGTTGAGACTGGAAAAGGATGAATGTGGAATGCGTACTTTATTAAATATCCAAAACAAGCTTGTTCCCGACCTCGTACAAGTATTGCGTAAACGATACGATCTTATGCAGTCGATTCGTCATTTGCAGCCTGTTGGTCGCAGGGCGTTAGCGCAGAATTTGCAGACGACTGAGCGCATCCTCAGGTCTGAAGTAGAACTCCTAAAAGATATGGGCTTAATTCACGTCAGCCCGATTGGCATGAGTTGTACAGAAGAAGGAATCCACCTTTTAAAAGAGATGGATTCAATGGCAGATGAACTGTTCGGCTTTAATGACCTTGCTCTACAATTACAACATATCTTACATATTCCAAAAGTAATTGTGGTTGCTGGTGATGTGGACGTATCTGAATGGGGTAAAAAAGAGTTGGGACGAGTAGGAGCCCGGATCTTAAAACAAGTAGTTCAAGAAGGTGACGTGGTCGCTGTTACAGGTGGGTCCACGATTGTATCGGTAGCCGAGCATGTTACGCCTTCCTCGCACTTTCGTGATGTGCAATTTGTGCCAGCACGTGGTGGACTTGGAGAAAAGGTAGAAATGCAGGCTAATACGATTGCTTCTTCTCTTGCAGCAAAGTCAGGTGGAACCTATCATCTATTGCATGTGCCTGATCGTTTAAGCCCTGATGTAGTTCAATCTTTATTGGGAGAAGCACAGGTTGCTGAGGTTATGCAATTGCTTCACAAAACTAGGGTGGTTATACATGGAATTGGTGATGGAATGGCCATGGCTATGCGACGTAAGTACACAGAAGAAGAACTTGAAGTGCTACGAGATCTTGGTGCTGTTGGTGAAGCATTTGGATATTACTTTAATGCGGCAGGAGAAACGATTTACAAAATGCCGACCATTGGCTTGTCCCTAGAAGACGTGAAGCGAGCCGATGTAGTTTTATCCTTAGGTGGAGGCAGTAGCAAAGCAAAAGCAATAATGTCCTTTGCCAAACAAGCATGCCAAACCGTTTTAATTACCGATGAAGGAGCGGCTCGAGCCATTTTGGAAGAGCACCGACAATCCTCTACTACAGTCTAAAATAACAGCTGCAGCTTGGTATGTTTTGTAATTGTGTGGGGATACACTAAACATTGGAATTTGATTTTGTATCAGCCCTAGTGAAGATCTAACTGGCAAACGTGATAGAAGTGGAGAGTTAAAATATAGCACGCGTTTGACATGAAAAGAACTAGGGTAAAAAGATTGGTGAGCATGGAATTGCTTGGGTAAAGTTTGACATACTAAGAATAAAGGTTTTCTGTTCGTAACATGGTTTTGTAATCGTCTGGTCATAGTAAGCTATGAACTGGTTCGATATAGATTCTCTAAAAAATTATTCTAAGAGTGGAACTTAGGAGGTTATCTACATGGTAAAAGTAGGAATTAACGGTTTTGGACGTATTGGACGTAACGTATTCCGTGCAGCTCTAAACAACCCAGCAGTTGAAATTGTTGCAGTAAATGACTTGACAGATGCAGTAACATTGGCGCATCTTTTGAAATATGACACAGTACATGGCAAATTGAATGCTACTGTTGAAGTAAAAGAAAACAGCCTGATTGTTAATGGCAAAGAAGTTAAAGTTCTAGCTGAGCGCGAACCTGCTAAATTGCCTTGGGGCGAGCTAGGTGTTGAGATCGTAGTTGAATCTACTGGTCGTTTCACAAAACGTGAAGATGCTGCAAAACACCTTGAAGGTGGAGCTAAGAAAGTAGTTATCTCCGCACCTGCTTCAAACGAAGATATCACAATCGTTATGGGTGTTAACCACGATCAATATGATCCTGCTGCTCACACTGTAATCTCTAATGCTTCTTGCACAACAAACTGCTTGGCACCATTTGCTAAAGTATTGAACGACAAATTCGGAATCGTAAAAGGTCTGATGACTACTGTTCACTCTTACACAAATGACCAACAAATTCTTGACCTGCCACACAAAGACCTTCGTCGTGCTCGTGCAGCAGCTGAGAACATTATCCCAACTTCTACTGGTGCAGCGAAAGCCGTATCCTTGGTATTGCCTGAGTTGAAAGGTAAACTAAACGGTTTTGCAATGCGTGTACCAACTCCAAACGTATCTGTAGTTGACCTAGTTGTTGAAACAAAAACTTCTACTACCGTTGAAGAAGTAAACGCAGCTCTTAAAGAAGCTTCTGAAGGTGCATTGAAAGGTATCATGGGATACTCTGAAGAGCCACTAGTTTCTTGCGACTACAATGGTAACCCTGATTCTTCTTCCATTGATGCTCTATCTACAATGGTAATGGAAGGCAACATGGTTAAAGTTGTTTCTTGGTATGATAACGAGTCTGGTTACTCCAACCGTGTAGTAGATCTTTGCAAATTCATTGCTGAAAAAGGTCTGTAAGCCATACAAACTTTCATGTAATGTGAAAAGGGAGAGCTTCTCTCCCTTTTCCATTATGTATAAGCTCGAAACAAGCAAGTATTTAGTCAGGTAACAAGTCTGAGGGGGGTACCTTCCGTGAACAAAAAGTCCATTCGCGATATAGAATTAGCAGGTAAACGTGTGTTTTGTCGAGTAGATTTTAACGTCCCAATGCAAGATGGCGTAATTACAGACGACACGCGTATTCGTGCTGCTGTTCCAACTATTCAATATTTAATCGATAACCATGCTAAAGTCATTTTGGCTAGTCATTTTGGCCGTCCAAAAGGTGAAGTAGTGGAGGAAATGCGTCTTACTGCGGTAGGCGAACATCTAGCTTCTCTTCTTGGCAAACCCGTAAAAAAACTGAACGATTCAATTGGGGCAGAGGTTGAGACTGCTGTTCAAGCAATGAAGGAAGGCGATGTAATCCTTCTTGAAAACGTTCGTTTCCATAAAGGGGAAGAAAAGAACGATCCTGAGCTAGCAAAAAGTTTTGCAAACCTTGCTGACCTGTTTGTAAACGATGCATTTGGTACGGCTCACCGTGCACATGCAACGACTGCGGGTATCGCTCAGCACATTCCGGCAGTAGCTGGCTTGTTGATGGAAAAAGAAATTCAATTCATGGGTGGGGCTTTGTCCAAGCCTGAGCGTCCTTTCACAGCTATTGTGGGCGGAGCGAAAGTAAAGGACAAAATCGGCGTAATTGAAAATCTGTTGGGCAAAGTAGATACTTTGATCATCGGTGGCGGAATGGCTAACACTTTCATCAAAGCACAAGGTTACAATGTTGGAGCTTCCCTTTGTGAAGAAGATAAGCTGGATCTTGCTCGTACGTTGATGGAACAAGCAAAAGAACGCAATGTGAATTTGCTTATGCCAGTTGACGTAGTAGTTGCTGATAAGTTTGCAGCTGATGCCAACAAGCAAGTAGTAAGCATTGATGCGATTCCAGAAGGATGGATGGCCCTCGATATCGGACCAAAGACCATGGCTAACTACCGTGATGCAATTGTTCCTTCTAAAACAGTAGTATGGAACGGGCCTATGGGCGTATTTGAAATGGACGCTTTTGCAACTGGTACGATTGCTGTTGCTAACGCAATGGAAGAATGCCAAGGCACGACAATCATCGGTGGTGGTGACTCTGTAGCCGCTGTTGAAAAAGCAGGAGTAGCAGAGAAGATGACCCACATTTCTACTGGTGGCGGAGCTTCCCTTGAATTCATGGAAGGTAAAGAACTACCAGGCGTAACAGCGTTGCAAGACAAGTAAAATGGTATGTATGTAAAAGGTGAGGAGTGGAAGTAATGAGAACACCAATTATTGCTGGGAACTGGAAGATGTTCAAAACAATCGCAGAAGCAACTACGTTTGCCTCTCAATTGCCAAAAGAGGATAAAACTCCTCAAATTGAAAAAGTTATCTGCGCACCTTACACAAATTTGCCAGTATTAGCTGAGCAATTCAAAGGTACTTCTTATAAATTGGGCGCACAAAATGTGCATTTTGAAGAAACAGGCGCATTCACTGGTGAAATCAGCCCACTAATGTTAAAAGAGCTAGATGTTGAGTACGTGATTATCGGTCATTCCGAGCGTCGTCAATACTTCAACGAAACAGACGAAACAGTGAACAAAAAAGCAAAAGCAGTCCTTGCTCATGGCATGAAGCCAATTGTTTGCGTAGGTGAGTCCCTAGAGGAGTACGAAGCAAATACCACTGAAAATGTGGTTCGCACGCAAACAGAAGCTGCTCTTAGCGGTCTAACTGCTGAGCAAGTAAAAGAAACCGTAATTGCTTATGAGCCAATCTGGGCCATCGGTACAGGTAAATCTTCTACGGCTGAAAATGCTAATAAAACAATTGCTTTCATCCGTAGCGTAATTGCTGGTGCATTTGACGCTAATACAGCGGCGCAAGTACGCATTCAATACGGTGGTAGCGTGAAACCTGAAAATGTGGCAAGCTATATGGGTGAGTCCGACATTGATGGAGCACTAGTTGGCGGAGCGAGTCTAACTGTTGAAGGCTACATGGGCTTAGTCAACGGAGTACAACAGTAGGAGGGAAAGCTATATGGCTAACAGACCAAAACCAGTTGCGTTAATTATTATGGACGGGTTTGGTCTTCGCACTAATGATTACGGTAATGCTGTTAATCAAGCGAAAAAACCAAACTACGACCGTTTGATGAATGATTATCCAAATGCTACATTGCTAGCTTCTGGTCTTGAAGTAGGTCTTCCAGAAGGACAAATGGGTAACTCTGAGGTAGGTCACTTGAATCTTGGTGCAGGACGCATCATTTATCAGGATCTTACTCGCATCACGAAGTCCATTAAAGAAGGCGCATTTTTTGATAATGAAACACTGATTGCTGCATTTAAGCATGCGAAAGAGAATAACAAAAAGGTTCACTTCTTTGGCTTGTTGTCTGATGGTGGTGTTCATAGCCACATCAACCATCTACTTGCTCTGCTTGAGCTTGCAAAAAAGGAAAACGCAGAAGATGTATTTGTTCACGGGTTCCTAGATGGTCGCGACGTAGCTCCTGATAGTGCGATTACCTACATTGAAGAAGTACAACGTAAGATGGATGAACTTGGCGTTGGTAAAATTGCGACTGTTCAAGGTCGTTATTACGCTATGGACCGCGATAAACGTTGGGAACGTGTTGAAAAAGCATACCGTGCTATGGTGTATGGTGATGCCCCTCATTACTCTGATGCAATCAAGGCTGTAAAGGAATCCTATGAGAAATCTGTGATGGATGAATTCGTTATGCCTACTGTAATGGTAGATGAGAATGACCAACCAATTGGGAAAGTAGAAGATGGAGATTCTATTATCTTCTTCAACTTCCGTCCTGACCGTGCGATCCAAACCTCCCAAGCGTTCACGAATGAGGATTTCCGTGGGTTTGACCGTGGAGAGAAATATCCGAAAGACCTACACTTTGTATGCTTAACGAAATTCTCTGAGACAGTCGATGGATACGTAGCATACAAACCAACTAACCTAGATAACACGCTAGGTGAAGTTTTGGCTCAAAATAATCTGAAGCAATTGCGCATTGCGGAAACAGAAAAGTATCCGCATGTAACATTCTTCTTCAGTGGTGGTCGTGAGCAGGAGTTCCCAGGTGAGAAGCGTATTTTGATTCCTTCTCCAAAGGTAGCCACCTATGATCTACAACCAGAAATGAGCGCCTATGAATTAACAGATGCAGTAGTGAAGGAGATTGAAGACGAAAACTTCGATGCGATCATTCTTAACTTTGCAAACTGCGATATGGTTGGACATTCTGGTATGATGGAACCTACCATTAAAGCTGTTGAAACTGTTGATGCTTGCGTAGGCCGTGTAGCAGACGCTATTATTGCTAAGGGCGGAGTAGCTATTATCACAGCCGATCACGGAAATGCAGATTTGATGCTTACAAATGAAGGTAGACCAATCACCTCTCATAGCACAAACCCTGTTCCAGTTATTGTAACCAAAAAAGATATTGAACTGCGACCAGATGGTATTCTTGCTGATTTGTCTCCTACTATGTTAGAACTATTAGGTGTAGCACAACCAGCAGAAATGACAGGAAAATCTATTATTAAATAAATAATAAGACAATAAGGAGATGACCTATATGACAACAATTATTACAGATATTTACGCTCGCGAGATTCTTGATTCCCGTGGTAACCCAACTCTTGAGGTAGAGGTATACTTAGAAGACGGTTCTATGGGCCGTGCAGCAGTTCCATCTGGTGCTTCCACTGGAGCACACGAAGCAGTTGAGCTTCGCGATGGTGACAAATCTCGTTACCTAGGTAAAGGTGTAACAAATGCTGTTGCAAACGTAAACGATACAATCGCTCCTGAGCTAATCGGTATGGACGCTACTGACCAAGTTGGTATCGACATGACTATGATCGCTTTAGATGGTACTCCAAACAAAGCAAAATTGGGCGCTAACGCTATTCTAGGTGTATCTATGGCAGCAGCTCGTGCAGCAGCTACATCTCTAGGTGTATCCTTGTACAACTACATGGGTGGATTCAATGCGAAAACTCTTCCAGTTCCTATGATGAACATCCTAAACGGTGGAGAGCACGCTGATAACACAGTAGATATTCAAGAATTCATGGTTATGCCAGTAAATGCTCCTTCTTTCAAAGAAGCTCTACGTATGGGTTCTGAAATCTTCCACTCCTTGAAAAAGGTTTTACATGATAAAGGTCTTAACACAGCTGTAGGTGATGAAGGTGGTTTCGCTCCTAACTTGAAATCTAACGAAGAAGCGATCACTACGATCCTAGAAGCAATCAAAGCTGCTGGATACGAAGCTGGTAAAGACGTATTCATCGCTTTAGACGTAGCTGCTACTGAAATGTTCAAAGATGGTAAATACCACTTCACTGGTGAAGGTGTAGTTAAAACGACAGAAGAAATGGTTGCTTTCTATGAAGATCTAGTATCAAAATACCCAATCATCTCTATTGAAGACGGCTTGGCTGAAGATGACTGGGAAGGTTGGAAGCTTCTAACTGACCGTCTAGGAAGCAAAGTTCAATTGGTTGGTGACGATTTGTTCGTAACGAACACTGAACGTCTAATTACTGGTATTGAAAAAGCAACTGCTAACTCCATCTTGGTTAAAGTCAACCAAATCGGTACATTGACTGAGACTTTCGATGCTATCGAAATGGCAAAACGCGCTGGTTACACAGCAGTTATCTCTCACCGTTCTGGTGAAACAGAAGATTCCACAATCGCTGACATCGCGGTTGCAACTAACGCTGGTCAAATCAAAACAGGTGCTCCATCCCGTACAGACCGTGTTGCGAAATACAACCAATTGCTTCGTTTGGAAGATGAATTGGGTGAAACAGCTCGTTACGGTGGCCGTGCAGCATTCTACAATCTTAAAAAATAAGCTTGAAACCATACAAAAAGGACATCTTTGCTTTTGCAAGGATGTCTTTTTTTGTGCTCATTTTAATAGGAGATTACTTTGTGTACATTTCATACTATAATGACAATCATTGATTGAAACCATCGGTAATAATTAAAGATAAGGTGGAGTTTTGTATTGAATAAAATGGATCGGATGTTGGCGATAGTACTAGAACTACAAAGGAGGGGAACAGCTCGCGCTGAAGACTTGGCAGCTTTATTTGAGACGAGTGTTAGAACCATTTATAGAGATGTACAGGCTCTAAGTGAAGCAGGTGTTCCACTCATAGGTACGCCAGGACAAGGGTATTCCTTGATGGAGGGATATTTTTTGCCACCGATACAATTTACATCAGAGGAAGCAGTCACTCTTTTAGTAGGTACAGAATTTGTTGAGCGTTATTTTGACCAAGCTTATCTAGCGAAGGCTCGAACCTCTAAATCAAAAATTGAGTCCATCTTACCTGAAAAAGTACGCAGGGAAGTAGAAAAAGCGCGTGCAGATATCAGATTACTTATGGGGAAAATAGATAAGGCTCGGAGCAAAGAAATGGAACATATGAGTTTGTTGAGACGAGCGATAGCGGACATGAAAAAGGTGCGATTTCGTTATGTAAAGGTTACGACTACTTCTCATGGGAAGACAGCAAGAACAACTGATCCATATGGACTCCTATTGGTAAATGGGAGCTGGGTCTTACTTGCATTTTGTGAGCTACGGCAGTCTATTAGGCATTTTCGATTAAGTCGCATGCAGGAATTAGTTTTGGAGGATAAGCAATTTGAAAGACCAGATGATTTCAAACTACATACCTATGTACCACCAGATAATCGCCATCTCGTTGTACAAATTCTTTTAGACCCCTGCATGGCAGAACGCTTGGAGGAAGAGAACTACTATTACGTAGAGACTGTAGAAGAACAAGAGCAGGGATTGCTGGTGACATTGCGGATTCGTTACTATGATGAAATCGTTTCTTGGATTCTAAGCTGGGGTTCTGATGTCCGAGTTATACAACCTGAAGGGTTAAAACAACGGGTGTTGGAGGAAATTCAGAAAATGTTACAGCACTACTGACATACTGATGTCAGGATACCTGAAGTATGATATCCCTATAAACCAGAGAGGGGTAAATCTATTATGAATAGGAAAGAGACATTACAACGCTTCGAGGAACTTACGAAAACATATTTGGATGAACTAGAAAAAATGGACTTACAGGAATTAACCCAAAAGCCTGCTGATGACGAATGGTCCTTAGGGCAGATGTATTTGCATCTCATTCATTCGGCTCTTACTATGCAACTTCAAAACATAAAGGTCTGTCACGAACAGCAGGAGGGAGTGATGCTCGTATCTGGAGAAAAAACAGAGGTTGGTATTCAGGTTTTTACTCAGGGTAGCTTTCCACCGATTAAAATACATGTTCCACCTACAAAGCAGTACACACCACCTCAGCCAACAACGAAAGAAGAATTAGTGCAAGGATTGAAGAATGTGCTGGACAGTATGAGAAAGTGGGGGGAAGTGATTGAGGAGATTCCTTCTCATGTAAAGATGCTGCATCCAGCCTTAGGAGCATTGAATGCGCAAGAGTGGTATGCTTTGGTGGAAATGCATTATCGCCATCACCTTTTACAAAAAGAGCGACTACAAGCTTTTTTATCACAAATGAAGCAATAAAAACAAAGAAGCTCTGACGTCATTAGGACGATCAGAGCTTTTTGACTATATCAGATAAAGGCGCTCGTCTGATATATATTTTTGATGTGTTTGGAAGAGTAAATGAATTATTTCTTTTCAGACAACCATTTAGATACTGCTGATATTTCCTTTGCATCTTTAAGAATACCTTTTGGCATAGAACCTTTACCGTTTTTGATGACATCACTTATTGCTTTTTCATCAAGCTGTGAGCCGATGTTTGCAAGTGCAGGACCTACCATACCTTCCAAGTTTTGACCGTGACAGGATGTACAATTTTGTTTAACGATTTGTTCAGCATTGATATTGGTAGTTCCACCAGCTCCGCCGCCCTTTGCTTCTTCGCCATGTTTAGGCGGATAAATAATAGAGGCTACGAGGAACAGTACGAAAACGAGGAACAAGATACCAAAAGAGAACCCAAATGCTTTCGCCGAGTCAACTACGTCGTTTTGATTCACGTCTTTCTTAAAGTTTGAACCAGCCATGCGAAAGGAACCTCCTAGATACTAGATATAAGAATGAAACCTACTTGCATTTTACGGGAAAAGCAGTGTTCTTGCAAGGAAAGTGACACACTAGTTCATAATGTACACAATTCTGACAATATTTAAAGAACTTATGTTTTCTTACCTTATTATAGAAACATATGCAAAATGATGGATGACGTAAGCGCTTTTATAGGTAAAAAAGGTAAAGATTAAAAGTGCAATAGATTGATTAGTCTAAAAAAACCTGACATTTATCATTATAAAACCTTGGCATTTTTTTGTATAGAGAACCCATTGTCTGGAAGTGTATGGAAAGGATAATTAAGCAAGTTGTTGTTCCCTTTTAATTGTGGTAAAGTAAACATTATAGACAATGAAGGGTCGGTTGTACTTACATTGTAACGAGGTGAAATGGTATGCTAGCTTTACTTGCAAAGATTTTCTTAATAGTTTCCGCTATCGGTTTGATTCTTGTCGTTCTTCTACAATCCGGTAAAAGCGCTGGTCTTTCTGGTGCAATTAGCGGTGGAGCTGAACAACTTGTTGGTAAACAGAAAGCAAGAGGAATGGATGCTGTTTTAGGTAAAATCACAGTGGTTCTCGCTGTAGTGTTTATGTTATCCGCTATCTTGCTGGCATTCTTCCTTCAAGCAAAGTAAATGGTAAAAAGACAGCAGACGCATTTGTGTTGCTGTCTTTTTTTATACGCATTTCTACATATGATGGTACAAAGAAAAAAATGACGGGTACAATAGTAAGGAAAGTATTACGAGATAAGAACATGTTTTTTGTTGAACATAACTTGGCATACTAAAACATAATCAAGAAAAAAGGAGCTTTTACATGAAAGATATAGATATCCTTTCCTTTATGAGGGAACAGGCGTATCATCCCATGACAATACGTGAGCTAGAGGAAGCGTTTGGCTTACAGGGCTCAAACAATTTTAAGCAATTAGTGAAAATCTTGAATCAGCTTGAGGATAATGGAGAAGTTGTACGTACGCGTGCTAACCGCTATGGAATTCCAGAAAAAATGAACTTGGTTCGCGGTAGACTACAAAACCATCCTAAAGGATTTGGCTTCGTGATTCCTGAGACACAAGGTGAAGAGGATGTGTACGTGCATTCCAACGATATGCAGGGAGCAATGCACGGGGATACGGTACTCGTTCGAGTGGAAAAAGAGGCCTTCGGAAGTCGTTTGGAGGGTAAAATCGTTCGCGTTGTAGAACGTAGCACGAAGACGATTGTCGGAACCTATCAGGATCAGCAGCACTATGGTTTTGTTATTCCAGATGACAAGCGGGTTGGGAAAGATATCTTTATTCCACAGCAAGCAGTAAATGGGGCTGTAGATGGCCATAAAGTGGTTGTAAAGATCGTGAAGTACGCAGAGGGTAGAGGTAACCCTGAGGGTGAAGTAACCGAGATTCTAGGGCATAAGAACGACCCTGGGGTGGATATCCTTTCGATTATCAGAAAGTTTAACTTACCGGAAGGCTTTCCTGATGATGTGCTAGCCGAAGCTGAAGCGGCTCCTGATCACATTTCTGATGAAGAAATTAAGGATAGACGAGACCTGCGTGAGCGTATGATGGTCACCATTGACGGAGCAGATGCAAAGGATTTGGACGATGCTGTCTCTCTGGAGCAATTAGAGAACGGGAATGTACGTCTAGGTGTTCACATTGCTGATGTTAGCTATTATGTAAAAGGAAAATCGGTTTTAGATCAGGAAGCATACCGACGTGGTACAAGTGTGTATCTTGTGGATCGAGTCATTCCGATGATCCCACACCGATTATCAAATGGTATTTGTAGTTTAAATCCCAAAGTGGATCGACTAACGATTACCTGTGATATGGAGTTCGATGCAGGGGCTAATATTGTTTCACATGACATTTATTTAAGTGTTATTCGTACCAATGAGCGGATGACATATGCAGATGTACGCAGTATTTTAGCTGATCAGGATCAGGAGCTACGTGAGAAATATCATGAATTAGTCCCGATGTTTGAAAGCATGGAAGAGCTTTGTCTCAAATTACGTAAAAAACGGATGCAACGTGGAGCTATCGATTTTGATTTCCGTGAGGCTAAGATTTATGTAGATGCTGAAGGTACTCCAACCGATATCGGCTTCCGTACGCGCTCCATAGCTGAGCAAATAATTGAAGAGTTTATGCTAGCAGCCAATGAAACGGTTGCGGAGCACTTCCATAAGCTGAAACGCCCTTTCATTTACCGGATTCACGAAGATCCAAAGGAAGAAAAGCTACAAAACTTCATGGAGTTTATCACTAGCTTTGGATACAGTGTGCGAGGTAAGGGAACGTCGGTTCATCCAAAAGCGTTGCAACAATTGTTAGAAGAAATCAAGGGAACACCAGAAGAAGTAATCATTAGTACGGTATTGCTTCGTTCCATGAAACAAGCCCGTTACGATGCAGAAAGCCTTGGACATTTTGGCTTATCTACCGATTTCTACACACATTTTACTTCTCCTATTCGCCGTTATCCGGACTTAATTGTGCATCGGATGATTCGTTTATGGCTGGAGAAAAAGCAGCTGGATGCGAAAGAAGAAGCATATTGGACAGCGGAAATGCCAATCATAGCAGAACATACCTCGCAACGAGAACGTGTAGCTGTAGATGCTGAGCGTGAAACAGACGATCTGAAAAAAGCAGAATTCATGCTACAGCATATTGGTGAAGAGTTCGAGGGTGTGATTTCTAGTGTCACCTCCTTTGGTATCTTTGTAGAGCTTCCAAACACAATTGAAGGATTGGTCCACGTTAGCTATCTAACTGATGACTATTATAATTACCATGAAAAAATGTATGCTCTTATTGGTGAACGTACAGGTAAGCAGTATCGTATTGGCGATGAGGTTTTGGTACGTGTGACTACTGTTAATGTTGACGAACGCACCATTGACTTTGAAATTGTAGGTATGAAAAAGCCAAGTGAGCTACGATTTAATAGATCGCGTCAGGCAAAAGTGATTAGTGGTAATGGTCGAGATAAAGATCTTGGTAGTAATCGAAAACAGCGTCGTTCGAAACCTTTTAAAGACGCGGGTCCGGCGGCTGCTAAACGGAAGCGTAAGCAGGAACAAAACCAAGGCGGCGGGCCAAATACACGTGGAAAAGATGCTCAACGTCGTTCAGCCGGTAAAGGCGGAGCAGGACGTTTTATAGCACTTCCAGGGCAAGAAAACACAGAGGGTAAGGAATCTGTAGAACCCAAACAAAAGGGATTTTGGGAGGATTTTGTAAGCTCCAAGCAAAAGAAAAAACGAAATTCCGTGGTGAAACAAGCGAAACGTAAGCGGAGATAAATCGGGAAGAGTCGCAGGAAGGCAATGGAGTTCAAAGCATTGCCTTCTTGTCTTATTTTTGTTAAAATTAGAGGTACTACTCTTGCTCAGATGAGGTGATTTCCGTGACCGTTTCTAAAAAAGGAACAAAAACTGTAGCCCAAAACAAAAAAGCCAGACATGATTATCACATTGAAGAAGTGATGGAGGCAGGTATCGAGCTAACCGGTACGGAAATCAAGTCGATTCGAGGCGGACGAGTGCAGCTAAAGGATAGTTTTGCTCGTATTGTTAATGGGGAGCTTATCTTGTATAACGTGCATATTAGCCCTTACGAACAAGGCAACCGATTTAATCATGAACCTGAACGCAATCGTCGTTTGTTGATGAAGCGTTTGGAGATTCTGAAATTAAACAGCTTGATTCGTGAACAGGGATATTCCCTTGTTCCACTTAGCATTTATCTAAAGAACGGCTGGGCAAAGCTTGAGCTTGCTGTTGTCCGTGGGAAAAAGAATTATGACAAGCGTGAGGATCTGAAGAAAAAGGATGCCCAACGCGAGGTTGCGAGAGCGCTTAGAGACCGTCAGAAGGTTTAGAGGAAAAGAACGGTTTCAGGCGGCAGTTCTTCCAACTCTGCCAGTAACCCACATTGAGATTCTTACGTAAGCTGTGGTAGTATAGGTGTACAACGATGAACGATTCGAGACATCGTTACAAGCCATTTATTTATATGAGGCTGTGTAGTAAAGAAAAACTGAATAAGTTTTCTTTGCTCTTTCTATCCTGGGGGCGTTTTGGATTCGACGGGGATGGTAGAGCATGAGAAGCGAGCCGGGGGGCTGCGGACCTCGTCAACAACGCGGAAAGCCATTAACTGGCAACAAACAACTTTCTCTAGCTGCCTAATCTCAGCTAGGTGCTACCACTCCATCGCCCATGTGGCGTGACTAGCACTCACTCTTAGTGGGATACGCCTGAGGCTTCCGTCTGGAGCCGATGGAAGAAGATCAATCAGACTAGGTAGCGGGTCAGCGCGTCACTCCGCGAATCCACTACCGAAATATAAATGAGTGACTGCGCTCGGAGATGCTCATGTATCGCTGTTTTCGGACGGGGGTTCGAATCCCCCCGCCTCCATAAAAGTACCGAAAATGGGAGATTAGACAGTCAAAAACTGTTTAGTCTCCCATTTTTATTAAGAACAATTTTTTGGAACATAGATGGAAGATACTGTAGAACAAGAACAGGGAGCTAGTGACCAAAAGTTAATGGAAATTATCCAGATTACTTGTATCATTTTTATGAAACAGTACCAGATGATAATAGAGAAAGTAGTGGTCATCTATTCTATTATTAATTGATTGAAAATTAGGATAATGTGTTGGTAATATTATATTATTTATATATTGGAGGCGAATATATAATGAAAAACGAAGAGTGGGACGAAATACCTCTAATTATCCCAATTAAGCCTATAGTAAGTCCGTCATTCATAGCTTGCAGTCATTCCCGAGAGAAAGGAAAACTAGCAATCTGTAACATTAATCTTGAAGAAGGGAAAAAAGAAACAATATTTTCAATCCCACAACAAATAGCTAAAATGTCAATCTCGCCTACAGGGAATGTAATATACGGAGCTGAGTATGATAAAAAAGATAACAAAAATGTAATCGCATTTTATAAGATAGAGACCAATGAAAAAAGTATAAATAAAATTGCAGTGATACCAGCTGACGAATATCGCAATAAATGGATGGAAACAAATAGCCTTAATGACATCGAAGCCCATTTATCTGAAATATATTCTCTGGATGATCAATACGCCATTTTTTTTATCTCAAATTCAGGGGTTGAGTATGGGAAACCTTACTATAGTGATATTTTCTTAATTGACTCTATTGAATCATATATTTATAAAGTAGCCTCAGATATAGGTCATGATGATAGTTTGCTTCGACTTGATAGCTTAAAAGCCTTCTATGCTGATCATAATTACTACTTCTATAGTAAAACAGGAAGGATTTATCCGCATGAAAAACAGAGCATGTGGAGAGAGACAAAACCAAACAATCCTTACTATGACCATTTGGAAACAATTATGATTTTTAACACGAGAAATTTTATTGAACAGGTGAAAAGGAATCAGAAAGCTCTAAATGGAAAATTAGTGGAGCAGGTTAATTACAATCAGACTTTGAGTGAAATAGATATAATAGCAGAAGGCATAAGCTATTTATTGGGTGATATTCCAAATGATTTACAATACTTGATAAAATACAAGACGAGCAGCGATGAAAAAGATAAAATTTTTAATGAGACTAGTATAAAGGAATACAAAAATAGGGATGTACATGAAGATTGGCTGTATGAGCATATTTCCAAATTACAGAATAACATGAATGATAGGTATACGTTAGAAACTCCATATAATCATTATAATGTATTCCTAAGCGAAGATTTTGCTTAGACTGGGTATTCGAGATCAGTACCAATCAAATCATAACTCACTTCCCCTGACAAACCACATCATATATGATTGAAATTATATAGCAAATGAAAAATGCTTCACGAAAATCTCAGGAGGTGAAAAGCAGTGGCAAAAAAGCGTAATTTGCCAGAAACCGCAGCATCTCATGCAAAGCCAAGTGTTGGAGGCGATACTTTGCATGGGGTGGATATTCAATAATGAAATCGCCCAATTAAGCATAGATCATTTCTAATCTTTTGGCTTTGCACCTTATTTTCATTTTTTTAATGAATAGGGGGCAGTCAGAGATGAAATATGTGAAAGCAACAGCTATTTTACCCGAAAAGCTGCTTGTTGAAATTCAAAAATATATTCAAGGTGAAACCATATATATTCCCAAACCAAAAACGACTTACCAAAAATGGGGATCACGTTCTGGCGGAAGAAAGCTAATTGATGATAGAAATATTGCCATTAAACATGCATTTAAAAATGGAAAAACGATTCATCAATTAGCGGATGACTACTTTCTTTCGATAGAGACAATTAAAAAAATTGTCTATTCAAGTAAATAGGCGTGAAGACTGTTGCACTTATAATCTTAGGATTAGGTTATAAGTGCTTTTTGTATGTCGAGTTTATTTCTCAGTCAACTGCTACATATCAAAGAAGAAGCTAATTTTTTATAGTAAAAGAGAGGGCAATGAAAGAAAGATTGAGCCTTTTGAAAAGATTAGGTTTACGTATTTGGAGGGAATCATATGATGGAGCCATTTATTAAAAATCATCAATACAACTATATTAAGAAGCAAATAGATATCCTGCAAAACGCTACCTTAACTGTTGCTGATCCGAAAGTAATGGAAGCGGTGAGGTACGGCTCAGAAGCAAAAGTAATAGACGTGTTTCCTAACGTTACGGATATTCAAAAACAACTGTTGGGGAGAATCTCCTCATTAAAAGCTGAAGAATTTCAGGATTATCTACGTTCATTATTACCTTACTTAGTTGAATTTCCACAAGTGACTGAAAAACAGATAAGAAAACTATTTCCCAAAAATAAAAAGCTGAAAGCGCCTGATTTAGTAACGATTGACTACCACAAGGTAACCTATCTTGGCTGGATCAATATTTCAAGTAATAAACTATTCATCGTGTATCATTTGAAGGGGAAAGCGGTTGGGATCGAAGGGAGATATACCCTTGTAAACAAGAAAAACATATGTGCATTATGCCATGGATATACTGATGTTGCTTTATTTTCAGCGATCTCTAAATCAAGGGCCGCTAATGTATCCTCCGATTATTACAAAGCGGTTGGTCACTATATATGTATCAATAGTCATGAATGTAATAAAAGGATTACGGATGTTACTCCGTTAGAGAGGTTTATTGGGGACGTTATAGGCTAAATAAGTTTCATTAATGGAATCAATCATAAAATGCTCGTGAGAATAGAAGAAGCAGGATCGTTCATCGACAGGTGTATTCGGTCGTCCCACCCAAAGCTGAATACGAATTGACAGCTCTGGGTGAAGGAGTGAGACCAGTCATTGAATATCGATAGTAGTGGGGAATACAATTACGCTCTCCGCAACCTGATGAGTCATAGCTTCTGCCAATGGCTGAGCGGTAAACAATTCTAACAGCTACTACAATAGCTCTTTATAATATCTTAAATCAAGCAGACACCTGATGATTCAGGTGTCTTTTCTTGTAAAAATACATGGGCTTCCCAACCAAAATTTATAAGATAACGGACCGTTTTTGAATATTTGATGCAGTCCCTCCAACTTCAATTTGGGTGATATGCCCCTGTTTAACAGAAAGTCTTGAAATAATAGTAGAAGGTTGATTCATGCTGTGACCCTGAGCAAAAGCTAAGTGGTGAATGGATTTATCAGAAAAGATTTTATGCTTGTACAAATAGCATGTTAGGGCCCCACATGATGTCCCTGTCGCACTTTCCTCCGGTATATCATACAAAGGAGCAAAATTCCTGCAAGTAGCAATCATCTCGTTTTTTGTATCCAATGTGAATAAATGAAAGCCAATAACCTGATATTTTTTACTTAATAGTGTGATTTGATCAAAATCTGGGGTAATTTTATTAAGAATCTCTAAGCTTCTAATTGGTACAAGTATATCCTTCAATCCTGTTGAAACAATCTCAAGCGGCAGTCGTTGGTCTAAGTCTTCTGCTGATATATGTAGAGATTTGATGATATCTTCTCTATCTGGTTGATCATAAAAGGTTGGGAGGGCTTGCGAAAGAAAAATATGATGATCCTTCTCAACGGTTACCTGTAACAAGCCGGCCTTACATTCTAATGTATATGTACCGTGACTAATTTTTTGTTGACATACCATCAGATAAAAAGCTGCAATTGTGGCATGACCACATAAATCAACCTCGGCATTAGGGGTAAAAAATTGAATCTTAAAATCTGCGATGGAGGATGTCTGAATAAACGCTGTTTCAGAAAATCCAACTATATGAGCAATAGTTTGCATGTCCTTCTGTTTCAATAAATCAGCCTCTAACACAACGCCCGCTGGATTCCCCCCATTTGAGTCAGTTGCGAAGGCATTTAGCGTATAAATCATTACTTCCACAAGATCACCTTTTTTCTGAAGTTGTTTTATGAATTGAACATCCAGTTTCTATAGGCTTTAGCTATATCTATTACTTTACCTATTATATGATTTTTTAAAAAGATTGCCTCTATTTCATCAATTAAAAAAGCATAGGACTCGGTTGAAAAACATTTTTCGTGGAACCAGGGGCCATGTCATCCTGTACATGTATGTCAGGAAATGAGTAGATTAACTAGTAAAGCCTTTATTTCGTATTGTGAATCGCTCTCTTCCGATAAATAAAAAAGGGATTAGATGCATTTGAAATTGATGTGTGACTTGGTTTTAGGACCAAATATGACCAAAGAGAATCAGATATACCAAATTGATCCAAATGGCACTGTATCTACAAAGAAATGCTGGGTAGAGTTAATAAAGAGCCAATAATCAAGCATTACATAAGCAATACGGCAGAAGTGATGAAGTTCGTGGAATTGAGTCAGGCATTAGACCATCTTATTCATAAGGGTGCTAGACTCAGTTTATTTGGTCCAATCAAGAGATGTTTGCCATTTTGACGATAAATATAATAGGTCAATGTTGTGGATATTGTAGTAGTGAAGCATCGACGGATATTACATCTGAACAATTAGGAGGGTCTATATTGGAACGATTTACAGACGAATATGGTCATAAATATTGCTTTAATATGGTAACTCATTATGGTGGCAAGGTAGTCGTACACTGCCCGAAATGTACAAAAAATGCCTATATTTCTAAAGAAGATAATGAATATGTTCTAAAATGTGGAGTGTGTTATCATACAGAAACGCAATCGGAAGCCTATAAATACTCGACCAGAGGGGTATGCCAGCATTGTGAAAGGTACTTTAATCTGGAAGTAAAGGATGAAAAGAAAATAACTCAAAAACAATTGAATATAGCGTGTCCTCATTGCCACACAATGAATCAAGTTCCTATGCACAGAGTGGCAGATTATCAATGGCGATATCAGGATATTAGAGATGGGAAAGATCCAGTTTTTCATTTGGAGCTGTACTATTTGAATTATTTTCGTGGGAAACCGGTATGGGCTGTAAATCGAGAGCATTTGAACTATCTCATATCATACACGTCGGCATCCCTGCGTGAAAAACCAGCAAATGGTCCCATGCGAACTGCCTCCCATTCCCTTCCTGTCTATATGAAAGAGGCGAAAAATAGAGAATCTATCGTAAAAATCCTCCAAAAATTACAGAGGAAATTTGAAGAATAACAAAGGCAAATGCTCAAACGACTCCTGTAAATGTAATGAAGGTACAAGCTGACAGAATGAAGATAGTGGTGGCTATTTAATTGGGAAGGCGTAAGAAAGAATATTCTTTCCGCGATAGCAGGAACAGCATATGGCAGGAAGGTGTAGAGAACAGAGAATTAAAAAACCTAGGGGAATACAAAATTGCAGGTATAGGTGGTGAGGACATGGATGGGAAAAAGCGAAGTGAGATCGTAGATGGGCTTGAAGTAGAGATTGTTTTAAAACAAGATCAGAGGACAGGAAAGCGTACACGAGGAATTGTGAAGGACATTCTGACGAATTCTAGTACGCATCCGCACGGGATCAAAGTAAGATTAACGAACGGAATGGTAGGTAGAGTACAAGAGATTATCAAGGGTGAGTAGCTTACGTTTGGTCTGAGATTCTGGCAATGTTTTGGGAGCGGGGGAAATTCCTTTGTGGAACTCAGAAAGAAGGCTGTAGGCAGGCTACACATTCCTTTTCTTTACTAAACACAAAAATGGAGATTGAACAAATAGTCTACGTTCAATCTCCATTTTTTCTTTCTTTTATCCTTACGCATAAGGAGTTAATAAATCTGTTACGAGGTATCTCATCGACGGAATCTGGACTCTACGGCTATCTGGTCAATCCAACCACCAAGGGAAGCCCAATTACTCCATCGACCATTAGGGGTTATTTCCTAAATATGCCAAAGAGCATTATCTGTACCAATAGCAAAAACCTCTAACCGCCCATCTGCATTACGAGCTACTACAGGTGAATTAATGGTACCACCTAAGGAGGCCCAGCGACTCCAACCATCGTTTGGAGCAAGCTGCCAGATATGCCAAAGAGCTTGGTCTCCTCCACGAGCAAAGACGTCTATTCGACCGGACGTTCTTCTGGTTACCGGCATTATTAACACCAACTTTCAATAGTATAAAGGAAATATTTTCTAATATGTTATTTAGGGCATATATCATTTGTTACAAAGGTCTAAAAATTGGGTGGTTGCCTATCAAAAATAATAGAAAAGGAAAGTCATTAACGAGGGGGTGACATTCCTCTGCTTTGACTGATTCCATATAGAAAGTGTTGCTACATTATTTCGCAAAACGAAAGAAGAGCGATTGCTTTCCTAGACAGTTGACTGGAAAACGATCGCCCTCTATTTTGAACAAAATATAAATGTTTTAAAGAACATGTGTATCAAAAGAGAAGCTATTTGAACGTTATTATCGTGGCACTCATACGGAAGAAAAGGCAGAAGGCTCTGGTTTGGGGATGAGTATCGCAAAGGCTATTGCAGAGGGGCATCATGGGACAGTCGAGGTAGAAACGGTACTGGGAAGAGGAACTGCGATCACCTTATCGTTTCCTTGTGGATAACATCTGTAGTGAACTTCTCATAGCTGAACCACCACACCTTGTTCGAAGCTGATTCATTCTACTTATATATGAAGCAGTCACTAACAGGTAGTTATCCTGTAGTGACTGCTTTATTTTATTTTATGGTTTAATTCCGATCGGGTTACTTGCCTTTTTGAACGAAGGTGCTATACTAGAAAACAACTTAACGTTATTCCCGAAATGAAGATCAAAATCGGAGGAGTAGACATGACGAAGCGCTTTGGAATTATTTCTATTATGATGAGTATCCTTTTATTTCTTAGCGGTTGCGCTAGTGAAGGTACAGCACCTCAGCAACAGGGAGATCAGAGCAAAACAGTAGCTGAGAGCGGTAAACCCAAAAGTGGAGGAAGCTTGGTAATCGCAGTTGGCGATGATCCGAGTGCACTTAACCCGAATTATGCTGGGGATCGTGTGACTTTAACCATTAATCAATCCTTGTTTGCACCCTTATTTACAATCAATGATGGGAAGAAAACATTTGTATTAGCTGAGAGCTTGACGCAATCCAAGGACTTTTTAACCTATACACTAAAATTGCGAGATAACCTGACTTGGCACGATGGGAAAAAGCTGACTGCTGATGACGTAGTCTTTACGCTTGCTAGCATTTTGGATGAAAAGCAACATAGTCCACAACGAAGCTTGTTTGTATTAGATGGAAAGCCAATCCAAGTAAAAAAAGTTGACGATACTACAGTAGACTTTGTACTTCCTCAAGTCAGTGCAGCCTTTGAGGGAGCTTTGGTTCAGGTTTCTCCAATTCCTAAGCATATCTTTGAAAATGTAGAGGATATTGAAAAGAGCGAAAAAAACTTCAGTCCAGTAGGTTCTGGACCGTTTAAATTTAAGGAATATAAACCTGGCGAGTATGTAACCTTAGAACGTTTTGATAATTACTTTGCAGGAAAATCCTATTTAGATACTGTTACGTATCGTATTACTAAGGATACCAATGCAGCGAATTTAGCGATGCAAAATGGCGAAATTCAAATGAAATTTATCGATCCGCAGGACTATAACAAGATGAATGACATGCAGATGTTTAATTTAATTAAATATAATGAAGGCCGATTGGTTTACATTGCTTTTAACCTCAATATCGATGTACTACAGAAAAAAGAGGTTCGCCAAGCGATTGCCTATGCTATTGATAAAAATGAATTAGTTCAAGCAGCGTACTCGTCTCTTGATTATGCTGAACCTGCTCATTCCTTGCTTACTCCTGATGCGCTTTACTATACAAAAGAATTACCTACGTATGAATATAACGTGGAGAAAGCTAAGGAATTGCTGAAAAAGGCAGGAGTAAACCATTTGAAGCTTAGATTAGCATATGTGAATAACAACAAACCACAAACTAGTCAGGCACTCTATCTTCAGCAGAAGTTGAAAGACATCGGAATTGACATTGAACTACAGCCATTGGATCCAGCAGCGTTCTCAAATAAATCTCAAGACATGAAAAATAAAGATTATGACTTGTCCTTCGGTGGCTATATTATGGGCTATGAACCGGATGCATACAAATCTCTATTTGTTAGTACAGAGGCTTTTAACTATTCGCACTACAATAACAAAGAGTTTGATCAGCTATGGTCCAAAGCCGCTGTAGAGGTTGATACTGCAAAACGTGCTGAGCTGTACAAAAAAATCCAAGAAACAGTAGCAGATGATGTACCGATCTACCCAATTGCCTACCCTAAATCCATTATAGCTGTGGACAAAAGATTTGGTGGTTTGCAAGAAGCGGTTACAAAGCCAGTGACTATGTTTGAGGATTTGTCCAAAATTTATGAGCAATAATAAATAGTTAGATCATTTATAGGGAACAAGGGAGAAAATAAGCTGATTCGGATCAGCTTATTTTCATTCCAAGAAGCTGTTTTAGGAGGACATTCATGTTTTCATTTATAGCAAAACGAATTCTTCAATCAATTCCGATGTTATTTTTTATTTCTATTGTTTGCTTTGCTTTGATAAAGCTGGCTCCCGGTGATCCCCTGCAAGCCTTCATTACTCCCAAAATGAGTTTTGAGGATATAGAACGGATTCGGCATAGCATGGGATTAGATCGACCTGGGTATGTTCAGTATTTTATGTGGTTGAAAAATGTGTTAATGGGTGATTTTGGCTATTCCCTTATCAATCACCGACCTGTGCTGACACAGGTAATAGAACGGTTACCGGCAACGGCAGGGTTAATGGGGGCCTCCATACTTCTCTCTGTTCTGTTGGCTATTCCATTAGGATTACTAGCAGGGGCAAATCGTAATAAGTGGATTGACAGTATTCTAAATATGTTTTCATATGTAGGGATTTCGATTCCAGCTTTTTGGTTTGCTATGCTTCTCATCTACTTTTTTGCGATTAAGCTACATCTTCTTCCTAGCATGGGAATAAGAACGATTGGGGTTACTTCCACCTGGGATGTTATCAAGCACGGTATACTTCCCTGTTTGGTCCTTAGTTTTGGTCAATTGTCTGTTTACATGAGATATATTCGTTCCAACACGATTGGACAACTAAAGGAGGATTATGTCCAAATCCAATACGCCTATGGCTCCACGCGATGGCAAATTCTTTTTCGTCATGTACTGAAAAATGTACTTTTACCGATTATTACCCTTCTTGGGATGTCATTACCTGATTTGATTGCTGGGGCGATTATTACTGAAACGGTATTTTCTTGGCCGGGAATTGGCTCTCTTAGTATTAAAGCTGCCTTTGGATTTGATTACCCGATCATTATGGCAATTACCATGTTTACGTCCGTCTTGCTCATCATCGGAAATTTACTGGCAGATATCCTGTACAGCGTAGTTGATCCACGAATCAGGGCATGGAGGTAGCAAGATGAATAGAAGAAGATGGAATAACGTAAAGACGGAATTGTTATCGAATAAACTGGGCTTGATCTCAGTCATTATACTAATGGTTTTTGCACTGGGTTCCTTGTTTGCTTTTCTTGCTCCATACGATCCTAATCAAATTGTTATTCAGGATAGACTCCAGGCAATGAGCCAAACTCATTTTTTCGGCACGGATGATTATGGTAGAGATTATTTTTCTCGGGCCCTACATGGAGGTCGAGTTTCTTTAATGGTTGGATTTGCCGCTATGATTATCGCTACTGGACTTGGAACAACAATTGGGGCGATTAGTGGATATTTTGGAGGCATGGTCGATAGCATTATCATGCGCACAGTAGAAATTTTAATGTCGATCCCATCCTTTTTATTAATGCTGATCCTAAGTGTGTATTTAAAGCCTAGTATTCAGACCGTGATCATTATCATTGGACTTTTAACTTGGATGAATGTAGCAAGACTTGTCCGAGCAGAGACATTGTCTGTTAAAGAACGAGAATATGTATTGTACGCCAAGGTGTCGGGACAAAGCCCATTTAAAATTATCTGTTATCACATCATTCCAAGCATCTCGTCTACTATCATTGTGACAGCGACGATCAATATTGCTTCTGCGATCTTAATGGAATCGGCGCTGAGTTTTCTGGGGCTGGGTATTCAACAGCCCAATTCATCGTGGGGGAGTATGCTAAACAACGCACAAGGATTTATAGGGGAAGCACCCCATCTAGCTCTGTTTCCTGGCTTGTTTATTCTCCTTACAGTAATGAGCTTTAATGTCCTAGGAGATGTTTTGCGAGTAGCCTTTGAACCAAAAGCGAATGACGAATAAGAATAGATATAACGAATGAAGATGATTAGCTTGGAGTGAGTCATATGACGGAAGTTTTATTGGATGTGAAGAATTTAAGAACGTCTTTCTTCACACGCGCTGGAGAGGTGCAGGCTGTTAGGGGAGTTAGCTTTACCGTTCAAAAAGGTGAAGTAATAGGGATTGTAGGAGAGTCGGGGAGTGGAAAAAGTGTGACCGCCAAATCAATTCTCTCTCTGATTGCACAACCGGGGAAAATTGTCGGTGGAGAGATCAAATTTGGTGAAAAGGATCTGTTAGTAGCGACAGAAAAAGAGCGTAAAGCGATTCGGGGAAATCGGATCGCTATGATCTTTCAAGATCCCATGACTTCTCTTAATCCTGTATATAAAATTGGACGCCAACTGACAGAAGTAATTATGAGGCATCAAAAGGTAAGTAAGTCGGTAGCTAAACAAAAGGCAATCGACTTATTAAAACAGGTGGGCATTTCCTCTCCTGAAGAACGCTTTAACCAATACCCGCATGAATTCAGCGGCGGGATGAGGCAGAGAGTGATGATTGCAATGGCACTCTCATGTGAACCGGAGCTATTGATCGCAGATGAGCCCACTACCGCATTAGATGTAACGATACAGGCTCAGATTCTTGATTTAATAAAAGAGCTAGCTAACCAGTCAGATACAGCTGTTATGCTGATCACGCATGATTTGGGGGTAGTCGCCCAGGTATGTTCAAGAGTAATTGTCATGTATAGCGGTATGGTGATGGAGGAGGGGAAGGTTGAGGATATCTTCTATCGCCCACAGCATCCTTATACACAAGGGCTTCTGCGTTCTCTACCTAAACACCATAAGGGAAATAAAGAAAGACTAATTCCCATCGAGGGAACTCCGCCTAGTTTATTAAACCCTACAAGTGGCTGTCCATTTGCAGAACGCTGCCCTCATATGATGGATAAATGTCTTAGCGAGATTCCGCCTTCTTACGAGATAGGTTCCGACCAACGGATGAAATGCTGGCTGGGAGAAGAGATCGGGGGGAAAAGGAATGAAACCCAAGGACATTTTAGTTGATGTAGAACATCTCAAGAAATATTATCCAATCAATAAAGGTTTTTTTGGTGGGATAAAGAAATATGTCAAGGCTGTTGATGACATCAGCTTTCAGATTTATAAGGGAGAAACGTTTGGGTTAGTTGGAGAGTCGGGATGTGGTAAATCTACAACAGGACGCAGTATCGTCCGGCTGTTCGATGTGACTGATGGGAAAATATTGTTTGATGGACATGACGTAGCGAAGATGAGCGAACATCAGCTCAAACCTTTTCGCAAACGAATGCAAACCATTTTTCAAGACCCGTATTCTTCTTTAAATCCGGGGATGACTGTCTTCGAGCTGATCAGTGAACCTATGAATATTCATGATTCCCTTGGAGAAAAAGAGCGGAAGGAAGTCATTCAGGATCTCTTGGAGCGTGTCGGTCTAAAGAAAGAACATTTGGATCGTTACCCGCACGAATTTAGTGGAGGGCAGAGGCAGAGAGTCAGCATTGCTCGATCTCTAGCAGTGAAGCCAGAGTTTATCATGTGCGATGAACCAATTTCAGCGCTGGATGTGTCAGTTCAGGCCCAGGTTGTCAATATGCTAGAGGATCTTCAAAATGAATTAGGGCTGACCTATCTGTTCATTGCCCATGATTTATCGATGGTACGTCATATTTCAGATCGCATCGGGGTGATGTATCTAGGTCAACTTGTAGAAGTAGCTGAAAGTAACGAGCTATATGATCATCCGGCACACCCATATACACAAGCACTTCTTTCTTCTATTCCGATAGCTGATCCCAAGTTGCGTAATCAAAAACGTATCATGATGGAAGGGGACATTCCAAGCCCCTTGTCAACCATCCGCGGCTGTAAATTCCAATCGAGATGTCCATATGCATCATCACGCTGTGTCGAAGAACAGCCGAAGCTAGTATCTATTAGCCCGGGTCATCAGGTTGCCTGTCACTTGTTTAGTGAATAAGTCAGAAATGGAGAGGGTATTACAAAATGTCTCTAGTAAAACTTTCGCAAAATGAAGCACTCATGATTGAGGTACTCCGGGCAAAGGGTGTGACAGAAGAAGAGTTATTTGATGTCTTAAAAGAGGGAGATATCAGTTCTTTTCAAAAATGGAGCGATGACTTCGATTTTTCCAATCTGCTTGATTTCTCAAGACAGAACTGGGGTGAGTTTGAACAAGCAGTAAGAGAAGGATATCAGATTAAATTTAATACAATCAATGGTATCAAATATTTGATCTCTGTTAGATTAAACCAAATGGCTGACCGTGATTACCAACATAATGGTGATCATTTATCGGGAATTAAGCTTAAAGAAGCGGAAGTCATCTGGCTACAGTCTGTACTCTCTAAGAATTGGACGGTCGTGGAGCAAGAACAAGAACGAAACTCAGATTTTAAGGTAGTAAAAATAGAGATGGTTCGTTCGTAAGCATTGGAGCGTAATTACGTAATTTTTCAATGGAAAGTCACCTGCCGGGGTGGCTTTTTTTTGTGGCTTGAGCGTGACTGCCCTGTCATTCCTTTTTTTGTCATACTGGTGTAACACTTCAGCACTACTATATACCTAGTCATTCGCAACAACGTGCTGGAGGGAACTCAGATGAAAAACGAGACATTCTTACTTACAGGAGGTACCGGTTCTTGGGGATGGGAACTAGTGACTCAGTTATTAGAGAAAAATCCAAAGGAAATACGTATCTATTCTCGCAATGAAGCGCTTCAAGTGGAAATGAGTCAGTATTTTCATGATCACCGATTGCAGTTCATTATTGGTGATATTCGCGATAAACAAGAAATGATACAGGCTTGTCAGGGTGTCGATCATATTTATCATTTAGCCGCCCTAAAGCATGTACCTATTTGTGAAAATCAACCAGATATCGCTATTAAAACAAATGTGATTGGCACACAAAATGTTATTGAAGCTGCCATCATAAATAAGGTGAAAAAAGTCATTTATGTATCAACCGACAAAGCCTCAAATCCTTCAAGTACATACGGAATGACAAAAGCGATCGGGGAACGTCTCATTATTCAAGCCAATATGCGAGACACGTCCACCAGATTTGTTTGTGTGAGAAGTGGAAATGTTCTAGGATCAACAGGAAGCGTCATTCCTATTTTTCAAAATCAGATTCAGCAAGGACTGGATTTGGGTGTGACGGATATGAATATGACAAGATTTTTTTTGCGACTAGAAGAAGCGATTCAAATGTTGTTTATAGCTACAGAGCAAAGCATGGGAGGAGAGACGTTTGTCTTACACATGCCATCCTGTAAGATCAGTGATATGGCTGAGGTATTCATTGAGGAATCGAGAAGAAATGACATAGGAATAAAGCTACTGGGCTTACGTCCTGGAGAGAAGCTTAATGAAACACTAATCTCGGAATGTGAAAGTCACAGAGCGATTCATTTTAACCAAGATTATTTTGTGATTCTACCTACCTATCAATCTCCAGAGCTACAGGTGCATTACGCTAATTGCCAACCGGTTGGTTTTCATAGTTACCATTCTGAAAGCTCCCTTATGACAAAAGATGAGGTTAAACAAATGCTAGAGACTGGGGGGTTCTTTAGATGAAAAAAATCATTTTTACAGGAGGCGGATCAGCCGGTCATGTAACGGCCAACTTAGTGCTGATTCCCAAATGTACAGAGGAAAATTATGAAATCCATTATATCGGATCAGAAAATGGTTTTGAGCAAAGGCTTGTAGCGGAATTCGAGCAGGTTCACTATCACAGCGTATCAACTGGTAAGCTACGGCGCTATCTCGATTGGAAGAACATTACTGATATCTACAAAGTGATGAAAGGTATCCTTCAAGCGTATCTCCTAATGAGAAAGCTGAAACCTGATGTGGTATTTTCTCTAGGGGGATTTGTTTCCGTTCCAGTAGTCCTCGGAGCAAAAATGAATGGGATTGCTACTATCATTCATGAACCTGATGTGCATATGGGGCTTGCGAATCGGATATCTTATCCTTTTGCTACAAAGGTGTGTACAACCTTTTTAGAAACGAAAAAAAATGATCCATCAAAAAAGATCACTCATATAGGGGCTATTGTTAAAGATACGCTCAAATCGGGGGAGCGGGAGCGAGGAATTTCTTTCTGTAACTTTACCTTTCAAAAGCCCGTCCTTCTTGTGATGGGAGGGAGCCAAGGTGCAGAGAAAATTAATCAGGTTGTTCGAGCGGTTTTACCTGAGCTATTACTAAGCTTCCAAGTGATCCATTTATGTGGACCGGGGAAAATAGATGCTTCCATCCATCAAGAGGGCTATCAACAATTTGAATATGTCACACATGTATTGCCTGATTTGTTGGCAGCGGCTGATATAGTGGTGTCACGTGCCGGTTCTAACTCGATACATGAATTGTTAGCCCTGCAAAAGCCTATGCTGCTAATTCCGCATACCAGTGGCGGTACGAGAAATGGACAGATAAGGAACGCACAAAATTTTCAAGATGCAGGATATGCAGAGACTCTCATGCAAGAGAATATGACAAATCAAACATTTTTGGAGCATGTCTATTATCTACACCAAAACCGTGAATCATATATCCGACAGATGAAAACCGACGATTCTGGAAAAGCTGTGGAGAAGGTTATGGAATTAATCAAGGGGTTTGATAAACGTAGTCTCTATCATTAAATGGTAGATGCGAGACTGATTGCTTACGTAAATGATTGAAACAAGGAGTATCTATGAATATATTACTTGCAGACGATGATCTGGACATGCTGAGAATTATACGGCTCTATTTTGAAAAAGAGGGATTTCAGACGTTTACAGCACAAGATGGTGAGGAAGCCTTAGCGGTCTTTTATAATCAAAGGATTGATCTAGCCGTGCTTGATTGGATGATGCCAAAGATTAGTGGACTTGAGGTGTGCAAAGAGATTAAAGGACATCATACCACCAAAGTATTAATGCTTACAGCTAAAGGAGAGCATGAGGACGAACTGATGGCTTTAGAAATGGGAGCGGACGAGTATGTTAGGAAGCCCTTTGAGCCGCGAATTTTACTATTACGAGCGAAAAAGCTACTGCAAATAGAAGATAACATTCGGATTGGTCCATTGCGGGTGGATATGCAAGGGGGCAAAATATTTAAGGATGGAATCGACCTAGAGGCTACGAAAAAGGAGTTCCAATTAATGAAATGCTTTCTCACAAATCGTGGAAGAATTTTATCGCGGAAAACGCTATTAGATCAGGTTTGGGGATTCGATTATTATGGAGAAGAAAGAACCGTAGATACACACATTCGTAGGCTCCGTGAAAAAATTGGGGAGCAGCTTATCAAGACCCATCGTGGCGTCGGATATAGTTTGGAAGTCGGACATGAATAAGCTAAGTCGAAAGCTATTTTTACGCACATCAGGTATTATTTGCTTTGTATTTGTGCTGTCTTATCTACTTACTACGTTTTTTTTACCAAGCTATATTTTGCATCAGAAAAAAATTAATTTAGCAGAGCTTACTTCTAAGCTGGAAACAATGGATATAGCACAATTACTCCATGATGTTGAAAAGCTGGAGTATGACTACAACGTAACAATTGTGCAAGCACCTTTTCGTACAGATATCAATGAATTGAATGGTTTGGTACGAGACGCATTAAATAAAAAAGGAATTACGCTGTCTAAATTCTGGATTACAGAAGAGAGCTTTGAAAAATTAGAAAAGCATGAGACAGTCCGCAAAATTTATAGCCAAGAGAAGCTAGAGACTAGTTTTTTGGTAACTTTTTTAAACAAGAATGGTGCATTATTCGTTATCGGTGATTCCATTGCCCATTCAAGTGCATTTATTCAAATGGTTAACGAATTTAACTTATATTTAGCGATAGGAACACTATTATTGACAATCGGATTATCATGGCTCATTTCTAGGCAAATTGTACGTCCCCTGAGCCAGCTACGACAAACGGCAGAGGACATCTCTCATTTGTCTTTTCAAAAATCCGAGATTCAGACTGGTGATGAAATAGAAAGCTTGGCGGAAAGCATAAATATTATGAGTGACAAGTTAAAAGAGGCCCTAGAAGCGTTGGAAGAAAAAAATCAAAACCTACGCATATTTATTTCGGACATTTCCCACGAGTTAAAAACACCGATTTCGCTTATCAAAGCGTACTCTACCGGGATAAAGGATGGGCTAGATGATGGCACGTTCATTGATGTTATTAAAAGGCAAGCGGATGATATGTCTGGGATTGTAGACAAGCTACTGAATCTGTCCAAACTACAGAATGACTCATTCACGATGGAGTCATTTGACTTTTGTCTTTTATGGAAGCAAACCATAGACAAATATCAGATTGCTATTCAGCAGAAAGACCTCATTCTCACAGTAGAAGATTGTGGACTAAGCAATTGTTTTGTTGTAGGGGATCGAGCAAGGATTGAGATTGTGCTTGATAATTTTATCAGTAATGCGGTGAAGTACACAAAAAATCAACAGATAGAAATCTTGCTTCAAAGAGATGAAGAGCATTTGGTGTTCTGTATAAAAAATGGTATTGAGTATTGGGATAGCAAATATTCCGAAAAAATTTGGCAACCCTTCTATGTAATCGAGAGCTCCCGAAATAAGAATTTGAGTGGTACCGGATTGGGATTATCTATTGTTCAAACCATTTTGCAGAAACATCATGCATCATTTGGAGTACGCGTAGAACAGGAGATCATTGCTTTTTACTTTACGATGCCCTTAGCGAATGTTATGAAATAGAACAGATTGATAGAATTGAAACAATTGATACAATTGATACAGATGCCGACGTGTTAGATAAGGTATTGAAAGTAACAAAGTAGAGGAATGCGACGATCCTTCATGTGTGGAATTCTGTATAGGCAATCCTGTTTCTTTCCCTATGAACCCAGTGCCAAAAGGTACTGGGTCTTTTAATCGAAACAAGGGAAGGGTTTTATACTCCATAGATAACAGGACAGAACAACTTTCACAAAAATCAAAAAAAGATTGTGCTTATATTTTTTCTTGATTTTTCATAAAGAACCAAGCTATAATCACAACTGAAAATAATTATCATTTTCACCGTTAAGTAAACTAGTGGTACATAAAATTCAAACAAGAAATGGTTTGTAGGAGAAGGAATTTTGTTGAATAAGCTTGTGATAAAAACAACAGCAAGATGGGGACCCTCACTCATTGGGGTGTTGTTTATCTTGTCGCTTGTCGGTTTAGTTGCTTCTATGTTTGTAGCTATTTCATTTGGTGCAAAGGATTTGACACTGAGTACGGTATGGACGGCCATTACTTCTTATAATCCGGAGCTGACGACACATCAAATCGTTCATGAAATGCGGTTGCCACGTGTGATTGGGGCGGCCGTTGTTGGAGCAGCGTTCGCAGTTGCAGGAGCGTTGATGCAAGGAGTTACTCGTAACCCACTAGCTGATGCAGGAATTTTGGGGATTAATGCAGGCGCTACGTTTGTTGTAGCAATCAGTTTTGCATTTTTGCCAAGTTTGTCTTACACGAGCTTGATGATTATGTCATTTCTAGGAGCCGTGCTTAGTACCATACTCATCTTTTTACTGGGATCACAGGCAGCTGGAGGGCTAACACCGTTGCGTTTAACGATCGCAGGGGCGGTTGTTGCAGCCTTTTTACATTCACTTAGTTCTGGAATCGCTATTTATTATGATTTGAGTCAAGATTTGGCCTTTTGGTATGCTGGGGGTGTCTCTGGGGTTAGATGGTCTCATCTTACTGTACTGGTGCCGGTTATCTTGATTGCCATTTTGTGTGCTTTTCTATTGGGACGTTCTGTATCGTTACTCTCATTAGGCGACGACGTTGCAGATAATTTAGGTGTTCATACAAAGCAGATTCGTTTACTTGGAATGGCGATTGCTGTACTGCTTGCTGGGGTATCCGTTTCAGCTGTTGGTTCAATTGGATTTGTAGGCTTAGTGATTCCGCATATTTCCCGAAAGCTAGTAGGAGTTAATTATCGATATATTATTCCAATGTCAGCTCTTTTAGGGGCAACCCTGTTAGTAGTAGCTGACTTAGGAGCAAGGACAATAAATCCGCCTAGAGAGTTAGCGATTGGCGTAATGGTTGCACTTGTCGGTGTTCCTTTCTTTCTTTACCTTGCCCGCAAAGAAAGGAGAGGCTTATAAATGGAACAGCGAATTCTCAGTAGAGAAAGGCGAGCAGGGATGGTCGGAGTCATCCTGGTGTTTATTAGTTTAGTCACCATTCTTATCAGTCTCAATACAGGCTCTATCCGACTTGCTCCTTTAACTGTTTTACAAGCCTTTATTGGCAATGGTAGTCAAGAGGATATGATGGTTTTATTTGAATACCGTCTTCCACGTATTGTTGTCACGATGCTTGCTGGTGTGGGCTTAGGGGTTTCCGGAGCTATTCTGCAAGGGTTATCCCGTAATTCACTGGCAGATCCGGGGATTCTGGGTCTTCATGCAGGAGCTTCTTTTGGATTGATGATCTTTGTTAGTTTTTTTCAATCACTAAAAGGAGCCTCTGCCTTACTGATCCCGCTGTTTACCTTTCTAGGTGGGGTAGTGACTGCGGTACTGATCATGCTACTCGCTTATGATCGGCATAAAGGGTTACTGCCTATTCGCCTCATACTGGTTGGTATTGCCATTACAGCTGGCTTCAGTGCAATTACGCTGTTTCTCTCACTTGCCTTAGATGAAACGACATATGCTTTTACTTCTAGGTGGCTGGTCGGTAATGTCTGGGGACGAGATTGGATCAATGTGGTGGCATTGCTGCCATGGATACTGATATTTACTCCATATGCACTCGCCCAATCAAAAGCACTTAATGCTTTCTCGCTTGGGGATGAAGTAGCAATGGGGATCGGGACTGCTGTGAACCGTAAACGATTATTGTTACTGGGGACAGCTGTAGCCCTATCGTGTGCTAGTGTTTCGATGGCGGGAGGAATTGGTTTTATTGGCTTAGTAGCTCCTCATCTGGCTCGTCGACTTGTTGGGCCATTGCATCAGCATTTGCTACCGATAGCAGGTCTTGTTGGATTGGTCATTTTGGTGATCGCAGATACGATTGGGCGTTCCATTTTTCAACCGAATGCAATCCCGGCAGGTGTAGTAGTAGCCGCTGTAGGTGCTCCTTATTTTTTATACGTATTATGTAAAACAAAATAAATAATTTTCAGAAGGAGAAAAAATGAAAGAGAAATTAATGATTTTTATGTGTATTCTATCTATTTTTGTATTATCCGCTTGCGGTCAAAGTACATCGCAATCGAATCATACAGAGTCGACAAAAGGGCAAACAGCTGAGCAACCGGCAGATAAGAAAGAGCCTCGGATTGCCTCTATGTCAATTCATTTGACGAATAATCTCCTAGCACTAGGAATTACTCCAGTTGGTTCTGTAATTGGTGGCGATTTAAAATCCTTCTTGCCTCACGTAGCTGATCGTTTGAAGGATACGAAACCATTAGGTGTAGTAGCAGACCCTGATATGGAAGCTCTTTTAGCATTAAAGCCAGATGTGATTTATGTAGATCAACAATATGCAGGGAGTGATTTGTCTAAGTTTGAAAAAATTGCTGAAACGCATTCCTTTAACCTAGATGATGGAACATGGCGGGATACTTTGAAAAAAGTAGGGAAGCTTGTCAACCGAGAACAACAAGCGGAAACCTTTATTAAAGATTACGAAGCACAGGCTGAACGTGTGAAACAGCTCATACATAACAAGGTCGGCGATGGTACCGTGATGGGAATTCGAGTAACGGGGAAAGAGCTACGTGTGTTTAGTACGAGACGACCAATGGGACCTCTTCTATACGATGATTTAGGCTTGAAACCTGCCAAGGGTGTAGAGAAGCTTAATAAAAAGAAAGCTTTTGAAGTGATTTCTCAAGAGGTACTCCCTGATTTTGATGCAGATGCCATCTTTGTTATTGTGAATAATAGAGGTGGAGCCGATAAGGTATTTGAGCAATTACAGAGCAATCCGATCTGGAAAGATTTAAAAGCTGTGAAAGCAAACCACGTCTACATGATTCCTGAACAACCATGGCTGGACTATTCAGCACTCGGTGCGAAAATGGCGTTGGATAACGCTGAGGAAATCTTTAGTAAATAGGCAAAGCAGAAAGTCATGCGAAAATCCTGAGCATGGCTTTTTGTTTATTGAAAAAAGGAATGGAAATATTTATATAGAAAGAGATGGTAGATAGTACTACAAGGTAGAACAGTTTAGTAAAGAGGGAGGAATCACTTTAGATTTGATGAAACAAGCGATAGGACTCATGGATCAAGACGCGAGCGAAGATTATATACAGCAAAAGATTGCAGGCATCAATAGTGAGATTAAAAAATATAATGGAATATGCCCTATTTCTCTACAAAAAGGGTTAGTTACATGTAACAATCTCAGACAAAAATACGGTAGCTGGGAATAACCGCATCTTATGTAAAGGAATAAAAGCATGTGATGCACATTGTAGGGGTATCGGTTGCTTTTACTTTATGTTTATTCAGAGGGATTTGTTATTTTTTATAGAATTAATTGGTATTGATATCTATTTCAATAAAATGTGACATCGAACCACCTTGTAATAACAGAATAAGCTTACTTTAGAGGAGAAACACGCATGAACAAACGCCGAATCATGATTACTTGTGGCTCAATCGTGGCTTTCTTTTTTATTGCGATCATTGCCGCTAGTAGCTATTTTTATCAAATCAGCATCAGTCGTGGTGGTCAAGTCACACTGTATTCTGGTGAACAAGAGGCTTCCGCTACCCCTGTAAATGCAGCAGTGGAACAGGAGAAAATCAACGTAGAGGAATGGTACAAAAAGCAGGAAAAAGGCAGTCTAGAGCAAACCTCATTCGACGGATTGAAACTAAAAGCTACTTACATACCAAGTGAACAACCTAGTGACAGGGCAGTCATTTTAGCTCATGGCTACCGTCGCAAAGGGGAAGACATGAAAAGCTACGCAAAGTTCTACCATGACTTGGGGTTTCAGGTGTTAATGCCGGATGCTCGCGGGCATGGTAATAGTGAAGGCGACTATGTCGGATATGGCTGGCATGATCGTAAAGATTATCTGGGTTGGATTAAAATGTTAACGAAACAGGCAAAAGCCAAGCATATTTTCTTGCATGGTGTCTCCATGGGTGGAGCCACAGTCTTAATGACTAGCGGAGAGGAGCTGCCACCTGAGGTAAAAGGAATTATTGAGGATAGTGGATTTACCACTATGACTGAGGAATTGGCCTATCAGTTGAAGCATTTGTATCAGTTGCCGACTTTCCCGCTTATGCAAACAACGAGTTGGACTACTAAGCTACGGGCAGGCTATTCGTTTGAAGAAGTGTCTCCCATAGAGCAAGTCAAGAAGAATACTCGACCATTATTTATCATCCACGGTGATCAGGATAAGCTGGTACCAACAGAGATGGCATATCGCATCTTTGACGCTGCACAAGGAGAGAAACAACTCTGGATAGTACCTGGAGCAGGGCACACGAAATCATTTACCGTAGCAAAAGCAGAGTATCAAGAGCGTGTAAAGAATTTTATTGAAAAGGTACTCTAGGAAAGCAGTTGTGTGTTTAGATATCTTCCTCCCAAAAATTAAAAATTAGTGTTAAAAGCATCTGTTTCTAGCGTTTTTGCTGTGACAGATGCTTTTTTGTTTGGGCACGTTGCATTTTCTGATACATAGAATATCAAAAACACAACTAGAGGAGGGTGCCTCATGATGTGGGAGGAACAGGATGTATTAGAGGTGGCATGGAGCCATTTGCCAGAAGGTGCAGAGGTTTTGCCGATGAGGGAGCCTCATAATTCATCTTATGTTCGTGCTATCGACATGGACAAAGAAGGCAATATGGGGGCAGCTGTTGCTTATAGATGGCACGGGGGAATTTCACTGGTGATGCTAAAACAAGACTGCGGTGGTTGGCAGGTACTTCAGGAAGGGACTGCCCATCCACTCTATTGGTATTGTCTAGCTAAGGCTCAATTACAAGAAAATCTACCTGCTATGGCTATTGAATCTATAGAGACAGGTATCCGTATCAAATCATCATCTACTTATGTAGAGAAATGGAATGATCTCATTCAACATATTCGCATGCAAATACACCAAAAATCAATTGCTCTATATCCGGCATCCATGAGTACGAGGGAAGGAGTGAAATGGGGCTACATTAATGATCGCGGACAGTTTTTAATCGTTCCTCAATTTGTGTATGCTCTTCCTTTTCAAAAGAACGGGCTTGCTATTGTTTCAGTCGCAAATGGTACCGGATTAATCAATGAATTAGCTCAGTACGTTGTAAAACCTATATACAGTTCAATTAACTCGTTTACGGAAGGTCGAGCAACTGTAATCGATGACAAAGGCTTTTGGGTGATAGATGACAAGGGAACAGTGTTGAGCGACAAACCTCACTCTTATATCGGGATGTATCAAAATGGTAGGGCAATATTTGCTGATACAGATGTACAGGGGAACTATCGATATGGCTATCTCAATCTGGAAGGTAGGATTGTGATTCCTAACAAATATGAAGAAGCCAATGATTTCATAGATGGGAAGGCAGTTGTTAAAATCAAAGAAAATCAATATGCTCTTTTAGGTCGTAACGGGGAGGTATTACATACGTATCCCTACCATACTGTAGGATCGTTGAGCGATGGATTAATGGCTGTTCAGCAGAAAGAAAAAGAACCGTTTGGCTATATGAATGAACAAGAAAAAATAATCATTGAGCCGCAATTTACTTCAGCACAGGCATTCAAATCAGGGCGTGCTGTAGTAGATACATCGGTGGATGATTTCGTTTTTAAATGGGGGCTGATTGATAAAACGGGAGCATTCAAAATTAAGCCGGGGTATAGTGATATTGAGATGCTAGGGGAAGACCGGGTAGCAGTAGGCGTTCTAAAAGACAACAAAGCACCATACATGGGTTCTACATATGCAATTGCTGATAAGGATGGCCGTTTTTTGACAGAATTCGTATACAACAGAGTAGAGAATTATCAGGATGGGGTAGCTTCAGCGACTAATGAACAAACCACCTTCTTTATTGATCGTTCAGGGAGGACCGTGAAGAATCTACCAATTATTAAGGGGACCGGAACACTTACTAAAATGGGAGACGTAATTAAGGCTGATGTGAACCAGCGTGTAAGTTATTACAAGCCAAATGGCACATTGATTTACGCACAAAACACGGTTATTCCGCTTACCAAGCAATACCGGGTCAAAGAAGAGATATATCATCCTAACAAGGATTATCTCGTCTACTATCCACAAATAGAAGGAATGGCTAACAAAGCGGTGCAGGAACAGGTAAACAAGCGTTTAAAAGACTTATCTCAAATCAAGCCGATCGATCAGAATGCCCAGCTAGATTATAATTATTTCGGTGACTTCTCCGTTGATTTTTTTAACAATCAGCTTGTGCAATTAAAGCTACTTGGTTATAACTATCCGTTTGGTGCTGCTCATGGAATGCCTACACAGATATATACCCCAATTGATTTGGTTACAGGACAATTCTATACACTACCAGATTTGTTCAAGCCTACTAGTAACTATGTAAAGGTGCTAAGTGACATTATCGGTCAAAAGATAAAGACAGACCCACAATACTCCTATGTTTTTCCTGAGACCTACAAAGGAATAGCACCAAACCAGCCCTTTTATATTAAAGAGGACGCTCTTTATATCTATTTCGCTCCCTATGAAATCGCTCCTTATGTTGCAGGATTTCCTACTTTTCGCATTCCATTTCAAAATATTATGTCAATTATTCATACACAGGGAGCATTTTGGAAGTCGTTTCATTAACCAGCTAGATACGAGAAAGCCGCAATTCAATTCTTTGAGTTGTGGCTTTGTTTATGTTCGAAAAATATTCGTATGGCCATTCTATCCTTTACTGCCCCAAGGCTCATATTTCTGGACGGATTTATTGGACGAGCATCTATTTTTTTAAGAATGCGAAATAAGGTATGTGAATAAATCAAAAGGGATGGATGTATGAATCGGATCATCTGCACGAAGCTGAGCAACAAGAGAGGGGAAGTAAACAAAAGCGGTTCATTTTCGGAAGAGGAGAGGAAATATCATGAGTGAGTGGACGACTTTTCAAGAAAATGCGTTGTACCCTGATTGTAATGCAAGGTATTATTTCTATCCGTTTGTAGTTGATCCTGAAGTAGAGATCATTATTGAGGGAGAATATCCTTGTTCACGTTATATGTCTTATACGGTGTACGGATGCAATCAACAGGTGATTGCAAGTGCGTTTGATCAAATGCTAATTCCAAACGAAGGGTGTGTAAATACGTTCGAACCACACGCGAATTGGGAAGCTATGAATCGCAGTTATACACTCAAGCTTCAGTTCACCCCACCGCCGAAATATGTATGTCCCTTTGTTCCAGGGGTAGGAAATAATTCATTTTTTATTGGAGCACTGCCTAATGGACAACCTAATTTATGGGGGATTTTAGTCTACCGTATTTATGTAGCAAGTGAAGGGACAGACGAAGCAGGAGGGGAGCTACCAACAATCATCTATAGGCGCAAAAAGGACGGCAAACGACTCAGAGTAAAAAATCAGAAGCCGTTAGATTTGGAAGCAATTTTACAACAAAGCAGTCAGTTATGCACTATGCCGTCTAGACCAATAGGAAATCGAACAGTACCTTTGACGCCTACAACTAATGTGCTTACCTGGTCTCGGCCATCATACAAGCAAAATCTCGTTTTATTTGGAAACCCGCAGGGAGGTTATATGTATGCGTCCCTTTGCTCTTCGCCTGCTCAGTATTTGTGTCTGAGATGGAAAGCTCCCACGTTTCCTGATACGTACCATAACCAGTCCATTACAGGACTAGAAAATATGCGGTATTGGAGCATGTCCTTTGTTTCTACTGTAGGGACTGCTACTATTTGTACGTTAGCTGATTACCAAACTGTATTGGACGAACAAGGATTTGCTACATTGCTAGTAGGTTTTGGAGCTCCACGTCCCGCTTTTGCCATACCAGAGCGTGGTTACAATTGGGTTGATTTGGGCAACCAGCCAGTAAAAGGTGTCATTTATCGCAATATGGTGGTATCGGCATGTTTTCCATGCACAGCAGTAAATATCCCTCTTGGTCAACAGGTTTCTATGCGGATGGGAGAATATTTACCAATAGGACAGTACATATCAGTATGCTAAGGGGAAAATTCATCTTCCATTGTTTTTTACCTGCGAGTTGATGGTCTACAGGTGTAAGAGATACAGGAAATCCCAATTAACGTGAAGAATACATTGATAATGGAAAAATTCTAAGAGAAGGAGGTACATACATGAATATACATGCAGTCAGGGCAGAATTAATTGAGACTGTAGATGGCTTGTCAGATACAGAAATCAATCAGAGAGCTGTGGAGGGTGTCTGGACAATTGGGCAGGTGTTGGAGCATTTATACCTGACTGAAATCTCAGTAGCTCACCATGCTAAAAAAGCGTTGAGTAATGAAGAGGTACAAATAGAACCAAAGCCCATTTCATTAATACTGGATCGTAGCAAGAGAGTGCAAGCTCCCGCTTCTTGTGAACCAACAACTGAGCCTAAGCATGTACAGGATCTATTGCTGAAGCTAGAGTCTGCTCGTACTTCTTTGTTAGCTGTTTATGAAGGAGCAGAGAGTTCTCAGCTTGCAAAGAAGGGATTTACACATCCAGCATTTGGGCTTCTAGACATAAATCAATGGATAGAATTTGTTGGATTCCATGAGCAAAGACACCTAGAGCAGATCAAAGAGATTAAAGCACATTTATCCGTGTAGTTGTTAAATGAAAGAGTAGGATGAGGCTCTTTTTATGTATGCCGATAGCTATGATAGTGAATATAGTCCTAAAAAAGAAAATTCTTTATAATTAGTCCCTACGTGGTCTTATGAAAACGATATAAGGGAAAACAGACTGCCAATCTGTTGTCTGTTTTTTATTTTTATCTTTACAAACCGTCGGTCGGTATGTAAGATGATAATCAGGAAATCATTCCAAAAGGAGAACGTGCTCATGACACAACAGAATCACTCCATCTCCACATTTCAGATGCTACTAGCAACTACGGAAGAGATTATTCATGAACGGGGATGCCGGCAAACCACCCTACAAGAAATTATGAACAGAACCAAGTTGTCAAAAGGGGCCATTTATCATTATGTGCAAAGCAAGGATGAGTTGTTTGCCTATATTTTGCAAACGAAAATGGAAAAGGTAAATGAGCAATTTCAATATCAAGTTGAAATTGCTAAACGTGGAGAATTGCACGATCCATTAAAATCAATCATTGATGGTTTTACTGAATTGCTAGAGGGAGAAAAGGAGGTCTCCAGTCAAATTTTTATTTATCTCCTCTCTCAAAAAGAAAATAAAGAGATTGCTACTTTATTAAACCGATTTCATCAGTTCTCTGTTGATATGCAAATGAAGTGGATACAATGTGGGCAGGAGGCTGATGCTATTTCCAAAAATGTCGATCCACTGAAACTAGCCCATTTTTTTATGACAAATATGTATGGGAGTATTATTGCAAAAGAAATGGGTATAAATCAATTTTCGGCTGATGATCTATACCTTATTATGAATGATTTATTACAAAACAAAAACGAAGACAGTCAAAAAAATTAGGCATAGCAGGGGGTCAAATCTTGATCTCCATCTGCTTGACCTATAGGTGAAGGAAATGTTTCAAATGTTACGTATATGGAATACTAGCTCCTACTTTAGTAGCTCAATATTTTTTTATTAAGCACAAACCGCCAGTCGGTTTGTTGACAGGAGTGTATAGCTTATATGGAAGCAAGACCTAAAAAAACGCGCAATTTTACAATAATCCTTACGAGTATTCTATTATTGGTCATCTTGGTTATTTTGTACTACAGCTATAAAAATTACTATTACATAACAACTGATGACGCTCATGTTACAGGTGAAATCTACAAAATAGCAGCTAAGGTACCAGGGAAAATAGAACAATTCAACTTGGAAGAAGGTACTCAGGTGAGTATGAATCAAGTTGTTTCCAAACTTGAACAAGTAAATGCGAGTAATATTTCTTCTTTAGAAAACCTAGTTGTACGATCTCCAATTGATGGGATCATCATCCAAAAGCTTGCAAATCAAGGGGAGATTGTAGGAGCTGGTAATCCGTTAGCTCTTGTAATGAACAAAGCAAGCTTATATATCCAGGCCAATATTGAAGAAACCAAAGCAGGATATGTGAAAGCCGGGCAGCCGGTGGAAATTCGCTTAGATATGTTTCCCGGTCATGTGTATCAAGGCAAGGTGGAATATGTCGGAGAAGCGACGCAGTCCACATTTTCCTTGCTTCCCCCAACAAATGCAGGAGGTAGTTTTACGAAGGTAACACAACGTATTCCGGTTAAGATCAGCTTTGTTGAACAAGCGTTTAATTTTAAGCCTGGAAGTAATGCTTCGGTCACGATTCTTGTGAGATAGGAGAAAAATCATGAGTAGAACGAAACAGCGTTATCTAAATCCTATGCATTCTTCCACTCAGAACTTTTGGCCTGCTGTATTTGCCATCGTGTTAGGCACATTTATGGCGGTATTGGATACGAGTATTGTTAACGTGGCTATCCCAGAAATGATGAATGTTTTTGGGGTTTCTACAGATGAGATTCAATGGGTTGTTACGATCTATACACTTACAATGGCTGCTGTCATTCCACTTTCTGGATACATAGGTGTGCGTTATGGTATGAAAGTAAGTTATCTTGTCAGCCTGCTCCTGTTCACGTTAGGCTCGTTATTTTGTGGTTTTGCGTGGAGCAATGGAAGCATGATCGCAGCAAGGATTGTTCAAGCGATGGGGGGTGGCTTGATGATGACAATTGGACAGTCGATGATTCAATATGTTGTGCCTGCGGAAAAAATGGGCCCTGCAATGGGAGTATTCGGTATCTCGGTATTTGTCGCTCCAGCAATCGGACCTAGCTTGAGTGGCTATTTTGTAGAATATCTGGATTGGCGGCTGATTTTTACTGTAAATATTCCATTTGGATTACTGGCTCTTTATTTGGTCTGGCGCTTTTTACCAGAGACAAGCGCAGAAGGAAATCACCGCTTTGATTTACCTGGATTTGTGTACGCTAGTGTATTTCTTGTTACGATCTTGTTAGCCTTTACCAAGGGGGAACAGGAGGGCTGGAGTTCCTTTTACATCGTTTCATTATTTTTATCAGCGTTAGTTAGTGGTGTTTTATTTATACAGAGAGAGCTATCGACATCAGAGCCTTTAGTGGATATCCGTTTGTTTGCTAATCGAGATTTTACAATAGGTGTTTTGGTTAACAGCTTGATCATGGCAGCTAATTTCAGTGTCATTTATCTGCTACCCATTTACTCGGAAAACATGCTAGGGAAAACAGCAATGGAAACAGGACTTCTCTTACTACCTCAAGCTATTGCATCTGGTATTGTAACTCCGTTAAGCGGAATGCTGGCTCCTAAATGGGGGGTGAAGCCTTTTATTATTACTGGAATTGCACTTTGTATCCTATCTGGGGTAGGCATTGCTCAGATCGACCTGCATACGGATATGAACTACATAACATCGTTACTGGTACTCAGAGGTATGGGAATGGGGCTATGCTTAATGACTTCTATGCATATTCCTCTGCTAGCCATTACTGATCAAAGCAGGATACCGGCAGGATCTGTCATTACTAACGTTTCTCGACAAATGGCTATATCGATTGGAATCGCTGGCTTAATTAGCTATTTTTATCAACGAGGTGCTACACATACCGTTCAATTATCAGAAACGGCTACATATAAAAGCGTAGTAACTAGTGAGACACTCCGCCATTTTATACAGATGTTTAGTAGTAAAGGATTTTCGAGCGAGGAGGCTCACGGCATGTCATTAGGATTGATGGAGCAACTGGTTCGAAAATATGCTACTATTCAGGCTTTGCAAGATAGCTTGGCCATGGCAGTGATCGCATTCATAGTAGCTCTTGCATTGATTTTTTTGATACGGGAAAAGAAAATATCTGATGCAGCATCACCGAAACAATCAGTGCCACATGAATGAAAAAATGAAGGATACTTCGATGAAACAGGGTGGCAAGCGTACAGGTGTACCAGAGGAAGAGATAGATTCGATAGCGGAGGAATGGTAACAATCACGGAAAATGCCAAGTGACAATCCAAGAAAAGAATGGGAGAGAAGATGATGAGTAACGTGCAAAATGGTCGGTTTGCTGCAACAGCTGGAAAATCATTTGTGGTGTTTTACATTGGGATGCGCATCAATAAATGGTGGGCTATCCATAAATGGTTTCCTGTCTTTTTAGCAATGGGGAAAATGCTTAAAGAGTTATACCAGCATCCGGAATTAGGATTTATGGGAGCAGAATATTGCTGGAATGGTAGAACAATCGGTCTCATACAGTATTGGAATTCATATGAACAGCTAGAAACCTATGCACACGGGGGCTATCATCTGGAGGCTTGGAAAGCTTTTCAACGTCAAATAGGTTCAGATGGAAGTGTAGGTATTTTTCATGAAACATATAACATGGAACCTGCCAAGTATGAGGCGATTTATGCGAATATGCCGTTGTTCGGACTAGCAAAGGCAATTGGGCAGGTACCTGCAACAGGTAGATATCAAAGCTCTAGAAAAAGATTAACAGCACATCCTCCTGAAGAGAAAATAGAATAAAGCAGGGTTTCGTCTATGATGTTAGGTGACAGGCTGATGTAAGAATCAGCTTGTTTTTTATAAAAAAATATTGACAATGAGAATCAGTATCAATATTATGTAAGTGATAATAATTTTCATTTAAGGATTAGAAATATAGATATAAGGGAGAGATCTCCGTGAGCAAAATTGGGATGATATATGCGAGCATGACAGGAAACACCGAGGAAATGGCAGAATTGATTGCTGGAAGCATTCGTGAACAAGGGGTAGAAATTGAAGTAAAAGAGGTATGGAATGCGAAAGCTGCTGACTTGGTTGAATATGATGCAATCCTGTTAGGGGCATACACTTGGGGCGACGGAGATCTGCCAGATGAATTCCTCGACTTTTACGATGAAATGGACGGACTTGATCTTAGTGGTAAGAAAGCGGCAGTTTTCGGTTCTGGAGATACTAGCTATCCGATGTTTGGAGAAGCTGTAGAAACGTTGACTAAGAAGCTGCAATCCTTAGGAGCAGAAATCGTGTTGGAAGGCTTGAAGGTAGAGCTGTCACCTGGAGATAAGGAGATTGAGGAATGTAAGGAGTTTGGGTCTACCTTTGCACAGAAGCTTGGGTAATAGTCTGGGGTGAGAGTAACTTCTATTAGATATAGTGATCAATGATAAAGAAGCCAGAAGATGAAACAGAGAGTTTCTGTTTTTCATGTCTGGTTTCTTGTTCTGTTCAGCTTTCCGTTTGGAAGGCTTTCGCTTATAAAGTGAACCTGATACAAAAAAGCCCCGGAGAAGGTCTCCGGGACGAAGGTGAATAAAAAATCTTATTGTTTGTCGTAGGTAACTTTATTGGTTTTACCTTTACCTTCGAATTCCCACAAATCATCTTTACCATCAGTATCATAGATGGTTCCATCAATGTTAGCATCGTCAAACTCATCCCAGATGTCATCACAGATATCCTTGATGAATTTTTTGATTTCTGAATCGCTTAGGTCTTCATATTTACTCTTGTAATCATCAAGGTCGACTTTAATTTTTACATCGATATCATCCTCATCACCTTTTAAGGTAATATCCCATTCGATTTTTTTCCATTTACCATAAGTATCGTTCAAATCGTCTTCCAGATCATCTACATCATCTTTTTTGCTCTTTTTCTTTTTATCTGTATCCTTTTTGTTTAATTGATCTCTATAGTAGGTAACATCTTTTTCTAACGTAGAGATTTTAGAGTCTTTGTTAGCAAGCTCAGCTTGTAGTTGTGCGATTTTAGGGTCTACACGGTCTCCTACAGTTACTGTAAAGGTAGATTGATCCCAAGAAACATCCTTGTTAAATACGCCTGCCATCATGCGTAGTGGGATGTATGTAGTACCGTTAACGATGAATGGTTCGGTATCAGTATTAACTACATAGCCGTTATACTTTACTTTCACATTGTTATAAGTAGCTTGAATATTTTTTTTCACGACAGCTGCATCAGTTGTAGCAGGCAAAGCCCCAATTAACAAAGCTGAGGACAGCAAAAGTAGTGTTTTCTTTTTAAACATGTCTTTCCCCTCCAGATAGTGGATCAATTCGTCTTTTGTTATTCATTTGTAAACACTTTATCCTGATATTGAAACGGCAAATTGGCTTGGAATTCTCCCTACATTCGAATTCCTAAGAAATATACGGCTAAGTATCAGAATAGTGCTTATCACGGTTTTTTACAAGAGAAAAAAGTCATACTCTCGACCCATTTTCATCTTTTTTCCTGCTAAGTTTGTTTGATTTTTTTCCAATATTTTAGTTAAAAGCTTTCATATTGGGAAAGTTTCTTAGTTAAGATAAAACTATCCAAAGTATATAATGGTAATAATTACTAATGTTTCAGTAATGTAAACTTGAGGAAATGGTGTGAAAAGTCATTTAATCATTACATCATGATGCTTACGTAAGGTAACATTACCGTTTTAAATAAGGAATAATAGACTTGCAATTCCAAACATATAAAAAATATACTGAAGATACTCGGAAAAGATTGCTGATTATAATAAAATCAAAAATAGAAGTACTATTACAATTCGTTCAAAAAATATCCACTTTAGAGAAGATCACGGCATTGCGATAAATCAAAATATCAACTACTATGGAAAATAACTGTACTTTTGTAAGTAAATAAATAATAGTATGGGTGGTGTCAAGTTGAAACAGCAACACAACAAAAAGATGAAAGCTGGATCAGGTAAAAAAGGTAAAGCATCTGATCAATCTTCAAAATGGATTTTTTGGAGTATCGGAATCATAGCTGTTTTAGTGGTAGCGTATCTCTTCCTTATGCCAAAATCAACGCAGTTGGCATTGATGGAAGCTACAGACTATGAAGGGCAGCCTTATCTTGGGAAAGAGACTGCCAAAGTTAAAATTGTTGAGTTTGGTGACTATAAGTGCCCAGCCTGCAAAACATTTAATGAAGAGCTTGTAAAACAGATTGATAAGGATTTTGTAGAGACTGGAGTAGCTCAGTTTTATTTCTTGCAATATCCATTTATTGCTGTAGATTCTCATCGTACAGCTTTATTTGCTGAAACTGTTTATGGAGAATTAGGGAATGATTTTTTCTGGAAATTCCATGATTTATTGTATAAAAACCAACCAGCAGATCTTAAGCTAGAAGGGCAGGATTACTTTACAGAAGGTATGTTAAAAGATCTGATAAGCCAAATAGCTGACCAACAACAAACGGAAAAGGTAATGCAGGCTTTCACGGCTAAGAAATATCAAGCGGCTGTTGACAAAGATTTGGCTATTGTAAAAAGGCTTGATGTAAGGGGAACGCCAACCTTATACATTAATGGGAAGCGATTTGAGGGAAGTACGATGGATGACTTCAAAAAAGCTGTAGAAGAAGCAGCTACCCCTGCTACAGAGGGGAAATAGTGCATGAATAAGTCGTTAGTATTTTCCTGGATTACTGCACTTATTGCAACGATTGGGAGTCTTTATTTTAGTGAAGTAATGCATTTTGTACCATGTACGCTTTGCTGGTATCAGCGAATTTTGATGTATCCATTGACAATCCTGTTAGGGATAGCTGTGTATCGTAATGATACCAGTATCTATAGATACATATTGCCGCTTTCGATCGTGGGAATGATCACTTCAGCTTATCACTATGGCGTGCAGAAGGTACCCTTTATGAAGGGGGCAGCCCTCTGTACCCAAGGTGTGCCGTGCACAGGTGAGTATATTAATTGGCTTGGCTTCATCACAATACCTTTCTTGGCATTAGTTGCTTTTGTGATTATTACAATTTGTCTGCTTGTAGTGAAAAGAGAGGCAGATGCCGAGTAAGGTAGAAAAAGTGAGTATAGAAGTATCAAATGAAATGCAAAAACGATTTGAAAATAGAAACAAACAAGCAGAGTGTTGGAAGAGTTAATTCCAACACTCTGTTTGTTTATGCAACAGTATATCGATTCGTCTGCCAAGCCGAAATGTCAGATAAGCTACATCCGGAATGGTGATGTAGCTTCACCAAAGGGGACGAGTGGTAGTGGATTGCCAATACATATTTTTTCTTGTACACTTAGTAGTGGAAGTGGAAAATATAAAAAATAAAATATTTTCCTTGATTCCCCAGGAGGTGATTTCAATGCAAGAACGCATTGCTATGTGTGTGAAAGAAGAGATAAAACAATATGGCATCAAATTCACAATGGCAAACGTTGCTCAGCTTGCAGGCATTAGTACCAAGACTTTATATGGCATTTTTGTATCCAAAGAAGAGCTACTTGCCTACATTATTCAGCAGGATATGCAGCATTATTTCGATAAAGAAACAGAAATCCTACAAAATAAGCAGTTGGGACCGATTGAAAAACTAAAACAACTGTTTTTGGTCATCCCTAGTGAGCTTATCACGTTTGATTTACGATTTATAGCAGAATTAAAGAGGTTTTATCCTGATCAGTGGCAGATTTTTAACACACTCATGCATGAGGGATGGGACAATATAAGTAGGTTTATGGAAGAAGGGATTGCAGAAGGGATATTTCGACCTGTGAATGTAAAGGTATTTATCCAGATGTTTATAGGCTCCTTACAACAGATGACCTATCAGTCTCCGCTCACACAGCAGCAAATGACAGTGCAAGAGGCTCTGGAAGCCATCATGGATATTATGGTGGAGGGTGTAAGAAATAAAGAGATTGAGCCGGAAAATAGGGAGGAGAGAGCGAAATGAGCTGGGTCTTTTTAGGGGTGGCTATTTTATTAGAAGTTGCAGGTACGACTATGATGAAGCTGTCGAATGGATTAACAAAGATATGGCCAACCATTCTTATGTTTGTGTTTTATCTGATTTGTTTTTCTTCGTTAAGCCTAGCTTTAAAAAAGCTAGAGGTTGGCGTTGTGTATGCAATCTGGTCAGGGATAGGTACCGCATTGATTGCGACTATTGGAATTATCTGGTTTAAAGATAGCCTATCCGTACAAAAGGTGATTGCTATTCTATTGATCATTGCTGGGTGTGTTCTTTTAAATTTGCAGGGAGACTCCCATGGTGGATCAGCAGAAGGAAAGCACAGTGAAGAAGCTGAAATGGTAGCATCTAATAATAGGGATAGCTCGTACCAGTAAGTAAACAATCGGAAAAAACATTCGGGTTGCAAAGGAGTGCACCAAAAGATGAGACTTGGAGCTGTGGAAGCAGGTGGAACGAAGTTTGTTTGTGCAATCGGGAATGAATATGGTGATATTTTGGAGAGGACTAGCTTTCCAACCACGACGCCAAAAGAAACATTGGACCAGGTTATTGACTTTTTACATCGAAAGAACGTAGATGCAATTGGGATAGGTTCGTTTGGACCGATAGATGTAAACACGAGTAGTAATACCTATGGGTATGTAATGAATACACCAAAGCTGGCTTGGAGAAATTATGATGTTCTTGGTCATATGAAAGAACATTTTTCGGTTCCAATTGCCTTTGATACAGATGTGAATGCTGCTGCATTGGGAGAAGCTACTTGGGGAGCCGCTAAAGGCTTAGATAGTTGCATCTATATGACAGTGGGTACTGGAATTGGTGTTGGAGCTATTGTGGAAGGGAAGCTTTTACACGGTATGTCTCACCCAGAGATGGGACATATTTTGTTAAAACCACATCATACAGATTCATTTACAGGTGTGTGTCCGTACCATGGTAACTGTTTAGAAGGCATGGCATCTGGACCAGCTATTGAGAAACGGTGGAATCAACAGGGAACAGAATTGCAAACAAGCACAGAGGTTTGGGAACTAGAAGCCTATTATCTAGCGCAGGCTTTGATGAATTATGTCCTTATCTTAGCTCCTAAAAGGCTTATCATAGGTGGAGGGGTTATGAAGCAAAAGCAACTATATCCACTATTGAGTCGACAATTGATCGAACTATTACAAGGTTATGTGAGTGAAAATGAGTATTTCTATGGTGATTTATCAACCTACATTGTTCCTCCAGCCCTTGGAGATAATGCAGGGGTGTCTGGTGCTTTGGCATTAGCAAAGGGAAGCTTGGTGCAGGGGTAAAAGTAATTTTAGTTATGGAGGAATAGAAGCTGATAGGTGTTTGAAGATGATACTGATAATAAGTATAAAGGGTTGAGCAAATGAAAACTGCTCAACCCTTCTTTGTAATCGCACTGCTCAATCAAACGTAAAACCAACGTTGCTCCAACCGCTCCAGCTATTTATGCTTTTTTACAAGAAAAACTCATTTCCATAGTCTACCTCAGCTTTCCCACAACTTTTCCTCAAGATGAACATTCACCTGACATGCCCCGTTAGTACATTGTTCTTATAAGAAGTTATTCTTGTAAAACTAACTATGAAGGGGCTTGATTTGAATGAATAAAAAGCATCAAGATGGATGATTGGGGCGTTAGCACTAGCAGTTTTTGCACCAACGGCGGCCTTTGCGGCAACGAATACAAATGTAGATGAAACGAAAGTAGAAAGAACCTTTCATCAAAAAGGCGGATACGACTCACTAGAGAATAGACAAACCAATCAACAAGAATTAATGAAGATTATCAACAAATACAATCCTGATCTAGCTGACGATTTCCAGAAACTATTTGACCAGCAGGAAAAAGGGAAAGTAGAAGTGGATGAAGCAACCAAGAAAAAGCTAGATGAAATTCGTGAACAAGTAAAAAACGGTACGTTAACTCAAGAACAAGCTAATGAGAAGCTTGGTGTGAAAGGCTTTGACAAAGGCAATGTGGAATTTCGGAAAGTGGAAGTGGATGAAGCAACCAAGAAAAAGCTAGATGAAATTCGTGAACAAGTAAAAAACGGTACGTTAACTCAAGAACAAGCTAATGAGAAGCTTGGTGTGAAAGGCTTTGACAAAGGCAATGTGGAATTTCGGAAAGTGGAAGTGGATGAAGCAACCAAGAAAAAGCTAGATGAAATTCGTGAACAAGTAAAAAACGGTACGTTAACTCAAGAACAAGCTAATGAGAAGCTTGGTGTGAAAGGCTTTGACAAAGGTAATGTGAAATATGGGAAAGTAGAAGTGGATGAAGCAACCAAGACAAAGCTAGATGAAATTCGTGAACAAATGAAAAATGGTACGTTAACTCAAGAACAGGCAAAAGAAGAAATGGAAAAATTGGGCTTTAAGCACGCTGTTCGTGAAGGCAAAGAAAATATCATGGAACAGATTAAAGTAGCAGCCGATGCGGATGATGCTGATACAGTGAACAAACTGCTACATGAGTTGTTAGAAAACATGCAAAACAAAAAACACCTAGAAGCAAATGCTGAATAATTGAAGTATGCATATAATTGGATAAGGCTCTGTGAAGAAAGCGAAACTATACTGTCAATCATTATAGACAACCATCTACGATAACAACTTGCTGTTGTCCTATTAGGAGATATCTGTATACAAAAAAACGTCCGATTTGGCGAGTCGGACGTCTGTTTACTTAACTAGTTATTTCTGGGTCAGTTTATATCTGTTCTTTATTTATTTGTTCGAAGTAAGTAAATGATTGCTCTAAGAGATACACCAGCTGGTCGCTCTGCTCCTTGCCCAAGAAATCAATTAACCCTTCAAAAATATTCGTAGCCTGTTCACTGGCCTCTTTGGCGATTTGTTTACCCTTTTCAGATAACGTTATTTCAGCTATTCTTCGATCTGTTGGATGGACCGAACGTTTGACATAATCATTTTTAATCAAATTATTAATCATTTGGGTTACGGTTGGAGAAGTGACCTGCAAAATTTTACTAATATCAGAAACAGTAATGCCTTCGTTGTCCGCCTGTTTACTACCTTCTTTTACAGCCAGCAGTAAACGAACTTCACTTGCTTTAATGTTCCATTTGGTTTGTTGTTTTCGCCAGTCTGACTTTGCTAAACGTGAGAACAGACTTCTTAATTGTGTAACATTCTCATAGCTATTTGCATTCATTTTTACCACCTCAATTGTTATTTTAACGTAAACGAATACAGCTAACACAAGAGCTTTCAATATTCGGGAATGATAATGAAGGTATTAACTCAAAATAAATCTTGAAAATATAAAAATCAGCCTTATAATATTTATTAGGTTGCCTACCTAATTATTTTATCAAGATATAAGTTTTAACACAATAGTAAAGGGGAATGGAATGGAGAACTTATCACAGAAACAAAAAGTTGTTGTAATGATCGCGTTAATGGCATCGATGTTTTTTGCGGCCATCAATCAAACGCTTGTCAGTTCAGCTATGCCAAGGATTATCGCTATGTTGGGCGGCTTGGATTATTACTCATGGGTCATCACGGTTTATATGCTAACCTCTACGGTGGCTACTATTTTGGTTGGTAAGTTATCGGATATCTACGGACGAAAACCGTTCCTATTAACTGGAATTGTCATTTTCATGTTGGGTTCCTTTCTTACCGGCTTATCCACTAATATCTTTCAGATGATTGTGTATCGGGGAATTCAGGGCATAGGTGGTGGAGTTTTGATGTCCGTCACGACAATGGCCGTTGGTGATTTATTTATGCCTCGTGAAAGAGCGAAATGGACAGGACTCATGATGGCTATTTTCGGTTTTTCCAGCGTTGTTGGACCGACCTTAGGTGGTATCATGATTGATAATATGGATTGGAAATGGTTGTTTTGGGCGTTTTTGCCTCTTGGAATTGTCGCTTTTATGATGATCTTACGGATGTTTCCAAAGACACCCCGTGTTAAATCGGAATCGATTGATTATTGGGGTTCGCTCTTTTTGTCTCTTTTCATTATTACGCTTTTATTAGGCTTTTCTTGGGCAGGATCAAAATATTCATGGGGCTCAATAGAGATTATTGGATTGTTCCTAGCAGCGCTAATATTCGCTGTTATTTTGATTCTGATTGAACGTAAAGTAAAAAGCCCCGTTTTGCCATTGTCCCTTTTTAAAAACAGGATTGTAACCAATTCTAACGTTGTTGGATTTCTTATGAATGCAGGAATGATGGGGGCTATGGTATATTTGCCTTTTTTCGTACAGGGCGTTAAGGGGTTAAGTCCGACCCAATCTGGATTTGTTAATATGCCTATGTCATTGATGATGGTCATACTGAGCAGTATGGCTGGTCGATGGATATCTAAATCAGGAAAATACAAGCGCTATGCAATTTTCGGTATCTTTTTCATGATCCTGGGTATGTTGCTGATGGGATTTATGAACAGTATTGCATTAGCTGTGGTGAGTATGTGTTTGTTCGGATTGGGACTAGGATTAGGGATGCCAGTCTTTACATTAGCCGCTCAAAATGCAGTTTCGTTAAACCAACTAGGTGTGGTAACGGCTACAGCAACCTTGTTTAGAAATTTAGGAGGAACGATTGGGATCGCTGTATTCGGTTCTATCATGAACTCCATACTTAAGCGGAAGTTGGAAGAAACGATCGCTTCAGGAGAAGGTCTGAATCTGTCTCAATTAGACCCACAGCAAGCGGAACAACTGGTACCATTTCTAAATCCGCAAGTTCTATTGGATCAACCAAAATTAAAGATGATTGAAGCTACGTTGCCGGAAGGACTTCAATTGTATTTTGCACAAATGATGGATATGCTCCGATCCGTATTGAGCGATACACTGTCAACTGTGTTTTTTACTGGGGCTGGGATCTTGGTTGTCGCACTGGTGTTGGTCTTCTTCCTCAAAGAAATACCGCTACGTTCTGCCGATAAAGGTACATCACAGCAAGAAAGCTAACCGGAGCAATACGGGTACTATCGGAAGATGATGATAATGATGATGAAATTCTGCAAAAATAAAAATAAGCTGATCGCGATGGTGCGATCGGCTTATTTTCTGTACAGGTCATCTCATCCACGTATTATGCTTGTTCGTCATTTAAAAGATTATATTTCATCGCATATTCAACAAGTTCCCTTTTTCTAGAAACGTTAAGTTTATTCATAATTCTCGTCTTATGAGTATCAACTGTTTTGATACTCAACATTAATTCCTGAGCCGTCTCAACTAGAGAATATCCTCTTACAAGAAACCGTAAGACCTCACGTTCGCGGGGACTTAAAATTACGTAAGGATTTCGTGAATCGGTTTCTGACGGCGTTCTTTTAAGTATTGATGAAATCAATGTCTGAGTTTCTTTTGGCCGAAGGTATACATATCCGTTCATAACGGTATCAATAGCTGTATATAATTCTTCATCTACTGCCGCCTTAGGAACGTAACCTGAAGCGCCCGCATGCATGATAGATGTTATGTAGTCTTCATCTTCATGCATTGTAAGTACAATTACTTTAGCTTGTTCATGACGCATTTTAATTTCTCTAAGAACTTGAATTCCGTCCAGGCGTGGCATACTGATGTCGAGTATTAAAATATGAGGTCTTATATCTTCATAAAGCCGAATTGCTTCCACTCCATCGGCAGCTTCACCTACAACTTTTAAGGATGGTTTCTTATGCAGTAGCAGTTTTAAGCCCGATCTCAGTAAAGAGTGGTCATCAACTAGCATGATTTGGACTGTCTGTTCCATTACTGCCCCCTTTTTCCAATGGTAGCGGGATAGACACCATGAGTTCGGTCCCACCGATATTCGTAGTTTTGACAGAGAAAGAACCGCCAAGCAACTCGGCTCTTTCCTTCATACCATATATTCCAATTCGATTTTGCTGGCGAGCCCTTTCAAAATCCTCCTGCTGGATACCGTGCCCGTTATCATGGATCGTCAATTGTATACCATAATCTACGATGCTCATATTAATCACAATCTGGGTGGCTACTGTATGCTTGACTACATTAGTTAGGCTTTCTTGAAGAATTCGGTACAAGGCTACAGCAGCATGATTATCGATAATCATTTCATCTTTAGGGATGAATAGGATAACCGCAATACCGTATTTCTCTTCAAACTTTCTAGTATATTTTTTTATTGCCGGGATTAAACCCATATCATCTAAAATGGGTGGCCTTAATTCTACCGCTAAATCTCTAATTTCTCGCAAAATACTTGCTGCAATCTCTCGGCTGGAGTTCAACAACTCCTGCTGTTCGATATCTTTAGCTTCATTAGCCAAAACACGCATTGTGACCATCAGAGAAGTAAGAGCTTGGCTTGTTTCATCATGAAGTTCACGAGAAATTCTTTTTCTCTCATCCTCCTGAGCAGATAACAGCTTCAAGATAAGCGTGTCTCGAAGCTTGTCTTTTTCTTGAAGTTCCTTCAATAGTGTTTCTACCTCAGTGTTAGAGTTAATTAAGTTGTCAGCCATTTCATTGAAAGCTTGCGCTAGTTTCCCTACTTCGTCTTCACTTGTTACTTTAGCCCTCAAAGTCAAATTTCCAGCTGATATGCCTGTTGCAACAGCAACCAAACTATTTATCGGTTTCGTAATAAAGCGAGTAACATAATAAGTGATTCCAGCAGTTCCTATGCAAACCAATAATGTCGCTAAAATCAATTCACCAATCTTAATGAAAATATAGGTTTTTGCCTGTTTTTCCTCCATGCCAACGCGAACAAAGCCTACCTCTCCTCCTTCTATGGGAACGAGGATATCGTGGATATTCCCTTCGTCTGAAGTTAGTGTGGCAACTTGTTGACTATTTAAGCCATTAGGAGTATGTGAATGTAATATTCCCTTTGGTATGTGATTGGAGAACGTGTGCCCTACAAGACTGTTATTACTATTGATTATCAAGATATAACGAACATCTTCATTCGCTTTTTGTGCCTGGGAGATGAGGAGATGAATCGAAAATTGATCATCAATAAGAATGTAGTCAGAACTCAATGCCGCAATATTATTCGCAATATTGACTCCGCGTTTCTTAAGCTCTTCACCCATCATTTTTGTAAGTGAATCCCAAATGATCCATCCTAAAACTGAGGCAAGAAAGAGTAGCGCAACGATGATAGTTCCAAATATCTTTTGGTTTATCTGAAATTTTTTCATCCATCTCATAAGTGACCTCATTTATAAAACCCTGTACTGTAAGCGGTATCATATAATTGCGGATCAAAAGGAACAAATCGATCAATGCATAAACCCTGCAACGCTGGTTTTATGGTTTCTTGCTCGTGAATGGTTAAAAAACTCTCTCTAATAATTTTCTTTTCTTCATCTGGTAAACTGCTACTGATTACCACTGGACTGGTACCTGTTGGCTCTGACTTAGCAATAATTTGTAACGTATCGGCTAATTCAGGATTTTTTAGTTTGGTTTGTTCGTAAACCAAACTATTCACAGCAGCAGCATCAACAACCCTATCTATTACTGCTTTCAGAGAGTTTTCATGATTGTACGTATAAACATAGCTGCCAAAGAAATGCTCCGGAGTTTCACCAAAATCAGCTAACTTTTCGCTTACAAAAATATAACTGGAATAACTGGTGGGATCGGTAATGGCGACACTTTTTCCTCTTAAATTATTGATATCTATAATATTGCTGTCACGATTTACAACAAGATAACCATAATAGTAAGGTACTCCCATTCGCTCCTGCATCGCAATTGCTTCAAATCCCTCGACTTGTTTGTAAGTTTGATACGCACCCGATGAAAGCAAGGCTATGTCAGCACCACCGTTCATCATTAGCATGCTTAATTCATGATAACTCTTGCGCTGAATAAGAATTGCTGGCCTATTGAGTTTCTCACCCAGATAATCTGCAATTTTTCTGTAGTACATAACCGTATCACTCGGCGATAGTACACTTGAAATTGCCACTCGTATCGGGAAAGGTTCGCTATTTTGGGAAGTAACGGGCGTAACATCAGACTCAGAAAAAACAATTTGATAATTTGAATTTTTGTTCTGGCATCCTGACGCAAGTAACGTAAGCAAAATAATAAGTAGTATTCTCAGCGTCCTTATCATGCTTTTCTCCATTCTTTATAGGGAACTTCAAACAAAAATAACGAATCAACTCGAGGGTAGTAATCTCTGGATTGCATGTAGTGCTCCAAGTATAGCACATCCTCTATGACTACCTATACCCCAGTATTTACAGGATAGTGTACATGATCTTTAGAGTAAATCAAGTAAAGAAAGCTTTTTAAATCTGTACCAAATTTCGGTACATCTCGTATAGGAATATTTCTGACAAGACCTCCTAAAATATCTTACAAAAAAATCAGATGTTTGCTGATATTTTTACAACGTAAATTTCCACGATAATAAAAAACAAGGAGGTTAATGTGACGCTAAGCATTTTTGAAAGCACTATCATAAATCCAGTGATTAGCTGAAATTTTCATTCACATCTAACTTGAAACAGGTAAAGGCTATAGAGATTAATACAAATATTTTCTCGAAAGAAAGGTTATGTGTACTAGCACAAAAACCAAAAAACGATGGTTATCTATTTATGTCCTATTCATAACAGCTAAGAATTGAGGTTGATGGTATGATTTCATTTTTAAAGCCGAAGATCAATACTACAAAAGTAGCGACAGAACATATTCAAAAAACCTATAAGCTCTTCCGATTGCAATCATTAGTTGGTGTTTTTTTTGGTTACATGGCTTATTATATTGTCCGCAATAACTTTGCATTATCTACTCCTTATCTAAAAGAGCAACTCCACCTTAGTGCTACAGAAGTTGGACTGTTAAGCAGTTGTCTGCTAATTGCGTATGGAATTAGCAAGGGATTCATGAGCAGTCTTGCCGATAAAGCAGATCCTAAAAGGTATATGGCGCTTGGTTTGCTCATGTGTGGACTGGTCAATATAATGATGGGATTCACGACGGCATTCTGGATGTTTGCCGCTCTCGTTGTACTGAACGGTATTTTTCAGGGAATGGGAGTTGGGCCTAGCTTTATTACCATCGCAAACTGGTTTCCTCGTAAGGAGAGAGGGTTTGTCGGCGCCATCTGGAATATATCGCATAATTTGGGTGGTGGTATCGTAGCACCTATCGTTGGCGTCGGCTTTGCTATGCTTGGATCCGACCAATGGCAAGCAGCAAGCTACCAAGTACCGGCAGCAGTTGCTATCGTTTTTGCCATGGTTGTATTAGCCTTGACAAAGGGTTCCCCGGTAAACGAAGGATTGCCGCCTTTAAACGAAATCATCAAGGATGATCTAGACTCGACTTTGCAACAAAGAGCTGATTCCAAACCGCCAGAGGATATGACTGTCTGGCAAATCTTCAAAAATTATGTATTATGCAATAAAAATGCATGGTTTGTTTCCTTTGTAGACGTTTTTGTATATATGGTTCGTTTTGGCATTATAAGTTGGTTGCCAATTTATCTGTTGAATGTAAAACATTTCACCAAAGTAGAAATGAGCGTTGCCTTTTTATTTTTTGAATGGGCAGCCATTCCGTCCACTCTCTTGGTTGGTTATCTTTCGGACAAGTTTTTCAAGGGATATCGCATGCCACCAGCTATCATTGCTATGGTGTTAATTTTCTTCTGTATAATTGGCTACTGGCAAAGTGGTACTTTATTTGCAACTACGGTCTTTGCCGCGATAATTGGTTGTCTGATTTACGTTCCACAATTTCTGGCTTCCGTACAAACTCTGGAGGTAGTACCACCTTTTGCGGTTGGTTCCGCGGTTGGTTTGCGGGGCTTTATGAGCTATATCTTGGGTGCATCTTTAGGTACTACCCTCTTTGGTGTGATGGTTGACAAAGTAGGCTGGAATGGTGGTTTCTATGTACTATTGTCTGCTGTTGTCTGCTGCATTATTTTCTGTATATTGACCCATTTAGGGGCAAAAGAGCTAGAACGCAATAAGAAACAGGAAGCCTCAGAATTATAAAAAAGGGCCCGAATTCTGAACAAGAGAGTTCGGGCTTTAAGTTTATATTCTATACGAAAAACACTAGAGCAGATCCAAAAGCATTAGATGAACTATACAGCTTGAATGCATATAAAAAAGGTAGCACTTACTAGCGCTACCTTTTTTGGCTTTTTTACAAAGTAACTTCTGTTTCCTGTTTTGTGAATTGTGGAACTGGTGGTGTTTTGCGATTCAACATACTAATCCCTAATGCCGTCAGGGCTTCTGCAATAGGTACTGCCAGCCAAATACCATTTACCCCGAACCATTTAGGTAGGATAAACAACAAAGGAATAACCAGCAGGACACCACGGGTTAATATAATCCATAGTGATTTACGTATCTTCTGTATGGCTTGGAAGTACTCTCCATACACCAGATTATATCCTAAGAAAAGATAGTTGATAAAAAATAGATTCATCCCGTTCACGGTAATTTGAATCAACTCTTTAGATTGAATGTCAAACAACATGATAAATACATTTGAAAACAAAACTCCAAAAAGTACGGCAGCGACTCCAAAAATCCAACCAGTTTTTACTGTTAAACGTAAGCTAGCTCGCAATCGTTCACTTAATCTTGCACCATAATGAAAGCTTGCAATTGGTTGAAGAGCCGCCCCTACCCCCAAGAACAATAGCAATAGCATGGCATGAATATAATTGACGATGGCATATGCTGCAACACCCTGTGCCCCCAGATATTTCATGAAAGCTAGGTTGTATGCCAATGTAGTGATCGCGATGGTACTCTCAGCAATAAAGCTAGGAAATCCAATATTTACTATTTGCCCGATTTCCTTTAGCTGAAACCGGAAGGCCACAAAACGCAATGTGCTACCTTTCTTACAAAAGTGAGTAAGTAGAACGAAAAAACCAATAGCAGCCGATAATATCGTAGCATAGGCTGCCCCTTTTACACCCATCCCCATCATGAAAATAAAGATATAGTTAAATATTATATTAAGGACCGATGTGACAATTAGGCCCATCATTGCTAGCTTGGGGTTTCCGTCATTACGGATAAAAATGCTCAAGATGTTTTCTAATACATAAACCATCCCGAAAGTTAACAGCACACGTAAATAATCAAGTACATAAGGCAAGATTGCCTTGTCAGCTCCAAAAATATAGGCAATTTGTTCAATATTTGTTAAGCAAACGACCATTATTAGACTAACCAATAGAATTGCCAGTGTAAAAGATTGAGTAAAAATCTGGCGAGCGTGTGTTACTTCATTTCTTCCCAAGGCAGCTGAATAGAGAGTAGCTCCACCCATTCCGATCCAAAGAGAGATAGAAAGGAAGATGGAAAAGGCGGGTACGGAGATGTTTACCCCAGCTAGTCCTTCTGGCCCTACCCCCCGACTGACAAATACCCCATCCACAAAAATATTAATCGACATAAGTAGCATGCCGAGTACAGAAGGGATGAGATACGAGATGAATAGCTTTGGCACGGGGGTCTCCCTTAGTTTAATTGCTGCGTCTGTCATAATACGACCTCCTTGTGATAGCTCTTATTGTAAACCTTCAAGCTACTTGAAGCTCAAGGGGGCGCAGAAATTTTTTTGTTTGTCAGTCAATAAATTTATTTGAAATCAGTCAGTTATAAGGGAGGTAGAGGGTTGGATTGGAATTTGGATTTCAGTAACAAATTCATCGGATTCACTGGTGATAGATAAATCTACAATGCCTAGCTCATAGGATTTATCAGTAATCTCATAATTACGCCTTCTGATTGCTGAAAGGAGGCGTTCATAGGACTGATCGAGCTGTTCGTAAGGTCCATAATGCATGGTACATGCGTACAAACCAGCTGGAATACTGGCATAGCGCTCTTTATCAACGGGAAGATCATCAATCATGATAAATAAACTATTGTAATCTTGATATTCCCCTTTTAGGATGGAGGATTTGGACACAGAAGTACCAATATCGCCAGCAAATAATGATACCTCTAAAAGCTGAAGATCACTTTGCAATGTATTAAGGTGATACTCAAACTCTTCATCAGAGAGGTCTGCTTCTACGACTATAGAGTGAATATAGCGCTTTGGTAAATCTTTAAATACGACGGAATCATCCGGTTTATCTACGCCTTGTTTGATGGTTGTGATCTTACTTTCCAAGCGATTTAGCATGTAGGCGATTTCCTGTTGTTTTTGTTTAAGCGATGTTCTTTGTTTTTCTAGGATGTCCAAAGCCAGATCGGGGGTACGTTCATCCATAAATCTTTTAATCTCTTGTAGTGGAATACCTAAATGGCGAAAAAACTTAATAGAAGTTAAAGTAGAAAATTGATCAATTGTGTAGTAACGGTATTGTGTTTTCTGATCAATGCTTTTAGGCTGAAAAATGCCTTTCTCATCATAATAGCGAAGCGTTGATTCGGCGATACGGTGCATACGAGCCATCTTGCCAATTGTAAATCGATTTTTCATAATAGATTCCTCCGGTTTGGACACAGGTTTCTCCTTTGTTTCCTAGTAATACATTATCTTGTCCAGTTATACAAAATCAATAAAGCCCTATAAGCATAAAAAAAGACAGACGAAATGAGGAGTTTCGTCTGTCTTTATGAGATAACATGGATAGGGATTTTGTTGATCCTCTATTCCGAAATAAGTGGTTTATCCGATGAATTCTTGTACCCAGTAACCGTTATAGTATCCTACTCCGATTTTTGTGAAGGAAGAATCCATAATGTTTCTACGGTGTCCGTCGCTACCCATCCAGTCTTTCATAACTTCTTCTGCAGAACGTTGTCCCTCAGCGATGTTTTCACCAGCTGTACGGAAAGAAATGTCATACTGCTTCATCATGTCGAATGGAGATCCGAAAGTTGGGCTGTCATGATCAAAATAATTGTTTTGTGCCATGTCTTTTGCTTTGTCTGTTGCCATTTTAGATAGTTCTTTATCCATGCTAAGTGGTTTCAGACCAGCCTTTGCACGCTCCTGGTTTACGATATCTACTACTTCGTTCACCATTGCGCTTGCTTCAGAAGATACGTTCTCTTTTGAATCGTTATCTTTTACTGGCTCTTTGATGGAAGGTTTTTTCTGTTCGTCTACAGAAGCTTTATCGGAATCCTTTTTAGAAGTCTCTTTGTCAGCCCATCTGTCTTTACCCTTTGATTTAGAAGGTAATTCAATGTCGCAATCTTCAATGTTTTTCAATTGATCGACGATGGATTTTCCCTTATCCGAATTTTGATTTAAAAGGTTATTTAATACATCGGTAGGAAGACAATCCTTAGAGTTTCCTTGCTTCTGTTTAAGTAAATCAGAAAATGCATTCAGATCAAGGTTAGCAGTACCTTTTTGGATCGGTAACTTTTTCACCGTGCAATCTGGAGAAGCAGCAAATGCAGACGTAGCGATACCGCTTACTGCCATTCCTACTGCTAATGCAAATACTGTTTTAGACATCCATTTTTTCTTCACTTCTCATCGCTCCTTTTTTTTACCTACGAGGTTAGTTGTCGGGTTCGGATTGAGGATACAACCCTACGCAGACATTATGTACGATTCACCCCAGGCGGTTAGCATAAGCCTTACACCATCAGTCATCCCCCGCACTTCTCATGACTTGGGAAGTTTCGGCAAACTCAGAATAACAAAGTTACCAGCAAGGAAAAAGCGGTAGATAATTGGTAAAAGTAGATAAAAATTCCTATTAAAATTTGATGAGAAAAGGAGGAACTAGGAAGAGTTCAAGTGGCTAAAGGGATGAAGCTGGATCAAAATAATAGAAAATAGAGGCAGCGATAACAGGTAAGTTGGAAGAAAAAAAGCACATTTGCTAAGTTTAGGAGGGGAGTGAAGTAAATAAAACGATGAAAAATAGAAGGAATTGTAAATTTTTTTACTCCTATAAAAGGGTAATTTGCACGAGTTGGACTATGCAACGATCAACTAGATGTTAGAAATTAGAGTAAGAAACTAGAAATAATAAGAATGTAGGAAGAGGGGAGGTGGATACAGGAGGAAAACAAACTTATATTTGTTGTTGTTAGAAAAATGTGATAATATCAGTTGTTACATTCTAGGAGGGGGATGAATGATGGCATTCCATTCTGTTTTATCGTCGGAATATTTAGAACTATTGGAGGATGTGTTTGAAAAAGCATATGAATGTATAGTGGTGACCGATCCAGAGGGGGTTATTCTGATGATGAACCATAAATATCGGAGCTTTATCGGCATAGCTGACCCAATCGGTAGGCATGTTACGACGGTTATTGAGAATACGCGAATGCATGTAGTAGCCAAAACTGGCTTAGCAGAGCTGGCTGAGGTTCAACGTATTAATGGCCGGGAGATGATAGCGAACCGTGTCCCTATCTATCGGGAAGAGAAAATGATTGCGGTACTCGGAACTGTTATGTTTCAGGATGTGCGGCAGCTTCACGCTTTGTCTGCTACTGTAGATCGATTAAAACAAGAATTAGATTACTATAAAGGTGAATTACAGAGGAAGCTGAGAGCAACCTATCGTTTTGAACAGATTGTGAGCACCAGCGACTTAATGAACAAATGTAAGGAACTGGCAATGAAGGTTGCTAACAGCGATACAACCGTACTGATTACAGGAGAGAGTGGCACGGGAAAGGAACTGTTTGCGCATGCTATTCACGCGGCAAGTCAGAGGGCGATGGGACCATTTATTCGTGTAAATTGTGCGGCTATCCCGGATAATTTATTGGAGTCCGAGCTGTTTGGATATGAAGAGGGAGCATTTACAGGGGCACTACGCAAAGGAAAAAAAGGTAAGTTTGAACTAGCAGATCGAGGTACAATCCTTTTAGATGAAATTGGGGATATGCCACTAGCTCTACAAGCCAAGCTCTTACGCATTTTACAAGAAAAAGAAGTAGAGCGAATCGGGGCGAGTCGGCCACTATCACTAAATGTACGAGTGATTGCTTCTACTAATAAAGATATGATCGCTTTGATGAAAGCAGGCAAATTTCGCGAGGATTTATTTTATCGTTTGCATGTTGTTACCCTTACAATACCACCGCTTCGGGATAGGCTGGAAGACTTACCATATTTGGTAGAGATTATACGAGAGCAGTTGATGGAGTCAACCGGGATTGTAGTGAAAGGAATGGATGAAGAGGTATGGGAGCTGTTACGTTATCACAGCTGGCCTGGCAACGTCAGAGAATTACGTAATGTATTGGAGCGTGCCATGCATATGATGGAGGGAAAGTGGATTAGGGCCGAACATATTCTGTTACCTACATCCATACCAGGAAGCCCCATGCTACAGAGTAGCTTTCCTAGCCTCAAGGAGTGGTTAGCAAAAGCTGAACGAGAGGCGTTGCAACAGGCCGTACAACTTGCTGGGGGAAATAAACGAGAGGCAGCAAAACTGCTCGGAATTAGTAAATCAAGCTTCTATCAAAAGTGGGAGAAGCTAATCGACAGGCAAATAAAACAAGTGAAGTAGTAAGTCCAAGATACCGGAATGAGTCCAGAATCTTGGACTTTTTTATATGTACAGCTTACAACCAATGATTCATAAAGAGGAGAGCTTTTATGTATTTGCAGGACGCGAATTATTACGTGATTTTTTTCCGAAAATTTGGACTTAAACTCAGGGGCGGCATGCGAAATCGTTCAGCTTGTAAAAGGCTGGGTACGATGAAAATGTTGTTAGTATCTGTCAGATTGACTGGAATAATGTTACATAACACTTTTGCTCAATAAATGGCATAAATCATGCTTCTTTATAGAGGATAGACACATTTTTGTCAGATGAGAGAGGGGAATTATTTATGTTTTTAGAGATCGTAGCGATCCTTGTGTCTTTATGTTTACTAATGTTTTTTGCATATCGAGGCTATCCTGTTATCGTATTTGCCCCCATTTTTACTCTATTGGCTGTCGTCCTATCGGGCTTAGCGTTACTGCCAAGCTATACAGAGACATTTATGACAAATGCAGCTAATTATATTAAGGCATTCTTCCCTGTATTTTTATTAGGAGCGATTTTCGGTAAAGTGATGGAATTAAGCGGAGCGGCTGGTTCTATCGCACAGACAATCGTCAAAGGGCTGGGATCAAATCGAGCCATGTTATCCATTGTATTAGCTTGTGCAATCCTCACCTATGGTGGTGTCTCCTTGTTCGTTGTAGCGTTTGCTGTCTATCCATTTGCAGCAGCTCTTTTTCGGGAGGCGAATATTCCTAAACGCTTGATTCCAGGCACGATAGCTTTAGGAGCGTTTACATTCACGATGGATGCATTGCCCGGTACACCACAGATTCAAAATATTATTCCAACGAATTACTTTGGAACAGATGCCTATGCGGCTCCACTTGTGGGAATTGTGGGAGCCTTCATGATTTTTGTAGGCGGGATGCTTTGGTTGGAAAGACGTCGCAAGCAGGCGGCCATAGCAGGAGAGGGATATGGTGATAATCACAAAAATGAGCCAGAAGCAAAAGAAGCTGAAAAATATCCTCATATTGCCTTGGCCATCTTACCTTTATTGCTTGTACTCCTCACCAATTTTCTATTAAGCAGAGGATTCATTGCAGTTGATAGCTGGTACGACCCAGCTATGCTTCAAGAAAAATTTAAGATTGAGAATGTAAAGACGGTAGCTTCTTCGTGGGCTTTGATCATTGCGTTGCTAGTAGGGGTTATTTCAGCTCTAGCTATAAATGTAAAAGCGGTGCATAGCAAACTGGCAACAGGCCTTACGACAGCAGCAATGGGGGCTTTACTTGCCATCTTTAACACAGCTTCTGAAGTAGGCTTTGGGAACGTGGTAAAAACGTTGCCAGGGTTCAAAATCATTCAAAGCTGGATTTTGGGGGCAAGCGATCATCCATTGGTTTCTGAAGCCTTAGCGGTAAATGTACTGTCTGGAATGACTGGCTCAGCTTCTGGTGGTTTGTCGATTGCCTTGGAAGTAATGGGAAAACAGTACGTAGAGCTAGCAGATGCTGTTGGTATTTCACCTGAGCTACTACATCGGATTGCTTCAATGGCTTCGGGAGGGATGGATACGTTACCTCATAATGGTGCTGTTATTACACTATTGGCTATCACTGGACTTACGCACCGTCAGTCCTACAAGGATATTTTTATCATTACCGTATTGAAGACAGTCACGGTTTTCATACTGGCTTTCGTGGTTTCCATTTTCTAATGGGATGGGTGTTGAAAAAGATAAGGATAAGGCTTTTGCCATGATAATAAGGAATAGGAGAAATGTCTAATGGGGTTATTAGATCAAAGAGTAGCATTAATTACTGGGGCTGCGAGCGGTATTGGTTATGAGATGGCACAGCATTTTGCCAAGGAAGGAGCGATCATCGCCATTGCTGATCTTAATGCGGGAGCGGTTGTGATGTCAGCAGAGAAGCTACGTCAGCAGGGGAATAAGGTGATCGGCTTATGCTGTGATGTTTCAAATGAGGAGCAGGTTGCAGCCAGCGTACAGCGGGTTGTCGAAGAGTACGGCAGATTGGAGATTTTAATTAATAATGCAGGTCTACAGCATGTGTCCCCAATCGAAGAGTTCCCGACAGAACGTTTTGAGCTGTTGTTGAAAGTCATGCTAGTGGGACCCTTTTTAGGCATTAAGCATGCGTTTCCTATAATGAAACAACAGGGATATGGTCGGATTTTAAATATGTCTTCTATAAATGGACTAATCGGATTTGCGGGAAAGGCGGCTTACAACAGTGCCAAGCATGGAGTGATTGGACTGACGAAAGTAGCCGCATTAGAAGGGGCCGTGCATGGGATTACAGTAAATGCGTTGTGTCCCGGCTATGTTGATACTCCATTAGTACAAAATCAGTTGAAGGATTTGGCTGTTACTCGTAATGTACCGTTAGAAAAAGTACTGGAGGAAGTCATTTACCCATTAGTCCCTCAGAAGAGATTGTTGTCCGTAGAGGAAATTGCAGACTATGCTTCTATGCTGGTAAGCGATAGATTAAAGGGAGTAACAGGTATCGCCGCCGCTATTGATGGAGGATATACTGCCCAATAAAAAGCCTTTACCGAAGAATGCAATAGAAAAAGCAGGTAACAAAAGAAGAATCAGAGGATTCCTTTCGCTATTACCTGCTTTTTTATCTATTTTCTTATTGGAAAGAAAATGTAATTTCTTCTAAAGCTTCATTAAAATCAACGGTCATACTTTTATCTTCAATAAACCACATGTCATCTTGCTCAAAAAAGAAGGTGATGCCTTCAGCCGTACTGGAGAGTGCAATTTCATTCGGTTCGGCTTTAGAAATCCCCATGGAATAGCTTTTATGTAGGCTGGTGCCCCCACCGTATCGGACGAAAAAGCGAATGGAATCGCCTGATTTGAAGCCCCAGTCTTTTTTGAACCAAGCAAGTGCTTGTGGTGTAATGGTAATGGACATTGAGAGCCACTCCTTCATCATGTCATCTGGAGATTGGTCGATACAGAAGTATCCTTTTATGTAGCATACCAGATTTTTATTGAAACATGATAGGATATAAGTGTAAAGTCTAAAAAAGTTAGTTAAAAAAATACAGGCAAACGTGTGAGAAACATCACATACATATACGTAGTTATCGAGTAAGATTAGGGTGTACCAAGGAGCTGAATAGAGAAAGATAGCCCCAAGGTGGTTTATAAGGAATTGCTTTTATGCACTACTTAACATCAAATAACAAAAGTTCCTTGTAAACTAGAATGTGAAAAATTTCACTTTCGCTTTATTTTTTAACGTGTAAGTGAAAAAATTCACTAAATCTGTGGATACAATGCTTTCTTATTTAATAAGGAGGAAGAAACCATGAGCAATGAAGTAAAAGTGCAGGAGCAAGCAAAAGAAGAGGCAGTAAAAACAATGATTGATACCTTGGTCGAGAATGGTAACCAAGCATTAAAGGACTTTGCTAATTACGATCAGGAGCAAATAGACAGCATTGTAAAAGCAATGGCGTTAGCTGGGTTAGATAAGCACGTATATCTGGCCAAATTAGCTCATGAAGAAACAGGACGCGGTGTTTTTGAAGACAAGATGATCAAAAACATTTTCTCTACAGAATATATTTATAACAGTATTAAAAAAGATAAAACAGTTGGTCTCATTCGTGAAGATGAGCAAAATGGTATCATCGAAATAGCTGAACCGATTGGCGTAGTAGCAGGGGTTACACCAGTAACAAACCCGACCTCTACCACCATGTTCAAAGCAATCATTTCTATTAAAACAAGAAATCCAATTATCTTCGCCTTCCACCCATCTGCACAGAAGTCTAGTGCAGAAGCAGCGCGTACATTATATGAAGCAGCAATAAAAGCTGGTGCTCCAAAGAATTGTATTCAGTGGATTGATCAACCATCCTTAGAAGCAACGAAACAATTAATGAACCATCCAGGCACAGCTCTCGTATTAGCAACAGGTGGAGCTGGTATGGTGAAATCAGCTTATAGTACAGGTAAACCAGCACTTGGTGTAGGTCCTGGTAACGTACCTTGCTATATTGAGCGAACTGCGGTAATCGAGCGTGCGGTAAATGATTTGATCCTATCTAAAACGTTTGACAATGGTATGATCTGTGCTTCTGAACAAGCTGTAATTGTTGACGCACCAATCTATGAACGAGTTAAACAACTTATGATTTCTAATAACTGTCACTTTTTGACACCTGATGAAAAAGCAAAAGTGGAGAAGCTGGTCATAAATGAAAATACATGCGCAGTAAATGCGGATATCGTGGGAAAACCAGCCGCAGTCATTGCTGAAATGGCCGGTGTACACGTAGATCCTGAAACGAAAATTCTAATCGCAGAACTGACAGGGGTAGGTGCTGATCATCCATTATCCCGTGAAAAATTGAGCCCTGTCCTTGCATGCTACAAAGTGAAAAATGCGGATGAAGGATTCCGCCGTGCAGAAGAAATGCTTGAGTTCGGTGGCCTGGGACATACAGCAGTTATCCATACAGAAGACGATGATCTTATGGAAGCATTTGGAATGAGAATGAAGGCTTGCCGTATCGTAGTTAATGCTCCATCTTCTCAAGGGGCAATCGGAGATATTTACAATGAATTTATTCCTTCTCTAACGCTTGGTTGCGGTTCTTATGGTCGAAACTCTGTATCTACCAACGTAAGTGCTGTGCATATGATCAACGTCAAAAAGGTGGCGAAACGACGCGTGAACATGCAATGGTTTAAGATTCCAGAGAAAATATACTTCGAGAAAAATTCTATTCAATATCTGCAAGACATGCCTGATATCTCTCGTGCTGTAATTGTGACAGACCCAGCTATGGTAAAACTAGGCTATGTAGATAAGGTATTGAGAAATCTGCGCAGTCGTTCTCAATACGTTCATTGTAAAGTGTTTAGCGATGTAGAACCAGATCCATCTGTAACAACCGTACGTAAAGGAACTGAACTAATGGCGGATTTCCGACCTGATGTGATCATTGCATTAGGTGGTGGTTCTGCAATGGACGCTGCGAAAGCTATGTGGTTATTCTATGAATATCCAAATGAAGAATTCCAAAACCTATACCAAAAATTCTTGGATATCCGTAAACGTGTTTATAAATTCCCTAAACTAGGTCGCCTAGCTAAATTCGTAGCCATTCCTACCACTTCTGGTACTGGCTCTGAGGTAACACCTTTTGCGGTAATTACTGACCGAGAGAAAAACATGAAATATCCAATTGCTGACTATGAATTGACTCCTGACGTAGCGATCCTTGATCCGCAATTTGTAATGACTGTGCCAAAAGTAATCACTGCTGATACTGGTATGGACGTCCTGACTCACGCGATGGAAGCTTATGTATCCGTAATGGCGAATGATTTCACAGATGGTCTGGCTCTAAAAGCAATTCAGCTTATCTTTGAATACTTGCCACGTGCCTATAAAGACGGTGGAGACGAGGTCGCCCGTCAAAAAGTCCACAATGCATCTTGCATTGCAGGTATGGCTTTTGCTAACGCATTCCTTGGTATCAACCACAGCTTAGCACACAAATTGGGCGCTGAATTCCATATTGCCCACGGTCGTTCTAATGCGATTCTGATGCCACATGTCATTCGTTTTAATGCGACTGTTCCAAATAAATTCGCATCTTTCCCTCGATATGAAAAGTTCATAGCACATGAGCGTTACGCTGAAATAGCTCGCTTGCTAGGACTGCCTGCTAAAACAACAGAAGAGGGTGTAGAAAGTTTAATCCAAGCGGTAGTTACATTAGGAAAATCTTTAGATATCCCAATGAGCATTGAAGCGAATGGAGTAAGTAAAGAAGCGTTCGAAAAAGAAGTGGATCGCTTGGCAGTTCTCGCATTCGAAGATCAATGTACTACTGCTAACCCTAAAATGCCATTAGTTACTGAACTTGCAGAGATTTATCGAAACACATTCAAAGGCGTGTAGAGCTACACAATTTGTGTTAGCTATACCATATAGCTTCTCCTTTCCGATTTCATATGATAACCTTCCCTTCACACTACTAAATTGGGCGAGCCGAATCTGGCTCGCCGTTTTTTTCTTTTCCCTAGGCGACAGCGATATTTTTATTTTAATTGCTTTATTCTTACTATGTAAAAAATTGTAACGAAACGTTTGTTAATTTCAGCATATTTCAGAAATTATATTTACAGTCTTCAAAAAATCAGATAATGTATTACAAAAGAACCATAGCAGTACAGTTGAGAGAGTAGTAAGAGAAGAGTAGATAGGTTTTAAGTGAACAGTGCAGGTTAGACCAGTATAGTACAGGTTTTACAGAGCTGAGGAGGAGAGTTAAGATGAGAAAAGTAACAGGGTTTATCATGTCCATTGGATTAGCGTTGTCATTAGCTGCATGTGGTGCTGCACCAACTGAAAAGCAGGAGGGAGCAACAGCAGCTGGACAAAGTACTTCAGATAAGCAGGTCAAAATTGGTGTATCCCAATTTGTACAGCATCCTGCCCTGGATTCCATTTATCAAGGAATTAAGGATGGATTAAAAGATAAAGGCTTTGAAGAAGGTAAGAACCTGGAAGTAGATTATCAGAACGCAAACGGCGAACTGAATAATACGATCACAATTGCTCAGAAGTTTGCCAGCGACAAGAAAGACGTTGCAGTGGCGATTGCTACTCCGTCCGCTCAAGCTTTGGCTAAAGCAATTGGAGATGTTCCAGTAGTATTTACTACGGTAACAGATCCTGTATCAGCAGGATTAGTACCTTCTTTAGATAAACCAGATAAGAATGTAACAGGGACTTCTGATAAATTGTCAATGGAAGTGCAGTTGCAGCTCGTTCAAAAGTTCATTCCTACCATCAAAAAAATAGGTGTCATCTATACTACAGCAGAAGTAAACGCTGAGGTTCAGGTTAAGGATTTACAGGCAGCTGGTCAAAAAATGGGTATTGAAGTCGTCCCAGCAGGCATCAGCAGTCAAAATGAAGTGCAAATGGGCGCTCAATCCTTAATTGGTAAAGTGGAAGCTATTTTTATTCCCATTGATAATACAGTGGTTGCTTCCATTGAAGGTGTGCTTGGTGTAGCGGAGAAGGCTAAAGTACCGGTATTTGCATCCGATATGGATACTGTTAAGCGCGGTGCAGTTGCTACGTATGGCATTGATTATTACAAGATGGGCAAACAGACTGGTGAAATGGTCGCACGTATTTTGAAAGGTCAGAGTGTGGCAGATACACCGGTTGAAGTAGGGAAGGATACCGAATTGGTCATTAACGAGAAAGCTGCTCAAAAGTTTGGTTTGACTATTTCAGATGATTTGCGTAAACAAGCGAAAGAAATCGTGAAATAACAAAGAGGGCAGCAATGCCCTCTTTTTAGCGTTTGATTAGATGGATTCATGCTTTGATAAAGCAGAGTTTTTATATGTATATGGTTGAGATTAGAAAGCTGAGATGAGCACAGGAGGATGACAGATGAGTGTAGCAATGATGGGAGCTTTAGAACAAGGATTATTATTTGCGGTTATGGCTTTAGGTGTCTATCTTACGTTTCGGATACTTAACTTTCCGGATTTAACGGTAGATGGGAGCTTTGCTTTAGGTGGGGCGATGGCAGCTACATTGATTACGGAAGGAACACATCCCGTGCTAGCTACATTCGTTGCCACAGGAGTCGGAGCATTAGCGGGAGCATTTACAGGAGTACTCACTACTAAAGGTAAAATTAACGGTTTACTTGCAGGGATTTTAACCATGATTGCCCTATACTCGATTAATTTACGGATAATGGGTAAATCAAATGTTCCCTTGCTACGTGAAACAACACTATATTCAATAGCACAGGATATGTCTATTCCAGACTTTACTGTTAATGGTATTACATTCTTTTCGGGAGTTGCCTTGCTTTTCCTGATGGGAATCCTAATCTTAAAAGGAGTCTTAGATTACTTTTTACATTCTGATGTAGGACTTGACCTTCGTGCCACTGGAGATAATCCAACTATGATACGTAGTTATGGTGTTGGTACGGATGGAACATTAATTATGGGACTAGCCCTTTCTAATGCACTGGTGGCTTTATCTGGAGCACTGATTGCCCAATATCAAGGCTTTGGTGATGTAAACATGGGAATCGGCATGATTATCATCGGGCTGGCCTCTGTTATTATCGGAGAAGTAATTGTTGGAGATAAAAGCATCATGAGAGCCACATTAGCAGTTATTATTGGCTCTTTGTTGTACCGGTTTGTTATTGCATACGCACTAAAAATAGGCTTGTCACCTGGGGATATGAAGCTGATCACCGCTTTACTTGTGATCGTAGCACTTACTTTACCAAATGTTTTGCGTGGGATGAATAAGTACCTGCCTGTCATAGGTAAAGGAGGAAACAAATCATGCTAAAGCTAACAGATGTAACTAAGCTATTTTATGGAGGAACAGTAAACGAGAAAATCGCATTACAGCAGATTCATTTACATTTGAAGCCAGATGATTTTGTCACAGTAATAGGTAGTAATGGAGCAGGCAAATCAACATTGCTAAATATGATCGGTGGAGCCTTGTTGCCAGACAGGGGACAAGTACTTATTGATGGACAGGATGTAACACGTAGGGGAGAGCATCAACGCGCCAAATATATAGGGCGAGTATTCCAAGACCCAATGGCGGGAACCGCACCCCATATGACCATTGAGGAAAATCTAGCTATTGCTTTAGCCCGAGGAGAGCGTAGACTGTTCCGGCTAGGCGTCACTAAGTCAAAACGAAGCTTATTTCGTGAACAATTGAGCATTTTGGAGCAGGGATTAGAAGATCGTCTGCAAGCTAAGGTAGGTCTATTATCTGGAGGACAACGTCAAGCTCTGAGCTTGTTAATGGCAACTCTTACTAAGCCAAAAATCTTGCTATTAGATGAACATACCGCAGCACTCGATCCGAAGCGAGCAGCTCTCATAACAGCACTGACTAAGCGAATTGTGGAGCGTGATCAGCTAACGACTCTGATGGTTACGCATAACATGGAGCAGGCACTCACACTAGGAAATCGATTGCTGATGCTCCATGAAGGTAAAATCATTTTGGACGTAGGGCAGAAGAAAAAAGCTAACATGACTACAAAGGAACTGTTGCAGGCTTTTGAAACAGCGCGAGGAGAGAGCTTTACGGAGGATCGGTATTTGCTGTCGTAATAGATTTGGGTTTGAAAATGTAAAAGCCAATGCTTATGGTCAAAAGACCTGGGCATTGGCTTTTTATATGAAAATCCCTATTAGCCGTTGATCAGACGACCAATGATTGGATAGTAGTACGTTCTACCTGTAAGAGAGTAGAAGATACCTTTGATTGGGCAGTAGAGTGCCATGATTCCGAATACAATGAGGAATGGAATGCCGATTAGAATGAACGACAATGCCCAAGAAATAGCGATCAAAACAGACATAGAAATATGGAAAACGAGTGCTTGCAGAGCTACGTTTTTTACATATCGATCAGATGCGAGTATCCAAATAATAATGGGCCCAATAATGGGAGCAAAAAAAGTGCTGGCATGGGAGAGTAATTTTAAGACTTGATTCATTTCCATAGCATAAACCTCCTATTCGTTATTGCAAATATCACATGAGTAACGATAGATTCACATGATATCACGTTCTAAATGAAATTTCAAAAAGTCATGCTCTTCTTTTACACTTTTATTTTACAAGTGAATCAATGGTTTTTATACCAGCAAACGAATGATTTTTATCTCCTTCTCAAGACTGAGGCGATAGTTAAATGGAAATTGAACTATTGTCGAAATTTATATCTAAATTTATCGAAAAAAATAAAAAAATGTAAAAGGAATTTAAGAGGATGAAAAGAATGGTAAAAAGATACCCGAATAAAGAGTTTTTACTAGGGGAAAGGGAGGTTTTCAGATGAAGTGGAGAAAGACGATGTCCGCGATGCTTGCATCCGCACTGCTTTTTAGTACAATTGCAGGCGTACCAACCATTACGGAAGCTAAGAGTAAGAAAGATACGAAGCAGCAAAAGCTTCACCAGAAGAAGAAAAAAGAAAAGGTAACGACCAAAGACAATTTTTCACCGGTAGATGAATCCACTCTCAACCTTGATCGTTTAGCGAAAAATCTACAGGCAAGAGGCATTATCGCTGAAGATGCTACCCAGGATGAGATTCGAGATTCTATCAAGGAATACCTGGAGGATAAGCGCATCCCAAGTGGGCCAGATACCTCCAGTTCATTTGGTGCTGAGGCAAAGCGTAGTCAAGAAGCTGCTAAAGAAGAGGTTATTCAGAATGTAGCTGAATTCAAAGGAAAGAAACGTTCTAGAAATTTTGATGATAATATGTTTGTTGATAATATCGTCGTTAGCCTCGTTGAGTTCCCAGATAGACGCCACAATGAATTACCAAAAGTGAAAGATTCGATTTGGACAGCTGATTTTAATGAAGAGCATTATGAAAAAATGTTGTTTGAACCGGGCGGATACACAACACCAGAGGGCACGCCAATGACCACAATGGCTAAATATTACGAAGAGCAATCTCGTGATACCTGGTCGGTAAATGGCATAGTAACACCTTGGATAACCGCTGAACATTCTTATAAATACTATGGAAAGAATCGGAACGGTGGAGATGCTCGCCCACGCGATTTAGTAATTGAAACTTTGGAACAGGTAGGTCAGGCAATCGCAGGTCATGAGGAAGAGTACGATCAACGTGACCCTTACGATCTTGATGGTGACGGGGATCTAAATGAACCGGACGGCATTTTGGATAATCTGATGTTGGTACATGCTGGTATCGGGGAAGAAACAGGGGAGGACGATGATGCGATCTGGTCACATCGTTGGACGCTAGAAGAGCCTGTAAAGATACCAGGAACAAATTTACTTGCGTATGATTACATGATTCAACCCGAAGATGGGGCACCAGGTGTCTTCAGCCATGAGTATGGTCATAATTTGGGCTTGCCGGACTTATATGATACGAATAAAGGCGGGCATGATTCTCCAGTTGGAGCTTGGTCATTGATGTCAAGCGGTAGTCACACAGGCTATGTATTTCAAACAGAACCCACCAGTCTTGACCCTTGGTCTAAAATGATGCTACAAGAAATGTACGGTGGGAAATGGATATCTCCGCAGGTGGTAGATTATGCTGACCTACGTAAGAAACAGAGGTTTACATTGCACGAAGCGGTAAACCAAGATATTGATAATAATATGGTACTTAAAATTGATATGCCTGAGATTATTAAGGATGCGCCAACAAAGCCCTTTCAAGGTGAATATTCTTATTTTTCCGATGAGGGTGATAATTTAACGAGTACGATTACAACTCCTGAAATCGACCTCACGGATGCTACGGAAGCGACAATGACTGTAGATATGTGGAGGAGTATTGAAAAAAATTACGATTTCTTATACCTAAATGCTATTGATGTAGACACAGGCGAGGAGGAAATAGTAGAAGATTGGAGCGATGATCCCGAAGAATGGGAAGAAGAGGAGATCGATCTCTCTGATTATGTCGGTAAAAAAGTGAAATTTCAATTTGAGTACGTGACAGATGCTGCAACGACGAGACAAGGAGTATATCTGGATAACATCGTGGTATCAGCTGATGGTGAAGTGGTATTTAAAGATGACGGGGAAGGGAAGCCTAATATGGAATTAGATGGCTTCACCCATTTCAATGGAAAAGGTAAAGAATATGATGCCTATTATCTCGTAGAATTACGCTCTTATAACGGTGCTGATGAGGGATTAAAATATTTTCGCCGTGGAGAAACATTTTTAACCTATGATCCTGGAATGGTTGTTTGGTATTACGATGGGCGATATGGTGCAACGGAGGATAACAAAACCAGCTTGCATCCTGGCCATGGAATGCTTGGTGTAGTTGATTCTCATCAACAAATTCGTTATTGGGATGATAACAAGAAGAAACCAGCCGATGCTCGTTACCAAGTAAGTGATGCTGCATTTAGTCCAAATCCTACAAGTGAAATTAATCTTGATTATATCTTGGGTAAGATGTGGAGTCCGTCTCGGAAGGGTGTAACAACCTTCTCTGATGAAAAGGATTACTCGATGCCAGGTCTAGAAGATGTAGGAATGGTACTACCACAGGTAGGTCTTAACATCAAGATTAAGGATATTGAGGATGATTTTACAAAGGCTACAATTGAAGTGTGGAAAGACTAGGTAATAGGAACAAAAAAGGACAACTTGTTAGAAAGTCTTCACGAAAAATTAGAAAATAGGTTACATCAATTCGAGCATTTGTGATAACATATGAATTGTTGGAAATAGCAACCTATTTCGACAAAAATTTACAAAAAAATGCCGATCACCATAGAAAAGCCGCAGGTGGTCTGAACACCTGCGGCGATCGCAAATAGTCGTACGGGGTAGGTAGCCGTTCGAGTCAGCCATGGCCACTTTTCTGTTTATTAGACAGACTAGTGGTCATTTCCGTTTGGCAGAGGCGGTCAGCAAGGCTATGATGAGTGTCCCAAACGTAATCATCAATGATAAGCCTTCATACACTGACATATGCCCACCCCCTTTCTGTGGGGATACGGTCCGCCTTACCGTCGTTTGACTTATCTGCTTACATTTTATTATATCATGATATTTTCCTTTGTTGTATTATTTTGTAAAATGTCATGATTGTTAAATCATTTTTAGACCGCTAATTAAAATAATAGCGCAAATCATGTAACGTAAATGAATAGTAGGTACTTTAAGCGCAAGCAAACTCCCAATAAAAACACCAGGAATCGAACCTGTTAACAGTTGGAATACGGTGGCATAATTTATGTTTCCATATAAAATATGAGTAAAACCAGCAGCGGTAACTAGAAAGAAAGCGTGGGCAATATCGGTTCCGACTGTTGAGGCACCTCGCATCTGAAAAAAGTAAAGCAAAACAAGGGCAAATAGGGAACCACTGCCGACAGAAGTAAGTCCTACGATAAAGCCTAAAATGGCTCCTGAGGTAATGGCTAAAATACTTTTTTCTTGCGTGGTTTTTTGTTGCCATTTGTTTGGCTTCACTTCTTTACGAGATTGGATCGTTTTAATCAACATGACAATAGGAATGAGAATCAGGGCAAAACCTAATACCTTTTTGACTACTGCATCAGCTGAACCGAAATTCGTTTGTATCCAATGTAGAAAATGGACTGCGAGAATGGCACTGGGAACACTTCCAATACCTAAGTAGAGTACAATGGTCCAGTCGATGGTTTTTTGTCTCCAATGCTGGAGAGTTCCAAATATTTTTGTAATGGAGTTATATACAAGATCTGTTCCTACGGCAATCGTTGGCTGAATTCCCATCATGATTAAGAAAGGCGTCAGTAATGCTGCCCCACCTACTCCTGTTAATCCGACAAGAAAGCCAACTAACAAACCGATGAGAGTTAATGAAATATCGATCATGCGAAACCCTCTCTTCCATGGGCGAATGCTACCTTACATGGTATGGAGTGGTTAGAATCGGGGTGCGTATCGACAAAAAAATAGGCGAAAGGCAGTTGTTATGTGCTAACTGTGTTTCTATTGTTGACTGTATATGGAAAGATTCGCTACAATGAATGCGAATCTATTTATGAAAAAAATCACTTCTTACGCTATAGACTTTCGAGTAATTTTTCCGCTGTTATAGTATAAGGGATCACTTATTTTGAAAGAAGGAAAGGAGCCTTGCAATATGGAACACGAGGTTGACTTAAAGGAGTCCGGCACCTCTTTCCTAGATGATATGGATACAAAACAAGTGCAAACTGAACCCGCAACGTTATCAGATTATGTACAATTAATGAAGCCAGGTATTATTTTTTCTAACTTACTAACTGCTTTTGCTGGTATTTGGCTTGCTTCAGCAGGATTTAAAAATTTTCATTTTGACCTTACGATTTATACGTTGATCGGAACTTCTGTAATTATTGGCTCTGGTGCTGTATTAAATAACTATCTGGATCGAGATCTGGATAAAAGAATGAAACGGACGCAAAACCGTGCCTTAGCATCAGGACGAATCCAACCACGTAATGCATTGATTTTTGGACTAGGTTTATTATTGCTTGGATTAATAGTGTTGTTCTTTCTAGCTAATCCACTAGCAGCAGTCTGTGGCTTGGTGGGTCACATTTTTTATGTGCTTATTTATACACCGATGAAGCGTGTCAGTACTTTGAATACCGTGGTAGGCAGTGTCTCAGGAGCAATGCCTCCTTTAATTGGCTGGGCTGCGGTAACAGGAACGCTTGATTTAGGAGCTTGGACTTTGTTTCTAATCATTTTCTTGTGGCAATCTCCTCACTTCTTGTCATTAGCTATGATGAAAGTGGAAGATTATCGAGCGGGGGGTATCCCAATGCTCCCGGTGGTACGAGGATTTGAAGAGACCAAGCGCCAGATGTTCTTCTGGGGAGCTGCCTTATTGCCGGCATCACTCATTTTATTCCTATATGGGAATGTAGGTATGTTGTATTTTATTGTCGCATCCATCATGGGAATTATTTACCTAGTACTTCTCTTCCAAGGTTTTTCAGTCAAGGATGATATGGCATGGGCGAAAAAGCTATTTGGTTATTCGCTCATTTACTTAACAGTAATGTGTGCAGCCATGGTTATTAGCGCTATTTTGGTTCACTTATAAAAAAGTTTGAAAAGTTGACATGTTTATCACACATTTATACAGGAACATCTCTTGCAAAGCGGGGGATGTTTCTTTACTGTTAAAGAAAGTAAGAAAAAATTCGGAATAAAGGAAGTTATTCAAAAAGATGGCGGTTACATTTTTGCGCCAGCTAGGTTCGTTGCTTCTTCAAAAAGATTTGCTACATTGATAAAAGAGGTATGAGAATGGACAAAAATGTAAAACGATTAGCGATCCTCTCGACTGTTGTTATGTTTATCGTGATGATTGCTGGTTCTTTAGTAACCAAAACTAACTCTGGTCTTGGCTGTGGAAATGATTGGCCACTGTGTAATGGGAAGTTTGTTCCCTCGTATGCTTTGGAGTCAATCATTGAATACGTTCATCGATTAACAACCGGTCTAGCGGGAATTGTAGTGGTTGTCTTTTCTATTTACTCCATTTATAAATACAAAGGTAATAAAGAAGTATTAGGACTAGCAATATTCGGAATGTTTTTTATTGTAGTAGAATCTATTCTGGGTGCCTCTGCTGTCATCTGGCCACAATCTTCACCTGTCTTAGCTCTACATTTTGGCTTTTCTTTGCTCGCATATACAGGAGTATTTATGCTCACTATGTTTGTTATTAACCATGAACGTCTTCAGAAACTAATTAAGGGAACTGTAGATAAAGGCTTTGGTTTATATGTGTGGATGGTAAGTGTATACGCTTACGGGGTTGTGTATCTGGGTGCCTATGTACGTCATACAGGCTCCAGCTTGGGCTGCTCAGGCTGGCCGCTTTGTAATGGGAAGCTAATTCCGGAATTGAGTGGTCAGGTGGGTGTTCAGTTTTTACATAGGGTGGCTGCTGCTGTATTGGTGCTACTAATTATCGGAATTTATGTATATGCTGCCAGACATTATAAAGAATCACGTAAAGATATTTATACCTGTTCTAAGCTAGCGCTGGGATTGGTTATTCTCCAAGTGCTTAGTGGGGGATTAGTGGTATTTGCTAATTTAGAATTATATGCTACTTTGATCCATTCTGCCATCATTACAGTATTTTTTGGAATACTATGTTATTTAGGTTTACAGACATTGAAGAGGCCATCCTAAAAAAGTGGAGATGGAAAAGAGCGAGGTTTTCTCGCTCTTTTCTTAGGTTAACGAATTATTAGATGAAGAAGCATGATCATCTTCCTTGTATTCGTCCTGTAAAACGGAGTACACCTTAGAATCACGCAATTCTCCTTTGATTAACACATTTTTGCGCAATGTTCCTTCATAAACCATCCCCAATCTTTGCATGACACGTTCAGATAGAGTGTTGGTTGCTTCGCATTTACCTTCCATTCTCACGAGTCCGATTTCTTTAAAACCATAAGCCATTACAGCTCTAAGCGATTCGTATGTCATTCCTTTTCCACGATAGTCAGGATGTAGGACTGCACCTAATGAAGCGCTTTTTTCTTTATCTGCATATTGGAAAAGGCCGGCCACTCCAATGGTTTTACCGGATTCTCGATGGTAGATCGCCCAAATGAATGCTTTTTTCTCCGCGCAATCTGCCATGCGTTTCTCTAAGTACAAAACAGTATCCAATTTACTTTTATGGATTTTTCTAGGCACGTGATGTGTAGTTTCTTCCTTTGAAAAGATTTCAAATAGGTCATCGGCTTGATGTAAGGATAAATGGAGGAGCATGAGCCGTTCGGTTACGAGAACAGGGTAGTCGGTTATCATTAATCAAACTCCTTTGTAAGTATTAGTTTCTTATACGTATTTTTTCTTATTCTATGTATATCACAGGTTTTGGTAGAAACAAAAGAATATCTCCAAAACTTTCATCACTATCTTTTCTGAAGCAACGCTCTTACTTCTGGTACAATAGAGAAAAGCAAACAAATGATCGATAGAGGTGGAAGGATGCGCATTTTGCATACAGCAGACTGGCACTTCGGCAGATTGCTAGAAGGTCGGGATAGACGAATAGAACAAGCGGCTTTTGTAGACGAACTATGCCAGATTGTTGAGGACAAGCAAATAGATTTAGTAGTGATTGCAGGTGATGTGTATGACTCTGTAAACCCACCTGCGTGGGCGGAGGAGCTTTATTATGAAGCCTTAGAAAGATTATCAGCAGAAGGTAAGCGCGGGGTAGTCGTTATTGCAGGTAATCACGACCAACCAGAACGGGTGCGCGCTGCTTCGCCACTGGCTCATAAGCATGGAATTGTGTTGCTCGGATTACCTAAGGAACAACCCTTGCTTACTAAAGTTGATACATCGGCAGATAAAGTAAGAATAATTGATGGCGGACCATCCTGGTTTGAAATTGCGATTCCAGGAGTAGAGCATACAGCCGTAGTTGTGGCTTTATCATATCCTTCAGAAGCACGATTAAAGGAATTAGTTAGTGAAAGCTTTACACCAGAGCAAATGCAACAAGCATTTAGCGAGAGAATCAAAGATCTTTTGCATGATTTAGCTAGCCATTTTCGTGAGGATACTGTCAATATCATGACGAGCCATCTGTTTGCTATGGGTGGACTTGAAACCGATTCGGAGCGTCCGATACAGATTGGGGGGACGCATACAGTTTCTCTGAATGCATTCCCTCCGCAAGCAGATTATGTTGCATTAGGTCACTTGCACCGCTTGCAAAAATTGAGTGAAACACCTTTGATTCGCTATAGTGGTTCACCGTTATCGTACAGCTTTTCGGAAGCAGGACAAAGCAAGGCGGTAGTGATGGTTGAGATTATTCCAGGTCAACAACCGACAGAAGAAATTATTTATTTGAAATGCGGTCGAACCTTGGCAAGATGGAAGGCGACTGGCGGAATAGCAGAAGTAGAAAAGTGGTTAGAAGAAGGTAAAGATGCAGATTGTTGGATTGATTTAGAAATTCACGTGGATGATGTGATTGATCCCGCAGAGTTTCAGCGTATACGCAAGTTGAGCGATAACTTTGTAAAAGTACAGCGTGTGCTGGTTGCTTCCACAGAGCAAGAGAAGCAGGAAATTGAAAAACGCGAGGAATTGAATCCTGTACAGCTTTTTACTCGTTTTTATGAACGTAAGCGTGGAACATCGCCGGATGAACAGGTTATCCAGTTATTTTCCCGTTTGATGATAACCTCTGATGCTGAGACAAAGAAACAGCCAGGAGGAGATGAATAATGAAACCTATTCACTTGAAACTATCAGGATTAAATAGTTATCGGGATTTGCAGGAGATTGATTTTGAAACGTTATGTGAAGCGGGATTGTTTGGTATTTTTGGCCCTACTGGTAGCGGTAAGTCAACCATTTTAGACGCGATTACGTTGGCGTTATATGGACAGGTTGTTCGTACAGGCGGAGGTTCACATCCACAAGAGGTTTTAAATCAATTGGAGTCACGGTTGTTTGTCTCTTTTACCTTTGAATTAGGAAGCGCTAGCCAGCGACAACGATTTACCATCGAGAGGGAGTTTGGTCTCAATAAAAACGGTAATCGAAAGCAACCGGAAGTTCGTTTAATTCAACATGGATTACTTGATGATGAACAAGATCAGGTGCTGGAGTCTAAAGCCACAGCAGCTACATCTATGATTGAAAAGCTAGTGGGTTTGACCATTCACGATTTCACACGAGCGGTTGTGTTGCCACAAGGTCAATTCTCTAAGTTTTTGACCTTAAAAGGCAGTGAGCGAAACGAAATGCTCCAGCGTATTTTTCATTTGCATGAGTATGGCGAAAAGCTAATGTACCGAGTCAAAGAACAGATTGATAGCAATAAATTGTCTCTGCATCAATTAGAAGTGGAAGAAGCACGACTAGGGGATGCCAGCAAGGAAGCTGTTGAAGCGGCGACTCAGGATGCAAGAATATTAGAGCAAGAGTATGAGAAAGCGGCGCAAATCCAAAATGCTTTGTTGAATCAAAAGAATGAATGGGAACAAATTCGCAAGTGGCAGTTCGAATTGGAAGAAATTCAACAACAACTGACAGAGCTTGAAGAGCAGGCTCAACAAATCATGTTGCGAAAAAATGAGATAGCTAAGCTGGAGGCATCTGTTTCCCTTTATCCATTGGTGCAGAAGGAAAGTCAGGCGATAAAGCTATGGGAGGAAGCTAAGCAACAGTTGCTTACTAAAAGAGTGGAGCGGGAACAAGTCGAGCTGCGTAGCAAAGAGGCAGAACAAGTAAGCCAACAAACCCAGCAGCGTTTGCGACAAGAAGAGCCACAGCTAATCCAACAGCGAATCGAATTGCAACAAGCCGCAGAGTGGGAGCAAGAAATAGCAAAATTAGCTCAGGATATCGGTCAATATCAGGCAGAGATTCGTTTATTACAGCAACAGATACATCAGGATGATTCTTTGCTATCAGCACTTGATCAGCAAAGAGCAGTAGCCGCTCAAGACTTGCAAAAGCTTGATGCAGAATGGCAACAGATCTCGTTGAGCACAGAGGAACGCAAGGCGATTCGTGCGATGCAACAGGCTAAGACTGCTTTTGTTCAGGAAGAGCAACGCTTTATAAGCGCCGAGCGTGAGGTAACCGAACTATCTCAAAAGGTACAGCTTGGTCAAACCCGATTAAGAGAAGCGGAGAACTTATATATAAAAGCTCATGGAAGGCGTACAGAGACCGAAACATCGTTGGTTGAAATAGAAGCTCAGCCGATCAAAAGTGAAGAAGACATTACTCGGTTACGTGAACAGCTAGTAGATGTAAAACGTATCGGCATTGATTGGCGTAGCTTTGAAAAAAAACAGGACGATTGGGAATTAAAATGGACCGAATGGACTGCTTTGCATGCCGATGTAACAAAGAGATTACAGCAGGCAGAACAGACGCTGCAACACATAGAAACCAAGAAGAAGACTACTCAGGAACAGATAAAAGAGTGGGAGACAGATTGGTCTTCTTGGCAACAAACTAACATGGCTCATACGCTACGTTTACAGTTAAGAGCTAATGAAGAGTGCCCGGTATGTGGATCGACTCATCATCCTTATGAGGATGTAGATGAGGAGACAGGCAATATATTGCAGACAAAAATCCAAACAACTTCGCTACAACAGCAGGAAATTGCTCTACGTGAGCGTCGTGTTCATTTAGATCACCTGCTGGAACAGGCGGAACAAGAATGGAAGAGTGCTTCGGAAGCTTGCCAGCAGATGAGAGTTGAGCTGGCTGGTTTATTGGAAAGAAAAGATTCCTTGCAAAAGGAAAATACACAGATCGAGCAAGACTTGCAATATATGAAACAGCAACTAATTCAATTGGGCGAAGAGTGGATTGTAGCGTCTGTTGATGAATTGGGCGGGAAGTTCAAACATGTGAGCCAGGAAGTAAAAGAACTCTCAGAACAACGCCACCATCATGTGAAACAGCTAGATGAATTACAAAAGCTTCTGCGTGAACAACGTGATGAAGAATTAGAAAAGAAGGTTCAACAAGAAAAGATTACCACCTGGTTAGAAAGTCAGCAGGAGCAATTGCAACAAGCCAATCAGCGTCTATTAGACAGTAAACAGGCCTTGTTAACGGCAGAACAGCAATTGGATGAGCTTCGGGGTGAAATACCACGTGACCAGATTGAAGCATACCACTCTAGAATGGAAAAGATGGAGCAGAGACAGGAGGAACTGCGTACACTACGCGTGAATCTGGAAAAGACGCTAGAGGAATTACAACATCAAAAGCAAGCCAAAGTAGAACAGCGTGGGGAAGAGCAAGCGAGATTAACAGCGCTACAGCAGCGCTATGAGGATCGAGAGGCACAGTATAAAGAGAGACAAGAACAATGGCAGTTACGTACTCAAGGTAGGCCGGCTAATGAACTATTGCAGTCGTTGGCACGAAATTTACAGGAGCTACACGCAGCAGCAGAACAAGCAGATACTCTAAAACTTCAGCTAACGAATGAGCGACAACAGTTGGTCGAATCATTGGTTGCATTGGAAGAAACAAATTTACAGCTTACGAAGCAAGCAAAGGAATTGGAATTGGAAGTGGAACAAGCTTTATCACATGCTGTATTTGCTGATCGGGAGACCGTCTATGAAAATTATGAGCGACGAGCTTTTTTAAAGCCTTATCAAGCAGAAGTAGAAAGCTACCAAAAACAGCTAACGGAATTGTCATATGCCAAGACACGTTTGATCGAATCTCTTGCTAATCGTTCTGTAAGCGAGCAGGCTTACAATGAGCTATATGCCTCCTTTACAACAGGAGAGCAACGGTTGTCTGAATGTAGGGAATCGTTAACGCTGGCCAAAGAAAAACTTCTAACCGTGCAACAAAATCACGAGAAATGGAAAAAAATAGAGAAGGAATTCGGTGCAGTCATCGATGAACAGAGCCGTTTAGAAGAGTTAAGAAAGCTGTTTGAAGGAAAAGCATTTGTTCAATATATTGCTGAAGAAAAGATGATGGCGATTGCCCGTGATGCTACCTATCATTTAGGACGTATGACTAAAGGACGTTATGCACTGGAAATTGGAGATGGTGGAGAGTTCGTATTGCGTGATGAAGCAGCAGGTGGACTGCGCAGAGCCGTTAACACCTTATCCGGAGGGGAAACATTCTTAACAGCATTAGCCCTAGCCTTGGCCTTATCAGTTGAAATTCAAATGCGTGGAGGTCGGTTGGAGTTTTTCTTTTTAGATGAAGGGTTTGGAACACTAGATCCTGAGCTGCTAGAAGTTGTGTTAGATGCTTTAGAAAAACTAAGAATGAGTCAATTTACAATTGGACTAATTAGTCACGTACCGGAATTAAAATTGCGTATGCCGCGACGACTTGTTATTACCCCTGCTGAACCGCTTGGATCTGGTAGTCGCATTCATATGGAGATGGAATAGGAGGGGAGACAATTGGCTGTACAGTTTTTGTTAGGTCGGGCAGGTACTGGCAAGACGGCTGCGATCTATACTGATGTAATGAATAGGCTCGATGAGGAACGGATGGGTCCCCCTCTAATCTACTTGGTTCCAGAGCAATCTACTTTTCAGGAGGAATATCAATTCATTAACCTACCTGGGTACTCTGGTCATATCAGAGCACAGGTGTTAAGCTTTGGCCGACTTTCCTACCGAATCTTACAAGAGGTGGGGGGACTGACGACGCTACCTATTGATGAACGCGGTAAGCAGATGGTGTTGCGTCTATTATTAGAACGTCATCAGGATGAATTAAAGGTATTTCATCGTTCCGCCTTGCAACCAGGATTCGCTGAAGAATTAGTACAAATGATCAGTGAGTGTAAAAAGTATAGTGTCAGTCTGGAAATGCTAGAGCAGTTACAGATAGAGAATGCAACCCTACAACATAAATTACATGATTTGTTATTGATCATGCGTGCATATGAAGACTATGTTACAGATAAATATTTTGATAGTGATGAACTATATTCTACAGTTGCTAACAAGCTAGCTGAATCTAGTTTTATCGCAGATGCAGAGATTTGGATTGATGGATTTAGTGGTTTTACAAAACAGGAATATGCTTTGATTGAGCAATTGATGTACTGCGCTAAACAAGTAAATATTGCTTTATGTATAGACCCACAGGATCGGATGAAACCGCTAGATGATCTCTCACATTTTTATCCAACAATGGAAACGTATCAAAAGCTACTAGAGATTGCGATGCGAGGTAATATTCCAATTGAGGAGCCACGTTTGTTTGAGCATGACCATCGTTTTACTGATAGTCCATGGCTTGCACAGGTGGAACAAAAGTATTTTGACTGGAAAAAGCCCGCTGTATTACCTTCACCTAAGCATGTGGACGAGGTAAAGCTGTTTACAGCCGCCAATCGCAGAGCTGAGGTACAAGCTGTCGCTCTACAAATTTTGGCGTTAGCACGTGATTATGGCTACAGGTATCGTGATATGGCTGTGCTTTTACGAGAAATGGGAACGTATTCCGAAGAAATTGCGCATGTATTTACGAGCTATAACATTCCATATTTCCTTGATCAAAAGAGAACAGTAAGTCATCATCCTCTGATTGAATTTATTCGTTCATCTCTTGAGGTTATCTCTAGAAATTGGCGATATGATGCCATTTTTCGTTGTTTAAAAACAGACCTGCTGTCTCCGCTAGATCAGCCGCTTAGCCAATCGAGAGCCGAGATTGATTTACTAGAAAACTACGTGCTGAGTTATGGTATTCAGGGATATTATTGGTCCATGGATGAGTGGGGGTTTCACGGAACAAATACTTTATACGAACAAATTGAACCTATACGTCAACGATATGCAAAGCCACTTAAAATGTTTGAGACTGAGATGAAAGTGGCTTGCAAAGCAGGTGTTCGCCAAATGGCAACAGCCTTATATGAATTTTTACAGGTGCAAAATGTTCCTATTAAATTGGAAGAATGGCAGAAGCAGGCTGAATTAGAAGGAGATTTAGAAGCTGTCCGTGAGCATGAGCAGGTATACAATGATGTGATGGATTTATTGGATCAGATCGTAGAAGTAATGGGCGATGAACAAATGGAGCTTGTTACATTTGCTCGGATTATTGATACAGGTCTGGATAGTATTCGTCTTGCCTTGGTTCCTCCTTCGCTAGATCAAGTGGTCATTGGGTCCATGGAGCGCTCCCGTCAACCCGACGTAAAAGCATTGTTTTTGATGGGAGCAAATGAAGGTGTAATTCCACTACGCCCCAAAGAAGAAGGGATTCTAAACGAGGCGGAACGAGAAAAGCTGGAAAAGGCAGGCATTGAACTAGCACCTACGGCGAAGCGAAAACTAATGAACGAACAATATCTCCTCTATCGTGCTATGACACGTCCATCCGAGAGATTATGGATTAGTTGCTCGCTAGCTGATGAAGAAGGCAAAGTCTTGTTACCATCGAGCCTGTACGAAGAGATGAAAAAGACCTTACCTGGTCTTACGATTGGTTATTTTCACAATGAACCAACTGCCCAACCACAGCTAGATATAGGTTTGCTGGGGAGACCAAGACAGGTGTTTAGTCATTTACTTACGCTAATTCGTCAATTAAAAAAAGGGATTCCGCTTCCGCCATTTTGGTGGGAGGTCTATGACTGGTTCCTGGAGCATTCGGAAGATGAAAAGCGGGAGAAATGGCTATTATCGGGGCTGGTGTATCAGAATCGCGCTTATCCGCTCTCGAAAGAAATTAGTCGTTCCTTGTACGGAAGTGAGATTCGGGTAAGTGTTTCCCGTTTAGAACGATTCCAAGCCTGTGCTTATTCTCATTTTTCCTCTCATGGCTTGCGGTTAAGTGAACGTCAAATGTACCGTCTAGAAAGATTTGATGTTGGTGAACTTTTTCATGCTTCTTTAAAAATGGCAGTGGAGCAGATGAACAAACAGCAAGTCAATTGGAGCGATATGACGGAACAAGGTAGCATGAAGCTGGCTGATCAGGTTGTGGAAGAGCTTGTTCCACAAACGAGAAGCAGTATTTTGCAACGAACCGCTCGTTATCGTTATGTAACGAAGAAATTAAAACGTGCTGTTGGGCGTGCGATCTCTGTACTGAGTGAACATGCAAGACGAAGTCATTTTGCGCCTATTGGTCTGGAAATTGCCTTTGGACCTGGTGGAGAAATTCCGGGTCTGACTCTAGAGCTGGAGGATGGAATCAAACTGCATTTGTTAGGTAGAATAGATCGAATCGATCACTCTGTTGGAACAGAAACCGAATTTTTGCGAGTGATTGACTATAAATCAGGCCCGAAAGCCCTTGTTTTGTCTGATGTGTGGAATGGATTGAATCTCCAATTGCTCGTATATCTGGATGTCGCTGTGAGCAATGCTGAGCAGTGGGTAGGCAAGCAGGCTGAGGTAGGTGGTGTCTTCTATTATCAGGTAGCTGATCCGTTCGTTGCAGCCAAACAGATGTTATCAGCTGAACAGGTGGAAGCGGAACGGCAGAATAAGCTGAAAATGAAGGGACTTATGTTAGCAGACCCACAATTAGCACGCTTAATGGATAACCAAACGGAATCAGGTAATTCCGATCTACTTCCGTTTGGGATAAAAAAAGATGGTAGCTTCACTCAATATTCATCAGTAGCTTCCAAGGAGCAGTTTGACCTCCTACAGAAATTTGTGCGGAAGTGTATTGTGAAGTTGGGTAGACGATTAACGGATGGAGATATAAGTATTGCACCGTATTTGCAAGGGCCAAGACTTGCATGTCAGACTTGTGCGTATAAGTCAGTTTGCCAGTTTGATAGTTTATTGGAAGGCAATCAGCCACGTTTATTAAGTAAAAAGACTGATAAGGAAGTTTGGGAATTAATTCGTGAAGAAGTCTACGAACAAGACGAGGGAAGGGAGGTAGGAGCATGAGTGAGCAGGAGAATAAAATGGAACAAAAACCTAGTCATTGGACGGATGAGCAGTGGAGAGCAATTATTGAAAAAGGAGATAACTTGCTGGTAGCCGCTGCTGCTGGTTCTGGGAAAACCTCAGTATTAGTAGAACGGATCATTCGTAGAATTTCTGACGTTAACAATGCTGTAGGTGTGGATCAGTTGTTGGTTGTGACCTTTACAAATGCAGCTGCTGCTGAGATGCGCCACCGAATTGGTGATGCCCTGCGTCAAGCATTGGACAGCGATCCTACCTCTGCCCATTTACGGAAGCAGTTGGTTTTGCTACAACGAGCAACTATTACGACTTTGCATTCTTTTTGTTTGGGCTTGTTGCGTCAGTATTATTTTATGGTGGAGCTTGATCCAGGGTTTCGCATTGCAGATCAAATGGAGGCGGAATTACTGCGCCAGGATGTATTGGAAGAACAATTTGAACAATGGTATGAATCTGATGAGAGCTTTGCAGCACTAGCTGACGTGATGGTAGAGAGCCAGGATGATGAAGCGTTAATGGGGTTATTTATGCGCCTGTTTGATTTCTCACAGAGCCATCCGCATCCAGAGCGTTGGCTAAAAGATGCCGCTGATATGTTTGCCAATACACAAGTGGAAGAGCTACATGAATCTCCCTGGGTAGTTACGTTATCAGGAGCTATTTCATTAGAATTATCTGCTCTTGAGTCGCAAGTAAAAAAAGCAATAGCACTTGCAGAAGAACCGGATGGGCCTGGAGCATATATCCCTTTATTACAGCAAGAGCTTTCTATGATTAATCAAGCAAAATGTGCTGCTGAGCAAGGCTGGAATCAGTTAGATGACAGTATGAGAAGTATTACATTTGGTCGACTGCCAGCAGTAAAGGATGCTGACCCGTTGATCAAAGAACAGATACAAAAACTACGTAATGGCGCAAAGGATAAGATAAAGAAGCTGTTGGAAGAGTATTTCACGATGACGCCTGAGCAATATACAGCAGACCTACAGCGAATGGCTCCCTATATGCAAACGTTAGCTCGTCTAGTTAGTGAGTTTAAACAGGCCTTTCGTCAGGCGAAGCAAGAACGGGCTCTTGTTGATTTTAGCGATCTGGAGCATCTGGCTCTACGAATTTTACAACAGGAACAGGAGGACGGCAGTTTCGTACCTTCTGCTATTGCCATGCAATTACAGGAACAGTTTGCCGAAGTGCTAGTCGATGAGTATCAGGATATCAATCTTGTGCAGGAAACGATTTTACAGTTGGTATCAAGGAAAGAGACAGCGGAAGTGGCAGCAAATCGTTTCATGGTAGGGGATGTTAAGCAGAGCATTTATCGCTTCCGACTTGCTGAGCCTAATCTATTTATGCAAAAGTACGATTCGTATGAAACCAATGAAGAAAAGGACCCTTTCGCCCCTAAGGAACAAGATGCACCTCTGGAGTTAAAGGGAAAGCGAATTGATTTGGCCGCTAACTTCCGCAGTCGAAAGGAAGTAGTGGATGCAGTCAATTATATTTTTCGTCTAGTTATGACACCTCGTGTAGGTGAGATTACTTACGATCAAGCGGCGGAATTGATTGGTCGGGCTTCCTATCCAGAGATAGAGCCTGAGCAATTGGCGGTTGAAGTTCACCTAATCGATCGTACGGGATTTGAATCGGAGGAATCCAACTCAGGGCAAGTGTCGGAGCGAACAAGTACTAACTCTATAGGAAGTATAGATAGCTATGATACTGAGGTAGAAGCTCTACCTACTCTGGAAGAGGAAGCTTCTGTTGCTCAGCTAGAAGCACGATTGATTGCCAAGCGTATTAAGGAGTGGCTAGAACCGGGTGTGGGCGGTCAGCCCTTACTCGTTTTTGATAAAAAAACACAGGGAATGCGCCCCCTGGAATATCGGGACATTGTTATTTTGCTCCGAGCTACAGCGGGCTGGGGACAAGCAATAGCAGACGAATGTAAGCAAGCTGGCATACCTATTTATGTAGAACAGAATCAGGGCTACTTCTCTGCAAATGAAGTGGATATAATCATGTCGTTACTACGCGTCATAGACAATCCGAAACAGGATATCCCTCTAACGGCGGTACTACGCTCGCCTCTTATTGGGCTTAGCGAAGAGGATTTAGCTCTGATTCGTGTGTTGACTCCTACGGGGCCTTTTTATCAGGCGGTCGAACAGTATGTAATGGCCGAAGAAGAACAGCTGAATCGAGTCGTAATGGCAAAGCTACGCCGATTTTATCGGATGGTACAAGGCTGGCGAACACGGGGAAGACGAAGCTCGGTGGCAGAATTACTGTCTGATATATATACGGAGACAGGCTACGTTGATTATGTAGCATCGCTAGAGAACGGTTCACAGCGGCAGGCAAACCTACGCGCATTATATGACAGAGCTAAGCAATACGAAGCCACCTCGTATCGTGGTTTGTTTCGATTTTTACGCTTTATTGACCGGATGCAGGAGCAAGAGAATGATCTTGGAGAAGCGAGGACTATTACGGAAAGTGAAAATGTAGTCCGTTTAATGACCATTCATAAGAGTAAGGGATTGGAATTCCCAGTTGTATTTGTGGCTGGAATGGGTAAACAGTTTAATCAAAGCGATATGAAAGGTCGTTTTTTACTGCACAAGGATTTAGGCTTTGGTCCGCAGGTAGCTGATGCAGTTTTGCGCCTGCGTTATCCCAGCTTAGCTTTTTTAGGCATTCGTCAAAAGCTTAAATTAGAGATGCTAGCAGAAGAGATGCGTGTACTCTATGTAGCGTTGACTCGAGCTAGAGAGAAGCTTATCCTTGTGGGTTCTGCTAAGGATTTGAGCAAATCAGCCATCGCTTGGTGCAGCCAGTCTACAGATAAAGAGACCCTATCTGATGAAGATTTAGTTCAAGCGAAGGGATATCTTGATTGGATTGGCAGAGCGTTAGTACGACACAAAAATGGAGAACCATTACGCTTGCTATGCCCAGATACTCAGGATAATTCTTCAATTCCTCTAGTACGTGATCCGTCTGTATGGCAGTTCCAGTTTTATCAGCCGAGCGATCTTATTGCGATAACCGAGCAGAGTGAGCATGATGAGGAAGTTTTTTCTTTACTGCAGAAACGGAAGCCAGTTCCTGATCATCCGCACTCGGAGGAATGGCGTGATAAGATTAGGTCTGTTCTAGAATGGCAGTATGCTCCACAGGTTGTATCACAGGTACCAGCTAAGTGGAGTGTCAGTCAATTGAAGAGCCAGGCTGTAAATCTAACCGAGGGAGTGGGAGAAGACGGCGTTAAGATTGATTGGGAGAATGATCGTCTAGAAACACATTCTCAATCTGTATCAGGACTGGAAAGCCAAACCGATATGCAGTCGCCAACTCGATCTGTAGCTGAAGGATACAGTCATCTTAATCCAAACCTTGAAAAGATAGCAGAGAGTCCGAATTCTCATCGATCGAGACTCACAAAAAAACCGCGATTTCTAGCTGATATGGACAAGAATAGAGAAGAAATAAACAGTGAAATTGATGATATAAAAATTATGACCAGCAGTGATCCTGCTACAAGCAAGGTGGAAAAACCTATTTTTACGAAGGCGGAAGTAGGTACCTTTACACATTTGATTATGCAAAATGTAGAGTTGAATAGAGCTTTAGATCAAGCGAATGTTACTGATCAAATTGAGCAAATGATAGCACGACAGATGCTGACTAGAGAGCAAGCCAGTGTAGTAGATATTGCCTCTATAGCACGCTTTTTTGCCAGTGATTTAGGGCAACGAATGCAAAAAGCTACCAAGGTGTACAGAGAGTTACCATTTACACTTGCAGTTCCCCTACGTGATATTAGATCACGTTTGCTTGCCGACCAAACAGAATTATTACTAACTGATTCAGGTGATGAACGGGTACTTGTGCAGGGGGTAATTGATTGCGTTATTCGGGAGGAGAACGGTGGATTAACGTTGATCGATTATAAAACGGATCGATTACCACCAAACGAGAACGAAGCAGCTCAACTACTCCGGACAAGATATAACGAGCAAATAAGTTTGTACACACGTGCTCTTGAGGAGAGCTGGAAGGAGCCAGTTACGAAACGCTATCTGGTAGCTATGGCAATGGGGCTTGCAGTACCATTGCATGAAGAGTAAGGATTTTTTGTAGAAAAAAACTAAGAGGTCTCCCGAAAGTCTAACTGTATGGGAGTAACCTCTTCGTTTTATTTTTCATGTTGTTTGATCATAACAATAATAGTGAGTACAATGCAGGTCACTAGGCTAGCAATACCGATAGTAGCACCAATAAATGCTATTCCCAAACCTTCAAAGCCATTTACACAAAAGCTATATAGAACTGCCAAACTGCTTACAATAAATACAACCGTTGAAGGGATATACATGAAGATCATGTTTTCAGGTTTTTTGATGTAAATAAAGTAGGAGATTAAGAATAATACGATAAAGGTAACGATAGCTATCATGCTTATTCCAAACAATTAACCATCACCCTCCTCACGATGTTGACTTGATGTATCTCATTATTAAACAGGAAATCTAGTATTGAATAATCAATTTATAGACAAAATGTGAGTTTTCTCACCAACTGACCGCAACTTCCCTCGATTTTTGGCGTACTAGTATGGAGGGGGAAGAAAGATATGGAAAGTAGAGAATATATGGAGTTAATGGGGGCCTTGACTGCAATAGCGCTACCTGTCTCCTTAGGATTATTGCTTGCCTATTTTATCCGGAAGTTACCTGAATGGTTCAAGTAATGATGATGTTCTTTTCGTACCGCATGATTTCTTCTATAGCTGGCATCATAAATAATAGATTTATCATAATGAATGACATATAAAAGCAGGCATGACCCTTTTGCTATTTTCGAAAAGACATGCCTGCTTTTACATTTCTACATATAAAAAGAGAGATAATAACATATTGGGAAGGCCTACTAAAAATAAATGAACTGCCCAAATTTGCTGTTTTTTGTGCTGTTTATCATAAAAAAGAGTGCGCTCATGCATTCTGCTGCTATCTAATAGAAAGGTAGAAATGAATGCACTGATGGCCCATAATAAAGCACCAATGATGACAGCAACTTTCAGCATAAGTAGGTGGTCTTGGATGAGCAATGAGACGAGGAGTGAGACAAGTAAACCTAAGCTTAATGATTTTAACATGAGTTCACCCTCCTTTCTCACTCATTTTTACGCTTGGCAAGCCGAAAAGGTTACAGGAAAAAATGACACAAATCTATTCTTTATTACGTTGATTGGATAACGGATGGGAACGTGCTATACTTTGAAGAAAAAATTCTGGAGGAACCCTAACGATGCAACCAATATCAGACAAAGAATGGAACCAATTTAAGCAAAAGCATGAAGATACAGCAATTATGCTAATTACGTGCCCTGATCGTCCCGGGATCGTCTCGACAGTTTCTCAATATCTATATGAACAAGGTGCTAATATCATTCAATCTGATCAATATACAACCGACCCAGAAGGCGGTCGCTTTTTTATGCGTATTGAATTTAAGCAAAATCGTCTACAAGAGTGCGGGGAGTCACTAAATCAGGGCTTTGCCCCGATTGCGAAACAGTTTGAGATGGAATGGAAGTTAGTTGAAGCCTGCAAGCGTAAGCGTATGGCCATTTTTGTATCTAAAGAAGATCATTGCTTAGTAGAATTGCTGTGGCAGTATAGTGCAGGATATTTGCATGCGGATATTGCGATGGTAATCAGTAATCATTTGGATACGAAAGATATGGTAGAAGCGATGGGTATCCCATTCTATCATATTCCCGTGACTAAAGATACGAAACAAGAAGCTGAGCAAAAGCAAATCGAGCTTATTAAAGGTAAGGTAGACATGATCGTATTGGCCCGGTATATGCAGATTTTATCGCCGACATTCCTTCAGGATTTTCCGTGCCAAATCATCAATATTCACCATTCCTTCCTACCAGCCTTCGTAGGGGCAAAGCCATACGAACGAGCGTATGAGCGTGGCGTTAAATTAATTGGTGCTACTGCGCATTATGTAACGGAAGAACTAGATGCAGGCCCGATTATTGAACAGGGAGTAGAACGTGTTACGCACCGTGATGACGTAGATGATCTTAAGCGTTTGGGTAAACAAATAGAGCGGACCGTGCTGGCCCGCGCTGTTCATTGGCACCTAGAAGATCGAGTTCTGGTACATCAAAATAAAACCGTGGTTTTCCCATAAAGATCTGATAATTCTTGTTGTAGTATTTGATGGATGTAGGAGATGACCTTCTGAGATTCGGGGCCATGTAAAATAATATGACCAGAGTTTGGGAAGTATTGAACGGTGGTTTGCCTGCTCGTCACCTTTTGCTGCAAATACTCAGCGCTGATAGCTTGAACAGTATCGTCCTTTTTCCCTTGAATAATGTAATATGGGCAGGTAACGCGATGCATCATTATCTTTGTTTCAGCTAGCAACCTGCGGAATTGTATCATGCTAGAAAGTGGAATGCGCAATAGGCTTGCCAAGTATTTGTTGCTGTAGTTACTGAAGTCTTCTTTTAGATTAGAAAGGGACTGGGGAATGTCCCAATAGTAGTATGGTGTACACAGAGTAAACAAGAGTCGAACAGGGTAACGAGCAGCTAGATGAAAGGCAAGTAAGCCTCCCATTGAAAAACCAATGATCACCGTGACATCTACGCGCATGCTAAGTCGTTGATAGGCTTGCTCGGCTGAATGTATCCATTGTCCGCGAGTGGAACGCTTCAAATGGTAACGATCAGTTCCATGTCCTTCTAGTGTTGGGCACTCAACAGTATAGCCTTGATTACGCAGAAATTGGACAAGAGGTAACACATCATTAATTTTGCCTGCAAACCCATGTAAAACTAGGAAGCCAAGCGTGGTATCCATTTGCAAGCTCCTTTCTACATAAAAAAGGCGACCCAAGGGTTGCCTTTTTGTGCTAAGAATACACGTATTTTTAGCTCTAACAAGTGCAACAGAAGAGGTGCTTTACTATATGTGCAAAGCCAAGCTTTCTATGTCTTGTTAGGTTATGCGTAATGAATTGAAAGTAACCGTGTTAGACGGAAACGTTTTTTAACACGTTTGCTACTTGGAAGGAAGCGGCGGTGCACGCTTTAATATCATCTGCTGTGAAACCGTCCGCTACTTCTACTAAAATAAGACCCTCTGCGGTTACATCAAACACAGCACGATCCGTAATAATACGGTTAATGACCTGTTTCCCGGTTAAAGGGAGAGTGCAGGAGGGAAGAATTTTGCTTTCTCCATGCTTATTTACATGCTCCATAATCACAACAATTTTTTTCGCACCGTGGACCAAATCCATGGCACCACCCATACCCTTTATCATCTTTCCTGGAATCATCCAATTGGCTAAATCACCCTTCTCGGATACCTCCATCGCACCTAGAATGGCCAGATCAATATGACCTCCACGAATCATTCCAAAGGACTCAGCAGAGGAGAAATAGGAAGCACCCGAAATCGCTGTTACTGTTTCTTTTCCAGCGTTGATCAGATCAGGATCTATGTCGTCAGCATACGGATAAGGTCCAATACCCAATAATCCATTTTCTGACTGCAAAACTACCGTTTTACCCTCCGCAATATAGTTAGCCACCAGTGTAGGCATACCAATTCCCAAATTTACATAAAAACCATCCTCGATTTCTTGAGCGGCACGCATGGCCACTTGTTCGCGAGACAAGGTCATGGATATCTACCTCCTTATTTTAAACAGTGAGTAAGCGTATGAGTGAACATTATTAATATTTTTAATTATTTTTTTGTAGTTCAATAATGTTATGTTAAGCTTTTTGAACGGTGCGCCGTTCGATACGTTTTTCAAAGGATGGGGCTTTAATCAAGCGTTGTACGTACACGCTTGGAGTATGAATTTGATCAGGGTCCAGCTCTCCTGCTTCTACGATTTCTTCTACTTCAACAAGTGTGATTCTACCAGCTGCCGCCATCATCGGATTAAAGTTACGTGCGGTTTTATGATAGATCAGATTGCCGAGTGTATCAGCCTTCCAAGCCTTTATTAATGCGAAGTCACCCGTAATCGCTGTTTCCATTAAGTATTCTTTACCATTAAATATGCGTGTTTCACGCCCCTCGGCAATGGGGGTACCGACACCAGCCGGGGTATAGAAAGCAGGAATGCCTGCTCCACCGGCACGAATTCTTTCCGCTAACGTGCCCTGTGGAGTCAATTCTACCTCCAGCTCACCTGAGAGGAATTGACGTTCAAATTCTTTGTTCTCACCTACATAAGAACTGACCATTTTTTTTATTTGCTTCTGTTGTAGCATGAGGCCAAGCCCCCAGTCATCCACGCCGCAATTATTTGAAACCACGGTTAAACCCTGAACCCCTTTATCACGTAAGGCAATAATCAGATTTTCTGGAATACCGCAGAGACCAAACCCACCAACTAATAGCGTAGCCTCATCATGAATGTCCGCAACCATGTCATGATATGATTCAAAAATCTTTGCCACGATGCACCTCTCCCTCCTGTTTAAAAAAAGCTATCACAGTTTTGTATAATCTGGGATGTGTGTAAGCGTTTTACAAGCTAAATTTTATCAGACTATTCAAAAAGATAAAAGGGTAGAACACAACTTTGGCGACCTATCATATCTTTTCTTTTTAAGGTAAGATTACTAAGGACAGATAGAGAGTTTGAAACGGAGGAAACCTGCATGATAAAAATGTTTGTAAGCGATTTGGATGGCACTTTACTTACGGATGAGAAAAAAATTGATCCGGCCGATCGTGAGGCATTGCTGTTTTTAGCTAAAAAAGGAATCCAAATTTGTATTGCTAGCGGTCGTATTGATAGAGATATTAAATGGGTTATCGAGGAGCTAGGTCACCAATGCCATCGTGTGAGCCAAAACGGTGGTTTTGTCATTACGCGTGAAGAGCAATTATTGCATGCTTGCGATTTTGATCCAGAGATGGCTCGAAAATTGTGTGAAACAGGAAATGAATTCGACGCGATAAGTTTGGTGAGTGTGGGCGATGAGGTGTACCTGACTAAAAAAACAGCGTACAAGGAAATTGAAGAGGCTCACAAGGAACAGATTAAAGAAGAACCAAACCTTATAAATATGTTCAGTGATCAACTAAAACCGACTAAATTAACATATATTGGGGAAATGGATATATTAAAGCAATTGCAACAAAAAGTACATGAACTCTACCCTGAACAATTTGATTCATTTGTGTCCTTTAGCGATTGTCTAGATTTAATGCCTTTACATGTTAGTAAAGGAGATGGTGTAGGCCGACTGATGAAAAACTTAGATTTATCTCCAGAGGAAGTGGCCTGCATTGGGGATTCCTATAATGATCTGCCTATGTTTGAAGCAGTGACGCACAGCTTTGCAATGGAGCATGCTGATGAGGCTATTAAAGAAAAGGCGGCTCATACTGTAAAGAGCGTACGTGAAGCAGCTGAGTGGGTTGCTCAGCAAAACGGTTGGCAATTGACACCCGCCCCTACATCTAAATAGCAAGAATATAAATAAGGAGCAGCTTCTACGCATTGATGTGGGGTTGCTCTTTTATTTATGTTTTTGCGGTTATATTATTTTTTAAAATATTGAAAGCTATTGTAACTGCTAAGATATCCATATACAATGAATTAATTAAATATTTGAAATTTTTACTCCGGGGAGTGATCGGGTGAGAAAAAGGATGTTATTGGGTGTTGCATTCCTACTTATGTTGAGTGGTTGCGATAAAATGAAATCGAATGTTGATCAGATGGAAGAAATGAGAGAAGGATATTTTGCTATGGGGGAAATGGGTCTACAAATAAAGACGGTTCCAAGCTATCGTGTATCCACTTTAGAAGCAAATGAAAGGAGCACAACCTATGGAATTGTTGCCGCGGCCAAGGAAATGTCCTTATCCTTTGGAGCAAGCGGTAAAATAGCTCAAATCAACGTGAAAAAAGGAGATAAAGTAGAGGCAGGAAAAGTGTTAGCCCAGTTGGATACGACTGTATGGCAACAGGAAATTGCATCTGCCGAATCTCAAGTGGCACGGGCAAGTGCTGAAAAAATAAAAGGCTTACAGGGGGCTGATCAGCATGACTTGTATGATCTGCAATTGCAAATTAATAAGGCAAAACAGAAGCTTGCAGTAGCCAACGATGAGCTGTCAAAAGGAAAGCGATTATACGACAGCGGGGCTATTGCTAAAAGCGAACTGGATCGACTGGATCAAGCACAAAAACAAGCTATGATTGATTTGCAAGCAGAGCAGAATCGTTCTTCTAAATTGCAGCAAAAGCCAAGCTTCGCTGATCAAACCACTTTACATGCTGGCATTAAACAGGCGCAGGTACAACTGGCTAGAGCTCAACAGGAATTAAAAGCCACCCAATTGATTGCCCCTTTCTCTGGGATCGTTGCTGAGGTAAACCAGAATGTTTCAGAGCAGATAGGTTCTGGCCAAGCTGTTGTAAAGCTAATGGACGATAGTGCTTGGATTGTCAATCTTCAGGTAAATAGTGGTCAAATCACTCAATGGAAGCAGGGAGCAGAGCTTACGATTCAATCGGTTGGAAATACCTCCATTCCTGGCGTCGTCACATTCGTATCCCCCATACTAGATGAGAAAAAGGGTACATACACGGTAGAAGTAGCCGTGCTAGGAAACCCACAAAATTGGAAAACAGGTATGACTGTCTCTATCCAAATTACAAGCAAAGACAGTAAGGATATCTATGTTCCCGTATCAGCAGTCGGCTTACAGGATGGGGAACGCTTTGTAATTGTCATAGATGGGGGAAAAGCAAAGCGGCAAATCGTTACAGTAGGTGCTATTCACAATGATATGTATCAAATTAAAGAGGGAATTTCTGATGGACAGGTCATAGTTCGATCTGGTTTATCATACGTAGCAGAGGGTGAAGCCGTGAAGGAGAGTTCCCATGAGTGATACTATGACGAAACATCCGCGAAAGCAGTTGTTACTTCTTACAGTGGGACTTATTTTGTTACTAGGATTAATCTCGCTGTCTTCCATACCTTTGCTCGTGTTTCCTGATGTAAAAAAAACGATTTATCAAGTTGAGATTACAGCTCAGGGACTTTCAGCAGATGAAGTAGAAGCACAGATTTCTCAACCAGCTGAAGCAATGATTAGAGGGCTTTCTGGAATTAAAAAGCTAACAGCTATCTCGACGGAAGGGCAAGCAAAAATTGAAATTGAGACAGAGAATCATTTTGGCAATGATTTTTATAGAAAGCTACAAGCTAAGCTAAACGATAGCGAAGGATTGGGGATTAGTAAGGATTCTATTACGGTAAAACAGGAGGAATTATATCAAGAGCCTGTTGCAACTATGTTTATGACTGGTCTGGCTATTCCTGAATTGAAGAGACTGGCAGAGAACGAGATAAAGGGTAGGCTCGAACGTATCGAAGGGATATCACAGGTAGTAGTAAAATCACCCAATGTACAAAATGAGATTGAATTATTACTTCGTCCCTCTATGCTTCAAGCCTATCAGCTAACACCAGGTGACATTGTAAGAGAGTTACAAAATAAAGGGAAGAATGAATCACTTGGAAGCATTGGTGAAGGTGTAGATGGCACCGCGTTCTCATGGAATAATACGTCTCATTCATTGGAAGATATATCTAAGTTGACCGTTTCTACACCAAAAGGGGAAGTAGCATTACATCAATTGGTTGATATTCGTGATTCCCGTCATGAGATTGGTGAGTCACTGAGGTTCTATCACGGAGAGCCTGTAGTTGAGTATCAGCTTTTCGCAGCAAACGAAGCATCCCTTCTTACAATTGATCAGCAGCTCCGTCAACAAACAGCTGAGCTAAATAGAGAAGCAAACCAGAAATACCAATTGTTTATCAGACCTGGAGCACTTCAGGAGGCTTTGGCATCCATGCGGATTGTCCTTGCTCTTTTTAGTGGAGTTTCCATTTTGGCAGCTCTCTATATTGGTTATCGGATGCGCCAGTGGAAGGCTGGATTATTGTTATTAGTCTCCGTTCTCCTAACCTTGCTCGTGCTAGCGACTGGTCTTTATTTTACAGATCAGACCTTTACCATTGCTTCTGTCGGACCGCTGTTGGTGATAGTTACCCTATGTCTAGGAGCAGGAATGCTCTTATTTGAACGCTATGCGCTCATACAGATCTGGAATGATCAACAGGTTTGGCAGGCGACTAAGAGCAGGTGGATTCCTATTATCCTTCCGCTTGTTATCGTTAGTTTATTGTTTATCCCCCTTTTGTATAGTCGCCTTTTAAAAGAAGAGGACAAGCTTAGTTTATTACCAGCACTTCCGATCCTGCTTTGGGGTGGAATCGGGGTTTGTCTGATCTATTTATACGTTCTACCAACAACTGCTGCTCTATGGCTTCGGGCACGAAAAGGACCTGATTCCAACGAGCACGAGCAACCTAGCAAGCACATAAGGAGCATAAATCGTCGTAGCTCACGTACAGAATTTAATCAAAATACAGATTCCCATGCCCTTCAACGCATGAGGAATTGGATACAACAAAAAATCATATCAACCTGGTACGAGCGTATGCAACTGGGCTTATTACCATATCTACTAGCGTTACTTGCTGCATGGGGTGTTTACTTCTTTTGTGGCCCGTTTATGCAAGCTGACCCTTTCTTACAATGGAATCAAAATGAATCCAAAACACTAAGTGACACTAGTCAAACTTTTACATTGGACCTTCCGCCCTACACACCAATGGTAGAAGCTCTTCAGAAGGCCAAGGATACGGAAATCATGCTACATAAAACGATTCCTGAGCTTCAAGATTCCTATATGGATGTGACACCGTCTAGCATCACGTTTTATTTACAGTATCAAAATCAATCTTCCTGGGAGCGTAGTAGTTATAAAATAAAACAGAGTATTGATACAATATTATCCAATGTACCAGATGCTAATTATTCAGTTAAATTTGCTCAGTCAGGGGTAGAGAACGAAGAGAAAGTGAAATTTACCGTTCAAGGCCCCTCCTTGTCAAAAGTAAAAGAAGTAGCGAATCAAGTCATACAAGTAATGGAAAAGACAGGCGACGGGTTATCCTCACAGGTATACAATGTGATGACCAGTGAAAATTCAGAAGGGCAACAAATGGAGATCGTTCCCAAAGCTGAGATCACTAGTTTATACGGTGTATCTGCTGAAGATGTAGAGCAGCAAATGAACAGCTACTTAGGCCCACAAAAGGTGAGTACGGTAGAATGGAGTGGTGTGAAAAGTCAGATTGTACTACGTTATCCTAAGCTGTACATGGATTATCCTGACCAGCTACAACAAGCGCCTATAAAGACCCTCAATGGACTGAAACCGCTGGGAGAGTTAGTGATCATGCAACATAAAGCTCTATCTCCTACCTATATACGGACGGATAAGACGTATCAAATCAATATTCATGCAACCGTTAAAAAGCAGGGAGAAGGGAAGTTTCCGACTACACCAAGGACTCTGTATTACAGCATGCCAGAAACCTTCAAAAAAGAAATTCAATTGCCAACCGATTATAAAATAGTAACGCCACTTGATAAAGAACTAGAGGAGCACAGTGTAAAAGGCTGGGAACAAAAGGGGCCATTCATTGTCACATTCACGATCAGTATATTGATTGCTCTATTGGTAGCTACTGTGTTGAAACAGTTGCGTTCGACGATCATCGTTATCTTACTGACACCGCTACTGGTGGTGCCATTAGTTGCAGGGGTAGCGATTTGGGATTTACCTGTCAATCAGCCAGCGGTATTTGCTACACTGTCATTGATTACTTTTTTAACACAACAAATATTGCTAATGTGTCGTTATTTTGAAGAGTACCCAGAGCAAGGAGAGCTGAGCTTAATTCAATCACATAGGGGGAAAACGGCTACATTTATGTATATGCCAAGCCTTCTTTGTATCGTGGGCGTTTTTTTCATTCCGTTTCTGCCGTTCTTGTTTGGATGGACGAATCGCTATTTCTTTAGTTCTTTCTTGGGAGTTATGTCAGTAGGATTCCTATGTATTCCATGGATCATGCTCTATATAGTACCAAGCTTATATCGATATGGACCTAGTCAACAAAAAGAGCATCGAGACCACATAGGAGTCATACTACGCCAATCATTTACCCATTGGTGGAATAATAGAGGGAGACGTTCTCTCACGAAATCACGTGATTCTGACGAAAGAGTAGGGTGGTTAGTAAATAAAGGAAAAATGAAGAAAGAAAGCGTAGAAGAATCTGGAGATAGACGTGAAAAGCTCTGTCCAGAAGACTTTCAACCATTACCGCGTACGGATAGGTAAGCAAATCAATCATAACGATATATGTCTATAAGTGGTAGATGGAAAAGGGGCTGTCAACTAATTGGATAGCCTTTTTTCCATTGGTTAATCTTTCAGGTATAATGGTGAACATCATTTTATTTCTCAAAGAGGTGACCTATGAATCGTCGAAAGGGACTATTGTACGTATGTATCCTACTACTGGCACTAGGTGTTCAATTCGTATTTTCTTCTCAACCGTATGGACAACAGGATATGCGTGGACAATTAAAAAAATATATCGATCTAAATGGTATTCAAGAAAAAGTTGGAAATATTTCATTTCAGTATGTAAACAAGGAGATAAGTTTTGAAAATAATGGTGTAGAGGGAGTTTTAGAATTCTTAATTCGTAAAGCAGGACACTTTTTTGGTTTTATGTTCATTGGAATCATGCTGTTTCAAGCCATTCGCTATTTGTCCTCTCCTACTTATTCGTTACCATGGAGCCTATTTTTAAGCCTGTTTCTAGGGGTGTTAGATGAATGGCATCAGTCCTTTACACCGGATCGCTCCTCACTTGTTACGGATGTTGTTCTTGATTTTTCGGGAGCGTCCATTGGCATAATATTTTTATTTGTCTATACAATTTTCGGAAAAAAACAAAAAAGTTTAAAAATGTTGTAACAGAATACTCACAGGTGTTAACATTTTACCGTAGGGTTGATGATAAAATTTAGGAAATCAACCATTATAAAGAGAGATAACACCACTATAGAATTAGGAAAAAGAAGGGAAGTCTGTTAAATGAAAGTACCTGTTGGTATTTCAAACCGTCATATTCACTTATCACAACAAGATCTAGATCAATTATTCGGTCCTGGCTATGAGCTTAAAAAGCTAAAAGATCTTAAACAAGTTGGTCAGTATGCATCAGAAGAAACGGTTAACATTGTTGGACCAAAAGGTAGAATTAATAAAGTGCGTGTATTAGGACCGGTACGTAAAGCAACGCAACTAGAAGTATCCCGTACTGACAGCTTTGTCTTGGGTGTAGAGCCTCCAGTGCGTGATTCCGGAGATATTAAAGGTAGTCCAGGTATCACTCTTGAAGGGCCTCATGGAACTGTTACCATTGATGAAGGTGTTATCATTGCATTCCGTCACATTCACTTCTCAGAAGACGAAGCAAAAGAATTTGGCGTAAAAGACAAACAATTTGTATCCGTTGAAGTTCCAGGTACTCGTTCCATTGTGTTTGAAAATGTATTGTGCCGTGTGCATAAGGATTTCCGTTTAGAATTGCACATCGATACAGATGAAGCGAATGCTGCTGGTCTTAAAAACAATATGGAATTAGAGGTTATTGTACCAGTTGATAATGGCGACACTTACTCTAAGTTTAAAGCACAAGAGAAAAAGCTAAGCCTTGTTTTAAACTGTGGAAGCTCTTCTGTAAAATATCAATTGTTCGAATTGCCTTCCCGTAAAGTAATTGATAAAGGCATTGTAGAAGAAGTAAAACGCGATGCTTATGAACAAGCAATTAATGCTATTTTTGATAAATACAAGCAATACGATATCGCTATGGTATCTCATCGTGTCGTTCACGGTGGAGAGGATTTCAAGGAATCCGTTATTATTACAGACGAGGTAAAACGCAAAATCGATGCATTGTCTCGATTTGCACCTCTGCATAACCCTATCAACCTACTGGGGATTGAATTGGCGCAAAAAATTCGCCCAGATGCGCTTCATGTAGCCGTATTTGATACAGCTTTCCACCAAACAATGCCTCCAGTATCGTATTTATATCCATTGCCATATGAATACTACGAGAAATACGGTATTCGTAAATACGGCTTCCACGGAACGTCCCACCGTTATGTCGTACAACGTGCTGAGCAATTAATGGGTACACCAAAAGAAAAATTACGCCTAATTAGTTGTCATATTGGTAGTGGTGCTAGTATTACAGCTGTTCGTTATGGACAATCCATTGATACATCTATGGGTATGACCCCACTTGCTGGTGTAATGATGGGTACTCGTAGCGGTAATATTGATCCAGGTATCTTGCCATACATCGCTGAAATCGAAAAAACAGATACAGCTGGTGCAATGGATATTTTGAACAAAGAAAGCGGTGTACTAGGGTTATCTGGTATCTCCAGTGACTTGCGTGACATAGAAAAAGCAACAGCAGAAGGTAACGAGCGTGCTAAATTAGCACTTGAGCTATTTGCACAACGTCTACATGACTTCATCGGTCTGTACTTGGCTCGCCTTAATGGTATCGATGGTATCATCTTTACAGCAGGTGTTGGCGAAAACAGTCAATTGGTTCGTCAATTGGTATGTAACGGACTAGAATACGCTGGTGTTATTCTCGATAAAGAAGCAAATCGCAACAACAAAGGAGAAGGCTTCATCAATAGTGCCTACTCTCCAGTTAAGATTATGGTAATCCCAACTAATGAAGAATTGGTAATGGCTACCGATGCTTACCAGCTTTTCCTAAATAAAACAGATATGGTACAAGTATAAAAGTGAAGAATGGGCTTTTCATTGAATCGTTTTGTCTGCTATACTTAGGAAATGAGCCTGTATGAAGTGGGGTTCTCGACACTTGGTGAAAAGATAAAAGGAGTGCAAAATGGATGGCAGTAGAAGTTGGAAGCATCATTGAAGGAAAAGTGACGGCAATTAAACCTTTTGGTATGTTTGTTGCTGTGGATGAAACGCAACAAGGACTAGTTCACATTTCCCAAGTTGCAAATGGTTTTGTAAAGGATATTAATGATCACTTTTCCGTTGGAGCTGCTGTAAAGGTTAAAGTACTCTCCATCGATGATGCAGGTAAGATCTCCCTTTCCGTTCGCGCAGCTTTACCAGCACCAGAACGCGAAGCTCGCGACGAACAAAAAGAGCGCGGTGGAGACCGTGGCGGCTATCGTGGTGGTGGGAATCGTGGTGGAGACCGTGGCTTTAATAAGCGTGACACTCCTAAGGATTCGTTTGAAGACAAAATGAAAAAATGGATGAAACACAGCGAAGAAAACATAGCTACTATCAATAAAAAACAGAATAAGCGCGGATACTAATCGCAGCGATGTTTATAAACAGAGAAGAGGAACTATCATGGTTCCTCTTTTCTTTTTCATGTTTTAGCATAAAATCTGGATATTTATAGAGAACAGGTGGTAATAAAACATGTGGAGAGAACTTTTGCAAGATGTTCCTGAGATTATGCAGATAACGGAAGAAGAACGAGCCATTCCGGAGGTGGCTTTGTTCACGGTAACTTATCTTAGTGATACTCACCCTGTAAAAGCACTTTTAGCTATTCCAGATGAGAAACTGATCCCATATCAAAAGGTGGTAGAGCCCTTGCCAGCCCTTCTCTACTGCCGAGGTGGCTATAAAAAAATCGGAAGGGTTCAGCCACTACGGATTTCTCAAATGGCAGCTTTCGGTTATGTCGTTGTTGCTCCCCATTATCGCGGGAACGAGGGAGCTCCTGGTAGAGATGAATTTGGCGGAGCAGAGATGGAGGATGTGCACCAAGCGTATTTTTTGCTCGCTAACATACCCTTTGTAGATACTAATCGCATACATCTATATGGCTTTTCACGTGGTGGCATGATGGCATTACGTGCTGCTATGCTTCCTAATCGTTATGCGTCCGTAGTTGTTTGGAGCGGTGTCAGTGATATGCACCTCACGTATTCAGAACGCCAGGATATGCAGTCTTTATTGAAAAAAATAATGGGCTCTCCAGATACGGCTCCCCATGCCTATGATAGCCGTTCACCTGTGAGACAAGCTGAACAAATCACCTGTCCAGTTTTGATCATTCATGGTCAAGTAGATGAGAATGTAGGAGTAGAACATGCCACTCGTTTGGCTAAAGCTCTTGTCCTGCATCATAAACCACATGAGTTGTGGCTGGTGGACGATGCGTCCCACTTGTTTACTTCGGAGCAGATTGGAGAATATACGAAAGCTATGTTTCGTTGGTTAGAAAGCAGTTCTATTAAATAGATAATAGGATAAGTAAAGCCAGTTAAATTAACATATCAATGTTTAACTGGTTTTTTTAGTGAAAGTAAAATATTTTAATTATTGACAATATATTGAATTAACAGTAAATTTAAGTAAAGTTAAATTATGCTATTTATAGAAGGGAGGTGAGAGTATGAAAAATTATACAACACCAAAAGTGAAAGTAGTAAACCCTGGCGTAATTGATGTAATTGATTCTTGTCAATGTGGTTCAAAAAACGGAGCAGGAGCGTAAGACACATAGGTAATAGTAGTAATGGCACTACTTGTAAAAATAGTGCCATTACTATTTCTATTAGGAAAGGAATGATACGATGTTAGTAACCGATGATGTATTAACTTTTCCAAAATTAGCTGTCTATCGAGAAAAGGAAGATTATATTATTCATAATTACTTGGTGAGTAGTTGGATTGTGTTGAATCAGAAAGAATATGAAGTAGCGCATGAAATGATTTATAACAAAAAATCACCGCAGGGTTTAATTGATGAACAGTACGATGCAAGTTTGGTAAAAAGGGTCATTGGTTTGATTAGACTGTATAAGATTGATAGTTTTAATGTAGATACTGAGAACAAACAAAGTACGCACAAACCTGTACCTAAATCTGTTTATTTTGTTACAACATACAAATGTAATTTAAATTGTGTCTATTGTTATGCAGAAAGTAGCCCCAGCAGATCTATGGATAATGATATCTCTACCGAAGAGGCTAAAAGAGTCATCACAGAAGTAAAGGAATTAGGGACAAAAACAATTGTTTTTACAGGAGGAGAGGCATTTTTACGAAAAGATCTCGTGGAATTAATGGAATATTCTAATTTTATAGGGTTAAATGTCCATATGATTTCAAACGGTTCTTTTATTTCTAACAAAGAGATAGCTAACAAAATTGCTGAGATCACGAAATTAGTAACGATAAGCCTTGATTCCATGATCGAGGACGAACATGACAAAAATAGGGGAAAAGGATCGTGGCAGAAGGCGAAAAAGGCCATTGATTTATTGCTAGAAGCTGGTTGTAAGTTAAAAATTAACCAGACAATCACGAAAAATAATATGGATGCTGTGGAGGACGTAATCGATTATACAAATAAAAATAACATCCGGCTTGTTATAGCTCCTGTAGCATCTTTAGGAAGAGGCAAGACTCACGAACACGAATTAAATTATGTGCAACGTATAAAAATCGAAAACACAATCATCAACAAACAACCTAATTTTGATGCTGTTAACCAGTTTTACATTAAAAATCATTGTGGTCACGCGTATAGTGAGTTTTCGGTTGATAGTAAAGGGGATGTATTTCCCTGTAAAATCATGCATAATCCCGAGTTTTTAGGTGGAAATGTAAAAGACAAATCGTTAGAAGAAATTTATTACGAATCTCCTGTCTTTACTGCATCACGAAACAGAATCACGGATAACTTACCGATTTGTGGAAAATGTACATTTAAACATATGTGTGGTGGTGGATGTAGAGCTATCCAATGGAGCGATACAGACAGTATAGATGGTACAAACACGGAAGAGTGCAAAATTATAAAAAGTAACTTGAAAAAACATATGTGGAATTATTTTAGAAAATCAAAAGAGGAGGTTCCTTCCTGATGATGTCTCCCTATCAAGTAAACAAAGATATCTTTTATGATCAAAATGTAGAGGGTATATTTGTCCTCACACCTGAAGGACAAACGATATTGTTTGAGGATGAAGTAGCCTGTACACTGTGGACACATATTTGTACGAAAGAAACAATTACGCTAGAAGAGATACTAAAAGAGATATCGGGAAAATTTAATGTTAATACAGAAAATACGATGATTACAAATGATATACAGATGTTTTTAGATGAATTAGTTAGGCATAGGTTACTTACTACCTAGGTAATGTTCCTATTTACTATCATGATAACGAAAATGATAGATATCCATGCCAAACAATTTTGGGGCATGATCATCTAAGACAATAAGTAAGTACATGCAATCATGCCCTGTCGCATCTAAAAATATTTGTACGTTAAGAAGGAGATTTTGGCTTGGATATCATAAGAATATTCAAAAATAAAAACTATACATATCTTTTTCTGGCGAATGTAACCTCCTCTATGGGCAATAAAATTGGTCTCATCGCATTCACATTGTATATTCTTACAAGATTTTCTTCACAGCCTATCTTTGCCACCATTACAGAATTAATGTACTCTCTCCCCATGCTTGTCATTTTCTTGTTCATCGGTGCTGTGGCAGATCGTTTTGATCGCAAAAAGATTGCTTCTTGGGCGGATTTTATTTGTGCTTTTCTTTCTCTAGGATTACTTTTTGCTATTGCCATTGATTCCATCGTCCTTTCCTTTTTCATCATATTTGTGAGGAGTGCAGTCTCTAATTTTTTTAGTCCTGCACAAAGAGCTATCATGCAAGGCATTTTAACCGAAAAGGAATATCCAGTAGCTACCGGTTTAAATCAAATGGTAAACAGTATTCTTATATTAGTAGGCAGTTCCATTAGTATCTTTCTTTATTGGCACATTGGTATAGAGGGAGCAATCTTGGTAGATGCCATATCATATCTGGTATCTGGATTGCTAATCCAATTATGCAATATCAAAGTAGAAATCAGATTGCCAAATGGTGAGAAATCGTGGAAAGATGTATCAATAGGAGCCTTGATATCAGATTTCAGTAAAGGTGTTGGATATATTTGGAATAATAAACTAGTATTAGCCATATCAAGTGCTTTTTTTCTATTTGGAATTATAAATGCCGGTTATGCACTCATTCCTACTTACGCATTGAAGTACAAACTTGCTCCAGAGTCATATGAGACAGTATTGCTATGGATGGGGATTGTGTCAGGAGTAGGTGCTTTGTTTGGAAGTGTAGTCGGGTCCTATTTAGCAACTAAAATGAAACTATATCACATAGCAGTTCTTTCCCTTATGATTATGGGGATCTCGGTTGTTTCCTCAGGTCTTACGAACAACGTTTCCGTTTTTATTCTCCTTGATTTTTTCATTTCTCTGGCTTTTCCCTTATTAAATATAGGTTTTGGTGGTTGGTTGCCAAGCCTCGTTGACCCCAAAATAATTGGAAGAGTATACGGGTGTCTTACGCCTATGATGATGCTGTCACATTCTATTACGTTGGGAATTATCGCTGTTACTTTCCCTGTCTATATAGGTGTAAGCTTCTTGTTCTTCATACACGGCACATGTATGCTTCTAGCGGCCATTTTTTACTACTATATCTTTCAAAAGAATTTTGCAAATAGGCAAGTGGTTGAACAACAGATGTAGGGGCAAATAATGGAAACAAATTCGTTTAAAAAATCGCTTTTTCCCCCTATGCCCATTCGTTATAATGAAGAGACAAAAGGATGATAACGGATCCATGTAGGTAACTAAAAAAGCGGGGAATTCATGTATGCAACAAAAATATTTTGAGCAGCATCAGCATAGTGATATTGATGAATTGGCGGATATTATAGGTGAACTATTACAAAATCCGATTACCATTGAAGATTTAGATCATCGATTGATTGCATATAGTTCGCATGGAGATAGTACAGATCAGGCTCGTTGGTCTACGATCATGGGACGACGCGTGCCAGAAAAAGTATTAACACGCCTCTGGAAGGATGGCGTTTTTCAACAGCTCTTTTCGCAAAAGGACCCCGTACATATTCCTGAAAAGAAAGAGATTGGACTTGGAAAGCGGGTTGCAATCGCCATACGTAGAGGCAATGATATCTTGGGCTATATCTGGGCACAAGAGGTAAATCGCCCCTTGACCTCCTGGGATGACGAAATTCTTCGTCAGGCTGCGAAGGAAGCGGTGCCTCGACTGCTACAACGACAAGGAAAGCGCAAAGCAGAGCAGGATAGACAAAAAGAATTTCTGTGGGAGCTTTTACTTGGTGGGCACGGTGAGGAGACGAAGCTACAGCAGAAGGCGATAAACCTACATATGAAAATTGTTCCTCCATTGCTTATTTGCACCATAGAGGTTTTGGAAGGCAAGGGTGAACAGATACATCAATTGCTATATCCCCTATTGATGCGAGATAAAATTTACAATCTAACAGATGGTTCCCAGCTGATTTTGCTCATGCAGCATCCTAAGGGGAAAGCTGTGTCAGAAGATACTCTAGTTGTTTATTCCGAGCAATTTTTAGAGGAATGCATGTCCAAGCTCACAGACAAGTTTGGAAAAGGAAAAGTCCATATTGGTTGCGGCCGTTCTGTTTGTTCACTTATCGAAGGACGCCAAAGCTATCAAGAGGCTTTGCAGACGAACGCTATAAAACGGCTGTTCCCTCATGAGACAGAGCGGATATTGAGATTTCAACAATTAGGGATCTACCGTTTCTTACCACAGATGAAGAGCTGGAATAAAGAACAAGCCTACAAAAATGATCAATTAGCTAAACTACTTTATTATGACCAAGACAATCAAACCAATTTGACCGAAACATTGGAAGTCTTTCTCGATCATGTCGGAAAGGTTAACCGAACAGCGGCTCATCTGCATATCCATATTAATACGCTCAGCTATCGATTAAAACGAATTGAGGAAATTATGCAGATTGATTTAGATGATCCTAACCAGCGGTATTCGCTCTATATTGACTTAAAGGTAATGAAGCTGGAATAACTTTTTTGCGCATTTGTGAAAATTCACAAATGAACGCTTTTTCTCTCAAAGGAATCTCTAATGCTCCCTTTATGAAAACGCTGTATTATTGAGAAGTGAAGAAGAAATTGTAAGTGAAAGAGAACTGAGCAGGGGCTATCAAGGGGAGGATTTAATAATGATTATCGGGATTCCTAAAGAAATTAAGAACAACGAGAACCGTGTAGCGATCACGCCTGCTGGAGTGACAGCATTGGTACAAAGCGGTCATCAAGTGTTAGTTGAAACAAATGCAGGACTAGGCAGTGGATTTATTGATACTGAATATCAAGCAGTGGGAGCTACTATCGTGCCAACAGCAGCAGATGCATGGGCGGCTGATATGGTGATGAAAGTAAAAGAACCACTTGCTTCTGAATATAACTATTTCCGTGAAGGACAAATTCTATTTACTTACTTGCACCTGGCACCAGAACCAGAATTGACCAAGGCATTGGTTGATAAAAAAGTGATTGCAATCGCTTATGAAACCATCCAAATGCCAAATGGCTCTCTTCCTCTGTTAATGCCAATGAGTGAAGTGGCAGGACGCATGTCTGTTCAAATCGGAGCTCAATTCCTAGAAAAACCATACGGTGGTAAAGGTGTACTTCTAGGAAGCGTTCCAGGTGTTCCAAAAGGTGAGGTTGTTATCGTTGGTGGTGGTATTGTAGGTACCAACGCTGCGAAAATGGCAGTAGGCCTAGGTGCAAATGTTACTATTTTAGACATTAGTGCTGATCGTCTTCGTCAATTAGATGACCTATTTGGTGGACGTGTTCATACATTGATTTCTAACAGCTTTAACATTGCTAACGCTGTGAAAAAAGCGGACTTGTTAGTAGGAGCAGTACTAATCCCAGGTGCGCGTGCTCCACGTCTGGTAACAGAAGAAATGGTAAAAACGATGGCTCCAGGTTCTGTGATCGTTGACGTTGCTATTGACCAAGGTGGTTCTATTGAAACGATTGATCGTATCACTACACATGATAACCCAACATATGAAAAACACGGTGTTATCCATTACTCAGTAGCAAATATGCCAGGAGCAGTAGCTCGTACGTCTACACTTGCTCTAACAAATGTCACAGTTCCTTATGCTGTTCAAATTGCTAATAAAGGATATGTAGAAGCAATCCGTAGCAATCATGCTCTAGGAAAAGGTGTTAACGTTATTAATGGTCAAGTAACCTATAAAGCAGTTGCGGATACACACAATCTGCCATTTGTTACTTTGGAAGATGCTTTACTAGTAGCAAGTAAATAATAAGTTCCAGATTATAAAAATAATTCATTTGAAAAAGTGACATACTTTTTGTTAAAAAAGGTATGGCACTTTTTCTTTTTTTGACTTTATATCCAATGCCAAAGGTTTATGGTATGCTCTTATATCGAGAACAGAATATGCGTTAGGAGTGAAGTGGCAACAATGTATAAGCACCTAAAAAAGTTTATATTTAAAATGGATCCTGAATCGGCACACGAGAATGCGATTAATGGACTACGAATGGCCGACAGCATTCCTTTAGGCAAAAGGGTATTAAATATGATGTATGGTTATGAACATCCAATGCTCGTCAATAAAGTATGGGATATCGTATTCCCTAATCCAGTGGGACTGGCAGCTGGATTCGATAAAAATGCTGAGGTTTATGTTCCACTCGGATCAATTGGATTCGGCCATGTCGAAGTAGGTACGTTAACCCCACTAGCCCAACCAGGTAATGACAAGCCGCGTTGTTTTCGTTTAAAGGAAGATGATGCGATCATCAACCGTATGGGTTTTAATAACCACGGTGTACAAGCAGCAGCGAAATCATTGAGTCATTATCAAGATGCTTGCATGCCAGTTGGGGTAAACATTGGAAAAAATAAACTAACTCCTAATGATCAAGCAGCAAGTGACTATGAAAAATGCCTCGAAGCTTTATATCCCTATGGGCATTACTTTGCGATTAATGTAAGCTCACCTAACACTCCTAACTTACGTGACTTGCAGGAAGTAGATAGTTTACGTCATCTTTTGCGGACAATCCGCCAAAAAGCGGATCAGCTAGAGAAATACGGTGCGAAGCGTAAACCAATCCTATTAAAAGTAGCCCCAGACATGTCGGATGAGCATATGAGCGATGTTGTTTATGTTGCTCTAGAAGAGAAAATGGATGGATTGATTGCTACCAACACTACTCTGTCTCGAGAAGGTGTGTCCGATCCTACGCTGGCAAAAGAAGCAGGGGGACTGAGTGGTCCAATGCTATTGCCACGTTCAACCGAATGCGTTCGTGATATTTATAAAGCAGTAGGCGACAAAATGCCCATTATTGGGGTAGGTGGTATCTTCACTGGTGATGATGCGTACCGCATGATGAGAGCAGGAGCATCTATGATTCAGATTTATACGAGCATGATCTATGTGGGACCAGGTGCTGTCACAGAGATCAACAAACGTTTGGTTCAGCTAATGAAGCGAGATGGATTTACCCATATTAGTGAAATTATTGGGATTGATCATAAATAAATGTGCAATACAGTTAAAAAGGAGCTCTTTCGTTTTGAAAGACTCCTTTTGTAGAGCCGATTTTTCTACACATTGTTTCAAAAATTCTACTTGGGATTTCCCAAAAACCAGCTACAATATATGTGAGAAGATACAATAGGACAATTGATTATAGGGGGTTGGTGTAATGCGGATACTAATGGTAGGTGCGGGAGCAATTGGTGGATATTTTGGATGTCGTTTGGTGGAGGGTGGCAGAGATGTTACTTTTCTTGTACGCCAAAAGCGTAAGGCACAGCTAGAAGAGCGAGGTCTAGTTATTCAAAGTGTTAATGGCGATTCCACAGTTTACCCCGCCTTATTACTAGCTGGAGAAGAAGCGACCCCTTTTGATGTCATTATGTTATCTCCAAAAGCATACCAACTAGATGATGTAATCAATGATATCGCTCCATATGTGGGCGAGGATACAATGATCATACCGCTTTTAAATGGAATTGCTCATATGCAACCACTACAGGAGCGTTTTGGAGCAGATAAGGTTTTGGGCGGATTGTGCTTTATAGAAACGACGCTTAGCGTTGACGGGGATATCATACAAACCAGTAAGGCTCATCGGCTAGCTTTTGGGGAATGGAATGGTGGTACGTCAGAGCGAGTAGAGCGTTTATATGAGTATGTAAAAGTAGCAAATGCGAGCTTCGAACTGTCCAATAACATACAGCAGGAGGCTTGGCGAAAATATTTGTTTATTACGATGCTTTCAGGTATTACCACCTTGATGAACGCAGCAGTAGGACCAATTCGCGATTCTCCATTTGGAATCGAGCTGACGAAACAATTAACAGAAGAATGTGTGAGCGTTATGATAGAGATTGGTGCCCCAATCTCTGCTCAAATGGTAGATCATGTGATGGATACTTTTAAGCAACAGGGCTACAAAATGAAATCCTCCATGCTACGGGATATGGAGAAACGACTCCCAATTGAAGGAGAGCATTTGCAAGGTTACTTGCTGCGCCTTGCCGAACAGCAGGGAATAGAGACACCAATGCTACGGATTGTTTATAATAACGTAAGAATTTATGAACAAAAGCGTGAAAGCACATTCTAATGCTATAATAAGGGGCAGAAAAGGAGGGCTATGCTGATATGGAAGTTGTAAAAATTGCTCCCCGTGGTTATTGCTATGGCGTAGTGGATGCCATGGTACTGGCTATTAAAACGGCAAAAAATCAAAATGTGCCGCGCCCTATCTACATTTTGGGAATGATCGTGCATAATGCGCATGTGACAGATGCTTTTGAACGTGAAGGAGTTATCACGTTGGATGGAGAAGATCGTCTAGCGCTTTTAGATAAAATTGATCATGGAACGGTTATATTCACTGCTCATGGGGTATCGCCAGAAGTCCGTAAAAAAGCGAAAGAAAAAGGTCTGACGGTTGTGGATGCTACTTGTCCTGATGTAACGAAAACACATGATCTCATTAAGGAAAAGGTAGATGAAGGCTACCATATTCTCTATATTGGTAAAAAGGGACATCCTGAACCAGAGGGAGCGATTGGGATAGCACCTGATCGTGTTCATTTGATTCAAACGCTGGAAGATTTGCAAAACGTACACGTTACGACCGACAAATTAGTGGTAACAAATCAGACAACGATGAGCCAATGGGATGTAAGGCATATTATGGAAGCCATTGTGGAGAAATATCCTTCCGTTGAGGTTCACAATGAAATATGTATGGCTACACAGGTTAGGCAGGAAGCAGTAGCAAAACATGCTGGAAAAGCAGATGTAACCATAGTAGTGGGAGATCCTCGAAGTAATAACTCGAATCGCTTAGCACAAGTTTCTGAGGAGATTGCGGGTATTCCTAGTTATCGCATTTCTGATCTGTCTGAGCTTAATATTGAGTGGCTAAAGGGTAAAAAAAGTGTATCTGTTACTGCAGGTGCATCTACCCCTACACCATTAACAAGAGAAGTCATCGCTTTTCTCGAACAGTTTGATGAGAATGACCCTACAACCTGGGAAAAAATACGGACGGTAAATTTTGATAAGCTATTACCTACTGTAAAAGAATAGACAAAAGTGTAAAAGTAGCAATCTGATACGAAAACAGCTTCTTCGGTAATTCCGATTGAAGCTGTTCTTTATGTGGAAAGTAGAGGAGAAAACTGCATGAACAGCAAAAATAACCAACATACTTTTACAAACGAAAGCGCTTCAAATGCTTACGTAGCCCTAGGTGGACTTTATATCTTTTTGTATTACGCTATGGGCGCTTACTCGCCTCTATTAACAGAGTACTTTAAATCCATTCATTTAACGGGAGTTGAAATTGGTACTCTCAGTTCGATCACTCCTGTGGTATCTTTACTGCTACAGCCAGTTTGGGGAATGATTTGTGATAAGTTTCAAATTCGAAAAAAGGCGTTAATACTGGCTCTGATCGCTGCAGCCTGTATCTCATTTTTGTTTACCTTCATTAATACTTACGCATGGGTGTTTTTTACGATTGCGTTTTGGTCTATTTTTCAATGTGCGGCTATCCCGATTTCAGATAGCTTAACACTTAGCTATGTTAGCAAGCGCTCCATGCATTTTGGCAGTATTCGATTATGGGGGGCCATTGGATTTGCTATTGCTGCCTTTCTTACTGCCTTGGCTGTTCAGCAGTGGGGTCCATCCGCTATTTTTTACAGCACAGGGCTTGCTTATTTTCTCGCTGTACTCTTTTTGATCAGAATTCCAGATGAGCGAATTGAGCGCAAGGAGCTTCCACGTAATAGCTTTAAAAAAGCCGGGACACTTTTTAAAATCCCACGCTTTATACTCTTTCTCCTTTGTACATTTTTCGTATTCGGTTCGATGAATGCTCATAACACCTGGTTTAATCTATACTATCAGCATATCGGTGGAGAGATCGCCACATTAGGTCTTGCTTTCTTACTGTTTGCAGGTAGTGAAGTGCCTTGTATGAAACTAGCATCACGTCTTATCAAAAAAATTGGCTTGGAGCAAACTCTCTTATTTGCTTGTATTGTCTCAGGTGCCAGGTGGTTTTTTTACGGATCAGCTCCAAGTACGACAATCATCCTAAGCCTATTTTTCCTACAAGGATTATCTGTCGGTCTATTCTTAGCCACGGCTGCCCAATATGTACGTGAGAATACACCTCTTTCCTTGCAGGTAACAGCTCTAGCTCTATTTGCTTCCTTTGGAGTGGGATTAGGCTCTATGTTTGCTAATTACACAGCAGGATGGGTCATGGAATACTACGGTATTTTGCGAACGTATACATTCTTTGGGATTTCTACGCTGCTTGGAATCATTCCTTTATTACTCATTTGTTATGGTCCTTGGAAGCGTAATTCAGAAGAGATTGTTACGGAATAAGGTGCAATGACAAAAACAAAAAAATATAATTGTTCCCCGAATGAAAGACGCATGTAAGGAAGTCTTTCATTCGGGTTTTTTTATGTTCTAAAAAGTGAAAAGAAAAAAATTGAAAAAAAGAGAAAGAGAATTCAATTTTTTACGTTATACCTTATGACAAGCAAAAAGAATAGGCTGCGCAGCATTCTTTTTGAATGGGAGGATAGACATACATGCAGGACGATCACGAGCTGATTGAGTAGGTCTTGCAACAGTAGGTGGATAAGAAAGTGACCGATCAGAATATTACGGTTGAATTAAAAGAAATTCTCGCTGATTCCATGCGAATCGCCGCCATACTTGATGCGAAGGATAAGGATGGTAAAAAAATTAGCCAAGAGGATCTCTCGGATCATTTGGAAGAGGCTCTATTAGATCCATCAGGAAAAGATTTGACAAGAAAAATAAGGGGATGGATGGGAGGCGATTACAATGGATTTACGATGATTCACAGAGAACTAACTGATCTGTTCGATGACACAAATTCTATTCCTGTAACAAAATAGATAAAAGTAATCCCTTTTAAAAATGGGAAACTACCTTATCAGATAACCCAAAAGATGCCCCCCCCCTTATCGGAGTCATCTTTTTTCTATTTGAAGAGACAAGAAAAATCACGCAAGTAGCACTCTGATAGCAAATTACCCGGAGTGACCCCGCAGTTATGTTGTACATGAATAAAGTTCTGCTACACTATATACTATTTACAATAATTGACAATCGTCTTAGCTGTGATTTATACTCGCCTTATAGAATGAAAATTCATTCCGCAAAGGGGTTACAGGAAGTGTCGGAATCTAAACGCGATTTAATAATGAAAGCTGCACTAATTCTTTTTGAGGAACGAGGCTTTGATGGGACGACAGTTCCGATGATTGTCGAGAAAGCGGGAGTTGGTGCCGGTACTCTTTATCGGTATTTCGAAAATAAGGAGTCCCTCGTCAATACCTTGTTTCAAGAATGTGTAATGGATTTGCTAGAGATTGTGAAAAAAGGATATCCCCATTCTTCTGAAGATGTATATGAGCAATTTCAGCACATTTCCAATCAGGTTATTAGCTATTTATTGAACAATATGTATGCATTATTGTTTCTTGATTCACATGCGAATAGGCATTATCTGGACGAGACTAGTCGCCAATCCTACAATATGCTACGGGATTTCTTTATTGACTTTATTAGTCAGGGCCAACAAAAGAACATTATTCGCCCATTACCTGCTGATGCATTGCTTACGATCGTTGACGGTGCATTTATCGCTTTAAATAAGGCAATTCGGTTTTGCGAAATTAAGAATCCATCAGAATTAATTGCAGGTGTTCAAGAAGCATGTTGGGATGCGGTCAGAATTCATTAATTCAGACCCCCCTTATCAAAACAGAATGAATTTTCATTCCGAATGAAGCCAGTTTTCACAATCTAACAGATTTAAATTATAGGAGTGATAAGAACATGAATGCTACCGTACAAAAAAGGTTTTGGATTCTACTCATACTATCCCTCTCGATGATCGTGATGACGGCATGCAGTAAAGATAAGGAAGCAACTGTTCAACCGCAGGAGGCGAAAATAGTTGTAGCAGAGGCTATTAAAGCGAAAACATTTAAAGAGATGAGTGAGCTTCCCGGGACGCTTGCTCCCAAGGAAGAAACAACGTTATCTTTTGAAGTAGCAGGAGAGGTCAAGTCTTTACCATACAAAGAAGGAGATCAAGTAAAAAAAGGGGACATTTTGGCCCAGCTTGATTCCACAGATTACTCTCTCCAGCTAGCTTTGGCCGAGGCTAATGTATATGGTGCGAATGCTAATTTGGCTAAAGTAAAAAACGGCTTCAGAGAACAAGAGGTCCATCAAGCAAAAGTAGCGGTTGATGCAAAGAAAATCTTGCTGGAAAAGGCACAAAAAGATTACATACGCATGGAGCAACTCTATAAGAGTGGTGTGATCCCTCAAACTGAGCTTGAGAATGTCAAAAATGCACTTGAACTTGCTAAAAAAGACTTTGCTTCGGCCCAGCAATCCTACTCGCTTGTAATGGCAGGGGCCCGGGCGGAAGATATAAGCTCGACTCAAGCGAGCTATCAGGGTGCTGTTGTTGGTCGAAATCAGGCCGCAGCCACTCTAGCAAAAACACAGATAAAAGCTCCGATTACTGGAACAGTACTATCAAAATTAGTGGATGTGGGACAACTGGCGAGTCCGGGTGTTCCTGTTTACCGTATCGGCAACATTACCCAACTGAAAACAGTTTTACCCGTACCTGACAGGGATATATCTGCCTGGAATGTAGGAGATACAGTCGAATTTACACTGTATGAGCAAAAACGGACAGGAAAGGTCTCAAAAATCTATCCGGCCACCAATGAGCAGACAGGTACGATCAGCGTAGAAGTTGTGATTGATAATGCAAAGCATGACTGGTTTCCCGGACAAGTAGTGAGTGCGAAGCGTGCCTTGTCACAAAAAGAAGGAATTTTTGTGCAGGTAGAAGCTGTTTTTAGCCGAGGGTCCGGTCCTTTCGTCTATGTGATAAAAGATGGTAAAGCAAGGAAGACACCTGTAGTCATTGGCCAGTACGTTGATAACTTTCTGGAAATTACATCAGGGCTTCAAGCAGGAGATATGCTGATTACGAAAGGTGCTGACCGATTGCTCGACGGTGACATTGTTGCCGTGGGAGGGGGCAAACAGCATGATTGAATATTTCATCAAAAAGCGAAAAATAACGCTTGTCTTCTTTACGATGGTGGTGCTGATTGGGATATTCATTTCCCTCTCACTTCCTAAGCAGGAATCACCAGACACCATTGTCAGTATAGCTACGGTCACGACCATTTATCCAGGGGCCACTCCAGAAAAAATGGAACAAACCGTAACGAAGAAATTGGAAGAAAAGATCAATGAGGTTCAAGGCATTAAATCAATTAGTTCCGAATCCCGTTCTGGGATATCCCTTATTACCGTTCGGTCAGAGAGTAAAGTCGAACCGAAAAAGGTATTTGAAGAGCTGCGGAAAAAAGTGAAGGATGCTGAGGCTGATTTACCTGAGGAAGCAGAGCAACCAATCATTAATGATGATATGAGTCGTACGTTTATACAGACCTTTCAAATTACGGCTGAATCATTTGAAGAAATCCTTCAGCTACGCGATACACTTGATCTTTGGAAGGACCAGCTTCGTACCATACCTGGTGTTTCAGACGTCTCTATACTCGGGTTGCCAAAACAAGAACTAAAAATATATGTAAATGCACAAAGATTGCAACAATACAAAATTTCCTGGACACAGGTAATGAATGCTGTTCGAACGAAAAACGAAACGACGCCACTTGGTGATGTCAACATTGACACCCGTAAATATCAGCTTACCTTGCCTGTTAGCTACAAGGCTGACACATTCAACAAAGTAATTGTGACCCGTACAAAAGAGGGAGTGCCTGTTTATCTTCAGGATATCGCGACGATTTCAGACAGTACCAAAAGACTTGAATATCGAACCTATTATAACGGGAAGCCTGCTGTGACGGTCAGCATAAATGCCGAATTGGGAAGCGATGTTCCAGGTGTTCAGAAAGCCATTGATCAAAAGCTAGAAACGTTAGAAAAGAACCTTCCTTCGTGGGTAAAAAAAGAACCGGTTTTTTCCCAGGTGGATCGAATTGATGAGCTTTTCTCCGGACTGTTTCACGAGATGCTGATTGCTATTGTGGCCGTTCTTTTCATATGCATGCTAGGCTTGAACCTGACGACATCCATGATGGTAGCCTTGGCGATTCCAATCTCATTGGCAGCAGGGATGGCTGTCCTTCCTTTCTTTGGAATTACACTCAACCAGATGACGATCTTCGGGCTCATCATTGTACTTGGTATTCTAGTGGATGATGCAGTAGTGGTGAACGACAATATCGAGAGAAGGCTGTCTGTACTGGGGGAAGACCCGTATACGGCTGCCGTACTTGGAACCAAAGAGGTCTCAGTTTCGATTATCACAGCTACTCTTGCTACGGTCTCGGCGTTTGGGCCGATCATTTTTCTCCCTGGAGATGCGGGGCACTTTATCTTTCCTGTTCCGGTGATCATCATCTTTACGATGCTAGCCTCAATGCTCATGTCACTTACGATAGTTCCTATTTTTAGAGAATGGAACCAGAGACGAAACAAAAAACAGACAAACTACCAGAAGCCATCTGGTCTATTAGGAAAACAAATCAATTCCTTGATTCATTGGTATGGGGATCGCGTAATGCCGATAATGCTGAAGAATCCATTAAAAACAGGAGTAATTGGGGTATTGATAGCAACCGTGTTTTATGGATTGATTACATTTATACCCGTTCAGCTTTTTCCTGATGACGACAGACCACAGATGATTGTCAACATTAGCACGCCTGTTGGCAGTAATTTGCAGGAAACAGATCGAATTGTTCAGAGCGTTACAGAGTGGATTCAGCAGCAGCCGCATATTGAAAAGGTCTCTGCTTTCGTAGGTGGGAATGGGCCACAGATGATTCCGAGTGCACCACCTGTCGGGTCAGGAGAAAATATGGCACAATTGGTAATTACATTTAATAATAAGCAGATGGATTCAAGAAAAATCCTGAAGCCGTGGATGGCACAGTTTAAACAGATGTACCCAGAAGCAAATATTATTCCCTATAGTGTAAAGGCAGCGATGTATACAGGAAGTCCGGTAGCCATTCGGGTGTATGGAGACGATTTGCATCAGCTATATGCCATTTCGGAGCAAATAAAACAACTGATTGCTGAAACGAGGGGAACCTATAATATAAACGATACCCTTGGTAATGAGCAGTATTCCCTGCAATTCAATGTGAATCAGGGAAACATGGATAAGAAGCTGATCAGTGAAGCTGACTTAACGCGGACATTACGCCTGATTAGCCAAGGAATTCCTATGGGGCAATTTGATAATGGGAAACATTTGGTTGATATCACTCTGCTTGCGGATCAGTCGGGAATGACGACTCAGCAAGTCTTTCAACAGCTTACAGTTCCAAACGTTCAGGGGCAACTCATTCCTGTCTCTCAGATAGCGGAAATGAAGCCAGCCTTATCATTACAGAATATTCCTCGCTACAATTTATCACGCAGTGTCACGATTACAAGTGATGTAGGGGATCGGACGGCCGATGATGTGATGAGGGAATTGAAAGAGAAGATAGAGAAGCTAGAATTACCAGCAGAGTATGCATGGAATGTAACTGGTGAAACAGAAGAGGAAACCGATATTTTACTTGATTTAGGAATGCTGGCGGTTGTAGTGGTTTTCCTCATTTTTCTCTTGATTGTCATACAGTTTAATTCGTTATCCATTCCTATTTTGGTCATGAGTACGGTTTATCTGGCGATTTCTGGTAGCTTAATCGGGTTATTCATCACAAGAACACCAATCGGATTTATGACAGTGGCGGGCTTTATCTCCTTGTCTGGGATTGTTGTGCGAAATGGGATTGTCTTGATTGAGTTTATCGAGGAGGCAAGACATACTGGTGTTGAACTGAAGGAAGCGGTTATTGGAGCTGGTAAAGCCCGATTGAGACCGATCCTGTTAACATCTCTGGCAGCGATAGCAGGGCTTACGCCAATGGCGATTACGGGCAGTGTGATGTTCAAACCGCTCGCTATTACTATCATTTCTGGTTTGTTGTTCTCCATGCTGCTAACACTGATTGTGGTTCCATCCCTGTATATGGTTCTTGCAATTGGCAAGCAAAGGAAAATCGCAAGAAAGAAGGCTCGGGGACAGATAAATAGCCAACAGGTTGAAAAGCCATTGTAAGTCAAGGCTTCCTCAGTGGTCGTAAAAAAGTAAAAAGGAATGGATAGCGAGTCAAATGATTTACGACTGTTATCCATTCTTTTTTACGTGTCTTAAAAAGTCTACGATAAGCTTTTCGTTGTTGATTAATGGTTATATGGAAATTGAGTCGAATATCCGCTAAATTGCTGATGAGCTTGTGTTACTTTTTGTTGATCTTCCACTTCAAGCTTATACCAGCCCTTTTGGAACATACAATTATACAATTCACGGGCTGATTGATGAGTTTCCGTTAATAATTGCAAATAGGTTTCATGTAATTGCTGGTGACTCGCTTCCCGTACCGCATCATTTAAGCTGTCTGTCAAATATTTGCAGGTGCTAAGCGCATCATTGATATAATCCCGATCATTCATCTCAGGTCCTTTGACTTGTGGCAATTGGTTGGATTGCGGATTAGCAATCTGTTTATTCTGCATGGAGACATACCTCCCTTTCCTTGATATTATTGCATTTGTGGCAAGGATTCTGTGACGCTTGTATTGTTGATAGTAAGGTGTGTTAGCAGTTGTTCATAATGCATTTGATGCATGTAGCCCGTTTTGTTCAACAGGTCTTTTATCTGAGGGTCCTGTACCTGCTGTGCGAAAAAATGGAGCTTCTTAAAAGCGTTTAACTCCCAAGACAATGCATCCTTTAGATAACTTAAATCCTTTCCTGTAATGATCGTAGGCGGAGTTGGAAATGGAAGTTGTTGATTTTGGGCGTTAGCTAATGTAGAAGAGATTGTTTGCATAGGGAAAGCCTCCTTTCAAATTATAGACAGTTTACAAAGATAGCTTTTGTTTGAAGAGAAGGTTTCATACAAGACAAAAAAGCCCTTTCCTAAGCCAAAGCGGCGTGTAAGGAAAGGGCTACTCTTTCGTTGTTCCTTATGGTTTTGCTTCTATGATACCTGTTAAAAAGGAACATGTTTAATTTGACTTGTCGGTTGTAGCTTGGACGAATTGCAAAGTAGTAATTTCAAAGTCAATGCTGGCTGGAGCAATAAATAAGTAGTATTCTAACTCCTCCTGTAATTGATGCTGTAACTCAATTAACCGAGAACGTAAATCTTCTCCGAGCATTGCCTGTACAGCCAATGTAACTTGCAGGCGAGGCATAGCTTGAAATGTGTAATCTACCTTGTGGACTTTCACGACAGTGTTATTTCGATAGCAGGCCTGCTGTACTAACTTACGCAATACCTGTTCATGAATCTGGATACGACCTTGAGAAAAGGAAGGTTGAACAACTGTGGTTTCGCCCACGTGTTTTTTAGAGGAAAAGATTTGCCACGCTGAATCGACAATACGTTTAAACAAATCTTTTTCTACTTCTACGCGTGGGATAGGAATTACGTGCTGACCCATTGTTTCGCGAACATAGCGTGCTGCTTCAATCTCTTTTTCAGGCTTGATCGCTTCTATTGGTATGTATTCCGTTACTTCTGGCAAATCAAGCGCAGTTACAATCTTTCCGATCATCCGTGTTGAAGTGCCTAGAATTAAAATCTTCTCTATAGGAAGCTTGTGCAAAACGCGCTGTACCTCATCGACATGATCTGAAAAGTGAAATATAGCGCGTTTTACTGCACGAATTTTTGTTTTTTCGTATTTAGCTGAGTAGCCTGCAACCTTACGACCCTCATAGATGAGAATCCCATCATCAATGATGGCATCGATGTGACGTGAGTGAGCGAGACTTAATGCACTGGTGCTTTTACCTGTACCACTAGGGCCATAGAGAGCATATACTTGCACAAACTTCCCTCCTCCACTTTTTTATTCAGTATAGCATGGATTGGTCAAGCGAGGGAGGGAAGCAGGTAACAGTAACAAGTAATAGGGAAAATACTAATAGAAGTCCGTAGACGTCCTTTTACCGATATGGTGCTCCTAGCTCTCGTGCACGTTCAGTTGCCCGTAAAACCGCTTCTGTTATGGCTTGTTTAAAACCATGCGATTGCAAAACCTCTAGCCCTGCCTGTGTAGTTCCACCGGGGCTAGTTACTCTTTTGCGCAGAACAGCTGGTTCTTCTTTGGTGGCTAACAACATGTGCGCAGCGCCGAGCAAGGTTTGCACTGTTAGCTCACGGGACATCTCCTGTGAAAGACCTGCTTGTTGTCCAGCACCTTCCATCGCTTCAACGAGATAATAAATATAAGCGGGACCACTTCCCGATAAACCAGTGATAATATCTAATTCTTGTTCAGGGACTGTACACACCTGACCGATTGACTGAAATAAACATTCTGCTATGGCTAGATGGTGTGCAGATGCATATTTACCAGCAGCCATTCCAGTTGCAGATAAACCTACGGCCGAAGATGTGTTTGGCATCGCTCGAATGATTGGACATTCTACTCCGAGCCATTCCTGAATAGAGGAGGTAGGGACACCGGCAATGACCGAGATAATTAAGTGATCCGGTGTTACGTAATCACGTAAGGTTTGGCATGCTGTGGCTACGTCTTTTGGTTTCATTCCTAAGAATAATACTTGAGATTGTAGAAGCATGGCAGATAAATCACGAGTTGGGATTACCCCGTACTGCTCTTGCAGCTCACGGAGCCTAGCATCATCTGAATGATTCGTCACATTGATGCTACTAGCAGGTAGTAAATGTTTAGCTGTGATACCTTTTACAATGGCTTCTACGATGGAACCTGCTCCCATAAAACCCACGTGTAGTTGTTGGCATATCTGGTTAGCTTGATGATTGTTCATGAGAGAGATCTCCTTTCGTGAATGAATATTACCGCGTTTGTCCGTTCCCTAAGACACGGTATTTAATTGAAGTTAAAGCTGTTAGTCCCATGGGACCACGAGCATGTAATTTTTGTGTACTGATTCCAATTTCAGCTCCAAAACCAAATTCCCCACCATCTGTAAAACGAGTGGAAGCATTATGGTAAACAACAGCAGCATCTACAGCTTGCAAGAAGCGTTCTGCTTGCGTTTGATCCTTGGTCAAGATAGATTCTGAGTGCTTTGTGCCATAGGTAGCGATATGTTCTAAAGCTTCGTCTATATTGGTAACTATTTTAACAGCTAGGATTGAATCTAGGAATTCAGCATGCCAGTCTTGCTCGGTAGCTAAGACAAGACGATCGCGTAACTCCGGATGGGAAGCAATCGTTCGTTCGCATGCTCGTAGCTCTACTCCTGCATCAAGAAGGGAGGTCAAAAGAGCTGTTGATTGATCATGCCCAAAATCCTGATGGATAAGTAAAGATTCAAGAGCATTACATACAGCAGGACGACTTAGCTTAGCATTTTGCACGATGGCCTGGGCCATGGAATAATCAGCTGTTTGATCAATGAAAATATGGCAGTTACCCACTCCTGTCTCAATAACAGGCACAATGGAATTTTTCACAACACGATTGATTAGCGATGCTCCTCCACGGGGGATGATTACGTCGATAATTCCATGGAGGCTGCACATGACATCTACGGCCGCTCGATCGGTCGTAGCAAGGTACTGGACAGCTTCAGGTGGTAGCCCTAGATTTTGTAGGGCGGTTTGAATACTTTTAACCAAAGCTAGATTAGAACGAGTGGTAGAGGCACTGCCGCGCAGTACTACGGCATTTCCCGTTTTTAGTGAGATTGCGGCCGCATCCACTGTAACATTAGGACGTGCTTCATATATCATACCGACTACCCCTAGTGGTACACGAACGGAACGAATAGATAAACCATCCTTTTGTACCCATTCAGCAGTTGTTTCGCCAATTGGATCAGTGAGAACAGCTAGATCCTCTAGGCTATCAGCCAAGGCGGTAATACGTTCAGGGGTTAGACTGAGACGATCAATTAAGCTATTGAGCTGTCCGCTTTCTATTGCTTTGTCTACATCATGTTTATTTTCAGCTAAAATATAAGCCTGATCAGCTACAAGTTGTTCTTTTATAGCGCGTAATGCAGCGTTCTTTTGTTCACTAGTCAAAAGGGCTAATTTTCGTGAGGCATGTTGAGCTAATTTTGCCTGTTTAGTAACTTGGTCAACGACCTGCTGGGAAGCTACTTTCGTTTGTTGGTTTCCTTCTCTCATTTTTTCCACTCCTTTTTCCTGCTTATTTTTGTATGAGATGAGGTAGCGATACCCATTGATCTCGATGGATTGCTTCTGTAATAGGTTTTTCCTTTTGCGGCTCACTAATGATTTCACGCAACAGTTCACTATCATACCGACAGACACCTCGGCCAATTAAACCAGCAGGAGCATAAACTTCAACAACATCCCCTTGAGAGAAGTCACCTTCCACACTGGTAATTCCTGCTGGCAGTAGACTGCTTTTACGTTGCTGGATAGCTTCTTGGGCCCCAGCATCTACATGCAAGCGACCAGCGATAGCGGAATGTAGGGCAATCCACTGCTTTTGTGTAGAAACACTCTCACGTTTTTCAGCAGAATGAGGAGAAGCGGTGTCAGAATCCATTTCACCAAAATCTCCAATATAGGTTCCTTCCCCAATTCCATTGATGACGTGTAATAAACTATCTTTTGAGGATAATCGACCGATAAATGTACGTGTGCCGACTTTTAAAGCAGTCTCAGCAGCGATTACTTTTGACTGCATTCCCCCGGTACCAAGAGATGAACCAGAACCACCTGCTACTGCTTTGATTTCGTCTGTAATGGTAGCGACCTTGTCGAAACGCTTTGCGTCAGGATGATTTCTTGGGTCTTTATCATAAATACCGTCTGTATCAGTCAAAATGATGTAGATGTCAGCATGTAACATACCAGCCACTAATGAACCTAACATATCGTTATCGCCAAACGTTAACTCTGTAACGGAGACAGTATCATTCTCATTAATGATAGGAGTGATGTTCCGTGAGAGGAGTAGTGACATCGTTTGAAACGCATGACGGTATCGTTCCTGATTAGAGAAGTCACTGCGAGTCAACAGAATCTGTGCGATATGATAGCGATAGGTTGCAAACAAAGCTGAGTAATGCTCCATCAAAATACTTTGTCCGATGGCTGCTGCGGCTTGTTTAGCCACAATAGTTCTCGGTCGTTGTTCATAGCCAAGCAGGCAATATCCACTTGCTACAGCTCCAGAACTCACGAGTACTACTTCGTGTCCTTCACCACGCAGAGCTGCGATGGCATCTACCAAGAGACTCATTTTTTGCTGATCGCAACCGCCTTGTTTCTTTGCTAAGGAACTGCTTCCTACTTTCACCACAATGCGCATTTTTCCAGTTTGATTCATGTTGATCTGCTCTCCTTTTTCATCTCTAACAAACAAAAAAACCTTCCATCCTTAGAAAAACATAAGGACGAAAGGTTTACTTTCGCGGTACCACCTTAATTAAATGTCGAGCCAACCTTACATGGATCGCCATCTATCTTTACACTTAAGAAAGCCATAAATAGGCCTATAAGCGCTTTCCTTGATAACAGGGGAAAGAGTCCTGTCTAGGTCGTCCCTAGCCGCTCTGGGATGGGTTCAAGCTGTCTCATGCACGCGATCTTCCAGCCAATGGATCACGTTCTCTGGAGCAGAAAGGGGGCTTTACTATTTCCCTTCAAAGCGATGAAGTATGATTATTTACATCATTATGATGGGGAGGACAGGAAAATGTCAAGGGACGTTACTGGAAATTTTCCTGTCCATATATACCAGAGCGTTTTGTTATTTCGTACCGTTTGGATTCATGATCCCGCCCCAAGTGATAACGGACAAGCGAGCGAGAGGATGCAGTAGTAGGTGAAATCCCTGTCACTTCTACAATTAATCCATTATTTTCAACGGAGACTTTCATATTTTGGGTAGTGATAAATACAGGATAGCGTCTTGTAGAAGTAGAAAGATACACATTTCCATCAACGATTTTCGTATCTAAATGATCGTATAAAGTAACTGCCAATGGTCTACTCCAATACTGCTGAAAGAAAGCAAGAATTCCATCCCTAGTATTATAAGGCTTTGGCAATTGCCGATAAATGAGTCCATCTTCTTTCATTTCTTTGCCATCAGGAAGGGTGGCAGCGAAATATTCTAGGTCAATAATTACCTGTTCGGCTTTTTGTAAGAAAACCGACACATCATTGAGATTTGTTTCCATATGAGCCATTGCTGTCGTTTGCCATTTAGCTTGTTCCTTTTTTGTGTCGGCTATTTTTATGTGGCCTGATTTTCCGCCAGATGTAGTGGAATTTCCCTTGTGTTTATTGGCAGTACTTTGTGATTTAACGCTTTTCTCTGCCTTCTGACTCTGTTCTTTTTCACTGGTATTCTTTGATTGCTCTGGTGGTTTACCACCTTTACATCCCGTTGTCCCTGCTACAATTAGAGCTACTATCAACGGAATAACCCACTTTTTGTGCATAACCAATCACCTCACCATTTTCTCCTTTTCTGCTAGCTTTTGAGTAGAAAGTCGATTTCAAACCCGTTAGATTTTACTAACAAAAAGCATGGAGTAAGAAAGAGATGGTTATGATAAGACAATATTCAAGCGAGAAAACGGAAAAAAGAACGACGAGGGGTTGTTTGTTGACTGTTTTCCCACTATCATAAAAGGGATAAGCATTGAAAATAGGGGGGATCCCCCGTTATTTTGAGGTGGTAATAACGCATGTTCGGATTTGGAAATAAACAAAGAAAATTAATGACGTATGACGTACTGCTTGTAAAAACAAAAGATGGTAAGGGTCGTGACTTTTTCCAAGTTGCTTTTCATAGCTCCCAAGCCGCTGATATTATGAGTATGATTATGAAACTGGAGACATCTAAATATAATTCAACGGAATATCTAGGTGAGCTTGGTGATTTTCGTATAATTACGCATTATGAAGGGGTAGAAAGCATTAATATTCATGACACTGTAGACCCTGATGCGACACCTGTTCAAATTCAAGATTTCGCGAATATTATGCTTCGTCGTTTTGAATTGCTTCAAGAAGCTGGCAAGCTGGAAGAAACAGATGAATTAGCTTTCTTTATGGGTGAATTAACGATGCTACGCGATGAATCCTTTACAGGGTTGTAGAATTTAATCAAATAGTGGTCAAATTCAGAAAATAGGATTGCAAGGTATGGTTATTTGGTTTACAATGAAGCTGAACAATCACTTAATTGGTAGCAAATGTCAACATTCCACAGAATCGAAAAAATAAGACGATTTTTGTGGAATGTTTTTATAGGCAGATAATGAATGAGCATTCATTCAAATGTAAAAACGACACCAAATCTGCCTACCTGCTAAAATCAAAGCCAATGATACAGGCATATGAAGGAGGAGACTTCATGGAACGCAAAATTAACAAAGCTGCGGTCTTGGGATCAGGGGTCATGGGAGCTGGTATTGCTGCCCATTTGGCTAACGTAGGTATCCCTACTTATCTACTGGATATCGTACCGCGTGAATTGACGGAGGATGAAAGCAAGAAGGGATTGACGCTGGATCACCCAGCTGTTCGTAATCGTATTGCACAAGCGGGTCGTGATCGACTGCTAAAGGAAAAGCCAGCGCCTCTGTATGATAAAGATTCCATCTCCCTCATCACAGTAGGCAATTTGGAGGATGATCTAGACAAACTAAAAGAAGTGGATTGGATCATTGAGGTTGTTGTCGAGAATGTAGACGTGAAAAAGCAGGTATTTGCTAAAATAGAAGCTTATCGTAAACCAGGCGCGATTGTATCCTCTAATACTTCGGGTGTTTCCATCAATGAAATGTCTCAGGATTGTTCAGAAGAATTCAAAAAATCCTTCCTGGGAACACACTTTTTTAATCCGCCTCGCTATTTAAAGCTCTTAGAAATCATTCCAGGTGAGCATACTGATCCAGCCTTAGTTGAATTTATGATGCATTTTGGAGAATTTGTACTCGGAAAAGGAACTGTTCTTTGTAAGGATACACCGAATTTTATTGCCAACCGCGTTGGTACATATGGTCTACAAGTGTCCATTCAGGAAATGCTACGTCTCGAATTAGGAGCAGACGAAGTAGATGCTCTTACAGGTCCAGTAATTGGTCGTCCAAAAAGTGCAACGTTCCGGACCTTGGATGTGGTAGGTCTGGATACGTATGTGCACGTTGCAAAAAATGTTCGTGATAAAGCAACGGATGAAGCCGAAAAGGCCATGTTTGAAATCCCTGAGCTACTTACCAAGATGGTGGAAAATCGCTGGTTAGGTCAAAAAACTGGTCAAGGCTTCTTTAAGCAAGAAAAAACGGCAGCAGGAAAAGAGATAGTAGTTTTAGATACGAATACGTTGGAATATAAGCCAAGGGTAAAAGCGAAGTTTGCTTCACTGGAAGCTGCTAAACAAGCGAAAACATTGCCACAGAAATTACAGGCGATCGTGTATGGAAAAGATAAAGGCAGCGAATTTTTATGGAACGTATTGAAAAAGACGATGCTGTATGCCGCAGCAAAAGTACCAGAGATTGCTGATGACATTGTTTCGGTAGATAAAGCAATGAGATGGGGTTTTGGTTGGGAACTAGGTCCCTTTGAAACATGGGATGCCATAGGTCTTGAGAAATCAGTGGCTCGTATGAGAGAAGAGGGCGAAACGATTCCAGCGTTGGTAGAGGAGCTATTAGCTAGTGGCAAAACCTCCTTCTATGAACAAGCTGAAGGCAAGGTAGCGGCTTTCCATATTGGCGGGGCCTTTAGGGAGTTAGAAGAGAAAAAAGAAATCATTAATCTAGCTGCTCTAAAAGAACAGGGCAAAGTGATTGTCAAAAATGCAGGTGCGTCCTTAATTGATCTAGGTGATGGAGTAGCTTGCTTTGAATTTACTACGCCGCATAATGCACTAGGTGTGGATATTTTACAAATGTTCAACAAGGCAGCAGATGAGGTAGAGAAAAACTTTACCGGCATGGTTATTGGAAACCAAGGCAAGAACTTCTGTGTTGGCCTAAACCTAGCAATGGCTTTAATGGAAGCACAAGATGAAAATTGGTTTGAGCTAGATATGCTGGCTAAGAAATTCCACAACACCGTTAACCGAATACGTACAATGCCTCGCCCTGTAGTAGCCGCACCGTTCGGAATGACGCTTGGTGGCGGAGTAGAGATTTGTTATATGGCTGATCAGGTGCAATTAGCGGCGGAAACCTATCTTGGCTTTGTTGAAGTAGGTGTTGGGGTATTGCCTGGAGCTTGTGGTACAAAAGAAATGCTATTTAGGGCGATGGAAAACATTCCGAGTGGAACTCCTACTCCTGTCGATGCTTTCCCATTTGTGGCACGTGCATTTGAGACAATTGCCATGGCTAAGGTATCCACTAGCGGTAAGGAAGCCATTAAATTAGGTTATATGCGTCCGACCGATCGTGTTTCTATAAATCAGGATCATCTGTTATATGATGCTAAACAAGCCGTACTAGAGCTTGATAAACGAGGATATACAGCTCCTGTTGAACGCAAGATTCCAGCTATCGGAACGACAGGGTATGCCTCATTACGTCAAAACATTTATGGATTGCGTGAAAGTGGCATGATCAGTGAGCACGACGAATTAATTGCAACGAAAATTGCTCGGATCATGTCTGGGGGAGATGTCCCAGCAGGTACGCAGGTTAACGAAACGTATATTCTTGAACTTGAGCGCCAGGGCTTCCTTGAATTAATCAAAACACAAAAGACACAACAGCGCATGCAACATATGCTTGCTAAGGGAAAACCGTTGCGTAACTAAACAAGCGTCGGAAAAGAAGGAGGAGAAAGCATGAGAGAAGTAGTCATCGTGGCAGGAGCACGTACGGCTGTAGGTAAGTCAAAGCGCGGCTCATTAAAGGATGTTCATCCAGTTGATCTGGGCGCATATGTCGTAGAGGATTTGCTTCGCCGTGTTCCGAATCTGGACCCGGCGTTGATTGAGGATATTATTATTGGGAATGCAGTGCCAGAAGCGGAACAGGGAACCAACATGGCTCGTTTAATCGGTCTTCGTGCTGGACTGCCGACCAATGTATCAGGGATTACGATAAACCGTTTTTGTTCATCTGGTTTACAAAGTATCGCTTATGCAGCTCAACAAATCATGTGCGGTGGTGCTGATGTCATCATTGCAGGTGGTGTGGAAAGCATGAGTCTTGTACCGATGGTTGGTAATAAGGTAGCTTTGAACCCAACTTTGGTAGACACGATGCCAGAAGCCTACATGGGCATGGGACATACGGCAGAGAGAGTAGCTCAGCGTTATGGCATTAGCCGTGAGGATCAGGATCAATTCGCGGTAAGAAGCCATCAGCGTGCGGCTGCCGCTATTGCGGCTGGTAAGTTTAAAGATGAGATCGTCCCAGTACCAGTGAAGCAGGTATATGTAGATGACAACGGTAAACGTCATGAGAAAGAATTTGTATTTGATACGGACGAAGGTGTACGTACTGATACAAATGTTGAAACCTTAGGAAAATTACGACCAGCCTTTCATGTAAAAGGTAGCGTTACAGCGGGTAACTCATCCCAAACTAGCGATGGGGCTGCCGCCGTTCTAGTGATGTCTAGAGAAAAAGCAGACGAATTGGGTATTAAGCCAATTGCTAAGTTTCACTCCTTTACGGTAGGTGGTGTTGACCCTGATGTAATGGGAATTGGCCCGGTTGTTGCTGTTCCAAAAGCCCTGAAGCAGGCTGGACTTAGCATCCAAGATGTAGATTTGTTTGAGTTAAACGAAGCATTTGCCTCGCAATCTTTAGCCGTTATTCGTGAGCTAGGCATTGATGCTGAGAAGGTGAACGTTAATGGTGGTGCAGTCGCATTAGGACATCCTTTGGGATGCACAGGTGCCAAATTAACGGTGTCTCTACTCAATGAGATGAAACGACGTCAGTCAAAATACGGTGTTGTAACAATGTGCATCGGTGGCGGTATGGGAGCAGCTGGGGTGTTTGAGATTCTGTAAGTAAAAAAGATGAAAACGTATAAAGCATGAATCATGCTTGTTAAATATGGAAAGGAGAAATTGACATGGCAGATGTAAAAGAAATTGTACGCGGTGGAAGCTTTTTGATCGAGACAGGTTTAGCAGAAGATGTATTTACTCCAGAGGATTATACAGAAGAACAGAAAATGATTGCAAAAACTACAGAAGACTTCGTCATCAATGAGGTGTTGCCTCATTTGGAAGAGATTGAACATCATCATTTTGACCATTCTGTTCGCCTGTTAAAAGAAGCAGGAGAATTAGGGCTATTAGGTGCAGATGTTCCTGAAGAATATGAGGGACTTGGGCTTGATAAAATGAGTTCTGCGTTAATTACGGAAAAAATGGCACGTGCACGTAGCTTTGGACTAAGCCATGGTGCTCATGTAGGGATTGGTTCCTTGCCAATCGTCTACTTTGGTAACGACGACCAAAAACGTCGGTACTTACCTGACCTGTCATCGGGTCGACGCCTAGCAGCCTATTGCTTAACAGAGCCGGGTTCTGGTTCCGATGCGTTAGGTGCTAAAGCAACAGCGAGACTGTCTGAGGATGGTACGCATTACCTGTTAAATGGTGAAAAACAATGGATTACCAACGCTGGATTTGCTGATGTATTTGTGGTCTATGCAAAAATCGATGGTGAGCATTTCACAGCCTTTATTGTAGAGCGTGATTTCCCTGGTGTATCATTTGGACCAGAAGAGAAGAAAATGGGTATTAAAGGTTCTTCTACTCGTACCGTTATTTTTGAGGATGCTCAGGTTCCAGTCGAAAATCTATTGGGTGAGCAGGGCAAAGGTCACGTGATTGCGTTTAATATATTGAACGTGGGTCGTTATAAATTGGCGGTTGGTACAGTAGGCTCTGCAAAACGTGCATTAGATATTGCTACTGAATATGCAAAAGAGCGTAAACAATTTAAAACGCCAATTGCTAACTTCCCGCTTATTCAAAATAAATTAGCTTCGATGGCAGCAAAAGTATATGCGTCTGAAAGCTCTGTATATCGTACGGTAGGTATGTTCGATTCTTCTCTATCCAGCTTGGGAGAAAAAGCAAATGATGGTCGTGAGGTAGCAAAGGCAATTGCTGACTATGCGATTGAATGCTCCATCAACAAGGTGTTCAGCTCAGAGGTATTGGATTTCTGTGTGGATGAAGGCGTGCAAATCCATGGTGGATATGGCTTTATGTCTGAGTACGAAATTGAGAACATGTATCGCGACTCTCGTATTAATCGGATTTTTGAAGGTACCAATGAAATTAATCGCTTATTGATTCCTGGCACATTGGTTAAAAAAGCGATGAAAGGCGAACTGCCTTTGTTGCAGGCAGCGTCAGGCTTACAGGAAGAGTTGATGAGCTACTATCCTAGCGAGTTGGAAGAGGCTCCTTTGGCTGTTGAAAAGCATCTGTTGGATATGACGCGTAAAATCATTTTAATGGTTGCAGGTTCGGCTTTGATGAAGTACCAAAAGCAATTGGATCAAGAACAAGAACTACTAGCGATTGCGGCCGACATGCTAATCGAGCTGTATGCTATGGATAGTGCCGTGAAACGCACTGAAAAAGCGATAGCAAAGAATGGAGCAGACAAAGAACAGCACAAGCTAAACATGACAACGGTGTTTGTGCATGAAGCTTTTGAGCGGATTGAGCAAGGGGCGAAGGAAGCATTAGCAGGAATGGAAGAGGGAGATGATCTCCGTTTACGCTTATCTATTCTGAAAAAATTGACTCGTCGTGATCCAATCAATAGCATTGGATTGAAACGTCAAATTGCAGCCCGCTTATTGGAGAAGAATGGCTACGCTGTATAAAAACAGATAGATTGAGCATAAAAAAGGTTGCCAAGATAGTCGGCAACCTTTTTTTACTTTTTCTTTTTTAGTTTTTTGGGGGTGGAAGTACGATAGTTATCGCAAGAATTTCGCTCTACTAATTTGAAGGGAATAATAATGCGTTTGGTGGGTTCATTTGGTTGTTCAAGCTTCTCAATCAAGCATTTTCCAGCCTGATATCCCAATTGAAAGATTTGAATATCCACTGAGGTGAGCGGCGGCTGGGAGATTTCCGTGATCAGAGCATTATTAAAACTAATCAAAGAAACATCTTGAGGCACCTGAACCCCGATCTCGTTAAGTACTCGCAAAATTCCTAAGGCCATCATATCATCGGTAACGATCAGGGCAGTGGGTCTGTTAGGCAAATTCATTAATTCAATTGCGGCTTCCTCACCGCCTTCTCGTAAGACTTTTTCCCGGACAATATATTCATCATGTAGGGTGAGAGAAGCTTGGGTGATGGCCTGTTTGTATCCTTCTAAACGGTCAATGGTTACCACCATGTCAGGAGAACCACCGACGAAAGCGATTCGTTCATGCCCCTTTTGGATAAGGTACTCGGTAATTTCTTTAGCCGCTGAATAGTTGTCGTTGTCAACATGATTAATGGCATCCATGTCTATATGCGGTTTTCCTACCATTACAAAGGGGAAATCTCGTTCTTTTAGGTAGTTGGTAACACGGTCGTTAATTTTGGAATAGAGAAGAATCAATCCATCTACTCGACCACCTTGAACCATTCTCACAACGCCATCATATAATTCTGCTTCTGTCTCCCCGGTGGACATACAGATAGCGTACTCGCGGCTGTGGGCAATTTTGCTAATACCTCGGATCACTTCAGGAAAGAAAGGATTTTGGAAGATACGATCCGTTGAATCAGGCATCACCAGCCCGATGGTTTGAGAGGATTTGCTAGCGAGACTCCGAGCCTGGTAGTTAGGATGATAGCCGAGTTGCTCCATTGCTTCTCGGACTCGCTGCTTTGTTTTTTCGCTAATGCGTGGATGGTTGGCAACGACTCGAGAGACTGTAGATGGTGCTACATTTGCTGCCCTTGCCACATCTTTAATTGTTACCCCCATGCGTTACCATCCCTTTCCACTTATTCTTTCATTTGTTTTTCACTATGATCTCTCATGAAAAAACAGTCAGGGAGGCGCCCCCAACTGTTCTATTATTTATTGGCTTAGTTCAAATGTGAGGATATGTTTATCTCTTAAATAAGAGCCTGTCATTTCTTGACCATTAACATAGATGGTTTTCATAGTATCTACTCCATGTATGTGGACAATTATTGATGTCCAAGAAGGTGAGTAGCCAGTGTGAATATCCTCTATGTTTATTTCTACTTGATTTTCATCGTGGTGACAAGTAATTTTTCTCTCTACATATTGATTATTTTGATAGGAGAAAGTACAACCGTCGTCTTCATACAGGATATACTCCGTTTTTTGTTGACTTGGATAGATATGAATAATGATTTGCTCATCAGGTACCTTAGTGGATAATTTGACTGGTGCTTCCGGAATAATTGCTCCTTCTTTCACAAAAATCGGTAGGGTATCTAATGGTGCAGAGACCATGATATGTGTACCGCCTTCGAATTTCGTATCTGTCCAGTAATCATACCAGGTGCCTGCTGGCAAATAGACAACACGATGGTATGTTGATGGTCTAGTGATGGGAGCAATTAAAACATTCTCACCAAGTAGGAACTGATCAGATAAATTGCAGGTATGTGGATCATTTGGATATTCCAGTACAAGTGGACGCATCACAGGAAGACCCGTCTGATGGGCTTCACGGAACAACGTGTATAAGTGCGGAAGCCATTTATAACGTAGTTCAATATATTTCTTTGTGATTATCTCCACTTCTTCCCCAAACGCCCATGGCTCTTGTGCAACTGTACCAAGGTTGCTGTGGTTTCGGAAATAGGGAGTAAAAGTACCAAGCTGCGTCCAGCGTGTCAGCAATTCACCGGTAGTATCATGAGCAAAACCACCAACATCAGGCCCGGTAAAAGGTACCCCTGATAACCCAAGATTCATGCACATAGGTATCACCATTTGCATGTGCTCCCAGAAGCTCCGATTATCTCCTGTCCAGACAGCGGCATAACGTTGTACACCAGCGTATCCAGCTCTGGTCAGTACGAATGGACGCCTTCCAGATAATTGTTCTTTTAAACCTGTATAGGTAGCCTCACCCATTAGGAGCCCGTAGATATTGTGTAATTCACGATGGGTTTTTGGATTTCCGTCATTTTCATGTATGACTGATAAATCCATGGTCTTTGTTTCATTGAAAACGGCTGGCTCATTCATATCATTCCAGATACCTTCAATGCCCATGTCTGTATAAAATTTTTGCTTTTGTCCCCACCATTTCCGTACATTCGTATTGGAAAAGTCAGGGAATGCACTAATTCCCGGCCATACTTCCCCTAAATAAATATTTCCTTCGATAGATTTGCAAAAGTGATTTTCACGCACGCCTTCTTGATAGATAGGGTATTCGGCATCTTGTTTGACTCCTGGATCAACAATGGGAACGATGTTAATTCCTTCTGCTTTTAATTCTTGAATCAGCGAATGGGCATGAGGAAATCGGTCATAGTCAAAGGTAAAAACACGGTACCCATCCATGTAATGAATATCCAGATAAATGGCATCGACAGGAATTTCTTTCTTCTTAAAATTCCTTACCAGCTCACGGACTTCCTGTTCGTTTTTATAGCTGTAGCGTGATTGATGATAGCCGAGTGCCCATTTAGGGGGAATGTCCATGCGTCCTGTTAATGTGGTGTATTGGGTAATAACATCCTTTGGAGTAGGACCCGCCAGAATGTAATAATCTAATTCTCCACCTTCTGCCCAAAAGGAATAGCTGGTTGGGCTAGATTTCAGATCAAAAACGCTGCGATACGTGTTATCAAAAAAGATTCCATGCGCAAAACCATTCCGAATCGTCATGAAGTACGGAATGGATTCATAGAGAGCATCAGTCTCTGGATTATGTGGAGCAAACACGTCTGTATTCCACATTGTCATTTTTTCACCGCGTTTATCAAGAAAGCCGGTTTTTTCTCCAAATCCATAAAAATGGTCGGCAGCATTCATTTCTTTAAAGCAGATAATTTCTTGTTTTTGTGTAAAAGCCATTCCTCTCTCGCCTTCTTCTACAAGCAATCGGCCCAGAGGATCATAAGCGGCAATGCGAAAAGGATTTTTGTTGATTTTTAGGTGAAGACTAGCTGTTTTAATCAGGAGATACTGATCGTGGTCCTCACATATAGAATCGATATCTTGAGGAGCTTTTATTAGAGCGAAACTACTTTCTAGGGTTGGTTTTGATAGCGGTTTCATAGTTATCCGGACAATATCATCCGCATAGAAGGAAAGATTAACCCAGCCACGCTCACAGTGAAATTGGAAGCGATCAGTGTTTTCATAGTCTAATAAAGTACCAATGTCATAGTAGGGAGTTGAATTGTTTGCTTGTTCATTTCCAGGATGAATGGCAAAACTGGTATCTTGCATATAAGAACCTCCTTCGTTCTTTTTTGACCGTATGTTTGAAAGAATCTCATACTCATTATATTTCCAATCAACTAATTGCGCAACCGATTGCATTAAGTTGATTTTGGATCGTGTATCATCCTTTTCTTTAAGGGGATGCTTTTCATTCGGTTTATAGGGGAATAAATCGTGTATTAAACGTGTTTTTTATTAATAATGTATAAGCGATATAGTCTCTGTTACGAAAAGGGGATGTATCATAAATTTTCACTTGTTTTATGAAAGCGTTTTTATTACAATAATTTTGTGCAAACGATTTCACTATGTTGATAAAAATACTTATATAAGTATGCAGGGGGGGAGTCACAGTGAGAAATATGGCATCTTTTGATTTTTGGCAAAAGCTTGGGAAAGCTCTTTTAGTAGTAGTTGCTGTTATGCCTGCTGCGGGGATTATGATTTCTCTAGCCAAGCTGATTGCGATGGCAGGAGAAGATGTAACCTTTATTGTCAGATTTGCCCACGTGATGGAGGAAATAGGGTGGGCTGTAATCGGTAATCTTCATATTTTGTTTGCAGTTGCTATTGGTGGCTCATGGGCAAAGGAGCGGGCAGGTGGTGCATTTGCTGCACTGATCGCTTTTATCTTAATCAATCGGATTACGGGTGCAATTTTTGGAGTAAGTACAGATATGCTATCTAGTCCTGACGCTACTGTCTCCTCCTTATTTGGAAAAGAAATACTAGTAAAAGACTATTTCATTTCATTTTTAGGTGCCCCTGCTCTTAACATGGGTGTTTTTATCGGTATTATTTCTGGTTTCCTAGGAGCTGTTATCTTTAATAAGTACTATGATTACAATAAACTTCCGGCATCGTTAGCTTTCTTTAATGGGAAGCGATTTGTTCCGTTTGTCGTTATTTTTTGGTCCGCTGTAACCGCTATCATTTTGGCTACTATTTGGCCGTCTATTCAGGGAATTTTGAATGATTTCGGAAAATGGATTGCTTCTTCTAAAGACTCAGCACCTGTTATTGCTCCCTTTATCTTTGGAACGTTAGAGCGCTTGTTGCTACCATTTGGATTGCATCATATGTTGACTGTTCCGATTAACTACACCCAGCTTGGGGGTACATACACGTTGCTTACTGGTACCAGTGCGGGTCAAGTAGTGGCAGGTCAAGATCCATTGTGGCTTGCTTGGGTCGCTGACTTGAACAATCTACTTTCTCAAGGAGATACAACGGCATATAACCAATTGCTAAATAGTGTAACGCCAGCTCGTTTTAAAGTAGGTCAGATGATTTTATCAACGGCGTCACTGCTTGGAATTGCGTTAGCTATGTATCGCCATGTGGACATCGAGAAAAGACCAAAATACAAATCCATGTTTTTCTCTGCTGCTTTGGCCGTATTTTTGACTGGGGTAACAGAGCCTATCGAATTCATGTTTATGTTCGCTGCACCTCTTTTGTACGTGGTTTACTCGATTTTAACTGGGATTAGCTTTGCGATGGCTGATTTTATTCATCTACGTCTACATTCCTTTGGGTTTATCGAGTTGCTGACAAGAACACCAATGGCAATACGGGCAGGAATGATACAAGACATCATCAACTTTGCGATTACATGCCTTGTTTTCTTTGGATTGAATTTCACTGTCTTTCATTTTTTGATCAAAAAGTTTAACTTCCCTACTCCAGGTCGCGCTGGAAATTATACAGACGAGGACGAGCCATCTACAAACCAAGAGCAATTGAAGAAAACCACTACTGGTGTTGCAGAAACGATTGTTCAGCTATTAGGTGGAGAAAATAATATAGAAGATGTGGATGCATGTATGACACGTTTGCGGGTAACCGTCAAAAATATAGAAGATGTGGCTACGGAATCCGAATGGAAAAAGACAGGCTCGCTTGGACTTATTTTAAAAGATAAGGGAGTTCAGGTTGTGTATGGTCCGAAAGCGGATGTGATTAAATCAAGTGTCCAGGATTATTTAGGAGTCTAATATGAGGTTATTAACACTGAACTGCCATTCGTGGCAAGAGTCTGATCAGCATACAAAGCTAGTGGAACTAGCAGATACTATAGTAGAACATGCTTACGATGTTATCGCTCTACAAGAAGTGAGTCAATCGATTGATGCTGTTGTGATTGAGGATCACATCAAGGCTGATAACTATGCTTATCTTTTATTACAAGAGCTTCAGAAGCGAGGGCTAGACGGTTATCGGATGATCTGGGATTTTTGTCATATTGGATATGGGGTATATGAAGAAGGAGTAGCTTTATTGACCAACCTCCCAATCAGGGATCAGAACGCATTCTATGTGTCTAAACATACAGATACGTCATATTGGAAAACCCGCAAGGTTGTGCAAGCTACTGTGGAGTATCATCAGAAGTATATTTCATTTTTTTCCTGTCATTTCGGATGGTGGGAGGATGAAGAAGAACCTTTTTTTGATCAGTTTGAACGTTTGATAAAGCGGATTGATAAAAATGAGCTTACCTTCTTGATGGGAGATTTTAATAATCATGCCGGGGTGAGTGGAGAAGGATATGACTGTGTAAAAAGGCATGGCTGGTACGATACGTTTCTACTAGCTCAGGTTCAAGATGAGGGCAGCACGGTTCAAGGGAAGATTGCTGGATGGGATTGCAATCAGGAAGGCTTGCGGATTGATTATATCTGGGTAAATCAGCCTGTTTATGTTCTGGAATCCAGAGTCATTTTTAACGGTATAAATAAACCAGTCATATCTGATCATTTCGGAGTAGATGTCATCATTTGATGCCAAAAACCAAAGTCTGATTCATTAACAATCGGGCTTTGGTTTTTTTTATTTTTATTTTTTTTATCTTTTCCTGAAACGTTTGTGAAAAACACCTCGTCAAAGAGTGTGAATCAAACAAAATGGAAATTTTGTTAATGAAAATGGAGGTATCCACAATGAATAAAACTTTTAAAATGTTAAGTGCTGCTCTGGTTACCGCTGTGGTGGCTACCAGCTCCATTTCAGCTTATGCCGCTACCCCACAACTAACACAAACAAACAATGTACTAACAAAACCGGCTTCTAAGCATGCTGTTTATGTAAATGGTAAAGTAGTAGATGAGAAGCTAAACGTATACGCAAACAAACAAAATGTACTAATGATCCCATTGCGTACGATTTCCGATCAACTAGGTTATAAGGTTACCTGGAATGCAGAAACCAAGAGTGCTGAGTTGCAAAAAGGTGCACAATGGACAGCAGTTTCGGTGGGAAAAGATCAATACAGTGTAAATAAAATGTACGTGCAATTAGGATCAGCTCCTGAGTCTAAAGCAGGAGTAACCTATGTACCAGTTTCCTTCTTTGATAAAGTACTTCATCAACAAGTAATTGTCGAGGGTGATGGGACAATTAAAATTGGCGAACAAGTACAAGGGGTTACGAAAAAAGGTAGTATTACTCACATCTCTATTGAAGAAAAAGATGCTTCTATCAAAGGGGCTATCATGATGAATGGTTTCACAAATGGTGTACGTCTAAACATCACAGATGAGACAAGCATCGTTGATCAGGATGGTAAAAAGCTTACAATAGCTGATTTGAAATTGGGTCAAGAAATTGAAGTTGAGCATGGCCTGACTATGACTATGAGCATTCCACCTATGACAAATGCAGTGAAAATCGTGGTAAATGATAAAATGGATACTCCTGAGGTTCTAGGAACAGTTGGTGAAGTCGTTGAAGCGAAAACATTAACAGATGGAACCATTCAGGTAGTGATTAAAGGCGAGAAGCTAAATGACAATTCCTTTGAGATGATTGCGCTAAATCTAGCAAAAGACACCCCGATTATCGACGCAAAAGATAATAGCGAATTAAAAGCAGAGGACTTGCGTAAAGGGACAAAAGTCTATGGATTCTATGGTCCTATGACAACAAAGAGCCTACCAGCAATTGGGCAAGCGGTGAAAATTGTGGTTGAGCAGGAGTCTTTGATCCAGCCTAAATAATTCGTGTAAGGTACTGTAGAATAGTAGCCTGAAAATAGAATGGATAAGAAAAACGCTTGGACGGATGGTCCAAGCGTTTTTTTATGTTTAATGAAGAAATAAATTTGAAGTTAAATGGTAAAGCTGTAAATGTTAATTCACGTTCGTTTGAAGCTCTCTTTACAAATCTCCTAGTAAATCGCTTCCCAACCCGCAGGAGTTACAAACAGACGAATCGCAATAATTTTTCGATCCTCCATTAAGGTGAAATAGTGTCGATATGAAGACGGAACGGAGATTAAATCACCAGGGGATAGCTCTACATCAAAGTAGCGACCATCTGTACCTAAAATAGCAAAAATACCATGACCATCTACACAGAAGCGGACTTCATCATCCGTGTGATGATGTTCTTTGACGAAGTTCTCTAATTTTTTATCTAACTCTGGTGTTTTGTCGCTTAGCACAATTACGTCTGCTGTAGTGTAGTTGCGACGTTCACTAATATCTTGTATCTCTTTTTGGAAGGTCTCTAAAATTTGTTGTTTTTCTGCATCAGTCGGTGCGTAATTATTTCGCAAAGCAGGATCTAATTGATCTACACCCCAATATTCGTAGATAACATCCTGTGAGTTTAAAAAAGTCTGAACTGCTTCTGTACCCTCAATATATTCATTGGTATCATGAAAACGTACTTTTGCCATGAAGAAAGACCTCCTATTGTTTGTAATCTTATGAATTATTTATTTAATCAGATTAAATTAAATGGCAATACCAGAAGCTTGCGAAGATAAATTACTTACTTGCAGTAAGCGTAGTTGATATTCAAATAGAAATTCAAAAGCTTCTATATGTCTCTTTGCTTCAAAATCATTACGACCCCATGCATATATTCCGTGGTTACGAATTAACACGCCGGGTACATCAGGCCTTATCGCCTCTTTAATGGCTGCCGCTAATGTAGGGATATCTGCATAGTTTTCGACAATAGGGACGTTAAGTAGAGCGTTCTCTTCCCAAATGCCTAGTCCCTTGATCAATTCCTGACCGTGAATACTAAAGCTTTGCTTTTGGGCGTACAATTCGGAAATCACATTGTTCGCTATCGTATGCACATGGAAGCAAGCGCCAGCATCGGGAATGCTTTGATAGACAACAGCATGCACTAAGGTTTCCGCAGACGGCTTCAAATTGGTAGGCTCTACGGAACTAGAGTTGCTGTCAACGATCAGGTAATCTTCTGGCGATAATTTAGTTTTATCTTTGCCACTGGCGGTCACAGCAAATTGTAAGGGTACATCGCTGATTTTAATAGAGAGGTTTCCACTAGTGCCCGGAAACCAGTCTCTTCTAGCAAACGTTAGCTTTACTTCATCTAGTTTTTTAAAAGCGGCGGTGCGCTGTTCAAGTGTTGTTGTCATAGCACAATTCCCTCCTGTTTGGCCTGAATGGCTTTAATGATTGAAATCACATCATAAAAGGTAGTAAATGGTTTATGTGATAAATTTTCTTCCTCACATTTTTCTAATAGGAAGGAACGGGCAATGACAAAGTCAGCAATTCGAGAGCCTGCTAAGTCAGTAATACTGTCCCCAATGACAACACGCGTATAGGCCGTAGCATCATAGCTTCTAATAATGGTAGTTTTACACATTCCACAATCTGTTTGGCAATGCTCATCGCAGGTATGCGGCCACGTAATTTTTATGCTCTCTTTGCTAAAATCACTGCCATTGCAGTAGATTGGACCATCCAACTGAAACGGAGCGAGAATCGGGTGAACAAAGAAATCAATACCTCCGCTTGTAATGAGCAAAGTCACATTTTCTTGACGGCAATATTCCACAAACTCGGCGAAACCAGGGCGGATACTAGCATTCTTCACAGCAAATTGAGTAATTTCGTGTTCGAGTGAAGAGGGAAGCAGGGAAAAAAGCTTTCCTACCCCTTCTCTAATGGTTATTTTTTGCGTCAAAATCTGTTCGGTTAATTCTTCCCAGCCTGGGGGATGAAAATGGCGCATGATTGCTACAATGTTGTCTTTTTCTGTAATAGTTCCATCGAAATCGCAAAAAAGCACAAGTTGTTTTGTCATGCAAGACCTCCCCATTTTTCTAGTGCGAGTCGCAGTTCTTCAGAGTCGGCAGCTGCCTTAGTAAGACTAATTCCGTTTACGGATGCATCAATAGCGGCACGGAACGCTCGACCGCCTGCTGTTGCTCCTAGTGGGTGTCCATGAATACCGCCGCCTGCGTTAACCACCTGGTCTAGACCAAAGTCAGCGTACAGCTGTGGAACCAATCCAGGATGAATACCTGCCGATGGAACGGGGAAGGCAGGTTGTAAGGTACCGTATTCCCCAACTAAATGATTAGCTAGCTGATTAGCCTCTAGCTTATCTAATGCAACATTTCCGTATGGAGAAGGGAACAAGACCAGGTCAGCCCCAGCTAAACGCAATAGATTACCGAGTAAGAGCGGAGCAGCTATGCCGTAATCAGGACTAGGATAATAAGCGCCAGCGAGTGCAGGATGCGCCATGATTGGTACTTGAATGTCCGGATCTTCTGCTAGACGTTGCAAGAGATCGAAGCCGAAAGCAAGCGCATTAAACAGGAGGCAAGAAGCACCTGCATCAATTGCTTGTTTCGCCCGCTCAATAAGCTGTGAGCTAGGTCCTGTAAGGTTAGCGGCATACAAGACAGGCTTACCGGTTTGTTCCGCAATTTCATCTGAAATGGCTTTGAAACGTCTGATGCGTTGGATAAACGGAGCTTTATCATCAGCAAAGAAAATTTCGTCATCCTTTATCAAATCAAGGCCACCTTCTGCTTGTGCACGAAACTGAACCTCTAATTCCTCTAGTGATAAACCTGTGCATGACTTAAAAATACTCATTAATAAAGGGCGATCATGCACACCGGTTATTTTCCGTATACCTTTTATGCCAAATTTCGGACCCTGAAAGCCTTGTAAAAAAGCAGGGGGAAGTTGAATATCCACTAGCTTGATTTTGCCATCCATTGATAGCTTGCCGAATACCCCTGTAAGAAGAGAAGGGATATCTTGTGTAAAGCATATTGTTGGATAACTAATAGTGATAAGACCTCGTGTTTCACCTGATGAGGTAGATTCGAGAGGAGCTACATGTGCTACTTCACCTAAATAGGCACGTAGTTGCTCTTGTTTGGCCAGGGGAAGGTCTGTCCATGAGCCTACTGTCATACCAACTGCAATACCTTCCGCTTTTTTTTGTAAATCTTTTGCTTGCGTTAAATAGGTTACGAGGATTCGATCTGTACTCATGGATGACCTCCTTATAGGTAGAGAATTTATCAACTAAAAACGCCCCCTTCAAGAGAAGGAGGCGTCTGATAGACAGATCTTCTTCTCTTATCTCTCACATAAACCAATAAAGCACGATTATGTGTAGGATTTAGCACCGTTTCGCATCGTTATACCGATACGAGGGTTGCCGGGCATCATAGGGCCAGTCCCTCCGCCTTCTCTCAATAAGAGCTAAATAATTGTTGTAGTTGTCAAAAAAGAAGCTGTTTCTTGGAGACCATCTTATCCCTTTTTATAAAATGCGTCAACCCTTTTATAAATAAAATCTGAGTTGAATAAATTGTTTGACATAAATGGTTTACCTGTGTATATTTCTACTAACGATTCATTTTGAAGCTTCGTTACGTAGGATAAGAACCTGCATTCACTTACAATTACATATAACTTTTGGATACCTTATCCAGAGACGGTGGAGGGACTGGCCCGATGAAACCCAGCAACCGACACATAGCCACTAGCTTGGCGTGTGCACGGTGCTAATTCCTGCAGAGACATTAAAATTCTGGTAGATAAGGGGGAACGTTTAATGAATATGGCATGTAAAAACGACCTCTTTTCTTCGGAAAAGAGGTTTTCTTTTTCTTTGGTAAGCAAAGCATGGTGTGAACAGATATGGGCAGAGCACAAATATTGGGTCATGATGAGGTGTTATCAAAAATATAAGCAGATATCACAAGCATTTCGGGATCAATTAAAATTGACACGAGAAACAGGCGAGCGAGATTGGAGTATATTTGCAGAGCATTTGTTACATGAATTCCAGAAGATCAGGGAATTGCCTATTGATTCAGGCAATGCCTGCAATGCTTTGAGCCATGCATTCGGTCATTTACGCGGTAAGCTTAGTGAACAAGAAAGCGGGTCCTGGCATGTATTATTACAAAGGAGCTGGGAGGAAGCCCATCGCATATTGTTCTTACTTACTATGGAATATGGTGATGATTATTTGTCACGATCCCGCATATTTTCACCAGATGTTCCTAGCAGTCATACATGGATTCGTTTTCGGGGCAAGGACTTTTTTATTGAAAAGGATTTGGGGCGATGGAATATTCTTGAGCCGAGTGAAGTCTGGGAGCGAGTCGGTGTGTATCAGGTTAACCTATTGACCAAGTATCGCTTATTAGCCAATCTAGAAGGAATCGTCCATCCCTTGGCACATTACGATCAATACATCAACCGATACTAGTGATAAAAAGGAGAGGAAAGATATGGGTTATCAAGCGTTATCGGTTCAAGAAGCCATTTTATACGTACAGAATCAGGGAACGATTTTTACACAAGACGCGTCTCTTGTTAGCCAAGAAATTGGTGATGGCAATTTAAATTTGGTCTTTAGAATAACCGATGAAGCGACCGATAAAAGTGTCATTGTGAAGCAGGCCTTGCCTTATGCTCGCGTCGTTGGCGAATCTTGGCCGTTAACACTAGATCGATCGCGAATTGAAGCCGAGGCGCTCAAGACTCAGCGAGAGCTAGTAGGGGATTTAGTACCTGAGGTATACCATCACAATTCGGAGCTTGCCTTGACGATTATGGAGGATGTCGGTGATCATAAGCTACTCCGTGCAGGTCTAATTGATGGAGAGGTGTATCCACATTTCGCTAGACATATCGGAACTTTTCTGGCCCATACCTTGTTCTTTACCTCTGATCTTGGGATACACCCCTTTGCTAAGAAGGCTAATGTGAGCAAGTTCATTAATCCAGAGCTATGTAAAATTACCGAAGATCTTGTATTTACTGATCCTTATGTGGACCATGAAACCAACGATTTTAATCCACTTATTCGTCGAGATATAGAAGCAATATGGGAGAATCAAGCATTACGTCGAGAGATTGCTAAGCTAAAATACGGTTTTTTAACACGAGCAGAAGCTTTGTTGCATGGTGATCTGCATACAGGTAGTATTTTTGTCACTCAAACGAGTACAAAGGTGATTGATCCAGAGTTTGCTTTTTATGGGCCGATCGGTTTTGACATTGGGGCGGTAATCGCTAATCTTATCTTAAATTATGCAGGTCAATACGGGTTGCAAGCGGACATAGAGAAACGGGAGAGCTATCGTTTTTATTTATTGGATACGGTAGAAAACGTATGGAATGAGTTTGTATCGCAATTCGTTCGTTTGTGGCATAAACAAGCGGAGGAGCGTAGTGCGCGTGTTCCCGATTTTTGGCAGGACTATGTATCTCAAGTCTTACAAGATACGGCAGGATATGCTGGATGCAAAATCCTGAGACGTGTGATTGGATTGGCGGGTGTGGCTGACTTAAATAGAATTGAACAAGTAGAGATTCGAGCAGAAGCAGAAAGACTTGCTTTGGAGATTGGTCAATCCCTCATTATCAATCGTAAGCATTTTACAGAAATCGCAGATATAACTGCGAGCGTACGAGATATTGCCGCTGAACGGGAACGAGTTTTTCAAAAGTAAAATGGTATCGAAAACAGAGTCATCTGCTGTCCTACTAAATAGGGCAAGCAGGTGATTTTTGTTTTTAAGAGAATTAATGTTCAATCTATTGGAACAATCAGGGGCAAAAAAGGGGGAGGAGAAGCATGAAGAATATCGTGATATCACCTGATTTGGAACTAAAGGAAGTCCGTATTGAGGATGCAGTAGTCACCTTTGCTTTAATAGAAAAAAATCGAGATTATTTACGGGAGTTTTTACCGTGGTTAGATAATGTACGAGATGTAGAGGATTCAGAAAATAATATTCGTTTTGCCATTCAACAAGCAGCGAATATGCAAGGAACGCATTATTCGATTTGGTATAAAGGCCAAATTGCAGGGAGAATCGCCGCCAATTATATCGAATGGAATCATCGTAAAACGGTAATTGGCTACTGGCTAGGAGCCGAATTTCAGGGGAAAGGCATCATGACGCAGGCAGTACAAGCATATCTTGACTATTTGGTATTTGGGAAGTGGAATCTGCATCGAGTAGAGATTGCAGCAGCAGTACAAAATGAGAAAAGCCGTGCTATCCCTGAGCGACTTGGTTTTCAATTAGAAGGAATTATCAGAGGGAATGAATGGTTGTACGATCATTACGTTGATCATGCTGTGTATGGAATGCTACAGCAGGAATGGAAACAACAAAAAGGAGAGAGGGAAACGACATGATCCCTATTCTGGAATTGATTTAATTTTGAGATTGATAGGGGAAGATGGTGTTGAAGAGTGAGTTCATTTCGACAATTAGCTTGGTTTTTTCAAAGACATTGGAAGCGATATGTGTTTGCCATTAGTGTACTGATTATTATTGATATCTTATTATTATTGCCACCACGTATTATTGGTAGTTTAGTCGATGAAATTCGAAACGGACTACTAACTCAAAAAGGCTTAGTTATGATGGCTGGGATACTAGTAGGGATCGGTATTTTGTTATATGGACTCCGGTATTTGTGGCGTTATTTGTTGTTTGGTGGCTCACTTACGCTAGAAAGGACTCTGCGAAATCGCTTCTTTCAGCATTTAAAATCAAATGTCACCAAGCTTTTTTCAACGCCATCGAACAGGTGACTTAATGGCCATTGCAACTAATGATATTCCAGCGATCGAAATAACAGCGAGTATAGGGGTTTTAACCTTGGTCGATTCCATCTGTATGACCTTGCTAACACTTGGAATCATGCTGTTTGCGGTAGATTGGAAGTTAACACTCGCAGCCTTGTTGCCTATGCCGTTCCTAGCTTGGTCTACCGCTTATTATGGTAAATTGCTGCATGAGCGCTATTATCTAGCACAAGAAGCGTTTGGCAAAATGAACGATCATGTGCAACAGTCGATATCTGGTGTACGTGTTTTACGTTCTTTTGTTCAGGAAGAAAAGGATGTAGAAGCATTCCAGGATGTTAGTGAAGACACCTTAAAGAAAAATGTCAATGTAGCAAAAATTGATGCGCTGTTTGAACCTACTGTGGCTATTATTATTAGCTTCAGTTTTTTAATTGCATTAGGGTACGGTTCTTTATTGGTGATCAGCAGTCAGATATCCTTAGGGGAGCTAGTGGCTTTTCAGCTCTATCTTGGACTACTGATTTGGCCCATGTTCGCATTTGGGTACTTAATGAATGTTTTACAACGGGGGAGTGCATCGCTCAAACGTTTATACGAGCTATTAGGTGAACCTTCTGATGTAGTAGAGGTAGCTGATGCTGTTACTCATGTGCCTTTAGGTACAGTAGAGATGCGGGATTGTTCCTTTACTTATCCACAAGCAAACCGACCAGCATTGCAGCACATTTCCTTCACACTAAACAGTGGGGAGACGCTTGGTATTGTTGGGAAAACGGGTAGTGGTAAATCGACCTTATGTAGAACCTTACTGCATCAATATCCGGTTGAATCCCAACAAATATTTTTCTCTGGAATTCCCATTGAACAAATAGCTTTGAATACAGTACGTGAAAAAATTGCCTATGTTCCACAAGAGCATATGCTATTCTCACGCACGGTCAAGGAAAATATAGCGTTTGGTGTTACAGAGGCTAATGACGCTGATGTGGAGCGGGTGCTTCGACAGGCTGAGATGCTAACAGATTTACAGCACTTATCACATGGTTTAAAAACGGTTATAGGGGAAAAAGGAGTCATGCTATCACGTGGGCAAAAGCAGCGAATTTCTATTGCGCGTGCCCTATTAACTGACGCAGAAGTATTGATATTAGACGATTCCTTATCGGCTGTAGATGCTAGGACGGAAGAGAAAATCTTTCGTCATTTACGTGAAGCACGTCTGGGGAAAACCACGATTATTACAGCTCACCGTTTGTCTGCTGTTGTCCATGCACATCACATTCTTGTGTTAGATGAAGGATTGGTTATAGAAGAAGGAACCCATAGCGAACTGATGATCAAAAACCGCTGGTATGCCCAGCAGTATCGTCGTCAGCAGATCCAGCAATCCTTGTATTGGATGAAGCAACAGCTAGCATTGATAGTGAGACAGAATCGGCAATTCAAGATGCATTGAAGGTCCTAGCACAAGGAAGAACAACTTTTATCATTGCGCATAGATTGTCAACTATTCAAGAAGCGGATGTCATATTGGTATTGTCGCAAGGAGAGATCGTCGAGCAGGGTAACCATGAGGCGTTAATGGACAAACAGGGCATCTATTATAAAATGTATCAACTTCAACAAGGGAAACCTATAAAGTAAACTGTGAAAAAGTAGAGGGTTGTGGAAGAGTAGGGATACGGTGTATGATCTTCTAATGGAAAGGAGATCGCATACATGAAATCTTCGCGCTTTACTTTTACAACATTGCTCGTAGTGGTCTTTATTGCTGGTATTACTCAGGGATTAACGCTCCCATTGCTTGCTATCTTGTTAGAGGAACGAGGCATCTCTGCTGTATCTAACGGTTTGAATGCTGCTGCCCTCTATGTCGGAATGTTCATTATGTCACCATTGATGGAAATCTTTTTACGAAAATGGGGTTATCGGACATGTCTATTTATTGGACTTGTACTGGTAACATTCTCAACTTTGTTACTTCCATTGTTTACATCGCTTAGTGTATGGTTTGTCCTCCGCTTGATAATGGGAATGGGCGATTCTGCTCTGCATTATACCAGTCAGATCTGGGTGACGGCTACATCTACACCAGAGCGACGTGGGCGTGATCTTTCGCTATACGGTCTTTCTTATGGGGCGGGCTTTAGCGTAGGACCTTTGGCAATCAATTTAATGCCGTTTGGCTTGTGGGCACCATTTATGGCACTTGTTGCTTGTAACCTAGTGGCTTTCTTCATGTTGTTACAAATTCGTAATGCCTTCCCACCTGAAGTAAAAGCAAACGATGGGAAAAAGGTTGTTAAATCAAGAGAAAAGTACAAGATGGTTATTCAAATGACATGGCTGGCTTTGATTCCAGCTTTCCTATACGGCTTTATGGAAACGACGCTCAACGGTAGTTTTCCGATCGCGGCCTTACGTTCAGGAATTTCGGCAGAATCAGTTTCCATTATTTTGCCATCATTTGTAGTAGGTAGTTTATTCTTACAGTTGCCACTTGGTACATTAAGTGACAGAGTAGGACGCAAAAAAGTCATGATGTGTTGTGCAATAGCAGGCTGCATCGCGTTTATGATGTTCCCATTAGCAACATCCTCAGTACCATTAATGATGCTGTTATTAGCTGCAGCAGGAGCAGCGGTGGGTTCGTTCTACTCGCTTGGATTAGCGTATTGTGCTGATATCTTACCACAAGGCTTAATTCCGATCGCGGGAATTATTGCAAGCATGAATTTTAGCGTAGCAAGTATTATTACACCGAGTGTTAATGGATTCTTAATTAATTATGTTTCCCCAACTTCAATCTTTGTGGCAATGGGTGCCATGTTCATTGTTTTCTTCCTCGCAGCTATTTTCTTCCGCCCAGAGAAAGCACGTGCTACATCTATTCAAGAATTTGAAGGAATGGAAATGAAGTAGGATAAATGAGACCTTAGCGATAGTAGCTAGGTCTTTTTTCTTTTCCAAAATTGTCCTTGACGCTTTGCAAAAAAGAATTGTACTATGATTGTAATGATTATTAAAAAGTTTGCCTGATTCAATTATATTCACCTATGGAAAAATGCATAAAGCCGCATGAACGCTGTTACCTTCGGGTAGCAGCTTCGTTTGTTTTTAGGGTAATTTTAAGTATGATTCTCTTTCTCAACAGAGTACGTTTCTAACCAAAAAGAAAGAAGGGTGATTGGTATGTTACAAAAAGGAAGTATGATTCTTTCAGGTTTGTGTGTTCTGATTAGTTGGCTGTGGGGGAGTATCGCAGGGATTGACCCAGCCTGGATTGCCATTGTGGTATGTGGAGTTCCCATTGCACTTACAGCGGGTAAGGAATTATGGACACAACGACGCCTAAATAGCGATGTGTTGGTTACAATTGCCATCATTGCTGCTACCTGTATTGGGGAGTTATTAGCTGCTGCTGAAGTAGCCTTTATTATGATGATTGGCATGTGGCTAGAAGAAAAGACGGTGGCAAAAGCGACTTCAGCTTTAAAAGAAATGGTAGAAATGGCTCCCGAACAGGCAAGGGTAATGCGGGGAGGACAGTGGATTGAGGCAAAAGCAGATTCAGTGCTAGTAGGTGAACTGGTACTGGTAAAACCAGGTGAGAGGATACCAGTAGATGGAATTGTAGTAGCTGGTCAGGCTGCGATTGATCAGGCGATTTTAACAGGAGAATCCTTACCTGTCGAAAAGCGACAAGGGGATGAAGTATTCGTAGGCACTACCAACACAAACGGCTCTCTAGAAATACAAACCACTCGTGTTGGTGAAGAAACAACGTTTGCTAAGGTAACGCGATTGGTAGAGGAGGCGATGGAAAAGAAAGCGCCTGTACAGCGTTTGTTGGATAAATGGGCAGTATGGATTGTAGGGGCTAGCTTATTATTGGCGATTCTTGTGTATCTGGTTACAAACGATATGGTTCGTTCTGTTACAGTTCTAATCGTCTTTTGTCCCTGTGCTTTGGTACTGGCTACTCCGACAGCGATTATGGCAGGGATCGGAAACGCAGCCAAAAACGGGATTTTAATTAAAAGTGGTGTAGCATTGGAGCAGTTAGGTTCTATTAATACGGTACTGTTTGATAAAACAGGTACGCTAACAAAAGGGGCATTGTCCGTTGCTGGGATTGCTCATGCAGAGCAAAGTGCCCAAGAGGTTATTCGTTGGGCTGCGGCTTTAGAACAACATTCAGAGCATCCCATTGCTACGGCTATTTTACATCAGGCAAAAAAGTGGGAATTAGAATTACCTGCTGTAGAATCCTTTATTATGCATGCTGGTAGTGGAATTGAGGGTATCGTTGAAGGCAAACGAATCTATGTGGGCAATCCTTCCTTTATTAAGGGAATGGGAATAGCTCTTGAACAGGTGCAAAGCTTGCTTACAACCAAAGAAAATGAAGGGAAGACGAATGTTCTCATCTCATCGGAGCACAAGCTACTAGGAATGATTTCAGTATCAGATCAACTTCGCCCTGAAGCCAGAGAAACAGTGGAACAATTAACAGGAGCCGGTGTTGAGGTAGCAGTTGTCACTGGAGATAACAGTGGAGCGGCTCGGTTTATGGCAGAGCAGTTGGGAATTACGCAGGTGTATGCTGAACAAATGCCCGACATGAAGTATATACAAGTAGAGCGCCAGCTCAAAGCCGGGCGTAAGGTAGCGATGATTGGCGATGGGATTAATGATGCACCGGCGCTAACGTTAGCGGATGTAGGGATTTCAATGGGAGTACATGGTACACAAATTGCTGCTCAAGCGTCTGATGTGGTATTGATGTCAAATGATCTACGTAAGATTGCTGATGTCATGCGTTTGGGCCAAAAAGCTGTGCAAGTAATACGGGAAAATTTAATCATTTCTACAGCTATTAACAGTGCTGCTATCCTGCTTGCTTTATTAGGTGTGTTAGGTCCGGTATTCGGTGCGTTCGTGCACAACATCACTTCGGTATTAGTGGTAGTAAACTCTGCCAGACTAATCGGTTTTTTGTCTAGACATAAAGACTCTCGTCCATCTTCACCGCATCATGGAGCGCATTCATCAGCCGGGTATTCTACTGATACAATAAAGTTCCATTCTGTAAATCAGTATATTTGATCTTAAAAAAGAGCAGATGGGAGTATTACAAGGGATAATGCAACGATCATGTTATCCCTTGCAGTCTACATCTGCTTTTTTATGCTCACTTATCAACGAACTTTATTTCCCTCATCCAACAATTGACTTACAGTAACGAACTTATAGCCTTTAGAGCGTAAATCAGTAATAAGCTCCTGTAAGGCTTTTAATGTTTGCTTTTGATTCATCCCACCATCGTGGAATAGGATGATGTCGCCTCGTGAGGTATGTTTTTTAACACTATTAACAATAACAGATGAGGTGCGAGCTAAGGACCAGTCTCGCGGATCAACTGACCAATAGATGATATCATAGCCCGACAATTGAACAGCACTCATTACATCGGTGGTAATCACACCCCCTGGCGGACGATAGTATTGGGGGAGGACACCTGTAGCCTTGTATATGGATTTTTCTGCTTGTTTAATCTCATCATAAATCTCTTGTTCGGTTAACTTGTTTAGATCGTAATGATGATATCCATGATTTCCGATTTCGTGTCCAGCCTTTTTTATCCACTGCATAATGACAGGATATTTATCAGCCTGGGAGCCAAGGACAAAGAATGTGCCAAGAATCCCGTTCTTATGCAGAGTTTCTAGGATACGAGGTGTATAGACTGGATCTGGGCCATCATCAAATGTTAAAGCAACCACCTTTTTTTGCGTTTCAATACGGTGGATGGGTTCATAGGCCATTTGATTAGCAGTAAGTCCAAAAGAACCCCATAAAATTATCCCTAAGCATGCTAAACCTATGAGGGCAAGGCAGCATGTGAAGCGCCTTGCCAGTCGCTTCCTCATGTGAAACCACTCCTTTCTCTAGTCATTCACTTTCCTTAGGGTGACCGAACAGGGATAAGAACATGCTGGAAGAAAAGCGCAAAGTTTGTTGGATATGATATCATGGAGGCAAAACGTTACGCGTGAGAGGAGTGACATGACGTTGGAAAGAAGCGGCTTGCTGCATGGACTAGCACATACCTATCAAGGAAAAGAACAACCTGTCGATTATTATCTTCATATAGATGAGGACAAAATAAGCCTGAATGAGTGGATTGGACAACAAATCTCTATTCAGTATGATGGACAAAAAAATTGTATTGCTTGTGGACGCAAAACCAACAAAACCTTTAACAGTGGTTATTGTTATCCTTGTTTTGTTAAATTACCAGAAAACGACCTTTGTATTGTAAAACCGCATGAATGTCATTTTGATCAAGGAACCTGTAGAGACAAAAGCTTTGGAGAATCGCATTGCATGATTCCGCATTATGTATATCTTGCGCTCTCCAGCGATGTCAAAGTGGGACTGACTCGCAAAAACAATGAGTTAAGACGTTGGGTAGATCAAGGAGCCGTTCGAGCTATTCCAATTGCGGAGCTTCCAACTCGTCGAATGGCGGGAGAGCTGGAGGTGCACCTCAGCCAATTCATGCCAGACAAAACAAACTGGCGCAAAATGTTAAAAGGTGAAGTAAAAGAAGCGGACTTAATTCAAATTCGTGAAGAAGCTTATGAGAAATTTCCTGAAGAGTTTAAGCCATTCCAATTGCGTGAAGATGAGTGGGTAGATATTACGTATCCAATCTTAGAAACATTGGCCAAAATTAATTCTTTATCCTTAGACAAGCTGGAGTGTGTTTCTGGAAAGCTACTTGGTGTAAAAGGTCAATATTTAATTATGGATATTGGAGTATTCCAAGTACGAAAGCATGCTGGTTATCACGTAACGGTGAAAACGGGATAAACTTTTGGTAACGACAAAAAGCCATGATCGCAGAGGTCATGGCTTTTTGCTGTGTGCGACTACTTCTACTCCTGCATGCTTCTTTATAATCCTCGTGAAAAATTTCGCATGATGTAAGGCTTATCCAATGGATATTGTGAAAGAAAGACTCATATACTTTTTGAAAAAAGCTATGAGGTGTTTTCTAATGGACAAATTCTATCGGGACACGTGGGTAGAGGTCAATTTGGACGACATACAAACTAACATACGAACCTTTCGGAAGCATATTCCTGAAAAAACTCAAATCATGGCGGTAGTGAAAGCAGATGCTTATGGACATGGCTCCGTAGAAGTAGCAAGAGAAGCTCTAGCGGCAGGTGCTACCGCTTTAGCAGTTGCGTTTCTAGATGAAGGAATTGTTCTAAGAAAGGCGGGTATCACGTGTCCAATACTAATCTTAGGGTACACGCCTATAAGTGCAGTGCAAGAAGCATATGAATGGAACATTTCGTGTACTGTGTTTCAAACGAATTGGCTAAAAAGAGCTGAAAAAATAATAAGTAAGAAACAGGGAAAGAAGAAGGTCAATAAGCATGGAGACAAATCTGGAGACAAATCTGAAGATAAAAATGAAGATAAAAATGAAGATAAACCTGAAACCGAGAATACCCAAGATAAGAAGGAAATATCCACTCAGGAGCGTAAACGTTTGTCGGTTCATATTAACATTGATACAGGCATGGGAAGGATTGGAGTAAGGACAAAAAAAGTACTTCTTTCTGTCGTGAAGGGTGTCAATAAAAGTGATGTTTTTCAATGGGATGGCATTTATACTCACTTTGCCACGGCTGATTCAAGGGATATTACCTACTTGAATCAGCAATTTGAACGGTTTCAAGACTATTTGGAATTTTTGCGGGAAAAAGGGTATCAGCTACCTGCTATTCACTGCTGCAATACTGCGGCTGCGATGACCCATCCTGAGTGGGGATTTAGTTATATACGATTGGGAATTGGAATGTATGGTTTATACCCATCTGTCTATATAAAATCTTTACATATACTTAACCTAGAACCTGCTCTTCAAGTAAAAACCCGTGTTTCAAATGTTAAGTTTATGCAAAAGCCGTATGGCATAAGCTATGGAGTTACCTATATCGCTACACCAGGGGAACAGATTATTACTCTGCCGATCGGTTATGGAGATGGTTTCTCACGTTTGCTTTCGAATAAGGGAAGTGTCCTATTACAAGGTCAACGATTTAGCGTGGTAGGTAGGGTAACGATGGACCAATGTATGGTAAGTGTGGATAAAATAAAGGCAAAAGTAGGAGATGAGGTTGTTATTTACGGTCGATCTGGCAAAGAAGAGATAACACTTGAAGAAGTAGCCGAACTAATAGGAACGATTAATTATGAGGTAGCGTGCATGCTTAATTATCGATTACCTCGTGTGTATACCAAACAGCATAAAGTCGTCTCAGTACGTAATTTATTAGAGTCAATAAATTCTAAGCCAATTTAAAACATATTAAGAACTAACAGATCAGATACGTTCAAAAGGTATAAATGCTGGATAACTTGAAAAAACTAACTCTGGGCAATTTTTGATAGTAGATTATGTCCGCTCAGACGTTCAGCAGTACATGGATTATCTAGTGGCAAAGAAAAAGTCAGCTTCAACCATAAACAAGATTTATAATGCCAATCAAATCATTCAGTCGATGGAATGGCAAACAAGAGATTGTGGAAGATATTCGAGTAATCAAACAAGTGGACTATAAACAACAAGCCCCTAAAAGAAGTAAGAAGGGCGATAAAAAGATACATAGAGGAACGATCTGACAGTAACGATGCACTGTTTCTGAGTAACCGACAGCAGCGTATTAGTGTAAGAAGTGTTCAACATTTATTAGAGAAGTATGGTTTTCATGCTCATCAATTAAGACATACATTTATTACAGCACTAGTAAGAGACAATCAAGATATAGGAGTGATTCAGTCTCTTAGCGGACATAAGTCAACGGATATGGTTTTACGTTATAGTAAGCCAACAGAGGAAGAGAGACAAAAAGCGGTTGATAATTTGTTTTTAAAGTAGCTATCCTATAGGATGGCTTTTTGTTTCATAATGACTGAATAGTTTTTAGAAGGGGGATACTTTACATCCATTCAGCATGTGCATATTCGAATATGGGGATGAACACTTCCATAAATCCACCCTAGATGTTGAATTTACGATACGTTAACAGATGTAATCATAAAGTCGTTCATACTTCTCTTTTTTGATACCCTTTGATGAAACATACATTTTATTAGAGCTATTTATAATCCTTGACTTTCAAAATCCTTTTCATAAAAGAAAGTAAATCAATCTATTATTTTTTATTGTTATTTACAAAAATATACAATAAAGTTAGAATCAAGTTAAGATTGATAAAGGAATCAATGGGATTATTTATAAATTATGGAAGGGGATTAACATGAGTGTAAGTTTAACTTTCACAACATTGGGGGAACTGATAAAGGGAAAAAGAGTAGAAATAGGCATCAGTTTGTCAGAAGTGTCCAGAATAACAGGGATTAGTAAAGGGGTTTTATCAAAGATTGAATCTGGAGATACGAAACGTCCAGAGCTTCGGACATTAAAACCAATTGCAGATGTTTTAGAAATCCCTTATGAAGAGATAATTGAACGCTATGTTGAAATAGAACATCGGATCGAGGTTTTGGATGATATATTACAGTTGTGCATTGAAGTTTCAAGCCCTTCTTTGATGACTAAGGTGGCAAAGAAATTCCTTGAGAATTCTAAAGAAGAAACATATGTACTATTAGAGCATGTATTTTGTCTTGCTAATAATACTGCAAGCAATGAAGTTAGACTGTCGCTATACAATACAATTATTAAATATGCAAGGGTACACGGAATTCCCATGTACATAGCCAAATCGTCCCTGCAAAAATACCTAATTGAAAGACAAGATTTTAAGACTATGGAGGAGTCTTTTAAGATTGGTGAAGAAGTTATTCATTATGTAGATTTTTTATCTGAGGAAGAAAAGATAATTTTATATTTCAGAATGGCGCTTCAAGCATATGCTATAAAGAAATATAAGGCTTGTATTGAACTATGCGAAGCAGGGATTACATTAGAAAAAAATGATACAGAGCTAAAAGCTAGAGCATATTTAGCAATGATTAACTCGCTCTATTTTTTAGGTTTTTATGATGAAATTGAGAGGCATCTGACTGTTTATAAAAAATTTGATTATCATTTTGTCAATGAATCAGCTACATTGACTAAAGCAATGGTAAAGGCGAAAAGAAAGGAATACGAAACAGCCATCCCACTGTTACTTGAGTGCCTACAAAATACCAGCAAGGGTTCAAAAATTCATGCAGTTAATGAATTATTTGAACTATATTTAGAGACGGGGAAATTTGATTCCATTGCAGAATTAATTGCACAAGAAGACAACTTCTTGAAGATTGAATCAAAAACACCTTATAAATATTATTCGACGGGATTGTATTTTCAATATAAAGCAAATTACCAAATTTTAATTAAATTATTTGAAGAAGGATTGGATAGTTACCTTAGCAGCATGTCTGCATATGGGAAAATCAATGCTTATCAAGATATTAATCAATGTATGGAAAGCATACTTGATTTTTATATATCCAAAAACAAAAATCTTGATTTACAAATGCTACATAAGCTTCAAAAGGTATATAATGGAATTACGCAGGATAAGATAATTAGTTAGCATAGGAGGGATTGAGATGAAAAAGGCAATTATAACGATTTTCATGACTTTAGCAATGGCAATTTCTATAGGCTCTATTGATTCTTTCTCTCATGTTGCAGAAGCTAAGATAATTCAGTATGCGTATGATCCAGGCTATTGACACTTATAATTTTTATGAGCGCTATTAATTAGCGTTCTTTTTTTGTGCTTTTTGTCGTAATTTGTAAAACGTTTCAATTTAATGGATTTTTAGTAAAATATAGAACAAGGTGGTAAAATAATGCTCAGGAGGAAGAAAGGAGGTGTCATCTTCAAAATATATAACTTAACAACTAAAAGGGACGTTCCCACTAGTTTGCACACCATCGGAACGCCCCACACCTTGAGCAACAAAAAATGTTACTCAAACTCATTTTACCACTCATCTACAGAATGTGAAAACAGAAAATATGAAATCTAAAGATGATTTACAGAAGCTAATTGAATTCCTCCGTCAAGAGTTAGAGATGTTGTATTACTAAAGAAGGCTCATTTTACACCCAACCGTAATACAAATAAGCCAACAGCTAGATGAGTACATCGTTATGTTTCAGAAGATTAGACGCTAGTTGGTCGATATGAATAGGCTGTACTGAAAACTTTACGAAACCCAGTAGGGGTATAATTATTATAGCCGTTTTTCAGCTATTCACTAAAGACCTCTAGGAGGTTTACAACGTGTTGATATGGGGTGACTCCTATCAATAAATTGCAATTGGAAAAATCAGCTAGAATATTACGACAACAAGAATTAAAACAACAATGGTCTGAACGCAGACTTGAACTGGTAGTTGAAACTAGGAGAACGATAAAAAATGTTAGATAGTAAATATCACTATTAAATTCCAAGTTGGAGGTACTAAAATGAAGAAAAAAATTGTATCCTTAGCAGTAGTCTTTATGACGATGATATCTTCAATCGGGTTTGCAGCAGAAAGCAATGAACATTCAGATTGGGGAGAAGACTCCTCCTTAAGTAAACAAGAAATACAGAAATTGATAGATGATGTTGGAATGGAAGAAAGTGAAATTAATGATTATCCCGTCCAAGTTCTTCACCAACTAATTCAAAATGATGCGAAGAAAATAGCAACTAATTATAAAGTCGTCAAAGAAGAGGCAATACAAGGTCTATCTGGTGAAGATATAGATGGTGGTACTTTGGAGTTGAGAGGAACTGCCTTCGAGGAAAAAAGTGATAAGAAAGGGAAAAAGAAGTTTTATTTATATGGAAAGTATGAATGGACAGATAGTCCACGTTGGGAATTAACAGACGGAATAAGTATTGGGTATCCAGTGAGTAATAAATGGACTTTGCCGATGTCAGCAAATGGGAAGGTTAAAGATTTTGAACTTCGATATTGTCATAAGCCAGATAACGTAGATAAAAAATGGAAGTGTTCCAAAAGTTACAAACCAAAAGATTGGGATCCAGGTGTAGGCGTTGGTGGAGAAATAGATTTAGAAGCAATGCCAAGTAACAACCTTCACAAAGGATATATTGGTCAATATGTATACACAGACGAAAGGAATTCAGGATCAACAAATATTAAATTTCAATACGGTCACCAAACTTGGGGTGGGAATGTAGAATTTGTTATATTTCCAGCCGGACTTTCAATTAAACCTCAATCAGTAAGTGAGGTAATTGATTTCGGTATTGAATTTGATTATTAAAATTCCTCGTATTATCGAAAGAAACCTTAAATCAATAATGTTAGTTTGAACGTTAAAACTTTTTTGCCTTCTTGAATCTCTTCCAAGATATTTTTCGAGGGTAGACAGAGATATTGGTACCCTCCTAAACTTCAAGACAAGTCCTCTTTTTGAAAGGGGACTTTCTCGTCTATCTAATCGCATTATTTGACGATGAGGATAACCTATATTAGGAGGTATTTATGAAATACTATTATTTATCTTTGTTATTGATATTTGCTTTTACGTTTTTGTTTAATTTTTTTGAAGTAATAAAATCATTACTGGAAAAAAACATGTCTCGTTATAAGACTTGTCGGATACTATCACTTATTAGTTTCTTATTGTTTATTACAATTTATATCTTAGCCTACAAAAAATAAAATATGTACACCATGAACTTATGTAATAATTTTGATTAAATGGGCTACTAGTCATCTTTTGTGGTAGCCCAATTGGATTTGAGTCAATATCTTGGACACAACTAAGTTAAGTACTAGGATACTTTTCTTTGCAAGTCTTCTACTTCTTGAGGTGTTTTGTAGCCTAGACTACCATGTATTCGGGTTCGGTTATACCAACCTTCTATATATGTAAAAAGCGCAAGCTTTGCGGATTCATAATCAATGTAAGTCACATGGTTTACTTCTTCTTTCTTCAGAATGGCATGGAACGATTCGATACAGGCATTGTCATAGGGACAGCCCTTTCTGCTAAATGAGTGAACAATGTGAAGTTGCTTAACATATTGCGTGAAATCCTTGCTTGTATATTGGGCACCTAAATCGGTATGAAGTACCAAATCCCTTGCGGGTTTTTGAGTATCATAGGCATTTTTTAATGCATGCAAAACTACATCCACTGTCACATGACGTGAAAAAGAGTACCCTATGATTTTTTTAGAATGTAGGTCAAGAACGGATGCCAAATAACACCAACCATCTCGAAGAGTATGAATATACGTAATATCTGCTACCCATTTCTCGTTAATAGATGTTGTTTTAAAATCTTGCTGAAGTAGATTAGGTCTCTCTATCACTCTGTCTTTGCTTCCTTGTGGGCGGAATTTTTTACGCGTAATGGATCGAATATCAGCCTTATTCATTAATCGTTGCACTTTTTTCTGGCTAATAGAAAAGCCTTCTCTATTCAAAAGATAGTGGATCTTGGGAGCACCATAACGTCCCTTGCTATCCTGATGAATTTCAATCATTCTCTTTGTAATCAGTTGATTCTCTTTATGACGTAGAGAGGGCTCTTTCTTTTGGAATTGATAGTATGTACTTCTGGAAAGATTGAGTACCTCACACATGGTCTGTACAGAGTACTTTTCTCTGTTTGCTTCAATAAATTGATTCCATTCTGCAATTTCTACTTTTTTGCGAATATGGCCATAGCCTTTTTTAGAATTTCATTTTCCTGTTTCAATCGCAGCATTTCCTTCTGCATAGCAGCAATCTCTTTAGGTGCTATAGATTGTCCTGCTTCTCCGAGAGGAGTAAATTCTTTGATCCATTTATAAATGGTGACTTCTGAAATACCATATTCGCTAGATAATTCCTTTACAGAGTAACCAGAGTGATAAAGATCTACCACTGTTCTTTTAAAATCTTCATTGTATCTCTTGTTCGTTTTTTTGTGTTCCATCCGGACTCATCTCCTCTTGTTTTCATTGTAAGGACTTAACTAAGAGGTGTCCATGAAACTATACTAACTCCAAATATCACTCCTCAGTTTTAATAATAAACACTCTATAGATGTTAGTTATATTTTATAAAAACCTATCAAGGATTTTGGATTAACTCTATCGGTTTTGCGGTTCCTGTCCACTAGCAATCCTTACCCGATCAGCCAGCTCCCCCAAGTATTTGGCTTGCTCCTTCATCATTGCATTCCAAAAATCTTTTTCCATACAGATCATGTCCACATTACAGTTAATACCAGCCACTTTCCCACTATCGGAATCTTGACAGCTATTGTTGGAGAGTTTGGGTTACGTAAGAAACAGCAAGATATAATGGAGGACATGATTGCACCTGCAAAAAAGCTGAACGAGCTTTTCAAAAAATCAAATCAAACTCTCCTAAGAATCTACAGAATTTGCTACCAATCCAAGGAGTAAGTGAAGCATCGTAAAATTATAGAACCGCCTTTTTATGGGCGGTTTTTTATTATAGATAGTTTATATTTTATTAACTTATAGGAGGCGATAAAGTTGGCTGAGTATTTTTTTCAAGTGTTGTATGCTGGTTTGTTAATTGCTATTGCTTTTGGGATTAAGGAACTGAACAAACAAATTAAAACTGTAATTGAATTACTCAAAAAAAATAATAGCAAGGAGTAAAGCTAAGATTTTGATATTACTTACTTACTATTTATATGGAGCCCTGTTAAACATATTTCATATACCTTAACGTCCGAATCCCCCATACTCGGACGTTTTTACTTGTGTTAAATAAGACCTGTGTGTTAGCTGTAAGATTAATCAACAAAGTATAGCCTTTTAAATATTAATTATAAAAGTTGTTAAGTTGTTTGACTGGGGCTATATTAACTTATTCGATCGCCCTTCCATATACAAAAGAAAAAATTTTAGAAACTAAGGTGCTCTTAATCAATTTTTTGTTATTTAAGAATATAATCAAAGTAGCAGTTATTGTACAAAAGAGGTGAATTCATGACAGTAACTACCTTTGAATAAATAAGGGTATCATCTGTGTAATACAGCTCACCAAGGTTTCTGCTTACATACTCTCTAAGAAAAGAAACTTGGTGTTCAATTGAATCACCTAATGTAAGCAAAAGCAAAAAAATGGTTAAATCTAATGCAAAATGTGGAGGTGCGATGGTTTGTCAAAAGAAAACATCCGAATGGCGAGGGAAAAGACATACGTCTAGATACTATAGATGCTCATCTACTCAAAACTATGGAGATAGAAAGTGTACTCAAAAAGGTATAAATGCTGGAAAACATGAAAAAACTACCTCTGAGCAATTCTTGTAGAGTTCACAAAAATGAAAGAAGGAAAATGTGTTACTAACCACGAAATTGAGGTTATGTCACATGTTTATAGAAGAGGTGAGGATTTTGACAAACGCACCAAATATTCGTTTGTATAGTTACGCAAAATGCAGTACATGTCGTAAAGCTAAACAATGGCTGGATACCAATGAGGTTACATATGAAGAGATTCCAATTGTAGATACTCCACCATCGAAAGAGGAATTACGACAAATCTGGCAAAATAGTGGAGTCGATATTCGTAAATTATTCAATACCAGCGGTCAATTCTATCGTGAGTTGAACTTGAAAGAAAAGCTGCCAACAATGTCAGAAGACGAGATGCTAGAGTTACTGGCATCCAATGGTAAACTTATTAAGCGACCTCTTATAACAAATGGTACGAAGACAACACTAGGTTTTAAAGAACAAACATTGGAAGAAATGTGGGGCAAATAGCGGATTCTTCTATACAAAAATGGAAGAGTTGGATACGAATCTCCATTACAATGGGTACTATACATAGAGATTGAGGATCATTGTCAAACAAAAACCACTGTTTAATAAAAATTATTACAAATTAATATTGACTATAATCTATTAGTTTTGATATCATAACTCTTGTAGATAATATTAACATTCCTTAAGGAGGTAATATATATGGCACAACGTATTATTGGTCTTCAAGCTCCTGATTTTTCAATGGAAACAGTATCCGGTGACGGAAAAGAATTCGGTCGTGTTTCCCTTTCTGATTATAAAGGTAAATGGTTGGTATTGTTCTTCTATCCACTAGATTTCACTTTTGTATGCCCAACTGAAATTATCGCTTTGAGCGATGCATACGAAGATTTCAAAGATTTAGATGCAGAAGTACTAGGTGTATCTGTTGACTCTGTACATTCTCACAAAGCTTGGATCAACACTCCACGCGATCAAAATGGTCTTGGTGGTTTGAACTATCCACTTGCTGCTGACTTTAACAAAACAGTTGCTCGTTCTTTCGGTGTGTTGGATGAAGAATCCGGTGCAGCTTACCGTGGTCTATTTATCATCGATCCAGAAGGCGTTGTTAAATACCAAGTAGTAACTGATATGAACGTAGGACGTTCTAACGACGAAACTCTACGTGTTCTCCAAGCTCTACAATCCGGCGGACTTTGCGCAGCTAACTGGCGTCCAGGCCAAGCTCATCTAAAAGGATAATTCCTGATTTAGATGGGGTATCGTTTTACACAAACAAAGGGTCTAACTTTACAGTGTTAGGCCCTTTTCTATATTAAAGGAGGCATGAACCATGCGTTTACGTGAAGAACTTCCAGATTTTCCAGGCATCACAGAATGGGTAAACGGTCAAGTTTCTAAGGCTGATTTGCAGGGCGAAAGAGCAGTTCTTGTACATTTCTGGTCCGTTAGTTGTTACATGTGCAAAGAATCTCTACCACAAATTAACGAGTGGCGTGACAAGTATGCAGATCAGGGCTTAAAAGTGATTGGTATTCATATGCCGCGTTCCGAAGCTGATACGGATATTGCTAAAATCAAAGAAACAATTGCTCAATATGAGCTTACACATCCAGTAGCGATTGATAACGAGATGGCAACAACAGATGCGTTTCAAAATGAATATGTTCCTGCCTACTATCTGTTTGACGAGACATTGGCACTTCGCCACTTCCAAGCAGGTGAAAAGGGCTTAAATATGGTCAAAAAACGTTTGCATCGAATTTTGGGTATTGAAGAGGATTAGGGTCCTTACATGTCCAATTATGTAGAGGGGAAACTCTAAAAAAACCCCGTTGCTCACAAGCTCCACACGATAAGAGCAATGTCGGCTTTGCCGTCACCAGAAGTCTTGGAATAATCATCCGAGTGTTCTACGAAAAAAGGAGGAAGTTAGATGGATTTTCCAAAAGAGTTACGTTACAGCGAAGAGCATGAATGGGTACGTGTAGAAGGCAACAAGGCTTATATCGGTATTACTTCTTTCGCTCAGTCCGAACTAGGTGACATCGTATTTGTTGAATTGCCAGAAGTAGGTTCCACAATCCAACGTGATGAACCATTCGGTAGTGTAGAATCTGTTAAAACTGTATCTGAGCTATATGCTCCAATTACTGGTAAAGTATTGGAAATCAACGGTGCACTAGAAGATGAACCTGAATTGGTAAATACATCTTCCTATGACAAAGCATGGATGATCGTGGTTGAGGTGTCTGATTCCAGCGAGTTGGATAAGCTTATGGATGCGGATAAATACGAAGCAATGGTAAAAGAATAATCAGTAACGCTTATTAACGTTATGAACAGAAAGATCGGTTATAAGAAACCGATCTTTTTTTGCTTTCGTAACCTTTTTGCAAACATTTTAAAGTGATACTCTTTTATAATGAAGAAAAGGTATGTAGTTTAGCTGGAGGTTTTCTTACATATGGTTATGAAAATGAGACATTGGAGCACTGGAATGCTGTTGATAGGGCTGCTGGCAGGTTGTACACCTGTTGCCTCCCCAAATGAATTGTTAAAGGCTCCTACTTTAAATGAAAATCAGGAAGAAGTAAAAAAGGCCGTATTAGCTAATTTGCCTCAAGGTAGCTCGCTCATGATTCCACGTAATAACCCAGGTGAAAATGGAGCCATTATCGAAAAAGACTTAAATGGTGATGGAAGTAATGAAGTCGTCGCCTTTTATAAATTGGGCGAGTATAACTTGGGATTTATTGTGATGCAAAAAACAGGGAATAGCTGGCAAAAGGTTGGGCAGATCGAGGAAACGGGTCAAGATGTGGATTATGTTGCCTTTGAGGATGTTTCAGGAGATAAGGAAAAAGAGATTTTCGTTAGTTGGATGGCAAGTGAAGAAGTAGACAAAGAGTTTGGCGGTTATAAGTGGAAAGATGGACAAATGATTCAAATTTTAAAAACATCTTGCAAGGAAGCTATCGTAGGGGATTTAGACAAGAGCGGGGTATCGAAAGCATATGTTTTCAAGCTGGATCGAGACAAAATGAAAGCTCCTGCGGAAGTGTACCAGTATGACAAAGCAATCTCGAAAATGAAAATGGTGCAGCAGTTGGAATTAGATTGGGTTAATGGGTATGAAAATGTTTTAGTAGGTAAAGCAACCAGAGAACAAAATGGGATATTTTTAGATTCTGGTGTCGGGGCTCATTCAGGGCAAACAGCCCTATTAGTAAGTAACAAGGGGAAGCTGACGCAGGTAGACCTGACCAATTATGATAACGTGGTGTTTAAGCCCTATTCTACTTTTAGTAAAGACGTTAATAATGATGGAATTATCGAAATCTCGACGTTAGTACAGCCGGTAGGAGCAGAAGATTTGTCCATGGTTGATACTCCTTGGATTACAGAGTGGTATCAATGGAACGGGCAAAAAAGCCTGATCAAAGTAAAAGAATCCTATGATGACGTTAACAATGGATTTCAAGTAAATATACCAAACTACTGGTTCGGGCATTACACGGTAAAGCTAGTTACTACGAAAGACGCAGGAACGATCACATTTTTATATGTAGACTCTCAGGGAAAGCCTTCTGCTGAGCTGTTTACCATTGATCCGATTAAAAAAACAGAATGGCCGAATACAGAGCGGGAGTTAAAGCTACAAAGAAAAGAGTATGGTGTTATTGATGAAAATGGAGAACACGTCTTTATTGTACGATTCCCGACTGATATGAGCAGAGTTCCAGCGATCGAGCAGTCTACTTATCGAAAAATGCTATTCAATTTGCAACAGGTTCAAGAGGTATTTCGCAAAATATAGATAGATTAGCAGAGCAGCTAGATACAGGGCAGAAAGGAGTAACGACAGATGAAAGTATTATTACTGGAAGATGAAGAATCCATCCGTGGATTTGTAAGAATTCAATTTAAACGAAATGGTTTTGAAGTGTTAGAGGCGGAGACAGGGGAAAAGGCCTTGGAAATTGCTAAGAAGGAGCCTGACATTGCGATAGCCGTATTAGATGTAATGCTCCCAGGAATCAGTGGTCTAGAGGTCTGTCAAGAGTTACGGAAGATGTACCCGCAATTGGGGATTATTATGCTGACTGCTAAAGCTCAAGAAGTAAATAAAATAGAGGGGTTAAATATAGGAGCAGATGATTACATTACAAAACCCTTCAGCGCCGCTGAGCTGATTGCTCGAATGAATTCACTTAAACGACGGGTAGAAACGGTACCTTCCACGGTAAAGCCAGGTGAATTGATTACTACAGGTCCATTTACCCTGCGATTGACGGATAGAAAAATGATTAAAAACGAGCAAGAAATAGATTGCACGCCTAAGGAATTTGCTATTATCCAATTATTAATGGAACAAAAGGATCGCGCAGTCAGTCGCGATGACATCTTAAATGAAGTTTGGGGAAAACACTATATTGGGGATTTAAAAGTAGTAGATGTCAACATTAGGCGCATTCGCCAGAAAATCGAGGATGACCCATCAAAACCGAAATATCTGGAGACAGTCTGGGGATTTGGTTATCAGTGGAAAGAAGGAACTTAGAACATGTATGGGATAAAAAAACGTCTAGTCATGAATTTTACCTTTGTCGTACTAATGGTAATTCTAGTACTAGGAAGTTCGTTTGTTTTAGGGGTACGTAGTTTTTATTATGGTGGTGCAGAACAAGCTCTTCTTAGTCGTATCAATGTGTCTACGACCTTTTATAACAAATACATTCAATATTATAATCTGCAAAATAAAGCGAAATATATTTTTGAGCATACGTCACAAGATGATCTGGCACATGTTGAAATCATTGATTTAGATGGTAATGTGATTTTAGATTTTAACGGTTTTACCAAACGGAAAAGTGTACTTACGCAAGATGTGCAAGACGCATTAAAAGGCGACACAGGGATTTGGATGGGGAAAAATGAAGATACAGGTGAGCATATCCTTGCAGTATCTAAGCCGCTCACTTTTTATGATTCAACAGCAGGAGTCTTACGCTATGTGACCTCTGTTGAAGCGATTGACAAGGTTGTTAATCAAATAACTTTGCTTGTTTGGAGCATTGGAGCTGGTCTCGTCCTTCTATCTCTTATTTTAAATTTGATTTTATCTAAGCGGATTATAACTCCTATCGTTGAGCTTACGGGTGCGGCCAAGTCAATGGCAAAAGGTGATTTTAGTCAACGAGCTAGGAAGGTAGGAGACGATGAGGTTGGAACGTTGGCTGAAACCTTTAACTATATGGCTAGCGAATTAGAGAAGGCTGAGGAAATCAAGAACGACTTTATTTCTTCTGTCTCCCACGAATTGCGAACTCCCTTGACTTCTATTAAAGGTTGGTCTGAAGTGGTCTTGACGGGTGACATGGAAGACAAGGAAGAGACACGTATGGCCATGCAGATCATTGTTAAGGAATCCGATCGACTAACTGGATTAGTGGAACAATTGCTAGACTTTTCCCGTTTGCAGGCAGGAGGGATGGAGATTCATAAGACAGAGCTAGAGGTGAATCAGCTTTTAATGGATGTTCAGCAGCAATTTTTAGCACGTGCCTTCCAAAAAGAGATCCAATTGGTGACGGAAACTCCAGATGAACATTTGATCGTATTAGGAGACGAGAATCGATTAAAGCAAGTGGTGATTAATCTACTCCATAATTCAATGAAGTTTAGTGAGGAGCACACCACTATTACAATTCGCAGCTATCGGGAAGATCAGATGGTTATTATTGAAGTTATTGATCAGGGAGCTGGAATATCAGAAGAGGAATTGCCTAGAATTACGGATAAATTTTACAAAGGTAAGCATAAGCAATCAGGTAGCGGCATCGGATTATCTCTATGTTTAGAAATTGTAAAGTTACATCAGGGAACACTTCACATAACGAGCAAAGTAGGCATAGGTACAACGATTCAGGTCCGTTTACCTATGAATATATAATACGAGTAGTGAAGGAGAATAACAGGATTCCATTGAAAAATCATCAGAAACGGCTATAATCAAATACGGGATTGGTAGAATTATCATTGGTGAAACTGGTAGCATTTTAAACCTAGCATATCGGAAGCTTGTAAGATACAATCAAAGGACAATAACGATTTTGTACTTGTGTGTCTGTTCAGATAAAAACAAATAAGAGTTCGACCACATGTACATGGAAGGGAGAGCTTATGGGTTTTTGCTGTGGAGCAGGGATGATTGGCTCTTTTGGAACACTTCGTCACGAGCAAATTATGGTGCACAATGTACCAATTATGTATTGTCCAGTTTGTAATCGTACGAGGGTTCATCCAACCGTTGAAGGTGAGTATGAAATTCTTGTCGAATATGCTCAGGGAGATCACGCAGCAGAAGTAGATTTCGCAGAGTTTGTAGATTTAGATAAGCTGTCCGAGCTGTTTGAGAACTGTTCAATGACAGATCAAGGTTCTTATGATGAAAGTCTGAAACGACAAATTGACATCGCCCTTGATTTGCTAGGTGTAGCCAAACAAATGAACGATTTGGAATGGCGAGAAGCTTTAACAAATAGATTAACAAATTTAAGCCATCGGTTACGACAACATCACGCCAATGAGCGAAAGACAAAAAAAGCCTTTTAATAGGGGCTAACCAGTGAACAGTTGATGGAGGTCAGCCGTTTAGGAGGATTGTATTCGATGCTTCAACTTCAAGGTGTTCATCATATTGCTCTTAGCTGTCGCAATGTGATGGGCGTAGCTCAATTTTTTCAAGAGATTTTAGAAGTACCGATTTCTCTTGATCAATCGGGAGAAGATGAGCCAGTTTATTTTAACATTGGGCCTTATACACGAATTGGTCTACATCCAACTACCAAAGAGCTAAATATAAATTCCGGTCACGTCGATCACATTGCATTTGCAGTGGCGACACGTGATGAATTAGACTATCTTGTTGATAAGCTGGAAGCGGAAAATATATGTTACCGTGGGCCGATTGAACGCCCGGGAAGTTATAATCTTTATTTTGAAACGCCAGACGGTCACCACTTGGAGATTCGGTTGGACAAGGATGAAGAGGATGAAACGGATGACGCCTAGAGAGGGCGTCTTTTTTCTTTGTGTATATTTCGCTAAACATCAACAAAAAAAGGTCTGCCTTCACTTGGAAAAGGCAGACAGAAAGGAGTTTATAATGAAAAAGGGGGTACTAATGGGTGAGTAGTAGGTAATATACCTATCTACTAATTATTACCTATTATGCATTATTTTTCGGAAAATTTCAATCATTTTTTAATATTTTTTTAAAAAGTTAAATCAGTTTCCGCATATTCAACAAATTATCTTCTGGATTTTATTCGTGATATTTACTCCGTGAAGGAGAACGTAGAAATATGACGATAAAAACAGGCTTTAGTAGACAGGGAACGACAAAGCCTCCAATTCCTCGCCAAAGGTATCGACGGACCAATTTACGAATATGTAGTAGTGAATGGGTCGGATGTGAGCGGGGGGGGATGACAATGGCTTCTCAATTAGAAGTGGTATTGTTTGAAGTACAAAAACGCTTGGAACGAAAAGGACACTTACAAAATTTAATGAAGGATTGGGATCGTAAAATTGGATTCAAATTGGAAGACGGCACACGAGATTGTTGTTTAGTTTTTGGAAATGGAAAAATAATCGTAACAGAGTGGAATGCAAAGCAAAAGATGGATGTTGTTGTAAAAGGGGAAATTCAAAGCTTACAGATGCTTTTGACAGGAGATGAGCTTTCCTATCGATATGCTAAGGGGAACATTGAGATGAAGGGGCACGTCCGGGATCAATTAAAATTAGACTCACTGCTACGATTGTCTTTGGGAAATGAGCAAAAACTAGCCTAGTTTCTGATCATAAATATGCTCGTAGATATCAATACTATATAGATTACATCTGCCGCTTTTTAGAAAGGGGCTATTTGTTTTGACTACCGAAGCTGAAGATAGAATTCCATTTACTAGGCACATACCCAATTTTGAACGAATTATCTCTAGTTATTCACATCTTTTTAAAAAAAAATCGCAAAATCTTGTAGCTTAATTGATCTAATGTGATATACTAATTAAAAATAAAACATGATATAGCCCACAATTTTTACAGTTGGGGAAGGAGATATATTTACATGGAAGCCAAAACGGTTAAGCGTCTATCTGAAGTTCTTGCTGGTGCCAATGCTCATTATAATTTGGCTGTACCCAAGTTGATTGAAGAAGCAATTAAACGTGGCGAAGGAGTTCTGACAGATAAAGGCGCTTTAAACGCGCTAACTGGCAAATTCACAGGGCGCTCTCCGAAAGATAAATTCATAGTTGATGAACCCTCTGTCCATGACAAAATTGATTGGGCCAATAACAAACCCATTCAAATCGAAAAATTTGAGCAATTACATGCAGAAGTTTTAGCTTACCTAGAGAACAAGGAACTTTATGTTTTTGACGGATTTGCTGGAGCGGATCGCAACTTTCGTTTGCCAATTCGTGTGGTAAATGAATTTGCTTGGCATAATTTATTTGCTCATCAATTATTTATCCGCCCAACAGTGGAAGAATTAGAAGGGCATCAAGCCGATTTTACTGTTATCTATGTTCCGAACTTCAAAGCAAATCCAGAGGTTCATGGAACCAATTCTGATACATTCATTATTATTAGTTTTGAACAGAAAGTAGTATTAATAGGCGGAACAGAATATGCCGGTGAAATGAAGAAGTCTATTTTTAGTGTGATGAATATGTTGTTACCTGAACGTAATGTGTTATCTATGCATTGTTCTGCTAATATTGGACGTGATGGCGATGTTGCTTTATTCTTTGGTTTGTCGGGTACAGGGAAAACTACCCTATCTGCTGATACAGACCGCCGCTTGATTGGCGATGATGAACATGGATGGTCTGATCAAGGTGTTTTTAATATTGAAGGAGGATGCTACGCAAAATGCATCCGGCTTTCTGAACAAGGAGAACCACAGATTTGGAATGCAATTAATTTTGGTGCCGTGCTAGAAAATGTAGTGGTCGATCAGGCTAGTGGTATCGCAAATTATGATGATGATCGTTACACAGAAAATACGCGCGCAGCTTATCCTGTAGAAGCGATTCCAGGAGCTGTCATACCTGGTGTGGGTGGTCACCCTAATGTGATTCTTTTCCTAACAGCAGACTCTTTTGGGGTAATTCCTCCCATCTCTAAATTAAACAAAGAACAGGCGATGTATCATTTCTTATCTGGCTATACGAGTAAAATGGCTGGTACAGAACGCGGTATAACAACGCCACAAAGCGAGTTCTCTACTTGCTTTGGCTCTCCTTTCTTACCGTTACGTCCTGTGGTCTATGCAGAAATGCTAGGTAAAAAGATTGATGAGTCTAATGCGCTTGTATATCTGGTTAACACGGGCTGGACAGGTGGACCTGTGGGGGTAGGAAGCCGTATGAAATTGGCATTTACGCGTGCTATGGTAACGGCTGCTCTGCACGGTGAGTTGGAAAAGGTTGAGTACGCCACTGACCCCGTTTTTGGAGTACAAGTGCCAACCACTTGCCCAGGGGTACCTAGCGAAGTGTTACAACCACGTGATACATGGGCAGATAAGGATGCCTATGATCAGCAGGCAAATGAATTAGCAAAGCTGTTCCAGGCTAACTTTGCTAAAAAGTTTCCCAAAGCACATGATATTTCACAGGCTGGTCCTGTCGTTAAATAAGAAAAGTAGTAGAAGACCCGGGAGTTTCTCCGGGTCTTTTTGTATGTTGCCTGATTGTGTGTCGAGTCCATGACAAATCGAACTCGTTAACTTTGCTAGGGTAGGGAATTCTGCTACACTGTGAGGAGTGACTAATAGAGAAAACTTCTCAAGTCTGAATCAATAGACACGTACACCTAGACATAAAAGATAAGAGCACGTAGTTTAAAAGAGGATGGAATACTTAAAAGGGAAGGGGCAACTACACATGAGTAACGATAGAAAACAACCTGAATCCACACTTTCTTTAAAAGAGTGGGCAGTTGCGATTAAGGCATTAGGAGAAGGAAAACAGATTATTACTGTCCGCAAAGGCGGTTTATATGAAGAAACAAGAGATTTTAAACTAGAAAACGATACATTCTATTTGTACCCAACCTATGAGCACCAAAAAGCAGAGATGATTAAACCTGAGAATCAGTCTGATTTGGAAGCAACTCTTGTAGGCTGGAGCCTTGATAAGCCAACTGTTGATATCGAATACTTTGCTCATATTACCGATGATATTGAAATCTTAGATGAAGCAAAAATTCGTGCTTTGAACCCATACCATATCTGGACGGATGACTTCGCTGATGTCCGCTTGCATTGGAAAAAGAAAAAACCACTGCATATTCTATTTGCGCGAGTTTATAAATTAGACAAGCCAGTAACGATTGAAATTGCTGAAGAATATAAAGGCTGTAAATCTTGGCATAACCTATTGTCAAGCATTCCGCAAGAGGGTTATATACCAGTACTAAGCGACGAGAAATATGCACATAATCGTCAAGTGATTATGGATGTATTAACCAAATAAGTTTAAAATTTCTTTTTGACTGTAAGATTTGGAAAATCCCACTATGGCTAGTAGTGGGCTCTTTTCGTACTAGGGGAACGGTAATTTTACAAAATGGATAGGCGATTGAAACTACTGCTATGCGGCAGGAAAAACAGCATTACAAACAAGGAATTCTGCCGCGTAAAAATAGGCTTTTCCGGATTTAAGAAACATTCATGTTTTATAAATATGGCAATAGTTCTTTCCTTGCTTTCTTAGAATTATTATTATAAAATGTATTGAGAATGAATTGAGAATGCACAGGTTTTTCGATTAAGATAGTATAGTGCTTGTCTACAACATCGTGAAGACTGGTTGATCATAATATATGGAGGTATGCAAGATGGCTGCTGTACATCTACAGATTAAGAATTTACGCGCAAGGATCGAAGAGAAGGAAATCCTAAAAGGTTTGAACCTAGAGATTAAAGGTGGAGAAATCCACGCGATCATGGGACCAAACGGAACAGGTAAATCTACATTAGCATCTACGCTAATGGGACATCCTAAATATGAAGTAACTGATGGTGAAGTTACATTAGATGGTGAAGATCTATTGGAAATGGCTGTAGACGAGCGTGCTCGTGCAGGTCTGTTCCTAGCTATGCAATATCCATCTGAAATCACAGGTGTAACGAACTCCGATTTCCTACGTTCAGCAATGAATGCAACTCGTGGCGAAGGAAATGAAATCTCCTTAATGAAATTCATCCGTGAGATGGATAGCAAAATGAGCACATTAGAAATGGACGAAGCTTTTGCTCATCGCTACCTAAACGAAGGTTTCTCTGGTGGGGAGAAAAAACGTAATGAAATTCTACAAATGATGATGATTCAGCCTAGTCTCTGTATTTTAGATGAGATCGACTCTGGGTTAGATATCGATGCTCTTAAAATCGTAGCAAAAGGTGTTAATGAGATGCGCTCTGAGGATCGCGGTTTCTTAATCATTACTCACTATCAACGTCTACTAGACTATGTGAAGCCTGATTTTGTTCATGTAATGATGCAAGGTCGTATCGTAAAATCAGGTGGTCCTGAATTGGCAGAGCGTCTAGAAGCAGAAGGTTATGATTGGATTAAAGCTGAGCTCGGTATCGAAGACGAGACCGTTAACGCAGAATAAAAGGCGAAGGAGGTCGAGACTATCATGAGTACAGAAACACAACTTCGCTTTGGTAAAGAAGCGATTAAGCAATTTTCCCAAGCGAATCAAGAACCAGCCTGGTTTTTAGAAAAGCGTCTAGCTGCATTCGAACAAGCACAGACGCTAGATCTACCTGTGTTGGAGAAAAGCAAAATTGATAAATGGAACTTCGATCAATTTCACCCGTTCCAATTAGAAGCGCGTGTAGACAACATCGAACAATTGGATGAAGTCGTAAAAGAACAACTGGACGATAAAGATGTAACCAGCTTACTCGTACAGAAAAATGCGTCTGTCGTCTACCATAAGGTGGATGAAGAGTTGAAAAGCCAAGGCGTTATTTTTACTGACCTTGCTACAGCGCTTCGTGAACACGGTGAACTTGTGAAACAATATATCTATTCAATTGTCAAAGAAGACGAGCATCGCGTAGCTGCTTTGCATGCAACAGTAGTAAATGGTGGGGTATTCTTGTACGTTCCAAAAAACGTAGAAGTGAAAATGCCATTGCAAGCTATTTATGAAGTAGCAGGCGAAGAATCCTTGCTAGCTCCCCATGTTGTTATCGTAGCAGAAGCTAATGCGCGTGTAACCTATGTAGATTCATTTGTATCTGCTGGGGGAACCAACATGGTAGCAAATAGCGTTGTGGAAGTACACTTGGGAGCTAACGCTCACGTACAGGTGGCGTCTGTTCGTTCCTTCTCCACTGAGGTTCACGATTATACGTTCCGACGTGCCGTGATCGGTCAGGATGCTAACATGGAATGGATTTTAGGCGAGATGAATGATGGTAACACAGTTGCGAACAATACCTCCATTATGGAAGGTAAAGGTGGAAACGCTGATACCAAATCCATCACAGTAGGAACAGGTAAACAACGCCAAAATCTGACTTCCCAAGTTCAGCATATCGGAACACATACTGAATCCAATATGTTGAGTAAAGCGGTAATGACAGATGAAGCGATTGCCATCCTGAACGGAATTACCAAGATTGAAAAAGGCGCAGAAAAAGCAAACGGTGTGCAAGCAGAAAATATTTTGATGCTATCTGAAAAAGCTCGTGGGGATGCAAACCCAATCCTTTTGATTGATGAAGACGACGTAAAAGCTGGTCACGCTGCTTCTGTAGGTCGCGTGAGTGAGGAAAGCTTATACTATCTTATGTCTCGTGGTATTGAGAGAAAAGAGGCTGAGCGTCTTGTCATTATTGGATTCTTGGACCCAGTGGTCGCCGAGATTCCGATTGAAGGAGTGAGAAGCAAGCTACGCCAAGCATTGGAAAGGAAGTTAGGACGATGAACGCACATGAAGTCCGTAAATTGTTTCCTATCTTACATCAAGAAGTAAACGGTCATCCATTGGTATATTTGGATAGCGCCGCTACTTCGCAAAAGCCGATTCAAGTTCTTGAAGTGGTAGATAAATATTATCGTAGCTATAACTCTAACGTTCATCGCGGCGTACATACGCTTGGTACGTACGCGACGGACGCTTATGAAGGAGCACGTGAAAAAGTACGTGCGTTCATCAATGCGAAGGAAACAGCTGAGGTAATCTTTACTCGTGGTACGACTACTGCGTTAAACACCATTGCGATTGGGTATGCTCGTACGTTCCTTACTGAAGGGGACGAAATTGTAACCACGCTGGTTGAGCATCACAGCAATTTTATTCCTTGGCAACAAGCAGCAAAGGCAACTGGAGCAAGTTTCAAGTTTATCCCGTTAGCTGAAGATGGTACGATTACCTTGGAGGCAGTGAAAGCAACGATCACACCACAAACCAAAGTGGTAGCGATCCATCACATCTCTAACGTTTTAGGTGATACAACTCCCATCAAGGAAATTGCTAAAATTGCACATGAAAATGGCGCTATTTTGGTTGTGGATGGTGCCCAAAGCGCTCCACATAAAAAAGTTGATGTTCAGGATTTAGACTGTGATTTCTATGTGTTTTCCAGTCATAAGATGTGCGGACCTACAGGAATCGGCGTATTGTATGGAAAGCGTGCACTCTTGGAAAAAATGGAGCCAGTTGAATTTGGTGGCGAAATGATCGATTTTGTATATGAACAGGATTCCACATGGAAGGAGCTCCCTTGGAAGTTTGAAGGGGGAACGCCGATTATCGCCGGAGCCATCGGACTTGGGGCTGCGATTGATTTCCTAAATGATCTGGGCATGGACGAAATTGAAGCACATGAAAAGAAACTGATTAACTATGCAATGGAACAAATGAAAGAATTGGATGGACTTACGATTTACGGTCCTGTTGAACATAGAAGCAGTTTAATTACTTTCAACCTGGCGGACGTTCATCCGCATGATTTGGCAACGGTTTTGGATACAGAAGGTATTGCTGTACGTGCGGGTCATCATTGTGCACAGCCGTTGATGAGATGGTTGAAAGCTACAGCTACTGCCCGTGCCAGCTTCTATCTGTATAACACAGAAGAGGATGTGGATGCCTTAATCGCTGGGTTGAAAAAAGCGAAGGAGTATTTTGGAAATGTCTTCTCTTGATGATCTCTATAGACGTGTCATAATGGATCATTATCAAAAGCCACGGAATAAAGGAAAGCTAGAGGATGAAAACGGATTGGTTATCAATCTAAATAATCCAACCTGTGGAGACAGCATTTCGTTATCGTTACAAGTAGAGAACGGTGTAGTTGTGGACGCAAAATTTCTAGGAGAAGGTTGCTCCATCTCTATGTCTTCCGCTTCTATGATGACGGAAGCTGTAAAAGGAAAAAACGAAGAGGAAGCGTTACGCTTGATTCAGATTTTCTCTGATATGATGCAGGGAAAAGAACCGGATGACTCTATTGATTTAGGCGATATTGAAGCTCTGCAAGGTGTCTGCAAGTTTCCAGCGCGCATTAAGTGTGCAACGCTCGCCTGGAAGGCATTGGAGCAAGGTATTAACCAGACGGACGCAAAGTAATATACCCTCCAACTGAATGGTGAGGCAAAAGGAGTGAACGATATGGCGAAGAAAGCCCCTGAAATCCAAGAGTATCAATATGGATTCCACGATAAAGACGTTTCGATCTTCCGTACGAAAAAAGGTTTAACTCGTGAAATCGTAGAAGAGATTTCTAAAATCAAAGAAGAGCCAGAATGGATGTTGGAATTCCGTTTGAAAGCATTAGACATTTTCTATAAAATGCCGATGCCTAAATGGGGTGGCGACCTCGACGAATTGGATTTCGACAACATTACTTACTATGTAAAGCCATCTGAAAAAGCGGGTCGTAGCTGGGATGAGGTACCAGAAGAAATCAAAGCTACCTTTGATAAACTAGGTATCCCAGAAGCAGAGCAAAAGTTCTTAGCTGGTGTATCTGCACAGTATGAGTCTGAGGTTGTTTACCATAACATGCAAGAAGATTTAGAGTCTCTTGGTGTTTTATTTACTGACATGGACTCCGCGGTGCGTTTATACCCTGAGATCGTGAAAGAGTATTTTTCGACAGTTATTCCGCCAGCAGATAATAAATTCGCGGCTCTTAACTCTGCTGTATGGTCTGGTGGTTCCTTCATTTACGTACCAAAAGGTGTAAAAGTAGAAACTCCGCTTCAAGCATACTTCCGTATTAACTCAGAGAACATGGGTCAATTCGAGCGTACGCTGATCATTGCAGACGAAGATAGCTTTGTTCATTACGTAGAAGGCTGTACGGCGCCAATCTACAGCACAGATTCCTTGCATTCTGCTGTAGTTGAAATCATTATCAAAGAACGTGCTCGTTGCCGTTATACAACAATTCAAAACTGGTCTAATAACGTATATAACCTAGTTACAAAACGTGCTGTAGCTTATGCCGATGCAAACATGGAATGGATTGATGGAAACATCGGTTCCAAGTTAACGATGAAATATCCTGCGGTTATCATGAAAGGACCACGTGCGAAAGGTACAGTTCTCTCTATCGCAGTAGCAGGTAAAGGTCAACATCAGGATGCTGGGGCGAAGATGATTCATTTAGCACCTGATTGCACTTCCACAATCGTATCTAAGTCTATCTCTCGCGATGGTGGTAAAGTAACGTATCGTGGTTTAGCTCAATTTGGTCGTAAAGCAGAGGGAGCTAAATCCAACATTAAGTGTGATACATTGATTTTGGATAAATTATCTACTTCTGATACGATCCCATACAATGAGATCATGAATGACTACGTGACGCTTGAGCATGAAGCAACTGTGTCTAAAGTATCTGAAGATCAATTGTTCTACTTGATGAGCCGCGGTTTGAGTGAAGCAGAAGCAACAGAAATGATCGTAATGGGCTTTATTGAACCATTCACAAAAGAATTGCCAATGGAATATGCCGTTGAGATGAACCGTCTGATTAAGTTCGAGATGGAGGGAAGTATCGGATAACCTTGTTGTATCAAGGGTTTTCGGCTTCTGGCATAGGGTTTGTCCGGAATTTGCCCGGAATTTTAAAATTGAACATACCGTTCGTACTGACTCAAAGCGTCATCCTCGATCTTCTTGGTGACGTGAAGATATGTATCGGCGGTTACTTTAACACTTGCGTGTCCGAGTCTCTCGGACACGTATTTTATATTTACGCCCGATTCCAAAAGATGAACAGCATGGGTGTGACGTAAGGCATGCGGTGAGAGAACAGGAACACCTGCACGCTTACATACTTCTTTGACATATTCGCGTTTACCAGAACGACGGACACTCCCCTAATGCCCCCACAGCGCACAGCAGCGGTTAAACAAAGCGGGGCCAAGTTTTGTATCTCCAATCACATAAACGCTGGTAGAGGCGAAGGTGTCGAGGCGATCCACTCGATTCATGCGTGCGAAGAGCTTGCGAAAGTACTTGCCCAGTCCGTTGCAGATTGTGGTCAAAAGTTCCGTAAAGCCTATAGCCGCCAAGGGAATGGAGGCACTGACTACTATTTCATGCATCGAGATACTGGAGCGGTAGACACAACTATTTTGGAATATGGTTTTATCGACAATATGGGAGATGCTGCACGCTTAGAATCTAACTGGAAGACGTATGCGGAGGCTGTTGTCAAAGCATTTTGTGGATACGTTGGCCATCCGTATAAACTAAAAGGAGGAGCTGTAGCTATGAGCGATTTAGATAAATCACTAGAGGCACTCGTAAAAGCTGGCGTCATTAAAACTCCTGAGTATTGGAAAACCAATGCCGTTCAAGGTGGGACGGTAAAAGGTGACTACGCTGCCACACTAATTCATAGCATTGCTAAAAAACTGGGGGTATAAGGATATAAATAGCAATTGTGAATGCCTTTCAAAGTAAAAAAAACCCTTTGCTTTTTGAAGTGCACCCCTTAAAGTAGACATTGGAAAAAGCCCCAAGGTTATCCGATGACTTTAGGGGGTGTATTTTTTTATGGCGGTTAAAGGACAAAAATTTAAAAGTTATCCAGAATCATTGAAAATGGAAGCTATTCGTTTACACATTGAGGAAAAGTGGACGTATAAACAAATTGTAGAGCATTTGGAAATTCAGGACAAAGATCGCTTAAAAAAGTGGATGAGAAAGTACAGACAACAGGGTGAGTTTGGACTTCTAGATCGACGCGGACGTCGTCAGGCCTATATTGATCAGGATAGGTATGTCCAAAAACTGAAGCGCGAGAATGAAATCCTAAAAAAGTGTTTGGAAATCTGGATGCGGGGGGTGTAAGGAAGAAGTATCGAATTGTGGAGAGTTTGTCTACAATATATCCAATTACTGAGGTTTGTAAGGTGTTAGGAGTTTCGAGAAGTGGCTATTACAAGTACCTCTCTACTAGAAACTTGTATAGGGATAAATCGATGAAAAAACGGATCAGAACGATCTATGAACAAAGAAAAGGAATATATGGATATCGCCGAATTCAGGCCGAACTGTTACGCCAATTTGGTTGTAGGGTTAATCATAAGAAAGTATTACGCATCATGCAAAATCTGGGACTCAAAGCCATCATTCGCCGTAAACGTGCCTATATGACTGCCCATCAAGCAAAGGTATCGGATGGACGTGTTGCAGATAATTTACTCAAACGTGATTTTACCGCTCAAGAGCCTAATCAAAAATGGGTAACTGACGTTACCCAATATCGCATCGGTGAAGAACGTATCTACCTTTCTGCAATCAAAGATTTATGTACGCATGAGATTATCGCTTATCATATCAGTACTCGAAATGACAATGCGCTTGTTCTAGAGACTTTTAGGAAAGCATTTGAAATGCAAAAAGACGTGACTGGTTTGATCGTTCACAGCGACCAAGGTTCCCAGTACACGTCCCATGCATACCACGACATGCTGCCTACGGTTGGCGCCCAAATCAGCATGTCCCGACGGGGCAATTGCCTAGACAATGCCTCGATAGAAAGCTTCTTTTCTCATTTGAAAACCGAAGCCCTATATCCCTATGATATACGAGATCTTCAAGATGCTCAAAGGAGAATTGAAAATTACATTTATTTTTACAACGAAGAACGTCTTCAACTGAAGTTAAATAAACTGACGCCTAGTGAATTTAGGCGTCAGTTAGCGGCCTAACGGCCGGGGTTTTTCTTACTGTCTACAAAACGGGGGCTTGACCATTTCGGCAAGGGGCAATTCCAGATACCAATGGAGGTGAGTGTGTCATTTCATCCGATCACTACAAATCTATGCTAGATAAATTAAGAAAGTTCGCCCTTAGTTAAAAAAATAGGTACAAACCTAGAAACAATAGATTATTACGAATCACTTTAAACACAAAACAAACTAGACAAAATGCCGTCCAAGCGATAGGCATTTTTCTTTTCCCTACTACGCACACATAATTTACTACATCATGGGAGCTGACACGATGATTTTTAACATGGATTGCATAACTGGAGCAAAACAATACCTACAAGACGAAACTATAGACCTACTCATTGCCGATCCACCTTACAATCTAGGTTTTGGTGGCACTACACAAACCAAGACGAAGAAGCCTAGATTTAACATCATCGCAAACGATCAGCTACACCCACGAGACTATCAGCGATTCACTTTCCAGTGGCTCAGAGAAGCGTATAGAGTTTTGAAGCCAGGTAGACATATTTACGTGTTTATCGATTGGCGCATGTATCCACTCTTGTATTTGGATGCAGCGCGTCGGATTTACGATAAAGAACTGTCTAGTCTGGAATAAAGTACACATGGGCATGGGCTGGCAATACCGCTATCAGCATGAATTTATCATATTTGCTGTAAAGGGGAAGAACAAGGTACGTCGGGTTTCGAATCGTCGTGCTACAGACATCTGGCCAATACCAAAAGTAGCAGGACAAAAAATGATTCACCCCACCGAAAAGCCGGTTAATCTTATGGAGAGTATCATTCTGAACAGTAGTCAGGAAGGGGAAACGGTAGCGGATTTCTTTTTAGGATCTGGTCCTGTGGTTGAGGCAGCATACAAGCTTGGCCGTAAAATAACAGGCTTTGAAATAGATGAGGTTTATTTTAATTTAGCTCGACAAAGATAATGGGAAAGCCCTCTGACGGAACAATTCAATGTAGACCGTCAGAGGGCTTTTTTTGTTTCTGTGGTATTAGCGGTAATTCTATCCTTTTCTTTGGTCAGCTATTACTTTAATAGTGAAAACCAAAATTAAAGTAATAACGAACAAATTGTTTGTTGCATGTTCCATTGATATTTGTTGCCAAACTAAAATTGAAATAAGAAGCAAAGAGAAAACAATATAGGCTATGTTCTTTGAAAACACAGACTTTAACAGGAATAAAGTTACAACAGCACCTATTAATATAATAAACAGCATTATATTAAATACACCGAATATGATAAGTCAACACTCCTCTGTAATACCTTGATGGAATAGTGTATGTTGATCTAATCAATATTTTACCATGCATCTTTAGGATTTGTCGAAATTGTAAAATAGCCGACATAATGAATGTTTATTGTAACCCCATAACCTTCATTTTTATGGTTAATTTCGTTTGCAATGGCTACCATTCCAGTTGACAAAGCATACGAAATAGCTTGTACAAGTTTTGTTGGTGGAGAAGGAATCAACCCAGAAATCGCAGTAACACCTGCTGTTACTGTCCCTGCTTGTGCCCAAGCATTAGCTACGTCTCTAGTATCCCTATCTGTCATAGTAAATGCGTATCCCCACCAGTAGTAGTTTCCGAAAGATCCGAGTGCCGCAACTTTCGAACCCTTTTCAGTAGGGGTAGATAGATCTTTTTTATCTACTGAAAGCTCACCATCTTCTACTTTAATGTCACCGGACTCTATTGCATTATTAACAGATGCAGCACCATTAACGTATACCTCGTAAACTTCTTTTCCAACTATCTCTTTGGCAGCAGGATCAACGTGTACCAAGCCATCTTTTCCTACTTTAACATAATCAGACATTACAGTAATATTTCCAATAACTTGTTCCTGTAATTTAGATTCAACTGAGGATTCAGCTTGTGACGATGAACTAGATACCTCAATGGGGGAAGCAGCCAGTCCAGTAGTGGCGGTTCCCATAATAGTAGCTAAAGACAATGCACTTGCTAGAATCGTTTTTTTCATAACATCATATCTCCTTTGGTTTTAAAGTTAAAACTCAAAACTTTTAGAATATTTGTATTTACAGTTAAATATTACCATATAATCAACAATATACAAGCCCTTTTATCAAAAAATGACATAAAATTACTCGATCTTAGAGCCTGTTAGGGGACAGGATACAGCAAATACCGCACCTAGCCTGAAGATAAACATGTAATTTATAGCCATTGCTTAATCTCCTCACTATCTAATAGAATAAGAACACATATTCGTATTTGAGGAGTTGTTTTGATGGCTAGTAAAATTCTTGATCCACTTGTAACGAAATTTATCTTGCCAGAACATGCAGAGATGTTACGTCAGCATCACCTAGACAAACAACTTGTGCCTAAGCCGATTATTAAAGATTAAAAATAATACCAGATATCTCCAGCAACAGCGGCCTTTGGGAGTTCTAAAATAGAAAAGCCATCCTCAGCTTTCCCACAACTTTTCCTTATGGTGTACATTCATTTAACATACTCCATTAGTAAATTGTTACTTGTAAGAAGTTCTTCTTGCAAATCAACTATGAATGAAGGAGTTTGATTCGAATGAATAAAAACGCATCGAAATGGATGATCGGAGCATTAGCCCTTGCAGTGTTTGCGCCAACCGCGGCTTTTGCGGCAAGTAATACAAACGTAGAGACAACAAAAGTAGAACAAACTTTTCAAAAACGTGTACACTATTCCCTAGAGGATAGACAAGCTAATCAGCAGGAATTGATGAAGATCATCAATAAATATAATCCTGATCTAGCTGACGATTTCCAGAAGCTGTTTGATCAGCAGGAAAAAATGATACAAATGGATGAAGAAACGAAGACAAAGCTAGATGAAATTCGTGAGCAAGTAAAGGATGGCACGTTAACAGAAGAGCAAGCAATGGAGAAAATGAAAAATCTTGGACTACTGGAAGGCTTTGAAAAGGGTAAGGGTAAAATAGTTAATAACCTAGATGAGGAAACAAAAAAGAAGCTTGATGAAATCCAAGAACAAGTGAAAGCTGGAACACTAACTGAAGAACAGGCAAAAGATAAAATGGAAGAGTTAGGAATCAAGCAACCTGTTCTTAAAATGATCAACCCTGATGAAGAAATGAAAAAGCAACTGGGTGAAATCCGTGAGCAAGCGAAAGAGATGGAGAATGGGATCCATGAAGGCATCAAACTTGACGTAGAAACAATGAAAAAACTGGATGAAATCCAGGAGCAAGTGAAAGCTGGAACGCTAACCGAAGAACAAGCAAAAGAAGAGATGGAAAAGCTAGGTATCAAGCATTTTGTTCGTGAAGGAAAAGAAAATATCATGGAACAGATCAAAGCAGCCGCTGACGCGGATGATGCTGATACCGTGAATAAACTACTACAAGAGTGGTTAGAAAAAATGCAAGGATAACAGCTATGTTATGTAGCATGGTTACTGTTTACATACATGGAATGGGCGGTTAAAAATTTTTTAAAAGCATCCCTTTTGTAGATCACGCACCCCTTAAAATCAGGGGTGTTTTTTTATTTTTTTGCACTTCCCGTATTTGGCAAACCTTAATATCTAGAAAGTTAGTGTATATTTTTTTAGCTTGAAGAGGATGAACTAGCCGAGTTTTGTTACAGGATATCTGACTCTCGACAGTATGACTACGCCCTTACAATTAGCTGGTGGAAAGAAACAAAAGAGGGTAGAGGAGTAATTGAAACAGCTTGGGGATGGGTAGATAAGTTTGATTCAACGTTTAAACAGATCAAATTAAAGAACGATGAGGATTTCTGGCGGATACCTGTAGAAGATGTCGTTAATGTGCAAGCCTAATCAGCGATACCTTAAAGTGAACAAACTTTAATACTAATCGGAACAACCGGATACAGCAAACCCGCCAATAAGTTTGGCGGGTTTTTTATTAAACGGAATTTGATTTGCAAGTTTTGCTTTTAATCACGAAATGATATGCAAAAAATAAAACAGTCGAAATCAAAGGATAATAAAAAAGCTCAACAGATTTAAACATCAATAAAGCAAGTAAAGAAGCTACCAGTGTACCAAGTACGCCAAATAAGAGACGACTTTTACTTACATGATAGCAAATGATTCCTAAGATCAGGGGGATCAAAACATACATGAGCAAACTTACTACTAGTACCATTTATTACACCGTCCTCTCTTATAACAATATATACTCAATTTTCATAAAATAAAAGCTTGTTTATGAATTATATTCCAATTATAATAAAATTTGTGATAATAATTTCAAATATTTGGTTTATGAGGTAAATGATAAAAATTTTTTTGAGGTCTATATTTAGTTTTGTAATGGTTGCATGTTTATTTTCTGTACAAGCAGGTGGTGTATCGGCTCAGGAGGATGATAGCAAGGCTCACGTACAATTTTCAAAGGAATTATTGGAAGAAATGAGACGACTTTCTGAGGTCAATCCAGTAGGTCCTAAGAAACCAAGAGTGGAATATCACCTATCAAATGGTTATAAAGTGGTAAAAACATATTCAGAAAAACCAATCAAACAGCCGCGTGGGATTACCCAGTATGCTGACTCTGTGAGTAGTAAAACTACGCTTGAGTACACAGAGCAAATTTGGGTTGGTGGCCTAAATGTAGCTCAATTTAGAGGCGCCTGGAATGTGACTCTCTACCGTGATGAATCAGGGGTTACAATTGACTCATGGGATTATTTCACTGTGAACTTAAGAGGAGAGGGAACTTACTCCAAATCAGAGAAACCTGACATTAAACGTGCTAGCGGTACTATGAGAAGTCCGGCTATTGCTCGCAGTTATGTGACTTTTACGACAAAATTTTACCAATCTGATGTAATTTGGGAGGTCAAAATTTCACCTGACAAATCAATCTCCACAAGGTTGATCGAATCATAATTACAAACAGATACCAACCCCCTCCAACAATGAGCTAAGGAGGGGGTTCTTCTATTTAAAGAAATTCTTGAATATGTCAAACGATGTCTTTACGATAAACCTTACCCTCTCAACTCCAGTTAGTTATCATTCATCAAAACCTCTGTTTCTTCGCTAAAGGATTCGACAAGCCCTAAAGTGAAGTGAGCTATGGGGTGATTTTATGATCTGCTATCTGAAAGCTATCCTGGTCATGTTGGACATGTCACAGCAGGAGTTGGCTGACACACTTGGAGTAAGCCGAAATACCATCACAAGCCTTGCTAGGAATAAGTCAGTGCCTAATCTAGCGTTGGCTTACGACATAATGGATGTATTGAATGCAAGAGCTGCTGAACAGGGATTACAAAAGCAATGGACAATTGAACAAATTTGGGATAGAAAAAAATCACAGTTGGACATGCAAAATCAAAGTTAACTGTGCATACACTGTACCATCAAGATTAAGGAGCTGGTGGGAATGTGGATCGTTCATCAACGTATGGCAGAGCTTTGGTTTATCAATAAGACGAGAGACCTTACTGACTCGGAAATGACAGAAATGAGCCATTGTCTAAGTGCAAACGCTAAAAGAGCTTGGGAGATTGCAAAACTCAAAAACTTATCTTTGATAGCCAGTATGACGAACGATATGGACTGGCAGCACGAATTATGCTCAAGGATAGAGAAGATAGAGGGCTGAAATGAAAAGCCCCTCTACCATTTTAAAGTGACGTGATACCACTCTTGATACCGTTTTTTCGTTTAAATAATGATTTTCGAGTTAAAAAGGGTTGCGCCAAACGGTATAAAAGTGCATTTTATGCGGTTCTTGGTTTTAGTTTCGCGAAAGAATAGTCGAGATGGAGGGAAGTATCGGATAACCTTGTTGTATCAAGGGTTTTCGGCTTCTGGCATAGGGTTTGTCCGGAATTTGCCCGGAATTTTAAAATTGAACATACCGTTCGTACTGACTCAAAGCGTCATCCTCGATCTTCTTGGTGACGTGGAGATATGTATCAGCGGTTACTTTAACACTTGCGTGTCCGAGTCTCTCGGACACGCATTTTATATTTACGCCCGATTCGAGAAGATGGACGGCATGGGAGTGCCGTAGAGCATGCGGAGATAGGATAGTAACACTTGCACGTTTGCATACTTCTTTTTGGTTGATTCTATGCCGTTTCATGAGCTTAGGTACGACGACAACTAGCACGTATTCTGGTATGGTAACAAGACCCTCTACGGCGGTCTATAGCTATACGCAAAACTATCGCTATTCAGTAACCATTGAGTATTCCGATAACTCTAATCCAACACTTACCCTTTCATCACTAATTGACAACCCAATCCTTACGGAAAATACCACATTAAGCATCCAGGGAAATGCGTCTGATGTCAACAAAGACAACGTAGTCATAATTAAATACCACATCAACAACAGCACCACAAGGGTGTTGCAATCGGGAGTATCCAACGGTAGCACGTCCCATAAAGAAGCACCTCCTTCGAATCATATTGGAAATACGATTCAGGAGGTGCTTTTTCCTCGTCTCAATTTACTGGGTCACTTCATAATAAACCGTTGGAGGGCTATTTTTGATGTGAAGGGATCATTTTTTATCTTTAGAGACGAAGCACAAAATACTAATAAATACGGATAAACCGATTAATATGAAAATAAAGTCAGGGGGGCCTCCACGCGAAAAGTTACCTGATGCAGCTTCTTTTATTGAGTTGGCTATTTCATGTAAAGAGTAGACAATTGCTACTGTTAAAAACGAAAAGCCTAATAATAGAAAGCCTACTAATTTATTCAATAAAACACTCCCTTTATTATTTGCATTTACTAGAAATAATGGTAACTATTAATAAAGATTATAAAGCTAAGCTCATTAATACTATCTTTACTGTTAGTTGGGGTGGTTTCTGTACCAAATGGAACCTTATCAGCTGCCGAAAAAACTCTAAACGTACAAATTGCAAATGACGAAAAAGAGTTTCTAAAACTGCTTAAAAATAGTAATAGCAATAAGTTGAGCGAAGAGAGCGCCAGAGTCACAGCTACTGTTGCTAATGCTGAAAAAGTATCCGTTGATATAATGGATGAAAAGTCTAAATTTTCTTTAAAAGAAGAATTCCCGGGTAATCTTAAATATTTTGGCGTAATTAATTTTGATGGGGATAAGTCACCTAAAAAACATAGAGATTTTAAACCCGCAGCCACAAACCACGGACAATAAAACCAGTATAGATATTGGAATACCTGGGGGAGTTACTTGGGAAGTGGACACAGGTGGCAGTGTTGATATTGAGACCAATTTCAGCCCTTCTAAAAATACCGTTACATGGGACGTAGTTAACGCTTCTTTTCTTTGGCAGGATTTCTATGTGATGAAGGACTTTGGTTTTACCAAAGGAGTGGAAATAGAATCTCCTAAGTCTAACAACGGATTCAACATGAAAGTATACTATAAGATATGGCATAACGAGCCTTACATTGGAATTGATTATGATGAATACTGGGATGATAATATCATCTATGACGAGAACAAAGAGGATTTGGATTTCAAAGACTAATCAAAATACCACGGTGAAAGATACAGTGAACCCCTGCCAGCTAAATATGGCGGGGGCTTTAATTTTGTAAATACCATTTCTAACCATTGCATAATCTCCTCACTATCTAATAGAATAAGAACATATATTCGCATTTGAGGAGTTGTTTGTATGGTTAGCAAAATACTTGATCCGCTTGTAACAAAATTCATCTTGCCAGAACATGCCGAAATGTTACGTCAGCTTCATGAGGATAAGAAGCTGATCGAGAAACCGATCATTGAAGAGGATGAGCTAGCCGAATTTTGCTACAGGATATCTGACTCTCGACAGTATGACTATGCTCTTACAATCAACTGGTGGAAAGCAACAAAAGGGGATAGGGGAGTAATTGGATCTGCTTGGGGCTGGGTAGAGAAGTTTGATTCCCAATTCAAACAGATTAAGCTGAAGAATGACGAGGATTTCTGGTGGATACCTGTAGAGGATGTAGTAGGTGTGGAATCCTAGCCCAGCAGTACCACTTAGATTTACATACAATGTATCGCTGTGGGAACAGGGATACAGCAAACACCCCATCGAATAAGATTTATGATGGGGTGTTTATGTTATTGTCGAGTAGCCTTAACTAAGTTTCTGGCTATCCCACCAACTAAAAATGGATTTTATTATTTTATTAAAGTCATCATAAAAAACCATTGTCAGAACTCCTAATATTGTTATTAATGCTGAAATTGATCCAGCATTAATAAACAACCCTATAAACATAATAACAAATCCTACGTACAAACCAGTATCTTTGTTATCGGCGATGATTATCTTTTTTTTGAAGCTCTCGTTTCCTTTTATTAACTCATCTAGTGTTACATTGTATAACTCGCTAAGTAAAATCAAATTATCAATGTCAGGATAGCTTTTGTCATTTTCCCATTTATAGACAGCTTGTCTAGTCACACCAATTTTTTGAGCTATATCTTCTTGTGAAAGAGACTTTAATTCACGGAACTTTTTCAATTGCTGACCTAAACTCATTTCATTCATCCCTTTTTGTATCATCATTGCATATAAAGAAATAATTAGTAAAGAAACCATTGGTAACAATGCATGTAAACTAGTGGTTTACATCAGCAAATCCCGCCAGTATCGACCAAGCGGGGTCTTTTTTCGTCAAAACCTCCATTTACTCGTCAAAGGATTCGACATTCATAGAAAAGAAGTGTTGTAATGAGGTGTGGTAATTTGCATTGTATACGCGATTGTGGAAATATCTCTTTAAAAGTGATATGGAGCCAGTCCACCCAACACTTATGTCGTCTTTGAATCCGCATATTTTTCTGCGGATTCTTTTTCATTTCTTTTAGCATTTCTGCACCGAACGTAGGAAAAGGTACAAGAACGATGAAGTATTTTGGTGGCTACCTGTAGAAGAGGTGGTGAATGTGGAAACCTAACAGTAACTTCTTCATTTACATACAATGTATGGACTGAGGAACAGGGTTACAGAAAAACGTTAATGAATAGCGGTAAAAGGGGTTGTCATATTTTCAGTGATTTAATTTCACCTATTCCTATGCTTATTCAAAAACTCGATTGTTTTTTCTAATGTTTTTTCAGCATGAGAAGAGGAAAAATCAAATTGATACTCATGACCTAATTCAGACTTGGTTCCTTCAAATAAAACACTCTCCACTTCTACGTTATTTATTTGGAGAACATCTATAAGATCTGCTGAATGTGGTGCAAGAGGATCAGCATCTCCAACTGTCAAAAAGACAGGTGGATAATTAGGTGTTATCTGTTTAACTGTTGATATTTCATCTATTTTAGAGAATGATTTGATATCTTTTTCCCCTGTATATGACCAAAACATTGTATTAAAAAAAATCTTTCCTAATGTAGATGCATGAGGGTTATCAAATCTGTACATGTTATAAGGTCCGCAAAACAAGAGAAGGCCTTTTATTTGTTTGTTATCAATATGAGGCTGTATGTCCATTGTTTTTGCTAGTTTTTCATTAGAGATTACTGCTGCAGTTTGACTAGCGATTTGAGCACCCGCTGAATCACCTCCAATGAACAAACGATTCATATCGCCTCCGTATTGAGCAATATTCTCTTGCAAGTATTTCAGAGCTTGATTTGCTTGAATTATTGGACCAGGGTACTTTTGAGCTGGTGCAATTGCATAGTTTATATTTGCCACTACATATCCTGCGTAAGCTAGTGACATCCCGTACTCCTGTGTTTGTTCTTTACTACCTGATATGAATCCACCTCCGTGTATCCACATAATAACAGGAAGATTTTTATTGGAATTTTTGGGATAGTAAATATCTAAAATACTATTTTCAAGTCCAGCCTCGTCATAAACAATATCTTTTTTTACAACAACTTGCTTTTTAATCGTTTCAATGTTTTTAGGTGATGCAAACGGTTTTGCTTCGAATATTTGTTTGATTACTAGAGCTTTAAGGGCAGGAGTAAACTGATTAGTAACGGATATAAGTAATATAGGAATGACAATGATAGAGATCAGAATCATCCATCGTTTTTTCTGATAAAATTTTTTCTTTGTTGTCAACTGTGTTTCACCTCTTTTTCTGTTAGTTATTATCTTCCACGCACCCATCAAACATGTATCGATGTAGCTACGATACTCTATCATGTACGATTTCCATTGTTAATGTTGAAAGGGGGGCTGGATATTATTTATGCTAAACAAGTGTAAGAATAGATTGAACCTAGAAAATGGAGGCTTGTCTCAATGGAAGAAATTTTGGAACAGGTAGCAAGGCTAGCAGAGCAACTACATCGGAAAAATATTTCTTTTGCCTTAGGTGGTAGTACTCTGTTATACAGCTTAGGACTGGAAAAGGAATTTCGCGATATCGATCTCACCACTGATGCATCAGTAGAACAGTTGAGGGAAGCATTAACGGAGTATCCTGTGAAAGTAGAGAATTCTGGTGATGGTATTTATAATACTCATTATCGTTTATCAGTGGAGTTAAATGGGAAGGATATTGATTTTATGGGGAGTTTTTCAGTGAAAACAAAGACAGGTATATGTTATCTCCCTTGCTTACCAGCTTATGAATGGAGAGGTATTCCAGTATGTGCTCCTGAGGTTTGGGCTGTAGCCTATCAGCTGATAGGACGTATTCAAAAAGCAGAAAGAATATATGGATATCTGGAAGAGCATGGTACCAATCAAGAGGTTTGTAAACGATTATTAGAGGAACCGTTGCCTGAAGAGGTGAAACAAAGAGTACTTTCTTTAACCGATTATAGTTCATAACCTTATCCTAGGCTCTAACAATCAATGCTACTGTCTTACATAAGCTTATTTCTTGTCTAGTGATAGGAATATCCTATCCTTTTTCTGCGGATATTACTTTTATACACAGGTTATACTCTCAAATTTCCTGCTAGCGAACGGATAAGGAAGATGTTTAGAAATAGGAGGGACATGTTAGTGCCTACGTTCATGAAGAAAGAGATTTCTCTCCTACATTTTATTTTAATCTTAACTAGCATCGAGCTGGGAGCAAGCATTTTGACGCTTCCTGCAGAGCTTGCGCAGGAAACTGGAACGGATGGCTGGATCTCCATTATCATTGGATATGTTCTTGCTACAGTCGTTAGTTTATGTATTATTAAGGTCATGTCAAAACATCCAGAAAAGACAATGCAACAAATACTCAATATCTATTTCTCCTCTTTAGTAGGGAAATTTATTATAGTTGTCTGGATTATATATGCCTTTATCAGTGCATTCTCTATTTTTATTTCGAGTATCTACATTATTAATGAATGGATACTCCCAAATACATCTAATTATTTTATTGCTGTTCTATTTCTTGTTCCCATCTTTATGGCAGTACGTGGTGGCATCCGTATGATTAGCGGATTTCAGGTTGTCGTGTTTTTTTCAACTCTATGGTTATTACTGGTTCTCCTTTTTCCGTTACATCATAGTCATATCATGTTTCTGTTACCAATCCTAAAAGAGGGCTGGGGACCTGTTATTCAGGGCGTAAGGATCTCAGTTTTTGCCTTCTTAGGCTTTGAATTGTCATATATCTTTTATCCATATATCAAAAATAAACAATATGCAGTAAAGGGCATTATTATTGCCAATTCAATCACTTTGCTTATTTATTTACAAATCACACTAATTTGCTATGTAGTTTTTAGTCCTGATGAAATTACAAAGTATATCTGGCCTACTCTAACATTGGTGAAACCGATACGCTTCTCATTTCTGGAGCGTTTTGAAATTGTCTACGTTTCTTTTTATATCCTAATCTTTTTATCATCGGTTATTCCTTATCTATTTTTTGTTACAGAAAGTATCTCTGAGCTTATGAAAAGAAGAAGTCGGTCACATTTATATATGGTTTTAGGTATTTTTATAGTGAGCTATTTGTCTTATCAACCGCATTTTACGAACATAAACTTGTTTAATACCATTTTGCCTCCTTTTTCTTATATCGTAGCTTTTGCTTTTCCTGTCTTCTTGTGGCTATATGTGATGATCGTATCGAAGAGAACAGACAAAGAGTAAGTAATGAAAACAACCGGTTCCAGTAAGAAATAATCTGTAAGCGAGGTAGTTCATAGAATGAGCTACCTCTTTTTAATGGAATAAGTGAAAGAATGTGCAGGATTGATTTGCAGTAGGATGCGCCATAACGAAATCTCTGTACTGATTTTGCTATACAATTCTCAAGTAGTGACACAAAAACAGTGATCTAATCTGGTCACTGTTTTTTTTTTGCATCCGATGCCGTATACAGAAACAGAGGAGTATATATTCAGGAAGCGCTAGCTGTATATAGTCAGCGTTAGGTATCGGGAAAGGTTGGAATAGACATCTAACATATTTGAACTGTTAATCTGCTAGTGAATTCCGGAAGAATATGGTAGAATATTGAAAAAGTGTTAATGGCAAGGTGTTGGTTAGCATGAAATTTATTCAATCTCCTATATGGAATTTAATGGCAATTATTTTTTGCTCTCCGTTATTATTTCTCACAATGTATATGGATTACAAACAAGGTAGCGCATGGATGTATTTAGTGTCCATGATCTTATTGCCCTTGTGTGTGAATAAATTCAGATATATTTTGGGGGGCATTGCTATTTCAATGGCTGTAACCATAGTCCTTTCTCACTATTTTATGGGTGGAAGCGATGCTTACTTTGAGCCATTGACAGCAGAGCTGGTCGCACTAATTCTTTCCGTGTTGTTTGCTTTTCCACAATTGCTGTTATACCAGGTGATTAAGCTTGTTTTTCAAAAAGAAAGATCAGAATAAATTGAAAAAAATGGCGGTTACATCTCATTCGGTAACCGCTTACACTATTTATTTTAGAAATACAATAAAAACCCTTGTATTTTTAAAATAAATCTGCTATATTAGTTCTTGTATGAAACATATGGACAGGTGTCCGAGTGGCCGAAGGAGCACGATTGGAAATCGTGTAGGCGGGGTCGACCCGTCTCGTGGGTTCAAATCCCACTCTGTCCGCCATTTTACTTTATCTCTAATTTCATACATGGCGGTCGTGGCGAAGTGGTTAACGCATCGGATTGTGGCTCCGACACTCGTGGGTTCGATTCCCATCGATCGCCCCATCTTATTTTAAAGACATATAACTGCTACGATTAAAACCCCTTTGTTGTTCAAGGAAACTTGAAGACAAGGGGTTTTTTGATGAATTCGAGTTTCTTTTGGAACTGTATTTATGTTGTAGCATAGGCTTATATAAGGAGAATAATGATAAGTGGGAGGGGGAGAAAGATGTTTGTACTTAAAATAATGCTACTGATAATCTCGTTTCTGCTACTGCTTTTCTTTCTCTATCTCTTATCTAAGAAGAAAGAGTGTACCAAACAGCCAGAAATGCTAAAGGTCTGGATGGGTGTAGTCGAGCAGGCGGTTGCCGAGGTAGAATCTCACCCTACACAACATTCTCAGAAACACAGGTATCCAGAGATTGATAATGATGAGCCGAAAAATAAGCAAATAGATGTGACTTTGCGAAAGTGGATCAAGTCACATTATCAAGCATTCTTTCATGACCAACCAGTTGACCAGTTTTCTATCCACCAAAATAAAGATGAGATAGCAGTGCTTCTTTACCCGTGTAATCGCAATCGCGGATGGTTTACTTATGCAACTTGTGGCTGCGCAACAAAGAATGGCTCAGAGTATATAATTAGCACCTATGAAAAACATAAAGAATTGCCGATACTTATTGAACAGATTATACAGCAGGCAATAGAAATAAGTAACTCTACTAACGAGCAACTCTTTCCTAGTAGTCGTTCATTTGGGACCCACAATGGCTTTACACATGTTATTTGTTTACCTCCTGTTTTTGAAACAGAAGGGTTTGCGCATTTTATGGATGGAAAAAGGCTTGTAAGTATATACATGTTGGTTCCTTTATGGCGCACTGAAGCCGAGTTTGTAAAACAAAATGGTTGGTCTGAACTGGAAGCCATCTTCATAGAAAATGATGTAAACACATTAGAATGGAATCGAGCCTCTGTCATCTAAATTAGATGATTCAGAGGTTTCTTTTGTATGATGAGAAAGTATAGAATGAAATAGGTATGATAAAAGCACAAACGACCTCACATTAAAAGGAAGGAAAGCACAAAAAATGATGGAAATTATCTGGAAATTTTGAAACCGTATGCCAATCGAAACGTATAAACAAGTGCAAGATAAAATTATTGCACCCTTTTACGCACTTGACTCAATTATAGGATGAGGTGTTTACATGGGGACATGGGATATTATTTTTCTTAGTTGTATAGGACTTGGATTCTTGTTTGCTATTGTGCTGCTGTTTGTTGATCATAGTCACGCTCTAACAGGTGGTGTTGAGAGCCCTGTTTTACAACCAGTTTGTGTTGTGAGTGCGATTACGGCTTTTGGTGCTTGTGGTTTTCTTCTACATCGTTTTACATTGCTTTCAATTACAAGTGTAGTATTGCTTTCAGCTGGTAGTGGTCTATTACTTGCTGCAGCGGGGTATTTTATCTGGATTCGCCCAATGAAAAACGCTGAAAATTCTACAGGTTACTCAATTTCCCAACTGGAAGGGCAAATTGGAGAAGTGATTACAACTATCCCTGCAAGTGGATATGGTGAAATTATTATTACAATGCTGAGTGGGACTAGTAACCAAATCGCGTCCAGTCAAGATCAGGTTGTTATTCCTCAAGGTTCTCGTGTCATAGTTGTCAAAGTAGAGGATCATGTTCTACAAGTGATTCCCTTTGAATAAATGCTTTATGAATACATATAGAAAGGATGTTTGCTGATGGATTTTGACATCATTGTGCTTGGACCCATTATTGCTGTGATCGCTGTTTTTGTAATCATTGGTATTGCGTTTTGGGCAAGATACAAAACGGTAGGTGCAGACGCAGCAATGATTGTAACAGGGAGTGCACTTGGGAGTAAGAACGTATTAACTGATGAATCAGGCAACAAAATTAAAATTGTACGAGGTGGGGGTACGTTTGTCCTACCAATTTTCCAGCAAGCGAACTTTTTAAGCTTATTATCACATAAGTTGGATGTATCTACGCCAGAGGTTTACACTGAGCATGGTGTACCTGTGATGGCCGATGGTGTGGCAATTATTAAAGTTGGTGGATCTATCGAAGACATTGCCACAGCAGCAGAGCAATTTATGGGTAAGCCAGACGAGGCGCTACGCTCTGAAGCACAAGAGGTACTAGAGGGGTATCTACGTGCTATCCTGGGAAGTATGACAGTAGAGGAGATCTATAAGAATCGAGAGCGTTTTGCCCAGGAAGTCCAGGCAGTGGCTGCCAAAGACTTGAAAAAGATGGGTTTGGCTGTCGTTAGCTTTACCATTAAAGACGTTCGCGATAAAAATGGTTATTTGGCTGCACTAGGTATTCCGCAAATCGCAGCAGTGAAAAGAGATGCTAGTATTTCTCAAGCAGAAGCTGATAAAGAGTCTCGTATCAAGCAGGCCCAAGCCGAAGAGCATGCTAAAAAGGCGGAATTATTGAAAGAGACCAACATTGCTGAAGCAGAAAAAGAGAAGGAGCTCAAAATTTCGGAGTTTAAGCAAGAACAAGACAGAGCACGTGCTACAGCCGATCAGGCGTACTCCTTGCAACAGGCTAAAATGAAACAACAGGTTACCCAAGAGGAAATGACTGTAGACATTGTACGCCGTGAGAAAGAGATCGAACTAGAGGGAAAAGAAATTCTGCGTAGAGAGCGTCAGTATGATGCAGAGGTGAAGAAAAAAGCGGATGCCGATCGCTATGCTGTAGAGCAAGCGGCTGAAGCGGAGAAAGCGAAAAAAATGCGTGAAGCAGATGCTAAAAAGTATAGTATCGAGGCAGAAGCGAAGGCTCAAGCAGAGCAAAAGCGCTTAGAAGGTCTTGCTTATGCTGATGCAGAAAGAGCACGTGGTACAGCGGAAGCGGAGGTAACTCAACTCAAGCTGGAAGCTGAAGCAGAAGGGAAGCGTAAACTGGCTGAAGCTTATGAGAAGTTTGGTCAAGCGGCTGTATTAGATATTGTTGTGAAGATGTTGCCTGAATTAGCAGAGAAAGTCGCTGAGCCAATGAAAGCAATCGATAAGGTAACAATTATTGATACTGGTGGTGGGCAAGGAGACGGTGTAAATCGTTTAAGTACCAATGTCACTAAATTAATGACTCAATTACCGGAAATGCTAAAGGATGTCTCTGGCTTAGATATGAATGAGATGATTGAAGGCTTCATGAAAAAAGGGAAAGCATCAGTACCAGCAGATGTAAATCATGCTGACGTAGAAATGATTCAAGGAGCTCCTGATGTTAGTAAGCTAGATGATCAGATTCAACAAGAGAAATAGGATCGTAAGCAGCTTTTTCAAATGGCTGAAGCTATAGCGTTTTTTAGAGATTTATTAGTTGTACGAACCCTTCTACCGCGTTTATTGAGGTAGGAGGGTTTTATTATGTATAATAAAATCTAACAAGAAGGAAATACCCTTTACATACACTAGGGGGGTATAGTACTATATAGGAGAATAATAGCGGAAGTAACAAAAGGAAGGGAGTCTGAGCAAGATGGAAAATGTCGTATTACAAGTACAAGGTATGTCGTGCAATCATTGTGTGCAAGCGATTGAAAAAGCTGTAGGTAGTTTAGCAGGTGTTGCTTCAGTAAAGGTTAGATTGTCTGAGGCAGAGGTGGATGTAGCATTTGATTCGGCAAAAATAACAGTAGAAGCGATTAAAGAAACAATTGATGACCAAGGATATAATGTAGAATAATATAGAATAACGTATACAAAATAGAGAATAAGAGAAAAAGGGGGGAATGAAATGGAGGTAGATAATCAACAGCTTCTACCTGATGAAAAGGAAAAGGGATGTTGTCAGGAGCGAACTAGTCATCATTCCGAAAAGCTAAAGGGGAATCTGCAATCACGGCTGAATCGAATTGAGGGACAGGTTCGCGGCATTAAAGGTATGATTGAAAAAGACGTCTATTGTGACGATGTATTAAACCAGATCGCTGCTGTTCAGTCTGCGCTCAACTCCGTAGGTAAAATGCTTTTGGAGGGTCATATGAAAAGCTGTGTAGTTGAACGCATCCAGGAAGGCGATCAGGAAGTTATCGATGAGTTGCTAAAAACAGTGGCAAAGCTAATGAAATAAATAGTACGGATATTAGCCTGCTATTAAAAAGAAAAGCTCTCTTTCGTGTGTATTTGAAGTCACAGAAAGAGAGCTTTTTTATCAGGAGTAAGTATAACAAGAAATCTGTGGTATAAGAATAATCAGCCTATGCTATTGAATCTTAATTTCACCGCTGATAATCTTGTTGCGGAATTCCTCTACTTTTTTCCAAACATCCTCAGAAATATTTTTACGGGAAGACTCAGATAAGCCTACACCATTTTCTTTTAGACCAAGGGAAAGGGTTTTACCACCTTCAAATTTACCAGTCATGTAATTGGTAGCAACTAGATAAGCTGCTTCGTCTACACGTTTCATCATCGATGTAAGCGTCACGTCATCCCCGAATACAAGAGATTGGTCCATATCTACGCCAATAACCCACACGTTCTCACCTTTGCCTTTACGTGCTTTTGCCTCATTAAATACGCCGTCTCCGGACGCACCAGCCGCGTGATATAAGATATCAGCACCTTGATTGTATAGTGAGGATGCAGCGGATTTACCAGCATCAGGTTTATCAAATGCACCAGTGTAGATAGCATTTACTTCTACGGTAGGATCAGCCGCTTTTACCCCAGCTAGGAAGCCTTTTTCAAAGCGTTTAGTAACAGGGATTTCAATACCACCAACAAAGCCGACTTTCTTTGTTTTTGATGTTAATGCAGCTACGACTCCAGCTAGGAAGGAACCTTCCTCCTCTTTAAATACAACAGAAGTAACGTTTGGAGCTTCTACGACGGTATCAATAACAGCAAGCTTTGCTTCAGGATTTTCTTTTGCTACCTTTTGTACATGTTCCATAATTGGGAATCCGATTCCAAATGTTAAGTCCCATTTTTCTTTCACAAATTGGTTAAGATTTGGAATAATATCCGCATCGGAGCTGGATTGTAGGTATTGTACTTCAGCACCTTTATCCTTGTTTACCTTTTGCAACCCTTCCCAGGTACCTTGGTTAAAGGAGTTATCATTTACGGTACCTACAGAGGTTACCATTCCGATTTTTACATCGCTTTTAACATCCCCAGCAGGTGTTGTTGGTTGTTGTTTGCCACATCCACTTAGAGCTAAAGGTAGTACTAATAGAAGTGGTAGCGCACGGCTAATCATTTTTTTCATGTTATTTGTACCTCCAAAGAAAATGAGTAAAGAACGGCATTGCCGTAGCATAAAGCTAACAGAAATGCCGTTTTTATAAAAAGGTTTTACATCTTGTCTGGTACTGTAATTTCACCATTAATGATCTTTTGTTTAAACTCTTCAATCTTTTTCCAAACGTCCTCAGAGATGTTTTTCTTTGTGGATTCAGCTAGTCCAACACCGTTCTCTTTTAAACCAAGAGATACAGCTTTTCCACCTTCAAATTTACCATTTAATAGATCAGTGGATACACGGTATGCAGCTTCATCAACACGTTTGATCATAGATGTCATTGTGATATCTTCACCAAATACTTTGGACTGATCCATATCTACACCGATAACCCATACGTTTTCGCCTTTAGCGCGACGGTCTTTTGCTTCGTTAAATAAGCCATCTCCTGTAGAGCTCGCTGCGTGGAACACAATGTCAACACCGCGGTTAAACATAGAGGAAGCAGTAGATTTTCCAAGGTCAGGTTTATCAAATGCACCTGTGTAAAGAGAAACGATTGTAATATCTGGTTTAGCTGCCTTTGCACCTGCTGTGAAGCCTGCTTCAAAACGTTTGATTACAGGCATTTCAATACCGCCAAGGAAACCAATTTTGCCCGTTTTACTACTTAGTGCAGCTGCTACACCTGCTAGGTAAGCCCCTTCATGCTCTTTGAACACGATGGATGTTACATTTGGTGCGTCAACAACAGAGTCAATGATAGCGATTTTAGCTTCTGGATTTTCTTTTGCTACTTTTTGTACATGTTCAGACATTAAGAAGCCAACACCAAAAGTTAGATCCCATTTCTCTTTAATAAATTGATTTAGGTTTGGAATGATATCACTGTCACTTGCAGATTGCAGGTATTGAGTTTCTGCACCAGTGTCTTTTCCAAACTTTTGCAAGCTTTCCCATGTCATCTGGTTAAAGGAATTATCGTTAACGTTACCAGTAGCAGTAACCATTCCTACTTTTATTTGTTTTTTTGCTTCTCCAGATGCGTTACCGGATTCAGGAGCTTTTGTTCCACAGCCGCTTAGAGCGAGTGAGAATGTCAAAAGACCAGCACCGAGGATCGAATAAAGCTTTTTCATGATGAAAAATCCTCCCTTTTGTCTCTGCTAAGTTTTGTTTAAATTGGGCAAACGATGAAATTCTATCAGACAAATAAACAAACGTCAATTGTTAGATTATTTACTAAACGAAGCCCGTTTCAAAAATCTATTGTTATTCTGCTCATTTACAAGGGGGGTTATGTAACGTCCGCGCATTTGAGGATTGTCGAAAAAAGGAGTAAACTAATATGGAAAGAATTTCTGCCGGACAAAATAGGCGTGGGCAATTGGAGAAATTTATACGAGTGTAAAAGCTAATCAGAGGAGTTTGGGAGCTGTTAGATTATCGCGTATGAATGCTGTTGTATATGTCCCTGTCTGATTTGATATAAAGCTAAATCGGGTTTCTCAGATGCAAATGACAAAATCCAGTAGGAAAGATCCGGATAATGCCATCCATGTATGTCTAGGGAGGAAGGGACGGCTGGAGAGAGCGGATGTGTGTGCAAAATGCCAAGCCAGCTTTCATGTTGTTCTTTCATGTGAGCCATGCTTTGAAAAAAGATAGAAGGACTTAACAAAAAAGTATCTGTGGAGGCAACTTCCGAAGAAGCAGGATAGAATGACGTAATGATGTTTTGATGACCGCCTAGTAATGCAGTGAATTCGTAAGGTAACTGCTGTTTAGCTGCTTCAAGTAGTTGGGACACTAGTGTTTTTGAAATAAGAATCGGCTGATCAACATGGGAAAAGGGAGAGCCCAATAACGTGTGTTTCATAACTACAAATTCTCCTTTGAGATTAAAGTGAAAGAAGGTTTTCTCTTGAGCAAAAACCAAAACATTCAAATTGGCGTATGCGGCTGGGGAGATCATGATGATTTATACACGCAGGGTGTGAAAGCCAAAGATAAGTTGTCTGTTTATGCCAGCCATTTTCCTATTGTAGAGCTGGATAGCTCTTTTTACGCTATTTTACCACAAAAAAATTATGTGACGTGGGTAAAGGAAACCCCTGATGCATTCCGTTTTATTGTGAAGCCGCATCAGGGGTTGACCGGTCATCAGCGTGACATCGAGCGTGGTGAAAAGCTAGAATTATATAAGAGTTTTGAAGATAGCATTCAACCACTTGTTGACGCAGGGAAATTAGAGACACTCTTGTTTCAATTTCCACCTTGGTTTGACTGTAAACGTGAGCATGTGCAATACGTTCAGTATTGTGTTCAGTATTTTTCACGTTACTCTGTCTCTGTCGAATTTCGACATCAAAGCTGGTTTGAGTCTACTTGGAGAGAAAAGACATTAACCTTTTTGCAAAATCTGGGTGCTGTTCATGTTGTCTGTGATGAGCCGCAGGTAGGGTCTGGCTCTGTCCCTATTGTTACAGCGGTTAGCTCTCCTAAACAGGCTTTGGTTCGCTTTCATGGGAGAAATAAGGCAGGTTGGCGTGATACTGGTGCGCCAAATTGGCGAGATGTTAGATATTTATATAGATATAGTGAGGAAGAATTACAAGAATGGAAACCTAGGCTACTAGAATTAAGCCAGCAAACGGAACGTGTCATCGTGCTATTCAATAATAATTCAGGGGGCGATGCTGTAGCAAACGCCAAACGAATGATGCAACTATTGGATATTGATCCAGATGGATTGAATCCTCGACAACTTGAGCTTTTCTAACAACATTTTGGCGTTGTACGCCCAGGAAGAGGCCTAAATCATGTTAATTGCACTCTTTATTTTATTGTTTATGTTTATTGGGCTGTTTGCAGGTGTAATGGGGAGTCTGGTCGGTATTGGCGGAGGAATGTTTTTCGTTCCTGCCTTACTTTATTTTGGCAATATGTATGACCCAGGTAGCATTACGCCACAAATTGCGAGCGGTACCTCGCTATTAGTCATTGCGATCACAGCTTTATCCTCAAGTATTAGTTTTTTAAAACAGAAAAAAGTGGATGTGCAAGCGGCTGTACTATTTTTTATTGGTAGTGCACCAGGAGCAATTGTTGGAGTTTATGTAAATAAATGGATGAATAGTGACTCGTTTTATCTATTGTTTGGTTTGTTTCAAATATCAATGTTTATCTTGTTACTGATTAAAGATAAATTCAAACCAAAAACGAACCAATGGAAGATTGTTAAAACCTATCTGGATGAGCAGGGCGAGCAGCGAACCTACGGCTATAACCGTACATCTGCTATCATCATTGCCTTTTTCGTCGGTGTCATTTCATCTCTGTTTGGGGTTGGTGGAGGAATTTTGATGGTGCCAGCGCTCTTGGTCCTATATCGTTTCCCTGCGCATATGGCTACGGCGACCTCCATGTGCATTATCTTTTTATCGGCTGTTGTTGGTTCAACGACCAATATTATAAACGACCATATCCAATGGTTTTATGTGCTTGGTCTAGCCCCAGGAGCATGGATTGGGGGATCAATAGGAGCTATTGTGGCAAATAAATTAAAGGGTAAGACCTTAATACTCCTGTTGAGAATTATGATCTTAGCGATTGCTGTTCAAATGATTTATAAAGCTTTAGTAGCGTAGCCTGTAACATTCTGTTTCGAAAAAACACCCCTTCTCTCTTTTGCTCATATCGTAAAAGAAAGGAGGAGTACGATGATTGAAATGAAACCGATTTATTTTAACGCGGGTGTAGCTCAGGCCATTACCGTTTACTTGCCAAAAACGACGTTGCTGGTTGTAGCGACGGACATTGGATATATCATGTGTGGTGCGCTTGATGTTGGACTATTAAATGAGAAGTTAGCACATCGAGAAATTATTGCAGGCCGTGCAACAGGAGTAAAAACGATACAAGAACTATTGGATGCTCCTTTGGAATCAGTGACTTATGGCTCAGTGGCTTTGGGTATAGAGATAGGTACAAAAGGTAGCGATGCCATTGAACTCATGCTCTCTCATGAACAACGAACATAAGCGGAAAAAACCTCCTAATTGCCTGTGGGCCTAGGGGGTTTACGATGATGGACAAGCTAATAAGCCTTAGCCAGACTTCTCTTTATTTCATATGAATAGTAAATATAAACCTCCTTTTTGACGAAATTACTAATAGGTATATAGATATAATGGTTCTAGAACTAGGAAAGGCTTGGAAAAACTAATGCGATTATTGTCCATCACCCGCTGTGAAACGGGCATGAAGCTTGCACGAAGCATCTACAATAGTAATGGTACAATTTTAGTGGGAAACGGCGTTACTCTCACCCAGAGAATGATCGGACGTTTAGCAGAAATGAATATTCATTCCATTTATATTGAGGATGAGGATACTGCTGATATTCTTATAGATGATATTATCTCCGACCAGACGCGACGGGAAGCGATGGGATTTATCCATAAGTCATTTGAAACCTTTCGTGAAGATCCTAAAAAATTTAGACAAGTGTTTGCGGCAGAAAAAATGGGACTGCGTGTTCGAGGCGTGCTCATGAATCTGATTCATGAATTAAAACATAATCATTCAGCAATGAATTTACTAGGAACGGTGTGTGGTGTCGATTCCTACGTGTTTGTCCATTCCTTTAACGTAACAATTTATACTGTATCAGTCGGATTAAAAATGGGGTTAAATGATAAGGAAATTGCTGATTTAGCCTTAGGGGCTATTTTACATGATGTAGGTAAAATGATGATACCGCCTGAAATATTAAATAAGCCGGGGCGTTTGACTGATGAGGAGTATGAGATTGTCAAGCAGCATACCGTAATCGGATTTGAATTATTACGAAAACAAATAGGAATTCCGTTACTAGCTGCACATTGCGCATTTCAGCATCATGAAAGAATTGACGGGAGCGGCTACCCCCGTCAATTAAAAGAAGCAGAAATTCATCCATATGCAAAAATTTTAGCTGTATGTGATGTGTTTGATGCTTTAACAAGTCATCGGGTTTATCGTCGGCCGATGCTGCCACATGATGCTACGGAGCTGTTGTTTGCAGGATCAGGGACGCAATTTTGTAATAATGTTTTAGAAAAATTTCGCAATGCGATCTCTATTTATCCAGTTGGTTTGGGGGTAACGTTAAGCTCCGGTATCTCTGGTGTCATCATAAAAAATAATCCGGGATTTCCTTCAAGACCAGTTGTACGGATTTTAGAAAACGAGGCCCACGAAAAAGTACATCCATTTGAAATCGATCTAACTACGGAATTAAGTCTAGTCATTTCTGATTGTGAGCCACTTAGCTAAAAAGCTTATTTTTGAAAAAGTAAACAGGCTTAGATGGTTACGCTTGTTGAAATTGTCTCAAGTCCAGCTTGATTCCAGGCGAGGATTCCACCTTTTAAATTAATCAAGTTCTCAAAGCCTTTTGATTCTAAAAGGCTGACTGCTATTGCAGAGCGAGCACCGGAACGGCACTGGACAAGTATAGGTTTATCTTTGGAGATCTCATCTAGTCGCTCCTGTAGAGAGCCGAGTGGGATATGAACAGCATGTGGAAGATGGCCCTCAAGCCATTCTGATGAATTGCGTACATCGATCAAGGTGACGTCTTGCTGATAGACAAGTGGAGTGGCTGTCATAACATCCATTTCCTGCATGTCTTTTTGCAGGGGGGACAGATCGATGTTTTTTTGAATTGCATTACTATCGCCTATTGCTGTGACGTGGTCAATTCCAACTGCCCGGAGATCAGATAAAATTTGGTGATGATCTTCTTTATCCCCAATGATATATAAAGGACTTTGTTCATCAAGTAACCAACCAGCCCATGTACAGAAGCTACGCTGATGAGGGATAGATAGAGAGCCATTCAAATGATTTTGGGCAAATACGGAGGCAAGACGTGTATCCAGTAGGATTGCTTCGCTAGTTCGTATGTCTTGTAGTACTTCCAGATTTATCTGTAATTCTTTGGGGTGAGGTAAATCGGCTATCAAGGTTGCTCCTTGTTTATTAACTTGTTTCATTCGAGAAAAGTATCGAGGGGGCTCTGGCTGACCGTCTAATAACCATGTGACGAATTTAGCTTCTTCTGTGAAAGACAGGGCAGGGTTATAACGCTTTTCATAGCCTACCGTAGAAGAAGGTACTGCACCTAACGCCTTTCCGCATGCACTTCCCGCTCCATGACCTGGCCAGATTTGTAGATAATCCTCCCATTCTTTAAAACGTTGAAGAGATTTATACATTTGGCGTGCTCCTATCTTAGCAGTACCAGCTTGACCAGCAGCCTTTTCGAGCAAGTCAGGACGACCTACGTCGCCAACAAACACAAAATCTCCTGTAAATATTCCGATGGGTTGTGGTCCGGCTGAGCCATAATCCTTCAATAAAAAGGACAGACTTTCCGGTGTATGTCCTGGCGTGTGCATAACTTCTAAACGTAGATTACCAACGGACAAGGTATCTCCTTCATAGATAATTTGATGGGCAACACCATCGAGTCTCGCATATTGCCAATCAGGACCCCCTTCTCCTGACAGATAGAGAGTAGCTTGAGTCTGATGGGCGAGCTCTCTTGCTCCGGATACAAAATCTGCATGAATATGAGTTTCTAAAGCTCCTACTATACGCAGACCTTCTTGTTGGGCAATACGTAGATAAGCTGTAATGTCTCTTTGAGGATCAATGACGACGGCTTCACCAGTTCGTTGACAACCTACAAGATAGGAAGCTTGAGCTAATTGTTCATGATAAAAGTAACGTAATAACATGGATAATCGTTCCTCCTTTTATTTTGTAATGAAAATGGTGGAACAAGGGTTACATTCGCCCTTTCAGCATTGCTCGCCAGTAAAGGAGAGGAAGCAAATCTTTTTTTACTCGATACATGCTATACCTTTCCTTTGATTGATCAAAGGGAAACGTTTCGCGTGGTTCTTGCTTGTAATCAAATTCTGCTAGGATCACGCGATTGTAGCCTGTTACTAGTGGACAAGACGTATATCCATCGTATCGAGCGGATAAGGATTGCTGGTCCATGACAGCCAATAGATTGGCAACGAGCACAGGCGCTTGTTTTCGAATAGCAGCCCCAGTCTTAGAAGTTGGAAGGTTACTACAATCTCCTAGAGAAAAAATGCTTGGGTAGCGTCTATGCTGTAGGGTAGCCGAATCGATTTCTACCCAACCAGATTCGTCAGCTAAAGGGCTTTCCCGAATAAAACGGGGAGGGAACATAGGTGGCACCACGTGCAACATGTCATAGGAAAGGGTATGTAACTCTTTTGTATCAAGATGAACAAATAAAGCTTCTTTCTTATCTGAAAGAATCTCTATTAGATTCCACCTAAAGTTTGTATGAATATTTTTTCTGTTAATAACATTCTGTAAGGCATCTGCATATTTTTTGACGGCAAAAATCCTCGCATTAGCTGAAGCAAAAATGATTTGAGATTGAGAGCGAACCTTTGCCTTCCGCATATGATCATCAGCTAAATACATAATTTTCTGGGGGGCACCCCCGCATTTAATCGGTGTATTTGGATGAGTAAAAATGGCAGTACCTCCTGCAAAAGTGCGCAGACATTCCCACGTATAAGAAACGTGTTCATAAGAATAATTGCTGCATACCCCGCCTTTTCCAATTGCTTCAGGAAGCCCTTTAATTTTATCCCAGCCTATCTCAATTCCTGCGGCCACGACCAAATATTCATATTGAATATCTTCCCCAAGTGCTGTACGTACTTGATTCATTTCAGGAAAAAAGAACTCTATAGACTCTTTGATCCAAATCGCACCCTTAGGAATCTGGGAGGCTTCCTCTCGTTCTGTTTTTTCTTTTGATACAACACCTGCTCCCACCAAAGTCCACAAGGGCTGGTAGTAGTGTTTATCGGAAGGATCAATGATTGCAATGTTTCCACGAAGGGAGGGACGTGCGCGCAATAACCTAGCAGCAACCATAATACCGGCGCTTCCTCCGCCTACAATGACAATACTAAATGTGCGTATATTTGACATCTCCAATCCCCTTTCAGCCATAAAGAGATTCTCAATCGTAAGAAAGATGAAGAAAGAAAAAATGTCAAGGGAAAAGAAAACCCTTTCATATACCTCTTATTCTAAATTATAGACTTTTTTCCATTCATAACCAATCCCTTTTTTTAAAAATAACATACATTGTAGTAGCTAATGTGAACATAATGATCAAGACGAAAAAATAGCCATAGTGTGTATGTAGTTCTGGCATCACATCAAAGTTCATTCCATAAATGCCTGTCACAACAGTCAAAGGCATGAATATGGTGGTTAGTGCTGTAAAAATGCGCATAATCTCATTGGTTCGATTGGAAACAGATGATTGGTAAGCTTCACGTACGTTGCCAATTAACTCTCGAAATGTTTCAAAATTCTCCACAATCTTCACTGCATTCTCATGAATATCAATGAAATATTTACGTAGGTTAGGAGAGATCAGAGATAAATCCATCGTTTGAAGTGCATGAATGAGCTCGCGTTGTGGAGCCATCATCTTTTTTGCATACAGAATTTCCCGGCGTAAGCCAACAATTTGTGAAAGATGAGCGTTTTTTGCTTTGATTAAAACCTGCTCTTCTAAGTTTTCAATCAGGTCTTGAATTTCTTCCATCACATCAAAGTAGCTTTCTATAAGCTGATCCATGAAAAAATACAAGAAGGAATCGGATGAATGAATTTCTTCTTCACGAATAATGGAGGGAAAAATACGAATCTCATTTATTTCAAATTTACTGACCGTAATGACATAATGCCCTCCAAGAAAGATATTTACTTCTCGCAGAAAAATATCTTGATTTTGAAACTGAATACTATTGCTAACGATAAAGTAATGATCATGATAAACCTCAAGTTTGGGGCGTTGCTCTTCTTCATCAATGCAATCCTCAATGGCTAGTGGATGCAAACCAAACAAGGATTGCAGTATGTCCAGATCAAATAAACGGGCCTGTATCCAATAGAAACCGTTAGCAGGCGGGCGGGTTGTCTCTTCTACGTCTTCAACTGATGTCATGGTTCCATTTTCAATTAAAAAGATTTTCAACCTAAAACCCTCCTCTTTCTTCTATTCTCACAGATACCAATAGTATATCCCGTATGTCAGATAACCTTTATTTAGTCAGAGCATTACCAACATTTACTCTTACCCGAATGGGCTAAAATCGCTTGCAGAGGCTATTTTCAAACAGTAAGATTGAAATGCTTTGTAGCATTTTTAACAGCTGAAATTAAGGGTGAATTTTACGATTATGGAAGACAACAGAAGCTTACCCCCCAGGATTTAGGGTATCATCAGGTAACACTGTCGAACGTCTATAGTGAATCAACGAGCTATCAATTCCCAACACCACCTTGACTGGAAGTATGTTAAAGGTGCTGGATTTCGTCTGGTGTATCAACATTCTGAGCAGGTAAATAAGAAAGTAAGCTCAATAACAGTGCTTATTAATGGAATACCAGTGATACGACCCCTTTAGAAGGAACAACAGGTAAGCCAAAAGAAGCTTTCATTCCCTTTCCGTCAGCTTTACGTACGGGAGAACCAATACAAGTAGTGGTTCAAGCTAATTTAAATAGTAGAGATACAGGCTGTGACGAGGTAACCAATCGCCTGGAACATTTCGTAAGCATTTTACCTGAAAGTCGGTTTATAGTTAAGCATGAGTCATTGAGAACAGCGGAGCTTTCCCGTTTCCCTAATTTATTTGTGGATCAGAATAACCAAGTGAAGGCAACAGCTTTGTTATCAACAGAACCAACTAGTACAGAATTGACAGCACTGGCTCAATTGACAGCAGGAGCTATGAAAAATGTGAATGACATACAAGTAATGCTTAAACAAGGTGCTAAAACACTTGAAAAAAGTAATGAACATGTATGGCTGATGGATTAGGCAATCAAGGGGATTTACTAAATCAATGGAAGCAGGAGCAGGACTTGCAGATCAAGGCTACTCCAAAAGGGCTTTCTAGTGATGAGGTTCCTGTGCTTGAATCTTTGCAAGATAATGGCGCAAGCATTCAGCAGTTTTTTATAAATAAAGAAGGTCAAGCAGCCTTAGTCATTAGCGCTAGTAAACCAGAAATGCTGGTAGAGGCAACAACAGCTATGGGAGATCCCAAGAGAATACCGGCGGAATCTACAGAAGAAGCAGACATTTTAACCACGAACGGTAATATTGTACTACTACCTCTCACAAGTGAAGCACCTATCCCGGTTAAATCTCAACTGGTGAATAAGGTGAAGGGCTTGTATGAATATGCAAGTACAACTGACGGACAGGCAATGATGGCAGTCATCGTTTTTGCCATTACGGTTCTGATCGTTCTCTTTATTCTGATACGCTCGTGGAAAAGAAAACGTCGTCTAGAAAATATGGATCAAAAACAAGGCACTGATTCAAATTTGACAGGCAAAAACGGTCAAAGTCTGACTCGATTAGGACGCAATTCTAAAAAGAAATAGCAGTAAAAAACAAATGAAGCTCCTGCAACGCTACACGAAGCAGGAGCTTCTCCTCATATCAGGGTGTTACTAAAGGTTATTTGTAAATAGGCTTAGGTTGCTTTTTCTGATTTTCCCAACGCTTTAACAGCGGATAGGGATCAAAAGCCCATTCATTATTTCCGGTGTCCCGATACGTTCCATAATGAAGATGAGGTGGGAACTTACCTGAGGTACCAGGCTTTCCGTAACCAGAACTGCCTACATAGCCAATTACTTCACCAGGGACAACAATATCCCCCTCTTTTAGCCCCTTTTTAAAAGAGGATAGATGAGCAAAGTAATGATAAATATTGTCGATATCGCGAATACCTACACGCCACCCACCATAGCGGTTCCAGCCTAATACCTCAACCACGCCATAGCCTGTGCTCATCACCGGTGTAGAGTATCCAGCAAAAATATCGACACCTTCATGAATGCGTCGCCCTCCCCAGCCACGTGGGTCTCCCCACGTACTGCGATAACTATAAGAGAACCGTTTGGGAATAGGAAAAGCATGGTCATGCAATTCAAGTGTTTGGAATTTCTCATAGATTCGTGAGAAGTGCATGATGGTTCTTACTGCTGAATCACGCTTATAATAGTTCCATAGACCAATCTTAAAATCATCGGAATTAAAACCATAGGTACCTAAGAAACGAACAAGACTAGTTAATACGTCACGATCATTATCCTGATCAGCTACACCATCTCCGGAACCATCTAATCCGATCCCATGAAAGAAGGTAATTGATGTTAAATTATTGTCATTAGAATCAGGATTAAAAACGCCACACCATAATTCAGTGGGAACCCTGATAGCAGTAAGGCGTTTGTTTGTAGACTCTGCTTCAGTGTTTTTTGGTTTCTTTCTAATGGTTCGTTCATACTGATCAATAGCAGCTACATATTTCCATGGAATTCCATATAATGCTTCATATTCGATAAATAATTCCATACGCTCATCCCTCTCTGACTTAGCAGGGGAAGTTGATGGTGCCTTAGTTGGAATTGATGCTGCTAACCCCTGAGATGGAGCAATAAGGATAATAGCTATCATCCAACATGAATAAAGGCGTAGAAAACGCATACGTCTCCCTCCAGCCATTAGTCTCCTTATAGTAGAATGACCGATACGCTTATGAACTATTCTTACAAATTTTAGGTAATGAATGAAGGGGTTCAAGGCCCTCTAAAAATAAAATGAAAGGGGGTGCTTTATATGGTCCGACAATATGTTTTTATCGGGGGAGAAGGAGCTTATCAATTAACGTCGCTATTACCACTGTGGCAGCAACTTCGGATAGATGAAAGTCTGTTTTTTTCGAAAATAGTTGATTCATCTATCGATACAAGTAAGTGGGACGTGAAGGAAGCGGAGGCTTGGGATGCTCTGCTTGAAATAGGAATACCTGAGGATTGTCAAGTTATGGTAAGTCATTTGATTCTCCCGGAAGAGGATATGATAAATGACACAATACTCCAATTGGCAGTAGGTCAATATATTAAAAAATGGAGGAAGAAAGAGGAAGGGGAAGCGTGCAGCGCTCCATTTCTTAGGTGGCTACAAAGGATGGGAGTACTCTCGGTCGCAAGTCCTCCTCCTGGCAAAATACAAAGGGTGTGGAGTGGCAAGGGAATATATATAGCTTTTATTGGCCCTGAAAATGAAGATGTAAATGTAATTAATGCTGGCCATACGGAAAATAAACATGACTCATGTATAAATGAGGCAATGATTCTCTTACAAGCCAATCTAGAGGATACTCCTCAAGAATGGTTGGGTTATACCATGCAAAGCTTGTATGCAGCTGGAGCCAAAGATGTTTCCTATTTTTCAATAACGATGAAGAAGAATCGGCCTGGTCTCATGTTGCAGGTGATGTGCTACGAAAGTCAACAGCAGATAATGAAAAGCATCATGTTTCAAGAGACGACAACCTTTGGTATACGTTATTTTCCCGTTACTTGTCACCGTTTAACTGAACAGATTTTGGATGTAAAAACAAAGTGGGGGGAAGTGGAAGTGAAGCTGGGGTTTTATCATGGGGATTGTGTACAAATTGCCCCTGATTTTGAGATATGCTCCAAACTAGCGGAAGACCACGATGTTCCTTTACGTAAAATTTATCAAAAGGCAATGATGATGGCTAAGGCACGCTTATAGGCGTGCTTTTTTGTATGGATGCTCTGAAGGGAAAATATGTTCGTAATCTAAGCAGGAACATAGCGGTAAAGTGAAGAAATTAGCCTTAGACGGGGAGGGCGAACATGATCAGATTTATTCATACAGCTGATGTCCATCTGGACGCACCTTTAACGAATTTATCTTCCATCTATGAAATAAGACAGGAAGATTTCAGGCGTACTATGCGACGAATACGTGATGTAGCATTAGAAAACCAAGTTGATTTTTGGCTCATTGCCGGTGATTTATTAGAATACCATGGAGGTACGAGGGCCACTGCTTTATTTTTACGAGAGTTATTTAACAGTATGGCACCCACACCTATATTTATCTCGCCAGGTAACCATGATCCTTGGCAGGAAGGATCATTTTATCAAACAATGGAGTGGCCTGCACATGTTCATATTTTCACAGATGAATGGGGCGTTTATGAATATCCAGAAAAATCGTGTGTTTTGTATGGATGGGGATTTCCGCAAGCGCATGTTACCACATCACCCTTAAACTTCTTTCCGGGAAAATTACCTGATTATCGCTACCATCTAATAGTTATTCATGGTTCTGTGATTACCGGAGAGCATACAGAGCATTCTGTCTATGCCCCAATGACGATTGGCGGGCTTGCTGATACAGGGGTAAACTATGTGGCACTTGGACATATCCATAAACCAATGCAGTTTCTTCATCCACAGACTCAACAGGTGTTTGCAGTATATCCAGGTTCTCCTGAAGGACTATCAATCAAGGAAAGTGGAGAGCGTTATGTCATTCTTGGAACCATTTCTAATAATGGTGAGATAACAGTAGAGCCTATTTCTGTACAAAGTAGAATCAGCAGAAAAATGACGATCTCACTTAAAGGCTTGGAGACAATTGATACAATTGTTGATCGAGTTGAACAAGAGCTTTCTCAAGTAAATCGGGAGGATTTGCTGTATGTGACATTTGCGGGAGAGAGAGCCAGTCACCTACATGTACCAATCGAGATAATAAAGTCACGTTGTAAGGAATATTTCTTTATTCAATTTTCAGACCAAACATATCCAGATATAGATGAACAGCAGGTAAAAGAAAAGGGTGGCGTTTTTGGCAAATGGCTGGAAAAGCTAGATGATTTAGAACAGGCAGCAACAAATGAACGAGAGAAGGCAGTAATCCAACTTGCGAAACGAGAGGCCTTACAGCAGATTGGGAGTGTATTTCGTTGATCATTGAGGACCTACATATCAAAGGGTTTGGTAAATGGCAGGAACGAACCTTTACCTTTGCACCGGGATTAAACCTATTTTATGCCCCAAATGAGGCTGGAAAAACTACCTTATTACAAGCACTTGTGGCTAGTTTGTATGGGATGAAAAAAGATTTTATCAAAGTCTCCCGTTATTTAGACGAATACGATCGCTACTATCCTTGGCACCACGCTTCCTATGAAACAATTGTACGGTATACATTAGCAAATCAACAATTTCGCTTACATCGAGTTCTTGATAAAGAGCGTGAGCAAATGAAATTGTATCTAGAGCCAGAGCTGACAGAGGCCTTAGCTTTATATAAAGAGGATCGACGGCGAGAATACAATTTTATCGAGAAGCATCTTGGGCTTAACCGTAGTTTATTTACTGATATAACCTGGATCAAGCGAGAAGGCTTACAGGCACCAGAACATTTATTACCAAACCTTGCCCAAGAAGGTATAATTGATCCTGCTGTTCAAGGTGTGCTAGCTGCATTAGAACAAGAATATAGTGTGATAGGGAAAAAAGATAATGCCGAGAACACACGGTGGGGCAAAGCTAACCGACAATGGCAGCAAGCTCGTCAGGCTCTTCAACAAGCAGAAGAAATCTGGCAGACAAACCAGCATCTCCATCAATCTGTGGTGGTGTGGCAAAAGGAAGAAGAGCTAATCCAGAAAAGATATGACATGCTAGCTAAACAGCTTACAGATCATCAACGATTTATGGAAGTTTGGCAACAGTGGTGGACATACACATATCAGACATCTCATAGTGACCATGTAGCTCGTTGGTTAACCGACTCTACAAATTCACTTCCGATCATATACAATGAGACTCCAGAGCTTATCGAGTGTCACCAGTCAACCCAACAGCAACTCGCTTGGCTAGAGCAGGAGTTAGGACAGCATACAGAGGGTGGCGATGTAATTGCCCAAACTCAGAAAGAAGCAGCTGTAAAAGAAGAGTTAGAAGAAGCAACAGATAATCTGGGAGAATGGACGAAACGAAACGATTTGCGACAGGAAGCTGAGTTAGAGCAAGTAAACCATGATTACCAGATAGCACGTGCGATGAATAAGAGTCTAGAGGATGTACGCCAACAACGATATCAGCAAGAAATTTTGTTGGCTCAACTGAAAGCCACGCTACAAAATAAGAAAAGTGTCCATGCCGCAAGTAAGGAATATACCCATCTTTTACAAGAATCACCTCAACTAGCTTATTATGATGATGTAGTCGCTATACAAGCAGAAAATTATTTGCGGCATAATAGATTTGACGAAGTAGACCTTTTTGTTTCAGTGAGTAGTCGTAGAGCCAAGACTCGAAAGCAAAAGCTAGAACAATCAAAGCAAGAGACAGCACGAGTACATTCTAAAATTCCTCTACGTATCTGGGTAAGTGGCGAGATCGCACTGGTGACTGCCATTTGGAGTACATGGATGATAATTGAACAACGATGGGATTTAGTGAAAATTGGTGGTGGAATAACCATCTTTGCAGGTTTACTCAGCATCATTTTCTATTTTCTTTATAAGAAAAAGATAAGCAGAAAAACCAAAGAGACAAACTTTCAGACTACCCAAGTATCGCAGATTCCTGAGTCTGTTCAGCAGTGGCTTTCCCGGATGAATATTCACTCAGCAGAGCAACTTCGGACGCTACGCGAGAAATATGTCAGATTACAGCATTGTGAGCGGGAGATAGAGGCTTTTACGCAGGAGAAAGAGGAACAAGCTACCCTATTAAGTAAGCTAGATTTAGAAATAGGGGAGCTACAGCAACAAATCGAGCAAGCTCACCAAACATTACAGCAGCTAATTGAGCAGGAGCAGAATCAGATTGAGAAGCTTGCAGCTCTTTTTTCTGTTCATCAGGTTGATAATTGGGAAGAATTTACCGATAAACGGGAAGCCTTATTAGTAGAGATCCATGTGTTATCCGCTAATCAAGGACAATTACAAGCGATTGAGCGATTAGAGGAAGAATTGCAGGTGGAAAGATTACGAGCAGAACAGTCAGCATATATAGAAAAACAAGAGGAGCATCGACAAGCACTTCTGTTGAATTGGGCAGAAAAAACACGAAAAGCGATGTTGGTTTCTAAAGAGATAAAGGAGCATGAGCATACTACAGACTTGCAGGAAGCTAAGGAGTTGGAGGATCAGCTTGACCAATTGAGGGAGCGTATTGCGAGAGCTAGGGGAGAGATTGGACAGCGAGATCAAAGCTCGTGGGCTAGAGCGAAAACAGATTTTGATGAAGCCGAGTCAGTATTAGAAGAGGTACAAGTACGACGAGATAGCTTACAAATTGCTCGGGACACCCTTCAAGAAGCCATGAAGGTGTGGCATAGGGAAGTCTCCCCAGATGTAAGTCAGATTGCTTCAGAAGTGACGAATCGGATAACTGAGGGGCGATACCAAGATGTGCGAATTGATCCTACCAATCAATTTTCGATAAAAGTAATAGAGCCTGATTTGCACCGAGTTATTCATCAGGAGAAGCTTTCTAATGGTATGCAGGATCAGTTATATTTTGCCCAACGAATCGCTTTCATTCTGCAAATTAGTAAGGCCAAAGAGCCTCTTCCGATATTTTTAGACGATCATTTTGTCCATTACGATGAACGTCGATTACAGAGCACAATAGCATACCTACTTACATTAGCCCAGACGCATCAAATTTTTTTATTTTCTTGTCAACAGCGTGAAATGTTATTATTAAGTGAACAAATAAAAAATCACCCACGTCATCAGCTTCATAACTGGTACAATAAAGAAGCGAACAGGAACATCTAATAGGTTGCAGATAATAATCATTCTAATTATAATTGAGACACTGAAAAATGTTAGGAGTGTGACGGTAGATGGCACAACGCAAACCAGATTGGTTAAAAATAAATCTCGCATCTGGACAAGATTTGGACAACTTCCGTGAAATTAAGCAGATGATGCGTGGGAAAACCCTGCATACGGTTTGCGAGGAAGCAAAATGTCCCAATATACATGAATGCTGGGTGAATCGAACCGCCACTTTTATGATTTTAGGCGATATTTGCACACGTGCTTGTCGTTTCTGTGCAGTTAAAACAGGTCTTCCAACCGAGTTGGATTTGGCCGAACCAGAACGTGTAGCAGAAGCATCAGAACAAATGGGCTTGAAGCATGTTGTTGTAACTTCTGTAGCTCGTGATGATTTAGCTGATGGAGGAGCAAGTATCTTTGCAGCTACGATCAAGGCAATTCGTAAACGACTTCCTCTTGCTACAATCGAAGTTCTAATCCCTGACTTTATGGGCAACTGGGATGCATTGAAATTGGTTATGGATGCGCGCCCCGATGTATTGAATCATAATATTGAAGCGGTACGTCGATTATCGGATCGTGTACGTGCTCGTGCTAAATATGATCGTACGTTAGAGTTATTGCGTCGTGCAAAAGAGATGCAACCAACTATTCCAACCAAATCAAGCTTGATGATTGGTGTTGGTGAAGAGATTGAAGATATTTTAGAAACAATGGATGACTTGCGTGCGGTTGACGTTAATATCATGACGATTGGACAATACCTGCAACCAACGAAAAAACATATTGCTGTAACCAAGTACTATCATCCAGACGAATTCCGTATGATGAAAGAAGAAGGAATGAAGCGTGGTTTTAGTCACGTAGAATCAGGTCCATTGGTACGTAGCTCTTATCACGCACACGAGCAGGCGAATGCAGCAAAGGATACGATTGCGGCGGCTAATGCATAATTGATAATAGATTTAGACATACAATAACATGTTTCCTACAAACACCTCCATTTAATGGGAAAGCACCCTCATACCATAAGCTTTATGGCAAAGGGTGCTTTGTTGTCTCTTTAGCGTGTCCTACTCTGTGTCTTGTTCATCATGCTTTTGGTTTTTTCGTAATCGGTCATGCCCCCAAAGCTTTTTACAAGACGATCTACTGTTTGAACATGAGTTGTCCCACTGGTGCTTTGTGTACTCGCTGTTTTTGCTGAGGAGTTCGCTACGTGAGACAGTTCCTTGGTCATATTTTGATCGTTGGTTAAATAGACCTTGTAATAGCGTGGGGAAATGGACAAAGCGCTATTACGAGCTTTTACTGTAGCAGAGTGGTCGTCCTTATCAGATGTTTTTACACCAACAAAAATCTCTTCATCCGTTACTAAAACGGTAGCATTATCGATACCTGGAACACTACAGACTACTTGTCCTACTGCTTGTGCCAATGCATCACGGTCAATATAGACGCGAGGTGTTTTTTCATATCCGCGCAGTTGATTCCGTTGTACAACAGCATATCCTGTTGTATTTGCATTTTGGCCATAGGAGGTGTTATAGGTGCTATATATACTCGGAGCACCTGTCCCATTCATTGCATTGTAATAAGGATAAGACTGCGTACTGTTAGGGCTGCCATAAGCGTTGTAGATGCCTACCCCGTTCATTCGATAGCTTTGTCCATAGCTTTCATTGGAATATAGGCTGGCTCCTTTGGTTAGAGTTCGCCCAGAATAGGGATAACCACTGCTGCTGTAGGCATTTGAGTTATACATAGAGCTGGGAGCTGTTGTCCCATATGGAGTTGCTCGATAAGCAGAAGTTCTCCCACTTCTTAGGTAATCATTGTAATTAGGCTGACTGCCATAGAAAAAAGTGGGACGCCCAGCATTGTTACGATACCCGAACCCTTCGTAATCATAGTTATTTGTGCTTGTACCATAATTCATACGGTTCGTGTATGCAGAGGTGGAATAGGATTTCGTCTGAGCTGTTCCGCCACCGGGGGTGGTTCCACAAGCAGATGTAAGTAATGCTAAGCTGGCTACAGTAGCAAAAATCCATTTCTTTTGCATAGATGGACACCTCCTGAGAATAGGTTGCCCTCTTTAAGGATATGTTTTTCCGTAAAAAATGTGGTAAGATTGGAGAAGATGGTCATGTTTGAGGTTTAAGAAGAGGAGGAAGTACTCTTGATTCGCTTGCAAGCAGGTGTTTATGAATTATTGGAAGAAAATCGTGATGGCTGGAATCTGGAGGTCTGTAAGGAACGTTATAGCGATGTATTGGATAAATACGATTACATCGTAGGTGACTGGGGCTATGGCCAGCTTCGTTTACGCGGATTCTTTGAGAATACGAATCGTAAAGTGCCTTTTGAGCAAAAAATTGCTGCATTAGACGAGTATCTTCAGGAATATTGCAATTTTGGCTGTGCTTATTTTGTTCTAAAGCGCACCAAACGTCTGAATGAATCTGAGCTAGAAGACGAGACAGACCACACATTGATTGATTTGGAAAGCCTAGATAAAGAATCATCTTCTCAAGCGACCCAAACTCCTACCCGACCTCGAAATTATGAACGTCCCTTTAAACGTCGATCGGACAAGAATGATAAGCCATCTCGTTTTCCTCGACAAGATCGGGAGCGTCCGAATAAAGAGGGAAAAGATGGGAAGGATCGAGGAAATCCGAAAGCACATCGCACCGAACAAATAACCAAAGAGAAGCGTGCGAACAATCAAGCTCCAAAAGGACCACGGGTCAAACCAACGGCAACACCTACTAAAAAAGTCATTCAAACTGAAAAATAACGATACAACAACGAACACCTGATGAAAGTAAATGCTACTTTCGTCAGGTGTTTTTGATTAGCTACACAGATTCATATTCATACCCATATCCATACCCATCTTCTCCATATATGGGAGCATCTGTGCGACGATACATAAACGGAGGGTAAGGGGAGGCTGGGTCATATGGTGAAAAGGTTGGATAAAAAAATAGTGGAAATGTTCCGGAATAAGGGTAGTAGCGGCGATGACCACCATCATGATGAGGATGATGAGGGTGGTGAGGGTGGTGAGGGTGGTGAGGATGATGAGGGTGATGAGGATGATGTCTACCATGATGATCATGGCTATCATGATGACCATGGCCGCCTCTTTGTACAGGAACGATTTCATACGGAGAATACGTAGGAGCTAAATAAGGTGTGTAAGGATTATAAACGGGTGTATAGTGGTGGGGATAAGAAGTTTGATGGTAAGGGACATTTCCTTCGTTATATCCTGTATACTGAATCTGATCTCTATCCTCAGGCTCCTGGGGAGAAAGAGGTTGGATTGACTGGCTTTCGTATTGACTTTCCATAATCGACGGTACACTCCTCACATTTGCTGTTTTTGTATTTATGGGAGCAGTATACGGGGCAAATAGGCATTTGGCGTATGTCCATGTGTAAAATGGGCACAAATGACAAAGAAAAAAGCCCCCTGCAATGCAGAGGACCTAGTAAAGATTAACCAATTACTCGAACTAAAAACTCCTTTAGTTCTTCCGCTTCCGATTCAGTGATTTGAAAGGCATACTCTAAGTACCCTTCTTCCTCTAAATCATCTGTTCCGATAATCGCGCTACGTCCGTTTTGAATATTGACAACTAACTTTTTTCCATAAAAACGACTTGTTTTGATAATCGCCAGATCAAAACGAGTGGATTCGCCCATAAAGCTGACAAAGCGAGTAGTAGTCTCTTCCGTTTCATCATACAGATAAAAAGGCTCGTGGGACATAAGATTACCCTACTTCCATACCAAGTTTGGTTTATGATCTAGACTGTGCCTAGCCTCTACAAAACGTACTGTTCTAGTCTTTGCTCTCATGACTAGGGAATGTGTCTTAGCTATATTATTACTTAGAAACTTAACCCCTTGCAATAGTTCTCCGTCTGATACTCCAGTTGCGGCAAAAATAGCATCATCTCCAGATACTAAGTCATTAATTGTCAGGAGTTGCTCAGGATCAAGTAGTCCCATTTGACGGCAACGTTCTCGTTCTTCATCATTTTGTGGTTTTAGTCGTGCCTGCATATCTCCGCCTAAGCATTTGATAGCAGCTGCACTAATGACGCCCTCAGGAGCACCGCCGATGCCTACAAACAAATCAATTCCCGATTCTTCTGGCATAGAAGCAGCAATAGCAGCACCCACGTCACCATCTCCAAACAGTTTGACACGGGCCCCAGTTTCTAGAATCCCGTCTATGATTTCTTGATGGCGCTCCCGTTCTTGAACGATCACGGTTACTTCTTCTATGCGTTTTTGATTTGCTTTTGCCACGGTTTCAATCATTTTTTCGATCGGATCATCTAGATTGATTAAACCGGCTGCAGCAGGTCCCACTACCAATTTTTGCATGTACATATCTGGTGCATGTAACATAGTGCCACGATCTCCAATTGCAAGTACAGCCATGGCGTTATTGTGACCTTTAGCAAGAATAGTTGTTCCTTCCAAAGGATCTACGGCTACGTCAACCTCTGGAGAATCCTCTGATTGATTACCTAGTTTCTCTCCAATATATAGCATCGGTGCTTCATCAAGCTCTCCTTCACCGATGACAACCGTACCGCGAATGGAAATTGTATCAAATACGGCGCGCATAGCTGATGTTGCAGCATCGTCAGCTTCATTTTTTTTGCCACGCCCCATCCAGCGTGCAGAAGAGAGCGCTGCTGCCTCTGTAACACGAACAACCTCTAACGCTAATTCTCTTTCCATCTGATCCTCCTGTTACAATCATTGTTATCGTTTTCCCTACAACATGCTTTATCGACTTCATTTTATCACAACATCAGAAAAACAACAGGTGTTCTCCAGATGAAAAGCGAAAGAAATGTTTGGATAGAGAAGATAATGTACGGAAATCATCTTGATCTGTTAGATAAGTTATTTCATTCAGTATTTTTGTTATAATGGGACATGGAAATGAGGTGAGTTTGTTGACGGAAGACCTTGGGATGAGCTTACTTGTATTAATGATGGTCGTATTCACGTTTTTTGGAATTGTAATTTGGACAAAACTTGCTTCTAAAAAACGCAAAAAATAGATAATTAAGCGGGGGAAGACAACATGTATGATGTAAATACAGCAAAAGTGGAGCAAGTGCTTACTTATATGGAGCGCATGCTGACGCTCTTATCTCAAAATATGACTTATTCTGATGAAGAACTGGCTTGTGATCAAATTAAGCAGTTAGCAACCGAACGTGCTCTGCATATATGTATAGAAGGGATTGCAGATGTAGGAAACGCTCTCATAGACGGATTTATCATGCGTGATCCTGGTAGCTATACAGATATCGTTGAAATTCTTCGAGACGAAACAGTTCTCACAAACGAGCAAGCCACTGTTCTACATCGTGTCATGGAATTTCGTAAACCACTTGTTACCTACTCAGAAATTCCTGTATTGGAAATGAGTTCGTTAGTTAGAGAGGCTTTACCTATTTTAACAACATTTGCACCTTCTGTACGGTCATACATTCAAAAGGAATTATTTTAGTAAGAAGCAAGGCAAATAGGCTATTAACAAAAGTGGATTTTTTAAACAAAAACCTTTCATTAGTTTACTAATGTTATTCCTTACTGTAGAATAGGAGAGAAAGGACGGTGATTGTTATGTCAAAGGAACAGACTTCCACACGTGATCAAATTCTGCATATGTTAAAAGTTAAAGGTTCCCTTTCAGTTAGCGATATTGCGTTGGATTTGGGCATCACGGAGATGGCAGTACGTCGTCATTTGAACACGTTGGAGCGTGACAATCTGATCAAGTCCTCGCTGGTACGTCAAGCGATGGGCCGTCCGACTAATGTATACTCCTTATCACAGCAAGCGGATGAACTATTTCCGCGTAACTATCATGATCTTACGCTAGACTTCCTTCAGGATTTAGTTGATATAGACGGAGCGGACAAGGTAGCAACCTTGTTTCGTAGACGAGAAGATCGACTCGAAGAAACGTATCGCCCCTATATTCAAGGCGAATTGGAAGAAAAGGTAGCTGCATTAGCGGATATTCAAAATCAGAAGGGCTACATGGTGGAATGGGGTAGAGAAGAGGAGACAGGGGACTATTTTATTAAAGAGTTTAACTGTCCGATCTCTCAGGTAGCTCGCCAGTTTAATCAGGCATGTAGTTGTGAATTGTCATTGTTTAAACGCGTATTAGGCACAGAGGTAGAGCAAGCCTCCTGTATGGCTAAAGGTGGAGACAAATGCCTGTACAAAATTAAACAAAAGGCTGAATAAAGAGCTAACAAACCACTCATCTGCGGGTGGTTTTTTGTTTTAAACAATATGATGTCATTTGTCATGCCCAAACCGAACAAGTACAATAGAGACAGGCTATCAGAAGGGAGAGACAACATGAAAACATATAAAGGATATCTGCTTGATTTAGATGGGACCATCTATCATGGGAACAGGGTTATACCTGAAGCTATCACTTTCATTACATATCTTCAGGAAACAAAAACTCCCTATTTATATGTGACAAACAATTCATCAACCACCCCTGAAAAGGTGGCAGAACGACTAAGCAACATGGGCTTACCTACCACAGCCGATCAGGTTTATACAACTAGTATGGCTACAGCAAAATATTTGACTGAACAAAAGGGACAGCCCAAAACGTATTTTGCTTTAGGCGAAGAGGGCCTATTTACAGCCATGGAGGAGGCAGGATTCACGTTTACACAAGAAAATCCCTCCTATGTAATCATCGGTATTGACCGTAGCGTAACCTATGAAAAATTGACAACAGCCATGCGTGCAATTCGAAATGGAGCCACATTTATTGCTACCAATGCAGATCCTGCTCTACCAACAGAACACGGTTTAATGCCTGGAAATGGAGCATTAGTAGCTGCTGTAGCGACTGCATCAGCACAGCGCCCCACCATTATTGGTAAGCCAGAATCAATTATTATCAAATATGCATTAGAGAAACTCGGAACTAAACCAGAGGAGACCATCATTGTAGGGGATAACCTACACACAGATATCCAAGCGGGTATCAATAGTGGTATTGACACCCTGCTTGTACTCTCAGGATATTCCACGTTGGAAGATGCAGATAAACATGATGAGCCACCTACGTATGTAGAGCAAAGTCTACTTACTTGGATGGATAAGATACGCCCTGGGCTTTAAGCTCTTCTTCTTCCTGATGACGACGTCGGTGGGCCAATCTGCTGGATGCAGCTGCTGCAATTGCGCCTACCAGATCGTCTAAAAAGGTATGAACACCATTCTTTTTATCGTTTAGTTTTTCTAATACACCGTATTTCAGCTTGTCGGCGTATCCATAGTTGGTAAATCCAATGCTTCCGTAAAGATTTACAATCGCGAGGGACATGACCTCATCTACTCCAAAGAGCGATTCATCAGTTGCAAGCATCTCCTGCAAAGGGGATAGTAGCTTGTTCTGTTCAGCTAGTATGTCTAGCTGAATGCCTGTTAATAGGGCATTCTGTACTTCACGCTTTTGAAGGACGGCATGTATGCTTTCAAGACATTGTTCCATCTGTAGGTTTGGAATATATTCTTCTTGGAGAAACATGACGATCTCTCCAATATCTTGAAGTCGTACTCCTCGCTCTTGCAAAAGCTCAAGTGCTTTCGAGTATACTTGTTCACTCCAAACATGCTGCTGTTGATTCAACAAATAATCGCCTCTTTCTAAGAGAGATATAGGTAGTATTTGTCTTTTTTAGAAAGGCTATGCACTCACCTATGCCCATGATATGTCATAAGCTATTTCAACAGAATCAGGGCCAGGAGGTTTAGATAATGGAAGAACTATTGGGCAAGTTTTGTGAGGAGTATTCTTTTGTTGATGCAGAGTGGAAAGAGGAGAATGGACGCAAGCTGTTGTATACAGACCGAGGATTACACTACATCCATACTTGTCCACCATCTTATCGGGCAAAGAGTTTATTAGTGGAGAAGACAATTGAAGCGATCCATAAAAATTGTGATCTGAAAGTCTTACCCATTTGCAAAGCAAATGATGATAATTATCATGTGAAAGATGGAGAAGTCCTGTATTATTTACAGGAAGGCATGAGGGAGACAACGTGGGAACGCCACTATTTTAATCTGGGTAAGTCACTGGCGGAGTTTCATCAGGCGACGCGCTCGCTTTCATGGGATAAGCTTTATTTACCGTATCGTTCTTTAGGTACGTGGCCGGAGATGTGGGGGAAAAAGTGTAAAACCTATGAGAGTCTACTCGATAGTTTGGAAAAATCGGATTCATTCAACCCTTTTGAGGTTTATTTATTTACGATGTTTACGTATATACAGGTATCTGCAACGACCGCTATTGATTATTTGAATGGGAATGGTTACAAGCGGTTGACGAATGGTTTGAGTAAACAAGGAAAGATTGCTTTTCAGAATTTTCAAGATGGTCATATAATGTTTCATGAAAGTGGAAAAAGATACATTGCGGGACAATATAGCTGGGTGCTGGATATGCGTACGCGTGATATTGGGCAAGGTATTAAATGGATTGTTCGCAGAAATGGATGGCAAGCAGATAAAGTAATAGAGTTTCTAGTGGGTTATCAATGTATAGCACAGCTTTGCCCAGAGGAGTATTCCTTTATTTTTGCTATGTTGCTGTATCCCTCTCGCTTTTTAAAAACAGTGGAGCTATATAGTCTCATGTGTGATGAGGATCGAGAAAGGGCGGGGGAGGATTGGCAAGCCCCACTTGATGAAGAGCTTGCCACAATGGAACAAGTACTTGGGCAATATCCAGAAGCAATTCGTCAGTACTTCGGCGTTGAAATTCCCGAAATACATTGGCTATGGAGGTTACCTGAAGATGACGACAAAACCATTTGTATATGTGACACGGAAAGTAGCGAAGGAAGCTATGAACCTTTTAGCGACTATAGCGACTGTTGAGGTATGGGATCAGGAATATCCTGTCCCTCGCGACATTTTATTAGAAAAAGCGAAACGATCGGACGGCTTATATGTCATGCTGTCCGACCGGATCGACCGTGAACTAATCGATGCTGCCCCCCATTTAAAAGTGGTATCTACACTTGCTGTTGGGTATGACAATATTGATGTAGAGGCTTGCAAAAAGAGAGGCATTGTCGTAACAAATACACCAGATGTTTTAACGGATGCTACTGCTGATCTGGCCTTTGGTCTGTTAATGGCGGCTGGGAGACGCTTTGTAGAAGCGAACAGGGTACTGATGAATGGAGAGTGGAAAACATGGAGTCCTTATTTCATGGCTGGTCAGCGCATTCATGGTGCAACGATTGGAATTATTGGAATGGGACGAATTGGTGAAGCGGTTGCCAAAAGGGCGAGCGGGTTTGATATGCGTATTTTATACCATAACCGGAGTCGCAAAGTAGAGGCGGAAGAGACCTATGGTGCTACATATTGCTCTTTACCAGATTTGTTGTGTGAATCTGATTATGTGGTGTTGTTAACACCATTGACAGAGGAAACGAAAGGTTTAATGGGGGCAGAGCAATTTGCAATGATGAAGTCTACAGCGGTCTTTATTAATGCTTCACGTGGAGCTACGGTAGATGAAATGGCCCTATATCAAGCATTGAAACAGGAAACCATTTGGGCAGCTGGTTTAGATGTCTTCCAACAGGAGCCGATTCCAACAGATCATCCTCTCTTATCACTTCCAAATGTAGTAGCTCTCCCCCATATTGGTAGTGCTACTTATGAAACTCGAGATCGTATGGCGATGCTTGTCTCTCAAAATCTAGTAGCTGTACTTTCAGGAGACGAGGCGGTTACTCCTGTATGAGTCAACCCCTGTTGATGTTTTTGGTCTGTTTCATCTTTGTATTGATAGTGTTGCTAGTCGTGATTAGTGTGTATATTGGTCAAAAATTACTACATCCAAGGCGCAAGCCTATCACCAATTATCCAGAGGATTACGGTTTATCTGTATATGACTGTATTTCATTTCCAAGTCGTGATCAGTTAAAAATGAAGGGCTGGTATTTTTCTGCCGCTAAACACCAAGAAGCGCATTTGAAACAAATGGATGAGGGAGCAGACATGGCTACACAGGAGAGCCAACATGTACAACCGCTCAAGCATGCTACCATTATTGTTGCTCATGGCTACAGACAGAATCGCTTAGAACAGCATTTACCGGCATTGACACTTGCTAAATCCTTTGTGGAGGCCGGCTATGATGCCATACTCTTTGATTTTCGTAATGCTGGGGAGTCAGAAGGAAGCTTGACTACAATTGGCTTATATGAACAGAAGGATTTGTTAGGAGCAATTGATTTCGCCAAAAAACGAGCTCCAGGTCATTCTATCGGTTTGATTGGTTTTTCTATGGGAGCAGCTACCTCTCTTATGGTTGCAGGAGAAGATGAACGTGTGAATGCGGTTGTTGCGGATTGTTCCTTTGCTTTGTTATCTGATTATCTTTCTAACAATTTGCCAATATGGACAAGACTTCCTTCATTTCCGTTTACATCGATTATCTTAACCGTGATTCCCATTCTGGTGGGGGCAAGCCCAAAGCAGGTAAAGCCCATCGAGGCCGTCAAACGATACGGTTCTAGACCGTTGCTCCTAATCCATGGTAGAGAGGATAAGACAATTCCTTATAAGGAAAGTGAAAAATTATATGAAGCAGCCATGCACCCCGAAGCAGAATTGTGGCTAGTACCAGAAGCCGATCATGTACGGTGTTATACAAGAGATAGGGAGTTATATTCTCGGCGAGTACTACAGTTTTTTGATCGCTATGTAGGGGAAAGTCCGAATAAGTAAAATCGGACTTTTCCTATATGTTAATCCGGCTTTAAACAAAAAAAGCATTCAAGGCATAGGCGCATGAATGCTTTCAATCGTATAATAATCTTAAAATACTTGTTGAACTTCTACAACACCAGGTACTTCTTCAACTAATGCACGTTCAATACCGGCTTTTAGGGTGATGGTAGAAGAAGGGCAGCTACCGCAAGCACCCATCAAACGTAGTTTAACGATGCCATCTTCAACGTCAACAAGCTCAACGTCACCGCCATCGCGTTGAAGGTACGGACGAAGCTTTTCTAGTACTTCTTGTACTTGTTCTTTCATGGATAATCACTCCTTTTCAACTCCATTCTATTATAATCTCCCTACTTACGAAAATCCATGAGTTTCTATACTTATTATCATTCTTTTATCAAAAATAGGTGGGAAATGGACTATTGCCGCTGATTCATAAGAAAGTCCATCCTGTGTGGACAATGTTAAGATAAATGCAAAAAGTTAGCTAAAAGCATGGTATACTAATGGCGTTCCTACTTGTACTTATACATTCCTGCATATAAACATTGGATCGGAGGAAGATCTACGTGAAGGTTTATCGCAACATAAAGGAATTAATTGGAAATACACCTATAGTTGAACTGACGCAATTTGCTTTACCTGAGGGGGTTCGTCTGTTTGCCAAACTGGAGTCCTATAATCCAGGGGGTAGTGTAAAAGATCGTCTCGGAGTAGAATTAATACGAGATGCAGAGGAACGCGGTCTATTGCAACCTGGTGGGACCATTATTGAACCAACAGCAGGTAACACAGGGGTTGGCGTAGCACTTGCCGCAGTTAATACTTCTTATCGTGTGATCTTTTGCGTACCTGAAAAGTTTTCGATGGAAAAGCAAGAGCTTATGCGCGCTTTGGGGGCGGAAGTGGTAAATACGCCAACGGAATTAGGAATTAAAGGAGCAATAGCTAAGGCAAAAGAATTAGCTGAGACGATTCCAGGAGCTTTTGTGCCACAACAATTTGCCAACCCAGCTAACCCAGAAGCTCATTATAAAACAACAGGCCCCGAAATTTGGGATCAAATGGATGGTCAGGTGCATACCTTTGTGGCAGGTGCAGGTTCTGGTGGTACCTTTATGGGAGTGGCACGTTATCTAAAAGAACAGCGTGCATCTATAAGAACTGTTATTGTTGAACCAGAGGGCTCTATCTTAAATGGAGGAGAATCTGGCCCACATAAAACAGAGGGTATCGGTATGGAGTTTATCCCAGGCTTTATGGATACTTCCTATTTTGATGCCATATATACAGTTTTGGACGAGGAAGCCTTCTCTCTTGTAAAAGAATTGGCAGGTAAAGAAGGTATTTTGGCTGGTAGCTCAGCGGGTGCAGCTTTACATGCGGCTCTTAAGGAAGCAGAAAAATCTGCTCCAGGAACGAATATTGTTGTGCTATTTGCAGATAGTAGTGAGCGTTATCTATCGAAACAAATCTATCAGGGGGGTCTATAACATGAAAATGAAAACTCGATTAATTCACGGTGGTATTGAGGGGGATATTCATACAGGAGCAGTATCTACACCGATTTATCAGGTGAGTACCTATAAACAAGAAGGAATTGGCGTTCATAAAGGCTATGAATACTCTCGTACAGGTAATCCGACACGTCATGCATTAGAAACCTACATGGCTGATATAGAAGGTGGAGCACGAGGATTAGCATTTGGTTCGGGAATGGCAGCCCTATCCACCATTTTATCCTTATGCAGTCAAGGAGATCATCTGGTTGTCGGAGATGATGTCTACGGTGGTACTTATCGCGTTATTACTCGCGTATTCTCTAAATTGGGCTTGGAAGCTACTTATGTAGATACGACTGATCTTGCTGCTGTTGAAAAAGCATTACGTCCAAATACTCGAATGATTATTATGGAAACACCTACAAACCCATTGCTAAACGTATCAGATGTAAGAGCGGTAGCTGCGATTGCGAAATCGAAAGGAGTTCTACTTGTAGTAGATAATACGTTTATGACTCCTTATTGGCAGAATCCATTAGACTTAGGTGCCGATATTGTTTTCCATAGCGCAACTAAATATTTAGGCGGGCATAGTGACGTGGTAGCTGGTATCGTTGTTACTAAAGAAGCTGAGCTTGGCGAACAACTGCACTTCCAGCAAAATGCTATTGGGGCTATTTTAGGTCCTCAGGATTCATGGTTGTTGTTACGTGGAGCTAAGACTTTGGGAATCCGTATGGAGGAACATGAGAAGAACGCTAATCAATTGGCTCACTGGTTACAAGAACAAGCTTCGATCAGCCGTGTGCTTTATCCAGGCCTTGCTTCCCATCCAGGACATGAGCAGATGAAAAAACAAGCACGTGGTTTTGGTGGTATGATTTCTTTTGATGTGGGTAGCGATAGCCGGGCAGAAGAAGTCCTATCTAAATTAAAATATTTCACTCTAGCTGAATCTTTAGGGGCAGTAGAAAGCTTGATCGGATTACCTGCTCGCATGACGCATGCTTCGATCCCTGCTGAACGACGTGCAGAGCTAGGGATAACAGATGGATTACTCCGTATTTCTGTAGGTATTGAGGATGTAGAGGATTTAATGGAAGATCTGGAACAAGCTTTATCATAAAAATCCATATTTGTAAGTGTGGAAATCAAAGAGGCCAACCCAAACAGCGAAAAATGTTGGGTTGGCTTCTTTAGCATATACAGATTTCTTAGTTTGGATAGAATGTTCAATCGACATAGACGGTTGTAAACCAAAAACAATATAATGAAGACAAATAGGGAAGCGGAGGGATTCAAATGAAAGTAGAGATTTTGGTATATGGAACGGAGCAACTATGCGCAAGCTGTGTGAATCTACCTTCAGCCAAAGAAACGGCAGCTTGGCTAGAAGCAGCTGCTGGAAGAAAGTTTGTACAAGAGCAATTTGTCGTACGTTACTGTGATTTTTTACATCCCACGACTGAAGTAGATAGTTTATGGGCTAAACGTATCGAAGAAGAAGATTTGTGGTATCCGCTTGTCGTAATTTCCGGGGAAATTGTCGGAGAAGGAAATCCAAAGTTAAAACAGGTGTATGAAGCTTTAGAAAAAGCAGGTGTTCAACCAATCGAACGCGTTTAGAAAATGGAAAAAATAAGGTGTAACCTTTTTGTAAAGACTTCACCGCAGGGTAAACGTTATGATAAAGGTGCAATCATAACAGAAAGAGAAGATGATGAATGAAAAACCATAAATGGATGGGGCTTTTAACCCTTGGCCTTTTACTTGTCACCGGATGTGGTGATCCGACGTTAACAAATCCCTCGATACTATCGAATGTTGGTGCAGAAGAGACAAAATTAGAAGTTTCGAGCGAAATACCCAATGGGGCTCCAAAGCTAGAGCAACAGGAGAAATCGCAACCTACAAGCCAAACTTCATCTCCTGTGAAACAGACGGGTATGGAGAAACAATGGGATAAAGATATAATGCCAATTAATCCTAGTAAAGTGATTGGTATGACAATAGAGCAATTATTTGCGGAAAAAGGTGAAGGCAAAAAGGAATACGGTTATAATGCAGACGGAAAATTCCTATCTGCTATTGAATACAAGGAAACGTGGTTTCAATGGAATGAACCAGCGAGAGCCCAATATATTATAAATAATAACAAAGTAATGCAAATTACATTAACGTATGAAAAGAATACAAAGGTGCATGATCTAATCAAACAGATATCCAGTTTTTTAGGAGAGGGCGAACAACGTAAAGAGATAGGTGCTCCTTCTTCGTACTCTGCCCATTGGAAAACTGAAACGGCAATATTTGACCTACAGTATTTTGACACCTATACGGAGATTTACATCTTTCCTAAGCGTTAAAGGAATAACAAAAGAAATAGTAGAACAGGAACCTACCTTGCCCGTCTAATGAGGGAAAAGGGTAGGTTTTTTAGTATTGCATTTTTCTTTGTTGCTTGGACAATCATGTTACGTTTGGAATCACTTGAGTGTTGGTCTATTCATAATCTGATGATACCAAGGTTGAAAAAGGATGATGAGAATGGCTAACAGAAAGCTGATAGGGATCTTAACATGGAGAGAAAAAACGACGTTTAAAGAACCAAAATACTTTCGGAATTTGATCAATCAGGGGAAGGAGCTAGGGGCATCGGTATTTTTATTTTCGCATCGTGATGTATTCGTCAAGCAACGGCGAGTCAGAGGGTATGTACCAGATAAACAAGGAGGCTGGAGGAGCAAGTGGTTTAGATGGCCAGAAGTAGTCATAGATCGTTGCCGAACTAGGCAACCAGGATACTTATCCTTTCGGCGTAAAAAACATTTTTTGTATGCAAATAGTGTTTTTTCTAATAAATGGAATATAACAGAATATTTATGGACAGACAAAACCATGAGGAAATGGATGCCACGAACTGAATTTTATTCAGAAAAAGCCTTACAGGCTTATATAGAGGATTTTCCGATTGTTTATGTAAAGCCAGGCAACGGTACAGGTGGACGTAGTGTTCTCAAAATTTCAAAGATAAAAGGTGGCTTTTTGCTGATTGGGCGGAATAAGAATCTTCAGCATAAAACATGGCAAGTCACATCTAGGGATGCTATGGTCCAACGGGTCAATCTTTGGGTAGATCAGGAACTGATTCGAAATGGTCATTTTATGGTTCAACAAGGTCTTGATTTAGAATTGCTACCCGACAGACCAAGTGATACACGCTTATTAATTCAAAAAGATCAACAAGGAAAATGGAGTATTACTGGGTTAGGAGTAAGGGTTGGAGTATTGAACAGTGCTACCTCTAACTTGCATAACGGTGGTAGGGCTACTGACTTTACCATTTTCATGAACAACAGATTTGGTGAAGTCAAAAGTAAAAGGATTTTACATGAATGTCATGAACTAGCTTATTATACCGTTCAGAAATTAGAGGAAAAGTATGGCCGAATGTTGGAATTTGGTTTAGATATCGGGATAGATACATCTGGTCAAATTTGGTTAATTGAGGTTAATCCAAAACCGGGGCGTGATATCTTTTTAGGGATGGGAAAAGCAAAGTTATATAAGAAGGCAGTCCGTAATCCCCTAGCTTATGCCATGTGGCTTGCTGAGACTCAGAAAAACAATTCTTAGAAATGATAAGGAAGGAATCACGTACACTAGGGTGATAACGAACCTTAAGAAGGCAAGAATTACGACGAGATGAATAATTAGCTAAAGATAGCTACGGGAGTCTACTTATTGTGGAAACAGTGAGTGGAATCTGTAGCTTTTTTGGATTGTTATGATGACATAGGTAGCACAAACCTGCCTACTAGATAAACGATTATAAAGATAAAAATATTTTTAGAAGGAACATTATTATAGAATATATATTTGGTCCGAAATATATAATTTACTTATAAATATATAGGAAGAAAAACCCGTTTTTTTAAAACCAAGGCAGGAATTAATACGAAAAAAGTCGAATATCAAAGTGCTATTGATGCGATCTTTACTAGCCTTCAGAGTGTATAGAGTAAGTCTACTCTAGATAAAACAGATAGAGTGAATGGTAATGAGGAGTATTTGGGTGGATTGATTACATCCACATTCGTAGGAAAAGGTGTAAGGGTAGGAGGTAGCTCATGTCTGACAGAGATTATTATTCCCCGCAACAATTGAAGAACACCGAGCGTCTTCGCACCATTGGAGAGCAGGAGAGTCAAATTGCTAATTTACAAAAAAGTATAGCTCAAATGGAAAAAAAGCTACAGGAACTAACACAGCAACATAAAAGAATCTTTGAAACCTTACAAAATCAAATTTTTGCAGGTAAACGACAAGAGGATGGCTCTTTTGTTCTAACCTTTTCGGAAGGTACAATTGCAGAGGATTTAGGAGTTACGACAAAGGATGTAGAGGGTAAAACCATTACCGAAATTTTTCATCCTGATATGGCTCCCTTTGTTCAGCAAAAATTTGAGGAAGCTTTCTCTGGTTGTTGTGTATGGTATGAATTTGAGCAGAACAAACGCTTTTATATTACGCAAATCTCCCCCCTTTTGGAAGGCGATACGGTGACCGAGATTGTCGGCACAGTGTTAGATATTACGCAGTCAAAACGTGCGGAACAGAAAAAGGAACGGTATGGTCAAAAGTTTAAAACCAGTTTATCGATTCTGCCTCACGTCCTGTTTTCCTTTGAAAAACGAGAAGATAGCCAAATTACCGTTACGTTATTTGAGGGGGCACTTACTAAGAGGTTTGGAGTAGGCATGAAAGAGGGCCCCTTAGAAGATGTAATGCTACCTGATATGGTAAAAATAATGAAAAGTCACGTGGAGCGTGCCTTTTTACAGGATACAGTTGATTTTCACATTTCACTTGATAACAGGCTGTATCATGGACATATGAAACCAGTAATCATTCAGAATTGTGATACGATCAATCAAAAAGTGACAGAAATAGTTGGTTTTTTGACCGATGTGACTGAACAAAAACAAGTAGAAGAAATGTTACACGTAGTGACTCAAGGGATTACCAACAAGATGGGGGAAGAGTTTTTTCACTATCTGAGTCGCACATTGATAGATGTCTTGGAATTAGATTATGCATTTATTGCAGTACTACATAAGGATAAACCAGGTCGTGCAGTTACGATATCCATAAGTGATAAGCAAGCTTATTTAGAGAACGTCGAGTACGATATTGCTCATACTCCTACTGAGGAGGTGATTAGAGCTGGAAAAAGCTGTGTGCTGGAAGGTATACAACAAGCATATCCGCTCGATCAATCTCTTCGTTTCTTTAAAGTGGAAGCCCAGATGGGACATCTTTTATATGATTCTAATGGCAGTCCGATGGGGATTCTTGCCGTTTTGAGTCGCAAACCAATCACCAATCCAGGAATGATTGATTCCATGTTACATTTATTTGCGTCCAGAGCTTCTGCTGAGTTAGAACGCAAATTGGCGGAAGAGCAACTCATTAAAAATAATGCCATTTTGCGAGCTACACATGAATCGATGATGGATGGTATGCTAATTGTAAATGAATGGAATCAAATTGTGCATTACAATCGAAAATGTAGGGAAATGTGGAAGATACCTGAAAATGTGGAGCAACAAAATAATGCTAATCATTGGCTAATGTACATGTTGTCACAAATTAAGAAAAATCATCAGGCGACTGTACTTTTTGATCTTACTCAAGTGAACAAGCTACAATCTGACACAGTGGAGATTAGTTTCCATGATGGACGAGTCTACGAGGTCTATTCGGGACCGATTGATTCATCTCAGCAACATTATTATGGAAGAATTTGGATTTTTAAGGATATGACAGATCGCAAAAAAAACGAAGAAATGATGAGCCAACAGCTATTTTATGATTCGTTGACAGGGCTGCCAAATCGGGTATTGTTTGATGATCGTCTACTCTTGGCTATTTCTCAAGCAAAGCGTACAGAAAGTATGCTAGCTGTGGTCATTTTAGATTTGGATTGTTTTAAGGTATTTAATGATACATTGGGGCATGCCGCAGGAGATCAGCTACTGCAATTAGTAGCCGCTCGTTTGGCTGATCATATGCGTGAGGGTGATACTGTTTGTCGTTTGGTAGGAGATGAGTTCCAATTCATCTTCCCGGATATATCTAGTCTTCAGGATGTAGCTCATCTTTCACAAGAGTTGCTAAACAAGATCGCACTACCCTTCGAGATGGAAGGCCAGGATTTAACTATGACTTGTAGTATTGGTATTAGCTTGTATCCAAATGACGGAACCACACAGCTAGAATTAGTGAAAAATGCCAAGGCAGCTTTATATCGATCGAAAGAAAAGGGCGGGAACATCTATCAACTGTATACGCCAGCTATGACGAAGAGTGCTTTCCAGAAGCTGACTCTCATGCAGGATTTACGCTATGCAATTGATCGTAATGAACTTTTTTTACAATACCAGCCTCGTTATGATTTAAGCTCAGGGGAACTAATTGGGATGGAGGCACTGGTGCGATGGGAGCATCCTAAGTTAGGACTGATTTCACCAGGTGATTTTATTCCGTTAGCTGAAGAGATGGGCTTCATTGTCACGTTGGATGAATATGTTCTAAAAGCAGCATGTATTCAAAATAAGAAATGGCAACAAGCCGGATTAAAGCCAGTACGAGTAGCTGTCAATATTTCTCCAGTTGAGTTCCAACAGCGTAACCTCGTTGCAACTATTGCCAAAGTTTTGCAAGATACCGGTCTTGCGCCCCAATATTTAGAGGTGGAGATTACGGAGGGTGTCACTATGCATAAGGTAGAGACGGCAATTACTACCTTGCATGAGCTTAAGGATTTAGGCATTCATTTATCTATTGATGATTTTGGGACTGGATACTCCTCGCTTAGCTACCTGAAAAAATTTCCAGTGGATACTCTTAAAATAGATCGTTCCTTTATTCGTGATATTACAGTTGATCCTGATGATGCAGAGATCGTTTCTTATATCATTGCGTTAGCTAGGAGTTTAAAACTGAATGTAATTGCTGAAGGGGTAGAGACAGAAGAGCAGAAGAGCTTCTTGACGGAAAAGAACTGCTATGAGATGCAGGGATTTTACTTTAGTCCGCCGCTACATACAAATGATTTCGCTAGTTTATTGGAGACTGTTAGTAAATAGCGAATGCATATATTGGTAAAGGCCAAAAACCCGGTGAATTTGTATTATCCGGGTTTTCTTTTTTACTCCTCCAAGATACAATTTGACGATTTAATCTAATGTAATAGTATAAATATTTTGATATTATATAATGGAGTTTAAAGATGCGGAAAGACAAACAACCGCTCTTTTAAAAAATCAGAACGGTCGTAAATCCAAAATTCATTTTGTGAAGCTAACCTAAGTGGTTTTTATACATCCAAAGGACACCGCTTTTCATCACGCGCGGCATTTGACCCACAAGCGACATTTTGCCCATTACGCCAAATCCTTCTTTTTTGCCGAGAGAGCCTAATGTTCCTTTTAGTTTAATATCGGGCATTACAGTAGGATAACCTTCGCCCTTCATTTCATGTTTTAATACCATGGCGATTTGTTCTCCCTGCATCTCAGAAAGCTGAGCGCTTGGGGCATATGGCAAGCTCGCGCTATCGCCTACAACGTATACATTGGTATAGTCGGGAATCTGGTGATAAGGATTGAGGATTGCTCGTCCGCTATTATCATGGTCGATAGGAAGATTGCGTACGATGCGATTGGCTTGAATACCTGCTGTCCAGACAATAACATTGCTTTCCACAGGTTGATTGTTGTTATAAACAACACCATCCTCAACACAGGTTACATTGGCCATATTAATAAGTTCAACGTCATTTTTAATAAACCATTCGGAAGCATAATCTTGTAATTTTTTTGGGAAAGGGCTTAAAATGCTTGGCCCACGATCCATTAATCGAATGGTCAGATCCGGACGGCTTTCCCGTAATTCAGCAGCAATTTCCACACCGCTTAAACCACCACCGACAACGGTAACTGAACCGTATGGGTTAATATTATTGATCGCTGCATAAGCGCGACGAGTAGAGCCCAATGTTTGAATGGAATGTGTGTGTAGATCGGCTCCCGGAATATTATGATAACGATCCTCACAGCCCAATCCAAGAATGAGCCAATCGTATTCTAATTCTTCTTCATTTTCAAAATGGATCAAGCGCTCAGTTAGGTTGATGTCAATAACTTCTCCGTGTTTAATCTGTAAGCGTGGGTCGCTTGGAAAGGCCACTCGCACTTTGCTTTCTGGTTCCGTTCCGGCTGCTAACGCGTAGTATTCGGTTTTTAATCCGTGGAAAGGCATTCGATCTACTAGCGTTACCGTAACGTCTGTAGGCAAATCAGGGGTAAGTATGTGTTCGATGATGCGTAGGCCCCCATAGCCACCACCTAAGATAACTAGTCGTCTCATAGGAAGTCTTATCCTTTCTATGCCATATTTAAAACGGTTCCATTTTAATTAATGGAAGTGCAACAGAAACTTTTAAACGCATAAGGAAAATGATATAATTTGAAGTCGTCCCCAATCATTATAACTCTACCGTCGGTTTAGGTCGAGTTCCAATATTCACATAACTGCAATAATTTTTGAATAGGAGGGACCCATGAAAGCTTTAGTGGAATTTTGTTCAAGTAATGTCATTTCCTATACCAAACCAGTCATGGAAGCGTTAGAAAATGATCCTGATTTGGATGTGGATGTGGTGGAATATGGCTGTTTAGGACATTGTGGCGAATGCTATATGCAGCCCTTTGCATTGGTTAATGGAGATTTCATCACAGCGGAAACGACAGATTCACTTATGACATTAATTAAAGAAAAAATACAGGAATTTGTCCAAGAATGGCAATAATAGGGCGATGGATGTCAATTAAAAAGAAGAACGCTTGTTGAGAAGCCCACAGAGTGGTCAACTTCAATCAAGCGTTCTTTTTTATTAGTACTCTTTAATCACGTTATAGTGTGTGTCTCGTTCAACAGCAACTTTACCTGCACCTTTAATTAACCAGATTAGGTCTTCCTTGGTAATCCCTTGGTCAGATAAAGCACCAGCAGCATGGCTGATACGTTCTTCTACTAGGGTACCGTGAGCGTCAGAGGCACCGGCACGCAAGGCTAGCTGAGTTAATTGTGTACCGATATTAATAAAGTAGGCTTTAATATGATCTACATTATCTACCATGAGACGGCTAATCGCAATCGTCTTGATATCGTCCATCGCAGAAGTACGGCGTCTAATACCTGCTGTAGCTTTCATTGGTTGGACCGCTAAAGGGATGAAGACCTGGAAACCATTTGTCTCATCCTGTAATTCTCGGATACGTGACATATGAATTAAACGCTCTTCTTTAGACTCAATGGAGCCGTATAGCATTGTACAAGGAGTTTGCATACCAAGTCCATGTGCTGTGCGATGTGCAAGTAACCAATCGTCTGTGCTTGCTTTCTCAGGACTCATTTTAAGGCGATAGCGTTCGGTTAATATTTCGGCTCCGCCACCTGTCAAACTCTCAAGACCTGCATTCATCAATTCTTTTAGCACTTCTGTCATGCTGATTCCAGCTATACGACTAAAAAATTCGATTTCGGCTCCGGTATAAGCTTTGAGAGCTACATCCGGATATGCCTTCTTTAAGGTACGAAGTGTCTCGACATAGTATTCAAAAGGAACATGGTTGTTATGGCCACCAACGATGTGGAACTCACGAATGCCATCGTTAAAACGAGTTCCTACATAGTGAAGTAATTCCTCTGAACTCATCGTGTAAGCGCCGTCTTGATCCTGATCGCGGCGGAAACCACAAAAGCGGCATTTAGCTTCACAAACATTGGTTGGATTAATGTACATATTTTGAACAAAGTAAACTTTATTTCCATTTATACGCTCATTCACCAGATTAGCAAGTTGAGCAATACTAAAAACGTCGTCTGATTCGTAGAGAGCCAGACCATCTTCTATGGTAAGACGCTCTCGATTTATGACTTTTTCAGCAATCGACGCTAGCGTTTTATCTTGCGTAGCTATTGTTAGCAAAGACATATTTTCAACTCCTGAATAGTTATATAATACGCAATTCAATAATCGTTCCATAAATTAAAGTATCTCTATTATAAGCTTCTTTGATAAATGCAACAACCTTCTAAGTTTTTACTGTGACAAGTTATAAACTTGACAAGAACACACAAAATTGTACAAAATATACAGAACAAATAGTGCCTTTTGTTTGCAGAGGGTTTTATTCTAAAGTAAAATGTGAGATATAGCTACATGAGGGGGAGAGAAAATGCGGGAACAATTACTCGAAAAAATGGAACTCCTTCGCCAACAGATGGTAGAAATTGGGACTAAATATGGATTACATCACCCAGAGGTATTACGTTGTAGCCGGGAGATTGATTTGTTACACAACCAGCTTTTACAAATGGAAAAAGAAGTAACCTTCTACAATGAAAAGCCTTTTCACCTTCATATATTTGAGAATCGAACCCATTTCGCTTGAGGTTTTACACTATACACTTCGAGGACGGCGTTTTACAGGCGTCGTCTTTTTTATTTTGTTTTCATTTTCGAAAATTCTTACTAATGGAAGTGCATCGTTACCTTGTTGCCTTATATAATTCTTTGTATACTTAAGGGAAGCTGTTTTATAATAAACAAACAGCATTTTATAATTGTTGATCGAGGAGGGAATGGCATGATCAACTTCACACCTCAAGCAAGCGCTAAAATTCGTGAATTGCTGGAAGCGGAGAATAATCCTAATATCTTGTTGCGTGTTGGCGTGAGAGAAGGCGGATGTAGTGGGTTTTCATATGGCATGGGAACGGATGAATCAACGAACGAGGGCGATCAGATTTTTACCTATGAGGGCTTTAAAGTAGCGGTTGATGCCGAGAGCTATAAATATATTGAAGGACTCGTAATTGATTATAAGGAATCCATGATGGGCGGCGGATTTACTATGGAGAATCCGAATGCTGTTGCTTCTTGTGGATGTGGTGCTTCATTCCGTACGCGTGATTACGAGGGAAAAGCTGAAAAATGCGAGTAAGCGCTTTGAACTAACAAGCAAGCTCCGCAATCAGAGAGAAGGCCTTCTTGCCTTGTGTAGGGGAATTCATACATGAGCGAGAGGCTTCTCTTTATTTTTAGCTACACAAAAAATGGAACAAGTAAGTGGTTAATTGAATGAAAGAGGGAGGAGAAGACGTGGAAAGGATAGCCGTAATCTCTGATATTCATGGAAACATACCAGCATTGAAAGCGGTGCTAAAAGACATAGAGAAGCGTGGAATTCAAGAGATTTATTGCTTAGGAGATTTGGCTGGAAAAGGACCTGAACCAGAAAAAGCGGTCGACATGATTAAAGAAAAGTGTTCGGTTACAGTGCGTGGCAACTGGGATGACTTCATTGGAAATCCTACAGAGGATGAAGCGTTTCTTTGGCAACAACGTCGTTTAGGAGAAGATCGCATTCGTTATCTGAATACCCTGCCTTTTTCCTATGATTTTTGGATGAGTGGCAGATTGATTCGTTTGTTTCACGCTTCCGCAGATAGTGTCTTCCATCGTGTTCGGTTCACCTCACCATTGGAGGAGCGTCTAGCTATGTTCGAGAATACAGAAGCAACAGGAAATAGGGAACATACACCTGATGTGGTCATCTACGGAGATGTGCATCATGCATTTATCCAAGGATTAAAAGCAAAGTCGTTATGCAATGCCGGAAGTGTTGGAAATCCTCTGGATATGACACAACCTTCTTATATGGTATTGGAGGGTGAATTACATAAACAACAACCAAGCAGTTTCTCCATGTCAATCGTGCGTGTTCCTTATGATGTGGAAATAGCTATTCAAGTGGCGATTGATGAGGATCTGCCAGATGCTGAACTAGCTGCTTATAAAAAAGAATTGCGTACTGGGCGTTACAGGGGATTACCGGATGAATAACAAAAGGACCCAAGAGAAGGTTTCTCTTTGGGTCCTTTTAAGCTGTACATAACTATTGTATACGCGGAAAAATCATCGGCGCCGCTTAATACTTCCAAATCCCTTTTTAACCTTTGGAGGAGAATTGGTGCGTGGACGGTCAAACATGGAGGAGTCCTTTTTGGAAGACGAAGAGCCGCCAAACCATGAACTGCCTCCGCTGTCACTTTTAGAATCTCTAGTGATTTTACCCTTAGATTTAGTTGTGTCAGCGTCAGATTTCTTAAAAATACTATCGTCAGAGGAAGACGATTTTCCACTATTATCAGAAGAACGGCGTAGGATAGAGCCCTTGCCTTCTGTAGTAATAGGAGCAAATGTCTTTTTCTCTTCTTTTGAGGGAGTATGGTAATCTGTCCCTGATTTATAGATATCCCGACTAGAATAACCACGATAGTTTCCTTGTCCTTTGTATTTTATGGAATCAAACAGATCACCTAATACGGAGGCAAGGAAGTATCCTTCTAGGAAAGACATATTATAATTTTTTTGAACGAATTCTTTACTGTCTACTTCAATTAAGGTATCGCTTGGCTTGGCTTCATCTTTTTGTAGATGATACCATTCATCGGAGTAGATAAGAAACATGTGGTCTAGATCTTCTTTAGAAATTTCCTTAGGCTGACGCTTTTCAGCCAGCTCCTTGGCAACCTCAGGAACCGTTTTGTCCGTCGCGCGATAAATGCGAGACGATTCGGCCCCGTTTTTCGTAATCTTCTCTAGTGGATAGGATGACCCTACCGACTGATCGGCGCAACCAGTTAAAAGCCCGGCGACCAGAGAGAGGACGAGGGTTGTCTTTAAGAATTTTGACAATGCTTGCCACATGAGGCCTCCCCCCTACACTCCCCGGAGTACTTTCACATCAGCGGGGATGATAAATTCTCCTTCATACAACATAAAGCGTCCGTCTTGCCATTCGATACGAAGCAGCCTGCGATTGTCGGATTGGAATTCCCAGACATATTGCTCACCATCCGTAGAAAATGGTGTTTTTCCTTGTGCGGTCATTTTCCCATCATATTGCTCTTCCAAATGGTATTCAATATCATCTAATTCAATAATAGTTGGAACCTCATCAGGAGAGTCGAGTCGACCATCAATTGGAGTGTACAATTCATAATTGGTTTTCTCACGTTCTTCAATTTTCAGATAACGTAGGGTGTTCCCATCCTGTAAGGTTAACATAATTGCGTTTCGTTTCGGATTGCGAGTACGTCCTACAACTTGGTAGGTAACGAACGAGACTTCCACAATATCGCCTTGTCCCACAGTTAAGATACTTTTTTCAACAAGGGGAGTCTCAGGCTTTTTTAGGATATTTTTGACACGTTGAAAAAAACTCATTTGCAATTCCTCCTACAGTAGGCAAGCGGCGATGATAAAGGCACCGGTAATATGGAGTGAGCCAGAAAAGAGCGCATGGGCTACTTTTCCTTCCCGTGTTCCTTTATTTAAGTCAAGACCTGCTATCTGGTATACGCCAAATTGAACGATTTTTTCGAGAACAAATAATAACACAAAAGATACGACAGAAACGAGTAGTCCCTGAATTAAATCGTTAGATATAGATAATGATTGCGATAGTATATAACCTTGAGCAAGCAATTTCATAATAAAGCGAGTTGAAACGGCTACATTTCCTCGCTTAATCTCTTCCATGTCCTTATATTTTGTGAATAGGGTATCGATCCACATCAAGAGGCATAGCAAGAGAGCGCCTGAGGCAGTCCAGACGATCATTCGTAAAATATTCATGTCTCCGAGCATTCTAAACCTCCTTTATCATTTTGACGCATGATGCGCCTAATATCCAGTGAAAAAACGTGGAATAAGTAACAGAAAGAAGAAAGGGGGGACCGCATAAAGCGGCTTACCCCTCGTATTTTTTTAATAGCGCAGCTAGTTCATCTTCTACTGCTTTATCTTTATGCAATTGAGCAATTTCATCATCTAGCGAGGTTTGCTTTTTGTAAATTTCGCCACTTGCTTCAGCTTCAGCTTCTAGTTGGAGTGCACGATCTTCCATGCGTTTGAGACCAGCCATTGCTGTATCACTGTTAAATCCAGCCATGCTCTTGTTGATATTTTTTTGAGCGTTTGCTGCATTCACACGAGCTACTAGTGTTTCACGTTTGTTTTTCAATTCAACTACTTGTTTACGCATTTCTTCTAACTTTAAGCGTAAGTTGTCAGCGGCTTCTTTATTTTTTGCATAGCTCGCTTTGTATTCTTCCATTTTTACAGTAGCTGATTTCTTCTCTTCTAATGCACGACGAGCAAGATCAATGTTTTGAGCTTGAGCGGCAATGTGTGCTTGCTCTTCACGCTTTTGAACCAATGCTTCCTGTTCTTCATAAAGCAACTTGAATTTTTTCTCAAGAGCGATTTGAGCAGCTACAGCTTTCTCAGCATCCTCTAAATCCTGCTGCATATCACGTAGATATTGGTCAGTCATTTTAATTGGATCTTCCGCTTTTTCAATTAGAGCATACAGGTTAGACATAGTTAAATCACGTAGACGTTTAAAGAATGACACAAAGCATTCCTCCTTGTTAGTAGCAACATATTGGGTTAGGCCCCAGAGGCCCTAGCATTTCAGCGCTTATACTCTGTATTACGTCTGGAGACGAGAGAAGTTTCATTTAGTAAAAAAAGAATTTGTTACTAATTTGCATGAAACCAGATAAGACGTTTACAAAAAGCTTCTACACGCTGTTCCTTTCTTATTTTACTCGAAATGGAAGGTAAAAAAGAAGTAAAGAATAAGCCGATATTAAAAAAAGGCACAAACTCAAATGAGTGTGCCTAATCCAAGTGAACCGAAGTTATGCTCTGCTCCTGCACGGGTACTATTTTCGAGCATCCACACTCTGTACAACTACATATATGTAAACAGAGCTGGGGAATGAAATCAGCATATCCGTTTGATTTTTTACTATCGTCAATGGAGACATACGGACTGTAATCCCCTTGATAATCGGATAGTTTCCCTTTGTCTTGAAAATAGCTACGGCAGTTGGGACATCGTTCTAATAATTCCTGGAATCCATTGCAAATCGGACAAATGGAGTTGTTCATAACGCACCTCCTAGAAATAGAGTGTGCGAGCTTGCGAAACGTTATGCAAAAAAAACCCTTCTCAATAAAGGGAAGGGAAAAAAGTGTGTGAATTAACAATGTTCTGTCTATATCGATAAGCGGTTTTTGAATCTGTTTACAAATTCATACTGGAGGAGTGTCCAGGTTGAAGCTTGGCATTAGGATTGATATAGGCAATCGCATTGTTAACAGCCGTAGGAGCTTCTCCAAAACCAACTGCAATCAGTTTTACTTTGCCCGGGTACGTAGCAATATCGCCTGCCGCATAAATGCCAGGAACACTAGTCTCCATTTTGGAGTTTACAACAATGGAGTTTTTCTCTAGTTGAATTCCCCAATTTTTAATGGGTCCTAAAGATGAAATGAAGCCGAAGTTCACAATCACATCATCCACTTCGATCTCAGTTAACTCTTTGCTTGTGCTATGTTCAATCGTAAGGCTAGTAATTCTTCCTTGGTCGGATTGGATGGAGGAAAGCTCATAAGGAGTTAGTACGTTCACCCGAGAAGCCATCATGTTCTCTACACTATGCTCATGTGCACGGAATTTATCGCGACGATGAACGATATGTACTTCTTTCGCAATCGGCTCCAGCATCATTGCCCAATCGACAGCGGAATCTCCACCACCAAATAGGACAACACGTTTATCTTTAAAGGCATTCAAATCAGTAACAAAATAATGTAGGTTTGTTTTTTCAAAGCTCATGGAGTCGGGATGCTCCAGACGTCGAGGTTCAAACGCACCAACTCCTGCTGTAATAATAATAGCTTTTGAGTAATGCACCCCTTTGTCTGTAGTAATTTCTAAGCTTCCATCTGCTTGCTTTGCTACATCTTCAACCTTTTCTTCTAAGCAAATGGTAGGGTTAAAATGAGAGATTTGTTTTTTAAGTCCATCTACCAATTCTTGTGCGCGCACTTTTGGAAATCCTGCTACATCATAAATATACTTTTCAGGATATAGCGCGCTTAATTGTCCACCTAATTGTGGCATGCTTTCGATGATTTTCACGCTCGCTTGACGCATACCGCCGTAAAAAGCCGTAAACAAACCAGCGGGACCCCCACCAATAATTGTTAGATCGTATACCTGCTCATCTCGTTTTAATGAACTCAAAGTCCCATACACCTCCATATTCACTATAAAAATGCTAAGCCACTTTCTATTATATACAGCGAAACACCTGAAAAAAAAGAGAAAGTATGATTCAACAACATTTTAGAGCAAAATTCGGCAATTTTGTGTCAAAAACCACTTGCAAAGCTCGAAAAATGTCTCTATTATTAGTTTGTGTTAGTGAAATATGTGCATTTTTTCACAGATATTTGATCTTTTTCACTGTGACATGCTTAATTTTCACTGTGATTTTTTGAGATAACCACTATTGCTATTATTTTCTTATGATGCAGGGAACAGTATAGATACTATCTTTTATCGTGAAAAAAAACACATGATGCAAGATGATTTTGAAAAAATCGTAATGAGAGATGGAAGGAGTTTACCCATGAGTACACCAAAGATTCTAATTCTGGGGGCAGGCTATGGCGGCGTTACTACCGCTTGTGAATTGCAAAAAAAACTAAATCATAATGAAGCAGAAGTGACTTTAGTCAGCAAGCATGATTATCACTATTTAACAACATGGCTTCATGAGCCAGCAGCAGGTACAATGCCAGCTAGTCGAGCTCAAATTTTCCTAAATGAAATCATTGATAAAAATAAAGTAAATGTGATCAAAGGTACGGTTGCAAACATTTCTGGTGAACAACAAAAAGTAACGCTTGAAGATGGAACGGAACTAGAATACGACTATCTGGTTATTGGTCTAGGTAGTGACCCAGAAACATTTGGTATTGAGGGTCTTAAAGAAAATGCACTTACAATCCGTAGCATCAATGCGGTTCAAAAGATTAAAGAACACATTGAATATATGTTTGCTTCTTATAATAGCGAACCAGAACGTACAGATTATTTGACGTTCGTGGTTGGTGGAGCAGGGTTCACAGGAATTGAATTCTCAGGTGAATTGGTAAACCGTATCCCTGAGCTTTGCCGTGAGTACAACATTGACCCATCTTTGGTGAAAGTATATAGCATTGAAGCAGCTCCAAGTGCATTGCCTGGATTTGATAAGGATCTAGTAGACTATGCAATGAATCTATTGAGTAGCAAAGGTGTTGAATTCAAGATCAATACACCTATTAAACAATGCACGCCAGACGGTGTTATCTTAGCTACAGGCGAAGAGATTAAATCTAAAACCGTTATTTGGACAGGTGGGGTTCGTGGGAATTCCGTTGTTGAAAACTCCGGTTTTGAAGTAATGCGTGGACGTGTTAAAGTAGATGAATTCATGCGTGCTCCTGGTTATGAAAACGTATTTGTCATCGGAGACTGCGCATTGGTATTCAATGCTGAAGGTCGTCCATATCCACCAACAGCTCAAATTTCTATTCAAGAGGGCGAGAACGTATCCCGCAACTTGAAAGCTTTGGTTCGTGGTGAAAAACTAGCGATGGTACCTTTCGTACCAAATTTACAAGGTACTCTTGCTTCTCTTGGTAAAGGTGAGGGAATGGGTATCATCTTTAATAAGAAAAAACTATTCGGATTGTCTGCCGCATTGATGAAAAAGGGTAGTGACGTTCGTTACCTTTACAAAATCGGCGGTATTGGAATGATCTTGAAAAAAATTCGTCTCTAGGAGAGTAGCGAATGCGCCATGCTAGTGTACAGGTAAGAGGACTTCTTACACGCGAAGAGTTAGACCGATATAATGCGCTTATGGACGTCGGGGCATATCTGGAGCAACAGGAACGTTATGATTTGTCCTACCACATTCAAAGCGAAGTGGATCATCTGATAATGCCCGCCATTGAACGTTTAAAAGAAAAAGGTCGAGAGCGTGATCAGGAGAATCTGCGGTACATGATTGACCATGGTTTATTGGATATTCATGAGGAAGAATAACCATAGCTCGTAATAATGAGGACGGTAAGCCCTCCTATCTCTTTGTAGTTAGAAAGAGATAGGAGGGTTTTTGTTTTGGAATGATAGCGTATATTAGAACAAGGGAGTAGATAGGAGGATGCAATGAGAGAATCTAAGGTATGGATTGCAGCTGGTGGTATCGTAATTAAAGGTGATGAAGTTTTAGTTGTAAAGAAAACATATGGTGGATTAAAGGGGAAATGGTCTTTTCCTGCTGGTTTTGTAGACCCAGGGGAAACAGTGGATGAAGCGGCAGTGCGAGAAGTGTTGGAAGAGACGGGTATAGTTGCACGTGTACGTCAAGTTGCAGCCTTGCGTACTGGCGTTATTCGTGAGGAAATTAGTGATAACATGATTGTATTTCTGATGGATTACGTTGAAGGTGAGCCACAGCCTCAAGCAGGTGAGATCGAGATCGCTACTTTTATGCCCATTAATGACTTGCTTATAGACCCACTTGCGACAGAGTATATTCAGATTATCTTGCCTCAAATTCCCACCATGTCATCCTATCTAGTAGGAAAAACATATGAGCCTAATCCTATATTTGGTTATTCAAGTTATAAGATTTTTACCTAAATAGATGTACAAGATGTCGAGATTGATGGAAATAAGCTCTGAAATAATCAGAAAAAACCTGATGGTCCCGCTTACATCAGGTTTTTTGATTCTTTTTGCAAGAAAATAAAGGTGGAAATCCCTCAGAAATGCTGTTATCATTTTAAAAACTAAATTATCAGAAAATAAAAGAAAACGAAATGGAGAGAGGAACAATGAGGAAACATACGGAAGAAGCATGTCCATATTGTAAAGGCGAGGGATACTTTCATGTAGCAGTTGGTGGAACGGAGAATTGCCCAAGCTGTAAAGGCAATGGAATGAATATTGAACTGTATAAGCAATTAGAACCAATCCGATCATAAGCATATTAGAGAGTAAAATAATAGGTAGAATGGAAGAGAGTATTGATGGAAATTGAGTGGAAAATCCTGAAGTAGCCCACGACATCTTAGGATGCAGGGCTACTTTTTTCATTGGGGTGCGAGTAGGGACAACCTTTGCTTTGCTACTACTGCCAGCCTTTTTCGAACCTAGAGAAGCCAGAAATTTGATAAACATTTGCTTTAGGAAGTTGTTTAATTGACCGTTAAAGCACTTTTGGATACACTAAAGTCAGAATATAAACCAAATTCGGAGGTATCTCCTGTTATGTTTATGGCATTAAACCCAATAACACTTATCATCTCTGTTGTGTTATTTAGTATTTTAGGCTTTGGCATCGGCTTTATTTTAAATATGCTTTTAAAAACGACATGGCTTCCTTTTGCGCTTACCATTGGACTAATTGGTTATGTAGTAATTTCCCTCATTGTAAAAGATACGCCACCATCTATTTGGGATTATCTTGTGTTGTATGCCGGAATCGTAGGTACTTTTGCTAGTGGCTGGACGATTCAAACCTTACGTAAAAAAGGGTATCGGATGTTTTAATGGATAGCATCCCTTGAGAAATCAGGGGATGTTTTTTTGTGTTCTAGTAAATAATGTATATCCTCTCTCACTATTGGAAATGACTAGATGATGAGAGGAGGCAAATAAAAGATGAAATGGGTACGTTTTGTGAGTTTACTCACGATTAGTATGGTATTCCTGCTTGGTGCTACGTCACACGGCTATTCTTCTACCATCATTGATGCAGGAGGCACCACCAGTTCACTTGGTTTGCACGAGAAAAAAGAAGGCTACAAAATGATCAAGAAAAGATATGTGCTTTCAAGCTCCATGACAGAAACAAATATGGACACACAAAAGGACAATCAATCGCAGAACAACAAATTAGGAAATAGAATAAATAAATCAGACGAAACAGCTATTTTAAACCAATATCCTAAGGTACGGGTCGTGGCTACTGGTTATTATGCAGGTGTAGAATCAACTGGAAAAAACCCAGGACATCCCTCGTATGGTATTACGTACTCTGGTATAAAGGTACATCGTGGGACGTACTCCACGATTGCTGCTGATCTTCATATTTTCCCGCTTGGGACGGTATTGTACGTTCCTGGCTATGGTTATGGAGTAGTTGCCGATAAAGGTGGAGCAATCCGTGGTAAGAAGCTGGATTTGTATTTTAATACAAAAAATGACGTATACAGCCAGTGGGGTAAGCGTGAAGTAGAGGTCTTTGTTATCCATCGTGGAAAAGGATTTGTAAATGAGGAAATGATGAAGGCCTTAAATAAAGATGGTGTAGAAGCTTTTGCAAGAATCACGAATTAACAAGAAAAAAGACCTGAGGCATTCATGCCAGGTCTTTTTTCTTGTTACTAAAGGCTATAAAAAAGTTCATATTGAGATAGTTATGGCTTTGTTGGAACTGAAGAGCAACAACTATCGCCTAGTCTAATAAAGTGCCTAGAGAAGGATGAAGGATTTTCACTAGCTGTTCCAATCCATCCAATAATCGCGGAGAGGGGCGACAATATAGTCCTTCTTCTAAAATATGTACGTTATTATTGCGTATGGCAGTAATCTGTTGCCACTCTGGTCGATCTGTAATCATAGAAGACTTTATTCTTTTGATCTCGATTCCACACCATACCACCATGATATGATCAGGGTTTCTCTCTGCGACTTGATCACGGTTGGTTTTTACATTATCAGTATTGTAATCAGCAAACACATTTGTGGCTCCTGCTAATTCACTGACATTAGTTAGCCAGTTTGTACTGCCAGGTGTATATAATGGATTGGGCCACCATTCCCAGTAAAGGTTAGGACGCTCACTTACATTCTTGGTTAGCATGCGAATTTGCTCGATCCGTTCGATAAAATGTGTAGCTACCTGTTCTGCTTTCTCAACCCGATTGATTGATCTACCCACCTCACGAATATTTTCTGCGATATCTGTAATGTGAGCAGGATCAAGAATAATGTAAGGAAGATTGCGTTTCTTTAATTCTTCGATATTCTTCTCCATACCAGGGACACTGAGTGATGCAATTACAAGATCAGGTTGTAGAGCTTCGACTTTATCCATATCAATATTCAGGTCTGGTCCGACCTTTGGAAGGTGTTGCCATTCTAATGGCCAATCAGAATGATCATCAAGTGCAATAACGTGTTCACCTGCATCCAAAGCATAAAGAATTTCAGTATTACTTGGGCAAATCGAGATAATTCTCACATCTACTTCCTCCCCATGTGAGTATGTTTACCAGAATGGACGTAGGCACAGTGAGACAATAATACCTAACCAACCACCCATAAACACCTCGATTGGTTGATGACCTAGAAGCTCTTTTAACTTTTTCGTTTTTTCTGTGCGCGGATGTACTTTGAAGGTTTTCATACCTTCCAGTAAATGATTAAATTCCTCTACTAGCTTATTTAATACAACAGCTTGCATGCCAGCATGGCGACGAACACCAGTTGCATCGAACATAACGATGACGCCGATGATGGCTGAAATAGCAAAGGCATTGCTGGATAAACCCTCTTCAAGGGCGACAGCAGTAGAAAGTGCGGTGACGGCGGCGGAATGGGAACTGGGCATGCCCCCCGTGCTGAACATCAGTGGCCAACTCCATTCGCGGGTCGCCAGATAATTCAAGGGGATTTTGATGAATTGGGCCAACCCAATCGCCAAAAGCGCCGACCACAAAGGGAAATTGTCTAAGATGGTCATGCAGATATTCCGTTCCTTTCGTATAGACTTAATCCTACATGTTATTGTAACAGAAACTGAATATATACTTCCTTAACTTTTTCTTACGGATGATAAAGATTGCGCATTTATCTTGTAAATATTATTTACAACTTCATAAGCTCTAACTAGAGGAAGATTCTTGCACGATAAGATAAAAGCAATTTGAACATTTCCATGTATGATATGATGTAAGAAAAAAAGTACGGGAGGGAGCACTATGCAACAGCGATATCCCGAGCAATATATTCAATTTTTTATTAAATTTAATCAACGTGAATTTTATGATTGTCATGATCTATTGGAGGACATTTGGATGGAGCAAAAAACCAATAAGTTTTTACAAGGTTTGCTCCAAATGGCTGTAGGCTTGTATCATTTGGAATGTGGAAATATAAAAGGTGCACGTTGGATGTTTACGAATGCTCATAAATATTTAAAAGCATATTCACCACAATATTGGGATTTGCCAGTGGATGAGGTACTTCTCTATTTAGAGAAGTGTCTGCAAGCCTTGCCTTCTTCTGAAATGATTCCGTATGATGAGGTGAATAAACTGGAATTCCCCTATCGTACATTTCAGTTGGTGACGAAGGGGATCACAGATTAGAACAGTATAATAGAAATAAAATGGCACGTATATCAAGTCTAAGTGATAGTAAGATATAGGGTGTACATTCAAGAAACGAGGGTACAGCATTGATACATATTGAAGCAAAAAATCCTTCTTATTTGGAAAAAGGAACAGATTATTTCATCCTACCAATTTATCAGAATCAAACGATACATACACAGGAATGGAATGAGCTAGATGCAGTATTCCATCAGCAAATGTCACATATGCTCCAAACAGGCGAGATTAGTGATCAAAAGGGCAAAGTAACCATCCTACATACATTGGGACAATTGACAGCCACTCGACTCGTATTTCTAGGTATGGGAGAAATGGCAGAGTTAGATTTTATCTCCGCACGAGATGCGTTTGCTAAAGTCGTGCAACAGCTCAAAATAGAAGCATCTGAGAAAAGCCTTGCCATCCTATTGACGGAGCAAACCAATCTCGACGTAGAGCGCTTGACCCAAGCGGTGGGTGAAGCCTTTTTACTAGGAACCTATGCATATGAAGGATACCGAGCGATTCCAAAAAACAAACCTTCTTTTCAAACAGTAGAAATTGTAGTCAATGAAGAGCAAGAAGCTAAAGCAGAAAAAGGATTGCAGATGGCACAAGCATTTGGCACTGGTACGAATCTAGCTCGTACGTTAGTGAATGAGCCTGGGAATTACTTACCTCCACATGAATTAGCACAAAGAGCGATTGAGGTAGCAAAACGTTATGGAATGAGCTATGAGCTTCTGGCAAAAGATAAGCTGGAAGAGCTAAATATGGGTGGCGTCTTATCTGTCGCGCAGGGCAGTGCCGAATTACCGTATGTGGTTGTGGTCAAATACCAAGGGAAAGAGCAGTGGGAAGATGTCATTGGCTTAATTGGAAAAGGGGTAACCTTTGACACAGGTGGTATCTCGATAAAGCCGGTAGCTGGAATGGAAGAAATGAAAACGGATATGGGTGGAAGCGCAGCGATGATTGGAGCTATGGAAGCAATCGGACGCTTGCAACCGGCTGTTAATATCATGATGGTAATTGGATGCGTGGAAAATATGCCTTCTGGAACGGCGTTTAAGCCAGGTGATGTAATAACTACGATGAGCGGGAAAACGGTAGAGATTATCACTACTGATGCAGAGGGTCGATTGGTATTAGCAGATTGTATCACGTATGCGAAGCAGCAAGGTGTCTCTTGCCTAGTGGATTGCGCAACGTTAACAGGTGGGATCGTGGTTGCGTTGGGGCACGTTACAACAGGATTAATGACCAATAATCAGCAATTGGCTGATGAGATGTTCCAAGCTGCTGATTACTGCGGAGAGCGTTTGTGGCAGTTACCAACGTTCCCAGAGTATCGCGAATTAAATAAAAGTCATGTAGCTGATCTAAAAAATTCAGGTGGAAGATATGGTCATGCAATTATTGCTGGTGTATTTCTGCAAGAGTTTGCTGAAGAGACTCCATGGGTGCATTTAGATATCGCTGGGACTGCATCTCAGAGCAAAACGACTCCATTAGGACCAGTAGGTGCTACCGGTGCAATGGTTCGCTCTATTGCTCAATTTTTGTTACAACGCACCAAGTAAGGTGTTCATAATATAAACGAGGTGAAAAAGATGGCATTTACAAATCCAACAAATGACGAGCGCAGAAAGATTTTGGAAGAGGCAAAAACGATTGCAGTTGTAGGATGCTCTAATCGAACAGATCGTACGAGCTATATGATTGCCGAGGCACTGCAACATGCAGGATATCACGTAATCCCAGTCAATCCAATCATTGCAGGGGAAACGGTGTTGGGTGAGAAAGTGATTGCTTCTCTTACTGATTGTAAGACTCCGGTTGACATTGTAAATGTGTTTCGTCGTAGTGAAGACACTATGTCCGTTGCTGAAGATACCATCAAGATGGCTCATAAGCCTAAAGTTTTTTGGCTACAGCAAGGAATTTATAACGAAGAAGCGGCTCAGCTGGTAGAAGAGCATGGCATTACAGCTGTTATGGATCATTGCATCAAGGTAGACCATGCCATTTTGGTACGGAAATAAAGGAGCGATGACATGTGTTTTATGGATTAAGCCGTGGATCAAAAGATGATCGCGTTCCACCTAATCAAAAGGTAACGACAGGCTTTCCTGTGCTTCATTATGGTAATGTGCCAGAGTATAAAGACTTGAGTCAGTGGGATTTTCGAATTTTTGGAGCAGTAGAGGAAGAAAAGACGTTAAGCTTTTCTGAATTTAAAGAGCTACCTATAGGAGAAGTAAGCAATGATATTCATTGCGTGACAGGCTGGTCCAAGCTAGATAATGTCTGGGAGGGTATTCCTGTAGAGGAAGTAGTGAAGTTGGTTACCATTAAGCCAGAAGCTAAATACGTGATGCTCCATGCTGAAGAAGGTTGGACGACCAACATGCCATTCGATGATTTTATGACAAAAGGGAATTTATTTGCGTTGAAGCATAATGGTGAGGAGTTGACACCTGACCACGGCTATCCGCTTCGATTTGTCATCCCGCATCTTTACTTTTGGAAAAGCGCAAAGTGGGTTCGAGGTATCGAGTTTTTGGAGAAGGATAAGCCAGGATTTTGGGAGAAGAATGGCTATCATATGTATGGGGATCCATTTAAAGAGCAGAGATATGCATGGGATTGATGGAGATAGGGGCGGGAAACCGCCTCTATTTTTTTAGAGTGGCTACAATTATAAAAGTGAAATTCAAATAATAGGTTCCAAAGGAGAGAAAAACCAAGTGAAAACTCTTCCAAATTGGTTTTGGACTATATATTACTTATTTTTGTTAATAACATTAAGAAGTGCTATATCCAGTCTTGTTAAAAAAAAGGTTTTAAGAATAGTATCTAGTTTAACAATTATTTTTGTGTGTACTATTCCCTTTATAGGTTTAATTCATGAGATTGAAAGACAAGAAGGGTTAAATGAGTTTGAATATTTAATCGATCAATTACAACAAGGAGAGATGTGGACTATTTATTCAATTTTAGGATACATATACATACTTGTGTGGTGGGGGCTAATAATCAACAAAAAAAAGACTAATAATGTATATTGAAATGTACACTTAACGATACAGACTAATAGCTATGCTAAACAATACTGGATAGCTGTAGATGGGGAAAGGCCCCCCACGCGCTTGACCTATAAACCATGTTAAAAGTGATCAGGATAATTAGTTAGTCTACGGAAAAGCTCTAGAATTGTTCTAAGGCTTTTGTTGTGTGTAGGTTTACAATGTAAAATCATCATCTGTTAAAGAAAAGGCTGAAACTAACTCTTCATTTTATGTCAGCCGACACATTTGCATTATACGAGAATAAATTTTATAAAACAAAAAAATAAATTGAAAAATATGTAATTAATTATGGCGTAATTTGTAAATTTTTAAAAATATATTTTCTTTTTTAATTTTTATAGGAAAGAAATATAATCTCTTTCGTTATCAGTTTGTTTTGTAGGTGTAACGAAGCCTTAAATCATTTATATACACAATAACCCCCTAGGAAGCCCTAGAGGATTAATTTTATTTAAACAACTATAACTATTTCCTAATCATGAGAGAACCCTCCTTCGCAATGTTGGAGGGCGTTTTTTAGATAAGGTATAAGTTCACTATGCTGTATAAGTAAGTGATAAATTAGTTCGGAAAATTTCGAATAATACTCCTTTAATAAACCTCATATTCGAGCTGTAACTTAACAGGATCGTAATGATAAACAACATCTCCAAAATCGGTTGAAATTCTTTGTTTAATATCACCAGTTCCATACACAATTGCTTTTGTATCACCTTTTAATAAATCGTAATCTGTATCACCATTTACAAATTCATTTCCATACCCATATTCTTTTGCTTTAATCTTTGCACTTACTTTACTAATATATCTAAAAGAACCATCGCCTTTAAGAGTGAAGTTCGCTGTTAGGGTAACTTTTGTGGAATTTACAAGACTAATATAGGTGTGCTCTTTTTCTCTAGTTACTTTTGTTGCTTTATCAACAGCTGCCATCATCATCTTACGGTCTGTTTCTATAAATTCTTCTCCTTCTTCAGATCTAATGCTTTCAAGAAATATTTGAAGTTCCTCAGGACTATCGACTTTTATAGTACTACCTCCAACTTCTTGGTCATCAGCACTTTCAAGATGGTATTCCTTCATTAGTTGTTCAAAGGTTTTCTCGTTCCCTTTAATTGAATCTAATTGTTCTTCTGTGACGTAATTTGTCATGTCAATTACGTCTACGTTTTTTTCTTTTGCTTGTGCTTGATATGGAATTGATACAGAGAATGCTAAAGAAAGTGCTAAGAAAGGTGCTACAACTTTTTTGAACATTTAAAAACATTCCATTATTTGGTATAATTCCTATACAAGATTGTTTTATCATAATTTTTCCTGTAAGTAAACATTTATGGAAAATATTCCGGAAAAAGGGGTTATTCAGTTGGAATTTAGCGTTATTTCTTCATTATATCAATTATTTTTCTTGTTTCTGATAGTATTCGTGATTGTGTGGATATATAGATTTTTCTCTCAGAAATTTGGTAGAAAACACGATGAAACAATAAAAATGTTGCAAAAGGTTGTTGATTTGCTTGAAGAACAAAACAAGAAAAAGAAAGAGTAGTTATTTTTTACAATAATTGTTGGGTCTACTGCTGTCAAAGCAGGTGGACCTTTTTTGTTTTATCTACTGCATATTCTCCATAATATCTAATTAGATAAGAACACAAGTTGGTGTTTGGAGAGATGTTTTGATGGCTAGCAAAATTCTTGATCCACTTGTAACGAAATTTATTTTGCCAGAGCATGCTGAGATGCTACGACAATTTCATGAGGATAAGAAACTAATTGAGAAACCGATCATTGAAGAGGATGAGCTAGCCGAGTTTTGTTATAGAATATCTGACTCACATCAGTATGACTACGCATTAACAATTAGCTGGTGGAAAGAAACAAAAGAGGGTAGAGGAGTAATTGAATCAGCTTGGGGATGGGTAGAGAAGTTTGATTCAACGGTTAAGCAGATCAAGCTAAAGAATGATGAGGATTTTTGATGGATACCCGTAGAAGATGTCGTTAGTGTAGAAGCCTAAGTAGTGCATCTACAACTACATAGAATGTATTGTTGTGGGAACAGGGATACAGCAAACACCCCCGCCATTGATAACCTGGCGGGGTGTTTACATCTCCCAAAAGTCGGTTTGCTTCACAGTTGGATCTACTTTGCGTAAGGCGTCCAATATCTTTTTAGCGGTTCTCATCGTTGGAAGCTTTTCATCATTGGAGCAAAGTTGTCCAATTGTATCTCTGTTGTTAACCTTTGAAGCCGAAGAAAGCCACTCCTGTTTCATTCCACGTCGATCGAGATATTTTCCAAGGTTTGTTCTTTTTTTTCCTAGTCCAAATATTTATCTACCAAATCTTTAATTTTTGTTTTTCAAATATTTTCTAATTATCAAAACTGCTATTACGATTAAACCTACCCATATTACGACTCCAGTCCAAATTTGGAATCCAAACGAAAACATGGTAACAACCCCCTTCAGTTTCAATGATTTGCATTATACATTTTTTGGGGGGTAATTTCATAAAAAAATTTTTTAGTCTAGTTTTGGCAATCGGATTATTATTACCCGCAGCGTTACCAGGAACGGTTTCAGCAAGCAATGTATCAAGTTCTGAACACACTACAATCAAAGCTCAGCTCGAAGGTGTCTTGACAGTTAAGGATGTAATCAACGAAGAGTATCAAAAGTACATCGCAAATACAAAGGGGAGTTTAGCATTTATGAGGAGGTTCGTGCTAGCGCAAACTTTGGCGATGGTGCAGTTGATATTGATGAGTTTGACAGTTCTAAGAGTAAAGGATACAAAGGTATTCAGGTTAATAATGTTCTAAAAGAGCTTGGGAGGTTGTAAAACTTAAAAACTTATCTCCAATTGCCAAGCCTGACAAATGATACCGAATGGCAACATGAACACCCTTTACCTTTGGGCCCGGGAATATAATCAGATGGTTGAACCGTCCCATACTAACATCTTCCAACTCCCTTCTACCAACCTTCACCGAAACTATTTTTAATGCTGTAGATTGATTCGTATTTAGACTCGATGTTGGTATTTCAAAACCCGTTCCGATATAACCTAAAAGGACAGAATTGATAAATGTTTCTTTGTGTTCTTCTGAAGGGTTATACGGATAATGCATAAGAATGATGTTTCTTATTCGCTCTACATTTTTAAACATTAGTGCTAATGTAGGGCCTCTAAATTATATTGGAAACCCTTATCCCCCTGTATTAGTCTAATCTCCTTAAACTAATAGAAGCAAATAACATAAAAAAACGGTGGTGAATATACATATCATCATCGCTTTTTTGCTACTTATTTGTCATATTGAACCACTTATATAAGAAAATAAAATATAAATAGTTTCCATGTTATATTTTATTTATGGAGTGGAGGGTGCATATGCAAATCAAATTAATCATCGATGAGAATGTAAAGGAAACAGAAATCCATATTCATACAAATGCGTATACAAATGAAATTGAACGAATTATGAGGTATTTTGAGTCTTCTAACACAGAAGTAATTGATGGTTATGTACAACAGCAAATCTATATGTTGAAAATTATAGATATTTACTTTGTTTATTCAGAAGGTTCAAAGGTTTATTTTTCAACAGATGAGGATGAATATGAATCAAAGCGTAAATTATTTGAGCTGGAAGATTTATTAAAAAAGAACTTTGTCCGTGTCAATAAATCAACGCTCGTAAATGTGTCTAAAATTTCCTTTATGAAGATGGAGAAAATAGGTATGATGCAGCTTGTGATGGATAATGGATCAACAGCTCATGTTAGTCGTATGTATTTAAAGGTACTGAAGAAGCGGCTAGGAATCGGGAGGGATGCTTAATGAAAAAAATAATCCAATCTTCACTAATAGGGGCCCTTATTGGGTTAAGTACCTCTTATATCATTCTTACAATTGTTTTATTACAAAATCAAACCAGAGTAATTAATGGGCAAGAGCTTTTGTTGGAATTGCTTTTGGCTGTATTTCTAGGAGTGGGTTGCGGTCTTATCACACTTATTTTTTACTTTGATCGTTGGCCATTTGTGGTTAAATTATCAATACATTATGTTGTTGTCTTAATACTTGTGTTTATTTGTGGTGCAATTGGAGATTGGTATGAAAATCCAGCTGAGAATCCAGTCAGGTTTCTTATGTTTATTGGAGTTCAATTAATTATTTATATCCTTGTCTGGGCGGTGCTATATTGGCTGAATTTACGAGAAATGAAAAAAATTAACGAGAAATTAAAGAGGAAATAATCTTCAGACGATACCTGTAGAAGATGTAGTGGAGATTCGTATATAATAGATTATAATGATTGCTTATACGAATGAACGGGGATCCTTTCCGAGGCAACGATACACTTGGGATTAAAACAATAGAGTGGGAAGCTAAATAGTTCCCACTTTTTTATTTAAAATCAAGAATATTTCTACAAAAAGGAGTTCATTTATGACAAACAATATTCCAAGAGTGGGTGTAGGAGCTGCAATCATAGACGAGAATAGACGTATTCTACTTGTCTTACGCAAAAAAGCACCAGAAGCCGGTTGTTGGAGTCTACCTGGAGGCAAGGTGGACTACATGGAAACGATTGAAGATGCTGTGATACGTGAAATAAAAGAGGAGCTTAATATAAATATCGTTATTGACAGCCTATTATGTGTGACAAATCATATTGTTCAAGCAGAAAATGTCCATTGGGTTGCTCCAACTTTTATAGCTCACATCGATAGTGGCAAGGTTCAAAATTTGGAACCACACGCTTTAGAGGAAGTAGGATGGTTTCCAATCGACGAATTACCGAATAACATTACGATAACCACCACTTATGCTATTGACCAGTTAAAAAATCAATAAGGACCTTCCCAGAGTCAATTGCTATGATGATTAAGGACATCATCAAGAACTTATACATAAGGAGAGGTGATGTCAGTTGAGCATTTTTCAGATACTGATTGCGTTGCATATCTTAGCAGGAACAGTATGTTTACTCACAGGATTATTGGCAATCATCATGAGGAAAAAAAGAGGTTTCCATACCATTTACGGGGAGATTTATCACGGATCGTACGTAGTGATTTTTCTGACATCCATTATAACGGCTATTTGGCATTGGGAGGAGAGCGCATATTTGTTTTTTATTGCGCTGTTTTCGTATGGATTAGCACTATATGGGTATTTAGCTAGAGAACGTAGATGGACTGAATGGGTAGGCAAGCATATTTACGGAATGCTTGGTTCCTACATTGGGGTTATTACAGCGGTTTTGGTCGTAAATCAAGCTAAGATTCCTGTTCTGAACCAGTGGCCGTCACTTTTGCTATGGTTACTGCCAACAATCATTGGTTCTCCGCTTATTGCTATGGTACAAAGACAATCTGGGAAAAGAAAAATGGCAACAAAGCATGTATAGAGCTTTACAAAGGCATCATTCTATATCTTTAATAAAAAAAGGGGCATTGCTCGCTCAGGTTGTTTATTTGAGGAGTAGCCCTTTTTCTATTCGGAAAATGGTTTTTTAATTGTTAATAGCTGTAAAATCGATATTCTTGATTCCTTTCCTGCTTTAAACGTTGCTTTGAGCGGATTCTGATTGCTAAATGATATACTCCCTGCACAGACTACTCATTCTGATTTATCCATTGTTTTCGTCTGTCCCTTTTGAAGCTGTAATTGTACCATCCTCTGCAATTTTAACTCCTGAAGAGATTGACTCTATTCGCTTTATCAATTGAAGAGAATTTTCCTCATTCATTGGTACAGCCTGACCGAGTTCCGCATGGTATGGCACCATTTTAAGCTCCTTAACTCCCTCCTTTGTCAGGGTAGCTTGTAGAACCATGGTTTCCCAGGTTTTAGGCTGTGTCGCACGGGTAAAGATGAAATTTCCCATGCTGTATGCGATCCATTTTCCATCAAGCTGCTCGAATCCTTGTAGTACATGAGGATGACCACCGACAATAAGGTCAGCCCCTGCGTTCACGAGAGCTCGGGCCAATTCTTTTTGGTGCTCTACTGGAAAATCTACTTTTTCTTTTCCCCAATGAGCGATGACAATGACTAGATCAGCTTCCTTCTTGGCAGCTTGTACGGCTTCAACTGCCCGTTTAGGATCATACATTACCGCAAGGCCAGTCTTATTTTTTCCTGCATACCAACTGGTTTCAGGAACGACACGACTAAAACCGAAAAATGCCATTTTAATACCATTACGTTCTACGAAAACAGGGGAGTAAGCACGATCAGCATTAACCCCAGCTCCTACATACTCGATTTTTTCCTTGTCCAACGTGTACAACGTATCTAATAATCCATCTTCTCCCTGGTCCATAGAGTGATTGTTGGCTAGATTGACTAGATCGATCCCTGATGCTTTCATGGCAGTAACTGCTTCCGGTGCTGATTTATAGACAAACTGTTTGTTTGCGGCTGGACTACCTTTTTCTGTGATTGGAGTCTCTAAATTGCCAATTGTATAATCATCGGCTAGAAATATATCTTTTACATGCTTGAAAGCATAGTCATAACCTTTATCCTTTAATAAAGTCTCCACATGTCCAGACATCATGATATCGCCCGCAAACGTAAGTCGAACATTCTTAGAAGTAGGGTCTGTAGAATCTGTAGAAGCATTGTTTTGAGAGGAGAAGAATTTGTCAATTTTTTCGGGAAGATAGATACAAGCGACGATAAGTAGGACTACTGTTAATAGAACAGTATTGGTCATAATAAGCAGGCGGAGTCGTTTACGTTGTTCTTGCTTCTTTTTGTTACGTCTGATTTGAAGACGACTCGGTTTTTGTTGATCCATTATTCACCTCAGGTACTAGATTTATCTATTAATAAGACGGTAAAGGAAAGAAAAAGTGACAAATTAAGGGTGGACCCCCTTTTATTCTAAGAAAACATCTGTCCTGAAAGGTTACAAATATCTTACAAAATGCTCATATCAAAATAAAAAAAGAGGCTCATGGGTAGCCTCTTCACTAGCATACTAATCATGCATTCTAAATATTACGTGTTCTTAGTTAGGCATCCTTTTTTAATCTCGAATCTAAAACAAAGGTTCCAAATGGAATAACGGATGCTAGCACAGCACCTATCGCACGGATAAATGACCATCTTAACGCAAAAGTAGCATGAGCCACAACAAATAGATAGAGAACAAACAGAACACCATGTAAGGGCCCAATCACTTGTACTCCAACGGGTAGATCAGCATAATACTTTAGTGGCATCGCGATAAACAGCAGGAGTAAGAAGGAAAGACCTTCTAAAAAGCCAATCACACGAACACGTCCCAAAACAGTTTTTAGCATAGATGGATGCGACCCTCTCTTTCATATATGAACGAATATAGTTATGACTTACGATAGTTAACACTATTTTATTACAGTTTTCTTTCGAAAGTCCACGTCTTGTCCAGTCAATTTGTGAAAATTTGGTGATCGGAAAAAGAGGATTCCAGATAAGAGCAGTAAGATTAGGCAAATGCTAAATAAGGTTTCCCCACCAAAGGTAAGCAAAACGACTCCTCCTAAGAAAGGACCAAATGTGCGTGAGATATCCCAATGAATGCCGTGCAAAGAAAAATAACGGCCACGTTCCTCTGGAGGAGCAATTTCTGAAATGTACGTATGCAAACGCGTTAGCCCGATAGTTTCTCCTACAGTCCACGTTAATTGAACCAGAATAAGGACAATCATACTTTTAGAGAATCCATACGCGACAGCAGTTACCATAAAGCAAGAGCAGGATAACAGCATCACACGTTGAAAGGAGAAGCGCTCTGTTAATTTGACCAATGGTAGCTGTAGTACCACAGATAAAATAGCTTTGATTGTTGATAGAGTTGCAATAATGGATACATAGTTAACAAAGCTTTCTTGCAAATAGATTCGGAAGGTGGTCTCAGTTTGAGCATAGAAAAAACTGATTGGTAGAGTGTAGATCATTAGCGTGAGTACATGTTTGTATCTAGTGATCAGTGTAGTAATTCGATGTAACGAGAAGAAACGATGCCTACTCGTTCCTACAGAGACATGGTTTGTTTCGGTACGATCAGAAGATCCTGCCTCTTTTTTTTCCGTTCCTGACGCCTCACACTGGTCAGATGAGGAAGAAAGAATATCAGATGAGACAGGAGCTGTTTCAGGTAATTTCCACCAGCATACAAGCATGTAAATAAATATGGATAGGGCTTCTATACCAAACAGCCAAGTAGGATCATAGTGGAATAATAGCATTCCTCCTACAGGACCTAACGCAAGACCAATATAGCTAATGGTATTGAGTAATCCGAACACTTCCACACGTTGATCATCTGTTGTGACATCAGCAATTTGAGCACGTTGAGCAGGAACAAACAATGATTGTCCCGCTCCATGCAACATGTACAGCAGGGCAAAACTAAGTACCGAGTCAGCCAAAATAAAACCTGCCATTGCTATGCTTTGCATGGTTAGGGCAAGCAGCATCACGGGTTTACGTCCTAAACGATCGGTAATACCACCCCCGAGCAATGTAACAATGATGTCGGTTAATGGTTGTAATCCGACAATGAGCATAGGTACTAGCACAGCCCCGTTTAATTTATCATGTAAGTATAACAAGAAAAATGGGGCGAGCATTGAGCTAGATAGACTCGTTATGAATGCTCCAAACATTCTGATCCAGATAGTGATATGATAGCGTTGAGTCCAATTTTTTTTCGTTGGGTTAGGAAATTTCATAACTTGATCCCCCTTTGTTTTGCTGATTGTATGGCATAGGGGAGACAAGAAAAAGAGAAGAAGAGGAAGCACTACTTTTTCCTCTTTTATAGAGGGGCAGATCTGAGAGAGATAAACAGTTGATATAAAAAGGGTTAGGAATAGTCGTCTACTACTCCTAACCAATTTTTACTTTATAAAGTAACATGTAGAGTTGGGACTATCTTTTCTGTTTTGCTTAGATTTTCATATGTACTTATCTTGTATTATATTTACAATTTTCGGATAACTTGTTGTGTAGCGGGAATCAATAGTTACGAAAATAGAGTAAATAGTGGTAGAGAATGAGTAAAAAGGAAGAGTCGTTATGTATATTTTAGATGATTTTATACGATTTCGAACGGAATTAAATCATATTCCATTAAAAGAGCCTGTTTCGATTTCGCTTGAACAAATTGCTACTTTGTTGTGCTGTACCACTCGAAATAGTAAGTTCATTTTGCAAAAATGGATTGCTCTTCAATGGATTGCTTGGATACCTGGTAGAGGAAGAGGAAATCGGTCACAGCTTTCCTTTCTAGCTGAGCCAGACGAACTAATAATTAGCCATGCACAACAGATGATTTATTCAGGGCAGGTAGCAGAGGCATTGTCACTCATACAAAAATATACGATTACTCTGCCAAAAGCTAATGAGAGATTTCAGCGTTGGTTTCGAGGGCAATTTGGATTGCAGTGGGAAAGGGAACAGGGTAAAAGGATCGAGACCTTGCGTCTGCCTCTAGGTGAACCATTAGCTATAGTTGACCCTATCCATGCATACCTACGCTCAGAGTGCCATATCAGTCAGCATATTTGTGAAACGCTGCTTCGCTATAATAAGACGTCGGGTAGTATGGAACCTCATTTGGCCTATCATATCGAAAAAAATGAATCTGGGGACCGTTGGACGATTTTTTTGCGCAAAGGGGTCTTGTTTCACCACGGGCGAGAAATGCTAGCAAGCGATGTAATTTTCAGCCTTAATCGATTAGCAAGGGAGAATTCCCCTTATCAATGGCTGACGCGGGAAATAAGAGAGATGATCCAGCATGATGATCGTGTTATTGAAATAAGGCTCACAGGTCCTCACCATTTATTTGATCGCTATCTAGGGAATGAACATCTTGCTATTGTGCCTAAGGATTATGTAGAGCAAGTAGGTGAGGATTTTGCAAGGATGCCGATAGGAACGGGGCCGTTTAAACTTATTCGAAACGATGATGGTCTGGCCATACTAGAAGCGTTTGAAAGTTATTTCGGTATTAGGCCTCATCTCGATCGTGTGCAATTTATTGCTATGCAAACAAAAGCTGATGAAATCGAAATGAAAACCACATATGGCATGTGGTATGAAATGGATGAAGTAGAGCAAAAAGTAGAGAGTCACAGGGAGGATTGGCAAAGGGTAACAAGTGATGATTGGTGTGTTCAGTACTTGAGCTGCAATCAGCGAAAATCAGGACCAATTACTTCTCTTTCATTTCGCCGAGCGCTGCAACTGATCTTATCGCCTGAACAGATGCTGCACGAACTGGGAGGTGCACGTCACGAAACAGCTACGTGTTTTGCTTCTTGGAAGCGAGATAGCTTATTTTTAGAAGAGAGCAAGCGACAATCTGATTTATGTCTTTCTGAACGTGTACATCTTTTACTTCAACAGAGCAATTACCAAGGAGAAGCCGTTCGTTTACATACTTTTACAGATCAAGATCATGTGGAAGATTGCGAATGGATCAAAGAGCGGTGTGCGATGTATGGCTTAAATATGGAAAATCATTATTATACCGTGAGTGAGCTACTGCAACCTATCACTATTGAGCAAGCTGATTTCATTCATGATAGTGCCACGATTGGTGATGATACAGAGCTATCTTTACTAGAAGTTTTTTTGTCACATAACAGTTTTGTGTATTCCCATGTAAAGGATGAGGACCGACAAAAAATTAAGATCGCGATCACTCATCTACAGAGTCTTTCCTCAGGGGTAGATAGACGGAAAGCTATCACCAAAATAGAGCAAATGTTACAACAACAGATAGCTTATCTGCCCCTTTATCGTAATCGGATAGGGCTAGTGGTTGATCCACGGTTGCGTGGAATCAGAGTTAATCGTCAAGGACATGTGGATTATCGTACATTGTGGTACAAGGATATGAGTTAAGTGAACATACGATGGAGAAAAGGAGCTAGGAATGACAATAAAATACCAATTGCTGTGACGACTAGGAATCCTAGCACAATATATAATATTTTTTCTACCACCCAAGGTAACCCAGAGTTTTGTAAGCCCCTTTTCTCTTGGAAAAATGTCATGAGAACGACAGCACTGGTAAAGATAATGGTATATCTCACCACACGTAAGATGTATTCCATCCAAGTAAGCTCTTGGGTAGTCATCCCACCAGAATACAGATGGATTTCACGCTCCTCGGGCACAATTAGAATCATGATGGCTAAACCAACAAGAAAACCATATTTTGCACTTTTGATCAACTTTTCTTCCATAAGAGAACCTCCAATTCTTTTTTTCTTGATGACTATTTTAACAGTTTTTTCCGTATTATTTGTAGGAAAATGCGAAAAAGATCATTTTTTGTAGAATTCGAAGTGGAAGCATGGAAGCTAGAAAGGTATGATGGAGTGGACATTGTTTTTGATGCATTGCCTGAGAAGGAGGACTTACCGTGGCGAACTATGCCGACAGACGAATTTATTCCCCTTATATGATTTTTTCTAGGGAAGAGTGGAGAGGGCTACGAAATGAAACGCCCTTATCCATTTGTGAAGAGGATTTAGCTGATCTAGAAGGGCTTAATGAGAAACTATCACTACAAGAAATCAGTGAAATCTATCTGCCTCTCTCCAGGCTGTTAAATTTATATGTAGCAGAATCACAAGAGTTGTACAAAGCTGCCGATACTTTTCTAGGGAATCGTTCGGAAAAGGTACCATTTATCATTGGTATTGCTGGCAGTGTCGCTGTAGGGAAAAGCACGACAGCACGCGTACTATTATCCTTGTTGAAACGCTGGCCTAATCATCCGAAGGTGGAGCTGGTTACTACGGATGGCTTCCTTTACCCCAATGAGATATTGGAAGAACGTGGCCTGATGAAGCGTAAGGGCTTTCCGGAAAGCTATGATACAACAAGGCTGATCAATTTTTTAGCAGATGTAAAATCTGGCGTTAAAGAAGTGAGTTGTCCACTCTACTCCCACTTGACCTACAATATTTTGCGTGACCAAGAGCAAATCGTTTCTCAACCCGATATCTTGATCGTGGAAGGATTAAATGTCTTACAAGTAGGACGTATTATAGATAATGAAAGCATGCCACAGGTGTTTGTCTCTGACTTCTTTGACTTCTCAATCTATGTAGATGCCAAAGAACAAGACATTCGCGAGTGGTATTTAAATCGCTTTTTATTGTTAAGACAGACAGCTTTCCAGAAACCGGCCTCCTATTTCCATCGATATGCGCAGCTATCCGATGAAGAGGCGTTGGATGTAGCTAATAACATCTGGCGGGAAATCAATGCAGTTAATTTACATAAGAACATCTTGCCTACGCGTTATCGAGCTGATTTGATTTTGACGAAGGGAAAACAACATGCCATTGAACAGGTTATGCTACGGAAGTTGTAAGATGACGCCGCTTTTGTCACAGAAAGTACAACTGTACGCCAAAGCCTAGCAAATCATTGTCTTTTCCAAAAGTTATCAGTAAGATAAAGAAGGACAGGTCTCTCGAATAAGGAAACAGAGGGCTTTTCGTGTATGTACATAGGCGGAGCAAAGGCTCACGCTAAACCATAAGAAGGGGTTGTGTCACATGTCAGCCAATGAAGCATTGCTCACGTTGGAAGGATGGTTTACCTATCATGACTTCCGGAAGATCAACTGGGAAAAATGGAAAAAAGCATCTAGCGAAGAACGCCAAGCGGCCCTTGACGAACTAACTTCCCTAATGCGCGTATGGAATGATGCAGAATCCGAGACTGGTGGTAGCACGGCTGTGTATTCTGTACTTGGACATAAAGCTGATCTATGCTTTATCTTCCTACGCCCTACAATGGGTGAATTGGATGAATTAAAAACAGCGATCAATAAAACTCGCTTTGCAGATTATACAGAGACGGATTACTCTTATATTTCCGTGGTAGAGTTAAGCAACTATGTGAACAATCCTGGTCAAGATCCTAAAGCAAATCCGCATGTGCGTGAGCGTTTGTACCCAATCTTACCAAAATGGGATCACTTCTGCTTCTATCCCATGAACAAGAAACGTGGAGAAAAAGACAACTGGTATTCCATGACAATGGACGAGCGTCGTGAATTAATGCAAACTCACGGTTTGACTGGTCGTAAATATGCTGGTAAAATCAAGCAAATTATTGGTGGCTCTGTGGGGTATGACGATTGGGAATGGGGCGTTACTTTATTCGCTCATGACCCAATTGAATTGAAACACATTGTGTATGAAATGAGATTCGATGAAGTAAGTGCGCGTTATGGTGAATTCGGTATCTTCTTGGTTGGTAACCATGTAGATGAAGAAGCCCTACTAAAAATGTTTGCGCTTTAAAAAGGAATAAATGCGTTTAAAAGAAACCGATGAGCAAAGGCTTATCGGTTTTTTGCTTTTTTACCTTTTTGCACAATATGAGATGGCCAGACCTGTTGGAATGGGGCAAACTGGTATATGATAGATACATAAGTGAACTGACAATCAATACGGCTCTAGCTAGAGCGATCAAAGACGGGGGACTAACCATGAGTATCAGTCAAGAAACACGTCAGGAGAAAGATTTTCTTGGAACAAAAGAGGTACCATTGCATGCTTATTATGGCATTCAAACGTTGCGTGCTGTAGAGAATTTTCCGATCACAGGCTATCGTATTGATGGGGAGCTAATTAAAGCGCTAGGCTATGTAAAAAAAGCAGCAGCTTTAGCCAATATGGAAGTAAAGCAGCTTTCTTCCAAATTAGGTGATCCAATCGTACAAGCTTCTCAAGAATTGATTGATGGCAAATGGCATGAGCAATTTATTGTCGATCCGATTCAGGGAGGCGCCGGTACCTCTATCAATATGAATGCTAACGAAGTGATTGCGAATCGAGCATTGGAAATCATGGGTGCGGTGAAAGGCGATTATTTTACCCTAAGCCCAAATACGCATGTAAACAAAGCACAATCCACAAACGATGCAATTCCAACAGCCGTACATATTGCGGTTCTGCGCTTAATTAATCAATTGCTAGGTACTATGGAAGCATTGAAAGATGCTTTTGTAGATAAAGCAAAGCAATTTGATCATATAATTAAAATGGGACGCACTCATTTGCAGGATGCTGTTCCAATTCGAATGGGCCAGGAATTTGAGGCATATAGCCGTGTATTGGATCGAGATATTAAACGAATTGGGCAGACTCGTCAGCACCTTTATGAAGTAAACATGGGGGCAACAGCAGTAGGTACGGGTCTAAATGCCGATCCAATCTATATTGAACGGGTTGTTAAAATTCTTGCAGAGCTGACTGAATTACCATTGGTTAGCGCAGAGAATTTGGTGGATGCTACGCAAAATACGGATGCTTATACAGAAGTATCTGCGGCTCTCAAGGTTTGTATGATCAATATGTCTAAAATTGCAAATGATCTGCGCTTACTTGCTTCTGGTCCACGTGCAGGATTAGGGGAAATTAGCTTACCTGCTCGTCAACCAGGGTCTTCTATTATGCCAGGAAAAGTAAACCCAGTAATGGCAGAGGTAGTCAATCAAGTGGCATTCCAGGTAATCGGGAATGATCATACGATCTGCTTAGCCTCTGAAGCAGGCCAATTAGAGTTAAATGTGATGGGGCCTGTGCTTGTATTTAATCTGATTCAGTCCTTGACTATTATGAATAATGTATTTACAGTGTTCCAGAAAAATTGTCTGGAAGGTATTGAAGCAAATATAGATCGTTGTCGCCAATACGTAGAAAATAGCGTGGGAATTATTACTGCACTTAATCCACATTTGGGTTATGAACCAGCAGCACGTATTGCAAGAGAGGCAACACTGACTGGCAGATCAGTACGCGAGCTGTGCTTGGACTATAATGTGTTGACGGAAGAGGAACTCGATATTATTTTAGACCCATATGAGATGACACATCCCGGAATTGCTGGCGCATCTCTTTTGGATCGCGAATAAAACGATAAAGTAAGATAATAGAAGCGACAATGTAACAAAAGGATGGGCGGTCAATTCCGATAGAATATACGGAAATGATCGTCTATTTTTGTACTATGTGAAACAAAGGGACAAAAGGAGGGAGCCGATGCTTACTTTACAACAAGCAGCAGCGATACAGGCAACATTTGCTCACGAACTGATAACAGGAACAATGGTACATGAGGCAGAGTTTATAACGCGACAGCAACAGCTACAATTAACAATTTGTCCTAAGCTTGCAATGGTGATATCACTGGATCGGTATCCTGATTTGGCAGCGAGTAAGCCTGTTGGATGGTGCCAAGAAATCGGACAGCAATTACTCAAGGTATTGCACCAGGCTTTATCTGTTCCTTTTGTGTGGTGCTGGGTCTCAGAAGGGGTTATGGTCATATTGCTTGAACTGCTAGATGGTAACGAGAACAAGCACCAGGATTTTGCTGGTCAGAAAGCTCGTCAGATCGCTTCTGAAATTGTTCAACATGCCGATGAAAAAAGGATATCGGTCTCCATCGGAATTGGGGGCGTCTATGATAATCCGCTGGATATGCAGCATTCTTATGAAGAAGCACAAATGGCTTTAAAGGATCGTTTTTTTCAAGGAAATCAGTTAGTTTTGCCCAAAAGGACGAAACAAGATAGGGATAGCAAAAGCAGAAGAAATTCGTCCATACTTAGCAAGAATCGAGCAGATGTTATCGCTAGTGTGAGAATTGGAGATGAACGCGCTACGCTAGAATCCTTGCGCACGCTGCTACAGGATATGACGATGGTGGACCAGCAGGATGTGGAGAGCTTTCAATCGGAAGTGGTTGAGATTATAACAGCTATGTCAAGGACGGTGCTAGAGCTGGGAGCAGATGCTTCCACTATTTTAGCAGAGAATGCACGATTCATTCAGGATCTCTATAAAACAATACGCTACGATACCTTCTTGCAAAAAGTGGAGCGGTATAGCATAAGTCTGGTTCAACAGGGGGAACAGCTAGGCATGAAAAAATATTCTCCTGTTATTCGAAACGCGATATTGTATTTGAAGGAACATCTAGGAGAAAAGATAGGATTGAAGGAAGTAGCACAAAATTGTTGCTTGAGTGTCTATCATTTTAGCCATCTTTTTCAGCGAGAAACAGGATACAGCTTTATTGAGTACGTTCATCATATGAAGCTACAAAAAGCTGTTATCTATTTAGAAACTACCGATTTATCTATTAAAGAAATTGCTTTTGAACTAGGATTTGAAGATGCTAATTATTTTAGTCGTCTATTCAAAAGGCATATGAACATGAGTCCACGCGAATATCGTACAGCAAGATTATGCTAGTATTTCGCAAATTACACTAGATGATTCGTAAGCGCTTTCCGGTAAACTGAAGAAAATAAACAGTCTTTTGGGAAAAATCGTATAATTACAGTTGAGTCTAGGCAACCGTCCTAAGATAAAAGGCTTTGATATCGTCTGTGTTGACCCCATACAAGACCCACGGAGAGCGACGGTAAGAGCTTCTTTATATACGATTTTGACTTTTTTAGCGGGGTATGCCAATCGAGCTCACAGCTAGTAATCCCATTGTGTTTGTAAGCAAATGTTTGCTATACGAAAGGGGAATGTAAAATGACAACAACCAATAAAAGAGTAGTGCGAGCTCCACGCGGTAATGAATTAAGCGCGAAAGGCTGGGAACAGGAAGCGGCTTTACGCATGCTGATGAATAATCTGGACCCAGAGGTTGCAGAACGTCCGGAGGATTTGGTTGTGTATGGAGGTATCGGTAAAGCCGCACGTAACTGGGCTAGTTTTGACAAGATCGTTGAATGCTTAAAAGAATTGGAAGCAGACGAGACATTGTTAATTCAATCGGGTAAACCAGTAGGAATATTCCGTACACATTCCCAAGCTCCGCGTGTGTTGTTATCTAACTCTATGTTGGTTCCCGCTTTTGCAAATTGGGAGACATTCCGTGAATTAGACCAAAAAGGCTTAATGATGTACGGGCAAATGACAGCTGGTAGCTGGATTTATATTGGAACACAAGGAATTCTGCAAGGAACTTATGAGACTTTTGCAGAAGCAGCACGCCAGCACAATAATGGTACATTAAAAGGTACCATTACTCTAACAGCAGGCATGGGCGGTATGGGGGGAGCTCAACCATTAGCGGTTACGATGAATGAAGGTGTGGTCATCGCAGTTGATATTGACGCTACTCGCATCCAACGCCGGATTGAGACTCGCTACTGTGATGTAATGGTACATGATTTAGATACAGCATGGCAGATGGCAACAGAAGCGAAGAATGAAGGTAGAGCACTGTCCATTGGTTTGGTCGGTAATGCCGCAGAGATTTTTCCAGAGATGGTTACACGGGGGCTAACGCCTGAATTTGTCACCGACCAGACCTCTGCACATGATCCTTTGAATGGATATGTACCAGTCGGTTATGGATTAGAAGGTGCAAAATCATTAAGAGAGAGCGATCCAGATCAATACATCCAACTAGCGAAACGTTCAATGGCCATCCATGTACAGGCCATGCTTGATTTACAAAAGGCAGGTTCGATCGTTTTTGATTATGGTAATAACATTCGGCAGGTTGCTTTTGATGAAGGCGTTGAGGATGCTTTTCATTTCCCGGGTTTTGTACCAGCCTATATTCGCCCATTATTTTGTGAGGGCAAAGGGCCGTTTCGTTGGGCTGCTTTGTCAGGCGATCCAAAAGATATCTATAAAACAGATGAGCTTGTCCTAAAGCTATTCCCAGAGAACGAGCATCTCCGCCGCTGGATTACGATGGCTCAGGAGAGGGTAGCATTCCAAGGCTTGCCTGCCCGTATCTGCTGGTTGGGGTATGGAGAGCGTGTCAAGATGGGGCTTGCTATCAATGAAATGGTACGAAGCGGTGAAATTTCTGCACCAATCGTTATTGGACGGGATCATTTAGATTGCGGTTCGGTTGCTTCTCCAAATCGTGAGACAGAAGCAATGAAGGATGGTAGTGATGCGGTAGCTGACTGGGCTATTTTAAATGCGTTGGTAAATACCTCTGCGGGCGCAAGCTGGGTATCCGTACATCATGGTGGCGGTGTAGGGATGGGCTATTCCTTGCATGCCGGAATGGTAGTTGTGGCAGATGGCTCGGTGGAAGCAGAAGAGCGACTGAAACGTGTACTTACAACAGATCCGGGCATGGGAGTTATCCGTCACGCTGATGCTGGTTATGATTTAGCAGTTGAAACAGCAAAAGAGCGTGGGGTTCGAGTACCAATGCTAGATATCTAAGCAAGGAAAAACGGAGTATGGTCAATAGGGGGAAAGCTTGATGTCGAAAATCGACTTGCTTGTTCATAATATCAAAGCGCTCGTCACTATGGCTGGCTCAGCTCAGGCACGATCTGGAGCTGAGATGAAAGAAATTGGCTTGGTTCAAGCAGGGGCAGTAGCCGTGGTAGATGGACGAATTGTGGCAGTTGGACGGGAAGAGGACGTGCGGAAACAAATCCAAGGGGCTGACATTTCTACAGAGTGGGATGCAAAAGGAAAGCTAGTTACACCTGGATTAGTCGAGCCGCATACGCATTTGGTGCATGGAGGTTCTCGTGAGCATGAATTGTCTCTTAAATTAAACGGGGCCAGCTATCTGGAAATCTTGGAACAGGGTGGGGGTATTTTAAGTACGGTGCGTGCCACGCGTGCGGCTACGGAGCAGGAGCTTTTTCTGAAGGCAAAAAAGAGCTTAAATCAAATGCTACAATTCGGTGCAACTACCGTAGAAGCTAAAAGCGGCTATGGCCTTAGCGTGGAAGAAGAACTTAAACAGCTTCGAGTAACAAGTGCGTTACAGCAAGCGCACCCGGTCGACTTAGTCTCTACTTTTATGGGAGCACATGCAATCCCCACCGAATTTAAGGGACGAACAGATGAATATGTTGCTTTAGTTATAAACGAGATGCTACCTGAGGTAAAACGTTCTGGATTGGCAGAATTCTGTGACGTATTTTGTGAGCATGGGGTGTTTAGTGTAGAGCAATCGAGGGCTATTATGCAGGCAGCCCGTAAGCTTGGCTTTAAATTGAAGCTTCATGCAGATGAAATTGAACCGTTGGGGGGAGCAGAGCTAGCCGCTGAGCTAGGCTGCATTTCTGCCGAGCATTTGTTAGCGGCAAGCGATGAGGGATTACTTGCGATGAAGAAAGCAGGTGTTGTAGCAGTTTGCTTGCCAGCGACCTCCTTTAATCTTCGACTGAGCAAGCATGCTCGCGCTAGAAAAATGATCGAGATAGGTGTTCCTGTTGCCCTCTCCACTGATTATAATCCAGGCAGTTCACCTACAGAATCGTTACAGCTTGTGATGACGCTAGGCTGCCTAAATCTGGGGCTAACGCCAGAGGAGGTATTGACGGCTATGACGATCAATGCAGCTCATGCGATTGGCCGTGCAGAGCAGGTTGGAAGCCTTGAAGTGGGTAAACAAGCGGATTTGGTCATTTATGATGCGGATAATCTTGACTACCTGCCTTATCATTTTGGCATCAATCATGTCAAAACCGTTGTGAAAAATGGTCAGATTGTGGTACAAGATGGAAAAGTGGCTTATGAGTAAAACTGTAGCGCATAAAGGTTGAGTGAAAGACGTCAATTCTCAAAAAGGGATTGACGTCTTTTTTGTGTGGTTCTACATCCCCAGCATTTACATAGATAACACCCTTCGTATTTACACCCACTACATAAAAGTCATCAAACACGTGCATTTCATTTTCATAGCGCGTGTAGGTAACGGCGTCCCAGCTATTATCTTTCGAGGTCTTACTAGCTTTATACTTTTTGAAATCTTCACCCAATATTACTTTTAAAAGGGTTGCTGATTTTCTATCTAATAGTCGACAAATATCAGCAAAGGTTACAAAATTGCCAAAATATATATTTTATTTTATAGAAGTACTCTACATCACTAAAAAACAAATAAAAGCTCAGCTCAAATTGTGAACATGTTGAGAGAAAGTGTTCACTCCTCTAAGAAATAGGCCATAGGAAACAGATAGAGAAGGATATATAATTTTACTTATATCTCTTGAACATAAAGGAGCGTTTCAGTGAAAAAACAAATTGCCTGGGTAACAGACAGTACGGCTTATATACCGGCTGACCTTCGGGAGAAGCACGATATTTATGTTGTGCCACTCGAAATTATTTTCTCCGACGGTACCTACCGCGATGGCCTCGATATGACGCCTGAGCAAATGTACGAAAAAATCGAGAATACTCGAGAAGTTCCGAAGACCTCTCAACCTTCGCTGGGCAAGTTTGTGGAGCTATATGAGACCCTAAAACAAAAATATGATTGTGCGATTGCTGTACATGTATCGAGTAAGTTAAGTGGAACACTCAATGCTAGCCATAGCGCTGCAGCGATGGCGGAGTTCCCCGTAGAAGTCGTAGATTCAAAAACGATGTCCTATCCGATTACACATATGATTTTACAAGGAATGGAAATGGCGAAAACGGAAGCTTCACCAGAGAAGATCGCTAGTTCGTTGCGTCTTATCGCTGAGAAAGCGGAAAGCTACATCCTCCTTGGAAGTCTTGATCAGTTTTATCGTGGGGGACGAATGAATGGAGTACAGTTCTTCATGGGCAATCTACTCCAGATCAAACCTATTCTGCGTATCAGAGATGGTATTTTTGAAGTTTATGAAAAAATCCGAACCGAAAACAAAGCAATTGTGTGCATGCTAGCACAACTCGATCAAGCAATGCAGAAACAAAAGATTAAGAACGTACAGATTCTACATGGGAACGTAGTGGAAAAAGCTCAAGCTCTCAAAAAGCGAATCAAAGAGAAGTATGACGATTTAGAGGTTATTATTGGACCTATTAGTTCAACGATTGGCGCACATGCTGGGCAAGGGACAGTAGCACTATCATGGATTAATGAATAGTCAGAATAAAGTATATTCATGAGTATTGAAAGGAGCGGATATGCTCCTTTTTTGTTTGTTTTATGCCACGTTATTTTTACAACTTATGATTTTAGGGGACAGGATGGTAGTTACAAAGGCGGTTTCTACCAGTAATCACTTTCGCTTGACACCCTATCTGTGAGCGAGTATATTTGTGTTGTAAGATTATGAAACCGGTTACAGATTTGAATAAACTGAATACTACGAGACTTTATGCATGTATTTCTAAAATTTGTATGGTCTTATGTAATTTATGTGAAACCGGTTACACATTAGATGGTTAACGAATGTGGAGTGACGCATGATGGCAACGATTCGCGATGTAGCAAAGCTGGCAGGTGTATCTGTGGCAACTGTTTCTCGTGTGCTTAACAAAACGGGTTATGTGAATGTAGAGACAGGTCGCAAGGTTGAAAAAGCAATTCAACAGCTTCAGTATGAACCTAACTCGGTGGCGCGAGGCTTGGCGGGTAAGCGAACAAGTACGATTGCTTTTATCTTGCCGGATATCACGAACCCATTTTTTTCAGAAATGGCGCGTGGTGTGGAGGACAAAGCTAGAGAATTAGGATATACGGTTATCTTATGTAACTCTGATGATCAGGGGCAAAAGGAAAAAACATATATTGAAGTTCTTAAGAAAAAATATATTGATGGCATCATTATCGCTTCTCAAACTTTAAGTAGTGAAGACATCCAAAAGATGCAACAGGATCAGATTCCCTTGGTGGTCATGGATCGTGCTCCAGAGAATCAACATTGCTCTGTCATTAGATGTAACAACTATGTGGGGGCAAAGGAAGCTGTAGCTCATTTAGTGGAGCAGGGCTGTCGCAAGATTGGACATATCTATGGCCCGCAGGAATTAATTACTGCCAGAGAGAGAATGCTTGCCTATGAAGAAAGCGTCCAAGGATTTTCCTGGTATTCGCCAAGCTTAATGGAACCGGGATATTTTCAATTAAATGGAGGCCAAGAAGCGGTTAAAGAATTACTGAGAAGGCATCCCGATATTGATGGTGTTTTTGTCGGAAATGATTTAATGGCCATTGGGGTGCTAAAAGGATTAAATCAACTAGGCAGAAGAGTGCCAGAAGATGTAGCCGTATGCGGCTTTGATGGCATTGCCCTAGCCTCGATGACGATTCCAGAATTAACAACGGTAGCTCAACCGATCTACGAGATGGGGGAGCTAGCGGCACTTACACTAGCCCAGCAAATAGAGAGTACAAAACTAGTACCGAGTGTGTTTGAACTAGAACCCATCTTTATTGAGCGCAGTTCAACCAGAAAGGAGCCATTGGGATGAAAGCACTACGAATAGCTGTCATTGGCAGTCTTAACATGGATGTTGTAGTAGAAGCCCCTCGTCAGCCAAAAATGGGGGAGACAATCAGCGGAGATCATGTACATTTTATCCCTGGGGGTAAGGGAGCGAATCAAGCGGTTGCTGCTGCGCGTCTAGGAGCCCACACTGCCATGATCGGTTCCTTGGGGAGAGATGCATTTGGAGATTCCTTGGAGAAAGCGATGAAGCTGGAAGGAATTCAGGTCAATACGATAAAACGTGTTGAAAATGCTCCTACTGGCATCGCATCTATTTTGTTAGCAGAAGGAGATAACCAAATTATTGTAGTAGCGGGTGCCAATGCTCATACCTCTATGGCAGATGTTGATCTGCACGCTGATACGGTGAAGGCGGCAGACATCGTGCTACTGCAATTGGAAATTCCCATCGAGACGGTTGTTTATACGGCAAAGCTCGCTAAAGAAGCTGGCAAAATGGTCATCTTAAATCCAGCTCCAGCGCAGAAGCTTCCAGATGAATTATTTGGTTACATCGATGTGATGACACCCAATGAATCAGAATTGTATCTCTTGACGGGGATGGAACAAGACCAAGCGACAGACCAAGCGACAGACCAAGCAACTACACTGCCTGTTGCCATGAAAGCACTCCATGCAAAAGGAGTGAAGCACGTCGTTACCACACTTGGATCTACAGGTTCTGCCTACCTAATAAATGGTGAGACATTTGGGACGATCGCTAGTCATAAAGTTCAGGTCGTCGATACCACAGGAGCTGGAGATTCTTATAACGCAGGGCTCGCTTATGCGCTAGCCTCTGGACAAAGCATTCCAGAAGCTGTTGAGTTTGCGAGTGTTGTCTCAGCGCTTGCCGTAACTAAGTTAGGGGCACAACAGGGAATGCCGACAATGAAGGAAGTGCTAGCTTTTCAATCCAAGTGCTAGTTTACATGCTAGTCGCTATAGATTAAGGCAGCGACAGCGACAGCTAAGGAAATTCTTGCACAGCTAAAGGGTGAGAAACATGAAGAAAATCGGGATCATGAATAGTGAAATTTCGACTATCATCAGTAAGCTGGGACATACAGACCGCATTGTAATTTGCGATGCGGGTCTGCCGATCCCAGATGGGGTACAGCGAATCGATGTGGCTCTCAAGGCAGGGCTACCAAGCTTTCTGGATGTGTTGCAAGTGATATTAGCAGAAATGCAGGTGGAGCGTATCCACTATGCGAACGAGATGATCGAGGTTAGCCCTGCTCTTTATGAAAAAATGAAACAGGAGCTTCCTCATGTAGAAGAGAGCATAATCAGTCATGAAGAATTTAAAAAACGGACGAATGAAGCGAAAGCGATCATACGTACCGGAGAGTGCACGCCATATGCCAATGTGATTTTAGAAGCTGGAGTTACTTTTTAAAGGCGGTGTGAACGTATGACAGATTTATTGTTAGAAATGAAGGGCATCTGCAAGTCGTTTCCCGGTGTCAAAGTACTCGATCAGGTTGAGTTGTCAGTGCGCCCAGGTGAACTAGTAGCGCTAATGGGTGAGAATGGAGCAGGTAAATCTACTCTTATGAAAATCCTTGGTGGTATTTATACCAAAGATAGCGGTACTATCACGGTCAAAGGTCAGTCGGTACCTGAGATGACTACGAAATTGGCCGCTGAACTGGGGATTGGAATTATTCATCAAGAATTGAACCTGATTTCCCATTTATCAGTTGCCGAAAATATCTTCTTGGGACGCGAATTTACGTATGGAAAAACCAAATTTATCAATTGGAAAAAGCTACGTCAGGAAGCAAAGATATATTTAGACCAATTGGGCATTCAAGTTGATCCTGATACCAAAGTGGGGGATTTATCAGTTGGTCAGCAACAAATGATCGAAATTGCTAAAGCGCTTTCATTGCAAGCGGACATCCTTGTACTAGATGAACCAACCGCAGCTCTTACCAATCGTGAAATCGATGCCCTGTTTGAGGTGATTTTTGCCCTCAAGAATAAAGGAGTAGGTATGATTTATATCTCGCATCGGATGGAGGAAATCTTTCAGGTCAGCGATCGCATCACCGTTCTTCGTGACGGTCAGTATGTTGGCACGAAAGTAACGGCTGAGACTAGCATGGATGAGCTGGTCAAAATGATGGTAGGTAGAGAAATTACAGATCGCTTCCCCAAGGTGGATGTTTCACTTGGCGAAGAGAAGCTGCGAGTAGATCACCTGTCGGTTAAAGGAAAACTGGCTGATGTCTCCTTTGCAGTACAAGCTGGCGAAATATTGGGATTTGCCGGATTAATGGGAGCAGGGCGTTCGGAAGTTGCTAAAGCTATTTTTGGACTCGAACGGCTGGAGTCAGGAAGTATTAAGGTAGAAGGCAGGTCTGTAACCATAAACAAGCCCAAGGATGCGATTGCGGCAGGGATTGCCTTTGTAACAGAAGACCGAAAAGAGGAAGGCTTGGTCCTTTCCTTATCCGTTCGTGAAAATATAGCGTTACCTAATCTGTCCAGCCTTTCATCCTTAGGGGTCCTTCACAAGCAGAAGGAACAGCAATTAGCAGATGAGACGATTAATAAATTGCTAGTTAAAACGCATAGCAGTGAGCAGAGGGTTGGTTCGTTGAGTGGGGGCAATCAGCAAAAGGTTGTGATTGGAAAATGGCTGGCAACCGCTCCAAAGATTTTAATTTTAGATGAACCGACGCGTGGAGTGGATATTGGAGCTAAGAAAGAGATTTATGATTTGATGAATCGCTTGGCACAGGCAGGTGTAGCAATCATCATGATCTCATCAGAATTGCCAGAAGTCTTAGGAATGAGCGATCGAATTATCGTTATGCATGAAGGAAAAATGACGGGTGAATTCTCACGGGAGGAAGCGACTCAGGAAATCATAATGCACGCGGCAACAGGAGGAGGTCATTCAATTGCAAGCACAAGCGAAAACGACGCTTACGTTTAAAGGTAATTTTTTGCAACAAATGGGCCCGTTACTGGGACTGTTTCTGTTAGTGATTATACTGTCCATCGTCAGCTCTGATTTTTTAACGGTAAGTAATATTTTTAATGTGCTACGCCAGGTATCAATTAATGCATTGATTGCATTTGGAATGACCTTTGTTATCTTAACAGGCGGTATTGATCTATCAGTAGGCTCTACCTTGGCTTTATCAAGTGCGTTGTCAGCGGGGATGATGGCTAGTGGTGGCGATCCATTCCTAGCAATCGTGGTTGGACTATTAGCAGGTCTGGTAATGGGTGCATTCAATGGGATTTTAGTTGCAAAGGGAAATGTAGCTCCCTTTATCGCGACATTGGCAACCATGACTGTTTTTCGAGGATTGACACTTGTTTATACAGAGGGAAAACCAATTACAGGATTGCCAGATAGCTTCGGAATGGTAGGAAAAAGCTTCTTTTTACAGATTCCGATGCCGGTGATCTGGATGTTACTTTCCTTTATCGCATTGTATTTCATCTTAAAACATACGACATTTGGTCGTCATGTCTACGCTTTAGGAAGCAATGAGGAGGCAACCAGATTATCAGGGGTTTCTACCACTAAGGTAAAAATCTGGGTGTATTCTATCAGCGGTCTGTTTGCATCCTTAGCGGGTATTATTTTGACCTCACGCCTTAACTCTGCCCAACCAACGGCGGGTACATCCTATGAGCTAGACGCCATTGCAGCAGTTGTTCTAGGGGGGACTAGTCTCTCTGGTGGTAAAGGCTGGATTGTTGGTACCTTAATCGGTGCCATGATTATCGGTGTGCTCAACAACGGTCTAAACCTGTTGAATGTATCATCCTTCTATCAACTGGTAGCCAAAGGGGCAGTCATTCTGATTGCTGTTTTGTTAGATCGTTCTAAAAAATAAATGTATGAGAAAAAGGAGAGGTTTCGACATGAAGAAGTATCTGAAAGTAGCATTGGCATCAACTATGCTTTTATCTGTACTAGCAGGTTGTTCAACTCAATCCAGCTTAGAGGATAACAAGGCACCAGCCCCTGATGCGAAAAAAGAAGGTGTCACCATCGGGCTCTCTATCTCTACTTTAAATAACCCATTCTTTGTAACGCTTAAAGAAGGGGCAGAAAAGGCGGCCAAAGACGCAGGGGTAAATCTGATTGTCGTAGATTCTCAGGACGATACCGCTAAACAAATAAGCGGAGTCGAGGATTTAATCCAGAAAAAAGTGGATGTCATTTTGGTTAATCCAACCGATAGCGCAGCCATTTCCACAGCAGTTGAATCAGCAAACGCAGCGAACATTCCAGTAGTTACGGTAGACCGTGCTGCGGAAGGCGGAAAAGTAACTGCACACATCGCTTCCGACAACGTGAAAGGTGGAGAAATGGCTGGTCAGTTCATACTAGATTCTCTAGGTGGGAAAGGAAACGTGGTTGAACTGGAGGGTATTCCGGGTTCCTCGGCAGCACGTGATCGAGGTAAAGGCTTCCACAATGCTGTAGACAATAAAGATGGTCTAAAAGTAACAGCAACCCAACCAGCAGATTTTAATCGTGCTAAAGGCATGAGCGTTATGGAAAACATTTTGCAAGGAAACAAAAACATCCAGGCTGTGTTTGCCCACAATGATGAAATGGCTTTGGGTGCCCTACAAGCATTAGAAGCAGCTGGTTTAAAAGAAGTGAAGGTAGTAGGCTTTGACGCTACTGATGATGCTGTCACAGCTGTAAAGGATGGAAAACTAGCGGCAACAGTTGCCCAAAAACCGGCTGAAATCGGTAAAAAAGCTGTAGAGACGGCTATTAAAGTATCCAAGGGTGAAAAGGTGGATGAGTTTATCCCAGTTGATTTGGAGTTAATTAAAAAGTAGCTACCCCGTGCTCCCGAAGCTTGCTAAAAAAATAAAAACATCAGGTGAAACTTCAGATATGCCTGGTGTTTTTATTTTTTGTGTAAATTGACCCTATTTTTGTTCAGCAGAAATTTCGATACATAACGTATATACAAGAAGTTAGGAAGGGAGACACTATTACACGAATGGAGTGTCAAACAAAGAATAATCTATCGCATGCTGCAAATAGTCAAAAATGTGATTACGATATTCAGGCATTAGAAAAAATCTTGCTGGACATTTCTAAAATAACAATAGAAACACAGCGATTGGCCAAGCAGACTATGTTGAATAGTGAACTGGTAAACGAACACAACAATGGAGTTTTTTTGGCTATGGAAGAGACTGTGAAGCAATTAATGGAGAAATCAGCTGTCATCTGGCATGATTGCAAGAAAGCCGTTAGAAAGATTCAACTAGAAATCCAAGCATATACCACTCTTGTAGAACCATTGAATCTAAACGAAAATGAAACGACGAACCCAGCCTTGAAACAGGGAATAACGATTACATTGATATATGAAATGCTACAAGAGGCACATCGGGAAATAAAGGAATTATTTCTCGCTGTGCAGAATATAACCATCAAAACCAATATCTTGCTACAAGTAACGGAACTAAGTCAACGGGTAGCAAAGCATAACAGTAGGAAAAGAGAACTGATTGGCGCGGAAGGTCTGAGTCTAAAAGACTAGTGGGAGTAGTGTTTATCGGTACTTGCTAAGAAGAATAACAGCCCTATCTTGTAATGTTCATTTGTTGCTCAAGGAGCTTTGACAAACAGCCGACATATCCAAAAGTGTCCAGTGTAAATAAGGAAGTACGGGTATGATAAAGGTAGAAAGAAAAGTTATAACCTAGCAAGTGTTAATTGGTTGCATAGTGGGAGAGAGAACTTTCAGTAGAAACCAAAAGCTTTTTACAGAGAAAAAAGGAGTGGTGTGTATGGTAGCTTGGCTACGACAATCTCAAAGTGCTTCAGTAGTTTTATTATTGGTTCGTCTTTATTTGGGGTATACGTGGATTACCTCTGGTTGGGGCAAGATAAGTGGTGGAGGCTTTGCAACTGAGGGCTTCTTAAAAGGAGCGATTGAAAAAGCGTCTGGTGATCATCCTTCTGTTCAAGGCTGGTGGGCTGCTTTTCTGGAAAATTTCGCATTACCGGGTGCTTCCTTTTTCAATTTCTTAATTCCTTGGGGAGAATTCCTGGTAGGACTTGCGTTATTACTAGGGCTGTTAACCACATTCGCGGGATTAATGGGAATTTCTATGAATTACGCATTCTTATTTAGTGGTACAGTAAGTATTAATCCATATTTGATTTTATTAACCACGTTTATTTTAATTGCTGGTCGTAATGCCGGCTACCTTGGGTTAGATCGATTGGTCCTTCCATATTGGGATAAAAAACGAGGAAAGCAGAATATGCGGCTTCGTTAAAGTATATAGTTAGCTAGAAGTTCCTATAAAGGTGATAAGTTATGATTGACTTTTATCAACTTTATAGTAAAATGAACTTGAAGCGAATAATGCGTTTACAGGCGTGTTACTGTTACAGACAGGCATGAGCCACACAAAGGATTTTTCTTTCTTGTTTTTTCATGGAGAAAATCTGATGTTGGCTCTTTTTTGACTTTATTACTGTTACAGGATACGCAGGGATTCTCAATGCAAGTTCGTAATTCTGATCTATGGTGGTGTCTGCGTGTACAAAAGCCAAGATTATAACATAAGTCGAATTTTAAGTAATAACGTCGTCTTGGTAAGCGATCCAACTGTGAATACAGAAGTGGTCTTGCTTGGGAAGGGTCTTGGATTTGGGCAAAAAGCAGGCAACCCGATTGCGAAGAATGATGAACGTATTGAGAAGCGCTTTCGAATGGAAAATGAGCTTCACTTAAATCAGTTCCAATCTCTTCTGACCCAAATCGATCAGTCGGTGATTGAAATTGCAGAAGAGATCATTTCATGGGTTTGCGATGAAATGACGCCTGAGATCAATGAATTAATTCATGTTGCTTTACCTGACCATATCCAGTTTGCTGTACATCGCTTGTCAAGCGGTATGGAAATTGTAAACCCTTTCCTATTTGAGATTCAAGCGCTGTATCCGCAGGAGTTCATTCTTGCTGAACGATCGGCGGCCTTAATCGAAGATACCTTCACGATTACTGTTCCAGAAAGTGAAATCGGATTCTTGGCATTGCATATTCATTCGGCTGTTAGCTACATCCCAGTAGCGCAGACAGTGAAGCATACAAACCTCATCCTTGAGATGATTCAGATGGTGGAAGAGCGATTAACATTGAAGGTAACAAAGGAAAGCTTACATTATACTCGAATGATTACGCATTTCCGTTTCGTTCTAGAACGATTGATGGAAGGCAAAACAATAGAAAATCCCTTGTTGGATCGCGTAAAGTCCATGCTTCCAGAGGCATATGAGCTTGCCCTGCAATTGGGAGAGCTTATCTCACAAAAGTTAGATGTTAAAGTGCCCGAGGATGAAGTGGGATACATGGCAATGCATTTGTTCCGTTTGTTTCAACTCGTAAAGGACATAAAAGAATAATTGTCTTTTCACAGCGTGTTACTAGTTCGACTAGGCATGAGCAGTGGAAGATGGAGTATCCTAAATGATATCACTTTGTTTAGGCATATCCGTTTTCTATGCTCATGCCTTTTCTATTTGATAAAGTCAGTGAATACCTAAGGAGGCCCTACATGTTTAGCAAACTATTTTCACGTAAAAAAGAAGTTCAGCCAACTCTACTGCTAGCACCACTAACTGGTAAGGCAGTTAACTTAGAAGAAGTACCAGATCCTGTTTTTTCTCAAAAAATTGCTGGTGATGGCTTAGCTATCGATCCAACAGAAGGTGTTTTGGTAGCACCTGTTGATGCGAAAGTGGTTCATTTGTTTAACACAGGACACGCAATCGGCTTGCAGACTGCTGATGGTGCTGAAATCTTGATGCATATCGGGATTGATACTGTTAACTTAAACGGCGAAGGCTTCTCAGCAAAAGTAACGACTGGCCAGGATGTAAAAGCTGGCGATACTCTGATTGAATTTGATTTAGATATCATTAAGAAGGCAGGCTATCCTGCAATCACACCAATTATTATTACAAATAGCGATGCTGTAGAAAGCATGAAACAATTTGTAGGTGCTTCTGTAACACGCGGTCAGGAAAAAGTTCTTGAAGTAACGCTTAAAGCTTAATCCTATCAAAACAACTAGACATCATGTAGATAGAAATAATTACATCTTGTGGATAGTGAGGGATGAGTAATGAGAGTAATCGTATCAGAAAATTATCAGGAACTAAGTAAAAAAGCTGCTGAAATAATGGCAGAGCAGTTGAAAAAAAAGCCTACATCCGTGCTAGGCTTGGCTACAGGAAGCACACCAAGAGGTATGTATAAGGAATTAATTAGCATGCACCAAGCGGGAAACGTTGATTTTAGCCAAATCACAACGTTTAACCTTGATGAATATGTGGGACTGACTGCTGACCACGATCAAAGTTATAGCTACTTCATGTGGGATAACTTGTTCTCTCATGTAAATATTAAAAAAGAACAAACGAATATCCCATCGGGTATGTTTACGGATGCAAAGGCAGAGTGTTCCCGATATGAGAAGGCACTGGAAGAAGCAGATGGCATAGATATTCAAATTTTGGGTATTGGCCATAATGGACACATTGGCTTTAATGAGCCGGATCAAGCGTTTACATTATCCACCCATGTAGTAGAACTAGCACCTGAGACCATCGAAGCAAATGCTCGCTTCTTTACTGATATATCCGAAGTGCCTAAGCAAGCAGTTACGATGGGGATTGGTGGGATCATGAAAGCACGCCACGTCCTGTTACTTGTAAATGACAAGAGTAAAGCTGAAGCTGTGCGTCATTTATTCACAGGAATGGTTGATCCACAAGTACCTGTATCAATCTTACAGCTACATCCTAATTTGACCGTATTGGTAGATCGTGCAACGGCTGATTTATTGCCTTTGCAAGCTCAATCAAGAGAAGCTGTTCTTCAAGGCTAACACGTTTTGTGTATTGTACAACAAGCGATATGATGTGAAACCTTATGGACGTCATGAGGTTTCACTACTCATATATAATTTTAAAAGGAGGAAATGATATGTTGGCTTTTCTTCAAAAGATTGGTAAAGCTTTGATGCTTCCAGTCGCAACATTGCCAGCTGCAGCTCTATTGCTACGTTTTGGAGCGATCGACTATGTTAACGATTTTAATATGGGCACAACTGGTGAATTTTTAAATCATTACATTGCTCCATTCCTGAAAGCAGGCGGTTCTGCTATTTTTGATAACTTACCTTTAATATTTGCTGTCGGGGTAGCCATTGGTTTGGCAGGAGACGCAGTTGCAGCTTTAGCGGCGGTAATTGCACAGTTGGTTTTACTGAATGTGTTGAAAGCGGTTCCACCTGCATTCGCTTTCATCGATGATGCGATGAAATTGGATATGGGCGTACTAGGCGGTATTATGTCTGGTGGATTGGCGGCTTTCTTCTACAACAAGTATTACAATATCAAGCTTCCGGATTGGCTAGGATTCTTTAGTGGTAAACGATTTGTTCCAATCATTACATCCTCTACCATGGTAGTTTTAGGACTGCTATGTGGTCTTGTATGGGGTCCTGTACAAGAGGCGCTTAATTCATTTGGTAATACGGTTGTAGGTATGGGGGCTGTAGGTAGTGGTATCTTTGGTATCGCTAACCGTGTACTAATTCCATTTGGTTTGCACCATGTTATTAACACGATAGCTTGGTTTGAAATTGGCACCTTTACAAGTGCGGCTGGTGAGCTCGTAAAAGGTGACTTGAACCGCTTCTTTGCAGGAGATCCATCTGCTGGACTATTTATGACAGGATTCTTCCCAATCATGATGTTCGCTATGCCAGCGATCGCACTCGCAATCGTTCACACAGCTAAGCCTGAAAACCGCAAAACGGTTGCTTCTATCTTCTTAAGTACAGCAATCGCAGCGTTCTTGACAGGTATCACAGAGCCAGTAGAATTTGCATTCATGTTTGCTGCTCCATTACTATACGGTATCCACGCTGTTTTAACAGGTGCTATCGCCTTTATCATTGTTGAATTAGGTGTACGTCTAGGCTTTGGATTCTCTGCTGGTCTTATTGACTACTTGGTTAACTTTAAATGGTCGCAAAAACCACTTCTGCTTTGGCCGATTGGTCTTGCTACCTTCGTACTTTACTACTTCTTGTTCCGCATTATGATTAAAAAGCTGAACCTGAAAACGCCTGGTCGTGAAGATGATTTTGTAGCAGCAGCCGATGGTGATAAGGCGAAAAGCAATGATGCTATGAAGGAAAAAGCAGAAAAAGTTTTGACAAACATCGGCGGAAAAGAAAATGTCAAGAACATTGATGCATGTATTACTCGTCTTCGTTTGGTAGTAAATGATGACCAAAAAGTAAATGATGCAGCCTTGAAGCAACTAGGTGCAGCAGGTGTTATGCGCTTAGGTCAAGGTAGTGTACAAATTGTTTTTGGTACACAATCTGAGATTTTAAAAGATGAGATTAAAAAACTGTAACGAGTCGTAATTAAAAAATAGCACGATTAAAAGAGGGCATGATCCGATGAGGGTCCTGCCTTCTCTTTTTGCCGTAATAACTCTTGCCGTTTTTGATGCAGAGTGGTCACTCACCATGCTAAAGTAAAAGGAATAACCAATGTGTGTACAAAAAAGGGAGTGAAGGTAGCATGATACTTGAAGTAATTGCAACTACAGTAGATGATGCGAAGCGAGCAGAAGCAGGCGGAGCAGATCGATTAGAATTGATTACAGGTATTGTGGAAGGAGGACTTACTCCTAGCTATGCTTTAATAAAACATGTGGTCAATCAAGTGAAGATCCCCATACATGTGATGGTGCGTCCTCATAGCCAATCCTTTGTTTATACGATAGACGATCTAAAAGTGATGCAGCAAGATATACAAACCATCCGGGAATTAGGTGCAGCAGGTGTGGTTCTTGGGACTTTAATGCCTGACAATCACATTGATTTTCGGGCATTAGAGGCTTTGTTAACAGAAACAGGTCATATGCATGTTACATTTCATCGGGCGTTTGATGAAGTAGAGAACCAACTAGAAGCGCTTGAACAATTACTACAGTATAAAGAGATTACTCACATTCTAACATCTGGTGGCAAGTCAAGTGCCCTACAAGCGGTTGATCAGATTAAAACATTGGTAGAACGAACTTCTTCTACACACCTGACCATATTAGCAGGTGCTGGTTTAACAATAGATACCGTGCCTACCTTTGTAAAAGAGACAGGCGTTAGGGAAGTCCATTTTGGCACGGGAGTAAGGCAGAATGGACAAGCATTGGAACCGGTGGATCCGCAATTAGTTGCTTTATTGAAAAGGAAACTATAATGAAAGAAGCTAGTGAGATAACAGGAGGGGGTAAGTAATGAAGAAACGCCCGTTTAACATAGAGATACGACGACAGATGATGGGAGAGGATATCGTCTATCTGATAGGTGGTGGAGTGGTACATATTGGTGCAGTTGCGACAGCTTATTGGCGGAATGAGCAAATAAAAGTGGAGCTTATAACATTACCAGGTCATAAGGAAGATCAATTGGCATTGGAATGTGCAAGTTTAGCTTGTGAACAAAAAAAATGCACAGTAACAGCTATTGTGGGCATTCATATAGATCAAGCTAGCAGGGAAGAAATCATGCTGGCAGTAAAGACAACTCGTGAAGCAATGCATGAAGAGCTCTTTGGAGAAGGAAAATAGTGATTAGTTACCCCTTTTTTCAACTGTCATAGAACTGAAAAAAGTTGGTTCTTTTTTTCACGTTATAATAGACGGATGCGAAAGGGGGATTTTGTTTTACATGAATGCACTATTTTTCAAGATGAAAAGGAGAAACAAGCATCCTAGAGAATTAAACGTCTTCGTCTTGTTGCTAGGCATTTTACTATTGGCAACTGTACTTACGTATATAGTACCTGCTGGAGAATATGCTCGCGTTGAGATTGATGGGCGTAATGTGGTTAATCCCACTAGCTTTCACTTTCTACCGTCTAAGCCTGTCCATCCATTTGATACGCTGATTAGTATTCATAAAGGAATGGTTGAGACAGCCGACATTATTTTCTTTGTCCTCATGGTAGGAGGAACATATGGAATTATTACATACTCCGGCGCAATGGAGGCTTTGGTGCTAACTATGGCACGTAGGCTAGGGAATCAGGAAAAATGGCTGGTTCCACTGATGATGCTATTCTTTGGTGTCTGTGGTTCCTTAATGGCAATGGCTGAGGAGACACTACCGTATCTAGCCTTACTTATTCCTTTAGCTTTGGCATTAGGTTTTGATGTAATTACAGGTGCAGCGATTGTACTAGTAGGGGCCCAAATCGGTTTTAGTACTGCTCTTATTAATCCTTTTACTATTGGTGTTGCTCAGAAGATAGCAGAACTTCCTCTGTTTTCTGGTATGAGCTTTCGAATTGGGCTATTTGTGGTTCTATACATAGTTAGTGTTACCTTTGTATATCGCTATGCGATGAAAGTGAAGAGAGACCCATCTAAAGGCTTCTTTGTGGAGAATAGCTTTGGAAAAGAGATGTCTCATACTTATTTTGCTCCTATTGATTTGCAAGCCTCAGACAAACAAAAGGTAGTAGATCACAAAGTATTTCTCACCAAGCACAAGCTTGTTCTGCTTAGCTTCCTGCTGACATTAGGTACAATTGCATTTGGTGTCATCAAGCAAGGGTGGTTTATTTCTGAGATTGCCACCATATTTTTATGTTTAGCGTTGGTATCTGGTTTAATCTGCCGTATGAGTGGAAACGAGTTTGTTACTTGCTTTATCAGTGGGGCAGCAGATTTATTAGAAGGGGCTCTAATCATTGGAATGGCCCGGGCTATCTTACTGGTTCTGACAGAAGGGCAGGTAATGGATACGATTCTGTTCTATTCAGCTCAAGCTATTCAGCAGATACCCTCCTCTTTAACAGCTATGGGCATGTTTATCCTTCAATGCTTTTTAAATGTGATTGTCCCGTCGGGGAGTGGTCAAGCGGCACTAACAATGCCAATCATGACACCTTTGGCTGATTTGGTGGGCATCACTCGTCAGACCGCAGTATTAGCCTTTCAATTGGGAGACGGCTTTACTAATATTGTAACTCCTACCTCTGGATATTTTATGGCTGGACTAGCCTTGGCCAAAATTCCGTGGATTCGCTGGTTTAAGTGGATTATGCCTCTAATTGGTTTGCAGATAATAGTGGGAGGTATTGCTATCATCGTTGCACAGGTGATTGGATATGGGCCTTACTAACAAACCATGCGTAGGCTATTAAAATAAAAATGAGGGCAGTTCCAGAAGATGGGGAAACCACTCTGGAACTGCCCTTTTTAGATATGAAGTGTTTTATACCAAAATGATATCTAGATTTTTACTAGCTTATTGATGTTGTTTCTTTTTGTATTCAACTGCAATCTTAGCAGCTACCTCTGCGTTGTGATATACAAGTGCGATGTTGGTTTCTAAGCTTTTGCCTGCTGTTAGTTCTTTTACTTTTGAAAGCAAGAACGGTGTTACTTTTTTACCAGCGATATTATTTTCTTTGGCTTCAGCTAATGCTTGCTGGATTGCAGCTTCAATCTGATCGTATGGAAGAGCAGATTCTTCTGGTACAGGATTGGAGATAACCATTCCACCCTGCATACCTAGCTTCCATTTCGTATCCATTACGGAAGCTACTGAATCAGGCGTGTCCAATTTGAAGTCAACGCCGTAGCCGCTCTTACGGGAGTAGAAGGAAGGGAATTCGTCTGTTTTGTAACCAACTACTGGTACACCTTGTGTTTCTAAGTATTCCAAAGTACGTCCGATATCTAGAATTGATTTACAACCTGCGCAAACCACGGCTACGCTAGTATTCGCCAATTCTGTTAGGTCAGCAGATACGTCCCACGTTACTTCTCCTTCACGGTGAACTCCACCAATACCACCTGTAGCAAACATTTCGATACCAGCTAGTTCAGCAGCAATCATAGTGCCTGCAACAGTGGTCGCTCCAATTTTACCTGTTGCTAGGATATAAGGTAAATCACGGCGGCTTACTTTCTCGACGGATTTGTTAGTAGCGAATTCTTGTAATTCTTGATCGGTAAGACCAATTTTAATTTTGCCATCCATGATACCAATAGTAGCTGGTACAGCACCGTTATCGCGAATGATTTGCTCAACTTTTTTAGCCATCTCAATATTTTGTGGATACGGCATACCGTGAGAGATAATGGTTGTTTCCAAAGCGACGATCGGTAATTTATTTTCTAGGGCGTGTGCAACCTCTTCAGTAAAAGTTAAGTAGTTTTTCATTGTGCATTCTCCTTTACGAACTGATATAGTTTTTCCGGCTGTAATTCGGGAGAGACAGATTGTTCTGTTACTAGCGTCAGAGCTGATGCAGCAAGACCTAAGCGGCAAGCATCTAAAAGCTCTTCACCATGTAGAACACCATGCAGCAAACCTGAAGCAAAGGCATCACCAGCACCGGTAACATCTACTACATCCACTGGATATGGTGGAAGTAAAACCTCATGCTCAGGGGAGGACACAAAAATGCCTTGTTCACCCATGGTTACGATGACATTGAGAGCACCGCGTTTACGAATCAACTGGCAAGCTGTTTTTACATCCTCTACATTGTTAATCTTCATGCCAGATAGAATCTCAGCTTCTTCCTGATTAGGTAAAATGCTTGTGACACCCATGAGGGATTCTGGTAATTTTTTCGCTTTGGCAGAAGAGACGGGATCAATATACAAAGTAATGTTCTCATCGTGGCAACGTGTGATCATGTATGCCAACACTTCCTCAGGTAAGTTCGTATCTAGAAGCACAATGTCGGAAGCAACGATATGAGTCCATTTCTCAGCAACCATCTCGGTTGTTACTTTTTCATAAATATCCATGTTTGCTAGGGAAACGTACATTTCACCATCTACATCTAGTAGTGCTGTGTAAGTACCTGTTTGTTCAGAGGAGAGCATCCAGGATTGACTAACGTCTACGCCATGCTGTTTGGTTTCTGCAAGAACCCATTCACCTTCTTTGTCATTACCTACGCTTGTAATAAGCAAGGTAACGCAACCAAGACGTCCCAAATTTTCGGCAATGTTTCGGGCAACCCCTCCACATGATGAAGAGATGCTAACTGGATTGGAAGAGTGCAGCTTGACTTGTTGTTTACTGCGAGCTTTGCGATCCAGATTGGCACCCCCAAGGCAAGTGATGGAAGCTTCTTCTTTTAAAATGTAGGCTCTTCCTTTGATTTGGCCTTGTTTCATCATAGTGGCAATATACCCTGCTACAGCTGAGCGGGAAATTCCCATTTTATTGGCTAATTCTTGTTGACTGATGAAGGGATTCAAACGGATGTAGTGCAAGATTTGTTGTTCTTTATCCATATGACACTCCTCCTTTCAAACAAAAGTTTATCACTTAAACAAAAGTTTGTAAAGTATTTGTTTATGAAGTATGATAGGAGAAAACATTTTACAAAAATCCTTGTGGGCTATTTCTAGTAATAGTTTCTCTACTATCTAAGCAAAAGTCTATCTGAATAACAAAAGTTGAGTTACAATAACAAAAAGTGGCGAAAAAGGGGCGGTTGGTGTGTCATTAGTAGGAGAGGAACGAAAGGAGCTCATCTTAGAACTACTACAACAAGAAGGAAAAGTAAAAACAACAGAGCTAGTAGAAAAGCTACAAGTCTCTTCAGAATCCGTACGTCGGTATTTAGAAGAGCTGGAACAAGAGCAGAGGCTCAAGCGAGTTTATGGAGGAGCCGTAAAAGTTGGTGGAGACATTGAGTTACTTTCTTATAAAGATGACTCAGAAATTTGTTATAGCAGCATAAAAGGAATTGCGCAGACAGCAGCAAATTTAGTACAGCATGGTGAAAGTGTAGTGCTAGATGACGGGGTTATTTCACTATATATGTTGCCCTACTTATTAGAAAAACAAGACGTGACGATCATTACCTGCTCTGTACGATTACTACAAGCCTTTTTTCTGCAAGAGAAAAGGGATGAGTTTTCAGGAGATATTTATTTTTTAGGTGGGAAGGTACATCAAAAGCATGCACGTGTATGCGGATTGATGACAGAAAAAATGATGGAATATTTCCATGCAGATAAAGCTTTCTTGTGTGTAGATGGATTATCCTTACAAAAAGGAATGAGCCATCATGATGCTGAACGAGCTTTTTTAGTCCGGAAATTTATGGAGAATTCAAAGAAATGTATCGTGCTTTGTGATCAGGCTAAATTGGAATTACAGACTTTTTATAAAATTGCAGACATAAAAGACATCCAGACGATTATTTGTGATAGAGAAATACCAGAGGAATGGATAGAAAAATGTCAAGAATGGCAGGTACAATGGTTGATTGCCTCCGAGGTGTAACCGGTTACACAGAACTTTCGTACATATTCTTACTGTGCTAACACATAATAACAGCAAATATGAGAGTTCAGGAGGCACAACATGTGGTACAGCAGTTGGATGCTTACGGTATTGATGATTGGATACACAGGATGGGGCGGAGATACGGCGAACTCTCTTCGGGGAGAACAGCACACCCAAGTCATCCAAAATGAACTAAAAATCCGTTCCGTCAAAGAACTAACCAATGAGTCCCAGGCTATTATTCATGCAACAGCATTGGAATCCATTAATGAGCAAGCTACAGACCGATCTGTTCAAGGAAGAAGAGTTGTCAAATATACACAAACCTTTCAAGTAAAAACGACACTAAAGGGGAACATAGGGAGCCAAGTACGGGTTATCTTTTATGGATTGGAACCTAAACCTGTGGCTAGGGACCCTTTAAATTTACAGTATCCTGGGGCGCTTGGGGATGGTGAATATTTTTTATTCTTAAAAAAATTGGACTCCAATTCCTACACAACCGTAGATAAATGGCAAGGAATCTATCCTATCTTCGGGGAAAGAACGGTTGCTCTGGAAGGACAAGGAATTTCTGAATTAAATGGATTAACACCGAATCAGATGATTGATAAAATAAAACAGGTAACAAGATAATAATAGAGAAAGCCGTTTTCTGTATAAAGAGAAAACGGCTTTTTTAGGAAGCTCTTATTATAAATTAGTCTAGCAATCCCAACATAGCTAACCCCTTTGCAATCCCATTCTCATTACAATGTGCTGTCACATAGCGGGCTTTTTGTTTTGCTTCTGCAACGGCATTGCCCATAGCCACACCGTGTCCTACGGTTTCAAGCATTTCTAAATCATTTAGACCATCACCAAAGGCATAGGTGTGTTCAAGAGAAAATTTACCGTGTTCCAGCATTTTCTGAATACCGACTGCCTTGGAGCTTCCTAATGGAATAATATCTAAGGCATAATCATGCCAGTGAATAAAGCCTAACTGCGGGAAACGCTCTACGTACTCTTTTGCAGGCTCCGGTGAGCAGAAGATGATGCTTTGATAGATCGGGTTTTGCTTGTAATAATCAGGATCAAGCAAAGGTTTAGCCAATTGCAGCTCACCATAAATTTCGTCCAAACGAGGATCGTTAAGATGGTTGGCACATAACATTTCATGATTTACATAGGTGAGAACGTGACCGTGCTTGTCGGCAAGGTTCGTTAAATCTGTTAATTGCTCCATCGAGATTGGATTACTATAGATTGCTTCTCCTTCAAACACAACATATTGACCGTTTATAGAAACATAAGAATGGATGTCTAATTCCCTACAAATATCTTCTAATTGCTTAGGCATACGACCAGAAGCAATAGCCGTATAGATTCCATTTTCACGTAATCGACGTACAGCGTCGCGTGTGCTTGCTAGCAATTGCTTATCATCGGTAAGTAAGGTTCCGTCTACATCAAAAAATACGATTTTTCTCTCCACTTGGATTTCCTCCGCTTTTCTCTAGTTGATCTAAGTGATATCACTGTGTCGTAACGCCCAGAGGTCACGCCGACACCAAGTGATACTAACAAGACTAACCTTACAATATGAAAAGCATTTCAGGTCAAGTAATTTCTTCAGATTTTCTAGAGAACAATGAGAACATAGCATCTATAAACAGCTTATTTTACAATGGAGAGAGGGGGGATGACACATGGCTAATATAAAACAGATAGCTGAGCTAGCAGGTGTATCTATTACAACCGTATCACGGGTTCTTAACAATCATCCCTATGTACAGGAAGCTAAGCGTGAGGCAGTCTGGGATGCCGTACATAAGCTTAATTACTCGCCGAACAGTAACGCTGTTCATTTGGTAAAGGGGAGAACAGGTATGGTGGCGGTCCTCTTACCGTTTGTCAATCATCCCTTTGCTGGAATGGTGTTGGAAGGAATTGCTGAACAAGCACTAGTGAATAATTACCGATTAATTTTATGCCAGACCAATTATGATCAAAATGAAGAAAAGCGTGTATTGGATATGCTGAAATCGAAGCAAATAGATGGGGTGATCATTGTTTCAAGAAAAGGCAAATGGGAAATGGTAGAGTCGTACGCTTCCTATGGACCTATTGTTGCTTGTGAGAAAGTAGATAGTGAAGTTATTTCTTATGTACATGTTGATCGGTATAAAGGTACGAAGGAATGCTTTCGTTATCTAGTAGAAAAAGGCTATCGACAAATTGGTTTTTCTCTTGGAACCAGTGGAACTCATAATGGAAAAAAACGTATGCAGGCTTATTTGGAAGGTATTGCCGATTTGGGAGAATGCGTTCGACCAGAATGGATTTTTGAAAATTGCTATCAGATGGAGGATGGTTCGCAGGTTGTGCAGCGATTGGCTCAGCTAAAAGAACGTCCACAAGCGATTATGGTAGCAGGTGATTTACCGGCAGCAGGTATGATAACAGAAGCAAAAAAACTAGGATGGGGCATCCCTGAGGACTTGGCTATTATCGGCTTTGATAATTTACCGTTGGCGAGCATCCTTGATCTAACAACCATGAATGTACCTAGCTTTGAAGCAGGAAAGGTTGCTTTTCAGTTATTTATCGAACAAATTCCTGAGCGGGGAAACAAGCTAAAGGATAGAACAATCGTCACTAGAAAGGTAGAACTTCCGTTGAAGTTTATCACACGAGGCAGTGCGTGATCTTTTCTGTTGAAACGAATTCAACAATAGGTTCGTCAAAGCAGATATTCAGATAATGCGTAGATTGGCAGAATGCTGAAAAAGTGTAGCGCATGAGTGAAAGGTGGCAATAATCATGAGAAAAAAAGCAATGAATAAAGTAGTAGCATCCTTTCTGACGGTTGGATTGTTAACAGGGGGGAGTTTATTGGCTTCTGTACCTGCCGTACATGCTCAAGAAGCACAGATAATCCGCAACATTAGTGTTACAGGAGTAGGTAGTATCTCTATTGACCCAGATGTGGCTTATCTTCAAGTAGGAGTAGAGACGAATGCTAAAACAGCGAAGGAAGCACAAGAAAAGAATGCAAAAATTTTTGCTGCAGTGGAAAAGGTGTTGAAACAAGAGGGGTTATCTGAGAAGGAAATTCAGACCATTCAATTTACAACCAGTCCACAATACAATTACGAAGATAAAGCAGGTCCTGTCCTAACAGGTTACCAAAGCCAGCATATTGTGAAGGTAACGTATCGACATTTAGATAAGATTGGTAATTTGTTAGATAAGCTGTCGGCAGCTGGCGCTAATCGAATTGATTCGGTTCAGCTGAGCACAGATAAACAAGCAAAATATGAAGGGCAAGCTTTAACGCTAGCTGTGCAAAATGCAAAAGCTAAAGCAGAGGCGTTAGCAAAGGCATCTGGCGTGACAGTGAAAAAAGTACTAACCATTTCAGAGAGCAATGTCATAGAACGTCCCTATATGCTAGCGAAGAGCGAATTATCGATGCAGGATTCAGCAGCACGAGGCAGTTCAATCGCTCCTGGACAAATTAAAGTAGAAACAACTGTTTCGGTACAGTTTGAAATTGAGTAGAACGGAATAGAAAAGAAAAACGGGGAGACTTAAACAGTCGCTCCGTTTTTTTTATTTACTCAAAAAGATTTTATCTTTTTCCAATAAAGGTAGAGAGCTTATAGTATAGTGAGGAGAAGAGGAAGAAAGGAGGCAATAGATGCCTTATATTGGTTACCGAACACTGAAAACAGCAATTGGTGCTGGATTATCTATTTTTCTCGCTCAATTACTTGGACTAGAGTTCTACGCTTCAGCAGGTACATTAACCATCTTATGCATTCAAATTACGCGAAAGCGTTCGTTAAGCGTCTCCATCGACCGCTTTCTAGCATGCTTACTCGCTATGGTTTTTAGCTTTCTGTTCTTTAAGCTGGTTGGATTTCATGCTTTCACCATCACGATGTTGATGTTGATTTTTATTCCGACATTAGTGCGCTTACGTGTAATTGAGGGATTTATTTCCAGTTGTGTCATCATGCTACATATCTATTTGAAACAGGATTTGAGCTGGGGCTTCTTATGGAACGAAATACAATTGGTCACGATCGGTATAGGAATCGGGCTCCTTATGAATTTATATATGCCTAATAAGGATAAGGAATTGTGGGAGCTTCAGCAAAAGGTAGAAAAAAACTTTTCTGTAATTTTAAAGGAATTGGCAGGCTATTTACGCCATGGGGAAGATGGATGGCCAGGATCAGAAATGGTGGAAACACCTATCTTGATTAAAAAAGCAAAAGAGCTCTCCTTACTGATTGTTGAAAATAATTTGTTGCGACCCGAATCGACCATTTATCGTTATTTTGGTATACGGGAGAAACAATTTGATATCTTAGAGCGCATGCTGCCTATAGTTTCTAGCCTTTCTTTACAGGTTCCACAGGGAAAACAGATTGCTGATTTTCTTGATGAGTTGAGTGTAAAAATCCATCCAGGCAACACGTCATACGTATATTTGGATGGTATTCGAGAAATAAGGGAACGCGTACGTCAAGAGCCTTTGCCTGTTACACGTGAAGAATTTGAAGTGAGGGCATCACTTTTTTATCTGTTGAGTGAGATTGAACAATATCTATTACTCAAACATAATTACATTCGTTCAGAGAGAGAAGCAGAACGAATGCATGCGCGTTTAAAATTGGGGAAAGCCAAAGCAAAGGCAAAACAAAAAGAGTAATTTATAACCAATGGGAGATGTTTTGATGAAGCAAGTGATTTTATTTTTGCAAGTAATTGCATTGATGTTGATACTTCCAGCTTCTGTGGGAGCCGTATACTCAATGAAGGGGATTCCTGTATTGATTTATCATTCCATTGCGGATAATCCGGATAATCCGTACTGCGTACCTCCTAGAGAGTTTGAGGAACAAATGAAATGGTTACAGGATGAAGGATATCAGACTCTGACAGCAACTGAATTACTTCAATACTATAATGAAGGAAAGCCTGTGCCAGACAAGGCCGTTGTGATAACAATTGATGACGGGTATGACGACAATTATCTGATCGCCTATCCAATTTTTCAAGCCTATAAGCAAAAAGCGACAATCTTTGTTACAGCTGGTTCAGTAGGAAGACCTTCCTTTATGACCTGGGATCATATGAACGAAATGCACAGCAGTGGATTAATTGACTTTCAATCACATACAATGACGCATGCTCATCTAGATAAATTATCACCTGATGCTGTTTATCAGGAATTAGCTCTGTCCAAGGCCTTGTTGGAAGCTAAACTACATAAAAATATAGACATCCTTGCTTATCCATATGGAGGATTTAATCGTGCTATGTTGCCAATGGTACGCGAAGTGGGATATAAAATGGCGTTTACAACTGTACCTAGTAAGACAACCCAGAAGCAAGGCATGTATACTCTTCACCGTCTAGAAATCCATCCTAAAGCTTCACTTCAAGCTATGCTTCAACCAAAGCTAAAACCAACTACTCATCTTACATTTTTAAACTCTCTGTCACGATAGGTGATAGAGAGTTTTTTTGAAGAAAAAATGGGTGCTTATTTCCGTCTGTTTTCACCATCCGTTCTCATCTTCTCGGCGTATGATGAAGGAGAATGAACAGATTGGATGTGATTCTGTTGAACACGGATTTAAGGAAAGCCGTGGAACATACGTATTGTATGCAAATCCTAGAAACAGAAATTTTGCATGATACGGGGAGAACAATCGTAATCCATTTGAAAACATCAAAGGGAGACTACGTCCTGAAGAGGATCATTCTGGAAGAGGAACGATTACTGTTTATCCTAGCAGTAGAGGATCAAATTCGGAATACTGGTATCTATATTCCAATTGTTTTACCTACAGCCGATGGAAAGCGTTATTTTACTTGGGAAAATCAATATTATTTAATGCAACAGTACATTTATGGCGATCCATCAGCTGATCCGAACATGGGTGAAACCACCGTAGATAATATATGGGAGCGTGGTGTTTTATTAGGCCAATTGCATCGTGCATCTTATGGGTTTAGTACTCCCATGAGCCAAAAATACATGGGATTGAATAATTGGGATGAACAATATAAATCAGGACTTCGTTATTTGAAACGATGGTATGAAAGAAACAAGAACAGCTCCTCAGAACGAAAACAGGTGATGTGTGAGTATCTCCCATATTTTCAGGTGGCTGGTCATCAGATTTACCAAGCATTACAAAGGTCTAGCTATTATGCTAATTTGAAATACCGATCAGTTGCCGAACAATGGATTTGTCATGGTGATTTTCATCGGGGGAATGTCTTTAAACGAAGAGGGCAATTTTGGGTAATTGATTGGGAATTTACCCGTCATGATTTTCCCTCTAAAGATTTGGAACGGTTGGTGAATTTGCTCGTGAAAAAACAGAGCCAGTGGAGCAGAGAAGCTTTTACTACCTTAATAGACCAATATTTATCTAAAAATGCTCTGTCCCAGGCGGATCAATGGATACTGTATCATGACTTAACTTTTCCACATGGAGTGAGAAGAATGGTTCGGTACGGTATGTATAAAAAGGGTTCTGTTAGTGATTTGGAGGAACTTTTACAAAAAGAATGGGATCGAAGCGAGCATCTAAAACAATTGCTAGACTAACTGAATTAGGATATATTAGGGAATTAAACAATGAGAGGGAAAGTGTCGAAAGAGTCTGTTTAGTAGAAAATGCTGGCGCTTTCTCTCGAAAATAGGTAAGGCATCCCAGTAAAGTTTTTTTGATTAGGGAAATGCGAGTAATTGTGACAAGCTCTCGCATGTTTTTACAGGGAAAGTCGAAAGGTTTTACTAGTAAACAATTGGAAACATACCTATACTAAGTAAGGAAAGTATACGTGTGGAGGGTGTTATGGAAGAGGTAACGTTAGAATCAACAATTGAAATTTTACGATCAGACATGATTCAGGCTTATAAAGAAAAAGGTAATTTTGTCGATTCACGGGTAGTACATATAAGTCAACAGCTAGATACCTACATTGTCCAACTTCAACTGCTACGTCGCCATTCATAGGATTACAGTATTTCCTAGAAACATAACAGGAGAAGTTTACACAACCTGACATGGTTAGGTTGTTTTTTGTTTGAGTTTCTTACACGGATTCCATATTTTTTACACAAGTTCTCATTTCTTTTATGTTACACTAGGTGAAGAATATGAAGGAAAGTATAGAATGGCAAAAGGAGTAGAATGATGAAAAAATTTGACGCAACCATGCTTACTATTGCAATCCTAGTAGTAGGTTTAGTTATACTAGGCGTGACAGGTAAGCAGGAAACAAAAGAACCAGCAGTAGCTACTGTTAATGGTGAGGCAATCACGAAAGATCGTGTAATTAATGGCTTTACCCCTAAAGGTCAGCAAAAGGTTATGGAAAATGCAATCAAAGAAATCGTTATAAGACAAGAAGCGAAAAAGCTTGGGGTGCAGGCCGATCAGAAAGCAATAGATGCTGAAATAGAACAGATTAAAAAAAGCTGGGGCACGAAAGAAGAATTTGAGGAGTTCTTAAACCGCAAGAAAATTACGGAAGCAGACATGCGTAAGGATTTAGAGATGAGCGAGATTTCTGAGAAGGCCTTTGCTAAATCAATTCCATTGAAAGACGAAGAAATTAAGAAATATTTTGAACAGCATAAAACAGAATTTGGTGAAAACGCTGTTTATGAAAATGTAAAAGATAAAGTAAAAGAGAAGGCAATGAGTGAACACAAAAAAGAGTTTTTTGATCAATGGATCCATACTCTAGTGAAAAATGCAGATATTAAATACATCAGTAAAATAGAACAACCTGTCTTCGAGGATACCGAGAAGAAGTAAAAAAAGTTATTTAGACGCAATCAAAATCACTCCCTATGTATTGACTAGGGAGTGATTTTTTTATGGTAACAGTTATACAAGGGATAGAGAGACTCTTATCTCTGAAAAATGAAAAGCCTCATGTTCTCTAGAATTCCCTTGTTACTATGACATGTAGGGTAGGGTAATCTCAATGGTAGTTCCCTGATTCATTTCACTTCGTAGCTGTAGGGTGCCATTGTGCTCACGAATAATTTTGGAACTAATCATGAGCCCAAGCCCAGTTCCGGTTTCTTTGGTTGTATAGAATGGTTTTCCTATTTTTTCTAGTGTAGACAGAGGTATACCGCAGCCTTCATCCGAGAAGCGGATTACTACATGTTGCTCTAGTTTTTTTACCTCAATGTGTATGCAACCTCCAGAGGGCATAGCTTCTACACTATTTTTAATAATATTGATAAATACTTGCTTTAACTGACGGGCTTCACAGAGAAGGTAGGGAATATCTGTTTCCCAGTGAGTAGAGATGGTGACATTAGCTAGTATAGCTTGCGACTCTAATAGTGTAATCACATCCTGCAATAAAGAGAGGATATCATTCGTTGCTAATTGGTATCCCTGTGGTTTAGCTAACAGTAATAATTCATTTGCAATAAAATGGATGCGATCTAATTCCTTTAGCATGATGTCTGTATATTTACTGCTGTCTTCAGGGTGGGTTTGCAAAAGCTGAGTGAATCCTCGCAAAGCCGTAAGCGGATTGCGAATTTCATGAGCTATACCAGCAGCTAATTCTCCAATAAGGGAGAGTTTTTCAGATTGACGTAAGAGGTTCTCGGTTTGTTTTTGATTGTGTATGTTCTCTCCGATGATGGCAAAGCCTAGAATATCTCCGTCTTTACTAAGCATGGGAATACAGGAAATTCGAATAAATAAAAAGTGTCCATCATGATGTCTGGCCCTGAATTCTATAGGTTCAGCATCCGATTGTTTTGATTCGTATATATGATAAAACCATTTGCGTAAATGAGGGATATCATCAGGATGAAGATAGTCAAATGGGTGTTGTTGATAGTAGTCTTGCAGAGGGTGTCCGAATATATGTTCATGGGAGGGAGAAACAAAGACTACTTTACCGCGTGAATCTAGAAAAGTAATGAGATCTGAAGAATAATCTGCTAGAATCCGATACTTAAGTTGGCTTTCCCATAATGCTTCCTCTAACAAATGCTCGTGTGAAATCTCTTTTGCCATTCCCTGCATACCGACGATTTGATCTAAGGCAAGCAAGGGGAGAAACATAACCTGTATCCACACGGGATGTCCCTTTTTATGCCGGATGGAAAGAGTAGTTGCAAATGGAGTCCCTGTTTGAAGGCGTTCATAGATATGATTTGCTTCATTCCAATAATCTGGTTGTAGCAGGTCATAGACATTTTTTTGTAATAATTCAGACCCAGTGTAGCCAGTTAAGACACTACATTTCTCGTTCACATCTCGAAAAGCCCCTGTAATATCTAGGGTCATGTAAGCATCGTCAGGTGAAAGATGTGAATGATTTTGTTTGAACTTTTCGAAAATTTTACGCCATTTCGTTTTTTTGCCCAACTTTCTAATGAGAAGGAGATGAGCCGTTTGTCCCTGCTTCTTGTAGGACTGAATTAAAGTTTTTACATAAAGCGAGCCGTTATCTATCGTGTTGATTTCATAATGCCGTTCAATAGGGGATTTCTCGTCTTCGCAATCTCTCAGTGTAAAAGCAGGAAAAAACTCTTGTAGCGGCCTACCAATCAATTCTGTCTCTGCATACCCAATCCATTGGAGTAAAACGTTGTTCGTATAAACGATGATTCCTCTACTATCGATCTGAATGACTCCTGTTGGTAGATGATCAAGGATATCCTGATGCGATACAGAGGAAAAGAACGGGAGAGCTTTCAAGTTACTCATGTAAAAAAACCACCCTACCTTCTTAAAAACTGGAGCACATTCTTCCATTTAGGGATGAAAAAGGAAAACGTTATCTTTACTTTAAGTCATGAAAGCTTTTTGTTCAATACTAGTCTTTATTAATTGTTAGGAGGGTGATAAAAATAAGAGCCGTTCCTCTTACTCTTACAAGATTGGCGAAATCGGCTCTAATTAATTGATCATAGAGGAACACCAAGGAAGCAGGTAATTCTGGCATGCATGGTAATACGTCTGACCGCTATTACTTAGAGGCTTGGGGGGGAGCGAGTGGTAGTCGGATTGTGATTGTTGTACCTTTGCCTACTTCACTAGTTATAGACAAATTACCACGATGCTCTTTTATGATTTTTTGGGTAATCATTAAACCCAGCCCAGTTCCTTTTTCCTTTGTAGAGATGAACGGTTGTCCTAACTGAGAGATAAGCTCATCAGGAATTCCACAACCTTGGTCGATAACTTGAATATAAGTACTATCTTCTTTTGTACTTACCGAAATTTGTATAATGCCACCACTATCCATTGCTTCCAATGAGTTTTTAAGTAAATTGATAAATACTTGTTTTAATTGGTTTTCCTCACATTCTACATAGGGATCGTCATCACCAAAATCTAATAGTACCTGGACGTTGCTAATAATTGCCTGTGTCTGTAAAAGCAGAACAACGCTGGTCAACAGCTGATGCAGGCTCTTTTGCTGTAAACGTAATACTTGCGGTTTTGATAGAACTAAGAGTTCGCTAACAATCATGTTTATACGATCCAATTCCGTCAGCATAATTTGAAAATAAGGTTGATAATCCTTTACTGATGAACGTAGCAATTGTACGAATCCGCGTAGAGCTGCCAAGGGATTGCGAATTTCATGGGCTACCCCAGCAGCTAGTTCGCCGATAGCAGACAATTTTTCAGAGTTAAGTAATAGTTGCTCGGTTGCTTTTCGTTCTGTTATATCCCGTGAAATAGTTGCTGTTCCTACAATTTTTCCAGTTACATCATGAATAGGAGATAGGCTTAAGCTGACATAGAGCTTGCTACCATCTTTTCGCTCTTGATGTGTTTCATAACTGGTGATGTAATTATTTTCCTGCTTGTCACGGCAAACGAAAATCATCTGCTGTGAATCATTTGGCAGAAACTCATGCAAAGGACGACCAATCACTTCTTCACTACTCCAACCATACATTTTTTCAAAGGCACGATTTATACGTAATACAGTACCATCTAAATCCAAGACATAAATCGCATCGGTTGAGTTGGTAAACAGAGATTCAAGTAAATCTTTGGTTGAGCGTAGTTCTTCTTCTGCTTTTTTTCGTTCAGTTATATCAATACATGAAGCGATTACCTCGACCACACGATCATTGCGGATAATTGGGCGCAAGGAAGCTACATAGCAGACACCTACTACATTTTCTTCGTAGGTAACAGTTTCTCCCTGCCAAGCCCTTTCGTAGTAGCTGCGTTTACTTTGTAGATACGGGAGCACATCTTGCATACGTCGACCTACTACGTATTCTGGTGTGAGACCTAGACGATACAGCAATTCCCCATCTGCCATTGTATAGATAAATTCCTTACCAGATTTAATGAATTTAAAGGTCATACCTTTTTGCATTTGGAGCGTATTTTTCAAATCCTCCTGAGCCATCATGAGGGCACGCTCTGTTTGCTTTCGAGCAGTAATATCGAACCCCATAAAATAGACACCTACTACCTGTGACTCAAATACTTTAGGAAAGCTAATCAGGCAAATGTAGATGAGATGTCCTTGTTTATTGCAAAAGGGGATCTCTAGCTTGTAATGTCCACCTTGAAGAACACGACGGAATCGGATGCTCTCAGCTGTTCGATCTTCCTCAAACATCATTAAATCTTGATAAGAACGGCCAATTAACTCATGTGCGGAGTAGCCTAAAATCTGTTCGCTCGCATGGTTTAAACTGAAAATTCTGCCTTGTAAGTCCGTCGAATAAACAAGGAAGGGATTCTGCTCAAACAAGGATTGATAAAGATCCGATTTTTGGTCCTGATTTTGTTTGATATAGATAGCAAGAATTCGTGGAGTACTATTTGTGATAATTGTTGTGTGTACATCTATGGAAAAGCTAGCTCCATTCTTATGTAGACCAATCCATTCCTGGTTATAGGACGGAATAGATTGGTTTTCTTGTTGAAATAAAGAATGAAAGGTAGATCCATGAATGGTTGGAAATAAGATAGGAAAGGATTTGCCGATGATCTCTTCTTCCCGGTAGCCAAACGTGCTACTGGCTGCATGGTTGCAGCTAAGGATGTGACCAGTATCCGCTACGCTAATGATGCCTAACGGGGATTCGGCAATAAGTGACTGAAATAACGTATCGTTACCGGAAGAAAATAAATTCATATCATTCACGACCTGTCTCATCCAGTGTTAGTAACGTTGATAGCCCTATTGTCTACCGTCTTCGTTACGTTTCATATACATCTCAAAGTGAGCCAATGCACTTATTTCATCGGTACCTTCTCGCTTGATTTCAGTGTGTACTGTAAAACGTATCCGATCGCTGGGTTGTACAAGTGTGTTACGAACCAATTGTTCTGTCTCTTTGGAAATGGAAGCTATCGCTACAATATCACCTTGAGCTGGTGCAGAGTATTCGATAGAACTTTTGGTTACCAGTAGCAGAATATGAGGAACTAAGTCAGAAAAGGTGGATAAAATGGAAGCAGCAGCGGCCGATTCAGCTAACGTAAATAGGGCACCAGCATGTATGGTGCCGACATGATTTACATTAGAAGGTGAAAAGGGGAGCTGAGCACATGCTTCACCAGGTGATATGTGTGTGATGGTAACTCCAATGGTTTTTGCAAAAGGCACTTGCTTGACAAAAAATTGTTGAACGGGGTTCATTCTGACACTTCCCTTCTTATAACTTTACTTTCGTTACAAGGAAGAAAGTTCGGCAGGTAGGGAAAAATATCCTTTTTTGTCAGATGAAAACGATATTACTCGAATGACGGCATCTAAGTTGAGAGGACCATAAATATGTGGATACAATTGGCCGTCTTTAGCTAGATCATATTTTAATTCCGAGCTAAGTCGAGTAGGATCAATCACTAAGAGCAGTAGATGCTGCTGTCCTTTGTAGATTCGATTAGCAACACCTTCAAATTGCTCTGGAGTAGAACAGTGAATAAATCCTTCCGTGTCTAGGGATGGATGCAGATATGTACCTTGCTCTTGGGCAGTATTCCATTGCTGTTCTGTAGATATTTTAACAATAATCTCCATAGCTAACATTCTCCTTTTTGTGGCAGAAATATACAATTGTTTATCTGTACTATTCTACAACTTTCTTTAAGACTTGGGAAAGGAAAAACAAGAATTAGCAAGAATGAATATTCAGAAGCAAACGTTTAAGGCGGTTCGTGCAACTAGAAGAGCTCCGGTCCCAAAAGCAAAAAGAATAGGGGGAGTTTGCGATGATGAATGCACAATTAACACTTGCGCCTATGATGGAAAGAGCAGAAAAAATGTTTGGCAAAAAACAGGTAATATCACGTACATCTACGGGTATCTATCGATTCACCTACACAGAGATTGCAGAGAGAACTAGACGTTTGGCTAGCGCACTTGAATCACTAGGTATTAAACGAGGAGAACGAGTAGGGACTCTAGCGTGGAATCATCACCGACATTTAGAAGCCTACTTTGCCATTCCTAGTATGGGGGCGGTATTGCATACCATTAATATCCGCTTATCTCCTGAACACATCGTCTACATCATCAATCACGCAGAAGACCAGGTATTGTTGATAGATGATGACATTCTTCCATTAATCGAGCAACTAAAAGATCACTTACACACTGTAAAGGCATATGTACTGATGACTGATCACGATCAATTGCCTGCCTCCAGCCTAGAACCTCTTTATTCCTATGAACAGCTGTTAAACGAAGCAGACCCTTCCTATCAATATCCAACTGACATCCAAGAGAACGATCCAGCAGGTATGTGTTACACGTCTGCTACTACAGGGAATCCAAAAGGTGTTATCTATTCTCATCGAGGAATTGTATTACACTCTATGTCTCTAGGGCTAGCAGATACATTAGCATTAGCTGAACAAGATATTGCAATGCCAGTAGTTCCCATGTTTCATGTAAATGCGTGGGGCTTTCCTTTTGCTGCTACTTGGTTTGGTTGTACGCAGGTGATGCCGGGCCCACGTTTTACGCCTCAAATCTTAGCTCATCTGATTGAAACAGAAAAAATAAGTATTACGGCGGGAGTACCAACGATCTGGTTAGGTCTTTTACAGGAATTAGAGAATGGCCGATACGAAACCTCAAGTTTGCGAGCAGTTGTCTGTGGTGGATCTGCTTCCCCACGCAGTTTAGTAGAAACGTATCGCAAAAAATTTAACATTCCCTTCTATGTTGCCTATGGGATGACGGAAACCAGTCCGTTGGTTACATGCTCTAAGTTAAAAAGCTATCAGGAGGCGGAGCTATCTGAAGAAGAAAAATTAGATCTTCTCTGCAAACAAGGAACGCTGGTTCCTGGACTTCAGATGAAGATAGTTGGTCCTCATGGAGAAGTGAAGGCGGATGGTGAAGAGATGGGTGAGCTGTTAATTCGCGGCCCATGGATTGCGGATAGCTATTATAAAGATGAACGTAGTGAAGAGACATTCCAAGATGGCTGGCTACATACGGGAGACGTAGCTACTGTGGATGCAGAGGGTTTTGTGAAGCTAGTCGACCGTACAAAGGATTTAATTAAGAGTGGAGGGGAGTGGATTTCTTCTGTAGATGTGGAAAATGCTTTAATGGGACATGAGTCCATATTAGAGGCTTCATGCGTGGGTGTACCTCATCCTCAATGGGGAGAACGACCCATAGCATGCGTGGTAATAAAAGAGGGAAAAAGCGTTTCAAAGGACGAGATTCTTGCCTTTTTGGAACCTAAATTTGCCAAGTGGTGGCTACCAGATGACGTACTATTTGTGAAGGAGATTCCTAAAACATCTGTAGGTAAATTCCTAAAACGTGCTTTACGTGAACAAATTGTTGAGCATTATTCTAAGGAACCGCAAGCATAAAGAAAGATAGGTGTACGTTATCAGTTAAACGTCTAGCTCTTCTTTTTCTCTAATGAATATGTTGAGAGAAAGGGGGACTTTCTATGGAGTGGATACGCATTCAGTGTCAGCGATATGCGCAGCTTTGGTGGAAGGAACAGGATCTCGACGTGCAAGGAATAGCTTTACTATTTGGATTAGGTATAGTTAGTATTTTTGGGGTTATTTATATCATTTTACTATAGTCGTATAAAAGTCTTCTCTGCATCTAGGAGAAGGCTTTTTTACTTATCAAAATTTTTCTAGATTCACTATCCTTCATAGAGAAATTAGGGGAAGTTATATGAAGATGGGCTGATTCTCGGGATAGTTGGGAAAGCGGACTTTGGTTTGTTTTTTAATAAACATTGGTGGGGGAGTAGGCGAGGGGTTCAAAGTGCGGAAATTAAAACCAAAGTATAAAAAGATTATTGAGGCTGCAACAGTAGTTATAGCCGAAAATGGGTTTCAACAGGCCCATGTGTCAAAGATTGCTAAAAGAGCTGGCGTTGCTGACGGTACCGTCTATCTATATTTTAAAAATAAGGAAGACATTTTGTTGTCGTTATTTGAAGATAAAATTACAGAGTTTCTAGAAGAAATGTCTCCTGATATAGATTGTGCGACTAAGGCGACCGATAAGCTACGAGTATTTGTAGAAGGTCATTTTTCACGATTCTCGAATAATCCTCATTTTGCTATGGTAACTCAATTAGAATTGAGGCATTCTGACAAAGAAGTACGGCGCACAATTAACAAGATCCTAAAGGATTATCTATCTATGATTGATAAGATATTAAAGCTGGGTATTGAAAATGGAGAATTTGACCCTCAATTAGATGTTAAAGTAACCCGTAGAATGGTCTTTGGAGTTGTCGATGATTTGATGACTAACTGGGTGATGAACGACCAAAATTACGATATTATGGAGCTTACGGATAGTGTTTATCAATTTGTAAGTCGAGGCTGTGGAGTTGTTCAGAAGGTATGAAGCAGTGAATAGTGTAAGGGGAATATGGGAGAAGCCGTATTTCCTTTTTTATTTGCTTTTTTCTCATTGTTAATTATAAAGGAATATTCATTCAATTTTTTTTGATAAATAAGTTTTTTTTATCAGACTTAGTTGAACAAAGAAGAATCCAATGAGAGAATAAACTTGTTTTTGTGCGATAGTTTCAAATTTAGAAGCATCGTTTCTTTTGGATTTGCTTATTATTGATTAAAGGGGGATGAAGATGATTACTTTTAAACGATTGAGTCAGCTTACTTTTGAAGAAGCGGTGCAGCTTTGGAACGCAGGATTTTCTGAATATTTCGTTGATATTCAGGTCGATACCAACTCTTTTCTGAAACGGTTAGGCAAGGATGAGCTTTCTCCTGATTTATCTATTGTGGCCTTTGAAGACGAGGCACCTATTGGGTTTATTCTGACCGGCTGGCGAATGATTAAAGGTAAAAAAGTAGCCTGGAATGGCGGAACCGCAATAAAACCAGAATGGCGTGGACGTGGAGTAGGGAAGCTCCTGATGAAGGA
>NZ_JBNVQV010000001.1:4387500-4542500 GCF_051713385.1 Brevibacillus sp. JB24b | reverse complement strand
GAAAGACCCCATGGAGCTTTACTGTAGCCTGGTATTGAAACTTTGTGCATCATGTACAGAATAGGTGGGAAGCTGTGAAGCGAGGGCGCCAGCCTTCGTGGAGCTGTCGTTGGGATACCACCCTTGATGTACGGAGTTTCTAACTTGCCGCCCTTATCGGGTGGAAGGACCATGCCAGGTGGGCAGTTTGACTGGGGCGGTCGCCTCCTAAAGAGTAACGGAGGCGCCCAAAGGTTCCCTCAGAATGGTCGGAAATCATTCGTAGAGTGTAAAGGCACAAGGGAGCTTGACTGCGAGACCTACAAGTCGAGCAGGGACGAAAGTCGGGCTTAGTGATCCGGTGGTTCCGCATGGAAGGGCCATCGCTCAACGGATAAAAGCTACCCTGGGGATAACAGGCTTATCTCCCCCAAGAGTCCACATCGACGGGGAGGTTTGGCACCTCGATGTCGGCTCATCGCATCCTGGGGCTGAAGTAGGTCCCAAGGGTTGGGCTGTTCGCCCATTAAAGCGGTACGCGAGCTGGGTTCAGAACGTCGTGAGACAGTTCGGTCCCTATCTGTCGCGGGCGTAGGAAGTTTGAGGAGAGCTGTCCTTAGTACGAGAGGACCGGGATGGACGCACCTCTGGTGCACCAGTTGTCACGCCAGTGGCACAGCTGGGTAGCTATGTGCGGACGGGATAAGCGCTGAAAGCATCTAAGCGTGAAGCCCCCTTCAAGATGAGACTTCCCATAGCGCAAGCTAGTAAGACCCCTCATAGACGATGAGGTTGATAGGTTCGGTGTGGAAGTGCAGTAATGCATGGAGCTGACGAATACTAATCGGTCGAGGACTTATCCACATTGCCTTTATGCTGACTTTCATTATCTAGTTTTGAAAGAACAATTATTTTTTTTGTGCCCTTAGCTCAGCTGGATAGAGCGTTTGACTACGAATCAAAAGGCCGGGAGTTCGAATCTCTCAGGGCACGCCATATTACTAACGGGAAGTAGCTCAGCTTGGTAGAGTACTTGGTTTGGGACCAAGGTGTCGCAGGTTCGAATCCTGTCTTCCCGACCATTTAAATATGCCGGTATGGCGGAATTGGCAGACGCGCGCGACTCAAAATCGTGAGGGAAACCGTGGGGGTTCAAGTCCCTCTACCGGCACCATACATAATCAAAGCCTCGAGACGATGTTATCATCTGTCTCGGGGTTTTTTCCATATAGACGAACTGTATACTTATAAAAATATTCGCACATATAGATTGAACCTGTGGTGGTAGTATGGTACATTCGGTCATGGTAGAGTCATTAAGATGGAGGAATTACACGTGATTGGATATACGGAAGATATAAAACAAGGAAATAAGAAAGCATTACAACAACGAATGGAGCAGCTAGGTCATGTGGCATTGCTGATGCGCCGAAATGGCGATGAGGCGCAAGCACTAAAAATAGAACAACTTGTAGCAAAAGGGAATGCAGAGGAGATGAGCATTGCTTTTTGTGGGCATTTTTCTGCGGGAAAATCTACAATGATTAACACGATACTTGGACAGGAACTATTGCCTTCTAATCCAATTCCAACAAGTGCAAATGTAGTCAAGATTCGTGGTGGACAGCCTGCTGCTAATGTTTATACCCGACATAGCGGAATCCTTCATTTTGATCCACAAACGAACTTAGAGGAGTTAAAAAAATTCGCTGTAGATGGTGACCAAGTAGAATGGGTAGAAATATGCTATCCGGGATTGTTTCTTGATGAGAAATCAAGCTTATTGGATACACCTGGCATTGACTCCACAGATGCCGCACATAAAGTAGCCACAGAATCTGCTTTGCACTTAGCAGATGCAGTTATATATATGATGGATTACAACCATGTGCAGGCAGAGGAAAATTTTAACTTTACTAAAATGCTTACAGATCGCAATAAGCCTGTCTATCTTGTCATCAATATGATTGATAAGCACGTTGAATTTGAACTGGATTTTGATGATTACAAGGAGAGCGTAGAAGAAGCATTCGCTACATGGAATATTAAGCCAGATGGAATTTTCTATACAACGCTAGCTGAACTAGATCATCCTGAAAATCAATATGATGAATTCCGAGAAAAATTGATTAGCCTATATCATCACCGTACAGAATTGCTGATAGACAGTATTATACATGCGTCTCTTGCTTTAATTGAGGAGCATATTCGCTTTTTACGTCATGCTAATCAAGCACAGCTTGAAATAGTAACGGAGCAAATAGATAAAGGCTTATCAGCTCTAGAAGAGAAGGGGTTCCATGTAACAGATGAAGAGGGCCTGATACAATTACTTGCCTCGACTGAAAAAGAATGGACTCATTTACAACAAAATAAAGAACAAGCTTATGAGGAAATGGAAAAGGAGCTAAGCAGCTTATTACAAAATGCTCGCTTAACCTACTATAGTACTAATCAGGCAGCTGAAGCTTATGTAGAAACACGCAAACCAGGCTTTAAGATAGGTCTCTTCTTCACAGCTAAAAAAACGGAAGAAGAGCGACAAGCAAGGTTACAAGCTTTGTTTAATGACGTAGCAGAAAAGGTAGCAGGTAATCTAGACTTCCACTATAAACAACTGCTATTAGCCTTTGCTGATCGTTACAACGTTCGTGACGAAGCTTACAATCGTGCTGTTCATGCTAATCAGATCGAGCTTACCACCGATTGGCTTTCTTCTCTAGTAAAAGAAGGAGCAGGAACTAGTGAGTATGTCATGAATTTCTGTCAGGATATATCCGATAGCATTAAAGCCAAGTATCGAAAACAAGGCCTATCATTCATAGATCAATTACATTCAAAACTGGCAGAACAAATGATTGCTGAGGAAGGCAAGGTAAAAGAACGATTGGATGAATTAAGGATATTGCAACAAGCGTTCAAGCAACAGAAATCTTACTTCGACCAAGAAACGAACACAAAACAAGAACTCACATCGTTGTTATCAGGGGACATATAAAGGAGACCATTATGAACCAAGTAAAACAGATGTTACGTGCAGGTGCAGGTCAATTACGTCATGCAAGCGAGTTAATCAATCAGATTACTGGGTTAAAACAACAAGCGCAAGCAATGACAGAGCGTGCGCAACGCATGGAGGAAAATCGATTTACAGTTGCTTTATTCGGTGCGTTTAGTGCAGGTAAATCCTCCTTTGCCAATGCATTAATGGGAGATATGGTATTACCCGTTTCTCCCAACCCTACTACAGCAGCTATTAATAAAATTATGCCACCGACCGAGGTATATCCACATGGAACCGTGCGTGTTGTACTAAAATCACAGGAATCGATTGAACAGGATGTTCTGCGCTCGTTAGCAGTGTTCGGTAAGCATGCGCATGATTTGACTAGTGGATGTGAAGCGGTGTCTTCCATCGATGTATCAGACATAGCTCCAAATGCCAAGCCCCATTACACCTTTTTGAAAGCGGTAATAAAAGGCTTACCAGAGATCGAGAATCATCTTGGACAGGAGCTGTTGGTAGATGAAAAAGAGTTTAAAAAATTTGTTGCTAAAGAGGAAAAAGCCTGCTTTGCCGATTATATTGAGCTGTATTACACGTGTCCGCTGACGGAGCAGGGAATGGTATTAGTAGATACACCAGGAGCTGATTCTATCAATGCCAGACACACAGGCGTGGCCTTTGAATACTTAAAAAATGCAGATGTAATTTTATTCGTGACGTATTACAATCATGCATTTGCTCAAGCTGATCGAGAATTTTTATTGCAGATGGGGCGGGTAAAGGATACGTTTGAGTTAGATAAAATGTTCTTTATTGTCAATGCAGCCGATTTGGCACAAAATGATGAAGAATTGCAAGACGTTCTTACGCATGTAGAGAAAAACCTGTTATCCTGTGGTATTCGTCATCCGCGGATTTATCCGGTATCGAGCCAGACTGCATTGCTTGCACATATGCATAAAAATGGGAAGCTCACCTCCTCGTCGGAGAAAATTTATCGACAGCGTTCAGGTGTTGGTGAGAGTGAAGCATTACCTGATTTTCAAACAGGGTTGAAATTATCAGGTCTGGACAAATTTGAACAGGATTTCTTACACTTTACGATAGATGGTTTAGCTCACATGGCTGTAGCCGCAGCTGAGGGAGAGATTAACCGTGCTCGCACGATCTTAGCAGAGTTTCTAGACTTATCACAACAAGGAGAGACTGTCAGGGAAGAGCGACGTGCACATCTTGAAGAGGAAAGATCGACTGTAATACAACGCATACAAGCGGCCCAAATAAGCTCAATTTCTCGTTATATGGAACAGGAGAGAGTTGAACTTCTATACTATGTAAAGCAACGACTATTTTTACGGTTGCCGGAGTTATTTAGTCAAGCATTTAATCCCTCCGTCTTAAAAGATGACGGGCGCAATCTAAAGAAAACCGCTCAAGCATGTATGGATGACCTGCTTCGTTTCATTGGATATGATCTAGCACAAGAGATGCGTGCTACTTCTCTTCGCTTAGAAAAGGTATTGCACAAGGAAGGAAATAAACGCGTCCAGGCTTGGCAGCAGGATGTGAAGGAAACCTTTCATGGATTGTTACTTGCTCCATATACTCAACAACAGATTGAAACACCAGTAGTACCTGAGAAGATGAAAGAAGTATCCGTTCAGTACTTTCAACCTGCCTTACAAGCTTTTAAAAACCCACGTGACTTCTTTGAAGGGGAAGGCAAAGGGAAAATGCGAGAGATGTTAGAAAAACTATTGCAGGAACCAATAGATCAGCAACTTGCTTGGGGAAACCAGATTTTAGAAGCTGTGTTCACCAAAGCTGTAGAGGATATGTGGCAAAAGGAGCAGGCCAAAGTGGAAGAGCAAGTGGATGAATACGTGAACGGTTTGCTGGCAGCGCTAGATAGTAATATAGATATAGCCAAGCTTCAAGCGGTACAGGCAGAGCTTCTTAGCATTTCAACAGAGTCTGCAAGCTAACCGGTATTTATCAGGTAGAACATTAAAGTTCAACCCTAAAGAATACTGTTCTTATAAAGACGTGATAAAAATTCTTACTTTCCTACAAGCATTTGGGGAGATGCCTGCATAACATACCAAGAAAGCATTTGTTGCTTTACTGATTGATGGTAAGGGAGGCATCTTTGTATGCAAGGGAAAGTAAAATGGTTTAACAAAGAAAAAGGGTATGGATTTATTGAAAGGGAAGACGGTACGGACATTTTTGTTCACTATACTGGTATTAACGGTTCAGGATTCCGTAATCTAGAGCAGGGTGAGCAAGTAGTGTTTGATATCGTAGAAGGCCAGCGGGGTCCACAAGCTACCAACGTCGAAAAAAATAATCAATAATGCTACACATAAATCACGACTACTTTTGCCTTTCCGGGCTTAAGTGGTCGTTTTACTTTTTTATAAGTCTTTCCCAATGTTCTTTGGTTTGTTATCATCAGAAAAAAGAGACAAAAGAGGAGTAATTGCTATGACCAATCAAGTTGTAATGCCTTTAGGTGCATATTTGAAGGAATGCTTTACTCAAATGGTGGATTGGCGCCGTCACTTACATCAATATCCTGAGCTGTCGTTTAAAGAAGAGAACACACCTGCAATGATTGCTCGCATATTAAGAGAAATTGGCCTAGATCAAGTGCGTGAAAAAGTAGGAGGTCGTGGTGTCGTCGGAACTCTGGTTGGAGGAAAGCCAGGTAAAACCGTTGCGATTCGTGCTGATTTTGATGCATTGCCGATTCAGGATCAAAAAGATGTCGAATATAAATCAAAGATTCCAGGTGTCATGCATGCATGTGGACATGATGGTCATACGGCAGGTTTGTTAGGACTTGCTAGTGTTTTAGCCCAACATCGTGAAGAGATTCCTGGTACTATCGTATTCTTGTTTCAATTTGCTGAGGAAGAGAACCCAGGTGGGGCAACCTATATGGTGCAAGACGGAGCTATGGATGGGGTAGACGCAGTATTTGGTGCGCATCTTTGGGCGGATTTCCCATATGGTAGTGTGGGGATTGCACCAGGTCCAGTTATGGCTAATGCTGATGATTTTACTATTCAGATTCAGGGTAGAGGTGGGCATGGTGCTATTCCACATCAAACAGTTGATTCTATTGTAATCGGATCACAGATTGTCAATAACATTCAAACGATTGCTAGCCGCAATGTGGACCCATTAGAAAGTGTTGTTGTGACGATTGGAACCTTCAACGCTGGAGATAACTTCAATGTGATCGCTGATTCTTGCAAAATGACCGGAACCCTACGTACGTTTTTACCAGAAGTCCGTGATTTGAGTGAGCGACGGTTAAAAGAGATTGTGGAAGGTACAGCTGCTATGATGGGAGGAACAGCCGTTTTAGACTATGACAGAGGATATCCTGCCGTTATTAATACAGCAGAGGAAGCGGAGTTGGTACGACAAGCGGCTATGTCCGTTGTTGGAGCGGAGGGCCTTATACCTTTAAAACCGACTATGGGTGGAGAAGATTTTTCGTACTACTTGCAAAAGGCACCAGGAGCTTTCGTTTTTATTGGAGCAAGAAATGAAGAGATTGGAGCTTGTTATCCGCACCATCATCCGCGTTTTGATATTGATGAGAGAGCCATGCTTGTAGCCGCAGAAGTATTGGGACGGGTAGCATTAGCTTTTTTACACGATCATCAGGCGTAATGAGGTAGGATGGATAAAAAACGTTTTATATAACAAAAAGGCGGGTGGGAGTTATTATGCAAGAAGCTTTTGTGTTACCTCTTGAAGACTCTTTTGTGATACGTGGAGATGTGCATACTACAGCGGCACCAGGAGAAAAACAGCCTGTACTGATATTTTGTCATGGATTTAAAGGTTTTAAGGATTGGGGAAGCTTTCCTTATGTAGCAGACGCCCTGGCCACAAAAGGAGTGACAGTCGTCCGCTTTAACTTTTCAGCAAACGGAGTCGGGGCGAGCCTGACTGAATTTGACGAGCTAGAAAAGTTCGGAATCAATACCTATGCCAGGGAACTCGCTGATCTACAGGTACTTATGAACGCGATTCGGGGCCGTGAACTACCTTTGGCAGAGCATTTTGATACAGAGCAAATCTTTGTGATGGGACATAGTAAAGGTGGGGGGGATTCTATTCTATTTGGTGCTGATCATCCAGCTATTAAGGGAATTATTACATGGAACGGTATTGCCAACGTAAATTTATTTGATGAAGAATTACGACAAGAATTAAAAGAGAACGGCATAGCTTATATGATAAACGGACGAACTAAACAAAAAATGCCGATTACGTCTGAGGTAATTGAGGATGTCGATCAGAATGTAGAAGCTTATGATTTGGTGAAAAAAGTCTCTCAGCTTGATAAATCTCTCTTGATTATACAAGGTGAGAAGGATTCTGGACGTTTAGTACACGGAGCTAAACGATTAAAAGAAGCTTATCCGAAAGCAATTTTGCACTGGATTAGGGAAGCGGACCATGTAATGAATACGAGACATCCGTTTACGGGAACGAGTGCAGAATTAGAAGAAGCGATTGAAGTTACTTCTCAATTCGTGCTTCAAAATACTCAACAGTAATGAAATGATAGGGGAATCAGCGTTACATGTATTGTTCGCGGGTTCCCCTACAAATTTCCTTGCATTTTTAAAAATCTTGCTCTATTCATTCACATGTCGATGATGTTTCCGATAAATGCCTTTTGTTAGCTCTTTTGCTTATGATATACTGATAGGCAAAATAGAAGGCTTGGATTGGAGATTGATTTTTTAGAAAAATCAAAATAAATATAGAGGATGGAGAGGGATTAGTCATGAAGGTGAAAAAAATCTATCTGTACGATACAACCTTACGGGATGGTACCCAAGGAGAGGGAATCAGTCTATCTGTGGAGGATAAAGTTAAGATCGCTGTACGTCTGGATCAGTTTGGAATCGACTATATTGAAGGTGGTTGGCCGGGGAGTAATCCTAAAGATATGGCTTTTTTCCATCGGATGAAAGAGGTAGGGCTAACGCATACAAAACTGACAGCCTTTGGTAGCACTTGTCGACCAAATATACAAGCTTCTCAAGATGATAATTTACGCGCAATTCTGGAAAGTGGTGTGTCTGTAGCCTCGATTTTCGGAAAAGCCTGGGATTTACATGTTTACGAGGCCCTAAAAACCACGTTAACTGAAAATCTACGTATGATTCATGATTCTGTGAGTCATCTACATGAAAATGGGCTAGAAGTTATGTTTTTAGCAGAGCACTTTTTTGATGGATATAAAGCAAATGCTACATATGCATTGGATGTACTAAAAGCAGCAGAAGCAGCTGGTGCAGACTGGATCGTTTTATGTGATACAAATGGTGGAACGCTTCCTCATGAAATGAATGAGATTGTTACTCGGGTAAAGGAGGCCTGTAGTAAGCCGATTGGAATTCATCCTCACAATGATTGTGAGTTGGCAGTGGCAAATGTGATAGCTGCAGTTCAAGCAGGTGCAGAGCAAGTCCAAGGAACAATGAACGGGATTGGTGAGCGATGCGGAAATGTAAACTTAGTTTCTGTTATTCCCAATCTACAGTTGAAATTGGGATATCATTGTGTACCTGAAGATCGATTAAAGCAATTAACCGGTATTTCTCGCTATGTCGCTGAAATTGCGAACATTACGTTGCCAGTCAACCAACCGTTTGTAGGTAATAGTGCTTTTGCTCACAAAGGTGGTATTCATGTAAGTGCGGTTATGAAGAACACAAGTACTTATGAGCATATCGAACCGGAAGTTATCGGGAATCGCAGACGAATTCTTGTTTCGGAGCTATCAGGACAAAGTAATCTAATAGCAAAAGCAGAAGAATTACAAATATGTTTTAATGGAGAAAAATCAGTGTCAAAAGAAGTAGTACAGCGTCTGAAGGACAAAGAGTACGCTGGTTACCAATACGAGGGTGCAGAAGCTTCCCTTACCCTCATGCTTTTACAAGCATCGGGAGAGGAAGCTGAGCTGTTTCAGTTAGAATCCTTTAAAGTATTTATGGAAAAAAAGTCTGATAAATCAATTGTCTCTGAAGCGATGGTCAAGTGTAATATCAATGGTCAAACCGTACATACGGTAGCAGAAGGAAATGGACCGGTTAATGCACTAGATAATGCATTGCGAAAGGCATTAGAGCAACACTTCCCGACTCTTAGCCACATGCATTTAAAGGATTATAAGGTACGTGTTCTCGATGAGAGTGAAGCGACATCAGCTAAAGTACGGGTGCTGATTGAGTCCATTCATCAGGGAGAGAGCTGGAGTACAGTGGGAGTATCAACGAACGTGATTGAAGCTAGCTGGGAAGCACTTGCCGATAGTATTCGCTATTTATTGTGGAAACAAGGGGCAGAAGCTCTTGAACTGGAACGGGAAGAAGTACGGGTAGGCATTGTTAATCATTAAAAAGACATCTAAGACACGGCCTATTGTTTTTGCGTATGTCGTGTCTTTTTATACATAAGATGTTTGAAAAGTAAATGTGTGGCGTGTAACTAAATAGGGGACATGAGGAGGAATGAATATGGTGACCAAAAAACGAAAGATGACTGCGGAAGATTTGTTGCGTTTTGAATGGTTGGAGGATCCACAAATATCTCCTGATGGGAATAGTGTAGTATATATCCGAAGAACAATTGATTCTAACGGAAAATATATTTCCAATTTGTTTATACGTTCTCTAGTAGGTTCAGAAGAACAGCAGTGGACTTTTGGTAACCATCGGAATTCTTATCCGCGCTGGTCACCAGATGGTAATTGGATTGCATTTGAGTCAGATCGTTCTGGAGAGACACAGGTTTGGTTACTTTCCATAAATGGAGGAGAAGCACGTCAATTAACAAATAACAAACACGGTGCTGCAAAGCCGATTTGGTCACCAAATAGTGAAAAACTGTTAGTTCAAGTAAGGTTATCTCCAAATGAAACGCTACATGAAACACAGGAAAATGTGGCTACATCTCCTGATACTTCACCACATAGCTCTTCTCATGCTAAAACACCATACATAGCTACCTCATCGACGATTACAGATAAAGGGAGCAATAGTAAGTCTGAACCAGAGAGAAACGAAATCAGCTCGTCACCTGTATTACAAGGTAAGCCAGTCCTACAGGTGGATTATATTCGATATAAATCAGATGACGCTGGCTTGTGGGATGGAAAGTATAGTCAATTAGTATTATGTGATCGAAAAAGCGGTCAATTACGTCAAATCACTAATGAAGAGCAGGATCATTCAATGGCTGCCTGGTCACCAGATGGCAGGCAGATCGCGTGTTGTGTTACGGAGCGCAAAAGTGAGCGATTTTATCCTACCTGCGATTTATGGATTCATTCAGTAGAAGACAGCTCTTGGCAGAACTTGTCTGGTTCAACGGGAACGTTTATGTTTCCAACCTGGTCACCAGATGGCAAAATAATAGCGTGTGTAGGCTACGAGCGGGTGTTTGAACAGGAAAAATTAATGCATGTTTGGCATTTTCAGTTAGATACAGGAAATCGACGTTGTTTGACTGAAAAGTGGGATGTACACTTTTCAGATGCAATGGTTGGTGATATGCGTAGTGGACATATCAATCCAGGTGCTGTTTGGCGTGCAGATGGTCAAGGCAACTATATCACTGTTTCGGAACAAGGTAGAGTGAGTCTTCATTATATATCGATCACTGGAGAGAATATTCCCCTTGTAAGCGGAGAGCATCATGTGTATGGATGGACTCTTCATAGCAAGAGCAGTAAGGCTGTCGTGGCGGTAAGTGATCCTTTGACTCCTGGAGATCTATTTTGCATTGATATGAAAAAAGGAGAAAGCAAACGGCTAACAACAAGTAATCAGTGGTTAAAAGAAGTGGAGTTATCCAGTCCTGAGATGATTACCTACCAAGCGGAAGACGGATGGGAGATTCAAGGGTGGATGCTAAAACCGGCTTTTTACAAAACAGGTGAAACCTATCCACTTCTATTAGAAATTCATGGTGGACCACATACGATGTATGGTTATACATTTTTTCACGAGCTTCAGTTCTTAGCAGCTAAGGGCTATGCTATTTTGTATACGAATCCGCGAGGGAGCCACGGATACGGTCAAAAGTTTGTCAATGCGGTTCGTGGTGATTATGGAGGAAAAGATTATCAAGACTTGATGAACGGGGTTACTTATGTGTTAAGTCATTACGATTATCTAGATGAGCAACGGATGGGGGTAACTGGTGGTAGCTACGGTGGATTTATGACGAATTGGATTGTTGCACATGATAAGCGTTTTAAAGCCGCGGTGACTCAACGCTCCATCTCAAACTGGGTTAGCTTTGCAGGGGTAAGTGACATTGGATATTATTTTGCAAAATGGGAAGTCCATGGTGATTTGGTTACGGACCCAGATAGGCTATGGCAGCATTCTCCTTTGCGCTATGCTCAAAATGTTCAAACTCCTTTACTTATTTTACATGGTGAACGTGATTATCGATGCCCGATTGAACAGGCAGAGCAATTTTTCACTGCTATTAAACAGCATAAGAAAGCCCTTGTACGCCTTATGCGTTTTCCAGATGCAACACACGAATTATCACGAAGCGGTGACCCTGGGCATAGAATTATCCGGCTACAAGCGATTGCCGGATGGTTTGACGAATATTTATAATGTATACAAAAGGACCACATCACTCGGAATGTGGTCCTTTTGCTGTGTCATAATGTGTCAGCACTATTTTGCTACATTCTAATCTGTCTTACGCATGCTACCTAACTCTTCGACAATCGCGGTCATTTCGTTAACGCTAAAGCTGGTTTTCTTTTGCACCATGTTATATAGATATAACAGGTCTTCATAGCTATCCATTTTAAAATCCTCAGGACGCATTACTTGGGTATTCGCCATGTTTAGTTTGCTTTTAATTCCCTCGATAATGACAGTCAGGTTTTCTAAAGTCGCTTCTTGCAAATTGCTCATGCTCTACTCTCCTTTGTTTTCATCTGTTTTGTCTATTTGGTTAGTTGTCCGCGTGTTACACCAAGCTGGTTGGTTGCTTTTAATGTCTTCCATACTTTTGTGCCGGAAATCTCCCCGCGTAGAGCTTTGCGGTATAAGTGAATCACTTCTTGTACGCGAGAAGGTTCTTCCTCTAAAAATTCTATGCGATAAGCCCCTACTCCTAATCGTTTAAATTCTGGCAAATATTCGGCGCCGGATTGGTCAATCGCATTATAGACCGTATTGCGGCAACCCGTATCTACACGGACTGGGTGAGAGAAGCCAACGCGATCTCGCAAGGAAGCACGTGATGTTTCACAAGGAGTACCACAATTCGTGTGATCTGTTCCTTCACTCATTAATGTACAATAAATGCAATGCTCGGTATGGAACATTGGCAAATGCTGATGAATAACTAGTTCTAGTGGCGAGGCATCTGTATGTTCAAGCATGTCGACCATCTGTTGAATATTTAAGTCATAGGATGGTGTGATGCGCTCAAGTCCATAGCCCATGAACAACTCAACAGCTTTATGATTAGCAATATTCAAAGAGAAGTCACCGATTAATGGGATATCTATTTCATCACGACGCGAAAGATAGTAGTACAAGGCTCCTGTGTTACGGACTAGAATCGCATCAGGCTTACTTTTTGCAATAAGAGCCAGTACGCCATTTTCATCCGGCATATGAATACGCATAGTAGCAAGCGCAATTTTTTTCCCGTATTGATGTGCCAATTTCACTGCCTGCGGATATTGCTTTACAAACTCGAAGTCTGCATAAATAAAGTCAACATCGGTCTGTGCTGCTGCTTCTATCTGTTCCAATGAACGACAGAGCACAGTCAGTAGTGGATGTGCTACTGGTTGATTGTTTGACACGGTAGCATAAACGTCTACTTGACTTTTTTGATAAACAGGCGGTTTACGGCGAAGATAAAGCAGTTGCTCGCTTGCTTCACGGCGCATCCGGTTCAGTTCGCTGACAGGAATGATAACCTCGCCTTCCAAGTCTAATGAGAGACGATCCTCCGGCAGATGGAACAAGGTACCTCCTAGTCTGCTAAATTGATCATATAAAGAGGCCTGAGTCATTGGTCGCTTCATCGCTTGTTCTAAAGGCATAGTAGAAGCAATCGTTACCGCATGATTAGCTTGCTCATCAATCCACACGGTTTGCAGTGGTTCTCCTACACGTCCAGAAACGTGGAGAGCCACTGGGAACGTAGCATAAGGCTTTTCAGTCTCAAAGGTTTTACGCAGACGTTTGTTCAATTCAGGATCATTTGTTTTCCACACTCGATCGCCTACATGGATACGACCTAGCTTCACATCATTTCGACCCATGACAATTTCATATAAACCTTCCTGTACCTGACCTTCTACTTTATCACCATGCACTAAAATATCGTAGACCCGACCACCCTCTTCTTTTTGAGTCGGATCACCTGCATCAAATACGATGCCATCACCACGTTTTAATGGAGAAGTGACTTCTACTAGGAGTGCGTGCTTTAACACCTTTTTTACTGTACCCAGGTAAACACCGCGGCTTTTCGGGAAGCTTCCGTCTAATAATAGGCGGTTATTTGTTCCTTCCAGAAAACCATGGGTGAATCCTCGTGAAAAGCTTTGTTGTAGCTCACGGATCTCATCCTTGTTTGGCTTAGCGTTGTTTCCAGCGAAATATCTGTCGATTGCTGCTCGATATTTGCTAACTACATTGGCCACGTATTCTGGTGTTTTTAGACGTCCTTCAATTTTAAAGGAAGTGACTCCTGCCTCAATTAATTCTGGTATGATTTCAATCGCGGCTAAATCCTTCGGAGAGAGTAAATAAGCGATGTTACCCATCTCTTTTTGGACTCCATCTACCATTAAATCATAGGGCAGACGACAGGCCTGTGCACATTCACCACGGTTGGCAGAGCGACCGCCCCACATTTCTGAGGTAAGGCATTGACCAGAGTAAGAGACACAGAGGGCTCCGTGTACGAATACTTCCATCGGTAGTTTTGCCTTTTCACCGATTTTCTTAATTTCTTTTAGAGAGTTTTCACGACCCAATACAACTCGCTCCATGTTATATGGTTTGGTAAACTCTACCGCTTCTGGAGAAGTGATGGTCATTTGAGTAGAGCCATGAATAGGGAAGTCGGGGCTGATTTCCCGGATTAATTTTACCAACCCTAAATCCTGCACAATTACAGCATCTACACCGGCGTCGATACAGGCATCGATTAATTCTTTGGCATCTTGTAATTCATTTTCAAAGACAAGAATGTTGAAGGTAAGAAAGCCCCTCACCCCATACATATGCAGATAAGCCATAATCTCAGGTAATTCTTTCATTTGAAAGTTTTCGGCACGAGCACGTGCATTAAACTTCTCTACACCAAAAAAGATGGCATTTGCTCCGTTGGCAACAGCGGCTTTTAGACAATCCCAATTACCTGCAGGTGCTAGCAATTCAATATCTTCTCGTCTAATCTGATTCTTCACGAATGGTAACCCTCCAAACAAATATGACGCTCTTTTTAATAGGATGTAGATGCTTCTTTATAAAAGAGCAATTATAATAGCAAAACAAGTCATGTAGTAAAAAACAGACATTTGCTTTGTAATCGTAAGGCAAATGTCTTTGAGTCTGCGATATTATCGTTTCTTCAATAGGTAATAGATTTATTTTGCCCACATTCTAATAGGGCTTAGACAGGCACAAATCTAGTAATATAGAAAAAATCTCTATCCTCCATCATAGGAGAAGATAGGTTGAGTCGCAAGAAAAAGATGTGCTAAAGAAGAAATTGGTCATCGTTACTTCGTGTGATCATGAACTCTACTGATTCATTCGGCAAAATATAACATAAATTTACATTTTATTCACTTTTTTGTTTGTAATTTGTGGTAAACTTAGTATGTTGATGGTATATAGTAAAAAAGGAACAACGGCTCATAATCACCTATTGTTCCTTCATCTATTCATCCTACTTTATTTATTACTTCATCACTAGTTCACGTTCATCAACAGATACGTCCATGTGTACAAATTGCTTCACATCAAAAAGTCCCATGTCAGTCAGCTTCAATGTAGGGATGACTGGTAGAGCTAGAAAGGAAAGCGTCAGGAATTGAGAGAACTCCTGAGATGCACCAATACGAAGTAATGCTTTGTCTAACTGATCGAGTTCTGCCATTACACGTTCAGCAGGACGTCTTGTCATTAAGCCAGCAATTTCTAGAGAAAGGGAAGCTAAAACCTTTCCATTTTCAACAATGACAAGCCCACCCTGCATCTCTTCTAGTGTTTTAATCGCAGTTAGCATATCCTGATCGTTGGTTCCAACGGTAATAATGTTATGGGAGTCATGGGCAATCGTGGTAGCCATTGCACCTGATCGTAGGCCAAAGCCTTTAACAATTCCTACTCCGATATGACCTGTTTGGTGATGGCGCTCCACCACAGCCATTTTCGCTAAATCACGGTCGATCGATGTCTGGAAGAATCCGTTGGCGATGTCTACGTCTTCAATCAGATGCTCGGTTACAATGCTATTAGGAATTACACCGATGATATGGGCTTTTTTCTTAGTAATAGGTAGTTGAAGCTCTCGTTCGGTCACTGGTGTTATACGTACACTATTGGTGATCGTAGCTGGTACATTTGCAGGAGTAGAGATATTTCCTTCGTAACGGCCGTTTTTTGCTACCTGCTTACCATTTTTCCACACATCGGTAATACTTACTTGTTCTAGGTTGTCCATTATAACTAGATCAGCTATATAGCCAGGAGCAACGGCACCTTTTTCTGTAAGACCATAGCATTCAGCAGCGGTAAGTGTAGCCATGCGAATTGCCGTAATTGGATCAACACCACATTGGATAGCCAGACGTATGCTGTAATCTATGCTTCCTTCTTTAAAGAGATCATCTAAATGCTTATCGTCAGTACAGAATAAGCAACGTGCTGCTGTGCGTTCATTAACTACTGAAATAAGATTCTTCAAGTCTTTGGCAGCAGATCCTTCACGAATGAGTAGATACATACCTAATTGAAGGCGTTCCTTAGCATCTTGTAAGGTTACCGCTTCATGATCTGTCCGAATTCCTGCTGTCATATATACGTTAATAGCGTCCTTGGAGAGCCCAGCGAGATGTCCATCCAATTTTTTACCATGTTGTCTGGCATCAGCGATTTTTCGAACCATATCATCACTACCGCTCATGACAGCTGGATAATCCATGACCTCAGCTAGGCCAAGCACACGGGGGTGATGATAAAAGGGAGCAAGATCTTTGGCATACAGCTTCGCACCTGAGTGTTCAAAGGAGGTAGCAGGTACACAAGAAGGAAGCATCACATACACATCAAGGTCAAGTCCTTCTGATGCATCTAGCATGTATGAAATACCAGCGGCACCTGATACATTGGCAATCTCGTGAGGATCGCAGACTACAGTAGTAACTCCATGAGGGAGAACAATTTCGGCGAACTGAGTAGGTGTTACCATAGATGATTCAATGTGAACATGCCCGTCGATGAAACCCGGGGCGATGTATTTACCTCTAGCATCCCAGACATCTTTACCTTCATAGGCTCCGATTCCAATGATCATACCATCTGTAATGGCTACATCTGCCTCAACAATCTCTCCAGTAAAGACATTTATGATTTTACCATTCTTAATAACCAAATCAGCTTTAGCGTGTTTGGAGGCTGCTTGGATACGTTTTTGTAGGGCAGAAGGTTGAATGTTCATTTGAATCGCTCCTCTAGTAGTTATAGTTATACATAACGAGAAAAACCCCAGGAATCGACCTGGGGCTCTATGAACACGAAAACACATGATAAGACGTGAAGGAAGTAGTGTATTTTGTTATAGGTATAACAAAATACACCGCTACATAATTCGCAGTCTTACTTGTATCATCCGCGTAGTCAGGTTATTTACGGTAACCCGGTAGAGACTTATAGGCCATATTCCTATGATTATACGTGGCTATCATTTTTATTTTCATAAGGGTGTTGATGTCTTTTTTAAGAAAGATATTGTTTTGTATTGTAGTAGCACATGAAAGATAAGTCAATATAAATTATGATTCATTTGAACAAGAGAGCTATTGGAAGGGGGTGTAACTATTTGGTACCTAAAATGTAGAACATAAACAAACCGGCTACTAGAAGGCTTCGGTAACCGGTTCACTAGAAAGAACTATTCTTATGATTGCGTAGACACATCTAGACCTTCAAATACAATTGAGACCTTCTCTTCCATGATTTCTTCCAAAGGCCAGCCACCATCGCTACGTACCCAATCATATAAGGCATTGTAATAGATGTTTTCCAGCATATTGGCTGCAATTAATGGATTAATTTTACTTTTCAGTCTCCCTTTCTCTTGAGCATCTTCAATTAAATCAGCAAATAATTCTCTTAGCTCAAAGTACATATTTTTCTTTTCGGATTCCAGAACTTTACGATGCTTCATAGAGGATTCAAGCAGTACTTTCAAAAAATCGTAATTCTGTATATTTACTTCGTTTAAGATTTTATAAATGCGTAGGACGCGTTGTTTACAACTCTCGCCAAAATCCCACTCTTCGCGCCTATCTTCAATTTCCTGTAAGCGTTCATAGCCCCAATTGGCAAGAATCGCTTCTTTTGAGGTGAAATGTAAAAAAATGGTTCCGCGTGCCACATCCGCTTCCTCGGAGATCATATCAATCGTAGTCGCTTCAAAACCATGTTCTTTAAACAATTTAATAGCAGCATTAAAAATACGTTCCTTTGTTTCGCGCTTCTTGCGCTCTCTGCGAGTAATCAAGCTAACACCTCCTGGTAGAAGTATATCATAATCTTGCTAACTCACTAGGGAATCGTCAAGAAAATTGTGCCATTATTTAAATAAAAAACACTTTACGAGTGGCTTAGTTAGAATGTATATTTATTATTAATAATGAATTTTTATACATTATGAGTGGAGGAGTAAAACCATGAGTATGACAGGTACACTGGTAATTCGCCATGCAACTATACACGATGTAGACCAAATGTTAGAAATTATCAATCATTTCGCCGCGAAAGGATTAATGCTCCCCCGTACCAAGCTGTCCATTTGTGAACATCTACAGTCCTATATCATCGTGCACGATGGGCAAGGAGTAATGGGAATGGGTGGCTTGCATATTTTGTGGGAGGATTTAGCAGAGATTCGCTCACTTGCTATGGCTGAACGTGCGCAGGGAATGGGGATTGGCAAGAAGCTTGTTCTCGCTTTGGTGGAAGAAGCAAGAAAATTAGGGATACGTCGAGTGCTGTCACTAACGTATCAGGTTGAGTTTTTTCACAAATGCAGCTTTCAAATTGTTCAAAAAGAAGCCTTGCCGCAAAAGGTATGGAAAGATTGCATCAACTGCTCCAAATTACCGATGTGTGATGAAATTGCTATGGTACGCATCTTAGAACCAGCTGAATATGAATAAAAAAGAAGTAAAGCGGGAAGAATGTGCCAGACCTTATGGTGGCAGCGTTTTCCTGCTTTTTCACTCTTAGGGTGAGAGTGAATAATTTTATGGGTTTACATAATGTTGAAAGGGCTTTCAAAAGCAGGATATTCCGTAGTACCTGTTGAATAAATATAAGGACAAGGAATCCAAGTCGGAGGGAAAAACGTGCAAAAAATGGATTGGGACTTGTATCTAATGCCTTATGAGCAAGCTGTGGAGGAATTAAAAGTTAAATTAAAAAATATTCGTAATGAATTTAAAAGACGGAAAGTTCACTCGCCAATCGAATTTGTTACCGGTCGAGTCAAATCAATTAATAGCATTTACAACAAAGCTACTCGTCTACATTTTCCTATCAACGAAAATATTGCATGGGAAATTCGAGACATTGCTGGATTAAGGATTATTTGCCAGTTTATCGATGATATATCGTTTGTCGTAGATATGCTACGTGAACGCAAGGATATGAAGATTTTTCTGGAAAAGGATTATGTGACACAGCCTAAAGAGACGGGATACCGTGGCTACCATCTAGCAGTGGAGTATCCGATCATGACCATAGACGGACAAAAAACCATACCTGTTGAAATACAAATTCGGACGTTAGGCATGAATTTTTGGGCCACGATTGAGCATTCCTTACAATATAAATACGAAGGAATTATTCCAGAAGACATCAAGCTACGTCTTGTCGAATCAGCCAAAGCTTCCTATACGCTAGATAACGAAATGAATAAAATTCGTGATGAGGTTAAAGAGGCTCAGATTGAATTTACTAGGAAAAAGGAGTCCCCGATTGATCCACTACTTAGCATTGTTGAACTTGATTTAGATGTAGACACCGAATCGGTCTATTTTGATGAGAAGCAAATCGCGCTACCAGAAGACAAGGAGGAAGAAAATGAGCACAATTAATTGGCAAAAAGAAGTAGAGAAACGAAAAGACGAATTAATTGCCACTACACAGCGATTTTTGCAGATCGATAGCGTGCTGGACCCAGATACGGCGGGGGAAGGAGCTCCATTTGGCAAGGGAGTTCAGGCAGCATTGCAATTCGCATTGCAAACATGTGAGGATGCAGGTATGACGATCAGGAATATCGATGGATATGCTGGTCATGCTGAATTTGGACAGGGTGACGAGTGCATTGGTGTTTTAAGCCACGTAGATGTAGTACCACCGGGGGATGGTTGGACTATTCCACCGTTTGCAGCAGATATCATCGAGGGAAAAATAATGGCTCGTGGAGCTTTGGACGATAAAGGCCCCGCTATGGCAGCTATTTTTGCCGCAAAAATGATCAAAGAGCTTGAGCTACCACTTCAGAAACGGATTCGACTTATTTTTGGAACGGATGAGGAGTCGGGCTGGGAATGCGTGAAACGTTATTTTGAATCAGAGGAAATGCCGACAATGGGCTTTACTCCTGATGCTGACTTTCCGCTCATTTATGCTGAAAAAGGATTAACTCATCTGGTTTTACGCCAAACGAATGAAAACTTTGAACAATTGATGAATCAGTCCCCTCTGAAAGTTAGCCAAGAAGGAACCACACAGCTTCTCTCCTTCCATGCTGGTATGCGTGTGAATATGGTACCAGAGATGGCAGAAGCAGAGCTAGCTTGCCCGCCCGAACAAGTAGCGGCATGGACCGAAGCATATCAAATTTATTTAGAAAAAGAACAGCGTCGAGGTCATATTACTCAAACGGATACAGGTGTAGTGTTCAGTTTGCAGGGAGTTTCGGTTCATGGTATGGACCCAGCAAAAGGGGTAAACGCAGGAGCCTATCTAGCTCAATTTTTACAAAAATGCGATTTGGACGTGCGAGGACGCGCATTTGTTGACTTTATAGCGACTTATTTGTTTGAGCAGCATGATGGCGAGGCATTTGGGATTAACGCAGATGATCAGGAGATGGGATCACTTACGTTGAATCCTGGTATTTTTCACTATGTAGCTGGTGAGGACGTACGTTTCGATCTGAACATTCGCTATCCACATTCCATTTTGTTTGAACAATGGAAGCGGAGGCTTGAACAAGTCGCAGCTGAACATGGCTATCTGTTAGAAATCATTACTCATAAAAAGCCACATCGTGTAGACCCAGCTCATCCCCTAGTAACAACTTTACAGCGAGTCTATACGGAACAGACTGGTGAAAAGGCTGAATTGTTAGCAATCGGCGGGGGGACATACGGGCGCGCTTTAGATGTTGGTGTTGCATTTGGTCCACTATTTCCTGGTAGACAGGATACAGCTCATCAACGAGATGAATACCTATTAGTAGAGGATTTATTGAAGGCTACGGCAATATACGCACAGGCAATTTTTGAATTAGCGAAAAACTAAGCCATATCTTTCTTGTCTTTTAGGAAATACTTATATTACTATAGAGAAAGTGTCTTCTAGGACAAACATGAGCGAATAGGCTGGTAGATCCAGAAATTAGGTAGTAGACTGGATTAGACAGTACGGTTTTCGTTAAGAAGGAAGTGAAAAGATGGCTAAGTTCGAACAATTTGGTTTACGACCGGAGATTATGCAGGGGATTTCCGACCTGTTTTATAAAGAGCCCACAGCTATTCAAGAAGAAGCAATTCCATTGATTATGGAAGGTAAGGATGTCATCGGACAAGCTCAAACTGGTACTGGTAAAACAGCAGCGTTTGTATTGCCGATCCTCCAAAAGCTACAGGATGGGAAAAAGGATATTCAGACATTGATCCTTACCCCAACCCGTGAGCTATCTATTCAGATTGCAGCTGAAATTGAGAAGCTAGGCAAACACCTTAATGTGAGTGTTTTATCCTTGCATGGCGGTACAGATATTGAGCGTCAAATGAATAAGTTAAAAGGCACTGTTCATATCGTAGTGGGAACTCCAGGGCGTGTGCTTGATCATATGCGCCGTGAAACACTACACTTTGGTCGCATCCATACTTTGGTATTGGATGAGGCTGACAAGATGCTAGAGATGGGCTTTTTAGAAGATGTGGAAAAAATTATCGTCTCCACGCCAAGTAGCCGACAAGTTCTGCTATTCTCTGCGACAATGCCGGATTTGGTGAAAAAGCTGGGACAACGATTTATGAACCAACCGCCACATATCAAAATTGAATCAAAGCAAAAAACCGTTGCTAATATCACACAAGAGTACTATGTAATCAACCAAACAGATAAAATAGATGCACTTCTTGATCTTATCGAGGTCACTAAGCCATTCCTAGGTATTATTTTTGCTAACACACAACAGCGTGTAAAGATTTTAACGTCACGTTTACAAGAGGCTGGCTATGATGCCAAGGCACTATATGGTGATTTGTCTCAAAAGAAACGCGAAACCCTGATGAAGGATTTTCGGAAGATGAAATTCCAATTCCTTGTAGCTACCGATATTGCTGCCCGCGGACTTGATGTTGAAGGGGTTACTCATGTATTTAACTACGATATCCCGAGCGATGTAGAAAGCTATATTCACCGTGTTGGACGTACAGGTCGTGCCAATCAGCTTGGTAACTCTATTTCTTTTGTGACTCCACGCCAAAAAAGCGTTATGGCTCGCTTTGGTTCTGCGACAAAGGCGGATATTGAGGAAAAATTACTTACGCATACTCGTCACTTGGATGCAGGTCGCAAAGCTCGTGCAGCGGAGCGAGAAAAGCATTATACAGAGCTGAAAACAGAGAAGAAGAAACAGGAGCAAATTGAGATAGCAGAAAAAGAAGCTCCATTAAAAAAGGCTCTTGTGAAAAATAAACAAGTAAAGCCAGGTTATAAACGCAAGCTGAAGCGTGAAATGGAAGAGTGGAAAACACAATACGAACGGAATCAAAAGCGTGAAGAAGGAAAGAAATCTGCTAAAGCAAACAAAGGTAAAGCAAAGGGTCGCTCAGGAGGACAGTCGTCGGCTGGTCGTCCGGGGCAAGCGCCAAGCAGACCAGGACAAGCACCAAACAGACCTGGTAAACGATTTAGCAAATAAGTTTCTTTTGCAGATCAGATAAAGTAGGAGAACGTAATAGAGAAGCTCTTTTCCTATTTATTTAATGGGAATAGGGCTTCTTTCTGTTACAGAAAAGGATTTTGACGAATTGTGGCGAAATCTATCGGGTGTAGAGTGAGGTGAAAAGCATGAAAAACTCCCGATCAGAAAGACATCGAATGCGCCGCCGAGCTGATCGAGATGTAAGCCGATTTTGGATTATGGGCTTCATCTTTAGCTTAATAGTGTTATCCGTCGAATTTTTTGTTACCATACCTGCTGAAGCAAAGTGGCTGTTAGAAATGGAAATGGTATTGTTTAGCGCCAGCTTTACATTACTTGCTTTTTATCTGCTGGGTTTAACCTTTGTTTTTTCAAAACAAGGTGAAGCTGGTGGTGTTAACCATCAAGTAATTATTTATGTGTGGTTGGGAGCTATTTTGTACCATTTGTTTGTACTAGTAACCAATATGACCAATCAGCATGTATATAAAGCAGGGATTATTCTTTTTTTAGGCCCTCTATTTTTAACGATTTACCATTTTATTACGTACCTGTCTGCTTTGCTTCAAGCACGACGTGATGAAGAACAAACATCGGTAGCCGCTTTGGAAAGATCCGCCTATCAACTTATCAGTGAAGCAACTAAACTGTATGAAGAGATACGAAAGCTCAAAACTGAATTTCCAGAAGTAGAACAGATGCTTAATGCCAATCAATTTGCACACAAGCTCGAAAAATATACGCTTGAGATGCAACACTATTTACAAGTTGATTCGTTCCAACGAAGAGATTTGGAGTTTCTGGAAGGGCATTATCTATTCATCGAAAATATTTTAATCATTGTGAAGCAGCACCCTGGTATTGCAGAATCACGTAAATATCTAGCACGAGAAAGAGTGCTATAACCCGAAGAATGGACCATGTTCATGAGGTCCGTTTTTCGGGTTTTTTTATTGAAACTCGGTAAAATGCATTTTTATTAAAAAAATTTGTTGCATAAAAGTTTTCCCTATCCTATATTATTTCGTGTACGAAATTTTCGAGTGCGAAATAATATTAGTGATCGCGAATATATGTAAGAGGTGATATGAGGTGCCTAAAGGGCTGATCATACGTGATGGGGTAAGACAACTTAATAAAATCATCGGGATGATGATTACACAGGAGCTTAGCGAGGTAGGAATTACAATGCCTCAGATTAGTGTGATGCGCAAGATTAAGGATGGACCTATGACGATTGGCCAATTAAGCAAGGACCTCTATCTCTCTTGCAGTACGGTTTCCGGGATAGTCGATCGCTTAGAGAGGGAGGGGTACATCGAACGTGTGCGAGATACTGCTGATCGGCGTGTAGTCTGGATACACATCACAGATAAATTTGAGGAGATGGCTAATTCCATCCCGGTGATGCAAAAGGAATATTTTACAGAACTAATAAAGGACTTATCGGAAGAAGAGATAGACAAAATCACCGATGCCCTGCAACTGCTCATTAGACAATTTGAGAAGAGGATTGAGGAGAGAACATGAAAAAGAAATTTATTCTATATACCATACTGCTGCTTATGGTTGTAGCAGGTGGAGGAATCGGTTATTACTACTGGTACCAAGGTACTCATTACGTTACTACAGAAGATGCTCGTGTTGCAGGTGACACGTATCGTGTGATGCCACGGATATCTGGCAAAATAACCTCGTTAGACTTGTCAGATGGTCAAAGCGTACTAGCTGATCAAATTGTGGGTCAACAGGATACAACAAATATCGCTGGCAACATGTTAGATAATGCTACTCTGCGTGCTCCCATTACTGGTACGGTGTTAAAAGTAACGGCTAAGAGTGGAGAAGTGGTAGCCCCTGGTCAGTCCGTTGCAACTATTGTTGATATGAATAAGCTCTATGTGTCAGCCAACATTGAAGAGACTGATTTAGGCCGTATCCACCTGGGGCAAAGCGTTGAATTTACCTTAGATTCATTTAAAGGTCAGACATTTACAGGACAGGTCTCAGAATTGGGAACAGCAACAGCCTCTACGTTTTCCTTATTACCTGCAACTAGCACAAGCGGTAACTTTACGAAAGTGACACAGCGAATACCAATTAAAATTTCTATTGGCGATAAACAAAACAGCCGCATTTTGCCAGGTATGAGTGCTGTGATTAAAATTCATTTGAAAGGGAATTAGGGTGAAGAGTATGAATAAAACACAAAAAGGGATAGCAGGTACTTTTGCCATTATGGCGTTGTTGCTCGGTGGCTGTAGCAACAATAGTGACAATGAAGCAGCAAATGCTCCAATTGTACAAACGATGAAAGTTGTAGGTACTACGAACTCGTCTGGGTTGATGGCATCGGGCAAGATTAATCCCGATCAACAAGTTCAGGTGGTTTCCAAATTATCTGGTCGAGTAGCAAATGTCAACGTAAAAGAGGGCGACCGTGTCAAAAAAGGAACGGTGTTAGCGACTCTCGAAAACGCTGAGCTAGTACAACAAGTACGTCAAGCAGAAGCTGGCATTGTAGCGTCTCAAGCCAAATTAAATGATACCAAAGCGGGTACACGCCAACAGGATTTAGATCGACTAAACAGTGCCTTACAACAGGCAAAAATGGGCTGGGATGTCGCCCAAAAATCATATGATCGCATGAAAGCTTTATTTGATACAGGGGCTTTGCCTCAAGCTGATTTGGATAAAGCAGCACTTGCATTAGAACAGGCTAAATCAGGGTATGAACAAACAAAAGCACAGCTTGATTTAGCGAAAGCAGGCGCAACCTCCAATTCTATAACAGCTTTGCAAGCGGATGTAACACGTCAAAAAGCTGGTTTGGATTTAGCTAAAACAACATTATCTAATTCAACGATCACATCACCAATCGACGGAATGATTGCGATTCGTAATATCGAGCCAGGAGAGATGGCAGCGCCTAGTATCCCACTAATGACCATCGTCAACATGGATACAGTGGTAATAAAAGCAAGCGTTCCTCAAGAACAAGTAAACCATTTGAAAAAGGGACAGACGGTACAGGTTGTAGTAAATAAGGATAAGAAAATGGAAGGAACCATTGATTTTATCAGCCCTGTTTCTGATACAAACAGTACGACGTTCCCTGTTAAAATCCGAGTGAAAAATGATGGTTCGCTATTAGCTGGAATGATTGCTGAGGTCTATTTTGGTACAGATACTACACAAGTAGCCACAGGGGTGGAGATTCCAAAAAGCTCTGTTATTGAGCAAGCTGGTAAAAAATTTGTTTATAAAGTAGATGGAAATATTGTTCACATGACTCCTGTTGAAGTAACAGAAAAAAATTCTGATTGGTTATATGCGAAATCAGGTGTTACCGCTAACGATCAGATTGTTACACAACCAGCTAACGATCTGCAAGACGGTAGTCAGGTTCAGGTAAACTAGGAGGCGATCAAATTGTCTGCTTCTAACAACAAGGAGAATGCTTCCTATAAATGGTTGGCATTGGCTGCTATTGTAATGGGTACATTCGTGGCTGTCTTGAATAACAGTTTAATTAACATTGCCCTACCTAAGTTAGTAGCTGTATTTGGTTCTACTACTGACACCATTCAATGGGTTCTAACAGGGTATATGCTTGCTTCTGCGGTTGTTATCCCGATGAGTGGTGCACTTGGAGATAAATTTGGCTATAAGCGAGTATTTGTAACCTCACTTGCTTTATTTACGATTAGCTCTACGTTTTGTGGATTTTCATGGAACGATAGTAGCATGATTTTCTTCAGAGTGGTGCAAGGATTAAGCGGTGGTTTCATCATGCCGATCGGGATGTCTATCATCTACACGATTATGCCACGAGAACAAATCGGGACAGCACTTGGTTTGTGGGGGATTTCTGCGATGGTAGCACCTGCTGTCGGCCCTACGCTAAGTGGGTACGTCATAGAGTATTTCAACTGGCGCTTTCTCTTCTTCATGGGTGTACCAGTAGGGGTTTTAGCGGTAATCATGAGTAGTATTATTTTAAGAGAAACACCGCTGAAAAAGGATTTAAAATTTGATTTTCCCGGTGCCATCTTGTCTATCATTGGTTTTGCTTCGTTATTGCTCGCCTTATCAAAAGGGCAATCAGAGGGTTGGACGTCATTGTATATCGTTAGTCTATTATTTGTGGCCGTGTCCAGCTTAACATTACTGGTCTATGTAGAGTTAACTACTGAGCAACCGTTGATCGAGTTCCGTATTTTAAAGAATGGAACATTTTCGCTTAGTTTGTTGATTGTTAGTTTTCTTACGATGGGAATGTTCGGTGGTATTTTTATGATGCCGTTGTATATGCAGAACATCCAAGGCTTATCCGCCATGCAGACAGGTCTTCTCTTGATGCCACAGTCAATTGCCATGGCATTAATGATGCCGATAGGTGGTAAATTATTTGATAAATTTGGTGTTGTCCCACTTGGATTGATTGGATTGACGCTTGCGGGTATAACTACCTTCGAGCTTCAGCAATTAGCTCAGGACACCCCTCATCGTTGGATTGATGTGTTATTAACCATTAGGGGATTGGGAATGGGACTATGTATGACACCTCTTTCTACGGTTGGGATGAACGCCATCGAGAAGTCGATGGTTGGTCGTGCTTCTTCCTTATCTAATCTGATTCGTCAAGTGATGGGCTCCTTTGCCATCGCTATTTTGACAGCACTAATGAGTAATCGGCAAACCTTCCATGCTGTGCGAATCAGTGAAAATGTGCAAGCGACCAACGATACAGCTAATCAAATGATGAGTATGCTATCAGGAGTATATGCACAAAGTGGAGTGGATTCTGCTACCTCAATGGGAGGCGCCTCTGCTATACTGGCAGGTTTGATTCAAAAAGAAGCCTTCACGAGAGGGATTGCAGACACCTTTATGGTATCAGCGTTACCAATCCTTCTATCCATTCCATTGGTGCTGTTTTTCCTAAAAAAGCGAAAAGCACCAGATGATGTAGTGGTAGCAAAAAGAGCTCCTATTGATAAGCCAGAAGGAGAGTCACCACAAAACGTTTCATCTACAGCAGGTACCTCACCAGTGGATGGATAAATGTACATGCTCTCTACCTCAGTTAGCCTTGGCTGGCTGGGGTCTTTTTTTGTACAAACGCAAGGAGAGAACAGCCCCTTCTAGAGTAGAAAGTAGCTGTTCTCTCCTTGTGTTTGTTACAGTCCATTGCTCTGTACTTGCTGGACACTTGTTTTCTTACATATACAATGCCTTCACGCTGTCCCTTTTACTTTATTCAAGAATAGCTAAAACATGTACAGGACAACGTAATTGGTTTCGAAATTCTTCAAGTAGGTCAGCTGAAGCTGAAAAAATCACACATGTAGAAGGTCCACCGGATTCCTCTAAATCAAGAGCGGGAGGAGTGGTGAGACGATATGAAAGCGAGGCACTTTTTGCTAGCTGCTCCATTTCATAAGCAATGCCTTTTGAACCAACGGGCAATAGATCATGAACACCGGGATGAGCACGTAGGTGGATCAGGTCAGCTAGGGAAAGCATCTCGGGATCGTCTAATCTAACCTCATGCTTAGGGCCGCTTTTTGGAAGGCCTGCACACATGATAGCTTCTCTCGGTTGGGCTGTTCCTGGGGAAAACTGTGATTGCTGTACTAGCCCGAGCACGGTTATTCCAACTCCTGTCTGCATGGTTGGAATGTTCTCCTCCGTACTTCCTGTAAACTGGATATCCTCTGTGACGCCTGCTTCTTTCGCATATTCCTTAATACCACGGAGAATTTCTTCACCGTAGCCCTCGAACTCTACTGATAGCGTATCGCATATCATAAACGGAGAGGCTCCACAAGCAATCAATTCAAATAGTGGCACACGAACAGCAAACCGTCCCAACATATCAGGTGCGATTTGGACAATATCTTGTGGTTTGGTGCCGATGCCGCCATCTGAATCGCATGCGATAACAATGCTTTGTGCTTCATTGATCCGAAATAGCGTCAGATCACGTACCTTTTGCAAATGGTGTAATGGATTTGTGAGATAGGGTACTCGCATAGCTGGCTCCTTTACAAAATGGATTATCTGTTTATTGATGTGAGTGCTTACGCAAAGCAAGTAAGGTTACAAAACTGACTGCTTCACGTAATTCCATGCTCAGGGAATCGGCAAGGTCAGGAGGAAAATCATCTTTATACACATGTGATTCCTTTTGTAAGCAAAATCCATTCTCTTGCGCTAACTGTTTTGCTTCCCAGGGCATGATTGTATTCTGGATAGCGGCCTTTCCATACAAACGTGGATAGCTATGTGCCCGCGGGCCTGCTGTGGGTCCCAATACCCCCAGTAGTAACAATCCGTTTGGTTGCAGGATGCGTTGAAATTCCTGAAGGACAAGTAAGGGAGAGGAAGTGAACTCCATCGCGTTAATAGACAGGATGCCTGCAAAGGTTTGGTCTGAATATGGCGTAGCAGAAATATCTCCCTCCATAAATTGTAGCGAGGTAGAATCAGAAAGTCGTCTGGTTTGCTGTGTGGCATAGGCTATCATTTCTGAGGAAATATCCAAACCTGTTACGTTATACCCTACAGAGGCTAGCTTGAAGCTAGCATACCCATCACCACAGCCAGCATCCAGTATTGGACCTGTGTGGTGGGCAGGAAGAAGCTCTGTAAATAAAGGCAGGATCGTTTTGCGACTGCCCTGATCCCACATTCCCTTACTACGCTCATGCCAATCACCAGCCATTTGATTCCACTGTTGTGAGACAAACGTATTCCACTCTTTCATCGCACTTCGCCCCCTTCAAATATCCCTGTTACTATCATAACTGATGGAGTAGGTAGACAGAAGACTATTATTGATACTACATGAAAGCGTTTAAGCGTTACTTCATATTCTTGCATGAAAAAAACAGAACATGTAATCTCAAATAAATAGGTTTAAAAATTCAGAATAATCGGAGGTTGAGCGGTGTGAGCGTAAAAGACTTTTTCCCCATTCAGGATTGGGACTATGTTGAGTTGTATGTAGGAAATGCGAAGCAGGCAATGTACTACTACGCAAAGGCATTTGGATTTGAGCCATATGCTTATCGTGGTTTGGAAACAGGGAGTCGAACTCAAGTCTCTTATGCGTTAAAGCAAAATCACATTCGTTTGGTGTTGACAGGAGCATTAGAACCAGATCATCCGATTACTGATTTCATTAAGCTTCATGGAGAGGGAGTTAAAGACATTGCCCTTCGCGTAGAAAATTGTGAAAAGGCTTACCAGGAGGCTATTTCTCGCGGAGCTACATCTGTAATGGAACCTACTGAATGTAGCGATGAACATGGAACGATAAAAAAAGCAACGATTGCTACTTATGGAGAAACCGTTCATTCCTTTATTGAACGTAAAGATTACAAAGGAGTATTTTATCCAGGCTTCCAACCTTATCAAGCTCCGTTTGCCTGTCAGGGTGCAGGTCTAATTGGAATCGATCATATGGTAGGAAACGTAGAAGTTATGGACGAATGGGTTGGGTTTTATGAGAAAGTCATGGGCTTTACGTCTTCCCAAAACTTCAGCGATGATGACATTTCTACTGAATACTCTGCGCTCATGTCCAAAGTTATGCAAAACGGTACTGGGCGAATTAAATTTCCGATTAACGAGCCTGCGGAAGGAAAACGCAAATCACAAATTCAAGAGTATCTGGAATTCAACAAAGGGCCAGGGGTTCAACATATTGCTGTATTAACCAATGATATTTTGACAACTGTTTCGCAATTAACGGCAAATGGTGTTGACTTTTTAAGTGTACCTGACACGTATTATGAGGATTTAGTGGAACGTGTAGGGGTAATTGAAGAGGATATAGAAAAATTAAAAGAACTAAGAATTTTAGTAGATCGTGATGATGAAGGCTACTTATTGCAATTGTTTAGTAAGCCAGTAGTAGATCGTCCGACACTATTCTTTGAGATTATCCAGCGTAAAGGTAGTCGTGGTTTTGGAAATGGTAACTTTAAAGCATTATTTGAAGCACTAGAGCGAGAGCAGGAGTTGCGTGGAAACCTATAATGATCCGATAAATGAATAAGTAAGGAAGCCAACTTCTCATTACATATGAAAAGTGGCTTCCTTTTTTATAATCAGCTATTTTTTGAAAAAAATGTATATTATGCTAAAAAAAGCTTTCCAGCCGATCTACAAGTAAGGTATCATAAATAAAGATTCTAGTTATTTTGTTAAAAATCAGATAATTTAGATTATTAGTATGCGTCTTATATTCTGAAAGGAGGAGCACTTTATGAAGCGAAAGATACTATCCATTATTATGTGGACAGTTATTTCTGCATTAGGAGGCATTGGATTTGGTGCGTTGGCTTTATCAAAAGGGGAACAAGTAAGTTCCTTCTGGTTATTAACGGCAGCTTTATGTACATATGCAGTAGGTTATCGATTTTACAGCCGTTTTATTGCCCGTAAAATTATGGGGTTGGATGACAGACGAGCTACTCCTGCTGAATTACATAATGATGGCAAAGACTTTGTGCCAACGAATAAATGGGTTTTATACGGACATCACTTCGCGGCGATTGCGGGTGCAGGACCATTAGTAGGACCTACATTGGCAGCTCAAATGGGGTATTTACCCGGTACAATTTGGATTATTGTTGGGGTTGTATTGGGAGGAGCGGTACAGGACTTTATTATTTTATTTGGTTCGATGAGACGAAATGGAAAATCATTAGGTCAGATTGCTAAAGAAGAAATTGGACCTATTGGGGGCGTCCTGGCAATGATTGGGATACTAGCTATTATGGTTATTCTCATTGCCGTATTAGCACTTGTTGTTGTTAATGCTCTCACTCATTCACCGTGGGCAACCTTTACGATTGCCATGACGTTACCAATTGCTATCCTGATGGGATTGTATATGAGGTATTTCCGACCTGGAAGAGTGCTAGAGGCCTCTGTTATCGGAATTGTACTTTTGTTTGCATCCCTGTATTTTGGACAAGCAGTAGCAGAGTCACCAACCTGGGCACCATTGTTTGATTATGAAGGAACGCAACTTGCTATCATGATTATCATATATGGTTTTATCGCATCTGTTTTACCGGTTTGGTTTTTATTAGCTCCACGCGACTATCTCAGTTCCTTTTTAAAAATCGGTACAATAGCTTTTCTTGCCATTGGTATCATCTTCACATTACCTAATCTACAAATGCCAGCTTTAACAAAATTTATTGATGGCACTGGCCCAGTATTTACTGGAAACCTTTTCCCATTCCTTTTTATTACGATAGCTTGCGGTGCCATCTCCGGCTTTCATGCCTTAGTCGCTTCTGGTACAACACCAAAAATGATTATCAAGGAAAGTGATGCACCATTAATTGGCTATGGGGCAATGCTGACTGAATCTATGGTTGCTATTATGGCGTTGATTGCAGCCTGTGTATTAACACCAGGACTGTATTTTGCAGTGAATGCACCTACCTCAGCAATAGGAGCTGATGCAGTAACAGCGGCAGCTACTATTACCAACACGTATGGATTCCCTGTTACACCTGAGCTATTAACGGAAACAGCTAAAGATGTAGGCGAGACGAGTATTTTATCTCGAACAGGGGGAGCTCCTTCCTTCGCTTTGGGAATGGCACATATCTTTTCAGGGTTTATCGGTGGAAAAACCTTTATGGCCTTTTGGTATCATTTTGCTATCTTGTTTGAGGCAGTTTTTATCTTAACTACCATTGATGCTGGAACGCGTGTTGGACGCTTCATGGTACAGGACATGCTGGGTAATGTGTTTCCGAAATTAAAACGTATGGATTACCTCCCCGGTAACCTAATCGGGTCTGCTGCTGTGACAGCTGGATGGGGCTACTTTCTGTATCAAGGGGTTATCGATCCATTGGGTGGCATTAAAACACTCTGGCCATTGTTCGGTATTGCTAATCAAATGTTAGCGGCAATTGCTTTTGTAGTTGGTACCACACTCATTATTAAAATGGGCAAGGCTCGCTATGCTTGGGTTACGCTATTTCCAATGGCATGGCTTTCATCAGCTACCTTATATGCGGCTTGGCAAAAAATTTTTTCTAATGATATTACGATTGGATTCTGGGCGCATGCGAATAAATTTAAGGAGATTTTAGCGTCAGGTTCTTTGCCAAAAGGGGTAACATCGGTTGAAGCGGCAGAGAAAATGATTTTTAATGATAGGGTTGATACCATTGTCTGTGCGATCTTTTTGATTATTACAATCGCCATTATAATTGATGGGGTACGTCTGTGGCTCTCTATTGCGAATGGAAAGAAATACGAGCTAAAAGAGGAACCCTTTGTGTTAACCAAGCGTGATCATAAAGGAGATCTACTCGCTTAGCTAGAAAATAAAAAAGCCGAAAACCGCTCACGGGCTGGTTTTTGGCTTGTACTTGTCTTCAAAGGCTTGTTGCCAGTCCGCTTTCAGAACTGTTCAAAAAATGTTGTGAAGGAGAACTGTAGGGGTGCGTTTTAACGCAGTTTGGGATAAAGTTCTACACTTTAGGAACACGAAGCGGACTGACAACAAAACTAAGAGATTGTTCAATCTATATCATAAAACAGTCTCAATAAAGAAATCTATATTTTTAACCAAGAAACTTTAATTCATATAGAGAATTGTTTTTAATCTGTTGAAAAGGTGAGGGGTGTGGCAATGCGAAAGAAAATAAGACACTGGAAACGCCGATTCAAAAAAGTTCGTTCCATCATTAAAACGATTTTTGGTATGCCAGATTATGATCGTTATCTGGAGCATTGGTATAAGACACACGGTGCTCCCGGAATCTTTCCTATGACAGAGAAGGAATTTTATCTTTTTGCTTTAAAAAACAAATATGAGAGCGGCGAAATGAATCGTTGTTGTTAATGGAACAAAGGCTATGTAGCAAAGGGGGTGCTACATAGCCCTATTTAATTTTATTCCAGAAAGAATTCAGGAAGAGATGAGCCTGGATCTCATCTTTGTTTAATACTTCTACATAGGAAAATCTATTGTTAGTAAGTAGATGGTTATCGCCAAACCAATTGGAGGTTACGCAATTACGGATTCGACAGCGAATACCCTGCTGGTGTAAAAACGTATATAATTCAAACGCTTCCCATTCTGGCCCCTCGTAGACCATGTGATATCGATAAGAACCTATCATGTCCGTTATTTTCAGGCTACTAAATAATACGACAAGCAAAATAAAAAAGGTCAAATGTACATCACTTCCGTTCTTATTATGTCGAGGATTTGAGATGATATGACTAGTGTAGCATTTGTGATAGATAAACTATTCGTAGTCGCTGTTTTGGAATGTAAGGTGTAGGAGATAATGAAATATGATACACTAAAGAAAATTGGATGGGTTGGGTGGCGATATCTTTGCAACCGAATGAACTGGAACAGTGGAAAGAATTGGCGATCGCATGCGCCAAAACAGCCGGTAAGTTAAGTTTAGAGAAAATGAATCAGCCCTATGAAGTGAATTATAAAACCTCTGCCTCTGATTTAGTCACAGCTGTAGATGAAGAAGTAGAGCAGATGGTTATTGATATGATCCTCAAGCAATATCCTGAGCATGGTATTTTGGGAGAAGAAAATCGTTTTCAGGGCAAGGCCCCTTCTGAATATGATACCTTGTGGATAATTGATCCTATTGATGGAACAACTAATTTTGTTCATCAGCAAATTAATTTTTCTGTTTCAATTGCGGTGTATCATAAAGGAGAGGCAGCTGTAGGCGTCGTATATGATCCATCCCGTGATGAGTTGTTTTATGCAACCAAAGGTGGAGGGGCCTATTTAAACGATCGACAGTTACGTCTACACCGACAAGTAAAATTAGAGGAAGCCTTACTTTGTACCAGTGTATTTTGGAATAAACGAGCTGAACAGATAGGCATCGATGTTATTTTCAAAGAGTTGGCTGGTAAAGTTCGTGGGATGCGCTTGCTAGGAAGTGCGGCTTTAGAGCTATCTTACGTGGCAGCAGGAAGACTGGATGGTTACGTCAGCTTGCAATTGAACGCATGGGATTTTGGGGCAGGCAAGCTCATCATTCAGGAAGCGGGCGGTACTGCTACAACTATGGAAGGCAAAGAACTTCCATACGATGCCAAAAGCAGTGTAATGGGTTGCAACCCGACCTTTTATGAAGAATTACAACAATTTATTCGTAGTAATATGAACCTTATTCGTTCCGCACAAGATGTGGAGGATCATACATAGGTATTTTTCCTTAGCAATCTGCCTTTTTTTCGCTTTTCTACGCTCTTATCCAAGCATCACATGACCAAAATTCATAGGGTACTAGCAGGAGTTTGTGAGTCCATGCATTCTCCGCTACTAGACCGTGAGAAGGAGGAAGGATCATGGGATGCGGTAGAAGAGGTGGTATATTTGGCTTTGGTGGCAGCTTTTTATGGATTATCATTTTTATTGTAATATTGGTGTGTTTCTGTGACGATTAATCACACGTAGTTTGCAGAAATAATGAAGCCTTACCCGTTTTGGGGTAAGGCTCTTTTTCTACTATGCTTTGTATGCGTACATTTGTTGACGGCGCTTGTCATCGCAGTCTTTGGAAGCGGTGGATGACTCCCATACATGAGCAGAATACTCCATCTCAACGATCATACGATTTATTTCTGCGTACAGACAGCCAACCTCTCGTAAAGAGGAGATACCAGCTGTCTCTATCGATGTGACGAACTGTTGAGATTGTTGTTGTTTTATCCTGTATAACAGACTCATTAACTCCTGATGAGCCTCTGTGGACGGATTTGCAACAAAGGCACCATATGTCGAAATGGCGGCACTAGCATCAAGCAAAGGTTGGTCAAGAGTATGACGGAGAGTGGGGAGATATTTTAATTCCTGAGCAGTATATAAGATACTACATATAGAGATCAGCATCTTTTGAACGGAATCAATTTGTTGTTCCAGATGATAGAGTGTGTTAAGGTCTTTCCGACAAAATACATTATATTTTAGGCTTTTTTTTGCATGTACTAATGAAGCTTCGAGTTCATTATTCCATTTTAAAAGAGAGGCAGGTTCTACTATGGGAGTATCTGTTTTACCAGAGTGACTATTTAATGCAGTTGCCATTATTGCTAATGTATGAGCTAATTGCTTACATGACTCGGCGTGTTTCCTTTGAACTGTAGGAACATAGTTCTCCGGCCGAATAACCATTTGAATAAAAACGGCCACGAGCGCTCCAATAATGGTTTCTAAAATCCGGCCAGTTGAATAACCTTGCATTTGCTGAAAGGTCATTACCATCACAGAACTAACGCCGATTTGTGAAATAATCTGTGGATTCAGGCGTAGAGCGGTAGCTGTGCCCATACCTACCAATAGAACAAGAACGAGACCTAGTATCCCATTTTCAAAGTGAGGAAGAATAATAATACTAGAGATAACTCCTCCAATGATGCCAATTACGCGATAAATCCCCTTCTCCAGAGTATCTGCAATGGTAAGTTGCATGGTTAATACCGCAGCAAGCGGAGCAAAGTAGGCAAAATGATTGCCAAACAATAATGAGGCGATCAACAATGACAAGCCGGATGCTAATACGGTTTTACACACATGAAACGTGAGACCAAAGCGAGCGCACCAATTCAAACTGCGCTGCACCATGGAACTCACCTCCTCGTTTTTTCTAAGCTGTTTTAGGTGTTCATTACAACCATCATGGTAAACCAAAAATGTTGATAGGAAGGCTTATAATTTTGACAGATTTCCGATAAAGTTCTTTTTTTCACAATTATAAAGGTTTGTTTATAAATGAAAGCGAATACATTTACAAACAAGTGACACATTCACATTTTTGTACAGGAGAGCTTGTTCTGATATGCTAAAATGAAGGATATCTTTTGACAGCTAAATAGATGTAAAAATAGGCAAAGTAGAGTTATTATCTTTTACTGATGTTGGATTATTTTGAACAATATTATTTTTATAAGCTTGAACATAATTGAAAAAGGGGCGAGGCGATTGAACGATTGGCGCATGTACACGGATGAACGCAAAGAGGAAAGAAAACATGTGTCTTGGCATGAGGTACTCAGAGAAATTGCGAGTTTGGATGGGAAAATGAGAACGTTGGTACATGCTGCCTATGGTGACCATGTTGATTTGGTTGTGTCAGGCGGTGATGAAGGATACGTCTTAGTTCAATGGAAAGAGTACGCACGTGACATCAGACATTATGTACTAACGACGAAGCAGGTTGATGTGGAAGTAACGGGCCGAATCATAACAGTAGAAGGAGAAGGGCTCCCAGTACCGGCTGATTGGGCTATTTCACTTGAACAAGCCATACCCTTGCTTGGGGATTTATTGCAAACCTGCGAACAAAAAGAAAACGCAGATTTGCAATGGTTATTACTTGAGACAGAATCTGGGCAAATGTGATGGGGGAATCAGGCATAATCTTTGATTTTCGCCATACTATTGTAGTGTAACAGGAGGGAAATTCGATTGGCCCTTGCACCGTTATTCTCATCTGTGGGTATGATGGCTGTCATTATTGGAATAGGGGCAATGATCGGTCGGATGAAGCCAGTCACTGCTGATGCTCGTCAATTATTGATTACCATTATTATCAACGTAGCTGTTCCATGTATTATACTCAACGGAATTTTTCACACTCAGTTGAACCAGCAACTCTTGAATCATATTTTCCTCATCTTTTTTATTGCTGTTGGTCTAAGCTGTTTTGGAATGCTTCTTGCTTTTTTATTTGCAGTCCTATGTAGCGTGCCTATGAATAAGCGGAAAGAATTTTCCTTTATCGCTGGACTTGGCAATACCGGATTTATCGGTCTTCCTTTGTGTGTTGGGTTGTTTGGGCCGACAGGAGGACTGCTAGCGGCAATCTATGATGCTGGTCTTGATCTGGTACTCTGGACTGTCGGAGTTATGGTTCTAAAGGGAAAAAATGGATTTACATGGAAAGATCTGAGTAGCATCGTGAATATTCCAATGGTGGCTATTGTAGTTGGAATGGTTTTTGCATTGATGGAATGGCAACCGCCAGAGATGGTTAAAAATTCTTACCGCTATGTTGTCTTCTATAGCTGCACCCTTAGCAATGCTGTACATCGGTTTATTAATTCCAGATCTGGTAGTACGTAAGCAACAAACGACGCGAGCACTCCCGATTTTAAGTCTATCTATGATTGTTAAGCTTTTCTTGTATCCAGTCATTGTTGCTGGCCTACTTTGGAGCTTTCACTTAGCGACAGAGATTACCCAAGTAACTTTGGTGATGGCAGCAATGCCTACCATGACGCTAGCCTCCATGTTATTTGCCAAATATGCGGCTGATGAAGATTTAGGAGCGATGGCGACGGTTAGTTCAACGATTATCAGCTTGGTTACCATTCCTTTAGTCGTTATGTTAGGTCAATTTATCTTGTCTGTATAACTTTTTTAAAGTACGTAATCATGAATAAAAAATATAAAAAAAGAGCCTAAATTACCACCTGCTTGATTCATGAAGTGATTTTTATGTTATAATGGAATTGTAACTTTACAATGAAAGGATCGGATAGTGATGTTACCGCGAAGGACAATCTGGAAACGGTTTGATCTCTCAGACACGTAGCGTAGTAGTTAGAGCGTTCCACTCTTGACCTGTGAACACTAACTACGAAAGAGAGATGCTTTATGATACAAACAAGCGATCCTGACAGGACCTGCTTCGTAGTTAGTGGAGAAAGTGACTAACTAACTACGAAAAGGGGAAGCCTCGATGAGGACAAAACCATACCAACAAACCTTCATGATTTTACTGGGAACTTTTTTATTGGCCTTTAGCTATTACCACATCAACTTTCAGAATAATTTAAGTGAAGGTGGATTTGTGGGGTTATCATTACTTGGAAAATACGCTTTTGATTGGTCGCCGTCTATTACCATGCTAGCATTAGACATTCCAATCATTTTAGTTGCAATGATGATCAAAGGACGTAAGTTTTTGATTAATACCATTGTAGCAGCGACATCTTTTTCCTTTTTCTATGAGCTATGTGAGCGTTTCTCGCCGCTAGTATTTGACTTTAGCAATGCCATGTTGCTCGCAGTCTTATTATCTGGAATCAGCACGGGCTTCGGTCTGGGATTGGTTCTTAGATTCGGGGGAGCAACAGGTGGAGATGATATTTTATCTCTATTCATAAGTAAGTGGACGGGTATGTCAGTAGGTACCGTTTTATTAATATTTGACGTACTTGTGTTGCTGCTTTCGTTATTTTTCTTACCAGTACCTCAAGTCCTGTATACACTTTTAGCAGTCTCAATCGCTGGTAAAGTGGTTACATGGACCTACGAATACGGTACAAAAGAAAAACAAACCAAGCTGGCGCACAGTGCAGCGTAAAGAAAAACCAGTTAATAAGGTGAATGTTAGTCTGCTAGTCAGATAACAATGACCCTGTTAATTGGTTTTTTTATAGAAAATGTTTGACAATGATAATGAGAACCAATATCATTTTAAGGGAAGGTATTATATTTCAGGATATTATAGCGTGACATCGAAAGGAAGATGATCATGGTTCGCTTACATACACAGCAGTTAAACATAGGTTATAACGATAATCTAATTGTAGAAGACTTAAACATATCGTTACCAGATGGAAAAATCATTGCTCTGGTCGGTGCAAATGGATCAGGTAAGTCTACCATTCTAAAAACGATGGCACGTCTTTTGAAACCGAAAAAAGGCGGAGTATTCTTGGATGGTAAATCCATTCACCAACAGGATACCCGTAAAGTAGCCAAGGATTTAGCTATTCTGCCGCAAAATCCAGTAGCTCCTGATGGACTTACTGTAGAAGAATTGGTTTCTTATGGACGCTTCCCTCATCAGAAGGGCATGGGAAGTATGACGCCTGAAGATAAAAAAATTGTGCAATGGGCATTGGGAGTTACTGGTATTGATGAATTTGCTACAAGAGGAGTCGATCAGTTGTCAGGTGGTCAACGTCAACGTGCATGGATTGCTATGGCGTTAGCGCAACAGACGGATATCCTGTTCTTGGACGAACCGACCACGTTCCTTGATATGGCTCACCAATTAGAAGTATTACAGCTACTAGCTAAATTAAATACAGAAGAGAAGCGTACGATTGTTATGGTTGTTCACGATCTGAACCATGCTACTCGTTATGCCGATCATGTTATTGCTATTAAAAAAGGAAAAGTAATGGCCCAGGGAACTCCCGCTGAGGTCATGACGCATCAAATGCTGTGGGATGTATTTGGTATTGAAGCTGACATTATTCCAGACCCTCGTAGTGGTGTGCCGCTGTGCATTCCCTATGGGTTGGCTACTGGAAGTGCTTCTGGTAAGCCAAAGAAAGATAGTGGTATTTTAGAGCATTCAAATGAAGAGAGCTCTACCTTGGCTGTAGCTCGTTAAGATAAAAGTTCATCAAGAGAATATAAAAAGCAAAGAGCTTGTTACCTCGAAAAAGTGAAGAGGTGGCAAGCTCTTTTTTAGTGAAGGGATTATCCTTTAGGTCATTTTCTCATGACACCGTTGGGGAGTACGAGAACCTTTTTAGGATTTTTTTCATTATTTTTGAATATCTGCTAGGACACCATCCCATAAGGAAATGCGGCTGTTGAGAGCTTGTATAGCTGTTGCTTCTGCTTCTTTCCATTTTTGGTCATCTTCTTTACAAAGAGAAGCTAGAAGTTTTTCAGCTAAAGGTCCATGTTCATCTCCATCTAGTTCAATGTGACGGTTTAGATAATACAGGAGGCAAGCAGGAGCTTCTCCTTTGGCAGTCAGTTCTTGTACAAGTACCTGAAACATGTCTGGTATAATATCTTCACGACCAAAGAAAAAAGCAGCACAAACCTCGTGAGTTCCTCCCTCTTTAGCCAAGTGAAGGGTTTGTTTTACAAAATGCTGTACACTGTGAGGAGCGTTGCATAATGCTAGAGCTTCGTCAGGAGTGGTACCACTTTCAAGCAACGTAAGGAAACGCTCAATTTTAGATGTATCAGCTCCGACTTCCTTCATAGCTTGCAGGTACAGCTCAAAATGGCTGGTAAATCCGCCATTGCCATCTTCATCAGTCTCTTCCCCGAGCACAATTTCGTTTATGAAACGAGCATATTCAGCATGAGGAGCAGGAAGCCAAGGGACACTTGTGCAAGTTACGTCCAGTTGTAAACGTTTTAATAAACTCATAAAATCCCATACAGCGAACACATGGTGTTCCATAAAGGTACGAACGCGTTCAGGTGTTTGCATAGCAATAGAGATTGGATGAGAAATTAACTGTTGGCGTACCACGTCAACCTGTGGCATAGACATAAGTGTAGTCATATGAAAACTCCTTTGTTATCGAGCTTATTTGGTCAAATCTTTTTTGGTACTATAATTATCTCATAAATAAAAATTGGAAAAATAGCCGTGTGATAATTGTCACTCATTTGCCTTATTTGCGTAATGATTAGGTAAAAATTGTGGGTAAATACTAAATATCAGCTTGTAGAGAAGAAAAAAGATATTGATAAGTAGGAAAGAAAATGAAACATTATGGGAAATCTGTAAGTCAAACAAGTAACAAAGAAAAATGAACAAAGTAAAAATGACGTAAACGATGAAAAAAAGCGAAGGGATTGAGTACAAATGTTACGAAAAACGACAGTAGTAGCCGTGATGGGGCTTGCACTTGTAGGATCAGCTATACCAGGTATGGCTCAAGTAACAGTGAAGCCGGTAGCCACTTCTCTTATGATAAATCAGCAGAAGGTAATCAAGCACTCACCATTGATTAGTGTTAACCAACGAACAATGATTAGCCTACAGGAATTAAGTAAATTAACAGGCGGTCAGTTAACAGGAAAAGCAGGGGCTTATGAATTGAAAGTGAAAGAAAAGTCATTGGTCTTTCAGACGGGAAAATCTTCTGTTTTAGTAAATGGAAAAGAACAAAAAGTAGAAGAAGGAGCCGTGGTATATCAAGGCAAGGTGTATGTGCCTCTACGCTGGACAATGGAATCCTTATCTGCACAAGTAAAGTGGGATGGAAAAACGGATGAAATCCAGGTTACAAATCTACCCGTGGTTCAGGGAGAGCAACCTGCTTCTGCATTTCAGACACTGACGGAGGAGCAATTAAGTGTAGAGGAAAAAGCCTTTGTAGAAAGCGTTAAAGGAGAACGTGGGGTTCATCAACAGGGTGATTTGTACGTGATTGCATATGGTGAAGCTCCTAATCCTGGATATGGTTTAGTTATCGATCATACTGAACAAAGCTGGGAAATGTTAAAAGTATATGTAAAACAGACCAAACCAGATGCTAATAAAATGTATCCGATGGTCATTAGCTATCCGTATGTAGTGGGTAAGATCAGTACGCCACCTTATACAACGGTCACGTTCTGTGATGTAGATACAGGTAAATTGCTATTTGAAGGAGAAAAGAGCACCCCTCAGAAAGGAAAGTAAGATATGTCTGAGGGTAACGTTTGAGAGAAACTTTATAATAGTCAAAAACGCATCCGAATTCTCAGGATGCGTTTTTACTGTTACGTTTTATCAGTGATGTAAATTGTCCATATGTCAAGACACGCCAGCCCCATTCCAGTGGACCCATAGTAAAGATCGACAGCCATAGGTAGCTTACAAAATATCGATCCAGCTTACCTTAAGCTTACAGGTTTGTAAGCATAAAAAAGGAACCAACTGGTTTATTCCAGCTCGTTCCTTTTTTTATGTATACACGATATGAATCGGTTACTGAGAGGCGGGAGAGTACGCGTCGGCTTCAGATTCGGGCTCTGGTTCTGGCAGGTGATGCACTCTTCCTAAATAAACCGCCAAAAGACCAAAGCACAATATGCCACTGATTATGAAGGGCATGCTATGTGAGAAAGTAAAGAGCCATCCAGCTAAAATGGGACCTGCAATTCTCCCCATAGTATCCATGGCGCTCATGTTACCAGATGTAGCTCCTTGACCGTCGGGTGTACGTTGCGAAATCATAGCGGTATTGGTGGTTCGCATCATCCCTTGTCCTAGACCAAATAAGCAAAGGGTAAGCGCAAATTCTAGGAAAGTAGAAGCTAGCAGCACACAGAAGAATCCTAAAACGTAAAAGAATATCCCTGTAGCAAGCAATTTTGATTCACCAAATCGCTTTACTAATTTGCCAATGCCGCCTTGCAAACTAGCAGAAATCAAACCCATGATAAGGAACATATAGCCCATGTCTTTGGAGGTCAGACCAAATTCATATGATATGTATAAGGCAAAGACCGTCTCCATAGCTGCAAACGCAAGCGATGTAACCAGCATGATCTGATACAATAATCCTAGGTTACTAAAAATAGCTCCCAATGAGCTGGTAGGTTTTTTCTTGAGGTATGTACCTCTCTTTTCTTTTGGTAAGCTCTCAGGAAGTAAAATCCATGTAAAGATCAGAGTAATAAAAGCTAGTACACCTGAAACGAAGAATGGTAGTGACAAGCTAATATCTCCTAGGATACCGCCAAGTGCTGGACCGAATACGAAGCTTAATCCTACACCTGCTCCTACAATTCCCATCCCTTTAGCTCGTTCCTTAGGAGGGAAAATATCAGCGACCATTGCAGTAATGGTTGGGATACCCGCAGCAGAAGTAATCCCAGCAAGTACACGATAAAACAGCATTTCGTAGTAGTTGGTTGAAAATCCAAACAGGATAAAGCTAGCGGAAAACCCAAATAAGGCTAAAAGGATAAACGGCTTTCGTCCATGTCGATCCGATAAGCGTCCCCAGATGGGAGCAAATATAAATTGCATGATATTGTAGCTGGCAGACAATATCCCCAATTGCGTCGTGGTCGCACCAATTTTAGTAACGAAAAAAGGTAAAATGGGGATAATAATTCCAAAGCCAAGCATCATTAAAAAGATAATGCTAAAGAGAAGGAAGAGATGTTTCTTTTCCACAGGAAAAACCTCTTTTCTATACAATCAAAAAGTTCAAGCTACTCTCCACCATACGAAATGGAGGGAAAGAAGTCAAGGCGAGAACTGGGGGCTGATGCAGTTGACATGTTATAATGAAGGTACCTGTAAGTAAGCAAAAGGAGAATGAATATAAATGGCCAGTAAGATGTTATATTATCTCGCAGCAGAAGAGGACCATTGGTTAGATGAGCTGTTAGATTATTTCCCTGTTATGAATGCAACGGTACCTACTAAGAAGACGCTTCAAATGATAGAAGAGCAAATGAAGGCAGGCGAAATTACTCAGTCTGTTCTTGTTATCAATGTTACCGGATTAGAAGAGCGTCTACCTGCTTTACTGGAAGAATATCGAAATCTTGACTATGTGCAAAAGCAACCTCTTTACTTAGTAGGCATAAAAGAGGGAGAAGAGGAACAGTGGAGAAATAATTACCCACAGGCGAAAATCATTGCTATCACCGGTTTCTTGGTCGAATTTGACTTTGAAGCGGTATGCCGAGAAATGGAAGCTGATTTGGGAGGGAAATAAATGAGCGATAGGAATACTTTTAATCTTCCTGAGTTTTTACGTCGTTTTCAGATCATGATTTATACCGGAGATCCGCTGGGAGATTGGTTGATGATTGAAGATGAGGTACGTGATCTATTGACATCTAAAGTCATTGATAAAGAGGAGTTTTCTCTTGCGATGAAAGAGATAGATAAGCGTAAAAGAATATATGCAGATGAAAACCAGTCAAAATAAGAAGGAGCGGCCTGATTACCTTCTCATAAAATAGCTAGTTATGCAACACACTAACCTAGCATGTAATTATAGGTATTGTTACGTTCATAGAAAATACTCTGTTTTTGTAAAGCGCTTTTACTCTATTAGCTTTTCCTATGTTATAATCACACTGCAGTTACTTGTAGGGGGGAATTAACCGTAATGACTACTCAACAAATGAATGTAGATCAATTGGCAATCAATACTATTCGTACATTATCAATCGATGCTATTGAAAAGGCGAATTCTGGACATCCAGGGATGCCAATGGGATCAGCGCCTATGGCACACGTGTTGTGGAGCCGTTTTATGAAAGTAAGCCCGAAAAATCCATCATGGATTGATCGTGATCGCTTTGTATTATCTGCTGGTCACGGTTCTATGCTGTTGTATTCTATGCTACATCTAATGGATTATGGCGTAAGCATGGATGATTTGCGCAACTTCCGTCAATGGGGAAGTAAAACGCCTGGTCACCCTGAATTCGGCCACACTCCTGGTGTAGATGCAACAACAGGTCCATTGGGACAAGGAATTGCGATGGCTGTTGGTATGGCGATGGCTGAGAGACATTTGGCGGCGACATACAACAAAGATGACTATGAGCTAATTAATCATTTTACATATGTTATCTGCGGAGATGGAGACTTGATGGAAGGCGTTTCTTCTGAAGCTTCTTCTCTTGCGGCTCATCTTAAACTAGGTAAGATGATTGTACTTTATGATTCTAATGATATTTGTCTAGATGGCGATTTAAGCCAATCCTTCACGGAAGATGTAGCTGCACGTTACAAAGCGTACGGCTGGCAATATATCCGTGTAGAAGATGGAAACAATGTAGATACTATTGAAAAAGCCTTGGCTGAAGCACGTACAGATTTGGATCGTCCAACACTGATTGAAGTGAAAACAACAATTGGTTTCGGTTCTCCAAATAAAGGCGGCAGTAGCTCCAGTCACGGTGCTCCACTTGGTACAGACGAGGTTGTTTTAACAAAACAAGCGTATGCTTGGGAGCATGAAGCATTCCACGTACCTCAAGAGGTAAAAGAGTACTACGCTTCTCTAGTAGAGGCGGGTCAACAGAAGGAAGCAGAATGGAATGAGCTACTATCGGCTTATGAAAAGGCTTATCCGGAACTAGCTGCTCAATTTAAAAAAGCAAGTAATGGTGAGGTATCCGAAGATTTTGATGCAGACCTACCAACTTACGAAATCGGTAGCAAGCTAGCGACTCGTGCGGCTTCCGGTAACGCAATCAATGGTTTGGCAAAACGTATGCCTAACTTAATTGGTGGCTCCGCTGACTTGGCACACTCCAACAACACTTTAATTAAAGGTGCTGGAGACTTCTTGCCAGGGTCTTATGAAGGGCGTAATCTTTGGTTTGGTGTTCGTGAATTCGCTATGGGTGCGGCTCTAAATGGAATGATGCTACATGGTGGTGTGAAAGCTTTCGGCGGTACGTTCTTTGTCTTCTCTGACTATGTTCGTCCAGCAGTGCGTCTATCTGCTCTAATGAAACTACCTACCACATATGTATTTACTCATGACTCTATTGCAGTTGGGGAAGATGGACCAACTCATGAGCCTATTGAACATCTAGCTGCTTTCCGTGCCATGCCGAGCCTTACTGTTTTGCGTCCTGCTGATGCACATGAAACAAACGAGGCTTGGCGTTATGCGGCTATTAGCAAAGACGAGCCTATTGTACTAGCTTTAACTCGTCAAAACCTGCCTATCTACCAAGAGACCAAAGATTTGGCTCGCGAAGGTTTAGCTAAAGGTGCTTATGTTTTAAAAGAGGCATCTAACGGTGAACCTCAGGTTGTATTGATTGCTACAGGTTCCGAGGTATCCTTGTGCATGGAAGCACGTGAAAAATTAGAAGCGGAGGGTGTGCCAACTCGCGTAGTTAGTATGCCTAGCTTTAATCTATTTGATCGTCAACCTAAAGAGTACCGCGACTCTGTTATTCCTCCGCATGTTAAAGCGCGCGTTGGTGTAGAGATGGGTTCTTCACTAGGTTGGGAACGCTACACAGGTGATCATGGAGCAATTATTGCTATTAACCAATTTGGTGCTTCTGCTCCTGGTGATATCATCATGAAAGAATATGGCTTTACTGTAGAAAATGTAGTGAAAACAGCACAAAGCTTAGTAAAATAAGAAAGATCCTCTCGTTACTAAAAGCCTCCTCTATTTGACTAGAGGAGGCTTTTGACGTGATTCTGCCCATTAATTTTAAAAGTAGTGAAAGCTTTTATCCGACTTTTCGCACCTTTTATCATTGACTTTTATTCATACTCTTCTTAAAATAAGTGAGGAGCTTTTTATTACATTGATGAGAAACTTGCTTGTAGAACTACATGTAAGTGGCGAAATTTTCAAAAGAGATGATAATAGCTGCATTTCTTTTTTTCGTTCGCCCCCTATCCGTTGGATGGGGGGTTTTGTGTTTGCCAAAATAGATGTAAGAAGAAAGGAAGGCAACAAGAATGCTTAAATATGCTCTGTTGGTTTTTTTAGGAGCTTGTAGCTATGGAGGCTTGTCGACCATTATTAAGTTAGGTATGAAGGAAGGCTTTCAGGTAAGTCAGCTCGTAGGAAGTCAATTTTTTATTGGATGGTTACTGCTAATCATTCTTACACTGTTGTTTAATAGAAAGCGTGTGTATTTACGCTCCATTTTGCAATTGATAGTAGGTGGCTTCGCCTTAAGTGGTACCACAATCTTTTATAATTTGTCTGTAGCCCAATTACCTGCGTCTATCGCGGTTGTCCTATTATTTCAGTTTACTTGGCTTGGTGTTTTATTAGAAGCTATTGTTGATAGGAAAAAACCTAGCAAGGAAAAGGTTTTTTCTATTGTTGTATTGCTTACGGGAACAGTTCTTGCAGGAGGATTACTAGATCGTGGATTTGAATCACTTACGTTAGCGGGTACAGTATATGGCTTATTATCGGCGATTACTTTTGCACTCTATATTTTTGCGAGTGGTCGATTGGGGCTGGATGTTCCTGTTTTTACGAAAAGCTTAACTATGGTGACAACAGCTGTGATTGTTGTATTCTCAGTTTTTTCACCAACTTTTTTAGTAGATGGAACTTTGGGACAGGGTTTGTGGATGTATGGCTTGGCATTGTCTTCATTAGGTATTATTATTCCCGTTGTCTTTTTCTCTGTAGGTGTACCAAAAGTCGGTTCTGGATTGGGGACGATTCTTGGTGCAGCAGAATTACCTGCCGCAGTTATTGCTTCTGTAACCGTATTAGGAGAACATGTAAGCATGTTACAATGGAGCGGTATTTTGCTAATTTTACTGGGAATTATTGTTCCTCCCATTATGCTAAGTAAGCAACAGACACGGCATGCTAAGGCTGCTGTTCATTAAAAGAAAGTAAATGATATATTCTGAAGCTTTTTTTCTTCACTAGATGAGCCTGTAAATGATCTTCTTTTGGCAGGAATTGTTTGGTGCAAAACAGCCACTTTATACTATCATGGTAGAGTGGCTGTTTTGTATCTGTGGTTCAATTTTGGAAAGCAGGTGAATATACATGATACATCTAGACAAGCCAGACTATTTACAAACAGGCACTGAACGACAAAAGCAAGCATTTATTGTGTTACAGGAGCTTGATTTGTACAATCAGTTATCTATTTACGATCCAGTGCTAACAGGGACGATTCCACTTGGAATTGATATAGCGACAAGTGACCTTGATATTATTTGTCAGGTGGATCATTCTGAGATTGATCAGTTTACTCAGCAGGTTGTAAATATGTATGGAGATTGTGCAGATTTTCAACTGGAGTTTGTAGATGAATTACGAGGAGGAAGAGCCATCGTTCTATCATTCTCATATCAAGAGTGGCCAATTGAAATCTTTGGTCAATCTATCCCCGTACGATTGCAGAATGCGTATCGACATATGATTGTTGAAGGACGAATGCTACAGTTGGCAAAGGATTCGGCACGTGCTGATATTCGATTTTTGAAGGAGCATGGATATAAGACGGAGCCTGCTTTTGTTCACTATTTTCAACTGGGTGGCAATGATCCCTATGAGCGTTTGCTACAGCTTTACGACTGCACAGACAGCCAACTATTGGAGATAATGAACTGATCAAAAAGAACCGAGGTCAGGTACTAATTAGATGCTGCATATTTTCGGGTCAGAAACTTTTTTTTGACTTAATCGTCTAAAAAGGTGGAGAGAGGAAAGAAATCTGGAGGTAATGTATGGCTCAAGCCAAGAAGAAAAAAAAGAAAAAACAAGTAAATAAATGGATATTGCTTATCATTGGATTTGCGGTCTTTTTAATTTTATCCGTCATCGGAGGTTACTTCGCCCTCTTATATGCGGGTGGTAAAATGGTTGATATGGATGAAAATAAATTAAAAGACATTAAACTGGAAGCAACCAAAATTATTGATGTGAATGGTAAAGAACTATCAAAATTGTATGTTCTAGAAGATCGTGAATACGTCACAATCGACAAAGTGCCTGAAAAGTTGGTGCAAGCATTTGTGGCTGTAGAAGATAGACGCTTTTTTGACCACAATGGTGTAGATATGATCCGAATCGGTGGAGCGATTTGGAAGGATATTCGAGCGGGTAGTGCAGTAGAAGGAGCAAGTACAATAACCCAGCAGCTAGCGAAAAATGTGTTTCTCTCCCACGAAAAAACATTCTGGCGAAAAACGAAAGAGGTTAGTATTGCAATTAACCTAGAGAACAGATTCACGAAAGATCAGATTATGGAAATGTATCTAAATAAAATTTATTTAGGTCATGGTGCTTATGGAGTAAAGGCTGCTGCTAATCTGTATTTTGGCAAGGAAAAGGCGGAACACTTAGATACTCTAACTACGGCTGAAATTGCCCAGCTAGCAGCGATTCCGAAGGGCCCTTCTATCTATTCACCATTTAAGAATCCGACGAAATCAAAAGAACGTCGTGATACAATTATTCGCTTAATGGCGGAACAAGGAATCATTACAGTGCAGGAAAAAGAAATGGCTCAACAAGAACCTCTTCCTGTTGAGAAGTCCATTGGGGGAAATAAGGCGTATCAAGCTTTTCTTGATTACGTAGTTGATGAGGCCGAAGAACGTTACGGTATTGCTGAAAATGAACTATATAGCGGAGGATATCAAATCTACACTACGCTAAATACGAATGTACAGGATGCAATGGTGAAGAACTTTGCTAATGCTAAGAACTTCCCGAAGGATGGGAAAACGAATCAGGTCGAAGCCGGAATGGTAGTCGTCGATGCTAAAACTGGTGGTATTGCTGGTATTGTAGGTGGTCGTAACTATGTGCATAAGGGCTGGAATAATGCGTTAAGCTTGCATCAGCCTGGTTCATCCTTTAAACCACTAGCTGTTTTTGCACCAGCATTAGATACGGGTAAATGGCATGCAGGCTCTATGTTGAGTAACAAGCGTCAAAGCTTTAATGGCTATGAACCAAGAAACTGGAATAACCAATACAGCGAGTCTATACGTTTGGATAAAGCTGTCCAGATGTCACTCAATGTTCCTACCGTCTGGTTGTTAAATGAAATTGGAATCGATACTTCATTGAAGTATATCAAGGATTTCGGGATTTCACTTGATCCAACCGATCGTAATTTATCGATTGCATTGGGTGGTTTGCATAAAGGAACGTCACCATTGCGGATGGCACAAGCCTATACGGCATTTACAAATGGCGGTAAGGTAAAAGAAGCTTATGCCATTGATAAAATTAAAGATCTCAGAACAGGAAAAGAAGAGACTAGACCTGTAAAAGAAACACAAGCTATTTCACCTAATGCGGCTTGGGAAATGCACGAGCTACTACGTAATGCTGTTCAAAGCGGTACAGGTACGAGTGCGAAAATGAAAAATTGGCCTGTAGCAGGTAAAACGGGAACCACACAATCAGCCTTAAGCTCAAAGGCAAATAAGGATGCTTGGTTTGTTGGTTACAACCCAAGATATATTGGCTCGATTTGGATGGGCTTCCCGAAAGAGGATGAAGGCCACATCATGTATGATGGAAGCAGTAAGACGGCACACATGTTTAGCGTCATTATGCAAGATGCATTAAAGAATGAAAAACCAATGGATTTTGAACGACCAAATGGAGTAAGCGACCGCCAAGAGGTTGAAGAGAATCAAGAAGTAGAAACCACGCCACCTGCTCTTTCCGTTCGACTTACAATTGAAGGATCTCAACCAGTAGCCTTATTAATGTGGGATGATGCCAACGAAAAAACGACGGGTTATGATGTGATGCGCTATTTGAATAATCCTGAGTCTGCTGAAAAGGTATCATCTAAACAAGGTGGCAAAACCTTTGTTGATCCGGTTAAGGAAGGTGTCTTATACAAATATTTTGTTGTACCTTATGATGAAAATGGTAACCCTGGAAGCCCATCTAATATTGGTGAAGTAAGTACCAAACAGTTAGAAGAGCTTCTGCAAAATGGTGAAAATCAGCATGAGGAGAACAATAACGGAGATAACAATAATTCAACGGATGGTGATCAATCTCCGAATAACGGTTCAAGTGGATCTGCTGAGCAAGAAGGCAATGGCAATGGCAATGTCGATAACGGTGAAAATAGTAATTCGACACCTCAGGGTTTACCAAATGGTAATAACGGAGGAAATAATCAAGACAACGGACAAGGAAATGGTTCTTCAGGCAATGGTGTTGATCCCAATGCTAATAATCAAAGACCAGCCGATATTCCAGATCCTAATCAATCAGTTGATCCCTATCAACAAGGAACGGGTAATTAACAAGAACCCTGGAATTAACTTATATAGAAATATGAATGTAAAAAGGTAACGAACAAAGATCTGAAAAAGGCAACCGGAACATAGGTCGGTTGCCTTTCTTCATAGGCAGGATATACTGTTGCATTTCATATAGTTAGATTGACAAGATTATGACTATTTTCACAGACTACAGTGCGTGTTAGAATGGTGATATAAGTTTTGTTGGTAATTCGGATGATGATTTACATACAACGAAACTGTAAATGGAAAACTGGAGGGATTCATGTGTCTACCTTTTCTCAAAAGGATTTGCAATCTTACTTCCAGGAAAAACTGGAACACGCGAAAGTTCACTTTGAACGGGCTCTTGACTGTAAACATACAGAGTTTGATGATTTGTATCCATATATGAATGAACAGCCGCAATTTTTCTGGTATAAGCGATATGTGGCTTGGTCAGAGCTGCTAACGGTGGTGAAGATGGCTGAAGAGCTTCATGTAGAATGGAAAACCTGTTTTTCAGCCAATCAGATCGAGTTTATTGAAGGGCGTGTCCTTCAAGGCAAAGTATTGGATCATTGGCACCCGGAAGAGGAAAGAGAAGTTGAAGAAGTAAGTCAGCTAGAAGAATAAGCAGAATAGCTGTACAGCTCATAGAGGAGTTATATAAAAAAACGCGTAGAAATGATGCTATGCGTTTTTTTATTTTTTGTATGGTGGTACATATGATAAAAAAGAGCCCCCAACAAGTGGGGGCTAATGACCAGTTTTTATTAAAAAGAGGGTGAAAAAGAGAGAATATTTACAGCATGTAATTATCCGAAAATTACTGTGCTATTAAAAACTTCACCTTTTGTTTCAGTTTGATTACCGGTTGCTGGCGCATTTGTTTCTGTTACTTGAATAGGAGCAGAAACTGGAGCAAAGATAGAGAAATTTACTACTTCACCTTTTGTAGTGCTACTAGTAAATTCAGTTGGCATAATAACAGATGCAGGTGCAACTGTTTGTGGTGCTACTTGAACGTTAAAAAATGATTGTGGTGCCATTGTTTCGTTTTTTGTTGCGTTCTCCTCAGCAGCGAATACAGAAGACGCAGAGAATGCACAGGCTAGTACAGTCATACCTAAAATTAGTTGTTTTTTCATAGAGTCCACCTATCCTTCCAAAGTACATATATTTTTGTATTGACCAGTCAGCACAAAAGTCCTTCAGCAATTATTATTTTACTCTTTTTATTTGATTTGTAAAGTAGTTATCTGCTGAAAAAGTGCTGTTCAATAAATTTCAAAATTTTGTAAATTATATAACTCGTCATATATTATAAGTAATTAATGGAAAATATATACTATATAAAACTAGATAACAAATAAATACTTGGATTTTTATTGCTTACTTAGGAAATTTTACACTAATTTTGAGAAAATGAAACAGTTTTAATGCAAAAAAGTGTAAGCAACTATTCCCAATTTATTAGTTGTTTTATTTTTCAGATAAATAGAATCGGTATATCATTATATGTGGAATATTTTTGACATTATGGTGATCATATACAAAAAAGCAACCATTCAGAAGAATGGTCGCTTCGTTCAGTGATTTATACGGTAAGTCAAGCTATTCGTCTGTAGACAGGCGATTCGTGGGTGCAACTGGTTTACAAAGAGCCTCCGTGCGGAAGATACGTTGTCCACGATTGGAAAAACGTTCTTCATATTCTGTCATCACATTAGCTGCGGCTTGTTCAGATGAATGAAGATCAAATGAGATATGACGTAATTGAAACAATTCGTTAGCGAATTGATTTAGAGAGAATTCAAACAGATTTTGATTATCCGTTTTTAAATGGATTTCTCCGTCTTGTTTTAGCACAGCTCGATATTGACGCAAAAAGGAAAAATGCGTCAGGCGGCGTTTACTGTGGCGTTTTTTAGGCCATGGATCACTAAAGTTTAAATAAATCCGGTCTAGTTCTTTTTGCTCAAACAGTTCTGTAATTTTGAATGCATCAAATTGAACTAATTTTAGATTAGGAATTTCCTTTTGTTCCGTACGTTGGGCTGTGCGATACAGCACTTCTGCTTTTAACTCGATAGCGATAAAATTGATTGAGGGAAAGCGAGCTGCTAATGTGTTAATAAAACGTCCTTTACCACTACCAATCTCAACATGAATAGGATTGTTATTGCCAAAGCAGTCTGACCATTTCCCCTTATATTGGCTAGGATTATCTACATAGGTTGGAAATTGGCGCAGCATATCTTCTGCACCTGGGATATTGCGTAAACGCATAAAAACCTCCTTGCGAGCATTTGCGATCATCTGGGGTCTAACTCTTCTACTTTATTATGCATGGACGTTGGTTTCAAGTTAATTTTGTTGCCATTCTGTTTGTTTAGGATAAAAAGAAGGCCCCCTTTTGAAAGGGGAGCCCGAGTATCAACGTTAGATTTTTAATACTCCACCAGTTGATGCATTGGTGACTAGCTTAGAATATCGAGCTAGATAGCCCGTTTTTACTTTTGGTTCAAATCCTGTCCAGCTTTCTTTGCGTTTTGCCATTTCTTCGACAGAAATTTCTAGCTGTATGGTACGTGCTTCCATATCTATGCTGATGATATCTCCGTCGTGGACAAATGCAATCGGTCCTGCTTCAGCAGCTTCGGGTGAAACGTGACCAATACTGATACCACGAGAAGCACCCGAGAAACGTCCATCTGTTACTAGAGCAACCTTAGTACCAAGCCCCATCCCGACAATCTGAGAAGTAGGTGCAAGCATTTCTGGCATACCTGGACCACCCTTTGGTCCCTCATAACGAATAACTACAACATGTCCTTCTTTAATTTTTCCATTCGCGATGCCTTCTAAAGCTTCTTCTTGAGAGTCGAAGCAAATAGCTGGCCCCACGTGCTTTTTAATGGAAGAATCCACGGCTCCTGTTTTAATGATGGAACCTTCTGGGGCTATATTGCCAAACAGAACAGCAAGTCCACCACGTTCACTATATGGTTGCTCAAGAGAATGGATAACAGCTTCATCTAAGATTGCTGCTTCAGCTACATTTTCACGTAGTGTCTTACCTGTTACAGTAATGCGATCAGGATGCAAAATTCCTTCTCGTTTCATTAGTTCCCGTAAAATTGCGGACACGCCACCAGCGTTATGGCAATCCTCGATATGATAATCGGAGGCAGGGGCTAACTTGCATAGATGAGGAGCGCGTTCAGCTACCTGATTGATTCTTTCAATCGGATATTCAAAGCCAGCTTCATGGGCGAGGGCTAATGTGTGCAGAACGGTATTTGTAGACCCACCCATCGCCATATCTAAAGCGAAGGCATCATCTAGTGCATCCAGTGTCACAATATCGCGCATTTTGATGTCATGTTTAATCAAATTCATCAGCGCACTTGCAGTAGATTTAACTAGTTCACGACGCTCAGGTGAAGTAGCCAAGATGGTACCATTTCCTGGTAGGGCAATTCCCAAAGCTTCAGCCAAGCAGTTCATCGAATTGGCTGTAAACATGCCTGAACAGGAGCCGCAGGTTGGGCAACCGTATTGTTCTAATTCCAATAGCTTATCATCATCAATTAGGCCTGCTTGGTGGGCTCCTACGCCTTCAAAGACGGAAGACAAGGAGATCGAGCGTCCATCGCTCGTTTTTCCTGCTTTCATTGGACCACCTGTGACGAAAATCGTTGGAATATTAACACGTAAAGCTCCCATAATCATACCTGGTGTAATTTTGTCACAATTCGGAATACAAATTAAACCATCAAACCAATGAGCCGAAACTACCGTTTCTAAACTATCAGCGATCAATTCTCGGCTTGGTAAAGAATAACGCATCCCGATATGACCCATGGCAATTCCATCATCTACTCCAATTGTGTTAAACTCAAAAGGAACACCGCCTGCCTCACGGACGGCTTCTTTTACAATCTTACCAAACTCTTGCAAATGGACGTGGCCAGGAATAATATCTATATAAGAGTTGCAGATGGCAATAAAAGGTTTATCGAAATCCTCTTCTCGTACACCTGCTGCTCGTAGTAAACTCCGATGTGGAGCTCGGTCAAAACCTTTTTTGATCATATCGCTTCTTTGTCTCATGTCGCCTATCCTCCAGTATGGTTCAGATATCGTAAGAGTTATTTTAATGTGGGAATGAAGCCCTACGACAACACCCTATCCAAGTATTTTCACTATTGTAGCACTACACGAAAGCATGAAACAAGCAAAATGATCTGAACATTTGTTCATTTCGGACATGAGGAAAAGTGACAAAGAGTGAAATCGACTGAGTCTGTTTCACGTATACTTAAGAGGAGGGATATTTATCATGAAAAAATTACCAAAATGGATTAGAGAGTGGTTACCCATAATAGCAATTGCTCTAGTGCTGAGTTTTACAATTCGTACGTTTGTGGTCCAAGCAGTTTATGTTCCATCTACGTCCATGGTTCCTACTTTGCAAGTGAATGATCGTCTTTTCATTGAGAAAATATCCAACCCAGAAAATTTCCAATATGGCGATATTGTTGTGTTTGCTCCCCCTATACAGGGAAACAAGGATTTGTTTATTAAACGCTTAGTTGGAAAAGGGGGGGATACCATCGAGGTGAAACATGGTTTCTTGTATCGTAATGGTGTAAAGATAGAGGAGCCTTATTTAAAGGAAGCAATGAATTATGATTTCGCTCCTGTGCATGTCCCAGCAAATCACTACTTCTTTTTGGGAGATAATCGGAATGGTAGTTTTGATTCTCATTTATGGCCAACACCATTTGTTGAAAAAAAAGCAGTGATAGGTAAGGGTATCTTTTTATACTATCCGTTTAGTCATATGCGAATCATGTAAAAAAACATGTTGAAACAGAATGGAAAGCTCGTGAAACAGTAACTTATTTCGCGGGTTTTATTTTTGTTATTTAGGTATAATTATTCATTATTATGTATATATAATTCACTTAAATCTTATTTTATACGTGCGTAAACGTTGTAATAACTCAATACACAAACGCTTTTGTGTATGAAAGCAATGAATAAACGCCTAATTTTTAAAAAATTCAGATATACCTAAAACAGCGTTTCTTAGTGATACAATAACAACGGAACAAACATGATTGTAACAAGTTCTACATATTTGATGGAAGGACGGGAATCAGATTGGGTACTCAAGGTATAAAAATTAATCGAATCGTCTATTTGATTCCCCTGCTAGCTACTTTGTTATGGGGAAGTAATTTTTTAGTTGGAAAAAATATTTTACATCATGTACCGCCGTTTACCCTTGGATTTTTACGTTGGTCTTTTGCTCTTATCGTACTATTACCTTTTACATGGAAATCATTGTGTGAAAATTGGGAATTTTATCTGAAATTTTGGAGAGAAATATTGATAATGGGCTTTTTGGGAATTGCTTTATTTACGGGACTGGTATATTGGGGCATGGAGCATACCAACACGGTAAATGCATCTTTACTTTCATCTTTATCGCCAATCTTTATCACTATCGTAGCTTACTTTATGCTACATGAAAGAATTAATAGCAACCAAATAATTGGCATTCTTTTATCGTTGCTGGGAGTTTTGTGGATTGTTAGCAAAGGACACATTGGAACCTTTGCTGACATACGACTAAATAATGGCGATATCGTGTTGATATTGAGTAATGTCTTAATGGCCATTTATTCTGTTATGTTGCGTAAAACAGCGGATCGGTTACCAGGCTTGATTGGGTTTACTCTGATTGTCTTTGCTGGTGTACTTACTTCCGTACCATTGATGATGGTGGAAGTAAGCTTTCGTCCCGTTCAATTATTCCTATGGGAGAATCTATGGTCAATTGCATACTTGGGTATCTTCTTCATCGGTAATTGCTTTCTTTTGCTGGACCAAGACAGTCCACTTTTTAGGACCAACAAAAGCTTCACCGTTTATGAATTTAGTACCGGTTTTTGCTACTATGTTTGCTGTGTTGTTTTTGAGAGAGGAACTGCTCTTTTCTCAGATTGTAGGTGGAGTGCTCGTGCTCTTGGGTGTCTACTGGTCATCGCGCCCGAAAAAGAGTCTTGTACCAATTTCAAGCACGAATCCGCAAGTTCAGGAGTTAAAATATTAACCTTGCATGCATATAGGCAATGCATTTGAAACTATAATATAGTTATCCCAAGGAGGCGGTCTTGATCCGATTCATATCGGAAACAGATTGCCTGTTTTTCTTTTCAGGGATAGGATTACCCATGTTTGGATATGTCAGCTTTTGTTTCTACTTCTTTTTTTGTATGATCGTAGAAGGTTATTACCCTATATTTCAAAATGTCAGGATAGTATTAGTAAAGGGGGCTTTATTAGATGCAGGAAGAGTGGCAACAAATCATGACGGAGGGCACGGATGAGGAACGAGAAATTCTTCGTTTAGCCATACAAGCAATTAAGCAGAAGCGTGAGCGGAATAGTGCTTATCTATCCGGTTTCTTAGGATTACAAGGAACTTTTATTGATGAAAGAACCTATCAATTTGAAATTCCGATCACTCCATATATGCATAACTCCCTAAAGATTGTTCACGGTGGTGTTACGGCAACGTTAATTGATAACACGATGGGGTCTCTGATAAATAAAGTAATGGCCAAAGAGGGGAAGGCTGCTGTTACGAGCGATCTGCAAATACGGTATGTACGCCCCGGTAAAGGTAAGAAGCTAACATCAGTTGCTAAACTGATTCATAAAGGTGGATTAATGGCCATAATGGAGGGATCTGTCTATGACGATCAGGAGCGTCTCATTGCACATGGTACTGGAACCTTTGTCATTATTGATCGGGGAAGAATCTAGCGAACCTAAGGTGAAATCGGGACATATTACATCGTAATGGAAAAAACCATTGGATGATGTCGTTTTACAACGCGGGATGGACAAGGTATTAAATCATGTCACTTTGTCAGTCGGGGTTGGGCAACTAGCCGCTGTAGTGGGAACAAGTGGTTCTGGGGGAAAGTACGTTATTAAAAGCGCTACTAGGGTTTTATCCCCCTGCGGAAGGCGATATATATTTCTTTGCTAAAAATGCAAAAACTCACACTCTCACGCAGGTGAGAGAATTGATAACATACGTTCCACAAGATCCGCATTTATTTGAAGGAACGATTGAAGAGAATATTAGATTTGGGATTTATTCTGGGGTTGCCTGATGGATACAAAAGCTCCTATCGTTTTATTTGATGAGCCTACGTCTGCTCTAGATTCACATTCTGAATCATGTGTTCGTGACGCGATCCGCTCATTAAAGGATCAACGTACCGTCATGATCGTAACGCATCAAATGCAAACAGCAGAGATAGCAAATGTCATTTTCGTGATGGAGCAGGGTTCTATCGTGGATCATGGGACACCTGATGAGATGAAAGTGAAAGAGGGACCATACCTGCGTTTATTTGCAGGGGAAACCACTTCTGACAAAGCAATCTCTATTCATTATTATAGTACGGTCAATAGCATCTTGGACTTTTTTAGCATGAATTTACAGAAATACATATAAAAGTTCACAAATTTTACAAACACTTAAATGGAAGAATAATGCTAATATGTTATAGCGAGTCGTAAATGTTTATTTTTTCATAAAATATATTATTGTGGAATATGTGATTTAGCTTTTACAGTGAGGTCAAAGGTTTTTTGCTGCAACAATATGTCACTCACATCGAAAAGGAGGCCAAGTATGATCGCATACAACCGCTTCAATTATCCTTGAGTAAAAGAGGTGATGGTAAAATATTTGATAGATTCATAAACAAAAAATCTTTTCTCACATCATGCTGATTCCTCTGCATAAAGTACCGTCTTTCCTCAAGCGACTCCCTACATCTCTAGACATAACTCTCATAAATCTTAGATTAACGTCATCTATCCTAACATACAGTCAAACCTTGCAACATGCCGATAGCATCTACATAGTAAGCAATCATAGTATTTTTTTATAATAAACTATAATTTCTAACAAGAGGTGCAGCAATATGAATAAGGATTTGCTTCAATTATTTTCGTTGACTCAGCCTCAACAAAGGATTTGGTACTCCGAATTACTTTATCCAAATACGGGTGTATCGTCGATTTCATTGACAATTAAAATGAAAGGTAATATAAGTCTAGGTGCCTTGCAACAAGCTCTAAATATGATTATGTTCCAGCACGATGCCTTTCGGATTAAATTGACAGCTCAAAATGGCTATCCTCAGCAATATGTGGAGGAATATAGCGAAAAATCGTTCGAATGTTTAGACTTTTCAGGTGTTGATGGAGAAGCTCAGGCATTAAAGTGGCTGGACCAGCACAATCGTACACCATTTGAACTTCTACATTCAGAATTGTATCAATTTATCATTTGCAAGATTAGCGAGCAAGAATATTGGTACAATGTCAAAATTCATCATATTGTCTGCGACGGAATCTCTGCAAGAATGTTCATCAATCAAGCGAACAAATACTATTCTCAGATTGCAAATGATGAGCTTCCAGAAATAACAGAAAATCATACTTATTTCGACTTTATACAAACGGAGCAGGACTATGAAAAATCGGATCGCTATCAAAAGGATAAATCGTATTGGGTAGATAAATTTAGCACCTTACCCGAAGTGATAGGGTTTAAATCATATAATCCTCTTACCTTAAGTACTGCTGGAAAAAGAAAAAATATTATCTTAGAAGACCGTTTGTATTATAACCTGTATGAGTTTTGCAAACAAACAAACAGTAGTATGTTAACAGTCTTTATGACTGCGTTGTACATCTACTTGCATAAAAAGACAACACAGAACGATGTTTCAATTGGTACATTCTATGCGAACAAAACAACCAAAAAGGAAAAAGAAATGCTAGGAATGTTCGTTAGTACAGTGCCAACACGGGTATTCGTTGATCCTGAGATGGATTTGCTTTCATTATTGAAAGTCGTATCAAAAGAGCAGATTTCGATCCTACGCCATCAAAGATTCCCGTACAATCAAATGATGGAAGATTTACGAGAAGCACATCAGTATAAGGACCTTCAACGTCTCTTTGGTGTTTCTGTACAGTACCGTGCTATGAATTATTCGCAGTATGAAAATGTTGAAATTGAAGTTGATGAGAATTTTTGTGGAGACGTCATTAATGATTTTGAAATGAATGTGATTGAATTAGATAATCAAAAAATTCTGTTTCAACTAAATTATCGAGCACAGTTGTTTACAGAAATGGAGATGGAACAACTAATTCAACAGTTCTTTACCATTATTGAAACAATCATTCATCATCCTACATCAAAAATAGCGGACATATCCCTGCTTCGAGAAGAAGAGAAAAATATGATTATATCTGAATTTAATAATACGGTAATGGAATATCCGTGCGAAAAGCTGATTCATCAGCTATTTGAAGAACAAGCAGCACGTATACCAGATCAGATAGCTGTCATTTGCGAGGGGGAACAACTTTCTTACCGGGTACTGAATGAAAGAGCGAATCAGTTAGCGCGAAAGCTACGTTCTGAAGGAGTAGTAGCTGATCAATTAGTTGGAATCATGGCAGAACGTTCATTAGAGATGATGATTGGAATTTTTGGGATTTTAAAGGCTGGCGGTGCATATATGCCGATTGACCCGGAATTTCCAGAGGAAAGAATCCGCTATATGCTAGAAGATTCAAAAGCAAAACTACTCTTGGCCCAGCACCATTTGTTGGAGCGAGTGACTTTTGCTGGGAAGATAGTAGATATAAATGACGCTCAAAGCTATCACCAAGATGGTTCGAATTTGGAAGCGATAAATGGTCCGAATCACTTAGCCTATGTTATTTATACATCAGGATCTACAGGGAAGCCTAAAGGAGTTATGATTGAACATCATTCAGTTATAAATCGACTGATGTGGATGCATGCAAAATACCCTATTTCATCCGCTGACACCATTATGCAAAAAACAGCGATTACGTTTGACGTATCAGTATGGGAGCTATTCTGGTGGTCGATGGTGGGCTCCAAAATGTGCCTTTTACCTGTAGGAGGAGAAAAGAACCCTGAGCAAATCTTAGAGACAATAGCCGAACATCGCATTACAACAATGCATTTTGTTCCTGCGATGCTGCACGCTTTTCTGGATTATGTTGAACAACAGCCAAGTAAGTTGGTAGAGGAAAAACTACAGTCTTTACGGCAGGTTTTTGCAAGTGGTGAAGCATTGCCACCACAGCATGTTGATAGATTCCGTCGAGCAGTTTCCTCCGTGTGTGAAGCTAGATTAATCAATTTATACGGACCAACGGAAGCTACTGTCGATGTTACGTATTTTGATTGTGATACAGATGAGGAACTAGCTGCAATTCCGATTGGTAAACCTATATATAATACTCAACTATACATCGTCCAGGCTGATTCTGAGAACCTTCAACCAATTGGGATAGCAGGTGAGTTATGCATTGCTGGTGTTGGTCTAGCAAGAGGGTACTTGAATCGACCGGATCTTACGGAAGAGAAATTTGTGAAAAATCCGTTTGTCGCGGGAGAACGAATGTATAGAACAGGGGACTTAGCAAGGTGGCTACCAGATGGAAATATTGAATATTTGGGCCGAATTGATCATCAAGTAAAAATCCGTGGGGTTAGGATCGAACTTGGTGAGATTGAGTCACAAATGCGTAAGCTTGATGGTCTAAGAGAAGTAGTCGTTGTAGCGAAGGAAGATCAAGCGAAGGAAAAATTCCTCTGCGCATATATGGTTACGGATAGAGAGGTAAGTACAGCAGAAATACGTGCCCATTTAACAACTCAGCTACCGATCGCGATGATTCCTACTACGTTTATTTCACTTGAAGCGATGCCATTAACTGCAAATGGAAAAATTGACAAGCGATCGTTACCAGATCCAGACAATTCTTTGCTTGCTAACACAGAATATGTGGCTCCTCGAACACAATTGGAAGTACAACTTGCTACTGTCTGGCAACAAGTTTTAGGGGTTGATCGAGTTGGAAGTAAGGACGATTTCTTCGCATTAGGTGGTCATTCCTTACGGGCTATGATGGTTATATCTCAAATGCACAAAGAGTATCAAATGGATATTCCTTTACGTGTCCTATTTGAAAAACCAACGATCGAAGAAATAGCCCAATACTTGGAGAGCGAGCGCACGAAGCAGATCATTTCGATCCGACCTGCTACAAAGCAAGATTACTATCCGGTTTCAGCAGCACAACGAAGAATGTTTATTCTTAACCAGTTTGATGGGATAGATATCAGCTATAACATGCCTTCTATCATGCTACTGGAAGGAAAACTTGATCTGGTAAAACTAGAAACCGCTTTTAAAGGTTTAATCAACCGTCATGAGAGCTTGCGTACATCCTTCGAGGTAGTAAATGGTTCTCCTGTACAGAAAATCCATGCAGTAGTTGATTTTGCAGTCGATTATCAGGTATCTGTTGAAGAAGAGCTGGAAGAAATCATTGATGAGTTTATCAAACCATTCCAGTTAAATATGGCACCATTGCTTCGCGTCAAGCTTGTTCAAACCCGATTGGATCGTTATTTGTTACTAGTAGATACGCATCACATTATTTCTGATGGAGTATCATCTGGGATCATCATCAGCGAATTGGTGGAATTGTATCAAGGGAATACGTTACCAGAGCTTACGATTCAATATAAGGATTTTTCTGAATGGCAACATGAACAGTCTCAGACGGATTTGTATAAAAAACAGGAAGACCACTGGGTTCAAACATTTGCAGATGAAATTCCTGTGTTAAATCTACCGACAGATTTTCCGAGACCAAATACACAAAGCTTTGACGGAGATGTAATCACAAGAGGAACTGGCAAAGAGCTTATGGAAGGCTTGTACAAGATAGCTGCAGACACAGGAACCACACTTTATATGGTCTTGTTAGCCGCATATAATGTACTTCTTTCCAAATATTCTGGTCAAGAAGATCTGATTGTGGGTACACCGGTTACAGGTCGATCGCATGTTGATTTACAGTGCACTGTTGGGATGTTTGTCAATACATTGGCCATACGAAATAAACCAGCTAGATCAAAATCATTTAGAGAGTTTTTAATAGAAGTAAAACTAAATGCATTACAAGCTTATGAGAATCAGGATTATCCATTTGAAGAGCTAGTGGAGAAACTGGAGCTACAAAGCGATGTAAGCAGAAATCCAATGTTTGATACCATGTTTACTCTCCAAAACAGAGGGGAAGATTCTATTGAATTAGATGAGCTACGGTTTATTGCCTATGAAAGGGAAAATAAATGGAAACACTCTAAATTCGATATCACCTTTATCGCTACAGAAGAAAGAGATCAAATCATGATTGGTGTGGAATACTGCACCAAATTGTACCGTCAGGAAACAATAGAACGCTTGACGACAAATTTCCTTCAGATTATAAAAGCGATCGTAGATAATCCTGAAGTGAAGCTAGCTACTATTGAAATATTGACGAATGCAGAAAAAAATCAGCTTTTACAAGAGTTTAATAACACAGAAAGAAAGTATCAGCAGGATACAACGATTCATCAGCTTTTTGAAGAACAGGTAAGAAAAACATCAGATCAGGTAGCACTTATCTGGAACAAGAAGGAGTTGACTTATCAAGAGCTAAATGAAAGAGCCAACCAATTAGCTCGTACGTTACGTAATAAAGGAATCGTTCCCAATCAACTAGTAGCTATTATGGTAGATCGTTCCGTAGAAATGATTGTTGGTATCATGGGTATCTTGAAAGCAGGAGCAGCCTATGTCCCTATTGATCCAGCTTATCCTACGGAACGTATTGAATATGTCTTAGAAGATAGCGGTGCTGTTCTTTTACTGACCCAGTCGCATTTGTTCAATGGATTAGCAGTTAATATGGTGAGGCTAGATTTAGATGAGGAGCAAAATTATGTAGTTGATGGAACCAATCTCACAGTTGTGAACCAACCAACTGACTTGGCATATGTAATCTATACTTCAGGTACAACTGGTAAACCAAAAGGGGTCATGATTGAACATCATTCCATCGTGAACTGCCTGCAATGGAGAAGAGACGAGTATGCATTTAATCCAAAGGATAAAGCTCTACAGATTTTCTCATTTGCTTTTGATGGATTTGTAGCTAGTTTGTTTGCTCCTATGCTTGGAGGGGCCACTTCGATCTTGCCAAGGGAAGAAGAGGCAAAAGATCCATTTGCACTACGAAAATTGATCGCCTCTGAATCAATCACTCATTACTATGGTGTTCCAAGTCTGTTTCATGCAATTGTGGATAGCGCTACAGCAGAGGATTTACACCAATTACGTTGTGTCACTCTTGGAGGAGAAAAATTATCACCACAAATTGTCCAAAAGATTAAACAAAAAAATCCTGCTATTGAGATTAACAATGAGTATGGACCTACGGAGAATAGTGTAGTTACGACTATCCAAAGAGCAATTGGAGTAGATCAAGAGATTACAATTGGTCGACCGCTAGCCAATGTAACTGTCTATATTGTTAATAATGAGCATCATTTACAGCCTATAGGAGTAGTAGGGGAGTTATGCATAGCAGGTCGTGGACTGGGTAGAGGTTATTTAAATCGACCAGAATTAACAGAAGAGAAGTTCGTTGCTAATCCATTTGTACCTGGGGAGCGCATGTATAAAACGGGTGATTTGGCCAAGTGGCGTCCAGATGGCACGATAGAATATGTTGGTCGGGTAGATGAACAAGTCAAAGTACGAGGTTTCCGAATTGAGATAGGAGAGATCGAATCTACCATTCTTCAGTATCATGGAGTTGGGGAGGTAGTGGTTACTGCTCAAGAAGATCAACATGCACAGCAATATTTATGTGCGTACTTTGTAGCTGAAAAGGAAGTTGTACTGGCTGATCTGAGAAAATTTGTTTCCAAGGAACTCCCAGCCTACATGGTTCCTACTTACTTCGTACAGCTTTTAGAACTACCTACTACTGCTAACGGAAAAGTAGATAAGAGAGCATTGCCAAAGCCTGAGAACGTCGGCGTTGCAGCAAAAGAATATATTGCTCCTAGAAACATGGTAGAGGAACAATTGGCTGCTATTTGGCAAGAAGTATTAGAAGTAGAAAAAATTGGCATCACCGATCATTTCTTTGAAATCGGCGGACATTCCTTAAAAGCAATGCTACTCATATCAAAGGTGTATGAGTACATGCAGGAAGAGTTGCCTCTACATTTTGTATTCCAGCATCCAACGATTGAAAAAATGGCAGAGTTTATTTTGCATAAGCAGTACGAGCAAAACGCGGGTCACCCGATTCTACTAAATAAAGAAACAAATCGACCTGTATTTAGCTTTACACCGATTGCAGCCCACAGTACCTTCTATCAAAAGCTTGCTGAAGAAGTCCACGACATTTCTTTATATAGCTTTGACTTCATAGAAGAAGACAATCGCATTGAGCAGTACGTCAATGCAATTACTCAGATCGATTCTGAGGGTCCGTATACTTTGATGGGGTATTCCTCTGGCGGTAACTTAGCTTTTGAAGTAGCTAAAGTATTGGAAAACCAAGGAAGACAGGTGTCCAGCATTATTTTATTTGACTCCTATTGGAAGGATAAAGCAATTGAACAAACGGCTACTGAAGCAAGAAAAGAAATTGGAGCCTATTTTAAAAAAATAGCAGAAAATAACGAGCTGTTTAATATGACAAAAGAGGATCTAGAGCAGTTCATAACTAACGATTTTATCAAACAAAGTTTTTTTCAAAACATGTTCAGTTATCTGATGTTCCATAATCAATTGGTAAATAGAGGTAATATAAAGGCCGCTATTCATCTCATCCAAGCAGAATGCGAGCAAGGAAACGTAACAGCCTATGAGGCTGAAAAATGGAATGAGGAAGTGTGGGCACGGGCATCTGAACGATTTATAAACTATCGTGGCTATGGAGATCATCCGAGGATGCTTAGCGGAGAACAAGTTACTAAAAATGGCTCCATACTCAAAGAGATTCTCCAAGAGTTTTTTGTCCTGAAGTAAATGTTGTACCGATGAAAGTTTAGTTTCCGTGATTTCCCCTATAAAGATTCTTGTTTGTAGGGGAAATCACTATTTATCTTTTCGAGAAGAGCAGCAGATGAATTTTCAAAAACAAGAGCAAACCCCCCCCTCAAAAAACCTGTATTCCAGTGGGTATTTACACGTGTAAGACCATATCGTTTTTGGGTTTTTCTCTGTATCGTTACTTCTCTGATCGTAGCGACAATCGAAATTTGGATGGGAATCTTAATTAGAACGATGGTAGAAAATACAAATGACTATCAAAAGCTAGTAAGCTTTGCTACCTTGATTTTAGGATTAACGATTGTCGGTTTTATTTCAAAATATTTCATAAAATATTCTGCTGTAAAATTTAGCGCAAATGCTCTACGAGATTTAAAAAATAATGTTACCTATCATATAGAAAAAATGCCTATTTCCGCCATTGAAAAATATCATACAGGAGATATTACCTCGCGTTTAACAAACGATGCCACGTTATTACAGAATTTTTTGCAACAACATTTCTATCAAATTTTTTATATGCCGGTTATTTTTGTTGGAGCCCTTTGTTTGCTAGTTTCCACTAATTGGAAGTAAGTTGTATTAAGTATCTCAATTTTGCCAGTAGCCATACTGATTATGGGTGTTTTGAGTAAACCTTTACGAAAATATACAGAAGAACTACAAAAGCATTTAGGAAAAGCTAATTCAATAGCCCAGGATACTGTTTCAGGTATACATATGGTAAAAGCTTTTAATCTAGCGGATGTGCTATTTGAGAAATATTCATCTACTATGGCTATCGTTTTGCAAAAAGGAATTTTGGTAATGGATGTGGCAGCTGGTGTATTGATTGCACAGGAGGCTGGAGCGAATATGACTGGTTGGTGTGCAGAAGCTTTTACATATGAAGCATACCATCCTGAACGTCTAGTTAGTATGATTGTAAGTGGGGGGACATTGCAAAATGAGCTATGCAATATGATGCGAGATTATTTGTTAGTTATTTTTTTCTTGAAAAGATTGCCAAAACCCCTAATTTCTGATTACAATACGAAAGGAATTCTTCCACAAACTAAGGGGGAGAGCTATGCCAAGATATAAGCGTGTATTGGTCAAATTAAGTGGTGGGGCTGTAGCTGGAGACAAGGGCTTTGGTTTTGAACCAAGTAAACTGACACACATTGCGGATGAAGTAGAGGCGCTGTTACAGTTAGGCGTGGAGGTAGCTATCGTCATTGGTGGAGGCAATATTTTTAGAGGGAATATGGCTAATGAATGGGCTATTGGACGAGTGGAAGCAGACAATATCGGGACGATGGCAACCGTTATTAACAGTCTGATGCTCCGAGGTGTGTTGAACAACAGAACAGATCATGAGGTACGTGTGATGACTGCTAATCCAATTAATTCAGTTGCAGAGCCTTATATTCGTCTGCGAGCGATGCATCATTTAGAGAAAGGACATGTCATTATTTTTGCTGGTGGAAATGGTCAGCCTTATGTCACGACAGATTATCCTGCTGTCCAACGAGCATTAGAAATGGAAGCAGATGCGATCCTAGTTGCAAAGCATGGTGTAGATGGAGTGCTCAATGGAGACCCGCGTATTTTGGCAAAAACAAAGCTGTATGAATCGCTTTCTTATGATGATGTGATTCGCCAAGGATTGAAGGTAATGGATCAATCTGCCATCATCTTGGCCCGTGACTATGCTCTACCTATCCATGTCTTTAATTTTGATAAAAAGCATGTAATGAAGCGGATTTGTGAAGGCGAAAATCTAGGAACACTGGTTTCTGACCAGGTTGAAACAGTACTTTCGTCTCATTAAAAAGGAAAGTAGGGACTTTTACCGAATCTCTCTTTAATAAAGGAAAGAAGAACCTCCTGTATATAACGGGAGGTTTTCCTACACTTCCTTTTAATGAATGATATTATAAGCAAGAAAAGTTTAAATCATCTGTAAAAAATACAGCGCTTACAACCAGAAAAGGTAGAGGGGAGAAGAACATGAATTTGAATCAAACAGGAGTACGAATTGAACAGCAGCTCCAATTTTTAAGAGAAATTGATCAAATGAAACATATCTACCGACAGACCTTACTATTGAATGGCTCTAGGCGTGAAAATGACGCCGAGCATTCATGGCATGTAGCGATGTTAGCAACAGTTTTACAAGAGCATGCTAGTGATACAGTGATGGATTTGTTACGAGTGCTAAAAATGCTATTATTGCACGATATTGTGGAGATTGATGCGGGGGATACATATGTGTACGATGATCCGGGGAATCTTGACAAAGAAGTACGAGAACAAGCTGCTGCCGAAAGAATCTATGCCTTATTACCTAAGGATCAGGAATTGGAGTTTAAGGGGTTGTGGGAAGAATTTGAACAAAGAATTACCCCGGAAGCCCGATTTGCTGCCGCTCTTGATCGATTTCAACCCCTGTTGTTTAATTACTACACAGAAGGGGCTACCTGGAAAACCAATCACATTACTAGGGAGCAAGTGATTAAGAGAGTGAAACAACCGATTCAGGAAGGCTCTGAATCACTCTGGACATATGCCGAAGAGTTGATTAACAGTGCGGTAGAAAAAGGATATCTACTTGCGTAATATACCAAGAAAGACCGTAGAGGAATGGCTCTACGGTCTTTTCTTACATAAGCTACTTATTATTTTGTTTTTGTTTCAGGAGTTTTTGGTTTTGCCTCAGGAGTTTTTGGTTTTGCTTCAGCAGCTTTTTCTTTAGCTTGTTCTGCTTTTTCTTTTGCCTCTAATGCTTCCATTTCAGCTTCTAATTTTTTCATTTCTTCTTCTTGTGCTTGTACTTCTTTAATGATTTTATGGAAGAAGCCTTTTTCATCAAAGTTTTTGAGCGCATCTTTATCTTTAGCTAGATCGGAGAAGTTGATTGCATCATTTTTGCCAGGAACTACGAATGGTGTTGCTTTACCAAAGTTCCATTGGTAGCTATCGCCAATAAAACCAAACGTAATTGGAGTTGCATCTTTATCAGTAGCTTTTGGATCTTTCATGGTAACATCAACTGTTACAGTAGAGCGTACCGGTAATTTATCTTTGTCGATCCAGTAGTCTAGTTTTAATTTCAGGCTTTGTAGTCCGCCTTCTGTTTTAGCTAGTTCTACTAGTTTTTCTGGGCTATTTTCTTTTTCGAAATCAGCAATGCCGACTTTTGCAGCAGCTACCATTAGGTCTACTTGATCTGTAGCTTGTTTACGATATTCTTCGTCTTTCAGAAGAGTTTTCTTAGCCTCAATAGCTTGATCAGAGAACTTGGTAGCCATTGTGGTCAAATCAATCGCGAAAGAGCGAACTTCTGGATTAACAGTTGCATCTTTTGCAATGTAGTAAGCTAATTCAATTAGGTTTTTCGTATCAAGCTCAACTGTCAAGTGAGTTGCTTTTAATTCCTCACCATTTGGTAATTTAACAGTTTCTTCGCCTTTGCTTTTTACAGAAGAGCCTTTAAAGTCAAAGCCTTTGATATAACTGTTAGCGAATTTCATTGAGAGTTTGTTTACATCTTCGCTAAATTTTTTCAATAGTGCTGGATCTATGTTAGCTGAATCAGCCAATTGCATATCTTGTGCATATTTCAAATATTTCTTATCGACAGGAGATTTCACGTAGATATCTTGCTTATCAACAATCATTTCAAGAGATGCCTTGTCTTTACTTTCCCATACTTTGTGGTCACGTAAAGCCTTATCATTGTTTAGAGTCATTGTTAATTTAGCACTTGTCGTGTCGGCTTGAACGCCTTCAAACGAAATGCCTTCTTTCACACTTTCCAGAATTCCTACTTGTTCATCTGTTAATGTCTTTTGTTTTTTCAAAACTTCATCAAAATTACCAGTTAGTTTAAAGGAACCAGCAAGATTGTAGCTTCCTTTATCCAAACTATTCACGGTTGCATCTCTAAGCATCGCTCCATCGGTTGAGCAACCTGTCATTACTAAAACAGATGACGCCAGTACAGCAGCTCCTACAGTTGTTTTCTTCATAAAAAAAAGCACCTCTTTTCAAATTGGGTAGTCTTGGATGAATATTCTAGGTTGGAAAATAATTTCCTTCACATGGTTATACGCATGAGAATCCAGATGGTTTCGAAATTTGTTCAAAAAATTGAATTGACGCCTCTCTTTGCACAATTCGTGATAAAATGGATAATGTACCCTTCTGTGCAGCATAGGAAGCAGAAGGATGAGGAATAAAGTGATTCCTCAATATCGCTTCTCTGAAGTTTAGCGGGAAAAGCAGCCAGTTACATAGTGGAAAAGGACAGAAAAGCCAGCTTTTCTAAATTAAGAGAGGAAGAGAGGACTAGTAGAGATGGCTAGTTTGTTTGAACGTCTAAAGAAATTTTGGCAAGAGATGATGGAAGTAGAGGTAGAAGTAGAGGTAAATGAGCAGGGCGATAATCGGGAAGCTAAACACGTTCCTATAGATGAAGAGCAACCGATAGAATTTGTTAGCCGTCAAGCGAGGCAGACTTCTTCTACGAAAGCGCGCACCAAAAATATTTACCCACGCAATCATAACGAGCAGGAGCTAAACGAGTTCATGGAAAGAACACGTCCGCGATTCTTCCGGTTTCCTGTAGTATCAGACGGTGAATTTGAAAAACAGAGGAAAAGCAAAAGGCATTTGACTGATATGGCTTCTGATAAAATGCCATCGCAGTATCAACGAAATCAACAAAAAAGTGAACAGGGCCTGTGGGATTCAAGAGAAAGTAAGAACAATACAGATTATCTTTTCACGCAACAGGAACGAATTGTTTCTGAGTCAGAAGGTCGTCAGAGATGGAAAGAAGATTCTTTAGAACAACCTATTACAGATAGCTACTCGCGCCGAGGGCAACAGAAGGAGCCAGATTCTCGATACAGTAGACCTGCTCAAGCTACTTATCAAGAGGGGCATACTGCTAGCTCTACTTTAAAGGAAGATTATAATCAGTCTGAGCCATACAGACCCAAAAAACCTTTTGCACCCACAGAGCTGTTCTCTCCGATCTACGGGAAGATTAAAGAGGGAGATAACACGGTTAAAAGTGAGCAGGTTCGACAAGCTCGAATTAACGAGGACGGGCAGATCGTGATTGTAACGGTGGGAGAATCGGTTCAGGAGGAAAACCACCAGGAGCAAGAAAAGCTAGAAATCGATTCTTTGAGAGAGCAGGCTGCTGCTTTGGCAGCTCAACGATTACAAGCAGCAAGGCAAGGGAGAATGCCTGAGCTAAGCGTAAAAGAGGAAGTACAGCGTACAGAGCCAAAAGCGTCAGAGGCTGTTAGTAAACCAGAGATAATGGAGCAAGCTCAGCCAGAAGCGTCAGAAGCTCCTGTTAAACCAGAGATAATAGAGCAAGCTCAGTCAGAAGCGCCAGAGTTTGCTGTTAAACCAGAGGTAATGGAGCAAGCTCAGCCAGAAGCGTCAGAAGCTGCTGTTAAACCAGAGATAATGGAGCAAGCTCAGTCAGAAGCGCCAGAAGCTGCTGTTAAACTAGAGATAATGGAGCAAGCTCAGTCAGAAGCGCCAGAGATTGCTGTTAAACCAGAGGTAATAGAGCAGGCTGAGCGATATAAGCCAGCTGTCTCTAACGAACTCGTAGATATAGAGCAACAGGAGCATGTACACGACTTTTCAATACCGGGCACGGAGAGAAAGGTAGAGGAAAAGAAACCAATCTTACCTATTCCATTTTCCTATGTGAAAGCGGGAGAGGGCAGAACCACTGATGAAGTAGAGATAGCTGGAGCGGAACAGGCACAATCTGTGGAAGAGCTGAAAACACCAACATCATACTCTGCCCAGACCGAAGAACCTGTTTTTCAATCATCGTACTCAGCAGAGTCAGAGCTAGTAGGGCAAGTAACGCAAAGAGTATCCCCCTATACTACTCAAAATCAATCGGAACAGCTCGCATCTGAGAGTGAGGACTTGTCCGAAGAATGGCCAATGTATGAATTTCCGACGACCGCTCTATTAACTCCTACTGTGGCTTTAAATGAAGATGATTACGAACACACATTGGAGCAAAAGAAATTACTAGAGGAAACCCTCAGTAACTTTAATGTAAATGCAAATGTAGTAAATATAGTCAAAGGTCCATCAGTAACACGCTTTGAGTTACAGCCAGCACCTGGAGTTAAAGTAAATAAAATTACTGGTCTCTCGGATGATATAAAATTAAATTTAGCTGCTAAGGATATTCGGATAGAAGCTCCGATTCCTGGACGAAATGCGGTCGGTATTGAGGTTCCGAATAGTAAAAGTGAGCCTGTATTTATTCGCCGGATACTGGAATCTGACAAATTTAAGAACCATCCTTCGCCACTCGCTATAGCACTAGGGATGGATATTGGTGGAGAGCCAATCGTAGCTGATATTAAAAAGATGCCACACGGCTTAGTGGCAGGGTCTACTGGATCAGGTAAAAGTGTTTGTATCAATTCGATTATTATTAGTTTGTTATTTAAGTCTACACCAGAACAAGTACGATTATTGCTTATCGATCCGAAAATGGTAGAATTGGCACCTTATAATAATCTGCCGCATTTGGTTACTCCAGTTGTTACAGATGCTAAACAAGCAACTGCTTCTCTCAAATGGGCTGTGGAAGAGATGGAAAAACGTTATACCCTGTTCGTTGAGGCTGGTGTTCGGGATATTGAACGCTACAACCAAACGACAGAGGATGAATTGCCGTATATTGTCATTATTATAGATGAGCTGGCCGACTTGATGATGGTCTCACCGCAGGATGTTGAAGACTGTATTATCCGTATTGCCCAAAAGGCACGAGCTTGTGGTATTCATTTATTGCTGGCTACGCAACGTCCATCTGTAGATATCATCACTGGAAATATCAAAGCTAACGTTCCGACACGCCTTGCTTTTGCGGTTTTCTCTCAAATTGATTCCCGTACGATTTTGGATCAGAGTGGAGCAGAACGATTGCTTGGAAGAGGGGACATGCTCTTTTTAGAAAGTGGAACGGCTCCGATTCGTTTGCAAGGAAATTATGTAAATGATGACGAAATTGATGCAGTGACATCTGTAATCAAGAAACAACGTAAGCCCGAATATATTTTTACTAGGGAAGAATTAGAGGCACAAGTCTCATCAATTGAGATGGGAGATGACCCACTGTTCCATGAAGCCCTCGTATTTGTAGCCGAACAAGGGCAGGCATCGGCATCAAGTTTACAACGTAGATTCCGTATCGGATATAATCGTGCTGCTCGTTTAATTGAAATGATGGAGGCTAGCGGTTACGTTGCAGGACAAAATGGAGGTAAGCCCCGTACGGTATTAATTACGGCAGAGGATGCCCAAGCGTTAGGGGAAGGAAGTAATTTATTTTAGAAATCCAGAAAAGCTGCCAACTACTAGGAGGTTGTAAAATGGAAGTGAATCATGATCGAAAGTCATACCAGCTTGTTACAGATGAGCTGGCGCTATTTAATGAAGAGTACTATCTTTCAGTATGGCGTATCTCGATTCCTACAACCCAAGAACTGACAACCTCTGAACGATTTGACACACTGTTTGCCTTTGAACATCCTGATATAGAGCTTTCGGTAGATGTATCGGAGGAAGCGAGGCGAACATGGTACTATCAGCTGTTGGTACCTGCCATGCTGACGACTCCTGACGCCGCTATTCGCCGTATGGGAAAAGGAACAAAAGCTTTATCTGAATATCTTACGCAGCACAACATGCTAACTGAGCATAAGGTTTTACAAAAAGAGGAGATATTTTATTATCTCAAACGCTACAATCCAGGTATAACCATGGAGGTACAGTAAACAAGAGAAAGCTTAAAAGGTATACAACAGTGATCTGCTTACGAGGAGGAGATCACTGTTTTTTTTTTGAAAGGGAAAAAGGGTTACAGTGGTCAATAAATCGGTTATACTTATAAAAATAGAACATGGTTTCACTAGGTGGAACGACCGTGAGAAGGAAGGGAATAGTCATGGAAGAACCCAAGGCAACCGTTCGTAGCGTAGAAAGGGCGTTAGATGTCCTACTTTGTTTTACGGATGCAACGGAATTAGGATTAAGTGAAATCGCTTCTCGGATTAGTTTGCATAAAAGTACTGTACATCGGTTGCTGGCCGCACTTGAAAGCAAGGGATTTTTACAACGCAACGTTCAAACTGAAAAGTACCGTTTGGGATTTCGAGTATGGGAATTATCAGCTAATTTGACCCGTGAGGATGATCCAGCAGTTATTTTATTGCCAGAGATGGAGAAGCTTCGCGATCTATTAGGAGAAACGGTGAGCCTGTATGTCATAGACGGGCTGGAACGAATTCGCATTCAGGCAGTTCAAAGCAACCAACCGATTAGAAGAGTTGCTCCTGTGGGGGCTAAAATGTCGTTGACGGTAGGAGCCTCCAGTAAGGTGCTGGTGGCGTTTGCTGATCAGAGATTGTTACAAGAACTATTAATGGCTCCAAATTGGCCTGATTCGGTAGAGAAGCATCAATACCAAGAGCAGCTACAGCAGATTAAGCAAGTCGGATTTGCCACCAGTAGTGAAGAACGGGAGGTAGGGGCGGCCGCTGTATCTGCCCCCATTTATGACAAGCAGGGAAAAGTATTTGCCGCTTTGTCTGTTTCGGGGCCGTCTAGCCGATTAACAGAAGAGAAGATGAAGGAAATTGCTGCACCCATCATGCATGCGGCATTTCGAATGGGCAAAATGCTTGTGTAGGAATAAAAAAAGACTCGAGTGAATTGACTCGAGTCCTTTTTCTTTATTTAAGACAAAGAATCGTACAGGGCTATCGCTTTTTAGGCGCATCACGCATAGATTTCGTTATCTTCTTCCAGCGATTCTTTTCAGCAGTTTGTGCTTGTCTGTTCTCTTTACGTGCTAGAAAGGCTAGCTCGCGTTGTAGCTTTACATAGTTTTGATAGCGCTTGTCTGTGAGCGATCCATCCTCTAGCGCAGTTTGAATGGCGCATCCTGGTTCTGTTGTATGCTTGCAATCGTAGAAGCGACAGCGTTCTGCCAGCTCCTCTATATCTTTAAAGGTATCTGCTAAACCTTCATTGGAATCCCAAAGTTGGAGCTCACGCATCCCTGGAGTATCAATCATTAGCCCTCCAGAAGGTAACAAGAACAACTCGCGGTGGGTGGTCGTATGCTTTCCCCGATCATCACCGCTACGGACTTCCTGTACAACCTGGAGCTGTTGATTGCTTAATGCATTGACTAATGAGGACTTTCCAACCCCAGATGATCCAAGTAAGGCAACTGTTTGCCCAGTTTGAACATAGGGAAGAATCTGCTCCAATCCTTGATGAGCTATAGAGCTAATCGCATAAATCGGTACCCCAAATGCTACGGATTCCACTTCAGCAATCTTGCTCTCAACATCCTCACATAGATCGGCTTTGCTAAGCACAATAACAGGAGTAGCTCCAGATTCCCATGTGACTAGCAGATAACGCTCAATACGACGTAGATTAAAATCCTGATTAAGAGCATTAACTAAAAATACGGTATTTACGTTGGCTGCTACGATCTGTTCTTCGAGAGCATTACCAGCCGCTTTACGTGAAAACTTACTTTGTCGTGGTAAAATAGCATGAATCGTAGCTTTTTGCTCTTCCCATCGAGGTTGCATTACGACCCAATCTCCTATTGCTGGATAATCTTCTCGATCAAAAGCTTGATACCGCATTTTTCCACTAATTTCAGCGAGTAGTTCGCCACCTTCAGTCATGACGCGATAGATACGTTTATGTTCTAATGTAACCCGGCCCACAATAAATGTAGGATCAGAATATGATGCAAAATGTTGTTCAAAATATTGATTCCAGCCTAATGTTTTGAGATCCAAGGTAGGACTCCTCCTCTAATCATGTATAAAGCTCAGACATGACCACAGAAGAATCCAGTTTTAGGAAATATGCCCGTGTTAACAGGATTCTCTGTGATCTCCACCAACAATTAGATTTTCGACAATGATATTTCTCATAAAACACATCCCCTTTCTAGTACAAGCCGTTTTGTTCCAACAATAGTTTACTACATTTTTCATAATAAAGGAAAAAGGAAGTTATGCATTTTTTCAGACAGTTGTTCTGGTTTCTGTATAGCATATGCTGCAAGCTTATTTTCTCTACTCCTTAAAGACTTATACGAAATCCCCCACTTATCAGCAGGGGATTTCGTATAAGTCATATCAAATGAAGAAAAAACGATTCTCAAACATTACTTGCTTTCGTCAAACAATTGGCGAAGAACTGTTTGAAGGATACCACTATTTCGATAGTAGTCGATATCAACTGTACTATCTAGACGAGCGATGGTTTCGAATTCAAATGTAGAGCCATCTTCGCGGGTACCTACAACTTTCAAAAGCTGACTTGGTTGAACATTATCGCTTAGACCAATAATATCAAAGGTTTCACGACCTGTTAATCCAAGCGTTTGCCAGTTAGTACCTTCTAAGAATTGAAGCGGAAGGACCCCCATACCTACCAAGTTAGAGCGGTGAATACGCTCAAAGCTTTCAGCGATAACAGCTTTGACACCTAACAGGAATGTACCTTTCGCAGCCCAGTCACGGGAGCTTCCAGTACCATATTCTTTACCAGCAATAACCACCAGGTTTTTATTGTCCGCTTGATATTTCATAGATGCATCATAGATTGACATCACTTCATCGGTAGGAAGATATTTTGTTACTCCACCTTCTGTACCTGGAGCTACTTGGTTACGAATACGGATGTTGGCAAACGTACCACGCATCATGACGTCATGAGAGCCACGACGAGCACCATAGGAGTTAAAGTCTTTACGTTCTACACCGTTTGCTTGCAGATAGACACCAGCAGGGCTAGTCGGTGTGATGTTACCAGCTGGAGAGATATGGTCGGTTGTTACGGAATCACCAAGGAGCGCTAAAGTGCGAGCACCTTTGATTTCTCCGATATGACCAGCTTCTTTTTCAAGATTTTTAAAGAATGGAGGCTCCTGAATGTAGGTAGACTTGCTATCCCACTCATATAGATCTCCAGTAGGAGCGTCAATTTTATTCCAGCGTTCATTTGCTGTAAATACATGCTCGTACTCAGCACGGAACAGGTCTGGATTCGTTGCTTTTTTCATAGCTTCCTCCAGTTCAGCTGGAGTTGGCCAGATATCCTTTAGATATACAGGCTTACCGTCGTTGCCAATACCGATAGGCTCTGTGGTTAAGTCGATATTTACTGTACCAGCTAATGCGTAGGCGATAACCAATGGAGGTGATGCTAAGTAGTTCGCTTTCACCTGAGCATGAATACGACCTTCAAAGTTGCGGTTACCAGATAGTACAGCCGCTACCGTTAGATCGTTATCAGCAATAGCCTGGCTGGTCTCCACAGGCAATGGACCAGAGTTACCAATGCAGGTGGTGCAACCAAAGCCTACAATATTAAAGCCAATTTTATTTAAAGAATCGATTAGCCCCGCATCTTCTAAGTATTGAGCTGCTACGCGAGAACCAGGTGCCAAAGAGCTCTTAACGAAAGCTGGTTTGGTTAAGCCACGTTCTACCGCTTTTTTCGCTACGATACCAGCAGATAGCATTACGCTAGGGTTAGACGTATTTGTACAGGAAGTAATCGCAGCAATCACCACGGAACCTGTTTTCAATTCAGCCTTTTCTCCGTTTGCGTAGGTAACTTCAGCAGAAGTAGAGATCTTCTCATCACTTAGTCCGAAACCACCTTTTTCAATCGGAGTACGGACGATGGAGTTAAAGGATTCTTTCATATTAGTTAGTTCAATACGGTCTTGTGGACGTTTTGGTCCAGCAAGGCTTGGTACTACTGTAGACAAGTCAAGAGAGAGCGTTTCGGAATAAACAGGCTCTTCTGTGTCATCTGTGCGGAATAAGCCCTGGGCTTTGGTATATGTTTCAACTAGTTTGATCAAATCTTCGCTGCGACCTGTTTGACGCATATAATCTAGAGTCAGATGGTCAACTGGGAAGAAGCCCATTGTTGCCCCATACTCTGGAGCCATATTGGCAACGGTTGCACGGTCAGCGAGAGAAATACTAGATAGACCGGAACCATAGAATTCAACGAACTTACCTACAACGCCTTTTTTACGAAGCATTTGTGTGATGGTAAGAGCTAGGTCAGTTGCGGTAGATCCTTCTTTTAAAGTACCAGTCAATTTAAAACCAACGACCTCAGGAGTAACGAAGTAAAGCGGTTGTCCAAGCATACCAGCTTCTGCCTCGATACCGCCGACACCCCAACCAAGTACGCCTAATCCATTGATCATTGTAGTATGAGAATCCGTACCTACCAAGGAATCTGGATAAGCAAATGTTTCGCCATTCACTTCGCGATTAGCAACAACAGATGCTAAGTACTCAAGGTTAACCTGGTGAACGATACCTGTAGCAGGTGGCACGACGCGGAAATTATCAAATGCCGTTTGTGCCCAACGTAGGAAGCGGTAACGCTCCTCATTGCGTTCAAATTCTAAATCCATGTTTGTTGCCAAAGAATCTGCTGAACCGAATGAGTCAACCATAACGGAGTGGTCAATTACCAAATCCACTGGGACAAGTGGGTTGATACGGCGAGGATTTCCACCATTGTTTTTCATTGCCACACGCATAGCAGCCAAGTCTACAACCGCAGGTACACCGGTAAAGTCTTGAAGAACGATACGAGCAGGCATTAGTGGAACCTCTTGATTACTGTCACGGCCCTTCGTCCAGTTTGCGAGAGATGTAACATGCTCCTTTGTTATTGCACGATTATCAAATTGGCGAACTGCAGCTTCCAACAAGATTTTAATGGAGAAAGGTAATTTAGATACCTCACCGATTCCTTGCTCTTCCAAACCTTGCAAACGATAGTACTTGTAGGTTTTGTCACCTACTTGCATGGACGATTTTACTTTGTACTCATCTTGAAAAGCCAAAAGAATAACCCCCTTCGAGCAAATAAATTCAACTGTTACATAATTCCTTACTCGTTTGTTTCACTAGATGAAACCACGTTTCGTTTCCGTTGCAAATTTATTATACTCGAAAGCGTGTTACTCTTCCACCCTATTTTCACAAAATAGTAACAAAATTACCTAATTACCGATAAATTTGGCGAATAAGCCACGTGCAATGGCAATATCTTCTGTATTTTGAACGAGCACACGCCCGTCTGGGAAAATTACTAGAGTGTAGTAGTCGATGTGGAATCGCAGTAAGAAACGATTCTGTTCCACTGTCCCTAAGGGGGCGAGCCGTTCTGCTAGTTGAGATAAATCAAGTGTAATTGTTTCACGAGGACTCAGTTGTACCGTATCTCGACCACATAAGGCTGTAGCTAGCTCATCATCAGGGCTAGTCTCCAGAAACTCAAAATTTCGTTGTCCACAAGTAGGACAGTCAGGCCGTTTTGCCTTGAGGACTTTGACTTGTTGATGAGTATTATTCCATAAATCGAAATGCTCTAGATGAGGATTGTAGGCATTTGTTGCCTGTAAAAGGATTTTAAAAGCTTCTGTCGCCTGATAGGAGGCAACAACATGTATGATTGGGCCAATTACGCCGGCTGTATCACATGTGGCGGTTGTGCCTGGCTTAGGCGCTTCGGGAAATAGACACCGTAGGCAGGGCGTTTCACCAGGTCGAATAGCAGTATATGTCCCAGTTGCGCTGACAGCTCCGCCATAAATCCACGGGATATTGTGTTTAACCGCTACATCATTAATAAGATAGCGTACCTGAAAGTTATCGGTAGCGTCTAAAATAAGATCAACATCTGATAAATATTTTTCGGCTTGAAAAGCAGTAACATCTCCTACAATTGGCTCCAATGTTACATCTGAATTTATTTTAGATAATTTCTCATAGGCGGCTATCGCTTTTGGCAAATGTTGTCTCGCATCTTCTTCGTCATATAGCATTTGACGCTGTAGATTGCTTGGTTCTACAAAATCTCGGTCTATAAACCGTACAAACCCGACACCAGCACGAACGAGATGATTGGAGAGCACTGTTCCCAGCGCTCCCATCCCAACAATGACAACACGACTGTTGCGTAAACGTTCTTGTCCAGCTACACCGATCGGGGCGAATAAGATTTGTCTCGAATATCTTTTCTCATTCATGGTTGTTATACTCACTCCATCCTAGCAATAAGAAATACACTATTTTTTCTCACTATCCAAGTCAGTAGTTGGATTCCAAGGTCCTAGCTGATGACCCTTCCACTCGTTTCCATCCTCCCATATTTCCTTTTTCCATATAGGGACGATTTGTTTTAAACGCTCAATCGCATAGCGACCAGCTTCAAAGGAATCATTACGATGTGGAGATGAAACAGCAATTACTACCGCGATCTCTTCAATTTGAAGATCACCAATTCGATGGTGGATGGCAACACGTATATTTTCCCAGCGTTCATGGATTTCTGCCTCCACTTGTTTAAGCTTTTCAATGGCCATTGGAATATACGCTTCATATGAAAGATAGACAGTACGCTGACCCTGTGTCATTTCACGTACAGTACCGATAAAAGTTAAAATAGCTCCACAGTTACGGTGAGAAACTAGTTTAATTAACGGTTCTACAGAGAGAGGAGCTTCTGTAATTACAAAACGTGGCTCTTCGCCTCCGCTTACAGGGGGAAGAATCGCTACTTCGTCGTTTTCCTTTATAATAGTATGGTGATCGGCATATTCTTGATTTACCGATACAAAGCAACTGGACAAGAGTTCCTTCAAAGCTGGATACTCATGTGGTAGCTTATCGAGTAAATCTTGTACGGTACTGGAATCAGGCAATTCGATCTGTACGTTATTTTGTCCGGCGCGTTCTGCTAAACCGGCGAATAATAATAGGGTAACCTGCATGTCATTAGCCTCTTTTCTTTCGTTCTGCTTACTATTTTCCGTTTCTCTCTTGAACATACCATATCACTATAGCGAAATGAAGGGAGGAAGCTAAGTCGTGTAGCAATCTCTACCCGTTCTCTTTATGGATAAAGAGGAGTGTAACGCGGAAGATAGGCATTAGTGGCAGTGGATGGATTATTTGAATAGTCAGGTCGTATACATTAACATAAAATAAATGTAGAAAGAACGTTTGTAAAAAAGGAGAAAACGATTATGTCTACACAAGATCAACTAACACATTTTAATGAACAAAATAGGGCTCGCATGGTAGATATCTCATATAAAGATGTTACGCGACGTGAGGCGGTAGCTAGAAGCCGGATTGTGATGAAGCCGGAGACCTTGCTACGCATAAAGGAAGGGAAGATCAGTAAAGGGGACGTACTGGCTGTAGCACAAGTAGCGGGCATTATGGCAGCCAAAAAAACCTCAGATATCATTCCAATGTGCCATCCTTTAGCCTTAACGGGTGTAGATGTTACTTATGAATACGAGGGTGAGGATACCATCGGGGTATGGGTCAAAGTGAAAACAACGGGGAAAACAGGAGTAGAAATGGAAGCCTTGACGGCTGCTAGTGCTGTGACACTCACTGTCTATGATATGTGTAAGGCAATGGATAAGGAAATGATTATTGGTCCTACCTATCTGGTGAAAAAAACGGGTGGCAAGAGTGGGGACTATGAACGCATAGAGGGATAGATTTAATTTTGTATGTAGATTAGCCACAGATTAACCTATAAAAGGAGCCACCTTTCCTAACAGATAGAGAAGGTGGCTGATTTATTATTCGTCTTCCATTTTTATTTTAAGAAGCCGCCCCGTTTTTGCATCTATAGTATTTGCGTCGGTGTTTTCTGGTAAGACAGTATATACCAAACGGGGGCTGCCGTTTTTGGTAGGCAAGATATAAGCTAACTGAAACGGATAGGTCTGAATATAGGTCTGTGTAGCCTCTTTAATCGACAGGATGCTGGATTTTTTAGGTAACGATTCTGGATCAAAAGGGCTACCCTGATAATTCGTGATCATACCTGTATCCATATCAACTGTGACATGGTAAGGATGACTAATCACAGGAACTCCTTCATAGCTAGGATATAAGGTAAAAGTAATAGAAGATGTAGTAGTCATTTCCTCACTGGTGTCCAGATAAAGTTCTTTTATTTGCCCAGGGACGATATACTTGAGTAAAGCTATCGCCTTTTGCTGAGCTTCTACCTTATTGATTTGAGATGAAGTATGATTTATTTCAGGTTTATAAGCATATTCAAGAAGCTGGCCACTGAACGTATTTACTTCAATACGGCCACGCTTTTCCGTGTCATCTTCCCATTGATATATTTGACTTTGTTTATTATAGGATGAGCTACTCTGCATGCTAAGTTTTTGTGTGTCCACAGTAAACAAATCAGCTAAGATTGTCTGTATTTCTTCTTCAGACTTAGCAGAAAATTGCTTTCTTGAATCAAGGGGGATAATCTTTCCACTTGATTTATCAAGCAATCTATATGAAGAATCTAACCATTCACCGCTCTTTGCATCGATATACCCATAGATAGCAGGTTGGTATCCCAATACATACTGATTTTCTCCTGTTTGAAAATAAATAAGTCGCATTTCTTTTTCCAAAATTTCGTCCACTTTCGCTATTGGCAATATATCTTTAGGGAGAGGGAAGTGAAGTGGATCAATATCTTCCGTAATATTACCATTGATAGTAGAATATACGTCTTTCGTTTGGACATCTATTGATAGATTTATATTTTGATCGAGAATAGGAGTATTATGAACCATCCGATAATATACTACTCGGCTTGTAGCTTTTCCTTTAGTACCACCAAAGCTTTGGAAGCTATTGATAGAATCCCCAAGCCTTGGTTTTAGAAAATCGAACGCAATTTGTTCAAACTCAGTCATTTGATTTTGTTTTACAATAGGCACCTCTTTTTTATCGACAACCGACTCTGATATCTTTTCTTTGATTGGATCAGGATCAGGAGTTGGTACTGGTTTTTGATCTCGATCTGATACTAAAGGTGGTGCTGGCACTCGATCTGGCACCTGGATCGGAGTGGGAGTAGGAACCGGAACAGTTGGACGAATCGTTGGACCTTTTTTCTCTATAGGAGGTTTGGGAATAGAAGGTGACGGTTCGTTATGTAACGGTTCTTTAACAATAGGCTCTGTTTGTGACCATTCCATTGGCTGATGACGTAGAGGAGAGCCAAGCCATATCACTAACATGACAGCAACACCAATACAGGATATTTTTGCAGTTCGAATATACCAGATGTGAGCTCGTTTCTTTTTTGCTAGCCTGTTGATAATCGCTACTTCACACTCTTCCACAAATTGAGACCGTGGCTGTAAATCTTCTCTTTGCTTTAAAGCATGTAAGATCTCTTTTTCACTTGGCAAGTTCATCGTATAATCCTCCCATCGTGGGAATAAGACATTTCTTTTGCATAATCTTCAGGGCACGATGGTAATCGACTTTTACTTTTGCCTCACTACACCCTAAAATTTCCGCCGTTTCTTTAATCGAAAGCTCTCGTAAACCGCGGAGGATGATGACCATTCTATGTTTCGGCTTCAGTGACTGAAAGATTTGCTGTAGGTTCTGTTGTAGTTCTTTTTGCTGTAGTTCTTTTTCAGGCAGTCCAAATGTTGCCGGTATTTTTTTTATCCAATAGTCTGAAAAGACATATTTAAACTTTTTTTTACGATAATGGTCGATTGCTGTATAACGAGCAATAGAAAGTATGTATAGCTTTAGTGGAGAACGTCCATCGTAACTGGACAAAGAGCGGAATAGACGAATAAAGACCTCCTGTGTCAAATCCTCTGCTTCGTTTTGATCGCCTGTAAAAAAGACTAGAAATTGATAGATGTCCTGATAATGAGTACGGTATATATGCTGGATATGTTCCTTTTCGTCTTCCGTCAAGGCATAATTCCCCTCCTGGATAAAAGCCATCCTCAACAACAAGGATGGCTTTGTGGAGTGACAGGTTAATTAAGAATTATTTTTCTACTGGTTCCCCTGTAATTCCATTGATACGCACGTCATTGTCTACTGTATAGGCGATATATGCGTCGCCATCGTTTCCAGTTGTGTTTGCAGTTACGTAGACAAGCTTAAGTGGAGTTTCTTTTAGAAAAGCTTTTGTAGCTGTTTCAGCGTCAATAATTGAATCCTTGTCTGGTAGCTTTTCAGAAGTTTCACCTAGTCCGCTAATTCCCGTCACTTTACCAGTAGCACGGTTCACTGTTACTAAATATGAACGGTCAAGAACCAAGATTCCTGCATGGGCTTGATTGATCTGATAATGAATTACAATATCAGGATCTTTATTTGTTTTCCAAGATTTGTTAATCAATTCCTCTACATCGTCTCCCAAATACTTTTGAATTGTTTCGACAGCTAGCTTTTGACCTTCTTCCGGAGAGATTTTAGCTTTTGTAGCATTCTTATTTTCATCCTCGATTGCTATATCAAGTACTTGATTATCTTTTGTCTCAACCAAAGCAACTGCTTCTTTGTTTTTATACCATGAATATATTTTATTTCCTTTGGATTCTTTTTCAACTAAGGTCAAACCTGTTACATCAAAACCCAATACGGATTGTAGAGCTTCAGCGGCCTCATCAGCTGATTTAGCTACCAATTTTTTACCACTTTGATTTGCCTGATATGGATCAGAGTAGGACGTGTCCTGAAAGGTGCTAATCTTTTCTCCTGTCTCAGCATTCACATAAGGAGTAGCAGGGAAGAAATAAACGACTCTTCCATCATCTGCTGAAATGAAGGGGAAAATTATGTTAGCTAACGCTTCTTCCGCTTGTTCCTCACTGATTAGTTTTTGAGGATTTGGAAGATCTTCATCAGAACTAGCTGGGGTTCTCTTTTCCATGCCAATAATATCTCCATTTGGATTTACTTGAAGATAATATTGATCATCTTTAAGTTCAATGCCGTTGAGTACACGATTAAAGGAGATATTAATCCAAGCGTGTCTATCACTAGCGCCATCTCCTCCTCCAATTCCAATTCTTTCTCTGACTGTATACTGATCAGCGTCATCACCAAGAAGCTTTTTCAGAAAAGCTTCTCCTTTTTCCTTGGCCATTTCTTTGTCAGCGGGTTCATCAGAATAAACGTCTTCTTTTCTTATATCGAATTTTTGAATAACTCCTGACTCAGAATCAAGTATGATAACAGCCGATGGGAATTTCTTACCTTTTACTTTAGAAAGAACAACTTTTGTTTTTCCTTCAGAATACGGTAAAACCTCAATTCGAGTTAACTCTTCTAATTCAGGAAGTATTTCAGTCAATTGCTGTACTGATTTTTTTATTACTTTATTTAACTCCTGTAAGGTTTGTACTTTTCCTGTTTCATCTGAAACGGTTTTGGCACTAGCCCATACCGGAGTTGATGAAAGCATAAGGGCTGCCATAAGACTAAGGACTGTTTTATTCGTAGTTTTTTTCATAATTATCTTCCTTTTCTTTTAATTTTTCTTGCTCACATACAAGGTCGAGAATAAAAAAAGAAAAGTTACATTTTTTTTGGAGAGGATATTTTTATAAAAACCGAAACTTTTTTCAGCCGAGTGACAATATAGGGTGTACGCTTTCACTCCCGCGATTGTCGACAGTCTGATGAGAAAGAATGGAACTTTCTATAATTCATACAAAAAAAACAAATCAATTTTTTGAAAAGGGAAATTTTTTATAAGGAGTTACGTATTATCAGATAGACCAATGGCAGAAACTGTTTTTAAGCATATGTAGCTTTGGAAATTTCTTGATACAAGATAACCATCATGACATAATGTTTCGTATAGCGAAATAAAAACAGTAGGAGGAGGTTGCCGTGATTCTATGAATGAGCTCTCTGATCGATTGATGGACATGTGGAATTTATACATCGGGATTTTTACGCAAGAGCTGGTGAAGAGCGGCATTACTAAACCTCAGATTATGGTGATTCATCAAGTAAAAGATAATCCGAAGACGATTGGAGAAATCAGTAAAAAGCTAGAATTATCCTATAGCACGGTTTCCGGTATCATCGATCGTTTGGAAAAAGCCAACTTGGTGACTCGCAAGCGGGATCATAATGACAGACGCATGGTCTGGGTTTTTCTCGCTCAGGATTTTTCTCAGCTTCAAAATCGATTTCCTCTAATGAAAGAACAGTATTTACCCGAATTATTTGTGGGAATGAAGGAACACGAGCGAAAACAAATTACTCAATCTTTAGAATTGCTCAATCATTATCTAGAGAAAAAATATCATTCCTTATTAAAGGAGAGAGGGAACAAAGATGAACATTTCAAGGTTTGCGATTAATCGACCCGTAACCATCTTGATGCTGGCAGTAGCCGTCCTCATTTTTGGATTCGTGTCGCTACCCAAATTGGCGGTAGAACTCTATCCTAACCTTAACTTGCCGGTTGCTGTTGTAGTAACCTCGGTTGAGGGCGGGACACCTGCATCAGTGGAAAAGCTAGTGACAAAACCTGTGGAGGAAGCATTAGGGACTGTTCCTAATGTAAGTAAAATATCGTCGTTTTCCATGAGTGGAGCCTCGCAGGTTATTGTCCAGTTTAACTGGGGCACAAATATGGACCAAGCCACGTTAAACATGCGTGACAAGGTAGATCAAGTGCGCGGAGCATTACCGGATACGGCTAAATCTCCACGCGTTCTTAAGCTAGACCCAAATAGTGAGCCAATTATGACGTTTGCTTTAACGGGTAGTGATGACATTACGAAGTTAAAAGAATTAGCTGACAATGTTATTAAATCCCGGATTGAACGCATTGATGGGGTTGCTTCCGTTGGTGTCAATGGTGGGAAGGAACGTATCATAGAAGCAACGCTTGATGCTGACAGAATCACTGCTTACGGTATTACTTTGGAACAAGTACAGCAAGCTTTAATGGGTACTAACCTCTCTGGAGCAGCAGGTATGGTGCGTGAAGGGGATAAAAAGCTTAGTATCCGCGTCCAAGGAGAATATACAACGATTAAGGATATTGGTGAAACACCAGTAGTGGTTGGTCCTTCAACCATTCCGCTAAAAAATATTGCCTTTATCGAAGATACGTATAAGGAACAAACACAGTTTAGTTATTATAATGGGAAACCAACTGTAGGAATTTCTGTTACAAAAGCTTCCGGTGGTAACACCATCAAAGTTGCAGATTCGGCAAAAATAGAGATTGAAAAGCTAAAAGAAAATCTGCCACCAGGTACAGAGATTTCTATGATCACAGATTCTTCCCAGTTTATCAAAGATTCAATTTATACAGTTGCGGAGCATGCCTTGATAGGGGCGGCATTCTCGACTATTATCCTGCTATTGTTTTTAAATAGCGTTCGTTCCGTTTTAATTATTGCGGTTGTAATACCAATTTCTGTTATAGCTACCTTCTGCTTGATGTATTTTACGAATCAGACAATCAACCTGATCTCTCTTAGTGGTCTAACACTTGGACTAGGTTCACTAGTTGACTTCGCTGTCGTTATTTTAGAAAATATTTTCAGACATCGTCAGGAAGGCAAATCGATGTTGCAAGCTGCTCGCTATGGTTCTCAGGAGGTTGGAACAGCAGTCATGGCTTCTGCTCTTGCGCAAATTTGTGTATTCTTGCCGATCATGTTCGTTGAAGGATTAGCATCTCAATTATTCGGACCATTGGCACTAACGGTTGTGTATTCACATATAGCAGCTCTCTTAGCTTCTATTACGCTTGTGCCTATGATGTCTGCACGAATTTTGAAACGCATCCCGGATGAAGAAATCTATCATTCTGGAACGTATCGCGGCTTCAATCCGATCACTTGGTTTAACATTGGCTTTACGAAAATCTCCAATTACTATGGAGGTTTCCTAAAATGGGCGATCAAGTGGCGTAAGACCGTTTACCTAGCTGTAGCTCTAATGTTTGCCGGTGCTGTGGTTTTGACACCATTTATTGGAGCGGAATTTATTCCATCCATGGATCAAGGAAAAATTACTGTCGCTGCTAAACTAGCTAACAACACGCAGATTCAGGAAACGGAAAAAGTGATTAGTGAACTTGAAGGTATAGTGAAAAAGGTACCAGAGCTAAAAGAATTGTATGTATCCATTGGGAGTGCAGGTGCATCTGTGTTAGCGAATAGTGCTACCAACCGTGGAGAACTACAGCTTACACTAGTAGATACAAAGGAACGTACACGTACAACAGACCAAGTCATTGAAGATTTACGTAACCAGGTCAAAGGTATACCTGGTGCAGAAATTACTGTCAAACATTTGGATGGCAATGGTGGTATGGGCGGTACACCACTTGAAATAAGCTTACGTGGTGATGATTTAGAGGTTCTAGATGATATCAGTAATATCATCTTGGGTGTTGTCAGCAAAGTTCCTGGAACAGCAAACGTAACCACTTCTTTAGAAGAAAAAGATCGGGAGTTCCAAGTGGTAGTCGATCGTGAAAAAGCAAGTCAATATGGCCTAAGTACACAACAGGTTCTATCATATGTACGGACGGCTTTTGAAGGGCAAACCTTAACTCGTTATCAAACAGGTGATGATGAGGTGGATGTAAAAGTTCGATTGCCAAAAAGCATTCAGGATGAACCAAAGCATTTAGAACGTCTAACCATTACAACTCCTAGCGGGGCACAAGTATCAATTGGTGCTATTGCTAAAGTGGAAAAAGTGGAAGTAGCACAAATGGTTAAACGTGCGGATCAAACTCGTGAGGTTTCAATTACTGGTGATACTAGTGGTCGTGACCTGAACTCGATTATGACTGAGGTACAAGGAAAACTAGCTCAATTAAACCTTCCAGACGGTTACCATATCGAATATGGCGGTCAGTCTAAAGATATGGAAGAATCCTTTGGTAGTTTAGGTCTTGCCATTCTCTTGTCTATTGTTCTTGTTTACATGGTTATGGCAAGCCAGTTTGAGTCTCTATTTAGTCCGTTTATCATTATGTTCTCTGTGCCGCCTACTTTTATCGGGGTTGTGGTTGGATTGTTTGTGACAGGTCAACCATTGTCAGTACCAGCCCTAATCGGTTATATCTTGTTAGTGGGTATTGTCGTAAATAATGCGATCGTTCTCATGGATTACATTATTACGGCTCGTAAAGATGGTTTAGATCGAGATGAAGCTATCTTAAAAGCAGGTCCGATTCGTCTGCGTCCGATTATGATGACTACGTTAGCGACTGTGCTAGCGATTACTCCACTAGCATTTGCGGGTGGTTCCGGTAACGAATCACAAGCTCCAATGGCAGTGGTAGTTATTTTCGGTCTAACATTCTCCACGCTAATCACTCTTGTACTTGTACCTGTCGTATATGTCACTTTTGATAACTGGGGTCGTAAGTTCAAGAATCGTTTTAATCGGAAAAAGAAGAATAATACGCCAACTGTAGTAGAAGAAGTGTAATGAGGTAAAGGAGGATTAACAATGATAAAAAGTAAATGGGGCTTACCGCTTATACTCGTTGTTGCTTTGACAGCAACGGGGTGCACGGGCGAAGAACCCGCTACAGCTCCTCAAGTTGCTGAGGCGGAAGCGCCAACTCCGGTGCAAATAAGCCCAGCAATAGAAGATTCAATTGCTTCAGGAGCAGGTTATACTGGTAAACTGGCACCGAGCCAAGAAGTAAAACTTTCGCCAAAAGTTCCGGGTAAAATTCAAACCTTACCTGTTAAACTGGGGCAATATGTACAAAAAGGATCTGTATTATTTACGCTAGATCAAGATGACCTCAGAAATGCGGTTCGTCAGGCGGAAGCCCAGTATCAGGTATCGGTAGCAACTCTCAGCCAAAGTGGTACTAGTACCACACAATCTGTTGAAACAGCAAAGAATGCAATGGCGCAGGCAGAGCGTGCTTATCAGGACGCTAAGCGTGAGGCCACTCGAAGCCAAGAGCTATTTAATCAAGGAGCTCTCTCCCAGCAGCAGAATGAACAAGCGCAAGCAGCATTGAAAAATGCGGAAACTGCTTTTAATAATGCAAAGGTGGAATATAATTCAGCTTCCAAAAAAACAGGAATCGTGGTTTCAGAAGCAAATGTTAACCAAGCGAGAGTTTCACTTGCCAACGCACGTGAACAGCTGAGCAATTCAACTGTTACAGCACCAATCTCTGGTTACGTATCTCAGATAGGCGGACATGTGGGAGAAATGGCTACAGGGCAAGCTCCAGTAGTTGTTCTGGTTAATACCAATCCACTCTTAGTAAAAGCAAACTTATCAGAGGATGAAATTACTAAGATAAAAGTAGGGGATCGCACAACGGTTGAATTAACTGCCTTGAATAAAAAAATCGAGGCTACCATTACTGCTGTAAGTCCTACAATGGATCAACAATTAAAAGCATATCCAATTGAAATTACCGTGCCAAATCCTAAGAATGAATTAAAGGCAGATATGGTTGTAAATTTAAAAATCCAATCTGCTTCTAGTAAAGTTCAGAAGGCTGTTGCAATTCCACGCAAAGCTGTATTCGATGAAAATGGCAAAAAGTATATATATAAAGTGGAAGGCGATATAGCTAAGAAAGTAGCTGTAGAAACAGGCGAGGAATCAAGCGAACTGATTGAAATTAAAAAAGGTGTTTCTTTGGGAGAAAAAGTTGTAATCAGAGGTCAGTCCATGCTTAAAGATGGAGGAAAAGTTGAGATTCAAAAAATGGATTGACAGAACCAGCCACACTAACTAGTATAAAATCATTGTTACACAAACGACTCCTTTCTTTGCTTACAAAAGAAAGGGGTCTTTCTCTTACAAATCAAAAGGTTGTTTTTACCTACATAAATGTCTGTTTACTCTGAAAAAAGAAAGTAGGGAAAGCGATGCGTATCACGCCTGCTTCCATGATGGAACAGTTACCCACCCAATTTTTTTCAACATTGGTAGCAAAGGTTAACAAGGTGATTAGTGAGGGGCATGATGTTATTAACTTGGGACAAGGAAATCCTGATTTACCGACACCTTCACATATTGTAGAAGAACTAGCAAAACAAGCGAAAAACCCTTTGCATCATAAATATCCACCTTTTCAGGGACGGTTGGAATTAAAGCAAGCCGTAGCCCACTGGTATAAGCAGGAATTTGATGTAGACCTTGATCCAGAAGAGGAAGTAGCGATTTTATTTGGTAGTAAGACAGGACTAGTAGAGATTTGTCAGGTATTGATGAATCAAGGGGATGTCGCCTTGGTACCTGATCCAGGCTACCCGGATTATTGGTCAGGAGTAGCTGTGGTAGGCGGACGTATGGTGCCCATGCCCTTGAAAGCAGATAATCAGTTTTTACCTGACTACGGTCAATTAAATGCGGCTGATTTAGAAAAAGCAAAACTGATGTTTTTAAACTATCCGAACAACCCAACGGCAGTCACGGCACCTTACGAGTTTTATAAGGAAACCATCAAGTTTGCTCGAAAGCATGAAATTGTCGTTTGTTCTGATTTTGCTTATGGGGCCATTTCCTTTGATGGAAAGAAACCAGTAAGTTTCATGCAGGTTCCTAGTGCTAAAGAGGTAGGAGTTGAGTTTTATACCCTGTCCAAAACCTATAACATGGCGGGCTGGCGTGTAGGAGCAATGGTAGGAAATCGCGAGCTGGTGAAGCTAATCAACACTTTGCAAGATCATTACTTTGTAAGCTTATTCGGAGCTGTCCAAATGGCAGCAGCTAAAGCAATGACTGATTCTCAAGACTGTGTCCGCGAGTTGGTGGCTACCTATGAAAGTCGACGAAACGCTTTGTATACAGCGTTGCATGAAATCGGCTGGAAGGCGAAACCATCACAGGGATCGTTCTTTGCTTGGCTTCCGATTCCGGCGGGCTATACATCTTCTGAATTGGCGGATGAGCTCTTATTTAAAGCACATGTAATGGTTGCCCCTGGGATAGGCTTTGGAACACATGGTGAGGGATACGTACGTTTAGGACTGTTGAACACGGAGGAGCGCTTGCGTGAGGCTGTGAAACGTATTGAGAAGCTACAATTGTTTACGAAATAGGCTTCTAAGCAAAAGACAGAAAAAATAATAGAAGATCATATACCAAAGCTCACATGGCGATAAAAATATCGCTAGTGAGCTTTTTGTTTAGGTTGATTTATTCAGACATACATATATTTTTTACTTTTAGATAAATATTGTTTACATTATGTCAAAAATATATTACATTTAAACAAAAGGATGTGGTTTCTTGGAAAAGGAAGGAAGAATTCGAAATGAATTACTTGTGCTACGTGCAAAGAAACGATGGTCGCAAAAAGAGGTAGCAGACAAATTAGGAGTTAGTAGACAAACGATTGTTTCATTAGAAGCAAACCGCTATAATCCTTCTCTTATGCTAGCCTTTAAAATTGCTCAATTATTTGAGGTTGATATAAATGAAGTTTTTCAATATGAAGTAGATAAGGGAGATGTGCCAGAATGTTAGAAGTTATATTTGTTTTACTTGTAATTACCTATGTAATTTCGGTTTCATACACCGTTGCTTTTACGAGATCAGAAGGAAAAGATGAACGTGGTAAACAAATTCTGACCAATGGATATACATTAGGGTATTCCATTGCAGTGATCGGAATCCTTCTTTCCTTTTTGACAGCAAAGCTATCATTTATTTCCGTTGGATACAAAGTTGCTTTAGATTTTGCTTTAATGTCTATTTGGGTCTCTGGCATTTTTATTGCTGTCTATATTTTCTATAAAAATAAAACTGCCTAACAATAAGATCCTATGCCATGTTTTTATTAAGATGGTTTTATTTGTATTAGGGTACAAAGATGTTTCACTGTTGATAGATATTGGAGTATTTTTACAGATTAAACCTGATGTATTGGGGAGAAACTGCATTGTAAGTAGATAAAAACGTTAATTACAATCTCAATATTGACTAATAATGATTTTCATTATACGATACAAATAAAGTTGATAATGAGTCTCATTAGCAGATAAGATAAGATAAGAATAGGAGTGAATTTTCGATGACGAGATACCAAATTAACGGTTATACCGATATGTATACGGTTGTATCCAACGAGCGTAAAATAGGTGGCGCAGTAGAAGCTGATACCATCAAGCTTCGCTCTGGAGAAGAGTATAAACATGCGGTGATTACTCGTCTAGAAATGTCCGACTCTCAGTTCTGTTCGTTGGGATTTGTTACAGAAGAGGGAAAACGTCTAATCGTTCATATTCAGGATATCAGCATGGTGATAGATGCCCGTCATGTCAATGTTTGTGAGTTAGCAAATCAACATATGCGCGAACAAAAAGTGGGCGAACGACTTAAACATTTAAAACGTCTGTGTGAATTAAACGAAGGAAGCTGTACCTTGCCTTTCTGTGAAGAGGTAGATGTCTTAGTCTGTGATATTGGTTATGAAACAGCGACTAGCCACGTAGACATCCCGTTCTTACATACAACTGATCTTCAAAAAATCGTTCGGATTGCGTAATCAGTTCCAAAATATAAGAATTTCTACCTTAGGTCGTACCTAAGGTTTTTTCACCCTTATTAAAAACTGAAAATTCAAACTGAAAAACATATTGTTGATGAAGAAATAAAAAGAGAGATAGCCCCGACTACAACCAAACGGCTATCTCTCTTTCTTGTATACATCGTATATTTGTTTATTCTTCTGTCGTTTCTAATGTGCAAATTGCACTTGGACGCTTAATACGGAGGACAGCACACTCATAAACGCGCATTAGGCTGTTCATTTGTTCGTCTCCTAAGAAAGCTGAATCAAAATCCTCAGCAATTGCAAGGTCTAGGTTATGTCTTCCTGTTGCTACTAGAGCACCACCTTTGATTACCGGAGATTGGAAAACACCATCTGTAACCAGGTTGCGAATGTGGTCTATTTCAAGGACATTAGTACCTTTGTGTACACGATGGAGCAATGAATACAGCTCTGGAGATACAACAAGGGCATATGGACCGCTGTGCCCCATTTTTAATAGCTTGTTACGAGCTTCTACGATATCAGCAAAAGCATTTCCTGATTCCATCCAGTCGCTCTTAATATGCGTAAGACGCCCTTTTACATTCATAATACCTGGGAGGTCAAACTCAGGGTTACCATTAAAGATCAGATCATCTTCCATAAGAGCGCAGCTACTGGCAGCATTAGCAGCAGGGCTAAGATCAATTGGCATACCCAATGTGCGCGCTTGTGCCATATCACGCCAGTATAGCATGAAATCTTTGTATACGATCGGAATCGTTAAGCTAACTCGTTTACTTGGTTGCGTTAATTCTAGTGATTCGCCACGCAAACTCATATTTCCAAAACGAGATTCATCATAAATATCGTTAGTAATGGTTTGAATACCTTCTCCTAGTGGGCCATAAATGTCAATGAATCGACGGCCTACGAGTTGACGACGAGCCATTTCAACAATAGTTTCATCTAATTGACGCCATTCTTCCTTAGACAATGGGGAGTCTGGGAATTTCTGTGATTTATCCATAAAATCCTCCAATCTTAACTTTTCTTTTATACATGACGATTGAGATGACGCAGACTTCCAACTGTAAGTCCTTTTTTCACAACAGCGCTATCTGCTGAGTGGCTGTGAGTGTCGGCATGTACAGCTGCTGACTGCTTAGCGCTGCCAGAATCTTGCAATGCAGACGAAGCCTCAAAGTGATTAACCTGGTGGATATCATGGCCATGGTCATGATCATGTGTGTCTACTTTTGCAGGAACAACATCGGAGAATTTTTCACTCAACTTCACCATGATTTCTTTGGTTGCTAAATAATCTTGATGTGTGTTTTCACGCATGTTATCTAGCTTTAAACGACTAGGCTCGTCTGTAAATTCATACAGGGCTAATTCCAAATGCTCACGGAAATTGTGTAGACCAAATCGTTCTAAATTTAGGTCAGAGAGCAAATGAGACAGTTCGCGATCACTCAGTTGGTCTAGATTTTTCTCCTGAATAAGTAAAGACAAACGCGGGACGAGATCATGCAAGCGTTCTTCCCGTTGTTCTTCTTCTTCGGAAATGTGATGATAGTAAAGCTTCATATGTTCATCCCTAGCATGATCGATTAAAGGCTGAACCATGGTGCGAAAAACATTGATGCCTTCTAATGTGCGGGTAAAGATGGTGTGGAGCTGCTTGATTTCTTGCAACATTAACTCCCACCTCCTTTTTTAAGAATTAGTGATAGCCTGATTATAACCGTGGGAAAACCATCCAATCAAGGACGGAGCTGTAGCTTGTAAAAATAGTGTGAACAAACGAGAAAAAAATAGTACAGAGTATTGTCAAACTTAATTGGGAATGATAATATTTATCAATAAGAATGATATTTATTCTCAATTAACTTTTTGCTTCAGAGACATATAACGAATAAACAGTGAGCGAACTGTTTTTGACCATCAGAGTCATATGAACATATTATCTAAAGGAGGATTTTTATTATGTCTATATTAATTATCGGTGGGGATAGGTTAGGTAACATATTACAAATACTTGAAGAGGTTGGGTATAAAAAGATCCACCATATTACAGGTAGAAAAAGCTCAGAGACCAGTTTAAAAATCCCATCTGATGTGAAAATGATTTTAGTCTTAACCGATTTTGTTAATCATAACTTAGCGAAAAAAATCAAATCCAAAGCCAAAGATAAGCAAGTACCTATTTGTTTTTGTAAACGTTCTTGCTCGGCTGTATCTCAAGTGCTTCAGATGCAAACCGTCAGTGCTTAATTGATCAAAATAACCACCCAATCTTTAGACATTACATACGTGCGCATGTTTACCTCCCTATCAGGACATAATAAAAAAGAACTTGATAATCGTAGGAGGTGGGTGAGAAGATGGAACAGGATAAATATCTTAGTGAGATGCCATTTGCAGAGTTAGACTCTGCTCAGTTACAACAATTAAAACAAATCGAACAACAGATAAACACTGAAAGCAATCAGGAAGTCTATCTGATTGCGTTTTCTAAAAACCAGGAAGTGTAATTAGTAGCTTCTCGTACTATGAGAATGGATATTAACATGAGAAACTCATTTTTTATAGAGAATAAAAAGCAAAATGGATCGCAAATGGTTCCATTTTGCTTTTTTTTTTGAAAACGCTTTTTCATAGTAATACTGTGCTACGTTTCAACTGTAGTATGATTGATTTTATGATTTTTTGTTTAGAAATGAAAAGAAATTCAAAAAAATTAATTGATTATAAAGATAAGATGGATTATTATAATAAAAAATTAAATTCGTCTCAAAAATCTAAAAAAGGTATGAATTAAGGAGAAAAAAGGCAACACTTAGACGAAATTAGGTGATGAACAGGGTGGAAGAGGTAAAAGCACAGCGATCTTTATACTCCGATTTAGACGACCTAGACTATCAGATTGTAACCCAGCTACAGGATAATGCTCGACTTCCTTTTACACAGATTGCAAAAGAGCTAGGCGTAGCTGAAAAGACAGTGCGTATCCGTGTCCAGCAAATGCAGGAAGAAGGTATTTTGAGCTTGGTAGGAGTAGTTAATCCGATTAAGGCTGGCATCCGTGTACAGGCGATGATTCAAGCGGCTGTTGAGAATAACATGCTAGAGCATGTCATTGATGTCATGGAGCATACGCATGAAATCCGGCTTGTAATTTTAACATCTGGTGACTATCAACTGCTGCTTCAAGTATTTACAAGAGATCATAATGAATTGTCTGATTTTTTAGTACAAAAGCTAAACAAGATCAAAGGGATTACAAAAACGAATGTAATTGTGGAGCTTAAAGTGCTGAAGTCTAAATTGAAATTTATTCGGTAGGAGTAGAAGCAATACAGCAATTTTCTCAGCTTTATGAAAGAGAGTTGCTGTTATCTTAAAAAGACAAAATATTTCGTTAAAATGAAACATCTAGAAAAGGAGAGAATATCATGGGTTCAAGAAAACTTTTTCAAAGTGTAGCTCTTGTTCTGTTAGGGAGTACCCTGTTGCTCACTGGCTGTGGAGGGGCTGGCAATTCAGCTACGAAAGAAAGTGTTCAAGCTAACAAGACGGCTTTGAAAACACTGACAATCGGTTTAAAGGCAGACCCGCCTAGTCTTGATCCGATGAGTTCAACCTCGCTGTATGATCGTTATGTTCAGAATAGTGTGTATGATAAGCTGTTTGACCTTGATGAGAACGGAAAGATTATTCCGATGCTGGCTACCTCTTATGATGTTTCGCCAGATGGGCGTATGTACACATTAAAAATAAAAGAAGGGGTAACGTTTCAGGACGGAACCAAGTTTGACGCTGAAGCAGTGAAATTTAACCTAGATCGGTATAGAGAAGAAGGATCGAAACGGAAAGGTGAGTTGAAATTTGTTACAGATGTAAAAGTAGTAAATCCAACGACCGTACAAATCATGTTACAGAAGCCGTTCTCACCGCTGATCTCTATTTTTACAGATCGCTCTGGAATGATGGTGTCACCGGAAGCTGTAAAAAAATCGGGAAAGGACTTTCTGAATAATCCGGTAGGCTCTGGTCCCTACAAGTTTGTGGAACATGTAAAAGGAGATCATGTAACGCTCAAAAAGAACGAGAAATATTGGAACGGAGAAGTAAAGCTTGACACAATTAACTATAAGGTATTTACCAACCAGACGGCTGCCGTTCAAAATCTTCGTTCTGGTATGTTAGACATCGTGGATGAGCTTCCGGTAAAAGAGATTCCGGGATTAGAAAAGGATGAAAAATTTGCGGTAGTGGCAAAAGCAAATATGGGCTATCAAGGACTTCATCTGAATGTAACAAAGGAACCCTTCACAAACAAATATCTTCGTCAAGCTGTTGACCGTGCGATTGATCGTGAAGCAGTGGTGAAGGTTTTGTTTGATGGATATGGGTTGCCAGCGCGTACTCCATTCTCCCCCGGTAGTTTAGCCCATGGGGAATCTGATACCGTAAAAAAACCAGATGATAGAGAGATTAAAGCGTTGCTAGAAAAAGGTGGGAAGCCTGAGGGGTTCTCCTTTACGTTACAAATCGCAACCTCACCTGCCAATGAACAATTCGGTGCAGTTCTGCAAAACATGTTGAAAAAATACAATATCGACATGAAGCTGGAAAAGGTGGAGTATGGGACATTGCTGGAAAACGGTGATAATGGAAACTTTCAAGCCCTGCAGCTAGGTTGGTCAGGACGTCTTGATCCAGATCAGAATATTTACGATTTCCATGTAACAGAAGCCCCTAATAACAAAAGTCGCTTATCTAATCCAGAGGTGGATCAATTGTTAAGTGATGCTCGCAGTGAATTAGATGAGCAAAAACGTAAGGCCCTATACGATAAAGCAATAGCGATTTTGCAAGACGAAGCACCATACATCTACATCTATCACAACTATGATAAATTTGGCTTGTCGAAAAAAGTAAAAGGCTTTACCTATGTACCAGATGGGATTATTCGTACTGCCAAATTAGATAAAGAGTAACTTTTTTGACAGGAGAGGTGATTTAACATGATGTTTGTAATAAAGCGTCTGTTGCTTACAATTCCCATTCTGCTCCTGGTTTCTATCATGACCTTTTCATTGATTCATATGATCCCGGGTGATCCCGCTCGGGTGATTTTGGGTCAAGAGGCAACACCAGAAGCATACGAGGCTTTGAGGACTGAGCTAGGCTTAGATAAGCCAATCGTTGTGCAATATGTGAGTTGGCTAGGTCATGTAGTGACTGGGGATTTGGGGATTTCGATTACCGATAGAGTTCCAGTGAGTGAATTGATTGCCCAACGATTGCCGGCCACTATTGAGCTTACAATTGGTACGTTTTTATTTGCTTTAGTCATTGCTGTGCCAACCGGGATTTTAGCGGCTGTTCGTCGCAATACGTGGATAGATTATGCATCTTCCTTTACCGCATTGGGTGGCATGAGTATACCTAGCTTTTGGCTAGCGATGATGGCTATCATCTATTTTTCCGTAGAGAATCAATGGCTTCCTTCCTCCGGTTATGTACCTTTTTCTGAAGATCCCAAAGCGAATGTAATGGCTATGATTCTTCCCTGTATGGTGACAGGGCTTCGTGAATCAGCAATGCTCATGCGAATGCTACGCTCGTCATTGGTAGAAGTGGTACATATGGATTTTGTCCGAACCGCGAAAGCCAAAGGATTGAATGAGATAAGAATGATTTTAGGACATGCACTACGTAACGCATTAATCCCTGTTGTTACTACTTCAGGATTGATGATTGCCGGGCTTTTAGGTGGGCTTGTTATTACGGAATCCATTTTCTCGATTCCCGGATTTGGGAGGCTGATTGTGGAGTCTGTTTTCAAACGAGATTACGTAACTGTACAAGGTGCGATACTGGTATCTGCTGTATTGGTTGTGGCGGTCAACTTATTGGTTGATTTACTGTATGCAGTCATTGACCCTCGTATTAAGGCGGGCAAGGGGGTAGAAGGATAATGAAAAAAGTGAAGCTGTTCATGCGTTCGGGTCTTGGTGTAATTGGAGCTATGATCATTTTAGCGTTGATGATCTGTGCCGTTTTTTCAGGAGTTATTGCTCCATTTGATCCTAACGCACAGGATTATGAACAAATTCTCGTGCAACCAAATGCCCAGCATTGGTTTGGAACAGATGATCTTGGTCGTGATATATTCTCCCGTGTTATCTATGGGGCACAAATTTCAATAAAAGCAGCGATTGTCTCGGTAGGAATCGCCATGCTAATAGGGGTGCCTATTGGATTATTTACAGGCTATTATCGTGGCTTTTGGGACGAATGGATTGTAATGCGTGTGGTAGATGCCATGCAAGCTTTCCCATTTTTGATTTTAGCTCTAGCGATATCTGCTGTGCTTGGAGCAGGTTTTGGAAATGCGATGCTAGCCATTGGAATTGGATTTGCACCAGCTTTTATCCGTATTACACGAGGGCAGGTTCTCTCTCTGCGAAATATGGAGTATGTACATGCAGCTAAATCCGTTGGCGTAAAAGATAGTCGAATTATTTTTGCACATATTTTACCTAACGCATTAAGCCCCATTATTATTCAGGCTACGCTCGCTATGGCATCAGGCATCCTGGCGGAAGCGTCTCTTTCTTATCTAGGTTTAGGTGTTCAGCCACCGACGCCATCTTGGGGTAGTATGTTAAATCAAGCACAATCGTTGTTAAGTGTGGCACCATACGCCACATATTATCCGGGTTTGGCTATCTTCGTGGTTGTACTAGGCTTTAACCTTCTAGGGGATGGCCTACAGCTATATTTAAACCCGAGAACGCGCAAATAAGGAGGAAAGCGTGATGTCGGTTATTTTAGATGTACAAAACCTTGTAACAACCTTTCAAACCGACAATGGCAAGGTAGCTGTTGTGGATGGTATCGACTTTCAGATTAAGCAAGGCGAAACTCTTGGAGTAGTAGGAGAATCAGGATGTGGAAAGAGTGTAACCAGTCTTTCAATTATGGGTCTTTTAGCACGAAATGGTAAATCGGAAGGTCACATTATATTCAATGGTGAAAACTTATTACAACTATCGGAAAGAAATATGCAAAAGGTCCGCGGTAATGATATTGCAATGATTTTTCAGGAGCCAATGACCTCTTTAAATCCATTGCATACGGTAGGAAAACAAATTGAGGAAGCTGTTATCCTTCATGTAAAAATAGGCAAGACAGATGCGAGAACACGAGCGATTCAGATGCTAAAAGCTGTAGGAATGCCGCGTGCGAATGAAATTTATGATGAGTACCCCCATCAATTATCAGGGGGAATGAGGCAGCGTGTGATGATCGCTATGGCGATGGCCTGTGATCCCAAATTAATTATTGCCGACGAGCCAACAACGGCTTTAGATGTAACCATTCAGGCACAAATACTAAATTTAATGCAGGATGTAAAAGAAAAAACAGGCACATCTATCATGTTAATTACCCATGATCTTGGAGTTGTAGCTGAGATGTGCGATCGAGTTATTGTGATGTACGCGGGGCAAGTAGTGGAAGAGACCGATGTCGAGACCTTGTTTGATGAACCGCTTCATCCATACACAGTTGGCTTGATGCAATCCATACCCGACTTAGATAAAGAGAAGGAATATTTAGACACAATACCAGGCGCTGTCCCTCTTGCCCATCAAATGCCAAAAGGTTGTCGCTTTTCGCCACGTTGTTCTAAAGTGATGGCTATCTGTCGACAAGAGCAACCTCCGTTATTCGAATTACCTAAACATAAATGCCGCTGTTGGCTGTACCAGGAGGTGTCAAGATGACACAACCGTTATTAGAAGTAAAAAATTTGAAAAAATACTTTCCAATCCAAGCAGGATTTTTAAACAAAACAGTAGGGCATATAAAAGCCGTTGATGGCATTGATTTAACAGTCTATTCTGGGGAAACGTTGGGCATCGTAGGGGAATCAGGCTGTGGGAAATCTACCACAGGTCGAACTATTTTACGTTTATTAGAGCCTACTGACGGAGAAGTTTGGTTTGATAACAAAGATTTAGCGAAGCTCTCGAAAAAAGAAATGCGCCGGATGCGTAAAGATATCCAAATGATTTTTCAAGATCCTTTTGCATCGCTAAATCCACGTAAAACGATTAAGCAGACGTTGATGGAATCACTTAATGTCCATGGAATTGGTACGAAGGAAGAACGATTAAAACGTTTAGAAGATATGATTCAGGTGGTAGGACTACGTCCAGAGCATTTGGCCCGCCATCCCCATGATTTTTCAGGGGGGCAACGTCAAAGGATTAGTATTGCTCGGGCGCTGGTGGTGAATCCTAAGCTAATTATAGCCGACGAGCCGGTGTCTGCTTTGGACGTATCTATTCAGTCACAGGTTTTAAATCTTCTGAAAGATTTGAAAAAAGACTTTCAGTTAACCATGCTATTTATTTCCCATGACTTATCAGTGGTCAAACACCTGTGTGATCGGGTAGCAGTTATGTATTTAGGACGAGTGGTAGAAATTGCTGACAAGAACTCTTTGTTCACGAATCCTCGTCACCCGTACACAAAGGCTCTGTTATCCGCTATTCCTAAAGCAAATCCGAAAGTGAAGCGTGAACGCATCTTGTTACAGGGGGACCTGCCAAGCCCAGCAAATCCACCAAGTGGCTGCACCTTTCATCCAAGATGTCACTATGCAACAGACTTATGTAAAACAACACCCCCCACCTTAAAAGAAGGAATTCAAGGGCATATGGTTTCGTGTCATTTCGTTGAAGAAATCTTATAGAGATAGGAGGAGAGAAAATGGTTTATTGGCAATTATTTTTAGCGTTCTTCCGAATTGGCATTTTTGGATACGGTGGTGGACCAACCATGATTCCGTTAGTGCATGCGGAGTGCGTAAAGAAATACAAATGGGTTAGCGAAGAGGAGTTTGCCGATAACTATGCACTGGGCAATACCTTACCGGGACCGATTGCCACCAAAATGGCTGCATATGTCGGGTACAAAGTAAAAGGGTGGCTTGGTGCCACCATCGCTATCTCAGCCATGGTCTTTCCTGTCCTCCTACTGATGGTTATCCTTATGCAGTTCGTAAATGTGCTGAAAACCTCTGAGACAGTACGGGGTATGATCGAAGCCATCCAGCCAGTCATCGCGGTCATGATGGTGGTAATGACCTATGACTTTTTTAAAAAGGGCTGGAAGGATAGTAAAAAAAGGAAAGAAAAGCAAGGCTTTCTGGCGATGTTGTTCATTTCAGTGATCGCGTTAGTTCCTTTTCAAATTCATCCGGGTTTGTTTGTTGCCATTACCTTAGTGATCGCTTTTGCGTATTCCACCTGGCATACCAAACGACAAAAGAACCAGCAACAAATTTAAACAAAGGAGTCTAACGAGATGATTTATGTACAGATTTTTTGGGCATTTTTTATAACTAATATTCTGGGCTATGGGGGAGGGCCTCCGAGCATCCCTCTCATTCAAAATGAAGTCGTTTCTCATTATAAGTGGATGACGGTTGAGGAGTTCGGGGAAACGTTAGCATTAGGGAATGCCCTACCTAGCCCAATTTCCACCAAGCTAGGTGGTTATATTGGTTATCAAGTGGCAGGTATTCCCGGAGCTCTGGTAGGTTTGTTTGCTACGATTGCCCCGACTGCTATTGCTATGATTGCTTTATTAGGCGTATTTCATTTATTCCGCCAAGCACCACAAATCAAAGCTATGACACATTCTATTCGCCCAATCGTTACCGTTTTGCTTGGTACGTTGGCTGTTCAATTTCTTCTTGGTTCCTATGAACAAATTGGCTTATGGCACACGCTAATACTAAGTGGTGCATCTTATTTTTTGATGGAAAAACGTAAGATCCATCCAGCCTTCGTTATTTTACTGGCGATGGGGTACGGAGGATTTTTGATTAAATAGTAGAGGCAAACACAGAATTGATGACAGAACATACCGGAGGCACATTAATGCACAAATTCGATTCACTTTCCTATCCATATGCTTCAAAACGAATGGCGACCTATGGCAGAAAAGGAATGGTTGCAACCTCACAACCACTTGCTGCACAGGCAGGGTTAGATATTTTAAAAAAGGGTGGTAATGCGATTGATGCAGCCATTGCTACAGCTGCCTGTTTGACAGTGGTAGAACCTACCTCGAACGGGATTGGGGGAGATGCCTTTGCACTCGTATGGGTAAAGGATAAATTACATGGTCTAAATGCTAGTGGCTGCACACCGGCATTGATTTCAAGAGAGGCAGTAAAGGCAGCAGGACACGAGAGTATGCCGACATATGGATGGACACCGGTGACTATCCCGGGAGTTCCAGCAGCTTGGGCTGAACTTTCAGAACGTTTCGGTAAATTATCCTTAGTTGAGGTATTGCAACCCGCTATCGATTATGCTGAAAATGGATATCCTCTTTCGCCTACACTAGCTAAATATTGGAAGCTGGCCTACGATAAATTTAAACAAAATGGCCAGGGAGAAGAATTTCAAGCTTGGTTTGAGACGTTTGCACCTGAAGGGCGCCCACCCCAAGTCGGAGAAATTTGGAAATCAGTGGCACATGCACAAACATTACGTGAGATTGCAGAAACGAAAGCAGAATCGTTTTATCGAGGCGAACTTGCTGAGAAGATGGATGCCCACTCGCGGAAATATAAAGGCTACTTACGTAAAGAGGATTTATTTCGCTTTAAAGCAAAGTGGGTAGATCCGATTAAGGTTAATTATCGAGGATATGATATCTGGGAAATCCCCCCAAATGGTCAAGGGCTTGTGGCGTTAGTAGCGCTAAATATTTTAAAAGGTTATACGTTTGCGGAAAGAGACACCACTGACAGCTACCATAAGTCATGGGAAGCAATGAAGCTGGCCTTTGCCGATGGGCTACGCTATATTACCCAGCATGACAAAATGAAAGTAAGCATTGATGAATTACTGTCAGATGAATATGCGGCAAAACGTCGAGAGCTTATCACAGATAAGGCACAGCTGCCTGAGGCTGGAGAACCGGCGCGTAGTGGTACGGTCTATCTAGCAACAGCTGATGAGGAAGGGAATATGGTCTCTTTTATTCAGAGTAACTACATGGGTTTCGGTTCAGGAATCGTCATTCCAAATACGGGGATTGCCATGCAAAATCGTGCTCATACCTTCTCGCTTGACCCTCAGCATGATAATTGCTTAGAGCCTAGTAAACAAACCTACCATACCATTATTCCAGGTTTTATTACAAAAGGAGAACGTGCAGTAGGTCCCTTTGGTGTCATGGGTGGATTTATGCAGCCTCAAGGTCATGTGCAGGTAGTTATGAATATGATCGACTTTCAGTTAAATCCACAAGCGGCGTTGGATGCCCCTAGATGGCAATGGACTGAGGGAAAAACAATTGAATTGGAGAGTTCCTTTCCCGAACACGTAGCGCTTACACTAGAGGCTATGGGACATGTAGTTAAATATATAGTGGGCTCAGGAGGATTTGGGCGTGGTCAGATTATTATTCGTGACGAGAAGGGTGTATTAATAGGAGGTACAGATCCACGAACCGATGGAGCTGTGGCTGTCTGGTAAAAAACAAAGAGGAGTGAACCTCATAGATAATTTTAGATACAGCAAAAAAGGGGTTGCCAACTCTCTGGGATGAGATGGCAACTCTTTTTTGATGACACGTTTATTGTTGCGTGTGGTAGGAAAAAATGAAGTTATAAAAGTTGCTGGATTTTTTTCTTAATACTATCAATCCCAATGGCAAAACCAAGACATTGACTAGACTGGATGATAAATGCGTTTAGACCTATTACTTCCCCGTGTAAATTAATTAAAGGACCTCCGCTATTACCTGGGTTAATAGCAGCATCTGTTTGGAAGATTTCATCGTACAATCGTTTAGATACCTGAATACGCCTATTTTTAGCACTGATAATTCCCGCGGTAACGGAATTCTCTAGGCCAAGGGGACTCCCGACACTAATGACCCATTCACCTACGCGTGCCTCACCTGAATTACCTAGAGAGAGTGGGCTAAGACGTACGTCGGATTCAATTTTTACGATAGCATAATCCCGCTGAGGATCACTAAAAATGAGTTTCGCTTCAAATACCTTTCCATTCCACATTTTTACATAAATTGATTTAGCTTTGCCTATAACATGCTCGCTGGTGAGAATATAGCCTCTGGGATGGAAAATGAAACCGGAACCAAAGCTCTTTTCTGTCTGGCCTGCTTCGAGTGGTTCCATATCCAAAAAGCTTTGCAAAATTTGATCGATGTCGGGAGGGGAGGTGTTGTCTTCGCAGATAAGGGAAACTACGCCATGCTTTACCTGTTCCACTAACGGAACAAAGAAGTTGAATGGATGTAGATTACTCATCTGCTGATATTTTGTATTCGTATAGGACCAGCCTCTAGGTTTCACAACTTCATCTCCTTACTTCCCTGCAGATAGGTATACATCATCTTATGGAGGAGAGGATAAAGGTGGAACGCCCAATTATCGGGAGAAACCGGTACTATAGTCTCACAGCCAAGCAAAAGTAATCAGATATCACAGAAAATTCCTGAAAATAGAGACAAAAACTAGGAATATAGGATGCTTTTACTATATGAAAGAGAGGGAAATAAGCCTAAAGAAACTTGTGCTATAACGATTTAAAGCGTTACTCTCGTAGGAAGGGGGAGAAGGATTCATTTCTTGCTATAATGTTGCTAATATGAAGTTAAACATTTTATAATATTGAAATAAAGAAGGAATAATGTAAGTAAATCAGTGAAATTTTGTACCAAGCCTACATCCGGAGGAAATGTTATGGACGTCAAATCAATTATTTTAGGCTTATTACATTATCGTGAAATGAGCGGCTACGATATAAAGCAGTTCTTTACGAGTAGCATCGGTTTCTTTTACGATGCGAGTTATGGCGCGATTTATCCAGCTCTTAAAAAGTTGGAACAAGAAGGGTATGTTACAAAAGAAGAAGTTCTACAGTCAGGAAAGCCAAACAAGATCATGTATCGTCTGACGCAACAAGGACGAGATCAATTTCATCAGGAATTAAAGATGGAAATTGAAGGACCAATTGTTCGCTCTGATATGTTAACGCGTTTATTCTTTTGTGATTTGCATTCAGAAGAAGATCAAAAGCACTTTTTTGACGATTTGATAGCGTATCAGGAAAAGCGACAAGAAATTATTCAAAACAGTTATCAGAAAAGCATGCAGGAATTAAATGAGTATCAGAAGATGTGCTGGGAGTATACCCTCCATCAACTAGAAGGGGCTATTCAATTTCTTAAGAATAAAAAACAGCTGATGGACAAGGGGCAAAATGTTGCTCATATATCCTAAACTGATTACGCCTCCTGCTCAAATTGAAAACGGTCACAACAATAAAACCTCGGGGATTCTAGTCCTCGAGGTTTTATTTGTTTTCTGCTATTTGAGATTTTCAGGGTTGAGACACTCAAGCTCTGGTAGAACAAAACGACCATCTTTACGGATTAAAACATCGTCGAAGTAGATTTCTCCGCCACCCCATTCAGGACGTTGAATTAATACCATATCCCAGTGAATGGAGGATTTATTTCCGTTGAACGCTTCATCGTAGGCTTGTCCTGGCGTAAAGTGGATGCTTCCGTCAATTTTTTCATCGAACAGGATGTCTTTCATTGGATTTTGAATATAAGGATTCACGCCAATAGCAAATTCCCCAATGTAACGTGCGCCTTCATCTTCATCGAAGATTTTATTAATACGCTCTGTATCGTTAGCCGTAGCCTCCACGATTTTTCCATCTTTGAATGTCAGCTTTACATTTTCAAAGGTAAAGCCTTGATAGGGAGATGGCGTGTTATAGGAAAGGGTACCATTGACAGAATCTCTCACAGGAGCAGTGAAAATTTCACCATCTGGAATGTTACACTCACCTGCGCATTTGATTGCTGGGATGTCTTTAATTGAGAAGGTTAAATCTGTTCCTGGGGCTGTTAAGCGAACCTTATCCGTTCTGTTCATAAGCTCTACCAGGCTGTCCATTGCTTTGGACATTTTGCTGTAATCTAAATTGCAAACATCAAAGTAAAAGTTTTCAAACGCTTCTGTACTCATACTAGCCAATTGAGCCATGGATTCGTTCGGATAACGCATAACTACCCATTTCGTTTCAGGTACACGGATGTCTGTAACAGGTCTTTGTAATTGACGAGAATACATACTCATCTTGTCGCTTGGAACATCAGAGAGCTCCGTGATGTTATTGCTTCCACGAATTCCAATGAAACAGTCCATTTTTTTCATAAAGGCAACTTCAGCTTCTCGCATGACAGCTAGATGTTCTTCGTTTGTGTTCAGTAATAATTCTCGCTGAATAGCAGGATCTTGAAGTTGAACATATGGGTGAGCTCCAGCTTCATATACTTTGCGAATAAGGGCTTTTACTAACTCAGGTTGATGCCCTGTAGAATGAATGAGAACGTGCTCGCCCTTTTGAGCACGAATGGAATAATTGACCAAATTATGTGCCAATTTCTCTAAACGTGGATCTTTCATATATGTATCTCCTCACTTTCATGATCTTGCTCATATTGTACACAAAAAAATTTGGAAAGCGAAGTATCTCGGTAAAAATATTTTTACTGATGTTTATTATTCTGAAAATGTGGAAAAGCTGAATGATAATAAAGACATTCACAAAAAGGCAGGGGATGGATATGATGAATCGAGATATCAATGCGTTACAACCGAACGAACACTTGTATATGACTATTTGTGTGGGAGAGAATTTTAAATCAATAGCTTGGAAAGCTCAATACGATATGGAATTTAACTCGGAGTGCCTGTTTTGTTTCTCAGAAAAAATTACCGGTTATCGAGTAGAGGATGAAATTGGGCGTTCGGGTAAAATTGCTATTTGTCCTACATGTGAGAAAGTAAATGCTATTTATCACTAATTGTTGATGCAAGAATACTGGTATCTTTGGCATTTATCTACCAAAAACAGTGGATGGATGCCAAAGTTTTCATCTAGTTACAGAAAGTATGACATGTAAAAGTGAAAGGAAACCCCTACAATGTGTAGAGGATACGCTTTTACATATGGGGAAAGCGTTTGGGCGTTTAGAGTTAAACAATGACTGCCATCATGTACCAATAGATCTTCAGCAGGATTATGATATCCTTCACTCGAAATGGGTGACACAGATAAAAGACAAATAAACAGACATAAAAAAGCTGAAGGGAAGGCAGTTTTGAGAGAGGAGAAGAAGTACAAATGAAATATTGCAGCAAATGTGGCAAAGAAATGGACATCGCGCTGCGCAGTGTAATCTATCGCAGTCGGGTGAAAATTTGTAATGTGCCTATTCATGTCTGCAAAGATGAAGCATGTGCTTGTACATCGGTTGTTGATCTCGTCAAGGATGATCTTAAACAACTGATGAATAACCTAGGAGACCAACCGGAAGATCAAGAGGTTGCTTTTGAAGCAATCAGTGAATTTGCCAATTTACTCGTTCTCATCGCTGAACAGAGTGAAGATGAGGAATTAAAAGATAAGATTGATGAAAGAGTAAATGAACTACTTGATTTATACTTATTGGCTAAGTCACTTAATGATCAGCAATGGATAAATGAAATCCAAAGAAAGCTGACTCAAATTAAGATAGAAGTGTAATGTAAATAGGAAAAAATTTGCCTTTCGCTCTCTTTCTCTTTATTATAATGATCATCTAAGGTATTGAGAAAGGAGTGGGCTTATTTGGCATTTCAACAGTTGCAATCCCAAGAAGACCTGCAAGCATTCTTAAAGAAAACAGGCAAACTATTGCTGTTTAAACATAGTACGGTTTGTCCAATCAGTACGTCTGCTCATGAGCAATTCCATTCGTATTTGCAAGCAAACAGCGATGTAGAGGCAGCTGAAGTCCTCGTTCGTGAAGCTCGCCCTGTTTCCAATGAAATTGCCGAGCATTTTCAGATTAAACATGAATCACCTCAAATTTTCCTTATTGAGGACGGTGCAGTATCATGGCATACTTCTCATTGGAAGATTACGAAGGATGCTATTGAGCAAGCTATGAAATAAGCAGACACGAGAAGACCCCATATTAGCTATGGGGTCTTTTTTACTTTACTCCCAGTATAGTTCTACTTTATCCCCACTTACTAAAGGGGTTTGGAAGGAAGCTACAACATGATTGACCTTCATGATGAAATTGGGTAGCTGGTTGGTCCCAATCGGCTGAGCGGGAATGTCTATATAACGAAATATATCACTTACTATAGGTGCTTCTCCTACTGCCGAGTGTATGGTTACAACATCATTATGCTGTAGCTGCGTTTGCATAGTAGCGGAACTGCCATTTAGCTGTATATCCATGTAACCTGTTTCTATGGATATGAGTTGGTCGTTTACATAGACATTTACGGTTTCCTGAACCATATCCTCTGGAGTTATCAAATCACCAATAGTAGGAATTTTTAATTCGTGAATCTCACAATGGATGGTATCTTGTGAATAAACAGAATCCAACAAAGTAGCTTTTTTCCCATTTAAAAGAATATGTAATTCTTTGCGAGGAAGGGAATAGGTTTGTTTATTGCATGTAACCGTAAATAAGGGAGCTTCAGCTACTTCCTGTATCAATGTGGCAAACTTGCTAGACTGAATAGCTTCTCCGACGGTTTTAGGCAGACGCATCTCTAGATCCATGCGGTCAGTTAGCACGGCATCGTGTTGTAGGATTAAGCTATTATGCAAAACAATAGGGAGCTGTAAAAACTCCTCACCATTAATTGTGAGAGGCAGTGCTGTGCTTGAATCAATTAGATCCTGTGCTAAAGCAGTTGCTTCTTTACCATCCTCACCTGAAACTACGCTAATGATGTCCCCATCAGAGATGAGAGAGTCGAGCGAGCTTGGTCGACCATTAATTAAAATGGTAGGAGAAGTACCATGTTCCCCCGGAATGATTTTAAGACGTCCATTCACATTGACTGACATCGCTAAACCTGGACGACCATGTAGGCGTTTCATGTCCATACCAGCCGCTAGAAGTGCATCACCTAATGTCATTTTACGAAGATCAAAGAGCCTTACTGGAGTATCATTAATAGTCACTGTTACATAACGAATCGGTTGTGAATGTGCAGCGAGAGCAATTCCAACAGGTGTTACAAATGCAGGCCCATTTAGCAAGGGATGTTCACCAACAAATTGCTTGATTGCATCAGCACCTCTAACAGCAACACGGTTAGCTGGCAATCCCAAGTGCTGAGCTACTTTTGTTGGCAGGGTCGGAGTTAAGCTTCCGCCCCCAATTAACATGACTGCTTGAGGAGCCTTACCATTAAGTTCTAAAATTTTATGAGAAATCTGTTTAGCAAGGGATTCGATTTCAGAATCAATAGCCGCAATGATTTGATCTGCACCTACGTCATGTTCGATTCCCAAAATGTCGTGGAATTGTACGGTTTCTTGATCATGTAAATGACGCTTTACTTCTTCTGCAACAGGGAAATCAAGTAAATATGCATTCATAAGAGCATCTGTAATCTCATCCCCAGCCGTTGGTACCATACCATAAGCCGTAATACTGCCCTCTTCTGTTAAAGCAATATCAGAGGTACCAGCACCAATATCAACTAGTGCTATATTTAATCGTCGCATCGTGGTAGGAATCAATACATGAATGGCAGCAATCGGCTCTAAGGTAAGGGCCTTCATCTCTAGTCCACTTCGTTTGAGGGCTGCTAACAAGGAATCAACAACCATACGTGGGAGAAATGTTGCGATAACATCAACAGAAGCGTTCGTTCCACGTTGATCGATTAGGCTACCGATAATTTCCTCATCTAAATGGTAGTTAACCACACTGTACCCTACGCAATAATAGCGTGTAATATCCATTTCATTCAGCTCTTGAGCTAATTCAGCTTGCGCCTTTTGTACAGCAGAAAATTCGAGAGTAAGCACATCATCTTTGGTCAACACAGGTAAATGGGAGATAGGAAGCTCGAAGCGCACGCGCTTTGTTTTCAGCGAGCGTCCTGCTGCTGCCACTGCTACTTCTTGTAAGGGACCATGCTTTTGAGATAAATGCTGCTTGATCCTCTCTATTACTTCAGCGACTGCAAGAACATCGTGGATTTGTCCATCTAGCATGGAGCGTTCCTTATGCTCTAAAATGTAACAATCTTTAATTTGAAATTTGTCTTTGTCTGAAAGTGGTTCTACAATGAGTCCTACTACACTACGAGTACCAATATCTAAAGCAAAAAGAGTGTTATTTTGCTTATCTACATGTTCTTCTAACAAATGAATTGTCTCCTTCCCATCTGGAATGGAAGATTTACGTATTTTCTCTATCATATACTAGCTTCTAAAGATAATAAAACCCTATTAAATTAACCTTTTTCAAAAAAATTATGGCTTGTAACAATTACTTTCGCGCTTTTTGGTACTAAAGGGCTGGTCAAACGTCTAATCATCTACTATAATAACAGATAACTCAGAACGTATTATGTATAACCATACTGTGATTTGCAAACGATAAGGGAAAAAGTAGAAGGGTGGAGTAGAGATGAGAAATGAACAAATTGAGGCCATTCGCCGACAATTAGACACAATTAATTTGCAATTATTAGAATTAATCAACAAGCGTGCCTCTTTGGTTCAAGAGTTAGGCCAAGAGAAGAGCAAGCAGGGCGTAAATCGTTTTGATCCAGAACGTGAGCGCGACATGTTGAATCTAATTGTAGAGAATAATAATGGACCGTTCAGCGACGAAGCCATTCGTCATTTATTCAAACAAATCTTCAGCGCTTCTCTTGACCTGCAAAAGGACGAGGACAAAAAAATTCTACTAGTTAGCCGTAAAAAACAACTAGAGGATACGGTCCTTACGATTAAAGGTGTGGAATTTGGTGGAAAAGAGAAGGTTCTGATTGCTGGACCATGCTCGGTTGAAAGCTATGATCAAGTTCGTGCTGTGGCTGAAAATCACGTGAAACAAGGACTACGTGTACTTCGCGGTGGAGCATACAAGCCACGTACTTCTCCATATGACTTCCAAGGACTTGGAGTGGAAGGATTAGAGATCCTGAAACGTATCGGGGATGAGTTTAATTTAGTGACCATTAGTGAGATCGTAACACCAGCTGATCTTGAAATGGCAACAAAATATGTGGATGTTATTCAAATTGGCGCACGTAACATGCAAAACTTCGAACTGCTAAAAGCAGCGGGTCGCACTAACCATCCTATCCTATTAAAACGAGGGCTTTCAGCGACCATCGAAGAATTCATTTACGCTGCTGAATATATTTTATCAGAAGGAAATACGCAGGTTATGCTTTGCGAACGCGGTATTCGCACGTACGAAAAAGCGACTCGCAACACCCTTGATATCTCTGCTGTGCCAATCTTAAAACAAGAGACTCATTTACCTGTATTTGTAGATGTGACTCATTCGACTGGCCGCCGAGACCTATTGCTTCCAACAGCGAAAGCTGGTTTGGCAGTAGGTTCTGATGGTATCATGGTTGAAGTTCATCCTGATCCGGATGTAGCATTGTCCGATGCAAAACAACAGCTGACTATCCCGGCTTTCAATGAAATGCTAGATGAACTTTATGCTTCTGGTCTTTACAAACCAGAAATCGCTATTGTGAAGTAAAAGCAGAACCGAACCGTGTGTAACCATAGCAGGCCTCTCATCGGAGTGGTCTGCTTTTCTCTTATGGTAGGGTGAGTTAGAAGTATAGTTATACATAACTTGAGAATGCAGCGTGTAAGGTGGTGGTTTCTTTCGGACTCTTTTCTATCGAAACCATCAGATCAAGAGACAAAAGGACCAAAACTGCGAAATCATGCCGTTAATAGGAAAAATGTAGACCGAGAAAACGGTTGCAACTATGGGTATCATATCGTATTATATGGCTATAAATTTATGAAAATAATACTGAAAGGTATAATCTGGAAAAGATAGGTGGACGTAATATGCCAATTACAATATATGATGTAGCACGTGAAGCAGGAGTATCGATGGCGACCGTATCAAGGGTCGTTAATGGCAATCCGAATGTTAAGCCATTAACACGTAAAAAAGTGATGACAGCTATTGAACGCCTAGGTTATCGCCCAAATGCAGTAGCCAGAGGGCTAGCAAGTAAGAGAACTACAACAGTAGGGGTTATCATTCCGGATATTTCCAGTCAGTTCTTTTCTGAGCTAGCACGGGGGATTGAAGATATCGCTACCATGTATAAATACAATATCATTCTTTGTAACTCGGATCACCGTTTAGAAAAAGAATTGCAGTTAATCAATACCTTATTAGAAAAACAAGTAGATGGATTGTTATTCATGGGAGCTGAGATCAAAGAAGATCATTTTCATTCATTAAAAACGGCTTCCATTCCAACGGTTCTAGCAGCTACTCGTGACCCAGAAGGAAAACTACCAGCAGTGACAATTGATCACTTCCAAGCGGCTTATGATGCTACTCAAGCACTCATTAAACGTGGGCATAAACGCATTGCAATCATTACAGGTCCAATGTCATACCCATTAGAAGGACTGGTGCGCTTTGAGGGTTATAAACAAGCGTTATTGGATGCGGGTCTATCTTATGATGAACAATTGGTTGCCAATGGTTCATTCCGCTATGAATCAGGTTTGCAAAGTATGGGGGACTTCATGAAACTCGCAGAACCACCAACAGCCGTATTCGCAGCTAGCGATGAAATGGCAATAGGAGCGATTCATGCTGTTCAGGATTTAGGACACTCTGTACCCGAAGATGTGGAAGTGATTGGTCATGACAATGTACGGTTAGCAGAGATGGTACGTCCTCGTCTGTCTACAGTTGTCCAACCAATGTATGATATTGGGGCCGTTGCTATGAGATTATTAACCAAGTATATGAATAACGAACAAGTTGAAGATCATATTGTATTATTGCCACATCGGATTGAGTATCGTCAAAGCACAAAGGAATTGGCAGAAGACGAGTAACCAAGATAGAGGTGAGAAAATGATTATCGGAATCATGGGAGCGATGGATGAAGAGATTGCTCTGTATTTAGAAGACATGCGAAATAAAGTAACCATAACAAAAGCGGGTATAACTTATCATATAGGTGAATATCAGGGGAAGAAAGTAGTGCTCTGCAAGTCGGGTGTAGGTAAAGTGAATGCTGCTGTCTGCACACAAATCCTCATTCAAGAATTTCAGGTGAGTCAGGTGATCTTTACTGGTGTGGCAGGCGCTGTCCATCCTGATTTACACATTGGTGACATCGTTATCTCCACAGATTGTATGCAGCATGATATCGATGCTACTTCACTTGGCTTCAAACCCGGGGAGATTCCTTATGAGAAAACATGGTGTTGGATCGCAGATGATAAATTAAAGGAATTGGCAATGAATGCGGGTCGTCAGTTAGAAGATGATATTCAGATTGTTACAGGACGTATCCTATCAGGGGATCAATTCATTGCAGATCGTCAAAAAGTCCAACAATTATCGGAAACATTTCAAGCAGCATGCACGGAAATGGAAGGTGCAGCAGTCGCTCAAGTATGCTCCATGAACGAGGTGCCTTTTGTTATTGTACGAGCGATGTCTGATTGTGCAGATGGTTCTGCACAAGTTAATTTCCTTGAATTTACGAAACTCGCTTCCAAGCGTTCCTATCAAATGGTAAGTAATATGCTTCATACTATGGAAAAAGAGGGGGCTTAATAAGAATGAGTCAATCAACCGCAATTGTTTATTCCACAAAAGGCTGCATTGAGTGCGATATGGTTAAAAAAATGCTAGATGAGAAGTCAGTTTCTTATGAAGTAAGAGATGTCATGAGCAGTAGTCAGTATCAGGAAGAAGTAGAGGCATTCGGATTTATGGGGGTTCCTGTTACTGTAGTGAATGGGAAAGCAGTAAAAGGCTACCAGCCTGATGGTATTTTACAAATGTTGGGAAAATCAAAATAACATAAAAATAAGCTGGTCCATTCATACTTAATAGTAAGGATCGCTTACATTACAAAAGCGGATTTGTATCGTATGCTTCATGCATCGTACGAATCCGTTTTTCCTTTCCAATCGGAGTGGGAGAATCCCTCTTGGTACGTTACGATAGATAATGAATTGACAAGAACTTTGTTATTCTATATACTTACAATAAGTAATCAACTTACTTTTAATCAATTAATAAGAAATGTAAGATCATATATGAGCAAAAGGGGTTGGAAAGAATGAAATTCCATGGATATCCATATACATTTGTAAGTCAGGTTCATCTTATCATCGAAAATATAGAGCGTTCTATAGCATTTTACAAAGATATGTTGGGACTTCAGATTCTCGATCGTACGGAAACAAAAGTAGTTTTTACTGCTAATGGAAAAACACCACTGGTAACAATTGAGCAGCCAGATAATGTAGCACCGAAAGAACCATGGAAGACAGGATTATATCATTTCGCACTCTTAGTTCCTAGCCGTGCTGATTTGGCTAATACTCTGTTACATCTTCTTCAAGAAGGCTATCCGTTACAGGGAGCTTCTGATCATCTTGTTAGTGAGGCCGTTTATTTAGCAGACCCTGATGGGAATGGAATTGAAATTTATGTAGATCGACCATCTGAAACATGGGTTTGGGAGGGCGACTCTGTAGGAATGAGCACAGAACCCTTGGATATCGAAGGTCTTTTGCAAGAGAATAAAGAAGAAAACTGGAAGGGACTACCAAGTAGTACGATCATGGGACATATCCATTTACAGGTAGCGAATTTACAGCAGGCAGAGGAATTTTATACACAGGGGCTTGGATTTGAAGTCGTATCTAGATATGGGAGTCAGGCACTCTTTATATCAACAGGAAAATACCATCATCATATCGGTTTGAATACATGGGTAAGCGCTGGAGCATCTGCGCCAAGTCCGAATAGCGTTGGATTACAATCTTATACGCTGGTATTACCTGACGAGGAATCGAGAGAAAGAATGGTTCAGCAGGTGAAAAGTTTCGGGGCATCCATCAAAGAAGAAAACGAAATAATGATTACGAAAGATCCGTTTGGCAATACTATCCGTTTAGTAGTGTAATAGTGTAGGTGCTATCGATATGGTAAGAGAAGAGGTATGCGGTATCTGCATACCTCTTCCTATTTTTTAGAAAGGATACGTAAAAATCTTTCCTCTTAAAGAGATTGAATTTTAGAGAAAAATAGGAAAGTTAAGATAATAAGTCACCGATGAGGAGAATGCAAGATTGCTTTTCCCAAAGATAGACGATTTTTTTCGCTAATTTCACCACGCCTTGGAATCGTCATGAAAGTACTCACATCATCAAACAAACAGGTAGGTAACTCCAAGGGGCTGTACGGCAGCCATTTTTGTAACCATTCAGTGGGAAGTGGACCGTCTGATAGCCATTGATCTGTCATCTCGCTCCATAGTAGAGTCCAAGCACGAGGAACAACACGCCAAATATCATAGCCTCCACCGCCAACGGCTACCCATCTTCCTTGACATAACTCATGAGCTAGTTTATGGGCAAGTCGGGGGATGTGCTGATAGATACGCATAGAGCAACTCAAATGTGTGAGGGGATCGTAGTTGTGGGCATCGCAACCATTTTGAGTAATGATAATATCAGGTTGAAAACCATGTGCGATTCTAGGGAGGAGGGCTTCGTAAATTTCTAGGAAAGAGTCATCTTCGGTGAAAGCATCAAGTGGTACATTTACACAATAACCAAAGCCTTGGCCATCTCCACGCTCCGTTACATTTCCTGTACCTGGAAAAAGATATTTTCCTGTCTCATGCAGGGAGATCGTCATGACATTGGGGTCGTCATAAAAGGCCCATTGAACGCCGTCACCATGATGGGCATCTGTATCAATATACAAGACGCGGGCATTCCAATGTTTGCGTATGTATGCGATTGCTACAGAGCAATCGTTGTAAATACAGAAGCCGGATGCTTTCCCACGAAAGGCATGATGCAACCCACCAGCAGGATTAAAGGAGTGTTCCGCCTGTCCATTCATCACGATATCGACTGCCGAGATAGTTCCTCCCACAATAAGAGATGTGGCTTCATGCATATTTGCAAATATGGGGACATCTTCGGTACCTAAGCCATAGCTTGCTGCAAGCGGTAATTCTTCTTGTTGGGTACCCTGTCGCTTCACTATCTCTAGGTATCGTGGATCATGTACGAGCAGTAATTCTTCGTCGGTGGCATGGCGTGGAGCCATAATATTTTCTGGAGTTAGTAATCCATAAGCTTGCATGAGGTCATATGTGAGTAATAGACGTCTTTGATTAAAGGGATGTTCCTCATGAAAAAAATATTTGGTATAGTCAGCTGAATAGATTAGACGGGGGGTACTAGTCACGTAGGAATTCACCCCTGATCGGGTCGAGTACATGAAAGCCTTTGTCACGTAACATACTTGTCACCGTGCGAGTATCCATGGTTGTCACTCGAAAAACCAGATTTTTTTTACCTTCTGTGGCTGAGGGAAATACAATAACACTGCTCACATTTACTTTAGATTCACGAATAACCTGACTTACCTCCGCTAACACACCGTAGCGATCTTCTACTTCTATTTCTATCTGAGAGCTTGCTTTGTTTACACCAAACAGTTCAATCATTTTATATAAAATATCAGATTCTGTAACAATGCCAACTAATTTGTTTTCTTCGAGCACTGGCAATGACCCCACTTTGTACTCGTACATGGTTTTGGCAGCCTCCTCAAGAAAATCAAGAGGGTGAGCGGTTATAACCTCTGTATTCATAATCTCTTGTACTGGTCTGGTCATGATAATATGGTCATCGGATCTGGTGTATAGAGAAGAGGGGAGTGCATCACGTAGGTCTCGGTCGGAGACGATTCCGACAAGAATTTGATTATCTAGGACCGGTAGATGGCGAATGCGATTTTGCTTTAAGAGGGCTAATGCTTCGCGTATACTTGTGGTTGCGGTAGCTGTGACTACCTGTTTGCGCATAAAATCTTCTAAACGCATAGACAAACTCCTTTCAATCAAGAGCATAAATTCTTAATACATATAACGTGATTGAAAACGCATGCTGTCAAAGGTAGTCATACTTTCAAGAGGAACTCGTTTACCGATTCGAGTCATTAGACAGTTTGCTGGATGCGAACAAATTTCGGGATCATCGGTGGCCATCCACATCATATCAACACTCCCCATCAATTTCTCCATCACTTTGCGATAGTCCCAGACACTTAATCCTGTTCCTTGTAAATCCCAATGCCAATAGTACTCGGTTGATAAAATAATGTAATCTTCCAATGCATCGTCCATAAAAGCCACTTCTAGCATCTGTTTTGCTATACCACCCTTACGTATCTTTGAGCTTACCTCAATAGCTCCTAGCTCAAGTAAATCATCCATTTTAATCATGGACCAACGCTCCAGTGGGTCAGGATGTAGGAAGGTGACGTAAGCTAAGACTGCATTTTCATGGCGTGCCACAATAATTCGTCCTTCGGGTAGGTCAGCAATTTCAACTAGAGCTTCGTGTTGTTGTTTGGGAGAGCGAAATGCTTTTAAGCCTTCATCAAATTCCATATTAGCCAAGTCTTTAGAGCAAACTGGGCCTTCAATTATAATTTGGTTATTATTAACCCATACTTCTTTTTGATAAAATGTTTTCCTATGAATCACTAGGCCTCACCATCGCTTCCCACGAATCTTCATGCTTAGTATATCTTATTCTATACAAAAGGAGTCTTATCTTTTTGAAAATTCAAGAATCTGTCATGGATGGAAAAAAGACTGCTGGGGGATACCCCAACAGTCTTTAGATGGTTATTTATTTTACTTTTGCATGAGCAGAGGGAGCAGATTCACCATAGGTATTAACTGCAGTGATGTAAAAGCTACCTCCAGGTTCGTTTGTAGTTAATACAAAGCTTGTTTCGGCTACTGAATCCATCAATTGATAGTTGGTTGTGCCATTCATAGCATAGTAAACGTTGTATGCAGTAATGTGATCTTTTGCTGGCCCTTTTTTCCAGCTAACTTTAATTCCATCTGCGGTTTTAGAAGCACTAACACCTTGAATTTTACTAGGTGCGCTTGTAGCTACTGGAGGTTGTGTAGTTTGACCGTTATCAGGTGGAACAATAGGGTCCACTTCAGTGCCTGGTTGATTGTGGTCAGGGTTTGGCTGTACAGGTGGATTACTATCACCTGGGATAACTATGTTTCCGTCCACACCACCTGACGTAGAAGAAGCTTGGGACTCGTTGCCTGAGAGGTCAACAGCTGTCACATAATAACCATGGTCATTACGGCCAGTATCCGTATAGCTTGTTGTTTTTGGGTCTTTAACGGTTGCGATTTTTTCAAATCCGCCGTTTACACTTGCGCGATAGATACGATAGCCAAGTACATCTTCCTCTGGGCTGGCATTCCATGTAAGGGTAGTGCCACTACCTGATCGAGCAGTAGTAACGCCTGCTGGAGCGGAAGGTGTACCATCCACTGCTACACGTGGATCTTCTTTTTCTGGCATCCGCTCTGCCCAATCCGCCGGTTTGGTGCCAACCTTGCTATTTTTTGCGGAAATTTGATCAGAGGATGGAAGAGGCTCTGGACTCTTAAAGAAGACGCCCTCTGTAACAAAATCATCTGGTGTATTTTCCTGAGCTAGATAGAGAACTTCACCGACTTGAACGACACGAACTTTTTGATGAGAATCATCCACTTTGGTTGGTACGAATCTTTGATTAAACAAATCGGTAATAACGTGGCCGGTTTGTTTAGATAGCTCACTTGGTAATAAGCCGGACTTACTATCAATTGTTGCGCTGACAATACCGCTTGGTTTATTGAACTTCGCTGATTTATCGGCCACTTTTGGATCAATTTTAAAGACCTCTGTCATAACCTTGCCCCAAATTTCCATTGGTCGGCGTTGTGCTGAACCAGGAATGGTAGTTGGAACATCATAGCCTGTCCATACACCAAGGGTAACATCCGGTGTGTAGCCTACGAACCAAAGATCGAAGGAATCGTTGGTAGTTCCTGTTTTTCCGGCAATATCTACACCATTTGGTACATTTCGTCGTACAGAAGCACCAGTACCAGAGTTAACGACAGTACGCATCATGTCTGTCATCAGGTAGGCGGTCTGTGGACTAAATACCTTAACAGGTGAGACATTGTGCTCATAAACAGTATTTCCACGGCTATCCACGATTTTTTGAATCATGTAGGCATCTACAAAGTTTCCATCGTTAGCAAACGTAGAAAAAGCATTGGTAATTTCCTCACTGTTGAGACCATACGCTAGCCCACCGATAACTCCGGTAGCCGCATAATTATCACTATCGACCAGTGTGGTGACACCCATTTTTTTAACATAGTCTAAAGCGGTCGGAATTCCGACTTTCAAATACGTTTTAATAGCTGGTACGTTCCAGGATTGACGCAGAGCTTCACGAGCACTCATCATCCCATGGTATTTACGATCCCAGTTAAGTGGCAAGTGAGTACCTTTGCTGCCATCTGCCAATAGTACAGGTGAATCGTCAATCGGGCTACCAGGCTGTAAGAGACCCAGCTCAAGTGCCGGCGCATATGCGGCAATTGGTTTCATAGCTGAACCAGGCTGTCGTGGTGCGGTTGCGTGATTGGTTTGTTCAACATTAAAGTCACGCCCACCCATCATGCCGATTATGGCACCTGTCTTGTTGTCAATGAGCGTAGCGCCTACTTCTTCTAGGGCGTTTTCGATCTTTTCCTTTTTTCCACCACGTGTTACATAATATGTACGATTACTACCAAAGTTTTTTGGATTGGCAGCGATCTTTTCCATGGCGGTATTGATTTCTTTGTGCACAGTCGTGTACACATGATAGCCCTTTTGTAGAATCTGACGTCGTTGTTCCTCTAGAAGCTGACGATATTCATTACGGCCAATTTGTGATTTATCACGACCGTCTTTTAATAGCTTTTGGTCCAACAGAACCTCAGCTGTACGTTCTTCTATTTCCATCATGAGGAATGGGTGCTCTGCGTACGCACGTTTTTCTGGTTTGGCGAGATGTGCTTGTAAATTAGTGGAGAGGACCTGTTGTTGTTGAGCAGCTGTTATGTAATTGTTCTCTCTCATTCGTTCTAGCACCATTTTCTGGCGCTCTAGTCCACGACGGTACCCTTCTTTATTAAAAGGAGAGTAGGCCATAGGACTTTGCGGAAGTCCAGCTAAATAAGAGGCCTCGGCTAGATCAAGATTGCTAGCATCTTTGCCAAAAATCCCTTTTGCGGCTGCTTGAACGCCATAAATGTTAGAGCCATTGGCGTCTTTACCAAAATAAACGTCATTCATGTAAGCTTCTAAAATCTGATTCTTGCTAAACATTCTCTCAATTCGTATGGCATGAAGAATCTCTTTTGCTTTTCGTTTATGGCTTACTTCAGGTGAGAGGATGGTACGTTTAATCAATTGTTGTGTAAGCGTACTACCACCTGTTACAACACTTTGTTTAGTAAGCTCTTGAATGGTTCCACGTAAGGTAGATTGAACAACTATTCCACTATGTTCATAGAAATACTTGTCCTCTGTGGCAATGATGGCGTTAATGAGTGCGGGTGAAATCTCCGAAATTTTGACCATCCGGCGATCTTCTCCCTTGGCTCGAAGCTGACCGATCAAGGAACCATCTTGATAGTAGGCAAACCCTGTTTGAAACTTGCTAAACAAGAGTTCTTGAATTTCTTCTTTGCTTCGGACCGGTTCATCTTTCACAAGAGCAGCTATGTAGCCCGTAGCAACCCCACCTACGAGAAACAGCCCCATAAATCCTAACAAAAAACAGAATGCAAGAACTGCTTGCACAGGGTGCTTCTTTCTGCCGCGTTGCCCTATTTTACGTCTAGGCCTCTTGGCAGAAGCATCTTTATTCTGCATATACGTCCTTTCCCCCTTAAAAGATCAGCCCCATTATACCATAAGTAAAAATACTGGGGTAGAATCATGTCGAGCCATAGATAATTTGGCTGGAAAATGACCGAAAACCAAGAATGATGGCGTTTTTAGGTCAGAATAATATCCACACCTCGTATTGTTTATATGCAGTGTGGAAAAATAGAACGCAGCGTAAGCTGAACGTACCTCTTGTAGAAACAGCTCTTCTATACTAGATTCTGCGTTTGATAAGTTATTGTTGCATGAACGAAAAACTCTCCCTAATAATTGACGCAAATGTAACGTCAAGGTTTCGAAATACTAGTCTATTCCTCTAAATTTTGATGTTTTCTGACATTACATCATGGGTGGCTACCAACAGCCAAGCTTTTAAATACGCAATAGGCCTGAGGGAAAGAAAGCGTTTTTTTATCGAACATTGTCGTGTAACCATAAAAAAGCTCCACACCCAAAGGATGTGGAGCTTGATGTTTCCAAGTAAAGACTAACGGCTGTACCACTCAACGATCAGAGTTTCGTTGATTTCAGCAGGCATTTCAGAACGGTCTGGTAGACGTGTGAAAGTACCTTCTACTTTGTTATCATCGAAAGTGATGTAGTTTGGTACGAAAGAGCGAGCTTCCAAAGATTCTTTCACGATAGCAAGGCCACGAGATTTTTCACGAAGAGTGATAACATCTCCTGGTTGTACGCGGTAAGAAGCGATGTCAAGTTTTTTACCATTAACAGTCATGTGACCATGGTTAACCAACTGACGAGCAGCTGGGCGAGTTGCAGCAAAGCCCATACGGAAAACTACGTTATCAAGGCGGGATTCAAGAAGCTTCATGAAGTTCTCACCCAATACGCCTCTCATTTTTTGAGCGTGTTCGAAAGTGCGACGGAATTGCTTTTCGTTTACACCGAACATATGACGTAGTTTTTGTTTTTCTTGCAACTGAATACCGTACTCAGTCAATTTACGGCGGCTTTGTCCGTGTTGTCCTGGTGCGAAGTTGCGTTTAAGATCTTTTCCTGTTCCATCTAGAGAGATACCTAGACGGCGAGCCAGCTTGTGGCGTGGTCCTGTATAACGAGACATATGCTCATTCTCCTTTAATTTGGATTCGTAGGTGTTTACTTCCAAAAGGCAAGTTTCATCTTCATACACGAACTTCAGACGGTAGCGTTTCCGCATCGTGCTCCTCTTGAAAAACAGCCGCAGTCAAAAGGCAAAGGGGGTGAAACTAAAAGGCAAGCCTCGTATTCCTTCTGTTTTTACCTACAATCAATGCTACCCTATTCAAACATAACTCTTATTCTATATGTTGGCTCTAGGTAAAGTCAAGAGAATGTCTTAGAATAGCAGTCGGAATTAGCTGGCAAAATCAAGCTTAGCTATAAGACTAATACCGAGACTTAATAAATAGAGATTCTTCAGGCGCCTTTTTATTGTAAGCCTCTAAGAATTTTTGGAAATAGATAGCGGCTTCTTCACGAGTCACAGGTGCAATCTGGCTTAAAGCTTTGATTAGTCGTTTCCATAATACCAAGTGCGGTAACGATTCTGCTAATTCAGCTCTAGTAATCGGTTTTTCTGGTTGTAGGGTCTTGTTTTGGGAAGGAGAAATGTATCCGCGTTCAAGGGCATACTCAATAGCGCCAAAGTAAGGGGAGCTAGTAGGTACATCATGAAAGCTAGGCTTTTTAGGTATAAATTCATCATCATAATTAACATTGCTAATGATAGCTACTAGCATCTTGATCATCTCACCGCGCTTTATGGGTTCTTTAGGCTTTATCTCTCCATCTATAAGTTCGATTGCGTTGTATTCGTACATAATCCGTAATGCTTTTTGCCTGTCAGTAGGAAGCTTATGTAAATCCTCTGGTTCTGTGCGATTTACCTCAACGGGTTTATTTGTATAAAAATTAATCCACTTACCAGTGACTGCGTCTAGCGTATAGTTTTTTTGGTTAGAGGGTTGTAATGTATAAGTGAGCGTCAAGGGTTGTGAATTTGACGTTTGTTGTTTTTTTTCACTATTATCCTCTTTGTTCATTTGATAAGTTAATTTTACTTCCAGTTGTTGAAGCCACTTTTCTTTTGCTTCTTCTAGGGAGAGGTAAGTCGGTAATTTTTGGGGGAAGCTATCTTGACTAATTGCTGAGTAAAATGAAAGTAATTCCCCAGTCTTCTGATCTAGGTAGACACTGGCACCTTCTGAAACGATTATTCCATGAATATAGCGCTGGAACTTAAAAGAACTTTCCATAGTACCGTCATATCTTGGTTCATCATCATGATCAACCGTATCTAAATATAAGGATTGAGCTTGATAAGGAGCTAGTCTTTGTACAGTATCTATAGCAAGCTTTTGTAATTTTTCTGGAGCTATTGGAGTTTTGTTTGTATCTTCATTCATTTTCTCCTCGTCAGAAGGGAGGAGGGTGTATTTTAGTACGTTGCCGTTTTTTGCATCAATCCTGAGAGAAATTGTGTCAAACCTATCGTTTTGCTTTTTCTTTTCAAAGGATTCTTCGATCAATGTTGTCACTACTCTCCCAAGTAAAGCTCCAAGTGGGAGACGAATCGGTATCTTCATTGGACGTAAAGGAGCTATCACTAAGAACTGGATTCATGCTAGGCCATTCCTTTACGAACTCAGACGCAAGAGAGAAGGCTTGTTCTTTTGTTAATTTGGACTGGCTAACATTGTGAGCTACAGGCTGGACATACTGTTGAGTTGATTTTTGTGTTGTTTTAGCCTCAACCATGGATCCCGGAAGAAATAATACTCCCGATATGCTAATCAAGCCTACTGAACGTATCCATGAATGCATAAATAAAACCTCCTACATCTGAAATAGGTAATGTAAGTACATGGAACTGCCATATATATAACGGAATCAATAAGGAGGTAAGTACCACAAGGAAGTCATGATGGCGTTCTATAAAGGGTGAAACGAAAGAGGAGTTTTGAGTGTTTCAGTGGAAATTAAAAAATAGGAAAAATGTGTTATTAGATTTTGAAGATTCTAGTATCTCGTGATTATATCCATTATAATTAAATTGTACATATTCATGCAAGGAAAGTAGGGTGTCTTACTAACATGGAAACCATCGTATACTTAATCCGACATGGAGAAACGGATTGGAATCATATACAGAAAATACAAGGTCATACGGATACCGATTTAAACGAACTGGGGTATAAGCAAGCGGAAAAGCTAGCGAATCGACTTGCCCTAGAAGGTTTTACTCATGTGTACTCAAGCGACTTAAAACGTGCCTTTGAGACGGCGAAACGTGTAGGAGAACGTCAACAGATTCCTGTTCCTGTAACGAAAGTACGCGGATTGCGTGAGCGTTGCTATGGCGATTGGGAAGGGCGCCATCTTGCTGATGTACAAAAAGATATGTTAGAGGTTGAGCCACATCAGTCTATCTGTGGGATCGAATCCTATCATGCTATGCAAGAACGGGCTGATCGCGTCCTAGGCGAAATAATTGAGCAACATCCTGGCCAAAAAATTGCAGTGGTAAGCCACGGGGGACTAATTAATGCTTTTCTGCATTATATTACAGATGGCCAACTTGGTACGGGCATCACTAAAATTGGCAATACCGGAATCACCATTCTGCATGTGGAGAATAAATCGTGGAAAGTTATGGAGATAAGTCGAGTTGACCACCTAGAGGAAACCATAACCGATTAATATAGAGGAAGAAGGAATCAGCATTGCGGACACGAACGCAAATAGGAACAGTAGGTAAATTATTTGATAGCGTTGTTCCCTTTTTTCTGCCTTCTTGGCCCATACAAGCACCAGGGCTCCTTTTCTTTGCTACTCCAGAGCGTGGTGTAATCGCTACCTATGAATTGGGAACACTCCCGGCACATTTGCCTCCAACTTTTTTTCAAGATGCCATGGAGGATTTAGTTAAACAGGAGATACCTGAGGCTTGGAAGAGCGGTCAGGTGATTAGTAAGGAGCGAGTTACTACTGAGTGTGGTGATTACAAATGGCTGTTGCAAGTCTTAGGTCCTCAACCAGATGACATACATGCGATCACGGGTATTCTTACTTGCGTAGAGGAAGCTGTGGTCAATATACAAACCTACGGTGAAATGGTAAAAGGATTATATTCGCTTGGGTATAAAGGGTTTATTCAGCGTATGGCTAGTGAAATAGTAGTGGAAGCAAGCAAATGTAAGGATGCCATCCCATTTATGAAGACAGTTGTTAACGGTTTACATGCTACGGTAGGGAGGGGACATTGTTCGCTTATTAAATTGGATGAAAATGGTTTTTTGTTGCCCCAAGAACGTTTCACAACAGATCCCGCTGTATATACAGGGTCCAAATTACATCAGGTATTAAACTGCTTTGTATCTAAAAAAGCAGAGGTTTATCAAGAAGACTCGTGCGTTGCGATGTACCCAATCTATGTGGAAGAAGAACCAATCGCGGCACTCATTCTCCATGTATCCGATAAAGAAGAGCAATGTCTAGACAGATTGGATATAGAGATGCTACATACGACTGGGGAGCAGGTTAGCCATCAGTTGCATAGGACTTTGCACATGCACGATATCTTGCGGGAAAGTCAAAAGAAAGAACTTCTTTATCAACTGACAAAACAAATTCACGCCTCGATTGATGTAAACGATGTACTAGCTGGAGTACTTGCAAGCATAAAGCAATTATACCCGTATTTTTCAGCGGAATTGTATCTTACTATGGAAATGGAAACAAATTTACCCATCAAGACCTTCTCTTTACAAAAACAACATAATCAGGTCAGCCAGCAGGCTTACCTTGAAGGAAAACTAATGATGGGTCAAGAGATCATAGAAGAGCAAGCGATTACTTTTGTCGCTGCTCCATTGCATGGTAGACAAGGGATTTATGGCATCCTTCAATTAGCAACGCATGAAATCATTAATTTGTCTTCTAAAGAGACCGAATATATCTCTATTTTAGCGGAAACAGCAGGTAACGCTTTTGAAAACGCTCAGTTGTATCAGCAATCACGTGACATGGTTCGTGAGTTACGTTTAATCAATGAGATGGCCCAGCAGATTAATCGTAGTTTAAACATGATAGATATACTTGAATTCGTGACTAAGATGTTGCACAGAACATTTGATGTGAGTTATTCTGCTATCCTACAAAAAGCACCAGACGGTGAGCGAATGCAAATCATCTCTTCATCGAAGAGCGATCAGATCGGACAATTAGTACCTATTTCAGCTACACCGATTGCTGAGATTTTAATTGATAAGCGGAAAATTCTGCCTTCTTTAGACTGCTTTACTAATCTACCTCATCATTTGTTTCCTTATGATTCTGTGATGGGGGTGCCTTTATTACAAGATTCAGAAGTATCAGGACTCTTACTGGTGGCAGATCATAAGCCTAATTTCTTTACCTATGATGACTATAAATTACTCGAACTATTTGGACAACATACTAGCCTAGCTATTACGAATGCTCTATTGTTAAGTGAAGTGGAGCGTATGGTTATTACCGATAATTTAACGGGGCTTTTTACACGTAGATACTTAAATGAAAATGTGAAAAAATCCTTACTTGCTGATGAACAGGGCTCCTTAATTTTAATCGATATTGATTACTTTAAGAAAATTAATGATACCTATGGTCATCTTGTTGGGGATGAAATTTTGTATAAGGTAGCTTCTGTTATTAAAAACTGTATTAGAGACAGCGATATTCCAGCAAGATGGGGTGGAGAAGAGATAGCTATCTACCTACCACATGTTGATGTGCTGGTAGCCAGTAAAATAGCAGAACGAATTCGCATCCGTATACAGCAAGAAAGTAAACCAAGTGTTACGGTTTCCAGTGGAGTTGCTATGTGGAGTAGGGATGTTCAACAAAATCGTTCAGCCGAAGAACTATTTCACGATGCAGATGTCGCTTTATATAAAGCAAAGCAAGAGGGGCGAAATCAGGTAAGAAAGAGTGAATCAGGAAAAATATGGTAGGCTATGAGAAAATGCTATCTGTAAAAATCTGGGGGAGATAGAATGTCTGCCGTATCAAAAAAAAATAGATTGTCAAAGACTACGACAGAGGTTGCAAGGGGAGTGTATCAAATTCCGCTACCCACTCCATTTTCTGTAGGAGATGTGAACGTATATGTGATTGAAGGCCAAGAATGTATCACGTTGGTAGATGTGGGTCCGTTAACAGAAGAGGCGTGGATCAGTCTAGAGAATGGACTAAATACGATTGGATATCGTGTGGAAGACGTTAGGCAAATCGTGCTTACACATCACCATGTGGACCATATTGGACAATTGGAGAAAGTAAAGAACATATCGAAAGCAAAGGTGTATGCTCATCCTCTAGCATCCCCATATGTAGAACAAGATGAGGAGTTCATGCGATTTCATGATGAATTTTTTATTGCTCTGTATAAAGAGTGTGGCCTACCTGAGAAACTACTATCGATTGTAGAAAAATTTCGTGGCACGATGGCAATCTTCCAAGAAAAAAGCACAGTGGAAGAATCACTTGTGCATGAGCAAGCTCTGCCTCATTTTCCAGAGTGGCAAGTGTTGTTTACACCAGGACATTCTCAATCTCATTTATCCCTGTACCGGGCCTCTGATCAATTATTAATAGCAGGCGATCACTTGATCTCTTCTATTTCCTCAAATGCTTTTATTGAACCACCACGAGATCGGAGTACGACTCGACCACTAACATTGGTGCAATATCGGACCGCATTGGAGATGTGTGCGGCGATGGATATTAAACTGGTGGTTTCTGGACATGGGGAGCCGATCGAGAATAGTCGTGAGCTCATTTTTGAACGATTACAGAAAACCTGGGAACGTACCAATGCTATTCGTCGATTTTTGCTTGATGGCCCAAAGACTGCATTTGAATTAGCTGTCCTGTTATTTCCCCTTCTTTATCTCAAGGAATTACCGCTCGTTATTTCTGAAACCTTGGGACACATTGATTTATTGGTGATGGTTCATCAGGTACATGTACAAAACAAAGAGGGCGTTCTCTATTATTCACTATAAACCTTTCCTTCAGTAAAAGTCCTTTCCTGTTAGACAAAGCGGGTAAGGACTTTTTATTGAAATGAATCCTCTCATTCCTATCATGCGTCTTTCTAAGTAGAGAGAGTAAGTAAGGAATTCGTAATAAGGTAATCTTATACATAGCTTTTTATTGTCGAAAGAACAGGGAAGTACCCTTTTTTTGCATGTCGATCTGTACTATAATAAATGAGTTCCTATTCAAGGATAGGAAAGCTGGATGGATGATCAAAATCATTCTTCCGCTACGCTTACTTCTACTAGTCCTTTTTTATTAACTCAGACTAAGTTAGGTAACATGTTACGTACAGGTGATCTGCAACGTATTGCTCATTATATACAATCTTTTGGCATTTAGGTGCTTGTGGTAAGCTGTTTTATCACCGTTCTACAAACCTTCTTTCCGTTTGTCCCCTATTTTTTGATTGCAGGTGTAAATGTTCTGATATTTGGCGGGATGCCCGGTTTTTTATTAGGTGGCTGTCTGCGACTATAGGGGCTACTCTCAGCTTTTTTATGGCTCGTTACGTGACATTTGATTGGGCTTAAAAAAGTGGAACAGCAGCCTTTTTTGCTAGATGAATGAAGGGCAAAACAAAGAGGCTTTTGTATTATTCTGATGGCTCGGCATATTCGAAGTTATACCATCAATCACCATCTTAGAGGCTACAATGGGACATGATTTATTAGAATTTCACGCTCATACACTACGTTTTTTGCTGATGATTGCCATTTTAGGTAAGTTGAGATGTGGCTTGGATCTGTAGTAGGAAAAAAACGGAGAAGAAGTAGCCTGAGGATGATAAAGATGAGAACTGAACAGCATAACACGAAAGAAAGAATACTGGTAGCAGCAGCCTCACTGTTTTATTCACAGGGGTATGATCGTACCACTGTGCGTCAAATTGCAGAGAAGGCTCAGGTTAATGTAGCATTAATTTCTTACCATTTTCAAGGCAAGCAGGGAGTTTTGGAAAAGCTGATCAGCCACTACTATGATCATTTTTTCAAAATTGTACAGGAACAATGGGAGAAAGAAAAACCACAGGATTCGATGGGGCAGTTAGAAAAAATCGTAAGGTTATTTGTTTTTTATCAACATGAACATGCGTTGGTAACTAGGTTGATTCAGCGGGAGTTAAGTGTGGAATCTATGCTCGCACGAGAAGTAATGACCGTCTATATACATCAATTGAAGCACCGCTTTGCTAGCGTGATAGAAGATGGAATACAGACAGGGGAGTTTCGGAGTGTCAGCGTTGATGCTGTTCTGATGAATCTTTCCAGTATTTTGACCTATCCGTACCTGAATCCACAGATTGTCCGTGAAGTATATTATTTAGAACCGGGTTCTGCTGATTTTTGTGAATGGCTTGTCACCTCAAGCGTTCAACTTTTGCGTTCCCTCTTAGTACATACAGGATTGAATGAGAAACAAGTTGGTAAAGGGGTTGTCCAACCGTGAAAAGAAGGCTGTTGTTGTTATGTCTTGCCGGTACTCTTTGCTTTCACAATGTGGCAATGGCGTCTCCATTTCCTAAGAAGACGAGTGACATTGTACAAGACCAAGCAAAGATTTTTAAAAAAGATGAACGAAAAAATCTTGAAGAATCACTTAAACAAACACCGGGTATTTATAAGGTTGTTGTAGTTGAGAGTACTGAGCCAGAAGCAAAGTCTCCTGATGAGTATGCGCAGAAGCTATTTGCTGAGTATAAATTAGAGGAAGACTCTATGTTGATGGTGTTGGACAAGCAAAAGAAGGATCTGGGTGTGTATGCGGGCCCTAAGCTTGTTCAACAAGGAGCAAAATCCGAGCTATTAAAAGGAAAATTGACAGCTTATTTTGACCCTTGGAAGAACACTGATAAATTTGATCAGGGCATCTCTCAGTTCGCCAAAGAGGTACAGAACGAATTGAGTAAATTGCCAAAGCCTGCGGAAACAGCGACCGCGACTGACGCAGACCCTAACATCGAATCTCAGGAAAATACGCTGTTGAATTGGTTGCCTTGGTGGGTATTTGTCTTGGCAGGAGCCTTGTTTGTAGGACTCCTTTATTTGATGACACTAACGATGCGTCGTCGTACCCTCATGCGTGATATTGATGAACTAGAGGATTGGAAAGATGAATTGCTAGAGAAAATTGAAAAAATAGAAGTGGAAAAAAACAAGCGTCGCGTGTCAGGAGTGACTGAAGAACGTTATGTAGCACTCGCATCACGTAAGGAAAAGTTGCTTGGAACCAGTATTCCCGATATCGAAATGTTGATTATAGAAGCGGATGAAGCTTGTGATCGTTTCCGTTTTAAAGCAGCCAATAGCTTAATTCTTGAAGGCGAATCGATGCTTAATGATATTGAGGATGAACTAGAAGACCTTAAAAATGATACAACCCAAGTGGTACAAGCAAAAAATGAGAATAAGCAAGCCATACCAGAGCTTGAAAAGATGCTAGAACAGGTGGAACGAAAATTATCTGATGTGAGACTTGAATATGGACTTTCCTTCCATGAACTAAAATCGGATCTGGATCGCATTGCCGACATGAAGGCAACAATCAAATCTGCTATTGCTAGTGGAGATAATGTCAAAGCGGCTGAAGTAGCTTTTGAAGCTCATTCAATTTTAAGAGAAACGAGCAACTTATTAGAACAGCTACCCACATATGTAAATCAAGTGCGTACCGAAATGAAGGAAGAATTACATCAGCTTGAACAGGATATCGAGACTGCATTAGGTGGTAAGTATGACCTGAACCAAACGGCTCTTGATGAGGAATTATTGCAGGTAAAACAATTGGTGACCTCTGCTGGAAATGCCTTAGAAGAGGGAAATTTTCACATGTTGCAAACACATGTAAAATCATTCGTCTTAAAGGTGGAATCTATTTATAGCAATCTTGAACAAGCAGTGCTCGGAGAAAAAGGGGAAGAGCCTACGGATCAGGCGCAAGTAGTACAGCTTTCATCTACTTTAACACGTGAGGATACTTTCAAAGAGCTCGCTGATGACCAGCAAGAAGCCACAGTAGAGAATGCAGAGGAAAGTATTCAAGAGTATGCGGAACAGAGTAATGAAGAACAGAGGAAAGAGACAGATCCTTCTGCTATCCAGCCATCTGGGACGGCGGATGCGACTGTAGCATACCGGGAAGCCGCGGCAAGTGACACAGTGACAGTGGAAACACCTGTTGCTAAGAAAAGTGCTCCCCCTTTGCAAAGTGATCTACAAAAGAGCAGTTCCCATGTAAGTGATAGGAAGCGGGAACGAGCGGACGGAGAAGAGCATCACGAGTATGAGTTGGTTATGCCGAAAATCCCTAAACCAATGTCACACGAATCTGAGAAGCTGGTTAAGATTGAGGAAAAACCATTTATTGAAACAGAAGATGATATTTTAGATGAGATGGAGCGCATTTCGGGTGAATTAATTTGTATCCGACAGCGTATTAAGCGTAGCTACTTGCCTGGAGTTCCAGATGATTTGAAAACAAAGTTTGATACAGTTGTCGGTCTATTAGGGCAAATTCAGCTACGAATGGAGAATACTCGATATGACATTCGTGAAGTTGCTTATTACCTTGAAGAGGCTCATGAACAGCTAATGGATACACACTACATGGCTGAAAATACAATTGCGGCTTGCCAATCGGCAGAGGGTGCTATTCAATATACGAATCGCTACCGACGCTTAAATCGTCAAGTAAATGAATTGCTAACGAAATCAGAGCAAGCTTTCCGTCAGTTGTATTTTACCGAAGCGTATCAGTTGGCAGAAGAAGCCCGCTTAATTATTGAGGGAGATCATGATGACGATGCCGGAGGTCGCTGGATGCTACGTAAGAAAAAAAGAGGAGAGCGTTAGCCGATGGTTGATCCTATGCCGTATTTCCTGATAGGAGCAGGTTTAGTAGTTGCTATCCAGCCTAAAACCAAACGCTGGAACCGACGCTTGAGCGCCCACTTTACAGGTAACGAGAAACGAATGAAACAACGAGCGAATACGTTTTATCTATTGGGTGTATCATGTGTGGTAGTGGGATGCTTTTTGTTATTACGTAAATAAATCTACTAGCAAGAGGGATAGATCTTATAAGAGTAGGTTGCTAATCATAAAGGAAGGCACGTCTTTTTTAGGCGTGCTTTTTTGTATTATCTAGACAAAAAAAAGAAGCGTCAATGATCGACGCTTCCAAAGATAAAGATAAAGGGAGTAGAGGTGTGAGAATCAGTAACCAACTACTTTTAGGGGGAGTAGGGTTCTGAGACGCTCTTCTGGGAGGAAGAGCAATTAGTAATATATTCCCCAATAAAATAGATAGTTAAACATGTATTTTTAAAAAATGTATGGTAATCTGCTATTTTTCTATAAGATACATAGTTTTACAGGATAATTAGCTAGTTAAGGTGTATTGAGCCGCATGTAAGCCGGCTACATAGCCAGAAGAAAAGGCAATTGTAATGTTATATCCACCTGTATGTGCATGGACATCAAGCACTTCTCCAGCAAAGAATAGTCCAGTCGCTTTTTTAGACTGCATAGTTCTCGGATCTACTTCCTTAGTATGAATGCCACCACCTGTAATAAAGGCTTCTTCCAGTGACAGAGTTCCAATGATTGTTAACGGGAATGATTTCAGAAGACGAGTGAAATTTTGCCATTTTTGCTTATTGAGATGGCTAAAGGTAGTTTCTTCTTCTAGCTCTGCTTTCTGTAAGAGAACAGGGATAAGTCGTTCGGGCACATAGCCCTTCAATGCATTCTTGATCGTTTTTTTCGGTTGCTCCTCACAAAGCTTCCATGTTTCCTGGGAAATGATGTCGATGGAACGCTCTGGAAACAAATCAATTGTCAATTGGAGAGGAACGATGCCGAATTTACGCTGAGTAACAGATACAAAATGTCCTAACCGTAGGACAGCTGGACCAGATACGCCGAAATGAGTAAAGATCATATCTCCCTCTTGTGTAGTTACCCGTTTTCCTTTTGGATCAGTAAGGGTCAGTTCGACTTCGCGTAAAGAGAGTCCTTGTAATGTTTTTTGTTTAATGATCTCATCGCTTGCTCGCAATGGTACTTCAGTGGGATATAGATCAGTAATGGTATGACCAGCTGCTTTCGCCCACTTATATCCATCCCCAGTCGAGCCTGTTTGCGGTACGGAACAACCACCTGAGGCTACAATAACAGCTTTTGTCTTCAGGATTTCCCCATTTTTTAATTCAACCCCTGTACAAGCATCTTGTTCATACAGGACACGCTCTACCTCTGCATGCAGACGGATGTGAACTCCCTCCTGTTTTAATTGACTAACAAGAGCATTCGCTACGGTAATTGCTTTATCTGTCGTGGGAAACATTCGGCCACGATCTTCCTCTTTTAATGAAACGCCTATCCCTTCAAAAAAGTAGATAATATCTTGATTGTTAAATTGGGCAAAGGCACTGTGCATAAATCGACCGTTTCCAGGAATCTGTTTAATCAGCTCTTCTAAATCTTTAGCATTAGTGACATTACAGCGTCCACCACCTGAAATGATCAGTTTGCGTCCTAGTTTTTCGCCTTTTTCAAGTAAGCAGACACTGGCTCCGTGTTTGGCAGCTGAATAGGCAGCCATAAGTCCCGCGGGGCCGCCACCGATTACAATGCAATCAAATCTTTCTTTCTTCATTAGATGTTCATCCTTTTATTTACTGTATAGGGTAATGTGCACCTTTTTCTCCACCATTACACAAGATGTGATAAGGAGATAGTGACTGGGTAAACTAGACGTAAGTCAGATGAAATATTGCTATTACGTTTCAAAAAGACGATTATTATCTTTTTCTACCATCATTTTTAATACGGGGTACTCCTCAGGCTTCCCTTACTTACATGGTTGCATAACTCTAACAGGTAGTCGATAATGGAAAAGTATACAATTGTCTCTACATAGAATACAACAAAAAAGACTCAGTTTGGGAGGATCAAGGTAATGGCCGATCAATTTCAATTGGATTTATGGGAAAAATTAACAGAAGCGCCTGGTGCTTCGGGATTTGAAGGACCTGTCCGCTCCATTATGAAAGAATATATCTCCTCTTATACAGAAGAAGTCACCTATGATAATATGGGAAGTATTTTTGGAGTGAAGCGTGGGGATGAACAAGGGCCTCGCATTATGGTTGCAGGGCATATGGATGAAGTAGGGTTTATGGTAACCCAAATATCTGATAAAGGTTTTATTTCCTTTCAGCCATTAGGTGGTTGGTGGAGTCAAGTATTATTGGCCCAACGAGTTCAAATTATTACAGAAAACGGTCCGATTATCGGGGTAATTAGTTCCATTCCACCACATGTATTAAGTGAAGATATGCGCAATCGCCCAATGGATATCAAGAAAATGTATGTTGATATTGGTTGTGATTCTAAAGAGGATGTTCTTAAGGTCGGTGTAAAACCAGGACATCCAATCGTACCGATTTGCCCTTTTACTCAAATGGCTGATTCGAAAAAATTCATGGCGAAAGCTTGGGATAACCGTTATGGATGTGCCCTTTCTTTAGAGTTACTAAAAGAATTACATGAAAACCCACAGCATCCTAACGTAATCTATGCCGGTGCTACCGTACAGGAAGAAGTAGGTTTGCGTGGTGCAAAAACAGCCGCTCATATGATTGACCCTGACATGTTTATTGCATTAGATGCTAGTCCAGCTGGTGATATTCCGGGTGTGACAGACGGTATGGGTAAATTAGGTGATGGTCTACTATTACGTATTTTGGATCGTACGATGATTATGCAGCCTGGTCTACGTGATTTGTTAATTGATACATGCGAAGAACTAGGCATCAAATATCAATACTTTATTAGTCAAGGCGGGACTGATGCAGGGGCTGTCCATATGCATGGTAAAGGTGTTCCTTCGGTAGTTATTGGTATTCCGTCTCGTTACATTCATAGTCATGCATCTATCATGCATGAAGATGATTATCAAAATGCGAAAAAGCTATTGTTTGCTCTAGTTAAAAAGTTGGATTGGGCTACGCTGGAGGCTACTCGTCGCCGGTAAGCGTATGCGAAAGGAAGCGTGATTCTTCATGAATGCCATCAAATTTTATCGCCATGCAACGGCTACAGATGCCGTACTGGAATATAATTTTTATGACCATAAATTTGCTCCGACGAATTTAGTGGTACGTAAGGTATTGATGGCTATGCTTCATTCTGTCCAAAATCATCTTACTGATTTAGAGGTGGAGTATAACGACAATATGCTGGTGGAAAAAGTAGGGGGAAATGCAGCGAGAATTCTTAAGCTATTGGGAGCTTCTACTGAAAATGTACAGGATAATTATCGAGGTGAAACGGTTGTAAGCCGAACTTTTACTGCTAAGATGACGCCTGAACGCTTTCAATATTTTTATGAACTAAAGGATGTTGGTGAGCTCTCGCGTTTTGCCCTAAAAGAACAGGCATTAGATCGAATTGTTTCGTATTTTAATCAGTATTTGTTAGTAGTGATTCCTCTTCAGGAGGAAAAGAGTTTCTTTGAACAATTACAGGAAATGCACGTTCCATACCAGGTCCAAGCGATTAATAAGTAGCTGAAGGATGTATTTCATCCCTAAAAAGTTTTTCATGGGCATCCCTTTTTATTCTGTAGGATTTTTACAGGAGAAGAGGGATGCTTTTTTGCTAATAATATGTTGGGTTAAATTTTGTTCGACTACGTATTGATTGCTTGAGAATGTAAAGCATCGGTCTTGAAGTAGGGAAGCATTTTCATCAAGGATAGGGTTTTTCTCACATAAAAAAAGCTTTCCCCTGCCTCAACATTAGGCAAGGGAAAGCCACTTTGTATTACGTGGAAGGACGATCTGGTCCTTCTAGTTTTTTGTCACCAAAGCCTGGACGATCGTCCTGGGTTTTCTTTGGTTGTGAATTGGCCTCACTACGTTCATTGGAGTTATTGGAAAAACGTTTTTTATCCATACTCATCTTCTCATCATTCCTTCCAGAATCTTATTATTCCCAAAACAAAAACTTGTACTCAGGTTTATATTTTTTTTGTTCCTCAAGGATTGCTTCGTGAGCTTCATTTTCTATATGAAACAATAGTGACGAAAACGGTGCTTTATCAATAAGGCTGGCTCCTTGTAACTTATTATCATCAGTTGAAAAATTCATCGTGCACGCTCCTTTTTTGGTTGTAGAGATGGGGAAGAGCCCTTTTTTTTGTGTCGGGCGTTGGCATAGATAGCAAAAGCGGTCAGAATAGCAACAGAAATTAATGTAATAATGCCATACATATACCATGGTCGCATACTTCCTACGCCACCAAGCGACTCAATCATATAGCCACCGACTGCATTACCTATAGCACCGCTAATACCTGTGACTACGTTGCCGATTCCGTAATAGGCTCCTAATAGAGGAGGTTTAGCAAAATGTCCTACTAAACTGTCGAATACTGGGACAGCCAGCATCTCACCAATAATAAACACAACGGCAGCTGCACTAAATGTCCAAAACTGATGAGCAAAACCCATAGCGAATAAGCCAGCACCAAGGAACAAGGTACCACTGACCATTGCCCAATAAGGACTAATTTTTTCTAAGATATAGCGGGCAATAATACCCTGAAATAGAACCACAAAGGTTGAATTAATGGTCCAAATCAAGCCTACTTTGGCACCTGTTCCCATAATATGTTGTCCACGTAACGGAACAACAAGCGGAAATTGAGAATACAATCCCCAGACTAGCAAAGAAACCAAACAGAAAAGCAAAAAGCTACGATGATCCAATAAACGTTTATACTGACTCCATGATAAGGAATCCTTTTTAGTCGTTTCTTGACGGGCTTTCGGTAAGGTAAATAGAAGAAAAAAGGTCAATAAAATATAAACACCTGCTGCGTAAATGAAGACAAGTCGATTCGTACTTAGAGCAAGTAACGTAACCGTAAGACCTCCAATGATAATTCCAATGTTGGCTGCGATGCCCCGCCAGGAAAAAGCCGTTGTTCGATCTTCTTGTTTCACTCCATCAGCTATTTTTGCTTTTATGGCAGGGGCTAATAAACCCATACCACTGCCATTAAGGGCCGAAAATAGCATAAATAACAGAAAGGTTTGGCTTACACTATAGCCAAACATAGCACATGCCTGAATAGCCGCTCCACTTACCATTACAAGTTTACGTGACACACGATCACATAAAAATCCACCAATTAGACTGCCAATTTGGTACATCAAGCTAGCTATAGCTAGAATGAAACCAATTTGACTTGCATGCAAATGCCGGGCCTTTTCCAAAAAAATAGGAAAAATAGGCGTCACTAGAAAGATTGCAATATGCATAAAAAGAGCTGCAACTAACAGAAGGAGAAATGTGCGGTTACCAAGTAAGTGACGGGCAGTCGCCAATGTATTTGTTCCTCCTCTCTCTTCTGATGTCAGACTTAGTATGTGAAAAGAGGGACTCCCTTTATTCGTAGCCCAAAATGTTTGAAAATGGGCAGGTACCTAGAGTCTTTTTTGAAACCGTGACATATCCCTATAAAAAGAGGCGAGTAGGAGGGGAATTTATGAGTAGCATGCTTAAATTGGGTGGTTTTGAGGTTGTCATTGGGATCGCTGTTGTAATTTTTCTTATCTCCATCGTTATTGATGATGGATTTGAATAAATGGAAGAGAGATGCTTGTACGCTCTTTTGTAGGAATAATCATATTTGGCTCTATCCGTGCGTAGGGTAGAGCATACACAAAATTGGTACAAGTATGAAGCAAGGAGCGTGAGATAGTGGCTCAAGTCATTTTAACGTTTTGTGTTGCTTATGGCATCGTGATTGGAGGATCAGTCCTAGGGGGCATGGGGGCTTTTTTTAGCGATCGAGCTCCGTTACTTGTAATGTCAGATCTAGCCATCCAGCTCAAAATTATGGGGCTGGTTGGAGCCCTCGGAGGAACATTTGACTCATTTTTACAAATTGAAAAATTATTTGTAGGAAATGTCTCACCTGTTTTAAAACAGCTCATTTATATTTTTGCAGCGTTTATCGGAGCGCATCTCGGAACTATTTCAATGTTATGGCTGACACAGGGGAGAGGGTCATGACAACAGTACATGAGGAGCAATCACCTAAATTACGTCGATATCTTCGGTATATCAGCTTGTTTATTCTAGGAGCTACCGCAGGAGGAGCTGTATTTCTGTTTTTGTTTACGCAAAGAATGGAAGATTTAATGTTAGAGAACAAAAATTTATATGTATTAAATGATCGTCTCCAAAACGAGATGGATAGTCTTAACGAGTTGCATAAAGTGGCACGAAAAAAGCAGAATGTCGTGATTGAAGATGTTGAAATCACCTTTTTAGGACAACGCCCTAATACCTTTGTAGAAGAAGAATTAAAGCATAGCCTAGAAAAAGATTTAGCCCAATTGAAAAGGAAAAAAGTGGAGCAAGTGGGCGAAATGCATGAACTATTGCATGAATTACTGCAAAAAAAAGAGTACATCATTCAAGGGAAGGTCTTAGAGGTAAATATAAAAACTCTAGTGATTTCGCGAGTTTTGCACTTATACGTAGTGGCTAAAGAACAGCCGAAAACAATTGGATAGCCCATTTTATGGATTGAGAAAAAAATGCAACAAAACCCCAGCTTGTTCGTATATAGTTATAGCAAAATAAAGAATTGTTTTTGGAACGAGGGGGGTTGGGGGATGTCGTTATTTAAAAAAATGATGGCAAGTGTAGGTATTGGAGCAGCTACTGTAGATACACGTCTTTTCAAGGAAACATTGCTTCCTGGTGAGCTAGTAAGAGGCGAGGTTCATATTACAGGAGGAGATATTCAACAGGAGATTGATGAGATTTACATTTATGTTATTACTCATTATGAACGAGAAAGTAATAACAACAAAACAAAGGAAGAATGTATCCTGTTACAACATCGTTTGACAGAACCCTTTACCATTGAACCACAGGAAACAAAAGTTTACCCGTTTACTTTTCAATTACCTCATGCGACGCCTCTTACGATAGGTAGACAGCCAGTCTATTTACGTACAGGCCTAGATATAAAAAATGCAATTGATCCGGGTGATTCGGATTACATTGAAGTAAAACCACATCCTCTGATGGTTAACGTGCTGGAGGCAATCACTACATTAGGCTTTCAGTTATATAAAGTAGATTGTGAATTTAATCGTCGACTTGGTCAGCCTTATCCATTTGTACAAGAATTTGAGTTTCGTCCACAAGGGCAATTCCGTCAATATGTAGATGAATTGGAAGTCATTTTCTTTTTACAGGAAAATGAAATGGAGATCCTTCTAGAGGTTGATAAACGAAAGCGTGGATTTGCAGGAATGTTGGAGGAAGCCTTTGATATGGATGAGCGATATGTGAGATTTCGTTTATCTGAAAATGATCAGAATAGATCAACACAAGAGCTGACAATATGGATTGAGCAGATGATTATGAAAAGCATTGGATAAGATATAGCAGTTGGTAGCTCCTTTTGGGGTATGAGATACAGGATTACTTCATACACTAGTCTTGACCTCATCCCCAAGGAGTAGTGCATGGTATATATGATACGTAAAGGATTAGCAGTGATGATCGGCAGTGGCTTACTTGCACTTGGTGTAAACGGTTTTATTATCCCACATCAATTAATGGATGGCGGTTTGACAGGTATCGCTTTAATAATCAACTATATGGCTGGCTATAAAGTAGGTTTGGTAATTATCGTTACTAGTATTCCAATCTATCTATATGCTTGGTTTACAAAGCGATCTTATTTTTACAATAGTATTAATGGATTATTACTTTCGTCCTTTTTGATTGATGTATTTTCGCCGTTGCAGCATGTTTCTATGTTTACTTCATTTTCCCCATTATCCAGTAGTATTTTGGGGGGCTTATTTATTGGTATGGGTATTGGATTGTTACTTAAATTTAATACAACGACTGATGGATTTGATTTGGTAGCCAAATTTTTATCTGATATAACACGAATTAATATTGGGATTGTGATCTTTGTCTTTGATATTGTCATCCTGTTTATAGGCTCGCAGTTAGCGGATACACCTCATTATTTTTATTCGTTTTTAGCGATTTCGATCGTGTCAGTAGTCACATTTTTGTGGAATCGTCAAGGAATCATACATGTAGAATAACGTGTATTCGTGAGTCAGAAAAGCTTGGCAGATGCCAGGCTTTTTCTAGTTGCATAACCCCAATCTATAATCAAAATTCTGCCCAAATGTAATGCATGTACAAAGTCTGAAAAAATTTTTTTTGAATACGAGGTATCAAGGCACATTTTTCAGACAATACTGTGAGCATGAAACATTTAGAGGAGGAATTTTCCAAATGAATTTGTTAGAAAAAACGAGAAGAATAAATGCTATGTTACAAAAGACGATGGGTGGAAACGGGGTATCTTATCAAGATATTGCTAAATTGCTCTCTGATATCATCAATTCCAATATGTATATCATCACGGCAGATGGTCAGATTTTAGGTAGTGGGTTTGCACAAGAGATTTCGATTCAGGAAACAGGACGTTTTACGAGCTTTTTGCCTGAAAACTATAAGGAAAAATTATTAGAGATTCATTTCTCAGTGGCTAACGAAGCAGTTCACGGTAACTATAGCATGGTTCCTGCTGAGTGGAAAAATCTGTTTCCTCAAATGATGACCACAATTGTACCGATTAATGCTGGTGGCAGTCGATTAGGAACATTAGTATTAACTCGTGCATTTGGTGCTTTTGAGACGGACGATCTTATTTTAGCTGAGATTGGTGCAACTGTAGTTGGAATGAAAATTGTACGTCAGCGTACAGAACAGATTGAAAATGAGGTTCGTGATAAAACATTTGCTAAGATTGCATTGTCTTCTCTATCCTATAGCGAACAAATTGCAATTGAAAAAATTATGGAGCAATTGGATGCAAAAGAAGGCTTGCTGGTAGCTAGCCAACTAGCAGACCAAGCTGGTTTGACCCGCTCGGTGATTGTTAATGCATTACGTAAACTTGCAAGTGCAGGTGTTCTTGAGTCACGTTCTCTCGGTATGAAGGGAACCTATATTAAAGTGCTAAATGATAAATTCCATTCCGAATTGGAAAAATGGAAAACATCATAATCACATAACCCAGTAGTTAACCGTTTCCATGTTCTCCTCCCAGTTGTAAGACATGCCTATTTCCGGCATGTCTTTTTTTTTTTATTTTTTTTAATGTTTCATGTGAAACTTTATTGCACTAAAGAAATGATATTTATGTTTCATTAATACTAAATATTATTACTTATTAAATTTTTTAATGTAAAAAGTCTTATAATTATGATATCTTTTTAAGCAGGAGGTGTACAGCATGAAAGAGCTTTGGAGAACACCATCATTTCGCTGGTTCTGGCTTGGTATCTTTTTATCAGCTGTCGGAAATTCATTCGGATCATTTGGAGTAAGTTGGTATTTATTACATCGAACAGGTTCTGGAGCTATTATGGGTACTTCTATCTTGTCCTATTATGTACCGGCTCTACTATCTGGGTTAATAGCTGGCGTTTTATTGGACCGCATTGATCGAAGGAAACTGATTATTTTTGATAATGTGGTAAGAGGCTGCTTATATGGTTTGCTTGTTTTCTTGCTGTCTTTACCAACCGTGCCTGTCGCAACGATTTATATCATCATGGCCTTAGCAGGTATGCTTTCACCATTAAGCAGTACTGGACAGCAAGCTATGTTACCGAATCTTATCAAGGATAAAGAACTACTAATTAAAGCAAATAGTGTAATGAGTGCTCAATGGCAGATTGTTTGGCTTTTTGGACCTATGCTAGCTGGTTTGGCGGTTACGTTAATCGGGCCTGCCAACGTAATTATTATTGATTCGATTAGTTTTTTTTTATGTGCAGCATGTTTTTTACGAGTTTCCTATACATATAAGCCAAACTCTAACATACCGAGTCAGACAAAAAGAGAAGCATTACTGAATTTTTGGCAAGACCTTGTGGTAGGTTATCGATATATTGGAACGCATTCGATGTTACTTTCTCTTTTGTTCTTTAGTTTATTTTTTAATATGGGATATGCACCGGTAGAATTATTACCAGTATACATACAGCAAATGTGGGGGATTGGAAAAGAGGCTTATCAAGGGTATATGCTTACAGCGATGGCTATTGGATCATTGTGTGGCTCAATGTTATTTATCGCTAAGAATTGGAAGTATCCGATTGGAGTGACTGTAGGGGCGATTATTTGCTTGTGGGGATTGGTTACATTCCCTCTAGGCTTTACTCAGCGTATGGAGGTTGCTGTTGTGTGTTTCTTTGCTGCGGGGATTGTTTTTGCTCCATTTAACGTATTAGTTTCAACCTATATTCAAAAACAGGTGCCGAATGAGATTTTGGGACGAGTGCTAACTGCTAATCGTTCCATTACAGGATTTGGTCTACCTGTTGGAAGTTTCTTATCCGGCCTCCTGGCTTCTTCATTAGGAATGGATCGTATCTTTGTCTATTGTGCAGCGCTATGTATTTTGGTTGGAATGATAGCGATAGTAAGATTGCGAGCTTTGCAGTAATTAATTGATTATTTGCGATTTAACAAGGGTGCAACTCGTCTCATGATGAAATCTGGTAATAAAGGATAAATGAGCGACAGTAGGTGGAGACGCTTTGGTAGAGCAACTTCAAAGCGTTTCTGTTTTGTTGCTTTTATAATCGCTTTTGCAGTCCTTTCAGGAGATAGCAGGTAGCCACTTACTTTTTCTTTATAAGTACCAGTATTGTCCGCATACATGAGAAATGGCGTATCAATAGGACCAGGTAAGGCACAGGTGACTGAGATTCGAGTAGCAGCAAGCTCATGTCGAAGTGATTCACTGAATCTTATTACAGCGGCTTTTGTGGCAGCATATACAGCAGTTTTAGCAGAAGCAACACGCCCCGCTAGAGAAGCAATATTTACAATCCTAGCTTCTGATTGAGTGAGCATCATAGGTAGGAAGGCACGAGTCATATATAATGTACCCAATAAATTTGATTCAATGGTCTGGTGAATTTCTTCCAAGGAGTGATCTAAAAAGGGCTTAAATAAAGCAGAACCCGCGTTATTAATGAGAATATCGCATCGACCAAACCGGATTTTTACCCAAGCAGAAAAAGCTCTTACTGCTTCATTGTCGGAAAGATCAAGTTTATAGATATGGAGAACAGGAGGGCGGTTCCATTCACGCTGGATCCTTTTTAGTTTCATGTGATCTCTACTTGTAATAACCACATGGTACCCCTCACGAATATATTCCTTGGCCAGTGCCATCCCAAGTCCACCGGTACCTCCTGTAACAATTACTACTGGTTTACTCATAATGCTAACCATTCACCTCCTATAAACATCCTACCATTAACGCTATTCCATGTAAAAAAAACCTGAAAGGAATGGTTATAAAAGTCCCCATATGGGTGCAGTATAGCCATAGGAGGTGACCAATATGCCAGTAGTAAAATGTAGTGTAGCGAGCTGTACGTACTGGGGACAAGGAAATAATTGTAATGCCGAAGCCATTATGGTGGACATTGATCCTCATGCAAACAAACAATACGATGCTGAATTTGCAGACGAGATCGGTTATGATACCGAGCATCGTGATTATGCAACAACGTCTCGTGAAACCTGTTGTCATACGTTTAAACCAAAGGCGTAATCGCTTCCTAAGTTGAAATGTTTTCCAAGTTAAGAAATCAAAAGTAACGTTTTCAAGGGAATAACAATTTCAGTGTGTAACGACAGATAAAAAGACGTAACCACTCATAAGGTTACGTCAGACTGTCGGGAAACCTATTTATTTTCCTTAAACAGTATATGGTTATACTGGATGGACGAAGTGCTATAAAGAAAGATCGTTCTCTACCTTAGCTACTCTTAGTAAGGTGAAGAGCGATCTTTTTTATCGCGGATTTACTAAATCGGTTCTGACAAATCTATTGTTCTTAAACATGTGGAATAATTACTTTTGACGATTTTTAGATCAGGTATATTTATGTAACACAGGGTAATGTAGGGTATTTAATTATACGTGATCATTCCACTTCAAGCATTTACCAAGTTGCAAGCCTTCAATGAGTAACCCAATGTAATAGATTCGCCAATGTATGACTCCATCTATCTGATATTTATGAAACACCGACAATGAACTAAAAGAATTGCCGGTGTTTGAAAAAGTGATAAGGAGTTAGGTTACTATAAATTCTACAATGACCGGTGTACCAGGATCGAGTGCGTCGCCACCTGGAATTGTGATTGCTGTAATCGTAACAGAAGAAGTATCAGCTGTCTGAAGTACGCCATTGATATAAAGATTGTAGTAAGAAAATGATGCTGGAAATGCTGTCGCAGCTGCACCAGCGTCATTAGTGAAAACTGTTGCCGCGATCGCAAATGTAGCACCAGTGCCTGTACCTCCTCCTGCAGTAGACGTAAATCTCCTACCGGCAATAAAGGGTTTTGTAATAGCCATTTTATATGCACCTCCTCTCGATTATAGTAAATGTAAATACTTGGATAAAAGTGAGGGCAGATCAATTGATTAATATGAATCATCTTTTATAGAATTACCTGAACCGTAAATTGAACAATTTCTACAATGATTGGACTTCCTAAAAAAATAGTGTTTCCTTTTGGATTAATTGTAAGAGCATTCGCACTTATTACATATAGGCTACCTTCTTGCAATATCCCGTTGATGTACAGATTGTTATAGCTATTTTGTCCGAGGCCTATAAATTCTGTTATAAAGTTACCTAAATCGTTAGTAAATTGAGTAGCGGGGATAACTGCAGGGATAGACAGCTGGATATCTGAACTTGCAATAAAAAAATATCTATCAACAGTTGGTAAAATGCTGATGGTGCCGATAGGCCCGGTAGGCCCTTGAGGCCCGGTAGCGCCTTGAGCACCAGTAGCGCCTTGCGTTCCAGTAGCGCCTTGAGGCCCGGTAGCACCTTGAGCACCAGTAGCGCCTTGTGTTCCAGTGGCGCCTTGAGGCCCGGTAGCGCCTTGCGTTCCAGTGGTGCCTTGAGGTCCAGTATTGCCTTGAGGCCCGGTAGCGCCTTGCGTTCCAGTGGCGCCTTGAGGCCCGGTAGCGCCTTGCGTTCCAGTGGCGCCTTGAGGCCCGGTAGCGCCTTGCGTTCCAGTGGCGCCTTGAGGTCCAGTATTGCCTTGAGGCCCGGTAGCGCCTTGCGTTCCAGTGGCGCCTTGAGGCCCGGTAGCGCCTTGCGTTCCAGTGGCGCCTTGAGGCCCGGTAGCGCCTTGCGTTCCAGTGGCGCCTTGAGGCCCGGTAGCGCCTTGCGTTCCAGTGGCGCCTTGAGGCCCGGTAGCGCCTTGCGTTCCAGTGGCGCCTTGAGCACCAGTAGCGCCTTGCGTTCCAGTGGCGCCTTGAACACCAGTAGCGCCTTGAGATCCGGTAGTGCCTTGAGGTCCGGTAACACCTTGAGGCCCGGTAGCGCCTTGAGCACCAGTAGGTCCCTTAGGCCCAGTAGCACCTCTAGCTCCGGGCGGCCCTTGAGGCCCAGTAGCCCCTTGAGGACAGCAAATTACTACTTTTGAAGGTCGACATGTTACACAGACTTTGATTTTCTTGCATTTTTTTCTCTTTGAAGAACAAGTTCTATCTTTACATTTACGTTTTCTTCTTCGATCATGATCTGCCAATTAAACCACCCCCCTAATATTTACACTATTATGTATGCTACGTTTTTTACCTATTAGGGAGTTGGACTTTCAACTAATAACTGGTAGGTTTAAATCTATTTTTTTGTATAATAGGCTAAATTAGGTGATGAATATCCCTTTATATGGAAATGCTAGTTGAGCATAATAGAGCAATATGCCCTTATGGAGGAGAAAAGGGATTGCTAACTAAGGAAATGGACTGATTTACTATATATCGCCCTTGTATGGATACGTTGTTTCGCTTTACATGCCCGAAGGATGAATGTAAAGGTAACGGACGCCTTTTTGAAAACAATATCCTTCGTTACGAGTTTTTGGAAAGCTGTAATTTAAACTTTTTTAAAATGAGTCGGTATATGGTGAGTAAGCCTTTTTATGTAAAAAATATTATTTGTACCTTTCATTTCAACTATAATCATCATCTGCAATGTATTTGTAGAAGGCAATGGTAATTCTTCTGCGGTTATTACACGCTATTCTGTACGAAAATCATTACTACTGAGGCGTCCATTTTAACGATCAGGAATAAAGATATTTATCAGTCAAAAACAAATCGGGTACAAATTCGTATGGATTATATATCGTTTAGTGTAGATGGGACCAGATCAACGACTATTCGTCTAGTCAAGAATGCCACTTTAGGAGGCACTCCAGTCTTTACTGATATTTCTATTGATACAAGCGTCATGGAATTCGATACGGACGCACAACTGTTTCAGACGGGAGAACTGTACTTTTGATTGGCCTTGGAAGGATTGATTCAGGAGAACTCGTTTTGGGAGAAATAGACATTGAGTTGAGTCCAGGTGACAGTTTGACAGTCTCAGCAGTGTCTACAGCTTTCTAGGAAGTGAGCATAGCCGTATCATGGCAAGAAATGTTTTAGTGTTAGAGATAGACGAGTTGTTATTTTCATATCAGGATGAAGATACTTTATAGCATACAAGTATTTTCTAGCTCATTTCAGACGAAGAATTACCTGACAAATAAAATTAATAGGAAAAATTTAATAAACATAAACAGCAAAGGCAAAATACAGCTAATATACTAAGTTGGTTGTCCATTACAAAACTATTGAGGTTTGTATATTATAAATCAAGGAAATTCGAAAGAGGTTCCCGTATATTGAAAAGGGGTGAAGAAAAATGGCTATTACCAAACCCTTCGTTACATCCAGAAGATTTGTGTCCACAGCAGGAGCTGGTACAGGTACAGGTGCGGCATTTGCGATTGCAGCTACAGCTTTTACCGATGACGCTGGTGCAGCTGCTACAGCATTTCCAACATTTACTTATTACAATCTTTATATTAATGGTGTGCTTCAGTTGGCTAATACCTCGACTGCCAGCACCACTGGAATTGGTATTCCTGGAGGTAACGTTCTCGATTCAGGGGTACCTATTATCGTTGTTTTTGTAATAACCTAGTTCTGTAACTTTTCTCAAAAGCTGACTTTTGGAAGTATATTGGATATCTCAATAAAAATACTACCGTAGCAAATTGTAATTATATCTATATTATAATAGATTAACGCGGTAATTTATAAAAGTAATGTAATATAAAAAAGGTCGCCGAAAACTTCTCGACAACCTGACGTACCCTCTTATTTAAGGTTACGTCTTTTTTGTTTAGTACTTCTTGACTAAATTATTTTCATTCTCTTCACTTACAAGGCTTGTTTTTCTAAAGTCGAGGTATGCTCCATTTCTAGACGGGTAATGAAGGAATTAGCTTCATCCCAGTTCGTAATACGATGGACTAGTGATGGAAGCTCTCCTTGATTATAAGGTGTGTCAAACAATAGCACAGGAATTCCAAGCTCACTAGATAATTGCAAGGCATTTTCTAATCGATCTTCCATAAATAGATCAATGCTCCATGTTTTTGCAGCACGAACTTTGTCATGAGAGCCTACCAAATCTATATGATGATAAGGGATATGATGTTTAGCAAACCAAGCTTTGGTTACCTGCATATCATCTAAAGCTCTAGCACTGATATAAATGAGTTCATGGGTCAAGTACCAGTTTTGCAAAATTTCGGAGGCGTTACCATGTAGAAGAGAATGCGAGTAAACCTCTTGGCTATTTTGTAAAAGCCAGGTAGTAAACTCTTCATCCGTGATTTCATATACATTCGCTAAATTATATTCAAAGCAATCTTGTAGTGTTAAATTTTTGCCAAAGGTTCGATTTAAAAATGGGACAATACTGCCCGGATCGGTAACTGTACCGTCAATATCAATACCAATTCTTAGTGATTTATTGTTTGTCATCTTCTCGCCTCCTGATTAAATTGTACACCGAAGACAGAGAATAAGGCTACTTCCTTCATTTCATCCTGATTAAAAAGGGGTTGGAGCACAGCATGGGTAACGATCAGAAACGACGTTTACGTGGTGAGCAGAAGGAAGCGAGGACTGCTCAAAACCGCATGGATAAAATTGATACCAAGTCGTATGATACGGAGCTAGCCCAGGATTCATGGATGCGAGCTTCGTTGAAGCCAGGCGCTACTCAATCGCAGGGGGATGTTGAATATAATCCTCTGACGCAGACGGAGCGCTATTCAGGCGATCAATATCAATCTACACAAGCGGTGGCGAAATCTTCTCAGGGCGATAATAATGATTCAATGTCTTATCGAAATGATGTCTCCACGGAAACGGCTGCGGAAATCGCTGAGCCATACCGTCCGACACGGTTACGGAATGGTGATGATTCTAGCTTGCGAGAAGCTAGACAAGCAGAAGATAAAGATGGCAATTTAGTTCAGGGAAGCGGAATAGGAATGGTGGGGTTAGGTTCTTCCATCTTGTCCTTGTTCCTGTTACCTTATGTTCTAGGGCCATTGGGAATTGTGCTAGGATTCCTTGCTTACCGTCGTGAGGCAAAATCAATGGGGACATGGGCAATGGTTATAGGGGCTCTTGCATTTGTAGGAGCACTCTTAATCTATCCTTATTACGCTGCCCGATAGATCATTATTATCGACCAATTGGCAAAGCGGGGGCTGTCTTGTAGGTATTTGAACCTGCAAAGTCAGCCCCTTCTTTATGTTGAACAAAACTAGCAGTTGTTTCTTGCTTTTATGTACAAGTAGGGAATCGGAGAAACCGTCCACTTGTAAAAGCGACAACTACTGGTGAAATTCTTCCTTCTCATTAAAAATGGTAAAAGAAGATTTCACAAAAAATTGGCCAGACCCAGCAAATGCGATATCGCCGGCGGAGGCAGTAGCTATCTATTTGAAACACCAACCGCTCACTCTCAAATACGTAGAAAGTATCACGAAAGTCCCCATCCCTACATGGGGTGAGGACTTATTATCAGCGATACAAAACTGATTCAAACGGTGTAAGGGCAGCGATCACCGCTTCTTTAAAGACATGAGCCCGAGTTATTTTACCATCTGTAAAAAGTCCGTAGGCCCCCTCTTTATGGTTACTGTTCATAGTCCCTGATAAGCTATCAATCACTTCGCGTAATTCTCTACCCGACGTTTTCATATTCTCTCCTATATGGTTGGGGATGGGAAAAGCAAGCCCTTTACCTATATGTAATGCTTCCCCGTTCCAAGCGGCACAGATGGAGATGAGATACCACTGTTTTGTATAGATGGCATCAAACGTCAGACCACCTTCTAATCCCAAGCCTATCTCAGCATCAGGAACTGCCTCAAGGGCTTGTTTCGCTCTCGCAATAGCTCCTCTAATCGTCTCATCCTCTGATAAAGGCTGCTCCGATACTCCAGAAGGTACACTGACACACTGAGGCTGAATGCCAGTAGCTAAAAAGATGGCTTTCTGTTTAGCCTGATTATGACTTCCTAAAGCAAGCTGCTTACCCAATAGTTTTCACTCCCACTTTTTGTTTCTTGATTATTATATCAGGTTGAAAGTGTATCTATTTCAAGCGCAAGAAAGCTTGTCTAACAGATTTTTTAGTATCAAACAAAGTAAGCTGTTAAGAAGAAATCATGAAATACATGGCCTGTGATACAATGAGGAAAAATCTCGGAATGGTGGGAGTCGGGCATGAAGTTTACTAAAATGCATGGGATAGGCAATGATTACGTATATGTCAATTGTTTTGAAGAGTCTCTTACGAATGTAGATTTGCCGGAACTTTCACGTAGAGTAAGCCAGCAACACTTCGGCATCGGATCAGACGGTTTAATTCTGATCATGCCTTCAAAAATAGCAGATTTTCGGATGAGAGTATTTAATAATGACGGTAGCGAGGCCCGCAATTGTGGCAATGGACTACGCTGTGTCAGTAAATATGTTTTTGACCATGGCTTAACGAGTGAGACATCCTTTACCATTGAAACAAATGGGGGCATTGTTACACCAGTTGTACATGTGGGTGTGAATGGAAAAGTGGAAAAGGTGACAGTTGATATGGGAAAACCACGTTTATTGCGAGGACAAATCCCTATGGCAGGGAATCCTGACACCGAAGCGATTGGTGAGCAAGTACAAGTCAATGGTCGAACCTTTACTTTCACAGCTGTCTCTATGGGAAATCCTCATGTGGTAATTCTGACGGATAAAATTTCCGAAGAAGAAGTAACGACCTATGGACCATTATTGGAAAAGCATGCTTTATTTCCTGAGAGAGCGAACATTGAATTTATTTCAATGAATTCGCCTTCTGATATTAGCTTTCGGGTATGGGAGCGTGGCTCTGGAGTAACACTTGCTTGCGGAACTGGAGCATGTGCTGCATTGGTAGCCGCTGTTTTAGAAGGGAAAGCAGAGCGGATGGCAACGATTCATTTGCTAGGGGGCGATTTGCAGATTGAGTGGCGTGAAGACGATCAGCATGTATACATGACAGGTGCAGCTACCGAAGTATTTGCAGGTGAGTATTTTGGAACATTGCCGTTGCTAGAACAGTAGAATTCTTTTCAAAGAAAGGAAGACAAAAAAGTGGTTATTTCCTCGTAGAGTGAATAACCACTTTTCCTATATAGCTTAATGATGAGGCATATGCGAATTTCTATGTTCATCTTTAGTTGTATACCTCTGTTAAGACATCGTGGGAGGTTTCATCATCAATATAGAATGCTTTGGATTGTTCCGCCTTTTCAACCTCTTGTTTTAGCCGCTGTAACTCATCCTCCATTTGTTTGATCTTTTCCATGACTGTCATAATAATATCCCCTTCCTTCTGAATTTATTGATAATTCTAACAAGTATAAAGAAGAGTGTAAAGTGGTGATATTCGTTGAAAACGCTTGCAACTATGACTTAAATGTGAACGAGCGCTTGATAGGTTCATTCAACTGATGGTTAGGATAATACAAGAAGTCATTTCTTATACCAGAGGATGAATAGAGACCTACAGCAATTACCAAGCCAAAGTAAAGAAGTACAGCATGAAGGTAGTTGTAAAAACAAACAATATGGTATGATGTAAGACAGTTCGACCCAGATTTGAATTGTAGGAAGGGTGTCTTTGCCGTGATTTACCTGGATAATAGTGCCACGACCCAACCCCATCCGCAGGTGATTGACACCATGAAGCGGACTATGGAAGCTTACTATGGGAATCCTTCTTCCTTGCATCGTTTGGGAGTAGAAGCAGAGAATGTTTTAAAACAGGCTCGTCAAATTGCTGCCCACGCTTTGCAAAAGAAACCAACTGAGATTTTCTTCACTTCCGGTGGCACGGAAAGTAACAATACAGCAATTAAAGGTGTAGCCATGCGCTATCGTGAGCGTGGTCGCCATATTATTACCAGTCAAGTAGAGCATGCTTCTGTATTGGATGTTTGTAAACAGCTAGAGGAATTTGGTTATGATGTAACTTATCTCCCTGTTAATAAGGAAGGAAGAGTTTCCCTAGAAGATGTGAAACAGGCTATGCGATCCGATACGATCCTTGTTTCTATTATGCATGTTAATAATGAGTTAGGGACTATCCAACCGATTAATCAGATTGGTACATATCTGAAGCTGTTCCCGAAAGTTATCTTTCATGTCGATGCGGTACAAAGCTTTGGTAAGGTACCTCTTCGAATAAATGAATGGGGAGTTGATTTGCTAAGCTTGTCTGCTCACAAATTTCATGGTCCCCGTGGTGTTGGTATCCTTGTAAAGCGTGAAAATATGTTGATTGAGCCTTTATTAAAAGGTGGAGGTCAGGAAAGTGGGCTTCGTTCTGGTACGGAAAATATGCCAGGAATTGCAGGAATGGCAAAAGCCATGCGCTTAATCGAAGAGACCGCTAATCAAGATATTCCACGATTGAAAGAGATGCAACAACGTTTGAGAGAAGGAATTCAACAGATTCCTGGATGTATCATTAATTCACCTGAAATAGAAGCGGCACCTCATATCATAAATATTTCTGTACAAGGGATGAAAGCAGAAGTTTTGTTACATGCCCTAGAAGGGGAAGGGTTCTGTGTGTCTACTCGCTCTGCTTGTTCAGCTAAGTCAGATGAGCCAAGCCCAGTATTGGTAGCAACAGGAATGAGCCGCGAACAGGCCAAATCTTCTTTGCGAATAAGTCTAAGTAAGCAAAATACAATGGATGACGTGGAGCAATTTTTAGTAGCGCTGCTAACATGCAAAAATCGCATTTTACCATATACAAAAGTGTAGAGGATGACAACAATGAACTATGATGTAATTTTGATTCGCTATGGCGAATTAGCACTAAAAGGACGTAATCGTGATCAATTTGAAGATACGTTGATGAGAAATGTCCGTAATGTATTGGAGGTTCACTCTTCAGTGGAGGTATATCGTCGCTACGGACGGATGTACGTTCAACTGAATGGAGAGAATGCATATGAGGTTATGGAGAAGCTACAAGCAGTGTTTGGAATTACTTCCATAAGCCCAACGATTCAGGTAGAACAAACAGAAGAAGCTATTAAAGAAGGAACGCTTCGTTTGGTTCAGTCTCTGACACCGGTTCCGCGTACCTTCCGTGTAGATACACGCAGAGCTGATAAACGTTATCCAATGGCTTCGATGGATGTGAATCGTATGGTGGGGACTCATCTGCTACGAAATATAGAAGGGCTAAAAGTGGATCTTCACCAACCAGAAGCTTCTGTGAGGATTGAGATCCGTACGGAAGGGACCTTTATTAGTAGTGAAACCCTACCATGTGCTGGTGGATTACCTGTAGGCGCTAGTGGAAAGGTCTTGCTTTTATTGTCAGGTGGTATTGATAGCCCTGTAGCTGGCTGGATGACAATGAAACGTGGTGTAAGATTAGAAGCGATTCATTTTCATAGCTACCCGTATACTAGCGAACGAGCTTTAGAAAAAGTGAAGGATTTAGCCCAAAAGCTAACCAAATGGGGTGGCTCCGTTCGCCTACATACGGTACCGTTCACAGTCATTCAAGAGGCAATTCGTGAACATTGTCCGGAAGAGTACAACATTACAATTATGCGCCGTTTTATGATGCGTATTGCTGAAAAAGTTGCTCAAAAACGGAAGGCTCTAGCACTTGCTACGGGGGAAAGCTTGGGACAAGTAGCTTCTCAGACCCTAGAGAGCATGTATACGATTAATCATGTAGTCAAAATCCCAATCTTACGTCCGTTAGTTGCAATGGATAAGTCAGAGATTACGGAAATTGCTCGCAACATTGACACGTTTGATCTCTCTATTTTGCCATACGAGGATTGCTGCACGATCTTCACTCCAA
>NZ_JBNVQV010000001.1:3967500-4382500 GCF_051713385.1 Brevibacillus sp. JB24b | reverse complement strand
AAGGCGTAACGACTTGGGCGCTGTCTCGGCAAGAGACCCGGTGAAATCATAATACCTGTGAAGATGCAGGTTACCCGCGACAAGACGGAAAGACCCCATGGAGCTTTACTGTAGCCTGGTATTGAAACTTTGTGCATCATGTACAGAATAGGTGGGAAGCTGTGAAGCGAGGGCGCCAGCCTTCGTGGAGCTGTCGTTGGGATACCACCCTTGATGTACGGAGTTTCTAACTTGCCGCCCTTATCGGGTGGAAGGACCATGCCAGGTGGGCAGTTTGACTGGGGCGGTCGCCTCCTAAAGAGTAACGGAGGCGCCCAAAGGTTCCCTCAGAATGGTCGGAAATCATTCGTAGAGTGTAAAGGCACAAGGGAGCTTGACTGCGAGACCTACAAGTCGAGCAGGGACGAAAGTCGGGCTTAGTGATCCGGTGGTTCCGCATGGAAGGGCCATCGCTCAACGGATAAAAGCTACCCTGGGGATAACAGGCTTATCTCCCCCAAGAGTCCACATCGACGGGGAGGTTTGGCACCTCGATGTCGGCTCATCGCATCCTGGGGCTGAAGTAGGTCCCAAGGGTTGGGCTGTTCGCCCATTAAAGCGGTACGCGAGCTGGGTTCAGAACGTCGTGAGACAGTTCGGTCCCTATCTGTCGCGGGCGTAGGAAGTTTGAGGAGAGCTGTCCTTAGTACGAGAGGACCGGGATGGACGCACCTCTGGTGCACCAGTTGTCACGCCAGTGGCACAGCTGGGTAGCTATGTGCGGACGGGATAAGCGCTGAAAGCATCTAAGCGTGAAGCCCCCTTCAAGATGAGACTTCCCATAGCGCAAGCTAGTAAGACCCCTCATAGACGATGAGGTTGATAGGTTCGGTGTGGAAGTGCAGTAATGCATGGAGCTGACGAATACTAATCGGTCGAGGACTTATCCACATTGCCTTTATGCTGACTTTCATTATCTAGTTTTGAAAGAACAATTCATTCATACTGTTCCTCAGTAGCTCAATGGTGGAGCAACCGGCTGTTAACCGGTAGGCTGGCGGTTCGAGTCCGTCCTGAGGAGCCATGCTCCTGTAGCTCAGTCGGTAGAGCGCTTCCATGGTAAGGAAGAGGTCGCAGGTTCGATTCCTGTCGGGAGCACCATAGCCATAATTGGCCCGTTGGTGAAGCGGTTTAACACAGCAGCCTTTCACGCTGTCATACAGGGGTTCGAATCCCCTACGGGTCACCATTTATCTGGAGGATTAGCTCAGCTGGGAGAGCATCTGCCTTACAAGCAGAGGGTCGGCGGTTCGATCCCGTCATCCTCCACCATTTTACTTTTATATTGTCGCGGGGTGGAGCAGCTCGGTAGCTCGTCGGGCTCATAACCCGAAGGTCGCAGGTTCAAATCCTGTCCCCGCAACCAAATTCTTGGAGCTGTGGTGAAGTTGGAGTTCACGCCGGTCTGTCACACCGGAGGTCGCGGGTTCGAGTCCCGTCAGCTCCGCCATCTTTTTAAAAGATGACGGTTTTAAATAACATAATTTGCGCCGGTGTAGCTCAATTGGTAGAGCACCTGACTTGTAATCAGGGGGTTGTGGGTTCAAGTCCTATCGCCGGCACCACATTATACATGGGGAGATAGTGAAGTGGCTAAACACGGCAGACTGTAAATCTGCTCCCTCCGGGTTCGGCGGTTCGAATCCGTCTCTCCCCACCATGTATGAGCCATTAGCTCAGTTGGTAGAGCATCTGACTTTTAATCAGAGGGTCGAAGGTTCGAGTCCTTCATGGCTCACCATTTTTTATGCGGACGTAGCTCAATTGGTAGAGCGTCGCCTTGCCAAGGCGAAGGTCGCGGGTTCGAGACCCGTCGTCCGCTCCATTATGTGCCCTTAGCTCAGCTGGATAGAGCGTTTGACTACGAATCAAAAGGTCGGGAGTTCGAATCTCTCAGGGCACGCCATATTACATATATCGGGAAGTAGCTCAGCTTGGTAGAGTACTTGGTTTGGGACCAAGGTGTCGCAGGTTCGAATCCTGTCTTCCCGACATTTTCGTTTTGCCGGGGTGGCGGAATAGGCAGACGCAACAGACTTAAAATCTGTCGGGAGTAATCCCGTACCGGTTCAAGTCCGGTCCTCGGCACCAATATAATTTGCGGGTGTAGTTCAATGGTAGAACTCCAGCCTTCCAAGCTGGTCGCGTGGGTTCGATTCCCATCACCCGCTCCATTGAATTAATCGAACTGGTTATCAGAAAAGAGTGTCCTTTTAAGGACACTCTTTTCTGATATATTGGATATTATCTAAATTTTGAAAGGTGGTTATAGATGATACCAAGAATTTACGAGTTATTTATTCCTCACGAGCACATAATCTCAGCTGTAAAAAACAGGAGCTGAGATTATGTGCTTTTATCGAAATATTATGCATAATATAAAGTATATTATTAATGTTACGTATCTATTGAGCTGACGAATTCTGTCTGGATGCAATGGGAAAGGCTTTTTTATTATTGTAAATCATATGGTAAGCGGATAAAAAAACGTGTAACTGTACTATTAGATTCACAGTAAATACTACCATTATGTTTTTCAATAATGTTTTTACAGATAGATAATCCGATCCCAGTATTATCGTCTTTGGTGGAAAAGAAAGGCTGAAAAAGTTTCTCTACAAGATCTTGAGGGATTTCTTCCCCATTATTCTCTACCATGATAGTAAGGCTGTCTGTATGTTTATATGTAGATACCTGTACGTGCTTGTATACGTTTGAACTAACCGCATCAATAGCATTGTTTAATAAATGAATGAGTACCTGAGATAGCCCTTCTTTGTAGCAATTTAAATCACAGGGCTCCATACGCATAATTAGTGTAACATTTTCAGCATGTAAACGAGGTGTCAGCAGTATTTCTACTTCATGAAGTAAATCAGTTAAGGAGACCTTTTTATATATTTCATCTAAAATAGGCTTCTTGCAAAAGCTCAGAAAACCTGTAATTTGCCGATGAAAACTATCAAATTCATGTAAAACAACCTGTACATAATTTTCCAAAACATGATTTCCATTTGTGCTTTCTAAAATTAATTTAAGAAAGCCTTCTATGGCACAAAGTGGGTTTCTTAACTCGTGAGCCATATTAGCTGCAATCTTATCAAGCATTTCTAATTTATCATTGTGTAAATAAGAAATGGTTTCTTCTTTTTCACTTAATTCATTTTGTACCAAATCCTCATAATTATGCACGGCTTGATATAAGGCTTCGTCAATCAATATCTTTAATCTTTTTTCCATGGAGGAGAGTTCTTCTGAAGAAATCAAATGGAGTGGTATATTTGATTGGATTTCCCCCATATATACATGATAGAGTATTTGAAATGTTTTTAAGGCTAATGATAAAGGGAGCTTTTCAGACCAAAACCAGTTGCCTATATCATGAGAGGATTCTCGGATGTCTTCTTCGTATACGTCACGTATAAGTAGGAGTGAGATTAGGTAGCATGGTTTTTCAGCCAAATGTCTAGGTAAAGTTACCCGATAGGGATGAAAGAGGTCCTCTAACTCATCTAACCATTTATCCGTAATTTTAGGTACTAGCGTTACTAAAAATTTAGAAATTTGCTCATATGTGAGCAATGTAACATTGACCATTACACCTTCACCCTCCTTCATCCTAATCAAGAATACAACTATTTTCAAGCAAAAAATACCCAATTCGTCATAAAATCGTAAGCCAAATTCCGACAAAAGCAAGAGACTTGCGTAAAATTAAGTCAGATGGTATAACGTTGGCATGTAAGTGAAATGGAAGGAGAGACTAGAATAAAGAATGGGCAAATAACGTAATGATACTAATAATAGTTAAAAAAGAAAAGTGCGAGTCAGATTCGACATTGATCTGCGTGCCTAATTGTAGATAACCTCGAATGGAATTGACATGCTACTGCTGCTCACACTAGATGGGGAGAAACCATGGAAACAAATACTCTAGTCGCTTTATTTCATATTTTTATTATCGATGTGGTTTTAAGTGGAGACAATGCTGTTGTTATTGGGATGGCCTGTCGTGGACTTTCGCCAATTGATCGTAAGAAAGCAATCCTATATGGTACGTTAGGTGCTATAATTTTGCGTGTGTTACTTACGATTGTGGCTACTTGGATGTTAGCTATTCCTCTGGTTAAAGCAGTGGGAGGAATTATGTTACTCTACATCTCTCTTAAATTGTTAGGAGGGGATGAGGACACAAGCGAGGTACAAATCAGCAAGAGCAGTGGACAGGCGATTAAAACGATTATCTTAGCCGATTTTATTATGAGTTTAGATAATGTACTAGCTGTGGGTGGTGCTGCCGGTGGAGATATTATCTTAGTAGTGATCGGTCTTGCTCTGAGTATTCCCTTATTGATGTTCGGTAGTAATCTGATTGCTAATCTGCTGGATCGCTATCCTATTCTCTTATATGTAGGGACAGGTATTCTGGCTTATACAGCTATTCATATGTTTTTGCAGGATCCTTTTGTCCTTGAGAAGATAGCTCCTTATCTTGCTATTCCTAATCAGGTCATCGCTGGGATCGTTGTTATAGTCGTGTTGTTGCTTGGAAAATGGCGTAGTAATCGTATATAAAAGGACAGGCTGGGATTGTTTCCTGGCCTGTTTTTTTTATGTATATAAAGGGTAGGATGCTAGTGTATGTAATTCTTTTGTTATGAAGTTGAGGAAACATGGGCATCGTAAGATTTCCGATCCAAATGATCTGAAGGTACGATGAGATTGGTCTTTTGTAAATACCACAAAAAATTGAAATATTTGGAATTGTTATAGGGAGAAAAATAGGCTTTAATCATTTACTTTAGTCATTTCTTCCAGTAAAAGGAACATATAGATGGTAGTATCACAGTTGGACAAGTTGATTTTTTGTGGCACGCAATATAAAACGCTTTCGATACTTTTGGCGGTAGCTGGTGATACTAACATAGATTGTGCAGAAATAGTCGAGAAAATGAAAAGGGAGGCGAGTCGATTGAATGTAGCTATGCTCACCCTATGGGGGATTTGGGATAGGATTTATCATTGCTGTAGAAGATTAAATTATATTCAGCAAGAACAGAATATCTTTCGCTATACGATCCTTCCATACAATGGTGAAATGTTGAAAACGAATAATGGTTATATTATTCAAAAAGGGGACCTAGTTATCCGCCTACATATCCATAATTATTTGTTAGCTAAACGTAGCGTAGGAATACACAGTGATGTACAAATTGGTCTAACATTAGTTCGTGAAGTAAAGAGATCTTTGCCTCAATTAGCTAGTGTAGTGAAGTCCCATCCAAAAGAGCGAGAGATTAAAGGAATTGTGGGTACAACGTTGTTATTTAAAGGCAGTGGACAACTAGGATTTTCAATGTCACCTGTTCCAAATGTTTGGTACTTTCGATTTAAACGCTGGTACCTCACTTTGTTAAAAATAGTTATGCATCCAAGTGGCAGAAAGGCACCTACTTCAATGGAGACACTTACACGTGTATTTATGTCAAAGGAAGAATTACTCGATCGATTTTAATCATGGAAGTCTCCTAACATTTGTATCATTATATACTACTTACCAAATCCCTATAAGGTAAAGGCTAATTGCCTCTATAAAAATTACCGAAAACAGTTGGAGGAAACTGCTAGGTTGAAAAGGATAGTTTTGTAACATTCTACCTTTAGAAATTGCAAATGGAATAACAAAAGCTTGTGATTTTTAAAGGTTATAACAGGAATTTTTTATTAATACTAAACTTTTATGGAAGAGAAAGTACCAAGTGGATGAGGAATTTACCAGGTTTCTCGCTAAAAATTGGCAGGAATACAGCTGACGTAATTCACACATATTAAACTTACAAAGTTGGCAAAACGACATAAGTGACATCTCGAAAGAAAGATTATATTCCTAAAGTATGGTTAGTAGCATTGAAAATATAAGGTTAGTCTTTGCATTTTGAATGCTGCTAACGAAATGTTGGTAGCCAAAAATTTTAGATTGGAGTGACTAGATATGCCAAACAACAATGGATCTAGCAACAACCTTCTGGTACCTCAAGCAAACCAAGCTCTTGACCAATTGAAATACGAAATCGCTTCTGAATTTGGTGTTCAACTTGGCCCAGACACAACTTCTCGTCAAAACGGTTCTGTTGGTGGAGAGATCACTAAACGTCTTGTAAGCTTTGCTGAACAACAATTGGCTGGACGTCAATAATTAAATAGCTGGATGAAGAAGGCGCCTTTATGGGCGTCTTTTTTATAGAAAAAATAATGATGGAATAAAATTTTATAAATGTTATCAAGTATAATGGAAACATTTATGCATTGAAAAAGCTTTCGTATTTAATACAATGGAAAATGAGGCTTATCAACATGGAACGCTATACTTACTATTGGAGGTTGATGCATGTTACGGAAACTGCTAATTGCGTGTATGGCATGTTTGTTCGGTCTGCAAACAGGAGTCATACAGGCAGAGGAAAAGAATGAATCCAGACAAGAAACGACTTCTACAACTGAAGAGGAAACGACTAAAGATAGATCTGAAGCATCAGAAGAAAAGAATGACTCTACTGAAAATGGGTCTGAAGATTCAGAACAAAATAAAGAGAAGAATAGTGAAGAACAAAAACAAAACGATGTTGAAAAAAATCAAAATAACCCAATAAAGGATATTGCAGGTCATGCGGCTGAAAAAGAGATTATATCTCTATTCGATAACAAGATCATATCTGCTACAGATGGGCTTTTTCGTCCAGATGAAGAGATTACCATGGCTGAATTTATCGTCCTGCTATTGAAGAGTAAACAAATTGAACCTACTACTGATGGAAAAAGTAGCTTCAGTGATGTACCCTTGCAAAACTGGGTGGCTCCCTATGCAGAAACAGCATTTCGTCTAGGTATCATTCAAGGAACTATAGAGAATGGCAAACGAACACTTAATCCGAATGGCTTGGTAGAAAGGCAGGAGTTGATTGCCATTCTAAATAGAGCAAGTGGTAAAAGTGGAGAAGTAAATAATGTGAAATGGTCAACAACCTATCATACATTAAAAAACTATCCCGACAGTCAAGATGTTCCTACGTGGAGCCAAAGGGAATATGCGTATGCCTTGCAAAATGAAGAAACTCAGAAAGCTTTAAATGGAAAGCTGGAGCCTGAAAAAAAGGTAACTCGGGCAGAGGCGGCTAGTCAGGTTTACTACTCATTATTTTTGCCTGATAAACAAGAGGCCTCATCTAAAAATACGACTCCTGTGGAGTTTCCATATACACGCGTTCTACAGGTAAAAACAACGGCCTATGACTTCACGAATGGACCAACGAAGGGATACCTTGGTTGGGACTTACGAGAGGGGATTGTAGCTGTTGATCCTTCTGTAATACCGCTTGGAACCCATTTATATATCGAGGGCTACGGGTATGCTGTAGCCGCTGACATAGGCTCGAAAGTAAAAAAGAATCATATTGATTTGTTCATGATCTCCCCAAAACAGGCGAGGGATCACGGTATTAAGCAAGCAAAGGTGTATATCTTGAATTAACTGGTCATATTTGCCTCCCAAATCGCTCATACTACAAAAAGCGAAGGGGGGCTTTTTTAGTGCACTGGTTTTTAGGATTTTTAACTGTACTTTTTCTTTTATTGATTTTGCTTCTGATCACCCCAATAAAAGTTTTTCTTCATTATCATCGAAAACAGGAAAATGATGTCTTGTCCATACATATTCGAGTTTGGAAATGGATTAAAATCGATTATGAGCTACCTATGATTAATTTCACCTTAAATAAAAACAATCAACCTGAAGTAGTGGCTAAAGTGAAAAAAAAGGGAGATGTTCTATCCAATACGGAAAGTAAGAAAAGTCTTGATACAGAGGATGTCGATCGATGGATGCATCGTGTTCAGGAATTGATTGAACGTGTTCAGGATTTTTACCCAATACTATGCCACGCTCTTCGCCATGTGTATTGTGAAAAATTGCAATGGCAAACCACAATAGGCATAGGAGATGCAGCAGCAACAGGAACTCTGATCGGTGCCGTGTTAGGAATTAAAAATATGTTGGCGTCGATGCTCTCCTATTACATTTCTTTGCAGGAAATGCCTCGTATTAGCGTAGAGCCCATGTGGAATGCTACTATCATCCGAACCGAACTTTCCTGTGTTCTTTTCTTTCGGATAGGACACGTTATTGTTGCGTTAGTTCGTATCGTAATTAAAATGAAGAAAGGGAGTGCGAGGAAATGGCAGATCACCCCATTCAGGGCTTAATGAAGACCACCATGGAGAATTTAAAGCATATGGTGGACGTCAATACTATTATTGGTGATCCGGTTGAAACACCGGATGGAAGCGTTATCTTACCCATTTCAAAAGTAGGCTTTGGTTTTGCTTCTGGAGGTAGTGAATTCAAGATTACTGGAGATCATCATCCTGACCACAGCCATCCATTTGGTGGAGGTAGTGGTGGAGGTGTGTCTATTACTCCTGTTGCTTTTTTGGTTGTCGGTAAGCAAGGGGTTCGTTCTATTCCACTGGAAAACTCGACACATTTGTACGATCGCATCCTAGACTCCATTCCACAAATTGTGGATAAGTTCTCCGGTATGTGTAACAACAAGAAGAATCAAGGTGAGGAAAGCTGTTCACATACGGGAACATATACACACCAAGTGCAAGAAGATCTAGGGGATTTGCTAGATAAGCAATAAAATGTGGATATGTTTCACTGATAAAAAAGAGCCGTTGGGAGATCATCTCCTCAACAGCTCTTTTTTGTACTTCCAAATACCTGTATTACTGCTCTAATTCAACTAGAAGATCCCCTACCTCAATGCTATCTCCTTCATTAACGTGTATAGCTTTAATTGTTCCGTCCGCAGGGGCTTGGAGGGTTGTCTCCATTTTCATTGCTTCACTAACAATTAAATTATGTCCACGGGAGATGGAATCGCCTGGTTTTACTAATACTTTTAGAATTTTACCTGGCATAGACGCGCCAATATGGCCTGGATTCTTACGGTCAGCCTTTAAGCGTACCGAAGCTGATACTTGTGCAGATAGATCACGTACCGTAATAATACGGTTTTGGCCATTCAAATCAAAGTTTACTTTGCGGGTTCCGTCAGGGAGTACTTCTCCAATATTGTTCAGTTTAATAATTAAGGTCTTCCCTTGTTCAATCGTAACGGAGGTTTCTTCACCTAAACGTAAACCATAGAAGAAAGTTGACGTTTCTAAATTGGACAGGTCACCATATAGTTTGGTTGTTTGTTCATATTGTAGGAACACTTGTGGATACATGATGTAAGATAGAACTTCCAGATCATCCACCTTGCGTTCCACTTTTTCTTCTACTTCTTGTTTTACCTTGTCAAAATCGATAGAGGAAAGCAATTCACCAGGTCGGCATGTAAATGCTTTTCGTCCTTTTAAAATAATATGTTGTAGCTTTTCTGGGAAACCATTAGGCGGTTGTCCTAGATAGCCTTGGAAGAATTGAATAACACTGTCTGGGAAATCAATTCGATCCCCTTTTTCATAAATGTTCTCTTCATCCAAGTCATTTTGGACCATAAACAGAGCCATATCACCAACTACTTTGGAAGAAGGTGTTACTTTTACAATATCGCCAAACATTTTATTGACAGTGCTGTACATTTTCTTCACTTCGTCCCAGCGACCTTCTAAACCAACGGCCTTTGCTTGTTGCTCTAAATTAGAATACTGACCACCTGGCATTTCGTGTTGGTAAACTTCAGCACTAGTTGATTTCATATCGCTGGAAAAACCTTGGTACATCGGGCGAACATCTTCCCAGTAATCCGATAGTTTATTGAAGCCGTCTAGATCAAGCTTTGTATCCCGTTCAGTTCCTTCTAGCAAGGCTACAAGGGCATTAAGGCTTGGTTGAGAGGTGAGACCAGACATAGAGCTTACAGAAGCATCTACAATATCTACCCCTGCTTCAATAGCTTTAACTAACGTAGCACCACCATTACCAGAGCTGTCATGTGTATGCAGATGAATCGGAATGCCGATCTCCTGCTTCAGAGCATGGACAAGCTGATAAGCCGCATATGGTTTTAAGAGTCCTGCCATGTCCTTGATAGCAAGAATGTTGGCCCCTGCTTTTTCTAGCTGTTTGGCAAGCTCTATATAATAGGATAGGGAGTATTTTGTTCGATTTGGATCAAGAATATCGCCGGTATAACAAATGGCTGCTTCTGCGACCTTGCCTGATTCGCGTACAGAATTAATGGCAAGCTCCATACCAGGCAACCAGTTTAGGCTGTCGAAAATACGGAATACATCAATCCCATTCTCAGCAGATGCTTTAATAAACGCTTTAACGCCATTGTCTGGGTAATTGGTGTAGCCAACCGCATTTGCTCCACGCAACAGCATTTGGAACAAGACATTTGGAATTTTTTCGCGTAACAGACGCAATCGTTCCCATGGTGATTCACTTAAGAAGCGCATGCTGGTATCGAATGTTGCACCGCCCCACATTTCCAAGGAAAATAAATCTCCGCCCATTTTACCCGTTGCTTCAGCGATAGCAAGCATATCGTAGGTACGTACTCTTGTAGCAAATAAGGATTGATGGGCATCCCGGAAGGTGGTATCTGTAAGTAAAACTTTATTTTGGGCTTGAATCCATTTTGTTAAGCCTTCAACGCCTTCTAGCTCTAAAATTTGTTTTGTACCGGCCGGATAAGGCTGGTCAAATGGTGTTTTTGGTACACGGGGAGAATGAAATAGCGGTTTCTCCTCTTTCGTTAGCCCAGGATAGCCATTAACTGAGATATTTCCAATATAATTAAGCAAACGTGTACCACGGTCTTGTACACCAGGGAATTTGAACAATTCCGGCTTTGAATCAATAAACGAGGTATTATAATTGCCTGATAAGAAATCAGGATGTGTCACCACGTTTTTCAAAAATGGTAGATTGGTCTTGACCCCGCGAATCCGAAATTCTCGTAAGCTACGTAGCATTTTACGTGAAGCTTGTTCAAACGTATTTGCATAGGTACAAATTTTAACAAGTAGGGAGTCATAGTATGGTGTAATAACAGCCCCAGGGTACCCATTGTTTCCGTCCAAACGTACGCCAAATCCTTCGCCAGAACGCCATGCCAGCAATTTCCCAGCATCAGGGATAAAGCCGTTTTCTGGATCTTCTGTCGTAACGCGACATTGGATGGCATAGCCGCTCATTGTAATGTCATCCTGCGAAGTAATACCTATTTGAGGATCGCTTAAATGTAAGCCTTCTGCTACACGGATTTGGGTTTGCACGATATCAATGCCAGTAATCAGCTCTGTAATCGTATGTTCTACCTGAATCCGTGGATTTACCTCAATAAAATAAAATTTATTATCTGGTGTGAGTAAAAACTCAACGGTCCCTGCATTTGAATAACCAGCCGTTTTCATTAAGGTTAGGGCGGCTTGGCAGATTTCTTCACGTAGCTCGTCAGAGAGTGTTGTACTTGGTGCTACTTCTACGACTTTCTGATGACGGCGTTGGATAGAGCAATCGCGTTCAAATAAGTGAACCAGATTACCATACTGATCTCCTATGATTTGTACTTCAATATGTTTTGGATTTTCTAGGTATCGTTCCAGATAAACCTCTGCGTTTCCAAAGGAAGAGTTGGCTTCTGAGCGGGCTCTTTCCAATCCTTCCTGCAATTCCTCTGGACCCCGAACAATTCGCATACCTCGACCGCCGCCGCCGGATACCCCTTTGATAATGATAGGGAAACCTGATTGACGCGAAAAATCTAAGGCTTCATCCAAAGATTCAATGGAGTCTTCCGTACCTGGGATGACTGGGATACCAGCCTCAATTGCCAGTTTACGGGCTTCTACTTTATCACCAAATTTTTTGATTAAATCTGAAGAGGGACCAATAAAGATAATTCCTTCTTCCTTACAACGACGAGCAAACTCCTCATTTTCCGATAAGAAACCATAACCGGGATGGATAGCATCGATATTGTGTCTCTTAGCAATCTCAATGATTCCCTCGATATCCAGATAGGCTTCAATTGGTCCTTTTCCCTCGCCAATTAAGTAAGATTCATCGGCTTTAAATCGATGTAGTGAAATATTGTCTTGCTCTGAGTAAATGGCAACAGTACGGATTGTTAACTCAGTAGCTGCGCGGAAAATGCGAATAGCAATTTCTCCACGGTTTGCTACTAGCAGTCTTTTAATTTTTCTCTGCTCCATGATTTTTCTCCCCTATCGGTATGTAAGTGGTAGGTCAACAACTCTATCATGTGCTTTCTTTCCATGATACAAAAAAACACTTGTATTTACATTATTTTTTGTACCATTTTTCTTGCCTTTTCAGCTAATAAGACAAATTCGTGACTTTATCTACAACTATACCCAAAAAAGGTAGTTTTGAACAAAACGATAAAGAAAGTTAATTTTTAGATTTTCATAAGGATGGTCAAAATAACTCAATTAGAGAGGAAACATACTTTTCTTCTCCTACGAAACATTATAAAATAGGTTAGCGTTAATCAAGAATCATAGATTGCACCGTTATGTAATGTGAATAGGAGAATACTTATTATGAAACTAATGATCGTGGTGGTGGTTACCATGTTGATTAGCTGTGTAGAAACGGTGTCCTATGCTGCACGACTTTCCGGTGCACGTACAGGAAAAATTGGTGCTTCTACTTCGCTTTTCAACATATTGGTGTTATTCGCCCGGTTTGCTGTTATGAGTCAGTCCATTCTGTTGGCCTCAATGCTTGAAGCTGTTACTCGTTTTAAGGATAAGATTCCATTCATGAACTACGAGGAATTAATTAATGATTTGTTAATAAATTTTCGCATTGTTTTGTTTGGAATGAGCATGGGTATCGTGTTGGGGATGTTTCTGTTACCTACAGTTGCACGTGTGCTAGCCATTGGTACACGTAAATTGGATAAGCATGGTAGTGTTCCTAAAATTTTTCGTAGAGAAGGCATTCTGCGCCTATTTTGGAAAATGCCCTCCCAATTTTGGATTCCATCGTTTCGAAATAATTGGCAGATTATAAAAGAAACCCGTATAGGTGCTAATTTCTTTTGGATGAATGCCATTATTTTTTCATTCTATTCCATTGCTATCTTATCATCGCTTTACGCAGGGGTCCTTGTGCCCGATCATCGTACGGTAGCGAACCAAATGGCTACGGTCATTAATGGAGTGGGAACCATTTTATTGGTTATTTTTGTTGACCCGATCTGTTCAAAGCTACTCGATGATGTAGTTAGTGATGCACGACCTTATAAGGATTTAAAGGTTACGGTATTTCATCTCGGTGCTGGACGGTTACTGGGTACAGTAATTGCACAAGTTTTACTATTTCCATTTGCCTACCTGATATCACTCATAGCACCACATATTTAGGAAGAACAAGTATAGTACTACTTGGAATGCCCGAAACGGCTGTTAGGTGCTTCCTCTTACTAGCAGTATATAAGTGTGACCTCCACAGCGCAATTCCTCCCAAAATGGGGAATGCGCTTTTTTTGCTGTTTTATCTGATAGGAAGTCCACAAAGGGCATTAAAATTTCTACTAGACGTGAAAAAAGGCAGTATTTAGGAGGGTTTTTAAATAGCAAATAAACTCCTGCCTATGTTAGGTATTGGAAGCCAGATGATAAAATTAAAATAATCTGATCCTGATATGGATGGTGTATTTGCATGAAACGGTTTACCGGTTCTTTTTTTTGTCCAAAATAGGGAGAGGAGGGAATCATATGGACCTGCTGAGAAGAGAGCCAGTGGAGATTTGGAGATTGCTTATTCCACGAAAACAGTGGTTATTTGCTCAAGATACTGATCCCAGCGAATTTATTTTTCGCTATCGAGATAAAGTGTATGTAGTAAACGAGGATGGTTCTGTGATTTCACTACCTAGACCCCTACAAATAGATCGGATGAGTGTTGTTCAACTACTCGATTTAATGGTGATGGGCTCGGGTACATTTGATTACGATGATAATGGCATTTTTGATGTGGGTGGTGTGTTGAAGGATATGGGCTATATGGCGGCCATTGGATCGGAGAAGTATGATTATCATGTAGAGATTGTTAATACTCTTGATCCAGATACGATGAGTAGCCGCTATACTCTAAAGGATGTAAGCTTCACATTTGCCCTATATCACGCTATCCTGCGATGTCATGAGTTAAATCTAAAAAGTGACGGGCTATTTGAACATGAAGTGAAAGAAATCGTAAAGATTGAACCTAGAAAACATAGATCGAAACGCTATTTACATTAAGAATTACATTTTTAAACGTTTTGATAGTGAAATGTTTCATAAAAACATGTATGATAATTGTACTACATAGTTACAAAGTTAGAGGAGGGTTACCTATGTCTACAATTGAACGTCAAGGCGTCGTTACTTTTAAAGACCAACCAGTTACACTACTAGGTCCAGAAATTAAAGTGGGAGATACAGCTCCTGAGTTTTCCGTGCTTGCAAACAACCTAAGCCCAGTTACACTGGCTGATTCCAAAGGTACGATTCGTCTTATTTCTGTAGTGCCATCCTTAGATACAGGTGTTTGCGATCAACAAACTCGTCGTTTCAACGAAGAGGCAGCTAAATTAGACAATGTAACAATTCTTACCGTTTCTGTAGATTTGCCATTTGCGCAAGCACGTTGGTGTGGAGCTGCTGGCATTGATAAGGTTCAAACTGTATCTGATCATCGTGATCTTTCTTTCGGTTTGGCTTACGGTGTAGCTATTAAGGAACTTCGTTTATTGTCCCGCGCAGTATTCGTTGTAGATTCTAATGATAAAGTTGTTTACGTAGAATATTTGCCAGCAGTAGGCCAGCATCCTAATTACGAAGCAGCAATCGAAGCGGTAAAAGCAGCGAAATAAGGAAGGGAACATTCGCTGTTTCTTTTTTCATAAAGGAAATAAAAAAGTCTTCTCAATTAGAGAGGGCTTTTTTACGTTTGAAAAAGTTAAGTGCGATAAAAAAATTTTAGCATTTAAGAATAATGGTTCTGTATGGTTTTTTTGTATGAATAAATGATAACAATTGGTAAAATTGTTGACTTTTATAGATGTGCTACCCCATAATATGGATAAAATTGTTTTTATAAAATTTTAATTTATCACATAATTCATTCTACTACTCGTGCAAAGCAGGTGACCTATGGAGAAAAAACAGACCGAACCTTTGCTGGAAATCTCTAACCTAGAAGCTGGCTTCCGTATTAACAAACAATTTTACAATGCGGTAGATGGTGTTTCCTTTTCGGTTGATCCTGGCAAAGTGATTTGTATCGTTGGAGAATCAGGTTGCGGAAAAAGCGTCATGTCTTTATCCATTATGGGATTGTTACCAAAAGAAACAGGAAAAGTGGCAAATGGAAGCATTCTTTTCCAAAATAAAAATTTGGTGGGACTCCCAGCAGATGAATTGAATAAAATACGTGGAAAAGAGCTGGGAATGATCTTTCAAGAACCTATGACAGCATTAAACCCCGTGTTTACGATCGGATTCCAGATAGAAGAGGTTTTGTTTAATCATCTGAAAATTTCGAAAAATGAAGCAAGAAGTCGTTCCATTGAATTGCTCTCACATGTTGGAATCCCACGACCAGAAAAACTTGTAGACCAATATCCTCATCAACTATCGGGAGGAATGAGGCAACGTGTCATGATCGCCATGGCCATTGCATGCCAGCCAAAGCTACTGATTGCCGATGAACCTACTACAGCATTGGATGTGACGATTCAGGCACAGATTTTAGAACTATTACGTGACATTCAATCCAAGAGTGGGATGTCTGTCATGCTGATTACACATGATTTGGGAGTAGTAGCTGAGATGGCAGATGAAGTGATGGTTATGTATGCCGGTAAAATTGTGGAGCAAGGTAGTGTAGAACAAATTTTTTATGAGCCGAAGCATCCATACTTACAGCTGTTGTTAGAGTCTATTCCGAAATTGGATGAAAATAAAGACCGACTATATTCCATAAAGGGAATAGTGCCATCACTGGTCAACATGCCAAGGATAGGATGCAGATTTGCTTCCCGATGTCCAAAAGTCATGCCAGAGTGCACCGCGGTCTCGCCAGAGCTAGGTGATATTGGTGATTCACATAAAGTGCGTTGCCTACTTTACCCTCAAAGTCAACCTAACGAAATTGCGGAGGCGTCGCTATGAACCAAACCACTGCTCATACAAAAACAAAAGCTTTGCTAGAAGTCAAGAATCTTAAAAAATATTATCCAATCACAGGTGGCTTATTTAAACGAAAAATTGGTGAAGTGAAGGCAGTAGACGATATTTCATTTGTGCTAAGAGATGGAGAAACACTTGGACTGGTAGGGGAATCAGGCTGTGGAAAATCGACAGCAGGACGTACCATCTTGCGGCTAACGGACCCGACAGCCGGTAGCATTTACTTTGATAATAACGACATTACAAGCATTAAAGGAAAACAGCTATGGGATACTCGTCAACATATGCAAATGGTTTTTCAAGATCCCTACGCTTCGTTAAATCCTAAGATGATGGTAGGACATTTGGTGGCTGAACCAATTCGTAATTACACCAATCGGACGGAAAAAGATATAAAAGCTGAGGTTATGGAGCTACTTATACGTGTCGGGTTACCAGAAGAGGCTTATTATAAATATCCTCATGAATTCTCTGGTGGTCAACGTCAACGGGTTGGGATTGCAAGAGCACTAGCGTTAAAGCCTAAATTAATTTTGGCAGACGAGCCTGTTTCGGCTTTAGATGTATCAGTCCAATCACAAGTGTTGAATCTTTTGCAGGATTTACAGGAAGAATTCAAATTATCCTATTTGTTTATAGCTCATAACTTAAGTGTTGTAAAACATATCAGTGATCGGATAGGGGTTATGTATCTCGGGAGATTGGTTGAAGTAACCGATAAGCATAGCTTGTATAAAGAGCCATTGCATCCATACACACAAGCGCTACTATCTACAATTCCTGTGCCTGATCCACGAGCTAGATTCAACCGAGAGCGAATTATTTTACAAGGAGATGTTCCTTCACCTGAGAAGCCTCCTGCTGGCTGTGCTTTTCATCTTCGCTGTCCATATGTAAAGCAGGAGTGTAAAGAGATAAAACCGAGCTTGAAGGAGGTGAGCGAAGGACATCAAGTTGCTTGCCATTTATATTAGTCAACTAACTTTAATCAGAATAAAATAAGGGGGATTATTACATGAAAAAGAAAAATACAGTTGTTTTGTCAGCTTTTTTAGCCCTATCGATGGGCATAGTAGGGTGTTCTAAGCCAGCGGATACAACACAAACCAAACCAACTGAGCCAACACAAGCGGCTACCACTGAACAACAACCTAAAGATGGTGGGAAAATTGTCTATGCCTATGAAAGCCCGTTTCAAGGCTTATTGGATCGTAGTTTTTATGAAGGGGATGACGATGATCGAATCCTGCGCTTTATGATGGACTCCTTGCTAGATACAGGAGATGATTTGAAAACCTATTCGAAGATCGCTTCCTGGAAAGAAAGTCCTGACCACTTAACCTATACGTTTACCCTTAAAAAGGGCGTAAAGTGGCACAATGGTGATGAGTTGACGGTTGAGGACTGGTTATATGCTTTTGAGGTAATAGGACATAAGGATTATAAAGGATCTCGCTATTCGAATGTAAAAATGATTGCAGGAATGGATGAATATAATAAGGGAGTTGCAAAAACCATTTCTGGTGTAAAAATTATTGATCCGTACAATATTGAAATCAAAATTAAAAAACCTATGGTAAATTTCTTAGATAATATTTGGTCGAATCCAATGCCGAAAAAATATTATGCAGGCATCTCTGTAAAAGACCTACCAAATTCTCCAAAGGTTCGCCAGCAGCCGATCGGACTTGGACCATTTAAAGTGAAAAAAATTCAACCAGGTGAGTTTGTTGAACTAGAGCGTTTTGATGATTACTGGCAAGGCAAACCTCATTTGGATGGTGTTATATATAAAGTCATTGACGGAAAATTAGCAAATAGCTTGTTGAAAAAAGGCGAAGTTGATATTATGGCAATTCCGCGTTCCCAGGTTAAAGAGATAGAAAAAAATGATAATTTGATATTGAAAGAAGTGGATGAGCTAGCGTATAGCTATATTGGATTTAAGCTAGGTCATTGGGATGAAAATAAAAAGGTAAATGTGATGGATAATCCAAAATTTGCTGATAAGCGGTTACGTCAGGCGATGGCCTATGCGCTGGACCGTAAAGCGTTGGCTGATGCCTTTGAAAATGGTAAGGCTGTACCACTTAACTCACCAATGCCACCTGTGAGCTGGGCAAAGGTTCCTGCTGATCAAATTAATGCGTACGAATACAATCCTGAGAAAGCAAAACAGCTACTAGACGAGGCTGGATATAAGGATATTAATGGGGATGGATTCCGGGAAGATCCGCAAGGTAAGAAATTCACAATTAATTATGATGCGATGACACGTGACGAGACTGCCGAACCTCGGGCACAAGCAGTGATGCAATTCTGGAAAGAGGTAGGTTTAGATGCAAAGCTAAATGGTGGAGCATTAAAAGAATTTAACCTATTCTATCGAACAGTCGAAAAAGATGAGCCAAGTGTCGAGGTGTTTGCTGGAGCTTGGTCTCTGGCAAATGATCCTGATCCAACAGGTTTATGGAAAATAGATGCTTTCTGGAATTTCCCTCGATGGGTAAATGCGGAATCAGACAAATTGATTGAAGAAGGAATTAGTGAAAAGGCGTTTGATGAAAATTACCGTAAAGAAGTTTATTTTAAATGGCAAAAACTAGTCAACGAAGAAGTGCCGATGATTATCTTGCACGCTCGTAAGGATATTACCGCGTATAACAAACGTCTACAAGGCGTTCATACCAACTCCTTTACCAACCAGATAGATACGCATAAATGGTGGGTTACCAACTAATACAGCTGTAGAACAAGGGGAGTGTACGAATGGTTGCGTTTGCGCTGCGGAGATTTTTTACCATGATTCCAATTTTGATTCTGATCTCCATTGCGGTGTTCACCCTGGCAAAATTAATGCCAGGGGACGCCCTTTCGGGGAAGATTGACCCTAATAATGCCAATCCTGAGTATATAGCCAAAATGCGAGAATCACTCGGATTTAACGATCCCATTCCTGTTCAATATGGACGCTGGGTGGGTGGCTTTTTACAAGGAAATTTAGGTGATTCATTCAATCATAAAATGCCAGTTACTCAGCTAATTGGTGAACGGTTACCTAATACCATTTTTCTGATGAGTATGTCCTTGATTTTTACTTATCTGGGCGCTTTGGTGATGGGTATGATTGCAGCACGGCGTCGTTTTACATGGATAGATAATATCATTGTGACGCTAAATTATGTTGGATATGCCATTCCATCGTTCTTTGCAGCTATTGTGTGCATATATGTGTTTGCCATTTTATTGGGATGGGTACCCGCAAGCGGTTCCATCGGCGTGGATGTTGATCAGGGAACCCTATCTTACTATTTGAGCAAAATAGGACATACGATTTTGCCTGCTACTGTACTAGGTCTATTTAATACGGCTGCCTATACACAATTTTTGCGCAACGACATCATCGAAGGAAGCGGCAAGGATTATGTACGTACAGCAATGGCAAAAGGCACAGGTGAAACAGCTATTTATAACAAGCATATTTTGCGCAACTCTCTTATCCCGATGGTAACATTTCTAGGACTTGATATTGGTAACCTACTTGGGGGAGCGGTAATAGTCGAAACCATCTTTACTTATCCTGGACTGGGACAACTCTTTATCAACTCCGTTAACAACCGAGATTATTCTGTCGTTATGTCGATCACTATGCTGCTAACCTTTATGGCGCTATTAGGAAACCTGATAGCGGATTGGTTGTACAGTGTCGTTGATCCTCGGATACGATTGAAATAGGGAGGAAAGAGGTATGGAACCCGTAATTACAACTAACAGTCCAGAGGCTTCTGCTCATCAGGGGAAGCGTCGGGGAACTTCTCCATGGTCTATCGGAATGCGCAAGTTTACAAAAAATAAGCTGGCAATCGCTAGTATCATTTTTCTAGCATTGATCTTTCTAATCTGTTTTTTAGCAGACCTTTTGACTCATTATGATCCCATTAAGATTGATATCCGCAATTTGAACCAAGCCCCTAGTTCTGAGCATTGGCTAGGTACAGATAAAGGGGGACGTGATGTTTATACACGCCTTTTATATGGTGGACAAATTTCGCTCACTATTGGTCTCTCCATTACCTTATTTGTCGTGATCTTCGGTACCCTAATAGGGTCTATGGCTGGTTATTTTGGCGGAGTGGTGGACAATTTACTTATGCGTTTTACGGATTTTATTATTACATTTCCGTTTCTCATTTTCGTTATCGTATTAAACTCAGTCTTTACGGCCTCGGGTGTATTGACACTTATTACAGTGGTCAGCGTACTTAGTTGGGGGTCTACCGCGAGGATGGTACGCGGAAAGATTTTAGCAGAAAAAGAGAACGAATATGTGCATAGTGCTGTCTCAATTGGATGTACGCCCGCACAGGTTATTATCAAGCATATTTTACCTAATGTTATCTCCACTATCATTGTACAAGGGGTTTATCTGTTGGCTTCCATGATCGTAGTAGAGACAGGGCTTAGTTTCTTAGGATTTGGTGTTCCTTCTAACGTACCATCGTGGGGGAATATCATGTCAGATGCAGTCTCTCCAGAAGTAATTGAACAACAATGGTGGATTTGGCTACCAGCAGGTGCTTGTATTACGTTGACAATTTTGGCGATTAACTTCGTAGGAGAAGGATTAAAAGACGCTTTTAATCCGAAATCACTACGCTAGCAAAATACACAACTATCTTAGACGAAGCTCTTCTTGCACTGTTTTCTCTTTAGAGGACGCAGAGTGAGGAGGGCTTTTGTGCTATACTAACGGTAATCATTTCTCAGAGCGAGGATATAAATATGAAAGAGCTGTTATTACGTTTTCATGCAAGTGAGCAACAGGCAGGTCGAAGTTTGCGAGAGGTTCTACAAAAAGACTACGAGATATCTCGTAAACTGTTGATCCGAGCTAAATTCAGTGGTGAAATACAGATAAATGGAGAGCTTGCTTTTGTAACAAGAATTGTAGAAGCAGGAGATATTATTACGATCTGGATGGATGAGGAAGAATCTGAAAACCTTGAGCCCGAGGCAATGGATTTACAGATTCGATATGAAGACGAGGATGTTTTAGTACTAGCTAAGCCTCCCGGAATAGTAGTCCACCCTACTGGCATGCATGTAACAGGTACCTTGGCAAATGGTGTCATACATTACTGGCAGCAAAAGGGAGAACGTCGTAAATTTCGTCCAGTGAGTAGATTAGATAAGGATACCACTGGGCTAATTATTATTGCTAAAAATCAGTGGGCGCATGACCGATTCTCACGTATGCAAAAAGATCGGAGCTTAAAAAGACGTTACCAAGCTCTCGTTCATGGATGTGTAACCACGCAAAGTGGAGTAGTTGATGCACCAATTGGCCGCAAAGAGGGGTCCATTGTAGAGCGGGAGGTTCGCCCAGATGGACAGCAGGCGGTGACACACTATCAAGTTTTGCAAAGCTCAGATGACATGAGCCATATTCAGCTACAATTAGAAACAGGACGAACACATCAGATACGTGTCCATATGAGTTATTTAGGTTATCCATTGCTTGGAGATGATCTATATGGAGGAAGACGTGAGCTCATTGCAAGACAAGCGTTACATGCCTTTGAGCTACGATTTAAACATCCACGAACTGGTGAAGAAATATATCTAACAGAGCCACTTCCAGAAGATATGCAGAAAATTGTAGAATGTTCAGAATAGTTCTAGTCAAAGTAAAGCATTTGCTTTATTATGGAAGAAGGGGGGGAGGGATCATGGCAAATGTGCCCCTACCTCGTTATACCGACGACGCTTACATTTTAGCCACAGGATTTGCTCAATTACCTAAGGGAACACCTTTGACAGATACCCAAAAGATGTTTGCCTGTTCGTTAGTGATTGATAGTCGAACGGACCAAGTAGTTGATGCATCATTTACTTTTTTAATGGGGTTAAATGAAGAGTTTATTCGGGGATTGGTAATCGGTGTATGCTTGCCATTAGAATGGGATAAGCTACAGGCAACCATTCGCAAACGAGCTTTGGTCCCGACACAAGGGACAGTGTTGCAAGCTCTCCGCTCTGCACTGGATCGATATTTGGAAGGTAAGCAATGAGTAACACATAAATCTTAGATACCTTGAATATGTAATAAGATAGCAGAGAGGCACTGGGTGTTTATGGGGAATAAATCCTAAGAAGATTTTTCTCAATGAAGTAGACATAAGCCAGTTGCTCATACTGCCATACAATAAGTGACTCGAAAGGAGGATTCCTTTTGGTTTTTCTTGTGTGGTTTTATGTGCAACTGGTTTTTTTGTTTATGTATAAAATAGGAGGTGAAGTCATGAAATTAGTTAGTTATCAACGAAAAGTGGAGATTACATCGATAGGAAATCAGTTGGAATGGCGTGCTGGCTTGTATGTAGGTAAGGGAATAATCGACATAGCTCATGCAGTGAAAGGTGCTCCATCTACCATGCAGGGTGTATTAGACGAATGGGACAAATGGTACCCATGTTTACTTGAACAACAGCGAGTAGAGTATGGCGGTTTTATTCCTATGGAAGAGGTACAGCTTGGTGCTCCTATCCCTCGACCGCCCAGTTTCCGAGATTTTTATGCCTTTGAGCAGCATGTAAAAACGTGTCGGCAGCGTCGAGACCTTGAGATGGTCCCTGAGTGGTATCAGCTACCCGTCTTTTATTTTTCAAATCCAGCTGCGTTTGTCGGTACAGAAGCTAGTATCACTATCCCCAAGCAAACGATGTCTTTGGATTACGAGTTAGAGATCGCTTGTGTCATTAGTAAAAAAGGGATTGATATACCCATAGAAAAAGCAGACGAGTATATCGCTGGCTTTATGATTCTAAATGACTGGAGTGCACGCGATATTCAACGAGAAGAAGTGAAAGTGGGGCTTGGTCCTGCCAAGGCAAAGGATTTTGCAACCTCCACGGGTCCTTGGTTAGTTACTGTTGATGAACTACAAGGCCGTCTTATCCCCTCCTTAAAAGGCAATCGCTATGATTTACAAATGACGGCGAGCATAAATGGCAAAAAGTACTCACAGGGAAACTTTGTAGATATCTATTATACATTTGCCCAAATGATTGCCCGTGCTTCCGAAGCTTGTTTTTTGTACCCTGGAGATGTTATCGGCTCGGGCACGGTAGGTAGTGGATGCTTGTTAGAATTAGGCGGTGGAGAACAGTACAATTGGCTACAGCCAGGAGATGTTGTTGAATTGGAAATCGATCATCTGGGTATGTTGCGCAATACTATTATAGAAAAATAAGGGGAGGAATGATTCATGCCATTTTACGCAAAAATGGGTGAAGTACCACACAAGCGTCATACCACATTTTTCAAACCAAATGGTGAGTTGTACCGTGAGCAGTTAATGGGAACAAAAGGATTCTCTGGAATTCAATCCATTTTGTATCATCACAATCCTCCTACACAAGTGACGGAAGTAAAAAAAATTGCTACTATTGATATGGAATATGTTGAGCGAGAGGAGCTGCGTCATCAGCATTTTTTGAGCTTTGACGCTCCAAAAGGTGGAGACCCTATTCTTGGACGTCGTTACTTATTGGGAAATGATGATGTGGTGATGGCTGTCTGTTCACCAACTGAAAAAATGGATTATTATTATCGGAACTCGGAAGGAGACGAGGTAGTCTTCGTTCATAAGGGCGAGGGAGAACTTCAAACCATCTTTGGCACAATTACGTATCGGCCTGGAGATTATTTGGTTATTCCGATTGGGACGACCTATCGAATTGTGCCATCAACGGAAGAGACTCGTTTCCTTGTGATTGAATCTCAAAATGAAATTGTTCCACCTAAACGCTATCGAAACGAACATGGACAATTATTGGAACATTCTCCATTTTGTGAGCGGGATATGCGTCTGCCAGAGCGATTGGAAACCTACGATGAAGAAGGTAGCTTTGAAGTTCGAGTCAAACAAAATCAAACATTATATAGTTATACGTTTGATTTTCATCCGTTCGATGTTGTTGGTTGGGATGGTTATTTGTTCCCCTATGCACTGAGTATTCATGATTTTGAACCGATAACGGGTCGGGTGCATCAGCCACCTCCAGTTCATCAAACATTTGCTGGTCAGAATTTTGTGATTTGTTCCTTTGTCCCGCGTTTATATGATTATCATCCGCAGGCTATTCCAGCACCGTATTACCACAGTAACGTAGAGAGTGACGAAGTACTGTACTATGTGGATGGTAACTTTATGAGTCGCAAAGGTGTGGTAGAAGGCTCCATAACGCTACATCCAATGGGTATTCCTCATGGGCCACATCCGGGTAAGATCGAAGCAAGCATCGGTAAAAAAGAGACGAAAGAGTTGGCGGTCATGCTAGATACATTCCGTCCGTTAAAAGCAACAAAACAGGCTCTCGCAGTAGAGGATACAGCTTATATGTATAGCTGGTTACCTGTAAAAGAATAAGGTAAAAAGGAGGAATGGCGTGTGGAGTTACAAATAAGCGATTTAGATAGACAAGAAAAATATAAATTACTAATAGGTGGCATAATTCCTCGTCCCATTGCCTGGGTTACATCGCATAATCAGCTAGGTGTGGTAAATGCAGCTCCATTTAGTTATTTTAATGTTGCTTGTATTGAACCGATGATGATATCCATATCGGTTTCGCGTAAACCGGGTCAGGTAATGAAGGATACAGCTCGAAATATTTCTGAAACAAAAGAATTTGTCGTTAACACAGTAGATGTGCATAATGTTGCGTTGGTTAATGAAACTTCAGCCGACTTTCCAGCTGATCAAAGTGAGGCAGAGGCGCTAGGGCTTGATCTGGTCCCTTCTCAAGCAATAAAGGTACCGAGGTTAGCGTTATCTCGCATCCATTTTGAATGCAAGCTACACCAGATTGTTACTTTAGGTGAGCCTGCTGCTTCTGATTTAATCATTGGCGAGGTTGTGCATGTGCATGTCGATGATTCCATGTATTTTAATGGAAAAATCGATGCTGAAAAATTTGCTCCTGTTAGCCGTTTAGCAGGGCATACGTATGCTACGTTAGGTGAATTGTTTGATCATCCTCGACCTGTGTATGATCCAAAGAAATATTTGTAAGCAAAAAGGCACCCTCTGAAGTGAGGATGCCTTTTATTTTATTTCTTGAGTTCAATACCCGCCAGCCATTTTTCTACTATATCTGGGTGAGCCGAAATCCATTCGTTGGCTGCATCATCGGGCTCGATGCCTTCCTGAATACGAACCATTACTTGAGCCATATCATCCGGAGTCCATTTAAACTGGCGCAGGAATTGATACGCATCTGGTAAGTCCTCTTGTAATCCTAAGCGGACGATCGTGTGAATTTGTTCATCTTCACCAAATGCATTTTTGGGATCGTCAAGATACTTTAATTTCATTTTGGCGAACATCCAATGTGGTGTCCAGCCTGTGACAACAATTGGTTTTTGCTGGCTATACGCTTTTTGTAGCTCAGTAGCCATTGCCGCGGATGAAGCCTCCATTAGAGTCCAATCCGTTAGTTGATAATCCTGGAGCATTTTAGTAGCTGCCGACATCAGACCAGCCCCAGGTTCAATACCAATAATCGTTGCTTTGGTAGCATCTTTTATATCAGAACGTCTTAAGTCTTGAATAGACGTGATATTCATATATTCTGGAACAACCAAACCAAGTCGTGTACCTTCTAAATTTGCTCCTAAGTCTTCTACATGATCTTTATTTTTAGCGTAGAAGCTAGCGTGCGTTTTCGGTAGCCAAGCAGCAACAAGGGCATCAGCACTTTTGGTAGCAACACCTGTCCACATTGGACCTGCTTCGACCTGCAACATATTAACTTGATAACCTAATTTTTGTTCTAGCACTTGTTTGACTACATGTGTACTAGCAATTTCAGAATCCCATGCTACATAGGAAAGGGTAATGTTTTTCGCATTGCCTCCATGACCAACTACACCATTTACAATGCTAGAAATAACCAAAATGGCAACTGAAGCTAAAATCAATGGCCTACGATGTTTCACAGTAGCCTTTGCTGATTTCTTCTCTTGTCCTTTAATGAGCGTTTGGGTAAATCGATCTAAAATGATGGCTAGAATAACAACAGCAATCCCTGCTTCAAAGCCTACACCGGTCTTTGTTTGTGTAACGGCACGGTAAACATCCGAACCCAAGCCTTGTGCCCCGATCATGGATGAAATAACAACCATTGATAGCGACAGCATAATGGTCTGGTTAATCCCAGCCATAATGGAAGGAATGGCTAATGGGAATTGCAGCTTGATTAATTTTTGCATAGGGGTAGAGCCAAATGCATCTGCTGCTTCCACTAAATCCTCAGGGACTTGTCGAATCCCTAGATTCGTTAGGCGAATCGTTGGAGGAATTGCAAAGATAACAGAAGCGATAACACCTGGTACCACGCCTAGTGAAAAGAACGTAACCGCTGGTAGCAGATATACGAATGCTGGCATGGTCTGCATGAAATCTAGAATTGGTGTAACGATGTTTTGAACCGTATTTTTCTTTGCGCACCAAATCCCAATCGGCACCCCAAGAAGAATAGAAATCATGGCTGCCGTCAGAACCTGGGCTAACGTCATCATTGTTTGTGGCCAATAACCAAGGTTATATATGAGGAGTAAGCCCAATAAAGAGAAGAGAGCCATTTTCCAGCGTGCTACAAAATATATAATCAGGGAGAACAAGACGATAAAGAGCAGAGCAGGAATATTAATAAATAGCCACTCAAAACCGCTAACCAAACCGCCAATAATAGCACTAATCACTGCAAATAAAGGACCAAAGGAAGCATCGAACCATGCTTCTAATGATTCAATCCATGAACCTAAAGGAATTTTAAACATATTCATTATACTGTTTCACCGCCTTCTGTGTTGCCTGAGAGTGCGGCTAGTACGGCTCCGCGAATGATAATTCCCTGCAATCGATTTCCCTCATCTACAACTGCTACAGGGACCCGAGTAGAGCTTACGATATCAAAGAGATCATTGAGCACCGTATCAGGAGCAACAGTAGGAACCTCTTCCTTTATTAGAATATCCGCTAGCTTTTTACCCTCTTTCACTGCTTGAACGGCATCATCAGCAGTAATGGCTCCTAATAAACGTTTATGTGTGTCTACCACGTATAAAGTAGATACACCACGTTCTTGCATAAATTGCAAAGCAACACGCGGGCCACGTTCCAATGTAATGGTTTCAGGGCGTTTCATAACATGAGTAGCTGTGAGTACCTTGGACAGGTCTACGTCCTCTACAAAGCGTTCTACATATTTATTAGCCGGGTTGGTCAAAATTTCTTCCGGTGTTCCAACCTGGACGACATTTCCATCCTTCATTAAGGCAATACGGTCACCAATCCGTAATGCTTCATCCAAATCATGCGTGATAAAAATAATGGTTTTTTTCATTTTTGTTTGTAATTCTAATAGTTCATCTTGCATCTCTTTGCGTATCAAAGGATCAAGGGCACTAAAGGCTTCATCCATCAACAATACATCAGGATCATTAGCTAATCCACGAGCAAGACCGACACGTTGTTGCATACCACCGCTAAGCTGATCGGGTAAAGAGTTTTCCCAGCCTTTTAAACCAACCAATTCTAGGGATTTCATTGCTTTTTCTTGTCTTTCTGCTTTAGGTATGCCAGATACTTCCAAACCATACTCTGCATTCTCCAATACTGTACGATGTGGAAAAAGAGCAAATTTTTGGAAAACCATTGTAATATTTTTACGGCGTACATCACGAAGATCCTCATGATTTAAGGACACGATATCCTTTCCATTAATAAACACATGGCCATCTGTCGGCTCAATTAGACGATTTAGTAGTCGTACTAATGTGGATTTACCACTACCGGACAGCCCCATTATAACGAATATTTCTCCAGCCTCTATGGAAAAAGAAGCTTGATTTACCCCCACAGTCATTTTTGTCTCTTTGAGGATTTTTTCTTTTGTCCAGCCCTCTTTGAGCAGAGGTATTACTTTTTTTGGATCACGTCCAAATACCTTTGTTAAGTTTTTGACTTCAATAATTGGCATGAAGACACTCCCTTCTTCTGGTAATTTCTTTCTTTTGCTCCCAGAGAAAACGTTTAATTTAGTAACTAAACGCTCCGATAAGTGTATGAAAAATGTATGAACATGAGCAAACAGGAAATAACTTGATCAAGTACGTACAGAAAAAACTTTACGCACTTTATGTACAGTATACTCCATTTTTCGTAAAATTTCACCTATACCCAGTCCTTTACTGGGGTATGGTTGCCTCCTACAATAAAATCGATATAATGAAAGATGAAGTTTGACCTGTCCTAGGAGGTAAACAACAATGGATGAATTTGAAGGACTTCCTGAAGAGCTTCAGGTTGCCGTTCAAAAAACGCGCCATCGTATGATTGAAACGGTTGGTAAAAACATGGATTTATTTGGAGTGACGCAATCAGTTGGTCATTTGTATGGCATGATGTACTTTTCACAAGGCCCAGTTACTCTTGACGAAATGGGTCAGAAGATGGGAATGAGCAAAACCAGTATGAGTACTGGAATGCGAACCCTGATAGATCTGAAAATGGTCAACAAAGTTTGGAGCAAAGGTTCTCGTAAAGATCTTTATGAAACAGAACCAGATTGGCATCAAAATCTGGGTGATTACTTTTCGATTCGTTGGCGCAAATCAATGGAAAGCAATGTGCATCATTTGCACAAGTCCCTCAGAGAACTACAAATTCTGTTAGATAAGTACGGAGACAATCCTCAAGCTCACTATTTAATTAAGGGTGATATGCTTAAAATGCAACATGCACTGTCTTATTATAAGTGGTTAGAAAAATTAATCCGTTCCTTTGAAACAGGTGAGATATTTACTTTCTTACCTAAGGAGGATGAGTAATACGACAATACAAGTGTAGCGCTGAGGGAGTCCTTAGCGTTTTTTGTTTGCTCCAAAAGAAATACTAATTTATTTGTACCCATATATTGCTTCCTCAAAAACATTTATAAAGAGTTTTTACTTTAGCTTGCTGTTATTTGTGATAGGGAGAATTTGGGTTATTCGTCAAAATGATTTGTTTTTTCCCGAACAAACCTCCGTAATCGGACACGGATTCAGGTCTAACAACCAAATCATAATCTGTCCCACTCCCTGAATTTACCGGCATACCATATGGAGTAAAGTTATCTTGATTTGTTGCTGTTTGTGGATGACTTTGTAAAAAATAGACATGCGGATTAGATTTAATGGTAGCTGGTATGCCTTGTATTTGACTTGAATGGTTCCTATCACAGCCAGCTACACAAAGCAATCCTAGGCCAATACACAATACGGTTATTGCTTTTGTCTTACTCACATTGATCACCTCATCAATAGCGTGAGCAACCTGATCCTTTTTATGCAAGCCTGTCTCCGCCTATAGACGGAGGAAAAATCCCACTCTAGCCAGTTTTGAACAGTAGCTGATTTCGGTATCCTAGTAGTATCAAGAACAGGTATATATATTGAGAGGGGATGCGCTTATTATGAATCGTATCTATCGGTCCCAATCTGATAAAAAAATCTTTGGGGTTTGTGGCGGTTTCGCTGCTTATCTAGGAATTGATGCGACATTACTACGTTTGGTAACCGCTGTTGTCACCTTTTTTACAGGGGTGCCATTATTGCTGTACTTCTTACTTGCTTTCATCATGCCAAAAGAACCAATGTGGGAGCAGGCACGTTATCAGCGACCACAGCCTGAATTTGCATCAGGATTTTATCAAGAACCTTTCTATGAAAAAACAAACTATGATAAAGGTTTAGATCAAGAAATGGAGCGACTGGAAAAAGCCGCAATGCGTCAAGAAATAAAACGGCTTCGTGCGGAATTAGAAAAATATCAGTCCTGATGCAAAAGAAAGTGGAAACAATATGCTGTCGTTGCATATGATGTAAGGTGGTTCATTGGATCTTACATAGGGAGGGAAACGATAGTGTATATCGGTGTTTTTGATATGCAAGAGCGCTTAGATCAAACACGAAAGATGCTTCGGGATAAAAAGCATCTGCTTAAGATGCTAGAAGAAGACGTTCGTGGTTTAGAAAATGATGTCCAAGTGTTAGAAGAGATGCTGACAACATGTCCATCAGTTACAAGCAAATAATGACATGCAAAAGAGGCACAAGGGATTATGTAGCCTCTTTTGAGTTTGTAAGGAAGTATATTTACTGTCTAAAGCTGGCAATACATAAGGTTATGGACAGAAGGTTGATTCCTTGGGCAGTTTGGGAGATAATAGTTTCTATACTGTAGGATGAGGTGGAAGTTAATGTCAACGACTGAACTATTGTTAAAGACGCATTTTGAAGGGCGTGTATTGCGAACGTTGCAATCCTTTTTCCGTCGCAACAACGACGTTCTTTTAAAAGAAAGTCTAATCGCGACCGGTTTAGAAAAAGAAGACGTTGAACATGTTATGACAATGATTCATAACAAACATACGGTTAGCGAAATTATGGTAGTTCTCCGTGAACGTAATGCATTTGCTCGCGACCAACAAGCAAAATAAAGTCATGAAAGGGACCAGCGCATTATGGAGCGTGGTTCCTTTCTTTTTTATTGTAGCCAATTTATAAGCAAACATGTTGTGCATTTGTATGCAACCAATGGTGGACAAGGACGTCATATTGGGTAGATAAAGACAACTTGAACTTACTTGCTATGATTTGGCACGATATATAGAGAAAGGAAAGGGAAGACCTGAATGAATGAATTTATTAATCATTTTGGCGGATATATCTCACAATATGGTTACTTTGCTCTATATGGACTATTCTTTTTTGGCTTGATTGGCTTACCTGTTCCTGAGGAGACGCTTCTGGTGTTTTCAGGGTTTTTAGTATCTAGGGGAGACCTGTATTTTCTACCAACCTTTTTAGTCTGCTATCTAGGCTCCATAAGTGCAATGACGGCAGCTTATTGGATTGGATTTAAATTGGGGCATCCTTTTATAGAAAAGCGCTTGAAGCGTTTCGAAAAAGGGTATCGATTGTTTAAAAAGACGGAGGAATGGTTTCAACGTTTTGGAAAGTGGGCCATTCCCATTGGCTATTTTTTGCCAGGGATTCGTCAATATACTGCTTACTTTGCTGGTATTACAGAGTTACGTTTTCGTACCTTTGCTATTTTAGCCTATGCAGGAGGGGCATTTTGGACGGCTTTGTTTGTTAGTTTAGGTTTTATTTTAGGCGAGAGCTGGGAGAGAGTCTTCCAATTAGCTATTAAAAAAGTGACTATTTGGATTCTACTCATCTTTGTTGCAGTGGTTCTTGTGGTATATATTTATCAGCGTGTTCGGAAAAAAAGAGCAGGAGGAAAACCAGATGAATGATGAACAAATTATGCTGATCCCAAAAAAACATCAACGATTTTATGATAAGCTAAGAGAAAAAGTGGAGAAGTTCATTCGTGGCAAAGGCATGCGGGAGGATTCTACTCAATATATTCTACTTGCCCCTGATCTATTTGTGCTTTTGGCCAGATTGCTAGTGGACAAGCGAGTTGCTACGAAAGCCAAGGCTACAGCAGCATTTGCCGTTGCCTACTTTATTTCACCTGTAGATTTAATTCCTGAGGTTCTTACAGGGCCTATTGGTTATTTAGATGATATAGTACTAGCTGTATATGCTTTACATAAGATTCTTAGTAGCACTGAGCAAGTCATTGTCCAAGAGCATTGGAACGGAAAAGATAACTTGCTACAGGTGATTACGGATGTTATTTCGAAAGCGGATGATTTAGTAGGGACTCATATCTTGAAAAAGATTGAAGCCCTCCTTTTCCACAAAACAAAGGGGAATTAGATATGAAATTTTTGGCTGATTATGTGGAGGGAGAACGCGTAATCGCCTTTTGTCTCGTTAAAAGTAGAGAAATTGGCGTTGCTAGTAACCAGAGCGAATATATGAATGTAGAGATCGGTGACAGATCTGGTAGCTTGCCTGCAAAGATTTGGGATGTCACGGATGAGCTTAAAGAAAATCTTCAAGTAAAATCGATCATTAAAATTGATGCACAGGTCCAAATGTACCGTGGTAAAAAGCAATTGGTCATTCAACGAGTGCGCCATGCTACGCCTGCGGACGAGGTTTTAATGGAATCTCTAGTCCCTACTTCTAAATATGCGACAGATGAATTGTGGACAAGGCTGGAAAGTCATATATCCGATATTCAAAGCCCAACACTGCGAGCCATCATTTCACATCTGATCGGGAAAGAAGACGTTTATGAACGGATGCGTTCTTTCCCTGCGGGTGTGCGTATGCACCATCATTACTACTCAGGCTTATTGGAGCATATCGTCTCTTTATTGGATTTAGGCAAACGCTTATTACCGCTATATCCGCAGGTAGATCATGATGTATTGCTTACAACCTGCATCTTACACGATATTGGAAAACTGTATGAGCTATCCGATCCAGTGGCACCAGAGTATACGACTCCAGGACAGTTAATTGGTCATTTGGTTATGGGAGTAGAGATGGTGACGAAAGCATGTACAGACTTAGATATTCCATTGGAGGATAGTGAAGTGTTGCATCTGAAGCATTGCATTTTAAGTCATCATGGCGATTTGGAAATGGGATGGGGAAGCGCTGTTTCCGGTAAGACACCAACCGCTGTCATTTTCCACTATCTTGATCAAATTGATAGTAAAATGAATGCGTTAGGAAATACCTTACAAGAGATGCCTGAAGAGCAAGAATGGCAATATGCACCCGTGTTAAAACGGAAGGTGTGGAGAGGTTTTTAGACGACTACAGATAAGTGTATGTTTGTTAAAGGAAACGCGTGTAAACAGATGTAGACTTCCTATAAATTAGGAATTGATAGTAAAAAAGCTGACGTAGGCTGTATCCTACTTCAGCTTTTTTTGTGAGTAACGGACATGGGGGGTTGAAGCAATACTTCCTCCTCTATCCTTCCCGTTCGTAAGCGCAAGATTCTATTTCCTAGCTTGTACGCTTCTGCCTCATCGTGTGTGACTAATAAGACGGGAATGTTCCAGAGCTGATGCAAGCGAAGCAACTCGTCCTGACATTCCGCTCTGGTTGCAGGATCTAGGGCTGATAGAGGCTCATCTAAAAGCAATAAATCTGGTTTGATTGCTAAAGCACGAGCCAATGCAACTCGTTGCTTTTCTCCACCTGAGATTTTACTAGGAAAGCTTTTCCACAAATGACGAATACCGAGCGTTTCGCAGATTTGCTCCAAGAAGGCCTTATCAACAGCCTGTTTTCTGGAATGAATCCCGTACAAAATATTTTTTTCAACGGTCATGTGAGGAAACAATGCATAGTCCTGAAAGACATATCCGATATTTCGTTTTTGGGGAGGTACGCTTTTTACAGGAGTGCATAATGCTTGTCCGTGTAGTGTAATTTGAGCTGCATCTGGAGTGAGCAAACCAGCGATACATTCCAAGATACTGGTTTTCCCTGAGCCAGATTGACCAAACAAGACGACAATTTCGTTATGAACAGTAAATGATACTTCTAATGCGAAATGCGCACGTTGTTTCATGAGTTGGACCTGTAGCATGGAAATACCTCATCTACATAAAAGTGACTTCTAATCTTTAAACTGCGTATGACGATTTAATGTATGTTTACTCCACCAGTTAAGCCAAAGTATGGTACTAAAGCCGATGGCAACGATAATAGCTACCCAAAAGGCGGCGATTTCCATACGCCCACCCTCGACGGCAAAATAGATGGCGATGGGAAGTGTTTCCGTTTTCCCAGGAATATTACCAGCTAACATGAGTGTTGCTCCGAATTCACCCAGCGCTCTTGCAAAGGAAAGCACAAGTCCAGCCAAAAGCCCGGGCCAGCACAAAGGAAACGTGACGGTCCAAAAGACCCTCCAAGCAGAAGCGCCAAGCATAACAGCTGCTTGCTCGTAGCGTCGATTCATATTTTGGAAGGCAGCGTGAGCGGCTTGATACATCAGGGGGAATGAGACCACAGCAGAGGCGATCACCGCTCCTACCCAGGTAAAAACAATTTGAAATTGAAAAGCTTCCAATAAAAATTTACCTATTAATCCGTTTTTACCAAACAGTAGAAGCAGACCAAAGCCTACTACAGTGGGAGGAAGCACGAGAGGCAATAGAAACAATGCTTCCAAAATACTTTTGCCAAAAAATTGACGACGCGAGAACCAATAGGCGATAAATAATCCGCTGATAAATACAACGATAGTGGAAATCCCCGCTACCTGCAACGACAGGTAGAGCGGGGAATAAGAGATGTCAGGCATGAAAAAGTACCCTCACTTTATATTGCTTTACATATACATGATTGAAAGATTGCTTATTTTACAGGATGAAATCCGTATTTTTCAAAAGCAGCTTTCGAAAAATCAGCGGTGAGGAATGTTAAAAATTCTTGAGCTTCCTTTTGATGCTGTGTAGCGTTTACTATAGCTGCTGGGTATACAATGGGGCTATGCCACTCTTGCTTGGCAGTTGCTAGAATTTTAATCTTATCAGATGTAAGTGCATCACTTTTATATACGACACCCAGTTCGGCATTACCTGATTCAACATAGGTTAATACTTGACGTACATCTTTTGCATAAACCATGGTTGGCTTCATTTTTTCCCATAGACCTAATTTTGTCAAGGCTTCCTCCGTATAACGACCGACTGGGACGGAGCTAGGCTCACCAATCGCAAATTGCTTACCTGTCTCAGGTACTATTTTCTCAAATGAATCAACGGAAACGGTACTTTCTTTTGGAGCAATTAATACCATCTCATTTGTGACTAGTTCGGTTTGGGAGTCTTCGATGATCAGGCTTTTATCTTTTAACGTATTCATATCCTTGGAACTAGCAGAGATGAAGAGATCGCTTGGTGCTCCCTGTTCAATTTGTTGGGCGAGTTTACCTGATCCACCGAAGTTATAGGTCAGTGTAATATCAGGATGGTTTGTTTCATATTCTTTTTTTACATCTTGGAGCACATCGGTCATGCTTGCTGCGGCAGACACAAAGATTTCCGTCTTGGTTTGTTGGGATTTCGAATCAGTAGTAGGTTGGGTGGTCGATGGAGCGGGAGTGGAACAGCCTACTGTTGCAAGTAATAAGGAGAAACTGATCAAACTGCTCAGAAAGGTTTTTTTCTTGCGTGATGTTAACATGAAAGACTCTCCTTCAATATAAGTAGTTATAATTAATTATATTTAGATATAACTAATTAAGAACATTATAGCTTGGATTACTAGTTATGATAAGATATTTTTACTATCGAAGATTCGGTACTTGAAAAGGAGGCTATTCATGACGCAAAACATCTCCTATACGACAGAAGAAGTTGCCAATATTTTGCGAGTATCCAAGCTGACAGTATATGACCTCATTAAGAAGGGGGAGCTGTCTGCTTATCGGGTTGGTAGACAGATGCGAGTAGATGCAAGCGACCTGGAATCCTACAAGCAAAAAACAAAATCGAAAAAAGGTGCTTACACCCCCTCCTTTTCACAAGCGGGAAAACCTATCGTAGCTGATCAACCATCTTCTAGTGGAGTACAATCTATTATTATAAGTGGACAGGATATGGCGCTAGATTTGTTAGCTTCTCAGCTAGAAAAGCAAACAGGCCAACTGAGAGCGCTACGTTCCTACCAAGGAAGCTTGAATAGCTTGGTTTCTCTTTATCGAGGAGAAGCGCATATTGTGAGTACACATCTATTTGATGGAGACAGCGGGATCTACAATGTACCTTATGTACAACGTATATTAACGGGGCGACCATACCTGATTGTTCATATGATGGCTCGCCAAGCCGGTCTATATGTAGCGAAGGGGAACCCCTTACAGCTACGTACGTGGGCCGATTTACAAAAGTCAGGAGTCAGAATAGTCAATCGGGAGGCGGGTTCTGGAGCGAGAGTTCTATTAGATGAGCAATTGCGCCTTCATCAGCTTGATCCATCTCGATTATTTGGCTATTTTGATCATGTGGAACATAGTCATTTAGCAGTTGCAACGGCTGTGGCGAGGGGGGCGGCTGACGTAGGGATTGGAATTGAAAAAGCTGCTAGGATTGTAGACGTGGAGTTTATCCCCTTAATCAAAGAGCACTATGATCTGGTAATGTTAGTGACGGAAGAGAGTCATTATTGGATAAACAGTCTCCTGAAATTGTTACAAAGTGAAGCTTTTAAACAAGAACTACAGGCTATCGGGGGATATGATGTAACGCTCACGGGCCAGACCAAGCTGAAGGGTCCTATCCATTCTTGGTGATAAATTACTTTACAAATGATCAAAATACCGGTATACTATAGGGTATAAACTTGATACGAATGTGTTATGGAGGAGCCTGTCATTAGATGGGCTCTTTTTGTCGTTTTTTACATCCAGCTTTTGGATAATATAACAAAATAAACTTCAGGGGAAAGAAAGAGAGGTTATCAAGTGGATAATCAAGCATTACTAGCAATTGCGATTTTTCTCATTACCTACGCTTTTATTATCAGTGAAAAACTGCACCGCACAATTGTTGCGATGGCAGGGGGATTGCTCATGATCCTCACGGGTATAGTTACCCAAGAGGAAGGGATTCATCATATTGATTTTAATACATTAGGCTTATTAATCGGGATGATGATTATCGTGAGCATAACCGCACAAACAGGGGTGTTCACCTTCGTAGCCATTAAGGCCGCTAAAGCAGTAAAGGGCGACCCGGTTAAAATTCTGATTGCACTGAGCTTAATTACAGCTCTTGCGTCTGCTTTACTGGATAACGTAACGACTGTTCTACTCATGGTCCCTATCACATTTAGTATTGCTCGTCAGTTGAACGTAAATCCGATTCCTTATCTGATTAGTGAGATCATTTGCTCCAATGTTGGGGGAGCTGGGACACTGATTGGTGATCCGCCCAACATCATGATAGGGAGTGCTGTACCCGAATTAACCTTTGTGGCTTTTCTGGTACATATGGCTCCAGTCATAGCTATTATTTTAGTTGTTGTAATTATTTACTTGCTACTTGTTTATCGAAAGGGATTAAAGACAACTCCAGAATTACAGCAAAAACTAATGTTACTAGATGAAAAACAAGAACTAACGAATCCTACTTTATTAAAGAAGTCATTAACAGTGCTTACGCTGACCATTATTGGCTTTGGCTTGCATGGTGTATTCCATTTAGAATCAGCCACGATTGCATTAGTAGGAGCATTCTTATTACTACTGTTAACAGGAGAGCATTATTTAGAAGAAGCTTTGCTTAAAGTAGAATGGAATACGATCTTCTTCTTTGCAGGGTTGTTCGTATTGGTATCTGGTCTGGTTAACACAGGTGTTATAGCTTCCTTAGCTGAAAAAGCAATCGAATTCACACAAGGTGATACAATGAAAACATCGCTAATCATTCTGTGGATGAGTGGGATTGCATCTGCATTTGTTGATAACATTCCATTCGTAGCAACAATGATCCCCATGATTAAAGAGATGGGAAGCCTTGGTATTACTAATCTGGAGCCACTATGGTGGAGTCTTGCGCTTGGTGCTTGCTTGGGTGGGAATGGTACGATTATCGGTGCTAGTGCTAACGTAATTGTTGTAGGAATGGCTTCGAAAGAAAAATACCCAATTAGCTTTGGGATGTTTTTCAAGGTTGCGTTCCCGATCACGATCATTACATTGCTCATATCTCACGTATACGTCTATTTGCGTTATTTCTACTTTGCTTAACAGAGTCTATATATGTTTAAAAACCATCGAAAGAGGCGAGAGCCTTAGACGATGGTTTTTTGCTACTAGTCTGCTTTTATAAGATAATACATGGAGCAAAAACATCGATCAGGTAAGGGAAGTGGCCGGAGTGTTGCAAGTTACACAAGAGCTCGCGCAAGAAATTGTTACTAGGATGATGAAAGTCATTGGTTATAACGTAAACGTGATGGATGAGCGTGGATACATCATTGCTTCAGGAGATAAAAAGAGACTGCATCAAAAACATGAAGGTGCGGTTATTGCTATTGAGCGTCGAGGTCGTTTTGAAGTGTATCCAGAAGATGTAGGGCGTTTGGTTGGTGTGCAGGCTGGGACCAATTTAGTTATTCAATTTCAAAATGAAATTGTGGGTGTCATTGGCATCACCGGTGATCCACGTGAAGTGACGAAGTATGGAGAGCTTGTCAAAATGACAGCAGAAATGTTTCTAGAGCAATCCTATTTGCTAGAGCAGGCCAAGCTGGATAAACGGTTACGGGAAGATTTTTTGTTGTCGATCATACATTCTGACCAGCAGGATATATCCTTATGGAAGGAACAGGCAAGGCGACTGCAAATCGATTTGTCCATTAAGAGGGTGGCGGTTGTCATTGAATTAATGGATATAGGAATTTCTGATGATAGTGCTTACACGACATTACGCCAAATGGTCGGTTTATTGGAGATGCGTGATACCATTGAGATGATGGCAATTAAGAATTCAAAACAGATTGTTTTAGTGAAAGAATCACGTCATTATCGAGATAAGGAAGCAATTTGTGAAGGTGTTGAACAAATTTTATCATTGCTAAAAAATCAGCTCATTACACCTATTAAAGTATCAGTAGGAAAAGCTTTTTCAGGTGCAGAAGGGCTACGGTATTGCTATGAGTCTGCTCAAGATACTTTATTAGCTGGTAAAGCTATGGCTCCAGAATTAACGGTTTATTACTATGATGATTTTTTAAATGAGACACTGATGGTATCGGTTCAGGATTCTTGGAAATCAGAAGAGATGATCAAGGTGTATAAGAACCTTATCGAACAGGATAAAAGCGGAGAGCTTCAGCAAACCCTTCAAGTTTATATGGCAGAAGAGGGAGAGCTGAATCGAATTGCTAAGCGGCTCGTAATTCACCGTAATACGCTCAGGTACCGACTACAACGCATTCATGACATCACAGGAAAGGACCCTAAGCGAATCAGTGATTTAATTTCGTTACAATTTGCTATGTGGCTATATAAGTTAAAAAAATGATCATGTAGTAAATAAGTAACAACTTCCAATTCTGCCAACTGAAAAGAATTTATTGTGCAAATGAACAAAAACTCCTTGTCCGTAAGGCGGGAGTTTTGTTTTAGTGGCTGATGAATCCGCTTTCATGAAAGCGCTATGATATAGACAGGAAATAAAAATGAGACAAATAGAGCAAAAGTCAGAAGGAGGAGTCATACATGGATGTAACCGTAAGCGTTTTCGGGGCATTGGCGGCGTTGATTGTAGCTATCGTTCTTATTTTACGTAAAGTGCCACCTGCTTATGGAATGATTGCTGGTGCCCTGGTTGGTGGCGTCATAGGCGGAGTCAATTTGCCGGATACTGTTACCTTAATGATTGAGGGAACCAAGGGTGTTATACCAGCTGTCTTACGTATCCTTGCAGCTGGTGTTTTGGCAGGGGTACTAATTGAATCGGGAGCAGCATCCACGATTGCTGAGACCATTGTGAAAAAAGTAGGCGAAACGAGAGCACTACTAGCCCTAGCTATCGCAACGATGATTTTGACAGCTGTGGGGGTTTTTATTGACGTGGCAGTAATTACCGTAGCTCCGATTGCTCTAGCGATTGCGCTGCGCGCTGATATATCGAAGATGGGTATTTTGCTTGCGATGATTGGAGGAGGTAAAGCTGGTAACATCATGTCACCGAATCCTAATACAATTGCAGCGGCAGATACATTTCACGTACCATTGACCTCTGTGATGGCCGCCGGAATTATTCCAGCTCTCATTGGGGTAGTTGTGACCTACATGATTGCAAAAAGATTATCGCAAAAAGGAAGTAAAGTAGCGGCAAATGAAAGTAATGAAGTTGATAGAAGTAAGCTTCCGAGCTTTGGAACAGCGATTTTAGCACCGCTTACAGCTATTGTTCTTCTGTCTTTACGACCTCTATTTGATATCAATATCGATCCGTTAATTGCTTTGCCAGTGGGTGGTCTTGTAGGAGCAATTGCTATGGGACGCATAAAGAAAGTTAATCAGTACGCGATATATGGGTTAGGTAAGATGTCTGGTGTAGCAATCATGCTGATTGGAACGGGAACGCTTGCCGGAATTATTGCTAACTCAGAACTAAAAGGTGTCATTATTTCTGCATTGACTGCTTCTGGTCTCCCTGCTTACTTGTTGGCACCAATCAGCGGTGCGTTGATGTCTTTGGCTACAGCTTCTACAACAGCTGGTACTGTGGTAGCAAGTTCTGTATTTGGCAGTACGATCGTTGAGTTAGGTGTAAGCTCACTAGCGGCAGCAGCGATGATACATGCAGGTGCGACTGTATTTGATCATATGCCACACGGAAGCTTCTTCCATGCTACGGGTGGTAGCATTAATATGGCAATGAAAGAACGGTTACGCTTAATTCCTTATGAGACAATGATTGGTTTTGTACTTGCTGTAATTTCTACTCTTTTATTTGGTATTTTTCAAATTATGGTATAAAGATGGCGAGTACGACGCATGAGAGGAGAGACAACGATGAAATTCGTTATTGCACCGGATTCTTTTAAAGAAAGTCTAACGGCTATGCAAGCAGCAGAGGCAATTGAAAAAGGAGTAAAAGAAGTCTTCCCTAACGCTGAGTGTGTTTTGATACCAATGGCCGATGGTGGAGAAGGAACGGTTCAATCGCTGGTGGATGCTACAGGTGGAGAGATTGTTACTTGCCAAGTAACCGGTCCTATGGATCAACCTGTGAAGGCATTCTATGGTTTATTAGGTGATAAAAAAACGGCAGTCATTGAAATGGCAGCAGCTTCAGGCTTGCACCTAGTACCACGAGAACAGAGAAATCCGCTTGTCACAACAACGCGAGGTACTGGCGAATTAATTCTCCATGCTCTGGACTCAGGCGTCAAACATATCATATTAGGTCTTGGTGGAAGTGCAACGAATGATGGTGGTGCGGGTGTAGCACAGGCGCTAGGTGTAAAGCTACTAGACCGTAACGGTAAGGAGCTTGGTAATGGAGGCGGAGAGCTTGATAAGCTTGTTCAGATCGACATAAGCGGTTTGGACCCCCGTTTACAGCAAGTAACCTTTGAGATAGCGTGTGATGTTGATAATCCTTTGACAGGACCAAAGGGAGCTTCCGCTGTATTTGGACCACAGAAAGGCGCGACCCCTGAACAGGTAGCCCTACTGGATCAAAATTTAGTACATTATGCTAAAAAACTGAAAGAATGCCTTGGAAAAGATGTTGATAGGATCGAAGGAGCTGGGGCAGCAGGTGGTCTAGGAGCAGGTGTGCTAGCTTTCTTTCAATGCGAATTAAAACGCGGCATTCAAATTGTAATAGAGGCAACTGAGTTAACTAAACATGTACAGGACGCTGACTTTGTCATCACAGGGGAAGGGCGTGTAGATTTCCAGACCATCCATGGAAAAACTCCGATTGGTGTAGCCAAAACAGCGAAGCTATTCAATGTTCCAGTGATCGGAATTGCGGGTTGTGTGACAGAGGAGAGTAAGGTTGTACATGAGCATGGAATTGACCTTTTATTCCCGATTATCCCTCACTTAGCTCCCTTGGAAGAAATTTTGCAAGAAGGCGCACAAAATATGGAGCGGACGGCACGTAATGTGGCAATGTCTTTGAAACTGGGTGCCATGTGGCAGAAGAGTAAATAGAAAACCAAAAAGCCCTTCTCATCAGGAAACTTGCTGAAGTTTCAAGTGATGAAAAGGGCTTTTTATCAGGTTATTATTCAATCGTGTGATGTCTTTTGCGTGTAGCTGATTTTTTAGGTGGTATAATGGCACTCTCCATTTTTTCGTACAAAAGAATACCCTCATCGATTAAGCCTACTACACGAGGGAATTTTGGAAGTAACCTGTGAATAGCATAAGCACAACTCATTCCAAGCACCATACCGGATAAAACGTCTGTTGGATAATGCACACCAATGAATACGCGGGAAAGGGAGACACCCACAGCAAGGATCATCCAGAAGCGTCTACCCTTTGGTTTGATGTAATACCAGTAGGTAGCTGCGATGGCTAGTGCTGCTGTCGCATGGTCACTTGGAAAAGAAGCATCCGCATCATGTGGTACCAATGGTGTAAGTGGTAATGTGACGAATGGTCGTTCACGATGGATGAGCTGTCCTAGCAACCAACTTATTCCCATGGAAATACAACAGACAATAATGGTTTGGATAATCATTCGCTTATTTTTACGATTTCCAAAAAACCAATAAACTGGGATGCTCAAATAAAACAGGTATTCTGCATATTTGGCTAGAAAAATACTAATCCAGCCGACAACTGAATAGGAACCAGCAAAGGAGCTGAGGGCTTGTACAACAGTAGAATCCAACGTTATTTCCTCCAGTTCATAAACTCTGTCAAACAACCTTTCCCCATTATATACCGTAGGGGTAGTAAATCCACCACCAATCCTTACTATTTTATCTCCATCTAAAATCAAAGATGGAAGTATGCTTTCCATAGGCTATTTACCATTACGTTTGAGGAAAGAAAAAGGTTACGGAGCTAACGAGTTGTTTTAAAAAAATGACTGAAACCTAGATAGGATAAGGCATGTATGCGATTACAATGGTGGCTAGGCTGTTACAAAATCACATTCAGTCATAAAAAAACAATAGTAAATGTAGGATTTTCTGCTTTGATGTAGAATATAGGTTACTATTCCGTCTTGTGGAAAGTCTTTGCAATGCAGAAGGAGAATGTTTCATGAATAGGCCAACATATACCATCGCTAGTTACATCAAGAAGGTTTTTCGGCCAGGGGAGCGTTCACTTCCAAGAACTGATATCATTACGCGCTTGGAAGAGCAATTACATCTTATGCCAAATGGAAAAAGCGCGGAAGAAACCCTCTCCGAAGCCATGCAGCTTACTGAATCGCCCATAAAGGTTGGCAGAACCGAAGCGATACTAGAGCTTACTTACCAACCACATCAATTATTTGATCAGGCATATCGTTTTGTGAGAAAATCTCATTCTCCCAAAAATTTAGACCAAATGATGCGTGAATTGCGTCAACATACCCATTTTTCCTGGAATCAGATCACAAAATTGCTGATACTGGATAAAGATCCTCGTTTCATTCAGTACGTTGGAGATGAACGTTGGTATCTTGCTGAATGGAAACTGGCCAATGACTCCATTTATGAATTTTTGGTTAGTAAGGAAATCGACAGACTCTCCATCCGCCTTTTGTTCCACATGGTGGAAAATGAGTTGAAGCTGTCCATTAAAGAAAGCATGTTTGTACCGGAATTGGACGGGCGCTTTACTGTTAGTGGTGAAAACATTTACGTAAATGGCCAAGATGATAAGGGAATAGCTGTGCAGGAAATGGAAACAGCACAGGCACAAGTAGCTACGACAGATACTGTGATTGAAATCGAACAACGAGCACTTGACCAAACCGAGCCACAAGGAAAAAATTTAGAGGCCGTACAGGAGGAAAAAATCATGATTACAACGCAAACGAAAAACGTATTAGCAGAAGTAGAACAGCTATTAAATAAAGCAGTTTCCCTTTTGGATCAACGCAATGCAGAAATGTCCCAAGAGGTAATTTCTCATTTCCAAGAGAGTAACATGGATGCGATTGAAATTTTGATGAAAGAGAAACATAAAAACGAACAGGTAGTTACCGACATTAAAACCATTGTGACTACACTTGATCAAGAATAATGAAAGCAGAAGAGTCCATTTGCATGGAAAAGAGATTTTATGTGATCCGTGAGATCATTTTGCAGTATGAGGCTCGCTTAAAGCGTATGGAAATGATGGTGGTACAATTTTTTACCACCAATCAATTAGAAGCGATTTCTGAATGTGTTGATGAACGTGAGAGAATTGAGAAGCTTATTAAAAAGCTACAACAATTTGTTGAAAAATGGGAAGCATACACAGATATGAGTATTGATTACTAGGCATTCGGGTAGAATAACTTGCAATCAATTCGGGAAATGCGATATAACTAGAAGGATTGTGGCAATTCCTAGCTGAAGGTTAGCTGGGTCGAAAGGAGAAACAACCCCCCATGTCAGTCGGTAGAAATGAACTGTGTCCATGTGGCAGCGGTAAGAAATATAAAAAGTGCTGTGGTGTTGTGACGGACATTGCCCATGTACGTATGGCTCGCGAGCAAAAGCTGCGCAAAGAGTTTGCTACTTGGACAGAACGTCTAACCAAGTATGTGGTGCAGCATGTAAACGATATAGAAATAAGTAGAGCTAGAGACCGTTTTGCTGAAGAAACAGGTCTTACTCTAAAAGAGCTGTTCCAACCACGCTGGATGGACCATTTTATGAATTGGTATGTGTTCGATGTGAAAAACGAGGGTGTTTCTGTCCTTGAACATTTCATCGCTCAATACGGTAAACGAATGGATCAAGAGATAAAAGATGGGTTATTGCATCTTCAATTAGGTCTATACGAGATTACATCTGTTACAGAAAATATGACTGTTGTTACTGATTTGTACAGTAATCAGGAACACAATCTAATCTCTTCCCAATCTGTTGTGTTAAAGCCAGGCCAGTTATTGCTCGGTAGATTGATTCCGCTTGGCTTCCGTGATTCTATCTTCTCAGGTAGTCTAATGGTCAGCGCTACTTTAAAGGCAGAATTGCTATCGATAGTGAAAAAGATGGAGAGTGCTGGGAGAGAAGCTATTTCACTAGCTCTTTACAAGCGTTTAAATGAACAGGGTGTAAGCTATGAGCAGGAGCCTGAGGAAGAGAGTATGGTTCGCTTTGTTTATGAAGGCGTGCATGCTCCTGAAATCAGACGCTTATTAAAAACACACGGGTCCTTTGAATCAAAAAAGCAAGAAGCTTCTCAAGAGACTTGGGTTTATGCTTCGCAAAAGGATGAGTTCCTGATTCGCTCTTTGGATAGTGCTTTGTTGGAACTTCATGAAATAGCAGCTGAATTGATTTTAGAAAAAAATCGACTAACGATTGAAGGCTATAAACCAGGCGTCGAAAAAGCGAGTGATGCGCTTCAACTAAGTGCTCCCACTGAAGAGATAGCTATTGATCAATTAAGCTCGACAGGAACCAAATTGACGAAGGGTACTTTGTTTATCACGAGTGCGCCTACATTACCACCTAAAGTATTACAATGGGCTATCCAGAGTTACTTTACAGAGAAGTGGTTGCAGACGTCTCAGATGGAGCTTCAGGATGTACCACCATTGCTGGTAGCTGCTTCTGATAAACAAGAGTTAAAAAATATTCTCAATCAAATTCTGGAAAAGCTAGAGCATGAGGAATCGATGGGACAAGGTCTTGCGCGCTTTATGAATATTGAAGTGCTGAAAACCAAACTGTCCATGCCGAATCATCTACATCATGTTGCTAATTTGTTGGACCGTCCGTTAATCGAAGGTCTACCAGAGAGCATTTTTACTGTTCGCCCAGAAGTGCTGGCTGATATTGCGTCTTTCGTAGAGGAAATGACAACAGGAAAATCTGAGCTAACGATGAAAAAATATGATGAGACGATGAATTTGTTCCGTACATTTATTCGTAATGCATTTGGTCCTACTTTTGATTGGAACACATTACGTATTCAGCATGTTGCTTATTTCTTAGCACATGATGTGTTGGAACGTGTAGATACGCCTTCCAAAACATTGGCAACCAATCTGCTTTCTGTATTGACAGCGTTCTTTAAATGGCTAGATAAGAAGCACCAGACTTTATTATCTACTGATATGCTTACATTGATTGGTCAGCTTAAAGAAGATTTACCTGAAGCATACCGTATGCGTACGTTGCTATCCAAGGAAGCTAATCATTCTTTGCACCAAGGCACTCTACAACCGCAGGTGGTGCTAGAAGAAATGTTAGCTTATGCTGGGCCTGAGCATGTCTTGATGCGTCAAAATGGTGAACAACTATCATTTGTAACAGAACAAGAAATAGTGATGAGCGAGGGGTGGAGTATGTTTGCTATCGCTGGTCTTGTAGAGGATGGTACACTCCGTCTCTATGGTGCTCCAGAGATTTATCCACCTGCCATTACTGATTTGGTGATAGCTGCGACTAAACAAAAAGCGTAATTTACTTTCATCCCGTCTTACTAGTTGAGTGAGACGGGATGTTTTGCTTATGGTCAATTATGAATGGAGAAGGAAGCATACTCACACAATAGAGAAAGCAAGATAAAAGGAGGAGAGCAGATGGCAAAGCAAATCAAAGGCAAAAGCGATAAGTATCATATTCATCATGGCGGAGATGCGCACCATAGTGGTCAAAATGCAAAGCATGAGAATGAAAGTAAGCCGGTAAAAGGCTTTAGCCAAGCACCTCATGGGATGCAATAGCTCATCTGTAGACTCCAAATAGTATCTCGCTAGCTTCATTTTTCCTGCCCCCTTTCGTTTCTTATTAGCGAAAGGGGTTTCTAATTTCATAGACATTTTTCTACAAAATCCCACATGCTTGTGATATGATAGAGGATGTAGTTTTTAGCAAAAATAGGTGAAAAGCTCTATTTCACTTCCCGAAATCTCAATTTATAATGATGAGAATTGTGAGACAAGAGGCTTGAGTTGTAATGTTGATTGTAACCTTTCGGAGATGTTGGCTGTCTTATCAAAGGAACATAGATTGCGAGTGACAAGATTATTTGTCACATAAGGAGACTGATTACATATGCAAGAAACGGTTGCGAACACGAGTAAGCGCACCGCTTCCAAACCGAAGAAACCTAAGAAAAAGAAGACAAAGCTGCGCATAATTCTACTCACCCTATTAGCCTTACTGGTTTTGGGTGGCGGGGCATATGCCTATTATGTGTACCAGACAATCGATAAAGCTATGGATAAAGCAACGGAAGATCCTTATCAAGACGTAACCAGTACATTGCCTGTTGATACGAGCTATAGCTCCAGTAAACCTATCTCTGTTGTAATGTTAGGACGAGATTCGAGGCCAGAGACAGGCTCGGCTAATACCGATGTAATGATTGTGGGAATTATTGATCCTGATACGAAAAAGGTGACAATGATCTCCATTCCTCGAGATACTCGAGTAAAAATTCCAGGCTACCGCGGATATCATAAGGTGAATGCTGTATTTGCCAACGGAGAGGTTGAGCGCCGTCAGGCAAAAGCAAAGGGTGAGACACCTACTGAAAATGGGATCACCTTAACGAAAAAAACTCTTGAGCAAGTGTTAGGCATACCAATTAACCACTATGTTGAGGTTGATTTTAATGGATTTAAAGCGGTCGTGGATGCGGTAGGTGGAGTGGAAGTCAACATAGATCGTCGACTTGTATACGATGATCCAACTGATAACACCCATATTAACCTTAATCCGGGTCAACAAGTGCTGAATGGGAAGAATGCACTTGATTATGTGCGTCATCGTCACGATAATCGCGGGACCAAGTATTATTCCAACGACTTTGATCGAAACCAACGTCAGCAGGAAGTAATTAAAGCGATTATGAATAAGATGCTATCGATCGAAGGTTTTGCTAAACTGCCTAAAGTGATCGAGACAACTGGCGATAATGTGCACACTGATTTTAGCAAGGAACAAATACTAGGAATTGCAACTGATTTTAAAAGCTTTAAAATGGATAATTTTATCGTAGTAGACAGTGGGGCTTTCTGGAGTTCAAGTACAAGCTACACATTGCTACCAACGAGCAAAAAAGATGAGATTCGCCAAACCCTACAGGCTGCTATGAAACTAGACAGTAGTGAATTGGCTAAAATTGATTACAATGACTCTCCATTTGATAATCAAGTAGTGGAATATGTAAACAATTCCAAATCAAATAAGAAGCAGCAATCAAGTAAACCAAAGGAATCGGTAAACAAAGTCCAATCGGAAGCAAAAGGTTCTGAAACAAACAAAGATGCTACCTTGAATGAGCAACAACAAGGTAACGAACAAGAGTTACTAGATAATAATGGACAAAACGGTGTAAATGGTTCGGGGAACGATGGCTCGGATAACAATAATGGAAGCTCAGGACAATCAGAGAGTAATTCACCACCAGCTGATATTATTGACGCACCTAATTTCCAGCAAAACACTCCAGCTTCTAACAATGAAATGACACCTCCACCAGTAACTATTACGCCATCTTCAGGTATGAGTTCACCTTCAGTTGGAAGGGTAACACTTCCGGAGAGACAGGTGTCTTAAAAGGTTGGACAGCCAACGAGAATAGAGATAGTAGGATATCTATAGTCCAAAAAATATAGTAGCAAGCCAGCTGGAGAACCCCAGCTGGTTTTTTTTACAGATAAGAATTTATAACTCAGCTTTTTTAGCGTAAGTAGACAGGTAATCCTTTATCCTTTATATAACTGGGAAGGTTGCTCATCAACAGTATAGTAAGGGTCTGCATGTATATGAGGACAAACTCTCGATTTTCGCTAAAGTAAAAATAACCGTCAGAGTAAGTCCTGACCGTTATTCTTAGTTGCAGGCTTTTGATTTATAAAAATTTTCCAAATAAATTGTTGCAAAGGGAAAGGGGCTAGTTACCAAAGAGTAAAAACATGATAAAATAAAAGGAACAATCAGAATATTTATAGTGGTATATGTTATGTATGAATGACATTGGCTGTAAGGGAAAGGGGAGATAGGTATGACACTTTTTTTGGTGAATACGGGCCTTGTTCTTTTATTCTTGTATTTTATCAGTCATCAGAACGAAGATGAAATCCTGTATGATGAAAATTATTTCCTCGAACACCCTTCTGCGTTGGAAGAATATCAACAAATGCCAATTGAATTTCAGAATGCCTTCTTCCGTAAGCATAAGGAGTGGCTAAAAGAAAAGTATATGCTTGGAGATAGTTACCTGCTTGGATACTGTCCAAATAAAGATGTCAGGCGGATATGGTTGTCGGAATTTCTCAATAAAAAGGACTGCCATCCGACATCATGAATAAGAAAGCAATCGGTCCCTTTTTATGAAAGCGGTTTCTTTATGTGTAACTTTACGGCTTCCTCCGATTTCAGTATGATGGATGAAGTGCATCATGAGGAGGAAGAAAACAATGTTAGATATATTGGTAGCAAAAGTAGATGAGGAACTTTCAGCCTACGGTGTAACCACAGAGGTATTGCTAAAAACAGAGCGCTCTATTTTAGAAGGGGAAGAGTACCACGAAGTAGAGATGAGATTTATGGAAGATGAAACAAGAGAAGGTGCTCCGGTCGCTGTTATTCATTTATTTCCGCTTGAAGAAGCAAATATGTGTGAAATTGAAGTAGAGGTTACTTATCCTGTAGAGGGACGAGATACCAATGCTTTGTGGCAAGCTGCTCAAGCAATTGTGCCAGAGATCGCCATCACAAGTAAAAAGCGCATGCTATCGCCAGATCAGGACTCACAGGTGGAGTGGATTGCTGATTTTCATTTTATGCTCCCGTTACATCCAATGGACGAGAAGGTTGAGTGGGAAACAGTAATTACAAACATGGCAGCACATATAGGAAAATTGGTTCGTATTAGTTATTAATCTGCTAAAGGCAAAAGGCTCTCAATCGAGAGCCTTTTCTTTAACCATAATTCCAGTTTTTTCTTCATAAATTTTAAATAAAGCAGCCATATCCTCCAGTGGATATTTTTCGCTAGCTTGTTGGTACATTTGTTCAGCCAACTTATTGATAGGCATGTCCAACTCGTAGGCTTTTGCTAATTCTCCAGCAATACGCATGTCTTTATATAACAATTGATTACTAAAGCGTGCATCAAAATCACGTTGGTGTACCAATGGAACGATACGATGCAGCATTTTGCTATCACCTGTACTTGCTGATAGAACCTCATACAACTGAGTTGTATCAACTCCTGCTTTGGTAGCCAAAATGAAGGTTTCTGCTAAAGCAGCCGTATGTACACCAATAATGTAGTTATTCATCAGCTTAGCAATACTACCATTACCGATTTTTCCTAAGTAAAACAAATTTGTTCCGAGTGCTTCAAATACTGGTTTAGCTCGCTCATAATCGTTTTCTAAGCCACCACACATGATAGCTAGAGTTCCGGCAGTAGCCCCCATAGGTCCGCCACTGATAGGAGCATCCATGTAAGATCCACCTTTTTCTGTGATAGCATCAAACACACGTTGATTTAATAATGGGCTTATTGTTGAGTGATCAATAACCAGTGTTCCTGTCAGATCGGCGCTTAGAATGCCATTTTCTCCAAAATAAACTTCCTCAATTGTAGAGGGAAGAGGTAAGCAGGTAAGTAAAATATCTACCTTTTCCGCTAAATCAGCAGGATTTTTAGCTTCAACGGCGCCTAGAGAAACAGCTTTGTCTATAGGACCACGACTTCTCGAAACAACATGCACAGAAAATCCAGCCTTTAGTAAATTTTGCACCATAGGTAGTCCCATCGTACCTAGTCCAATAAATCCAATCGTATCCAGTGTAATCTCCTCCAATTTTACATTACTAATGCTTACGCTTACGTTTTATTATAACAGGGCAAACAAACATAGTCAGAAAAAAAGGAATTTTTGAAGTCTGTAGAGAAATGAGTGAACATTCATTCAAAAATAGAAAGCGGGGATTTCGGATGCTATCGCATATTTTCCAACCGATTCAAATTGCTACACTACAGCTGCCTAATCGTGTCATTATGGGTTCCATGCATGTGGGATTGGAAGCATTAGATCATGGATACGAGCGTCTTACTGCCTTTTATGTAGAGCGTGCAAGAGGGGAAGCAGGCTTAATTGTTACGGGAGGGGCCGCAGTCCTACCAGAAGGAGGTGGCGGAGCAGGCTTTACGAACATTTATGCAGATGAGCATATTCAGCCACTTTATAACATGACCCGTGCAGTCCATGAAGCTGGTGGAAGGATTGCACTACAGCTGTTCCATGCGGGACGCTATGCTTATAAGGAAATGACAGGTCTCGATCCTGTAGCCCCATCTCCATTACAAGCACCAATTAATCGAACTGCCCCTCTTGAAATGAATGAAGAATTAATTTTACATACCATTCAAGCTTTTGCAGAGGCAGCGCGTCGAGCAAAGGAAGCAGGGTTTGACGCGGTTGAAATCATGGGCTCGGAAGGCTATTTAATTAATCAATTTTTATCACCTGTGACCAATCAGCGTTCAGATGGATGGGGAGGAGACTTTGAACGACGTGCACGATTTGGACTGGAGGTAGCTAGGCAGGTTAGGAAAGCTGCTGGTCCTGAGTATCCTGTTCTCTTTCGAATGTCTGGACTTGATGTCATGCCGAACAGCACAACGCTAGAAGAAACTGTTCAATTTGCTGTACGACTGGAGGAACTAGGTATCGACGCCTTAAATATTGGCATTGGCTGGCATGAGTCGCAGGTGCCAACCATTTCAATGATGGTTCCTCGTGCTTCCTATGTCTGGGTAGCAAAGGAGATTAAAGAGGCAGTTGGCATTCCGGTTATTGCTAGTAATCGTATAAACGATGTTCGTTTGGCTAATCAAATCGTTGCAGAGGGACATAGTGATCTTGTTTCCATGGCTCGTCCATTTTTGGCAGACCCTTATATTGTAGCTAAGAGCAGAGCTGGGCGTTTTGCTGAGGTTAACACATGCATCGCCTGTAATCAGGCTTGTCTCGACCATATTTTTGAAGGAAAGACGGCTTCTTGTTTAGTTAATCCATTAGCAGGGCGTGAATGGGACATCAGCATTACACCAGCTGAAAAGATCAAGAAAGTGGCAGTTATCGGGGCAGGTCCAGCTGGGATGGAAGCGGCGCGTGTGCTAGCATTACGCGGGCATGACGTGTCATTATGGGAGAAGAATAATCGATTGGGTGGTCAACTTAACTTTGCCAGTCAGGTACCTGGGAAGAGTGAGTTTAAGGAGACGCTCCGTTACTATGAGAATGAGTTACGTAGGCTTGGGGTACAGGTGCATCTGGGGGAGGAGGCAACCAGTGATAAACTTGTCGCCGAAGGGGTGAGTGAAGTCATTCTAGCTACTGGAGTAACACCACGATCCCCTGAGCTTCCAGGAATAGAGCTACCACATGTTGTAAGCTATGCTGATGTTTTTACAGGAAAGGTACCAGTGGGTCAACAGGTAGTGATCATTGGGGCAGGGGGAATTGCCTGCGATTTATCACATTTACTGGTAACGAACACCACCCTGTCAGCAGAATCAGGCCAATACTTGGCGGAGTATGGAATCGTGTCTGCCAAATCATATCTTAACATGCAACATAACAAGCGTTCTATCACGCTTTTACGCCGTGGCAAACATGTTGGAACCGGATTAGGTAAAACCACTCGTTGGGCTGTTCTATCGTTATTAAAGAGGCATGGAGTAATGATGAAAACAGAAATTGAGTACAAAGAAATTCTACCAGATGGTGTGCGTATTATAGAGAAAGAACAAGAAGTATTTATTCCGGCTGACACTGTAATTATTGCAGCTGGAAGCACACCTAATCGGCTTCTTGTGGATTCTTTGCCACCTGATATGAAAGTTCATCTGATTGGTGGAGCTAAAGAAGCAGGGGAATTGGATGCAAAACGAGCAATATGGGAGGGCATGAGCGTGGGGAGAGAAGTGTAGTGTTTAAAAAGCTAGCGCATGAAAGGAACTTTTAGTGCTACATGAAGTCATGCTTTACTTTTTTCCAATCACATAGATTCACAGAATTGAAGTGCTCGAACGAAAATATTTCAAAAAACCTCTCACCCACTTTTATTAATTACTGTGGGTAGAGAGGCTTTTTAGATGATAAGAAGGGAATAAACTTTTCTCTTTATGAAATGTAAATTGAATAGTCGTCCCCTGCCCAAGCTCACTTGCCACCTGAATTTCTCCTCCATGTGCCAATGCTAACTCTTTGGCAATTGCCATGCCTAATCCAGTTCCTTGGGCCAATCCTTCTGTATTCGTTCCCCGATAGTAGCGTTCGAATAATTGCTGGGTAACTTCGGGTTCCATTCCTGTACCACAATCGCGGATCGTTAACGCGAAGCCCTCAGCATCCAGACCATCCGTTTCACATGCTACCAAGCAAATTTCAATTGGTGTACCTACAGGATTATGCAGGATGGCATTTGCAATCACATTATCAACCATCCGCTGAAAGGCGTACGAGTCTACAGGATAATGAATGGTTTTTAAAGCTGGTTGAAAGGTAAGAGCTGCCTCTTGAAATGGAGGATGATTCAAAAAGGAAATAATAGACCGTCGAACAAGCTCATTAATATCCTGAGATGTAAAAGTAAGCGAATAAGCTCCATTTTTTAAACGATAGGTCATGCTCAAATCATTTATTAATGCATCCATATAAGCAGATTTTTCGCTCATAATAGAGCCAAAATCCTGAATTTCTTCCGGTGTCCATTCATAGGTTGTATTCTCCAGCATCTTGGAATATCCCAGTATCGAGGAAAGAGGAGTCTTTAGGTCATGTGAGACACCCGCTATCCATTCCTCACGAGTTTTCTCAAGTTGATTTCGAATTTCGTTGTTACGTTGTAAGCATTCAACAAGATGATGCATAGACAGCATAACTTCCTGATAGATGCGATAGTTACGTTTATAGCTACCGGATTTGGTGAGACTTTTAGGTAACCCATTCCTATCTTGGGGTTCCTCCCATGTTCCTTTCGCGATCTGCTTCAGCCATTCTAATAAATGCAGCATAGGTGTTCCAAACCGATGTCCATACCAAAGAGACAATAATAAAAATAAGGTAATGATAGCGATTAGCAGGACAATGATAGTGACACCAGCAATCTGATCCTCGGATGCAAGGGAAATCAAGCTTGTAGGCTCACCTGAAGCAGTGGTAGGTACATGGAGAATCCAGGTTTGTTCCGTTTTATCATCATAGGTGGTGAAAAGATGTTCTTGATAGCGGGCTGGATACTGTACCCGCAGCGTTAATTCTTGCACAGAATAGTGGTTCAGGGCATTAGGTGGTTTCGATAAGGAAGCAATTTCTGTCCCGTTTGCATCTAGGATTTGAACCCACATATTCCGTTGAATTATTTCCTGTTCTAAGGAGGGTGGGATAGCTAATCTGTCTGATTGCAGGGTTGCAGCTTTGCTAATTTGTTTAATTAGTTCTGCCTCCCTGTATTTAACCCCATATAAAAGTGTGTAGGTTATACCATCTTTAGGTTCAATCCAAATGTACAGAGAGTAAGGAAACTGCTTTTCACCGCTCCAAATCGCATGAATTTCCCCAGGTTTATAGTGAGTTGGCACATCAGGAGGGGTCAAGTAGCTGGAGGTTACTACTCCGTTTTCATCAATAGTTTGCAACCAACCTCCTGTTCTTTTCACCAGAGCCAGCATGTCAGGATCAAAAATAATATTCCCGTTCTCTAAGCGTAGTGTGGTTACTAAATTGGATAAACCTGCACGAGTAAAATCTCGGTTCATCTCTAGCTCATTGATTTTGGAGCGCATAAAAGAAAAAGCAACAGTGACTAAGCCAATTGAGATTAATGAGGCGACCAATAATAAGGAAATGAATTGAAGGATAAGTCGATTCTTCATATTCATAATGACTTGGCCCCGTGCTGGAGTAGCTTGTAACCAAGTCCCCTAATAGTAACTAGATAAATTGGATTACTTGGAATTGGTTCAATTCGTTCACGAATCCGATGAATATGTACCATTACCGTATTGTCATCAGAAAACGAATCGTGTCCCCAAACGTGTTCATAAAGCTGTTGCTTGCTAAAAATCCGATTAGGATTCTGGCATAAAAATAGCAAGAGCTGATAAACCTGAGCGGGGAAATCGACAACCTTGTTGGCTACTCTCACTTCTCCAGCTTGTTCATCTAACTGAAAATGGCCAAAATCATAGATTGTAGTCGGAATGATTGGCACTGGCTCACGTTCTGTTGATTGTAAATAACGACGGAGATGGGCTTTTATACGGGCGACCACTTCTAAAGGATGAAAGGGTTTGGTAATGTAATCGTCTGCACCCACCGCAAAGCCAGACAGTTTATCTAAATCCGTATGCTTTGCTGTTAGAAATAGTATGGGAGCATTGGTATGTAATCGTAGTAATGGACATATCTCTATTCCGCTTTTTCCAGGCAACATGACATCCAATAGGATAAGATCATAAGTTTTAATCTGACAGGCATTCAAGGCATCTTCGGCTGAGGTTGCCACATCCACATGCTCAAACCCTTCTTTAGAGAGAACGGTTGTTAGCATTTTACCGATGGCTAGCTCATCGTCCACCACCAAAAGTTGTGCATGAAGCATGCACCATTCCTCCTTTATGTATGTATCCTTTCCCAAATGCTTCTAGGGTTTATCATACCATGATTCTGAAGGGATTTTAGACACTCGATCTTAACTCAGTCTTAACGAATAAAGGAGGGAAGTAGGAGGACAGGGGTACAAAGTAAGCTACTCGTAAGGCAGAGTTTCGTGAGTTGTAATGTTATTTTGATATGGTTATAGAGAAAATTTCGAGAGGGGTTTATTCATGAAACGATCTATTTGCCAACCCATACTTTTAGTAGTTGCGGTGGGGATAAGTCTCACTGCTTGCGAACAACAGATGGTTAATCAGTCTGGGAAAGAACAAGTAGTGCAAAAAGAGGAGATTGGAAGCACTATGCAGCCCATCGAGCCCAAGCAATTAGGTGATGTATTTTTACACGAAGATTATGAGCGAATCCATGCACAAATGTCTCAGGAATTTCAGCAGCAAGTAAGCCTAGAGCAGCTAAAACAAATTGCCCATCCTTTTCAGGAAGGAATAACAGGCTATACTTTACAGGCTACTGTACCGATAGGTGATGGACAACAGCAATATCTGTGGCTTGATCAAAGTGGGACAAAGGGATTAAGTGCTATATTTGACCAACAACAAAAAATTGGGGGGCTTCAAATTATGCCGCTCAAAACTTTTCCACAGACAGATCAAACCTTCACCAAAAATGTCTATTCTCCCCCTCTCAAACAGGATTGGTTTGTCTTCTGGGGAGGGACCAATGAATTATTTAACTATCACTATGATTATGAAAGTCAACGCTATGCCTACGATTTGGTTATCATGAAGCAAGGAAAGTCCCATCAGGGTGACCCTACTAAGAATGAAAGCTACTATGCTTACGGGCAGGAGGTAAGTGCTGCGGCAGACGGAAAGGTAGTGAAGGTGGAAAACGAAATCCCTGATAATGACCCAGTTGGCACGACGAATAAAACACAACTGCTCGGTAATCATGTGATTATTGACCATGGGAATGGCGAGTACAGTGTCACTGCGCATTTAAAAACAGGCTCTCTTACAGTAAAAGGAGGAGATCAGGTAAAACGAGGCGAGGTCATCGGCCTGTGTGGAAATTCAGGTAATTCTAGTGAAGCACATATTCATTTTCAAGTCTCTAACTCACCTGAGGTTATGGAGAATAAGTCAGTTCGTATTAAATGGGAAGGGAATGTTAACCCGATACGTGGCGAGATCATGAAGAAGGGCTCATAGATTTTTACGAACTGGCAGTAACTTATAATGATGCAGAATCAAGACCAAGACCAAGACCTAATGACATCCAAAAGAATGTAGTCTAGCAATCAAGTGAAAGCTGTCGAGATACCTCGGCAGCTTTTTTTTGCCGGGGGCATCATAGATTTGCATTGGTTTATCAGAGAACCAACAAAATGATATAAATAACATTTTAATTTTGATTGCAAGGAATAAAGAAAACGTAGCAAGAAGCATGAGTATAAAGCTTCTTACTACGTTTTTTATCTACACAGATAGGGATTTATTAGCTTCTATTATAAAGCGAGTAAGCGAAGTGATAGACACTGTCTACATTAGAATTCAGCTTCGTTGATCCACTTGCTACTACAAGCGGAATCACATCATAATAGTGTATAAATGAGTAGAGGTAGTGGGTGTTTTGACCGATAGCTGGACCAATTCCGTTAACAGCGATACTAAAATTACCATTCGCATCAGCTGTTCCTGTACCTGAATAGACCGTATTATTAAGACGCGTCACGACATAAACCGTAATGGGAACGTTATAAGCGGGGTAACCATTGGCATCGAATGCTTTTCCATGTACGGTAATATTATTTTTAATTCTCCATTTTTTTCCTTGTGAATAATCGACTAATCCTTCCACACCTCCATCTGAGTTAATGCTACTGATTACAACAGAGCTAGCTACTGATTGGTCTTTAACACTTAACGTATAGGTTTGAGAATCACTATAGCCTGATGAAGAGAGAACACGGACAAAATAGTCACCTTTAGGGAAATTAATGAGATACTGTTTGTTTTGATCGAGGCTGGCGAGTACATTTGCTGCTGCATCTAATATATCTGCACGATAAACGGTACCTGGAATTTGATTGTTTAAAGTGACAGAGATTGATTTTGGTTCTAGTACGTGGAAGTAGCTCCAATCTTCATCGAATGGGTTATCAATGGTTTGGGTATTGGTAAAGGTGGTGGATTCTTTCTCATGAGCGAGCCATGCGTTGTCATCGGGTTCAGAGGTGTCGTAGGTAGTGGAGTGTTTAACTACGAGAGCAAATGTATTAGCTGTATCAAAGCCTTGAACTGAGTTTACGGCTATGTAGTAATAGCCTTCAGGGGCGATGCGGGCAACCTGTTCGTTTTTCCCTGCTTGATAGGAGGAGATAATTTCTTCTTCAAGTTTCATGGTATCTTCATTTAATTTAAAGAAATGCAGATCATAATTGACGTCAGTGGAGCGAACCGTTTGAAGGAAAACGGTTAATTTTCCAGGCTTAGTATTATAGAAAGCATACCATCTAATTTCGCCTTCCTTATTGATGGTACCCGAGTGAATGGAGTCGATTGTGATTGGCTTAGCGTTACTTGCGTCCGTATTTTCTGCCTCAGCTTCGGCAGTAGCGGATTTTTTCTTTTTGGCGGCCGACAGAGTGTCATCAATGTCGACAGTCTTTTCTTCAGGCTCAAGTAGGTCTTCTGCACCTTCTTCAACAACTAGCTTATCTCCTAGAGGTTTTCCTAGTTTTTCTGAGCCTAAATCTACTTCTTTAATAAGGGGCTTGTCTTGCTTTTTCTTTGTCTCTTGTTCTTTCACTTGCTCTTTCACTTGCTCTTTCTCTTGCTCTTTCTCTTGCTCTTTCACTTGTTCTTTCACTTGCTCTTTCTCTTCTACTACTTCTTTGGCAAAACTTACATTACTAAAAGCGGTTGTAAAGAGAATAGCGACAGATAATAACACTTTTTTTAACATATAAATAATAAACCTCCCTTTGTGATGAAGTTAACACCTCAAATACTATATTATCAATATATTACATAATATTCCATTCCTATTTATTACATTTTTTTGAATTTAATATAAAAATTTAATTGTGATTTATCCTAGTAGATTAGTTTCTACTATTACAAACTAGGTAAGATGTGGTAAAACTAGAGAAGAACGGAGGAGAATGAGATGCATTCCATGATTGTAAGCAAGATTGAAAGTCAGTTAAGCAGCTTTACGCAGGCAGAGAAAAAAGTAGCAAGCTATATTGTGAATCATGCCGAATTAATTCCAACTATGACAACAAAACAAATCTCCAAACAATCGGGGGCAAGCGAAGCGAGTGTCGTTCGGTTTTGTAAATCAATTGGGATGAGTAGCTTTCAGGCATTTAAGTTGGCACTAGTTCGGGATTTAACCCGCTCAGATATGAATATGAGCGACTTCTCCATCATTAAAAAGCAGGATGAGCCATATGAATTGTTTCAAAAAGTCCAGTATCACAATAAGACTGCGATTGAGGAAATATCAACTTCTCTCGATAAACGGGAATTAGAAAAAGCCATAGAGGCCATTTTACTAACGAAAAGCGTCGTTTTTTATGGTGTAGGTGGTTCTTCAGTGGTGTCTTTGGATGGTTGTCATAAGTTTAGAAAAATCGGCTATTATTCTGAGATGACCACCGATTTTCATATGATGCTTCCAGTAGTGTCCAATATGAAAAAAGGGGAAGTATTGATTGCCATTTCCGTAAGTGGTAATACAAAAGAGGTACTGGAAATCGTACGTTTTGCAAAAAAGAAACAAGTAACCGTTATCGCTATTACCAATTTAACGAAGTCTCTTTTGTATAAAGAAGCTGATATTAAACTATGTACGCCAAACATTGAACAGGATTTTCGTGTAGGTAGTTTTGCTTCCAGAATCATGCATTTAACGATTGTGGATGCCTTATATGTCAGCGTGTTTAATCAAATAGGAGAAACGGTAATTGAGCACTTTAATGAAATTCGTGAAGAGGTATTAAAGTCTAGCAGGTAGGAAGGGAGACTAGATGCGCGGATGCTTGCCTTTATGCTGCATCCTTGCTCTTTTGCCTACCTATTTTTTTGTTCAATAATGAAATGTTGATTCATAAATTAAATAAAATAATTGACGTTTTATTTCAAAGTGGTAAAATGAAAGCGGAAACAAAATAGGAGTAGAAGGTGAGCGCATGCTGGAGAAATTGGTAACAGAGACACGTAATAATAGAACGATGAATTTGGACCAGATGACGATCCTAAACGTATTGAAAATCATGAATGAAGAAGATCAAAAGGTACCACTCGCCATTGCAGCTGAACTGGAACAGATCGAAAGAGCCATTCAGCTAGTGATCCGATCCTTTAAACAAGGTGGGCGACTCATTTATATAGGGGCTGGTACCAGCGGGCGATTAGGAATCCTAGATGCAGTGGAATGCCCTCCTACTTTTGGTACTGATTTTGAGATGGTACAAGGAGTGATTGCCGGGGGAAAAGAGGCTTTTGTTGTTGCGGTGGAAGGTGCCGAGGATAATGCTGAGCTTGCTAAAAATGATTTGCAAGCCATTGGATTAACTGACAAAGACACCGTTATTGGGATTGCTGCCAGCGGACGTACACCTTATGTTATCGGCGCTCTTCAGTACGCGAGCAGTGTAGGAGCCAGCACGGCCAGCCTCGCTTGCAATAAGGGTGCGGAGATTAGTCATTTTGCTCATGTAGCAATCGAGGTAGTTCCGGGTCCTGAAATCTTGACTGGTTCCACCCGACTAAAGGCGGGTACAGCACAGAAGCTCGTGTTAAATATGATCTCTACCTGTTCAATGATTGGCGTTGGCAAAGTGTATAAAAACCTGATGGTAGATGTTCAGCCAACCAATCTAAAGCTGGTGGAACGTTCCAAACGGATTATTATGCAGGCTACAGAGGTTAGTTACGAGCAAGCTACTGAATTCTATGAAAAGGCTAACAAGAATGTAAAAGCAGCAATCGTGATGATTTTAGCTGGATGTGAGTATGAAGAAGCGCTAGAGCGCTTGCAAAAGTATGAAGGATTTGTCCAGCATGCCCTACAGCAACCGTCAGAATAGTGACGCAAGTAGAAATACAACCATTATAAACAAATCGATTCGACAACATGCATAGTGGGGTGTAACACTAAAGGCAGGTACTAAGCAGCTATCGAAAAGTATTCCGATATCATCAGGTTTGTATATAAACCTAACTGCTGGTATCCAAGGGCTTCCCCCGCTCTTGTAGCAAGTGCTTTATCCATCAAAGGTTACAAAAAACTTTCATACATGCAAAAGGAGGAATCATAATGAAGGTATTATTCGTATGTTCCGCAGGGATGTCCAGTGCTATTGTGGTAAACGCTCTTAAAAAAGAGGCAGATAAGCATGGAGTAGAGATGGAAGTGAAGGCTGTCAGTACACAAGAATTTGCTGAGGAAGTGAAAAATGGCTGGAATGTAGCCATGGTAGCTCCTCAGGTACGTCACCGTTTTGATCAGTTAAAACAAGAGGCGGATGTAGCGGGAGTGCCGTGCGAACTGATTCCACCTCAAGGCTACACACCACTTGGTGGAGCAATATTATTTAAAAAAGTACAAGAAGTAGCAAAGTAATCAGACACCTAGAACATTTCTTGTAAAGAGGATGTACGCAGGAGTAAAGGGGGAAGTAAGACATGGACGCTTTTGTGCAATTTCTAGATAAACACTTGTCAGGTCCTATTGCTCGTATCGCTGAACAACGACATTTACGTGCAATCCGCGACGGGGTTATCTCCGCTTTACCGTTTATTATCGTAGGTAGTTTCTTCTTAATCATCGCTTTTCCACCGTTGCCACAAGATTGGGCAATTACCATGTGGGCAAAAGAGAATGCAGGTCAAATTCTAATTCCATATCGTTTGACGATGTTTATCATGTCGCTCTACATTTCATTTGGGATTGGGCATAATCTAGCGAAGAGCTATAATCTTGATCCGTTGGCCGGTTCACAATTAGCAATCATGGCATTTCTAATGACGATTGCGCCTAAAGTGATGGATGGTGTAGGTTTTGTTCTTCCTATGACCAATCTGGGCGGACACGGCTTGTTCGTAGCGATGCTAGCTTCTATTTTTGCCGTAGAGGTGTTGCGTTTCTGTAAACAGCGGAATTTAATGATAAAACTTCCAGATCAGGTACCACCTTCCTTGCTACGTTCCTTTGAAGCCTTGATTCCAGTAGCAATAGTACTTCTGGTCATGACAATCATTACTGTTGTCTTCAAAATTGATTTACATGGACTTGTTGATAAAATTATTGCACCGTTAGTTAAAGCAGGAGATAGCTTACCAGGTATTTTAATCCCAGTCATTTTAATTACTTTCTTCTGGGCATTTGGTATCCATGGGGTTTCCATTGTAGGTACGATTGCCCGTCCACTATGGGAAGTGTATTTGGCCAAAAATGCTGAGGCCGTTGCCGCAGGTCAAGCGATTCCGCACGTGGCACCTGAAACATTTTTTCAATGGTTTGTCTGGGTTGGGGGATCTGGTGCGACACTTGGTCTCGTCCTGTGCATGCTGTTGTTTGCCAAATCAAACTATCACAAGACATTAGGGAAAACTGTCATTGTACCAGGGATCTTCAATATTAACGAACCAGTTATTTTCGGGATGCCAATTGTGTTAAATCCAGTGCTGATTATACCTTTCGTTATTGTTCCCGTTATTACAGCCTCCTTGTCGTATTATGCTACTGTGCTCGGGTTGGTGAATCCGACCTACATCATGGTACCGTGGACACTGCCAGCACCAATTGGAGCTTATCTGGCAACTGGTGGGGACTGGAGAGCCATTATACTGGTCGTAATTAATATCCTAATTTCATTCCTTGTCTACATTCCATTCTTTAAAATGTATGACAAAAAAGTAGTGGAACAAGAAAGAGAAGCTGAGGAAACAGCAACAATCTAAACATGATGTAAGATAAAGAGAGGGGGGACGTGGAGCAAAGGGAGCTTATGGCATTCTTTGTCCACGTCTCTTTTGTTTTAGTAGCATACATGAGGAATAAGTAACAAGGGTTGTACGACATATAGGGGAGGAATGGACAATGGAAGAGAGCAACAAGCTTATGAAATTTCGTTGGAAAAGCGCCTTTTTCTTTTTTACGTTTGTTGTGGGTTTAAATTTACTACTCACCCCGCTCCTGACGTGGTTGGGACTATCCCAACGAGCAAGTCTGTTTCTAGTAAATAGCTTGGCTGGAGGCGCAGGAGTTAGCATGGTCATGCTCTACTTTGAAGGCAAATATAAAAGTCGTAAGCAGGCCATCACATTTATCATCGGTTCATTGGTGGTTTGTACGGCGGCTAGTTATTATCTCGTTTACTTGTATTAAGCTTACTAATATTTCCTCAAAAGACTAGAAATCTACGAAAAGTATAGGAGAAATGGGACAGAGAGGGGAAACTAAGATGAATAAAAAAGGGATTAAAATTGTAACGATCGGTGGTGGCTCTAGCTATACTCCGGAGTTGGTGGAAGGTTTTATTAAGAGATATGCTGAAATGCCAATCCGTGAATTATGGCTGGTAGATATTGAAGAAGGACGAGAGAAGCTACACATTGTGGGTGAATTAGCCAAACGCATGGTCAAAAAAGCGCAAGTACCGATGGAGATTCATCTAACGTTGGATCGCAGGGAAGCTCTACGGGACGCTGATTATGTTACGACACAGATGCGGGTTGGATTACTGGAAGCGCGGATTAAGGATGAACGGATTCCATTAATGCATAACATGATTGGCCAGGAAACAAATGGAGCAGGTGGATTATTTAAAGGATTGCGTACGATCCCTGTGCTGTTACAAATCGCCGAGGATATGCAAGAGCTTTGTCCGAATGCGTGGCTAATTAACTTTACCAATCCGGCTGGTATGGTAACAGAAGCCTTATTGCGTTATGGTAAGCATTCTAAAGTCATTGGTATTTGTAACGTACCTATTACCACAAAGATGACGATAGCAAAGATGCTTGATATTGATGTAGGACGACTTCATATTGATTTTGCTGGACTTAATCATCTTGTATATGGACTTCGCGCTACTGTTGATGGAAAGGATGTAACCGAGCAGGTCTTGCACATGTTGGCTGACCCGAAAAAACAATTATCTATGCGTAATATCGCTCCAATGCCTTGGGAACCAGCTTTCTTGCAAGCATTAGGAGTGATCCCATGCCCATATCACCGTTACTACTATAAAACACAAGATATTTTAGCAGAGGAATTAAAAGCATTCGCATCAGGAACCACGCGAGCAGAGGTAGTAAAACGGTTGGAAGACGACCTATTTGAGCTATATCGGGATGAACATCTACAAATAAAACCTCCACAATTGGAAAAACGAGGTGGTGCGTATTATAGTGATGCCGCATGTAGCCTTATTTCCTCTTTGTATAATGGAACAAATGATATTCAGACATTAAATGTTAGAAACAATGGAACCATTCAGGGGATTCCTAATGATTCGGCTGTAGAAGTGAATTGTATCGTTACGAAGGAAGGCCCAAAACCAATCACAGTAGGCGAGTTACCTACAGCTATTAATGGACTTGTTCAACAGATTAAATCGTTTGAACGAGTAGGAGCAGAGGCGGCTGTGACTGGTTCCTATGAGAAAGCATTGTTGGCATTAACTATTAATCCTCTAGTGCCAAGTGATGAAAAAGCTAAGGCTGTTCTAGATGATTTGTTAGAGGCACATCGTGATTATCTGCCTCAATTTTATAAAGAGGAGCAAGCTTGATATGGCCTACGTGATCGGACTTATGTCAGGTACGTCTTTGGATGGCATTGATGTAGCCCTGGTCGATATTCAGGGAAAGGGTTATGACTCACAGGTTAAACTACTTGATTTCATGACACTTCCATTTGCTCAGTCTGTGCGCGAGGAGATTGTGGATAGCTTGTCACTTGATCGCTCGAACGTACAGTTAATTTGTAGTCTTAACTTTAAACTGGGAGAATTATTTGCTGATGCCGTAGAAGCCATTTGTAGGCGGAATCAGCTTGACTTTACCAGTGTTTCTGTCATTGGTTCCCATGGTCAGACAATCTATCATCAGCCCCAGTCAAATGGGCAGTATGTAGCATCCACTTTGCAGATCGGTGAACCTGCAATAATTGCCTATCGTACCAACACAACTGTTATTTCCAATTTTCGCACCATGGACATGGCTGCTGGAGGACAAGGAGCTCCTCTTGTACCTTACACTGAGCTGATCATGTACCGAGATCAGGAGAAGTCGCGGCTGTTGCAAAACATTGGTGGGATTGGTAATGTAACCGTCATTCCTAAAGCAGCTCAGTTACATGATGTGTATGCCTTTGACACAGGTCCAGGTAACATGATTATTGATGAGATATGTCGAGTATGCTTCGGTACAGCTTATGATAAGGATGGGGCATGGGCGGCTAAAGGAGTTGTGAATGAGGCGTTGCTTGAACAGTGTATGAACATCGATTATATGCAGCTAGCACCACCTAAATCTACAGGTAGAGAGCTATTTGGGAAGCAGTTTGTAGAGAGGATCATACGAGAAAATACCCATCTATCCCCATACGATTTACTTGCTACCATGACGATGTTTACAGCTAGCTCCATTGCTTATCATTACAAGAAATTTATCTTTCCCACATTACAGGTGGATGAGGTGATTATTGGAGGTGGCGGTAGCTATAATAAAACGCTACTCTCCATGTTACAACAACAGCTGGGGAATACGTGCAAAGTTATCACACAGGAAGATGTCGGATTGTCATCCGAGGCTAAGGAAGCAGTTGCATTTGCGTTGTTGGCCCATGAAACATTACACCGCCTGCCAAGCAATGTACCAACTGCAACAGGGGCCCGGGAACCTGTTATTTTGGGGAACGTAACGTATCCTCCGAGAAGCGTGTAAAGAATAGCAAGTAGGATATGAATAGGAGTGGATCAAGATGCAAAACGAAATGAACAACGAAATCAATAACAATGAAACAGCCATTTTCGAAATTATCGTCCACAGTGGAAATGCTCGTGGTCTTGCTTTTGAAGCCTTGTCAGCAGCCGAAGAGTATAACTTTGATCAAGCGGCTGAGTTGATGAAGCAGGCACAGGAAGAATTAACACTTGCTCACCACACACAAACAGAGTTAATTCAAGCTGAATTAAACGGAACACCTGCGGAGAAGACATTATTAATGATTCATGCACAAGACCATCTTATGACCTCAATGAGTGAGCAAAAGCTAATTGAGCATATGATTCGTATTTTACAAAAAGTAAAAGCAGAGACTTCAAAATAGACAAGGGAGGGTTTGGTATGCATCAGCTAGGTATCTCTATTTACCCTGAACATAGTACAGTCGAGAAGGACAAAGCGTATATCGCACTAGCCCATCGGTATGGTTTCACACGGATTTTTACTTGCCTATTGTCTGTTGAGGGTGATGCTGAGACAATCGTGCAGGAATTTAAAGAAACCATTGATTATGCTAATAGTCTAGGTATGCAAGTCATCGTAGATATAGCACCGCGTGTTTTTGGTAAACTGGGCATTTCCTATGATGATCTATCCTTTTTCCATCGTCTAGGTGCTTATGGCATTCGTCTTGATATGGGATTTACTGGTCATGAAGAAGCGATGATGACCTATAATCCATATGGGCTAAAAATTGAGTTAAATATGAGCAGTGGAACGAAATACATTGATAATATCATGACCTACCAGCCTCAAGTAGATAATATTTTGGGCTCACATAACTTTTATCCTCATCGGTATGCAGGTTTATCATTGAAGCATTTTGAAGCTTGTAGCAGACAATTTAAAGAAAAAGGAATTCGAACAGCGGCGTTTGTTACTTCGCAGGCAGCTACGTTTGGACCATGGCCCGTGACTGAGGGGCTTTGCTCACTGGAAATGCACCGTACGCTCCCTATCGGTACACAGGTTAAACACCTGTATTCAATGGGGCTGATTGACGATATCATTATCGCAAATGCTTATGCGTCAGAGTCTGAGCTGCGTGAAGTAAGTGAAGTGAATCCTAATAAATTAACATTTAGGGTCGAACTACATGAGAGTATTACATCTCTTGAGAAAAAGATTGTATTAGAAGAGCCACATTTTTATCGTGGGGACGTTTCCGATTACCTGATTCGTTCCACACAGTCTCGCGTGAAATATAAGCAAGAGGATTTCCCGCCATCAAACACACCACACATTCGCCGTGGAGATGTACTGGTGGAAAATAATCTATATGGACAGTACAAAGGAGAACTACAATTAGCTTTGCAGGATATGGAGAATTCAGGTAAAACAAATGTGGTTGGTCGTATTGCTGAAGAAGAAATTTTCTTGTTGGATCAATTACAGCCATGGGGTAAGTTTGCGTTTGTGGAAAAAGCGTAAATAAGGTGAGTGAAGAAATTGGCCTATATCATCGGAGTTGATGGCGGCGGAACGAAAACAATAGCAGTAGCCTACAATTTTCAAGGCACAGAGCTTGCTAGGGCAGAGAGCGGATACGGTAATGTCCTGGTGCATACAGAGACAGCTATCTCTCATATGATCCAAGCCATTGAACAATGCCAGAGTGCAATTGTTGATGATAGTGAATGTGTCTATTTATTTATGGGGCTAGCCGGAATTGAGGGCGGAACACATCGGGAAGTAGTAGAAACAAGTCTACAAGAGCGTTTTGGGATACCCCTCACGATCACAAATGATGCTAGAATTGCCCATGCGGCCTGCTTGCAAGGGAAAGACGGTATATTGACTATAGCAGGTACGGGGGCGGTAGCGCTTGGCGTGCACAAAGGTCAAAGCTTGATGACGGGAGGGTGGGGGCATCTACTAGGTGACGAAGGTAGTGGATATTGGATTGGAATTGAAGCTCTACGTCAGTTGATCCTAGAGGAAGAGTGTGGACTAGAATACAGTTCATTAGGCCAGGTGCTGGTCGAAAATTTGAAGATCCAAAAGGCAGCACAGATGAAAGGCTTTGTCTATTCTTCTTCAAAGGATAAAATCGCAGCCCTAACCCCATTAGTTGTAAGAGAAGCGGAAGCGGGTGAGCCGAATGCGCAACGAATTCTACGGATGGCAGGGAAATATTTGGCCCAAATGACGATTCGTTTGTATCATAAATCCAAGTTTGAAGCACCTGTTTCCATTGCTCTAAAGGGTAGTGTATTGACCAAGATTACCATTGTCCAAAAGGCGTTTTACAAAGAAGTAAAAAAATTGATACCAGACGCCGTATTTGTTATAGACGAGGTTTGTTCTTCTAAAGGGGCTTATTATTTGGCAATGCAAGCAATGAGTGAGCAGTGAGTAAGCAGTGAGCAAAACAGATAGAGCATCAGAGCAAAACGGCCACGTAGGATAGAACAAAATAAACAATCCAAAATCAAGTTTATCAGGAGTAGTAGAAAGGAATTTGTCCCTCTATCGCTCCTTTTTTATTTCCATTGTCCCATATTTCAGTTCTTATTCATTAGCTATATGTGAAAATACCCAAGAAATTAGCTGAAGATGTAACTTAAATAGTGTAATTTACCCACTAAAAATAGTATAATATAAAATTTTTGTAATATTATTGAAATTTTCAGAAAAATCTATCATAATAACGATATTGATAGATTTTACTCCTATCATGTAAGTCTAGTTATAAGGAGGGTGAATGATGAAAAAAGTAGTAAAAGTAGAACTCTCGGATAATAAGAATGTAAAGCAAATGAAAGATTTAATGTGGCGTGTAGTTGTTGATGTTTGTTTGTAATGTAGTACTTTTTTTAAAAAGTAAAAGTATCTTTCAACGTAAAGGAGAGTTTTTACTGTGAAAAAAGTTGTAAAAATTACGGTTAACAATGAAAAAGTAGCTGAACTTAAAGTGATGCATCATCCAATTATTACCATGGTTTGTAAAAAATAATGTTTAAGGCAAGAGCACGTATTGTATGACGCGTGCTCTTGTTTTCTTATTGGATGAAGGCATTTCTATCAATTTGAAGAAGGGATAGGATAAAATGAATTCCTTTCACATGATACAGCGTTATGAAGAACTGCGTCAGCTAGCACATCATACCGATCAATGGTTGGAGTCTAAAATAGGTTCGGACCTCTGGGTAGATGGAATTAATGTATTTTTAACGATCGAGCACGAAGATTTTGCAGAGGCTCTTGAACAGTTTCAACAACAATATACATATGAAGTAGAAGGTGTGACGAATTGCCTTAGACAGCTACAGCTGTATGCACGACGTTCGGTTACACAAGGTGAATTTGCGCTGTATCAGGCTTTGGCAGTGGGAATGACATGGTTATCTTTGCAGGAAGAAACGAATGGTCTACATTTTAATCTGCCTGTACAAATTACCAACCATTCTATTGCACTTTTATTAAGTCCAACCTACCTAGCCGTATGGGCAAATAGCTATAACGCTGGCATCGAGCTCTTTTTAGACATAGATTCCACATTACCTACCTTGTTCCGGCCCGAACACGGGAAAATTTATCAGAATGCAGGCTCCTACCTCCGTGGGGAAAATCTCAAATTTCCATTCCAAAATTATTTTCATGAGATTGCTCATATTCTCTTGTTTCACGATGTGTATCAAAGGGTACTGGGATCAGAGGCGGAATGTAGAAGCTATTGGACTCACATCGAGGGATGTATCTATGCATTAGAAGAACAGGTACTAAGTGAGCTAATGGAAGTACAGACAGACTTGCATATTATTGATGATGGATACGGAAATATGCAGGGCTTTGAAGATTTTGCTGCCTTCCGGATTCAGCTTTACCAAGGAAGTGAGGATTCTTCTTTAACAGGAGATACATTGCGGACCTATGTGAAGAGAGGAATGCAATTGGGGGAAGGGAATTCTCACATTCCAGATAATATCGTCAAACAAACGATTTTGTCTAATCATGAATTAGAGGAATGGGAACTGAAATCATTACATACACATTGTTTTTCTTTTGTGAAAGCTCTACAAGCTCATAGTGCTTGGGGGGTTAAAAGCTATGCAAGAAATACGTTACCTGCCTTCAGAGAAACGGTAGAGTTGCTACCTGCTCATGCGTATTGCATGAAAAAGCTGGAGGAATCACTTCAGAAAAAACCGTGGCCAGACGTGCAATCTCTCCTATCCAGTGAGCCGTTCCCACTTCTAGATTCGAAACAACGTAAACAGCATAAGCAACTATGGAAATGGAGAGAATTATTGTCACGTCTGGCGGAGATTCGTGGATATTTAGAACAGCGCTCTGATCAACTTCTAGAGCAAAATAATTACGAATTATCAGTGAGTTATACGAAAATTCAGCAGGCTCTTTTCCCTGTAGCAAAGCAAGTAGCAGGTTGGATAATGGAGCATGAAGGTAGTGCTGAATCAGAACAGCAGCACCAGCTTCGTTATGAGTCTGTTCAAAAGGAGATCAGCGAAATTCTTCAAGATGTTCAGGAAGAAGAGGGACAAAACCGTTTACTTTCCTTTTTACATGTACCATATTCATATGTTTTAGAACCGAATTGAGAGAAGGGTAGCTATAGAAAGTCTGATTCTCTTATACGAGAGTCAGATTTTTTGCTGTTTTTCCTATGACATCGATTTGGTTTTAACGGACTACAAATAAGGGTATAGAGAATGTGAGGGGGAATGAAGATGGAATGGGAGTTACTCCTACGTTTATTTGTTGGTGGTTTATGTGGAGCGCTTATTGGATTTGAGCGTAAAAGTAGACAGAAAGCTGCGGGATTGCGTACCCATTTCCTAGTAGCGGTGGGCAGTTCATTGATCATGATTGTTTCTAAATATGCTTTTTTTGATGTTTTAGGGGATTCTGTCAAACTAGATCCAAGTCGTATTGCTGCCAATGTGGTGAGTGGGATTGGCTTTCTTGGAGCTGGGACGATCTTAGTACAAAAACAGTCTATTCGTGGCTTAACAACAGCAGCTGGTTTGTGGGCTACAGCGGGTATTGGACTTGCTATCGGTTCAGGTATGTATGGCATCGGGTTTTGTGCCACGATTCTGGTGTTGATTGGGTTGGAAATCCTAGATCGTAGCTTACAATTGCTATTTCCCAAAACGATGCACCTAGTTGTTCATTTGCAGGAACAAAACCACGTACGGGATGTTATTGATAAATTGGCCAATAAAGGAGTTACAATTACGACCTATCAAGTTGAAATGCCCAATGAACAAGAGGACACAAAAACAATTCTAGATTTGCAGATTCAGGCACAGATCTCTACAGAAATAAATCACATGCTGCTAGAAATTCAAGATATGAGTGGGGTTACATTTGTACGTATGGATAAATAATCCGATGAATAGAAAAATGCCCGCCAATCTGCATGTTTTAGGCGGGCAAATACTTGCGGATATCAGACTATCCATGATTTAGTTTACTTGGTTATTCGTATTTTCTCAAACGTAATAATTGGGTTTTTTGAGAAAGTTATCATAATTCTTTTATAGATATCCTCACAAGGAGATGGAATAGGAAGCAATACCGAAAAAAATATAATAGCAAAAAATTGATAATGAAAAAAGGCTCGAAATTAGAGGAAAATGTCGAACGATAAAGAAAAAAGTTTAGAGTAAAAAGAAAAACAAAAGGTAATTTTCAGAAAATATAAATAAGATTTCATATTATTCCTGCTTCAAGATGATTTAAGTTTAGACATTACTAAAATATCTCTTGCATAAAATTTGGAAATAAATACATAAGATAGGGATTATACACTTGTAAATAACAGGTGCGATGAGACGGACAGGGAGTGGCTGTTAGTTTATCGCACAAATTTATCTTTAAATGTAAAGTATTTACAGTGTTTTACTTATGCTGTCGCTTTATTGGAGTTTTTGTCGAAGCACTTTCTTTTCTAACGATTTCATTGCACAATAAAAATAACTTTATAGCCCTTTAGGGTGAAGGTGGCGTGGAAATGGGCGAGCACATGATATTATTAGGGAAGCGTCATTTTCTTAATGCACAACAGCAGAATATTCGAGTAAAAGGTTGGAGATTCTGTTTGCCTGCAGGTTGTCGATTTATAGCAACGAGGGATGGCTATCCAGAAAATGACCATGCTATCAGTTTGTTTAAGAAATCAGAAAAAATAGCACAAATGATCTTGCGTAGATCTGATGGAGAATTTCAATTTATTATGGAAGCAGTATCTAGTGATTATGCAGTAGAAATAATTGGGTTATCAAAAACAGTTGTTTTTCAGGAAAAGTAGGTATAATAGGCTCAATTTAACATAGGCACCCCTCATCGGGTGTCTTTCTTTTATCGGTTTTTAAGCAGATAGGAATAAATTTATGATGGTATTCATAGGCTTTAATTTATCAGGCTTTCCTTGCCTACAAATTTTTCAGATTTATCCACAAAACAATCTAATCAAGGAAGTTTTCTTTACCAGGAAGCTGTCTTGGTGTAACGTAGAGATAAGAGTTGCGTGTGAGAAATGGCTAGAGGAGGAGTAGCATGAATACATTGCAAATTGGTGATTGTAAACTAACGTGGATGAAGGGTGGAATGACCCAGTTAGACGGAGGAGCGATGTTTGGAGTTGTTCCAAAGGCTTTGTGGAGTAAACGCTACCCTTCTAATGAACTCAATCAAATTCCGCTACGTTCCGACCCTATTCTTGTACAAGTTCACGGAAAAAATATATTGATCGAATCGGGAATGGGTACAAATCGCTTAAATGACAAACAGAAACGTAACTTTGGTTTGATTGAGGAATCGGAATTATCAGAATCTCTTCAGGCAGTCGGCTTACTTTTTGAAGACATTGATATGGTTCTGATGACTCACATGCATTATGATCATGCAAACGGATTAGTAAGTGTTGCAGAAGATGGTAGTCTCTATTCTACTTTTCCTAATGCCACTATTTATATCAACGAAATTGAATGGAATGAATTACGTTCTCCTAATATCAGATCTCGAAACACGTATTGGGAAGATAATTGGCGCCCCATCGAGAAACAAGTGTGCATATATGCCGACCAAAAAGAGATTGTGCCAGAAATAAAAATGGTACATACAGGCGGTCACAGTGATGGACATGCTATCATTTTGTTTGAAAGTAAAGGTGAGAAAGCTTGTCATATGGCGGATATTATGCCTACACATGCACACCAGAACCCACTCTGGGTTATGGCTTATGATGATTATCCAATGACGTCTATCTATGCAAAGGAAAAATGGTTGAAGGAAATGATAGCCCAACAGGCGTGGTTTACTTTTTACCATGATGCCAAGTATCGAGCAGTGAAATGGAATGAACAAGGTCAGATGCTTCAGTCCATACCAATTAACCATCACTAAGGTGTTTTTCACTCTAAAGGGATAAAAATTAAGTTTCTAAAAGGAAGAATGGCGGTGAAACAACATGCAATTGCATCGTGCGCAAAGAGTGTGGTATTGGCTTGACTTTATGCTGGTACTGATTACTCTGTCTCCCATTATTGCGGCGATCGGTTTTTACACCCAAATGCCCGATAAGCTATTAGTAGCGACGAGGATTGGGGAAAAGACCGGATACTATCAGGATAAACTGCTGTTTCTCCTTATTTTTAGTCTTGTCCAAATCGTAGCACCCATTTTGTTACGAGCATTTATTACGATCTCTCGCCAACGAGAACGGCAGACGAAACAGATGGAGATTTGCTTTGATTTATTACGAATAGCTCAAGCAGTAGTATTTAGTACGATGTATTGTTTATTGATATTGCAAAATTTACTTATTCCTATAGGCATGGAAATGTATATCATGATTCTAGTAGGTATTATTTTGTTAGTTTATGGATATTTATTGCCGTGGATATCGTATTTACATCCGTTGGGTATGCGTACGTCCTGGACCAAAACTGAACAAGAGGTCTGGGTTAATACTCATCGTAAGTTGTCCGTATTCTGGATGCTGACAGGTGTAGTCTATCTGCTATGTCCGTATTTACCAGGATGGCTGGGCTTGGTGTTAATCATCTCTTCCGTGTGTCTAACGATTCTATCTACTTATATTTACTCCTACTTATATTTCCGCCGTGGGAAAGGAAAACAGAACAAGCCATCCCTAGAAGCCTAGGCTTCGAAGGGGATGGTTTTTTACATGTCCTTTTTGATGCAATCATGATTTTCGTGTATCTAAAGACAAACGAACAAGGGAAGCCGCTTGAACTAAACCGCCGCCAAATCCGTATAGGATAGCTGTGTCGTCTTGTTTAATTTGTTGGGTAGATAAAGCCATATCTAAAGCAAGGGGGATGGTAGCACAGGAAGTATTTCCGAAATATTCCAGGCTGTGTAGTGTTCGCTCTAATGGAAATCCACTTTTTTCGCAAATCGATTCAATCATTCGTAAGTTAGCACTGTGTGGCACGAACCAATCTACATCTAACAAGGAAAAATTGCTTTCCGCTACCAGTTGGTTCATTCCTTGAGGTAATTGCGAGACCACCCACTTATATAATTCCCGTCCATTTTGATAGATATTTCCCTTCCCAAGAAGTTCTACATCTCCCATTTGTTTAGAAAGACCTGAACGATATAAATGAATCCCGCCATTACCATTGCTACTAATGAAGGAATGAAGGAAGCTAGGGTTCTGTTCATCACGTTCTACAAGTGCTGCACCTGCGCCATCTCCAAACAAAACACAGGTATTACGGTCGGAATAGTCAGTTACTTTTGATAACGTCTCGCCGGCTACTACAAGAATTTTTTTATGTAGGCCACTACTTATAAGGGAATTTGCCATGTGTAATCCATAGACAAAGCCAGCGCATGTTGCATTTAGATCAAGTGCTCCAGCTGAACGAATTGATAGCTTAGCCTGTAACTGACTAGCTACACTGGGAAAAGCATAGTCTGGGGTGGAGGTACATACAAGAATGAAATCAACATCTTCTACTTCTTTATCATACGCTTGCTGCAAGTGCTGAACGGCTCGTAGACAAAGATCACTTGTAAATTGGTTGGGTTCAGCTATGCGTCGCTCTCGCATGCCAGTTCTTCTAACAATCCATTCATCGCTAGTTTCTACTAATTTTTCTAGATCAAAATTAGTGAGTCGCTTGTCTGGAACGTAAGAGCCTATAGCGGTGATACGGGCTTTAGAGGACAAAGCATGCGGACCAAAATGTTGTGAAGAAGAGTTTGTAAAAGTATTCGAGTAAGCAGACATCGGTAAGACCCCATTTCTTACTTAATTGAAAATGAATTATTTTATTATCTGGTATTAGTATCAGGTACTAATAATGAAAAGTCAATAGTTTATCCCCATTACATTTTTAGATAATCCTAATCAAATTTTTCATATGGAAGAATAGGTAGCTGTCATTGACTTTTCATTTGAATATTTCTACAATTTGGGTTATCTGAAAAAGATAAAAATAGATAAAGGGGAGTAAAGAGATGAACAGACTACGAGCATACTGGCAAGAATTTCACCCTATAATACACTCCTTACTTATCGGGACGATTTTTGTACGAGCGGCTAGTTCTATGAGCATGCCATTTTTGGCCATTCATTTATCAAAGACAACGGATCTGAGTCCAGTCATGATTGGTATTACAATTGGGGCTGGACCTCTGGCATCTACAGTGGGCGGATTTATTGCAGGAACGTTATCTGATTTGTTTGGACGAAGGAGAATTATGCTGTGGGCTTTGTATACCTGGATACTTGTTTTTTTAGGATTTGCGATCGGAAAAAGCGCAATCTTTTTTATTTTACTTAACATTTTGGCGGGATTTTGCCGCTCATTTTACGAACCTGTATCGCAAGCACTTATGGCTGACTTAACAGAACCAGAGCGACGCTTTCGAGTTTTTTCCATGCGATATCTGGCCATTAACATCGGTGTCTCTGTAGGTCCTTTGCTTGGGGCTTATTTAGCCTTATTAGGAGGGGGCCTTCCGTTTATCGTAACGGCGATTATATATTTGCTCTATGTCATAAGCCTACAATATTTGTTGAATAAATTTGGTATCAAACAAATTGAAGGTCAAAAGAAAGAAAAGGTTACATTTGCCTCGGCTTGGAAGGTAGTACGTCAAGATGTCGCTTTGCGCTATTTTATTGTCGGTGGCATCCTAGTGTCAGTGGGCTATTCACAAATGACTGTGACCTTGTCTCAATTCGTTCAGGGAATGTTCATTGACGGAGCCATCCTATTTTCATATCTCATGAGCTTAAATGCAATAGTGGTGGTTGCTTTTCAGCTTCCGCTATCCAGATGGGCCGAAAAAAAGACCCCGTTGTTTAGTCTTGTAACTGGAACGATCATGTATGCCATGGGGTTGTTAGGCTTCGGAATTTCATCCAATTGGTGGGCGTTTATGATTTCGATGTGTGTCTTTACCATTGGGGAGATCTTAACCTTCCCTGCTTCCACGGTTTTCATTGATTATTTAGCACCTGATGGTATGCGCGGGACCTATTTTGGCGCCCAAAGCTTTCATAATCTAGGGCAATTTTTAGGGCCGGTGCTAGGGGGATATTTACTCGGAGTATATAATGGAACGGTTATGTTTACGATCATTGCCTGTATAACACTTTTTAGTATTCTGTTTTATACCCAGGGACGTAATTGTTATACTTCTCGTACAGGTGAGCCCATGACGATGATTCGGTAGGAAAATGAGTAACAGATAAAAAAACTGTCGGGAAGCATAAGTCCTCGACAGTTTTTTGTGTAAGTGGGTAATACGAAATCGAATTATTTTACTGCCTGCATAATTCGATTTGCTATACGTTCATATCCAGCATGATTAGGATGGAAATGGTCCGTGTATAAATAGGCTTTCTCCTTGTTCCAAAATAGGTCATAGGACGGTATTACTAACACGTTATGATAACGTGCTGAGATGGTAGCCGCTTCATTATTCCATTCCTGTACATGGGTACTTGATTCTTGTTTGAACTCTGTATCGCCAAATGGATTATAGAGAGAGGTGTAAAAAATAGGTGCTTCTGGATTTATAGATCGAATTTGTTTTACAATGGCTTCATAGTTGATAGTAAGTTGGGTTGAAGCATCCAATAGTTTTTCAAGATCAAATTCAAATATACCACCGCTTTGGCGAAACAAATCATTCCCCCCAATCGTAAACAATATGAGGTTGGCCTCGGAAATCAGGCGTTTGACATTTGTTTGTTTCAGTTGGTTTACTAAATCTCCTGATTCACTGCCACTAATGGCTAGATTGCTTAACTGAACGCTTTGATTACGCTCTTTTTCAGCTCTTTGTTTAAAAATCCCAATATAGCCTAATCCGCTTGAATCTCCTAGCCCACGTGTTAAGGAGTCACCCAACGCTACCATTTTTAATGTGCCTGTAGTGGGCAAGATAGCAGGAGGAGGAGTTTCTGATGTTTGGTCTTGTTTGGGGGTCTGAAGCTCAGATGTGCTTTTGTCAGCTAAATGCACTGGCGTAAAAGCAAAGCAGAAGCCAACTAATAGAGCAAAAAAGGATAAGCAAGCCAGTAGCAGCAACCATTTGGTTAACGGATGATGTTTAGATCTGAGCACAGAGAACCTCCTTATCATAGAGCATGTCCATGTCATGTCTTGTTACATTGTACTTCTATTGTACCATTCTGGTCTGTGATCAAACCAGAGAGGTTCATGTGGAAGAAAAGGCATGGGGAATCAGTCTTTGTGAAAGAATAAGAAATCCTATGTTAACGAATTTACAGATAGAAAGGTGGGAGACATGTGGCAGACAAAGTTCTTTCTGTTGCTCGTTTACAAAAATCAATTAGGAAAAAACGACTGATTCATGATATTACATTTGATGTGCGGGCAGGGGAGGTATTTGGTTTTCTTGGACCCAATGGAGCTGGAAAAACCACCACGATTCGTATGTTGGTCGGGCTTACCAGACCTGATGCAGGAGAGATAAAAATTGGTGGCTACTCTTTGCAAAACAATTTTTTGAAGGCGATTGATCAGGTGGGATGTATTGTCGAGAATCCTGAATTGTATCCCTTTCTAACAGGGCAGGAGAACTTAGAAATGCTTGCTCGAATGAGTAAAAAGGTAAGCTTTGAGAGAATTCGTGAAGTAGTAGAACTGGTGGAGCTGACGGGAGCGATTCATGAACGAGTAAAAACTTATTCGCTTGGTATGCGTCAGCGTTTGGGAATTGCACAAGCGTTGCTACATCGTCCCCGCTTACTCATTTTAGATGAGCCTACCAACGGATTAGATCCGGCTGGTATTCGTGAATTGCGGCAATTCATACGTCGTCTGGCGCTAGAAGAAAGAATCGGTGTCTTTATTTCCAGTCATATGCTAAGTGAGATTGAGCTCATGTGTGACCGTGTAGCTATTATTAATAAGGGACGAGTTATTTCAATTGGTCAAGTCAAAGAATTAATGGAGCAATTCGCTGATCAGGTTAATTGGAAATTTATAGATGATAATTTACCGAAGGCTGTTGAGTTGATGCAGGCAAGTCCACATGTATATGAACTTATGGCGTTGTCAGATGGCAGAGTGAAGTGTCGAATGGATACGGATAAAATAGCTGAAGTTAACCGTGCCCTCATCCTGGCAGGAGTACATGTTACTGGCATTGAAGAAAAGGCTGTTACATTGGAAGATCTCTTCCTTACACTAACTCAAGATAAATCACTAGATGAGGAGGGGAAGCATGCTTGATCTGGTGTATAATGAAAGCTTAAAGCTAGTCAAACGTAAGCGCTTCTATGTAGTCGTCCTCATTTTGCTTATTCTGATTCCGCTATTTACATATGCGCAATATCAATCAGTAGAGGTGGCTAGAGCGCAAATTGGTACAGATGACTGGCGTACCATTCTGCAACAAAAGATTGTAGATACCCAAAATAGATTGGCTTCCAGTCGTATTCCCCCCGAATGGAGAGATTTTCTAAAAACTCAATTAGAGCTACAACAATATTATCTGGATCATGATATCGATCCTTCAGCACCAGGAGCAGTTACGTTTGCACGTGGATTCATGGATCAGTCTGTTGGGCTGTTTCTACCCATGATTATTGTAATTTTAGCAGTTGATCTCGTGTCTTCAGAATTTAGTGAAGGAACAATTAAACTGTTGCTGACAAGGCCAGTCAAACGTTGGAAAATCCTTACGAGTAAATATATTACACTTCTATTGTTCACCTCGCTGACCTTGTTGTTATCTTTGGTACTAGCGTATGCTATTTCAGGGGTTGTCTTTGGCTATGGAGGATGGACGATGCCTGTTTTAACAGGTTTTAAGGCGACAGGAGAAGTTTTACAAACCTCACAGGTATTCGTATTAGATCAATGGAAATATATTTTGATGCAATATGGATTAGGTTGGTTCGTTTGTGTCGTGGTTGGTACAATATCGTTGATGATCTCTGTATTGGTGAGAAGTACAGCGGCTGGTATGGGTATTATGATGGCTGCTCTCATTAGTGGAGCTATTTTGACCCAAATGGCCTCTACGTGGGAACAAGCTAAGTATTTATTTAATGTAAATTTACAGCTTACGACCTATCTAGCGGGAAGTTTGCCACCGATTAAAGGGATGAGTCTCCCTTTTTCCCTTGGAGTATTATCTATTTGGGGAGTCGTTTCTTTAGTGATTGCCTATGTAGTGTTTACTAGACAAGATGTTACATAATGAAGATATAACCAAAAACCCTCTAGCTACCGCTTTACCGGGACTGACTCCATAACGTGAGACAAATCAAAACACCTTCGAAAGAATGCAACCATGTCGTAAGATATGGAAGTAACCTGGAGGTGTTTTTTCTTTGGCAACGAGAGTGAGTTACCCTATGGAAATTAAGATGAAGGCTGTTGAGATGAGATTGGCTGGTATCCCCGTGAAAGAAGTGATGGATCAGCTTTGTATCAAAAACAAAACACAACTTAAAACATGGATGCGATGGTACAGAAATGGCGAGACACATCGTTTTGAGCAGCCTGTAGGTAAACAGTACACGTATGGGAAAGGAGCGGAATTTACATCAGAGTTGGAGAAATTGAAACAAGAAAATAGGTTCTTAAAACAACAACTTAATGTTTTAAAAAAGTACAAGGAGTGGGAAAGGAGGTGTCACCAGAAGTAGTAGTTCAATGGATGAACGAGATAAAGGGAGAAGTATCTACGCAATTAGCATGCCAGTGGCTCGGAATTCCTCGCTCTACGTACTATCGATGGAGAAAACAAGTAGGCGTACAGGTTCTGAATCCTTTGGTTGCCCATATCCGAAGATTGTGTCAGGAACATCGCTTTCGTTATGGATACCGTAAAATCACTGCACTTTTGCGACGAGTGATGCAAATTAATCATAAGCGAGTACAACGAATTATGAGAGAAGAAGGATTGCAATGTCGAGTTAAAGTAAAAAAGCGAAAGAGAATCGGACAACCGATACAGGTTGCGGATCATCTTTTAAAACGGGATTTTCGGGCGAATCATCCGCTACAGAAGCTGGTCACAGACATTACTTACCTGCCTTACGGCGGAAAAATGTTGTACTTATCTAGTATCATGGACTTATACAACGGCGAGATCATCGCCTACAGTAGGAAAGAGGCATTACCATGAGTATGTCCCGGAAGGGAACACCTGCTGATAATGCCCCAATTGAATCGTTTCACGCCTGCCTCAAGTCGGAAACGTTCATCCTCGAAGGGTTAACCTGTACAACGACGGCAATCGTTGAACAGACCGTTCGAGAATATATCTCTTACTATAACTCAATTCGAATTCAAACAAAACTAAACAACCAGTCGCCGGTTGAATTCCGACGACTGGCTACTTAAACGTGTAAGGTGTTTTGATCCCTGTCTTACAAACGGAGGTCAGTCCCCACCTTTGGCTAGAGGGTTCTTTTATTTGGTCTGGCAAACGCCATCAAGCTATGACCAATTCATGGTTTTTACAATATCCATTAAATCTTGCAAGCTCATTCCTTTTGCTGTTGCAATCACATAGAGCTGTTGGGAAGACTTGGTGGTAATAAGGTGAACAGCATGCTGCATTGTGTTTTTTTCTTGAGAATCGAAAGTTACTCCGATTGCTTTATCAGTACCAACATAGAAAATTTGCGGAGAACCCGCAAAGGTCCCTGGAATGGACAAGGTACGTTTTTGCGTGTCATTACGTAGTACCTCTAGCTTAATCTGAGCATCACCATGATGATAGACAGAGGTTTGGGAAGTAACATGCTTACTTGTTTCTGCTTCATAATGAATAGCAACAGAAGCAAGCTTATAATCTGCCTTGACTAAAGCAGCAAGTGGCATATCAGAAGATTGCTTTGCTTTTTCCAAGGAGGTAAAGCTGGAGAAGGTTTGAGGTTTCTCTTTTTCCTTCTCTGCCTCTTGGGTGAACATTTCACTTGTTGCGCCACCAACTGACTCTATCTTATTTTCGTCTACGGAGGGAGTCTCAGTTGCTGTCAAGGAATTATTTGGGCTTGTTACGCCTCCTTGATTCTCAGGGCCCGCTATTGCCATGTCATTCAATTTTTCTAATTGATCAGAGGACAGTGTAGACTCTGAACCAGAATTTTGATCAGCTTTTTTCTCTGTTGCACTAGAAGCTGTTACCGCATGCTCTTTGGACGCTGTTTGCATCGGAGATAGTGAGCGTGAAGCGAGCAGAGAAGACGAAGCTGGCTTATTGTATTGGTCTTGTTGAACGGCTTGTTTACTATTATCATGCATAGCAATTGCTGAGTTTGCGGAAGGTGCTTGCGATTTCTTTGCCTGAGCTACCGCCGTATCTTTGTCACTTTTAGCTTGCTTGGTGTCCTTCTTCTCTGTTGTTCCTTCCGCTTTTTTCAGGCTAGGTGCAGGAGCTTCTAGTAATTTTTCTTGTGATGTAGCTTTTGGATCAGATACTTGCGCATTAGTTTCAGGTGATCCTCCCCCGATAGGAGCTTGCTTGGTGTCAATTTGTGGTGACTGAGCCATATAGGAAGTAGACCCCTCAGGAGTTGGTGCATAAGCTACCTGTGGAGGCTGAATTTGCTCCGTACTGTTACCTGTAAATCCTCCATTTAAAGCTTGAACACCCACAAGTCCCATGACCAAAAGTACACTAGCGGCTCCCAAGACAGGATAGGAAAGGAATCTAAAGCGTTTAGCTTTAGGCTTACTACTTACTTTTGCTTGATCAGTTGCTGCAAGTGGAATGATTCCCGGTTCTGTTTTTTCAGATTGACTAGAACTTCCATGATGTTGAGGAGAGGCATATATCTTATTCATAATACTGTTTTCTAGGTCAATGGAAGGTTGTGGAATCTCTTTTAGGAACAGGTTTTCCTCGCTAGATGACCATTCATTCTCTAGCCAAGCCAAGCATTCATCACAGGTTTCTAAATGGGAAAGAGCGATATCGTCGTCAACAGTGTTAGTCCATTTTGCCTTAAATTCATGGCAATTCATGTACGAGTCCTCCTTCCATTTTCGTTAACACTTTGGCAAATTCTTGCCTTGCTCGTAAATATCGAACTCGTGCTGTAGACTCTGCTACCCCAAGTAGGGAAGCTATTTTATCAAAGGGATATTCGTGCGTACAACGAAGCACAATAACTTCTTTATAGGAGTCAGATAGCAGTTCGAAAGCTTCGGCGATGGTCTTCTGTTGTTCTTTTCGCAAAAGCGATTCTTGTGGTAATTCATTCTGCACTCCTGAAGGGACGAAAGCCAATTGTTCATCCGTATCATGGAACTTCCGGCGCCGGAGAAAGTCAATGGTACGATTCCTTGCTAAAGTATGGAGCCACGTAGATAGTTGACTTTCACCTCGATAGGTGTTCAGCTTTTCGTAGGCTTTGATAAATACCTCTTGGGTCAGGTCTTCAGCGTCAGCCTTGTTATTTACCATCTTATATATGAAGATATAGATCATATGCTGGTATTTTTGAATAATGTCACGAAAAGCTTCGACGTCCCCTTGCAAAACCTGTTGTACAATTTCACTGTCGGTTTGCATCGAAGTATTGCCTCCCTTCACTTCATCTGACGATACGTTGTTTTCAAACGTTTCAGTTGATCTTTTTGATTTTTATCCATAAATATTTCCAATTCTCTTACATGACGAAACAGCATGGATAGTCATAGTAAAAAAGCCGGTGCATGCAAAGTTTCTTTCCCATTCTATCATTTTTTTAGGAAAAAAAACGTTACAAAAACTAGGAAAGGATTGGGACATATCTTACGCTTTACTTTACTACGTTTCCAGATCTGATGTATCTACATCAGGTTCAATAATTTGATAGTGATATCCTTGTTCTAATAGAAACATCTGACGTTTGCTAGAAAACTCCTGCTCACGGGTATCCCGTGACACCAGTGTATAAAAATAGGCTTGGTTGGTTGCCTTGGGACGCAAAATACGACCCAATCGTTGAGCTTCTTCTTGTCTTGAACCAAAAGTGCCTGAGATTTGAATTGCAACATTGGCATCAGGCAAATCTACAGCAAAATTGGCAACTTTAGATATCACTAACTGTTTGATTTCCCCACGCTTAAACATGTCATAATAGCGACCACGGTCTTCTTCAGGTGTTTTACCTGTGATAAGCGGTAATCCAAGTGTATTAGCCACCAATTCTAATTGTTTGATGTACTGACCAATAATTAGGATTTGATCGTCTTTATGCTGCTTCAGCAGTTTTTTTACCCAGTCCACCTTAATGGGATTCTCCGCTGCTAATCGATATTTTTCACGTGTGCCTGAAAAGGCATAGGACTCACGATAGATTGAAGGGAGTGGTAGTCTTACTTCTTTACAGAGGGCTGTTGCGATCCAGCCCTGAGCTTCTAAAGCTTTCCATGGCATTTCGTATTTTTTGGGACCAATCAGTGAGAAGACCTCGTCTTCTTTTCCATCTTCACGTACTAGCGTAGCGGTTAAACCTAATCGGCGTTTGGCTTGAATGCTCGATGTCATCTTGAAAATGGGAGCAGGGAGCATGTGTACTTCGTCATAAATGATTAACCCCCAATTATGATCCGTAAATAAATTCATATGGGGAAACTCTTCTCCACCGCGCAGTCTCGATGTCACCATCTGATAGGTTGTAACTGTAACAGGCCGCACCTCTTTTTGTTCACCAGTATATTCGCCTACCATGTCAGCGGTCAGGGTGGTTTTTGTTGTGATTTCGTTGATCCATTGTCGGACAGATGTCGTACTTGTTGTTAAGATGAGAGTCGCTGTCTCAAAGCGTGCCATGGTACCAATCCCAATGATGGTTTTTCCGGCTCCACAGGGCAAGCACAAAACACCACTGCCACCATAAGCAGTACCTTTGGCATAAAAGGCATCCACGGCGGCTAGTTGATAATCTCGTAATGCAAAAGGAGTTCTTGCATCGTTAGGCACAAGCTTCATTGGGCACGGTTCACCCTCCTGATAGCCAGCTAAATCCTGCACAGGATAGCCAAGCTTAATGAGAGCCTGTTTTACCAGTCCACGTGAGTAAGGCTTCAGTATATACAGACTATCCGAACGTTTTTCTTCTATATAAGGTTGTAGAGATTGGTAGCCCATGACTTCAGTCAAAATAAGAGGGTCAATACTGGTTAATCCGATTTGATCCTCGTATGTATGCATCTGAATCAATCCATATCTCGCAAACGCTCTTTTTACCTCATCTGCGACAGAAGGGGGAAGTCCGTATTTACTGTAACGGCTCAGGGCATCCAGGATTTGTTCTGCTTGTAGCTGACTTGCCGCTGCATTCCACAAAGAAAGTGGAGTTAAACGGTAGGTATGTATATATTCTGGGCTTTTAATGAGCTCAGCAAAGCCACTAATTGCTTGTCTTGCTTCATCAAATAAGGGATTCTCAACTTCTAGTAAAATACTCCGATCACTTTGTACAATTAGTGGTAAATGGGGTTGAAAAGACACGTTCGTCACCTCATAGCGGTATCAATACGCCAATGGTACCATATTTGGGGACGAAAGGGAAAAGCAGGGGAGGGCTCTTATTTTGATTCAAAATCAAGGGCTCAGGTTACAATAAAAGTACCTTTATAGAGATAGGAGGGAAGAATGTGGAATCGGGTAGCATTCTTGGGACAAGCATTAATTTATTGTTTGTTCTGTTTCTTGTTTTCCTAAATGGGTTCTTTGTAGCAACTGAATTCGCCCTGGTAAAAATACGTGAATCTCGAATTACTCAGCTTGTAGCAGAAGGCAATGTAAAGGCTAGATTAGTTGATACATTATTACATCAACTAGATGCTTATTTATCCGCAACCCAATTAGGAATTACACTTGCTTCTTTAGGATTAGGCTGGATTGGAGAGCCAGCGATAGCGCACTTATTGCATCCCATTTTTACATATGCAGGGATAACAGAGCCATGGATGAGTTCGATATCCGTTGTGATTGGATTTTTGATTATTACATTCTTACATATTGTGTTAGGGGAGTTGGCACCTAAGTCATTAGCTATACAGCGGCCTGAACAGATTTCTCTATTTGTAGCACGTCCAATACAAGTGTTTTATAAGGTGATGTATCCCTTTATTAAGCTGTTAAATGGAGCTGCCTCCAAAATCTTACGTTTGTTTGGTATTGAACCTGTATCGGAGCATGAAGCGGCACATACAGAGGAAGAAATTCGTATCTTGGTCAATGAAAGCCACAAAAGTGGATTGATTGATAACACCGAATTGATGCTAGTAGATAATATCTTTGAATTCTCGGAAACGACAGCCCGCGAAATCATGGTACCTCGAACAGATATGGTTGTGCTCGATATTAGGGACAGCTTTGAGGATAATTTGGATATCGTGAGTACAGGTAGATTTACCCGTTATCCCGTGGTAAATGGGGATAAAGATCATGTGGTTGGAATTTTGCATATCAAAGATATTTTAACCTATGCTTTAAAGGAAATAGAGAAGGAACGTCATTTAACCGATTTATTACGCCCTGCTTTATCTGTACCAGAGACCATTTCTATCAGTCAATTATTAACCATGTTGCAAAAACAACGGAGTCAAGTAGCTATATTAATTGATGAATATGGTGGTACAGCTGGATTACTTACACTCGAAGACATTGTGGAAGAGATTGTAGGAGACATTCAGGATGAATTTGATGATGAGCGTCCTGAGATCGAGCAATTTAAACAAAAGGAGGAAAGTATCGTTTCTTTTGATGGTCGTATGTTGCTTGAAGAAGTGAATGCTTATCTTAATATACAGCTAGACACCACAGAAGTAGATACAATTGCTGGCTGGATTTACACCAAAATTACCCATCCTCCAACTTTAGGCATGAAAGTATCAGAGGGGGAGTATGAATTCGAAGTTGGAGAAGTGAACCATTTGCGTATTACGCGTGTTTTTGTTAAGAAGCTGATAAAAGAAAACGCGGAAACATAAGCCACCTAGTAAGTCCCTGCATAGGATATCAAATAGACATGATATTCGTGGAGGGGCTTTTGTGTATAAGATCATTTCATTTCCCAAAACGCTTGGTTATAGTATTTGTGCAAAAAAATTGGCGGAAAATCAATCCATTATGCCCTCAGTTAGGCATTGTGCATCGGTTGGTTGTTTATTAGTAGCGCAGGATGAATTTGAAAAGTTAACAAAATTAATTGGCCAAGAAGGATATACGGTATCAAATGAAGTACAGGTGCGTTTACACAGCCAGGATAGACAGGATGAAATTCCATGGGGTGTAGAGCATATGGGGGCTCCTGCCCTGTGGCATGTAACACAGGGCAAGGGAATCAAAGTTGCCGTCATTGATACTGGTATCTCACATTCTCACCCAGATTTGAAGGGACAGGTAAAGGGAAAAGTATCAGTGATAAGTGGAGCAGGACGGAACAATCTGGGAGGTCACGGTACGCATGTGGCAGGGACCATAGCGGCTGTAGCTAATAATCGTGGTATTGTTGGCATTGCCCCACAGGTTGATCTGTACGATGTGCAAGCGTTTGGAGCGGATGGAACAGCTAACATCAGTGACATCATAGCTGGACTGAATTGGGCTATCGAGCAGAAGGTAGATATTATTAACATGAGCTTTGGAACGAGTGAAGATCATCCTGCTTTCCATCAAGCTTTACGTGTAGCCTCCAAGAATGGAATCAAGCTCGTAGCATCCGCAGGTAATAATGGTGGTGGATTAGAGTATCCCGCTGCCTATCGTGAGGTAATTGCGGTAGGGGCGATCAATCAACAGGCAAAATTGGCTGAATTTAGCGCAAGAGGCAGAGGATTGAACACAGTTGCCCCTGGTGTTGGCATTAAATCGACCTGGCTCAATAAAGAGTATCGTACGTTGGATGGTACTTCTATGGCAGCTGCTCATATTTCGGGATTATATGCACTACGTCTAGCACAACAGCGTAGTAGAGCCACGAATCGTTTTAATAAACAGGCGAATAATCGTAGAAATAAACGAACAAATATACAGGAAGAAGCGATTGAAAAAAATCATGAAAAAAATCATGTAAAGAAACATGAAAAGAAACATGAAAAGAAATCTGAAAAGAAACATGAAAAGGATCGAAAAAATATCGAAGAGAATAACCCTGCACATAACCGTCGAAACAGATTCAACCTTCTTTCTTTATTTAAAAGACGCTGACATGCAACGAAGGGATGACAAAGTGAATGCATTATGCGCTTGATTATTATGTAAAAACAGCTCCTTCTTATCAAACAGCAACTTCTATTTTTAAAGATGAATGGATTAGCATCTTTCCAGCAGAATATCAGGTTGATGGGGGCTTTGCCCCCTTATTTGAAGATGATCGTGCCATCTGGGCGATTGATAAGTTGGGAGGAGTAGCAGGTAAATCGGTACTGGAATTAGGCCCGATGGAGGGGGCACATAGCTATCTGCTGGAAAAAAAGGCGGATGCCGCTAGTATTCTGGGAATTGAAGCAAATACCAAGTGCTTTTTGCGTTGTTTGGTAACAAAAGAAGTAACTAATCTGCAACGTGCACGCTATCTATGTGGGGATTTTGTAGAATTTTTAAAACAGACAGATCAAACTTTTGATGTTTGTTTCGCCTCTGGTGTCTTATATCATATGGTCAATCCGATTATGGTACTGGGATTGCTAAAGGAACGATGCAAGCAAATGTACTTATGGACGCATTATTTTGATGAAAATATCCTACAGCACTCGGTTGATTATCGTCTGCGATTTAGCGGGAGCCAATCAGCTTCAGAGTATGGCTTTGCCCACACGTTATATCAACATAATTATTTGCAAGCACTGGATAGTAACCTGTTTATTGGTGGAACACTCCCCTTTAGCAATTGGTTGAGTAGACAGGATTTACTTGCAGGTCTGCAGCATGTTGGATTCCAAATAGACGCAATTAGCTTTGATGATCCGAGCTATCCTAACGGTCCGGCTCTTGCCATAGTTGCAAGTGTTCGAGAGTAACTAACTGAATGATCAATTCAAATAGATAACCGGGGAACACAGCATAACTCCTATGATAGTAAGGCATCATACGAGGGGGCTTGCTTTCTCGGTTTTTTCGGCTTTTTATCTGAATGGAGCAGGGAGGAGAGGTGAAACTTTCCAATCGATTTGATACAATTACAAGATCAGATGGATAAAGGAGATTGGTATCATGCGTATTCTACTTACAAACGACGATGGCATCGAAGCGTTAGGTATACGAACCCTTGCGGAAGCCCTTCTTCCTTTACAGGACCTTGAAATTTATGTGGTTGCTCCGAGCGAAGAGAGAAGCGGAGTGGGTCACGGTGTTACATTTCGTGAAGCATTAGCGCCTGCACCGCATGATTTTTATGGTTTACCAGTAAAGGCCTGGAGCGTAAATGGAAATCCTGCTGATTGTGTTAAGGCGGCATATTACCTGCTATTTAAAGATCAAGAGCGTCCAGACCTTGTGTTATCCGGAATTAACGTAGGTGCTAATTTAGGAAAAGATGTTTACTATTCAGGTACATGTAGTGCAGCTCGAGAAGCTGTAATTCTAGGCATACCAGCTGTTGCTTTGTCCTATGATAATTATCATAATCCAGCAAGTTTTGGTGAAGTAGGAAATATTATTGAACCCCTGCTAAAACAATTTATGGAACAAACCAAACAAAAACAAATGCCACAGAAAGTGTTCTGGAATGTAAATGTTCCTGATTTGCCCCAAAGCCAAGTTAAAGGAATAATCCCAGCTGTTCTAGCGTTTGATTTTTATCACGACGTGTACAGTCCATCAGAATCGGGTTATTTTCTGGGAAGGGAGTATCCTGATCAATTGGAAAACCAAGGTACGGAGGAGGATTTTCAGTTGTTAAAAAAAGGATATACGACTGTTACACCTATTCATATCGATTCCACTGATCGAAAGTTACTGGAGAAAATGAAAGAGTGGCCACTCTTAAAAAAATAACCTAAGGGGAGAGTAACAAATGGCGGAAATGCAAATGCAACCCTTACTTTCTTTCCCTGGACCGTCTCCTGATGCTCATACATCAGGGGAGGTTCTCTCTACAGATGCTTACGCTTTCTTGTACCAAATCGTGAACGATGAAGGCTATCCCTGTTTCGGACGATTAAATGACCAAGGTGTAGCTGAGATTTACCTGGTATTTGAAGATATTGATGCTTTTAGTCAAGCCGTGGAGGGACTTAGTACGGTCGAGTTTCGTACGTATGAGGAGCAATTGCTTCTGATCGTATGGACAAAATATGAGAAAAGTGCCCCACTTGGTTTCCCTCTTTCGTTTATTCCACATGTACCTGCTGAACGCACTTGGCTTCATGCATTGTTAGAGCAGCCCAATCTGGAGCTGTTTTTTTTAGCAAGGGAACAAGGCATGCTAGTTCACATCTTCACGGAAATACTTACCCTTGCCTCTAATGAAAGATCGGGTGTTACTCAAATGCTACAGGAGTTGGAAGAGCGTACTCACATGCCGATTGTGTTAGCAGGCTCAGATGAACAAGCAGGCAAGAATGAGATAGTCTCTAAATCTGCGCTGGAATTACCAGATGATCTCTTGTTACAACCTGGAGAAGCATATGATTTTCTCTATCAAATCCATGTGCAAAAGCATCAGGATAAAGCGGAGCATGTCTTAATGGAGAGCTTGTATCAAGCACTACACATGCTAAATAGACATCCAATCAGTCGTATTCGAGAAGCGGATCTTCTTGTCTGGGTCTTTGGGGATGAGCAAAGGTTCTCGATCTATACAAGCCCTTCACTACGTAACATGTATCCGACTCAGCAGGATGATCCGTTTTTGGAATTATTTCGTCGGTTTACGGCTTTTCAAAACATTCGAGGAATATCTCCAATAAAGGAAGGAGCGTTTCCGATTTTTCAACGAAAAGCGGGATGTTTTTACCACTTGGAATTAAATGATGAGATGCAAAGCAAGCTTGCTCGACTTTTTTCTCATATGGACAAGAAAAGCGTAAATCCATTTGTCTAAACATACAGAAAACTAGACATGTTTCAACAAAGGATTAGACATGCCAAAATGCGAAAAGGAGTATAGATAAAAAGTGATGGGGGTGTAGGTAGTGAATTCTTCCCAACAAGGCAGTATCGCACTTATTTCTCAATCCTTTCAAGGTCTACAAAAAGAGGTAGAGCAGGTTGCTCAATCATTGTCTCTTCGCACGGAAGGAGGAGTACGACTTTCTATGCAGGGAGAGGCGTTTGCAAACACCTTTTGTGCTGACTTTACTCTTTGGGATTTGGCAGGTGTCATTACGCTAAAAAGCAAACCAGGTAGATACGGGATGAATCGTGACAATAACCAAGATATTCCACTGATCATGAGGTTTTCATTTACTTACAACTCACCCAGGGATGCAGAAACTATTAAACAAAGAATCAACGAATATTTTTCGTACGAAGCAGAAGTTCACTGGAATGTTGCTTCGACGGAGCAAACGAAGCAGATGGATTTAGCGGTTCATTTCGAATATCAACCGCAACATGATATTGTAGCTGCATATATTCGCTATGTATTGGGCATGATAACGGGACGAAATACGGCTGCCTAAGTGTGGCTGGAAAAAGGACGCTCTATGAGAGGGTCCTCTTTTTTACTGATGGGGATGAGAAAGGACTGAATATCTATTGGTAAAACGCCTATTTATAGCCTTACATGTTCCGACCGATGTAATTTCTTATATTGAAGCTGCCCAGCTACAGGTGAAGCAGGAGCTTAGTGCCGATCGATGGCAGCCTTTACATAACTTACATTTAACCTTGCATTTTCTGGGGGATGTTGATGAACAAAAAATTCCAGAGCTTACGAAGGATATCCAGATTGTTAGTTCAATTATCCGTCCCTTTTCTTTGTCCATTGATCATTTTGGTTCGTTCCCTCAAGCAGGAAAGCCACGAGTATTGTGGTTGGGACTGCAAGGGAATATAGAGTCTTTGCAACAGATGCATCTCCTTTTGGGGAAACGCTTAGACCGTCATCAAAACATACAGTTTGACAAACGATCGTATGAGCCTCATGTAACCATAGCACGCAAGCCAAAATTACATGAAGAGCGGTCCCTCCCGTTAGCCGATTGGTCGCACCGGTTTTTACCCCATCCAAAACCTAGCTGGAGGGTAGAAGGAATTACCTTATTTCAGTCGGAATTACGACCAGAGGGGGCTATTCATACTCCGCTATTCACTAGTTTATTAGGCGAAACAACGAACTTATAGAAAAAAACGCCGTTTTGCCGTTCAAATTTGCTCACCATCTGAATAAACTTAGTAAAACAGAAGATCGCGAATGAATGCGATCACCATGATGAGATGTCAGATGCTGAGAAAGCGGTGGAAATTCAAAATGAGTGAGTTTACTACCGGGGTATTATATCCAAGACGATACGAAAACAAACTGATTAAACAACTACCTGATTCAAAACAACCATATTTTCATAAGCGGTTAAATGATGAATGGAATGTGTTTTTTCTGGAAGATGAGTGGGTACAGACAGCGGAAACTCTTCAATATTTATTGGATTTATCCAAACTCGGAGTGGCTCTGTTGTGGTTTCATGATGCGGAGGACAGTGGTTGGGGGTTCCGTTTATTTGATGGCGGCTACGAGGTATCGTCTGCTACGATTAGCTATATTTTAGATATGGAATTGGCGGAAATGGAAATGAAGCGGAGATATCCAAGTATAATAGATCCAGATGACTATATGAAAGAAGAAGAGCTACGCAAGGAATATGATGAACTAATTGATACAATTATTACCTCACAGATATATCGCCAGGAAGTGCAGAAGGGATTATCTCGCTGTAAGCCACAGCTGTTCCGTTCCTTTTTGCCTCCCAAGCAGATTCAGCAACTCCATTCTTTGTTTGACCTCAACATTCTAGTCGAAATTGATAATGAAACGGGTAGTAGTCTACTGTATGATTCAGTGGATTTGTTTAAGGAAATCTTAGGGATTGAGGAAATGATGTGGGTTAATTATTCGTATTTAGCAAGCGGTGGAAGAGATAGTGGGCTGGCATGATGTTGCGTAAAAAAATTGATATGAAGATCATAACCTACCCAGTAAAAAGTAAGGAGCAGAGGCTTTGCCAAGCAATGATGCGGGCAAGGTCTTTGTTGCGTTCATTTTGTACATATTAAAGCCTACATTTGTTTCGGAAAGCGGTCGCAGATATTATTCTGATTAGGATTTAATTACAGTCACTCAACAACTATGGCGACTCATTTTGATATACACAAATGAGCCGCCGATAATCGCTTACGCCTCTGATGTAACAGGCTGAATCCATTGGGCAAAAATAGTAGGGAGATCAAGTAAGAGGAGCAGACGCTCTCCTTCTTGTGCAATGCCTGCTAAATTGGAGCCATCTAATCCTGCAACAACTGGTGGAGCCGTTTTTATGGAAGAAGGCGCAATTTTGGCTACTTCTGATACGCCATCCACAACAATACCTGCTTCAAATCCGTCTATCTTAAGAACGATAAAGCGGCTCTCCTCCGTAAGCTCAATGGATGGTAGTCCAAACATTTTGCGGATTTGCAAGATAGCAAGGATATTTCCACGCAGATTGATGACACCTTCTACGTACTCAGGTGATTTAGGAACATTTGTAATAGGCATAGGCTTAACAATCTCCAAGACATTCTCCAACGGAAAACCAAACGTTTCATTACCCATGGTAAATAAAATATAAGAAAGGGCCTCGACTTCGCTCTGCGATTGGTTGAGGCCTAGCTGATTTTGATTTAATTCCATGAGGCTTCCCCCTTTCTATTTTTCCTTCTAAAGTATGTTTATTATATCATCTTTTTCGATCTGAGATTTATTAGTATTAAATGTTCGTGGGACCGATCAAATCAATATATAAATAGCTTTTTGTGCAGGACGGAAAGGTTTTTTTCAGATTTATAAAGAATACCTAGATCTTTTTATTAGTACAAGCATGAAAACGTTAAAGGAAACTGTTTGAAAAAAATGAAAATAATGTGTTTTTTTGCAGTTTATTTTTGTCTAAATATTTAAATGTAAATAAAAATTCATAAAAAATAAGTAAATACCATTTTTTTCAATTACAATATATGTATAATTAAATTATAAGGTGATTGAAAAGTTAAAAGTGTTATTTTTATAACAACTTATAAAAGGAGGTAGTAACTAGAGAAAGATGTAGCATGTAGTCTGTTTTGAAAACAATGAATTGGAAAGCCCCGAACAACAAATCATGAGTGAATCGTTCAATATTGATTTAGGAGGGACTACTAGAATGTTGACAAAAATGAGTCTCGTGCAAGAAAAAAGGGATAAAAGTTATGAACAAGCCCTTGAACTAACGAACGTAGAAAAATCTCTTTGGATAGCACACCAAATGAATCCAGCGTCATGCAATGAACCTCTTGGAATTAAGATGCAAGGGGAAGTTTCTCTTTTCCTTTTGCAAGAAGCTTTAGATAGAATCGTTCAACGACATCCAGCTTTGCGTATGGTCTTTGTTCGCCAAGATGAAGAGATCCCCCAAAAAATGATTTTGCCTCAAGTAGACGTCCCGATAACTCCGCATGATTTTGCATCTATCCCGTTGTTAGAGAAAGAAAATATGATTCAGGATACATTAGAGCTTTTACGAATAGAAGCATTTTCGCTGGAAGAAGGACCATTATTACGCCCTCATTTAATTAAAATAAGTAACGAAGAATATCTATTTTTTATTGTTTTCCACCATATCATTTATGATGGATGGAGCTCAGGTATCTTTCTACGCGAACTGGCTACCTTCTATACAGCCTTAAAAAGGAAGGAAGAAATTGATCATAACAATCAAGAAGATAAAGTAAATGCTAAGATCCTACAAGCTACCGAAATGGGAGCATTAACTTATCATGAATCTGACACATACTGGGTAAATAAGATGCAAGGCTCTATTCCTTACGTGGGATTCTCTTCTGATCTTTCTCCTTCTAAAGGCTTGTCTTATCAAGGAGATTACGTAAGCTGTCTACTTGACTCTGCTCTGATGCGGAGGGTGGAGAAATATTCGAAAGACATGCAGATAAGTGTGTATCGTGTTATGCTAACGGCCTATTTTATCCTTTTACATCAAATGACTATGGAAGAAGATATCGTAGTTGGGATGCCTGTAAATCTAAGACCTAGAAAAGACTTTGAAGAAATTTTTGGTTATTATATTAATACTCTTCCTATCCGTATTTCTTTGGCTGATGTTCAAAATTATGATCAATTACTTAAGCAAGTTGACCAAAATGTTAGAGAGGCATTGCAACATCAAAACTATCGAAGTGAGTATTTAATAGAAAATACCAATTCAGCTGAAAAGGGAGATAGACCGATAGTTTCTACTGTATTTAATATGGTAGGTCTTCCTACAATTGAACTTGAAGGACTTGAAGCGGAGGTAACTTACCAATTCAAACGTACGACGCTATTTGATATCGTGTGGAGAGTAGTAAAAAGCCAAGAGAAGGATTATATGATAGAGGTAGATTTTAATACCGACTTATATCATTCGAATACGATTGAAGACTTTCTACAACGCTATATTTATACATTAGAGTCCTTAATTCAAAATCCCGAAGCATCTTTACATACATTGTCATTTCTTATTGAGCAGGATTATGAGATTTATGGAAAGATAAATCATAATCATTCAGATTTTCCGACAACGAAAACGTTGGATCAGCTTATAGATGATCAAGCTTCTCAATTTCCAGACCGACTAGCGATCACTATGGGAGAGGAAGCTATTACTTATAAACAATTGCAGGATCGAACGAATCAGCTAGCTCATTATCTTCTTCAACATCATCTCAAGAAAAGTGAGCGGGTTGCCATAGTAATGGATCGTCATATTGATACCATCGTTGCCATGATAGCGATCTTAAAAGCAGGTGGAGCTTATGTCCCTATTGATCCAGATTTTCCTGCCGAACGCATACAATATATGGTTACAGATAGCGGAGCAACTCATTTGATAACTAGAAGGAAATGGGCGCATAAGCTTCAGACTGATTTTGGATGCTGTTTATTATGGGAAGAGATACCTACAGATCTTTCTGTTGATTCAGTTGAATCGTTTCATACTGCTGAGGATATTGCTTACATGATCTATACCTCAGGATCGACTGGTAATCCAAAAGGTGTATTATTGTCCCATACTGGAGTTGTAAACTTAATTTACTCTTTAAAGGATAAGTACAAATTAACAGAAAAAGATGTATATTTACAATTTGCTTCCTTTATTTTTGATGCCTCGGTGTGGGAGATTTACTCTAGCCTGCTATGTGGAGGAAGACTTCACCTGCTTTCAGATCTAGATCGAACATCTCCAGAAAATTTCATCCAGACCGTGAAAAGCGTCAAAGCAAATTATTGTGTTCTTCCAGTCATTTACTTTAAACAATTATCACAATTGCCTGAGGAGACTTTAGAGCAATTACATTCATTTAAAGCCATTTTTATTGGCGGTGAAACATTATCACCAGAAGCAGTACGTATGTGGCAACGTAAGCTAGGAACGAAGATTCTAATAGCTAATGCCTATGGACCTACAGAAGCCACTGTTTGTAAAACCATCTATGATATCAAAGAAATGCTGCCAGAAGAGAAACAGAGTATCCCAATAGGAATGCCTCTAGCAAACAGCGAGATCTTTATTTTAAATAAACACGGCATGCTCTGCCCAATAAATGTCCCAGGAGAAATCATTATTGGGGGAGTAGGATTAGCAAAAGGTTATTTAAATCAAGCTGAACAAACACAGGCAGCTTTTGTTTCACTTGCTCTTCCTAACCAACCAGAGAAAAGGTTTTATCGGACTGGGGATATAGGGCGTATTTTACAAGATGGTAACTTGGAATTTATGGGGCGTATGGATCATCAGGTGAAAATTAGAGGCTATCGAATAGAACTAGACGAGATTGAAACGGTTTTATTACAACATCCCAAGGTTAAGGATTCTGCTATTGTTGTTGATAAGGACGATCATGATCGTACTAGATTAGTAGCTTTTTATATCACTGCTGATTCTGTTGAAGAGGCATCAACGGATGAATTAGTAACCTACCTGAATCAAAGGCTGCCCGTTTATATGGTACCGGAGCATTTCTATTCTCTTTCATCAATGCCTCTCTCACCTAGTGGAAAAGTGGATCGGAAGTCATTAGCTCAACAAGCTAGATCACTTTTAGCAACGGAGAATAAGACATATATATCACCCAATACGTCTACAGAAAGAGCTGTAGTAAAAATTTGGGCAAAAGTGCTTTTGATAGAAGAAGCAAAAATCAGCATTAATGATGATTTTTTTGCACTAGGAGGTCATTCATTAATAGCTATTAAGGTAATCAATCAGGTATATAAACAGCTGAAAGCCAAAATCGAGCTTAAGGATTTATTCCGGTATCGTACGGTTGAACGTTTGGCTATATTCATCGACGAGCAAGCTACTACAAATACTGCTCATCAAATAAACACTGATAAGGATTTATTACCACACGTAATTGAACAAGAGCATTATACATTATCAAATGCCCAGAAAAGGCTATGGTTTTTAGAAAAATGGAATAATAGCGCTGGCGTTTATCATGTTCCGATACAGGTGAAAATCAGACCAGGCCTTGATCCCGATCTGTTCAGACAAGCTCTAGAAATGCTGACTGATCGACATGAAATTCTGCGTACTACATTTGTGGAATTCCAAGGTGAACCTAGACAGATTATACACAATACTGGCGAGTTAGCATTTTATCATAAGGATGTATCTCATTTGTGTGAAGCAGAGCAGATCGCTTTGATTGAAACAGAGATACGAAATGATGTAAAAGAGCCATTTGACTTGTCTAATGGACCTTTGTTTAAAATCTCGTTATATTCGCTTACGGATGAGTTGAGCCATCTATATTTAAATTTTCATCATCTTATCACGGATGAATGGAGTCTACAGCTACTCCTGCAAGAATGCATGGAGGTATATCATGCCTATGAGCAAGGGAATCAACCAACCTTACAACCTATTGACCATCGGTATATTGATTATGCAGAATGGCAAGACCAAAAGCTCAAGGAGGGCTATTGGAAGGTTGAAGAGTCATATTGGCTTGAACAGCTAAAAGGACCTTTACCAGTCCTAGAATTACCTATGGATTTCATTCGACCTAAAGAACAAACCTTTGAGGGCGAGACCATTGATTTCCCACTTACTAAAAAGCTCACCCAGCAGTTAAAGGAAGTAGGAAAAGAAGAAAGCGTTACGATGAATATGCTATTATTGGCAGCTTATTTTAAACTTCTAAGCCATTTCTCTGGACAAGAAGATATCATTGTGGGGACCCCTATCGCTGGGCGAATACATGAATCCTTGGAACATATACAAGGTTTTTTTGTAAATACATTAGCTATTCGGATGGATAGTCAATGCATGGATACCTTGCAACAGCTTATCCAAAAGGTAAAGGAGACCACCTTAGCGGCTTATCATCATCAAGCTTATCCGTTTGATAGTTTAATAGAGCTGATAAATCCTGATCGGGCTGAAAATCAAACACCTATCTTTTCAACCATGTTTACCTTTGAAAATAATCTGAACCTAGAGCAGGGTGACTATCAATTAGAAGTGCTTCCATGCGATATCCATACAAGTAAATTTGATCTTTCCCTAGCCGTAAATGAGAAAAATCAGCAGTTACATCTTACGTTTGAATATAACAAAGATTTATTTACACAAGCCACCATCTCTCGATTTGCTCGTAGCTTGGAAAAAATCTTGGAAGCGTTCATCAACCAGCGTCTGTCTGCACCACATTTGCTAGATTTATTGACAGATGAGGAAAAACAGCTGTATCAGGAAGTAAATCGTACACAAGCAGCGTTTCCTTCCGATCAAACCATTCAAGAACGGTTTTATGAACAGGCAAGCAAGTATCCTAGTAAAGTAGCAATTTCAATGGGAGAGCATTCCCTTACTTATGAAGAGGTAGACCAAGCTTCTAATCAGGTTGCTCATTATTTACGTCTTAAAGGAATGAGACCGCAAGAGAAAGTAGCCATATTACTCGATAGAAGCATCGAGAGCATAATTGCTATGCTAGGTATTTTAAAAGCAGGAGGAGCTTATGTTCCGATTGATACGGGTTATCCCAAGGATCGAATTGAATATATCTTAGAAGACAGCAAAACTTCATACATGATTACAAGAGATGCTCAAATGAAAGGCTTATCACGTTATACAGGTGTCATCGTACGAATGGAAGATGTGTATAAGCTTGAACAAACAAATCATGTGGAAACCTTGAATACTTCAGAGGATTTAGCCTATGTCATTTATACATCTGGCTCAACAGGGAAACCAAAAGGTACATTACTACGCCATCGTGGAGTTCTTAATCTGATTCAGTGGAGGAAGGACCAATTTCAGGTAAACAGCGAGGATACTTTTGTTCAGTTTGCTTCCTTTAGCTTTGACACTTCTGTTTCTGAGATATTTTCAGCTTTGTTACATGGAGCTAGATTACACATCTTATCTGAAGATGAGAGATATTCTGTCAGTGCATATGCTCATGCAGTTCAAAAGGTGCAGGCTACAATCACGGATTTACCAATTGTATTTTTCCATAATGTAATTACTATCTTGAGTAATACGGAAGCAGAAATGATCAAAACGTTACGTATGATGATGGTTGGAGGAGAAGCCTTACCAGCTGAATCTGTGCGAGCATGGCAAAACAGATTTGGTCAGCAGACGTTGATTATCAACGAGTATGGACCGACTGAGGCTACTGTTTCTGCAACTTTTTATCCAATTAATCGGATTGAACCTGAGCAAAAAAATATTCCGATTGGAAAGCCTCTTGCCAATACCAAGATTCATATCCTTCATTCTCAAAAAACTCCATGCCCAATTGGTGCAATTGGTGAGATTTATATCGAGAGTGTCGGACTTTCGCCAGGATATTGGAATCAAGAGCAGAAAAATGAAGAAGTATTTATTTCCAATCCGTTCTCTCATGAGTTTGCAGACAGACTGTATCGAACAGGTGATTTAGCAAGATGGTTACCAGACGGCAATATTGAATTCGTAGGTAGAAGAGATGATCAGATTAAAATAAGAGGTTTCCGTGTAGAACTGGGTGAAATAGAAGAGACCCTTTTACAACATCCATTGATTCAGCAATCTGTTGTTTTAGCAGTAGATTCAGCAACTGGGAAAGTTCTTGTCTCCTATTACACTACGAATGGAAAACAAGAAATCGAAGTAAACGAGTTAAACTCCTACTTATCTGGAACGCTTCCAGAATATATGCTACCTAGGCATTACATTCATCTCGAGGAGCTTCCGTTAACGCCGAATGGTAAAATCGATCGAAAAAGCTTGATGCAGAACTCTCCACATTTAGTAACGAAAGAAAGAACCTTTACTATGCCTGAGACGGAGATGCAAATAGAAATTGCGCAAATTTGGGAACAAGTGTTGGATGTGAAGCCTGTTGGACTAGATGATGATTTTTTTGAGTTAGGTGGACACTCCTTGAAAATCATGCCTGTTCTTGTACAACTGAAGCCAAAATATCCTATGATTAGGATTCAGGATTTTTTCAAATTCCGTACAGTAGCCAAACTTGCTCAATATTTAGAAGAAAAGACAGAGGAAAGTGCACAAATCGTTGAGCAACAATCTCAGATAGCTACCAAGCCTGTAACAAATCATATACAGAAAAAGAAAAGAGAAAGATCAGTGTCTAGCATTACTGTGAATATACCGAAAGGAGTTTTTCTTACTGGTGCTACTGGTTTCTTAGGTGCGTATATTCTGAAGGAATTGCTTGAAATACCTTCCATTTCCATCTACTGTCTCGTACGTAAAACGGGCGATGCTTCAATTGATAGAAAACTAGCTGAAAAAATGGTCTTCTATTTTGGGCAAGGAATTCTTTCGCAGATGAAGGGTAGAGTTTTCACAGTAGAAGGTGACTTAAGCAGCAAGAGCCTAGGTGTAGATTCTTTGACATGGGATCATCTGGTAGGGAAAATTGATTCGGTTATCCACTGTGGGGGAGAGGTAAGACATTATGGAGATCGTGAGCATTTCCATAAAGTAAATCTTGTTTCTACGAATGAGCTTATACAATTATCGAAGAAGTTGAAAGCGCGCTTCCATTATATCTCCACATTAAGCGTGGTTGGACACTCTATCCATGATCCAGAAGAATTTTTGTTTTATGAAACAGATTTTGACCGTGGTCAAGAGATAGAAAATGTCTATGTCGAAAGTAAGTTTTTATCCGAGAAAAGTGTAAGGCAAGCTATTGAAGAGGGATTGGATGCTACCATTTACCGAGTAGGTAATTTGGTTGGACATTCTGTGACGGGTAAGTTTCAATATAATATTCATGAAAATGCATTTTATCGCTTATTAAAAGCCCTCTTCCTATTACGAGTTGCACCTTCAATACCTGGTTACATGGATATAACGCCTATTGATTATGGAAGCAAGGCTATCGTACAGCTTGCGTGTCAGCGAGAGACAATTGGTGAAACCCTCCACATTTGTAATCCGGACCAAATCCCTTGGGAGGATTTTATCCGTAACGTGCAACAAGCTGGATATCCGATTTCTCTCATTCAAGCGGAAGAGTATATTCAGACTCTTTATCAGGGAGACCTGTCAGACGAGCAACAGCAGGCATTAGAGCTGATCTTGCCTTCCTTAGAAGCTAGTGAAGGAATGTCTATTTCAATACCTGATTGTACGCTTACACAGGAATTTTTACAAAGAACCTCCGTTGTTTGTCCTAAACCGACGGAGCAACTTATTAGAGGTATGATCGAATATGCTATAGAGGTAAACTTTTTTCCTACAATACAAGAGACTGTCTTAAAGTAGAAAAGTAGTATAGTATCTTTTTACAGCCAATAAAAAGCGTGTAGACCTTTTGTACTCAGGTGCTTTGTCTACACGCTAAAGGCTTATCCATTTGTTATAAAGGATAAGCCTTTCTTTTTCTCTATAAATAGAGTTTGGGCTCCACGGCAAAATCGAAGTCCTCAATATCATAAAATTGAATTGGAATTACATATTTCAGCAAACGATCCTGCCATTCGGTTTGATCAGTAATTAGGGGAACGTCCCATTTCATCGCTGTTAAGATTAATTCGGTTTCAATGGGGTCAAAAATCTCTCCCCACATGGCGGTATCTTCCGCTTTTACAATGGTAAAGTGAACAGTATCACTATGTTCAAAAGTAACGGTAGACCATGGTGCTACCAATGATTTTTCCATCATTTTACGTCGAAAAGGATTGTGGAAATATTGGATCATGTCTCCAATAATTTCCCTTACCCGTTGCTCTTCTTCCGGGTCATGCATGATGGGACTAGAATTTCCGATAAATTCGTCCAGTTCACGGAGAGTAGAAGAGGGGATGAGGTATTCGACAGGCTCGCTTGGCACTAGTAAATTGCCGTAAATAGCCAGCATGATGGCTTCAATCACAAATGGTTTCTTCACTTTTGTCTCCTCCTCCTTACTCATCCATCATACTGAAAAGGATGCTTGACAACAAGTGGAGTTACTCGTATGATGACATTATAAAACTTAAAAGAACGTAACTCTCAGTCAAAGGGGAGTAGCTTTTACAGCAAAGTCGTCATTACAGGGTGTGAATCCTCGGCTTTGTTGGCAACTGATCGTTGTTAGCAAGACCTTTGCCTATGTACAGGATATGTGCGTAGGTAAAGGTCTTTTTTGTTGTCAATCATGGAAATTTGTATTCATGAAGAATCAGCAGGGAGATCAAGGAAAGTCGTTCAAAGGTGAGATAAGCCCACGAGGGCAGGGAGGGAAGAAATTATGTTTGAGACAGAATTTATTATTCAGTTACTAATGATCATTGCTATCGACATTTTGCTTGGTGGAGACAATGCAGTGGTCATTGCCATGGCAAGCCGAAACCTGCCGCTGGAGCAAAAGAAAAAAGCGATTTTCTGGGGAACAGGATTAGCTGTAGTTGTACGTGTAATTGCAACTATTGCAGCAGCGTATTTGTTACAAATTCCGTTCTTATTTGTTGTCGGAGGTCTCTTGCTTGTTTGGATTTCTTATAATTTGTTGGTGGAAGATGGGCATGAAAAGGACGTCAAAGCAGGGGATTCGTTAATGGCAGCGATTCGAACCATTGTGATCGCCGATGTAACGATGGGAATTGATAACGTTGTAGCCATTGCTGGTACTGCTCATGGTAACATGGTGCTCATTATTATTGGCTTACTGATTAGTGTGCCAATCATGGTATGGGGAAGCACGTTAATTCTCAAGGCGATGGATCGCTATGCATGGATTCCTTATGTAGGGGCAGGAATTCTAGCTTTAGCGGCTGCTAAAATGATTACGCATGAGGCTCATTTACAACCATTCTTCAACGCTAATCCTTGGATAAGCTATCTATTGAAAGGTGTTGTTATTGTGGGAGTAATCGCAGCTGGTTACTGGCAACGTAATCGGATGGCGAAAAAAGCCAAGGCTAACCAGATGATGCAGGAGAATAGCTCTCATCATGAAGTGAATATCGGATCGTAAAAAGTAGCCACGTGAGCAAGCATGCTCCGTGGCGTTTCTTTTATTTTGGAGGCAGGAAGTGTGGCTAGGATCTTTTAGCCTGCCATTCACTACGCAAAATTCCCATCTTGATAGAATCATAGTATGCACCACGGACAATTCTTGCTTGTCGTATTCGGCCTTCTTCTTGCATACCGCATTTTTGGGCAAGACGCATCATCCGCTCGTTACCTGACCATGTGGAGATTCCTAAACGAACCACATCCATTTCGGTAAATAAATAATCAATCCACGATTGAAAAGCAATGGTTCCGTAACCGCCAGACCAATAGGACGAATCATAAATTACAATGCCTATTTCGCACCAATTAGTCGCTTTGTCTACCCAGTAACGACCTACTGTACCTTTTAGCTCACCATTAATTTCGATCACTAAATTCCTGCGGGGAATTGTAGTGTTTACTAGGAGTAAATCCTCATGGTATCGGTTTGCGTATTCCTCTTCAGACACATAGACGACAGGTTGATAGGGGCCATTCCAATTATGAAACTCTCTGTCCGCAGCCTCAAAGTTATAGTGCCATATGAGAGGAATATCCTCTGACCGAAGATCACGCAGAATAATATTTTGAAGGGAAGGATTTTTTTTTTGCATATGCATGGTTGTAACCTCCTATCCTATACATTCATTTGGAAGATATTTTTGCAAAAGTAATAATCTTTTTTCATTATAAGACAGGGAGCTAATGGCGCAAAGCCAAAAAAAATACCGGCTTATGCCGGAGGGACAAAAGACAAAAGTCTCTACTCTGAAATTACACTATGGTTGTTACTACGAGTAAACCAGCGAAAAGGATTAAGTGACCATCTACTTTCATAGCGATTAGAACGTTGCTTACGACGTGTCAAACGTTGATGCATGAGATCCATTTCAAACGTCACGCGGCGCATTTCCAGACGAAGAGCTTCTTGTTTATCTTCAATTTCAGCGATTTTTTCTAATATAGAAGCATGCAACTGTGGCAGAGTGGCTAATTGACTTATTTCTTTTTGGAATTGAAGGAGTGTATCTTGTACGGTCATCTCTACCTCTCGAAGTGCGTTTGTGAGAGGCTGACTAGGTAATGCTTTTGATTCAGTAACCTGTGTCTCCATATTGGCAGCGACTTCATTATCTAAGATATCTACAGGTAGGATACCTTCTTCTAGCATTTCTCGCTGAATTTCTTTTAGGGAACTGTTCCCGGAATCTTTGCGTTTTTTTGCCTCTTGCAGCAAGATGAATCCGTCTGTGCTAATGAGATAATGTCCTTGTGGATTTTTTTGTCGTTGGCTTGTAGGAACAAATAAATCTAGCCAGTTACGCAAGGTACGAACATGTAAGTCCAATTTTTCGGCTACTTCTTTAGAAGCCATCCAGGTATGCAGCATTTGCTTCATGTGATCACTCTCCAATCGAAATTCCTCAAAGCAGATTTTAGACAATTGTGACCAGCTAATACAACAGGGCGAAGGTGAATGCGTACCGAACAGATTTCGATTCTATTTTCTACAGGTATTATAGCACCTATTTTTCCCGGAAAAAGCCAATCGACAAAGGTTCTAAAAACTAGTGATCATTCGGCGAATTTGGACAAGTATAGGGATGGGTGTCTAGCTTTGACACGAACAGAAGGGCATAACTATCTATCGGTACGCGTACAATGAATCAGATCAACAGTTTGTCTGATTGTGGACAAGGAAGGCAGGGCATGAAATAATGTGGCATCCTTCAATATCACTTCTGTTGTTACTGGTTTGTGCTGCTAGTTTGCTTGGCAGTTTTACGATTTGTTTTCGTAAAAAGTGGTCTGAGCAGGCGTTATTTGTGATGATTAGTTTAGGAGGCGGCATTTTACTGAGTTTAACGGTTCTGGATCTTTTGCCACATGCCATGCTAGGTGGTGGACATCAATTTCTGCCGTTAGTATTGGTAGGCTTTATGCTGCTATTTTTATTAGAAAGCATTCGACATGACCAAGGAAAGCCACATACGAATAACCTGATCGGAATAAGTCTCGGATTTTTCATGCATGCCTATTTTGAAGGATTTTCGATTGCGGCAGGATTGGATACCGATGCAGGCCTTGCTCTTCCATTGCTAATAGCGCTCATCTTGCACCGATTGCCAGATGGAATTACGGTATCTTCGCTATTGCTAGCAGCAACGGGAAAACGTGGAATAGCTTTACTGGGGGGGCTTGGTTTATGTGGGGCTACTATTCTTGGAGCCGTGACCTTGCGTCTGGCTGGACAATGGATTTCCGAAGCATGGACAAGCGCAGGACTAGCTTTGTCAGCAGGGGTATTTTTATACGTAGCAGCTAGTCACCTGGTTCCTCTCATACAAAATCGAAATTACCCTAGATTAAGTCTTTACTTTTGTGTATCGATGGTGTTGTATATGGTTTTTTCGCTCTTTTTTCATACACATACTCACTAAATGACTAATCAGACTACTAGCGATAACTCGTAGAACAAGCTAATATAAGTTATAATGTTTGGAGTATGTTGGGAAAGAAAGGGGTTTTTACATATGAAATTGTTGCAAGGTAAAAATATTTTGGTTATGGGTGTAGCTAATCATCGCAGCATCGCGTGGGGAATTGCACAATCCTTGTCGAAAGCGGGAGCGAACTTGATTTTCACATATCAAGGAGAGCGATTGAAAAAGAATGTAGAGGATTTGGCAGCAACGCTGGACCAGCCTGAGCAAATATTGTACAACTGCGATGTTACCAATGATAAAGAGGTAGCAGCGTTATTCCAATCTATTAAAGAAAAAGTAGGAGTATTACATGGTATCGCTCACTGCATCGCATTTGCTAAAGGAGAAGATCTAAGTGGTGAGTTCGTTGATACCTCCCGTGATGGATTTGCGTTAGCACATGATATCAGTGCGTATTCTCTTGTAGCGGTAGCTCGTGAAGCTCGTCCGCTTATGACAGAGGGTGGTAGTATCGTTACGTTGACATATCTAGGTGGTGAGCGCGTAGTCTCCAATTACAACGTGATGGGTGTAGCAAAAGCGGCCCTCGATATGAGTGTACGCTATTTGGCAAGTGATCTTGGCAAAGACGACATTCGCGTAAATGCGATCTCTGCAGGTCCAATCCGTACATTAGCTGCAAAAGGAATTAGCGGCTTTAATGCTATCATCAAAGAAATTGAGGAAAAAGCTCCCCTACGTCGTACGATTGATCAAACAGAAGTAGGCGATACAGCTTTATTCTTGATGAGCTATATGTCTCGTGGTATTACGGGTGAAGTGTTGCATGTTGACGCTGGCTACAATATCATCGGTCGTTAAGCTAGACCGCTAAGAAAAATACCCCCATGGATTGCCGTGAAGGTAAAGTTCAGTTCTGCTCTTTAGAAAATGAACCTTATCCAGGCAAGCATAGGGGTATTTTATTTGATCGTACAAGTACTATTCTGGTTCTTTTTTTCCTCGACCCATCTCTGAAACAAAGCGGGACATACGTGTTTTACGACCGAATCTCTCTGTGGGTACACCAATAAATAAATCATGTCTTGCTCGGGTAACAGCTACATACATGAGGCGACGCTCTTCTTCAATAGCGTCCTTGTTTCCTTGGCGTGCTTGATCCATAGCAAAATCATGAGGGATTGCCCCTTCTACTACATCCACTAAAAAGACAGTATCGAATTCTAAGCCCTTTGCTCGATGAATACTTAACATTTGTACGGCATTGTTATTGTTTTGTGGTTGTTTACGCCACTCGGCTTCCTTTTTTACCATCTCATCAATATACATAATGAAATCTCGAATGCTAGCATGACGTTTAGCTGATACCAATAATTGACGTAATTCATCTGTGGAGCGTTCCTGGTCTCGTTCTGGTCGATCTTTATCACGTTTTTTTACGTAATCACGTAATTTAAGATCCTCATAAATCGTTTCAAGCGCATGAGCGGGAGTAGCATTATGTAAGCTACTTAGCGTATCCACTACTTTACGCATTTGTGCCCGTTGAAAGGTTTTTAAATGGGTTAATTCGGGAAGCACGGTTAACTGTGAACAATTATTTAAAATCGACTGGCTTCGAATATCGTTCCAAACGGTTGGCGACAGATAAAGCGTGGGCAATATTTCTCGCAGCGCTGATTCATTCTCTCGATCTACCACTAATCGCAGGTAGCCCAGTGCCCAGCGAATCACTTGCTTGCTATAAAAAGGTTCATCCTCTCGTGTAAAGGAGAAAGGAATATCTGCCTCGCTTAGACGTTCTAATAAAGGGCGTGTAGACTCGTAGGTACGAAACAACAGCGCAAATTGGTGGGGCTGTGCTCCATTTTGCAGGCGTAGTTTAATTTCATCCACGATGCGGGATGCTTGTTCCTCTTCATCCACTGGTTGGAATAGATAGCAAGAGCCTTCTTCCTGATGAAATGACTTTAGTTCCTTTTTCCAACGAGTGCGATTGTTCCCGATTAGGGAATAGCCAAGACCCACGATAGAAGAACGAGAACGATAGTTTACTTCTAATGAAATGGTTTTTGCATTAGGATAATCTGCGGTAAATCCAAGAATGTAACGTGGGTCACTTCCGCGAAAGCCATAAATGGACTGATCGTCGTCTCCGATTACGCAAAGATTGTTTTCAGGAGATGCCAGTAATTTTACCGTTTCATATTGAACACGATTAATATCTTGGAACTCATCAATCATAATGTATCGGATGCGTCCTTGGTATAACGACAAGATATGCGGATCATCTTTTAGCATTTCATAACAGCCAATTAGCATATCATCAAAGTCAAACCAACCATGTTGTTTTTTTAGCATTTCATACAGAGGATATAGCTCCTGTGCTTGCTTTTCTTCTGAGCTGTCTACAGACAATAGCTGTGCATCGGAAGGGGTGATATATTCATTTTTCCAACGGCTTATGATACTCATGACTGCTTCAAAATCTGACTCTTTGACTATTGGATTCTCCATCTGTGCGATAGCACCTGTTTCACGTATAAATTTACGCTTTTGCCATTCTTGTTTTAACAAGCGTTGCTGATCCCAGCGTTCAGGCTGATGAAATAGTAGCATTCGATAAAACAAGCTATGGAAGGTACCTGCAATCAGAGCAGATGATTGATGTGAAGGTAAAGATTTCATTAAACGACGTTTAATTTCTCCGGCTGCTTTGGTAGTGAAGGTGACCACCATGATAGAACGTGGGTCAATATTCATCTGTGTAATTAAATGGGCAGTACGGGCAGTCATAACACGGGTTTTACCACTTCCAGCACCTGCGAGAATTAATAAGGGCCCCTCTGTACAAGTAACAGCTTGTTCTTGTGCAGGATGCAGGGCTGAATGATAGCGTTCTTCTAATACCTGCGTGCGTTGTTTTGGTGCAATTAAGGTTCGGAAGCTTTTAACAGGTGTAGCGGGCGCTTGTGTTACAGTTGTTGCTGGGGATGCAATACTACGTCCCTTAGGTAACCGGAACCCACCGACCATGACATCATTGGAGTGGTCATGATTAGCAGAGGTTTGTACAGATTCCAGGCTTGGTGTTGATGTAGGATGTTCCGCTTTGAGTACAATATTGCTGGTAGTAGCTGCTAATTCCGCAGGTACCAATGCTTGTTGTAAGTAGCTGTCCAGTTCGTCTAAGGAACAGGGAGCAGTATGTAAATGAGTAAAAAATGGCTCACGGCTTATGCCAGCAACGATATGAACAGGTTGTCCACAAACGGGGCAAGATAGTTCCCCTTGCTTTGCATACATGCGCCAAGTGGGAATTTTTGCATAGTTGTCTTTGCGTAACAAAAGCAACTCATCATTGTACTTGGCAATATTCAATATACATTCACTCCTATACAAACGGAAATGTCCCTCAATGATAGAGGGACATTCCAGTTATCAGGCTTGCAATAGGATGTCGCCAGACGAATCTTCTTGTGCTGGCTCTACTTCAAGCTGTTCAATGGCAATTCTATTTATGCGGTGATTATCGAATTCTGTAATCGTAAACTTAAAGTTTTTATAGAGAACAGACTTCCCAGCTGTCACTTCTTCACTTAGTTGGCTATATACCCAGCCAGCAATTGTATCTACATCATCGGAAACCAGCTCTATAGGTAAGATATCATTCAAGTCGTTAAGCAATGTTTTACCAGATACTGATAAAATATTTTCCGCTTTGGACTCTATCTCAGGACGCTCAAATGCATCAAATTCATCCTGAATTTCGCCTACGATCTCTTCTAGGATATCTTCCATGGTAATGAATCCGGCAGTACCGCCATATTCATCAATGACGATAGCAATCTGTGAACGACGCTTTTGCATCAGACGCAGAACATGACTTACTTCCATGGACTCTGGTACCGTTAAGATAGGGCGCAAGAAGTCATGCAGATTGGCTTTGCCTTCTGTGAGAGCCGCTAGGTAGAAGTCTGAAGTATGCACAAAACCAATGATTCTGTCTTTGTCGTTATGAGCGACAGGAAAACGCGTATGGCGTTGATCACGAATCATTTGCAGGTTTTCTTCAAAGGTATTGTCATCATATAAGCAGATCATGTCAATTCGTGGAATCATGATTTCACGAGCAAGACGTTCGGAGAAATCAAATACATTATCCACAAGCTCCATCTCTTCGACATCAATGTGACCGCTTTTGTGACTTTCATTTACCAACAAACGAATTTCTTCTTCTGTATGGGCCGTCTCATTTTCAGAGACAGGTTGAATGCCCAAACGGCGCAATAAAAAGGTAGCTGCACCATTCAGTACCCAAATGATGGGGAAACTGATTTTGTAGAAGAACATGAGCGGAGCCGCCACCAATAGGGAGGTTGATTCCGCTTTTTGAATGGCAACTGATTTTGGCGCCAATTCTCCAAGAACGATGTGCAAAAAGGTAATAATACCGAATGCAATCGCAATGGAAATGGAGTGTAAAAGAGCCTCAGACGCGATCCAGTGGCCAAGGAGTGGTTTGACAATCAGATTGCCTATCACTGGTTCCCCGACCCAACCAAGTGCCAAGGATGCGAGTGTAATCCCCAACTGGCAGGCGGATAAATAAGCGTCTAGTTGTTGTGTTACCTTTTGCGCGTAAACGGCGCTTTTGCTACCTTCGTTAACCAATTGGGTTAAGCGCGTTTGACGCACCTTTACCAAGGAAAACTCGGCTGCAACGAAAAATCCGTTTAAAAGAACCAACAGGATAGCTACAAATACTTGACCTGCTATTAACAGTAGGTTCGACGGATCTATCGGTATACTGTCCAAATAGTTTCTCCACCTTCTAGCTTGTAGAAAGGGAGAACTCACCTCCATCTTTCGTTGAATTTATATATAATGTTGTAGATTATGAACGTTTGGACAAATGATGACATGTTTGTATGCCAAGGAAAATAAAAAGTTTATATAAATTGTTTACACATTAGTATACCAGCAGGAGAATTGGATAGTCAAAACCAGATATCTCTAATCCTGGCAGGAAAAAGCTACGAGCATCGCTGTGGCTCCTTTTTTCTGGAAATCATGCATGTATTCATTCACTCGGCCCGATTTTTTTGCAGGAGCAATTGACTCATTTCGATGCTCAGTAACAACTTGTGGAAATAAAGGATTGCTAGAGGCAAGAGTGGAAAAAAGTAAATAATCAATAAAAAGGGGGGGCTTACTTATGACGAAAGTCTACGTTCCAACTATGGTGACCAAAAGAGTTGGATACTTTCCAGGGAGTGTCAATATTGGCATTGTGATAACAGAGAACGGGGCAGTGCTGATTGACTCAGGCTTGGATACACAAACAGCCAAAAAAGCAAAGAAAGGGTTGGACGAATTGTCGCAGCCCTTGTATGCCATTATACAAACACATTCACATGCAGATCACTTTGGGGGTAATCATTATCTGCTTCAGCAATATCCCCAAGCCTTGGTGTTTGCGCCAGCTTTGGAAGAAGCTATTATTCGAAACCCAAGATTAGAACCGATTTACCTAAGTATGGGGGCATCTCCACTACCTGAATTGTGTAATAAATTTTTGTTAGCTGATCCTTCGCGTGTAGATGAAATTTTACCAGAGAACGGTGAACTGATCTTATCTGATTGTACCTTCCAAACGATCAGCTTGCCAGGACACAGTTGGAATCAGCTTGGTATTGCGGTAGATGGCATCTGTTTTGCTGCAGATGCTTATTATTCACCTGAGGTATTAGAGAAACATCGTCTCCCTTTTCTTATCGATGCGGACGAAGCAGTACAAAGTATCCAACGCTTGCAACAAACCAACTATCAAGGATATTTACCAGGGCATGGAATGTTTGAGACGGATGTTTTATCTACACTAGCTTATAATGAAGGGTATCATCAACAAATTTTGGGAGAGATAGAGCAATGGTTTAGCGTCCAGCCAGCTACCTTAGAAGAGGGCTTAACATGGATTTGTGAAAAGCGCAATATTTCCATTCAGAATATGACTAGCTATGCTTTATTTCGTACGGCTTTTATGGGCTATGTGACTGGGCTTCACAGACAAGGAAAACTTTCCTATTACTTCGAGGGAAATCGCTTGTTATTTTGCATCAAAAATGAATAAAATATTTATTTTTGATTACATAGATATAAAATGTGTGCTAAAATCACCCCGCCTATGTAGAGTAAAATTCGTTTATGTTATGATAAAAGAGCTGGTTAATGGCTTATTGAGCGGCTTCTTGATAAGGTTTGCTTAAATAATCGGCTATTTCAGCAAGTTTATGTTCCGCTGCCGCCTTTATTGCCCGGGGAATCAAGAGACCTTCTCGGGATGTTCGTGAGGCCATCTTTATTTTTAAATAAGGGGAACCGATTTTTATCATTTCCTCATCTTTAATTTCCTTGAGGACCGTATGACGGGTGGGAATCCGCAGATAATAGGTCATGCCTGTTGATGAATCGTAGATCATTGCGTTATAGGTGGGTGAATCTTGGTTTTTGTTCCGACGAAAACCTTGCTCTAAAAGCGTCTTCTCTACATACCACAATGGCTGAACCATACCTACTAAAGTATTGCATTCAAGTTGCACGAAGGCTCCCTCCTTGCTTTACTTTCCAGTTTATACCTTCAGTTATATGTAAGCGCTCATTTTTTCAGACTGCTTTTTCTATAGATTAGATGTCATTTGGAATTTTATCTATAGAAGTGGTAAAACCAAGTTTAAGTTTTCTAAAATTGGGGTGATTGATTTGGAGATTTCATGTGATTTACATACCCATACGTTGGCATCTGATGGAACAACGACACCAGCAGAAAATGTGCAGCTCGCTAAAGAGGCAGGCCTCAACGCGGTTGCTATTACAGACCACGATACGATAGCTGGAATAGCAGAAGCGATTCAAAAGGGAATTGAATTAGGTGTAGAAGTGGTACCTGGTGTCGAGATTAGTACTGCTCACGAGGGAAAAGATATTCATATCCTTGGTTATTTTATTCCGTTTGATGACCTGACTTTCCATAAAGCATTAGCAGAGCTACGTGATGTGCGTCATCTACGTAATTTGAAATTGATTGCGCGTCTTCAGGAGATAGGAGTAGATATTACGGTAGAAGATGTGTATCGTCGCAAAACCTCTGATGATAAAAATATTGGTCGCCCACACATTGCAGAAGAATTGGTAATAAAGGGGCTTGCTACTTCTATTGACGATGCTTTCCAGAAGTATTTGGGAGAAGGTGGAGCCGCTTATGTAAATGTAGAGCGGATCGAGCCATTAGTAGCAATCAACATGATTAAGAAAGCGGGTGGCGTGGCAGTTATCGCTCACCCTGGCTTATATCATAACAACGAATTGGTAGAAGAACTAATTGTCTATGGACTAGATGGTATCGAGATTAACCACCCTGACAATTCAGAAGAAGATAAGGTAGTATATCAACAACTAGCAGAAGAATATGGATTGATTGTTACAGGTGGTTCTGATTTTCATGGATACCGTGGAAATCAGACATTTCATGCACCACTGGGGGCCTATGGCACATCTAGTGAGGCTGTTGATAAAATGCGAAAGCTAGCAGCGTTACGACAACAAAAATAAGTCATATTTGATATGAAAATAGAATGGCAAACAAAAACACACGTAGGGGAGTAGATTGCCCTGCGTGTGTTTTTGTGTATGGGTAGTTTACTATCTATTCAACTGTTTTTTCATCATAATATGATCGATACCGGCATCATCAAAAATCTCACCGTATCCCACATACCCTAATTTCTCATAAAATGGTTGAGCGTGTAACTGAGCCGAGAGCTTTAGTGTAGAGTATCCTTGTTGAACAGCGAGTTTTTCCATGTGATTCATTAGATCACGACCAAGGCCTGTCCCACGCGTTTCTTGTTTAACAGCAACACGTTCAATTTTTCCGACTCCTGTTTCGTGAGAGCGAAGTCGTCCAGTAGCTACTGGTTCGTTATCTCGGTAGGCTACAACGTGTGTTGTTGGATCAGAGAGTTGATCATACCCATCAATTTCTAGGTCCTCTGGTACCTGTTGTTCTTCTATAAAAACAACACGGCGAACATGCAAGGCATCTTGTAATTCTTTTTCCGCGGTTACTTGGCGTATTGTATACATCTGACTTTCCTCCAAAATGTGTAAGAGTATCTATTGTATATAGATGATTAGCTGAGGTTGAGACATTGATCTGTTAAAAAACAAGGCCATAACGAGCATGGCCCTGTTTTCGTCTCAACTTACAGACAACAGTTAGGCCAGTGGAAAGCTTCTTACAATTGACCACTTACCATCTACTTCTTCTTTCATTAAATGCAAACTGGTTATTTCGGAAGGAAGATCAAATTTCATCATGCCCAGCTGGTCGACAACATCCTTTAATTCTGACTCACTAAGGTCACGTCCTATGGTCAGATGAGGGACAAAGGCAAACTCCTCTTGATGATCGCCAAAGTTTTTCAAAATGTTGGCATGTAAGTCTTCAACAGCTTCTTTGTTCTGAAAAGATAGAAAAATAACGTTTGTAGTAGGGTGGAACGTAGAAGCTCTGTGGAAATTAATAGAAAAAGATGAGGTTGATTTCGCGATGTCTTCCAATTGGGCGGACAAGGTAGCAATCTGTGTATCATCCGCTTCAAATGCCTCTTTTAACCGGATATATGGCTGGACCAAGGCATAGGCAGGGTCGTACCGTTTGCGGTATGAGTTGGCGATTTCTTGCACTTCTTTTGATGGGAAAAGTACGATACTATATTTCATGGAAAACCCTCCTCCTCATATAAAATGCCCATTAAAAGCTTTCTTCTATTTTAACAGAAAATTCTTTCGGTGTATAATGTTGCAGTTGTCTTGTATATACTTACCTTTTTCAGGAAACCCTACTGGAAAAGGGGGTGATACATATGAAAAGTGCTGTTCTGATGACTTACGCTTTTTTAGGAATTACGATGCTACTTGTGCTTCTCTTTACTATACTTTGGGTTATTCTTAAAAGCGATAAAACAGTTGTAACCAATGGAGCTGCCCGTTCTCAGTTACGTGACCCGACAGATCCAGCCCCTAGAGAATAAAGCTATCATTTGGGCTTATCTATATTTTTTGCTATGAGTAAAAATAACGAATAATCTGGGGCAAATGGGCTTGCCAATGCTCCCAGGTATGGTCGCCTTCGCTTATTTCTAAGTGAAAGGTGGCCTTTTTTTGTTGCAACAATTCTACAAAGCGTTGGTGTGGAGTAAATAGATCAATAACACCGTAGCTTGTGGAGACAGCCGTTTCTTTTGTACCAATCTCCAAATAAAGAGATAATTGCCCATAGGAATGACTATTTGCTGCCAATGTATAAAAGGATTCATACAGGGCTCCTGATTGGGAGGCTACATTACCAAATGTATGGGGATAACGGATAGCTGCCGCTAAGGAAACTGTACCACCGAGTGAATCACCGATCAGTGTCCGTCCACCACTCAATGGCTCTGTGGCAAAATGTTTATCCATATACGGTACTACCTCTTCTGCCATAAAGCGTATATAGGCATTAAATTCCTCGCCATCAGGGTGATAACGCGAACGTCTTTTTTCCCGTTCGACAGGAATAAATACGACGATGAGATTCTGAATTTCCTTTTTATGTAGCATACTGTCAAGCATACCTGGCAGGCGTCCCAAGCTTAAGTAATCCCGTCCATCTTGAGCGTATAAGACTGGATAAGAATACAGCGATGAATAAAAAGGGGGTGTATAAATAAGTAGCGTTTCTGTGGTGCCCAGATATTGACTAGCCAGAGTCACTTCGGACAAGCTACCTTTTGGTGTCTGAGCAGTAGACATGGGATAACCTCCTTTGCTAGATAATCGTATTTTACTGTATACGGGAGGGTAACGGCAAAAGGGAAATGGGCTCAAACTTTTGGAAGAGCATACTGAACGAAACCAAAAAGTAACCATCTGCGTGAATCTGGTAAAGAATGAGAGCAAAATAGCTTGATCTATCAGTGCAGGGAGTCGCAACCCAAACAGAATGTGATACTATATAAGATGTATTCATTATTTTGCCACTCATGTGTGTAAGGAGGTTGGCTTTATGAAAATCGAGAGAGTACACAGTAAACAAGTTAGAGATGCAGCTTTAGCCAGCTTGACAGAACGAGGAGTATCAATTGAGGCTATTGCAGAAATTGTGCACGCAATGCAATCGCCCTATTATCCGACTTTGGCCATGGAAGCTTGCATAGAAAGTGTTCAGGCCGTTTTAGAAAAACGTGAAATCCAACACGCCATTTTAGTGGGCATCGAACTGGATAAATTGGCTGAAAAAGGTTTGCTTTCAGAACCTTTGCAATCCATAATCGCAGGTGACGAAGGTCTGTTTGGTTGTGATGAAACATTGGCACTTGGTTCCGTTTTTGGCTATGGCAGTATTGCTGTAACAACGTTTGGACATCTAGATAAACAAAAAATTGGAATAATTAAACAGCTAGATAATAAAACAGAAGGTAAGGTAAATACGTTTTTGGATGACATGGTGTGTAGTATAGCCGCGAACGCATCCAGTCGAATGGCGCATCGACTACGCGATGAGGAAGAGACTGAGGCAGTGAGAAAGAAAGAAGAATCAGATGATTTACGAATCAGCATTGGAATGGCAGGTCAGTCAGCTACTACGGCTTCTGATCAGGCTGGATAAGTATTTAGGTACTATTCTTTTAAAGAGGGTAGAGAGTACAAATGCTTCTCATATGAAGGATAGAAAGTTGAAAGCACTCAAGCCAGGTTTTGGCAGGGTGCTTTTTGTCTGTGAGGGTAGTCAGCTTTTCGTGCATATTTGTCGCAAAAGTACTATATAGAAGCTGACCGTGAAATTGGAAATTGAGCTAGATGTTCAGGTTTCTTCCTATTTATCTTGCGCTAGCTATCATCAGATTTCTCTAGCTTGGAAGCTACTATCGACCTGATGCCCCTAGGCAGTTGCTATTTATACGGTGCCTAAGCTCATTGATAAGTCAGAGAAAACGACTTAGCGCTGAAAAAGTAAAGATTGGGGATAATGAAGCAGCCTACACAACCATGAAAAGATCGGATGGGGAAATGCATAAACGAATTAGTTGGATAAAAAACGGAACGAGCTTAGGCTATTCGGTGTGGACCTTCTCTAAAGATATTACAAAAGAAGATTTGATAAAAGTAGCAGAGACCCTTCAAAAAGCAAAATAAGATAATAGCATCCTGCTTAACCAGCAAAGGTGGAGCAGGATGTTTTTTTGCGTAAAGGTTGTAAACAAAATGTTTTTTCTATAAAGAAAACCAAGGTTTTGTACGAGAAACATGAATAAAAAATAAAGAGCATGAATTTGTGACTAAATATTCAAAAAATAATTGACAATTGCACGTAAAAGGGAGAATATGTAAATTAAAGTGTTGTTATGAATAAGGAGGGAAAATTAATGCGCATATCTAAGCTGTATCATGCTGTGATTTGTATTACTCTAACTTCGAGTTTATTACTACCTACCACCATGTTTTCTACTAAAGCGTTAGCGGCCGCCCCTGCGCCTACTCTACACGATGAGAATCCCAATGGTGCTTTTGGTGATTGGTATACGGGAGCTACTCCACCTAACGTTTCGCTGGACAAGCCTGTCATTTTATTCGTTCAAGGACTTCACTCGGACTACAAAAAATGGTATCGAGACGGCGGATTATATGAAGCAGCCTACAACTCAGGGTACCGCACTGCTTTTGTGCAATTAAGAGATGCTGATGGCGATGGTGGCAACATGTATACAAATGGAGAGAAGCTGGCTGAAGTTATTAAAAAAGTAGCCGATTATTACCACGTAAAACAAATAGCAATCGTAGCTCATTCAAAAGGTGGTGTTGATACACAAGCAGCCCTTCTACATTATGGTGCGGCCCCTTATGTTCATACGGTTCATCAGCTTGCGACTCCTAATAAAGGCTCTGAGCTAGCAGACTTAGCCTATTCCTCGTGGTTCTCCTGGCTCGCTGAAATTCTAGGAAAAAAAGATGACGCCGTATACTCCTTACAAACCTCCTACATGGCTAATTTCCGAAAGCAAACAGATAGTCATAGGGATGTCAACAAAACTAGAACCTATATGGCAGCAGGTACGGGCGATGATGGCATGTTTACAAAGTATTGGTTTGCCCATGCAGTTTTACCAGGTGAGGACGATGGAGCCGTTACCGTTGATTCCGCGTTTGGCTTACCCTACGGAATCAAGACATTTAAGAAAAATATCTCTCACTCCGCCATAACCGATGCTAAACACGTATGGTCAGAGGTAGACTCCAAAATACGTAAAAGCCCTAAAGAATTACAAGCAAAATTTGCGCCGGAAGCAGACAGAGAATATCAGATGGATGAAGAAGAAAACAATCCAACCTCAATCGTTAGCAATACGATTGTAAGAGGTGGGGAAATCAGAGGAAAAACACAGGATACCTTCATGCTAGAAAGCGGAGTTAGTCAGATGATGGTAGATGTTATGACAGCGAATGAAAAGACAAAAATCAAGCTAATCAGCCCATCTGGCAAGGAGTACACTCCAGAGAGACTAGAGGACAGCGGCTCTGATACTGACGTGGATGCGGACGAGTCTCAGGAATTGTTTGCAAGTGCTATTCATAATGGATTCAAGATTGATGAGCCGGAAAAGGGAAAATGGAAGCTTGTTGCGTCGGGCAAAAAAGATGCTTACTTTATGTTTGCTCAGGTGGAAAGTGAACAACCAATGGAAATAGTAAGCGAGAAAAAAATCTACGAACCAGGCGAACGTGGAGAATTACGAGTCGAATTACCCGAAGCTACTGTTAAGAAACAGACACTTGCTAATGTTAGCATGGTTGAAACAAAGAATCGACAGCTGTTGGCGGTAGATGATTATCTGAAAATTAAGGAAAAAGACGATGAGATTCAAGGAACTTTTAAAGCCCCACGGGAACCAGGAGTTTATAATATTTGCATAGAAATCACTGGAGTTAATGAGCATGGGGAAGAGTTTTCACGGTCTGTCTGGTATAATTTTGCGGTAGTAGATGAGGATACAGAGACAGAGCTATAGGTATATTTTGTAATAAATTTTGACATTTCATACGTGAATAGAGTAATGGCACAATTATGATATTATTATTAAAAAACTCAATTCTATCTTGTATGCGTTTACATTGTGTGATATTATTCAGTATAACAAAATGAAATCAGTTATACGGCGTGTTACTAGTACGACTAGGCATGAGCCAAAAGGTGCGAAAAGGAAATTTTTCTGCTACCATTTTGGTTCATGCTTTTTTGCCTTTTTAAAGCCATTTCCTTGTGCCTGAAAAAGGCAGTACAAAGCCGTACTTCTGATTATCCTAACAACATAGAACTGTTCATAAGGAGGAATTTTTTATGGTGTTACTCAACAAAAAATTACTAGCTAGTGTAATCTTAGCAGCGTCCTTGGTAACAACGTCTAGTGTATTTGCTAACCCAAGTACCACTTCTGTGAAAAATGATGAGCCTACAACCTACCGCATCAACCAGCTCAAAGAAACAGCGATGTATTATTACTGGCACGGTGGTGATTTAAAGAAAGCAGAAGCGGAGATTTTTAAAGGTATTACACTAAAAGGTAAATATGATGTTGTTGAAAACGCTTACCTAGAAGCAACTATGCTTGATCCTTTTGATAATGACCTGAAATTCGCACTTGCTTCCACTCAAATCATTCAAAAGAAGCTTCCTGAAGCTTTGGAAACCTATCAGCAAATCTTGAATCTTGAACCTACTAATTTTAATGCTAATTTGTTATACGGCGTTTATTCCAAGGTTAATGGAGATACAAAAACGTATGAAGCTCAAATGGCCAAATTAAAGAAATTGGACGAGCAAAAAGCAAATGAGTATGTCGCAAAGCTTGCCTCAGCAGAAGCATACATGCAGACTGTCTTTAACAAGGACGTACAAAAAGGCTTGCCACAAAAAGACCATGCCATTGTCATTCTAGGCTATGCTCTAGCAGAGGATGGAACTATGCGAGAGCCATTAATTGAGCGTTTAAAAGCAGGGCTTGCTCTAGCAAAACAGTATCCCAACTCTAAAATCATCGTGAGCGGTGGAGTACCGAAAAAAGGTGTAACCGAGGCAGACGCAATGAGTAAATGGTTAATGGAGCAAGGCATTGATAAGAATCGCATCTTATTAGATAACAAAGCGACTGATACCGTTGAAAATGCACTTTTTTCCATTGCAATTATGGAACGTGAGGGCTTAAAGGATATGACACTGGTATCTAGTGCGAGTCATATGCGTCGCGGACTAAGTGTGTTTAAAGAAGCAAGCGAGCATTATGCGAAGCAACTGGGTAAAAAGAACGATCGTACAATTACGAATATGGTATATCTAGATTACAAATCCTTAGAAGAAGCTCATAAAGTAACAAAGGATGAGCAGTTAGTTATTTATCGTGATTTATTGAGAACAAGCGGAATTTGGGCGTACCCTGGAGTACAACGATAGATGTTACGTTTCATCGTGAGATCGGGCTACTTCGTATTATGTAATGAAAAATAATGACTTTTATTAGTAAGGCAAATGCTGACGTTACAGACAGAATTGGACAGAAGGATAGATGTAACTAGCAGAAGCACACACTGTTATTTTATTTCTTCAAGTAAAAAAGTCTAAAGGCTGTGGAGCCGTCTTGTCTGTAGGTTACTCTGTGGATAAGACGGTTCTTTTTACGTGTATTATTTTAGTGATATGTAATGGTATTTAACTTTATTTACATTTAGAGGTATACATTCACAATAATGTTTTTTTAAAGAATTTTCCTAAATAGTTACATAAAAGCTGGAAAAAAACCGATGTAAATAATAGATATAAAGTCCTAGTCAGCTTTGCTGTTCAGGCTGATCTACTATCAAGGGAGGGCATAGGCTAATGAAATGGCTAGACATACGAAGCAGTATATTTAATCGAAAGACCTTACGGAGTAGATTGATGTTTCTCATTATTATTGTGCTAATTTTACAGGGAGTTCTCATCGGTTACTCCTCCTACTACATCTCAAAGTGGCAATTGGAACAAAAATTAGAAGAAACAGCCGAGTCTAACGTAAGCTTATTAAATCAAGCAATTGATCAGATTATTCAATTAGAGGTTGCTAATCTTGATACTCTGGTCCTACAAATTACCTCTAGTCAAATTGATGAACAGAGCCCTGAGCTTCGAAAAATAATGGAGGACTTTGCAAAACAACATCCTGAAATCGAAATCGTAACAGTTGGGAATCAAAATGGTGCATGGATGAAGGCGCCGAATCCAGGCAAACAAGAGTACGATCCGCGCACGCGAGATTGGTATAAACAAGTCATGCAAGATCCAAGTGTCATCTCCATCCATAATCCAGTTGTTTCTATGACGACGAAAAATTACATATTGAATATCGGGAAAGCGCTTCCGGATGGACAAGGTGCTGTAAGTATTAGTTTAAGTATTAATAAACTTCACGAGTTAGTGAGAGGCGTGAAATTTGGTTCAGAAGGGTATGCGTACTTGTTAGATCGTACGAACAAGTTCATGTCGCATCCTACACAACCCATGGGAAAACAGGTAGAAGGTGAACAATACGACTACATACAAAAAACAGATAAGGGCTGGATCAGCTATGACTCCCCTGAGAATGGTAAAAAACTAAAAGCTTTGTTTGAAACCAACCCTTTAACAGGCTGGAAGATCGCAGGGGTACTTTCTAATGAAGAATACGCAAAGGCTTCTGCTCCCATTCTGAATCAAACAGCATTTATTTTAGTGGTTTTTCTTGTAGCCGCTTCAATCTTAATATTTATTTGGACTAGTAAAATTACAAAACCATTAGAACTACTGGCTGTCTCTGCAAAACGAGTAAGCGATGGTTATTTAGACGAAAAAGTGAATATCAATCAGAACGATGAAATTGGTCAATTAGCTACCAACTTTAATGAAATGGTAGGGTCCCTGAAAGGTGTTGTCACAGAGATGATGGAGACGTCCACTCAGTTGGCGGCGTCAAGTCAACAAATGACAGCTAGTACGTTGCAAAATTCTAAGGCGGTTGAATACGTCACCGAGCTAATAGAGGAGTCGGCAAACGGATCAAAAGCACAAGCAGTGGCTACATCAGAAAGCGCTCGGACAATGGAAGAAATGTCATCGGGTATTTTTAAAATCGCTGAGTCAGCAAATGCCATAGTAGATTCATCAGCCAAAACCTCAGAGGATGTACAGAATGGTAATCAAAAAGTAATAGTAGTGACAGAACAAATGGAAGCAATTCGTCAATCTGTAGAAGAATCGGCAAGTATCATGGAACAATTACAAAAACATAGTGGACAAATATCTGAGATGAGTACAGCTATTGTTGACATCGCGGAGCAGACGAACCTCCTATCATTAAATGCAGCGATTGAAGCAGCGCGAGCAGGGGAGCAGGGAAGAGGCTTTGCTGTTGTTGCGAATGAGGTAAGAAAGTTAGCAGATCAATCCAAACAAACCGCAGATCGCATTCAAGAGATTATCATTCAGGTAACGAGCTTGACCCAGGATGCATCAGAAGTCATGAAAAGGAAAGTTCATGCAGATGTCCAAAAGGGGATTGTCGTTACAACAGAAGCTAGAGAAGCTTTTACTAATATTCAAGCATCGACACAGCATATTGTTGAGCAGATTCATGATGTATCGGCTATTACCGAACAAATGTCGGCAAGTGCACAAGAGGTCTCTGCCTCTATGCGTGAGATCGCACAGATTGCCCAGGGCATGGCAGCCTCTTCGCAGAGTGTTACCGGGGCATCTGAGGAACAGCTAGCATCTATGGAAGAGATTACTTCATCTTCAACTGCGTTGACTCAGATGGCAGAAGGAATGCGGCGCTCTGTTGAAAGATTTAAGGTCAAGGAATAAGAGACGAGTAGAAAAGGTATAGGAATATGATTACATGCCTACTTAGCAGAAAGAAAGTTCTGTTAGGTGGGCTTTTTTTATCTGATATCATTGATGCTATAGGCCAATATTTTAGTCTGTTAGCTACATGTAAGTGATCGATGAGATATGTATTTGTTTCAAGACTTTTCTATTTCTTGAGACTAAGGAACTTTGACGAGGTGAATCATGGCTTTAATTATAGTCGCGAATAGAATTTTTTGTTCGGGGAAATACGGGGTATTAATAGGAAATGGAAAATACGGTTTAAGGTAGATTCTTTAAAGTTTATTTTGATAAGTAATATATGATTTAGTAATGTAGAGACGTATCTTCATTACTAAATATATACCTAGAGTATAATGTGAAAAGCGGACGAAACAACGAAACCAGAGCTTTTAGTAGGTGTGGTAGATATTCACAGTGGAATGAAAATCTCGCTTTTCGATACTAGCGATATATGATAAGCTTAGGAAAAAATTCACAAAAAAAAGCAGAAAAACTTTTATTTAACTATTGAAACTTAAGTAAAAATGAGTTATACTTATTTTTGTCAATGAGTAATGCTTATATATGTTATACATAACGTTTTAAGCATAAGGGGCCCTTAGCTCAGTTGGTCAGAGCGGTCGGCTCATAACCGATTGGTCGTAGGTTCGAGTCCTACAGGGCCCACCATATACATATTTCATTCCCAGAAAAACTTTGATCCGGTAGCTCAGCTGGGAGAGCACCATCTTGACAGGGTGGGGGTCGCTGGTTCGAACCCAGTCCGGATCACCATAAAATAAGCGCTAAAACCCTTGAGAAATCAGGGGTTTTTCTTATTTCATCTATTCCCACCCTGACAACATAATCCCTCTTAACCGCCGCTTGACAACATTTTGACAACCTTTACTCAACTAAAGTCTTTTTGGTTGCTTTTGTTTCATCATTTTTTCAAAGTTGTCAGCTGCATCTTTTTGCATATCTGGCATGACGTGACTATAAACGTCCATTGTGATACCAACTCGACTATGACCTAATCGTTCAGATACTACTTTTGGATGCTCTCCCAGCTGTATATTACACTCACGATAATTACGGCTATAACAACCGCAAGTATAGTGAAAAGAGTGGTTTTAATTTCAAAAGGCTGAGGATTTTCTTTATTTTTATTTTCCAGATACTTAACGGTCTCTACAATAACAGGTGTTAATCCTAAGCAAATAGCAAAGTATCGATTAACTTGGAAAGTAAGATAAAAGGATAGGATAAACCAAAGAGAAGAGAGTATGTACCTTAACATGATATTCTCTCACTTCTTTCATAGTAGTGTGATCACGGTGTACAGCTTACCGGTGTGGGTTTTCCATCAAAAAACATACCTGAGCCACTCTCAGAAGCCAACTTTGTTCTGTCTGCATTTTTGTAAACCTTAACATGGTTGAAGTACCGATATTGTTCGCATTTTTTTGGATATCTGTATTGATCGTAGGTAATGTATGCTGTAGCGGAGAAGGCAGATATTGAGGCAAGAGCTGCATACGCTGCGCTGTATGGTAGTCTTGTAAGAGATGAAAGAGTGCCAGCTGCTACAGATAGACCTACTTGATTAACATCATAATCGGTCTCAAAACTCCCGATAAATTTTCCGCCTGATGGAATTGAAACAGATTGTGAAGAGTATGAGGCTAAAAGAGTAGCTTTTGACGGCTTAATAGATATCTCTCGTTTTACGCCATCGATTAATAGTTCATTCGTTTTAGGATCAAAAGTAATGTTTGTTTCTTTTTGACCCTCAATCACTTTTGAATGGACCACACCGTCTTTATCTTCAAAACGTTCAAAAGTGATCTTTTTACCATCTTGAATTACTTCTTCTTTGAATACATCGGTAGCAACCTGCTCTTTTTCGAACACAATTTCGTTAGTTGATTCTCTTGCTAACACATTATGCTGTAGTGGAGATGCAACCATGATACCTAATACCAGTGTTCCAGCCAAAACAGATAAAACGACGCGTTTCATAAATTATATGCCTCCTTATCTCATTCATACCTATAATAATGTCGAAAATTCAAAAAAATAGCAATTATAAATTAAGGAGATGTTTTGATGGCTAGTAAAATTCTTGATCCACTTGTAACGAAATTCATCTTGCCAGAACATGCAGAGATGTTACGTCAGCATCACCTAGACAAACAACTTGTGCCTAAGCCGATTATTAAAGATTAAAAATAATACCAGATATCCCCAGCAACAGCAGCCTTTGGGAGTTCTAAAATAGAAAAGCCATCCTCAGCTTTCCCACAACTTTTCCTTATGGTGTACATTCATTTAACATACTCCATTAGTAAATTGTTACTTGTAAGAAGTTCTTCTTGCAAATCAACTATGAATGAAGGAGTTTGATTCGAATGAATAAAAACGCATCGAAATGGATGATCGGAGCATTAGCCCTTGCAGTGTTTGCGCCAACCGCGGCTTTTGCGGCAAGTAATACAAACGTAGAGACAACAAAAGTAGAACAAACTTTTCAAAAACGTGTACACTATTCCCTAGAGGATAGACAAGCTAATCAGCAGGAATTGATGAAGATCATCAATAAATATAATCCTGATCTAGCTGACGATTTCCAGAAGCTGTTTGATCAGCAGGAAAAAATGATACAAATGGATGAAGAAACGAAGACAAAGCTAGATGAAATTCGTGGGCAAGTAAAGGATGGCACGTTAACAGAAGAGCAAGCAATGGAGAAAATGGAAAATCTTGGACTACTGGAAGGCTTTGAAAAGGGTAAGGGTAAAATAGTTAATAACTTAGATGAGGAAACAAAAAAGAAGCTTGATGAAATCCAAGAACAAGTGAAAGCTGGAACACTAACTGAAGAACAGGCAAAAGATAAAATGGAAGAGTTAGGAATCAAACAACCTGTTATTAAAATGATCAACCCTGATGAAAAAATGAAAAAGCAACTGGATGAAATCCGTGAGCAAGTGAAAGAGATGGAGAATGGGATCCATGAAGGCATCAAACTTGACGAAGAAACAATGAAAAAACTGGATGAAATCCAGGAGCAAGTGAAAGCTGGAACACTAACTGAAGAACAGGCAAAAGATAAAATGGAAGAGTTAGGAATCAAGCAACCTGTTCTTAAAATGATCAAACTTGACGAAGAAACAATGAAAAAACTGGATGAAATCCAGGAGCAAGTGAAAGCTGGAACGCTAACCGAAGAACAAGCAAAAGAAGAGATGGAAAAGCTAGGTATCAAGCATTTTGTTCGTGAAGGAAAAGAAAATATCATGGAACAGATCAAAGCAGCCGCTGACGCGGATGATGCTGATACCGTGAATAAACTACTACAAGAGTGGTTAGAAAAAATGCAAGGATAACAGCTATGTTATGTAGCATGGTTACTGTTTACATACATGGAATGGGCGGTTAAAAATTTTTTAAAAGCATCCCTTTTGTAGATCACGCACCCCTTAAAATCAGGGGTGTTTTTTTATTTTTTTGCACTTCCCGTATTTGGCAAACCTTAATATCTAGAAAGTTAGTGTATATTTTTTTAGCTTGAAGAGGATGAACTAGCCGAGTTTTGTTACAGGATATCTGACTCTCGACAGTATGACTACGCCCTTACAATTAGCTGGTGGAAAGAAACAAAAGAGGGTTTTTGGCCTTCCAGAATCGTTTCTAAGGCGTTTTTCGATGGTGGGGAGACATATTTGTACCCCATAAAAACAGATGAAAAGCCCTCTTTTTTGCGAAAGGGGACTTTTTTCAACACTCTGAAAGTGCCAGCTTTTAACTGGCACTTTTTCTTTTTTTATTAAAGTTAATATATTATACGAATTATATAGAGAGTTCAGAATAATGTTTAATAATCCTAATACTTTACATTTATTTTAGGGGAATTAGCCAATTAATAACTCCAATAGCCATAAATAATATAAAAATACTACTAAAATTGATTTGAATTTCATTGGTATACACCTCTAAAAATAAAAACAATATGTTATTTTAAAAAAATATGGAAAAAAGTGAACAAAAAATGAACATTTCTTAAAAAATATTACTATGCGACAAAATTCTACAAAATTTCCTTTTTATATATGATATGTTTTTTACGAACCGGTTCATAAGAATTAAAAAAAGGAAAGTCTAATTAAAACCGCAAAAGAAAAATGGATATAAACTACATAAGGATGTAATGTATATCCCACGGTGGAACAAACTTAAACAGGGAGCTATTTTGATGATGAAAAAGATTAGTATCTTTACAACGGCAGTTGCATTAACTGCTAGTTTACTGAATCCGGGTTTTGTTTCTGCAAAAGATTCGGATTTATCATATGATCAGGTTATGAAACAGCTTGAAATGATTAAAGAAAACATTCAAGAAGAATCAACTTTAACACTTTCAGAAAAGGAAGATATCAGTAAGAATAGTCATGAACTAGTTAATGACTTCTTGAAAGCCAATCATGACCTTGAAAATGAAAGTCAGCATGATCTGCTTAATAGTCTGAAAGCCATTGATGGTCTAATGTATAATGTTGCAATTGAAAAGGATAATATTAACTTTGGAAGTAAATCAAGTAACTTTACCCAATCTAATGAGGAGCACAACTCTTCAGATAATGTAAGAAAAAAAAGAGCTAATCATTGGTCTGGAACCGGTGATATTCTAATTAGTCTAGAGGCCAAAACATATGGATTTCCTCACGGTCACGCTGCTATTTTGAGTACTACCGAAGATTTTGTAATTGAAGCTCTTCCAAGACCAGGTGTTGTACATCAGTCCGCAACAAAATATTGGTCTACTGTTGATGACGAAGCACAGTATTATGTCAAAGGTGCTTCAAAATCCGATTATCGAAAAGCGGTTTCTTATGCCAGAGATCAAATAGGTAAGCCTTATAAATTGAAAACCTCCCTAAATAACGAATCTAAATGGTACTGCTCTAAATTAGTATTTAAAGCTTGGGAATATGCTGGTTTCCGAATAGGTTCAGTAGACGAATACCTAGGTATTGTACTTCCAGCTAGCATAATATCAGATTGGGATGTAGTGGAATATATTAGCGATCCATATTAATTTAAAGCATTAAATCATGTTATTAGGCGTGTCGAAAAATGTTTTACGGCACGCCCACAATGGTAATTTTTATAGAGGGAGAAGCGAAATGAAAAATTTTCTTATTCTTTTTTGTATTTGTACGATATTTCTCGGGGGATGTGTCCAGGATAAACCGTTGGATGATCTGACGAAATTTTCAACTGATACCAAAGGTGATTATCTATTATTCCATTTTATTAATCCTTTAGGGGAAGAGGGATATATATCCGAAGTTGATGATGACGGCAAAGTCATTAAAAAATTCATGATAAGAGATAAACATTTCGCCCCTTCTGATGTTTTTTATTATTCTAACAATTTCTTTTTTACAAGCGGAGCTTATTCCGATGATACAAAGGTCATGAAGTACGACCCAAAGAAACAAGAATTGTCTTTATTTGATACAAACCAAAAAAAGTTTATAGAGAAATATCACAAAGATGATAAATCTGAATACATAATAACGGTTCTTGATAAGAATGATAATAATGAGGTTTGTGACATTAAATTGAACAAGTGCATTGAATCCTCTGAGAATTATAGTGCACATACTGTTACTACGCTAGATAATTATATAATTGTTGTAGGAATTAATAAAACTCTTAGTAACACAAAAAACAGTATACAACTTAAAAAATTTAATCGAAATTTAGAAGCTTTAAAAGAAGTTACGCTAGATCAAATACCTAATTATTTTACTTATACAAGCGAAGATCAGAAATTGTACATATTTATGAAAAACGGCGATATAGTAGAAATAGATAGTGATTTAAACGTCCATTCATATCCTATAAATCTATCAGGGCTTTCTGAAAACATAGAAAGTGTTAAATATAATAAAAACGTCATGGTTGATAAAAAACGTATTCTCGTGGATATGGAAATAAAAGCAGACGACAAGAAAACTGATATTCTTGCTGAAATTTCTTTTGAAAAAGATGTACCAACTATGAATGTAATACAGAAAGGTATAAATGAAGATATTCTAAATGTGGACTATGAGACAGAAGAAGTTTTTACAAGATCTTATGTTGATAAAAAAACAGTGATTTCTATAAGAGACACAAAAAAGTTTGACCTAAAAAATCGGTTAGTATTAAGCAACAAAGACCCTATATATTTTGTGGATAACATCAAAAAATATTAGGTTTGACTTGTTTATTTAGGATGAATCTCGATAAGAGATTTCTAAGGAGTGAAAAAACAAGTGGAAACTCTTCCAAGTTGGTTTTGGATTATATATTACTTATTTTTGTTATCAACATTAAGAAGTGCTATATCCTGCCTTGTTAAAAAAAAGGTTTTAAGAATAGTATCTAGTTTTACAATTATTTTTGTGTGTACTATTCCCCTTATAAGTTTAATTTATAGTATTGAAAGACAAGAAGGGTTAAATGAGTTTGAATATTTTATCGATCAATTACAACAAGGAGAAGTGTGGACTATTTATTCAATCTTAGGATACATATACCTACTTGTGTGGTGGGGGCTAATAATTAGCAAAAAAAAGACTAATTAATCACTGCGAGTATGACGAACGACACGAACTGGCAGCATGAGCTTTGTGCAAGGATAGAGAAAATAGAGAGCTGACAACATTGACAACCAAATTGACAACGCATTTAAGTAAATCAGGTAAATTCAAATCATCTTAATTACACATAAACCGCACTACGATAAGGTTAATGCACTTAAATTAACCACTGTAAAGGCGTTTGACCATCTTGACAGGGTGGGGGTCGCTGGTTCGAACCCAGTCCGGATCACCATAACAGAAACGTTAAAAGCCTTGATAATCAAGGCTTTTTTTTGATGTAACAGGGCTTTTTAATATACTAGTACAGGCTCTAAAATACTAACTTGGGGACGGATTGGGGACGAAACTTTTTTTGTCCCCTTTTTTTGTTGCCTAAAATTTGAGTTATGCATTTTTGGGGACCGATATATTTTGTAGGAGAGAATCAAAATGTTTGACTGTTTCTTTATCAGCAGAAAGTAATACATGAGCATAGATATCATTGGTTGTAGAGGTTTTTGCATGTCCCAATCTTTGGCTAACTATCTTAGTGTGTACACCTTGGTTGATAAGTAATGTAGCTGATGTATGACGTAGGTCATGAAAACGAATATATCTTAATGCGTGTCTTTTTGTAAATCGTGACCACCATGTTTTTACACTTGAGGGATACAGAGGCTTACCATGCCAAGAAGTAAATACAAAAAATCTTTCGCCACCTTCCCATAGTTCCTCTGCTTTAAGCCGATCTTTCATTGCTTGTTTTTTTAATTCTTTTAGGTCTCAATGACGTTGTTGTAGATTCACAAGATAACGTGTGGGTTCTCACTGTTTCAGAGGTTCGCAAATACGACTCTTCTGGTAGCAGTTACACGGACTATAGCAGTAATGGCGGTGGATACCATATCTATGTTGACAGCAGCGATAACGTATACGTGGTATCAAGTGGCAAAGTATTCAGTTTGACCAATGTGGGTGCATTGAGGTGGACGCAATCCCTACCTAGTACATCTAGTTCAATGGGCTCAGCTATAGGGGCGGAAGGAATTTATTTGTTTTGGGGCACGCCAGCAAACGGTGCTCGTAAATTGAACTTTAAAGGGGAAGTGGTATTGGACGCAGCTCTATCGTTTCCTTATGGCGGCAAAGGGGTAGTATCGAGTAGCGAAATCATTTACTTTCCATCGGTAAAGCTTAATAAAAACCTAGAGGTATTAGCACGAGTTCCGCAAAGTTTGGGAGGATATCTATCTAACATTGTCATAGACGCAAATGAAAATCTTTATATTGCCTCTAATTTAGAAAATACGCATGTTCTTATTGCGCTCAATAACGATTTGACAAAGAGGGCTTCGCTTCTATTGACAGCTACGTCTGTATCAAAAAGTCTCGGAATAACCAAAGAAGGTTACCTGATTGTGTCCGATCTGGATACGGTCAAAGTTTACGATCTGGGATTTTCAATTCTAGGGTAAAAAGGGGATATGACAAGATGATTTACATTGAGTTTGTGAAAGAATCAGAAGTGAAAAGCTTGTAAAATTAATTCATTACAATCCGTTTGATTCCAAAGAGGGATTAGGAAAGACCGAAAAACAATTACGCCTAACAGGTGCATTGATTGAGTCATTACCTGCGAGAGAAATGCAAAGTGGAAAGGACGCAATGCTGTATTACAATCCCCGGACGAGAGAAGTTTGGTATGAGTATGTGGATATGCCTGTAGAGAATACAGATGAACTACAAATGCTCAAAGAGAAAATGGAACAGCAGAAAAATGCTATGACAGAAGCATATGACGCCATTGCTGTTCAATCTGAGGAGATTATTGAGTTACGTACTGAGATAGAACTACTTAAAGGAGGAAAATAGAATGGAGCAACCATATAGAGTCAAGGTATACGCCTACTTAGTGGAAATTGGACGCAGAGAAATTAAATCACTACCTGAAGAATATAAAGTACCCGTAGCAGAATATATCGTAGAACAAATCGAAAAACCCAAGAGTAACTAAACGCCTTTCTCATATAACGAGATGGGCGTTTTTTAATGGGAGCTTCGGCTCCCTATTTTATTTGCCCCAAGGGGGTGATAAGGAGAGGGAAAGCATGGAGGAACCACTTTTTAACGCTTTATTATCACAAGGGCCATTTGCTGGCTTGTTTGTATGGCTACTGTTTTCTACAAAAAAAGAGGGAAGAGACCGCGAAACTCAATTGATTAAACAAGCTCAAACACGAGAAACAAAGCTCATGGAACATAACGAACGAATGGTAATCCAATTAGAACGTAATACAGCTACATTGCAACAGATCGAGCGCAGTCTAAACGGCTTAGAAAACGAATTACAAGAACTAAAAGAAAAGGTGGGCTAATGATGATAGAGATAGGTATTGTGATTGCAGTAGTGATGGCGTCAGGAGCATGGTTGAAAACACGTAGTTGGTTCCCAAATGATTACATTCCTCTTGCTATTGTTGTAATGGCAGTAGCTTATAATGCGATCAATGCTTCACTCTACGGGGGAGATTTACTCGAAGCTGGAAAGATTGCGTTTCTTGAGGCGACAGCTGCTATTGGGATTCATTCAGGGACAAAAAATTCGTTTCAGAAAAGAGATGTGGAGTAATGCAGACTATACAAGATTTTGTACCAGCAGGGCAAAAGAACCGTCCAGGACGTAAGATGATTCCAAAATATATCACGATTCATAATACAGGTAATGCAGGAAAAGGCGCTGATGCTCTTTCACACGCTAAATACATCAAAGGTGATGCGGCTGCTCAACGGCAAGCATCTTGGCATTTTACTGTAGATGATAAATGCATCATTCAGCATTTACCGTTAGATGAAATGGCATGGCATTGTGGTGATGGTAATGGTCCTGGTAATTCTTCATCTATTGGGATTGAGATTTGCGAGAACAGTGATGGAGACATTCAAAAAGCAGAGGACTTAGCTGCTCACCTGGCTGCTGATCTACTAAAGCAGTTCAACCTTGGAATAGATAGAGTTAAACAACATTGGGATTGGAGTGGCAAGAATTGCCCTCATGTTTTAAGAGCGCGTCCTAATGGCTGGCGAGACTTTGTAGCATTAATTAAATCAAAAGGAGAGGTTAAAATGAAACCAGAGGTAGCGAACGAAATTATTAGTCATTTACAAGGGCAATGGGCTTTTTACAATCAAATGGGAATGAAGGATAAGGCTGTTAGGATTGGGCAATTGGCAGATGAGTTGAGGATTGCTAGTGGGCAGGAACAGCAAAATTAAAATTGTTGTCTAAACAGATAATAATATTCCTCCTCCTGATATTAGTCATTGGAGGGGGAATATTAAACAACTAATAGTTGAATTTTAAAGTGTGTGAAATAGAACGGAATACGAACATAAAATGACAATTTGCAAGTATAATTGGAAAAATATAGACAAATTATAAGGATAGGATTTATATTAATATTATCAAAAATGTTAAGTGGGGAGCTCAATTATGATACTTGGGGATGCAAAGATCATACAGTATGTAGAGAGTGGATTACTGCATATTGAACCGTTCAATGATAAAAATGTAGGCCCATCATCAATTGATTTAACCCTAGGTCATGTGATTAAAAAGGCAACTAAAAATATATCTTCAAACCCAATGGTTGATAATTCGGATAATTATGAAGAAATAGACCTATTAAAGAAGCCTTTCTATTTGAAGCCGAGGGAAATGATTCAAGGATATACAAGTGAATATATCAAATTGCCATCTACATTAGTAGGAAATATTCATAACCGGAGTAGCTTAGCTCGGTTTGGTCTTGATGTTGCAATTTCTTCATTTGCAAACCCGGGTTATGAAGGTAATCTTCCTTTAGTTATAAGTAATCTATCGTCTCACCCTATTCAGATTATTACTGGATTAAGGGTTTGTCAGCTAGTGTTTTCTGAGGTTAGTGGTGTAGAACAACCATATAATGTACGTGAAGAAGCAAAATATGTTGGCGAAACAGGCGTTGTTACATCTAAGATCCATCTTGATAAAGAAATACGCGAATATTTGCAGGAGAATGGGATCGAGAGTGTGACTGAGGATCATATCTTATTGTTCCAAAAGTCGCTATTCGCAAATCTTCAACAAAAAACTGCAAAAATTATTGATCTATTTCAAAGAGAAGTTGAATTTTAGATTGGAAATAACGTATGAAAAATAGCCAAAGGGATATAAAAGACCTTCAATTGTTCCAAATTATGCGCCAACAATATATGGGGCAATTAGTTGAATCCTTTAAACAATTCTATCGTGAAAAAAATCGTAAGGAACCCAACAAAGAATTTATAGAAGCTTTCATGAAGTTTCTTGAAAAAGAAAATTTGATCGACAAGATGCTAGAGTCAGCTTTTCATGAGACTATGGATCATCTTAAAGGAAATACAGGTATCCAAAACGTTGCTGTAACAGCAGTTGAACATCCGCTAGAAAAAACATCCAATAAATTTGTTGAGAAAAATAGAGAAATAATTGTCATCCCTTTTATTCTAGCGATAATCGTTTATGCTTTCTCATCTGAATCGTGGGTCATAGGACTCTTGCTTTCGGTAGTGATTGTTTTCTTAGCATTTGGATGGTGGCAAGGTAGGAAAGCATAAATTTGGTAGCTGATTTTACAATTTTAACGAAGAAAAAATGGATATTCGTCCTCCTTCAGATTGTCTGATGGAGGGCTTTTTATTATTTAAACACCTTACCAATCACCTTAAAAACATAAGATACCCCCTCCATACATAGTGTAAGAGGGGGTGTTTCATTATCTACTGTATTCTTGAACTTCAAAGCTTTCAATATGACTATAGCTAATGAAGTCTTTTCTAGAATTAAAAGGTCCGATGTTGTATTTCTTATTAACGATGTATGCTTCTTTACCGTTTCCTTTTGCTCTACCTTCATACCAATCAATAAATTCTACAACTTCTTTAGAGGACATGTCATATTCTTTGATTTCTCCACTAACCATATGGATTTGTATCAAAGCTCCATTTCCTGTTGGTTCTGGATTAGGTTCTGGATTAGGTTCTGGTTGAGGATCAGGATCAGGATCAGGTGTAGATGAAATCTTTTGCATCATTTCCATTTCACCTAGCGATAAATAAAAGTGCGGTTGTGGATCACGACTTTCTGATACATTAAGTCGATATTTTTTATAAGGAATATTATTATTAAAAGTAAATTCTTTTTTAATTTCAGAATTCCAATCTAGAATTCCACTTTGCTGGTCTAAAATTATCCAATTAACACCATCCCATCCTTCAAAAGTCCAATCTTTAGGATGGGCAAAAGAGTCGTTAAATTGTCTAACTTGTAAAGTGTATTTATTCACAACTGTTTTTGTAGGAAACTCATAAGCTATCCAACCGTGACCTTGTCCGTGTATACCAACCCATCCCATTGTTTCGTTAGTATGATCAAATACTTTATAAGCTGCATATACTCCTATTCCTTGATGATTAATACCACTAGAGCTAGCAATTCCCTCTGGTTCTGTATCACTTGTCATTAAAGGAATTAAATTATCAGAATATTGTTCTTCAGCAAATACAAAACTCTGTCCTGATAAAACAATAGCAAAAGCAAAAACTGTTAGTATTATATTTTTTAATTTATATAAGAACATTGCTTCCTCCATAAATAAGTTTTATGTCGGCCGACACATTTGCATTATACAAGATTAAATTTCATAAAACAAAACAAAAATTGAAAAATATGTAATTAATTATGGTGTATTTTGTATATTTTTAAAAAAATATTTTCTTTTTTAATTATGGTAGGAAAGAAATATAATCTATTTCTAAGGCGTAACGGAACATTAAATCATTTATACATTGAAAAACCCCCTAAGAAGCCCTAGAGGGTTATTGCTATTTAAACACCTTACCAATCACCTTAAAAAATACGAAAACCCCTTCCGGATATAGGAAGGGGTATCTTATTATCTACTGTATTCTTGAACTTCAAAGCTTTCAATATGGCTGTAGCTAATGAAGTCTTTTTCTAGAATTAAAAGGTCCGATGATGTATTTCTTATTAACATTATGACATGTTGTAATAATTTGTCGAATCATAATAATTTAATTATTCTGTAATTTATGGTATATTTCACTAAAATAAGAAATATATACAAAAGGGAGTTTGAATTATGAACAAAACAATGCTTACATCTAGCGTCGTAGCTCTAATCCTAGCAATTGGATCAACAACTATTCCAGTTCATGCTGAGGAAAACGTAAATGTCCTATCATCAGAAGTGGCTAATGATATTGAACTAACAGCTGAACAAAAGGAAGCCCTTGAATTCTACGAAGAATATAAAGAAGTGTTTAATGAAGATGAAGCAGAGCCAGAAGTATTATCTTTGAGAAGTTATGATGATAATCAACTAGCATTAAGACAAGGTAATGTAATTGAGGCTTTTCTAAATGAGGATGAAGGTTTGAGCTTAAGAGATATGAAAAGGATTAAAGAATATGCAGACGAGGCAAGAGATACTGCAAAAAAATACTACAAAAATGATTCTCAATTGGAGGACGCATATAGACATTTTTTGTGGAATTATCTATCCGCTAATGATAGTCGTTTAGGAAAAGTTAGTACTCGGGTAGCAACAACCAATCATGAATGGGGTTTACTCCTTCGAAATGATGCACTAGATTACTACGGAGACAGTTTGTCGACGTTAATAAAAACGGGTATGAGTAGTAATGCTGCCATAAGTGCGGCTTTTGCTGATACTCTAAACGAGCTTCCAAAAATGAAAAAAAATAAAATAAGATCGTTTTCTGACTTTAAACGGTATGTTGATGACTCAAATGTAATGGATTGGAATAACAACGAGTTTGGTAGATACTATTCATATATGAAGGATAAAGATGACGCATTTAAGCAAGCAAAACCTTTCCTAATTTTGGCAGAGAAAAAAGTTTCAAGCTCAGATTACAGAAAAGTATATGATGGAGGTTGGTGGAAATAATTATTTTTTGATTGGTATTTATTAGGCTGACTAATAAGAAAAACCTGTTACATTTTAAATGGTGTGACAGGTTTTTTAAATAGTTTGTCGACTAGATAAAGTGTGAATAGATATGATATCTTTAGTTATAAATGTCCTACTAAACCGAGGTGTCTAGAATGAAGAGGATAGTTTGGTTAGTGTTGTTTCTCATTGTAATCGTGGGGAGTGTATTAATTTTCGTTAATTCTCCAAAAGAACATATTACTTACAATGATCAATACGATGATGTATTTAATTCAAAAGAGTTTCTAAAAGCTGCAAGAGATGGTGACCTAATTAAGGTAGAATCTTTTATTGCTAATAATATTAATCCGAATGTTACAAATACTGATGGCAGAACAGCTCTCTACTATGCTACACTTGAAAAGAACTATGAAATAGTAAATTTATTACTTAATAACAATGCAGATCCAAATATAAAAGACTATTACGAAGAGTCACCCCTTAAAATTGCAAAAGGATACAATGATCAAAAATTAATAGATATACTTGTAAATAAGGGTGCAATTGAATAAAAGTGACGTTGGATTTTATTATAGCAATTGGAACATGTTAATGGTTTATTAATATCCCTCGCGGAATACAGAGATAATTTTTTATGACATGAGCATATGGGAAAAAAATTTAGCCACTCGGAAAGTAAAACCGTGTGGCTTTTATATTTGGAGGCGTCGTTGAGATGAAGTTTATCTATTATTTATATTTAAACAACTTACCAATCACCTTAAATATATCAAACGTAGTCTTGTTATAAACTTTATTATAAGCATACTTCTTAGGATTTCTGAGCCATCCCCAACCTCTTGGCATCTTCAATCCAGCTCGATGTACTAACTGTCTTTTTAGGCTTGTCCTTGCCGATACCCTCTTTTTTAGGCTTGGTTTCCTCATCCCGAATTTCATTGGCCGATCATCTCCTATGAATAATCTGTAATGATAGAACACAACCATAAGTAGGTTTATCGTTTGTTCCGCCAGTGATTTTCTTAATAGCCGCTAAAATGTGTTTCCCGCGATCGATTAAAGGAGCGAGTTCAGCAGCGTCCTTTTCGCTTATGTGGCCAATCTGACCATGCTTAGACCAAATCTCAACTGCGTTTGGGTATTTTTTTGATGTGTTCCTTTTTAAAGTTATCTCTTCACCAGGGTTGCATCTTTTCAAAACCGTCTGTCTATTTGTTCCGTCTTCATTGTCAAAAGTAACACCTACCGCTAGTAACTCCCATTCTTCATAATCGGTGTAGTCCTCACTAAAATTATTGACTACATTTTCATCAGCATTTGCCCTCGTTTTCTTCCCAAAAATACTCAAGATGTTACTGATAAAGCCCATTTTTTGTTCCTCCTAGATAAGGAATGTTATTTATTATTTTACATCATGTTTGCCAATTAAAGGAATCGATGATGTGAATTGCTCTTAACGTTTGTAAGAATAGCCCTGTTGAGGGGGAACAGCCCGATCTCTACTGAAAAGTTTTTCTGTTTGCATGTTCGTATGTTGTTCTCATATAATACAGAACAAAACGTTCTTATTGGAGGCGAACAACGTGGTTAAGGAACTGCAACGCGCTATAGAGCATCGGCAACACATTCAGATCATCTATTTGTGTCAGGAAGGTTATTTATTGTGATTGCTCCTGAGTCGGCTAGGTTTTTAAGAACCTGTGCTAGTTGTCCCCTTGTTTCTTGCTGGTCACCACTGAAGTATCTATCCCCAACACCGATCATCAACCCGTGGTCTTTTGCCAATTCGGCAGATGCTGTCCACCAACCGCTACCCTTAAAGTATCTACTAGAAGCCAAAGCAAGTCCAGAAGCACCAATTACAGAAGTTGTGACGACACCAAGCCAGGAAAGCCTTCTTCAATAATTGATGAAACCCCTAGCATAAAATGCCCTTATAATCTACTGTGGCAATCCACCCATCTACATGCGTTTGACCAAAATGCGCTTTCGTTGGCATAAACCAGATGCGATCATCCTTACCCGCTAACGATAAACTTATCCACTTATTCAAACACTTGGTACCAATATCTATTACCTTTTCCGTACAATTGTTATCATCAAATTCCATAGTATTAATAGTTCCAAATACCATTCTTTCAGATATGCGGCTTACATTAGTAGGCATAAACGATACTAAATTTTCCTTAGTTGTTACAAGATATCGCCACTTACCCAGGCAAGGTTTAGGAATATAATCTAACATATAAAATCTTCCTCTCTCCAATTTAGTAATACACTCTATTCAGTAAGTTGTGTAATCGTGTATAGGTGACTGTGGAGTTGTAGGACCCGGTGGAGTTGCTACACTAAAGGCTTGGTGGATTGTTAATGTCGCCCTCAGTGTTCGGCGAGTTTGATTGGCGAACGAGAAAAACAGATGAGTAACGGGATTTCCATTACACGTCTGAAAGGGAATCAAAAATGGTCCCATAGGCCCCACATGAATGATAGCCAATGAAATCACCTCCTTTGCAAATCTGTGACCATTCTAATTAGCGAAGTAATTGCGGCGATAATAACAGATCGAGGTAAAAGGAGAAGCGGCCAGCTCAGTTGTTTTTTTTCCCTTCGTGGGACAAGGATGAAAAAATGGCATACAACAAGATCAATGCGAAGGCGGAGACTATCCTGGAGAAGCCCGCCTTTAAAAATCTGCTCGTGAGTAAACGCTGCATTATCCCTGCTGACGGTTTCTATGAGTGGAAGAAGGTCGGAAAAGCCAAACAGCCGATGCGGATCTTGATGAAGACCGGTGAGCCATTTGCATTCGCAGGATTGTTTGACACCTGGACAAGTCCAGAAGGAGGGAAACTCCACACCTGCACAATCATCACTACACCCCCAAATAGCGTCGTGGCAGATATTCATGATCGAATGCCCATGATTTTGAGAAGGGAAGACGAATCACTCTGGCTTGATCGCGAACACTTCTAATTAGTGGAACTTTAATCTCTTGAACGACAGTTTGATTATCCGTCTACTAGGGGTAGCACCACATTGCAATCAAGTGAATAAATTGGTTGTTCCCCAAAACGAAAAAAATGAGCTGAATTATTATAAACAACTATGGAAAGATAACGGGAAAGCCCTCTGACGGAAAGTTATATAAACCGTCAGAGGGCTTTTTTTATTGATAAATATGTAAATTTACCCATTGCATAAATTCCTCATCACCCACTAAAATAGGAACGTGCATTCGTATTTTAAGGAGATGTTTTGATGGCTAGTAAAATTCTTGATCCACTTGTAACGAAGTTCATCTTGCCAGAACATGCAGAAATGTTACGTCAGTATCACGAGGATAAGAAACTGATCGAGAAGCCGATCATTGAAGAGGATGAGCTAGCCGAGTTTTGTTACAGGATATCTGACTCACGTCAGTATGACTATGCTCTTACAATTAGCTGGTGGAAAGAGACGAAAGAGGGTAGAGGAGTAATTGAATCAGCTTGGGGCTGGGTAGAGAGGTTTGATTCAACGTATAAACAAATCAAGTTAAAGAATGATGAGGATTTTTGGTGGATACCTGTAGAGGATGTCGTGGAGATTAAATAGTGAGTAGGGGACGACGATTGGGGACGAATTGGGGACCAAATTAATCAGAAAGTAGCGTAATTAAGCATAAAATATCATATAGCTAGAAGGAAAAATATTGATATTACTAAAATTCTTCGGTATATAACAGAACATAGCAGAAACGATGTCTTCCCTTGACAGGGTGGGGGTCGCTGGTTCGAACCCAGTCCGGATCACCATACATAAGACGGTTAAACCCCTTGGTAATCAAGGGGGGTTTGTTATTTTCAGATAGACTTGTCCATATGTTTTTTGGTGCGAAAAGAAAAATTGGCGCAAATGAAATTTCTATTTAGCTTCTTTGTTTTCGAAGAATACTTTACCAAATGTTTCAGCAGTTTCCTTTTGAATGTTAGGCAAAACGTGAGCATAACGGTCTATCATCTTCATATCAGACCATCCCATACGTTCTACAACAACCTTTGGATTAACGTTTGCTTTTAATAGCATTGTGGCATGTGAGTGTCGAAGATCATGAAATCTAATTTTTTTTACCTGCGCTTCTTCAATCAAACGGTAAAATGACCTCATTAAACTCCTTGGTGTTACTGGAGTTCCTACAATAGTAAATGTCCGTGATCTTCATACATACCTGGATCAGCTTTTAATTTTTCAGCTTTGTATCTTTTTTCAACTTTCCTCATCTCTTTTACTGTTTCTGCATCAATGGCTATAGTCCTATTTCCAGAATTAGTTTTAGCCCCAATCTGTAACTCTTTTCCGTCATGACTTAAAGTTTGGGTTATCGATATAATCCTCTTCTCTAAATCTACGTCCTTCCAACGCAAACCAAGAATTTCACCTTGACGCATACCTGTAGTTAAGGCTAAAAGAAAAGCGATGTAATAACGATCCTTTTCAGATGATTTTAGAAAAGTGTGGGCTTCCTCCACTTCCCACACTTCCATTTTCTTTTTTCTTGCCTTGGGCCTGTCCACAACGGAAGCTACATTCTTAGAGATCATTTCCCAACTAACCGCTTTATTTAATGAATCATTGATAATTGTATGTACCTTTTGAGTATTTTCGTCTGAAAGTCTACCTGATTCAAATAATGAATTGTATAGGTTTTGGATATGTCTTTAGTTTGGATAATTCTATTTCTCCAAGTGATGGAAGAATATGATTATTTACAAGTCCGCTGTAAGTTTCTAATGTTCGCTTTTTTACTTTAGTTTGCTTGTCTTTTAACCAGTCTTCCATAAATGAGCTATAAAGCATCTTAGATGGTTCAATATATGTCCCCTTATTTAATTGATTCTGGACTTCAAACATTGCTGCTTCAGCTTCCTTTTTTGTTTTAAAACCACGCTTTTTCTTCTTTTTGTATTTCCCACCCTCTGAATAATTTATTTCAAAATACCAAGGGTTCTTTTTTTGGTAACGTCTTTATATACTGGCATCTTACTTATCCACCTCACTGATGTCTGGATCATAAGCAATAATATCCTCGATTGTAACCGCACGTTCCCCACGTTCTTTTGCTACTCTGTTTAATTCATCCAAAATGCTAATTAACGTTGCAAATTCTAATCTCTTTGTTTTGCCAATGGTTAAATCAGAGATAGTATTGGGCCTTATTTTAGCCTCTACAGCAAGCCTATTTCTAGTGATATTCAAGCGTTCCAGTGTTTTCTCTAAAGTGAACTTAATTCTACCCATTTCCTCACCTCTGTTAGATTAATTGGTTATTATTTAATTATACACGATTAACCTCAGCCGTTACACTTCTGACATAAATAAATCTCGGTGTTTAACTTCAGGAGTTATATATTACCTACTGTAGATTAACTCTAATGGTTAAATATCTTTAGGCGGAATGACCTAACACGCTTTAAACTCGAACAGGTTAAGCTGTAGCCAACGTCAAAAAATGCAGCGCGTCAGTACATATGTACTTCCTTGTTTATACATTCTGACGGTCAAAGGTGACGCAACCATAAAAGGCGCGGTGGTAAACAGTACAACTAAGGTTGTAGTGGCTGCCGATAGATACCAGCATGTAGGGGCTGTTTAATACATGTAGAAAGTCGGCTGTAATCGGAAGATTAGTGTTTAAACAAGGTGTAGCGAAACCTCGACTACCGTAAACCGGTGACACCCACTCTTGCACTTGTAAATTTTTTATTTACGGGTGCAGGTAGGTGTTTTCTATTCGCTGTTCCTGACAAAGCCGTTCCCAGTGACTCAAATTGGAGAATGGCAGTCAATAGCTATTTTTAAAACAAGTGATTGCAGAAACACTATCTATATAAGGAAAGAGAATTAGGAAGGATGGATGAGAAACTAAGGTAATAAAGGGTATAGAGGTTAATAGAGGAAAAATCAAATAAAATAAAACAGGAAATAATATGAAAAAAATTAGTTTTAATCGTGTGGTATTAGGTTTTAGATGGTGTAAATTTATAGCATGAGATTTAAAGGTTAGTCACCTGCTGTGGCTATTTTAATTTCTTGATACAGAAAAAGGAATATAAAATTGAAATAATTACCAAAAATCAGTTTACTTATAAACAGAAGGGTGGTAACATGATCGTATGGTAAATATTGCCAAATAAAATTTGAGGTGATTTGCTGTGAAGAAACTGTTAGCATCTTTATCTACTTTCGCGGTTCTTACTGGTGCTTTAGCTGTTCCTACTTTTGCAGCTACTGAGATTAATACTGCAAAAGAAACAAATTCTCAAGTATTAAAGATTCAACCCAATCTTGATGTATCTGATGGCGGGAGGGTAGCATTGTATTCTTCGCCATTCACTTCTTATACGGTTAAAGGTGATGGTTTATATGTTGCGAAACTTGGCTCAACATGGTATTTGATTGCCGATAAGGGTGCTGAGAATGGATGGCTATATGAATATTACAATGGAAAATATGTAGGAACATTTCCTGTAGTGGTAAGATAACTTAAAATTTCTGTCAATGACCTAAGATGATGACTCTATAAGAATAAAAATTAACATAAAGATATCCCGTCCCACTTCAAATAATCGTGGAACGGGATGTTTATTTTAAATGATTAAATTACTTTTACTCTTTACATTAAAAAAGCACCTTAGTTGGTGTTTTTTTTATACTTATCATACAGGAAAAAGTTGAAAAAAGCCGTGTACATATTGTTTACATCATGTCGCAATAACTCTGTTTGAACTGTAGTTTTACATTGTTATGACAAAGGATTGCTAACGGGTGCTACAGTAGTTGACCATATCATTCCACACAAGGGAGATAAGACGTTGTTTTGGAATCGGAACAACTGGCAGCCATTATGTGAGCAGTGTCATAACCGGAAGACTGCTAGAGAAGATAGAGGCTCTTGGAGATGATCCAGGGAACCTAAGTTACCAAACGAAAAAAAGGGTGTGGACTAAACCAAGCACCCTTTTTTTCGTTTGGTAAAGGGGTATCACATCATCCCACCTACAGCATGCCAGAACTTTATACTGCTGGTGTGATTCCGTTCATATTCCCAGTTGTTCCTACTTACCAACTTCTTGATAAAGAGGTTGCAAATGTTGTTGTACATCTTTTAACTCGTTTCTTCCACTTCCTGTAATATCGTATTGAGAACCGTTACTTTGTAAAAATCCTTCGCTTTGCAAGTGAGATAATTCTTGTTGAATGTCCTGGGTGCTTACCTGATAACCATGACTGTTAATTTCGGGCTGAATTCCTTCTGCATCTATTCCTTGTTGATTGGCATGATACAGTAAGTGAATTCGTATAAAGTTGGCTTCAAAATCTTTATGCATAGGTATAACCTCCTTGTGTTTTACTAGTTTTTATATTTTGTCTTATTATGTACAAAATATGATTAGGAAATTCTGTGGTACTAAGTTTTATGGAGCGTTATAAGGCTTAAAAGTGTTAGACTCACTGCAAGTTATTGAACTAACGGGTAGAAATGCTCAAAAAACTATTTTGGTTAAAGAGTAAGCGTGGTAAAATACGTTAACTGATTGGGGAGGGAGAAATATGGATATATCTATCCGAAACGCTCATCAAGATGACTACGAGTCTTTGTTGCCTTTGTTCAGGCAGGTTCATGATCTACACGTTTTTGAAAGACCAGATTTGTATAAAGAAAACCCAACTCCAGTCGGGAAAGAATTCTTCGAAAGCCAGCTAATTGATGTCAAACAGCATATTTTTGTGGCTACCATAGGCTTAGAGATAATCGGAGTAGTTGTGACGAAGGAAGAAGACATAACTGAAAATTCATTTGTGAAAGCGAGAAAGATATTATTTGTAAATAGTTTGTGTGTTTCCGAAACGTACAGAAATAAGGGCGCTGGAAAGAGACTTATGCAATATGTTATTGATTTCGGGGGAAGTCTGAAGGTTGATAGCATTGAATTAGGGGTATCGGAGAAAAATGCTTCTGCAATTTTATTTTATGAATCAATCGGAATGACAACGAAGAGTAGAAAAATGGAGCTTAGATTGAACTAACAGAGATCGATAGCTCCATAAATAAATGCCAGTCTAACACTTTGTTTGCACAGTTTAATACATTATTTTCAATAGACAAAAGGAGGTGAGTGGATGGCTAGACCAAGGCAACCAGTTGACTTGCTGCTATTCAAGGGAAAGAAAAACCTAACAAAAGCTGAAATAGAAGAGCGTAAAGCCCAAGAAATAAAGGCGGCAAAAGACAAAGTAAAGCCACCTAGCTACCTACCAAAGACTTAAAAAAAGAATTTAAAAAGATTGCAAGCGAGCTGCTGCAAATCGGCATCATGACTAATCTTGATGTAGATGCACTGGCTCGCTTTTTATATGCCCGAAAGATGTATATAAAAGTTACAGATGCCTTGTTGGAAACGGAATTGACAGTGCAGCGCAAACAAGAAATTCATGATAAAGACGGTGCTGTAATTGACATGAACGAATGGGAGGAAGCAAACGCAGCTTATTCAGGTTTATTGATTAACCAGGACAAGTTTTTCAAGCAATGTAGATCAGCAGCAAGTGATCTGGGCCTGACCATTGCTTCTCGCTGCAAGCTTGTAATACCGAAGCAGGAGAAGCTGAAGCCTAGCGAGGTCGAAGAGGCATTCGGTGATTTATGATCAAACAATATCTAATTGACTATAGCCTTGATGTCGTAGCTGGTGAGATAGTTGCTTGTGAGAAACATAAATGGGCGTGCAGCCGTTTCTTAGACGATATCAAGAATGAGGGTACGGAACATTTTCCCTATGTATTTGACGAGGAAAAAGCACATCGGTTTTTATATTGGATGTCTTTATTTCGACATACGAAAGGAAAACTTGCTGGTAAGCGAATAACCCCTCATGAAATCCAGGTGTTTGTCTTTGGGAACATTTATGGATGGGTGCATAAGGAAACAGGTTTACGGCGTTTTCGGAGATGACAACCTTCTCTTTGCGCCCAAAGAATTTTCGTTTTTTACGGATGCGCGCTTGTATCCCAAGTTCCTTCATAATGCGATACACACGTTTATGATTGACTTTTAGCCCGTACCTTCTAAATAACCACACTTTTATTCGGGGATACCCGTAAATACCTTTGACCTCTTGATGACACTCCATGATCATTTCTCTTAATTTTTCATTTACCAATTGTTTTGAGGTGGGGTGTTTCTCACGAGAAAGCCACTTGTAAAAACCACTACGAGATACTTTCGTAATTTTACACAATAAAGTAATAGAATACTTTTTAGACAATTCTTTAATAAGCTCGAAAGAACAGCGTTTATCTTTCGGTTTCACCTCTTTTCTAGACCTAGCCACTTTTTTAAGAATTCGTTCTCTGCGCGTAATCGAATTATCTCTTCGTCCGTACTCTCGGGTTTTGTTCGTGGTCTTCCCCTAAGAGGACTTTTTATTCTCCCGCGTTTTTCATCTAGTCCCTGTATACCTTCCTTTCTATAATGATCAACCCATCTTCTTAAAATAGAATGGTCACTAATGCCGAGATCCCTTGCAAGTGTTTTGTACCCTTGTTCACCGCTCAAATAAAGCCGTACAGCTTTTAACTTAAAATCCTTTGAATATGTTTTTCTAATTCCCCCCATAGAAAAATCCCCTCCTAGTTAATACAGTAAGGTCTTGCTTCTTATTGTCTACTAAAAGGGGATAATATCAGTCTAACTTATCATATATATATCCACCCGTTTATAGCAATTAAATCCATGAGGACATGTAATTCGGTACCACTAAAGCAGAAAGAAAAATTACTTTGAGCGAAGTATAGTTGTTCAAAGCTTTTCTCGTTCCTTTAATCAAATCTAATTGTTCTTCTGTGACGTAATTTGTCATGTCAATTACTTTCTTGAAAATTTAAAAACATCCCATTATTTGGTATGATTCCTACATAAGGTTGTTTTATCATAATTTTTCCTCTAAACATTTATAGAAAATATACGAAAAAAAGGAGGTTGTTCAGTTGGAATTTAGCATTATTTCTTCATTATATCAATTATTTTTCTTGTTTCTGATAGTATTCGTGATTGTGTGGATATATAGGTTTTTCTCTCAGAAATTTGGTAAAAAACACGATGAAACAATAAAAATGTTGCAAAAGGTTGTTGATTTGCTTGAAGAACAAAACAAGAAAAAGAAGGAATAGTTATTATTTACAATAATTTTTTGGGTCTACTGCTGTAGAAGTAGGTAGTCCTTTAACGAAATTTATTTTGCTAGAGCATGCTGAGATTTTACGTCAATTTCACGAGGTTAAGAAACTGATTGAGAAGCCAATCATTGAAGAGGATGTGCTAGCCGCATAATGCACTATTAAAAATAAAAAAAGCTGTAATCAGATTTGCTTTCCAAAACGCCAACCTTTTATTTAGTTCTCGATAATCGATTGGCTATTTTTTATGTATACGTAATGTTTACATCATGTTGCAATAACTCAGCTTGCTAACGAAAGCACCTGCTAGTTCAATAAGGGAATTAGTTGCTAAATTCACATAGAAAACGTTCTACACCTGGATACTTTTCACCCAGACTTGTTATCTCGAAACCGTATTTCCAATAAAAATTCACTGCATCATTATCTGTCTCAGCATAAATCAATGGATATTTATCAGAAATATAATTAATCATAATGCTACCAATACTTTTACCTCGTTGAACTGAAGATACTGTAATATTTTTTATTTCGCACTCTTTTACACTAATAATTTTAATACCTATACAACCAACAATTTCCCCTTCAAGTTCAAAGCTATATAATTTCCGGTTTAATGATTTTAAATATTTTTCATATTCTTGCTCAACTTTACATTCTGATGTGGGCGATTATGCTTGAGACAAGTCTATGAACTATGGAAGATTACAACATTAAGTAAGGAAAGGCGTCCTTTTCTTAAGGAGCGTTTTTTTTGGTTCTGATAAAGTGATTGTTTGAGCCTTTAAAAAGTCTGTTTGTATGTATTGGTGGATACACTTATATATGATAATTTGCAATCGATAAATTCATTAGATTTTCTCGGGAAAAATATATTGTAATTCAATTTGATGTATTATATTCTATAAATGTAATAAAATGTAATTAGAAGGAGGGTATGGGTTTGAAAAAAAGAGTTTTCAAAGGTTTGATCGCTGCAATGATGGTATTTGCATTAGCTCCTTCTGTACAAGCAGCGCCTAGTAAAGGGGTTGAGCAGCAACAGAAGGTGCAACCAAATGAGAATTATTTGTTTAATTTTTGGCATAATGGCTTAGAAGCTAATAGTTATTGGAAAGATGCGCCAATAAGGGCAACAGTTGGTTCTACCTTATGTGGAACACTCAATGTTAATCAAACTCCATCAGACCCTCAAAGGACTGGTTCTTTTAACACATCGGTTAATATAATAGGGGACAATGGACAAATTTATTTTTTTGATGGGATATATGCAATGGGTACTACCTCTAAAACTTTTTGTCTTCAACCTGGATCATACACTGTAAAATATATAAATAATGCAGGTTTTCCCATTAACCTTCTTGGGTATTTTACCTATTGATAATCTTAGGTATTCTGCTGTAATTGTAGAGAAAGTCCTCTTTTGAGGGCTTTTTTTTTCTTTGTAATGTTATAGCTAGAATACCTATGCCTTGAAGAGATTTTTTCTCCGAATTTTGATGACATATAATGATTTAACATTCAGGGCCCGATTTCTCTATACAAATGAGAAAACCCGGGCTTTTTATAATAGAAAACCCTTAACGTTGTAAATTAGCATTTTCCTGATGTTACCTCTACATAGAATAAATTGCCTGTAGGCACAGAATACAGACAACAATTATCCTTGTTTTTAATCTGGATAAATACTTAAGATTTCCTGTGCTTGCAATCGCAATTTATCTATTAAATCCCTTGGTTCCTGTATGTGTGCATTGACTCCAAGTCTATAAAAGAGTGGAGCGATATAAGAAATTTCACTTTCTTCGATAAGCGAATCAATATATCCAGTTCCATCCTCTTGTGTTGTTACGTAGCCTTCTAATTCAGGAGCACTTTTACATTGACGTACCCCTTCCCTTGTAAGTAGAACATGGAAACGAATCGGATTTTTTACTTGATTAGAATCAAACCATTCTTCTACATTCATAAAACTTGCTTCATTTTCATCTGTTGATAGGATAGATTGAATACGATCGATACGAAATAATAATATTTTTTGTTTATTGTAATCATAAGCTGGGAGATACCATAATCCATCGTGAGCATATACTCCAATGGGACGTATGTATTTTGTGGTGATACCTGATTTCGATTCATACTGAATACGCACATTCTTATTTGCAATCGATGCTTCTAGCACATCAGTTAGATATGGTGCTTCTATGCTTCTTTTTGGATTCCAAAAAGCGATATAAGAGCGCATTTTATCTACTTTTAATTTCGAATCACTTGAAAGCGAATGATATAACTTATGTGCAACAGAATTAATTTCAGTATCAAACGGAAGATTACGATAGTAACGTAAAGATTGAAAAGCAAAAAAGATTGAAACGGCCTCTTCCTCTGTAAATAAAATAGGCGGAAGAATTCGATCCTTTAATACGGTATATCCACCGTTTCGTCCTTGCTCTGCATATATCGGTAGCCCCATATCACTTAAATCCAACAAATATCTATGAATGGTTCGAACTGATATGTTAAATTCGTCAGCTAATTCTTGCGCTGTAAACTTTCTTTTCGTAGTCACAAACATGAGGATATTTAGTAAGCGTTTTGCCTTTGACATATTTCTCACCTTCTTGTTTTAAGTGTCAGTAACTGTCATGTTTTAAGGCTAGTATAATACATACCTTATTGTTTCATCGATAAGGGACATTCTCAATAAAAAGGGGAACTAAATATGTCAAGGGAAATTGTTTTGTATATTGCAGCGAGTTTAGATGGTTTTATTGCTAAGGAAGATGAGGATTTACAATGGCTATTTGAAACAGAGGGGGAAGGTGACAATGGCTATTTGGAGATGTATCAATCTATTGATACAGCGATTATGGGGAAAAAAACCTATGATTATGTAAAAGGAATAACAGAAGTGTTTCCGTATTCTGATAAAAAGTGTTATGTGTTTTCCACCTTGGAACAAGGCTCAAATGAAGATGTAGAATTTGTAAACGAAGAAGTAATACATTTCACCAAAAAGCTAAAGGAACAAGAAGGGTCTAAAATATGGATGGTCGGTGGATCTGCTATACTGGATGCTTTTATGAAAGAAAATCTTATTGATGAATTCATTATTACAGTGACACCTCATATATTGGGCTCTGGTATCCTTTTATTTAAAGAAAATAATCCACAAATAGATTTAATTTTACAGGGAAAAAAATGTTTTGGACAATTTGTACAACTCCATTATAAGGTGAAAAACAGTATAACCAAGCATTACATGTAAAATAACGATTCATTGCATGTGGAAACAAGAATACCAGAAAACTCCCTCTTTCGGTTTGTGGCCCGTTAGAGGGAGTTTTCCGTAATGGTTGGTAAACATGTAAAGAACAACATGTCACTAGCCACGACTATGCTCAACATATTCAACAATAGTTCCATCAGGATGCTGGACAGTCATGTTTTTTCCTGTTGGAACCTGTTTAGGCTCTCTCATAAATTTATAACCAGTTTCTTTAAAAAACGTTGCAAATTCATCCAGAGAATCTACAACAAAGGTAGCTATTGTAGGTAATAAGATTCATTACATTGTATCGATTGGATACTTTTACAATAATTAGTTTTAAGAGAAACTCACTTTAAAAGGAACCAGAAACACCCAGCAAGAGAAAAAGCTAGAGTAACCAAACAAGCTGTACACCAAACTACTTCACCATATGTTTCATCAAACTAAATAGCACACGAAGAACTAACTCTAATACCGATGTTCCTTTTACCAGAAGGATGAGGAAACTCTATGATTTTGTCATTGGACATGCTTGGGCTTTAAGATAAGAATGAAAAAGGAGGAATGAGCAAGCGGATCATAAAACTTTTCGACAACGAAAATAGGTAAGCAGTGTGCAATAATGATACAAGAGGATTTGAATTTTGCCCATCCTGCAATGAGCTGTAAGAGATGGTCAAAAAGAGACATAATCGGAGAAATCAAGATTGATATTGATCGTTTGTTTAGGAGGTATGAAGAGTGAAAGCAATTACTATACATCAACCATGGGCTACGCTCATCGCCTTAGGGGAAAAGGAATTCGAAACGCGGAGTTGGCGCACGAAATATCGTGGAGAATTAGCAATCCATGCCGGCAAGAAAGTGGATAAGGAAGCATGTCAGCAGGAACCTTTTCGATCCGTTTTAGCCAAATATGGATTAACCGCAGATAATCTTCCAACTGGAGCTATCGTTGCGACATGCCTGCTTACAGAGTGCTTGCAAGTGCATGCACATGCCGGGCTTTACGCTGTCGCTGGAGATTCAAACCACCAGATAGAGGGAAATGAATACGCTTTTGGATGGTATGAACTAGGACGATTCGCTTGGAAATTGACTAACGTAAAGCAAGTAGAACTAATCTCAGCGAGAGGAAAGCAAGGATTGTGGAATTGGAATAAATAAAAAAGCTCCCTTTTAATTGTGAAGTGCACCCCCTAAAGTTCATCGGATAACCTCGGGGCTTTTTCCCATGTCTACTTTAAGGGGTGCACTTCAGAATCCATGATATCATGAACTCTTTTTTTACTGTCTACCGTAAGGGGATAATACCACTAGTCTATGTCAGAGGGACTTGCTTATCATTTAGGGTTTGCAACACATAAAAAGTAGAAGAAAGGGCGAAACGTGTCGTTTCGTCTTTTTTCTTTGTATTTTGTAAGCAAAAAATGTCGTAGGATGAAGGAATAGGTAGATGGAAGAAGAACTTCTATTCAATAGGCTGGATTTACCAGTCATAACGAATCAAATAGAGGGGAACGAGATTCTTGTTTTTACGTGTACATACCATCTTGATAGCTGTTTGTTTCCTATTTTTACTGATGCCTCAATCGTTTGCACAGGCGGCCACCCATGTGGAGGTAACTGTTGATCAGCTAAATATTCGCAGTGCTCCAGGTACAACCAACCAGATTGTCGGAACCATCACCAGAGCTACACGGCTACCGATCCTTACAGAGAAAAATGATTGGATACAGGTGAAGCTCGCTAATGGGAAAACAGGCTGGGTACTACATAAGTATGTCAAAAAGCTTGAAATTCCACAGGTGAAATATGTAAAGAGCAACGTAGACATGCTAAATGTCCGGGCTGAGCCGAATGCAACTGCACAAATATTGCAGATTATCGACCAAAACGGTGTATTTTTGCAAATAAAAAAACAAGGGGATTGGGCACAGATCAAGCTATCTGACAATGTCAGCGGCTGGGTAAATGCGCGTTTCTTGACGGAAACCGCCGCACCAACCCCAAAACCGATTCCTAATCCAGTACCTGTATCAACACCAGTTCCATCCTTAGCATCTCCTGAACCGGTTGTTCCTTTACCACCTTTTGTTACAGAAAATGGGCAAGTGGCAGGTACAATTGTGTTATCGGAAAGCTATGATGTTTATGTTGAGCCAAATGTTTTAAGCACAGTTATTGGTCAGCTACCTGTCAATACAACCATTAACCATTATGGATATACAAATGATTGGTACAAGATCAGCTTCAACGGCACAGACGCTTATATTTTCAAACCAGTTACTCAGGAGGGGGCGGTTCAGGGACAGCCGAGTGATATACCGGGTGCTCCTACTCCTAATACAGGACAAGCTGAAGCAATGATTCACGTTAAAAATTCCGATACTAATCTGCGATCTGGACCTGGAACCAATTATGCGGTCGTCGGGAATGTTCAGCCTGGGCAAGTCTACCCGATAGTACAGAGCGAAGGAGACTGGTACGAAATTCGATTGGCTGACAATTCGACCGCCTATATTGCTAGCTGGATAGTAGATCGAGTCCAGTCAGATACTAATCAGCCAGCAAATGTACCCAACACCTTTGGAGCAGAATATAACACTGGCATGATCGGGAATGAAAAAGTCTACATCTATCACACACATAACCGTGAGTCATGGCGAAATGTCGCAAGAAATACGAGTGGTAGCTCAGTGGATGATCCCCAAATCAATATCACATTGGTCGGAAAACGGTTGGGTGAGCTGTTGCAGGCGCACGGTATTCAAGCGATGGTGAATCAGGACGACTTTGCCAAAAAACTGGCGGAGCAAAAGAAAAGCTATTCGCTTTCCTATGCGGAATCATACAAAGCGGTAAGCGCAGCGGCAGCAATGAATCCAAGCCTACAATACATTTTTGACATCCATCGGGACAGTGACGAGCCCCGCAGTAAGGTAGCCCTTACCTTGAATGATAAGACGTATTCGCGTATTTTATTTGTCATCGGAACAGACCACCCGAACTATTTACAAAACAAGAAGCTAGCCGAAAATCTGCATGCCCGTTTGGAAGCCTCGTATCCTGGCTTATCACGGGGAATTATCCTGAAAGGTAAGAACCAAGGGAATGGCGTGTATAATCAGTCTATTTCCGAGGGGAGCCTGCTGCTGGAATTTGGCGGGACTAACAATACATTGGAGGAATGCTACAATACGGCTGAAGCATTTGCCAATGTGCTTGTTACTTATATGTTTGAATCGCAAATTGCGGTAAAGTAAAAGAACCATTCTTATATAGAAATAAAAAGAAAAAATCCTCCAAAGCGGGGATTTTTTCTTTTTATTTCATACTGCTAAAAAAAATTTGAAAAAGGTGTGACACGATCCGTAGCTCATGGATCAATATATGTGAGCGGACAGAGGAGCAACGCCATGGAATTGCATGAAACCAACGAAGCCATAATGGAAAGGATTATGAACGAATATGGAAGGAGAGTCGTACATCTTGTTTATTTAATTGTAAAAAATCGGACCTCTGCTGAGGATATTGCCCAGGAGGTATTCGTAAAAGTATATCGTCACCTGCCTTCTTTTCGGGGAGAATCAAGCATTCAAACATGGATTTATCGAATCGCCATAAACGAAGCCAAGAAGCATGTCCGATCCTGGTACGTTAGAAACATCTTCCCTTCTTTGCTAGGGGAACGCCTGCTTACACAGAAAGAGCAGGATGAGACAGAGCCACTCGTCATGAAGCAAGTGGAACGGAAGGAATTCGTACAGCTCGTACTGAAATTGCCGCTCTCCTACCGTCAAGTCATCGTTCTTCATTATTATCAGGACTTATCCATTGAAGAAGTGGCTCATGTCCTGCAAACCTCCCAAGGAGCTGTGCGAAACAAGCTTTATCGGGGACGAAAAAAACTGAAACAATTGCTTGAGCGGGAGGGATTGTCATGGACATCGATCAAGAATTAAAGGAGTTTCAATATAGTGATAAAGGTCCAATCCTTTCCGAGTTAACATTTACCCATGAAATGAAAAATCATGTACGGGAGAAAATGATCATGCCATCAAAACCAAAGCGTAGAATCTGGTACTTGACTTCCTCCTTTGCTGGATTACTGATTATCCTGCTGGCAATAACGGGAATGCCTAGTGCGGACACCATAAAAAATCTGTTCCCTACACTTACCAATACTCCACGTATCAGTGCCTTTGTGGCATACGGTGATGAAGAGCTGAAAGCCTTTCATGAAAAAGGGTTGACTGTTCCTTATCATGTAAGCAAAACGGATCAGGGAGTAACTGTCACGATAACCGATTTGTTCTTTGACGGACACCAGTTGAACATTGGGTATCTGGTTCAAATGCCGCCGGAGAAAGATCCCAAAAGGGAGTTGCTTTCAGATTATTTGGCTGATTTCAGAAATTTTACCTTAAATGGAGAATCCTTTGGTATTAACGGATTAAATGATGTAAAACAAATAGGAGAACATCTTTATGCAGGAATTGATTCCATGCATATAGATGAAAAAGCACCTAACGATTTTAAATTTCACGCGCAGGTAGAGCGAGTAGGCTTAGTAGGAGGAAGTGGAAAATGGCAGTGGGATCTGGAATTCAAAATGCCCGATTCTGTAAAAGCTTTGCAGCGAACAGTTCCAATTCATTTTGAAACGAATTGGAAAGGCTACCAGTTCAAAGTTGAAAGCATGAGGACCATCGCTACACAATCCTCCCTGCTATTTAAAGTGAAGAGACCGAAGGAGAAGCAGGAAGAACTTGTCTTCAGTTTTTATGATCAATATATGACTTATATCGGAAATGATGTGTATTTCAGCCATCCAAAAAGGGATTCCTCTGAACAACTAGTTTCACTTCCTTACATAAAACAGGAAGAGCCATTTCTTTACATAGTACTAGAAGAGAGAGGTTCAAAGAACAAAAAGAAGACAAAAGCTGAAAAGAAACTTCCAAAATATACAGAGATTGATTTGTCACAACCACTACCTTATGTACTATCTGAACAACAAGGAGATTTTATTCTAAAAAATGTGGATTTTCTTTCAAACAAAACAGTCATTCACTATGAGGTCAAAAATCCCTTCAATCAATACCGCTTCTTGAGGATAATAGATGAGAAAGATAACGTATATAGTAGCTTGTCAGACACAGATGCAAGGAGAGAGTTTACCGACTCCTATTCGTTCGTGCAAGAATTTCCACCCTTTACATCTCAAAAAAATTTGAAGCTAGTTGTTCCTACAGATGTTATGGACAAAGAAGAGCAAAAGATTCGTGAACAGAATTTAATAAAGATACCTTTATTTTAGATGGAGCCATGTATAATGAATAGTAATTGTCATTCTGATTGGATCAGTATAGCTTACAGGAAGAACCGGTGAGAAAATTCCAGCATACATTCTTCTAATAACCACTTATGATTTATAGACTTGGAGCGGGAAATAGAAAAAGTCCTGACGCTAAAATGCTGTCAGGACTTTTTCTGCATTGCTTTTATACATGAAATGAAACATTTATTACATGAAGCCCTCCAATAAAGAAGGACTCATTTATTCTATTTTCATAAAATTTGGTATGATAGTACTTGGCATGGCTAGAAGAAAGTGAAAGAATCGTTCATACTGCAAATTGGTATTCACAAAACTTCAGCCAATGAAAGTTATTAGACTAATGCTCATGGATATATGTGAGTAGAAAGGATGAAAGAGAAAAATGAAGAAGGTTGTTTTGTCACTTTTTGCAACAAGTCTGCTATTCTCCTCTCCTGTATGGGCTGCTGATGAAAAAAGCAAGCTACCTGCTTTTTATGAAAACGAGAGAGTAGTAGATGTAAAACAAATTGATCCAAAGTTTTTGTCCACTGCTAAAAATGAAGTAAACCAATTTTTAAAGGGTGGGACACAGTTTCAACTAGAAAAAATAAAAAAATTTGAGCTAGTACAAGGAATAGATAGGAAGGGAATCCTGTCTTTTGATTGGTCTCTTGGTGAAGAGAGTGCTACTGTCGAAATAGAGGAAAAAACGGGCCAAATACTCAAAGCGGTCACGATTTTTAAAATGGAAAATCTACGTAGTGACCAGAAGCAAATTGTTCAAACCCATTACAGCCAAATAAATAACAAGGCAAATATGAATTTTAATTGGGTTCGTATTACAACAGATAATACAGACGAGATAAAGGTACACAAAGCATCTTTCTTTTGGGCAAATTTTAATGGAATCCCAAATTTCATAGATATAGACTTGTTTACGGGAAAAATGATAAAGTACAGTATTCCTATGGATGCGGCTCATGCAGATCAAAAGTACGTTGATCTTGCTAAGCAAGCACTAAGTACCATGGGGAGATCATATCAGATCAAAGAAGCATTACGCTTTCATGGATCATTGAATAATGGCGTTTCTGAAGACCAGTGGGGATTTTCGACTCAAGATGGTGATTATATCAACATAGGAGCAAAAACGGGCCGGGTGTATTTGAGATATAATGATTTTGATTGGCCAGATAAAAAAATATCAGATTCTGAAGTAACGACAAAGGCAAACATAATTTTAGAAAAAGCTTTTGGAATGAATAGCAATGAATTTACTCCAGCAACCAAAGAGATTAAATATAGATATGGGTCTTATATCATGAAGAAGGAGGACGGAACAGTAGCCTATGTACACATGACAAAAAAAGGTGAAATCCAAAGTATTAGAATAAAGCCTACATATTTCAAACAAGAATAAATAATGGCTAATAACAGCAAAAACGTCCGAATTCTCAAATTCGGACGTTTGATTTTACATAATACTATAATCAGGATCAAATTATTTCAAGTTATTATTTTTTACTCCTCTTATAATTTGCTGGAGGTTCAATAATATCACCAGAATATAAACGATAGGTATAACATTAGAGCCAGCTCCATTAGGGGTGTTGGAGAAATAGTTACCTAATACAACACACAGAATAATAATGTTGAGTATGTAGATTATAACATATGATTTTTTGGGAATTTTTTTATTTTTAATAAATAAAGAAATTAAAAATATTACAATGGCTAGAAACAAACCAATATTCATCACGGTTACATTCATCCTAACAACCTCCTAAAATGAACTGAAGCTGCAAATATGCGGATATTTATGTAAGTTGTAGCCTCTTCTTGTGCAAATACTGCTGTTGGAGTTAAAGAGGTAGCTAAACATCCTGCTAAGCATCGAGCAGTTACAAGTCCCCTTCCGAAATGAATAAAACGTGATAATTGTTAACATATTACTCCAATTGTATAAATTTGTAAATCATAATGAAGGTAATTACACGTAGTGAAAATATTGACCTAGTTCAGATATTTATACAGTACCCCCACTGACATTTCATATGACAGTGGGGGTGCTATGTTTGTAAACAACACGAAAATATAGAATTGTTCTGTTTATGTAAAGGGGAATTAATTTTTGGCTCCTGATAAGATTAGGACAGGAACTGTATATATCAAAAATTGAACGAAAAAAATTTAGAAACGGAACCGTCACAATTTTTGTTCTTTAACTGTTATATGGGGTGAAAGGAGGTAAAAAAGTGATAAAAGCAGTGAGGTAGCACGAAGGAAAAGGGGGTTGTACTGATTGCTTGATCTTCAATGACAGTAGTGAAGCCTTGCAGGTCTTTCTTACCTACAAGGCTTCGCTCACCGACTAAGGAATTCAGATTATATATAGGTAAAAATCTTGTTTTCCAAGCCAGCTACTGTGGAAATCATTCTGTAGTACACAAGTAGTCCAATTAAAGCCTACTTCCAAGCATGAATGCTAGTTTTGAAGAGGGGAAGTTAACAATTATCTGGGTTAAGCGGATCTGTGCATTGGTAAATACCACCAACTCGGGTAGCTTAGGATGTAGCAAAAACAGAAGTAGAAAGGGAAAGAAGCATAAGAGCAGTAAGTCCCATTACCAACCACTTTTTCATAGAATCACCTCATGTTTCTGAATAGTATGGAAATAATATAGTATAAAGAGCTAAATGTAGGTATTTTGATAAATTGCTTACTTATTTACAAGTTTTGTCCTCTGTTCATTCTATGTAAGGATTTTGAACAGAACGAACTTCGATTGCCGAGCTAATCGTCAACTTCGATCCTTCTTCACTATAAAATTATCATTTGTGAAGTGTCTGACCGATCTACAACAGATTTGAATGTTTGTTGAAAAATATTTAAAAAAACTTGAATAAAATTTAAGTTTGGATTAATATAATTAAAGAGGAGGTGAGCTGATGGAGCGTGAAGAAATTCCATCTTGGATCTTGGCTTTAGATAAGGAGTCACTCGAATTCATAAGAAAATTTATTATAAATTCGGGTTCTCTAAAGAATATGTCAACAATATATGATGTTTCTTATCCGACGGTTAGAGCTAAGCTGGATCGATTAATTAAAAAAATTGAACTGCATAGCAAGGAAGACGAAGTAGAGTTCGTTCATATGATTAAAAATCTAGTAATTGATGAGCGTATTAGCCTTGAAGTAGCAAAAATAATTATAGATAAATATAAAAAGGAAAGAGCTGATAATTGATGGTTCACGCGATGCAATTCGTAGTGGGAGTTGTCATATTGGGGATTCAATATTACCTATCCAGAAGAGATAACCCATATTGGGGAGCTATTTTACCAGTAATGTACATTGCATGTATTGTGTATGGAAAGCTGACTGGATTATTTAATGAAGGTAAGGAAATGTCAATGATATTGGCGGCTTTAGGGGGGACAGCTCTTTTATTACTGGTCTGGATTAAGGGAAGAACATCTGTTAAGGATAAAAGACGGAAAGAGTTAGAGAAAATAGAGCTGCATGATCTTTAATCAACTACAAGTCGAGATAGATCATTTACATGGCTGAAAAGACACTATGATTATTTTGTTGAATGTAACGGGATAAGAATTCAGAATGCAGAGGAGTATTTATACAAGGAGATTTTCACCTATATCTTCTAGGTTATAAGTAGTGCTAGGAATGTTTGCTGAAAGGTGTAGACGTATGCCGCACACACCCTCTACTAGAATTTGGAGTCTATTTTAAGCCCTGAGCCAAAAAGCTACAGGGCTATTCTACTTGACTATATATTAAAATTAAGCTGATGATCTACTGTGGATAAACCCAATCCTATTCCGATTGGCTGGTTTGTTTGACCTAAAATAGCCAGATCATCTGGGACTTTGTAGTTAAGGGACAATCCATACCGAAATATCCCTCCGGCAACCTCATCTCCGTTTGCATAGATTGCAGTGGGTCTCGTGTTCAAATTCATTGCTGATTCAATTCTTTGAGAGTCGTGTCATAATCTCACCCCATGGAGCTTTTCCGATAATTGTAAATCCTAGTTTTTTGTAAAGATAGGCAGCGGCGTGATTTTCTGGATGATAGGCTACCATAATATCTGTGGTATCAGTTTTTGCTTTTATCCTTTCTATCACCTGTTTCATTGTTTTTGTTCCATAACCTTTTCCTTGGTGGCTTGCATCGATCATAAGCCTATAAATCCAGTATTGTGAATCATCTGGATCTTTTCCGAACATGACAAACCCAACCATTTTTTGATCTTTATATACAGCAAGAGTTTCAAAGTCAGGTAAGAATTTTGACTGTGCTAAGGAATAGAGATTTGAGGCCACAAATGCTTTTTGATCCTCATGGGGCTGTAGTTCAATACATTCCTCCCAGTTTTCAGAAGTTATTTCTTTTAAGATAAGATTCACACAGATGTCCCCTTTACTTCATTTAGGAAAATCATACCATAAGAATAGGGGACAAAGATGTGTAGTTTATCCATTTTTCCTCCGAGATTTCCTTTTTATTTGCCGTCTTAAATTTAGCATCTCTCTATTGCATAAATAATGGAAGCGTTGAGTCCCAATGAGGTGCTTTTTTATTAGTAGTTGGTTCTGTTTTTTTTGAGGAATAAACCAGTTTTTTATGTATCATGATACATGGTGCAGGCTTCTATTTTTTCGAAGATGGGGTACTTTCCAATAGGTAACGACACGCCATCCCCACTCCATCGGTCCCATTGTAAAGAAGCGCATCCAAATCATACTAAAGAGAATTTGAATGATATAGATAACAACACATAGTAGAAATGATTGTATATACGTAATATGTTCTAATAAATTACATAGATGACCAATAGCTAGGAGTAAAAAGGTTTGTCCTAGATAGTTTGTTAATGCCATACGTCCATACGTTTTTAAAGGGAGTAGCAGTATTTGAGCGAATTTACATTGTAGTAATAGAATCATTACTCCTACATAAACACTCGAAATAACTGGTCCGATCATAATTCCTATCTGTAAGAAGTAATTTGCTTGTTCTATAGTAGGATCGCCTGTACCACCTAAAACCATAGGGGGAAACGGTGAAGCAGGTACCTGTGAGTATTGATATAAGATGCCAGCTATGCTAATAAGCAACATGATACCTGTAAACATAGCAATCTGTTTGATTTTTTCTGAAAGGTGCTCAAAAAAACGATATTGACCTGCTGCAAGACCAATGAGCATAAGTGGTAGCGTGATTAATGCTTTTATTGCAAAAAAACAGGCAACCATTAAGCCTACTACCCCGATAAGTAAGTTCACTTGTTTCTTCACTTTGAAAAATAACAATAAAATGAACCCGTAAATCGCATATTCTCTTAGTACTTCTCCACCTAGAAATATTCCATGAACATACCCAATAGCAAATAAGGCAAGAATTCGTCGTAAAAATAAGATATACCCATTATTTCCTTTTGCGTTTGCTCTTGTCATAAACAGATAAAAGCCAACACCAAACAGGAATGAAAAAATGGTGAAAAATCTACCTTCCACAAATAAGAATAAAAAACGTTGGTAGGAAGCATCTTTCGTGTTTGCTATCGGATCACCAATAGTAAGTAGAGCAATAATGTTCATGAGAACAATACCTACTAAAGCGAACCCACGTAAATAATCTAGTGTATCAATCCTTTTGTAGCTTTGAAGTTGATTCATTACTCTGTCCTTCTCCTTTTTACTTTATTAATCTCTTTGTAGTTTACAAAAAATATGTAGTAGTTAGTATTAAATTACCTAACAAAAAGCTTACAGTTTTGTAAGATTCTAAAAAGTTAAGTGCCAAGAGAAGTTCGAATAAATCGAATGAATGAATGTATGTATGCTGACAGACATAAGACTGAATAAAGCCCGCTCAGATTATGGGGAGCGGGCATACATGCTTGTGTAATCATTTGTTTAAGGTATTAACGATACGAAAACATCCATTCAGCTACCATTTCGGCATTGGACGGTGTAGCATAATCAAAACCGTAATATTTTCCATATTTCGGGCGAAGGGTATCGGTAGACTGTTTAGAGACAGCGTTTAACCAGCTAGGTAAAAAGGCAGTATGGGCACCCTTACTAGGGTCAACAAAATCGCTAAATTTTTGGCTTTCCATAGCATCTGCCACTGCTTTTTTAAGATCTTTGATAAAGGTCAGATCAAAGTCAAAGTCTTTCTTTTCACCAATGTTGCCATGTCCGCCATTTACCCATTTCCACGACAGCTTACGTGCATCTTGAAGATTTTGTTCATGATAAAGGAAGGTATCTGAACCTGCGAATCTCCAAAATGGAGGTTGATCTGGGTTTATCAAGTCTGGTGCGTGAAGTACTCCTTCGTCTTTAAGCAACCAAACCGAATGATCATCCGAATGAGAAGCTCGTGCAAAACCATGTAATTGAACGGTCAAATCCTCGAATTTAAAGGAACCATTTGGCCAGGCAACAACCTCAGTGGGACGAGGAAGCTTACTATTCAGATAGAGCTGCTTGTCAGATGTGGCTTTACTTGCAACAATGCGCGGTTTTATTCCTGACTTCTTTAATGTAGCAAGTAATTTAGAAGCATCACCAATGTGATCCGCGTGATTGTGAGAATAGACGACGCTGGTAATTGGTAATTTGGTCACCTTACGAATAGCTGCTAGGATTTGCTCTGTGCGATCTTCTAATGGATCGAACAGTAATACGCCTTTTTTACCAACAAAGAATGTTGTACTGTAAAAATTACTCTGAACCCAATACGTACGAGGAGTAAGACGTTGCAAGATATACTTCTCATTCAAATTTCTATTATATAGCCTATCTATTTTTTCACCAGAATGCAGAACTTTTTTAGACGATGGTTCCACGTACCGTGCATTTACTGTTGACGGGGCTTCCTTAATGGATTTAGCGACGGTTGCTCTATTGGCCATTTGATGTACATTCGATTGTTTATTTTTCACACCAGCATTTTGAACTGTTTGGGTATGTCCTGATTTCTGATTTGTACCGCCAATGTTAGAACAGGATGTTGCAAGTAATGCGATACCAATACTTAAGCTCATGATATATATTTTGTTCATGGCACACCTCCTGTGAGTAGTATAGCCACTAGATTTTTCTATTATGTAGGGGAATAGACAACGTACAGGGGGAGGTGAGGATGTAGAGCGGCAATCGCTGATTTTCTATTGGATAAGTAACCTTTTTAGCGTGCTTGCAATAAAATAACCATGCATAAGCGATTGAACAATGGTGCTGTCGATTTGTAAAGATCGGCGTGATTTTGCTTATGCCAAATAAAGATGCCAGACTTTATTTGAAAAAACAAAAAGTTCTCCAGCAATTAAAGGCTGGAGACTTTTTGTTTTTTCATTACATAGTCGGAGTACCAGAAACGTTAAAAGCCTTGGTTATCAAGGCTTTTTTGAATATTGCAAGGTCATATATGACGTTTTATACCATGCTTAGTTTTTGAGTAGTTGTTTTGATTCGAAAAAAGAAGTATAGATTTAGGTAAAACTTAACGCTACACCAATGAAATAGGGAACAACCCATAAAATCCACACAAGTAGACTGAATTTATGGAATTGCTTTCTTTGATTCTCTTTCTTTTTCCATAAAACGAAGCATGCCCAGATCGTGTGAAAGAGCATCAGGAGTAAAGCTAACAATCCAGTAATACCATGCATATCAAGTCTGGAATTATCTGCGAGAAACTTCATGAAGGTTGTTCCGATCGTATCGCATACCAATCCGAAGCCAAAAAAAGCTAAGTGTTTCACTTTGAGTTCCCCAGAACGCCTTTCGCTCCAGACTCCAATGGTATACAGGACTAGCGCCAGATTAATAAAGAATACTGCCATAGCTAACAAAGAAAGATCATCTCCATTCCTATTCTTGATTACGCTTATTAGTGTAGTGGTTGAATATGAACATCAGATGAACAACTCATGAGAACCCTTCACTAGTAATGAGCTTACGTGAAGGCGATTACTCAATCATTGATAAATGTTATAACACATAAAATGCACTTTTTTAAAGTAGACATTGGAGAAAACCCTGAGGTTAGCCGATGAACTTTAGAGGGTGTATTTTTTTGAGTATTAAAAGTCGAAGTTTTAGTATTTATTTTTGAATCATTGGAGGTGCACATGTTGAAAAGAAATATATTGCTACTAATCATCATGGCTATGTTCATGCTACCCGTAGGCTTGTCTGAAGCGCATCCTGGCAAGACGGATGCTAACGGTGGCCATATTTGTAAAACAAATTGTGCCAAGTGGGGATTAAAAGATGGGGAGTATCATATTCATAAGGATGGTAAAATCATCCGCACGATTCAATCGAAGCAAACCCCAGTGTCACAACCAAAAGAGCAAGCTGTCCCTGCTGGTAAACAAGCATCTGCTTCGATCGTTTCCTTGTCATCAGCCACAAACGATCTAAAAGTTTACTTCCTTGATGTCGGACAAGGTGATGCCACATACATAAAAACACCTAATGGTGACGATATTCTAATTGATGGTGGGAATACTGATAAAGGCGATTTGATGGTGAAATACTTAAAGGACCTCAAGGTAGACGACATCGAGGTTCTAATCATGACTCATCCAGATGCTGATCATATCGGTGGTCTACATAAGGTCATGCAGAACTTTAAAGTTAAATCTGTGTATGCACCCAAAGTAGCTCACACAACCGATACATACGTTACCCTTTTGAAGCTAATCAAAGGACAAGGTTTATCCATTAAACCAGCAACAGCAGGCACACAGATACCTCTTCAGGGCATTACAGCTAAATTCGTTGCCCCGGTTGGTACATACGAGAAAGAACTAAATGAATGGAGTGCGGTTTTACACCTTACTTATGGGACAACATCATTTTTGTTTACTGGCGATGCTGAACATAAATCAGAGACTGATATGCTTAAGAGTAAACAAGTTCTCAAGGCTGACGTGTTAAAAGTTGGTCATCATGGTTCAAACTCTTCTACGTCACCAGCGTTTCTGAAAGCCGTAGCCCCTAAATATGCTGTAATCAGCTCTGGTAAGGATAATAAATACGGGCATCCAACCCAAGGTACGTTACAGAAATTACAACAATCCAAAATTATTACATACCGTACAGATCAAAAAGGAACGATCTTGGCTATAAGTAATGGGAAGACGATTACATATAAGACTGCGAGGTAGAAGGAATAAAAATCGGTAGAATCTAATATTCTACCGATTTTTTTATGATTACGACGATAAGTAATACAACCTATCTACTACTATCGTTTTTTGAGCAAGTAAATTACATTTCTTTGCTATTGTTTTGCTGGCATTGACTTATAATGAATTCAACAACGTACTATTACATAACCAATAGTAAGACTAGTATATAGGACTGTGAGGTAGAAAGTATGAAAACAACAAAAGGAATTATCGATCGCTTTGAGGAGAACGTGGTTGTTGTGGAAATTGACGGTCAGACGTATGACCTTCCTACATCTATTTTTCAGGATGATGTGCAGATTGGTCAAGTGATCAGTATTTCGATTGAAGTAGACCAATCAGAAACAGAGGCTAGGGAAAAAGAAGCTAATGATTTAATAGATGATTTGTTTGAATAATATAGGTTGATAGCTTGAAGAAAGGACTACATCGTATCTGATTGAGTGCTAACGTTTGTTTGAAGTCAGTCAATACTGATTGGTTTTGGTATATAATCTCTAAAAAAAATGCCCCAACAATTGTCGGGGCATTCATGTACTAATTTGATTTTACTCAAAAAATCTTTCAGGATCTGCCGCACCTGCGAATGTAGATACAATTCGTTCGCCCACAGCCATATCGTATGTGCCTTGATCAGATTGGAAAAGGGTACGTCCATGATGACTAATCTTGCATTGATTAAAGGACAGAAGCAATATCTTGCCTTCTTGACGGACGATTTCTTCCAATCTTCCTTCCACTGTTATTCCACCTTCAAGCATAAGATTCACGTGCTCCTTCATTCTAATACCGTGTGCCTCTAGGTCTCCATCTGTAAACAACTCCAGTGGAAGTGAAACACCTTGCAGACGGCCAATTGGAGAAGAAAAACCATCAGTGTGTGTGGATTTACCATGTCCGTTCAATTCCTGATTGTTCCAAGCAAGAGCAGTCGGGCCCTCTGTACGGAAGAAAACAATCTCACTATTTTCAGTGTATACCATTGACTCTAGTGTTCCAGTTACCTGTAGGCCAGAGCTGTATACCACAGTGGAAGTAGCACCTGAACGAAGTGCTTTTTCCATAGCAACCTTACCACCTGTATGAAAGGCCATGCGATACTTAAATCGTTCAACAGAATCAAGTAGCTGGTCAAAGCTTTCGCAAACAAACAGTTGAGGTTGCATTTTCGTTATGTCAAATGCTGTGCTGATCGTCTCTTCTAAAGAGAATGGTCGCTTGATGACAGCATCGGTTAGACAGTGTCTACTTTCCTCGATGGAAGAAAGTAGACCAGCGCCGTATAGCAACGGCTTTTCTATTTTTCCAAATAAACCGTATTCGACTGTCCACCAGTATAACCTGGCAATCTCTTCTGCTTCCGATACACCTGTTACTGCACTTTGCTTTGCATCAAGAATTTCTTTGGCTAGCTGAACCTCTTCTTGCGTTGCCTTCGGATCTTCCATTAATTTGGAGTATGAACGAATCGCTTCAAATACCTCATGTTCTTCTCTGGTAGCAAATGCTTTGGAACCGATCTTTCCAAAACGTTTAACATAATCCGCATACCACTTATCACTTAGAATAGGAGCATGACCAGCCGCCTCATGTATGATATCAGGTGCTGGAGTGTAGTCGATATGCTCAGGCTTACGGATATCGGTAGCGATCGGAAGAATCCCACGTGATTGAAAATCAAAGAAAACCACAGCAGGAATAAATCCATCTATTGTAACAGCTCCCCAGCCAGATGGCTGTAGGCATTGGTTCATTTCTTCAACACGAGGAATATGATCTAGGCTTATCCCTGTTTTACGTAATCCATCTACATATGCTGGATGAGCAACATCTTTTAAAAAATTGTAATTTCTGTGCAATACATGACGCCACACTTGTTGGTCAACTTCTGTATATTTATCATAATTTTGTTCGACGACGTATGGTTGAAGATGTTTAGGAATAACGAAATTTGTTTTAGTATTAGCTTGCATAATAATGTCCTCCTGTCCCATCCTTGCTGTGTAAGCGTAAGAGTGGGTTGTTTCACTTTTTTGCTTTTAAGCTGTTATGCTTTTAAGCTTTTAAACTGTTATGCTTTTAAGTGATAAAGTATATGGATAAGTATATGCCGGGAAAATAAGATCGTCAATACGGCTGAAAATATTCATGCAATTGAGTAAATTTATTGATTTATAAATGTACCAGTTTGTAAAAGGGATAAACTTCAGAATAAACCGTAGCACGGGAATGTATCTTATTGAGGGAAATGATAATCCAGTTTTTAATGACGGGAAGTAATAATTAGGGGAATTGTGTCATACATTATTTGATGAAAAAAGTCCCCTTTTCTTGTAGCAATCAAGTGAGAGGAGCGTGTTTTCATGGTGAACAAACATTTAGATTTAGATCAAGGTTCATGTGAAGGTGTGCCACAGCCCATCAGAAAGGATGGTGCAGGAGCGACTGATCCTGGCCCTCGGGACATCATGCGTGATATTCAAAATCCCGACTTACTGGTCCCGCCAATCACGGATGCCGGATTGATTCCTAATTTGAAATTCTCTTTCTCCGATACTCACATGCAGTTAAATCATGGTGGCTGGTCGAGAGAGGTGACAGTTAGAGAATTTCCGATTGCAACTACGCTTGCAGGGGTAAATATGCGGTTAACGCCGGGCGGAGTGCGTGAATTACACTGGCATCAGCAAGCAGAATGGGCCTATATGCTATTAGGGCGAGCACGAATAACCTCAGTTGACCAAGAGGGGAGAAATTTCATTGCTGACGTTGGGCCGGGCGATCTCTGGTATTTCCCCCCAGGAATCCCGCATTCGATTCAGGGATTAGAAGAAGGCTGTGAATTTTTACTTGTTTTTGATGATGGAAGCTTTTCCGATCTTAACACCTTATCCATCTCAGACTGGTTTGCGCATACACCAAAAGATGTTCTATCAGCTAATTTTGGTGTACCGGAGGATGCTTTTGCCAACATTCCTTCCGATCAAGTTTATATCTATCAGGACAAGGTTCCTGGTTCGTTAGCAAGTCAAAAAGTCCACTCTCCCTATGGGACCGTTCCCGAAAGCTTTACGTATCGGTTATTAGCTCAAAAACCAATTAGAACACCTGGGGGAAGTGTTAGAATTGTGGACTCATCTAATTTTCTGGCTTCAAAAACAGTTGCTGCCGCCTTAGTTGAAGTTGAACCAGGAGCAATGAGAGAACTGCATTGGCATCCGAATAATGACGAGTGGCAGTACTACCTTACTGGTGAAGGAAGAATGACTGTATTTGCGGGAGACGGTGCAGCACGTACATTTGATTACAGAGCTGGTGATGTGGGCTATGTTCCATTTGCGTATGGACATTATATTCAGAATACCGGTGAGCAAACATTGTGGTTCTTGGAGATATTTAAAAGCGATCGATTTGTCGATATGTCTCTAAATCAATGGATGGCACTTACTCCCCGTGATCTGGTTAAGGATAATTTGCAAGTTGATTCTGAACTATTGAATACATTACGCAAGGAGAAGTGGCCGGTTGTTACATATCCGGGCTTTGCTTATTATCCTAAATAAAAACTTGATGTAAAATATTTTATTTGTAAAATAATAAAAGGTTTCCAACAGAGGTGTAAAATCAAAACTGTTGGAAACCTTATTTATAATAATGAGTGAAAGATTTTTAATATACTATCAATTTACTGTTTAGTATAGGCAACTCTGAACGTTTTGGTTACGTTGGTTTTATTAAAGTATTGAATGGTTGCTGAGGTTCCTCTGATAGTAATTGGACCATTATATCCAGCTTTCAGATCTCCTTGAATGGCTCCACCGTTAATGTGATATCTTACATTGGTAGGATCATCAGGACCGTCATCTGATGCAATAATATAAATATTGTAAGTGCCATATCCATTGAAGGTTAATGAATCTGGATTAGAACTAGACCATCCAGCGATATTATGTGTGACCCATTCTTGCCAAGGTGCAACGCTAGAAGTAGCTTCATTGCTAGGGAGGGTAGCAGTATGAGTTGAAGCTGATACTGGGACAGCAACAGTAAGCATGGCAAGAGCCCCCAATGCAACTAATGCTTTTTTCAAAATAATCACTCTCCTAATCATATAATCACTACACCTAAATATTACCATATTATTATTTTTAAGTAAATATATTCCAGTTAATTAATAGGATTATCGCTAATCTAGTGGATCACGCTGAAATGAGGCTATATGATGTTGATGTTGCAAAAATTTAGTCAACTTTTCGAAAGCGTAAACAACTAAGTGTAATTTCCTCCAAAACTTTTTTGATATAAAATGTGAATTCTTGTATGATTAGGAACAATTCAATAAGGAAAGAGATGGAGAATCATGCAGAATGAACAGAGAGTAGGCATTCTTTATGCAATAGCGGCATATGCCATGTGGGGCTTCCTACCAATTTATTGGAAAAGTGTCAGTTTTATACCACCGGGAGAGATTTTAGCTCATCGCATTTTATGGTCAATGATTTTTTCCATCGTGCTAGTAGGACTAAGCAAGAAGTGGAAACGGGTTATGGAATTTATGAAGAAACCCAAGAGTCTACTGCTTTTTTTACTTGCTTCCGTCTTAATTAGTGCGAACTGGATGATTTACATATGGGCAGTCAATTCCGGTCATATTGTAGAGACAAGTCTGGGATATTATATTAATCCTCTACTTAATGTTGCGTTAGGGATGCTATTTTTCCGAGAACGATTAGATTTCTGGCAACTTATTTCGTTACTTTTTGCGGCAGTAGGCGTATGCTGGATGGCTATTAATTTTGGACAGCTTCCTTGGATTTCTCTTTCTTTAGCATTGTCATTTGGTATTTATGGTGTCGTTAAAAAGCTGATTCAAACAGACTCGATTACTTCATTAACACTAGAGACGGTTCCGGTTGCCCTGATTTCGTTTGTATATATCTGCTGGTTACAAAGTCAGGGTGTTGGGTCGTTTGGCATGGCAGATTGGGGAACGGATTTATTGCTCATAGGTTCGGGAATAGCTACGGCAATGCCGCTTCTTGCATTTGCTTCAGCGGCACAACGTATTTCCCTTTCTACATTAGGCTTCATTCAATACCTAGCCCCTACGATTCAATTGGCGATTGCGGTATTTATATATAAAGAGTCGTTTACAGATAGCCACCTTTTAAGCTTTGTTTGCATTTGGATAGCGCTTGTTCTATATACGCTTTCCCGAACTTCAATCATGCAAGCATGGCAACCATCGTTTTTTAAACGGCGTATCGAAAAGCGGACATAAAAATTGTACATTTGATTTAAGCTTCCTACTGTATTTATGGAAGATAAAATATTTGAATTATCAATATGTGAAAATTTAAGGAGGGATATTTTGAAAAAGTACATAGCTTTGGGAGTAGCATTGTTTTTAGTAACTGGGCTAGCGGTGTTTGGGGTTAATGAAAAGACGGATGCTTCGATTGAAAATAAGAATCTTCCGCTTCCTACTAGTCCGCAGCCGAATTTAGAATTAGAAGAGGGAAAAAAAACGGGTACATTTAACCAGATGACCACAGATGAATATCTCAATCGTTATAACAAATTGAAAACAGAGTTAGCAGGGAAAGGCATTAAGGTTTTACCTTTTACTCTTGAAGTAGAAAAGAAAACCAATTTTTATCGATTCTATTATCCCAAAAAACAGAAATATACCAAAGAAGAAGCTAAATGGGTAAGTGTAATGCTAAAGAGTGACGGAAAAACGATTGATGGCCTGATGTTTCAGGGGACTCCCGATTTTCCTACCATTAAGGCGATGATTGAAGCTACAGGCATTGTCTGGTCAAATCAGCTAGATCAATTACTTACAGGTGGAGGCACTGCTAAGTCTTCAGAAGAAATGAAAGTTGATGGAGTAAAAATTTCGATAAAAAGAGAGTCTAGTGGTATCACTGTGATGGTGGATCCTGTAAGATTAGACCCTCCCAAAAAATTGTAGACTGGCTAAGACTGCTTGTGAGCTTAAACGGAGCAATTCACACGGAGTATTATAGTAGATAAAAAGTAGATTTTTAAGTAAAAAGTATAGAAGGTAGAGGTAGTACTATGGTAATGACGTGTAAGGGGAAAGTATCCCATGCACGTCTTTTTTATGTTAGCCTACCTTTTAAATGTAAATGGAATTGAAATTTTTAACATAATGTAAAATTAAGGTATAATTACAGTTTCGTTAAATTTTGTGTAGTAGATTAAAAATGATTATTATATAATATCCTACGATCAAAGACTTCGATAAGGAGTGTGGTTACATATAAATATTTACACCGAACCTCCTAAAAGATGCTCTATATGTAGAAACCAAAAGTTTCACAGGACAGAATCCCGCATACAGATATTCGATGACATTGTAGACGGTGAACCAAGAAAAATAGAGGTAAAACGTCAACGATATAGATGCCCGAATTGTCTGGCTAAGATATGGGATAAGGTTCAAGGAGCGTGTTCATATCGAAGGAAATCTTATGTCTTTATGGAAAGGGAGCAATGCTCCAAAATAAGCGCAGAAAAATCGTATATAAAGATAGATTGATGCGTTTATAACCCTCTAAATCATATTTAGAGGGTTTCGTTTTTTGTGCTGATTATGCTGGGATTTGCTGTAAAACAAAGTCAATATGGATTGGGAATTCTTCGTTAACTAGAATATGTACACTCAAGCTTTGCTCTTGCTGAGGGAAGCTATCAACTGAGTAAATATTTTTGAGCAGACCAACATTCGTAAACTCAACTTGAGCGTCGATTGCTTGATAACTAGTTATGGCATGTCCTCTTACCATATCTGCGAATTCTTCAAGTACACTTCGTTTCATTTCGTCATCAACCATGTCTAGCGGAATGCTGAAGGATTGAAGTAAAACACTAAGAGCCTCTTCCTCCATACCAATAATAATGTCACCTGTAACATCACCTGTTATTTGGGAAACAACTCGATGGGACTGACTGTAGGTATAAGGGGATCTTTGTAGTTGTACGTCTTTACGCTGTATATTAATTCCTAATGAACCTAGTACAGTTGTCAGTCCTTTGAGATACGCATTCAATATTTTTACATCCACAATTCTCATCCTTTTCCGGTTTGTGAGTTCTTCATTTATATATCGGTATTTTTGTGAAAAGATTAACAGCTACTTACCAAACAAAATTGCTTACCCATTTTACAGATCTTCCATTTCGTCGCTCTATCGTTTCTATCAAACGAGTAATTCGGTTCCCAAATTAGTGTGGAAGGTAATTATTTCCACTCATTAGATGGCGCAATTTCTACGATATTTATAAGGATAGGCTGAATGAAGATGTAGGAAAAACATCCATTTTGTCATATAAGAAAGACGCTAAAGGAGGAGAGACTGTGAAAATCCAAATCGCTTCTTTAAGATCCAAACTTACGATTTTATGCTTAGGAATCTTACTAGTACCCACTTTGCTAATTGGAATCACTACCTATGGGTCTACTAAGAAAGAGTTAGATCAGGCAGGTCAATCAGCACTACAAAACAATGTGAAAATGGTAATTGGGATGATTGATCTGATGAATGAGCGAGTTGAGGCAGGACAGCTAACCTTAGAAGAAGCTCAGGAAAGGGTACGTCAGGAGCTTCTAGGTGCAAAAAGTGCAGAAAACAAGCGTCCAGTGAAAAAGGAGTATACGACTGGCGAGACGGGCTACGTGTGGGCAATCAATGAGAAAGCTGTGTCTGTCATGAATCCATCTAATGAAGGCCAAGATCTCTCGAATGTCACCACACAGGACGGTGTATTATTGGGGAAGGAGTTAGTCGAAAAGGGAACTGCCGGCGGTGGATTTGTTAGGTACAAATGGCAAATCGCCAACTCTGATGAGGTAGAGACCAAAGTGTCATATGTAGAATTAGATCCACACTGGGGATGGATTGTGGGATCTGGTGCCTATCTTACAGAGTTTAATAAAGGTGCTGATAACATTTTGACTTTAGTAGCTCTGATTGCTTCCATCTCTACCATTGTTGGGGTTATTATTGTTAGCTTTTTCTCCAAACTATTTACCAAGCCAATTGTATTAGTGGCCAAGGAATTGAACAGGGTAGCGGACGGAGATCTTACAATAGAAGAATTGAAGATTACGTCCAGAGATGAAATAGGGAATTTGGCAAAAGATTTTAATTACATGATAAAAAATATTCGACATCTGATTCGGGAAGTGGATTTATCTGCACAGCGAGTGGCTAGTTCCTCGAAGGAATTAACAGCTAGCGCCGATGAGACAAGTAAAGCAAATGAGCAAATCACGCTTGCTATTCAAGAAGCCGCGAGTGGTGCTGAAGAGCAACAGAACGCTCTCTTTAAAACAACAAGCTCGATTGAGGAAATATCCATTGGTATGCAACGAATAGCGGAGAGCTCGTCATCTATTGCAGAAACATCTACAGAAACGAGAGAAACAGCAGAAGATGGTGGAAAAGCAGTACAAAAAACAGTTCAGCAGATGAACTCCATCCATAAATCTGTTAATGAGTCAGATGCTGTGATTAAGCTTCTTGATAAACGAACAAGTGATATTTCCGGAATGTTAAGTGTCATTACAGATATATCTGCTCAAACCAACTTACTAGCCTTAAATGCTGCTATTGAGGCTGCAAGAGCTGGAGAACACGGACGAGGATTTGCCGTAGTCGCTGAAGAGGTTAGAAAGCTGGCAGATCAATCTACACAATCCTCTACCCAAATTACGCAGCTACTAGAAGAGATACAGCAAGATATGAATCAATCCATTCAGACCATGAGCAAGGTCAAAGAGGAAGTTCAGACGGGGATTGAGATTGCAAACGATACCGATCAGAAGTTTAAGAACATTCTTTCTTCAACAGGCTATATTACTCAGCAGATCGAAGAATTAGCTAGCATTAGTCAACAGATATCAGCGAGTCTCCAAGAAATTTCAGCCAGTGGAGAAAATGTGGCTCATATTGCTCAACAGGCAACGGATCATTCGCAAAATATCGCTTCTTCAGCAGAGGAACAGCTTGCTTCCATGGAAGAGGTAACTGCATTAGCGAACTCTCTGTCCACTATGGCTGAGGAGCTACAAAAGCTTACGCGTACTTTTACGTATTAAGTCTAGGTATAAAAGATAAAGAAAACACCTTCACATGTGTGGAGGTGTCAGGCCGCCGAGAAAGCTCGGCGGTTCTTTATGTTATAAACCTATTAGGCAGTAATCCTCCAGCCACTCGTTTTGGTCTGGAGCTCCCACAGCTTAGCGTACAGTCCGTCGTCTTTGATGAGCTCTTCATGTTGTCCCTCTTCGACGATTTTGCCTTTGTCCAGTACGATGATTCTGTCTGCGTTGACAACCGTTTTTAGTCGATGGGCAATCATGATGACAGTACGTCCCTTGATCAGGCGGCTGATCGCTCGCTGCATTTCTACCTCATTTTCTGGATCGAGAGAGGAAGTGGCCTCGTCGAGCAGTATCACGGGAGCGTTTTTAAGTATGGCCCGGGCGATGGAGATACGCTGGCGTTCACCACCAGAGAGGGTGGACCCGCCTTCCCCCACCATGGTGTCATAACCTAGGGGTAGCTTCATGATAAAATCATGACAGCAGGCTTCTTGTGCAGCTTCCTCAATTTCAGCTTGTGTGGCGTTCTCCCGCCCGTAGCGGATGTTGTTGCGGATGGTGTCCTGGAACAAGTAAACGTCTTGGAATACCATAGAGATTTTTTTCATGAGCTTTTCTGGGTCCATTTCGCTTACATCGCTGCCGCCAAACAGCACTTTCCCGTGCTGAGGGTCGTAAAATCTTGTAATCAGGCGTAGTAGCGTGCTTTTTCCGCTTCCCGAAGGGCCAACGATCGCGGTCAGAGTCCCTTCCTTCATTTCCACGGAAACATTGTCCAGCACGATGTTTTTGTCATAGCCAAAGGTTACGCTGTCAAACTGGATATCGTGATGTTCTGGGGGTTCATTTTCGCCACTCATGATAGGCTCATCCAGGAGGCTGATTATGCGTTCTCCGGCCATGGCGTCATATTTGAACGCAGGGAGACGCATGATGGCAACCGAAAGTGGATCAAAAACACGGGTGCCTACCAGTAAAAACATGGCAAACAAAGGAACTGTAATTTCTCCACCCAATATGAGATAAACTCCTACGATTGTCATCAAGGACACACCGGTTTGCATAAAGGCCATGGCGACCAAAAAGAATGGACCTAGCACGCCCTCCAGTTTAATGCTTTCCTTCATATAATTATAAAAAGACTGTTCCAATCTTTTAAAGTTCTCACCACGCAGGTTGTAAGCCTTGATTACTTTCATCCCCAACAGGTATTCCTGCAAACAATTGGCCTGAACGATTTTGGCAGTAGAATGACTCTTGCCGAGTTTTCGTTCCAAACCGGAAATACTCCATAGCAATAACACAGCTACGGGAAACCCCGCAAGCATGGCTACAGCCATTCGCCAGTCCATAAAAAGCAGACCAAAAAAGGCTAAAATGGGGATAATCGCACCGCTTACAAGCTGGGGTAAAATATTCGTCCCGGCATTTTCTAAATGGGTAAAATCATTCATCATCATGTGGCCGAGTTCCCCAGGGTCTTTTTTCATGAGGAAGCCTAGAGGAAGCTTGCGCATATGCTCTGCTAGATGTGTCCGTCCATCAGCAGAAGACTCGTACGCACTGCGGTATGTGGAACGGTAAGACATCCGTTCAAACAGAAACACAAGGACAAGGAATACCACCATGCCCCCCCATACGAGCCATAGGGATTGCATATTCAAAGATGACTGTTCCGTTGAATAGTAGGCGTAGATCATGCTCACCGCAGCGGCCATGCACCCAAACGGAAACATATTGACCAAATTAGCCAAAACAGCCCAAAGGATGGGCTTCCATATTTTCTTTGGCTCACCCGCAGTAATGTTGCGTAGTTGTTCCTTTATCACACGAATTCCTCCTCCTTCTGCGAAATGTCGATTTTCCATTCTGCTGAGGATGTATAGGCTTCCCACATGCTTTTGTATAAACCCCTGTGAGCAAGAAGCTCACCATGGGTACCGATATCGTTGATTTGCCCTTCCTTTACTACAATGATCTGATCCGCCTCACAAATGGTCGTCAAACGATGGGCGATGATCAACACGGTTTTGTCCTTAATGAGCTCGCGTAACGCAAGCTGCATCTGGTATTCATTTTCCGGATCAGCGTAAGCCGTAGCTTCATCGAGTACAAGAATGGGGGAATTTTTTAGGATGGCTCTTGCGACGGATACCCGCTGTTCCTCGCCACCTGATAGATAAACCCCGCCCTCGCCGATCAGCGTATCGTAGCCATTTGGCAAACGCTCAATAAACTCATGGCATTGCGCCGCTCTCGCTGCTGCGTGGACTTCCTCTTTTGTCGCAGTCGGCCTACCCGCCAAAATATTATTGTATAGTGTATCGGAAAACAGGAACGTATCCTGAAACACAAAGGACAGGTTGTTCATCAACTCGTGCATTTTCATGTCGCGGATATCCACGCCACCAATGGTAATGCTTCCCTTTTGTACGTCCCAAAACCGGGGGATAAGCTGGGCGACGGTGGATTTTCCAGAGCCGGAGGGGCCGACCAAAGCCGTGATTTTCCCTTGGGGTGCAGTAAAGCTGATTCCCTTCAAAACCTCTACACTGCCTTCACCACCGTAAGAAAAGGAAACCTCATGGAACCCGATGTCATAAGAAGAAGGTTTTTTGCCGACTTCAGGCTCCTTTATGGTTGTTTCCTTGAATATGTCGTCAATGCGGTTGACCCCTTCGACAATGACGTTAATGGTGGAGGCAAAGCTGTTTAATTTGAAAATTGGAGTGGAAATACCTGGTGTTAAAACGAGAAAAAACAACAATGTTGCGGCAAAGGCTACGTTATGCGGATCAGTGCTGATGAAAAACAGCCCGACAGGCAAAAAGAACGTTGCTAACGATAAAATGATGACTTTAAAGGATACATAACCGTTTTGAAAATTGTCCGTATACGTGACGCTAAAATTACGGTAATGAAGCATGTCTTCATGGAATTTTCGGAAAGAGTGAACCGTCTGTCCAAAGATCTTGATAGAGGGCATACCTCGCACATACTGGATGGATGAGGTGTTAATGTTTTCCAGGGCATCAAAATATTCCTTCAAGCCCTGCCTTGCTTTTTTGCCGGCCATCATGGAGTATTGAGCGGCAAATCCGATCAGCATGGGGATGACGCAAGCCAGTGCAAGCCAGATGTTCAATGAAAACATCGTGACAATAATTGCGACGATCATGACGAAAGTGTTGATCAGATCGGGCAACTGGTGGGCAATAAACAGTTCGATTTTTTCTACATCCAGCTCGACGATTTTTTTGATTTTTCCCGTGGCATTTTTGTTAAAGTAGCCTAGAGGGAGTGCTCCGATGTGATCCGACAGCTTAACTCTAATGCCATATAGGATGCGAAATGCCGCTATGTGCGAGAGCATTCCACCGATATACATGAAGAGATAACCAAGTAGCATACCTACAATACCCCAAATAGCCCACTTCATTATGTACGCGGCGTTTACAGAGGAAATATCAGAAGCATGTGTTAAAAGCTCAGTCATCACATAGTAGACTGAGAGATACGGAACCAGCATCAAAAACACGCTTACGGTAGACAGAATTGCCGACCAAACCATAAGTGATTTTTTTTCACCTGCAAGCTCTATTAGCCTTGAGATTCCCTTTTTTTCCTTAGCTTTCAACGGTTATCACTTCCTTCTGCCGAGTCTTCAGTTCAATGACTTGATCGCAGGCTAATTCGGAAAGGATGTTGTCGTGGGTAATGATAACGACGATTTTGCCAGCCTGTGCTAATTTTTTTACCCATGCAACAACCTTGAGCACGCTGTCGCCGTCAAGTCCGCTGGTCGGCTCGTCGAGTATGATTAATTCCGCATTTGAACAATAAGCCGCAGCCATGGTTACTCGCTGCTTTTCCCCGCCGGAAAGGGAGGCTGGGTGCCGATCTCGAAGCTCTCCCAAGCCAAAGGCATCCAATGCTTCATAGGCCTTTAAACGAAGCGAATTATCCACACGTCTGCCTAAAACAATCTCATTACCTACACTGTCTGCATAGAGCTGATAGTCAGCATCCTGCATGACAAGATAGCTGGAGGCGCGTCGTTGGCTTGCCGATATTCGGCTTCCTTGACTGAAGATCACCCCTTTTTGCTGGCGCAGAAGACCGCATAGAACTTTGCACAGGGTGGTTTTGCCAGTTCCGTTTTCCCCTGTCAGTGCGGTAACCTCTCCTTTCAAAAGCGTGATGTCTACATCTGTAATCCCATCGCCTTTTCTTTTGTATCGATAGGTAAGCTTACGACCCTCCAGAGCAGGAGGGGCTTTCGGTGCTTCTGCTGACTTAGGTACCGATAGGCTTTTAATCATATCAGGGTGGCGCAGACCGTATGGACGCACGTCTTCATAGGAAAGCTGAGAAAATTCCTCTTTTGTCCATGTTCGTGCGATCTTTCCTTTTTCCATGCAGACAAATAAATCGGCAACAGGCAAGAGGGGGTGTATCCGATGCTCGCTGATGAAGAGGGTAGTGCCGTTTTGCTTGAGCCTACTGAGGATTTCAATCAGATTTTGTGTAGAGTGATGATCTAGATTGGCAGTGGGCTCGTCAAGCATTAGTAGCGGTGGTGAAAGAACAGACACAGCCGCAATGGCCACACGCTGTTTCTGCCCACTAGATAGCATATGAAGAGGACGGTCGAGCAAATGAAAGATATCTAGCTCTTTCGCCTGTTTTTCAATCCGGCTCATAATCTCTTGCGGCGAAACTCCGAGATTTTCGGCTGAAAACGCCAGCTCGTCCCGCACGGTTTCCATGAAAAACTGGCTACGGGGGTCTTGAAACACGACGCCCATCAGTCTGGTTCGCTCCTCTGGACTAAGGGAAGCAGGACTTCTTCCACCAACATGTACTTGTCCAGTGAGGCTTCCAGCATAAAAGCTGGGTGCAAGTCCGTTGATAAGGCGCATGATCGTGCTTTTACCGCAGCCTGAACGGCCGCAAAGCACAACGCATTGCCCAGCCTTCACAGATAAATTGATTTGCTTTACACCGGTTTCGTTCTCGGCTTCTCCGCCTTCATGTTCATAGCGGAAGGTGACGCCGTTTAACTCAATCACAAGTTCAGACCTCCTGTCCAATAAATTGCTCCTCCGATCAGCGCACAAAGCCCCACCGCCATGCCGTCTATGGCCCGAAAGCCAATTGGATGGATAGAGGTTCTGGCGCAGCCGCACTCAATGCCCCGCAGTTCAGCGGACGAGGCTAACTCTGCTGATAGCTTCAGGCATCGGACGATCAGCGGCATAAAAAAGCACTCATAGGCCATGGCCGGATGTAAGAGAGCGCTATACCACTGTGGGAAAATGCCTCTGGCCCGGATGCCATCCCGAATTGCTTTCATTTCAAGCCAAACAACGGGGAAAAAGCGGATTAGAATGCAGATCATGATAAGCACAGATTTTGGGACGTATAACCGTTCAAAGGCACACATGATACTGCTGGGAGTCGAAATCATCAGCATAGTCCCGATCATGACCATCGGAATCGTTCTGGCAAACGTATAAAGAATAATAATGACTGTTCCTGCACCTTTTGGCAAAATAGTTAAAATCGTCATTAGAGCTATATATAACAGCACAAAAAAAAGCGCCTTTCTGGGCTGTTTGTTGCAAAGCAAATACAGTGCGCATGTAAGCACCATCAAATGTGCTTGTAATGAATTGCTCACAAGCGTGGAGAGGATGCTTGCCAGAATCAGCACCAATAAATGCGTTTTGGGACCGAGACTGCTCATACCAGCTTTGCCTTTTTCACATGTTTTTTCATTAGCAAATTCCCGATAAAGCAACCAACTAACCCACCGATAGCGGAGATTGTGCACATGGTAAGAATCATGCTAGGCGTATCAAAATAATAAAGCATCGCTTCAAGCTGTTCCGGAGAGTAGCTTTTCTTCAAAATGGCCAGATACTGCTCGCGGAAAAAAATAAGCGGTACAACACCGCAAAGAGACCAGCCTACATAAAAAATAGCGTAGCCGATGGCATTACGGACAGGGTTCTTATAGGCAGAGCCTCCCCATAGGATTAATTCGCAGATAATTCCGATCACAGCTAGTGTAAGCAGGTAATAAGCATAACCGAAAGCTACAAAATACAAGCCTGTAATGATGCATGTAAAGAATAGTACACCGCGTTTGTTAATTTTATTGGACATGACCATATAAATAGGCCCATTGAACAGTGCAGCGGCTCCTCCTACAACCAGATAAGAAACAACCGTAAAGACCGGACAAATCGTCATAATAATGAGCATCACCACATTGAAAATGGCAAGTGTAATGAAATCACGCATTTTCCATCTGTTTTGAGCGGCTGCTGTCTGTGTTTGCATGTTAAAATCCTCCCTGTTTTTTCACATGTAGTTTATCGGCATCCGCCTAGGCGGTTGGGTCAAAATGTCTGTACCACCGAATTGCTTTCCTCTTCCTCTTGTCTCTGACCGGAGCCTTATTTCAGCCCAAAACGTACCCTTGACATCAAGTAAATCCCCCTCTAGTTCCTTTTTTAGAATGCCAGTGAAACGGTTATGTAGCCAGTCTCACGTTCATCGCTTTGATACTGGTATAGAATTACAATATTGATAATGAGAATCATCGTCAAAGTGGAAAAGCCTATATTTTGGCAGATATTCCTGCTATTTTCGCCAATTATCTCCATATTTCTTCGTATTTCTTGATCAATGTCCAAATTTCGGAACCCAAAAACTGGAATTTAATGAGTAAGTGACTGTAATCGTCATCGCTAACCGATGAGAAGATGAAGGAATAACGCACCTGAAACACAGCATTGCTTATCGGAAACGGACCCAGTCGTGCTGTAAGGCTGACATAATCTGCAAAAAAGTTAATCTGGTGGACCTAGGACGAGATAATTGGAGGAAAACTAGCTAATTTTACAAAAAATAGATCAAATGCAGATTTTGTAAATTAGGCCTAAATATGATTATGATTATCATTATCATGTGAATATTCATGTTCACCATGGTCGAAGCAGCGCAGATGCCAGTGACGATTGTTCGAGGGGATATCAGGGACAAGGTGGATCATAGCGCCCGACTGATGGAAAGAATGGAGGAGTTATGTTGGAAACTGATCAAACAGCCAATCCATGGCTGATTACTCATCCTGAAGCGAAAGACATCATTCGCCTGTTCTGCTTTCCCTATGCAGGAGGAGGCGCCTCTGCTTACAGAGGATGGACAAATGCTTTGCCCGATGATGTGGGAGTTTACCCCATACAGCTTCCAGGAAGGGAAAACAGGATTACGGAACAGGCACTGTGTGAAATGGAGGTGCTGGTTGAAGCAATCTCCCAAGCGATATATCCGTATTTGGATCGCCCATTTATCTTTTTTGGTCATAGTTTGGGCGCGCGAGTCGCTTTTGAGCTGACACGAACGGTTCGAAGAAAATGGAAGCTCCAGCCTTGCCGCCTGATTGTTTCAGGAAGCCGCGCTCCGCACATACCAGAGCCAAATCCTCTGCATCATCTGCCTGATGATGAGTTTATCAGTGAGCTGCGTCGTTTTTCCGGTACACCTGAGGCAATCTTGCAAAACAGAGATCTCATGAACCTGTTCCTCCCGGTTTTGCGTGCGGATTTTACCGTTGACGAAACGTATGTTTATGCAGAGGAAGCGATCCTTAAATGCCCGATTTCTGCATTCGGCGGGACTGAGGACACGGAGGCGAATCGAGAGGAGATTGAAGTCTGGGCAAATCATACAAGCTCTGCTTTTACGCTTGAAATGATTGAGGGGGATCATTTTTTTCTGACGACAAAAAAGGATTTGCTTTTGCCGTCTGTTGCCAAAATCGTTGAACAGCATCGGGAAGTGACGATAGCAAGAAGGAACAGCTAATGGATGGGGACAATTTGTCCAGATGGAAAGTAAGTAGCAGTCAATGTTGCAAGTACGAGTAACACAGTGGCAGGAATCACAATTCATATGTAGCCTCGTCCCCTGTTGCTGACGGGCGGCGAAGTACATTTTTGGCTTGTCTGGAGTAAGCATTCGAATCCAGAGACAAAGAACGGGTTGTGTATTCCTGTCTGGAGAAGGAAACGGCAGACTAGATCGATTTTATTTTTGAGCAGAGATTAGGAGCTAGTCGACTGAAACGAAGAAAAAGTTAAAATTGGAAGCAAATCCAGAGGGTTTTACCAATATAAAGAAAATTTATCGCCCAAATGTATTGACAATGATTATCATTATCAATATCGTATTGTTAGACAAACCATCACGATAATGCAACCAGATTGATAGTACCCTGCATGATCCCGCTTCGGGTGCACAATGATTTACCCGCAGGTATTCAAGAGGAGGACATAATGAAAGCAACTACAGAATGGTTTGAGGATACTGCAAAAAAATACGAACAACTCGGATTTTGGGAGCCAAAAACGCTTGGGCAGCAATTACGCATGTGGGCTGAACAATATCAGAATCGAGAAGCGCTAGTGGAGGAGGAGAACAGACTCACCTACAGGGAGCTCGACAGTAAGGTTGATGAGCTAGCTTCTGGCTTTTTCCAGATGGGAATCAAGAAGGGAGACAATGTCGCTGTACAGCTTCCGAATCGGATTTCCTTCGTACTCACATGCTTTGCCCTGTTTCGCATTGGCGCTTTACCGATTCTGGTTTTACCGGCTCATCGAGAGGCTGAACTAGACGGAATTTTTACGCTCGCCAAGCCGGTTGCCTATATAGTTCCAACTACGTTTCTTGGTTTTGACTACACAAAAATGGCAAAACAGCTGGTTAAAAAGCATCCATCTGTGAAGTTCATCATGACCGATGGAGACAGTGACATCGGCATTAATCTTGCAGATATCAGCGGGACGCCGGTAGAGCTAGAATCGCCTTCGTATAAAGACACCGCTCTCTTGCTCTTATCTGGTGGAACGACCGGTACTCCTAAGCTGATTCCAAGAACCCACGCAGATTACGCATACAATGCAAAAGCAGCCGCGACACGCTGCAAGTTGACCCCACAAAGCGTCTATCTTGCTGTTCTACCGGTTGCACACAACTTTCCTCTTTGCTGCCCCGGAATCCTTGGCACACTGTCGGCTGGAGGCAAAGTCGTGTTATGTAAAACCACAAGCTGCGATGAAGCTTTCCCCCTTATTGAAAAAGAACGGGTGACCATCACCGCCCTTGTACCTTCCATTGTCCATGTATGGCTTGAGGTGCTGGAATGGGATACCTCCAACGATCTCTCAAGTCTTGAAGTCCTACAGGTAGGCGGCTCCATGCTAGATGAAAATCTCGCGAAACGTATCATACAGGAAATGAAATGCAAGCTTCAGCAGGTGTTCGGGATGGCGGAGGGGCTCATTTGTTGCACATCCCTTGACGATCCTGAGTCTGTCGTAGCTAACTGCCAGGGACGTCCACTCTCCGATGCGGATGAGGTTCGAATTGTCGACGAGCATGAAAACGACGTTGAGGTAGGCGCATACGGAGAACTACTTGTCCGAGGACCCTATACGATAAGCGGGTACTTCAGAGCTTTGGAACAGAACAGCGAGAGTTTTACTCCCGATGGATTTTACCGTTCTGGCGACAAGGCAAGGATTACTCCTGAAGGAAATTTCCAGATCGGAGGACGAATCAAAGAGCAAATCAACCGTGCGGGCGAAAAAATCATGCCTGCTGAAGTGGAGGCGTACTTACGTATGCATCCAGATATTAAAGACGCTGCTCTGATTACTCTTCCCGACCAGACGCTTGGTGAGAAAAGCTGCGCATATGTGATCACAGACAATCAGGAAATTACTCTTGCTGATATCCATGCCTTTTTCCATGAAAAGGGAGTGGCACGTTATAAAATGCCGGATCAAATCGAATTCATCGATTACTGGCCACTTACCAGCGTCGGCAAAGTCAATAAAGCTAAGCTCAAAGAGTTGGCCACAGCACCAAAGCGTAATGCAAAGCAGTGCGAGGTCTCCTATCTGGAAGAAACCGTGGCTTTTGAGGGAGATGCTCATTTGGCAGCGTCACAAATCGTAGAGCATGGTCTTTTTGAAAACTATTTGCTCTATGAAAACGGAGATGAGCTGTCGCTGGGAATGGGGATTCATGCCCTTGTATCCGTAGATGCCCAAAATACAACCTTAGCCTACGACAACCAAACAATTCGCTTTGAAAACAACCTGTTAAGTGAAACGATTGACAAAGCGTTTGCATCCGTCCCGCTCCAAAACTGGCGTGCCTATGGAACCGTTAACTTTGGAATGGCCCGCTATTATCAAAATCTGCCATTACTGTCTGAAGACGGTTGCCTTATCAAGCTGTTTATTCCTGAGGTGGAGATACGCTTTACAAAAGGCTCCATCCTTCTCAGAGCACTGAGTGAAGAAAAACGAAATGAATTCGGTGCGTTACTACGGGGGATTCAAGTGAATGGTCTCGACGAAGAGAAAAATGCTCTTGTGCAAAGAGTGGACAGTCACAAGCTGGATGTTCCTGAGGTTAATACGTATGGTGCTGAAGCCTATATGCAAGGGGTAGCGGAAGCCGTACGAGAGATTAAGGAGCGGAAATACCACAAAGTGATCTTATCTAGAAAAATTCCGATTCACCAAGAGCTTGATATGGTGGCTAGCTATATCGCAGGTAGAAGAGTTAACACTCCTGCTCGTTCTTTTTTACTTAGCCTTGATGGTTTAAGTGTGGCTGGCTTTAGTCCGGAAACGGTGGTTGAGGTTGATGGTAGTGGATGGGTAAGCACCTTCCCGCTTGCAGGAACGCGGTCACGTGGATGCAGCGAGGACGAGGGGGATAGGCTCAAGGCTGAGCTCTTAAATGATCCTAAGGAAATTGCTGAGCATGCTGTATCCGTAAAACTGGCTTTTGAAGAGCTAAAAAGTGTCTGCGATTCTACGACGATCTTCTTGAGCGATTTCATGTCTGTTGCCAGCCGAGGAACAGTTCAGCATATTGCCTCAAGACTAAAAGGGAAACTAAAGCCGGACTTCAACTCATGGGATGCGTTTCGTGCGCTGTTCCCTGCTGTCACTGCTTCTGGTATTCCAAAAAAAGAATCGATCGATGCCATAGGCAGACTCGAGTCTGAGCCGAGAAATCTCTACAGTGGCTGCGTCATGACCTTTGACAGTGATGGTGCAATGGACGCTGCCCTGGTGCTACGAACAATATATCAACAAAACAACAGTGCATGGCTACATGCCGGAGCAGGCGTGGTAGAGATGTCTTTACCAACCAGAGAGCTGGAAGAAACACGTGAAAAATTGAGCAGTTTTTCCAGGCAGCTGGTTATCTCCAGCCGTGAAGTAGAAAAAGTAAAACCAGTTTAGGGCATTGCCTGGGAAGGTGGTATTTTGATGAAACATCTGATTATTGACAGCCAATCCGCAAGCCCTGCCTCCTCATTGAGCTATGAGGAGGTGCGGAGGCAGATTCAGGCTGTGTTGCCTGCACCTGTCGAGTTTGCTGATGATCAGAATCTGATCGAGTTGGGATTGGATTCGTTGCAAATGATGAGGATGGTCAACAAATGGCGAAAGGAAGGCGTGAAGGTTACGTTTGCCGAGCTGATTGCTGCCCCTCGCTTGAGTGATTGGTGGGCGTTCTTGCAAAAAAACAGTCCGGCGCCCTCGTTAGTGGAGGAAAATAATATAGCAAGCCAAGCACAAGAGGACACAAATAGTCCCTTTCCGCTTACGGATGTGCAATATGCCTATTGGATTGGACGTCGAGATGATCAACCGCTGGGCGGAGTTGGATGCCATGCCTATCTGGAGATTGATGGCGAGGGAGTAGAGCATGGGCGTCTAGAAACCGCGTGGGGACAGTTACTAATGCATCATCCGATGCTTCGGGCAAGATTTCTAACTGATGGACAGCAAGAGGTGCTGAGCGTTCCTTTTACAAAAACGGTGCCCGTTCATGACTTGCGTTTCTATTCTGAGGACGAGCTGACCCAAAAGCTGGAGAGCATACGCACCCGGCTGTCACATCGTCGTCTAAAGGTGGAAGAGGGAGAGGTATCTGGTTTGGAGCTGAGCTTGTTGCCAGCTGGCCGTACCAGACTCCATTTTGATATTGATTTGCTTGTCGCTGACGTGCAAAGCTTGCACATTCTTTTACGAGATCTGGCAGCAGCTTATGCACGTGGTTGCCAGCCAACAGCACCTGTTCACTGGAGCTTTGCCAACTATCTCAAACATGAGACACAACATCGGGTCTCAGACAGACAAAAAGCCGCTCATTATTGGCAGGAAAAGTTGTCAACGCTACCAGGTGCTCCTGGCTTGCCGCTGAAGGAAAAGCCGGAAATGATTAAGGCGCCTGTTTTTACAAGAAGGAATTATTTCGTGAAAGAAGCGGATTGGATGCTTTTGCAAAAACGATCCGCAGCTCAAAGGGTCACGCCAGCGATGGTACTGTTAACGGCATATGCGGAAATTCTTGACCGATGGAGCACCCATTCGCAGTTCCTCATCAATATCCCATTGTTTGATCGCCAAACTGGGGACGCTGGCATTGAAGATGTTGTTGCTGATTTTACCAACCTGCTCTTGCTTGCCGTTGACTTGCGTAACCCTCAAACTTTTCTGGATCGTGTGCGAACGGTACAAGGACAGTTTCATCAGGATGTCGCACATGCAGCTTATTCCGGCGTACAGCTTCAACGTGATCTGGCGCGTGTCCGCCAGGGAGAGCGGGATTTTGCCCCTGTTGTTTTCGCGTGCAATTTAGGTACTCCGCTGATCAATGAGGAATGCCGTCAGACTTTAGGACAGCTCTCCTATATGATCTCGCAAACGCCTCAGGTATGGCTTGATTTTCAGTCCTATGAAATGGATGGTGGCCTGTTGCTGGCGTGGGATTCCGTCGATCAGATGTTCCCGGACGGTATGATCGACCAAATGTTTGCCGCCTTTGGCCAACTCATGGACTGGCTAGTGGCTCAGGACAATGACTGGCAAGCTACACCGGAGCTTCTTCCTACTCTGGAGCAGCAAAGACAGAACAAGGATGACGAATCGTCACTTCCACAACCGAGTCAATGCCTGCATAGCGCATTCTTTGCTTATGCTGCTACAAATCCGCAAGAAACGGCGCTGATTGATAGTCGTACACATACTTATATTTCGTATGGCGAACTATCTAGGTACGCGTTGCAGGTGGCGGCATTCCTTAAGGAACAGGGAATAAAAGAGGGTGATCCTGTGGCCGTCAGCATGCCGCGGGGGATCGAACAAATCGCCGCGGTGCTTGGCATAGTTGCACTTGGGGGCTGCTATGTCCCGATCGGCACCGGACAGCCGGGTACCCGGCGCGAGCGAATCCATAAAAAAGCGGGCATTCGTTACGTGCTTACCGATGACGAATGTGCTCAAACCTTGGATTGGCCAGACGACGCCGTTGTCTTGTCGATCGCAGATGTACAGAACATAGTTCCCTTGACTGAACCTGTATCCATTTCTTGGTATAGTCTCGCTTATATCATCTTTACTTCGGGTTCCACGGGTGAACCAAAAGGGGTTGAAATCAGCCATTCTGGAGCATGGAATACCATCGCTGACATCAACAGGCGCTATCAGGTTGGTCCAGCTGATCGGATCTTTTCGGTTTCCTCTCTCGATTTTGATCTTTCTGTTTATGACATATTCGGATTGCTGAGCGTTGGCGGCTCTCTTGTGCTGATTACGGAAGAGACACGTCGTGATGCTGTACATTGGGTAAAGCTGGTTGACCAGTATCAGGTCACACTATGGAACTCCGTGCCAGTACTGCTCGATATGCTGTTGATTGCTGCGGAAAGCGGACAGTACGACAGTTTACCGATTCGCCAGGCGATGCTTTCTGGGGATTGGATTGGCCTTGATTTGCCGTCACGTCTGAAACGTGTAGCCGCACACAGCCAGCTGGTTGCGATGGGGGGAGCCACAGAGGCTTCCATCTGGTCTAATTTCTTTGATGTTACATTACCTCTACCTTCACATTGGACATCGATTCCTTATGGACGCCCGCTAACCAATCAGGCTTATCGGGTTGTGGATGGAAAAGGAAAGGATTGCCCCGACTGGGTAGCGGGTGAACTATGGATTGGAGGAGCTGGTGTCGCACTAGGCTATCGGGGTGATCCGGCGCTTACCGCAGAACGTTTTGTCAATTGGAATGGTTCCCGTTGGTATCGAACTGGTGATTTGGGACGATATTGGCCTGATGGCACAATTGAATTTCTCGGGCGTCAGGATTTTCAGGTTAAAATCAGAGGCCACCGCATTGAGCTAGGCGAGATCGAAACGGCAATGAAGCAGCATCCGGGTGTACGTGATGCAGTCGTCACCGCTGTAGGCGATTCGCGGGAAAACAAGCATCTGATCGGCTATGTGGTTCCTGAACGTGAAAACGAATCATCCCTGTATGACAGCGTAAGCGCTGATCTGAAACATAGCGAAGTGCTCTGGGATGCCCTGATGAAGGCGGGAAGCGGACAGGAGCGACCTGATGAGATCAGTCCGGAAGATTTTCCTGTGTTTTGGGCATATATAGAGCGTCTTGGCGTTCGTTATATTTGCCGTGCGCTGAAACAAGCAGGGGTAGATTTGCAGCAAAACCAAAGCTACACGCTCGATGCCCTGATGCAGTGTTGCAGTATTCAGCCTCGTTACCGCGAGTTGATCCGACAGTGGCTTCAGATATTAGCTGACGAAGGATTTGCCAGAATAGACGCATCGGGTACATTCGTCGTCGTTCGCCCGATACCGGAAGAATTGCTTGATAAGCCGCTGGAGGGCAAGGTGCCTCCTGCATGGGAGCAACATGCACAAGCACTTTTGCGCTATTTGCAGCAAATGGACAACGTCAATGTCGCACTTTTGACAGGAGAGCTTGACCCGCTGGCCTATTTCTTTTCAGATGAGCTATGTTTGACTCCGAATGATCTGATGCAAGCACTCCCTGGCACCAAGCACAGAAACAGCATTGCACGGTCGATCATCGAAGGTCTTCAACATGGCCTGCAAGCCAAATCGGAACCGTTGCGTATTCTGGAAATCGGGTCGAGGAGCGGATCGCTAACCGAGTCGTTGCTACCTTTACTGCGCTCTGATGAGACTCTTTATACGTGCACGGACAACTCGACCTTCTTTATGAATGCGGCTAAAACCAGATTCAAAGAGTATCCGTTTGTGCACTATCAGTTGTTGGATATTGACCAGAATCCACTGGCTCAAGGCTATGATGCACACCACTATGACATTATTATCGCTTCGGATTCCCTGCATCGTGCGCGGAATGTCGGAACGGCTCTTTTACATATGCAATCCCTTCTCGCCCCTGGAGGCTTGCTGATTTTGCTGGAAATGACTCGTAATAGCCGTTTGCAGCAAGTAAGTACAGGGTTCCTTGAAGATGGATTTATCTATTTTGAAGACGAAAGACATGCAGAACAACGTCCGCTTCTATCGGTTGAAAAATGGCAACAATTATTGCAGTCGCAAACCTTCGCGCAAGTTGCTTCCTTCCCGGAGCAGGATGATCCGGCCAGTGTTTTTGGTCAGCATGTAATCGTTGCGCAGGCACCGCATCATGTTACACAATTCAATCCGGTCAAGCTATCTGGTTTTTTGAACCAAAAGTTGCCTGATTACATGGTTCCGTCTGCTTTCATCCTACTGAGCGAAATGCCACTCACTTCCAATGGCAAGGTGGATCGGCAAGCACTGCCGAATCCTGACAAGCTGATCAAGGCAAAAACGGAAAAAGCCTATACAGCTCCTAGGACGCCGATCGAAACAGCTCTTGTGGCGATCTGGTGCCAGCTTTTTGGAATGGAACGCGTAGGTATTGCTGATAACTATTTTGAATTGGGCGGAGATTCGCTCTTGGCTACCAGACTAAGTGCTTTGGTACGTAGCAAGTTCGAGGTGGAGCTGTCATTGGGCCGGATTTTTGAAAAGCCTACCATTGCAGGGATGGCTGAGCAAGTCCAGACACTTATGGATCAGAAAGGACAGCATGACGAGTCTACGGAAAGTTTGCCTCAAATCGTCCTGGTTCCACAGGAGCGAAACCAGCCTTTCCCAATGACCGATATCCAGCAAGCGTACTGGGTCGGTCGAAGCGGTCTTTATGCATTGGGCAATGTCTCCACCCATTGCTATTTTGAGATTGAAGGACAGAATTTGGATATTGAGCGGATCAACCGTGCCTGGCAGCGACTGATTGATCACCACGAAATGATGCGGGCGGTTATTATGCCGGATGGCTGGCATCAACGAATTTTGGAGAATGTTCCTGATTATCTGATCAATGTCAATGATTTGCGAGGCAAGGCTCCTGAAGAGGTCGAGTCCGAATTGAAACAGATTCGGGAAGAAATGTCACATCAGGTGCTATCTACAGACGTGTGGCCTCTGTTTGACGTACGGGCATCCCGCTTTGGAGAAGAGCGCGTTCGCCTTCATATCAGCTTTGATAACCTGATTTTTGATGGGTGGAGCATGTTCCATCTCCTGAGCGAATGGACTAGGCTCTATCATGAGCCAGATGCACCATTGGCTACACTCGACCTGTCATTCCGCGATTATGTCCTTGCCTTGGAAGAGCTTAAAGCATCTGAGCTGTATCATCGTGATCTCGACTATTGGATTGCCCGTTTGCCAGAATTGCCCCCTGCTCCACAGCTACCTTTGGCTCAAAATCCAGAGTCTCTTTCCGAACAACGATTTAGTCGTCTGGAAGCAAAGTTGTCTAAACAAACATGGCAGAAGCTTAAAAAACGGACGGCGGAGGTTGGGCTTACGCCATCGGGAATTCTGCTGACAGCTTATGCTGAAACGCTTGGTGCTTGGAGTAAGAGCACCCGCTTTACCATTAACCTGACACAATTTAACCGATTACCGCTGCACGCACAAGTCAATGATATCGTAGGGGATTTCACTACGTTGACCTTGCTGGCTGTGGAGCTTTCGGAAGGAAAGACAATGTTGGAACGGGGCCGGAATTTGCAGCAACAGCTTTGGAGCGATTTGGATCACCCTTATGTTGGGGGGGTTCAGGTGCAACGCGAACTGGCGAAACAAACTGGGGAGCACCATGGCGTGACGATGCCGGTTGTCTTTACGAGCGCACTGGGGGTCGACCAGTGGAGCGGAACCGAATCCGACGGAAAGTGGCTGGGTAAGCTCGTGTATAACATTACACAAACACCGCAAGTATGGCTGGACCATCAAGTGGTGGAGCAAGACGAGGAACTGCTCCTGATTTGGGATGCGGTCGAAGGGCTTTTCCCTGAGGGAATGCTTGCCGACATGTTTAGTTCGTATTGCCAATTGCTACAGCGACTGACCGATGATGATGCGGTATGGAAGAAAGAGATGTCTAGCCTTATAGCTGTCCCACGTCTAGAAGCAAGGGCTGAGGCCAACGCGACAGATGCACCTGTATCTTCAGAAACGCTTACCGGATTATTTGCAAAACAAGCTGTTTCGCAATCGAATCATCCAGCCATCATTTCTACTAATCGAATCTTGACCTATGAGGAGCTGTCTATCTCCGCAGATGAAATAGGCAATTTGTTGCGGGAAAAGGGAGTCAAGCCCAATACACTGGTTGCAGTCGTGATGGAGAAAGGCTGGGAACAGGTTGTGGCAACGCTTGGGATTCTGAAGTCTGGAGCGGCTTATCTGCCGATCGATCCAGCGCACCCTGAAGAGCGCCGTTCACAGCTTCTCTTTGACGGGCAAATCCGCATCGTACTTACTCAGTCTTGGCTGGAGGAGCAATTGAGCTGGCCTGAGAATGTTGAACGACTGATAGTGGATCAGATGATAGCAAGGAATGAGGCTATGAGTCTACTGCCGCTTGCAGAGCAGCAGGATGATTTGGCCTACGTCATTTACACCTCAGGGTCAACAGGTTTGCCAAAAGGGGTTATGATCGACCATCGAGGAGCTGTTAACACCATTGAAGATGTGAACCAACGTTTTTCTGTAGGACCAAAGGATCGGGTACTGGCCCTCTCCAATCTGAATTTTGATCTATCGGTGTATGACATTTTTGGCATGCTTGCAGCAGGTGGAACGATCATCATGCCGGAGGCGGATAAAGCCAAAGATCCTGCTCACTGGATTGAATGGATGAAGCAGGAGCAAGTGACGGTTTGGAACACGGTTCCGGCACTGATGCAGATGCTGATCGAGTACGCTTCTGGACGAAACCTAGAACTACCACAATCTCTGCGTTTGGTCCTGTTGAGCGGTGACTGGATTCCATTGGATTTGCCGGACAAGATCAAGGCTTATTTTCCAAATGTACAGGTGATCGGTTTGGGAGGAGCCACGGAGGCGTCGATCTGGTCGAACCTGTATCCGATCGAAGACATTGACCCAAGTTGGAAGAGCATTCCGTATGGTCGCCCGATGGTCAATCAGCGCTTCTACGTGCTTAACGAATGGATGGAAGATTGTCCCGTATGGGTGCCGGGGCAGCTTTATATCGGTGGAATTGGCCTTGCTAAAGGCTACTGGCAAGATGAAAGCAAGACCAATGACAAGTTTATCCTGCATCCTCGAACAGGTGAACGTCTCTATCATACAGGCGATTTGGGTCGTTACTTGCCGGACGGCAATCTGGAATTTCTCGGTCGAGAAGACTTTCAGGTAAAAATTCGTGGTCATCGGATTGAACTAGGAGAAGTTGAAATGGCACTGAAGCGTCATGACGGGATAAAGAACGCTGTCGTTGCAGTACCGGACGAAGTAAGCGAGGAGAAGCGCTTGGTAGGGTATGTGGTGCTTGATCAGGAAATGGGAGCTGAGCTGTTGGAAACCGAGCAGGTCGATCCGACTGTTTGCGCATCACGCTGGCAGGCAATTACTAGTGCTGGTCAGCTACAGGCCTCCCAACTTCCGGCTTCCGTCGATGCTGACGCAATCGCGAAGTTCCTCCATGAAGCAGACCGTGTAAGCTCTGCCTACATATGCCGCACGCTGAATGACATGGGGATGTTCTCAAGTGAAGGAGAGCGTTATTCCATTGAGGAATTGATCCGACGTTTTCAGATTCATCCTCGTTACAAGACCCTGCTACTTCATTGGCTAAATGTGCTTGTGGAAGAAGGGCTACTCGAAAAAACGGAGGATGGTACCTACCAAAATCTTCGTTCATTACGCGAAGAACTGCCTACATTCACACAGGATGGTAAGCTATCGGTCTCATCTGGGGGTTCGGAAGCGGTACAGGCTCTTGAAGACGGTTTTTTACGAGACTATCCACTGTTTATCAAGTTATTAACAGGCAAGCTTGATCCGCTTGAGCTTTTCTTTGCGGAAGATGCTTCTTTGACACCGGCAGGACTGAGCAGGTTTGACTTTACACGGGAGTATTACAGCAATCTTGCTAAAGAGATGTTCGGCACTTTAGTGAACAGCTATCCACCTGATAAAGAGTTGCGGGTGCTAGAGATCGGCACACGGGCCGGTAGTTTGACACAAACGCTTGTGTCCGCTTTGCCTGCGGATCGTGCCCGATACATATATGCCGACGAGTCCTCCTTTTTTACAGACAAGGCAAAGCAGACATGGGGAGAGAAGGCCCCACTTGAATACGGTCTGTTTGACATGAGCACAGCGCCGCTTTGGCAAGGCTATGAGCCGCATTATTTTGATGTGATTGTTGCGGATAATACTCTGCACCGCACCCGAAATCTGAACATGACACTTGAATACCTGAAAGGAATGCTGGCACCCGGTGGAGTTCTGTTTCTGGTAGAGTCAACTCGTAACAGCCGCCTTATGCTGACCACTGTCGGGTTTTTCGAAGATGGATTCAGTCATCTAGAGGATGAGCGGAAGGTGAATTATCTTCCTTTACTAGCGGCAGATCAATGGTGCGAGGTATTGGAAAAACAGGGCTTTTCAAACGTGCTGGCATTCCCGCAAAACGGTCAGGTCGCAGAAAAATTCGACCGGCACCTAATCGTGGCACAAGCACCTGAAACGGTTAGGGTGTTTAGACCGGAAAAATTGTCCGATGCCATGCAGAAAATGCTACCTGATTACATGGTGCCAACCGAGTATGTGCTGCTTGATAAGCTACCTCTTTCGGCCAATGGGAAAGTAGACCGTAAGGCACTTGCGAAGCTCGGAGGGAAGAGAGAGAGCTTGCCGAAAAAAGCGCATGTCGCACCTTCCACCGAGACAGAAATCAAAATAGCGAGTGTTTGGGAAGAGGTACTTCATTGTAACTCTATCGGAATACATGACGGTTTCTTTGCACGGGGCGGGGATTCGTTACGTGCCATTCAATGCATCAATCTCCTGAAAGAGCGATATCAGATTGAATTGTCTATGCAAAGTCTTTTTGAGTATTCCACGATTTGCATGCTTGCCGGGTTCGTCGACACGAGTGCTTCAGCAACAGAACAGCTTGAAGCAAATTATGACGAGGGAACCATTTGATTAACTAGAACGGAACTGCGTTGTCTTCAAGGAGAATGAACAAGGGAATCGCGACTTTATGGCAAACGTCAGCCTTGTCTTCTCTTTGGAGGCTGGCGCAGGAAACAGGCTTAGAAGGGGGAGAGAACATTGGATAAAAAAACGATTGGTATCCTGGGAGCTAGTGGAATCGTAGGCAGAGAAGCTGTTCAGACCATTCTTGCTTTTACGAACCATCATGTTGTGCTAGGGGGCAGAAATCCAGATAATCTTTGCGAATCTTTTAAAGAGATGGAAGCGAGGATCGAATGCCTCCAAGTGGATGTTTATAACGAGGAGCAGCTTCATCGCTTTTGTAGCCCATGCGACATTGTCATCAATTGTGCTGGGCCTTCCAAACAAATTGTCGATACCGTAGCTTCTGCATGCATCGAACATGCAGTCCATTATGTAGATGTTTCTGGAGATGAGCATCTTTACCGCCAATTGCTAAAGAGACAGCACGAGATCAAAGAGAAAGGACTGCTGTTTCTTATCTCTGCAGGGGTTTACCCCGGGTTATCGGAAATCTTCCCGGCTTACATCGCTGAAAACGAGTTGGAAGAGATCGATTTTCTTGAATTGTTTTTCGCAGGTCAGGGCGATTTTTCCTTAAATGCAGCCTACGATATTGTGTGTAGCATTGAGGAAGATACCGGTTTGGGAATGACCTATTGCAAGCAAGGTGAAGCAAAAAAAATAGACGGTTCGTTTCATCGGAATTATGAACTGCCACTCCCGGCAGGCAAACGTGACACTTATCCGGTCTTAACCCAGGAATTCAGCCAAATGGCAAAACAAAAGAAAATAGCATCTGCTTACTTTTACAACAGTTATCAAAACAATTCTGTTTTGAATCAATTTGTGATGATCAAGGCTTTGCAGCAATACAAAACCGAAGAAGAGAAAAAGGCGTCAGCTAAACTGCTGGTTGAGCAGTTCAGTGCAAAGAAGCAGGGTGTGGAGGATTTCACCATGTTCCATCTGATTGCCACCGGAAACCGAAACGGCAAAAAAATGCGGTTGGTATCAACTCTCCTGTATCGGGGGGACTGGAATCGGTTATCGGGCATCATTGCCGGAACGGTAGCTCGCTTGATCGCGGAGGACAGAAGTAAGGAATCAGGTTGCTTCTTTGTGTCAGAAGGCGTATCGGCGACTAGATTGATCGGTGCTTTACGTGAGCAGACGATTGACCTTACGCATTCATTAATCGAAATAAAATAGAGGTGGCATATGACAGAGAATCGTAGGTTGCGTACCGTGGTATGTGGTTCCCGATTTGGACAGTTCTACCTTGAGGCTGTAAAGGCATTGCCGGAACAGTTTGAATTGGTAGGTTTATTGGCAAAGGGCAGTGAGCGCTCCCAAAATTGCGCAGAACGTTACGGAATTCCGTTGTACACAGATGTTGAGCAACTTCCTGCCGACATTGACCTTGCTTGCGTCGTATTACGCTCTACAGTCATGGGCGGTAATGGCACCGAGATGTCGCTTAAACTGCTTGCCCGCAACATTCATGTCATTTCTGAGCAGCCGATTCATCACAAAGATCTGGCTCTTTGCCTGAAGCTGGCACGGCAACAGGGGGTACATTTCAAGACAGGTGATCTCTACGTGCATCTGCCTGCTGTGCGTCGTTTTGTTGCGTGCGCCCGCACAATGCTGGAACAACAACCAGCGCTCTACATTGATGCTGTGTGTGCCACTCAGGTTTCTTTCCCGCTCATGCATATATTGCAAGAAGCATTGCCGAGTATTCGTCCATGGAAAATCAGTCATGTCCTCAAGGATGAGGGGCCGTTTCAAGTAATAACCGGCCTACTTGGAAAAATTCCGATTACGTTGCGGGCCCATAATGAGGTCGACCCGAACGATCCAGACAACCATCTTCATTTACTGCACCGAGTGACGATTGGTGTGGCAGGCGGTAGCTTGTCACTCACAGATACGCATGGTCCTGTTGTGTGGCAGTCACGTTTGCATGTTCCAGATCTTTCGAATATTCATGGTGAGCTGGCAGAGGCACCGCCAGCACACATGCTTGAGAATAGCACGCAAATACTGGGGCCAGCAGAGCCTACCAGCTATAAGGATATTCTCATGACACAATGGCCGCGGGCAATCGGTAAGGATTTGGTAGCAATGCGAGACATGATTTTGGGACAAGTCAACAAAGCCGCTATGGATACGCAAGCGCAGCAGGAGCTTTTGTGCTCTCGTCAGTGGCAAGATTGGACCCAGGCATTGGGATATCCGGTGTTGCGCTCCAACAGCAGTCATCAACCGTTATCAATAGAGTCTTTACAAAAAGCGGCCCTGAGCATAACGGAAGATTTATGCGATCATACTGATTTGGCAACCGATCCTGAGGTGAAAAACAATGTATTTGCTTGCACAGCATATGCCGAGGGAGAACTGAGAGGGATTGATGCGGGGCTGGTGAGAATGTGCGTCGAGCGATTGGATGAAGCAGCTTTGTCTTCCATGCTGTTTGCTTTGCAATCACTAGGAGCGCTGACAACAACGGGACATGGATACAGTGAGGACGATATTTTCTCTGCTGTGAAGGTAGCGCCACGTCATCAGCCTGTCATTGGGCGCTGGCTACAGATATTGACGGAGCGAGGTTATCTAGCACAGTCCGGTAGGGAGTATCAATGTGCGATTCGGATGACAGCAGACGAGGTACAGCGTCGTTGGGATTCAGTTAAGAAAGCATGGAACGGGAAACTAGGCTCTCCGATTGTCATCGATTATCTCATGGCTAATGCAGACAAGCTTCCAGAACTGATAAATGATAGCCAGCAGGCCGCACTGCTATTATTTCCCGAGGGCCGCATGAATGTTGCTAATGCTCTGTATCGGGATACGCTTATGGCGCGGTATTTGAACAAGTCGGTAGCGGAAGCGGTGATGCGGATCGCTGCTATAAAACAAGCTACCTCCTCTTCTTTGTCAGCTACCTCGAAAGCGTCCCTCCGCATTCTGGAGGTAGGCGCAGGGACAGGAGCAACTACTGATGTGGTTGTGGAGAGACTGAAAGCATCTGTTTCCAAGCAGTTGAACCTGGAGTATCTGTATACAGATGTGTCTCACTTTTTCCTATCAACAGCTCGCGAACGCTTCAAAGATTACCCTTGGATGCGTTTCCAGACTGTCGATATTGACAAAGATCTGTTTGCGCAGGGATTGACACCCGGAAGCGTCGATATCGTGATTGCGGCAGGCATGCTTAACAATGCTCGCGACACGGATCAGGTTATGCACAATCTCATGCAAAGCCTTGCTCCGGGGGGATGGTTGGTCATCACGGAGCCTACTAGGGAATTTGTGGAAATGCTCATTTCACAGGCCTTCATGATGACTCCTCCCGAGGACGATCGAAAAAATACGCAATCCACCTTTATGTCTGTCCATCAGTGGACTGATGTAATACAGCGTGCAGGCGCCAAGGAGTTTGTAGTACTACCAAATGAAGAGCACCCGCTCGCTCCTCTTGGACAAAAACTGTTTGTTGTAAGGAAGGAAGCGGATGCTGACGTGCAGTAGCATGTGCAGTAGCGAAATCAATCCGTAACGAAATGGCCAAGCTCAAAAAAATAGGAGTGTGTACATATGCCCCAAAACATCAAGACGAATTGTGCCCGGTTGCTGACGCGTCTTCGAAATGAAGGAATTTTTCTATGGGAAGAAAATGGGAGCCTGCGCTACAGGGCACCCAAAGGAACGCTTGCAGCTGGTGATTTACAAGCGCTAAAAGAGCATAAAGTGGAAATTTTGGCTCTATTGAGTGCCGAAACCCGATCGGTGACGGTCATACCTGATCCAAAAGCCCGGTTTGAACCTTTTCCGCTGACAGATGTGCAGTCAGCTTACTTGCTGGGGCGGCATGATTTGTTTGGCTATGGAGGTGTGGCGTGCCACATCTACCTGGAATTAGACTATCCCAAGCTCGATCATAAGCGAACACAAGAGGCTTGGAACCTGCTCATAGCTCGCCATGATATGCTACGGTCTACGATTGATCAGAATGGAGAGCAGTGCGTGATGGCGAACGTGCCGCACTTGGAAGTGACTTATACAGACACAAGCGGCTTACATAAGCAGGAGGCAGAAGCCAGACTTGGGGAAATTCGTGAAAAAATGGGGCATCGTATTTACGATACAGCTCGTTGGCCCTTGTTTGATATTGGCTTGACTAAAATGAATGACCGTGCTGTGCTCCATGTATCCATGGAATTTCTTATCGCGGATTGGGCGAGTATCTGGCTACTCTTGTCTGAATTTGAGACGCTCTACAAGGAGTCAGGACAGACGTTGCCCGAACTGTCCCTTACGTTCCGCGATTATCTGCTCGCCGAACGCAGCTTAAAGGAAACTACGACGTATTTCAGAGATAAAGAGTATTGGCAACAACGAATGGATATTTTGCCTGCGGCTCCAGATCTGCCTTTAGCCAGACAGCAAGCCAAATCAGGTGAGGCACGCTTCCGTCGTCGCTTTATCCGGCTAGATAAAACCGCATGGGATTCGTTCAAGCAACGTGCCCAAAAACGGGGATTGACGCCAACAACTGCTGTAATGACTGCCTATGCCGCTGTGATTGAGCGATGGAGTCGAAGCAGGGCGTTTTGTCTAAATCTGACGTTATTGAACCGGCAGCCATTACATGAACAGGTCCATGACATTGTCGGCGATTTTACATCGGTCAATTTGCTTGCGGTAGACTGGGATGCGGAGCGTTCCTTCCAAGAACGGGCACGTACCATTCAAAAACAGTTATTTGAAGATTTGGATCATCGCTTGTTTTCTGGAGTAGAGGTTATGCGGGAGGTGGCCCGCAGACGAGGGCGTGAAGCCGCTTTGATGCCTGTAGTGTTTACCAGTGCGATCGGACTAGTTGAACCGGCGGAGGGTAGTCAGTTGACAGGTGAAATCGCCGGGTACGGCATCAGCCAGACACCACAGGTTTTCATTGATTGTCAGGCCATGGACAGTTCAGCCGGGCTACAGGTTAACTGGGATGTGCGAGAGGGCGTTTTCCCTGATCAAATGATTGACGACATGTTTGATGCCTTTGCAGAATTGCTCCATGCATTGGCTAGAACCGAGCAAGTCTGGGAGGCAGGGGATGTGATTGCTTTGCCTGCCTGGCAGATTGCAGAGCGGCACGGTATCAACGAGACAGCGGCTACCTTGCCGGATCATTGCTTGCACCAACAGGTACTGAAGCAAGCAATGGCGGCTCCAGACCGCCCTGCCGTGTTTGACAGCGAAGGGCAGGTTTCATACGGGGAGCTGGTGAAACGTGCTGTAGCTGTGGCTAACAAACTAAAAGATCTCGGCTGCGAGGATCAAGACCGCGTTGCTATCGTGATGGACAAATGCGCACATCAAGTTACAGCGGTGTTGGGTGCTTTGTTTGCTGGAGCCGTTTACGTCCCGCTTGACAAGAAGCAACCGGAATTGCGTCGTCAGGCTATGCTGGAGCAAGCGAACGTCCGCTTTGTCTTGACGGTGTCGACCATACAACTCAAATGGGCAAACAACGTAGAAATAATTGAAGTGGATAAAGTAGAGCCACATCAGGATAAGTTGATCCTGTCTGCGGGCAATCCGGACTTACCTGCTTATATCATTTACACCTCTGGTTCCACAGGGCAGCCGAAGGGGGTTGTCATCAGCCACCGCGCAGCAGCCAACACCATTGTGGACATGAATCGCCGCTTTATCGTCAACAGAGAAGACCGGGTGCTGGGGCTTGCCCAACTGAGTTTTGATCTGTCCGTCTATGATATCTTTGGTCCGCTGTTCGTTGGTGGCGCATTGGTTTATCCGAGTGCCGATCGACAAACCGACCCATCTCATTGGGCTCAGCTAATGGTTGAGCATGGGATTACCGTGTGGAATTCGGTACCGGCCTTGATGCAAATGCTGGTCACTTATTTAGATTCCGAGCCGAGTATAAATGTACCAAAATTACGTCTGTCCTTGCTTTCCGGAGATTGGATTCCTCTGACACTGCCAGACATGATGCAAAAGCGCCTGCCTTCTGTACAGGTTGTCAGTCTGGGCGGTGCCACTGAAGCCTCCATCTGGTCGATTTATCATATATACAAAGGTCTTGAGGCAGACTGGCACAGTATTCCTTACGGTCTGCCGCTCGCAAATCAGGGATTCCGTGTTCTGGATTCGCAGATGCGCGATTGCCCTGTGTGGGTAACGGGAGAGCTGTATATTACTGGACATGGCTTGGCCGAGGGCTATGTGGGGGATCAGGCACTCACTCAGGAGCGATTTTTGCTGCACCAAGCGGATGGAGAGCGGCTTTATCGCACAGGAGATTTAGGCCGTTACACCCCTGGTGGTGAAATCGAGTTTCTTGGTCGTGAAGATAACCAAGTCAAAATCAGAGGACATCGAATCGAACTAGGTGAAATCGAGTCGGCCTTGCTTAAGCATCCCGCCGTCGCCGCAGCTGGTGTTGTGCTGGATGGTACGAGCGATGAACACATCCTGTTGGGTGTTGTGGAAACCGACCGCCAAAAAGATCGGAACCCTGAAGGAGAAAAAGCGGAATTTACGATGCTGGTAAATGGGATCGGCGAGCAAGCCAGCGCTGTAGCAGATCGACTGAGTAGAGCGGAAATCGAGTCAGCAATGGCAGACCTTGATCAAGCAGTACTCCACTCCATGTTATACGCACTACAAAAGCTAGACTTCTTTACCAATAGTGAAAAATATACTATGGAAGACATACTGCAATCCGATAAAATTCTTTCCAACTATCACTGGCTGGTTCGACGTTGGGTCGCAAAGCTGACGGAAGCTGGCATGCTACATGAGCACCCTGCAAAACAGTTCAGTTGCTCGATACTACAAGACGATAAGACGGTAGACGAATATTGGGCACAGGCAGAGGCAGCGTGGACGAACATGCTTCAAACAGCGGGCTTCACCGCCTATGTGCGAAAAAATGCGGAAAAGCTACCGGAACTACTAAGTGGTCAGCAGGATGCTGTTTCCCTGTTATTCCCTGAGGGCAAGCTCGACCATGTTCGCTCCTTGTATGTTGATCATGTCATGGCCAACTATCTCAATCAGTGCATGTGCACACTTTTGCAACGCATTGCCCAGCAGCAGTCGGGCAAGACTTTGCGGATTTTGGAAGTCGGTGCGGGTACTGGTGCCACGACAGAGAACGTGTTAAAAGCGTTGGAAGGCTTTGATATTGAGTATGTATTTACAGATGTTGCAGCCTTTTTCATTCCGGGAGCTAAATCCCGTTTTGGACAATATCCGAATATCCGCTTCGGTGTTTTTGATGTAGACAAGGATTATCGGGCACAGGGATTGGCTCCTAACAGCTTTGATGTCGTACTAGCTGCCGGAGTATTGGAAAACGCACATGACATTCCGGCAAGTATGAGCAGGCTGAAAGAACTCATTTGCCCCGGCGGATGGCTTGTATTTACGGAACCGACTGTGGAGCACTTATGGATACTGGCTTCGCAGGCGTTTATGATGATGGAGCCGGGGGATCTTTTGCGAGCCGAGACTTCCTACCTGGACCGCGGGGGATGGATGCAACTGTTACAGGAAGAGGGAGAGGAACACGTTTTATCGTTACCAGAAGAAAATGACAAACTCACCTCCCTGGGCTTTCATCTATTTGCTAAGCGCTTTAAGCAGGACAGGGTGCCGATAAGAGCAGAGGAGCTGGAAACCTTCCTTTCCTTGCATCTGCCTGCCTATATGCTTCCTTCCCATCTGCAAATAGTAGATGCTCTACCGCTGACCGGAAATGGCAAGGTTGACCGGCGCGAGTTGGCAAAATGGCGCCCGGTATCGCCCGTACAGAATACCGCAGCAGAAACGGACGAGGATGGGCAGGACATGCTGGAAGAGCAGCTTGCCCAAATTTGGGCGGAAGCATTAGGAATCCCTGGAATTGGTAGATCTCAAAGCTTTTACAAACACGGGGCTGACTCACTCATTATGGCGCAAGTAGCCGGAAAGCTACGTGACAAACTGGCTGAGGACCCAACACAGGAAGGAATCCCTTTTGATGCTTTGCTTAGACAAATGCTGAACTATCCGACCGTGGCTGCACTGGCAGAATTCATACGTTCGCGCAGTCCAGAAGCCAAACACGATCAGGAAGTCTCTTGGCCCAAAATTCAAGGGGAATCAAGCAATGCTGTCATTATTCCATTTGGAGGAGAGGAGACAGGACCACTCAGAGTTGTGTTCCACGCTGTCTTAGGTACAATGGATAGTTTCCGCCCGCTTCTGGAACAACTGAAAGCACAGAATTTGGGGAGCGTAGTGGGAATTTCCATCGCGGATATGGAGCGATATTGCGCGCTTGAACCGTCCGAACTCATTGAAGCGGTTGCGGATGATTATACGGAATGCCTGCTACAAAGCGGTCACACGCAGATGCAGCTTATCGGATATTCCTTAGGTGGTTTGATTGCAATCGAAGTAGCCAGACGGCTTGTTGAACGAGGAATCCATCTTGCGGACGTAGTTTTAATTGACATTCCTCCGATTGTTACGGAATTCGATGATGATCTGCTGATTGAAACACTCTTTGTCCCCAATTTGAATATCACGCTAGAACAGGCTGGTTTTGGTGGAGTTGATCAAAATGATTTGGCCCGGGGTGTCATGCAGCTTATTGAAAGGCATGGCAATCATATTCCACAAGGCTCGGCATGCACCATTGGCGGCGATGAGGGGCTTGATAAGGTGGGTGACCTATTTAAACGACTGTCCGCACTTGACAGGAGAGAACGCTTCACGGCTTATGTTGAAGCGAGTGCCCGATCTACTGGGGAGCAAATGCCGGTTGAGATGGCGGAAGGTTTGTGCAAGGTCTTTCGTCAAAGCTTTAAGGCAGCTCGCTTTACGCCCCCACCGTACATGGGTGACATCCGTTTCTTGATGGCAAATGAGCCGTTTCTATTTTTGCCACGCACCAATGAAACGACCCTTGATTTCTGGAGAGACGTTTGTCTGGGCGAATTAGAAGTAACAGAAATCGCCGGGAACCATTTCAGTTGTATAGTAGAACCGAATGTAGGTAATCTGGCACGGTTGCTAGCAACACCACTTGACCAATAATAAACAAGCCTCGAAAACTGACTCGGGGATAAGATAGCAAAAGAGGGATGACTCAGGTGTGCCTACTAAAAAAGTGGGTTCACGAAGGGAGGAGGCATCCCTCTTCTTATGGCTTGATTCATGCGAAAAGGTGAAGGCTTAGGTACTGAAGCACGCTGATCCAAATCACCCTTGAGTATCTTATCTTCTTGATTCAGATATAACCCAACTCTGACACCTTCACTTTGTGAGGGTGTTTTTTGAACTTTTACCGAATTAGTAGCTTTTAGCTGAAAGTGCAGGTATCAATAAAATGAATATTGTAAAAAATTCCTTTTTTAGATATAATAATGACTGTAGTCAAATAATGACTGTAGTCATAATTAGGGGTGGATGGTGGTGTTTACAATGTTAAGGGATGTAAGGAAACAAGAGCTGAAGGAGCACATTTTCATGCAGGCCTTGAAATTGTTTAAAGAAAAAGGCTTCGAGAATGTGACGGTTGAGGAAATTACAAAGGCATGCGGCATCGCTAAAGGTACGTTTTATAATTATTTTCCCAAAAAAGAAGCCATTCTACTTCATCTAGGAAAAACACAACTGGAGTCGTTTTATCAAAGTACAATCCACTACGCAGACGAGCCGAATGTAAAGAGGAAGCTTACACTACTCTTTCACAATTTGTTTGCACGTTATACGGAGCATCCCGATCTAATTCGACTAATCATTTTGGAATTGATGCGCTCTACTTTACATATTCAAGAAGAAATCAGTGTCGTACAAAGATTTAGAGAAGCGATTACTTCCATGCTTGATGATGCCCAAAAAAGCGGTCAGCTTTCCGAGCAAATGATCTCTGAGGATGTTGCCTCTGTGCTTGTAGGCGTTTATTTCAATACGCTCATGGTATGGTTATCCTCTGATGAGGACGTTACGGGGATAGAAACGATTTTTCAGCGCCAATTTGAGGTTGTCTGGCAAGGAGTTCATCCTCAGGGGGATGAAAAATAATGGATATTCTCGTCGGGATATCTATTCTACTCTTGGTGAGTATTGGCTGTATTCACGTATATTGGGCGTTTGGTGGCAAATGGGGGAAAAGTGTCGCTATACCTACAGATGAATCCCAACAACCTACATTTGCCCCAGGCACAGTAGGGACGCTTCTTGTTGCTTTGCTGCTGTTTGGAGCGTCGCTGCTGTTGATGGCTCAGGGAGAAGTTTTCCTATCAATTCCCTCATATCCAATTGTGAAGTGGGGGTGTTGGGGTTGTATGGCTGTGTTCGGACTACGGAGTATAGGCGATTGTAAATATGTGGGATTGTTTAAGAAAATGAAGAATACACGTTTTGCTACGTACGATACCTATCTGTTTACACCGCTTTGTTTATGGCTATGTATCAGCTTTTTATATGCAATCAGTCGATAGGAGGAGAAGGTATGAAAAATAAATCCTTTCTGATTATAGGTGGAGGAATTGCAGGTCTGACAGCTGCTATTGCGTTACAGCAATTGGGGCTTGATGTAAAAGTGTATGAGCGTTTTCCAGAAATTCGTCCTGCTGGAGCTGGAATTATGATTGCTCCTAATGCTTTGAAAGCTCTGGCACGCGTAGGATTAGACAAAGCGGTGCAGAAGCAAGGCTATGTAAGCCCGAGAGGCATTGCTATTCTAAACAAACAAGGTAACGTATTGTCTGAGATATCTACAAGTACGCAGCAGTATACCACGGTATCCATTCATCGGGCAGAATTGCATCAGATACTACTCTCTGCACTTCGACCAGGCACTGTCATTTTTGGAAAGGCTTGCGCAGATTGTAGGCAAGATAATGAGGGTGTAACTGTTACCTTTGCAGATCAGAGTGAAGCCTCAGGAGAGTATTTACTAGCGGCCGACGGTATTCATTCGGCTGTAAGGAAGAAGCTGTTTCCTTCCATTAAGTTACGATATTCGGGCTATACATGCTGGCGTGGTATTGCTCCATGCTGGCTGGATTCGGGTGAAAATTCGGAATTTACAGAAACGTGGGCTGCGCAGGGACGTTTTGGCGTCATACCATTAGCAAATGAACGGACCTATTGGTATGCTTTGGTGAATGGACCATCTGGGGATAGGCGGTATGCAGAGTATCGGATTAAGGACATAAGCCAAATCTTCGAGGGTTATCATTCTCCAGTTGCGCAGGTCTTGTCAAAAACTCCTGATGATAAGGTGATTCATAACGATATATATGATTTAGAGGCACCTGAACAATTTGTGTCCGGACGTACGCTACTCCTCGGTGATGCTGGACATGCAATAACGCCGAACCTTGGACAAGGGGCATGCCAGGCAATAGAGGATGCTCTAGAGCTTGCACGTTGTTTCATACAGCATTCGTCTGTCGAGTTAGCTTATCAAGCATTTGAGATGAGACGAATAAAAAGGACACGAGCAATCTCTCAGATATCTCTCCAAGTAGGTAAAATTGCTCAATTAGAGAATCCATTTCTTTGCGGTTTGCGAAATAGTGTCATGAGACTTACCCCTTCCTCTCTTCAAAATAAGCAAATGAAGGATCTATTCAACGTAGAATTTTAGGCTACATGATCACTATAAGCCTTTCTCTGGTTACATAAATAGAGAGAGGCTTGTTTTCTATCATTTTTTCTTTTTGGCTATCATTACATTAGAAATATTCATATAATTATTATTTTATTTTATTCCAAGTTTATCCATTTTTATTGATTTAATGGTAAATTATATACAAGTAATACAAATATATTTATTTTGGGAGGAAACAATTGTGTTTAAAAACCAAATGAAAAGAGTTATGGCTGTTGGAATGTTGAGTTTTGCTGTTCTGTCAGTAGGGTCCGTAGTTAGTGCTGCACCTATCTCAATAGATCACAGTAAGTACTCTATTGCTCCCGCAAATGAATATTTACAAGGGTTACTATCAAAAGAAGATTATCCTACAATTGAAAGCATTCCGTCCGAAAAAATGGGTGGAGGTTGTTATGCCATTACAAAATATGTTCTGGAGAAAGTCGAAGAAGAGGGTGATAGTTGGCTCGTTACTTATAAAAAGGTTGATGAATAATCTAAAAGACAAAGTTCTTTTCTATATATCGTTCGTTTATGAAAAGGCGCCCTCCAGCGTCTTTTTATGTTGTTTTAGCATAAAGAGCCACAGAATCCGTGGCAAGTCACTCTAGTGTGGTACATAAAAAAATATAAAAACAGGAAGATATGTCAACTTTTCATCTGACACTACCCTTTTTTACCCAATAATTTTGCTGTTCATGCTCCTAGTTCCTACATTGTGACTTTCTACCCTTGTGGTAGTAAATCATATTTTGTTATACCATGTATAGTTCTTGCTTAACAAAAGGAATACCTTTCCAATCAGGAACAGAATGCTAGAAGAAAGGACGTGCTATGGAGCCGATGATGACCATGAAGCCCCCCATGGAAACGTTATATGAAACCGAGCTAAAAGCCCTAGTAGCAAATGACAAAGGGTCTAAGCCACCGAATTGGCTATTGTCTCCAAAGTCTGTCAGAGATTTTATCCTGGGGTCAGAGGCTCCGCTAAAGCTAGAGGAAGAAGAAATCACCATCACAAAGAAATTCTATGGTGATGATGTGCTGATTGAAAGAGCTATTGTCTCATTGGCTGGAAATCGAGGGCTTATGCTAGTAGGTGAGCCAGGGACGGCAAAGACGATGCTAAGCGAACTATTATCAGCGGCGATATCTGGGACAAGTACCAATACGATTCAAGGTACTGCTGGAACGACGGAGGACATGATTAAGTACTCCTGGAATTATGCCATGTTACTGGATAAAGGTCCTAGTCTTGATGCTTTAGTCCCTTCTCCTTTATATACCGGGATGAAGAAAGGTATCATTACACGCTTTGAAGAGATTACACGATGCCCCTTCGAAGTCCAAGATGTATTAATTAGCATTTTAAGCGACAAGGTGATGAATATTCCCGAAATTGAGGATGGTATTTTATTTGCAAAACCAGGTTTTAATATCATTGCGACGGCAAACATTCGGGATAAAGGTGTAAATGAAATGAGCAGCGCCTTAAAGCGGAGATTTAATTTTGAAACAATATTTCCTATCAATCATGTAAAAATGGAGGCTCAGATCATTGAATCCCAAGCTAGGAACATGTTGCAACAAAGTGGGGTTGATATTGCTGTTGACTCTTCTATTATCGAAGTCCTAGCTACTACGTTTTTAGAATTGCGGACAGGGGAGACGAGAGAGGGCTATAAAATTGATAGTCCACAAGCTGTAATGAGTACTGCTGAAGCGGTTTCTGTCTATGTACAGAGTGCTATGACCTCTTATTTTTATGACAATAAGCCCATTACCTTGGAACGATTGGTTCAAAATATGCTGGGTGCTGTAGCCAAAGAAAATCATAAGGATATTCATATTCTGCAAACCTATTTTTCAAAAGTAGTGAAACAAAGGGCAAAGGAAGAGGACTTATGGGGAGATTATTACAATCAGAAGAAATGGATCAGATAACCGAGCTATGTGAGAATAAAATATATAATCTTGCCAGTCAGGTTGTCTATTTCCCAATTCGTCACCACAGCCCTGCTTGTTCTTTTCACCTCCAAAAAACAATTGCGGCGTATAAGCCCGAAATCATTCTGTTGGAAGGGCCAGATAATAGCAATCATATTATAGAAATACTGACTCATGAGGATACCACGCCACCCGTCAGTATCTATTATGCATATAGTAAAGAAGAGCATAACTATACCTGCTATTTCCCCTTGCTAGATTATTCACCTGAGTATGTGGCTTTAAAGGAAGCGAAGCGAAGGGGGATTCCTGCTCAATTCATTGATATAAGCTACGGGAGTCGTCAGGAGAGTATGAGACACGGGCCTTACGATAAACAAGAGTCCAAAAAAATCTCCTATCATGATGAAACCTTGCTTACCAGTTCAATTTTTATTAAACAACTTTGTCAAAAGATGAACTGTCGGCATTTTGATGAACTTTGGGAAAAGGTCTTTGAAGTGGAAGGGATCAAGAAATCTACCGAAGATTTTGTGAAAGAAGTGTATACATACTGCTATTTCTCCAGAATGTGTTACGAGGAAGGGATGCTAGAGGGAGAGGGGCATCTGATCCGTGAAGCACACATGAAGAAAAAAATTTTAGAAGCACAAAAAAATTTTGATCGAATCCTCGTGGTTACAGGAGGATTCCATACCTATGGATTACTAGAAGATAGAGTCTCAAACGTTAAAATAAAACAGGTAAAAAATGAAAAAGTCTATCCAATGGTGTACACCTTCCGCGAGGCGGATCATTTGAATGGATATGCAAGTGGAATGCCCTTTGTTAATTACTATGACACTGTCTGGAGGGCAATTCAGAAGAAGCAAGCCCATCCTTATAACAAGAATGCGGTTCTCTTCTTAGCCCAATTAACAAAGAGCTTGCGAGAAAAAGGAGAAACGGCGTCGGTTTCAGACGCTATTGAAGCCTATCATTTAGTTCAGGGGCTTGCTACCTTTCGTTCCAAATCAGAGGGAGGGGCCTATGAATTACTTGATGCTGTTACTTCAGCATTTACAAAAGGAGAGCGGTCACTTGCCACATCACAACCGTTAGATACATTACAAGAGTTAATGATGGGCAATAAAATTGGTAAAATTGCCAAAAATGATCTAGATGTGCCGATTGTACGCGATTTTAAAGAAAGAGGTAAAAAATATAAGTTACATCTACATACGACCAGTAAAAGTAAGAAAATAGTAGACCTGTATGCTAAACCGCTACATCGAGAGATTAGTTACTTTTTTCACTGTCTACAGTTTTTAGTACCAGAGTTCTGTCAAAAAATTACGGGACCTGATTGGGTGGGCAATCAGCATATTCATGTAGTGAGAGAAAGCTGGGATTATAGCTACTCCTCCTATGTAGAAGCGAGGCTTATCGAAAATTCAATTTATGGAGGAAGCGTTAAAGAAGCGGCGATTCATAAAATTGAGGAGTGTATGAAGGAGCTTCCTGATCATCATAGTAGAGCGGCGGCTAAGTGGCTTTTGAAGTCAATGCTAATGGGGCTAGAGGAATTGAGCGACAAGCTTTTTGATCTGGTGGAGGATTTTGTAAAGAAAGATGGAAGCTTTGTCTCCCTCTGTCAAACTCTTCAAACACTTACAGTTCTTTCTGAACAAAAACGTTTGTTTGCTCTGAAAGAAACGGATCGATTGCAAAAGCTTATAGAGGAAACCTATTACCATGCAGTAACAAAAATCTATGAAATAACAAAGCCTAGTCAAGAAGAAATAAATGACATCGTTGAATACCTGAAATTTCTCTATATGCTTTCCTCCAAGGAGAGCTGGGGTCTATCTATTGATATTTTTAAAGATCAACTAGTTAGTTTACTTACCGTCAGTGATATTTTGCCTCGTTTTGAAGGCGTTATCATTGCTATTTTATGTAATCTGGACGTATTGGATCGTGAGGAAATAGCGTTAAAAGCAAGGTCATATATGTTTGGTACGCCTGAAAACATGTTACATACTGCTGCGTATTTACAAGGAATATTTACAATAGCCCGTGATGTGTTCCTACACGATAAACAGTTACTGGAGGATTTGAACAAGCTTATTGGCAGGCTGTCTTATGAGGATTTTTTGCAGATCGTACCGGAGCTACGTCTAGCCTTTACTTATTTTACGCCGATGGAAATCATGCTTATTTCAGAGAAAGTAGCTTCTATATTCCAAACTACCGCGGAGGATTTACAAAGTCCTGTCATTGAAGAGCGACTACTACAGCAGGTAAGGAAGATGGATCAGGCTATTGAGAAGGAGTTTGCAAAATGGAACCTCATCTAAACAAAGAGAATCTCAATCGCTGGAGGTTATTATTGGGCGAGAATTCCAAGGAATCGTTAACCAGTATCGATGGGTATAAAGAGGCTGATTTCACCTACTCGGAAATAGATGACATCCTGGGCTATCTCTACAATCGAGAATACAAGGAAGAACAAGGTTATCGAGCTAAAGGTGGCCGGGGAGACTCGCAACTAACCGTCCCTACGTGGATACGTAAAATCCGCAAAATTTTTCCTAAGAAAACGGTAGAGACTCTTGAAAAACAAGCGATTGAAAAATATAACATGACGGAGCTACTCACTGACAAAAAAGTACTCGAAAAGCTTGAGCCTAACATGACATTACTAAAAAATATTCTTCAATTTAAAGGATATATGAAAGGCGAAGTGGTCAAAAGCGCCAAGGAAATGGTGCGCAGGGTGGTAGAGGAGCTGAAAAGAACGCTTGAATTTCAAATTAAAACGAGTGTTGTGGGTAAGCGTAATTACCATCGCAGAGGATACATAAAGTCAATAAAAAACTTGGATTATAAAAGAACAATCAGGAAAAATCTGAAGAATTATGATAAACAAAGGAAACGCCTGTTTATAGATGAATTATATTTTCACAGCAATACCCAGCAACAAAATAAATGGAACATTATTATAGCCGTAGATGAGAGCGGGAGCATGCTGGATTCAGTGATATACAGCTCTGTCATGGCAAGCATTTTTCATCAGCTTTCTTCTCTCAAAACTCATCTCATTATCTTTGATACAAAGGTAGTAGATTTGACCGATCAACTAGAAGACCCTGTCGATCTATTGATGAGTGTTCAATTAGGAGGAGGGACACATATTGCAAAGGCTTTGAAATACGGGAAGACTTTGCTCGAAAATCCCAACAAAACAATATTTATCTTAGTGAGCGATTTGGAGGAAGGCTACCCCATTTCGGAGATGTATCGTACAAGTAAAGAGATTATTGATACGGGATGTAGGTTCCTAGTTCTGACTGCTTTGGATTTTGAAGGAAACGGGGTATATAACCAGCACGCGGCACGTACCTTGGCAGATATGGGAGCGCATGTTGCAGCTATTACGCCAGATGAGCTAGCGCGTTGGATTGGTAAGATTATCACTTCATAACCTAGATAAAGCGCATATTAAGGAGGATTTCCAATGGTTTTAAAAAAAATGGCAAGCAATCCGTTAATCTCTCAATTTGCTGATAAATTTGTTAAAGACTACCCTGGACACTACTCCAGACAAAATCCTCAAAACTATTCCATTGACTCCAATCAATATAATCAGATTATTGCTTATGTTTCTGGAGAGTCAGACATCTTTCCCAGCATTCTTGTCCATCCAAAGGTGTATGCCTATGATTGTATGTCTCAGCTAGAAAAGATGGGGAAAAAAGGGACAGACGAAACCTTCTTTAGAGCGGCAGCTGTCCTTTTTAAAACGAGCTCAAATGAAAACCATAGAAGTAACGTACTTCAGATTTGTATTGGTCATTTCGTGAAAACGATCAAGCTGTCGCAAGTAATAAAAGATGTAGAGGAACAAAAACAAATCGCCATTCGCCAACTGTGTGATACGAAGAAATACATAGGAGATGCGGCTATTTCCTTTTATGTTGACACTCTCATTAAAAATTATGTATCGAGTTTAAAGAACTCATATTCCGTCACAGATTCTGCTGTTCCATTGCTACTAACTCTCAACTACCTGTCTCTTGTTGATAGCGGTTACCTTGAACAGATTAAGAATCAGATTCCTCCATTTATGTATTACCTGCTTACTGATAATGTAGAGGGATTACAGCAAGAGATTTCGACCGCAATTGAAACACTAGCTTCTGTTACCTTGGCAAAAAGAGATTGTACATCTGCAATTTATTTGGATAAACAAATCCGCAAGCCGAAGATAGAGGCTATCCAAAATCAGTTTAAACAGACTCCTGAGTCACAAACCGAGAAAACACTCAGCCGCTCTGAGTTTCATTCATATGCTACGTTGGTTCCATCAGCTCTTCTCTACAGAGTAAATGTAAGAGGCAGTAAAGCGAATTTCTTAGAACAACAGGCTGAACTAGATCGGGAGCTATTACGTGCAATGAGCTTGCTCTATGAAATTATCCCGCTTGATTTAATCCATTCCTTATCTTACGAACATCGAGAGCTCGAAGCAGATTTGAACCAAATGCTGGAAGGAATCATGCCTATTACAGAGCCGTATGATTTAATTACCTACGCAATTAGGGAAATGCGCGGCTATCGAGTTGAGTGGCAGTCAGTGGAAGAGAGAATACTTGTGAATACCGAGAGATCGAAAAGAGCGATGGTGCTTGTTTCGGATTGGTTAATGAAGGGCTACATGCTCAAGACGCTCCAGGATCACGGGGTTGATATGTCTGATCAGGATATAACGATAGAAGATATTGTACTTGCTTCTTTAAAGGAAAATAACAGAACTCATAAGCTCTATCGATACCTTACCGGAAAGCTGTCCCTGCAAGAAATATTGGACGAATGTACTCAATCAGCTTCATCTGCTAACAAATTTAATTCCTATGATATAAAGGATCAATTATTTTTGTTCACGTTTCTACAGATTGAGAATACCATCATTCAGCGATTTGTCGCCTTTTTGAGCCATTATGGGACCCAACAAGAAAATATGTCCCTTATTCATATGCTGTTCTCCTCGTCTGCATTTGACCCGGAGAAATGGATCGCCGCGTATGCAGATGACCCGCAAGTGAATATCGACCGTTTTTTACTTCATATTCTTAATTATAAAGGATCTGTTGATTACTACAGTGAACTGTCAGAGGATTCCTATCAAAAAATTGTGTTAGGTAATATCGAAAAAAGTCTACAGTTGTATAGTCAATTAGGTGCAGAAGCAAGAATGTCCATTTTAGAAAATATTTTTGCGAAAAAGAATGAGCTAAACCAAGAGTACTACTATCAAGCCATTCAGTTGGGATTACAAGATACCTCCAAAAAAGCAAGCAGTATAGCGCAAGCAGAGTTTATGAATATAAAAAATAAAGACCTTTATATTCGAATCTATCAGACTGAAAAGAAAGCTAAGCTAAAAGAGTTGGCATTGGACGCCTTACGTGGGATGGAAAACTATCAAAGCATTTATCAGGAGCTATTATCAAATGAGACGAGTAGTAAGTTCAAAACGTTACTTCAAAATTTGATCGATGCTGCTACACAGAGTCCAGATAAAACACTTGAAACATTTGGAAACGTAGTAGACAAAAGAAAGCTAGCACGGTTGAAATGGCTGATGATTGAACAACTGCCCGCACTCCTAGATAAAGAAGGAGGGGAACTGGATGCAGAAGTAAAAGAATACATCTTAACGCAATCTGTTGATTTTACGACGGCACCTAACCCTCATGTCTTGAAGGTGAAAGACTATGCTAATTCAGGTTCATTAGCTGATTTTGCGATGGAATTATATACGATGTGGTTGGCTAATCAGGCGCCTGCTAAGGAAAAATGGATCTTGTTTGTATGCACCTCTCTTGGAGATCGAAGAATCATAGATGAGTTAAGCCGACAGATCAAGGAGTGGGCTGAAGCAGGACGAGGTGCACTTGCATCTGATGCGGTTAAAGCCCTTTCCTTTATGCAAGAGCTATCAGCCTTTGTGACAATTGATCAAATGAAACGGACTGTAAAAAATAGACAGGTGAAGGCAGCGGCAACCGAAGCCCTAGCCATGGCAGCACAGAACTTAAAAATAACGCCTGAGGAACTAGAGGATCGGTTAGTTACGACACTGGGCTTTGATCATAGGGGAAAGCGTATTTTTAGCTACGGTCAGAGAACGTTTACCGTAAAAGTAAATAATGACCGCCAATTACATGTAACGAATGATGAAACGGGAAAAGTAGTGAAAAATTTACCTGCACCTGCCCAAAAGGATGATGCCACTTTAGCTGAGCAAGCCAAATTGGAGTTCGCCCAGTTGAAGAAGGATGTAAAAAATCTTGTTACGATCCAATCCTTACGACTTGAAGAATCGCTTTCTAAACAAAGGCTGTGGAGTACAACAGCTTGGAAGAATCTCTTTGTAGAAAATGTGATGATGCAGAAGTTTGCGATTGGCCTAATCTGGGGTGTGTATGAGGAAGGCAAACTAAAAGATACCTTCCGTTACATGGATGATGGTACTTTCAATACGGTTGATGAAGAAGAGTTTGAATGCAAGGAAGAAGCACTGATTGGATTGGTGCATCCGATCGAACTCAATAAAGAAGACCTGCAAGCCTGGAAAACACAGTTGGAGGATTATGAAATGAAGCAGCCGTTTCCTCAATTGAATCGTCAGCTTTACTTTCCAACAGAAGAACACCTGAAAAATAATAGAGTTTCCGATCTACCGGAAGAGGAATATTCACCAACTGCCTTTCCAAAAAACCTGGAAAAGTATGGATGGTATAAAGGGATGGCACAGGATGCAGGCTTCTTCTATGAATTTTATAAAGAGTATGGAGATATGATTGTGGAGTTAAAATTCAGTGGTACTAGTATCTCCTATTATGAAGGCATGGAAGACATCTCCTTAGAAAGCCTGGCTTTTTATTCCAATAAGCACGATCGATATTATTACTATGAAAAGAGTCAGCCCTTACCAATTTCCAATATTTCACCTCGTTTATTTAGTGAAACAATTTACGATATCATGCGAGCTACAGGAAAATAATAAGATAACTGCTGAGGTGGGAGAAATCTCACCTCAGTGCTGAAGCTATTTTTCAATGAAGAGGTGCGTATGACGGATTTTTCAATTCAATTTGAGCAATTTATAGCGCTTTGTACAGAAGAATATCTGATCAAACATGCCAACAAAGGCTTATATAATCGTGCCGTGAAGGATATGGAAAAAGGCTTACAAGTGACATTCACGTTTGAATCTGATCATGTGATCTGTAAGCTAGAAGATGAGATCATATGTCATGTAAAAGCTGATATGGATAGTCATGCTTGCAACTGTCCCTCAGATAAAATCTGTAAACATATCATAATCGCTATCTTATCCTATAGGCAAAATTATCAGCCAGAGATAGAAGCGAAGCCTGCCGATTTTTCGTGGCTACTTACACAGCCCTTGGGTGAAATTTATCACCAGTTTACAGAAGCACAGGTGGAAGAAGTTCTGTTTCGGCTTTCCTATGCAGAGCAGCTAGAGATAGGAGAGGGTTCTTTTCTTACGGTTAAAATGAGCTGGCAGGACGTGGAGGTTTCTTTTACGGAAGAGGCGGATATACGGAAAAGTATTTGTAGCTGTAAGCAAAAAGAGCGCTGTATTCATCGAATAGAAGCTATTCTTAGGTATCGAGCAATGCATCAGGCGATCGACGATTCGTGGTATCAGACACATAAACAAATCGATTATTCGTTGGACGTGGTTCATGATAGCAAACAGATCATAACAGACATCATTAGTCTGGGCCTCGCTAAACTACCTGAAACGATTTGCGCAAGATTAGAAGTAGTAGCGATTGCAGCACATAATGGGAATTTACCTCAATTGGAAAAGGATATTCGTAATATCCATGGGCAATTAACATTGTTTTTTCAGCGTCACATCCGTTTTTCTAAAGAAGCATTTCTCGAAAAGCTAACAAGTACCTATTTGAGTACGGTTGCCTTAGAAAAAGAACAAAGTCAGGAGCAACTAAGACAAGTAATAGGGCGCTTTAAAAGTAGATACTACACGGTTCCTAGATTGCGTCTATATGCGCTTGGAGCTAATCCGTGGACGACCCGATCCTCCTATAAAGGAATTACCTATTACTTTTACTGCATAGATGATAAAAAGATATATAGCTATACAGATTCAAGACCTGTTTACTATGAGGGAATCGAGTTTCGCTTTAAAGAACAGTATGAACAGAGATCTCCTTGGGGAAGAGAATGGACGATGAATGAATTATCCCGATCTCAGCTGGAGCTACGAACATGCAAAGTAAATCAGGAGCAACGTATCTCCTCAAGTGAGGAGACGTTGTTAGAAATGAAGCCAAGAGAAGCAATTGAAAATGTGGATCTCGGGGATTTCCTTGTCCAAAATTGGAATGAAAGGCATGATAAAGATCAGCACGTAGTTTTATTCCAAGGGAGACGGGAGCAACTGGCCATAGTACAAGTAAGAAAGGTAAACGGCTCGACTTATGATCAAGGAACGCAGAATTTTACCTTTACCATCATTGATCAGAAGGGCCATGAGCTAGTAATGACGATTCCCTATAACAAGGAATGGGAAGAGACGATTCCTTTTTTAGAGAAGGATGAGAAGTTTTTGGAGCTCCGCGACTTTTATATATTTGTTCACGTTTATGAAGAGAATATCTATCCAATCAGCTTTTTAAAAGAAGGGGCAGTGACCAATCTGAAGCTGGATTTTTAGGGGCGTGATGCATGATGAATGCACTGGAGCAGCTGGTTGATCAAATAAATCCCTGGAGCGAACGGCTTTTGTTAAAGGGACTAGCAAAAATAAATGAGCAAGACATGCAGGAAGTAAAACAATTTATCATAGCTGCACAACAAATGGACATGAAATTTTTGGTTCAGTTGCTAGAGAGAATGGAGGCGCAGGGGAGGGCTTATGTACGAAATAGTAGGGAAGATATTATAGATGTAACACAAAGCTATTTTTATCTTTGTCAGTATATGGAGTTTATTAGGAAAGAAACCTCTTCTATTGTAGAATAGTTTTTTTGTTCCTTTTCTCTCTAAAAAATCAGAGCCTGTTAAAAAGTAGTTGAAATAACAGGCTCTGAATACGTTTGGATCTCATTTGTAAGATACTCTGATTGTTACTCTACTTCGTTTGTATTGTTGGTTTAGAATAAAGTTTGATTAATTTAATGCTCCTTATTCCACTAACGAGCCCGTTAGTTTAATAAAAGACAGCAAACAAAAAGAATCAATTTCGAAAAAAGATTGAACAAAATTGATTCTACAATATCGGATGGAAATGTAATACAAGCAGTTTGAGCATTAGGATGGGTTTTGTTGAACTACATTTGTGGGGCTTCCATACCAAATTTTGCCCATTCCTCTTTTGAAGGACCATAAATTCCTGGGACAGTTAATCCTGCCTGTCGCATAAGAACCGTCATTTGTCCTCGATGGTGGCTTTGATGTTGAATCAAAAACATTAATAGTGAACCATTTGGCATCTGTTGACCTATAAATTCGAGACGTTCTTGTAGTGTATGGTCAGTCCATTCTTTTTTTAATGCCTCTACAAATGCATTACTAGCTTGATGATAACTGTCTGCTATAAACTGAGCCGTAGTAGGAACGGGATAATCTTCGGCTGGGGCATCAAACGTTAAGTTTGTATTTGAAGTAATAATGCGAATGGCAGCAACGGTATGCCAAGCAATACGTCCTAAAGTCCAATTTTGTGAAGTTATTTCCTGTTTAAGTGATTCATCAGTTAGATTACTCAGTAGTTTCTGTGTAGCAGCAGCTTCGAACTCCCAAGATTTTAAAAAATAGTCTAAGGTTTGGAACATAAAAAAACTCCCCCTAAAAATGTTTGTTTAATTCTTCTGTTTTTAATAACGTTACAAGATAGATTTGAATTATTAACAGATTAATTGAAATGTTCTATAATATCTACACTAAATCCTTCTTACGCTAACCTCTCCTGCCCGTTAGTGAAATAAGAAATTCTAGCTCACAGGATTTCTAATCAAACTTTTTTATCAATGATCAGACTTTGCTTTGAATTATCAAACTTTATTTTGAAACCACATGTATAAATCTTGCTAGAGCCACTATCAATTCTGTAGCCTTCTGTTTCGCTAAAGCCCAAGGGAGTGCGACCATAAACAGGTGCACTTTTTTTGTTGTGCTTTGTAGGTTTCAGCAGTCAACAACTGCCGTTTACCTTCTATAAAAAATCGTTCGTCTACTGTAAGTTACCCATGTTGTCTAAAGTTGTTCCCCATGTATAATGTTGTTGATAAAATATTTACGTCCCAAATTTTGGTTATTTTGCGCATATTTCCTTGTTTTTTTACATACTCTTGTTCAAAAGAGGTAAGGCTTCTTTGAATATCAGTAGCTTTTTTGTTGACATAAAATTTCATAACTATTTTAAAAAAATGGGTATTCGCCTAACACAATTCATTTCCGTTTATCATTCAATATAGAGGGATTGATAGGAGGTGTAAATGTTGTGTCTAGACACATATGTAAGTCAGATGAAAAAATTACTTATGTTACGAATGATTTTCTTCCACAATTCATTAGTCCTACTAACATAGTGCCTGTAGTCATCAATTTGAATAGCGCCTCAAATTCATTTGGCATTATCTTTGATCCAACCACTGACTCAATTACTATTATCAAAAGCACAATATTTCTAACGCAATTTAGTATACAGGTCTCTAATGTTGCTTCACCTCCCCCGGCAAATCCTAACCTGCTTGTAAAATTTGAGTTACTTCAAAATGGGGAAACGATTATCCCGTCTCAAACAAGCTTTCATATCAATCTCGATACTACTTATGTGAATTCCTCTCTGTTACCTCAATTCTTTCATAAGGGGGATAAGATTCAGGTAGTATTGTCCTCCCCAAATCCTATACCTGCTGACACATTACTCCGGATTGATTTTGCTAGTATCACGATTTTTGATATGGATTAAAAGTGTGATGATTGATGGGCTTATAACCAACGGCTAAAATATAAAGAAGTTCATTTTGCTTCAGACACTTTGAAGGGGATTCCTAGGTAACTACCTTGGGAATCCCCTTTAATTGTAAAGGAATTGATTGAATACAATTATTTTAGAATATATATATGAACAGTATATTTTTGTGAAATTAAAAACGGTATCATTTTTAAATTTGACGTTAAGCCCATGCAATGATTTGTACAAATAGAAAATCAGAGCTTAGTTTGGTAAAGTGAATGTTATCGAAATATAAAACCTGCCTTTTTGAAAACGATCAATGATATGCATGGAAAGCTGTAGGTAAATGATTGATATTGGTGGTGTACATTAGTATGGACGACACAACATGCAGTAGTAGCACTGATAGATGTATGCTTGATGAGTTATCCTTCAGGCTTCGATCCATTGAGGTTGTGAAGGGTGGGGCTCTTTGCCAATTGAAGCAGCAACTGGTCTTTTCCTATGCGCTTATTGTCATGACCAGTGGAGAGGTACAGCTTGTACTGGATCATCAGCAATGTGAACTGGACAGAAATTCGGTGTACGTATGTATGCCAGGGCAAACCTTTGGAACAATCGCATTAAGTGAGGAAATGGAGCTATATGTGCTTTATTTCGATGTATTTAGGCATGAGATCAATCATGTAAGCTATATGGCGGTAAGTAAGGATGAGCAATTATTTCCTTATAAAGGGAAAATATCGGTTTACCCTCCTGATAAATTGCCATCTATGTGCGATGAATTGTATCGGCGTTGGCAAAATAGGACTAGTACAGGGAGTTTTCGTTGCCAGATTGATTTTCAGGAAATCCTGTTCTATATCAATAAGAATTGTCGAACGAAGCCAGAAAACGCATATTCGGCACTCGAATATGTAAAGCAATACATGGAAGAACACTATACGGATTCATTAACGATCGATCAATTAGCGCAGGTGGCCGAAATCAGTCCGAAATATTTTGTAGATTTGTTCAAAAAAAAATATGGGATAAGCGCGATGGAGTATGTTGCAGAGCTACGTTTACAGCAAGCTAAGCGACTCATGGCACAATCAGATGCTAGACTGCGCGATATCGCTCATCAGGTGGGCTACGCAGATGAATTCTATTTCAGTCGTAAATTTAAGAAAGAGATAGGCGTTTCACCAAATGTTTATATGAAAAGTCGCCGTCGAAAGCTGGTTGCTTACAGTCCTTCGCATATAGGTTATTTATTACCGTTAAATATTATGCCGTATGCCGCCCCACTTCACCCCAAGTGGACGGAGTATTATTATCGGGAATATCGCAATGATATCCCTGTCCATATTAGCGCATATCGTCAAAATCAGAACTGGCAGGCAAATATAGAGCTGCTTACACAGATACCCGCAGACGTTATTATTGCAAACGATGACCTTCACGAGACAGAAAAGCAGGCTTTGGAGAAGATAGCTCCTGTCTTCTATCTCTCTGTCTCCCAGATGGAATGGCGTCAGCAGTTTCGCCTTCTTGCCGATTTTTTGGGGGAGTCTTGGCAAGCGGAGAAATGGCTTGATGAATATGATCGAAAGCTTCAAACAGTAAGAGAGCAATTACAACCTGGGATGGAGAAGGAAACGGTTGTTATTGTACGATTGTTACAGCAAAATATGTTTGTACACAGTAACCGGGGGATAGCAGGTATACTGTACGATGAATTGCAATTTAGACCGACATGTGTTAGCAAACTGGTAAATAATCATAAGCCCATTTCTATAGAGGAGCTTAAAGCGTTGAATGCTGATCGACTTTTCATGATGATTCGTCAAGAAAGTGAAACTTTGGCCAACTGGGAAAAAATTCAGAATAAACCACAGTGGCAAACCATTTCAGCAGTTCAGCAGAACAAAATCCATATGCTTACTTCTGATCCGTGGCTGGAATACTCCCCACATGCGCACCTTCGAATGCTTGATCATATCACTCAATTAATAGCTGTAAATCGTCCATAAAAGTTCTGGATATTGTCTATGGCACTATGATAGCTAATTCGCTATGATCAATATTGATAATGATTATCATTTGAGTGAACGAAGCCTGGATTAAAGAATATAAAGATCGATTAGCTTGAGAAGATGACAACAGATAGCTCAAGACGAAATGTTTCACCAAGATGCTTTTTCTCCTGCGTGAAGTATATGATCGGCTTGTAGGTAGCTGTGAGGAGAGGTGAATTTGGCGATGAAACATGAAGAAGAACGTTCAGCCTTCGCCATTCCGGGGGCAGAGCAGTGGACGGTAACAAGCAATCGTGGTGCTATATACCGAATTATGGTGTACAAGCCAGATGTACCTGCACCCGAAACGGGTTTTCCGGTTATTTATATGTTGGATGCCAATTCAGCGTTTGGCTCGATGGCGGAGACAGTTCGCTTGCGGACGCGAGGGCCACATATGCTGGAACCAACTGTGGTAGTTGGTATTGGTTATGATACAAACCAACCTTTTGAAACGAATCGACGGTTCTATGATTATACCGTGTTTGCAGATAAAACTGAGCTCCCTGATCGCAAAGATGGCTCTGAATGGCCAACAACTGGTGGGGCAGACTTATTTTTGACATTTATTGAAGAAGAATTGAAGCCGTTGATTGAACAGGAGATTTCAATTGACCGTAATCGCCAAACGTTATTTGGCCATTCATTGGGCGGGCTGTTTACATTATATACGATGTTTACAAAACGTCAGGCTTTTCAGGTTTATGCAGCAGGAAGTCCATCGATTTGGTGGAAAAATCAATTTCTGTTTTCATTAGCAGAACATTTTGCTAAGGAGGCGCAGGATTCAACAGCGGAACCTTTACAAACTAGTCTTCTGATAGGGATAGGTAGTGAGGAAAAGGCAGAAATGATCGTGGATGCTAAAGAAATGCATGATCGTTTATCTTCTAGTAATATTCCTGGCTTACAAGTACAATATCGTTGCTTTGATGAAGAGAATCATCTATCAGTTATTCTACCTTTTATAGGACTTGTCATTGGATCTGCTTTAGCATGGAAATAATATCATAGTGTAAAAGGTACATACGACAAAACGCATGCCCTGTTCCAAAAGACAGTTGCATGCGTTTTCGTTATCGTTTTTACGAAGATACGAAGGCTGATGTTAAGGATTTTGTCATTTCTAAACTAGCATTGTACTCTGAAGCCAATACAATATTAGTATAGGTACCACTGCCGGATAGATATTTATACGTATGCTGCAAGCCTGCTGGTATAAATATAGAAGCTGGACTCATTACTTGTTGAACTTCTCCCTCAATTTCCACTTCACATTGTAAGCCCGATCCATCAGGTTCTGTTCCCCAGAAAATGAAGGCACTATCGCAATGATGGGAATGAGTATCTACATGGGATTTTGAGATATCAACTGATGAATGATGAGAAAATACTCGTTTGATTACATGAAGGGACGCTCGTTCATCTGTACTGTGATCCATTTGTACCCAGGGGTAATCCAGTAAATGTTTCCTAAATTACTAACTAGTGTCAGCTCCATATCTTTTCCTGCTAGCTTACGACGTTTACTTGATTTCGACATGCTACAACATCAAAATATGGATTATTTTAGAATAAAATAGAAAATAATAGAAAATAATAGAAAAATATGCTTATAATATATTTGATTCATTTATTGATTTTTTAATAGTGTTAATCTTTAGAATTGAAAGAGAAATGAAGTGCCAACGTGATATGGGGAGGAACAGTTTATGAACAAAGAGACTGAAAGGGTAATGTCCGAGACGTATTCGCTAACTCATCCGCAGAAAAGAATCTGGTATACCGAACAACTAAATTCCAATTCAAGCCTTTCCAATCTTGCAGGTTTTATCAGAGTGAAGGGGAAAATCGATTATTCCATATTAATCAAGGCTATTCATCTCGTGACGGCAAACAATAGCGATTTTCAAATTCGCCTAATCCAGAATGATGACGAGGAACCGATGCAGTATTTTGCTGAGCCTGAGTCTATTGACATTCCATTTTTTGATATTCAGGATTTTGATGACTTTGGCGGATGGGTGAACCGTGAATCTGAAGCCCCCTTCGAACAATTTAATTCGAGATTATATGCATTTTCAATGATTCGTGTAAGCGATCAGGAGACACTTATTTTCGGTAAGTTTCACCATATCATGATTGATGGTATGTCCTTGGATTTTTTGGCAAGACAAATCTTTGAAGCTTACGAAAACCTCATGGATAATGAGCATCAGCTTCAAAAAAAGGCGACAACATATGCAAGCTTTATTAGAAATGAACAAGAATATCTATCTTCCCCTCGATTCGAGAAAGACCGCACATTTTGGCATCAAAAATTTTCTACCTTACCTGAATTTATAAGCCTCAAAGATTATAATTCATACCAAATAGGTACCCAAGCCAAACGGAAATCGATTCAGATTCCTAAGGAATTTACCAACAAGATCCATGAATTTTGTACGAATTACACGACGAATATATTCTCAATCTTCCTCACGACTCTTTATGTCTATGTGTATAAAATGACCGGCCAACGAGATATTGCGATCGGTACCGTATATGCCAATCGCACCACAAAAGAAGAAAAAGAAATGCTTGGCATGTTTGTCAGCACATTTCCACTTCGCACTTCCCTAGACCCGAATATAGACTTTGTCACTTTTCTCCAGCATGTGAATAAAGAAAAAGCTTCACTCCTACGACACCAAAAATACCCCTATGATTTACTTATTCAGCATTTGAGAAAGAATAACCCGGAAACCAACCGATTATTTGGTATTTGCTTAGAATATCGACCGCTTAAATGGGACGAAATCGGTGGTATTACGTACCAAACGGAAAGTATTTCGCACGGTCACGAAATTAACGATGTGAACATCCATATTGTAGAAGAGATGAATACGGATGAGCTTAAGCTCTATCTGGATTATCGTACTGAATTGTTTACAGAACAAGAGATCGATAGCATGATAAATGGATTATTGAACATTTTACAGAAAGTAATGACGAACCCCTCGCAACCGCTCTCCCAGATCGAACTACTTTCAGAAGAAGAAAAACACCAGATTTTATTTACATTTAATGACACAGATACAGACTATCCTAAGGACAAAACGATTTCATTGCTTTTTGAAGAACAAGTGGAAAAAACGCCAAACCATATTGCAGTCGTGTTTGAAGAGCGTCAGTTCACGTACCGGGAACTTAATGAACGGGCAAATCAATTGGCTAAAAGGCTTCTTGCTAATGGAGTAAAGCGAGAACAGCTAATCGGGATCATGGCAGATCGCTCTTTAGATATGATCGTAGGTATACTTGGCATTTTGAAAGCTGGAGGCGCTTATGTACCCATTGATCCTGATTATCCGATAGAACGTATTCAGTTTTTGGTGGAGGACAGCCAGGTGGATGTACTGCTTCTTCAGCGTCATCATTCGTTCGAGTTGCCTTATGAGGGCGTAATGCTGTATCTGGATGATGAACATTTATACACGGGGGATGCGTCCAATCCGATTAGTATTGCACAACCTCGGGATTTAGCATATGTCATCTACACTTCGGGTACGACTGGGAAACCAAAAGGCGTCTTGATTGAGCATAAAAATGTTGTAAGGCTCTTGTTTACCAGTAAGCCACTGTTTGATTTCAACGAGTCGGATGTATGGACGCTCTTTCATTCGTTCTGCTTTGATTTTTCTGTCTGGGAAATGTATGGGGCTCTTTTATACGGCGGCAAATTGGTTATTATTCCAAAGTCGGTTGCTCAAGATCCCGCTGTATTTTGGGAAGTGATTCAACGTGAACAGGTGACTGTTCTGAATCAGACTCCATCGGCTTTCTATTCGTTGATTCAGGAGGAAGGAGGCAGACCCCAATCCGACATGAAGCTACGGAACATCATTTTCGGTGGAGAAGCTTTACTTCCAACGCGGCTGAAGCCATGGAAAGAAAAATATCCCCAAATAATGTTTATCAACATGTATGGAATTACAGAAACGACTGTACATGTTACGTATAAGGAAATTCATCAAGCTAACATGGATCACCCCGCCAGCAATATAGGAAAGCCAATTCCCACATTGTCATGCTATATCCTTGACGAGCAATGCCGTCCCGTTCCCATTGGGGTTGTTGGGGAATTATACGTGTCAGGAGAAGGAGTGGCTAGAGGATATTTACATCGGCCTGAATTGACAGCGGAACGATTTGTAGAAATTCCATTCTTTCCAGGAAAGCGGATGTATAAGACGGGGGATTTAGCGAAGTGGCTCCCAAACGGCGATATGGAGTACGTAGGCCGGATGGATCAACAGGTTAAAATCAGAGGCCATCGGATCGAGCTGGGCGAGATTGAATCGAAGCTTCTGGAAATGGAAGAGATTCAGGACGCAGCAGTCATTTCTCGACCGGATCGCCACGGCCAATCTTCGCTTTACGCGTATGTTGTGTTGAAGGATGAATTTACAGTCAAACAAATAAGAGATGCTCTGACGCAGGTTTTGCCAAGCTTTATGATACCGGCTTATTTCGTATCCTTGGAATACATTCCGCTTACCTCTAATGGAAAGTTGAACCGTCAAGCCCTTCCTGAGCCAGACGGAGATAATCATAGTGGTGTTGAGTATACAGCTCCACGTAACCCGATTGAAGAAGCATTGTCTGCTGTATGGCAAGAAATTTTAGGCGTGAAACAGATCGGAATTGCAGATAATTTCTTTCAATTAGGAGGGGACTCCATTAAAGCTCTCCAGGTATGCTCCCAAATGCGGAAGCGTGGATTTGAGCTGTCGGTCAAACACTTACTTCAGCACCCTTCTATCGCCGAGGTAGCTTCGTCTGTGCGGAGATTTCGTCAAATGGTCGACCAAGGTCCAGTTGAGGGGGAAGTGGGCTTGACGCCCATTCAAATGGAACTATTCCAGATGCAGGAGGGCGATGGATTACACCATTACAATCAATCTGTTCTTCTGTATCGCCAAAACGGCTTCGATCTTTCATTCGTATGCCGTGCTTTTGAGCGTTTGACGGAGCACCACGATGCATTGCGTATGCAAGTATTCCGGTCGGATGAAGGGAGCTGGGTTCAGCACAACAAGGGTCTTAAAGGACAGCAGGTACATGTGCACGTGGTGGATATGACACAGGAATCCGACATCTCTGCACGCATAGCGGAAGAGGAGCTGAACATTCAGCGTAGCATGAATCTAATGACCTGTCCGACGCTTGTAAAGCTCGGTTTATTCCGCACAGCTACAGGGGATCACTTGCTGATTACCATTCACCATCTAGTGGTGGACGGTGTGTCCTGGCGGATTCTTCTGGAGGATTTCTCTGACCTCTATAGTCAATTGGAAGCGAACACAGAAATGAAGCTTCCATCAAAGACGACGTCTTATCGAGAATATGCTAGTCAGCTTCAGAACTTTGCAGGTAGCAAGAAGCTGATAAAGGAGCTTGATTATTGGAAAGAAATCGAGTCGGTGTCAATTGCTCTTCTACCTAAAGACGGGGAAGCTTTTCAGCACAAACAAGCAGATGAGCGTCTGCTTTCATTGACTTTGTCTAAAGAAGAGACGGGGCTACTATTGAAGGAAACCCATCAAGCGTATCATACCGAAATCAACGATATTCTGTTAACCGCTCTTGGTCTAGCTGTGCAGCAGTGGACTGGACAAGAACAGGTGTTGATTAACCTTGAGGGACATGGCAGAGAAGAGATATTGCCAGGAGTGGACATCACCCGAACGGTTGGTTGGTTCACTTCGATCTATCCTGTCTTACTCGATCTACGTGCCCCTGACCAGATTCACCCGAAATCAAATCCGCTTGGCTACCGGATTAAGCGCGTCAAAGATGGTTTGCGGCGAATTCCTAATAAAGGTATAGGCTACGGGATTGCCAAATATATGATGCCAAAAGAACATAAGCAAACGATTGCTTTTCAAACCAAATCGGATATTCGGTTCAATTACTTAGGACAGTTTGACAATGACCTACAAAGAGACGTCTTTCAACGATCTCATTACCAATGCCAACACATGGTAAGTGGGGAAGCTATTCGTACGGTTGCTTTAGATATCAACGCGATGGTTGTGGGCGCCTCATTAACCTTGACTGTAGGCTATCACCGCGAAGAATACAAAGAAACGACAGTAGCCCAATTCCTTGCGAGCTTTTTGCAGTATATTCGCGACATCATTGCACATTGCATCGGTCGAACCGAAACGGAGAAGACCTCCAGCGATTTCAGTAGCCATACCTTGAGCACAGAAGAGTGGGATGTCCTTTCAGAGAGATTGAAAGCGGATGGAAGTATAGCGGACATCGAGGACATCTATCCTTTGTCATACATGCAGGAGGGTATGCTGTTTCACTATTTGAAGGAAGAAGGGACAACTGCTTATTTTGAACAGGCTACATTTGAGATATCTGGCGACCTTCATATCCCGGCGTTTGAACGAAGCGTGAACGAATTATTGAACCGATACGATGTGCTGAGAACGGTGTTTATCTACGAGGACCTAGCCCGTCCGCAGCAGGTGGTGTGGAAGCAGAGAAGTTTGACTGTGCATACAGAAGACCTATCAGCCATGGGGGAAAATCAGAGAGCAGCCTATATAAAAGCGTTTAAAGTCCATGATCGTAAGCGCGGCTTTGATATTCAACGTGACCTACTTCTTCGCATTTCGATTCTCAAAACCAAAGAGAATAGCTACACATTGATCTGGAGTTTCCACCATTTGATTATGGATGGATGGTGCCTTGGCATTATTTTCACAGATGTTTTTCAAAATTATCATGCCTTACAGCAAGGGAAGACAATCAAGTTGGACAAAGCCCCGTCCTACAGGAAGTATATTGAGTGGCTCTATGGAAATGACCGAGAAGAGGCATTGTCTTATTGGAAGAACTATTTGGACAATTATACGCAACAGACAACGATTCCGAGAGCGGGAGAACGAGGAGATAGCGGAACCTATCATCATGAGGAATTGAGCCTGATTTTAAATGAAACGTTGACACAACGTTTGCATCAGCTGGCTCAAACGAATCAAGTGACCGTAAATACTGTCTTCCAAGCGATTTGGGCCGTATTACTTCGGCAGTATAACCGTACGGATGACGTTGTGTTTGGCTCTGTTGTCTCAGGACGCTCTGCTGAAATTCCTGAAATTGAGCAAATGGTGGGCTTATTCATTAACACAATTCCGGTACGTGTACGATTGGGGCAGATATCATTTCAGGAACTGCTTCAGCAAATACAGCACAGTGCCTTAGAGACTGAGCCCTACACGTATTGCCCTTTATATGAAGTTCAAGCTCAGTCAAAGCTACGACAACATTTATTCGATCACCTGCTTGTATTTGAAAATTATCCGATTGAGCAAGGAATGAAAGCGTTGAGCGGATCGGAAGAGCAGGGGCTACAGATTGAAGGGATCGAGTTTACCGAGCACAATAACTATGACTTTACTGTAACGGTTATTCCGGGCAGGGAGATAAAGCTTAACTACAGCTATAACGCCCATGTTCTTGAACGAGAATGGATCGAGAGCATAGCAGGCCATATGAACCAGGCACTAACAGGCGTAACGATTAATCCTGATTGCCTGCTGGAAGACATCGAGATTTTAACCGAACAAGAAAAGATTCATCTGCTTGTAGAATGTAACGATACGAAGGCGAATTATCCACATGAGAAAACGATTCACCAACTGTTTGAAGAGCAGGCTAGAAGCCACCCGGATAATATTGCAGTGGCTATTGGCGATTCGTGCCTGACATACCGAGAATTACATGAAAAATCCAATCAGCTGGCAAGAGTGCTAAGAGCAAAGGGTGTGCAGGTAGATCAGCTAATCGGAATCATGTGTGAACGTTCCATCGAGATGATCGTGGGTATCTTGGGAGTGTTAAAAGCTGGCGGTGCTTATGTTCCGATTGATCCTGACTATCCACAGGAGCGCATACATTTCATTTTGTCCGATAGTGCTTGTCAAATTTTGCTGACTCAAAGCCATTTAGTAGCAAAGACGGAGTTTGCTGGAGAGCAAATTTTACTTGATTGTCCAGAATACTTACAAGAAGAACGTACTGATCTAGCGCCAATTAATACTTCGAACGATTTGGCTTACGTCATCTATACCTCAGGAACTACAGGGACGCCTAAAGGTGTACTGATCGAGCATCGCAATGTGATAAGGCTACTATTTAATGACAAATCACTCTTTGATTTTGACTCAAACGACGTATGGACATTATTCCATTCCTATTGCTTTGATTTCTCTGTATGGGAAATGTATGGAGCTTTGCTTTATGGTGGCAAGCTTCTAATTGTTCCAAAGGAAGTGACCCAAGACCCGCAGCGATTCATCCATTTATTAATAGAGCAACGCGTTACAGTGCTCAATCAGACACCCACTGCTTTTTATCAAGTCGTTCATGAGGAGATGCAGACAGAAGATCTGGCGATGAGTCTGCGTTTGGTTATTTTTGGAGGAGAGGCTTTGGCACCAGCCAAATTGAGGCCTTTTAAAGAAAAGTATAAGCATATAAAGCTAATCAACATGTATGGAATCACGGAAACCACGGTTCATGTGACGTACAAAGACATTACGGATAAGGATATAAAACAAAATAGTAGCGATATCGGGAAGCCTATACCAACTTTGACGGCCTATGTGCTGGACCCTCGTAATCATTTAGTGCCTGTAGGTGTTCCAGGAGAACTACACGTAGGTGGAGACGGGCTGGCAAGGGGATACCTTAATCGACTTGAATTAACCTCGGAGAAATTTATTCAAAATCCGTATGACTCACAGCAAAGGCTGTATAAAAGCGGAGATCTTGTTCGCCGCTTGCCGAACGGAAACCTAGAATATTTGGGGCGGATAGACCATCAAGTTAAGATCAGAGGTCATCGGATTGAGCTAGGTGAGATTGAACGCAAGCTTTTAGAGCATCCTGCTATCAAAGAAGCTGCGGTATTGGCCAGAGAGGGTGATGGAGGACATAAATGGCTGTGCGCCTATTTTACCGCAGAACCGGAACTACCTGTTTCGGAGGTTAGAGTCTATCTAACGAAACAGTTGCCAGGCTTTATGGTGCCATCCTACTTTATGCTTTTGGAAAATATGCCGCTGACCTCTAACGGAAAAGTAGATCGTAAAGCGTTACCGAAACAAGATGACAGCTTACGTGACAAGCGAAGATATGAGGCGCCGCGCAGTGAACTGGAGTGGCAACTTGCAGAGATTTGGCAAGATATGCTTGGTGTCCAGCAGATTGGTATTCACGACAACTTTTTTGACTTGGGCGGGGATTCCATTAAGGCTATTGGACTCGTGAATAAAATGAATCGTCACTGCCGCATCCATGTACAAATCCGTGAGATGTATTTGTATCCTACGATTTGCATGCTTGTAGGGCACATTCAAAGTCAGAAAGCTGACAATCAGTATGAAGAGCTGTATAAAGCTGCCGTTGATGCAATCGAGTCAGGGAAGTCTCGTTTACAGGAAGACGTTCGATTCAGGGAGCATTTGACTAATGTGGAAGATTTGCATCCTATGAGCGAAATCTCGAAAGGCATGATTTATCACGGTTTACAAACACCAAAAGCGGCTCTATACCACGATCAAATTGTATATCGCTTAAAGGATGACTCCTACGAACACGAATTATTGCAGAAAGCCATGGAGCTATTGGTTGCAAAGCACAGCATGCTCAGATCAAGCTTCCATATTCATAATTTCCCAGAACCGGTTCAGGTGATTCATCAACAGATTCCAATGGAAGTGAATTTCTTCGAGCTTGCTGATCAAACTGCCGAGGAAAGAGAGTATTTCATTGCTGATCATTTGGCAAAGGATCGGCAAAATCCATTTTCGACAGATATCCATAAGCCACTTTGGAGATTACATGTTTACACATTGAATGAACAATACGTTTTATTGGCTTGGGTATTTCATCATGCAATTATGGACGGCTGGAGCGTAGCATCGCTGATGACGGAAATGACTGCTTTCTATCACAGTCTAAAAGAACAAAAGCCGTTGCAAATGCAGCCGCTTAAGAGCAGCTACAAGGATTTTGTAATTGAGCAGCTTGCTATTAAAAATAATCCTAATGTTCAGCAGTTTTGGCAGGAAGAATTAGCTCATTATAAGCGGTGGGAGCTTCCGAGCTCACGACTCTCAGGTGAGGAAACCGAGAACTCGCCGCACACTGTGATCACCAAACCATTAGATTTACACCTCGTTACGCAGTTGAAACAGATAGCCCAACAGCTTGATACAACGTTCAAAACTGTATGTTTTACTGCCTTTCTCTCCATGCTCCGGCTATACGCCTTCGAGGAGGAGGTTGTAGCGGGACTAGTCGAAAATGCTCGGCCGGTTTGTGAAGACGGTGAAAAAATCCTGGGATGTTTCCTTACTACAGTGCCTTTCCGTATCCAGTTTGAACGAGACATCACATGGGCGGATTTGATCCGTAATGTTCACCGTAAGCATGTTGAGCTGAAAGAGTACGGTAGACTTCCACTGCTGGATATTTGTAAAGCCACCGGAGAGAATGCATACGGGAAAAATCCGTTCTTCGATATCATGTTTAACTATGTTGATTTCCATGTGTTTAACAACATTGCCCAAGATGCTATGGAAGTTGACAATGTTTTATTCGAAATTGAAAACAGCTATGAGAGAACGAACATGTTACTTGATTTCTCTGTATCGACCACTCTGGGCCATAATCTGATCAAGATCGGTTCTGTTTTACCACAGGAGATCGTTCAGCAGATGATGCAAAGTTTCCTTCGCATTTTGGAACTGATGATGGCGGATGTGAACGGTAGCGTGGATAAAATGGACATCATTTTGCCTGAGGAAAAGGAGACTTTACTGTCGACATTCAATCAAACCGAGGTGTGCTTACCGACAGGGGAACCTATCCATAGACTGCTGGAAAAAGTGGCCGAACGAACACCTAACCGGATTGCCTTGCAGTATCAGGATCGGCAGATGACGTTCCAGGAAGTGAATCAGCGTGCCAATCAACTGGCTCATCACCTACGTAGAAAAGGGGTCAAGGAAAATCAGTTAGTTGGGATCATCACGGAGCGATCCTTTGAGATGATGATCGGAATTTTAGCGGTCTTAAAAGCCGGGGGTGCTTATGTTCCGATTGATCCTGATTTTCCTGTGGATCGGATCGAATACATCCTAAGAGATAGCCAGGCGAATTTTTTACTTGCACAATCAGGACAGATGACTGGGGTGTCATTTGCAGGAAACGTTATCCTTATCGATCAAGAGGAGAACTACGAGGATAGAACAGATAACCCTGAAATGATCCATCAGATGAACAATCTTGCTTATGTTATATATACGTCTGGTTCGACAGGTCTCCCTAAAGGCGTGACCATTGAACATGCCAATTTAATGCACGTCTTATACGCCCACGAATATATGTATCCGTTAGAAGCGAAGGATGCGTTCCTATTAAAAACAAACTATACGTTTGATGTGTCGATAATAGAAATTTTCGGCTGGATCGTAGGATATGGTCGGTTGGTCATTTTGGAACCGGGAGCGGAGAAGGAACCTCATCTCATTATACAAGCAATCGAGCGACATCAAGTTACCCATATAAACTTTGTTCCGTCCATGCTGAACTGGTTTGTCTATAACGCGGGACACATCCATGCTATTCGCCCACTGAAATATATCTTTGCCGCAGGAGAGGCTCTGGCACCCGAGCTTGCTAACAAGATTCGCGAGGCACTGCCCAGTGTTCGACTGGAAAATCTATATGGACCGACAGAAGCTAGCGTATACGCAACTAGTTATTCTGTACAAGAAGACATGGACAGGTTTGTCCCTATTGGCAAGCCGTTACCAAATGTGCAGATATTGATTTTGAGCAGAATGAATCAGCTTCAGCCAGTGGGTATCGTTGGTGAGCTGTGCATAGCTGGATCAGGTGTTGCGAGAGGGTACTTAAACCGATCGGACTTAACCGCAGAAAAGTTTGTGAGTAACAGAATTACTGGACAAGGAGCTTTGTATAAAACAGGCGATTTGGCACGATGGCTGCCGGACGGGAATATCGAGTATGTGGGGCGTCTCGACCATCAGGTGAAGATTCGCGGATATCGGATTGAATTAGGCGAGATTGAAGCTGGACTTCTCCAAGTGGCTTCTGCACGAGAAGCGGCAGTGATTGCCCGTGAAAATGTGTATGGGCAACAGGAGCTCTGCGCTTATGTGGTAACCGAAGAGGAGTTATCTGTATCGAAGGTTCGAGAAGCGTTGGCTACCTTTATGCCAAGCTATATGATTCCTTCACATTTTGTCTGGCTTGATCGTTTGCCAGTAACCTCAAGTGGCAAGCTGGATCGCAAAGCATTACCAGAGCCGGATGGCTCTCAAAATGCGAGAGGAGAGTATGTCGCTCCTCGTAGCGGGACGGAAGAGTTACTTGTGAACATTTGGCAGGACGTATTGGGTGTACCGCAAATCGGCATTCAAGATCATTTCTTTGAGCTAGGCGGAGATTCGATCAAAGCTTTGCAAATATCATCAAGATTGTATCAGCATGGATTCAGTATTACTGTCAAAGATCTGTTCCAGTATCCAACGATTGACGAGTTGTCTCCTTATGTTGACAGGATCAGACAGTCTATCGATCAAGGACTCGTGGAGGGTGACGTGGTACTAACGCCAATCCAGAGGAATTTTTTGGAGCATCAAGACGACCCCCATCTCTCTAGCCAATCTATCATGCTCTATCGCAGGAACGGATTTGAAGAAGAGGCTGTACGTGAAGTATTTGAACGATTGGTTGCCCATCATGATGCTCTTCGCATGGCGTTTAGCCAACAAGAGGGAGACTGGAAGCAACACAATCGGGGAGCAGACGGGCAGTTATTTAGCTTAGAGATCGTCAATGTAAGTGATGAAGTAGACACTGCGGCTAAAGTCGAAGAACGAGCGATGAACATTCAGCAATGTATGGATGTAGAACAAGGCCCGTTGGTCAAGCTCAATTTGTTCCAGACTACTGGTGGCGATTACTTGCTGGTAGCAATCCATCCTCTGGTCATCGATAGCGATTCGTGGAAAATTGTACTGGAAGATTTTGCGACAGGATACAACCAGTGGGTAGCTGGCGAGGCTATCAGCTTTCCACTCAAAACTACGTCATACCTTGACTATGCGACGAGGCTTTCTGAATATGCAAGCAAACCACGTCTGCTAGAGGAACAGCAGTATTGGCGTAGTATCGAAGAGATTCAGATAGGGGAGCTACCAAAAGACATAGAGGCTATAAATCAGGAGAATCGAGACAAACTTAGATTGAGTGTCATGTTAACGGAGCAGGAAACTAGTCAATTGCTTCATAAGGCGCATGAAGCGTACAGCACGGATACGGAGGACCTGTTACTTACAGCATTAGGATTATCCGTACAGCAATGGACGGGGGAAAAGCGAACGCTGTTGAATATGGTAGGCCAGGGACGTGAGGAAGAGGTGTTGGGAGAAATCCACCTAGCACGTACCGTTGGAGCGTTTACTTCCGTGTATCCGGTGGTACTGGATATGGCTGTGCCAAGCGGATTGGCAACAGAGGATGTGCTTAGTCATCAGATTAAATCGACCAAAGACAGTCTCAGAAGAATTCCTGACAAAGGTATTAGCTACGGAGCTTTACAATACTTGGTGTCACAGGACAAAAAGGAGATCGAGCATTGCTTGAAGCCTGAGATCGCACTTCACTATTTAGGTCAATTTGACTTAGAAGGAGACAGTGAAGTATTCGAGATTAGCTCCGTGCATTCGAAATGGTACACGGAGTCCACGCTTGATATTAAAGTGTTTGTCATAAAAGGGGCTATGACAGTAGAGGTTGGCTATAATGGGCAACAGTTTAACAAAGGTACAATCGAGCAGTTTATAACAGGCTTTCAGCAACATTTACAGCTCATTATCGCTCATTGTGTCATACGAGAAAAGGAGCGAACCTTAACCGATTTTAGCGATGAAGACCTAACACTAGATGAGTTAAAGGATATTTCTGGATTTTTATCAACGATATAGAAAACCTATAACAGAGGGGAGAGTTCCTCCATAATGAATACAGCAGACATTCAAGATATTTTTCCGTTGTCTCCTATGCAGGAAGGGATTTTGTTTCACTCCATCATGAACAACCATTCTAACGCTTATTTTGAACAATTCGATTTTACGGTAGAAGGACATGTTGCTGTGGAATGTCTGCAAGAGAGCATGAATAAAGTAATCGCTCACTACGATATTCTAAGGACGTTTTTTATTTACCAGAATGTTTCCAAGCCCCGTCAGATTGTGTTGAAGAAACGTGATTCTCACATTCATTTCGAGGATATTTCTCATTTGCCAGCGTCAGATATTGAGCCTTTTATAGAACAATTCAAGGCTGATGATCGGGAAAGGGGATTTGATATCTCCAAGGATGTTTTGTTGCGAATGTCTATATTTCGGGTAGCCGAGCAAAGCTTCAGATTCGTCTGGAGCTACCATCATATCATTATGGATGGCTGGTGCCGTGGAATCATTATTACTGCTTTATTCGAATGCTATCAGGCTTTGTTACACAATCGTCCGATCCTACTGGAGAAAACACAGCCTTACAGTACGTATATCAAGTGGTTGGGCAAGCGTGATAAAAAGGAAGCGCTAGAGTATTGGAAAACGTATTTGCATGACTATGAACAGCAAGCAACGCTCCCATTTTTGGGAGGTCAAGCTATCCATGAAGGCTATCGTCCGGAGGAAGTCCGGTTATTGCTGAATCGAGATGTTACCAAAGGGCTTGTTGAACTGGCGAAGAAAAATCATGTCACTTTAAACACTGTGTTTCAAGCCCTTTGGGGTCTATTGCTCCAACGCTATAATGATACGGATGATGTTGTGTTTGGCTCGGTTGTTTCGGGAAGGCCTGCTGAAATAAAAGGAATCGAAAGCATGGTTGGCTTGTTTATCAACACGATACCAGTTCGGATTCAATCAGATCAGCTTCCATTCTCTACATGGATACAACAGCTTCAGAAGAGTAGCGTTGTAGCAGAGGCTTACAGTTACTCTCCGCTATATGAAGTTCAGGCGGAATCAAGACTTAAGCAAGAGCTAATTCATCACATTATGGTATTTGAAAATTTTCCGCTCCAACAAGGGCTGGAACAAGCAAAAAACGTAGGTTTTTCGATTGAACATGTTTCTAATGTCGAAAGAACCAGCTATGATTTAACGATTATCGTAGAACCATCAGAGGAAGTTCTGATTAAGTTCTGCTATAACGCCAACCAATACGACAAGGAAAGCATACAAAGGGTAACGGGTCACCTGCTGCAAGCAGCCCAAGCTGTGATAGAGCAGCCGGATATGAAGGTAGAAGATATCGATTTGCTGACGAAATCCGAAGAACGTCAATTATTATTGGAGTTTAACGACACCATGGCGGACTATCCGAGGAATGCAACTATTCATCAACTGTTTGAAGAACAGGTGAGAAAAACTCCAAATCATATTGCGGTTGTGGCGGAAGAGGGGCAGTTAACGTACCAAGAGCTTAACGAACGGGCCAACCGATTGGCTAGAGTGCTTCGGGCCAAAGGAGTGCAAGCCGACAGTATCGTTGGATTAATGATCGAACGCTCTTTGGAAATGATTATTGGCATCTTTGGCATATTAAAAGCTGGTGGAGCATATCTGCCTATAGATCCGAGTTATCCGCAGGAACGTATTGAGTATCTATTGAAAGATAGCGGCACCTCTATCCTACTGCTGTCACAGTCTGTAAAGGAGCATGTTGAATTTTCAGGTGCTACTCTCAGTTTGGATGAACTGGAGCTGTACGAGGGTGATGGCAGCAATCTGGAATCTGCATGCATTTCCGGACATTTAGCTTATATCATTTATACATCCGGTTCGACAGGGAAGCCAAAGGGAGTCATGGTGGAGCATCATAGCGTTGTGAACCGACTTCTTTGGATGCAAAAACGCTATCCATTGGAGGATAGGGATGTCATTCTGCAAAAAACGCCGATTTCTTTTGATGTTTCTGTGTGGGAGCTATTTTGGTGGTCATGGACAGGAGCTACAGTCTGCCTGTTGCCCCCAGGAGGGGAGAAGGACCCTAGAACCATCGTCCAAGCAATCGAGCAGCACAAAGTAACAACGATGCATTTTGTGCCATCGATGCTACATATTTTTCTCGAATCGGTGGCTCTACGCCAAGATGCCAACCGCTTGCGCTATCTGAGACGCGTGTTTACGAGCGGTGAGGCTTTGCATGTTAAGCATGCAGAGCGTTTCCGAACGCTACTTTATCAAGCGAATGGCACGACGCTTCATAATTTGTACGGTCCGACTGAGGCAACTGTAGATGTAAGCTTCTACGATTGTCCGATGGATGAGACGATTACGCAGATTCCTATCGGTAAGCCGATCGATAACATCCGATTGTATGTTGTGAATCGGCGAGGCAAAATGCAGGGAATTGGTATGCCAGGTGAACTGTGCATTACTGGAGTGGGTGTGGCGAGAGGATATTACCATCGTCTTGACCTGACGGAGGAGAAGTTTATCACCAATCCGTTTCATCCAGGCGAGCGTATGTACCGGACGGGGGACTTGGCGAGATGGCTTCCGGATGGAAACATTGAGTATATGGGGCGGATTGATCATCAGGTGAAAATCCGGGGAAATCGGATTGAGCTGGGAGAAATTGAGGCTAGACTGCTTCAACTTCCTTTTGTAAAGGAAACGGTCGTAATGGCACGTCCCGATCGGGAAGGGAACGATTATCTATCGGCTTATTATGTAGTAGAAGAAAAACTGTCCATTTTAGATATACGAAAGCAGTTGTCCCAAACATTGCCGAGCTATATGATTCCTTCATATTTCGTGCAGGTGGAAAGTATGCCCTTGACGTCTAATGGGAAGGTCGATCGCAAGGCACTGCCAGAGCCGGAAGGAAACGTAGAGAAAGGACGAGAATATCTCGCGCCGCGCAACCAGCTAGAAGAACAACTTGCCCTCATCTGGAAAGCTGTTCTTGGGATAGAGAGCATTGGCGTACGAGATAATTTCTTCGAGCTGGGAGGACACTCGCTGAAAGCGACTGCGCTTGTCGCCCGCATCCATCAACAGCTTCAGATTGAGGTGCCGCTTAGAGAAGTATTTCAGTCTCCGACAATCGATGGCTTGGCTCGGATCATGTCGAGAATGGATACGAACGTACACGCCTCCATCCAACCTGTGGGAGAGCAGGATATGTATCCTGTCTCTTCCGCGCAAAAGCGACTGTATATCCTTCAACAATTGGAAGGAGCCGAGCAAGGGTACAACATGCCAGCAGTACTGCTGGTCGAAGGGCCGCTGGATCGAGAGCGCTTTGAATGGACAGTAACGCAGCTTGTCAGTCGTCATGAAGCGTTTCGCACCTCTTTTGAGCTCGTGAATGGCGAGCCCATACAGCGAATTCAACAGCATGCAGAGGCAAAGGTAAGCTTTCGGGAGATGGAAGAGAGTGAGGTAGAAGAGCATATACGTGCGTTTGTCTGCTCATTCGATTTATCTCGGGTTCCACTGTTGCGGGTAGCATTACTGCGGATTAAGTCAGATCGGCACATGATCCTGTTTGATATGCACCACATCATTTCCGACGGGGTATCAATGAACGTGCTAGTGGAAGAATTTGCGAAGCTCTATGAGGGAGAGCAGCTACCTTCGTTGCGAATCCAGTATAAGGATTATGCAGTGTGGCAACAGACTTGGCTACAGAGTGAACAATACGAAGCTCAAGAGCGTTTCTGGTTGGAGAAGCTGTCAGGAGAGTTACCGGTGCTGGAGCTACCCACGGATTATCCACGTCCTGCGGTGAAGAGCTTCAAAGGAGATCAAATCGCCTTTACCTTGGATGCAGAGACGACTCAGGGGTTGCATCGAATTGCTAGGGAGCATGGATCAACGCTGTACATGGTGCTACTGGCTGCTTATAGTGCCCTCCTCAGCAGATACAGTGGGCAAAACGAGATCATTGTTGGTTCTCCGGTAGCGGGTCGTCCGCACGCTGATTTGGAACGAGTAATGGGGATGTTCGTAAATACTGTGGCGCTGCGTTGTTTCCCAGATGGGAAGAAAACGTTCAGGGCGTATTTGCAAGAGGTGAAACAAACGGCGTTACAGGCATATGAGCATGCGGACTACCCATTTGAAGAGTTGGTGGAAAAACTGAATGTGCCACGCGATCTGAGTCGCAATCCGGTATTCGACGCCATGTTTGTATTGCAAAATACGGACCGAAAACCGTTGCAAACAAAGGATTTGTGGGTTGTTCCGCATTCATTTGCCCAAGCTGCGGCTAAATTCGATCTTACGTTGCAGGCGGCGGAAGAGAAAGACGTAATCGAGTGTAGCCTAGAGTACAGTACAGCACTGTTCAGTAAGGAAACCATGCAACGCTGGGTACAGCATTTCATCCGGATACTCAAGGCGATTGCCAAAGCCCCAGAAATGGAGATAAGCAAGCTGGAAATACTGAGCGAGTCCGAGAAAAGGCAGCTATTGGTGCAGTTCAACGATACCGTAGCAGAGTATCCAAGAGATACAACAATTTATCAGTTATTTGAGGAACAGGCTGAAAAAAAACCAGATCATATTGCTGTTGTGTTTGAAGGTCAACGACTTACGTATCGGGAACTGAACGAACGGGCAAACCAATTAGCAAGAACGCTACGTGCTAAAGGAGTACAGTCTGAGAGCGTCGTCGGGCTGATGGTCGAGCGCTCCTTGGAGATGATTGTCGGGATTCTTGGTATTTTGAAGGCAGGTGGCGCATATCTGCCGATAGACCCAGAATATCCACAGGAACGCATTCACTATATGCTGTCCAACAGCGGTGCCGATCTAGTGGTTACCCGCCAGCAACTGCGGCGAAATATTGATGTGCCCAGTCTGTATTTTGAAGATTCGATCATTGTGCAGGAAAGCACTGAGAATGTGAATGTTCAGTCTGATACTCATAATCTGGCCTATATCATTTACACATCGGGGACGACGGGCAAACCTAAGGGGGTCATGATTGAGCATCAAAATATTCTCAACACGATCCAGTGGAAAGTAACGGCATATAATTATCAGGACGCTCGGGTTCTGATGTTGAATCCATTCGTTTTCGATTCTTTCGTCACACATTTTTTTGCCCCTATAGTCTCTGGAGCCACGGTGTACTTTTTAAAAGAGCACGAAACGAAAGATCCGCTTAGGATCAAGCGAGTCATTCGGGAGCAAGGCATCACGCATTTACAAAGTCCTCCAAGCCTTTACTCAGCTTTGCTCGAAGGCATGTCAGCGGAAGACTTGCAATCGGTGCGCAATATGGTCGTCGCTGGTGAAAAAGTCAGTAAAGGATTAGTGGAAACAATTCGCTCGCTCAATCCTGATATTGAAATTGTAAACGAGTACGGCCCTACGGAAAATAGTGTTATCACAAGCGCACTCCATATAAAGGGTACGCCTGAGTTGATCACGATCGGAAGACCCATAGCGAATACTAGTGTATATATTTTAGGTAAACATCATGAGTTACAGCCACCGGGGATTGCGGGAGAAATTTATATTTCAGGTCGGGGTTTGGCGCGAGGATACTTGAATGACGAAGAATTGACAGCACAAAAATTTGTTGTTAATCCATTCAGCCCAACAGAGAGCATGTATAAAACGGGCGATCAAGCTAGATGGCTTCCTAACGGAGAGATTGAGTACTTGGGACGGATCGACTATCAAGTCAAAATACGTGGTTTTCGTATTGAACTGTGGGAAATTGAAGACAGGCTCTTAGCTTATCACGGAATCAAGGAGGCTGTCGTTGTCGATCGAGAGGATAGTCATGGAACCAGATCGTTATGTGCTTATTATGTGACTTCAGGGCAAGCGCTGGAAGTAGCCAATTTGCGAAAACATGTATTAGCGGGGTTGCCAGAGTACATGGTTCCTTCGTATTTTGTGCGGCTCGAAAGCATGCCATTAACATCAAATGGGAAAGTGAATCGCAAGGCGCTACCAGAACCGAAAGGAACAATGGAGACGGGACGGGAATACATTGCGCCGCGTAGCCAGCTAGAAGAACAACTTATCCTCATCTGGCAAGCAGTTCTTGGCATAGAGCGCATTGGTGTCCGCGATAACTTCTTTGAGCTGGGAGGCCACTCGTTGAAAGCGACCGCGCTTGTCGCCCGAATTCATCAGCAACTTCAGGTTGAGTTGCCGCTTAGAGAGGTATTTCAAACCCCGACGATCGAAGGCATGGCCGAGCTTATGTCGGGAATGGAAAAGAACACCTATGCATCTATCCAGCCTGTCAGGGAGCGGGATTATTATCCAGTCTCATCGGCGCAAAAACGGCTGTACATCCTTCAGCAGCTGGAAGGAGCCGAGCAAGGCTACAACATGCCGGTCGCCTTACTGGTGGAAGGTTTGCTAGATCAAGAGCGCTTTGAACGGACGATAGCGCAGCTTGTCAGTCGTCATGAAGCACTTCGCACCTCCTTTGAGCTCGTGAATGGCGAACCTGTACAACGGATTCATCAACATGCGGAGGCAGAGATAAGCCTTTTGGAAGTGGAAGAGAGTGAAGTGGAGGTGCAAATACGTACGTTTGTTCGCTCGTTCAATCTATCCCTGGCTCCACTGCTACGAGCCGCAGTGTTACGGATTAATCCAGATCGGCACATTCTCTTGCTCGATATGCACCATATCATTTCCGACGGTGTATCGATGAACGTAGTAGTGGAAGAATTCGTGAGGCTTTATGAAGGAGAGGAGCTACCGCCACTTCGCATACAATATAAGGATTATGCGGTATGGCAACAGGATTGGTTACAGAGTAAGCGATATGAAGCACAGGAACGGTACTGGCTGGAGCAATTGTCGGGAGAGCTACCAGTGCTGGAGTTACCAGCGGATCACCCTCGCCCTGCAGTGAAGAGCTTCAAAGGAGATCAGGTTGCCTTTACATTGAATGCAGAGATAACTCTGGGGCTATATCAGGTGGCCAGAGATAACGAATCGACGCTGTACATGGTACTATTGGCTGCCTACAGTGCCTTCTTACACAAATACAGTGGACAACGCGACATCGTGATTGGTACTCCGGTAGCGGGCCGACCGCATGCTGATTTGGAACGAGTAATGGGGATGTTCGTAAACACTGTGGCATTGCGTTGTTTCCCGGATGAGGAAAAAACGTTCGAAACGTATTTGCAAGAAGTGAAACAAACGGCGCTTCAGGCGTATGAACATGCGGACTATCCTTTTGAGGAGTTAGTGGAAAAACTGGATGTACCACGCGATCTGAGTCGCAATCCGGTGTTTGATGCCATGTTTGTACTACAAAATGTGAAGCAAGCGAAATTAAACATCGAAGGGTTACAGCTTAAACCGTATCAGAACGAATTCTCCGTGGCTAAATTTGACCTGACTTTAAGCGGAGTAGAGGTTGGGGAAACCATTGAGTGTAGCATGGAATATGCCACAACGCTGTACAAGCGGGAGACAGCCGAACGAATGGTCAAGCATTTCGAGCAGTTTATCGGTGTCATTGTGAAGAATCCGCAATCCAAACTCTCGTCTGTTGAAGTCATTACACGGGAAGAGAAAACGCAGATTTTAGAGGTATGGGGAGCTACGGTGGCCGAATATCCGCGGGAGAAGACGATCCACGAGCTATTTGAAGAACAGGTAGAGCGTACGCCAGAGCGGGTGGCGGTTGTAGGTGAAGGTGAAGGTGGGCAGTTGACGTACCGTGAGCTAAACCAGCAAGCCAATAAGCTAGCGCGAACACTGCGTTCAGAGGGGATACAGGCAGACGAACCTGTCGGGATCATGGTCGAGCGTTCCCTAGAGATGATCGTCGGTATCTTCGGAATTTTGAAAGCTGGTGGTGCCTATGTGCCGATTGATCCGGAGTATCCAGAGGAACGTATTCGTTACATGCTGGAGGATTCAGGAGCGAAACTACTTTTGGTGCAGGAGCATTTACGCAAACGGGCGTCATTTGCAGGGAAGTTTATTGATTTACATGATGTCAGCTCCTATAGCGAAGACGGCTCTAATTTAGAGCTGATCAACGATGCTAAAGACATGGCGTATGTCATCTATACTTCGGGAACCACGGGTAACCCCAAGGGAGTAATGGTAGAACACAGCTCGGTGATTAATCGCTTGCTGTGGATGCAAAAGAAATATCCACTAGGCGAAAATGATACGATCCTGCAAAAAACCACAATTACGTTTGATGTGTCCGTGTGGGAGCTATTCTGGTGGGCGCTTGTCGGTGCCAAAGTATGCCTGCTTCCTGTTGGAGGGGAAAAGAATCCGACAGTCATTTTGAATACATTGAAGGAACAAAACATTAGCACGTTACATTTTGTTCCATCTATGCTACAAGCTTTTCTGGAATATGTCGAGCAACGATCGTATGAGGAACAAAGGGACAAGCTTGCTTCGTTGCGACGTGTGTTTGCGAGCGGTGAAGCATTACCCGCTTCGCAGGTTGCCAAATTCCACCGATCCATTGCTTTAGTGAGTGGAGCACAGATAATCAATCTGTATGGGCCGACAGAAGCGACTGTAGATGTGACTTATTTTGATTGTCAGGCAGTAGATCCTTACACGATTATTCCGATTGGAAAACCGATTGACAATACACAGCTTTATATTGTAAATCGCCAAAACCAACTACAGCCAATCGGTGTGGCTGGGGAACTATGCATCGCTGGTGTGGGGCTGGCAAGAGGTTATCTGAACCGACCTGAACTGACTGCCGAGAAGTTCGTGAATAATCCCTTCCTGTCTGGCGAACGGATGTATCGGACGGGAGACTTGGCGAGATGGCTGTCGGATGGCAACATCGAATACTTGGGTCGAATTGACCATCAGGTAAAAATCCGCGGTTACCGTATCGAGCTTGGGGAAGTAGAAGCACAGTTGCTGAAAACGGGATACGTACGTGAGGCAGTGGTTGTCGCACGGGAGGATGGAAGTGGACAGAAGGTGCTGTGCGCCTATTTCGTAGCAGACCGAACGCTTACGGTGAGCGAACTAAGGGGGGCATTATCCCAAGAGCTGCCTGGCTATATGATTCCATCGTACTTTGTACAAGTGGAGCGGATGCCGTTAGCAAAGAATGGGAAGCTCGACCGCAAGGCGCTACCTGCTCCAAGTGGTAAGCTACAGACCGGAACGGCATACGTAGCACCTCGAACAGCAGTGGAGAAGACTTTACTTTCGATTTGGCAGTCGGTATTAGGAGTCAAAACAATCGGGGTACTGGATAATTACTTCGATTTAGGGGGCGACTCTATCAAATCCCTTCAGATTTCTTCAAGGCTGTATCAAGCGGGCTACAAGCTGGAATTGAAGGATTTGTTTAAATATCCTACCGTTGCAAAGCTCAGCGGGCATGTCCAATTCGTCAGTAGAATTGCCGATCAGAAAGAAGTGAAGGGAGAAGCAAGACTTACACCAATCCAGAGCTGGTTCTTTGAACAAAAATTCGCAGACCCTCATCATTTTAACCAAGCTGTCATGTTATATCGGAAAGAGGGATTTGATGAAACCTCGCTTCGTAAGGTGATACAGAAAATTACCGAGCATCACGATGTCTTGCGTATGGTATTTTGTCAGACCGATAGAGGATATAAGGCATGGAATCGGGGGATTGATGAAGGCGAACTGTTCTCCTTAGAGGTTGTCAACCTTCGGGAAGAGATTGATTATGCTCAGTTGATCGAAGCCAAAGCAAATGAGATTCAAAGCAACATCAATATGACGGAAGGACCCTTGATGAAGCTAGGGTTGTTCCAATGTGCAGAAGGGGATCATTTGCTGATAGCTATTCATCACTTGGTTGTCGATGGGGTATCATGGCGAATCTTATTTGAGGATATAGCAACAGGCTATGAACAAGCCATGAACAAAGAGGAGATTCGGTTTCCGGAAAAAACGGATTCCTTCCGTCTATGGGCAGAAGAGCTGGCAGCTTATGCTAACAGTCAAGCGATAGAGAACGAACTGGCTTATTGGCAGCACATTGCCCAGATTGAAAACAAGCCGCTTCCCAGAGATTATAAACATGATGATGTGCGAGTTCGAGATAATGAAACGATTACGGTGCAGTGGAATCGGGAAGAGACGGAGCAGTTGTTGAAACAAGCGCATTGGGCATATAACACAGAAATGAATGACCTTTTGTTAACTGCCTTAGGAAGGGCACTTCACACTTGGTCGGGTATGGATCAAGTCATTGTGAACCTAGAAGGGCATGGAAGGGAAGCCATCATTTTAGATATGGACATTACACGCACTGTGGGGTGGTTTACGAGCCAGTACCCTGTCGTGTTGGAAATGACGGCAGAGCAGGATTTATCTCACCTGATTAAAAGGGTAAAAGAAGGCTTACGCCAAATCCCGCAAAAAGGAATTGGATACGGCATCGTAAGGTATCTGTCCGGACACCAGGGTGACCAAATCAGAGTAGAGCCTCAGATCAGCTTTAATTATTTGGGGCAGTTTGATCAGGATTTGCAAAATAATGCGATACAGATATCACCCTATTCGGTTGGTGACACCATCAGTAAAAATACGGCAAGACCCTATGTACTTGATGTAAACGGCATGATCGCAGGTGGAGAGCTGTCTCTGATGATCAGCTATAGCGGCAAAGAATATCGGAGAGAAACGATCGAGCAGCTGGCTGGATTATTACGAGCAAGTCTTCAGGAAGTGATTGCACACTGTGTGACGAAAGAGCGAAAGGAACTGACGCCAAGCGATGTTTTGTTGAAGGGATTAACCGTGGAGGAACTAGAACAGTTAATAGAGCAGACCAAGCATGCGGGAGAGCTTGAGAATGTTTACACGTTAACGCCGATGCAGAAGGGGATGCTGTTTCACAGTCTGGTGACTCCTCATTTGGGAGCCTACTTTGAGCAAACGACGTTTACCCTACAGGGAACCTTTGATGTGACTTCCTTTGAAAAGAGTTTGAACGTATTAGTGCAACGAAATGAAGTGTTGAGAACGAACTTTTACAGCGGGTGGAAAGAACAACCGGTACAAGTGGTATACCGGAACAAACCTGCCGGATTTTTGTATGAAGACCTTCGTGAGATGAATGAGGAGCAGTGTGAGGGGTATATCGCGACTTTGATGAACAAGGACAAGGCCAAGGGATTTGATTTGGCTCAAGATGCGCTTATGCGGGTGTTCATTCTGCGTATCGGAGACGAAACCTACCGTTTCCTCTGGAGTTTCCACCATATCCTAATGGATGGCTGGTGCTTGTCTCTCATTGCCAAGGAAGTGTTCGAAATCTATTTCGCCTATCAGAAACAAAGCCAACCTGAACTTGCCCCAGTAAGTCCCTACAGTTCATATATCGAATGGCTGGAGCAACAGGATGGCGAAGCGGCTTCACGGTATTGGAACGATTATTTGCAAGGATATGAACACCAGACGGCTCTTGGTAAAACAAAGCCTCAGCGAAAGGTAGCAGGGTTCGTTTTAGAGAGACGAATCATCTCCCTTAGCGAGCAGCTGAGCCAGCGGATTAATCAAAGGGCGAAGCAACAGAACGTGACAGTAAATACATTGATGCAAACTGCTTGGGGTATTCTGCTGCAGAAATATAACGACAATCAGGATGTCGTATTCGGAAGCGTCGTCTCAGGAAGACCGACGGAAGTACCTGGGATTGAAAGCATCATCGGTTTATTTATTAATACAATTCCGGTACGGATTCGCTGTGAGGCTTGGGCCACCGTTGCGGAAGTGATGGGGATGATTCAGGAACAAGCTCTGGCATCTCAGGCATACGATACGTATCCGCTGTATGAGATTCAGGCACAAACCGAACAAAAACAGAGCTTGATTACTCACATTATGGTGTTTGAAAACTACCCTGTGCAACAGCAGATGGAGCAATTGGGAAGCAGTAGTTCAACAGGCTTTGAGATCGTGGATGTAGAGACGGTTGAGCAAACGAACTATGACTTTAACCTAATTGTCGTGCCTGGTACAGAGTTCGGGATTCGCTTGGAATATAATGCGTGCGTGTATGATCAAGAGAGTGTAGAGCGTATTGCTGGACATCTGGTTCATATCATGGAACAAATCGTCAACAATCCGCAGATTACGGTCAAAGAAGTTGATCTGCTCACTAAGGATGAGAAGACGCAGATTTTGGAAGTATGGGGCAATACAGCAGTTAGCTATCCGAGGGAGAAGACAATTCATCAGCTGTTTGAGGAGCAGGTAGAGAAGACGCCTCATCAGGTGGCTGTTGTGTTTGAAAACAAACAGCTGACATACAGGGAATTAAATGAGAAAGCAAACCGATTGGCCCGAACACTACGAGCTGAAGGAGTAGGACCGGATCAGGCGGTCGGAATCCTCGTGGAACGTTCCTCAGAGATGATTGTTGGTATTCTGGCTATATTAAAAGCGGGAGGCGCCTATGTACCGATCAATCCGGAGTATCCGGAGGCGAGAATGCGCTATATGCTGGAGGACTCGGGTACAAGGTTGTTATTGCTGCAAAGCCATTTGCGGGAGCGAGTCTCTTTTACCGGCAAGCTCGTTGTTCTAGACGATACGCACGACCCTGATGAAGATGCTTCGAATTTAGAGCCAATCGTTGGTCCGAACAATCTAATCTATATCATCTATACCTCGGGCACGACAGGGCAGCCTAAGGGAGTTATGATCGAACATCAAAGCGTGGTCAATACCGTTTGCTGGTTCAGTGACAGATATTTTGAACAAATGAATCAGAAGATGGTACTGATGGCGGAATACACCTTCGATCCTAGTGTGGGGCAAATTTTCAGCACACTGCTAAACGGAGCTACCTTGCACTGCATCCGGAAAGATATGATATGGAATAAACAAAGTTTATTTGACTATATCACTGCAAACGAAATGAACGTTTTGAATATCTCTCCAGCGCTGATGCAAGAATTGCTGGCGGATGAGGATAAAATCGCTTGCTTAAACATCCTGATTTGCGGGGGAGAACAGCTTGATGATGCGTTAAAAGATAAACTAGTGAGAAAAGGATACAAGCTTCACAATCATTATGGCCCTACGGAAACAACTATCGAGGTTATCGCTGGCGAATGTGAGGAGCATACCCCGGTAGCTTTAGGAAAGCCTATCTCCAATACGGAAGTTTATATCCTGAACAAACATAGACAGCTCCAGCCTGTGGGTGTGGTCGGGGAGCTGTTTATCTCGGGCGACGGTTTGGCTAGAGGGTACATGAATAGATCGGAATTGACTGCAGAAAAATTCGTAGAGAACCCGTTTGTTTCGGGGAAACGGATGTACAGAACAGGCGATTTTGCAAGATGGCTTCCAGATGGAACGATCGAATATTTAGGTCGGGCCGATCATCAGGTGAAAGTTAGGGGCCACCGGATTGAAACCGGAGAAATTGTGTCACAGCTACTAAAAAGTCCGGGAGTGAAGCAAGCGGCGGTGGTCGTTCGGGAAAACATGGAGGGACAAAAGGAGCTTTACGCCTATGTAATCATCGAAAACGGGCTGACTGTAGCCGATGTAAGGATTGCGTTAGCAAAACATTTGCCAAGCTATATGATGCCTTCGTACTTTGTTCGCTTGGATGAAATGCCGCTTACTTCCAATGGAAAGGTGAATTACAGAAAGCTAATGGAGATGGATACCCTCATAGATACAGGCAGGGAGCTTGTCACTCCGATGACTAAGATGGAAGAGGAGCTTGTCCGTATTTGGCAAGAGGTTCTGGGGCTGGAGCATGTAGGAATACATGATAATTTTTATGAAATCGGCGGGCATTCACTGCGGATGATTCAAGTGATTAGTAAAATTTACGCGGAATTGTCAATCGAAATTCCCTATGTTTTTGAAGTCCAAACCATCAAGGATATGGCCAAACAAATGCTGGTATGGGAAACGAATACGAACTTTGAACAATCCGTAACCTTAATGAATCAAAAAGGACATATCAATCTTTTCTGTTTTCCACCAATTATTGGATTAGGCTATATTTATAAACGAGTGGCAGAGCTATTACATGAGCAAGGAACGGTATATGCGTTTAATTTTGTCCATGAGGAAAACCTGATTGAGTATTATATGAATCACATATTGGAGATTCAGCCAAAAGGTCCATTTGTTCTTGTGGGATACTCGGCGGGAGGAAATGTTGCCTTTGAAGTGGCGAGGGCTCTGGAGAGTTTCAATCATGAAGTCTCGGATATTATTTTAATCGATTCCATGCGAAAAAATGAGATCGTGGTGCAGGACGAGGATGAGATCGATAGAGAGGTTGACCAAATAGTAGATGAATTTGCTGTCAAACAGAAATTAGACGTAACGTTGTTAAAGGACAAAGCTGCGAACAGATACAAGTCCTATAAGCAGTATATGAACCTATTAACGAATAAGGGATCTATACATGCAGATATTCATTGTATTTGGGCTCATCAATCCGAAACGATCGAATTATTGTTTGAACAGGCTTTGTGGAGGGATGCAACAACTGTAAACCTTACTGAATATAAGGGACACGGCTCGCACATGGATATGATGGACGAACCGTATATTTCCAAAAATGTGGCATATATTGTTGAGATTTTGCAAAGAATCCGTTCTCGAAAACATGAGAACCAATTTACGGTGTAGTGGCTTCGTTTTAGTCGATTAAATAGGTTTGAAGTGGCCCCCGACAACTGTCGGGGTTCTTTTTTGTAAAGAGATCATTCAGGGAAATGCAGGCTTGTTTCTGTATACAGTAGATGCTACAGGCAATTGATTCTAAACAATGGAAAAAATGCATTGATTTGCTGAGAGAGCGGTGCTATTATTTGGTTAAACGATGTTTAAAACGTTGTTTAAAAACGTAGTCAGGAGGTAGGCTATGGCACATTCTGAAAAAAATCAGGCAACCAAAGAAAAAATTCTTGAGACAACATTGGAGTTGATTAAGAAAGAAGGCTTTGAGCGTGTGACCATCAGGAAAATCGCAACGAAGTCAGAAACGAATATCGCGCTTATTAATTACTATTTTGGATCGAAAGAAAGACTGATAAGTGAGGCCATTAAAGTTTTACTAAACAGCTTTCAGGATACCTTTACTATTTTAGATGATCTCAGCTTATCACCAAGGGACCGTTTACAAACCTTCCTCATTCATTATGTTCAGGTTATATTGCAGTACCCAGAGCTTGTATCAAGAATTATCGCGATGGGGACTGCACCGTTTGCATCACAGCAAGAATATGGAGAATTTCTACAAACGATGGGCTTCCAAAAGGTTAGGGCTACATTACAAGAAATCACGCAAGAAAGCGACCCGGATAAATTAATGATGATGCTTACGCAGCTATTTGGTGCCATCTTTTTGCCTGCGTTAATGAAGCCAATACTTGAATCAGGGGCAGGGGTAACAGTTGCGCCAATCGAAGAACAAGTGAATTTCCTATTTGATCACTATTTTCCTTCCAAATAAGAGGATAGGGGAGAAGAGGACATGGACTTTTTACGGAAATATTGGCAGGATTTAGGTGTAGTTGTTGCTTTTATAGTCGGGATCTATTTGTTTGTGAGTTGGCAGGATATCACAGAAATACGTGCTATTTTATGGCTTAGCTTTGTGGCTATTCTTTTCCATCAATTTGAAGAATATCGTTGGCCTGGATACTTCGGGGGATTGTTTAATGTGCTTATTTTTAAAAGTGAGTATCCGCAAAGGTATCCATTAAATCCTCAATCCGCTATGATTATAAATCTTGTCATCGCCTATGTTTTTTATCTGCTCCCTGTCCTATTTCCAGATGTAATCTGGCTTGGTCTTGCCCCTATTCTCATGGGCTTCTTTCAATTTATCTGGCACGGCATTTTTGCCAATATAAAAGGAAAAACACTGTATAATCCAGGCTTGTTCGCCGTTATATTTCTTCATATTCCTGTTGGCGGATGGTATATCTATTACATTGTTACGTATGGCTTAGCGACTACAGTTGATTGGGTAGCTGGGACGGTCTATTTTATCGTCGCTGTGTATGTTCTTATTATTAAGGGCAATATGTGGTTGAAGGATAAAAAGTCGCGGTATAGCTTTTCTGAGCAGCAGATGGGGCCTTATTTATGAGGGGATGTAGGTAGGTGTAGTTTGGGTTTTACAGGGTTTGAATGGACTTGGAGAATTCGTGGACATAGACTCTTGGAATATAAGTAAAAAATGATGATAAGCACTGGCATGTAAGGTCGGTGCTTTTTGTTTTTCATGGAATATCTTATCTATCACGTTTAATTATTGTAAACTGATTAGGAGGGAAAGCAAATCACAAAAAAAGAGGTTCATAGAAAATGACGGAGAAAAATGGTTTTTACGAAGAACTATATTTACAGAAAACGACCTATCCTAATAATCATAGAATTTATCCGATTGCACCGAACGAGTATGTAAACGCACTTACTAACTACCTATCCAAAAAAGTAGGGGATACCCTTACCAAGTTAGCAGAAAAAGAGCAATATGAAGAGATGATTCAGTTAGTTATGAATTTAGAAAAAAAGTTACATGAGGAAAATCTAAGTGACAGCGCATGTCATGCAAAAGATTTACAGGTTAATGCCATACATAACAGATTTCCATACGATCTAGCTAGACCTCTATCTAGTATTCATTATCATTACGGAGATGATGAGAAGCATATTCCTCTCATTTACCCAGAGCTCTTCTTTAGTATTCCTCATCTTGTAACCAACCAAAATAACAGAGGGCAGAATTTCTTTAATATACTACGAACTGAGCTTATAACTGCTGATAGCGTATCCTTTATGGTTAGCTTTATTCGGTGGTCAGGGCTACAGCTTTTGCTAAGCTCTCTTGATGAATTGAGGAGACAAGGTAAGAAGATTAACATTTTAACCTCTACGTATATGAATATTACTGAACCGAAAGCGTTACGCAGATTGCTAGAGCTTGAAAATGTACAGGTGAAAATTTTTGATTCAGGCAATACATCATTTCACACAAAAGCGTATTTGTTTACCCGTAATTCACAGTTAAATAGTGTCATTATTGGATCATCTAACTTATCTCATTCAGCCATCCAAAAAGGGTATGAATGGAATGTTAAACTTCCGGACGCTCCACATATTCCAATTTATAAAAATGCATCACAGTTATTCTTAGAACTGTGGAATGACCAACGAGCTATTGATATCACTTCAGAGATTATTGATGAGTACGAATTAAAACGAAATCAAAGAAAGATAGAGAGAATAGATTCATTTAAACCCTTAGAGATAAGGCAAAAGGTTGTTGCTGAAACTCAACCTACTTATTTGGAAAAAAACAATGAAAATGCGCTTACCCCTAACTCCATGCAAACATCAGCTCTGGATGCATTAAAAGAAACAAGAGAGAGAGGAAATAAAAAAGGCATCATCATTGCGGCTACCGGTACGGGAAAAACCTATTTGTCTGCCTTCGATGCTGTGCAGATGGGTGCTAAGACGGTATTATTTCTTGCACATCGTGATGAATTACTTGAAAATGCCAAGAAAACATTCGCGGCTGTCTTAGGCTCAGAGGAGCAGATTGGTAAGGTTACAGGTGACGTAAAAGAGTGGGATAAACCTTATCTATTTTCAACTGTTCAGATTCTACATCGAGAGGATTCCCTTAAAAGGTTTGATCCAGCTTATTTTGACTATATTGTCGTAGATGAGTTTCACCATGCCGAGGCGGAGACATACCGTAAAATTCTTGACTATTTCACACCTACTTTCTTACTAGGTGTGACAGCCACCCCTGAACGTATGGATGGGAGAGATGTACTAGCTATATGCGACAATAATGTGGTGTATGAAATTAGATTACACCAAGCATTGGAGGCTGGATTATTAGCTCCTTTTCATTATTTTGGATTGGGCGATACGGTAGATTATGATAAAGTTGTTCATCAAAATGGTGTATTTGATGAAGGGGCTTTAATAAAGGCATTAAAAACCAATGAACGTGTTGATTACATCCTTGAGATGATTGAGAAGTTTGGCTATGATGGACGGAAGAGAAGAGCACTTGGATTCTGTGCCACGGTTGAACATGCTAGGTATATGGCTGATGAATTTACGATTCGGGGATATTGTGCCGAATGTTTAACGGGAAAGGACGATCCGGTTGTACGAAGAAAAATGATCGAAAGCCTAGAAAACCCTGACGATCCGTTAGAATTCATTTTCACTGTAAATATATTTAACGAAGGAATTGATATACCTTCTTTGAATTTGGTGTTATTTTTGAGACCAACAGAGTCTGCTACGGTTTTTATTCAGCAGTTAGGTCGCGGGTTACGTAAATCAGAGGAAAAAGAGTTTGTAACCATCTTAGATTTCATTGGTAATAATCAACGTTCTTTTATTGTTCCATTAGCTTTGTCTGGACAAACGAATCACAAAGCGTTTGATCGAGATGCCTTACGAGTAATTGTAGAAACAGATTTTGCTCAGCTACCAGATGGGTGTTTTGCTGAGTTGGAAGAGATATCAAGGCAAAAGATTTTAGATAAAATTAATCTTATTCGGATGGACAACCATCAAATGCTATCTGGATTATATAAAGAGTTTCAACAAGAGCTGGGGTATTCTCCAGAAATTGAGGATTTCTTATATTCGGCTGTTGCTCCAAGCTTGCATTACTTTATCCAGAAATATGGTTCTTGGGTGGAAACGAAGAAAAAGATGAAGGATATGAATTCCTTTGATCAGGAGCTTTTGGCTCACCCTATGGTGTTAGAAATGGTACAGCGACTAGAACAGGCCCTTCCTATCAAATGGCCATATGAGTTTGCTGTGCTATCATTAATAACCACCCTACATAAAGTAACTTCAACAGACGTGATTGTGTTTCTTACAGACAAATTTGTTATTAATATGAAAGGAGAGTACCATGAGACCTATATTCTACGAGCTATGGAGCGTCTAGCAAGATCTTATAAAAAACAAAATTGGGCTTTTGGTAACTTTATAAACAATGAATTTATTTTTGCAGAAGATGTGAAGACTATTTGGATGAATGAAAAATGGAAGACCTATCTGAAAGCAAGAGTAGAATATGGGATAACGGAATTTAGAAGAACCTATAATGCTAGTACTTTTCTGAATGGAGAACAAAAGGTTCAACTGTATCAAAATTACACAAGAAACGACCTCATTTATCTCTTTCAGGCTAAAGCACAAGAGGGCTCATGGCGTGAAGGGATTAGTCGTGTAGACAATCACTATTTATTCTTCGTCACTTTAAAAAAGGACGCCAAAAATACAGCAGAGCACCTGCAATACCATGATTATTTTATTGACAAAAATCATTTCCACTGGCAAAGTGCTAACCAGACTTCTCATCATTCTGATAGAGGGCAGGATTATATCAATCATGGCGAAAGAGATATTCACATTCATTTGTTTGTGCGTAAGTTTACGGAAATGCATGGGAAAACTCTTCCATTTACTTATTTAGGAGAATTAGATTATGTAAGCAGTGTCGGCGATAAGCCTATGAATATCACATGGAAATTACACAACGCTTTACCAGATGATTTGTATCTTGATCTGGTTCGTTAAGCTAAGGAGGATTTTATGAAACAAGTAGATGTAGTGGGAGCAGTGATTATAAATGATCATCAAAAAATCTTGAGTGCTCTACGTTCCCAGCAGATGTCATTGCCGGGGATGTGGGAATTCCCTGGAGGTAAGATTGAAAAAGGTGAGAAGCCTCAAGAATCACTGATTCGTGAGATCGAAGAAGAATTGGGATGCCAGATAGAAGTGGGGGAGCTAATAAGTGATTCTGTGTACGAATATCCCACTGTAAAGGTAAGACTGATTACATACTTTGCCAAGGTAGTGAGTGGTGAACCGATGGCTAGTGAGCATGAAGAGTTAAGGTGGGTAACTGCCGATGAGCTACATTCACTAGAATGGGCACCAGCAGATTTGCCGACACTAGATAAGCTTTCGAAGGAGCAAGTTCTACAGTTTCGCTAACCTATTTTATGAATGCGAATCGTTCTTTTTACCAGATCAACAAAACATTACAAATTTAAACAAGACCCGAGTAACGGATATGCTATGTGTCCGTAGCTCGGGTTTTTACGTTCAATTATATCTTGTAACGATATAATCCAATATTTAGAAAATATCTAATCCCCCACCCTCCACTGTAAAAAATATTTTCGTGGAACATCTTTTACTAATTTTGTTATAATTCTACTGGGAATAAATGTTTATTGGTGAATAAACCAAAAAGAGGGAGAAACCTGATGCAAAAAACCTATGAGCTATCGAATCCCCAAAAGAGAATTTGGTATACGGAGATGATGCATCCTGACACGGCGGTAAACATCATGGCTGGTTTTATAAAAATAACAGGGCAGTCTGATTATGCAAAGCTATGTCAGGCGATAAACGCAGCCATTTATGCCCATGATGCCCTTCGAATCCGTTTAACAGATGAAGGGCAAGCAGAACCAAGGCAATATCTACTAGATTATCAGGAGCGGCAGTTTCCTGTCATAGATTACAGCAAAAAGGTAGCGCATCCTAAGCATGAGGACGTATCAGTAGCACAGGAGTATGAACAAAAATCAATTATAAATAAAGTAGTAGAATGGGCCGAGAGCCAAACGAAGATACCTATGGAGTTGTTTCATTCTGACTTGTACGATATTTCCATCCATTTGATTGATGACGAGCAAATGTGGGTGTATTGCCGATTTCATCATTTGATTGCCGATGGTGTGTCAATTGATATGTTCTGCAATGAGTTTATGGATAACTATGTTCGCTTACTTGCAGGAGAGTCGATCGAGTTGGAAGTACAGCCCTCCTATCTCTCTTATTTGGATAGTGAAATGGAATACGAGGCTTCCGTCCGTTTCCAGAAGGATAAAATCTATTGGCAGGAGGTTTTTTCCAGTCTTCCTGAGGTAAATGGAATCAAACAAGTGCCTACTTATCAGTCGAGTACCTTGGCAGCGAGAGAATCTGTTCCTATCTCAGAGAGACTTCAAGCATTGGTTCACACCTTTTGTAAAGAGTATCAGGTTAGCGTGAATGCCCTGTTCCTAGCTACTCTTTCGATTTATTTGCAGAAGCTTACCTTTTCTGAAGATATTACGATTGGTACGCTTTATGGCAATCGGACTAATCGCACGGATGCGAGCATGTTTGGTATGTTTGTAAGCACGCAGCCGTTTCGTACACAGGTGAATACACAGCTAGATTTTGTCTCCTATGTCCGCCAAATCACTCAGAAACAGGTCTCCATCCTACGACATCAGAAATATCCCTATAATTTACTGATGCAAGAATTACGCACGAAGCATCGGGGGATGGATGAGCTTTTTACGATTGTACTAGAGTATCAGCCTATGAAGTGGGGAGAAAAGGGACAGCTTACATATAGCATGGAATGGCTCTTTAGTGGTCATGTCGGCTACCCGTTGTATGTACATGTAAAAGAGAATATAGACAGCGGACAAATGATGCTTACCTTGGATTATCAGGTTGAAATGTTTGATAAGTCAGAAATAACAAGGGTGGCAGAGCAGCTTCTGCTCCTGCTACAGAATGGTGTGGAGGAGCCTGGAAAAAAGGTTGGTGAACTACAACTACTATCTGAGCAGGAAAGACAGCTACTCTTGTCCTTTAATGAAACCCAAAACGATTTCCCATCGGACAAGACCCTACACCAAATGTTTGAAGAACAGGTTGAAAAGACGCCTGAGCATATAGCGGTCATTTTTGAGAACAAACATCTCACCTATCGCGAGCTAAATGAACAGGCCAACCGTCTGGCAAGAAGGCTTAGACAAAAAGGAGTGCAACCCGATCAGCCTGTTGCCATGATTACGGAACGATCCTTAGAAATGCTCATCGGCATTTTTGCCATTATGAAAGCAGGTGGGGCATACCTACCCATTGATCCTGAATTTCCTAACGAACGAATGGAGTATATGGTACAGGATAGTGGTGCGTTTTTATTGCTTGTGCATCCTTCTTTTGCTGGACATTTCTCATTTGAGGGGGAGGAGATCATCATCCAATCCGATCTCTATGCCGATGAGGATGGGACGAATCTGAAGCCACTGGCACAAGCTCATCATCTTGCATATGTCATCTATACATCCGGCTCGACGGGAAATCCAAAAGGGGTCATGATCGAACACCGATCTGTTATCAGTCGCAATTATTGGTCTCAGAGAAAGTACCCACTTACGGAGCAGGATACGATCTTGCAAAAAACGCCATACACATTTGATGTATCTGTTTATGAATTATTTGGGTGGTCATTTGTAGGGGCCAAGGTATGTTTTTTACAGCCCGGAGCAGAAAAAGACCCAGGTATGATTGTTCAGACAATCCAACAGCATCACATATCCATCATCCATTTTGTCCCATCTATGCTTCATATTTTTCTTACCTATCTTGCGGAAACTGGGATAGCAGAGCAGGTAAAAAATCTCCGGCTTATATTTGCTAGCGGGGAAGCGCTTAAAGCCCAGCATGTTGCCAAGTTCCATGACATTCTACAACCGTATGGCATTTCCCTCCATAATTTATATGGACCCACAGAAACAACCATTCAAGTGACCTATTATGACTGCGATACAGCTACCGTACCATTTGTCCTGATAGGTCGACCAGTCGACAATGTTCACATTTATATCGTTGGTCCGCATGGTGAACAACAGCCTGTGGGAGTGACAGGTGAACTATGTGTGTCTGGTGTTGGTTTAGCAAGAGGATATCTTAATCTACCAGAGATGACAGCAAGTCGTTTTGTCCCAAATCCCTTTACAGATAAAGAGGAGCTGATGTATAAGACGGGGGATTATGCGAGATGGTTACCAAATGGACAATTGGAGTATCTAGGACGCATGGATCATCAGGTGAAAATTCGGGGATATCGCATCGAGTCGGAAGAAATAGAAACACAACTGGTCAAAATAGCTGGTGTGAAAGATGCAGTAGTGGTGGCTGTCGAGAATGAGCAGGGGGATCAAGAGCTTTGTGCGTATATTGTTACGGAGCGAGAGCATAGCATTGGGGCGTTGAGAGAGAAATTAGCTAACGCATTACCGACGTATATGATTCCCACCTATTTTATTCCTGTCCAGAGTATGCCGCTGACACAAAATGGTAAGGTTGATCGTAAAAGTTTGCCATTACCTACACGAGATGCCGACACACTCGGCACAGATGAGGTTTATATTGAGCCAAAAAATGAAAGGGAATGGCTATTGGCAAAGATATGGGAAGCTGTGCTACGAGTGGAGAGAGTAGGAGCACGGGATAATTTCTTCTACCTAGGCGGTGACTCTATTAAGGCCATACAAGTGATGTCTCGTCTCCGGGCCAAGGGCATGTCCTTAGAAATGAAGCGCCTGTTCCAGTTCCCCATTCTATCTGATGCGGCAAGAGGAATTACTTTGCTGGAACAAAAAATAGAATCTCGACTGCATAAAGCTACGGCTCCACTACTCACGATTCCGATGGAGGAACTTCCTTTCTTACAAAGCCAAGTAGAAGAAGATATTCCGATGGGGGACATTGAACAGGTCTACCCCCTAACGCCATCTCAAGAATGGATGTATGTTCACAGCTCCTTGAATCAGCCCTCCTCCTTTTTTATTCAACTGGAGTTGACAGTAAAAGGGCAGATAGACGTGGATTTGCTAGCAGCTAGCCTACAGCGTGTAGTGGAGCGTCACGATGCTCTTCGTACAGTTTATCGTTATACGCAAAGGGAAGAGATCGTTCAATGTGTTCTGAAAAATCGGTATATTCCGGTGCTACAGGCTGATATATCTCACTTAGATGAGCAGGATCAACGCCGCTATTTACAAAACCAACGACTGACTGATCGTGAACGCGGTTTTGATCTTACGCAAGATGTGATGCGTTTAGCTGTGGTTACATTAGCTACCAGCTGCTATCACATCATGGTAAGTACCCATCATATTCAAATCGATGGATGGAGCTTGCAGATTATGCTGCAAGAATGGATGGAGCAGTACCGTACTATGATTCACAAAACCTCGGTGGAAGCAGAGGATGCTGTACCGTTTTATACCTATATGAAATGGATTGAGCAGCAGGATCAGGAAGAATCGCTTCATTTCTGGAGGCAGTATCTCCAAGGATACGAAGAGTCTACCGCTCTGCCGAAAATGCTTGGTGTTGGATTGCAGAAGGAAGAGATGGGGATACATCCAGAGATTGACTATAGACAGGAGAGTATGGAGGACGAGCAAGCAGAGACGATCTTGTATATCGAGAAACATCTCACATCACAGCTACAACGAATCGCTAAGGAAAATCACTCAACTACAGGAGCTATGCTTCAAACGGCATGGGGCATCCTTTTAGGCAAATATAATGGCAGGCGAGACGCTGTATTTGGAAGAACGGTTTCTGGAAGACCGTCTGAGGTTGAAGGTGTAGAAAGAATCATGGGCTTGTTCATCAATACCAATCCATTACGGGTAAGCTGGGATGAGCAGAGTACGTTTTTGGAGCTGTTGAAAAGAGTCAGTAAGCAGGCTGTAGAAGCCAAGCCCTATGAATATTGTTCCTTCTCAGAAATCCAAGCACTAAGTCCAGTAAAGCAAGGGCTAATTGACCATCTGTTTATTTATCAAAACTATCCATTGGATGTGGAGGGGCTTGCTCAAACAACCCAGTCCTTGGGATACACAATGGATTTGTATGCTTATTTTGAGCAGACTCACTATGACTTTACAGTAAAGGTGACACCAGAGGATTCCTTGCAGTTCCACTTTATTTACAATAGAAAACGCTATGATGAGAAGTACGTGAAATGTCTGATGGAGCATTTTATTACGCTGTTACATGGAATTGTCGAGAACTCAAATCAACTGATAGATCAGCTAGAATTGATCTCGACAAAAGACAAACGTGTAATACTGGAACGCTTTAATGATTCAAAGGTGAAGTTCCCAAAAGACAAAACATTTACGCAGTTGTTCGAAGAGCAGGTGATCGCTACATCTAATAAGAGTGCGATCGTGTGGGGAGATCAAACGATTTGCTATCGGGATTTGAATAAGAGAGCGAACCAACTGGCAAGAACGCTGCGAGAAAAAGGTGTACTGGCAGAGAGTATTGTAGGTATTCTCATGGATCGTTCTATCGAAATGTTCATTAGCGTACTTGCGGTATTAAAAGCAGGTGGAGCCTATGTACCAATCGATCCCCATTATCCCAGCGAGCGTATTTACTACTTGCTTACGGATAGCGATTCGATGATGTTACTGACTACGAGAGCGGCAGAGGCCCATATTCAGATAAATAAAGAAGAGTATACGAAAGAAATCCTGTATGTTGAGGATGAATCGAATTACCACCTAGATGGCTCTAATTTGGTTGCTGTTACGAAACCTGAAAACATAGCATACCTGATTTACACATCAGGATCAACGGGAAATCCCAAAGGAGTAATGATTGAACACCGAGGCTATGTGAATGCGGCCTATGCCTGGATGCAGGAGTATGAGCTGAAGCAAAACCCTTGTCGGTTATTGCAAATGGCTAGCTTTTCATTTGACGTATTTGCTGGGGATATGGCAAAAGCGCTCCTTACAGGTGGTCAGCTCATTATTTGTCCAGAAGACATTCGGATTCATCCCCCCGCTTTATATGAATTCATGCGTAAGCATCAAATTAGCATGCTTGATACGACTCCAGCTTTATTTGTACCCATTATGCAGTATGTTGCAGAGGAGGGCTTGGAGCTACCCGATCTGAAGCTAATTCTGCTTGGAGCCGATACTGTATCGATCAAAGATTTCACTTATTTATTACACAAGTTTGGACAAGCAATACGTATTTTAAATACCTACGGGGTAACGGAGGCTAGCATTGAGTCTAGCTATTTTGAAGAGGAAGCTGGTTGGTTGAATGGGCAAAGCCATGTCCCAATTGGAAAGCCATTACCCAATACGAGCTACTATATTGTCAATCAACAGAATCAGTTGTTGCCTGTAGGAATTCCGGGGGAATTGTGCATAGGAGGGGCTGGTGTAGCGCGTGGCTATTACAAGCAGGAGGAATTGACTCTGCAAAAATTCATCCCAAACCCGTATGTATCAGGTGAACGGATGTATAAAACGGGTGATGTAGCTAGGTGGCTACCAGATGGAAATGTAGAGTTTTTAGGTCGTATGGATCATCAGGTAAAGGTGCGTGGATATCGTATCGAAACAGGGGAGATAGAGGCCAAAATCAGGGAGCTTGGGTATGTTAAGGAAGCCGTGGTTTCGGTGTGGACGAGCTCTCTAGGCGAACATGAACTATGCGCTCATCTCGTATCGGATGAAGCCTTATCCTTTGCCAAGGTAAAGGATGATCTAGCAACCTTTTTACCAGGATATATGATCCCCACTCATATGTACCAGATCGATCAGATTCCGCTTACACCCAATGGAAAGGTTGACCGAAAAACATTATCCATCTCTGAAAGGAAAGCGGTTCGCAATCAAGAGTATGTGGCACCGCGCAATCAGCTGGAAGCTCGATTGGCAATGATGTGGCAGGACTTATTAGGAATCAGTCCGGTTAGTATCTACGATGATTTCTTTGAATTGGGTGGACATTCTTTAAAAGTGATGATGTTTGTTGCTAAGGTCCATAAAGAATGGCATGTTCAACTGCCAATTGAAAAAGTCTTCCAATATCCCACCATAGCATCGTTGGCAAAACTGCTTCCAGAAATGAAGAAAAGCGTGCACCAGGATATCCAACCTGCACAGGAGTGCGAATACTATCCGCTTTCTTCTGCACAAAAACGACTTTTCCTGCTTCATCAATTAGACGGAGCTACCGTGAGTTACAATATTTTGGCTGTGATAATGCTGGAGGGAGCTGTAGATCGAGAACGCATGGAAATAGCTTTTCAACACTTGATTCAAAGGCATGCTACATTGCGAACGTCCTTTGAAATGGTGCACGGGGAACCGATGCAACGCGTACATGATAAGGCAGATTTTACGATTCAATATGAAGATATGAGGAACAACCATGTAGCTGAGGAAGATATCCACGCATTGATTCAAGCATGTATTCAGCCTTTTGATCTAGAGACACCGCCTTTACTTCGAGTTGGTCTCATTGAGCTTACGGCAGACCGTCATCTTTTACTAGTAGACATTCATCACATTATTTCAGATGCCGTCTCCATGGCTACCTTTACGGATGAATTTGTACGACTTTATCAAGGGGACGAGCTACCTGCACTACGCCTGCAATATAAGGATTATGCCGTATGGCAGCAATCCTTTAAACAAACCGCCCCCTATTTGAAACAAGAAGAATATTGGCTGCAACAATTAGCTGGAGAGCTTCCTGTTCTGCAACTCCCACTTGATTACCAGCGTCCGGAGGCTCTCACGTTTGCAGGAGATCAGTTATCGATTACTCTTGATCAGGAAACAACCCACCTCGTGCATCAAATAGCAGAGGAAACAGGAACAACCCCCTTTATGATCTTACTTTCAACGTTCGGTCTGCTACTGGCTCAATATAGTGGTCAGGACGAAATCATGATTGGGTCACCGATTGTAGGCAGGAGAGATGATGATATTCAACGGATCGTCGGTATGTTTGTGAATACATTGGTACTTCGAATGCATCCAAAGGGTAGTAAATCGTTTGCAGCTTATTTAGATGAGGTTAAATTGACTTCGTTAAAGGCTTTTGAGAACCAAGACTATCAATTTGAGGAGCTAATCGAAAAGGTGAAGGCTGAGCGAGTTCCTAATCGCAACCCTCTTTTTGATGTAGCATTTGTACTCCAAAATACAGATTGGCAAACAAGCCAAGTAAATGGACTTACGTTAATACCCTATCCGTACACGCATCAAACAGCAAAATTCGACCTTACTTTGCAGGCAATGGAGCAAGGAGACAGGTTCCATTTCACATGGGAGTATCGTACAGCGTTATTTAAACGTGACACCATTGAGCAGATGGGACAGAATTATGTGGAGCTTCTCCGGATGGTTACAGCGAACAAGGATATGCTCATAAACGAGATTCCCTTTTTGCGAACGAAAAAAATGGAGAGTGCCATAACGGAAGACTTCACGTTTACATTTTAACAGGTAAGGGTTTTTCTCTGGTAAAAAAGGGAGGGGCATTCTCTCCCTACACGATCTGATAAGGAGAGAAAAAGGATGCGTGACACATTAAGTCAATCAAGTACAATGACGACTGGAAAGTGGCAAGAGGAACAGCAATACTGGTTAGGCAAATTACAAGGAAATGTAGTCGCGAGTGGATTCCCAGAGGATTTTACCAGAACACGCAAAGAGAGCACTAGGTCTGTATTTAAAGCGGTCTTCCCTGCCGAGCTGTCCGAAAAAGTAATAGTGATTAGCAATGGATCGGCGTTTGGTATGTATGTTTTGCTAGTTACGGGTGTGAAGCTGTTGCTTAGTCATTATACAGGGAGTGAGGATATTCTAGTCGGTATGCCCCCTTTTCAAATGAAAAGGAGTGAGGACACAGCCAACCATCTTCTTGCTCTGCGAACATTTGGAACGAAGAATGATAGCTTTGCCGAATGGGCGGGAAAAATCAAACAAACCGTCATGGAGGCAGATCAGCATCCCAATCTGTCTTTTGCAGAAGCTGTACGGATGCTACACCCAGAGATAAATGATCCATCACAGGTAAATATGCAGACGGTTGTTCTGCTCGATAGCGTTCATGACGTGGGAGATATCGATAACATAGAGAGTAAAACACTCTTCCTATTTCGAGCTGTGGGAAATAGCCTGGAAATAGAGCTGCATTACGATTCAGAATGTTATCAGGAGGAGACGATACAGCGCATTGTTCAACATACTCTGCGACTACTACAGCAAGCTTTGTCCAACCCGCAACAACCTAGTCGGGAGATCGAGTTCTTGTCTGAACAGGAAAAAAATCAGCTCATATTCGGCTTTAATCAGACACAGTCCGGTTATCCGCAGGACAAAACAATTGTACAACTATTCGAGGAGCAGGCAAAGAAGCATTCGGATCGAGAAGCCTTGGTATGTGATGATCAACGTATGACGTATGAAGAATTGAATAGACGTGCTAATCAAGTAGCAAGGTCACTTACAGAGCGTGGAATTGAACCTAACGATATCGTAGGGATCATGGTTGAGCGTTCCTTGGAGATGATTGTGGGAATACTTGGCATTGTAAAAGCAGGTGCAGCCTACCTTCCCATCGATCCAATTTATCCACAGGATCGAATCCATTATATGCTAGAAGATAGCGGGGCGAAGCTTCTGCTTACCGATAGACCTGAAGGAAAGGTTTCCACCTATCCGGGAACAATCATTCATTTACGTGATGAAAACCTAGAGAAGTATGCTAGTGAAAATCTGTCTGTCGAGATTTCACCGCAATCCTTAGCGTACATCATCTATACATCAGGGACGACTGGACATCCCAAGGGTGTCATGATTGAACACAGACATGTCGTGTGTTTATTCTTTCCAGACACCCCCTTATTTTCGTTTACCCATCAAGATGTTTGGACGCTGTTTCATTCCTTTAGCTTCGATTTTTCTGTATGGGAAATTTTCGGAGCCTTATTGTTTGGCGGAAAGCTGGTAGTGGTTCCTAAGCTGGTGGCACAAGATACCAAAGTCTTCTTACAATTACTACAGAGTGAGCAAGTAACGGTACTCAATCAAACACCTACCGCATTTTATCAGCTCATAAATGAAGAGGTAAAATCCGCTGATCAAAATCTGAATATGAGGTACGTCATTTTTGGCGGTGAAGCCTTAACACCAAGACAGCTACAGCCATGGAAAGCAAAATATCCTCAGACCAAACTGATCAATATGTATGGCATAACCGAAATCACGGTCCATGCTACCTTCCGTGAGCTGATAGAAGAGGATTTTCATCAGCACGCAAGCAACATTGGAAAGCCGATTCCGACGCTGTCTATCTATGTTTTGGATCAGGAGAAAAAGCTGTTACCAATCGGGGTCCCAGGCGAGATGTATGTATCGGGAGTAGGCGTAGCGAGGGGCTATCTAAACAGACAGGAGCTAACGCAGGAACGCTTTATCGACAACCCTTATATCGCTGGAGAACGTATGTATAAGACAGGGGACTTGGCTAGATGGCTGGCAGACGGCACCCTCGAATATATGGGACGACTAGACCACCAAGTGAAAATTAGAGGTCATCGCATTGAATTGAGTGAGATTGAAGAGCAGTTACTGTTACGTAGCTTTGTGCAGGAAGCAATAGTTATAGCTAGACAAAACAAGGATGGAATCAATGAGCTATGCGCCTATTTGGTGGCTACAGAAGACATAGGAAACATAGATGTAAGAAAAGCCCTTTCTGTTTCTTTGCCTGACTATATGCTCCCTACGTACGTGATACAGATAGAGAAAATGCCGCTAACCCCTAATGGAAAAATCGATCGAAAAGCCCTGCCAAAGCCAGAGAACAGCCTGCGCTCAAAGCAAGAGTATGTGGCGCCCAGAACATCCCTTGAGGCCAGTCTAGTGAGCATCTGGGAGGATGTTCTGGAAATAAAACCGATCGGAATTAAGGACAATTTCTTCGAGCTGGGTGGATACTCACTAAAAATGCTGAAGATGATTAATCTAGTGGCACAAGAATTAAACGTAGAGATTCCCTTAAAATTACTGTATGAAAACCCAACGATAGAATATATGGCAGAACGGGCCTTTGCTTTTTATATGGAGGAGAGTAACAACCATATGACGCTATTAAACCGAGCTGGCGATATCAAAGTGATTTGTTTTCCTCCGATAAATGGTTTTATCTTTATCTATAAACGAATTGCGGAATTATTAGATCAGGAAGCTACGTTTTATGGATTTGAATATTTGGAAGAGGAAAATCGCATAGAGCAATATACTCAACAGATTTTAGATGAAGAGCCAGAAGGACCCTACATTTTTCTAGGTTATTCAGCTGGTGGAAATCTAGCATTCGAAGTGGCAAAAGCAATGGAAGAGAAGGGACACACTGTATCTGACATCATTATGTTTGACACCTACATGAAAACAGAGCAGATGAAAATGACTCCAGAGGAGCTAGAAGATGAGATTGAGCGCTTCTTGCAACTAGAAAATATCAGAGAAATCTTAGACTTTAGCCATGGTGATGAGGTTGTGAAAGAGCGGATTCTGAAGAAAACCAGAGCGTATGTTGCTTACTTCCTTCAGTTGGCTCATGTGGGTCAAGTACATGCTTCCATTCACTTTGTACAAGCAGAACCAGATGAGGCCAATATTGCGCAACCCGCCGATTTGCAAATGTGGGGTACATTTACAAAAGGAACCTATAGAGAATATCAAGGTGCAGGCATGCATTACAGTATGTTTAATGGTCATTTTTTACAAAGGAATGCCAAAATGGTTCAACGTATTTTACAGCATATTAAAAAGGAAGGATAGATAACTATGGCTCAGATCGTACCTGTGTTGAAACAAAGCAAATCGGATCGCATCATTTCATTTCGTTCACCGACAGCAAAGGACGCTTCGATCATTCGGAAGCATTACGAGCGAGTATTTCACGATAATTCCTTCATGCTCACTTCTGGAGAAGAATTTATCGCAAATGATGAGCAAGTCGCAGCCGGTATTGATACCTTTTGGAATGATCCCAATAAAGTGGCGTTTATCGCGGAATACGAGAATGAATTAATCGGAATTATGACCGTTACGCCAAGAGAAACAAAGAGAGTACAGCATGTAGGTATGATCGCTTTAACAATTAAAGAAGAGTGGCGCGGTCAAAGAATGGGAAGTCTCTTTTTTGAAGTCATGCTAGAGTGGGCAGAGGCACATCCTATCATTGAGAAGCTATCAGGCGAGGCATTTGCTCATAATGAAAGGTCCCTTCGCTTATTGAAGAGCTTTGGGTTTGTAGAAGAGGGAAGGAAGATCGGAGAGGTCAAATATCCTGACGGTACATATGTAGACACTATTTTTATCGCTAAATCGGTAAAGGGCAACTAGAGAGAAAGGTCTTCTGGGAATACAAAGACTAGTTGCATCATCGAAAAATCCTGCTACAATGATGCATGAACGTTTTTGTTATAGGATGTGAAGTGTTGCATGGATTTTTTACAGCAGAAAGTATTACCAGCAGTCAGACAGATGAAGGATTTCGAGGCATTGCTTAAAAGTCGTTTTGAATATTTAGTCTTGTTGGATAGCCATGTGGGGCAATTAAAGCATATTGTCCAAATGTCGAAAAAGCATAATAAAAAAATGCTTGTGCATGCTGATCTCATTAATGGATTACGAAATGATGAATATGCAACCGAATTTTTATGTCAAGAAATTCGACCAGCAGGTGTAATTTCCACGCGGAAAAGTGCCGTACTAACCGCAAAGAAAAATAAAGTCTTAGCGATTCAACGATTATTTCTGCTTGACACTACGGCGCTTGAAACCAGCTACCGTCTTTTAGAACTAACGCAGCCAGATTATATCGAGGTATTACCAGGAATTATGCCGCATATTATTGCCGAAGTATATGAGCGTGTGAAGATTCCTGTGCTTGCAGGTGGTTTAATCAGAACTGTGGAGGATGCCGAGTGTGCCTTTAGTGGTGGGGCTGTTGCGGTAACAACATCACGTAAAGAGATTTGGCGCCATTATGAGAATAAATAAAACCTTTTTGATTTCCTGACAATTCATTGTTGACAGAATTATCTTTTGTTTGCTTAAATGGGATATAAAGTTAATCAGGTGACGGAGAATCGGAGACCCACAGAGGCTTCCCTATGGTATTATAGGGATTGTTTCCTGTGGTTTTTTTTGTTGTCAGTCAAAGCATAGAGGGGGATACAGAAGATGTCACCATTTGTAGGTGAATTGGTTGGTACCATGCTTCTCATTATATTGGGGGGCGGCGTAGTAGGAGGGGTTGTCCTTCATAAATCAAAAGCGCAGAATTCAGGGTGGATTGTCATCACGATTGGCTGGGGGTTGGCCGTTACCATGGGAGCTTATGCTGTGGGCGGGATAAGTGGCGCTCATCTAAATCCAGCCCTTACGATTGCGTTAGCTACCATCGATAGGTTTGCTTGGGCGGACGTACCGTTGTATATCGTGGCACAGATGTTGGGAGCTTTTTTAGGCGCCGTAATTGTTTGGCTGCACTATCTGCCTCACTGGAAACAAACAGAGGATAAAGGGGCTAAATTGGGTGTTTTTGCAACTGATCCTGCCATTCCAAATACGCTAGGTAATCTTTTAAGTGAAATTATTGGTACTTTTATTCTGGTTTTTGGTATTCTCGCGATTGGAGCGAATAAATTTGTAGATGGATTAAATCCGTTTGTCGTAGGACTTTTAATCATTAGCATTGGGGTATCCCTAGGTGGCACGACAGGATATGCGATTAATCCGGCAAGAGATTTAGGACCACGTCTCGCCCACTTTCTGCTCCCGATCGCTGGAAAAGGAACTTCCAACTGGGGCTATGCTTGGATTCCGGTTGTGGGACCAATTGTGGGAGGAGTTTTGGCAGCGCTTTTTTATAAAATCGTATTTCTTGCTTAGACTAGAGAGAAAATACTGAATAACAGGGAAAAGGGATGAGTGATATATGGAGAAAAAATATATTTTGTCATTAGATCAAGGCACATCCAGTACTCGTGCCATTCTTTTTAATAAGCAAGGGCAGATTGTTGCCATGGCACAGCGGGAATTTCCACAGTATTTTCCACAGCCAGGATGGGTAGAGCATAATGGATTTGAAATATGGGGTTCTATTTTAGCTGTGATTGCAGAGGTTCTGTCCACATCCAATATTAGCCCAAAGGAAGTAGCGGCGATTGGCATCACGAATCAGCGTGAAACCACGATCGTTTGGGATAAACACACAGGCAAACCAGTATATAACGCGATTGTTTGGCAATCCCGTCAAACATCCGAGATATGTGATGAGTTAAAGGCCCAGGGCTATTCCGATCTAGTGCAGGAAAAAACCGGATTAGTGATCGATGCTTACTTCTCTGGTACCAAATTAAAATGGATTTTGGATCATGTAGAAGGTGCACGTGAGAAGGCGGAGAAGGGTGACCTGCTGTTTGGAACCATTGATACATGGTTGATCTGGCGTTTGTCAGGTGGGGAGAGTCATGTGACGGATTATTCGAACGCTTCACGAACTCTTCTATATAATATTTATGAGCAAAAATGGGATGCTGAGTTATTAGCCATACTGGATATTCCTAAATGTATGCTACCTGAGGTTCGACCATCATCAGAGGTGTATGCGCTTACAGCATCGTATCATTTCTTTGGCGAACAGGTACCTATTGCTGGTGCGGCAGGAGATCAGCAAGCGGCTTTATTTGGGCAGGCATGCTACGAGATGGGTATGGCAAAAAATACCTATGGAACAGGCTGCTTCATGCTGATGAACACGGGAGAAAAGGCAGTTAAATCGGAAAGTGGATTACTAACGACGCTCGCATGGGGCATCGATGGTAAAGTGGAATATGCGTTAGAGGGCAGTATTTTTGTTGCTGGTTCAGCTATCCAATGGCTACGTGATGGGCTTCGAATGTTAAAATCGGCGGCTGAAAGTGAACAATATGCACAACGAGTGGAATCGACTGAAGGGGTATATATGGTTCCAGCCTTTGTTGGACTCGGTACGCCATATTGGAAGAGTGACGTGCGAGGAGCTATATTTGGATTGACACGTGGGACAGAAAAAGAGCATTTTATCCGTGCGATTCTTGAGTCGCTTGCGTACCAGACAAAAGACGTCCTTTCTGCAATGGAAGCGGATTCAGGAATTGTTTTAAAAGCCTTGCGTGTAGATGGTGGTGCAGTAAGAAATAATTTCCTGATGCAGTTCCAAAGCGATATTCTTGGTGTTTCAGTTGAGCGTCCTACCAATAGCGAAACAACAGCATTAGGTGCGGCTTACCTAGCTGGTCTAGCAGTTGGATTCTGGGAAAGTCGTGAGGAGATTGCCTCTGTTTGGCAGATTGATAAGCGCTTTGAGGTACAGATGGGGGCAGAGGAAAGAAGTAAATTATATAGTGGATGGAAAAAAGCAGTAGAAGCAACAATGGGCTTCCAAGTACCGACTGTCGGTTGAAGCTACCAGTAAACTACGCTATACTTTTGTTATCAAATAGACAAGTTAATATCGGTCGGAGAATGGGAGTAGACCACAGCAGATCCTTATGAATGAGAAGGATCTTGTTGTGGTCTTTTTTTATTCACCTGACGAAGAATTGTGTTCGTTATTATGTACAGGAGAGTGAGTGAGATGACAAAGCCATTTTCAAGCTTATATCGCGGACAATTATTGCGTGATATGGAGATACAGGAATATGATCTATTGGTGATCGGAGGCGGAATCACTGGGGCGGGAATAGCACTGGATGCACAAGTACGTGGGATAAATACGGCTTTGATTGACATGCAGGATTTTGCTGCCGGGACCTCTAGTCGCTCGACAAAACTAGTGCATGGAGGTTTGCGCTATTTAAAACAGCTGGAATTTAAGCTGGTTGCGGAGGTAGGACGGGAACGGGCCATCGTCTATGAAAATGCTCCCCATGTCACTACGCCAGAGTGGATGCTTCTTCCTATGATAGAAGGAGGAACGTATGGTAAATTTGCTACTTCGATAGGCTTACGAGTGTATGACGCATTAGCCGGGGTTAAGAAAAATGAGCGTCGTATCATGCTGAACAAGGAGCAAACGCTAGCAAAAGAGCCGCTATTGGCCAAGGAAAAGCTAAAAGGTGGCGGTTATTACGTAGAATATCGGACAGATGATGCTCGACTCACGATGGAAGTGATGAAGGAAGCGGTGCGACGGGGAGCAACAGCTATCAATTATGTAAAAGCAGAGGATTTGTTGTATGAGCATGGCAAGGTAGTAGGGGTCGTAGCTATTGACCAAATCAGTGGCGGAAAAATTACGATCCGTGCCAAGAAAATCATTAATGCGGCAGGTCCATGGGTTGATACCATTCGAGAAATCGATGGCTCTAAAAAAGGCAAGAGACTACATGTCACCAAAGGTGTTCATATCGTGATTGACAAAAACAGATTTCCGTTAAAACAATCGATTTATTTTGATACACCGGATGGACGCATGGTGTTTGCTATTCCACGAGATAATAAGACGTACGTAGGAACAACGGATACGAACTATCAGGGGGACATTGCTAACCCCAAAATGACTGTAGAGGATCGAGACTACATTCTTCGTGCGGCTAATTTTATGTTCCCATCGCTTGAATTGACAGGAGAAGACGTAGAATCAAGCTGGGCAGGCTTACGTCCGTTAATACACGAGGATGGCAAATCCCCATCTGAGCTTTCGCGTAAGGATGAGATTTTTATGTCCGAATCAAATCTTTTAACAATTGCAGGCGGGAAGCTGACTGGGTACCGCAAAATGGCTGAGAGAATTGTTGATCTACTAGTCGAGCAATTCAAAACAGAAGGTCAAGGGAATTATCCATGTTGTACAACTGATCAAATCCGTTTATCTGGCGGTGATGTAGGCGGAGCCGACAAGTTTGAGTTATTTAAGAAGGACAAGATAAAGGAAGGCATCTCGATCGGTCTATCCGAACAGGAAGCGGAGCAATTAGTTGCTCGATATGGGTCAAATGTATCTCGCATTTTCTCACGAATAAGTGAACATGAGGCAGAAAGAGCGGAATCCGGATTGCCTACACATGTTTTTGGACCCCTTATGTATGCGATAGAAGAAGAGATGACAACGACTCCAGAGGATTTCTTTATTCGTCGCACAGGAGACCTCTATTTTAATATACAGGGGGTTCGAGATTGGAAGGAGCCCGTTATCGCCTATATGGCCCAAAAGCTGGGGTGGAGCAGAGAAGAAGTGAGTAATCATCAGAAACGTCTAGAGCAGTTCATACATGATGCCGTTATTCCGATCAGAGAATGATAGAAAGCTCTGTTGTAAGCAAAGAGCTTGGGCAGCAAACGATTCCTTTTTTTGTTATCTAAGGGATTCAGGGTATTTCGAATTACAAAAGGACACCCAAGAATTATCAAAAATTTTTCTACGTACTTTTTGCCTTTTAGAGAAAAATGGACGGAAATCTCACCGTTTCGAAAAGAAAACGGTCTTTGATATTTCAATATTTTAAAATACCTATTCAATAGGTTTATTTGATCGTGCCCAATTTTAGTGAATTCTATAGAAAATCAATGAGAACGCACCACCATAATACTTTTTAGTATGCTTAGCTTGATGGCGATGGGGTAACGCTAATAAAACGTGAATTTCGTACGCTAAGCAAAATCTATAAAGAAAATCCGATTTCCTGTACGTTAGGGAATCGGATTTTTGCTACTGATTTGTTTAAATCACACTTTATTAAGTACCTTTCTTGTATAAGTTAACTATCTTTTTCTTATAAGGAAGCAAATCTTTAAAAATCAATACACCTATTAGCAACATACCTATACCAACTAATTTGTTCATTTGAAAAGGTACTTTCTCTAATCCAAATAATCCAAAAGTATCTATACATAATGCAATTACTAATTGAGTTATAAGACTAATTAATACAGTATAAGCTGGTCCTAATAGCCTAACAGCTCTTATAATACAAATGACTAGACCGATACCAAACATGCCACTTACATAATATAGATTATTTGTGGTGTGATAATTAATGATAAAACTTCTTTCTGTAATAACATGGAATACAAATGAGCTAATAAGTCCCAAGCCAAGCACACATGAAGTTGTTAACCAATGACCTACATTTTCATTTGCCTTTGCATTAAAAACAGATTGCAAACTAATTAACGCCCCTGCTAAGATAGCAAAAATTAATCCTATCATGGTTTTTATTCCTTTCTAATTATTCATAGATATTATTCTTAGCAATTTCTTTCATTCTAAAGAAATCTTTAATTAAAATCGTTCCATTCTTCTTTTCAATCAGATTGTTTTTATAAAACTTTTGTAATACTCGAATTACATGTCTGTAACTTACTCCTATAAAATCTGCAATACTCGATACAGATGTAGAATTCATATCTTCTTTGTATACTTTTCCAGCACTATCCGTTGATATGGAAAGTAAATAACTAGCTACACGCACTTCCACAGAATAGAGTAAATTAAGCGCAGTAAAACTAGTCGATATTTTTAAAGTGTTTGCTATGTTCTCAAGCAAAAAGCTCATAAATATAGGATCATGTGACATGTTTTTTCTAATAATCTCAAAAGGAATAGAAATTGTTCTTACATCGGAACATGCTTCAACGGCATTATGTGTTTTACTATTTTGTATTAATTCAATATCACCGATAATTGCTAAAGGATTTATAAAGCGTAAGATAAGTTTCTTACCTTCTGGTGTAATCGTATAAACTTTCACTTTTCCTTTTACCACAAAATATAAACGATTAATCTCATCATCTTTATCACAAATGGCAGTACCTTTTTTGAAATGATTTACCTGAAAATGGTCTATATTCATTTTTGAAAAAACATCAAAGATATTATAGGCTTTCAAATAATGAATAATTAAGCCCGATTTATTATCCATTTTCAACACCTCTTTCACTTCTACATATTAAACACAAGAATACCTAAAATCATGATTATTGTTCCCACAATATGATGATTTTTCATTTGTATCTTTTTAACATCAAACAAACCATTAATTTCAATTAAAGTAGCAGTTAATAATTGAGCAACCATAAGTGTTCCAGCCGTTAATGTAATCCCCATGGCATAAATGGAAGAAGTCTCAGCGAAAATAATAATAGCTCCAAATGCGCCAGATGTTAAATATACTTTTTTAACACTTTTTAAATCTACTAAGGCTCCTTCTTTCCTTATAAAAAACACTGAAATTGCAATAAGAAAACCAATTAAATGTGTCATAACACTTGTCGACCATATACCGATATCAGAACTGAGTTTTGCATTAAAAGTACCTTGAAGTGTAATTAATGCTCCTCCAATAATTGCAAACAAAACGCCCTTCAAAAAATCACCACCATTTCCTTTATCCATAACGTAATTAAAAGCTAAAATGCTCCTATGAAAAAGGACAATTGTCACATTGTTATTAAAAATTGATATTCCCAAAGTATCCCTTGAAACCCATAATCGTTTCCGTTCTCTAATAGGGGTCACCATACATGGCATCGAGCTAAAGCGAAATTGTATCCATAAAACGAAAAAAACGCTATTCTCTTTGTAGAAAAATACAGAAAGGATGGCGTTTTTGTATGAATATTTCGATTCAAGATGAATTTCATTTGATTGTTGAAGAACTACAGCGATATCTATCTCCACATATTCTTCAACAACTCGCACAGGGGACAGGTTTTGTAAAACGTAAAAGTAAGTATGGCGCACGAGATTTGGCTGCCTTATGTATCTGGATCAATCCACATGTAGCAAGTAGTTCCCTTACTCGATTATGTAGTCAGCTTTATGCAAATACAGCTACACTCATGAGCCCAGAAGGACTTAATCAACGTTTTAACCAATATGCTGTTTTATTTCTACAACGTATATTTTCCCTTTTAGTCAAAAGCCAACTAAACGATTCATCTTAAATCCCAAACCAATACACTTCTTATTTTGAACGTATACGTATTTTAGATGCTACTATTTTCAAGTACCCAATCATTTAGCTTCTATTTATCCTGGTTCTGGTGGTTGTGCACAAACAGCAGGTATTAAAATTCAACTACAGTATGATTTACATAGTGGAAAATTCCTCAATTTTCAAATGGAGCCAAGTAAAAATAATGATAAAACCTTTGGTACAGATTGTTTAGATACCTTACGCCCAGGAGATTTATGTATTCGAGATTTAGGATACTTTTCTCTAAAAGATTTAGACCAGATGGATCAACAAGGGGAAAACATACAAATGTCCGATCTATTTGCACAAGGTGTAAATTTCAAGGAGATTATTAACAAGGAGATTCAAAAACACATCAAGAAGAATGAGAATGCCGAATTCTTCACCTTTACCTCTATCTCAGATACGCAAGGATTTCTGGTCAAGGATGGAAACCTTGTAATTAAGTTCGTCCAGTACGAAATTGGCCCACGTTCTCCTTTTGTTAACTAAAGAAATATATGCTTGTAGGGGGCGTCTACTCTGTAGATACAGCGGAGTGTTATTGCTACCTTTTCAAAACGTAATCTTATTGACTAGAATAGACTTTCTATTGCTGTATGAGGAGGAATAGAGGAACTCAGTATATCTTTTTCACGGTAATTTTTCGGTACATACTATTAAAAATGATAAAAAAATATACATCCTTATATTATTTTTATCATTATTATTTTATTTTACCTTACAAAATTGTAAGGTTTTTTTATATTGACTTAAAAAATAAATTGTAACTATAATAGTTACCTAAGGAGGTAATTAGATGAAAATTTACTAGATATAGCAAAAAAATTATGAATGGAGAATATACAACTATGAAAAAATTAGTATTAACAGGCGTATTAAGTGTTGGAACTTTATTGGGGGCGAATCTTCCAGGATTAGAGATTATAACAGTTAATGCAGCTAACCCTTCTAGTCTTTCTATTGCAGAGAGTAATTCACAACAAACCGAAGACTTTATAATTGGTTCGATCATAGAATCAGATAGCGATTACGGTTATGTTGTTGTTGAGTACATAAACAACGAAGGAAAAAAGGAGAAAGTTGAGGTCATCCTTTCGGTAGGTCACTCCTATAAAGTAGGAGATAAAGTTAAAGTAAGTAATAAGGGAAAATGGGAACATACAAGAATCGCAGGAAATAATGTAGTGTTGGCTTCAGAAGACTCTATTTCTAAAGTTATTGAGAATGAAACTGAAGACTTTATAATCGGTTCGGTTAAAGAATCAGATAGTAATTATGGTTATGTTGTAGTTGAGTACAAAAACAATGAAGGAAAAAAGGAGAAAGTTGAGGTCATCCTTTCGGTAGGTCACTCCTATAAAGTAGGAGATAAAGTTAAAGTAAGCAATAAGGGAAAATGGGAACATACAAGAATCGCAGGAAATAATGTAGTGTTGGCTTCAGAAGACTCTATTTCTAAAGTTATTGAGAATGAAACCGAAGACTTTATAATTGGTTCGATCATAGAATCAGATAGCGATTACGGTTATGTTGTTGTTGAGTACATAAACAACGAAGGAAAAAAGGAGAAAGTTGAGGTCATCCTTTCGGTAGGTCACTCCTATAAAGTAGGAGATAAAGTTAAAGTAAGTAATAAGGGAAAATGGGAACATACAAGAATCGCAGGAAATAATGTAGTGTTGGCTTCAGAAGACTCTATTTCTAAAGTTATTGAGAATGAAACTGAAGACTTTATAATCGGTTCGGTTAAAGAATCAGATAGTAATTATGGTTATGTTGTAGTTGAGTACAAAAACAATGAAGGAAAAAAGGAGAAAGTTGAGGTCATCCTTTCGGTAGGTCACTCCTATAAAGTAGGAGATAAAGTTAAAGTAAGCAATAAGGGAAAATGGGAACATACAAGAATCGCAGGAAATAATGTAGTGTTGGCTTCAGAAGACTCTATTTCTAAAGTTATTGAGAATGAAACCGAAGACTTTATAATTGGTTCGATCATAGAATCAGATAGCGATTACGGTTATGTTGTTGTTGAGTACATAAACAACGAAGGAAAAAAGGAGAAAGTTGAGGTCATCCTTTCGGTAGGTCACTCCTATAAAGTAGGAGATAAAGTTAAAGTAAGTAATAAGGGAAAATGGGAACATACAAGAATCGCAGGAAATAATGTAGTGTTGGCTTCAGAAGACTCTATTTCTAAAGTTATTGAGAATGAAACTGAAGACTTTATAATCGGTTCGGTTAAAGAATCAGATAGTAATTATGGTTATGTTGTAGTTGAGTACAAAAACAACGAAGGAAAAAAGGAGAAAGTTGAGGTCATCCTTTCGGTAGGTCACTCCTATAAAGTAGGAGATAAAGTTAAAGTAAGTAATAAGGGAAAATGGGAACATACAAGAATTGCAGGAAATAATGTAGTGTTGGCTTCAGAAGACTCTATTTCTAAAGTTATTGAGAATGAAAAATAAAAAAAATTAAATTACAAGAATTCACTAGGAGTGCCAATAACGTTACTAGGATATTTCTGACGGAATATAATAGTTACTGTGATACCGCTTCTTATATATACGATTATATACAAAGAAAAGCATCTTATTGAGATGCTTTTCTTTTCTAATTAACGGGATAGGGTACCCACAGGAAGAGTAAAGAAGTGTGCACGCCTACCTTTACTATATAATCAGAAACGGGTTTAATCACGATCAGGGGCGTAATAGGCCCCTGCAAGGGGGGAAGAATTGGGAGTGAACATAACTCGCCCGAATCGTCTAGTAAGGCGGTAGTTTTTATATTTCGTGAATATCCGTTTCTATGGTCAATCCCTTGGGGAACTGGCTGATTGGGTAAGGATTGCGAGTGGACAGGAGCCGCAGAATAAGTAATATTTCTTTGATGAAAAAGGAATAAATAATGATAATAAAAGAACAAACGTCCGAATTTAGGTTCGGACGTTTGTTTACGTAATGCTTATATTCGGAATCAAACCTAGGGTTAACCTTTAAATAAGGAACTTTGTTGATTACACTAATTCACTACATATATCATTTTCTATTTATAGTTTTTAAAATAACCATTTACACACAATTAGTATTAGTGTATTATGCATCTAGTACACTGATACTGAGGAGGAAAGAAATGAAAACTGAGTTTTCTCCTAATATCCCGATTTATATTCAGGTAATGGAGTGTATCAAAAAGGAAATTGTAACAGGACGCTTAGCCCCGGGTGATAAAATTCCTGCCGTACGTGAATTAGCGGCTGAATTACAAGTAAATCCAAATACAATTCAACGTACATTTCAGGAGTTAGAACGAGAAGGTATTGCTGAGACACGCAGAGGAACAGGGAGATTTGTAACAACTAATGAAGAAAAAATTACAGAGCTACGTAAAGAAATGGCAAAAGAGTTGCTAGGTAATTTTATAAATGGAATGAACAACTTAGGATTTACGGAAGAAGAAATTCTCTCAATACTCCGGTCCTCTTTGGAAAAGAAAAGGAAGGGAAACGAATGAAAGAGTTATTAAAAATTGAAAATCTATGGAAAAGATATGATTTAAAAACAGTGATTCAAGATGTAAGCTTAACAATATCAGAAGGAAAAATTATCGGTCTTGTTGGTAATAATGGCAGTGGAAAAACGACATTATTAAAAATGATTTCTGGTTTACGCTTCCCTTCTAAAGGAAGTATTACCATTGAAGGTAAGAAGGTGGGCTTAGTAACGAAAGAAATCGTTTCATTTATGCCTGATAGTTCTGTTTTTGAAAAGTGGATGACAGTAAAAGATGCTATGTTTTTCTATCGAGATTTTTATACTGATTTTAATTTACAACAAGCAATGGATTTAATAGCCGAGTTTAAAATACCGCTAGAAGAGAACATAAGCACCTTATCAAAAGGAACAACAGGAATATTACAGCTTATATTAACTTTCTCAAGGAAAGCAAAGTTATATGTATTAGACGAACCATTAGGTGGAATTGATCTTATTTCTAGAAAGCATGTATTAGATTTAATTCTTAACTTTTATCGTGAAAATAGTACCATTCTTATTTCAACTCATTTAATAGCGGAAATTGAAAATATATTTGATGAGGTGATCTTTTTGAAAGACGGCAATATTGTATTACATGAAAATGTAGAAGAAATTCGTTTTCACCATGGAAAAGCAGTACATGAGTTATTTAAGGAGGTTTTTGAGAAGTGAATCCATTTTTTCGCTATTTATTTAAGTGTAATAGAAAAAAGATTGCCGTCCTTTATTTTGGATTTATTAGTATTTCTTTACTTCTGTCATTTTTAAAAATAAAAGATACAACATTACTATGTATAGCTGCATTTTCTATTCTTTTAATAGCACTGTCGTCTTTCAATAAAACGATTAAAAATTCTATGATTCGTTATACAGATATCTCAGCTCAAAGAAATATATATGCAAATTTATTTTTCTTCACATCTATGTTTATTTTTTTGTTAGTAATAGGTCTAATTTTTTTAAATTATGACTATGGAATCTTCCAACATGTACTCGCTGTTTTTTTATGGGGAACCGATTTCATGAGTATATTAGTCACTTGTTATTTCATCATAGTAATTACAAAACTGATTCCTATAAAGTCATCAATGAGTAAAATGATTTTATTCATCATTTTCTTTGCTATATTTGTAACAATCCAAATATTAGTATTGGATGTTTTAAGTAATGTAATTACTATAAAGAGTACTGGGTTTATAGATAAAAATGGCTTTATTGATGCATCATTGTATCCTAGTGAAGGATTCACTATTTCAGGTTTATGTTTTAATTGCTTGTTCATAATTGTCCTAGCAGCTATTACAGGTCGTATCATCGATAAAAAATTAGAAATATAAAGCTTTCACTTTAAAAGTAGAATGTATTTAGGAGGAAAAATGATAACATCTAATCCAATGCTAAAAAAAGACAATTGTCATAGAGGGGTGTTTTTGCCCATTCCCCCGAAAAGGGGGAATAAGAACCTTATAAGGCTCACTTCGTTCAGTCAGGGTAACCCTTAACAACCCTAGATTGTATTTTTACAGTATTCTTTATGTTCCCAAAATTGCAATAGTCATACTGACAGTTGAAAAAATGTGGACATTCATACATTATAATGCGTGCAAAAAAATGTAAGGAGTAAGAATATGAATAATTTTTTAAAATGGGAGCCTAAAGAATCTGATATTCCCTTTTATAATGGCACACCAGTTGAATTGACACAAAAAAATTGGTTGTTGACGTTTGGAGCATTAATCTGCTTTCTTTTATTTTTAATAATAATCAGCCTATTTGTTGAAAATGAACAATTGACAAAATGGTTGGCAGTTATTTTATTTCCGCTGGTTTTATTTTGTGGATGGAGAACGGCAGCAGGACGCCAAGCATATGCTCTTTTTAGAAAGATAACTTTGAGAGATTTAGGAATGGTACTAGTTTTTCTACCTGTATCTGTAATTGGTTCCGGACTTTTAGCAGTTGTCGTAAATCTATTCTTTCCAGTGAGTGGTCATCCGGAGATTACGGCAAGTGCTGATGAAGCTAGAACAGCAGCTTCATCATTAGTCTCAGAATTATTGATTAATAACGGTGTTCACAATTTATTTCAGTTGTTTGGGGAAGAACTTATTGCGATTTTACCATTTATTGCTGTAATGCAATTTTTCTATAAAAAAGCAAAATTTAGTCGTAAGAAGGCCATGCTCGTTGCCTTGCTAGTATCATCTATTTTATTTGGATTATTACATCTCTCAACGTATGAGTGGAATTTAGTTCAAGTAATTGTTGTTATTGGGTTCGTACGTATTATTCATACTCTTGCGTATATTGTAACGCGAAATTTGTGGGTATCGTTTATTGTCCACTTCTTGCACGATATGATTGGATTCTTATTGGTATTTTTGGTTGTATAATATGCATTGAACCAGTAAAAGGCTATAGTGATTATTGTTGATAGTTTGAAAAATAAGTCACTAATTATGACACTCTTAAGGGGGTGTCTTTTTTGTGCCTAAAATATGCGAATTCGCATATTTTAGGCACAAAAAAAGCTACTATTGGAGGATGACGGCCAGTAGTAGCTTTAATCCAAGATATTGACTCTAATCTAGACAGGAACTAATAAACGTAATTCAACGGTATATCTGAAAATAATGATTGACAAGTGGGTGCCTCTTTTGATAACATACAAACCACCAAAACGTAATGATTACGATTATCAGTTAGAAATAAAAAACTAATAGAAATGGCTTCATCACTGTAATTGAATTTTTATTTTATCTATTCATTCTGCTAAAGAATAGGAGTTTCATTTATATTTTACTAATGAATAAAATTGTGTGTGAAAATTTTTAAAAAGTGCCATATTTTTTGCGATTTTTAGAAAGAACACTAACATACAAAATAATATCAGTCAAAGAAGTTCGTTTAATTTGAGATGTAAATAGGAGGGTGTTAAATTTGGTACAAGAATACGATAATTGGTGGCAAAAAGGGAATACTGGCGATCAGGAGATGGAAGACAGTCACCAAGAAGGATGGAAAAAGGTAATTGAGCTTATTGACATCGATGATGTGAAAAACCGAGATGTTTTGGATTTCGGTTGTAATCAGGGTGGATTTTTAAGGACATTGTATGATACCACGCCCTTTTATAGCGCTTGCGGGATTGATTTAGCTAAAAAAGCGATTGGGGTTGCAAAAGAACGTGTCGATGGGTATCCGATCGAATATTTTCAAACGGGAGATGCTGCTTCATTAGAAAGAAAGTTTCATACGGTGATCAGCACCTCAGTACTATATCTTATTGAAAATATAGATGAACATTTCCGCATGATTTCGAGTGTATTAAATGATGGCGGAGTCTATTATGCTTCTTTTGCTGATCAATCGAAAAATCCTAGCTTCGATTATATGAAAGAAAAGATAGATCAATTTGGAGCAACAAAAATGCAGAACAAGACGCTTTCTGAGGTAGTGGATAGTCTGATCCAAAATGGATTTTCAGTCGAGCTGCTTAAAGAATACACTGAACCGGTATATAGTGTGACCAATTATAAAGAATTCTATCTATCGGTTGATGATTATATTTTATCTTGTGAAAATTCTTATCTAATCAAAGCAAGGAAAACAGGAAGTAACGCTTAAAATGATTACGGCACATTGCCAGAAAGCGGTAAAAAAGATCATGTGAAATAAAGGTAGTTAAAATCATAAAGGATACAAGCTCTAGCTTGAGAAAACACGATCGATTATGCGGTACGACTCTATGGTATGTATTTCGTGTACTGCTGAAGATGAATGAATGACCGATTTCCTGAGATCTTACGGCTGTTTGAGCGCTGGCTGCTTGTTCTCAAGTTCGAAGTGTTGCTTTGAATGAATCAACCGATTTCATCCTTGTAGAAAAGCGGTATGGGAAATGGCCGTCCGCCTTGCAAAGCAAAGCTGTGCATCTTAACAGTGCGAGGGTATGAAGTGGCACCATTTGCTTGCTCATCCCCTCGAGTTTTGCTGCGGACAACGACTTTTCCCTGCCCAAGTTTGGTTTGCTGTAAAAAACACACAAAGGGGTACGCTTGTTCTTCAGACGATGTTGTCCTTTGAGTAGGAAATGTGAAAGGAATAATGATAACAATGAAAAAAGTGTTCGGGATTGTAATTTCTATGCTGGCTGCCATTTCTCTTGTGGGCTGCTCTTCTAATAATCAGGATGTATCAAAAAAAGATGAGAAGGCGACAGTAAATATCGCTATTTCAAACGAGTCAAATGCTCAGCAACTAGATGCTACTTCTTATGATGCAGATATAGCTCTATATGGAGCAGTTTATGAGCCTTTAGTCGAATATGGCGAAAAAGGAGCCTTCAAGCCTGGTCTAGCTGAGTCTTGGGAAATATCAGAGGACGGGAAAAAATATGTATTTCATCTAAAAAGGGATGTCAAATTTTCTGACGGCAGCGATGTAAATGCGGAGGCTGTGAAATTTACTATTGATCGAGCAAAAGCAAAGAATGAGACAAGTGATTTACAGACTCTGACAAATTTGGACAAAATCGAAGTGATCGATGATGCGACAGTTGCAATGCATTTTTTAAAAATTTCCAATCAAGTATTAGCTGAGCTGTGTCAGACTCGTCCATTAAGAATCATGAGTCCGCATTCTGTTGAGGGTGAAAAAGTTGATGGAGCATTCAAAGAGGCAATTGGTACTGGGGCCTTTACTGTGAAGGAAATCTCTGCAGAGCAAGTGCTGATGGAGCCAAATCCATATTATAATCATGAAAATCCAGTGAATTATCAGGTGAATTTCAAGACGATCGGAGATGGAAGCTCACGTACTTTAGCGCTTAAAAGCGGCGAGGTCGACGTTATCGGAGGAACATTAGGCAGTATCACGGATAGTGACATCAATTCATTGAGAAAGGATAAATCTTATCATGTACATAAATTCGAAGGAACGATGTCGCATTTTCTAGCCTTCAATCCTGATAATCAAGTATTGACTTCCACTATCCGTAAAGGGATCGAATTGGCCGTCAACAAGTCTACATTATCGGATAAAAAGCTGGTTAGCTTATTCCGGGAGAACGTTAAATATGTTTCTACGGATAATCAAGAGAACATCCCGTATGATCTTAACAAAGCTAGAAGTATGTTTGAATCAGAGGGCTACGTGGAAAATGCAGAGGGTTATTATGAAAAATCAAACAATGTGCTTGCATTTGATCTAGTTATCCAAACAACAGAATTTCCCGAATGGAAAGAACAGGCGGAAATTATTGAAAGCGACTTGAAAAAAGCTGGGGTAAAAGTAAATATCAATATCTTTGATAGCGAAAGCTACTATGATGTTTTATGGAACACGAAAAAGTATGACATGATTTTTTATCGTACCTATACTGATGCACTGCTGCCTTATAATTTCTTGAACTCACTTTATCATAATACTGCTGAGGGACATGGAGTTCTTGCAAATGACGAGAAATTGACGAATCTACTAGATGATTTTGCAGTTACAATCCAAGAAAAAAAACAGCAAGAGATATTCGACAATATTTTTAAACGTATTTCTGAAGAAACACTTGCTATTCCAATCGATTACAAAGATGAAAAATTTGTTACTTCAAGCAAAATTTCAGAATTCCATTATTCTGGCTTATCCGATGCACCAATCGATTTTAAAAAACTTGTGGTGAAATAAGATGAATAAAGAGTTTTTTTTCTGGAAAACTCTGCGTTTAGTCGTGAGTTTGCTGCTTTTTTCCTTTTTGCTGTACGAGCTTCTCTCCTTTTCGACAGGCGATCCAGCATTAGGTGTTCTCCGAAAGCTGGGGGTCCAACACGTATCCCAAGAAGCAATTGAAGAAATGAGAACAAGGCTAGGGATCGACGGCAACTTTTTGGAACAGTACTTTCGCTGGCTACTCAATAGTTTAAAGGGGGATTTTGGAGATTCCTTTATGACAAATACACCGGTTTTGCAGACCATTGCAGAAAAAGCTACGGTCACTTTGAAATTGATCGGAATCTCCTTTGTTATTTGTATTGTTTTTTCTCTAAGTTTGGGAGGCATGATCGGGAATTTTCCTGCTTTGAAATGGCTGAGACAGCTTCTTTCTGTAATTTTGTCGTTTCCTATTTATTGGATCGCTATATTGGCTATCTTTATTTTTGGAGTCCAGCTAAAATGGTTCCCTTTTGTAGGCAGTAGTTCTGGCAGGCATCTCATCTTACCTATATTCGTTATCTGCTTTTCTGAGGGATGTTATCTATCCAAAATGGCAAGTGATTTAATTGTATCTTCAGCAACCAGCGAGCAGCAGATTATTGCCAAGTTTAGGGGGATCAAGTGGTATTATCGGTTTTATTATCAATTAAAGGAATTGTTCGTACCACTGATTTCTCTTTACGGCAATAGCCTGATACATCTTTTCGGAGGGACGGTTATGGTCGAGATCATATTCAGTATTTCTGGCTTAGGAAAGCTTTTGATGAGTGCCATCTCCACGAGAGATTATCCAGTTATTCAAGGGATCACCTTGATCATTGCTTGCGTTACCTTTTTATTGAATTATTTCGTCGATTTATTGATCCAAAAAATTGATATGAGAATACAACTCGATCAAGGAGGAGAATGATGAAGAAGCATATCGTTGTTTTTTTCGCTTGTTGCGTTGTTCTTGCCCTTATCTTCATTCAATTAAAAGACCCTTATGCTATCGAGAAGAGCAATAGTTTGCACGGGATGAGCTGGAGCCATTGGTTTGGGACAGATTATTTGGGAAGAGATTTATTTAGTCGGACTTTTTATGGCAGCTTCTATTCTTTGCTGCTGGCCATTTGTTCTTTGTTCGGAGTCGTTTTGGTCAGCTTGATACTAGGTGGGATATCAGGTCTTGTTGGCGGGATGGTCGATTCCAGTATAACGACCATTGCGGATATTATGATCAGTATCCCATCATTGATTTTGACGCTGGTTTTTACAGGACTCTTTTCAAATTCGATTTTTACTGTAATGGCTGCGCTAATCATAAGTTGGTCAGGCAAGTACATCCGCTATATCCGAAACTTAGTTCTGAATATCCGCAAAGAAGAATTCATCCTTTTGGCTCCTTTGAGGGGATCGTATGGAAAGCATACATTGTTTTACCATATCATTCCTAATATTTTTGCAGAATTACTTTCCTTATTTCTAACCGATATCGGCAAAATCATTTTGAGTATCTCCGGACTGTCTTTCTTAGGCATAGGTGTACAACCGCCAACACCAGAACTAGGAACGATCCTTTTTGATGGAAAAGCCTACTTCTTCGTAGCGCCATGGATATTTATTTTTCCGGGAATCATTTTGAGTGCGATCGTGCTCATAACTCAATTCATCAGCAGCAAAATCAGGAAACGGTGGGGAATAGCCTATGATTGATCTGTCCAATTGTTCTGTCTATTTCAAAGATCAAGCACTGCTAAAATCGATCTCACTGTCGGTTTCTAAAGGCGATTTCTTTTGCCTGATCGGTGAAAGCGGGGGTGGGAAAACCTTACTGAGCAAAACGATATTGGGCTTTTTGCCGAAAGAATTTCGTGTCAGCGGCTCTATTCAAAGTGATCGGGAAAAGATGGAGATAATCCTGCAGAATCCAATTGGGAGCATGCAAAGCAATGTTCCCGTGGAAACTCAATTTCATCATCTCTTAAAATCCAGAGGTATGAAAAATAGAGAAGAGCGTGAAAAGGAAATGCTTCAAGTTCTAGGCTGGGTAGGTTTTTCCGATAGTTCTAGTTTGCTTGCCAAACGTCCTTTTCAGTTGAGCGGAGGAATGTGCCAGAAAGTGGCACTGGCAATGGCTCTCGTTTCTGATCCGGAGATCATCATTGCTGATGAAGCCACCAGTGCTTTGGATGAACAAAGCCAGGAAACGATTCTAAATCTTCTGCGGGGAATTTACGAGAAAAAGCAAATGACCATCTTTTTTATTACCCACGACTTAACGATCGTGAAGAAATATAGTACGCACATGGGTATCATAAAAGATGGACGATTGATCGAAGCCGGACCAACAAATCAAGTCCTCAGTAAGCCGAAAGAAAAGTATACGAAGGAGTTAATCGAGATCTTTGAAGGAAAATACTAGTTTATTAAAAATCTCTCAACTGACCAAAACATATGGAAACCAATTGATTTTCAAAAATTTGGATCTTCTCGTTGACACTGGCGAGTGGGTAGGAATAGTGGGTGAAAATGGTGCTGGGAAATCTACTTTAGTTAGGATTATAATGGGATTAGAGAAATATTCCCATGGACAAATTTATTTAGAGGGATGCACTATGGCAACTTTTTCTGAGAAGGAGTGGGTCCAGCAGATTCAGTTAGTGACCCAATATACACGGAGAGCTTTGGATCCCACAAAAACAATAAAACAACTATTATTTGAACCGTTAAAGCAGTTCCAGCTTGCCCGCAAAGAGGAATATCTGCCAAAAGTCGAATCGGTTCTTTCTCGTTGCAACTTGTCCGTTGATATACTTGCTAAGAGATCGTTGGAAATAAGCGGAGGCCAATACCAAAGAATCTGTATCGCTTTAGCTTTGCTCGTACAGCCTAAGCTCTTGATTTGTGATGAAGCAACGTCTAGTTTAGACAAGATCAATGAATTGTGGATCATTAAATTATTAAAAGAACAGGAAAATATGGCAGTTCTCTTTATATCACATAATAAGAAGCTTTTAAAAGCAGTTTGTGATCATTCTATTCAGCTAGAAGACTATAAATAAATTAGGGAGAATTTAACTAATCCTGTGTTTTTCAAACCGTTTCTCATAGTAAGTAACTAAGATAACTTATTTCAATGATTTGAACTAAAGGGGCGTGGTTACAAAAAAATAAGCCTTCCTTAAAAAGGGGAAGGCTTATTTGGTTTGGACAGCTGAAAATCCCTTGGAATTATCTTTTCAGGATAATGTATGAAACATTAATGAGTATAGATTGTCAGGATGGAATGCCACCAACATTTGGAATTTGTACGAAAGGAAAGAGAGTTGTAAATTACCTCGGGAGGTGGGAGATCTAAACAAAGTTATGAGGTCTTAAAGAATAGATGGCTTTCCTATACCCTCGTTGGTATCAAGGATTATAGTCTAACACTTTATTATCTCAAGAAGCTTCCTGCGCTTATTCTTGTCCATGGCTAATGAATATTCATGAAAATTACAAATACCGAGCGATAATCCGAACTAACTTTGCAGGGAACTCATGTAAATTTGTAATATCCAAAAATCTTTCATTCCCATAGATTTTACTAATCACATCCTTGTCTTGACCTATTGCGGCTGCAAGAAAAGTAATTCCTTTCCGTTCATATTCCTGTATTGTCTGTTGCATATCTTTAACAGCATAACTTCCGGTATAGTCATCCATTGCTTTAGGTTGTCCGTCACTTATGCTAATCAACAGTTTTGTCTTTTTGGGGGAAACGGCTAACCGTTCCGCCATAATTCTAAGAGCCATTCCATCGCGATTATTACTTCTGGCATGAATCTTCATTAACCTGAAGCGATCAGTGGCATCCATTTTATCAGAGTCGGCATATGCAAAGATGGACATTTGCTCCATCTTGGAAACATCCGCAGTATCGCCGTAGATCAAAGCGGGAATATTACAAAGCTGACAATATTCATATACCGCAATTACTGCTCGTTTTGCTGCCTCTAATCTCCCGTAAGCTGACATAGATGCGGATTCATCAACCCTTAGACCAACCACAAGAGAAGGGGATTCAGTTGGAGGACGTTTCTTGGCAAAATACTTGTAATCCCTATAAGCAACGCTGTCTGCTTGAAATTTGCTGCCATAGTAACGATTCCTCGTAAAGTCGGAAGACACCTCATGTTCTAAGTAGGGAAGTGTCTTTCTGGCAATCTCTTGCACGATAGGCATGAGTCTCTTACTTAGACGGACATATTCCTGTTGGTTTTCCAGATCGTAGTCTGGACGGTGAACAATGAGCTTTACTTTTTTATGAATTGAATCGGAAATAACCTCTCTTGCATCTTGATTCAGCTTTTTACGGAAATCGCGTTCCTTTTGTCTCGCATCCTCTGATATTGATTCAGGATTTGCCTGATGATATTTGGGAGAGCCATTGTCCCCAAAACCTGAACTTTCCATTTGGGTAGAATCATCAGAGACACGGGAAGAGCTTTTGTCACTATCGGCAGATTTTTTCAATGCGATTCCCTTTTCCTCTACATTGTTATCTTTGTCAAAAACAGTGTCGTCAATATCTCCCCATGTCCTGATCTCTATGGCATCGTCAGATTTTCTTTTTTTTTTGTTCAATCTGGGCTTCTTCTAAGCTGGCAATCAAACCATGATTGTTAAGTGCTTCTTCCAAAAGTTTAATTTCTTCCGAATCGGTTGTTATCTTGTAGATGACCTTATGATAAAGGGATTCTGTTGCGGAAGCTCCTCCGGCAATTGCATCTGCCCAGTAGAAAAATGAACGCATTCCAGCCACGCCCTTAATCGCATTGGCCCGAGCTGTTTTGTCCAAAGTCATAACGATATCCGCTAAAATACCCAACATCTTTTCATCTTGAAAGCCGGTTTTGGCCACCACACGTTCTATCATGATTTCTTTGGTCGGCAGGTCCATCTTTTCCGTATGCTGAACCCTGTCGCGCAGCGCTTCGTTTAACGGTCTGGTTCCCGCATAACTACGGTTTGTTGTGATAACCGTTATGAAGTCTGGGTGCCTGCGTATGATTTCGGTGGGAAGATTGATGCTGCCATCCAGCTCCAAGGCAGAGTTTAATGCCATTAATACAGCAGCATCACGAATAACGTTTGGTTCTTGGATTTCCAGAAGATAACCTTTTTGATAGGCTCTGACAATCTCCGAAGGGTAAAATCGGTACTCAACCGCTTCGCCATCGGTGTTTTCCGCTACAAGCTTCAGTAATTGCTTCATCTTTAAGGCAGCCTGTTCCTGTGTAATCCCCAGTGCGTCCATCAAAATTTCAGTTACGCTTTGAAACCCATCGCTTTCATATAATGCTTTCAATACGGTTTTTTCTGCAGGTTCCATTTTCTCTAAACGTTCAGAAGAAATCACCGGCAAAATAGCGCCAATAATGTCCGATTTATCCATATCGGCAAAACAAGTCACTTTCGTATATGGTAGCCCGAAATTAGCCGATAATGCTTTTGCTAGTTGTGTTTTACCAGAACCGGCGTCACCTTCCAACAAAATATTGGCGATTTTCATTTCCCCGCGATTCCAGTTGCGCTTTATTTCTTTACTAATACGCCGTTCTTCTTCGCTGACCTTATGAGTTAATGGTTTTTTCCAGATAAGCTTTTTTTCTGAATCAGTCAGCTGTCTTTCAGGTGACAAATAATATTCTCTATATTCATTCATCACATTTTTCCTCCAATTCGTCATAATGCTGTGCGTTTCTCATCTTGCTCCTTTTCTGAACCATAAGAGGGAACAGAAAAGACGCACCGATAATAATCAAAACTCCGCTCATCACATATACCGCAACCAGGGAAACTGTATTCTTCAGATAGCCGGATATAAACATGCCAATCACCATCATCCCCATAAAAACAGGCATGATCGCTCCAGATACCCGGCCAATAAATGCCCCTTCTGTATTACGTACAATAAGCGTCTGGATTCCGCCCTGAATACAAGGGAAAAAGAAACCACTGATCACCAACAGAATAATTGTCAGCCAAATCATTGTAGAAGCGCCTATTCCAATCGTACAAACGGCAGTGACAAGCAAGCCTAACATGAGCAACAGCTGTGGCTTCACCTTTTTGGATATCCCTATCATGACAGCTCCGCCTGCCAACATGGCTGCCCCATTGGTCATAACCAACCACTGCAGAAATTGTTTGTCCTGTCCCAAATTCTCGATGACAAGGAAGATCTGAAGCGGTTGAGTCAGTCCTGACGCCAATCCGACAGCAGAAAAAGTCAAGCAGAGTGTTCGTAAGGATTGATTGGACCCGATATAGCGCAGCCCGGCCTTCAACTCCTTTATGAAGCCGCCTGCATCGCCAGACTTCGGTTCCTCCGCGTCACGGGGAAGCGTCGCTAATACAAGGGAAGACCCTAGGAACAGAACGACCGTCAGAATCAGGGAGGCATTAATTCCAAACTGTATGAAAATAAACGTGCCGATGACCGGACCTAAAACCATAAAGACAGCGACAAGAGTTTGGGACATTGCCATCACGCCCTGCAGTTGTTCAACTTGCACATGCCGCTTGTACAGTTTCATGGCCGAGGGCTGAGAAAATTGAGACAGGCTGGCGGAAATAAATGTTCCGATGAGAAGTGCAATCCATCCACCATTCATGAGTGCAAGCAGAACGGCCCCAACGGACAAGGCAGACAGCAGATCGCTCCAAACCATTGTCCGTTTCGGCCGCCATCGGTCGGCAAAGGTCCCTCCAATAAGGCCGAATAGAAAGATCGGAGCGAATTCCGCAACCGAAATCAGTGATACATAAACCGGATTATTATTCGTCAATTCGCTAACAAAAAGAAGGACGGCATAATTCCGGATCCAAATACCGAACTGCAGCAGCACTCGGGAGAGGATAATCGTTCGAACATAACGATTAGAAAACATTTCAATACCCCATATCCTTTAAAATTTTTGATAACATGCGCAGACGTTCGCTGATCATCTCATCGTCGTCGCTCAGAGCTTGGCTGAACAGCTTAATATCTTCATTAATTTTCTCATTGTTCGTACATATCGCCACGTTCATTGCATCCCCTTGCAGGGCAACTCGGTCGATGATGGGCTCCTGCGGGTCATAAAAATGCTCATATCTGTATGCTTCACGAAAATGTGCCAAAGACCGACAAATCAGAATGGACAAATCAAGAACGCGATGGAGAGGTAGTTCCTCCGATTGTCTTGACCATTTTTCTCCCGTGTATCTCCATACCTTGGCAGAAATATCGACCTTTCCTCTATCGTTCCACTGGGCCAATCCCAGAGAAAGACCTTTGGTATCTGTGTTCCTGGCTAATCGGCCGTCAACCCGCTCATAGTTTTCTGACACGACAACAGGCTTATGTTTCAAGGTAGTAGGTATTTTCATTTTTCTTCCCCTCTTTCAATTTACTAATTTACTGACTGATATTATCTTGGATTTCATCGTTAGTCAACCCGTTTTTTTGTATACTTGACAAACAACAAACGAATATGTTTATTATATAGCAAACAAATGGTGTAGTTGTTTGTATATTGAATATCTCATAGATGTTCTGCAATGCGTCGCTGGAAGAGCTGAAATCTGGGTACACACAGGATGAGGACCATTACATCTGTCTGCTTTGCGGGAAACAAATTGAGAAAGGGATCATTTATCCGGAAGACGGGATCTTCTACGAAGCCGGACGCTATATTCGGGTCCATATCGAGAGCGCCCATCAATCCGTGTTTGAGCATTTGATTAACCTTAACAAAAAAATGACGGGACTCTCCGATCATCAAAGCAGCCTCCTTCAGCTTTTTTATCAGAGAAGAAGCGACAAGGAAGTGCAACAGGAATTGGGCATTGGCAGTGCTTCGACCATCCGGAATCACCGCTCTATGCTGAAAGAGAAGGAACGCCAGGTCAAGGTCTTTTTGGTTATGATGGAACTGTTGAAGGAAAAGGAAAAACATGCACCCGCCTTTGTCAGTGTGCATAAGACGGCAACGATGATGGACGATAGCTTCAACGTAACCCAAATTGAAAGCGAAACGAAACTGGGTCGTAGCCAGTGAAAAGTGAGGGAGAAACCATGAATAGAGAAGAACTGAAACAAGTGTATAAAGAATCGAAAACCCAGGCAGGGGTGTATCAGATCAAAAACACCGAAAACCAAAAAGTCTGGATTAGCAGCACCCGCAACCTCAAGACGATTAACGGAAAGCTGTTCAGTCTCAGAATGGGTTCGCATATAAACAAGCAACTTCAATGGGAATGGAATGAGTACGGTGAAGAGGCATTCGTCTCCGAAGTGTTGGAGGTTTTGAAAAAGAAGGAGGACGGATACTTTGATGAAAAGGATGCGCTGGAGAAACTGGAACAAAAATGGCTTGACCAGCTTCAGCCGTACGGAGAGCGCGGATATAACCAGGAAAAAAGGAAATAACAATAGTCAGACAAAAAGCGTATTCACAGGCCTTCTCACCCAAAAAGAAGGCCTGTATAGGATTAGGGGATACTCGTCTAAAACTCTGTCAATCTCCTTTGCTACTATTTTACCCTTTCCTACGATAGAGCCGTTCCTTGATGCCGTGCATTGTATGAAATTCATATGAGCGTGTTCACTCTACTAAACATTTTCAATGATTTATTGAATTTACAAGTATAAGAAAATAGGTTGTGATACAAAAAAGTACCGCTACTAACTGCGGTACTTAAGATAATAGATTAATATACGTCAAACATATATCTTTTCGATTGTGTTAATTTATTGCAATTTCTTGTTAATCTACAGCAAAAATTCTAACAACTGCTGTACGAGTGCTTCCCCATAAATCATCTTTACATGATAATGTATATAAGAATGAACGATCTGATTTTACATTTTTAAAATCTAGGTTGATTCGATTTGCGTTTTTACCAGATCCCGAATCTAATACTGTCTTCGTTTGTTCCCCAATCACTTTATAAGTAAAGGAGAAAGTTCCAGGAGTTTGTGTAATCAAAGGACTATCTATAAAATACGTTGCATCATGATATTTTACCGCCAATGGATCACCAAAGAAATCAAAATCTCCTTCTATAATGTCAAATTGGGGAACTGGATCTTTATATTCAATTTCTTCTGCTCCCACTTCGACAAAGGAGACATCATCCCAATAAACATTGGTTTGTCCGTCACCTTTAATAGAAATAGTATTTATTTCGTTTCCTTCCAGATTGGGGACTAGGATGTTTATTCTTTGGTAACCTACGTGATCTAAGGTTATATTATCTGTTACAATTGACTCTTGTTGTCCGTCTATTTCTATATCAACTGAAACCTTTGAGTCAGCCTTCATATATAGGCTTACGTAGTAATCTATATTTTTTTTCAATTTATTCTTTGATTCTGTTGACAGCTCTGTAAAGGCACCTTTATTAGCTGAACGGTATTGTTTTTTACCCGTATTTCCTCCGTTGACAACATAAGTATAGTACCAATTTCCTATTTTTGTGTTGTCAGATTCTCCTCCATCATATAAAGTGCTAGTTTTTATTGTGAAATTCATTTTGGGTTCTAATTTCACATCATATAAATTCTTAACATCTTTGAAGCTACCAGTACTATCATTTAACTGTTTTCTAATTTGTTTAGCTGTATATTCGTCAACATAACTTTGTACAGATGCTTCAAAAATAGGTTGGTCATTATAAAATAATAAACCATCTTTTTCCTCAATTTCATCTGGATAAGCTAACTTTAGAGCTTCTTTTACAGATAAATTTGGAGTTTTATCCTCTGGATTTGTATAATCTTTCGCTGCAACTCTCTTTTCTGACATTTGATTTCCATTATCTACAATAATAGAGGCCGTTTTAGCAGAAATTTCATCTGTTATACCATTCCAATCTCCAGCTATTGTAATATTACCATTGGTATCCTTTACGGCGTATTTTCCTTCTACTTGATCTGTTTCAAGTAGGATTGGTTTTTTATTAGATAAATAAGTATTTAGTTGCTCTTTATTTAATGGAATTGGGCGAGAGTTAAAATCATCCATTGTGTTAATTGCGATTCCATTTTTTCCTTTCTCTGGATAGCTTTGGTCCGGTAAAATAGTTAAAGCTGTTGTGTTTTCTTTTGCTTTAATCGTTCCAATTGTTGTTCCATCAAGAATAAAACTCGTTGTTGGTTTCGTTTCATAAATTGCTCCTGTCCCAACGTTATTATAGCGTACATTTGCGTTTAAATAAGCAGATTCCGCTCCATTTATATGTGTGCCATCATTCGTCGCAGAACCCCATTCATTTGCTACAGTTTCACTATGTTGATAGTTAACAGAAACTCCAAAACTAGGTCCTAAGCCTGACCATCCGGCATTGACGTTAACGCCTTCAGTATTGGTATAAGACCAATTGGTAGATTGACTGCTTTCAACGCTATGGGAAAGGTCTTCATTTTTGGATAAAATCACCTTTTCTAAACTAACATTTACTGATGGAAAGGCGGCAACCAGAGGATTAAAAGTTTCTTTTGCATTCGATAAGGGCATATCTCTTGCAGCTTTTTCATAATCACTATAGGGATCTCCAACTGTGTGTGCTTCTAGTGGATTAGAAGTAAATTTTTGATACCCTTTACTTGCTAACGAATCATCCCATTTGACTGCGACTTTGTTTTGAATGGTATACCCGTTTTCTTCCCAAGCATCAGGGATAGAATCTCCATCTGTATCCGTATCTTCATCAATGTCTCTTTTTGTTTTTTGTGTAAAAAGATTTGTTTTCGATGCTTTCTTTAAGAATACTTGCGTTTCTTTCTTATTAAACTCAGGGTTTCTCAGTTCATCTTGTTGAACTTGTTGAGAGTGATTTTGACTATCTATCTTGAATAGCTTAAGCTCTTTAAAAATTTTATTATCTATATGTAATGCATCGTCTGATTGGTACTCAATTTTTATTTGCACCAACTGTCCTTTTTCTAAATGAACACTTTGTTTATTGTTACCTTTTTCAGAAATAACTTTCCCATCCAATTCAATGATAGCATTTTCATCATCTGACAATTTAAATGTGAAATCTCCTGTTGCACTACTCTGAATCAATCCAATCCAGCGAATAGAATGATATTCTTGATGCTTTTGATCTACTAGTGTATTTGCTGTTTGTTGGTCATAAATAAGAGTATTATCACGTGTCGGTGCAAACAAGGTAAGATCATTAAAATCTTTTCCTTTAAAGTAATAACCAAGTAGTCCTTCTCGATCTATTTGGTTGTCTTTGCTTGCCTGAGTTGTTGTCGCAATCTGATTTGTTTTGCTGTTCGCGTAAACAGCATTTACATTCCCATTCAAAAACATAGAAGCGAACAACGTACCTATTACAACACTAGATAACCCTTTTTTCATATATTTCATCTCCTTATTTTGTTAATAACGTTGCATCAACTACATATCGCTTAACACCTTTAATGACTACCTCTGTTATTTTATCAATATGATAGTTACTATCTTTATCAATAAGGATTTCTTTTTCACTTGCAAATCCCCCAATAGCGCTTAAATATGCCCCTGTGCTTCCTTTCGGAACTTGTAATCTTAAAATGAATTTTCTCGAACCAAATGCAGAAAGACGTTCACTTGACAAACTAGTACTCATATATCCCTTATCTTCTTTCATTGTATTTAAAAATTTTTCTTCCATTTCTTTTAAAGAAGGTAAAGGATCACTAATTTGATAACCAAATTCCGCCATTCCACACCATCTATACACAGTAATATTTTCTGGTATTGGCTGCTTTTCTAATGCTTCAGAAATATTTTTTATTTGTGTATCTAGTTTTTCATTTCCACTTCCACCTTGATTTCGTAAATAATCATTTATTTGTTTATAATCTTGTCTAGCATACCCATCTAAAGCTTCCCTTTGAGGATCTGTTAAATTTTTAGCCCATCCTTCATAATTTTTCATACCCCAACGATGAGCCTCAGCATTAATATCATTTTTAAAATCGAGACTCTTTTTTAGCGTTCCTTGAATTTGTAAACACTCATAACCTTTTTTTACTACTTTCGATATATTATCCACATGGAGTACATAGCCATTATCAATTAGCATTTTATACTCATTATTATTTAAAATTACACCTGCTTTTGTTGGAATAGTAGATCCTTTACCACTTGGCACTGTAACTTGTAAAATGATTCTTTCTTTACTAGAAACATTTTGTGCAGTTAAGTGAGTGTCAAGATAGCTATCAAACTTAATATCTTTTCCTAAAAATTGTTCTTTAAACTGGGCTTGTACATCAGTATTAATAGTATTACCTTCTGTTAAAGGTTTGTTAAATCCAATCGTTGAGGGCTCCACATTTTTATAGGTGACAATAGAACTTGATAGATTGGCTTTATCAAACATTTTATCAATCTCTTTTAAATCTTTTATTTCATCTTCAAATGAACCTGCCATAGAAAAAGTAATTTCTTTATAATTTTTTTTTATATCATTTTTATTATCTAAAAAACTATTCATCCTTGTTTTTTCAGTAACAGTTAGTTTCCACTCTTTTTCTTTTACTTTCCCCCATTCTTTGGCTTTTTCCTTATCCTCTTTAAAATCCTCTGTATTGTTAGTCGTTTTTACAAAATGATCAACTTTCTCACTACCGTAAGCGTACGTAACGTTGCTTGATATAGGCATGGCTAACAATAAAGCAGACATACAAATAAGATTCTTATAAAAATTCTTTTTCAACTCATTCCCTCCTTTTACGTTTGTGAAAATAATCACAAGCATAATGTCAAAACAAGAACTTACATTCAGAAACTATTGGATAACAGCAACCTTTTTTCGAAATACGGAATATTCATCCCTCCAATACCTGTAATAGAATACTCTTTCATGTTATCTTATATTTATCTATTAGAATCGTTGGTTTTTGAACGTTTTTCAAATTATTTTTTATTGTTGTTAATTTTCCTGTTTATTTAGTATCATAAACGACCGTTTATGGTACTCGTTTGGATTTATTGTCATGCTCACTTTTAGTGTATTCATAGAAAATCAATGAGAACGCACCACCATTTACCTTTTAGTTTGCTTAGCTTGATGGCGATGGGGTAGGAGCCCTTTTAGAAATCAAGGATTTAATTATTTTATATATAATAATCAGAGTTCTACTTTAAAACAGACTCAATTCGTGTAACATAAGCCTGGTAGAGTAATAGAGAAAGGGGTGGGAATATGCTTGGAGAAATCCTTTCGCTAACCATCGTCAAATATAGTCTCTCTATACTACTCGTGCTAATCATCGTATGTGTAGCTGGGGTGATATACGCTGTATACGTGGAACCTAAGTCCTTGATGACAACTCGTCATCAGTTGGAGGTATCAGGATCACTAGATAAGCAGCAAGACCTTACAATCGTCCAATTTAGCGATACACACGTTGGTCCCCACTTTTCGCTTGCACAATTAAAAGTGGTTGTTACGCTCATCAATGAACAGAAGCCGGATCTTATTATGTTTACGGGTGATTTGCTCGATCGGGTTAGAAGCTTTAAAGAAAGCAAGGACGAATTGATAGCCATCCTAGCAGAACTGAACGCTCCTCTTGGAAAATTCGCAGTGTATGGGAACCATGATCGTGGTGGTGGCGGGAGTGCATATTACCAACAGGTGATGGAGCAAGCTAACTTTGATTTACTTGTCAATGATGTGAGAACGATTTCGCTAGCAAATAACAAATCGATTACCATCGCTGGCTTAGATGACTTTTTACTTGGCAAGCCAAAGGTAGAAGAGACATTAGAACCTCTCCAGCAAGGAAATCAACTTACTAGACGGAAGGAACAGAATCAATCCAATCAATTGAACAATGTTACTTCCCCTCATTCAAATACTTTTGTCATTTGTCTTGTTCATGAACCTGATGTTGCTGATCGGATTGTCAATTATCCTGTTGATCTACAATTATCCGGGCACAGCCATGGCGGGCAGGTGCAGGTTCCTCTGCTTGGACCTGTGGTAACTCCTTCTTTAGCTCGAAAATATAAAGAGGGCCTGTATGAGATTCACAACGAGAATAACACGATGAAGTTGTACGTGAATCGTGGGATTGGGACGACTAGGTTGCCGATTCGGTTAGGAAGTACACCGGAAATTTCCATTTTTACATTGAAAATATAGCACTGCTATTACTGAGCACCTCGAAACCTCCGTGTCGCTCTATTCATTTCATGTAGTCAAAACCCTTGTACCCCCGACTGAGCGAGTACAAGGGTTTTGATTTGTCATCCTATTATAAAAAAGATAGCCGTGATAGAATCAGGGATATATGTTTCTTACTGATTCCTTAGGAGCTGTTACAATGAAGACGATACAAGTTTATCACTATGATGCCTTTAGCAATCAACCTGATAAAGGAAATCCAGCAGGTGTAGTCTTTACAGGTAGTGAGCTAACGGAAAAGGAAATGCAGGAAGTAGCACAAAAAGTAGGTTTTAATGAAACGGCTTTTGTACTTGATTCAGATGTAGCTGACCTTAGAATTCGTTATTTTACACCAGGACACGAAAATAATCTCTGTGGCCATGCTACCATTGCAACTATTTATGCGCTTACGTCTACAGGAGAATTAAAGGATAAAAATCATCTAACAATCGAAACAGGAGCAGGTATATTACCTATAAAAATAGACAAAGGCTCTGATGATGAGCTGTATATTACGATGAAGCAGGCAGCTCCGCAGTTTGAGGATTTTACAGGCTCTCAGGAGGAGCTAGCAGACTCAATCGGTCTTACAATTGACGATATAGAATCTGAATTGCCCATCCAATACGGAAGTACAGGGATTTGGACCTTGCTAGTACCTATAAAAAAACTGAGTGCCTTCCAAAAAATGAAGCCTGACAATAAACGTTTTCCAAGCGTGTTACAAGAAATGCCGAAAGCATCTGTTCATCCTTTTTGTCTGGAAACCTATGATTCTCAAGCGCAAATGCATGGACGCCATTTCTCGTCGCCATTTTCGGGCACAATGGAAGATCCTGTGACAGGCACGGCCTCAGGCGTAATGGGAGCCTATTATGCGCAACATATAAGCGGAGATTTTGATACCCAACTACGTCTCGTGATCGAACAAGGTCAGGAAATCCAAAAGGACGGTAGAGTAGAAGTAATTATTAGTAAAAATCATGAAACGTATGACGTTGAAATTACAGGCACGGCTGTTTATGTGAAAGCATTCGAAATTTCTATGTAATCTAGAGCAGTCGGGGAGGATTAACCTTCTACCCCGACTGCTTTTTTGTATGTCTAAAATGTAAGGGAAAGAGTGGGTACCTTGCAAAGTAACAACCTATTTTAAAATAAGCCGATAGTATCTATCAGATTATGTATCTTTTTTTACATTACGCAGAGCAGTTGAAAAACGCGAAATAGCTTCATGAATCTGGTCATCCATCACTCGACCAAACGTAAATCGAACATATCCCTTCTGTGTACCGAATACACTTCCAGGAACATAAACAACCCCTTGTCTAATTGCTTCCTTGACTAACTGTAGTTCGTTAACATTCTCCTTTATCCTACACCAGATATGAATCCCACCCTCAGGTGCTAGAAACTCTACCTGGTCCTCAAGCTGATCATATAAGGAAAACGTCATTTTATCTTTGTTAATCGCGAGTGAGTTTCGAAGCTTGTGTAAATGGGTAGGGAATTCCTCAGACGATAAAAATTTGGTTGCGATCCATTCAGGTATAATGCTATGTCCAAAATCGATTTGCTGTTTGGCATCCGCTAAACGTTCAATAACGGTTTGCGGGCCAAATATCCAACCGATGCGCAGACCAGATGCAACAATTTTGCTTAGAGAACTGACATAGAGAACCGTACCATTTTCATCTAGCGATTTTAGTGTTGTAGCTTGTGTGTTATCAAAAGCTGTTAGACTATATGGATCATCCTCAATAATAGGTATACCTAGGTCAGAGGAGATTTCTAAAACACGCTTTCTACGTTCTAAGCTTAAATAGGACCCATTCGGATTTTGAAAGTTAGGGTTAAGAAAGACCATCTTTATACGATGCTGTTTATGTAACTCTACAATATCATCTGGATTAACCCCGTCATCATCAACAGGCAATAGAAAGGTTCTTAGTCCTGCTGACTTAAATAACGGCAACGAATAGCAATAGGAGGGGTCTTCAATTGCAACGGCATCGCCTGGTTGCAATAAGCACTGGACAATCAGGTATAGAGCTTGCTGTGCCCCGGAAGTAATCAATATAGATGAAGGTGTTGCAGAGATATTTCTTGCTTCCTTTAAATGTAAAGCGATGGTTTCACGCAATTTCAGGTTGCCCTGAGGATGATCATAGCCAACGTGATAAGTGAAAGTTTCATTGGACATGATGTTTTGAAAATAGGGGGAAGCAGATAAATCAGGTGACAGCTCCCCGCTTGCTAGATCGATCAAATCAAGACCAAAGGTTTCTTTTCGGATAGAGCGCAGCATTGTCGTATTGGGAAGAAATGACCCTGTTTCAATCAGTTTCTCCCAGTTTGGAATGCGTTTGCGAGATGCTCCCCAGATATCCCGGCTTACAATCGTTCCTTTCCCCCGCAGGCTTTCTACAATACCGGAAGCACGCAATTCTTCATAGGCAGCTACTATTGTTGAACGGTTTACATCTAATTCCTTGGAAAGTAAGCGTTCGGAAGGAAGGATTGTACCTGAAGGATATTCTCCATTCGTAATACGCTGTTCAAGATATTGTGAAATTTGCTTATATATTGGTATTTGACTTTTACGATTGGGTTGCCATTCCATACAAGATTTCACTTCCTTTCAAGTCTTTAGGCGTGGTGGATGGTCATAATATGATGGGACTGGACGGTTCATTTCAGATGATACATTTTTATAATGTAGAAATAGTTCTTTATGTTACTAAAACATATTATACCTATTCTTACAATTATCAGGAGCACTGAGAGGAGAGAAGATTATGAAGTATCGAAAGTTTCCGGGTACAGATTCTCTAGTATCTGAAATTGGCTTTGGAGTATGGACAGTAGCAACCAAATGGTGGGGGATAACGGATCGAAGTGTGGGGGAAAAGCTTTTGAAGTCTGCCTATCAAGATTACGGAATCACCTTTTTTGATACAGCTGATGTCTATGGTGATGGCTATGGAGAAGAAATCATTGCAAAGACATTAGGCGGTGTACGTGACAACCTATTTATAGCCACTAAATTTGGATATGATATATACAAAAATAGGGGGGAGAGAAAAGGACACACAGAGCTTCCTCAAAACTGGTCTAAGAAGCATATTATAATGGCCTGTGAACAAAGCTTGAAACGACTTGGTACAGATTATATTGATTATTATCAGCTTCACAATCCTCGGATGGAGGCAATCCAAAACGATGAAATTTTGGAAACTCTTGAGCAACTAAAATCTCAGGGGAAAATTCGTCATTATGGAGCGGCGATGGGTCCCGATCTGGGGTGGAAAAACGAATCCTTAGAGGCATGGCAAAGAGGATATGAAGCGGTTCAGGTCATCAACAATATAGTGGAGCAGGAGCCGGCTAGGGACCTATTGCAGGTAGCAGCAGAAGACGCACAAACATTAATCGTAAGAATCCCTCATGCGTCAGGGCTGTTGGATGGCACGTACGATCCCAATCTGCATTTCAGTAGATCAGACCACAGAGCTCATCGTCCCGTAGAGTGGATGAGGGCGGGCAATGAGGTGGTGAATGAATTAAAGGAGAAGGGAATATTTGACAGTAAAAATCGTACATTGGGACAATTGGCGATCCAATTCTCTCTCTACCATTCCTCTGTTCTCTCTGTTATTCCAAACATTACGAGTGAGGATCAGCTAAGAGAGTTTGCACTAGCTTCTGAGACGGCTCCCCTTTCCAAGGAAGAATATGAGCAATTGGAGCTACTTTGGGTAAATGGATATAACGAGCGTTTACGACAACCCTTATCCGATTCAAGTAGTAAACCAGCTCCTAAGCAGTAAGATACTACCTTTATCTATCTAGCAAAATGATCAAATGGTTATTACGAAAACCAGGCCCCAAAGGTTGACGAGAGCTTTACTATGTCGATCTTTGGGGCTTCTTTGCGTTGTGTATTTAGGTGATGGAGCTGGAAGTTAATTTTGTGACTATTTCTTGTCAATTTTGTTGCGAAGTATTGAACATGGATGAGAGAAATGCTATCCGACTGGATGGCGACTTTTTGGGGATCATTCATTAGGATAGGAATGTGGATCGGTTGTTATCAATTTTAAAAATCAACAGGAAAGGGGTACTTGATAAAAATGAAATGGGCTCTATATGCTTTTATTTTAGCTACTATTTCATTGCTTACAGGCTGTGGTGACAGGTTAATGGTCTTGGACCCAAAAGGACCTCAAGCCCAGACACAAGCAGACGTGATTATGATCTCCATTTGGACGATGTCGTTCATTGTCGTTGTTGTTATTGCACTTTTCGTATTTATGGTCACAAAATATCGTGCCTCTAAACAAAGAGAAGAATATGACCCTCCTTATATGGAAGGAAATTTGGTTGTTGAAATGGTTTGTGTAGGGATTCCGGTACTAATCGTCATTATTCTTTCTGTGATCTCTGTGAAAAGTAACTATATTGTGGAGTCAAGACCACAGGGATATGAGGATAAAAAACCGTTAGTTATTTATGCTTCAAGCTCCAACTGGAAGTGGCATTTTAGTTATCCGGAAGAAAATATTGAAACAGTCAACTACCTGCGTATACCAATAAACCGACCTATTGAATTTAAGCTGTATTCCTATGGACCAATCACTAGTTTCTGGGTTCCACAATTAGGGGGACAAAAATATGCCATGGCCGATATGGTTACTACCCTACATATAGCCGCTGATGTACCAGGTGATTACATGGGACGAAATGCAAATTTTAGTGGAAAAGGATTCGCTGAAAATACATTCAACGTCGAGGCAATGACTGAAACGAAATATGATAAATGGGTAGAAGAGGTTAAAACAACGGCTGAACCTCTTACGGAACAAAAATTCAATACATTACTAGAGCCGGGTCATGTTGGACAATCCACGTTTACTGGAACACATTTAGAATTTAGACCAGCTCCAGAAGGGGCAAATGGTGGACACCACCACCATCATGGTGCATCCCGAGACGAATAGTTCCTTCGTTTTTTAGACAAGACAATACATTTCAAAAAGGAGCCACAATAGTATGGATTACTTTACGAAATTTGCCGTTCCTCATCCCAGCCCTGCGATTTATGCATCGATGGTTGCCATTGTTCTGACTATGCTCGGGATTATCGGAGGATTGACCTATTATAAAAAATGGGGCTATCTCTGGCGCGAATGGTTAACGACGGTGGATCATAAACGGATTGGGATTATGTATCTCATATCAGCGTTACTGATGCTATTCCGTGGTGGTGCTGATGCGATCATGATGCGTGCCCAAACGGCCGTTCCAGAAAATACGTTGCTAGATGCTCAGCATTATAATGAAATATTCACAACTCATGGGACTGTGATGCTCATCTTTATGGCAATGCCATTCATTTACGCTTTAATGAACTTTGTTGTCCCCTTGCAAATTGGGGCTCGTGATGTAGCGTTCCCACGTTTAAATGCAGTAAGCTTCTGGTTATTCTTCATGGGAGCGATGCTGTTTAACATATCGTTTGTAATTGGAGGTTCTCCTGATGCAGGTTGGTCTGCTTATTTTCCACTGGCAGGTAATGAATTTAGTCCATCGGTAGGTACCAACTATTATGCGCTAGCTCTCCAAATTTCGGGTCTTGGTACATTGATATCCGGTATTAACTTTATCGCTACGATTCTTAAAATGAGAGCACCTGGTATAACGCTTATGAAAATGCCTATGTTTACATGGTCTGCTTTAGTTACAAACGTAATCGTAGTTTTTGCGTTTCCTGTATTAACAGTGGCACTTATCATGATGACAATGGATCGACTATTCGGAACACATTTCTTCGCATCGACGAATGGTGGTATGGATATGCTTTGGGCGAATTTGTTCTGGGTGTGGGGTCATCCTGAAGTGTATATCCTAGTACTTCCAGCATTCGGTGTTTATAGTGAGATTATTTCAACCTTTGCTCGTCGTAATTTGTATGGTTATAAATCAATGGTTGCTTCTATGGTAATCATTTCGCTTCTTTCCTTCTTAGTTTGGACACACCATTTCTTCACAATGGGACAGGGAGCACTAACGAACAGCATTTTCTCTATTACAACAATGGCGATTGCTGTTCCTACAGGGATTAAGATATTTAACTGGCTGTTCACTCTCTGGAAAGGAAAAATTGTTTTTACAGTCCCGATGCTTTATTCATTAGGATTCATTCCGATTTTCTTAATTGGTGGGGTAACTGGGGTTATGCTTGGAATGTCAGCAGCTGACTACCAATATCATAATACGATGTTTTTAGTCGCTCACTTCCACTATGTCATTATACCCGGTGTCGTATTTGCTATGATTGCGGGTCTCACTTACTGGTGGCCAAAAATGTTCGGTTTTATGCTAAATGAAAGAATCGGGAAGTGGGCATTCTGGTTTATCGCCATTAGCTTTAACGTGGCATTCTTTCCGATGTTTCTCTCTGGTTTAGATGGACAGGCCCGACGTATGTACACCTATTCTGAATCAACTGGCTTTGGACCTTTGAACTTTATTTCATTCATTGGAGCACTTGGATTGCTAGTGGGCTTCGTGCTACTTGTTTATAACATTTACTGGAGTATTCGTTATGCTCCAAGAAAGATAAAGGCCGATCCATGGGATGCACGCTCTCTTGAATGGGCAACTCATAATCCAGTACCAGCATATAACTTTGCTATTACACCACAGGCTCAGTCTATTGAAGCATTCTGGGATGCTAAGAAAAAAGGTTATACCTTATTCCAAGGTCCCTATAAAAAAATTCATATGCCAAATAACAGCGGTGCTCCGTTTATTTTGAGCGTTATCTTTTTCATTTGGGGCTTTGCCTTTGTATTTGCAATGTGGAATGTTGTAATCCTTGCAACCATCGGAATCTTTATGTGCTTGACTCACCGATCGTTTGAGCAGGACGATGGTCATTACATCTCGGTTAAAGAAATAGAAGAGACAGAAGAAAAATTGCGAGGTGCAATGAAATGAAAATAGATCACTCACTGCCACTTGAATACAGCACAGAACAAAATTCCTTAAACATTCTAGGATTCTGGATCTTCCTAGGAGCCGAAATTGTACTTTTCGGCACGCTTTTTGCTTCCTATTTCACATTGGTCGATCGCACTGGCAATGGCCCTACTGGAGCCGAAATTTTTGAAATTACTCCCGTGCTAATTGAAACCATCCTGCTTTTAACAAGTAGCTTTATCATCGGTCTTGGCATTCATGCGATGCGTATCGGCAACAAAAAAGCAATGATCACATTTTTTACGATCACATTGCTGCTCGGGCTTGGATTCCTAGGTGTTGAAATCTATGAATTTCTTCATTACGATCACATTGGAGCAGGCTTGCAAACCAGCGCATTTACAGCGATTCTATTAACAACATTGGGAACACATGGAGCGCACGTTTCCTTTGGATTATTCTGGGGATTAAATATCATTATGCAGGTCAGGAAACGAGGATTGACGCCTCAAACAGCGAACAAATCATTCATTTTCTCACTGTACTGGCATTTCCTAGACGTTGTTTGGATCTTCATTTTTAGCTTCGTCTATCTGAAAGGAATGATGCAAACATGAGAGAATTATTCCCACGCAAACAGGTAATGGGCTTTGGATTGTCGATGATTCTTACTGCGTTGGCTTTGACTGTTTATTTCTTTGACATTTCATTTGCAGTCGGGATGACAATTTTGCTTGCAACAGCATTCATTCAAGCTGCCGTACAGCTCGTTGTATTTATGCACACGGGTGAAACAGGAGACAAAATATCAATCTATACCAATCTCTATTACGCATTATTCATAGCGCTTGTTACCGTTTTCGGAACCTTACTATGCATGATCTGGGGTTATCAGTGATCGGTTATAACAAATGAAGTAAAAAGGAGCCTAATCTCGACGGATCGGGCTCCTTTTTCTATTAGAACTCTAGGTTGGTTGATCTGTGGTATCTTACTTCGTTTCCTTCAACCGATAGGTCTCAAAAAATTCCTTTTTGGCGATGCGATATACTTCAGAATAGTCCAGCGGCGATACGAGATAGTCGCCTTCCTTAACGATCATTTTCTCATCCCAAGCTGCAATAAAGTAAAATTCCTGTGTAGGAATCTGAGCTTCTTTTAGCAAGTCGGAGGTTACTTCAATCGCTTTAATTTCACCTACTGCTTGATACTCTTTAAATCCATCTTTTGCTTCGCCGATTTGTTTATATCTTTTAGCAAACTTGTCCGGTTTTAAAATGTACATCTCTTTCGCTTCGGTTTGGTTTTTCACGATCATATCCTTTGCCACGGCTGTATTTTCTGTTTCTACACCATCTTTGGTGATGGTTGCGATTTTTTCGCCTCCAACGGCTTCTTTGGCATAAACGCGAGTAAATTTTTCATAAGTAGACGCTTTTTCTAGTTTAGGCTGTAAAAGAGAAATCATGTCCTGCTGTGCGATAGGGTCATTTTCGGTAGAACGGAGGGGGTCACAAGCAGTTAAAAGAAGCATGAGGGCAAATAATGCAACTACGATTTTTTTCATAGATGTACCTCCTAGTTTATGCTGTCTTTTCAAGACTATCGTAAATGTTGGGAATAAACAATAAGTATCTCGTTACTGTTTTGCTTCTTACCTTGCGATGCATTCATCCAGAAAGTACAATAGGTAATAACTGATAATTCTGATAAAAAATAGTGAGTTTTTTCGTCAAAATCCATTCATGATGAACCAAATGGCATTTGTTTGTTGGCACTAGCGAATATCACACATTAATCTTACGAAGGAGGAAAGCCGATGCTACATCAGGCATGTACCAAATTAGAAGAACTGTACACGGAAATGGTGGACTTACGTCGGGATTTTCATATGTACCCAGAGCTGTCTTTTCAAGAGGTAGAGACAACCAAAAAAATTGCTGCTTATTTGAGAAAGCTTGGTATTGAAGTACAGGAAGGGGTTGGTGGTCGAGGAATTGTTGCTACGATCTATGGAAAAAAACAGAAGAGCTCAGGGGAGCCAGGTAAAACGGTGGCGTTACGAGCGGATTTTGATGCGCTTCCGATTCAGGATGAGAAGCAGGTGGAATATAAGTCAAGGGTTCCTGGGGTCATGCATGCATGTGGACATGATATCCATACAGCGGCTTTATTGGGAACGGCTAAAATTATCAAAGAGTATGAGCATGAACTTAGTGGAACAGTGGTATTAATCTTTCAGCATGCAGAGGAGCTAATTCCAGGTGGGGCGATCTCGATGGTAGAGGATGGTTGCCTGGATGGAGTGGATGTTATTTATGGGGCGCATGTATTCTCAGGACTACCGCTGGGAGTGATTGGCGTACAAGAAGGATATATGCTGGCTGCGGGCGATGAATTTCAAATTGAAATTCAAGGCAAAGGTGGACATGGAGCAAGTCCTCATGAGTGCATTGATCCAGTAGTGATTGGTAGCCAGCTTATTTTGAATTTACAGCAAGTGGTGAGCAGACGTGTAGATCCCTTACAGCCGGCTGTATTAACGATAGGCTCCTTTCAAAGTGGCGCTACTTACAATGTAATTCCAGATACTGCACAGATTCTGGGAACAGTCCGAACATTTAGTGAAGAAACACGTACTAGCATTGAAAAGGAAATGCAACAAATAGTCCAGCATACGGTTGAAGGCGCTGGCGCTACTGTTCAATTTACGTATCGCAAAGGCTATCCGTCTGTCTGGAATGATCCGGCGGAGACCAGGAAAGTGGAGGCTATCGCGAAGCAGCTAGTCGGGAATGAACGAGTCATTCGGGTTCCCCCACAGATGGGTGGTGAGGACTTTGCTTATTATTTGCAGAAAATACCGGGGAATTTTATCGGTGTAGGAGGCGGAAATAGTGAAATAAATGCCACATATCCGCACCACCATCCGATGTTTGATGTGGATGAACGCTCGATGCTACAGATCGGTAAGCTATTTTTGGGCTTACTTGCTGAGCATTTAGTTGTATCTGAAGATGAGGGAGCAGTAAAAACAACATCATGACCAAGAATGGATCAGAGAAAATGTGTAGGGGGAGTCTCTGATGGCATGGGTAACGGTCGTATTTCTATTTGTTTTATACATGATTAACTATCTAGATAAATCGATTGCTGGATATTCCGCTACCCAAATTATTCAGGAGATGACGCTTAGTCCAACACAATGGGGAGTGGTAGGTAGCAGTTTTTTCTGGTTGTTTGCTATTGCTGGTGTCATTGGGGCAGGCGTATCTGACAGGATAGGTACCAAAAAAATGCTGACGATCCTAGCGATTTGCTGGACAGTTATACAAGCTGGCTCACTTGTAATTACGAGCTTACCTATCTTAATAATGGCGAGGGTTCTGCTAGGAATCGGAGAAGGACCTACATGGCCAGTCATTGTTAGTCACATTAGCAAGTGGTTTCCCGCAGAGCGACGTGGCTTTATTTTTGCCTTGTTAACCTTGGGGGCGTCCATTGGTTCTAGTTTGTTTACTCCTGCTTTGGTATCCTCTATTGAACACTGGGGATGGAGATGGGCCTGGGCTGCGTTGGGAGCCGTAAGCCTCGTCTGGGTAATGTTCTGGCTAGTAGGTGGAAAGGATCGTCCGGACGGGAAAGGGGTGTCTGAAAGTCATGTATCGCCAAAGAGTCACTTTGCCCAACTCGCAACAAGCCAGTCTGTAAGTAAATCCTCCGCGTTGCATTGGTCTGATGTCCGTCACATATTATTATCAGCAGACTTCCTATTTTCTTTCCTGCTTTACTTTGCACAGATGTGGGGTGTGACCTTCGTGTTGGTTTGGTTACCAACATATCTAGTGAAAGTAATGAAGCTGAGTTCTATTCAGATGAGCACATCTATCGCCATGATTGGTACAATTGCTGGACTAATCACGTTGCTAGCTTGTATGTTAGCAGACCGTTTGTTTCAAAGAACGAAACTGGTACGCCAATCATATGTAGCAGTCGGCGGTATTGCTGTACTGACAGGCGGTATTTTGTTTAGCCTAGTTCCTTTGTTTCAATCTACGTCAATACTTCTTTGTCTCTTTTGTTTAGGAATAGGATTAACGACAACAGCAGGAAGCCTTGCTTCTGTGATTGGAAGTACACTATTACCTGAGCGAACAGGTCTAATTATGGGGGTTATGTCTGGACTAGTAACGTTGGCAGGTATGATTTCCCCCCTCGTGACAGGAGCCATCGTACAAGCTGCTGGAGCTAATCTGACCAACGGATTTCATCAGGTAGTACTTCTGAATGCGTTTATTTATGTTACTAGTAGTTGGCTGTTCCTCTTGAACGTAAAACGCAAGGAACAGGTCAAATTATCTCATACTGCTGATTGGGAGGGAAAGTAATCATGAATTCAATCATGACCTTCGTAGCTACAGGAGATTATCTTCAAACCAGACGAGTACCCAGCTATCAGGAACCAAGCTTCCAGGAGATTGCAAAGCTTATTGGTCAGGCAGATGTACGCCTGACTAATTTAGAGATGCATGTTTCTTACAATGAAGGTACCCCAAATGCGATTTCTGGCGGTACTCATGTGCAAACAACCCCCGATCGGTTGGAGGATGTAGTGGCATACGGATTTAATGTAGTGGGCACAGCTAACAATCACTCAATGGATTTTTGCCATGATGGCTTGTTACTTACTAACAAATATCTGCGAGACGCTGGACTATTGCACACGGGGATGGGGGCCAATCTGTTTGAAGCTGGCCGGCCTGTCTATTTGGATACCCCTTCAGGGAGAGTAGCGCTTCTTTCTGTGACCTCCTCCTTTCATCAAACCCATCTGGCTTCCGAACAGCGCCGCGACGGGAAAGGGCGTCCCGGTGTGAATGGGCTGAGACATGTGAAAAAACATCTAGTATCGCAAGCCGATTTTGAGGTATTGAAACGAATCGCTAGTCAAACAGAGGTAAATGCTCTATATGAAATGCTGGTGGAAGAGGCATTTCTGTCCCCATTACCAGAAGGAGTTCTACCGTTTGGCTATGATTTGTATGGATATCCTGCCATTTTTTATGCGGGGGAAAAAGAAAAATTGCTCACAATGCCGCATGAGCAGGATATGAAACGTCTGGAAGCCAGCATTGATGATGCAACACGTCAAGCGGATTATGTTATCGTAAGCTTCCACGCTCATGAAATGAAAGGGGCAAATAAGCAGCTTCCCGCTGATTTTGTGGAGATAGCTTCTCGTAGGTTTATTGATGCTGGCGCCCATGCGGTAGTCGGGCACGGGCCACATACGCTACGCGGTATCGAGATTTATCAGAATCGACCGATTTTTTATAGCCTAAGTAATTTTATTTTTCAGGATGAAACCCTGGAAGTGTTACCACAGGAATTTTATGATGCCAATTCATTCCCACAGGATATGAGCATTATGCAGGCCATGGACTCGAAAACAAATCAAGGGACAAAAGGCTTGCTGTCGATTCCTGAGGTCATGGAATCGGTCATCGCTTCATGGAGTATGGAGAATGGTCAAATAAAAGAGATTACCCTGTACCCTATTGAGCTCGGATGTGGAAAAAAACGTCATCAGAATGGTTTTCCTGAGCTAAGTAGGAATGAAGCGATTGTAAAACGAGTAGCAGAGCTATCAAAACCATATGGCACAGAGATTCAGGTTGTGGAGGGGATTGGCGTAGTACATATCACACCAAAAAAAATGGGAATAAAAGTGTAAAGTTTTACAGAAGGATTCAAAAACATGAATTTTATATTTATAATGTAAAGGGAGAGTGTCATGACTCCTATGATATGATAATTTTATCCCTAAAACACCGAATAAGGAGAACGATTATGGAAAAAACACTAATTTTCGGACATAAAAACCCAGACACAGATACGATTTGTTCCGCATTGATTTATGCAGATTTAAAAACAAAATTGGGGGCAAACGTGGAACCAGTTCGTTTAGGCAACATGAACGGAGAAACAGAATTCGTCCTCAAATACTTTAACGTGGAGGCTCCACGCTTAGTAGAAACCGTAGCGACAGAAGCTCAAGATGTTATCCTAGTAGATCACAATGAGCGTCAACAAAGTGCAAACGACATCGATCAGGTTCGCGTGGTTGAGGTTATTGATCATCACCGTATCGCTAACTTTGAGACAAATCACCCACTGTATTTCCGTGCTGAGCCAGTTGGATGCACGACTACTATTTTAAATAAAATGTATAAAGAAAACGGTGTAGAGGTAACGAAAACGATTGCTGGTCTTATGCTTTCTGCAATCATTTCTGACACGCTGTTGCTCAAATCCCCAACTTGCACGGAACAAGATGTGAAAGCAGCTCATGAACTAGCAGCGATTGCTGGAGTTGATTTGCAAGCCTATGGCTTAGAAATGTTAAAAGCAGGTGCAGATCTTAGCGATAAAACAATTAGCCAATTGATTTCTCTTGACTCAAAAGAGTTTGCTATGGGTAATTCCAAAGTGGAAATCGCTCAAGTAAATGCAGTTGATGTGAATGATGTGCTAGTTAATCAGGCTGAAATCGAATCGCATCTAATTGCTATCATTGAAGAAAAAGGGTTAGATTTGTTCCTATTTGTCGTGACAGATATTCTAAATAATGATTCCGTTGGCTTGGCGGTAGGTCGTGCCACTAAGGCTGTAGAGCAAGCATTCAACGTGACTTTAGAAGATAACAAAGCACTTTTAAAAGGTGTTGTATCTCGTAAGAAACAAATTGTACCAGTATTAACAGAAGCATTTAGCAAGATGTAATTCCAAAAAAAAAACATTCATTCAATAAAATCAAGGCTTCCTTCGCGGTGTGATCGATTGATCTCACAGAAAGGAAGCTTTCTTTCATTTGTCGAAAAATATAAAATTTTACATTTTTTGAGATTTTAGTAGCGAATTCTCTGAAATAAATGTAAAATATAGTAAAATATTGATATTTCGTTAAAAAGGAGTGTTTACATGGTCGGGAGTAATCATGTGATGGTGCGATCGATACGGTCGGAAATTGAATATCGCATCAAATCATATAACTACACGCTTAGTAAACTCAGTGAATTGACTAATATCAATGCCGGGCACTTAAGTGGATTCTTAAAAGGAAATCCTATCCGGGCATTAACCATTGATCAATTAAATGCGATTGGACGAGCTTTTGGCGAGCCTACTGGATGGCTGTACGATTTATATGTGGAGGAATGCTTCCAAAGAGGAAAGGTTTCGAAGCGACGAGTTAGACCCTATCTGGTTCAATGTGCAGAATTAGGGAGGCATGACTGTATACAGATGGTGATCCCCCAGTTGTTGGAGGACCCTAAAAACATCGAAGTTCTCTTTGCCGTAGCAGAGCAGCTGTTTTATAAGGGAAAACAGAAGGAATCCGCTTATTTTTACCAGTTGGTGGTTGATAACGAAAAAAATAGCCATTCAGAAAGATCTGTTATCAGTCAATATCGTTTATTTCGAGCGCTACTTGGAAGCAATGCTGAAGAGAATGGAAAAGCTGTTATTCGTTTTGAACCGTTTCGAAAGCGGCTCTCGGAAGGTCATCAATTGGACGCGTTATTGCAGCTAGCCAATGTGAGTTTTACTTTGCATAAGTGGAAAGAAGTAGAGAAATATGCAGACGAGTTAAGAGAGTTGGCTACCTTAGTCTACGAAAATGAACAAAATAAGCAGAAAAGTAATAGAAAAGGTGAACCTCTTAAAACAGAGCGACATTTGGTTGTCTATTATGGACAGGCCTATTTATTAAAATCAGAAGCATTAGAAAAACAAGGCTTGTATAAAAAGGCAAATGAGTACGCTGCTGGTTATGCTGATTTAGGCTGGTTTGAAAATCTTGATGAAGTAGGCCAAAAGGAGGTACAGAAGTTCCACTTATGGGCCCGAGCAAATCGATATACGTTTGACCTACTCATGGGACAATTAGATATTCTTCCAGATTATATTGCTTTCCTTGAGGATAACCCAAAGGAGCTTCTTGCTGGCCTAGTGACCATTGTAGAATCTGCAAATAAATATGATTTTTCAATAGACAACATCCTAGAGAATTTTTCATTAGAGATAGATTGCTTTGATGAATACACAGACACGATTAATGTAGAACGCCATCTTCGGTTCAGGTATCAGTTAGCGATTTACCAGTTCAAAAATGAACGTTTTCATAAAGGAATAGTCGAAACCCTACGATGTCTCACTTTATCTACTACTACGAACGATCACAAGAATTTCATACGCTGCGTAACACTTTTTGAAGCACATAGATATCACGCGACAGAGCAACAGAAACAGGATTATAAAAAAATTATGGAGGAGGTAAGGAATGATGAAAGTCTTTTTGCTTTCGCTAGTAATGATCTTTGGGTTGTGTAGTCAGGTGGCGGATGTAGCAGTGGCAAAGGCAAATGATAGAGTGATTCAATACGATCATGGGATTGGTGGATAAATAAATACTCACTGTCCTTTTTGCACAGAGCACACCTTCTATTAGGAAGGGTGCTTTTTTTTGTGTTCGCAAGAAGGAGATCAGCGAGAAAATATCGATAAAAAAATTTTTATGTTAAAAAATGGGTAAAATAGATTATTTTTACAATATTTCTCAAAATGGGTTTTTTGGGATAATGGGATATAGTGTAAATAAGACATTTGATCTAAAAAGGAGGAGGTCGATATTAAAGATCTAAAAAAGGTAGAGCACGTTCTACTCTATCATAGGAAAAGAACGCCTAGAACGAATCTGAAATACTCTGCCCCTATCAAATCCAGTAGTCCTTTAGCAGGAAAACGTATTCAAAGCTATCAGACTGAGGACGAGTTACACACAGATGCAGAGAATCTTAGAAAAAAATTAGTAGAACTGGTCTGCAAAGAAGGTACATTTTCAAGCCTTGCAGTCTTAGAGATGAGTCAACAATTAGATGAGTATATTGTCCATATGCAGAAAAGGATTAAATCCTACAAACACTAGTGCTTCCTGTTCAGATGTCAGTGATTTCTAAAGCAGTAATAAGACTTTGCCAATGCTTTGCCTACCTTCCATCCATGCATGGCTTGTGCGGTTTCTACAATAGAGGAGTGTTTACCGATTTGAATGTGTATTACTCTACCATAGGAGGCGAGACAATCCATACTTTTTTCGGACACCTCACCGGAAATAGAATCCAGAATAATAGGGGCGCCTTTCCCATCTGTCACATCATGTACCTGTTGTATAAAATTGCAATGATTCGAGCCAATAACATGGTTGGCGCCCACTTCTTGTACGATCGTAGCATTATGCTCACCGCTCACAACCCCATTCACTAGTCCCGTCCCATCCGCATGACCAATTGAAAAGCAGTTGTTCCAATTCCACCGGCTGCCGAATACATAGGCACAATTTCTCCTATTTCAACTCTAGTAACATGCGTAAATAAATGGTAGAGCGTATTTGTTATAGACTCATCAATAAGCGATAGATTTGCATCTCTATTATATATCAGAAAATTCTGGATTAAAAGACAGGCAACACTTCATAATGGGCATTTTGATTATTTACCGCATTGTGGGTAAAGCAAAAGGCCCGTATCTAGTATACGAGCCTACTTGTCATGATTTTTCTGTTTTTGTTCTGCTAGATAAGCTAGAAAACGGACATGCTCTAGTGCTTTTTGCTTATCTTCCTCCGAGAGCTTATCCAATTCAGATAGAAATAGTGCTTCAAAAGCAGAATAAGAGCTGGCCGTTTCTTTGACTAAGTCGGGACGTTTGTTGCCAAAAAGAATGCAATCAGCAGATACTTCTAGTGACTCTGCTAGACGAGAAATATCATCATGATTGGGATTTGTATAGGCTCTTTCCCAGTTAGAAATCACTTGTGATGAAACATTTACCCGAGCGGCCAACTCTTGTTGAGTCCATTTTTTCTGTTTTCGGAGAGCTTTGATTCGTAGTCCGATCGTTGGCATTCTTGTCACCTCTTTACCCAAATAATAACAAGAACTAACGAATTTAGGTAGTTTACTAACGATAATTGAGAGTATGACAAAAAATAACAATTGGAGAAACGAGTTACGTTATTCTAATGGTTATTCATTTTTCATAAAATGCATTTGTTTTCTTGGAGAAACCAAATAACTTATCAGGGATGTACCAATGATCGCGAGGTAAGCAGGAAATGTAATGGAAGCTAAAAGAGATAGACCAAGGTGTTGATATTTTCTCAACAGATATGGAACAAAATGACACTTTTCGTCAACATTCCTAATACAATAAAAAAAACAGTGTTTAGGAGTGAGATGGAAAAATGAATTGGCTTCTCATACTAGGATTTGCTGTCTCATCGAGTCTCGATAATCTCGGTGTAGGAATATCGTACGGCATTCGCAATATTCGCATTGGCTTTCTTTCCAATTGTGTGATTGCTGGTATCTGCTTTATTTTGAGTGAAATCGGGATTTATTTCGGTCAGCTGCTGACAGCTATACTTCCTGGGATACTTCCCGTTTTGATAGGTGCTCTGCTTTTATTCGTTATTGGCGTACGGATTATCTTATTGGCATTCCCACGTAAAGAACAGGTTTTGGCAATATCAAGCGAAGTTGGCGTGAACACCAGAAGCATCAAGGGAATCCTGCAAAATCCTGAAGAGGTGGACTTGGACAAATCAGGAGGAATTGGAGTAGGTGAAGCATTTATTTTGGGAATTGCCCTTGCTGCAAATGCTGTTACCAATGGTCTAAGTGCAGGCCTAATGGGCTTATCTCCGCACGCTATTTCGCTAACTGCGGCGATAGGTAGTTTCATAACACTCTGGGCAGGAGTTGCTTTAGGAAAAAAAGTAGCCTCCATTCGGATTGCTTCTTTCACCTTAGGTCAATTCGGCACCATTATAAGTGGAGTGATGCTTTTGGTGATCGCGGCCAACACTCTGTTGTAACTGATAACAAAACAAGTATGACAAGAAAAGCAACTGCTTGTGGTAAAGCGGTTGCTTTCGTTTTTACGTTACTATTTGATGATCTTTGTCCTGCTTAAAAAAGCTTATTTATGAAAAACGATAGATTCTATATATAGAAAATATAGAGCAACTTTCCTTTGGGAAGTAATTTTATTTTTTTCCCATCGTTACGAAAAGATACTTATGTGGTAAGATGCAGTACATCAGCCGAAAAATTGTACAGGAGGATATTCATGAGTACGATAGAGCCAATTGTATTGACTAAGGGAACACCAGGCGAGATATGTCCTATTGCCAAGACACTCGATGTAATTGGTACGAAGTGGACTTTTTTAATCATTCGAGACCTGCTTATTCAAGGAACGATGAGGTTTAGCGACCTGCTCAAATCAATGAATGGAATTAGTCCCAAAACATTATCACTTCGTCTCAAGGAGCTGGAGATACAAGGGGTAGTAGCAAGAAAGGTGTATCCAGAGGTTCCTCCACGTGTGGAATATACGTTAACGGACAAGGGCAAGCAATTAGAAGGGATTTTTATTGAATTGAAGCGATTTGGACTGACGTTGTAAAATCCGATACATTTTGTCAAGAAAAAGGACCAAAGGGTTCTTTTTTTGTTATCGGGAGAATTTTTGTATAAAAAATTTTAGGCCTCTATACCTTGCTACAACAAAAACTTACGAAAATGTAACTTTGTGAATGAAATATCACTCCTTCAAATCATGAGTGTTTCGAAATAAAATGATCTCAACAAAAAATGTTTTGAAACAGGAGGAGTGACAACATGTTGAATGGTAAAAAAGTTGTGGTTATTGGCGGGAGTTCTGGAATAGGCTTGGAAACGGCTACGCTTGCACTAGCAGAAGGTGCTGATGTTGTCATTGCCAGCCGTTCTGAGGAAAAGCTACAGGAGGCCAAAAAGAAGCTAGGCAAAAATGTAACAACCTATATGTTGGATCTAACACAAGAGATGCAGGTGCAATCCTTCTTCCAGCAAGTAGGTGCACTTGATCATTTAGTTATTACGGCTGCTGAAACCTCTGGTGGTCCATTCCTTGAAATGGAAGTGGGCAAGGCACGTCAATTGTTCGATAACAAATTTTGGGGGCAATACTACGCCGCTAAATATGGAGCACCTAACATAAACGTAGATGGTTCCATTACCTTGTTTTCCGGTGTGGTGGCTTATAAATCTATGATTGGATCGGCTACGCTTGGAGCAGTTAATGCAGCTGTTGCCAACCTGGGTCAAACGTTAGCCTTGGAATTATCTCCTGTGCGCGTGAATGTCGTCTCCCCAGGTATCATTGATACGCCATCACGCAGTAAAATGCCTGAAGAAGCACGTACTAGCTTTTATAAAGATGTGGCAAATAAGCTTCCTGTAAAACGAATAGGACAACCTACAGATGTAGCACAGGGCGTGATGTATTTGCTTCATAATGATTTTGTTACGGGGACCACTCTTCATATCGAAGGTGGGCATATCCTGCTATAACCTGAAATCCCCCTCTCATAGAGGAACAAAGCATGTACCTCTAAGAGAAGGGGATTGGTTGTCTAATCATCAGCTTTCATTACTTATCGAGGGATTTCCCCTTTATCTGCACGAGTTACAAAGTGAGCTAGCTGTGGGATGGCAATGCCGATGAAAATGAAGCTTACACCTATCCATTGCGACACAGAGACAGCTTCTTTTAAAATAAGCACAGATAAAATGACGGTAACAGGTAATTCCGCTGTCGCTAGAATCGTAGCAAGCCCGGAGCCGATTTTTGGAATCCCGATGGAGAAAGCAATCGAAGGGATTACAATACTAAAGGTTCCTAAGGCTAGTGCGTATTTCCATAGACCTTTTTCTAATGTTCCATCATAGAGAAAGGTCGGTGGGAAGACGATGAGTATGAGTACTAATGCACCCGCTATCAGTAATACACTCCGCGGAAATGGCGGAACGTCCACTGCCACTTTTCCACTTACAAAAAGATAACAGGCAAACGAAACAGCTGACAATAATCCGAGGAGGATACCGCTTATTTCAAAGGATTGAACGGATTGATTCAGTAAGCCACCGGAAAGAGCAGTACCGACTAATAAGAATAGTACAGAGATGATTTTTTCTTTTGATGGTAATGTCTTGGTGGAGATTGACTCAATAATGATACCGATCCAGACAAATTGAAATAAGAGAACGATGCCGATAGAAGCGGGGATCGTTTGCAAGGCAGCATAATAACAGATTCCAGTGAAACTAGCTGATGTACCGGCAAAAAATAAAACAATTGCCTTTTTAAGTGGGACTCGCTGTCTAAAAAATAATAACGTCAGTACAAGTAATAAGAGCCATCCCGTTAGATATTGGCTTCCAATTACCTCGCCAAGTGTAAAGCCCATCTGATACGCAAACTTGACAAATATGGCTAATACACCAATGCTACAAGCTCCTGCTAACACAAGAAATGAATAACGAAACAATTCGAGCCTCCGTATAGATGGAAAATTTTAATAGATAAGCTGAGAAGTCTCCCACTTCAAGCGCTACCTAAGTGGTGAGTAGTTCACGCAAGCTTTCTTATGTTGCTACGCTTACCTTCATCTTTTGTAGGCGTGCAATGACCTCTTGCAGCACTTCCATGTCCTTAACAAGTGCAATACGCACATATCCTGCACCACCTGCACCAAATCCACTGCCAGGCGAAAGGAGAATCCCCGCTTGGTCTAAAAGATAGCTTACGAAATTTCGATCGCCCATTTCTTCATACTCGCTAGGAATCTTTGTCCAAAGAAAGAAGGATGCTGGTGACTTTTGAACCTCCCAGCCTAGCTTTTGAAGCTCCGGGACAAAATAATCCATGCGTTCCTGATAGCGTTTCGTCTGCTCAGATGCGTAATATTCCATATGATCAAGTGCATCTATGGCAACACATTGAAATGGTAAGAACATGCCAAAATCAACGTTGAATTTCATCGTTCGTAACCCTTGTAATACGGTTTTATTTCCTAAAGCAAAACCAATACGCCATCCAGCTACGTTACAAGATTTGCTTAAACTATATAACTCAACAGCGACATCCCTTCCCCCAGGTAAGGAAAGAATACTAGGAACCTCAACACCATCATAGGAAATTTCGGCATAAGCTAGATCATGTATGATAACAAAGTTAAATTCCTTTGCAAGAGCAATGACCTCTGCCAAAAAGTCTTTAGATAACACGGTTGCTGTTGGATTTCCCGGTGAACAAAGGACCATCACCTTGGCTTTTTGTAGATCCTCTTTAGAAATTTGTGATAAGTCTGGTAAGAAGGTTTCTTTTTCACATGGAAAATAAATCGGTACGCCGCCCACTAAATGTAAACAGTTCGTATAGACGCTGTAGGAAGGGGAGGGGACAAGAACGCTATCTCCTTCATCTAATAGGGAAGACAGCAGGTAATAAATTCCCTCTTTTGTTCCTAGTACATCTAAAACCTCTGTTTCATCACATAAGCTGACTCCGAATCGACGTGCATAATAAGACGCAACCGCTTTTTTTAGCTTTTTCCCAACGTCTGGAGTAAAATCACCGTAGCCATGATAACTTGGGTTTGAGATGTATTCTTTTAATTTTTCCACTAATTCGGGATTGGGCGGACCATCTGGATTCCCGATTGCTAAGCTAATGACAGGTCTTGTTTGCCTTTGTAATTTCTCCTCAATAAAGCTAAATGCATCTTCTGGCAGGGTTTGGATGTAGGTTTTTGCCATGTATAGGCTCCTTTCCAAGTCATTTTTCTACCTTCCTGAATAAGAGAATTAGCGGATTGGTTTTTCTAAGAGACGATTCTCTACTCCAATTTCTCCTGAAGTCACTTTCATTTCAAATTCATGGATGCATGCTGCTAATTTACTTACAATCTTTGAGATATGATCTTCTGAAAATAAAGACATTGGATATAGTAAGAAAGCAATCTTCATGTTATCTTCTGGATTCACTTTAAATTCTGGTACAATACTAATTAAGGGAAGCTCGCGTCCTTTATTGGTTTCATTCCAACAATATTGAATGAACGTTTTGGCAATTTCGCTAAAATCAAAATGGGAGGAATGTAAGCGGATGCGATTAAATGAAATCGTAAATACTAGCTCCCATCCAAGAGAAGCACGATTAATAACAGAGATACCGCTTACTTTTTCAAGCTCCTCCTTAAATTTTATACGTAGCGTATGTAGCTGGACTAAATATTCCTGAAAACCTACTCTTCCTAATCGGTTCATTGCTACCCAGGCAGCAGCGATGCCACTAGCAGGACGAGAATTTTCAATGGTATAGCGATAGGCGCGGAAGTTACCAAATTCATAGTCGTTTTCTCCATACGTATAGGAACCTTCATTTAAACGATTAAAGCATTCATCCGTTTTGGAAACAAATAAACTTGTTGAGTATGGGCACAAACCATTTTTGTGCATATCCACGCCAAACGAATCAAACCGAGAAACACCTTGCATTTTTTCTACTGCTCGCTTAATTTTGCCACGAATTTCAGGATGTTCGATTTTCTGTTCCCATTCGTTTTCACTTTGTCCCATAAAAGTAAACCACAGCCATCCGATAACACTGTCTAAATGAAAATAGGGAAAATAGGTTTGCTTTGTCTCTGTAAAAACCTGCTCAACACACTGGTAAACCTCATTCGTATCATCACAAGCAAAGTTAATCGTGGTACCACCGCAACAGACAACGGCTGCAATGCGTTTTCCTTTAGCGAGCTGCTCGTGTAGAACCTGTTTTAGCTTGGTTACATCCATGCGCCAATCTTCTGTTGTTCCAATACGAATACATTGATCTGCTCCTAATCCAAGTATGGAACAAACATGCTCAACACAATAGTGTGCTCCTTCATTTGTTACAACCACGAGATCGTTTGGGATGCCTTCACGTCTTGATTCAGGGGCGATTTTTGAAATGGCTGATTTTATTGCGTAGAAAAGTGTTAATTTTCCGCCATTGCAAGAGATACCGTGTGATTGCTCCCAGCCTACTAAACGACCAATGGCTCTGGCTATGCGTTGCTCAAATAAGATCGTTTTGCCACCAAAAGCATCCATTAAACTATTGGAATTGTATAATTGCGTCATTGTTGTTGCTGCTACTGTATCTAACAAAGGTGAGGGAACCATGTTAAAGAGCGAATAGGGTGAGTGTGGACGAATACTGCCTTCAAACATTTCAGCAAGACTCGTAAACACTTCTTCTGTATGTTTCCCTGTTTCCGGCATATAGCTGTTTTCTAGATCTTCTTTATAATGAAATGTTTTTGTAGAAAATTTTGGATTTAGATGATTAGTCGCTTGAAGCTGTTTTTGAAGGAGGGCTGTCTTATTGAATAATGTTTCTACATTATCTTCGTGTGGAAGTAAAAATTCTGTTTCTAGCATTGTGTTTTTTATCATATCGAAACCTCCAGTAAGTACTGCTAACTATCATGTGATTTATAAATCAACAATTTCGATTTTTTATACAAGGGAGATCGTAAGCAATTCATTTTCTTTGTATAAAGTATGTTGGCTTATGTCGTATCCCTCCTATGCTAGGGTAAAGAACGGAATGGTTACATTGTGCTACGCATATAATTTCAACAAATAGGAAAGGGTTATACTATTTGGAATTATATTGTCTATAATATAACCTAAAATAGGTTATTTTGTCGATATTTGTATTTACATATAATGAAATGAATTTATTTCTGTTGAATTATTCTGAATTTTTGTGTTTATCCATGAGATGTATCGACTAGTCTCACGTATAAAAGCCCGCACATAACATGCGAGCTACTTGTCGTGATCCTGTTGTTTTTGATTTGCTACATAACGCAGGTAACGGATGTGTTCCAGCGCCTTTTTCCTATCTTCTTGTGATAGCTGTTCTAATTCAGATAAATATAATGCTTCAAAATCAGAATAGGGGCTAGAAGCCTCTTTAACCAGCTTAGTATGCTTACTGCCAAAAAGGATGTAGTCAGCAGAAACTTCTAATGATTCAGATAGTCGATAAATATCATCATGATTGGGATTCGTGTAAGATCTCTCCCAGTTAGAAATGACTTGTGGTGAGACGTTTACACGAGTAGCCAATTCCTGTTGCGTCCATTTTTTCTTTTTCCGCAGCTCTTTGATTCGTTGACCGATCAATGGCATTCTCGTCACCTCTTTTTAAAATAATATCAGTAACTAACGAATTTAGGTAGTTTACTAACGGAATTTGAGAAAGTGAAGAAAAAAGAGCATTGACAGTAACGTGTTACGTTATTATGATAGAGATATAAGCTCCTAAAAATTGGAATGAGAGGTGCTACATATGGTTCATCAGAATGTCGAGAGAGTCAGGCGGGCAAAAGGAATCACTAAGACGCATTTGGCAAAGATACTAGGACTATCATTACAGGGTTATAGACATATTACGTGCGGGCAGGTGAGGCTTGATGTAGAACGCTTGCAGATAATTGCAAATGTATTAGACGTTGAACCAGGCATTTTTTTTGATGACGAACTAACGGATTCAGTTATAAAATCTATGAACCAATCTAAAACAGCTTGAGAGCGAAAGAATCGTTAGAAATAACGGTAAAAGCTACAAAGGTGGGGAATGGATGGAAGGAACGGCTTTACAATATGAAGCGTTTGGGGAAGGGATGAGAAAACGGAGAAAGGACAGGAAGTTAAGCCTGTCACAGCTATCCAAAATGACTGGAATTAGCAAGGGGGTGATTTCAAAAATAGAGAGTGGGGAAACCCGCAAACCTGAATGGCGGACCATTAAACCGTTAGCTATTTCCCTACAGATTCCGTGGGAAGATGTCATTGGCTACTATGCAGATGTGGAACGGCGCCCCAAGATTTTACTTGATTTGCTCTCCAAATCCATTTCACTACGACAGACTCCACTGATTAAAAAAGTAGCGCTACGTTTTATTCAACTACCGACTGAGGATAGTTATGTGCTCATGGAAAAGTTGTATAAGCGATCCTGTCTGGTTGATGATCTTTCCATCCGATTTACTTTATTCAATTTTATTGTAAGCTACGCAAGGGAAAGAGGTATGCAAGAATACCTAGCTAAAGGCCTTTTGCAAATCTATCTGGCACAACGGCAGGATTTAAAACAACTGGAAGAATCCTTTCAAATCGGAGAGGAGGTGTTGCATTACATTGTGTTTTTGACGCAGGAGGAAAGGATTGATTTCCTTTACAAATTAGCCCTGCAAGCTTATGCATTAAAGAAGTACGAAAAATGTATCGCTCTTAGTAAAGCAGGGATTCGAGAGGATCAAGGCAGTAGCGAGTTTAAAGCGAGAGGCTACCTAGCTATGATTAATTCCCTGTCACGTTTAGGGCGATACGAGGCTGTAGAGCGGCACCTAGAGCAATTTCAACAGCTTCCCTATTCATTTGTAACAGAGGCTGCATTGCTAACAAGAGCTATTTTACACGCAAGGAGACAGGAGTATCAGTTTGCTATTCCCTTACTCCAAGAGTGTTTAGTCACAGGCAGTCCGTCTTCCAAAATTCATGTGGTAAATGAGCTTCTGGATATCTTCCTTACCACCAATAATGTGAAAGCCTGCGAGGAGCTATTTCATCAAGAAAAAGAATGGCTGTATATGAACTTGCAAACACCTTACAAGCATTTAGCGGTAGGGAAATATTATCGGTTTAAAGGATTTCATCAAATCAAGGTTGGTCACGTGGACGAGGGACTTGAGAGTTACAGTAAGAGTCTGCTTGTCTATGCAAAACTAAATGCCTTTTCCGAAATGAATGAATGCATCAATGATATTCTGACACATTTTGTAGCTTGCTCCAAAGCCATTACTGTAGAGCAAATGGAACAATTGCAACGCGTGTATCAACAAATTGTTTCTGAACACTATCAGATTAAGGGGGGCGTAATTTATGAAAAAAGCAATAGGAATGCTTCTAATGTCTGTAACGATGCTTGTGACTGTCACGCTTACTGACTCTGTGGCTCAAACACAAAGCGGGACAAGTCATCAGGTTCAACCATATGACTATGATCCAGGGTATTAAAAACCTGGGCTATGTAAAGCCGTAAATCAATGGAACACAGGAGCGTTTACTAAATAGCGCTCCTGTGTAAAAAAGCAATAAACGTATGGACGTTTCGGGTTATAAGGATATGCTGTACGGAAATCTAAGTGGAAAAGACCAGCCGTTTCCAGCTATCTAAGGTCCGAATAGTCCGTTCCTATTCTAAAGAAGCGCAGGAGAAAACGAAAGTAGCCTACAAATAGATATGATTGTTTAAAAGGAGTGATTACATGATTGATCGTAATCATGTTAGGGCGCGATCCATACGTACGGAAATTGAACATCGTCTCCAATTACATGACTACACCCTTAGCAAACTAAGTGAATTATCTCATATCAATAATGGACATTTAAGTGGTTTTTTAAATGGGAATCCTTCCAGGACATTAACGGTTGCACAACTAGATTCAATCGCAAATGTTTTTAATGAACCTCCTGGTTGGCTGTATGACTTGTATATAGATGAGTGTTTTCCAAGAGGAAGGGTATCAAGGAGAAGAGTATGTCCCTATTTAATTAGATGTGCTGAGATTGGTAGACATGACTGCATTCAGCCAGTTGTCTCAGCTTTATTGGAGCAGCGCAAAAACATAGAAATTCTCTTTTATGTAGCTGAGCAGTTATTTCAAAATGGGAAGCAGGAAGAAGCAAATTACTTTTATCAGTTAGTGATTGATAACGAGAAGGATAGTTATTCGGACCGATTTATTATGAGTCAATATCGCTTATTCCGATCCATACAGGAAACCGATATGGAGGAAAATTGGAAGGCTGTTATCCGATTTGAAACTTATCGAAAAAGACTATCCGAGCGTCATCAGTTGGATGCACTTCTACAGCTTGCTAATGTATGTTTTACATTACATAAGTGGAAAGAAGTGGAGAAGTACGGAGATGAATTAAGGAAATTAGCTACTCTGGTTTATCAAAATGAACTTTTCAAGCTGAAGAATAATCGAGTTTATCAGCCGCTTAGAACCGAGCGTCATTTGGTTGTTTATTATGGGCAAGGATATCTTTTAAAGGCCGTATCTTTGGAAAAGCAAGGGCTATTTGAGCAAGCCAAGGAATTTGTTTCTGGTTATGCTGATCTGAGCTGGTTTGAACTACTTGACGAGTCTGGACAAGCAGAAGTCGAAAAATTCAACCTTTGGGCTACAGCAAACCTGTATACACTAGATATGCTCATGGGAAATACAAGTGTTATTACCGACTATATCAAATTCCTTGAAGATCATCCTACGGAAATCTTATCCGGCGTAGTGACAATCATGAAATCAGCCAATCAGCATGGTTTTTTAATAGATCATCTATTAGAGAAATTTTCGGCAGAAATACGTTCTTTTGAAGACTCCCATGATCCAATTAGCGTAGATCGACATCTACGGTTCCGATATGATTTGGCTATTTACCATTTTCAAAATGAACGGTTTGAGAGTGGAATAATAGATACCCTCCGATGTCTCGATTTGTCCATCGTGATGAATAATCAAAAGAAGTTCATCCAATGCGTAACACTTTTTGAAGCATATAGATATCACGCCACAGATCAGCAAAAAAGAGAGTATAAAAAATGGATGGAGGAGGTGAGAAATGATGAAGGGATTTTTGCTATCGCTAGTAATGGCTTTTGGAGTGTTTAGTCAAGCGGCAGATGTAGAAGTAGCAAAAGTAGAACATACAGTAACTCCCTATGAACATGGAGTAGGTGGTTGATTCTTGTTTTTCATTTTGAAGCACTCCTCATACATAAGGAGTGCTTTTTTATTTATGTAACCCACTTGTTTATCATATGATGAGATGTATCTTTATTCTTTTACGACACCAAGCACAAATCCGTCATAACCTTTGCTCCCCACAGTTTGGATAGCTGTTGATTCAATGCGGGGTTCAGAAGATAGTAAGTCAATGAATTGTCGAATGCCTTGAATACGATCGTCTTCGCTCTCAGGATGAATCACTTCTCCATCACGTACCACATTATCTCCAAGAATAATGGCCCCCGGATTGCAAAGCTTCAAAGCCCATTGTAAATAATGCGGATTGTTTTGTTTATCGGCATCAATAAATATCATATCGAAGCCCGTCATCCCTTTTTCTTGAAGGGTAGGAAGTGTTTCTAGTGCGGGGCCTACAAGAATGCTTACTTTTTCAGCGAGTCCCGCTTTTTTTACATTCTCTTCAGCAATATGAGCGAACGATTGTTCATATTCGAGTGAAATAAGTTGACCATCTTGAGGTAGGGCACGAGCAAGCCAAATACTGCTGTATCCACCAAGTGTTCCTATTTCCAAGATTTTCTTTGCTCCTCTTATCTTTGCGAGTAAGTACAGTAGCTTCCCTTGGTTAGGTGCAACATCAATAGCAGGCATGCCAGCTTTAGCATTTGCTTGGAGAACCTCATCCAGAATTGGATCAGATGGGAGTAGCATACTGTTGAAATACTGGTCAACCTCAGCCCATTTTTTAGGTGATTCCATGTAAATCCTCCTCCTTTAATTTAAAAGCAGCAATTTATATACCCTGAATATGCTCCTAGTGTAATACAGGATAAAGAATAAATCGAATAAAAAGAGATTTTTTTTTGAATTGTTCGTCGTATATAAGTAAACAGGCAAAAAATCAGGAATGTCTCGTACATCTTTGAAGATTGGAGGTTGGGAATGCAGGACGATAAAAGGATCATTGAGCAGGTTCTCCAAGGCAATAAAGAAGCATACGCAGAGCTTATTGATAGATATCAGACAAAGATATTTTTTATCCTAAAAAAAAATGCTAGGTCACTGGCAAAATCACCAAGGAAGCTAGCATTGTGATAGAGGGTACTTTGGCGAAAGATATTGTCTATGTGGATGAATGGGAGGCAAAAGACGAAAAGGGCAATACGTATATTGCTGTGTTTGACAGGGGATTAAGTCGAAATTCGAATGGACATGTTGTGATGAGTGGGGAATTGAAGATTCAACAACTAAAAAAACGCCCTAAATAGCTGTAAACCTGATTTGATAAGCTTTGTTGGTTTAACACTACAAAAAAGGCGCTCATTACAAGCGCCTTTTTCTCTTCCTATTGACCAATAATAATCCGCTCTTTCGGATAGTGATAACGAACAGATGGAGCATCCTTTTTTAAGAATAGTAGCAGGTTGATAATCCCAATCCGTCCAATCACCATCATGATGATGAGAATTAGTTTACCAGGTGTGCTTAATTCCGAAGTAATTCCCATCGATAATCCAGTTGTACCAAAGGCTGAACAGACCTCAAATAGAATGGCCTGTATCGATAAGTCCTCGAACCATACCATGAAAATAACAGCTGTGAACACCATTATGATCGCGACAAAAAACACCATAAACGATTTGAGAACATCTTCTTGGACTAGCTCACGACCAAACACTTTTACATCCTTTTGTCCGCGCATATAAGTATACACGGTTGCAATTAGGACGAAGAACGTGGTCGTACGAATCCCACCCCCCACACTGCTAGGAGAGGCCCCAATAAACATCATGCCAGATAGCATAACAAGGGTAGGGATGGACAGCAGGCCGATATCCATTGTGGCTAAGCCACCGCTTCGTGTGGAAACAGATTGGAACAGGGAGTAAAAAAGTGCTTCATGCCAGCTTTTATTCTGTAGAAAGGCATCCTTTTCAAAAAAGTAAAAGAGTATTGTCCCAACCACGATCAGTGTAAAGAAAGTCAAGGTTGTTACCTTCGTGAATAAGGAAAACGTAAATCGATATTGTCCCTTTCGATGGGTTGCATAGCTAACCAGCTCGATCAGCACAGGAAAACCAATCGCACCACAAATGATAAGGATCATATTCACGCTCTGAACAAAATAATCTCCCGAAAAGCTTACTAAAGAATTACCGAAGATATCGAATCCAGCATTGGTAAATGCACTAATGGAAACAAAGTAGCCATAATAATAGGCGGTATACCAATCAGTCTGATAGCCAGTCCAAAAAAAATAACTGCCTAGCAATAAGGTACCGATTAGCTCAATTAAGATGGTTAGCAATAAAATACTTCGTGTCAATTTAACCAATCCCGATAGAGTGGGACGATTGTGATCCGTAGCAATCCATTTTCTTTGTTCTAAGCCAATTCGTTGTCCAAGCATCATCCACAAAAAGGTACCTAAGGTCATAATGCCGATCCCACCTATTTGAAAAAACAAGGTGAGTAAAATAATTCCACTCTGATTAAACACTTCACTAATTTGGATGACGGTTAGACCCGTTACGCTAATCGCACTGGCTGCAGTAAATAAAGAATCGACAAAGGATAAAGATACGCCAGGCTGGTGAAAGATGGGTAACCAGAGAAGTAATGCAGCGAGGATAACACTGCTAAGATAAAACATTACGATAATTTGTACGGAGCTTAAGCGCCGTTTTTTATAAGAGAGCAGCAACTCGCTTACCTCCTGAGTAAGTAATACAGGTAATTCTACCGAAAAATATTGTAACAAGCAAAAAGAGTTTTTAACAGTGCAAAAAAAAAGAAGCCTCTCTATTTAAGAAGAAAAAGAGGGCTTCTCATGATCATCAAATCTCTACCATTATTGTGGATTCGTTGTCCAAATACCAGAGGTTTTAATGAATACACGCTCAGGCAAACGCAGGGTGGCTAAAGCTAGTTCCGCTACATCCTCTGGCTGCATCATGTGGTCGTCTGCACCAATTTTTAGCCCAGCATTGACAGCTAGTTCGGTGTTTACTGTACTTGGAGTCAGCGCTGTGACACGAATGTTGTGTTTGCGAACCTCTTGCAATACAGATTCTGTAAAGCCCATCACAGCGAATTTCGAGGCGCAGTACGCGGAGCCTGTTGCAAAACCACGTTCTCCAGCTGTAGAAGCTACATTGATGATATTTCCACTATTTTGGGCGATCATATCTGGTAATGCAGCGTATGTCATGTAGTAGGTTCCAAACAAATTCACGGAAACGATACGCTCCCACTCTTCTGGGGACATATCTGTGACTGCACCGAAAGTAGCAGTACCAGCATTATTAATCAGGATGTCGATAGAACCAAGCTCTGCTTTTATTTTGGCATATGCTGCTTCGACATCGCTGCGTTTTGAGATATCAGCCGTTGCAATACTAACTGTAATACCGTAGGTTTTCGCAAGCTCAGTAGCCAACTCCTTCAGATCAGATTCTGTGCGGGCTACCAGACCTAGATGGGTTCCTTCTTTTGCCAAAGCGAAGGCAATGGCACGTCCAATTCCTTTTCCTGCCCCTGTAAGTAACGCTTTTTTTCCTTGAAAGTCCATGTTGGCAATCCTCCCATTTTTAACTTGTTATAACTGATGATAAGTAAAAGCCTTTTGTTATGTCAATTTTGTAAGTGCAACTAGTTGTTATAGCTGGATAAAAAGCATGATACACTATAATCCATGAGCCCATTATACACGAATTCGCATGAAGTCTTGTAGATGAACTGGGTTGAACAAGGATAGATACTGTATAAGGGAATGGTGAAATGATATGGATAAACAGGTCGTTGTTATTACAGGGGCAGGAAGTGGTTTAGGCGCTTCTTTAGCGAAACGTTATTCGGAGCAAGGCTTTCATGTTTGTTTGCTTGGACGAACGAAGACAAAGCTAGAACGAATAGCAAAGCAATTGACTGGTAGCTATTCCATCCATGAAGGAGACGTTGCGAATAAACAAGCAATCACGGAAATCATGGCGTCCATTCTCAATACGTACAATAGAATTGATGTATTGATCAACAATGCGGGGACGGGAAGCTTTGATTTGGCTGAAAACCTAACCGAGGAAGCCGTTCACCAAATGATTGATATTAATTTAAAGGGAACGATTTTTAGTACGCAGGAAGTATTAAAACAAATGAAAGAGCAGAATCACGGAACGATCATCAACATCGTGTCTACAGCCGGCAAAGTAGGCAAAGCAAGTGAGTCTGTCTACTGTGCCAGCAAATTCGGTGTGAGAGGGTTTACAGAGAGTTTAGCTATTGAGGTAAAAGAAACACCAATTCAAGTGGTTGGCATCTACATGGGAGGCATGAAAACAGAATTCTGGGATGGCATTTTCACAGAAGAACGTATGAAGCACCTGATGGAACCAGATGATGTTGCCGACGTGATTATGGCAAATGTGAAGCCAAGACAACGCCTGGTCGTATCTGAAGTAGTCATTCAAAACCAAAAGTAGAGAATCGAAAACATCGTTGGAGCTGACAGCTTATCGCATTTATACATCGCTTGTCTTAATAAGATTGGCTTACTTACGTAAATAGGACACCTTTTATTCGCTCGGAGTAATGATTTTACATTTTTCAAGTAGACAATTTTAAACAAGCCCCATCTAGGCTGACTGAGTTCGGTATTCTACCGGATTCAGTTTTTTTATTCGCCAATTTTACGTCATCATTACGAGTCGTAAATCATTACGGTTGCTTGTTGTCGGAGGTGGCCAGACGGCTATTAACTGAAAATCCTTTGAATATGTCTTTCTAATTTCACAAAAGGGAGTCTTATTTTTTGTTCACTTCCACCATAGCTTTAGATTTATTATAAAATAGGTCTTTGGTCGTTGTTATATAGAGATTAATTGGAGTTTATTAGAAAAAAGTAGTTATATTAACCTAATTCTAAAGTAGTGTTGTGCCGATATATAAATGAAGGAAATATTTTATTATCCTAATTAATGAGATAAAAAGGAGAGCAAACATGAAGCGATTTCAAACAATAGTAGCGATTGTTCTCGCCGTTGTATTTATGTATACAACGATGGGGATATCGCAGGCAGAAGCTGTGGGAGGTACACTGATCATAAAGGAACCTGTCTATTATCAGCCTCAACTACTTGAGGTAATTAGTAACAAGGATGGAAGTATCACAGGGGAAGTTATGGTGGACTCTAGATATGCAGCCAGTGTCATACTACAAGTTAGTGATGGAACGGGTGAGGTAATAAGAGAAATTGAACTTGTAAACGAATCCAAAAAAGGTATACAAGCTCCCAGTGGTATCAAAAAAAAAATCAGTACCAATACAAAACTGTTACGTGTCGATGGTGAGCTCAGATCAGTAAATGTAACGATTATTTCGTTTACCGTGCCAGCCAAAATTCTCGAATTATCTCCAAATGAATATGAGGTAAGTGTTGAAACTAGCAATACGGTTGTTAAGATGGAGCATACAGAATACCAATATTCTGAAAAACAGACCATTGGCATTCAAGGTGGAAAGGTACTTACAACCTCCTTTCCAGTTTCTTTTCCTGGCGCTCTAGAGGTGGATAATGATGGAAAACTTATTATTACGCTCAACCTTACGTCCATCTATGATAAATCTACCTTTTATCTAGTGGTAATAGATGAAAAGAGCCGACAAGTAAAACGTATCAAATTGAAAACGAAGCAACGAACGATTTCGAGCAAAGATTTAAACCTAGATACCGGTACATATACAATTTATATAGAGGTTTCTGATGTGAAAGGCTTTGCTAATTCTAATCGGGTTACGCTTGTAATACCAGACAGTAGCAAGGTAATTTCCGGAGACGATGATTTTCCTGGATATGTAAAGGTATCTGAGGATGGTATGATTACGATTAACCTAGAAATTACCGCTGAATATCAAAAGGCCAAATTTAACGTTGTTATTAAAAACGACAACGGTAAGATTGTGAAACGTATCCCGATCAGTACCAAAAATTCGAAAATATCTACAAAAGGACTAACCTTGTCTTCGGGTAACTATGAAATTTTACTTGAAATGGTGTTGCAAGGGAAAAAATATTATTCCAGTGCTGCCTCATGGTCTTATGGAACTAGCCATGTATTTTCAGTTCCGACTGGACAAGCCTTTCCTGGCGGAATTAAAGTGAATACCAATGGGACGATTACCATCAACCTGCAATGGAAATCTAGCTATTCTTCCTATCATGCTAATGTAGTAGTTTATGATATATACGGCGATGTTGTAAAACGTATTCCTATCACCGATAAAAATCCAATGATCTCTTATAGGGACTTAGGTTTATCCACAGGAGGATATAACATTGTTATTGAGATTGTTGATCCTGACAGTGAGATGTCTGCAAGTACATTGCCTACTTTCATCCCAATTAATCAAAGCAAAGATATTGTCATTTTTATTGATGGAGAGTTACAGGTTTTTAAAAAGGCACCAGTAGAAATCAATGGAAGAACTTTGGTTCCATTAAGAGCCATTTTTGAGGCCCTGGGAGCAAGAGTAGACTGGGATGAAGCGACCCAGACTGTAACTGCAATGAAGGATGGTACGACCATTAAGCTTACCATTGGTTCCAAAGTAGCTTATAAAAATGGTAAGAAGCTAAATCTCGACGTTCCTGCGCAGTTGTTTAACGGAGATACGACCATGGTTCCAATCCGCTTTGTTAGTGAAGCACTGGGTGCCAAAGTTACTTGGGATGGGTACTCGAATGCCGTCATTATTAGTAATGATTAGTACAGCTACTACCCATTTGCTGTTGTTCCTATAATAACTTCGTTTTACAAAAAGTCACTTTGATCATCATCCGGAATATAGGGTGGTGACATGTGACTTTTTTTATATTTTGTTTATTCATAACCTGTATGCATGAATATCATGCAAATACGTAAATTGAAGTCATGACAAACTTGAAGTATGATACACAAAAGGCAAAAGAAAACAAAAACGGAGACGTACGATATGGAGTGGCAACAAATTTTATATTTTCGCAAGGTCGCACAGACACAGCACATTACACGATCGGCAGAAATGTTAAATGTGTCCCAGCCTGCATTAAGTAGAGCAATTGCTCGTTTAGAGGAGGAGCTAAATACGCCTTTGTTTGAGCGAAAAGGGCGAAATATCGTGTTAAATCAATACGGAGAACTATTTTTAAAGCGAGTGGAGCGAGCCATTCAGGAGATCGAGGAAGGGAAGCAAGAAATTCAGGACTTGATTAACCCTGATCACGGCAAGATACGGATCGCTTTTCTGCATTCACTCGGGATTGAAGTAGTACCTGAGTTTATTCGTTCATTTCGTGTGCAATATCCACAGGTTAGCTTTCATCTACATCAAGCTTCCATGGGGCAGATTGTGGAGCAACTAAAAACGGGGTTAATTGATATCGCCCTGTTTTCTATGTTGGAACCGATCGACGAAGTACATTGGGAGCCTTTAATTACGGAGGAGCTGTTTCTCATTGTCTCTAAGACGCATCCTCTTGCAAATCGGACACAGATCGAGCTACAAGAAATTGCGAATGAACCTTTTATTTGCTTTAAGCAGGGCTATGGTCTGCGAACCTTGACAGATACACTATGTAGGCAAGCTGGTTTTACTCCTGATATAACCTTTGAAGGAGAAGAGATTGCTACGATAGCTGGTCTGGTGGCAGTTGAATTGGGAGTTAGCCTTGTGCCAGATGTAAACGTACTAGATAAATCGAAAATTTCATTACTTCGTGTGCTAGATCCAGCTTGTAAACGGACCATTGGACTCGCTTGGAAAGAAAAGCGTTATTTATCTCCTGTTGCAAGAAGGTTTATTTCATTTGTAAAGGGACACTATATCTAATTGGTTTGTGGCATCGACCGAACTCGTAGCTTAACCTGCATCGTTTTCTAACTGAATAAAAAGAGAGAGGATTTACACCATGAGTTATATCAAGCAAGGGTCAAGCGCATTTCGGCGAACCAACATAGCGTTGTTTGCAGGAGGATTAAATACATTTGCCATCCTATACTGCACGCAGCCTTTGTTGCCTGAATTCACGAAGGAGTTTCAGGTTTCTCCAACGCTGGCCAGTCTTTCCCTATCTGTAACCACGCTGGCCTTAGCCATAAGTATGTTATTTCTTGGTTCATTATCAGAGGCGTGGGGGCGTAAACCGATTATGATGGTTTCCTTGATTGGAGCTTCTTTGTTGGCAGTGTGTACAGCTTTTAGCTATCAATTTCAAGTCTTACTTGGCATTCGTATACTAGTCGGGATGGTCCTGGCTGGATTACCGGCTATTGCAATGGCTTATCTGGGTGAAGAAATTGATAAAAGTAGCTTAGGAGTAGCGATGGGGTTATATATAAGCGGAAATTCCATTGGTGGAATGGGAGGGCGAATCATCACAGGAACGCTAACCGATTTGTTTAATTGGCATGTGGCCTTGGTTGGAATCGGGGTGTTAAGTCTCTTGTGCACGATTTTGTTCTGGGTCATGCTGCCACCCTCTAAACATTTTTCACCACGTAAATTAGAGGTAAAGACATTAGCAAAATCGCTCTGGAGCCATTGCAAGGATCATCGTTTACTTTATTTATATGGTATTGGCTTTCTGTTAATGGGTAGCTTCGTGACGTTATATAACTACATTGGATACCAATTAGTTGAACCGCCATATTCTCTTTCACAGACAATCGTTGGCTGGATTTTTATTGTGTATTTGGTTGGTACATTTAGCTCTACCTGGATGGGAAAGATGGCAGACAGACTGGGACGCGCTAAAATGCTGTGGATGTCTTTAGTTATTATGCTTGGGGGTATTGGACTTACATTAGAACCCCATTTATTTAGTAAAATTGCTGGAATTGCGATCTTTACATTTGGTTTTTTTGGAGGACATTCCATCGCTAGTAGCTGGGTAGGAAGATTAGCTACTCATGATAAAGCACAGGCTTCTTCCTTGTATCTATTCTTTTATTACGTTGGATCGAGTTTAGGTGGGACGTTTGGCGGCTTGTTCTGGTCGTTATTTGGATGGGCCGGGGTTGTCGGCATGATTGGTGGATTTATCGTGATTGGATTCCTTTTGCTGCTGAAGCTCTCTCATGTAGAGCAGTCTCCAGCGACATTACGTATTCAGTAATTCTTCATTTTGCAAATAAAACGCGTTTCATTAGATAAAAAAGGAAAAGGATAGGAGCCAATGTGCATCCTGTCCTTTTCACATTTCTAACAAATATGGTCTGTCAACTATCTCTAGATAGAATTTACTTTACCAATTTATGCCGTAGGGCTAGTACTACAGCTTGCGTACGGTCATCGACATTTAATTTTTGTAAAATACGATGGACATGTGACTTTACAGTGCCTTCAGAAATAAAGAGATTTTGGGCAATTTGATCATTGCGGTAGCCGAATGCTAATTGTTGCAAGACATCCTGCTCTCGTTCCGTCAGTTCATCTAGGAGTACCAGGTTATTCTCTTCGTGATAAATCTCCTGTGCTTTGTCTGTATGGGTTGAGGTATTCGTTTCCGATTTTTGTTTCTTTAACACCTCAGCCAATGCTTTGGCAGCTGTCGCTGTGTGAAAAGAGGCTTCTCCATTATAAGCACGTCGGATTAAATCTAACATCTCTTGGGAATCGGCATCCTTTAGCATATAACCAACCGCACCTGCTAGAATGCCATCCACAACGTAATCATGGTTATCGAACGTTGTTAAAATGAGAACTTTTACTTTGGGTACATGTTTTACAATTTCGTGTGTTGCTTCAATACCCGTACACTTGGGCATTTGTACGTCCATGAGAATGACATCAGGCTTTAGCTCGCAAGCTAAATTGATTATTTCCTCCCCATCAGCCGCCTCTCCGATAACCTCCATATCCTCTTGTACATTTATGACATACCCAAGACCCTGTCTGATCATCTTTTGATCGTCTGCCAGCATGACTCGAATCTTTTGATGTTTGTGATCTACCATAGTAGCTATGTGTTCCCTTCTAAAGGTGTATGGTGGTAAGGAACCGTTGCTATAATCTCAAAGCCAAAGGGTTCCCTCATCTGATATTTCAACGTTCCGTTTAATTCCATGGTGCGTTCTTTCATACCAGATAAACCAAAGCCAGGTTTAACTCCTTCCTGAGAAAGATTTTGGCCGTTATCATGAATTGCTAAAACGATAGAATCAGCCATCTTAGTAATTTCAACCCAAATAGCTGTAGCATTGGAATGACGCAATGTATTCGTAATGGCTTCTTGTAGAATTCGATAAAAAACAATCGTTACCTCGTTTGTTAAATCCAACTCTTCTTCATTGGTTACAAACGTACAGGACAGATCCGTATTTTTCTCCGTTTGGGACAAAAGAGCTTGCAAAGGTGTTATGCCAAACGTTCTCTTGTCGACTGCGAGAGTATGAACGGAGCCACGGATATCCTCCAAACTTTGTTTCGCTACATCCAGCATATTATTGACAGCCATCTGTGCGTCGTTTGGACCAGACTTCAGCATATAGGTAAGCGCATGTAGCTGTACGATAAGAGAAGTAAGGCTGTGACCTAAAGAGTCATGAATATCGCGGGCAATCCGGTTTCGTTCCTCTAATACGGCTACTTGCAATGTATTTACAGTCATTTCCTGCAATTCATTATGTGCATCCTGTAATTTTGTATGTGCTTTTTGCAATTCTTTTAAATGCTGTTGATTTAATTGGTACGCTTCATGATGAGAACGATATCCGCGTGCTCCCAGATAGCATCCTATAAAGGAAAGTAAAAAGGGAACAACATGTGTGGTGTAGCTATGGGTTATCCAGATGAGTAATACACTGGTAATCACCCCAAAAAAGCTGGCTAGTGGTAGCGAATATTTTTTATCAATGCGAAGACCAATGATAATCGCAAGCAGGATGATCATACCAAACCCTTCTGGCCCCAGATAAATGCCTTTAAATAGGGTAATACCCCCGACTAGTAACAGAATGATAGTCATTTTTATGGAAGGCAGTTGAATAGAGGAGGTCCAAAATAAAATCAGATACCCACAAAACAGCATCACTGAAAAAATAAATTGTATAGGTGATTCATGATTATAGGAGTTTGGTAGCCATGTCAAAAGAGATAAGGCTAAGAACCAGACCAATAAGAGTCGTTTGCGGAGGGCCTTTGTTATGTTATCAATCAAAGATTAGCCCACCCTTCTTCAAAGTTTTCGATCGTTTGTTCACATCTATTGTAGCATGGGGTGTCATCTATCTCTAGATAGACGAGCCTGTGCTGGGTTTTCCATCCCTCGATAGATTTGCCTATTCCAACTTGCCGCTACAATGAAAACTGTGACATTTCGTATTGCGAACAATTGACCAACGGCAGGAGGTGGCTTGGATGGAAGAGTTGATTACCATGGCAAAGCTTCTCAAAGAAGCGAGTGCCCTTTTTACATGGATCACACGTGAAGAATTAGAAAGTAAAGATATCACATGGCAGCAGGTGCTGATTCTGGAGCAAATTGTGCACAGACCAAAAACCATTGGGGAAATCAGTAAGGCTGTTAGTCTTTCGTACAGTACGGTATCTGGATTAATTGATCGCCTGCAGCGAGATAACATCGTCATAAGGCTCAAGGATAAAAAGGATAAACGATTGGTTTGGGTTGCGATGTCCCAACGATTTGATCATGCGGACGATTTCGCAGAACACCAAGCGGAAATGGAGACGTTTGAGCAAAAGACAACTCAGATGATTTCATCCCTCCATGTCTTGCAAGAAATGTATACAACCAAAAAAAGAATATCTAGTTAAGACATTGGTGAGGTGAAAGAGAGTGAATATATCTGAAGTGTCGGTGAAACGACCTGTTCTAATTATCATGTTAACCCTTGCAGTCATGATTTTTGGAATAGTATCTCTGCCAAGATTGGCTATTGATTTGTATCCAGAATTGAACTTTCCGGTCGCAGTTGTCGTTACGTCTGTCGATGGCGCGGCGCCGAGTGAAGTGGAGAAGCTGGTAACGAAACCAATAGAAAGCGCGGTAGGGACTGTTTCCAATTTAAAAGAAGTATCATCTATTTCGATCCAAGGAGCATCGCAGGTTATTCTCAACTTTAATTGGGGAACTGATTTGGATCAAGCTACATTGGAATTGCGGGAAAAAGTTGATCGGGTGCGTCAACTGCTTCCATCCTCAGCTAAATCTCCACAGGTTTTGCGGATCGATCCAAATAGTATGCCGATTATGACATTTGCCTTGACAGGCGAGGATGATGTCAACCAATTGAAAAAGATAGCAGAGGACTCCATTCAAAACCGCCTGGAAAGAATTGATGGTGTGGCTGGAGTGAATCTGGTTGGCGGTCAGGATCGCGTGGTGGATGTGGTGTTGGACCCTGCTAAAATTTCGGCGTATGGATTAACCATCGACCAAATTCAGCAGGCGATTGCCAGTAACAACCTGTCTGGTTCAGGTGGTGCTGTACGCGAAGGTGACGGGAAATATAATATTCGAGTACAAGGTGAGTACGATAGTGTAGCGAAGATCGGATTAACACCTATTCGCATAGGGACTGGTTCCCTTCGCCTACAAGATATTGCTACCATCAATGATACAACGGCGAAAATAAATCAGTTCAGCTATGTTAATGGAAAGCCAAGCCTAGGTATTACCATTACAAAAGCATCTGGTGGAAATACGATTCAAGTAGCGGATGCTGTTAGTCAAGAAATGAAAGAGATTGAGAAGACATTACCTTCCAACCTAAAACTAACAACTACGTTAGATTCGTCCACGTTTATTAAAGATTCCATTTATACTACAGCAGAGCATGCTTTGTTCGGTGGTTTGTTTGGGATTATTATTTTGTTCTTCTTCTTAGGTAGCTTCCAATCGATGATTGTTGCTATCATCGTGTTACCCATCTCCATCATATCAACCTTCTTGCTGATGTATGCGACAGGTCAAACGATCAACCTGATTTCCTTATCGGGATTAACGCTTGGACTAGGATCACTTGTTGACTTCGCAGTTGTAATGCTGGAGAACATTTTCCGTCAAAGGGAAAAAGGGAAGGGTATGGTAGCAGCAGCGTTAGATGGTTCGAAGGAAGTGGGTACGGCTGTAATGGCTTCTGCTTTGGCACAGATATGCGTGTTCTTGCCAATTGCGCTTGTAGATGGCATCGCAGCAGAAATTTTTAGACCTCTAGCCCTAACAGTTGTGTATTCTCACATTGCTGCTTTGGTTTTCTCCATCATCTTAGTACCGATGTTAAGCTCACGGATACTGAAAAAAGTACCAGAGCATAACAATCGGGACGGATATCGTGGAATCAATCCAGTGATCTGGTTCAATATTGGATTCCACAAAGTAGAAAAAGGCTATAAAAAGCTGTTGGATTTTTCCCTACATCACCGCAAAACAGTAGCGATTGTTACTGTGGCTATGATGATAGGTTCTATAGCGCTGACACCATTGGTTGGAGCAGAATTTATGCCATCGATGGATCAGGGACAAGTCACAATTGATATTAAAATGCCAAACGGTACTGTTTTGGAAGAAACAAAGAAGGTAGCCCAACAAGTGGAAAAGATAGCGGCGCAAGTACCGGAGCTGGATATCCTGAGCACCTCGATTGGTAGCGGGGGATCAGCAGCTGTGGCCACCTCTACTTCTAACAAGGCAACGGTTGATTTAAAATTGGTCGAGGTAAAAGATCGCAAGCGCTCCACTGAGGAGATTATGGAAGATTTGCGTAAACAAGTAGCATCGATAGCTGGCGCTGACATTAAGGTGAAAGAACAATCTGCTGGTATGTCCACTGGCTCTCCTTTGCAGATTACCTTACGCGGTGATGATATTGAGGTTCTAAAAGATGTGAGCGGGATTATTAAACAAGAAGTAATCAGTATCCCAGGAACCAGTAATGTGATTACCACATTGGATGATACGCAGCAAGAATTTGAAGTGAAGATTGACGCGGAAAAAGCGAGTATGTATGGGCTGAGCTCCGGACAGATTTTAACGGCTGTCGGCACAGCATTTAATGGACAAACGGTGACAAAATATCGCACGGGCGATGATGAAATCAATGTGCAATTAAAATGGCCTGAACAGTACCAGGAGGATACGAATTACTTGAATAGCTTGCGAATGACTGCACCAGGCGGCGCGCAGGTGGCTTTGTCTTCTGTTGCTGAAGTTACAAAAGTAGAGGCGCCTCTAACGATTAATCGCTCCAATCAGGCTCGTGAAGTAAAAATCACTGGTGATTTAGCGGGTCGTGATTTGAACTCAGTCACTACTGATGTACAAACGAAGCTAAATAAGCTTTCCCTACCAGATGGCTATAAAATTGAGTTTGGCGGAGAGAGCAAAGATATGATGGAGTCCTTTAGTAGCCTTGGATTGGCTGTCATTTTGTCAATCGTCTTACTTTATATGGTAATGGCTGCTCAATTTGAATCTTTATATACGCCGTTTATTATCATGTTTTCCATTCCACCTACCTTTGCAGGCGTTATGCTTGGCCTGGTGTTTACCAATACTTCGATCAGTGTGTCTGTGTTTATTGGATACATTCTACTGATTGGATTGGTGGTCAATAACGCCATCGTATTAATTGATTATGCGAACCAATTGCGAGACAAAGGTATGAGTGTGAAGGATGCGATTTTGGAAGCAGGACCCGTACGCTTGCGTCCCATTCTCATGACGACATTGACTACCATTCTAGCAATTGGCCCATTAGCTTTTGCTACAGGCTCCGGTAGTGAGTCTCAAGCTCCGATGGCTATCACAGTTATTTTCGGATTAAGCTTTGCTACCCTCATTACTCTGGTGTTGATTCCAGTCGTGTATACTTGGTTCGATGATTGGTCTTCTAAACGTAAACAAAAGAAAGAACGGAAACGACTAAAGAAACAACAAGCAGCCATTTCGGTAATGGAATCGTAAGGGCGAAGAGATGGAGGAGGGGGAAATGAAATTGAAAACAAAAACAAATATCAATAAAAAAATGATTCTAGTAGCAGCTTCCGCTCTGTTTTTAGTAGCGGGATGTTCAAATCAAGCGGCGGAGAATACTCCGGCCGAACAGACAGAGAGTGTAACACCTGTTCAGATTGAAATGTCTAAACTAGGAACAGTCTCTTCTAGTGCAGGCTTTACAGCTAAATTGGCACCTAGTCAGGATGTACAACTAAGTCCAAAAATCTCTGGGAAAATTACTTCCCTACCTGTTCGTTTAGGGCAGTATGTAAAACAAGGGGAAACTTTGTTTAGTGTTGATGAACAAGATGTAATAAATTCTATCAAGCAGGCAGAAGCGGCTTATCAGGTAGCTAAAGCGAGTTTGAACCAAGCAGGCAATAGCTCCAGTCAAGGTCTCGAACAAGCAAAAAATGGTTTGAGTCAAGCACAAACAGCCTTACAAGATGCAGAACGAAATCAACAACGGATGCAAACGCTATTTAATCAAGGAGCAATCTCTCTTCAACAATATGAACAAGCAAATTTACAGCTTGCCAACGCAAAAACAGCTGTTGCCAATGCCCAAGAAGGGGTAAAGTCAGCCACTCAAATGTCAGCGGTAGGTGTATCGGAGGCTTCCGTAAAGCAAGCAGCCGTGAGCTTGGAAAATGCTCGAACGCAATTAGGAAATGCAGTAGTAAAAGCTCCGTTTAGCGGGTACATTTCAAGTGTGAATGGAGCAATCGGACAGGTGGCTTCTCCACAAAGCCCTGTAGTTACATTAGTTAATACCAATCCACTTGTTGTGAAAGCCAATTTGTCTGAACAAGATATTCCACAGGTGAAGGTGGGCGACGAGGTAAAAGTGAATATTACTGCATTGGGAGAGGAATTGACGGCTAAAGTAACGGCTGTCAGCCCGGTGATGGATCAACAGCTTAAATCCTATCCCATTGAAATATCAATCCCTAATCCAAACAACGAATTGAAAGCAGATATGGTTGTAAACATGAATCTGCTAGGCCAAGAAGGAAAAGGGCAGGAGAAGGTAGTTGTTCCTCGCAAGGCTGTGTTCGATCGCGATGGGAAACAGTATGTTTACGTTGTAGAAGGTGAGGTAGCTAAACAAGTCGCGGTAACCACAGGAGAAGGGTCTAGTGAAGCTATCGAAATTCTGACAGGAATAAAAGCAGATCAGCAGGTAGTCGTAAAAGGACAGACACTGTTGAAGGATGGAAGTAAGGTAACGATCCAAAAATAAGAGGAACTAAACGGATATAGGTAAAATGATCTATAGAAAAAGTGCTGTCACATTCCATTTGTGGCAGCTTTTTTTCTATAAATAGAGTCACTAGCAATGAGAAAATAGGATTCTATTACAACTTTTTCGGATTGAGGAAATCTCTCATTACACTCTATTCTCTTACATGTAAAGACAGGATAGTAAATATACTCATTTCTACAAAAAACATTTGTGAAAATAATGACAATAACATATAGTGGGAATAGTTGTATATTTTTACTAGATTTGCTCAATAAGAGGGAGGTTATTTTATGAAAAAAAAAGTTCTTCCCCATCTTGTGCTTACTACAGCGATTCTAGGTTCACTTGTCACGATTTCAGCACCAAGTACCCATGCTGAAAAGAGTATTGGACAGATTCCTGATCAGATGTTGGCCGGGACAGTAATTGAGTATGACGATTCTAACAACATGGTTGTGATTGAAAAAGGAGAAAAACTCACCTCAAATGAGAGAGTTCAAGCGGTTCAAAAAGAGGAACTCTCTAAATCGGAACTTGTAAAATTGACAGAAGAAGAAACGTTCGTTCAGAAGATTTTAGATGAAGCTAAAGAACTTCCAGTCTATCATATACAAAATCCAGCACCTCAGCCAGGAATGAAAGTCGTTTACGATGGAGAGGGATTCATTAAAAAAATTGTTTATCCCTCCTCAATTAAGGAAGATGACGGGGTAGAAGCACTAGCTTATAAGGCTTTGCCTAGAGGAACGCGTAAGGCGGCTGGTACATATAAGTATGGTGCTAATAATAACTCCATTGTAATTACAGGCTCATCATCTGGTAGTGTATTAGGTACAGGCAGATTTACAAATTTTACTGATACAATAGGTGAAAGTGATAATACATTGGTAAGAGGGGATTGCGCTACAAGAGGGGACATTGATAATCCAAAATATAATACCTCTATCAATGCACGTAATACAACAAATAACAAAGCAGCCACGGTAACCAAGAGGGACAATGGTGAATTACCAGATGCTGTGCTGGATATATGGAAAACAGGTGTTGAAGACTTTGGACTGAAATGGGATAAAAATCTTTCATTTAAAGGTAGATACTATTATGAGTTTTAATAAGTACAGGATAGGGGTTTTTACCCTATCCTCTTTCCCTGTAAAGAAAGGAAGGTGAACATGAGTAGAAAGAGAATTTGTTTTATAATGGTTATGATATTCACTCTCCTTCTTCCGGGATGTATGGAGCAAGTCGTAAATCAAAAATCCCAAATTATGACTACCCAAAACGAAAAAACGCATAACCTTGGGGACTATTTATCAATTACATATACAGAATATGCTAATGGTAAAGATACAACCGATGGAATGGTAATGCGGGTTATGAGCTATGATTTGCAGTCTAAGGTCATGGCAAAGCTCGCTGATATTCCTTACACATCGCAATATCCGTTATCTGTTGTGTCACTGATGGATAATAAGATTTACTATTCAGCAGATGTACAAGATAAAGGAGATCAATTATTCTCCTACGATCTACAGTCGAAAAAGACGGAACAGCTATCGAAGGAATTATTTGCCATTAACTACATTGTACCTACGACGAAAAAAGGACCTATCATTTTGGCGGCCGTGAAGAAAGGCGAGCGTGTCCTAAAAACCGTTTTGTACGACAAACAGAACCATAAATTAGATTTCATTGACGATAAAGATCTTGATAGCAACACGTGGGCGGTGTCATACAATAAGGAAGTCAATAAAAGCTATCTCGCTCGTTTTTCAGAGAATGAAAGGGAAAAGCAGAGAAACATCTCTAATAAGCAACAGATAGCCATGGTTCCACCCGACTACACAGTTGTTGAACTAAATAACGAAACGAAAAAAGAGCGCCCGATCATTTCGCTGAAAAAAGAGCAAATCATTGCTTTATCAAGTACGGGAAATCAGCTATTTCTAATTACCTCTCCTAGTATCAATCGTCCACCTATCGAGTATAGTCTTGTGGATAGCAAAACGGGTAAAAGAACGAAACTAGATCTCCCCATTTCTTCTAGAAGCGATGTCTATCTTTCCCATGACGCTAAGGGCATTTATTATCTGGGCAGTACTTCAAAAAAAGATTTTAACAAAGGTCGCGGAATATATTACTATGATTTTGCTACTAAAAAAATACAACCTATCTTTTTACAGGAGAATGGGTTTATTAATAATTTTATGCTCGTGGCTCGGTAATGAGGGAGCATACTGCCGTCGGATACCTCTGACGGTTTTTTTGTTACGATAAAATCTCCCTACAGTTCAGGTGAAAGTAATGTAAGTCATCTGATCAAAATCATGTAATAGTAGTAATGCAGAAACAGGTACTCTGTTATCAATCCAACAATCTTCCATTTCTGCTTATAAAGAGGTGGCATATCAAGCTGTTATGCTACATACATGTACCAAAAGAGGAAGAGCTGTAGGGATGCCCAAACTCTCCAGAACATTTCAATGAGGAATCATTTTCAGTCAAATGCTGATACAATAAGGGGACACTAGAAGGGGGAAGGTTATGGCAACATGGGATTTATCGAAAACAAAGCACCATATCTTGCTGTGTAATGGTGGTAGCTGTATACGAAAAGGGGGCGAAGAAGTCACTGTGGCGATTCGTCAGGAAATAGCACGGCTACAAGCGGATGAACAGATTCATACAACTCGGACCAGATGTAATGGGCGTTGCGAGGATGCCTGTGTCTTGATTGTGTATCCAGATGGAATTTGGTATCGGAATGTTCAGCCTGAGGATGCGAAAGAGATTGTAGGTAAGCTTGTTCAAGGGCAGCATTATCAGGAGAAAATTAGCCATCGATATCGCGGTGACGGATTTGTAAGAAATGAGACCGTAGCGCTTGGTGTGAAGAAATAAATGGAAAAACAGACTCCCAGATTGAGGAGTCTGTTTTTGTTTGACTAATTAAAACGATAACTACCTACTTCTAAGCAAAACTTCTAAAATAAGGTCTATGTCCAAACATTTAATAAAGCTACGTTCTCAATTCGAAATCCTTTATCTTACATCAGCGAGCTAGCTCGGAAGAAAAAATCTCACTAGAATCTTTTACTGTGATGTGATGATGGAGGGTGCCTAGTCCGTTCAATGTTTCGTTATGATGGTCAATAATGGAGATGGCATCCAGGGTAGGCGTATTTGCTGTCGAATGGCAATCGCCAACCAAGGTTACATCATAACCGCGGGAGACAGCGCTTCTGCAAGCTGTATCAATACAAAATTGAGTTTGAAAGCCAACAATAATGAGATGCTTGATATCTCGATCTATAAGTTCTTGATGTAGCGATGTTTCAAAGAATGAATCGCAAGCTGTCTTTTTAATAACTATTTCACCTTCAAGAGGTGCAACGGTAGGATGAATTTCAGTCATATGCGCCCCTTCTTCAAAAGGAGTGCCAGCTGGACCAATATGCTGAATAAACAGAACAGGGATGTTGAGCTCACGAGCTTTTGCTTGTAATGAGCTAATTTTGCCAACGATTTCTTCCCCATGATAAGAATGATAGGTAATGATACTCTGGGTGTCTACAATAACCAGTGCTGTTTTATCAATCATATAGGTGATCATCCTTCCTTATTTTGGCTTATGTAAATTATACAACAAATAAAAGTAATGAAGTACAGCTATTGCAACAAAAAAAGGAAAACGGGGAGCAAAGTGACGAAAAAGGATACTTTTACGTCAAACGATGAGAAGAGTGTAAAGGAAAGATAGATGATAGCTTTTCTTTAACAAGAATAAAGGATGAAAAAGCTTATGACTACAATCATGATTATTGAAGATGATCCGAAAATTGCAGAAATGTTGAAAGAGCATATAAAGAGGTATAAATACCATGCAGTTGTAGTTCGAAATTTTGATCTCATTATGGAAAGCTTTTTAGAATGGAAGCCAGATATGGTATTACTAGATATTAATCTACCAAGCTTTGATGGCTATTACTGGTGTCGTCAGCTTCGATTGGTATCAACGTGTCCTATCGTGTTTATATCAGCGCGCAGTGCAGAGATGGATCAGGTAATGGCACTTGAGCATGGTGCAGATGATTATATTACCAAGCCCTTTCATTATGAACTGGTAATGGCCAAAATTCGCAGTCACTTACGCAGAGCCTACGGAGACTATGCGCCTAAGATAGAGGAGCGCACGGTAGAGCATAAGGGATTATGCCTTTATCCAGAAAGATTAGAAGTGAGATTGCAGGATGAGGTGAGCTTGCTAACCAAAAAGGAAGCGATTTTACTGGAGGCCTTGCTTACTGCTTATCCCCGTGTGTCTAGTCGGACTAAGCTCTTGGACAAGCTGTGGGACGATCAGGCATATGTAGATGATAATACGTTGAGCGTCAATATCACTCGGTTGCGAAAGAAGCTTGCTGAATTAGGAATTGAGGACGCAATTGAGACGGTCAGGGGAGCTGGTTATCGCTTACAGATCACGTGGAATCATGCGGGAGGGAGAAGGTGAAATGAGCAAGGAACACAACACGAGACCCTTTGAAGGAAGTTCGGAGGAACGCGCAGATAGGAATACGTTTTTTCGTGCGGATTCGTTTTGCTGCAAACAGCATGTACGGTTATTTTTGCGAGAGCATGTCCCACTTATTTTATATTCTTATATCTTAATGCTTCTTCTCTTGCTTGTCTTTTGGTTCGATGGCTATGATCATGTGCTGACAGCTTTGTATGCTATTTTTTTAGGGACTTTTCTTTTACTGATGTATCTTACGTACCGATATGTGAGCCATCGTTCTTTTTATCTACGTCTATCCCAGCCGCTCGAGGTAATGCATGAGTTCATGTCAGAATACAACCATTCGCCGCTTCCTGAAGCCTTAGAAATCTTATTAGATGCCCAATATAGAGGGTATCAGGAGCAGATAAAGAGCTGGGAACGTCAGCATCAAGGTCATATTACCTTTATGAATCAGTGGGTACATCAAATGAAAACCCCTTTATCCGTCATTGAATTAATTACTCAGAGGGAAGATGACGAGCGGTTTGAAAGCATTGCGGAGGAGACAGATAAGCTACGCAAAGGCTTAGACATGGCTTTATATATCGCAAGGCTGGAAACGTTTGAACAGGATTTTAGCGTGGACCATGTTCATCTATTGCCGATTGTAAATAAGGTTGTTCATGACAATAAGGGCTTTTTCATCCGAAATTATGTTTATCCTGACGTAAAAATAGAATCGACATTAACAGTAGAAACGGATGCGAAATGGCTGGTCTTTATGCTAGATCAGTTGTTATCGAATGCTATTAAATATTCAGCCGGTACCCATGAAAAAGTGACGATTTCTGCTTATACACAGGGTGAGGCTGTTGTTTTGGAAGTACAGGATAGAGGAGTAGGTATTCCGACTGCTGATCTTCCTCGCGTGTTTCGCTCCTTTTTTACCGGAGAAAATGGGAGAGAGTTCAAGGAATCCACAGGAATGGGCCTTTATTTGGTCAAGGAAGTGGCGGAAAAGCTGAATCATTCGGTCGAAATCCAGTCTGAAGCGGGGAAAGGAACGATTGTACAGATCATTTTTCCTTATGCTTCTCGCCGCACTTTGAATAGGTATGGCTGAAGTGAAATCTTACAAATTTGTAAGCAAAATGAAAGAGTGTTTTATATGAACATTCTCTCTAGTTGATTACACTGGATAACAGAAGGAAAGGGAAAGGGGAGTGTACACATGGATATCGTAAAGGCTCGTGCACTTAGCAAAGTTTATCAAGGAAAGATTTCCTATGAAGCATTATCCAACATTGATTTGACCATTAAAGAAGGAGAGTTTGTTGGAATCATGGGACCGTCGGGGAGTGGTAAAACCACCTTGCTTAACATGATTTCTACAATTGATTCGCCCACATCAGGGGAAGTATTTATTAACAATCAAAACCCTCATCTCCTTTCGCCAGATCAATTGGCGCTATTTCGAAGACGGGAATTGGGGTTTGTGTTTCAATCATTTAACCTTTTACACACGTTGACTGTTAAAGAGAACATTCTATTACCGTTAACTCTTGATGGTACTAGCTTGGATAAAATGAATGATAAAGTAACCGCTATCGCTGACAAATTAGGCATTACTCCTATTTTAAATAAACGTACGTATGAGATTTCAGGGGGACAAGCCCAGCGAACAGCGATAGCAAGAGCCATGATTCATCAACCGAAATTACTGCTTGCCGATGAACCAACAGGTAATTTGGACTCAAAGGCAGCGCGGGATGTCATGCAATTGTTATCAACCTACAACGAGTACGATCAAACTACTATGATGTTGGTGACACATGATGCTTTCGCTGCTAGTTATTGCCATCGAGTTGTTTTTATTAAAGATGGAAAGCTCTTTAATGAAGTATATCGTGGTGATAATCGTCAGGCATTCTATCAGAAAATCATGAATGTATTGTCGTTATTAGGAGGAGAGGCACATGACTTTTCAACAATACGCTCGTAATAATGTAATGCGCAACAAGCGAGCTTATGCTGCCCATTTTTTAAGCTGTGCCTTCTCCGTGATGATGTTTTTCACCTATTCCCTGATCTCCTTTCATCCTGAATTGCAGGGAGATTTAACAGGCTGGAGTGTAACAATGAATTCGCTTGGAAAAATGGCGATGAAATTGCCTCCTTATTTCATCTTCATCTTCTCTTTTTTCTTTGTTTTGTATTCTGTCAGTGCTTTTTTGCAAACACGGAAAAAAGAATTTGGCATTTTGCTTATTCATGGAATGACCAACAAGCAATTAAACAAGCTTGTATTTATGGAGAATATGATTATTGGTGTTCTTTCTATGGTATCAGGAATATTGGTTGGTCTGGTATTTGCCAAGCTTGTGTTACTGATTAGTGCAGATATGCTAGCTATTACGAAAGGATTACCATTCTATTTGCCCTATAAAGCAATCGGAATTACCCTACTGGCCTTTTTCGTTTTGTTTTTAGCTATTTCTTTCTTCACCTCCAGAACCATGAGGGTCAATAAGCTGGTGGAGCTAATGCAAGCAGGTGAGAAACCGAAGCCGGAGCCTAAGGCTTCTATTTGGTTATCGATTCTTGCTGTTGTGTTGATTGGAACAGGGTATCTTTGTGTTTTCTATTTTGCGCTGGGGACTTATCTATTTACGCTATTATTTGGCGGGGTGGTACTGGTTGTCATTGGAACGTACTTCTTTTTTACTCAGTGCAGTGTATTTATCATTCGGTTTTTACAGAAGCGGGACAGGCTATTTTTTAAAAGAACCAACATCCTGACGATGTCGGAATTGGTATACCGCATGCGAGACAATGCCAATATGTTTTTTATGGTAGCGGTTGTCTCAGCAGTAGCCTTTGTAGCTATTGGAACTTGCGCAGCTATGGGAAATCAGGAACTGGCTAAAATAAAAAATCCATATGCGTTTACCTATGTTTCTTATTCGAAAAATCCACAGGAGAAGGAGCATGTTGCTCTGATTGGAAAAGAGTTAACGAACGTAGGCTTCTCTTATCATCAGGCCTATGGTGAAATATTCTGGGCTGGCAATAATTCGGTCATGTCCATCACTAATTATAACCATCTGGCACAAGCCCTTGGTTATCCAACAGAAACCTTATACGAAGGAGAATTTTTGTGGATACCAGGGAAATTTGCCCAAGAACGGGGATTTTCAAAACAAAGCATTGAGAAACAGCTCCAGATTACAAATGGAAATGTAAAGCTGGATTTATCATTAAAAAAAGCGGTTGATCATATGGTTACGCCACAAAATTTCTACGATGATTATTATGTGGCAGTAACGGATCAGGCCTACGAACAAATTCTTGCTGGTCGGTTTGAAGCTAATGCGGGTTCGCATACAGATTCCTTAGAGCCACAAAAGGATAGCGATCAATCAAGTACTTCAGACCAAGCATCGTCCCAAGATTTGCAAGAATCATCTGAATCAGAACCCGTGTCTCTTCCTATTAGAATCAATGTCTTTGTGGTAGATAACTGGGTAAATACTGTAGATGTAGCAAATCAATTGAATGAAGCATTACTAAACTATGAATCATCGTATCTGTTTTCTGCCTTAAGCTTGGAGTGGAAAGAGGCAAAGCAAGAGAATGGATTATTACTGATATCCAGCGTTATGATTGGCATTGTGTTCTTCACATTTGCTTCTAGCTTTCTATATTTCCGATTATATACGGATTTGGACAGGGAGCATGCGCAGTATCAGCTAATCGGAAAGCTAGGCCTTACCGGTAAAGAATTAAGAAAAACCGTGACAAGACAGTTGCTTATTATGTTCTTCCTACCTATCGTAATAGCGATTGTACACAGTGGAGTTGCATTTACTGCCCTACAGCAATTGCTTCCATATTCGGTGGTGACTAGTTCTGTGATTGTTCTCGGATGTTTTGTGGCTGCCCAGTTTCTGTATTTCTGGTTGATTCGCTGGCGGTATCTTAAATTGCTGCACAGAGGCATAGTTTAAGATTCATCTGGGACTTTTTGTGCCAGATGATAGATTCGGCACGTCAGATAGAGGTAAAAATATAGAGGTATAAAATAGAAGTAAAAGTAAAAAAGGCATAGGGATGAAAGATTCCTTATGCCTTTTCATATATGAATGAAATAAACTAGCTCATGAAAAAGAGCTCATGACATGCTAGGGTGGTATATCAAATCACCTAGACTTTGCCCGCTTTTCTTTCATTCTTCGAAAAAGCTCCAAGCTTTCCTTCAAGTACTCCGCCTCTTCTGCTGTTAAAGAGTCGCCACCTGTGATAAAGGCAAGTCCTGTAGCTTCTTCGCTATCATCTGAGGAGAAATGATTTTCTTCTTTCAACTGTTTGTTGAGCAAATAGTCTGTAGAGGTTTGATATATTTCAGCTAATTCCTTAAGCGAAGTAGCATCCGGCTCATAGGTATTTGATTCCCATTTTGAGACAGTGGTGTTGTCGACGCCTAGTTTGTCTGCAATCTCTTTTTGGGTCCATTTATATTCTTTTCGTTTTTCCTTTAATCGTTCTCCAAGAGTCATTCTATCACCGCCTTGTCTACCTTATGATCAATACCTAGCCTGTTTAACCCTATTATATCTATTTAGTTGAGGTATTAGCAAGTTTCAGTTGACTTTTGAGTTTTAATCAACTAATATAAAGATGAAAGTTGATTAATGCTCAAGTTTTTCGTGTATAATCCATTGTTTCCGAAGGTTCCAGAGGGGGAAGATGAGAATGCGGTCTACAGAGATGAAACTAACACTGGACATGAAACAGGTAACAATTCCGGTCGGTGAGGAAGCTAGTATGGTTCTCATCGATCCTGTTCAAGGGAAGATTAAAATAGTGCCTCTGGTTCACCACGGTGAGACTGTCGTCAAATCTAGTCAAGGAAAGATAGCCAAAATAGCATTTCAAGAAAATGAATTATTTTAACAACCACATATTAGCCTGATACCGAGATGCGGGAGGGCGCTAGATATTTCCACTATGAGTGGGAGTTTCTGGCGTCCTTTTTTGATTGGGAAAAAACGATTAAACCTGTATCGACATTTAATCAATTGAAAAGGAGGGAAAACATGAGCAAGCACAATCCAAAACAAAGAAGTCTACATCAAGTGAGTAAAGCATCAACCAGGCAAAAAAAACCTAGAGCAATCTCTGAATATGAATGGAGACGCTTAATGGGAGATACCACAAGCATTCAATTTTTGAAAGATAGAGCGGCAAGCAGACGGTGAATTTACTACAGCCCAAGCAATTAACGAAATGAACGTATATGAAGCAATTGTAATTCTTACCGCAATGGATACATAGATGCACATGAAAAAAGTACGAAAGCACAAGGGGGATAAAAGCATGACAAAAAACATGAAAAAACTAATTACTTCCTATAAAGCAACCAAGAAACAACTAAAGAGTATGTTAGCCCAAGTAGCGAATTCGGATCAACGAGCTAGTGCTGATTGTGTACATGGAACTGATCAGGAAGCATTGCGTAGTAGTCTAGCAGCAAGCATTCGCGATGTGGAGTATGCGATTCTATGGCTTGAAACAGGCAGACAGCCAGATAATCAACGTGGTATTGAAAGACGATCAAAGGAACAGCGAGAGATTTTATTAGACCCTTTTAAAATGCAGAGCTATGTGACTCCGGGAACAGGCGGATGCCGAGTCGGTGTGAGTGATGCCGAACGAGACCTAATCGATTTCTATCTTCAATTTGTCACAGAAAAAGAAAGAGAATGCTATCTGATGGTGCATGGGAATGGCTTTACTCATGAGAAAGCTGCTGAAATGCTCTTTCTATCTCGAGGAAATGTATCCACCTTGCTGTCACGTGCCCAACAAAAAATTGAGTTTGCCAAGAATCTAACAGCTATCCTTGCGATGGCTGTTTTCTTTTTAATCAGCGGAGGTGTAAAAACCCTTTATTACGAACGTTTGTTTGTGTGGGGCAGAAGCCACCTATAAGTGTAAGGACCATTTGGCGAGGCGGTAACGGTTCAGCAAGGAGGTACACACCAGAATGATCCTGCATCCAAGATTACTAGGAGCAGTCAGAGAACAATTGGCTAACAAAAGAAAGCCGTCGACTCACCAGCAGCTATCAACAGAGAAGCGATCAACAGAACAACAATCAACAGAACAAAAGGCTTATCAGACTAGGAAGCAGGTAAAGACGTATGAAGGGAGATCACCTCCCATATCCACAAAAAGCAATGAGCTAAAACCTTGCGAGGAGGTGCAATGAAAGATGGACAGAGATTTGTCCACACTAGTTGATTTGGTAGAGGAGGCATACCCCAATATACCGATCATCTCCCAATTAGGAGAGTGGATGAAGGGGACGTTTCAATTGCCATCCGCTTTTGTCATGACCCAAACAATAACGGAAAAGGGAAATAGCCTGACCAGCTACAAAGTGATTTGCGAAGCAACCATTATGTTGCACTATCCCTTGGAACAAGAAAAACATGTTCCGCTTTCTATAGCTGTCCTTCGAGATTTGTTACGAAAGCAACGTTATAGTTACCGTGGCAAAAACAAGCTCTTGCTTGACATTGACCCGAGCACTTTCACTGTGAATACAGAGAAAAAGGAACGGGCCGAAATTACGTTTCGCTATGAGTACCTCATGCCTGTACGAAGAGAGCAGGTAGATAAAATTACGATCTTTGATGTGAAGGAGGATGGACATGGCTAAATCAACAGGACAAACAAATGAAGGAACAGTGAAAAAAGCTCAACCGAAAAAGAACAACGAGCAAGTAGATCTACAGCCTCTCAACACTACTACTCAGGAGGCCAAGCGCACTCGTCAGGAATGGATTGAGAGTGCACCGTTGTTGCAAGCAGAGAGGTTTGAAGTAGCAGGAGCGTTACATGCATGTACGGATCAGCAGGTAATAAGTGAAGAACAAGTACGACAATACGTATCTACATTTCGAGGAGGTAAGTAAGTATGACAATCCAACGTGAACGACCAGGTGTAAACGTAGAATTAAAAGCGAAAGCGCAGGAACGAGTTCTACCTAAAAGTGGTGTGGTACTTGTACCATATCTAGCTGAATGGGGAGCTCCTGATCAAGTCATTACTATGAAGGGCTATGAAGAGCGCGTAGCAGAAACCTTTGGACAAATTGGAATTTTAGAGTTGGCCGCAGAAGGAGGCGCTACTGTAGTTGGCTATCGTATGACGAACGGTAAGGGTGTCGCGGCTACCTATTCGCAAGAAGGTTCCTTTGCCATTGAAGCACGTTATCCAGGCCTAGTTGGTAACGAACTACAAATCTCGATTAAAGATTCAACAGCAGAGTTAGGGAAAAAGGAATTACAGGTTAAAGGTCCGGTAAAAACAGAGAAGTTCTCTTTTGCAAATATGGACGAGCTAGTAACCAAAGCAGAACAATCCATTTATATCAAAGTGAAAAAGCTGGGTGACAAAGCGGCAGAAGAAACAACGCTGACGTCACTGTCAGGTGGAACAAGTGGCATCACTACTCTAGCGGCAAATGACTTTACCACTTTATTTAACTCCATCGCAGGTATTGATTTCGACGCGATGTATTTGCCGTCAGCTGATGCTGGAATTCAAGCAGCAGCCAAACAATTCATGGTTGATCGCGAGCTTTTCAGTAAAAAACGTAGCACGCTAGTAATCGGTGGTATGCCAGAAAAAGATAGCAACATGAACGAGCAGGTAGAGCGTTCTGTAGCCAACAATTCTCGACGTGTCGTAAACTGCGCCATTGCAGGTCAACATGTGAACGGCAAGACCTATGGAAGCCTAGAATGGGCGGCATGGCTAGCTGGTATGATTGCCGCTACACCTGCCCACATTTCTCTGAGTGCACAGCTGGTTCCGTTGAAAAAAGCGACAAAAGATTGGGGACACACCGAAATTCAAAACGCGCTTAACTCTGGTACATTGATTGCAGTTCGTGACGGTGACGTGTACCTGATTGAAAGTGCCGTCAATACCTTAACGACATTAAAAGCAGTAGAGCGTGAGGATTTTGGTAAAATTCGTGTTTCGATGACGCTCGACCAAATTGTTAATGACATTACCTCTGTAGGCAAAAAGTATAAAGGTAAACTGGATAATAACGATATTGGCGGTGCGACGTTCGTTGGTGCGGTAAAGACCTACCTCGAAGTGCGTGAAGCGCAAGGAGCTATTGACCAAGGCTGGATTTTTGAAGATAAGAAAAATGGAATTGGTGACAAACGTGGTTTCCGCCTAGCCGCCAAGCCACTTGATGCTATTGAGCTTTTCGATATTGAATGGGAGGTGCTGTAAGCATGCGTCAAAGCGATATTAAATTAAAAAATTGTCAGGTATATGATGAAAATGGTGATCCAATCTACGGTACATTGGAAGGGAAAGCTGTCCTAAAAACAGAGTATGGTGACGTAAAACGTCTGCAAAAGGGCTCGGTACAAACCATTGACTCCTGGCATGTAGAGGTTACTTTAAAGGTATCATCTGTTAACGCCCTGCTCAAATATTTTTGCGTGGATCAAATTACCGAGGGCAAAACTCCTGTAATTCCACAGCTTTTGGGCGAAATGATCGATAAGGAAAACGGTAATACAGAACGAGTTCGTTTAACGGATATCTATCTAAACCCAGAAGAAATCACATTATGGGAAGCAAAGGCGGACGGCAACGATAATGCGACTTATGAAATTAAGGGTCGCAGTAACAAAAAGCCTGATTACCTTGATAAATTACCAGAATATACAGAAGAATAGGAGGGGTTTCCATGGGGAAATTAGAAAAATTTTTAGCGCAAGCAAATGAAACAACACCACGTCATGAGGTAGAAGTCAGCATTGATGGTGAGGTATGGAAGGTACGTCAGCTTACCTTAATGGAAGGGCGTATTTGCGAGCGCGAGGCAGATAAAGGTGATAAATTCGACTGGTATCGCTACAATGATGCTCGCATTGTGAAGGCGACCGAACACGACTTTAATTGGAATGATCCAGAGCTAAAGAAAGCGTTCAAAGCAGGCGACAAATTTGAGCTTCCCGGCAAACTGTTTGACCGCAACCCAGACGCCTATGCACTCCTTTTAGAAACGGTACGCAAAGCAAATCAGGCTCAGACGGAAGAGGAAGCGATTGAAGAAGCAAAAAACTAATTCAATCCGACGCGGAGGCTTGGCATGTAGCGAAGGCTTATCTGCATGGCAGAGGTCTCCCGGCGGAAATTGTTGAATATGAAGTGGATCGGTATAAGCAAAAATTATTTATTATCGCATGTCAGATCATTGAATTAGAGGCGGAGGAGTGATATCCTCCGCCGTTTTTTTATGAAGGAAAGATGTAGCATGAACGGAGGTGAATGCAATGAGCAACGATATGGTCGTCGAGCTCCTTTCCGTCCAGAAAGAGATGTTCAAGGTAAGGCAGGGCATGATGGAATGGAAAAGAGATTCGGTCTCGTTACAAGTAGCTTGGAGACAGATGGGACGCGATTTTTTACAAGAAGCTGATAGGATGGAACGGCGTATGAAAGAGGTACGTTCTCAATTACAGCAACTGGGAACTTCTGTCCAAGCCAAGCTTCGTGTGGAAATAGATGATCAGGCGACGCAAAAAATTGCGCAGATGCGCAGTCAGTTTAGTCAACCCGTTGTGGTGAGTGGTGGAGGTAGCGGTGGAGGTAGTAAGGCTAGCGTCATGGACCCTGCGGATGAATATTTAATCAACTCCTATAATGACGCAATACCTGATTCTCAGGCTGCAGCTAAAGAACGTGGATTGTTTATGGCACGAGGAAGGACTGAATTAGAAGGTCAAGAGTTAGACCGCAGTGTAGCAAGAATGATACAGATTAACCCTGAAATGATGAAAGCAGAAGCTACAGCGATTTATAATCGAAGCGACGAGGTAAATTCAACCAATAAGGGTGAATATGCGGAAGTGGCTGCTAAATTAAGCATGAGTACCGGTTTTACTTCTGACCAAAGTATCAAAATAATGGCTCTCTTACGTGAAAGTACAGGAGTTAATGATCCTCAGCGTCTCGCTAATTCTCTCCAATACATGAGTACTAATATAAAGGATTTTAGTGACGATTTTGTTTCCGCAATGATTAAAAATACATCACAATTAGGTTTATTAATGGATACCCCTGAAAAAATGGCAATGCTAGTTGGCGAGATCGGTAACATGGGAATAGCATCAAATGGGCTACCTTTGGAAGCTTTGAAGGATCTGGCTCTGAAAATGTCTACCCAAGGTGAGATGAGCAAGTTCTTACAGCGGGGTTATGAAGCTGATGGAAAAAGTCCTGACGAAGCCAAAAGATTAGCTGCAATTGAGTCCAAAGAAGTAACACAATTATTGCATTCAAATAACAAAAGCGACAATCAAATGGCTATGGGGCGTATCTTTATGAATATTGCAGCCATAAAAGATGATAACGTCCGTCAACAGATGCTAAATGAGGTGGGTTCAGGCTCAGGTAAAGAATTATTACAATATCTAAAGCCTCTTATTGATAACGCAGGAAAAATCTCTGCTGGTTTAGTAGCTAATAAAGTTGCTGATAATGAAGCGGAGAAATCATATCAGGCAGCAAAAAATCAGAATCCCTGGTTTGAGTATATGCAGGCGCAAAATGAAGTACGATTAGCGATGACAGAGTTGGCGGGCACAGTTGCTAAAGATCTAGCTCCAGGTTTTAAGCTTTTAAGTACTGGTATTTCTTCTGTCACCCAGTATTTCAATCAATTACCACAGATCGTTAGAGTAATGATAGAAGGGTTAGCCGTAGCTTTTCTAGCGAACAAGGCTAAAAAGGCTCTACAGAGCGAATCAGGTGATTCAAAAAAAATTACAATAAAAAAAATCGATGTGAAACCAAAAATCACCATTCAAAATAAGGTAAATGTTAAATTGCAAGACAAAAAGAAAGTCATTTGTCAATGTAGTTGTTCTGGTGATAGCGATATGGGTGGACAGCAACGAAAAAAGCGGAAAAGCCCGAAAGGAAAACGAAAGGGTAAGTGGAGTCAGAACAAACGTGGCCCCTCCAAATTCGGCGGAAAAAACAATGGAGGAGCCAGCAAACCAGCCAAAAATAATCCAAGTAACCCAAGCAATCAGAAAAAACAAGCGAAACCAAAAACTCAACCTAAACCAGCCAAACCACTTTCTCGTAAAGCTACGCTCCCTACTACAGCTCCCAAAAAAGTTGGCAAGCCAGCTACCGGTTTCGGTAAACTAAAGGACATTGGTGGCAAAGCTTTTGAAGGAATAAAAAGCTTCGGTGGAGCCGCGTGGGACGGAGTAAAGAATCTGGGCGGCAAAGGCTTTGGTGGGGTTAAATCCTTTGGAAAAGGCCTGTTGAAAAAAATTCCTTTTGTAGGAGAAGCCATGGATCTCGCTTCATTAGCTACGTCTGACAATAAACCGATGGAGCTATTAAAGCTAGGTGGAAGCGCTGGGATGAAAGCCGCAGGTACGATGATTGGTGCCACAGTTGGCTCGATCGTACCGGGATTAGGAACGGCTGTTGGCGGAGTAGTCGGTGGATTTTTAGGTTCGGTTGGCGGAGACTTCCTCATGGAAAAATTGCCTGATTGGTTTGGATGGGGAAAAGAGAAGCAAGAGACACCTCCTGCACCAGTGCCACCCGCACAGCCATCGATTCCAATTAGTGATGATGCTAGTCAGATCAAACCTATGAGAAGAAAACCACAAGATACGTTAGCTATAACACCAGCACCGCCCGTAAAGCCTGTAGCTACGAATGCGGCAGATAAGAAGGAGTCAGCTCAAAATCTATCGGTAACGGTCTCAACTATGCCCATCACGCTACATGCAGATGGTGTACTTCAGGATGTGGTAGGCATGATTCGATTATTGAAAGACCCTACCGTTACGAATGAAATAAAGCGTATCATCGAGACTGCTTTCGTCAATGCATTAGAAACAAGAGGTGGAAAAGCATGATTCGTATGCAGGGAAAGTATCGGCTGACGTTTCCCGTAACCCCAGCAGAGGTGCAAATAAAAGGCTATGGGAACGATGCAGAAACATCTACCAGCATTTCGCTTGTTACCAAAAACAGACTATCTGCTAATCGAGCGAAATCAATCTCCTTTGATTTTTGGCTTCCAGGTAATATAGAGTCGCCTTTAATTGAAGTGGAAGGCTATCAGGGACCGCGTGAATGGTTAGCAGGCTTAGATCGTATCTCAGGGAAAGAAGTTTTGCTCACGATTGACGAACTGAATTTAGCTTGGAATGTATTGATTGGGCCTGTAGATGGGACGTTTAAAGGAATGAATGTGGATTATTACGGGTCTATCGAATTGCCTATTTTTATCAAAGACGAGTTTGTAGAATGGTCTAGCAACAAAGAGCTTCTACAGCCACCTGTGATCATGGCTAAACAACAAAAAGCACGTGCCAATACCACAGGAAAGACAGCGAAGAAACAGCAAGCAAACCCATATTTACTAACACCAGCCCAAAATATGATTCATCAGGATAGAGAAATCCGTAGCAAACAGCTCAATCGTATCCAAAAGAAAAATGCTGAATTTAAGAGCAAAGCCTAGGAGGGAGCGGCTATGCGTGTCATTTATGGAAAAGATGCTACCCGACTGGAACTAACACCAGCCGTGACGGATATTTCCTGGTCTTCTTCCAGAGGACAGATCGCTCAGTCGTGTCAGATTCAACTGCGCAATCCCCCGGTATTAGCTGCTGCTGGCTATCTTATGATGTTTCCTCATGAGTTAAAGGAGAGCGAGCAGCTTTTTCACGGGCCCTTAGTGGAATGGAATCGGGACGAAAAGACGAAGGATGTGAGCGGGACTGCATATGAGCTTTCCTGGTATTTACAAAAAAATGATTGCTCAAGACCCTATGTAAAAGGAGATGCAGGGAAGGAGCTGGAGAAGATTATGAAGGGGGCAGGCATTTCGTTTCAATGTCCAGCCTTTGGATTTACCATAAAGGAACGGCTCCCTTCCCAGCCTTATACTTCGTTGTTCACCGATATAGCGGAGAGAGCCTTTGAACGAACAGGACTTCGTTATTTTATCCAGCATGAACGAGATAAGCTATTCGTGCTAGCGGAGGGCAACAATCCTTATGTCCCTGTGTTTCAAGCTAACATGCTGGAGGCTAGCTCTACGGGGGAAAGCCTGGAGGAAGTGTACACGGCAGTAACAGTAGAACGCTATGAAGGAGATCGGGTGGCAGGTAGAGTCACGAAGGAACATAGTGATTTGATGAAAAAGGTAGGACGGATGCAGAAAATCATTGATGCAGGTGAGGAGAAGAACCTCGCCTCTTTGGCGTCCAAGCAGCTTGCTACGTTAGCTAAAATACCACGAACACGCTCCATAACCGTTCGTCACACAAACTCACTCATTGCTAGATTGCGGGCAGGCTGGCTGGTGAAAATTCAGGAGCTAAATGGACAACAAAGCAGTTGGATCGTGACCTCCTGCAATACGCGGTGGAAAAACAGGGAGTTTGTGATGGACTTACAACTGGAATGGAGAGGATAGGGATGCAACAAGCGATTAATAGATTGTTTACCCAAGCAAGAAGTGGCATTAGTGATACCCAGATCGAATTTGGTACCCTACAAAATGATGCCCCAGTGGTCATTAAGCTAGATCAGGACCCCTCGCCATTAAAAGAGGTGGAGGATGATTTAGTATTTTTTAAGAATGAGCTATTCACACAACTTCAACTGGGGGCGACCTATGCCCTGATGCGGTGTTCTACGGGGCAATATCTGGTACTGGGTGAGGTGAAATAAATGTTTCCTGCTTTAGAGAGTAATGTGGAGCTGACAGAGGCTACTTCCCCGATCCCCTGGACATATAAATTGGATTGGACTACGTTTCAATTTATCAAAGGAACAGATGGTCGACATGTAAAGACCAGTACTTATGCGGAGTATTTGGAAGAGATTGCGAAAAAAATTCTGCATACCAAGCGCTTCCAATATGCGATTTACAGTGATCGGATTGGGGTAGATTTTTTTGAGCATATTGGAAAGCTGCCAAAGCATGTGCCCTTGGCTCTTATCAAGCGTGATGTAGAGGATGCGCTGGAAGCTCATTCAGAGGTTGAACGAGCAGAGGTTTTGGACATTAAGTATAGAGACAATCGGATTGTCCTGAGGCTAGAAATTGAAGGAGTACGGGGAAAGACTAAGGTGGTGGTGGATATTTGGAAACGTTAGAGAAACCGCAAATGCCGATTCTTCAAGAAAGCCCAGATCATATTTATCAGCGAATAGCCAATCGTGCGATTGCTTATGCAAGAGAAAATGGACAATCTCCTCCTGCTACGGAAGAAGGAGAGATTTTTTACGATTTTTGGTATCCGTTAGCAAAAGAAATTTCGGAACAACAACAATTATCTCAATATAGTCTCTTACAGGCATTTGTGGTTTGGAGTGATGGAGAGTTTCTGGATGCCCATGGATATGCAGAAGGAGTAGACCGTAAAGAGGGGGAGGAAACAGAAGCTTATCGGCAACGAATTCTCCATAAAAAGAGAACTGAGGAGGGAAGTGGACGCGCAGAGGACTATATAAGGTGGGCTTTAGAAGTGGAGGGAGTTGGTGGCGCAGTTGCCATTGAACACGAGCGTCATGATGTATCGATTGATTTATATCTGACTGATTTGCAGGGTCAGCCTGTTACATTAGAATTTGCTTCTCTCTTACAGAATCAACTGGAGCCAAAACGTATTGCAGGTCATGATTTAAAATGTTTTCCTGCTGAAATTTTGAACCTTAATGTGAGGGTAAAGCTTCAATTAGCTGATGTATCGAAGAGATCGGAGATAACTTCACTTATTACAAATCGAATTCAAGAATATATAAAAGGCAGCACTTGCATCGTTTATCATTTGCTAGGTGCACTATTTTGGGTTGATGGCGTAAAAGACTATTCAAACTATACCCTAAATGACGGAACAGAAAATCTTAGTAAACCAATAAAAGCTGTACCGTTTGTTAATTTGGTGGTTGAACTATGATTCCTATTCGATATCGCAAGCAATTACCGTCATATTGGTATGATAACGAAGTGGCTAGGCTCCACTTGGTGTCAACAGAAGAAGAGATTTTGTTTCAAAACAATAAAATAAAAGAGCTGGGAAATCAGTATCTTTTGCCTTATGCAACTTTTGGATTAGATATATGGGATTGGATATATTTTGGAGACAAACGGAACGGTACAGTAGAAGAAAGAAGAGAAGAGATACGTAAAAAGAATATAGCAAAAGCCAATTTTACATTAGATACATTGTACGTATTAGGCAGAATGGCAGGAGATCTAAAGAAAGTTACAGAGGATTTCACTAATAAGGAAATCCTATTTGAGTTCTCAGGTTATCGATCAATAAATCTGATGCAGCTAGCAGTTGATTTTGAAAAAATACGACCTGTTCATGTTCTGAAAGAGAAAATCATTGCAAGTAGTTATGGAGGGATCACCTTTACATCAGGTCCGACAAAGTTTTATGAAACACAAAAAAGGGATTGTGGTGCTTTTTTTAGCGGAGGAGAGAATGATTTATGCTAACTGACCATCTATTAGAGGGACAGGCTAATGCCTTGGAATCTGCTTTTTATTCGGCAGAGGTAGAACTGGATGATAAAATCGTTCCTGTTAGTTTATTGAAAATACGACAAAGTGTTAATAAAGTTACTTTTTTGATCCGTATCTCAGCCTCCATGACAGGAATAGTAACGAAATGTATTGTAAAAGATGTCAACGGACAGGTAGTTTGGGAAAATCGCTTGCAAATGGAGAAACCTAACCGTGAAATAACTCTTAGCATACCAATCGAACTACAATGGAAGGCAGGTGAATGATTTGGCGTATGAAAAACAGCTCCACATCAACCGTCTTGTTGATCGCCCCAACACATACAACTTTCATCAAAATGAAGACGGCACAGTTTCCATTGTCCCTGCGTGGGAACAGATTGCAGGTACGCCTGTAGACGAAATTCGATTGAATCACATCGAAGACGGGATTTATAATGCTCACTTTTTGATTGAAAAAGCGAGTCGCCGTATTTCCCGTATTGAAGCACATTTAGACATTGATAGCCGAGGAGTATCCGGAGCACAGGCAAGGTTTGCAGACACTTACGACGGGCAAATAGACCCTGTTTTACAATTGGATGAGACGAAAACCTATGCCACCGTAGCTCTATCCTCTAGTGCTTTTGCTGTGGCTATTTCTGTTGCTTCCACAACAGGCTTCACGGTTGGACAAGAAGTTACGATTTGTGATGATGTAGCTTTTGAGAATCAGACTATCACAGCCATTGGATCAGGGAAGATAACCCTTTCTAAGCTGGTCAACAGCTACAAAAAAGGAGCTATAATCGCACGATCAACGGTGAATCGTGATACAACTGTGCAGAAGATGAGAATCGGTGGTTGGAATACACATACTGTGGCAATTACCCAGGCATAGGAGGGCTGTAAGTATGAGGAATTCTTCGGAAAGCGAACGTTTACAGAAGGGAGTGATCAAATGTATAAAGTAGAGGGTCGATCGATGGAGCCAACGTTATTTGATGGCGATATTGTTGAATTAGTATCCGAAGCATACACGGAGGGTGATGTGGTTGTTGCCGATGTTGGAGGAAAGCTTGTTGTTAAACGGGTTGTCGGTGATTGGTTACGTGGAGACAATCAGGACTTATCAAATGATTTTGAATTAGCAAAAACAGGTATACTTGGCCGAATTTCTATAAGTACAGACATTCCTATTAGTGGACATCTGGAGAAGGTATATGCTGCAGAAATTCTCCTAGAAGATATTAGTGCAAGAGTTACAGTAACCCCTGATCTAAGAAATGGAGGAAGCCCCAATCTAACAGAAACGTACAGTGCAAAAATCATCCTTGATACTTCGACGAATGAAGTATATCTAGACACTTACATTAAATTTATAGATGGCTACAATAGCAGTAGCTATCCTTATGAACGTTACGATTTCTATTATATACAGTATAAAGCCGATGAAATGTACACAGGATGGAAACATTGGATCTTCGGTTTAACGAATGGTTATAGAACGTACAACATCGGTTCGACTACGGTGGATGCAGGTACTCGTAGTATTACAAGAAGAATACCTATAAAAAAAGAGGATATCGGTAAGCGTTTTGAATTCTGGAGTAGAGATTCAATAGGAGATACAGAATACGGTTGGAACTTTGCGGTAAGCTATAAACAAATGAAAGGTACAAATAATCTGGGTGTAATCTTCCAAATAAGAGGCGAAGTCGAATCAAGATGGTTTAATAGTGCTCCGACACTAAATATATCAACTGTAAATAATCTTGTAATATCCGAAGGAAGCACTTTTACGATTTCGGGTAATACAATAGATGTTGACAACGGTAATGTCGTCACGATTAAATATCAAATCAATAAGGGAACGGCAAGGGCGGCGCAATCCGGAGTATCAAACGGTAGCACGCCTCTTTCTTTTTCCAAGGTACTAACTTACCGGGGTGGAAGACTGTACGACGGCTCCATAGATGTATCAGGATTACTGGCAGAGGGAACCAATCACACGGTAACTATATGGGCAGAAGATAACCAAGGTGGTAAATCTGATGTCGTCACCCGTACTTTTACCGTTAAGCACAATAAGGCTCCCATTATTACTGTTGATACTTTCCCTGCTGTACAATCTGGTCTGATACCACCGGATTCTATTACTGTCTCAGGTACTTCATCCGATCCCGACGGAAATACCCTCACGGTAAAGGCAAAGCTCAACAGCGGTACAGAACGAACGTTACTTAATGGTGTTACAAGTGGAAATTGGTCTTATACATGTAAAGTTAGTGATCTTAAAGCTGGGGCTAACACTGTAACCATAACGGCTACAGATCAATTTGGAGCCTATACAGTAAAGACATTTAACATCAACAACACCGTAACGGAAACACCCATGAAGAAAGCTGTTGCCCGTTATAAAATCTTAGCACCGAAAGGATCAACTAGAGAAATACTTGCTTGGCTAAAGAGAGAAAAAGGCAATCTTGTTGTTGATGCTGAAGCATCTTTTGTAGATAAGGGACAGCCAGAGCAATATACAGCTATGACTAAGGAAAGTGTTGATCTTACTACTTCAATTTCAGAGGATGAGTTGCTTGGAGCTGTAACTACAGCAAAATCCGACGCTATGTTCAAGCTTACATTGAGCAGGACCAATACGAGCACAAATGAATCAGCCGTCATGCTAGTGGGGGTGATTAGCTAGTGGAATATATAAAAAGAAGCCCAGACGGGACACTTGGTAATGTGGTAGAAACACCTGGGCATCAATTTCTATTGCCTGAGGAATTGATATCTATTCTGGAGGCAATTGTACAGTTGGATAAGCAGAACGTATCGTCACTAGAGACAATAAAACAGCTAAATGATCGAATATTAGCTTTGGAAGATGAAGTGAATTCAATGAAAGCAGGTGAGAAAAAATGGTGAAATTATACATGATCCCTGTCTATGCATACCTAGTAAAGTCAGGCGAATGGGCAATAGAACCGGTGAAAAACGCACAAAAAATTCTACCTGAAGCATACAGGCTTCCAGTGGCAGAATTCTTAGCAGATCAAGGTAATAAGAAGTAAGAAGCGCCACTCATGCGTAATGAGTAGGCGTTTTTTCATGGGAGAGTCGGTTATACGGCTCTCCAATTAACAAGGTGGTGATAGAGATGCCAGAGGTAAAAAAACCAGAGATGCCCCTGTTACGCGAAACAGCAGAAGAGATCTACCAACGGATGTATAATCGCGCAAGTGAACTAGCTCAGGCCCGTGGTGAGACGCCACCTTCCCCAGAAGAAGGTGAAATCTTTTATGATTTTCACTACCCGCTCGCTTTAGAAATATCTGAGCAACAACAATTGGACGAATATCGATTTTTGCAATGGTATCTACCATGGGCGGATGAGGAGTTTTTGGACGCATGGGGAGTGTTTTTAGATGTGAAAAGAAAGACTGCCGAGCCAGACGAGCTGTATCGCCAGCGCTTGATTGCCAAGGCTGGGGAAGAGGAGGGATCAGGCGCTGAGTATGATTACAAGCGCTGGGTGAAGGAAGTACCTAATGTAGGCGAGCTGTTTATCTGGGGTGAGGCACCAAACACAGTCCATATTGCGTTAACTGACCAGAATGGCCAACCTGCCGACGAAGCGTTAGTAAAAACAGTAACCGAGCATCTAGCACAGCTAGATAAGCATAGTTTAAACGACAAGGTAGTGGTTCAAGCTGCGAAAGCATTGGAAGTAACAATCAGCGGAGACTTGCTAGAGTGGGAGACTTCTGCATCTGTAGATGAAATAAAGCAGCAGATACAAGCTGGCATTGTGGAATATATCAATAAGCAGAGCAAGAAGATCCTTTATTCTGAAATCTATCGCTTGTTTAAGGTAGCTGGTGTGATAGATTATCGGGATGTTTTGCTCAATCATGCTCAGGAAAATATCGACTTCACTTTTTCAACCATACCGATTGTGAAAAATGTGACGGTGAATACACCATGACGATGATCCCAGAAAAATATCGGATTGTGTTACCGCCCTATTGGTATGAGAATCAGGTAGCGGTGCACCATTTTGAGGCAGGAGAAGCAGAGAGAGAGTATCAACAGGCTCACAAGTTAGATTTGGAACGGCAAATGATGATCACTACAGTTACATGGGGACTACCGTATTGGGAGTATATGTTTCAGGTTACTCCCAAGCAAGGTGATTCCTATGAGACGCGACGTGCCCGCGTAATGGCAAAGTATCGGGAGCGTTTGCCCTTTACGCCAGCGCTGGCAAGTAGTATTACCAAGCTTTTTATCAAAGAACAGGCAGCTTATCAAGTTCTCATAGAGGAAAACCCAGATACAGGCTATTTCTATATCTCGGTTCCTCTGTGGTCGATTTATGATGTAGCCTCTTGGGTGTATGACATTCATAAGCGAAAGCGGGTTCCGCATGTATTTATGCCGCAGTTGGCAGTGTCAGACGAGATTGTGTTTAGTGAAAGCATTACGATCAAGCAGAGACGTTACCACAGGGTACATGAGTTTCGAGCTGGTATGACTCCTCTTAAAGATCAAGACGAGGTGATGATTTGATGGATAAAGCTTATTTGGAACGAGTTGCGGAGGATTTAGCGAAACGAGCCTCAAGTTTGATCGTAAACAACCAAACTGTCCAATTAAGGTCTGCCAAGACAGAGGGAAGTAAGATTGTGGTTATAACAGAACCAGTGATCGGAATCACGAAAGTATCCTCTTTAAAACTACTGGATGAGGCAGGCAATCTTATTACCGGAAGAACGGCTAATGTGGATGTGTTAAGCGATCAATCTTTAGAATTTCGATTTGAATTTGAAGTGAGAGGAGCGAAAGCCTGATGCCCTACAATCCTAAACTAGATTGGAACTATGACGATCCTGTCATGGAAACGGATATTAACCGATGGGAAAAAGGAATAGACGATGCACACAAGCTACTGGATCAGCACACCGTGGCTATTTCGGCCTTGCAGATTGACGTCAAGACGATAAAAGATGCGGTGTTTAACAACTTCACGGATAACGTGTTCTTTGAAAACTTCGCAACGCTTAATGACATCACGTTAACAGAAGGTTGGTATGACGAGGCTAATAAAAGGCTGGTGGTTTTGTAGATGGCAACCATAAAACAACAAGTAAAACAATTCAACGAATCGACATCCAGTTCGCAAACGCAGACCTTGACCATACCAGGATTAAAAGGCGTTACATCTGTAAAAGTTAACACAGGAACCGTATCTTATACAGTAAATGGTTCGACTGTAACGTTTACTCTCTCAGGAGGTTCCTACACACGAACGATTCAAACAGGTGGCACCTATACACCGCCTGATAGTAAAGAGGTAACTACTACTCAGAAAAAAACAACAAATCAGACAAGTTATTCTTTTCCAAGTAGCGTTTCCTATAATAGTGATGGATATAGCGGAAATCTCAGTAAGGATGGAAGCCCAGATCGATTCCTTGCATGGGGTTCACCTGGGACCACAGCGGTTTATCAATATACGCAAAAATATCGTGGTACAGTAACTAAACCTGGAAGTGATACGAGAACCTATGCCTATTACTATCAATATACGGTAACTATCGAGTATTCCGATAACTCTAATCCGACTATCGTACTCACGTCTCCACCCAACAACCAAACCCTAACCGAAAACGCTACACTAACCATCCAGGGCACCGCATCCGACACCGACAAAGACAACGTAGTCACAATAAAATACCGCATCAACAACGGCACCACAAGGGCGTTGCAATCCGGAGTATCCAACGGTAGCACGCCTATTTCTTTTGCCAAAACGCTAACCTTCCGAACCAAACGCCTTTATGACGGCACCACCGATCTCACAGGCTCTGACCTAGCCGAAAACACCGATCATACGCTAACCATCTGGGCAGAAGATGATCAAGGTGGTATATCAACCGAAGTGACGCGCAAGTTCCGAGTCGTCCACAACCGTCCACCCGTTATCAGCGGACAAAATGTAGACCTCGGCGTATTAAGCGCTATCCCTTCCGAGAATTACACAGTCACAGAGCCAGAGGGTGACGCGTTTACCATCACGGAGAAAATCAACGGCAAAGTTATCCGCACATTCGCTGGGACTGACAGCAAGGAAAATACCGTGACCATCCCACAAGTCACATGGCTAAGTCTCTCCTTAAACGACAGTCACACTATCACTATAGAAGCAAAAGACAGCAAAGGTATGACATCTACCAGAGCATTCACTTTTCGGAGAACGGCAGAGCGACTATCGTTTCATTTGAAAAAACCATTCTCAACAGACATTGCTGCTAAACGTATTTTGGTAACTATCGATGCAACCGTTCCATCGGGAGCTGATTACAGGGTTGAAGTCTCAAATAACGCTTTCGATGAGTTACCAACATGGGAAGACGCAACGAATTTCGTCAAATTCAACCGAGGCTTCATCTTCACCAACAAGGAAAAAACAGCGGAAAAATGGGGCGTTAGCTTACGTTTTTCTTTCACCAAAGGAACGGCAACTGAGCCTGTTATCGTAAGAGGATTCGGAGGTGCATTCGATTGATCCTAACTAAACCAAAGGCATTATCTCAGATCCAAGCTGATCGTGAGCAGAAGGAAATGTCTCCAGAGCTGGTAGTAGCCTATGAAGCTATTGCACAGCTTTATGAAAAAATAACTACTCTTCAAGAAGCACTCGATGAATGGAAAGGAGGTGAAGAATAATGGTCAAAGAATACATGATTCCCGTCTATGGATTGCTTGTCAAAGCGAAGCGACGTTCCATCGATTCTCTCCCCAAAGATTATCAAATTCCCGTAGCTGAGTATCTATCGAAACAAAACGAGGAATAAAGGGACGCCTGCTCATGTTGAGTAAGGCGTTTTTATTTTCTCAAATCAGGAAATTCTCACCCAGTCGGGGCATCTTCGATAATGAAGGTGCTCTTTCTTTTACACAAAATGCGTCAAGGAGGGAAAAATGGCATGGAAGAGAGCGTACTGAACGCATTGCTCCAACAAGGTCCGTTTGCTGCTCTGTTTGTCTGGCTGTTATTCTCTACCAAAAAAGAGGGGAGAGACCGCGAGACTCGATTAGTGAAACAGGCTCAGGCACGCGAGGCTAAGCTCATGGAGCACAACGAACGCATGGTGATTCAATTGGAGCGAAACACGTCAACGCTACAGCAGATTGAACGAAGCCTATCTGGTTTGGAAATGGAACTGCAAGAATTAAAAGAAAAGGTAGAATAAAAGGAGGATATGCGTATGGCGAAACCGATTTTAATGATTGATGCAGGACACGGAGGAACTGATCCGGGTGCAATTGGGAATCAGATGCAGGAGAAGGATCTGACGCTACAAATTAGCTTGTACCAGCTACAAAGGTGCAGGGAGTTACATCTTCCCGTTGCTATCACTCGGACGACAGATACCACACTCACCCCATCCCAGCGTACTACGCTCGTCAAACAAAGCGAGGCCACCTACTGTATTTCCAACCACATCAACTCAGGTGGCGGAGAAGGTGTGGAAGCCATTCACTCTATCTTCACTACCAATAAACTAGCAAACGCCCTTGCTCAAGCAGTTGCAGCAGAGGGGCAAAAATTCCGTAGAGTCTACACACGAGTAGGCGCAGATGGGCGAGACTATTATTTCATGCATCGTGAAACAGGTGCAGTAGACACGATCATTATGGAATATGGATTTATTGATCATGCTGGGGATGCACAAAAACTAAAAGACAATTGGAAACGCTATGCGGAAGCAGTGATCAAGGCTTTTTGTGGGCATATTGGTCACCCGTATTCTCCTGCTATTGAAGAGCCTAGCGATGATTTTGATTTGGCTGTGGATGCTTTAGTACAGGCAAAAATCATAACCTCTCCTGACTATTGGAAACAGAATGCCGTCCCTAATGGAATTGTGGTTGGTGATTACGCTACCCAGCTCATTAAAAATATGGCAAACTATCTGAAAGCGGGTGCCTGAGTGAAGGAACAAGGAAATATACCGTTACTGGTTGCTGGGATAGTTGGTTCTATCAAGCTACTAGCTGATACACTAGGCTACCAAATCATTACAGATGAACAGGTGAATGCCATTGCGAACGGTGTTTCGGCCGTGGTGGCTATTATTGCTGTGTTTTTAAATAATAGAAGAGAAAAACAACAATAAAATCATGCACTCTATCATATTTTTTTATATCATTATGAATTGAGTTGAACTTGTATAGCCTTCCAGCAGAATGTTTAGCTGGGAGGCTTTTTTGGTTTCTTCAGGTACCATTAGGGAATAAAGGTAGCATTTTTTTCATGACGATAATAAGCAATTCTCTCTCGAAAAACTTGCAACCAGGTTCTATCTTTTGTAAAATAAAAACAAGAACATACATTCTGATATATCCTATAATTCTCCATAAAGAGGTACATATGCAAATAAAACTACCGCATCCGCTGATGGCCCAAGAGATCGCACTATTTTTTTATGAGAATATCACTGAAAATTCTGATTCAATTGCAAATCGTGAATACTTATGTCCAGATGGGGCTAGAGCAGCAGTCCGCAGAAACCAAGTGCTTGTGGCGTTAGATGGAGATGTGATTGCCGCAGCCCTCCGATTTTATCCTAAAAAATCTACACAAACTATATCGCTTTATCAATTTGCAGTTGCTAAAAACTATCGGGGTAAGGGATTATTGTATAGCATGCTACAAAACCTTGGTGATTATCCTATCGAGGTGCTTTGTCCCATTCAGGGCAGTTTAAATACCTACTATTCTATAAAGGGATGGCAGTGTAAAGGTCAGAATAAAGGCTGTAACCTTTGGCAGTGGAGCGTAGGAGCCACATGTAGATAACGGTTCTTTAGCGCTCGATTCTTATAGGATCAAAGAGAATTTGTATCACTGTAGAGCCTTTGTATACCTGATTCCTGACTAATCAGAAAAAGAGTAAAAGTAATCTAACTTCACACAATATCCCTATACTCATATGCAGAGCTGAATGTAGTGACAGCTCTGCGTCTGTTCCCTATTCTCTTTTACTAGTATAATGTGCTAGCGACATTAGCGAGACATTCCACCAGCCATTCCACAAATCGATGGCGGCAATAGAAAATCATATTCATTTATCTGCCTAATCAAACTACATGAAAAACACACAAATTATTCTTGTTTCTACTCATCCTTTTTCTCATATAAAAGCTCCAGTACAATCTGCCACTTTTCAAGCTTATCCTCCATGGTCTTTATGTAACGACTAGGTGTAGGACTTGTTGAAGGTAATGTCAGATAGAGACGATCGTCTGAAAAGCCACGATAATTTTTGTAGCTTTGATAAGCTTTTGTTCCATTAAATAATACAGCTTTAATAGCTGGATACTGTTCATATAAGCTGTCAAAATCATTAATCTTTTCTTGTTTGATCGCTGAGTCGAGACTACCTTCCCGCTCGCAATTTTGTATAACATCCCAGAGGGCAATCCTTTTATCTAATAAAAACGCCAGACGCTGTTCGTAGGACTCGGAAATAGGTTCTTGGAATAGTTCATACATAATGGGCCAGAAATGATTACGTGGATTTCCATAATACTCATGTTTGCGTAATGAGACGGCACCAGGCATACTGCCAAGGACTAGGAGTGTACAGGATTTAGTAATAACGGGTGGAAAAGATTGAAGCATGAGGCAAAATCCTTTCTGTAGGGACAGATGTAAAAAAATCATTCTTCTCTTACTAGTATAATTAATTTACCCTTCCGATTACAAAAGAGAGAAGAAAGCCTTTGATTTTCTTTATCATAACAAAGTTAGCACGATAATCTTTTTTCTATCACGATTAATACTCCTATCTAGACAAAGAAAGGAACAATATTATGGAACAATACATACGGCTTGATCAATCTTCGCTTTCCTTGTGGACCAAAAGGGAGGGAGGAGGAATTCCCATTCTTCTTTGCAGTGGTGGCCCAGGATGCTGTGATTACTTAGAGCCTGTAGCAGATATGCTCAGTGATCTGGCTCAGGTCATACGTTTTGACCAACGTGGATGCGGAAGATCTAATTATACTGATGCTTGCCAATTACAGACATGTCTAACAGATATAGAGGAGATTCGTAAATATTATCAGATCGAAAAATGGATAATCGTTGGTCATTCATGGGGAGCGGACCTAGCTCTGGCTTATACACTTTATTACCCGGAATCAGTATATGGACTAGTATATATGTCAGGGACGGGCGTCCAAAATGACCGTGATTGGAAAGCAGTTTATCAAAAAGGTATTGCTGAGAATAAAGAACAAATGGTCATGCTAGATTACCCTGTCAATAAGGAGGTACATCGATCTCTTATTGATTCCTGGAGAGCTTTTATCAAGGAACCAGAGCTGTTACGTAGGATAAGCGAGATTAAAGCCCCTTCATACTTTTTATATGGGGATGAGGATATCCGACCAAGCTGGCCTATCCAGCAAATCGCTAAGTTGATAAAGGATGCGCAGTTACATTACATTGAGGGAGCTGGTCACTATATATGGCTACAACAGCCGGAAAGCTTACAGGAGCTTCTGAAGGGTTTTGTCAAACAGATTGCCTTACAGTAAGGTTTCTAGCCTTTTAACGCAATATAAGCTACGAAATACTAATGTCAGTAGAGTTACACGAATAAGTAATAATGTGGAGAGAGATTACCGCTATTGGTAGTCTTTTTTTACAATCTACAGGAAGTACGAGGAATGAGCATATAAAAGCATGTAAATAGCGTAAAAGTATATAAATAACATAAAAGAGTTTTATTGCCTTAAAAGGATAAAAATAATTTTTATACTAATAAAATCACCAATAAACAACTATTTACAAGTGAAGAAAAAATCAACATAATCAATTCTTGAGAGTTCGTGTAACTTGTCGAATTATTTGTGGAAAATTCTGTTTTTTATTTGCATTATGAGGGAAAAACACTGTAATTGTAAAACTGTAAAATCGTAAATTTTTTGTAACGATTTACTGGTAATAGCGTCTTATAATCATGGTAGTTATTGTTGTTTGATCAGGAGGGAATGGGGTATCAGAATAGGGTAAGCCCATAGCATAGAGAACCATTCCTTTTGCAGATTTTGTTGGTTTTTGGCTGTTTGTTTGTCTACATATGAGTACTGTTTTTGTCTACATATGGCGAATGAAGACGCCGAATACAACGAACGAATGAGGAAGAGATCAGAAACCAGTATGATTTGGATAGTGAAAGGGTAGTGTGCATCATGGGTATCGGGACAGGTAAGAATGTAGACAGAAGTAGAGGATGGATAGAAAAAGCGAATGACATAACGCCAAAAACAACACAGCACAACACATCCACAACGAAGGAAAAACAGAACGGCAATGGGGGTGGACGTAATGCCTAAACCGCTTCAAGGTCATGGTCGCTACATGCCGGGACTGGATGGATTACGTGCGCTTGCCGTATTCGCTGTCATTCTTTATCACCTCAATGTCAATTGGGCACCAGGTGGTTTGCTGGGTGTTGGAGTTTTTTTCGTGCTATCTGGATACCTGATTACGGATATATTGATATCACAGTGGAAACAGAGAGGAAAAATTGATCTAAAGGATTTTTGGATTCGGAGAGCGAAGCGATTGTTGCCGGCTATGCTAGTCATGCTAATAGCAGTAGTTGTTTGGTTAGCTTTATTTGATCGCTCTCATCTACAGGCATTGCGAGGCGAAATTGTAGCAGCACTTCTTTATGTGAGCAACTGGTGGCTGGTTTTTCACGAGGTGTCTTACTTTGAAAGCTTTGGTCCAGCTTCACCTTTTGGTCATTTTTGGTCTTTAGCAGTTGAGGAGCAATTCTACCTCATTTGGCCGTTATTGTTACTCGTGGGGCTACGAAATACACCACGTCGAGGTAAATTGCTAGGTCTTACGTTAGCTGGAGTGGTTGTATCCGCTTTCGCTATGGCCCTTTTATATGAGCCAGGCGTTGACCCCAGCCGTATTTATTACGGAACAGATACGAGGGCGTTTGGGCTATTGATTGGAGCGGCACTTGCAATGATCTGGCCTAGCTCCAAGCTCTCTGAAAAGGTCTCACTTCCCGCACGCATTACCCTTGAGGTTTTAGGGATAGCAGGACTGGCAACCATTCTTTGGATGATTTGGTATACCAATCAATATGAGGACTTTTTGTATCAAGGCGGTCTTGTATTGTTGTCGATTGCTACAGCTGTAGTCGTAGCAGTGATTGCGCATCCGGCGAGTAGCTTTGGCAAGCTAATGGGAGCTAAGCCATTGCGTTGGATCGGCGTTCGTTCGTATGGAATGTATTTATGGCACTACCCGATTATTGTCCTGAGCACACCCACCATACATACTAATGGAACGGACATTCCTAAGGCCATATTTCAGATCGGAGCAACCATTGCGCTTGCCGCTTTATCCTTGCGCTTGGTTGAGGAACCGATTCGTCGTGGTTCATTTGTGAAACCTGCCAAATATCGGCGAATGCAAGATGGACACTGGAGATTTGTCATGTTTGGACGCTGGGTTGTTTCTATGATTGCTATTTTGGCTTTTAGCTCCACTTGCATTGCGATAGCAGGATGGGGAGGGAATGTGACAGCCAGCGCCATTCCAACAGCTAGTACGATAAACACTGAGACGAAGCATCTAGCTGAACAACCAAATGTTGAGGAAGCGAATCTGTTTATACCGAAAAAAGAAGACATGACTTCAGCAGACACGCCTGAGCAAGCGGATGAAAAAACAGCAGAAGCAGACAAAACAAAAGAAACATCAACATCAACACAAAAAAATAATTCTTCACAGCAGGAGAAGATAAAACGAGAAACGAGCGAAAAAAATAGCGCTACGCAATCTACTGCTGATAGAGAGCAAAAGCCAACAAAGACGGAGCAAAAACCACCTAATACCACAACAAATGGGGACGAAGCTGAGCAAACAACAGGCTCTGAGGAAAACGAAAGTGGCTCGTCAGCTCCAGAAACTGACAAAGATGATTCTACTGCTCATCAATCGAAGGAAAACGATTCAAAAATAGAGAAATCTTCTAAGGCAGATACAGAAGAGAAGAAGGAGTCTTCTACCAAAGCAGGAAGAGGAATCACAGTGTTTGGAGATTCCATTATGCTAGATGTTTCTCCACATCTGAAAACGCTACTGCCAGGGATTACCGTTGATGCCAAAATTGGTAGACAATTGCACCAGACCCCTGAGCTAGTAGCCCAATATAAAAAGAGAGGGAAGCTTGGAAGTCGGGTTGTTCTTGAGCTTGGTACAAATGGAGCATTTACCAAGAAGCAATTGGAGAGCTTATTGAAATCGCTTGGAGATGTGAAGCAGATCATTCTCATTAACACTCGTGTTCCACGTCCGTGGGAAGGCGTAGTAAACACTACACTAGCAGAGGTAGCGAACAGTCATCCCAATACAGTACTCGTAGATTGGTACGCAGCCAGCGCAGGCAAGGCTTCTTACTTCTCTCCAGATGGTGTTCACCTGGAGCCAGATGGAGCGAAGGCATTTGCTGCCTTACTATCTGATGTACTCAAGTAAATGATAAAACAATAAAGCCTCTTTTACTGAACGGGAATTAAACTATTGTTGCCTGTACATGAAAGGAGGCTTTTTTGTACGATCAGGAAAATTTCTAGCTATCAGTAGCGTGATGGAAGCACTTATTGTGGCTGGAATGCTTATTTTTCATACTTGTAAACAGGAAAAAAGGGTTATGATTCCTAATAAGTATTGTGACTACCACTTTTATCTTTGGGCAAAGGAGGGGGCGAAGCAGTGGAGACGATCTATAGTCAGCTACATAAGCTGGGTTTTTCCCAATATGAGAGCAAGGCCTACGTTAGTTTGATTCAGCAAGCGCCAGCCACTGGATACGAAGTGAGCAAACGTTCAGGGGTTCCGCGTTCCATGATTTATGAGGTACTAGGAAAATTGATCGACAGAGGAGCCGCTTATTTGGTACCGACTGATCCAGTTAAATATGCGCCTGTTCCTGCTAAGCAGATGCTGGAACGCCTGAGAAATAATATGGAGGAAACCATCCATTATCTGGAGCATTCACTAGAGACATTGGAAAAAGATCCTGCTATTGATGTGATTATGCATCTGAGTGGATATGATCATGTGATACAAGAGCTGTCAGATACGATTCATCAGGCGAAAAGTGAGCTGTGGCTATCCATTTGGGAGCCACAAGTAAGCGAATTATATGAGCAAATCCAACAGGCAGTCAGTCGTGATATTTCGGTATTTTCGATAGTGTTTGGTGCTGAGGGAGTAAGTCTTGGCTACACCTTTCCCCACAACTATATGTCACCAGAAGTTGTGCAAGAGAGAATGGGAGGGCAATTAACGATAGCAGCGAGAGATGGGGAAGAAGTTATTATTGCCAACTTTAATGAACGTGGTGTCCCATGGGCTATTAAAACAAGAAACCCAGCACTTGTGCTCGTAGCTACCGAGTATGTAAGACACGACATCATGATTGAAGAAGTTACGCGAGAATACGGGGCTGATAAGGTAGAGCGGCTTTGGCGTAATCGGCCTGATCTATCTCATGTAGTAACAGGCTATAAAGGAGGAGGGACCCTATGAAACCGGGAGATACGTTAACATGGACAAGAACCTTTACGGAGGAAGAAACACTCCATTTTGCAGAGATTACGGGTGACAAAGGTAGACATCATATGGAGCGTGACGAACAAGGTAGGCTCATGGTACATGGTTTATTAACAGCAAGTATTGGAACAAAAATAGGTGGTGATCTCCACTACATTGCTAGGGAGTTTAACAACGAGTTTCTGCGTCCGGTGTTTACGGGGGATACGATCACCTGTGAGCTAACAATCAATGAAATTACGCCTATGGAGGGCTTTGATAAAGTAGCGTTATCGTTTGTATATTACAATCAAGTAGGAAAAGAAGTACTAATCGGAACCAGTCACGGTATTATTCGAGGGGAAGCAGAATGAGGACAAAATAAAAAAGCAGGCACGATTGAGAAGGAAGCTACTCACGTGTCTGCTTGAGTTATTATTGGAGTGGGGCATCAACAGCTATATATATTTCAACAATAGCGTCATTAGGATTGCTAGCTCGCTCATCGTAGTGTTCAAAATCACCAGTGAATGTCCGACGAAGCTCACTATTCATGGACCACGCCCAAATGAATTGCCAAGCCTCTATGACAACCTCTGACAAAGGACCGCGTCGGGAAGTAAAGACAGCGTACTGAGCGGCAGGTAATGTGACTGTAGTGATGTTTGAACTAGTCATCGCCGATTTTTCTGCCATTCTGTGTCCAACTAAACTAGTGTATTCCCCAATTGCTCCATTCTCGTAATCTGCATAGACACCATAGATGTCCTTGGATAGACTATCCGAAGACAGTTGCTCAGCTATATTTTCAGAGAAATACCGATCCCACAACCCACTGATCACACCACTTCCAGCCAGCTCACGAGCGTTGGTTGTACGGGCAGAGATTCCAGAAATCGTAAGTTCTTCAAGATGAACGAGTCGAGGTTTTTCAAGATGTTGCTGGGAGCCTGTCGTATTATTTTCCTGTGCCCAACGTTTTAACTGAGGGAATAGTCCTGTTAACATTGTACGGGCCTGTTGCTCACTCATTTCATCTCCTACCATGTGGGGAATACATATTTCTATCATTTGCTCCATTGTACAGTCTGGTGCAGTAAACGCCCCCTTATCATAGCAGTATGAGCAATATTCCTGTGATTTGCTGTTGTCTTGCTCTGTACCTAACACTTCTTCATGAAGAGGCATGCTACAACTTTGGCAAAAGGTAGTTGTCATTTCTATCACTCCTTCTTGGTTTACTAACAGTATAAGAGGTGGAACCTGACAACTATCTGTCAGGTTTCGATCAATCGTTTTATACATATTTTTCAACGATGGCTGTTGCTAATTCTTTTATTTTAACTTTAATAGACTCAGGCTCTATTACTTCTACAGAAGGTCCAAAACTAAGAATAAATCCATAGAGCCAATTATCTTCAGGAAAAGAGGCGGATACGGTTACATACCCCCCAGCTTGATCACATAATTCTTCTACACCAAAGTACTCTTCAGCTAAATGACGAGAATCTGGGGCAAAACGTAAGATAAGGTGCACCATTTGAGTAGGATCATTCCATTTCTGTACCCATGGAAGCTCGTCTACCTCAATATTTCGTCTGGTAAATGTTGTATCAAGTACGTTGAGCCTCTTCATGCGATATAGTTTAAACAGGCGAAAATCGAGCTTGTTTTTGCAAAAGCCGTACAAGTACCAGGAACGACCCTTTACGAGAAGAATATGAGGCTCGACATTTCGGTCACTCTGTTCCCCCTGTGCATTCGAATAGGTGAAGCTTAATAAATGACTTGCTTCAATTGCCTGTCTAATGATTAGAATGGATTCTTCCAATCTTTCGTTTTGTCCCCAAGGTGAGAGATCAACGAGAAATTGCTGCGTTTTCCAATGAAATTGTTCTTTTTGAGAATGTGGAATAATACTAGTAATTTTTTCTACTAAAAACTGATGACTCTCACTTTTGCCCATGGTCGAGAGGCTCTGTAGCGAGGTGACGATCGTGGCGAGCTCGTTATTAGTCAGCAATTGACGATCTAGCCGATACCCTTGAGCTAGACCGATACCTCCATTCGCTCCCTGATAGGTAACGATAGGAATACCGGCTTGATTAATCGTTTCAATATCGCGGTAAATGGTTCGAATAGACACCTCAAATTGCTCAGCCAAATCCTTCGCTTGTACGAGATTACGGTTTAGCAAGATAATAATGATAGAAAGTAAGCGGTCTATTTTCATCTGGATGTATGTGCTCCATTTCTACAAAAAAGTGATGGATGACAAAAAAATATTTCATGTTTCCTTCATGAGGCAGGGTAGGCTGTTTCGTAGTCGACTGATTCTTTATACAGTTCGGTATGAAAGAATAGCTTTCCTTGTGGCTTTTTTTGTATTTGTCTCAGATAAACTTACCATATTACCACATGAAGCAAAAAAAGCACGGTCACAGCTTACGAGTAAGGGTGAACGTGCTTTTTTGGATATGATAGCAGTTATCTAGTTTTCCATATTAGATAGAAACGATGACTAGGCTTGTCTTTGTAAATCTGCCAGACGTACTTCTTCGGCGATTGCTCTTTTTTCTTCCTCTGATAATACAAGGCTTACTAATGGGAAAATATAATGATCCTCTTTTTCAATATGCTTTTTCAAAAGGTAAGCTAAGAAGTTCATTTTTTGCATTAACAATTCACTGCATTCCTTCGCTTTCTCTTGCTCAAACAGCTCCTTCGCATCGTTATAATGCTTACGAATGACCACATGGTCTTGTACTAATTTTGCGATGGGACCTACTTCTGTTTCAACGATGTGGTTCTGTAGCTTGCCTAAAATGAATGTTTCCTCATACAGAAAATGATGCTCCAATTCTTCTTTTATCTCTTGTAAAGCGAGGCGATATACTTCCAAATCGTAACCTTCTCGTACCTTATCCATCAAGTTTTCCAGCATAGCATGTTCAGCGACAAACGAGTGTAGGTGTGGGTCGATGATCGTAATCAATTTGTTGTATTTTTCCTGATCGGATGTAGTCCAATCTGTCATGTCCAACTGTGGTTTGTATACAGGAGTATTCATAAGCGTATCAACTCATCTTTCGTTCTGATTTCTTACAATAGTAAATCTATCGAAACAAATGAACAAACGGTGTGATTCAGATCACGTATTTTTCAAAAAATTCGAGAAGATAACGATTCAAGGAGCTAAGCCAGTAGAAATAGTAGCGGAACTAGACTGTTTTACTTTTCCGTAAGTAATCTGTTTCTTGCGCAATTAGCACTAGTTTTTTATTATTTGCAGAAAATTTGTTACAATAGAAATGTGTAACGTGCGGATTTGTATGTGAGCAAGATTTTAATCTATGGAAAAGGAGGCGAAACCATATGAATAACGAGTACATAGTAGGGTGGGGGACGCTTGCCCTCATTAATGCTGGACTTGCCCAAGGGAAAAATCGATCGGGTCTTGCATGGTTTGTCTTGTCATTGTTAGGAGGTCCTATTGCTACGTTCATTCTAGTTATTTTACCTAAGGAGTAAGGCGTACATCACTTTATGAAAGCAAAGGAGACTACTACCATGGAAATCAGAATAGCAACAGAAGAGGATCTGAAGTTTTTATATGAAAAGACACCGCAGGCCCTGCTGGAAGGCACCTTGGGTCACATCGATGTGGATTTCGAAAAAATTGAGGAGCCAATTCATAAATTGCTGGAAAAAGGAGCTTGGTATCTAGTAGGCAAGCAGAACGAGCAAATCGTAGGTTGGGTGTTAGCTGGTAGTATCATCGAGCAATTCACTGACACAGAGCTCGGTTATATTTTTGAGCTTTATGTCATGCCTGAGTTTCGTGGAAAGGGATATGCTACACCACTGATGGAAGCAGCCATTCAGAGGCTAAAAGAACAAGGGTATCCCGAAATCAGACTAAATGTCTATGTAGCTAACCAAGCGAAGGCGTTATATGAAAAGCTTGGGTTTCGGGAACGCAATGTTATTATGAGCTTGATGTAAACAGCAAAAAGTATCAAAATTTTTTATTTCCTCCTCGCTATAATGACAATACATCACATGTTACTTTCAAGGAGGAAATCTTATGCAAACCAGACAAGGCTATTTCACGTACCTAGAAGGCACAAATAAAGAAGTTGGCGAGCAACAAGCCGAAATACTGCGCCACATCCCCTACATCTATCAGGTTTATTTTTTAGAGGAGGAGGATGCGATTTCAGATCAGCGCCTATGGACTCAGCAACAGATGCTTCAACAGTATTCTCCAGGTATTTGGGCAGAGCTTGAAGCCTTTTGCAGCCAAGCTAAGATGCCGATGAATCGTTTGCGCTATCTACATGAAAGCTGCATTGTGTCTGGATGTACTCACTCTGTTGTACTTCCGGCTAAGATGCGGGATGGCCATCTGTACGTATTGCGAAATTACGAATTTACCCCTGACTTAGACGACATGAGACTATGTTCAACTCACATACAGGGAAGATATGTACATACGGGTTTTAGCGGCTTATCATTTGGACGAATGGAAGGCATGAACGATCAGGGTCTATGCATCACGATGTCAGCTTGCGGTCAACCAGTAGGGATTCATCCAAGCTTGCGTTCTCCAAAAGGGGAGGGTCTACAATTCTGGACCGCGATTCGAACCGTACTGGAACAATGTCGCAATGTGGACGAAGCCTTACAACGACTGCGCGAGATGCCCATTGTGTCAAATGTGAACCTATTAGTAGCAGATCCAAATGAAAATGCGGCTTTAGTGGAAATCATGGATGGTGACATTGCGATTAAGAAAATAGGAAAGGAGAGCGACACTCCTTACCTGGTTGCAACCAACCATGTGTTATTTTCAGAATTGGAACATACTTCTACACATAGCATGCATAACTCGCTCATTCGTCAACAGCTTCTAGAAAGCGTGCTTCAGGAAGAGGCGATGGTAGAGAAGGCAGATTTACTTGCTCTACTGAACAGTGAATATCCAAAGGGCGTAAGCACGCATTATTATCAGGAGTATTTTGGGACGTTACGCTCTATGCTCTTTGATGTAACGGCAAAAACGATAGAAGTCTGTTATGGTTCCCCTCTTCACAACGATTGGCATACGTTGTCTGTGGGAGGGAAGCTAGCTTTTCCAACCATTGAGGTCGCCCTTCCTCAAGGGATTGTTCCCGCTAATTTTTGGTAGAAAAAACAGTGTGATAAAGAGAGGAGAACCAGGCTTGGCATCCTATGACAAAGAAATTGAAGTGGCAATTGACTACATGGAACAGCACCTAGATAAGCCTTTACAAGCAGATGAGGTCGCCCGCCTGGTGAACTTCTCCTACTATCACTTTCATCGAATTTTTTACGAATGCACGGGCGAGACAATCGGTGATTATATTCGGAAGCGAAGACTTACAGAGGCCGCCGTTTGTCTCTTACAAACAGAGCGATCTATTTTAGAAATTTCACTAGACTACCAGTTTGATTCCCAAGCTTCGTTTAGTCGTTCATTTAAGAAGCAGTTTGGTGTGTCACCGTATTTTTTCCGTAAACAAAGATTGCAACCAATCTCCTTACAAAAGATGCCACTGATTGATAAACGCTTGGAGCATCGCTTGCAGCAGATTAGCCTGCAACCCAGCTTTGAACGAATTAAGACAGAACGATTGGTTATTGGCGTTAAAGAGATCAATAATCTGCATGAAAATCAGTTTAAACAAATCTGGCAACGATATTTCCAACGAGAAAGGGAGATAGCGAATAAGCAAATGATTTGTAATCCTGAGGTGAGATACGGAATCTGTACCGCGGAAGTGCCGCTTTCACTCAATCATTTGACAGAGCTGACTACCTTTTATGGTGTAGCGGCTATTGAAGTAAAGGAGATTGTAGAAGTTCCAGAAGGCATGGTCGCTCACACAATCCAGCCTGGTGAATATGCTGTTTTTCGTCATCAAGGACCAGGCAGTGAACTGAGAAGCACCTACGACTATATCTGGGGGACATGGTTTCCTAGTGTAGACTTTGAGCTTGATGCACGAGACAATTTTGAGGTATATGGGGCCGAATTCACGCACATAGAAGACGAAGATTCTATTATTTTGCTATATATTCCCGTTAGAAATAGATGAATTCCCTCATACAATAAAGAGAAATGAAATGATGTTACATCGCAGGCAGGGTAGTTGCTTGCGATTTTTTGTGTTGGGAAAATACTGTCTTAGAGATGATAGTATGACAGATCGTTCTACTAGCTTTACATAAAATGAAAATCAATGCATTTTAGTAAAATACAAGCATAATTCACAAGTCCTATCCATACTTTGATAGTAATCATTACAAATCATCCGGTGGTAAGTCGACATTGTTTTTAAAAGGACAGGAAATATCCTTTTGAAAAGTCGGAATAAACAGTCTGTTTGATATCAATGCAGGAAACAGAAGCAGGCTTGTAAGCTAATTTGGACAGAGAAAAATGGTGAACCTGTTTTGGAAATTAAATAGGAAGTCCAAAAGTAACAGGATAATGTGGTGAGAGGAGAAGATGGCATGCACAAAATAAGGCAGACCATAGTGGAAAGAGGAAAAATCTGGATAAAGATATTTCTACTGGGGGCGTTACTAATCTCACTTGTAGCCTGTTCTTCCCAAGCAGGTACGGATGATTCAGCTAAACGAAACGAGTCACAATCACAAACAAAGCAAGGCTCCCAACAACAACTGGTGATTTACACGGGACGTGACAAGAGCGTTGTAGACGATTTTATTCCCAAATTTGAAAGCGCTCATCCTGAGATAAAAGTGGATGTCTTAACAATTGGAGCGCAGGAAATTCTAGAGCGAATCCGAGGAGAAAAAACGAATCCACAAGCCGATTTTTGGTGGGGAGGTACACAATCGAGCTTGCTGACTGCCGCTGAGGAAGATTTGCTAGAGAGCTACAAACCACCCTTCGGTGATAATATTCCAGCCTTGTATAAAGACCCACAGGATCGTTGGTATGGAGAAATGCTATTGCCCGAAGTCATTATGTACAATCCCGAGATGTTACCAAAAGCAGAAGCGCCAAAGGATTGGGACGATTTACTTGATCCAAAATATAAGGACAAGATTATCATTCGTGGCGTTTTGAAATCAGGTACAATGCGCACAATCTATTCGGCGATGATGTATCGACAGGGTGTAACAACCCCGGAAAAGGGCCATGAATGGCTGGCAAAATTAGATGCAAATACAAAGGAATATGCGCAAGATCCTACCAGTTTATATTTGAAGCTAGCTCGTCAAGAGGGAGCAATATCTTTATGGAATTTACAAGATATCATGATTCAAAAGGAAACAAAAAAGCAGCCGTTTGATTACATGTATCCAGCCAGCGGTGCACCAATTCTAGTAGATGGCGTGGCGATCGTAAAAGGTGCCAAAAACATAGCTGCCGCTAAGAAATTTTATGACTTCTTATTTGATGAAAAGATCCGAATTGAAATGGCGGAAAAGTACTATCAAATTCCCACACTCTCCACGATCAGTAAAGAAAACCTACCTTCCTGGCTACAAGATGTTGAGTTAAGACCATTGGAGATTGATTGGCAGGTCATAGGGAATAAGGAAAAAGAATGGATGCAATATTGGGATGAAAATATCAAGGGAAAAGGAAAGAAATAGTCACTAGCAGCAGTCTGGAAATGTGAGCCATCCTTTGTTTTGCATGCTGCATAAAAAGAGGGGAGGAAGAGAGTTGAGTGGAGTCACGTTAGAGCATGTAACAAAAGCATTTGGCAAAGCAAAAGGAGTCCAAAACGTCCACATTGAGATTAGACAAGGTGAGTTTTTCACATTTCTTGGACCAAGTGGATGCGGAAAAACCACTACCTTACGTATGATCGCTGGTTTTTATTATCCTACTAAAGGGCGTATTTTATTTGCTAATGCTGATATGACATACGTTCCGCCACATAAGCGAAATACAGGTATGGTGTTTCAAAATTATGCCCTTTTCCCCCACATGACGGTGTTTGAAAATATAGCCTTTGGTTTACAGGTACGCAAGCTTACCAAAAGGCAAATCAAAGAAAAAGTAGAGCGAGCTCAGAGGCTCGTACATTTGGACGAATATGGAAACAGGCGAATCGATCAATTATCTGGAGGACAACAACAGCGTGTGGCTCTAGCAAGAGCCTTAGTTATTGAACCATCGATCTTATTATTAGATGAACCCCTATCCAACTTGGATGCCAAATTGCGAGAGGAGACACGCATAGAGATTAAACGGCTGCAAGTGGAGCTTGGTATCACTACAATCTATGTGACTCATGATCAAGCCGAAGCAATGTCGATGTCCGATCGCATCATGGTGATGAAAAATGGTCAAGTGCAACAGATCGGTACACCAGAAGATATTTATAATCGACCGTCTAATCGGTTTGTTGCTTCTTTTATTGGAGAAACAAATCTATGGGAAGGGGAGGTTGTGCAGATAGATGGGGATGAAGCAACTGTGCAGGTAGAACCTGATTTGTTTGTGACAGGGTATTGTGAGCATTCATCAAATAGAGAGAGTGTAAAAAAGGGTACCAAGGTATCTATTTCCATTCGACCAGAGGCTATACAGGTCGTAAGTGATCAGCAAAGTATCCAGGGTGACGATAATGACCAACCACAAGTCTACGGAGCGAATCAGATGAATGGCCAAATTAACATCTCTGAATTTACAGGGGCAAGCGTGACGTATGTTTGTAAAGTAGGCGACAAACAACATTTGAAAGTATTGTTTATTCATGCGGGCAGTCAAATCAAACAGCGAGGAGAGATGATTTCCTTCTTTATTCCGAAAGCCAGTGTTTATTTTATTACTAATAAAGAGCCTTACTAATGTACTCAACCAATGAATTCGTGCCAGTTTAAGGGCTACTAGAGCAAGCGATTTAGCTTTTCACCTAGGGTTCTTTACGGATAGGGGAGGTACTAGATGAATACTCGACCGAAATCATTGCGAAATGAACCGGTACCACAAGATACTAAACAACGCCACTTCATGTTTTTGTCCTCCAACTCTTTTGTCTATGTTCTAGTTGCTCCTTTATTTCTTATCTTACTTGCCTATGTTGTTTATCCGTTAGGGCAGACCTTTTTCCAAAGTATGAAGATAGACAAACAGTTCACGCTTGCTAATTATGCTCGTTTTTTTAGTTTGGAGCATACGGCAAATCTGGAAGCTCTTTGGACCAGCTTATACATCTCGGTACTTAGTGTGATTACCTGTGGAATCGTAGGGATAAGCTTGGCATTTCTATTAGAACGCTATGACTTTCCAGGGCGTAAAATCTTGTCTGTACTAGCCATGGTTCCGATGGCATTACCCCCTCTGATTGGGGTGCTTTCCTTTACTTTTTTATATGGAGAGAGCGGCATTATTCCCCGAGGCTTACAAGAATTATTTCAGCTTCAGCAGGTACCTTTTTCGTTAAAAGGCATGTGGGGCGTACTGATTGTCCATACTTTTACCATGTATACGTATTTTTACATGACGGTCTCAGCCGCAATAAAAGGGCTAGATCCTTCACTTGAAGAAGCCGCAGCCAATCTTGGTGCCAATCGGGTCATCGTCTGGAAGCGCGTCATTTTGCCTATGCTGACACCAGCTATTGTGGCGTCGTCTTTGCTGGTATTTATGATTGCAATGGCCTCCTATACAGCTCCGCTTATCTTTGGGATTGATCGCACGATGACAATGCAAATCTATTTATCTCGCACGAACGGCAATCTCGATATGGCAGCAACACAATCTACTATATTATCGATCGTTTCAATTTTGTTTTTGCTATTGATGCGCTGGTATCAGGGTGTACGCAATTATCAGAATCAGAGCAAAGGCATAAGTATACATCGGACAGAGGTAAAAAGTACAGCTGGTCGGTATACAGCAATGGTACTCTCTACGATTGGTGTTGTTATTCTGCTGCTACCAATCCTTGTGCTTGTGCTTCTATCTTTCTCAGTAGATGCTACCTGGACAGTACAGGTTTTACCGCCAGCTTATACGTTCTCTCATTATCTTGATTTGTTTACAGACAGTAAAACATGGAGGCCAATTTTTACTAGCTTTGAGATGAGTTTCATTGCTACCCTTGGTAATGCCATCTTTGGAGTAGCCGCAGCTTATGCTATGATCCGACTGAAATTTAGAGGGAAAACCTTACTTGATGTCCTGATTATGCTTCCGTGGGCACTGCCTGGCACCGTTGTGGGTGTTAACTTACTTGCTGCTTTTAGCCAGCCGCATCCATTTGGTTTTAATCAGGTTTTGGTGGGAACGATCTGGATTTTGCCCTTGGCTTATTTTGTACGTCATCTACCGTTAGTCTTTCGTTCCACCTCAGCTACGTTGATGCAGACGGACCATTCGGTAGAGGAAGCGGCACGTAATCTTGGGGCTTCCTGGTGGTACAGCTTCCGACGTGTCATATTTCCCATGGCGTTACGTGGAATTTTAGCAGGGACATTATTGGCATTTGTGCAGGGAATAGGGGAATTTGTAGCTTCTATCCTGTTGTTCACGACAAGCTCCACACCAATTTCCGTAGAGATATTCCAGCGCATGTATTCTTTTGAATTCGGTACAGCTTGCGCATATGGTGTTTTGCAGATTGTGTTGATTATCATTGTTCTGTTCCTTTCTAAAAAATGGACGAAAGATCATGCTGACTCAGCCGTTTAGGGCTAAGGAGGCAGGGGAGAAGCAATAATAGCCAATAGGAACTAGTTTGATTACATGGCGAACCCGCATAGGATTCCATGAAAAAGCATCAAGTATCATTACAGGTTTTTTTCAAAAAAGAATGACCTCAAATAAGGGGGGAAAATCCATTGAGAACAGGAATTTTATATCTCCGTCCGTTTTTTACATGGTTTGCAGGACTCACCAGCATAGCTCTTATGGCTTCACTAGTAACCTTACCCCCTTCACAGACCGTTCATGCCGATCGAGGTGTTGTTGATTTATGGAAAGCGATTCTACCGTTGACTACGGTGGCAAGCGCGATGAATACCGGTGCCCATCCAGATGACGAGCACAGCGCTACGCTTGCGTATCTTAGTTTAGGCAAAGGAATAGAGACAACGAGCCTGATCGCCAATCGTGGAGAAGGTGGGCAAAATGAGATCGGTGGTGAGCTAGGTAATTCACTAGGGATTATTCGGACGCGGGAATTACAAGAAGCATCCAAAATTACTAACGTAAATCTAATCAATCTCAGTGAACAAATGAATGATCCGATTTATGATTTTGGCTTTTCTAAAAGTCCTGATGAAACATTAGAAAAATGGGGTGAACAGAATACCTATGAACGTTTGATTCGTCATATCCGTCAAGTTCGCCCCGATATAGTGATCCCTGCTTTTCTCAATGAAGAGTCTACTCACGGCCATCATCGTGCAATGAATGTGATTACGGTGAGAGCTTTTGAAGATGCCGCTAACCCGGCTGTATTTCCTGAACAAGTAAAAGCAGGATTATCACCCTGGCAGGTTAAAAAGCTATATCTACCAGCAAGTGTTAAGGATTATACAGTTCGGGTTCCTATAGGTGATTACGACCAAATATATGGAGCCTCTTACAAGCAGTTGGGGGAAGAATCACGTTTTATGCACAAAAGTCAGGGGATGGGACGTCACTATGAAGAAGGACCGGACTTCGTTTACTACAAGCTAGCCAAATCAGTTGGGCCGATAAAGCAGAAGGAAGGAGATTTGTTTGAGGGAGTGTCCACTACATTTGAGGATTGGTCAAAAGAGATTGCTCAACAGAAGCAAGGAGGTCGGTTATCCCAAAAAATCCATCAGCTACAAAGCGATGCAGAACATATTCTCAGGTCATATCCTGACTTCTTGAAAGTGGCTAAGGGAATTCATCAAATGAAAAAGGATGTAACAGATACGATCAAGGAGGCTAAATCAACTGATCTAGATGCAAGAAGCATGGGGGATGTGCTTCATCGATTACAGATAAAAGAACACCAATTAAATAAAGCGAGTGCAGAGGCATTGTCGTTCGTGGGCAAAGTAAAAACTGCCAGCAATGAGCTGATTCCTGGGCAAACGACTAAAGTGACGGTAACAGCATATAATGGCAGTCAGGTCGCTATTAAAAATGTAAGGATATCGCTAAAGACACCAGAAGGATGGAAGGTGAACGCGACTGGACCTACGACGTTTGGACAGGTGGGCTACAATCAGACCATATCAGTAACTTATGACGTACGTATTCCAAAACATGCAGTCAAATTTCATCCGTACCGCTTACCGATCTTCTCTAGTGATATTACCTATAGTGCTTTTGGAGAGGAAGCGACATTACATGCTGTACCGCAAGCTACGGTGGGGATCTTGCCACCATTTTCTCTATCGCTTAGCCCGGATGCTACTGTGTTAAACACCCTCCAGCAAAATCAATCGATTCCAGTCAATGTTACGGTGAAAAACAATACGACAGGTGCTTGTGAACCAACCATCTCGCTTGTGTTACCAGCCGGCTGGATTGCGAAGCCAGCGTCGAGTAAACTCAGCTTTGCTAATAAAGGGGAAACCAAAAGTATTTTGTTTCAGGTAACCCCGTCCCAAAAAGTAAAAAACGGTACGTACGAGATCACAGCAAAAGCCAGTGCAAAAGGCTTACAGAGTCAAGAAAACGTGCAAGTCATCACATATCCACACATTGGTACCACCTATTACATCCATCCTGCTACACTTGCCATTCAAGCTTTTGATCTGCAACTGACAAAAAATATAAAGGTAGGATATATTTCTAGTGGTTTTGATCAAATCGATCAATATCTACTGCAATTAGGTATAAACGTGGTCAATTTGGATGCAAAAGCAGTAGAATCAGGCGATTTAGAGCAATATGACACAATTGTGCTTGGTATACGCGCTTACGGGTTTCGCCCAGAGCTGATCCCAAGTAATAAGCGTCTACTTCAATACGTAGAGAATGGTGGTAATCTTGTCGTTTTGTATCATAAACCCGAGGATAAATGGACACCTGATCTGGCTCCTTATCCCATTACAATTGGGCAACCGCTTATAAAGTGGCGTGTTACGGATGAAAATTCCAAAGTGACGATGCTACAACCAGAACACCCTTTATTTACAACTCCTAACAGAATTACTGCACAGGACTGGAATCATTGGGTTCAGGATCGCTCTGCCTACAATCCATCTGCTTGGGGCAAAGAGTATATCGAGTTATTAAGCAATGGAGATGCCAAAGAGAAGGAGTTCACAGGTACCTATCTTACTGCGAAATATGGCAAAGGAACCTACACGTACAGCTCCTTGGTCTGGTATCGTCAAATACCTAGTTTAGTGCCAGGTGCAATTCGCATGTTTGTTAATATGATCAGTTTGAAGCAATAAAGCAGTCTATTTATTTACATCCGTGAGGGGTCTCAATCTAAAGGAGACCCACGGATGTGGAATACAAGACCCAGTAAAATAGACAAGGAGGTATCAAAATATGAATTTTCAAGCTCAACAAGCGAAAATGTACGCTAAGGAAGGAACCAGCTTCCCAGGGAAAACCTATGCTAAGGTAGTTCTAGAACCAGCCTTTGAAGAAGCTAAAGTTCATCTGTTAGCCCCCATGATGGCCATCAATAAGGCTCACCTAATTATGCTAAAAGAAGAGGGCTTACTTTCTATGGAGGAAGCGAGACGAATCGCGTATGCATTACAGAAGCTAGATGTAGACATCCTACGTCAGTCTCGTTACACAGGTGAATATGAGGACCTATTTTTTCAGGTGGAAAGCCAGTTGCTAGAGCTGGCAGGTGACATCGCTGGCAATTTACATATTGCTCGTAGCCGCAATGACATGGGAATTTGCATTTATCGGATGGTACTAAGGGAGAAGCTACTGGTAACGTATTCATCTGGAATGCTTTTGCATAAACATTTGTTACTAGTTGCACAGGAGAATATTGATACCATCATGGTTGGTTATACTCATACCCAACAGGCACAACCAACCACTTTGGCTCATTATGTAATGGCGATGGCAGATTCCTTGGAACGCGACCTACGTCGATTACGTTCTGCTTACGAAAATTGTAATCGAAGTCCAATGGGAGCGGCTGCCCTGACCACTTCTGGCTTTGCGATTAGTCGTGTTCAAATGAAAGAATTATTAGGTTTTGATGAAATGGTGGAAAATTCTTACGATGCCATTAGCGGAGCAGATTATCTTGGTGAGGCGATGCTGGCAGTTCAATTAGCGGCGATCAATCTTGGCCGATCGGTACAGGATTTCCTGCTGTGGTGCACACAAGAGTTTAGTGCTGTGAGAGTGGCCGATCCATATGTGCAAGTCAGCTCCATTATGCCGCAAAAGCGAAATCCCGTTTCATTGGAGCATATGCGTGCCTTATTATCCAGTTGTGTAGGTACAACCAATACTGTGCTTTCGATGATGCATAACACCCCGTTTGGTGATATTGTTGATACAGAAGATGACATGCAACCATACGTATGGAAAAGTTTGTCCATTTTGGATAACATGTATCATTTATTGATGGCTGTTATTACAACGATGCAAATCAATAAAGAGGTTCTCATGGCACGTGTTAAGGGAAGCTTTGCCACAGTGACCGAACTAGCGGATACATTAGTCCGTACGGATAAGCTGTCTTTTAGAACCGCGCATCATATTGTCAGCTATGTAGTGCAGCAGGCGATCAAACAAGGAATGACAGCCGATCAAGTAACACTTCATATGGTAAATGAAGCAGCTCAACAAGTGATTAAAAGAGAAGTACTACTAACTGAGGCAGAGCTTGCTGAAGCGCTTGATCCTGTACATTTTGTTACCATTCGTTCTTTACCGGGGGGTCCTAGCCCTAGAGAAATGATACGTATGATTAAAGCTCGAAAAACAACACAGAAGCTGATGCAAGATTGGTGGCAGACAGCAACATTGCGTTGTCAAACCGCCTTGTCGCAATTGGATTATACCCTGTCAACATGGAGTGAAAACACATGAATCAATGGCATATTCCTCTTCTAGCAGTAGATGGAGGAGGCACAAAAAGCTTGGCGATGCTACTAACCTACAACCAGCAGGTACTGGGAACGGGAAGGGCTGGATCATGTAACTATCATGGAAAAGGTGTAGAACCAGCTACATATGAGTTAAAAATGGCAATTCGAAGAGCAATGAATGAAGCCATGCCTCCACAGTTACAAGATCACTCTCAAACAAACGCTTCTCTACACGTAGACTGCGCTGTTTTTGGCTTAGCTGGTCTGGATACTTCCTACGATCGAGCGATCATATTGAAGCTAGTGAACCAAGTGCTTTTTGATCTGAACATTCAAATAAAGCAACTGGTAGTTGAAAATGATTGTGTTGCTGCCCTTATAGGTGCCACAGGTGGTAAGCCTGGTATATTGGCCATTGCTGGTACAGGGTCCATTGTTTGTGGTATTGGTACGGATGGAAAGAGAGGCAGAGTAGGGGGCTGGGGGCATCTAGTAGGTGATGAAGGAAGTGGTTATTGGATCGGTAATCAAGCGTTAACCGCTATATTTCGAGCATCAGATGGTCGCTCGGATACTACATTGCTAACAGATGAAATCCTTGCTTATTTGCAAATGGATGATGTAGAACAGCTTTTTCGCTGGGTCTATAATGAGAGGACATATTCGGTGGACAGAGTGGGTGAACTCTCCCGCCTTGTAAGTAAAGTAGCGCAACAAGGGGACCAGACGGCACATAAGATTTTGGAAAAAGCCGCAGATGAGTTGTTTACAGGTATAAAAACTGTCATGGGTCAGCTTGATCTACAAGAACAAGCTTGTCATATTATTTTACAAGGAGGCGTGCTGAAGCATGAGCCACTTGTGAGACAAAGGCTTATTCAATTGATTAGTGAGCATGCTCCAAAAGCAATCGTGGATGATAACGAGCAAGAACCCATTAAAGGCGTAATTGCTATGGGGTTTTCTGCCATGAGGAATCACTAAGATTCTACTGTCATTCAAATGAAATAAGGGTAGCAAAGGAAGGAAGTAGCATGGGTTATTTTATCGGAAATTCGAAAAAAAGACGCCTCCTGTTTCTTTTTCCACATCCTGATGATGAATCGTTTGCCTGCGCAGGAACCATGGCGAAATATAGTGAATTAGGGCATCATATTTATTTGGTGACAGCTACATCAGGAGATAAAGGTAAGTGCGGACCGTATTCGATCACCTGCCAAAAAGAACTAGCTGTCTGGCGTGAGCACGAATTAACCAATGCCATCCGCTGTTTGGGAGTATCCGATTTGTTTTTATATCGCTATCCAGATGGCGGGCTTGCGCAGATGGACCAAAACGTGTTGGCAGAGCGTGTACTTCAGACGTTACTTTCTATGAAACCGGAGATCATCATCACCTTTCCACCAGATGGAGTTACAGGGCATCCTGATCATATTGCGCTTTCTCTTGCGGTAGAAAATGCGGTAAAACGCTTTGAAGCACAAGCATCCCCACAAGACTATCCCGATTTGTATTATGTCTCCATACCACATTATTATGATCATTGTACAGAGTGTGCTCCACAAGTAGCTTTCCCGATTACCGCGAAGGTTGATATTTCAAAATATAAAAATCAAAAAGGCAAAGCATTGCAGGAATACAAGAGTCAGGAATACTCAGTTAATAAAGCATTTCCTGGGGTGCTACAGGGTGATTTTTCTGTAATAGACCCTTATGAATATTACACACTTATACGTTCACAGGGACGAAATGAGTTTGCCAATCGATCAATCAAGCATATAAATACAGTAGAGGCGTTTACTAAAGGTGAGCATGATCCCAAGCTACAGGTCGCCAGTGTCCCGACCATTTGTTTTTTTAAGAATTGGGATGAGTAAGCTAGCACTACGCATACCGCAGACAGATAAAGGAAGTGAGACAGCATGAAACGTACTCTGGTAATGAGCGATATTCACGGAGAATTAGATAAAATGGAGCAATTGCTGGCGAAAGCTAATTACCATGTAGATAAGGATCAACTCATCTTGTTGGGTGATTACGTAGATCGTGGGCCCAATGCCAAGGGAGTCATTGCTAAAGTAAAGGAACTAACTCAAGCAGGAGCTATTGCCCTAAAAGGAAATCATGAGGATATGATGATTAAAGCTTTAACCATCGCCAATGAATTCTGGATGGGCAGGTGGATGCGTAATCATGCACCTACAACATTACGTGCCTACGGTTTCGAATTGCCATTAACAGAAGAAGAAGCCTTACAACAGGTGATCAGACCAGGAATAGGCTCAAATGAGCCACCCAAAATATTACCAAAGAAAGAGGCACCTGGGGTTAAACTGGAATTACCCGAGCAGTTAATAGAGGACATTCGTTTCCTAGAACAATTGCCACTCTATTATGAGACAGAGGAATACATCTTTATCCATGCAGGAGTGAGTCCAAACAAATCATTGGAGGAAATGGACGAGCAAGAAATGATCTGGATACGTGAAGAATTTCATAATGGATATGCGGGAGAAAAGACGGTGGTTTTTGGTCATACATCTACGAACTATTTGCATCCAGATGGTAGTACGGATGTTTATTTTGGGAAAAATAGGATTATTGGAATTGATGGAGGCTGTGTGTACGGCGGTAAATTACACTGTCTGGAATTGCCAAGTCGCAAGGTATATACGATCTAATCTTCATCATGATAAGAGGGAGGGGGCTGTTTTCCTAAATGGGAAAGCAGCCTTTTCTTTATGAAATCACCCCGAAAATCAACATCTGCAAATACATGCAAAAGGTAATTTTTTGAAAATGAATGACTAGACCTCATAGGTCATCCGTCTCTTATAGACACTGCTCTTTGAAAGGAAAAAAATTGAAAATGACGAATATGTATCCAGAGAATGTAATAGAAGTAAGTTTGATAGCATAGTGGAGGTGTCGACTAAGTGGAGGAACGAAAGCAACACCTGCTTGAGCGGCAAAGGGAAAATCGAAAAAAGCTCATAGAGCATTTCCCTAGCTTGATGCATCAAGGATTTCTGGTAAGGGACGAATGGTTAAAACTGTTTGGGGAGGATACCTTACACGATGATGGATACGGGTTGATTTGGCCAAACAAGAAGACTGCTTTACAGGAGGCATCTCAGAAGCCAGCTTTTTTGTCCACTCCCATGCTGAATGTACCACGCTCTAAAAATGCTAGCAAAACAGAAAATCTGTATATAGAAGGCGATAATTTAGATGGATTACGACTTCTATGCAACACATATACAGGTAAAATCCAATGCATCTACATAGACCCGCCGTATAATACAGGTAAAAACTTCATTTATAAAGATAATTACCACAGGAAAACGAAGAGCAATATCATCGCCCATAAACACTCTTCTAGGTTTGATCAACAATGGCGAGAAAATATGCATAACGATTGGCTTACGATGATGTACCCCCGCTTGGCGATTGCACGTCAACTATTAACAGAAGACGGGGTCATTCTCATTAGTATTGATTCAAAAGAATTTGCAAATCTGCGCCTTATCTGTGATGAGCTTTATGGTGAGCAAAATTATCTCGGTGAGTTTGTTTGGAGTGGAGGGAGAAAAAATGACGCTAAGTTTATATCCATCTCACATGAATTTATATTGGTATATGGAAAAAATGTAAGCTATCTTCAACAACACCGAAAGGTCTGGCGCGAGAAAAAAGCGGGGTTGGCGGAAATTTATAAGCAAGGGAAGCAGCTCACTAAAAAGTATAAAGGACAATTTCGAGACGCAAGTCTTGAATTAAAAAAATGGTTCCGGGCATTACCAGACGATCATCCCTCGAAGCAACACAGCCATTATTCCGCAATTGACGCTAACGGTGTTTACTTTCCAGGAGACATCTCTTGGCCAGGCGGAGGGGGGCCTGTCTATGATGTATTGCATCCAATTACAAAAAAACCAGTTAAGGTTCCATCGAGAGGATGGGCTTATACTGAAAAACGAATGAACAAATTCTTACAGGAAGATTTGATACATTTTGGTATAGATGAAACAACGATCCCCTGTATAAAGCGTTATCTACATGACACAGAGTATCAGGTTCCGTATAGCGTGTTTTATCATGATGGCAGAAGGGCGATGAAACGCTTGCGAAAGCTAATGGGTGGTCAGCTTTTTCCCTTTCCTAAAGACGAACGATTAATGAAAAAGGTGTTGGAGATTGTAACGCATAAAGAATCCATTGTCTTGGATTTTTTTGCAGGCTCATCCACTACGGCCCATGCTGTGATGCAGCTTAATGCAGAGGATAATGGAAAGCGTAAATTTATCATGATTCAACTGCCAGAAGCTATACCGGTCACTTCCACAGCCTACCAACACGGCTACCGAACCATCTGTGAGCTAGGTCAGGAGCGTATTAGACGTGCAGGAGAACAGATTTTACAGGAAACAGGGAGCCAGCAGACTGATTATGGATTTCACGTCATTACTCTTAACGGTGTTGATACAGATACAGTAGCCGATTAAGGCACTCTTGTTTGCCTTGTGGATGGTAATCACCATAACAAATAAGGCTGTGCAAATAACTTTGTTCCGCTTGCGTAAACTCATCTAATTGCTGATAATATTGACCTAGTAAACGATAAAAATGGCCATAGCTTCTTTTTTCTAAATAGGTCTCGGGTTGGATGTTCCAAGGGGCTTTATCTTCAAGCAAAGAGGAAATATTCGATATGTGACCATAGTCTAAGTATATTTCGATGAGCTGATTGACTACTACTAGACTGGTTTTACGACTAGCAAGCGTTAGACATTTTTTTAACTGCCGAATAGCAGTTGCCTTGTTGCCTATTCGATACTCCAGTAATGCTCTCATTAGTCTATAATGCTCAGAGGAGGAGGTACGGGAGATTTGGCTATAGCACATAAAAGCCTCTTTCGCACCCTGGAAATCTTCCAATGCATACGATGAGTAAAATAAGGTGCTGTACGCATATATCGAGTGAGCAGGCTTACGTTGAGCAATCTGCAATAGCTCCTTACTATACAAGATGGATTCATCGTAACGGCATAACAGATAGGCATGCATACTAATATGTTGATATAGCTGGATTTGTTGTTCAACAGGTAGGAGAGCTGCATAAAATAACACATTTTTTCCTAGGTAAAAGGCGGATTCGAAGTCCGCTTCTTTTTGTTGTGCCATCAAATATAACTGGAGAAAAAGCTGGGCCAAATGCTGGAGCAAGCCGTGATCTCTCGCATACTGAGCCATAAGATCGTATAGAGTTTGTTTTAATACAATGTCTTTTACTTGTTGAGTTTGTTCATATAGCTTTCTAAGCAAACGATCGGTCTCTTCCTGAGGAGACTTTAAATAACTTAGTGCAACTTTACGAACGAGCTGCAAATTACCTATGAAGAGGGCATCCTCCAACAGTTCCTCTAAAATTTCAAGCCGTGGTTCCACCAATAAATAGGCCTCAATAATTTCTGTATAGGGAATGTGGAGATGTTCGACGAGGGGTTTCAATGTTTTTAATTCTGGCCGCCTAGTATCAGCATTTTCAATTTTTGAGATAACTCCCTTACTGATCCCAGTCATGTGGGCAAGCTGTGTGATTGAAAGGTTGGCTTGTTGCCGATAATTGCGAATGATTTCGCCGATAGTGACGTAATACATACTATCTTGAAATAAAGTACTCATGAGTCGACCCCTTCTTTCCTCACAGATTTTTACCAAAAAGTAGCCCAAACAAGGTATACAATCCTTAAATTTGTTTATAACAAGGCTAAGAAAGTAGATAGAGGAGGTGTGAAATCGTTGAGTGGATTCTGGATAAAACTTGTGGCGACTCCTTTTTTATTCCTGCTACTAGATAATGTATATGGTGGCATTTATTATCCTTATTGGTGGGAACCTGTGGTAGCAGGTGTGGTGGTAGCACTTCTTGGTCAGTTAATGGAATTAATGTTTTTGCAACCTGGTACATTATGGTTAACGACTTTTCTTGATATGATCATGTGTCTGGTTGTCGTCTTCTTTACTAAATTTATCTTTAGTGGAACTAAAATGGGTATGGACGGTATTTTCTTTTACGCTGTCTTTTTCGGGATAACCGAGTATTTTTTGCATCTTTGGCTTATTCGCAGTGGACGAGTGGAGAAAGTATAAGCTAGAAAGCCGGAGCTTATTATTCTGTAGCGATCTTGTGCTATAGTGCCAAGATCGCTTTTTTCATAGTGTGAAAATACAGGAATATATGTTCTTTTCGGTCATAAAAGAAAGGCCTGACAAGCATCAGGCAATAACAAGGTATGGTTACGAACCAAATGCCACTAATAAAGTTCCAACGGCAATTAGTCCAATGCCGATACCACCAATTAAGCTAACTCGTTCGCCGAGAAATACAAAGGCTAACCCAACAGCCACCACGACGCTTAATTTATCAATGGGACCAACTTGTGCGACCTTCCCGTACTTTAAGGCCACAAAATAAAACAACCACGATAATGCTCCAGCTACACCGCTTAGTACGATAAAGGAAAGAGCTTTTTTGTTGGCAATAACTTCGCCAATGGCATTCCATTTTCCTTCAAAAAGAACCACACCAAGTAAAAATAAGGCCATAATAACAGCTCGAATAGCAGTTGCTGTATTTGCATCCACTTGATTTAAACCAATTTTTCCAAAAATAGATACCAATGCTGCCATTAAGGCAGATAACAATGCAAAAATCAACCAAGCCTGCATAGAGGGAACCACCTTTGTATGTATAAAATGAGAATTACTTATGTATAGCACTTAGGTTGTTTGACGTTCAAATGTCTGAAGCATGTGCCCTAAAAGGTGAATAAATTCTGTTTTTGTACAATAATAGCATTGATCGAGCCAAAATGGGTGAAGATTGTGCCAAACTGTTGGCTCCGACACATGACGAAAACGCCCAAATAGCTGACGTGGGTAGGCTGTATGTGTAATTGAAATTTCATATTGATCATTTACATAGATGGTGTGTTCGTCGGTTGACTCACGTAAGAATCCGCGAGATATTAATGATTTATCCGCAATGTCAAGTAAGAGATCACGAGGTGAAAATACCTCTAGATTATGATCGATTTGCTGGAAGAAAGCGGGGCCATATTCCACAAATAGATGGGCCACTTCATATAAATATTCCACCAGCTCTTGTTCGTCTGCATAGCTTCTCCACTGAGCAACACCGTGTGTACGACCCCATTTCCCTTCAGACCAGGTCCAAAGATCAATACTGCCATAGCTCGCATGTTGTAAAAGAGCCGTGAACTTCCGTTGTCGTTTGTGAAACGTTAAGAGCAAACCAGTATTCGTTATAGCAGGAGTTGCACGATAAAAAGCAAACTGTTCGAGGGCATCCCTTCCTTTTTTTCCACCCTCTTGGTTTGGCGTAGGTACCGCTTCAGACAGAACAAATCCAGCTTTGAGTAAGTGTTCCTGCAAGCAAGCCTTGATCATTTTTTTTACTCGAACAGGTGAGCGCCGACACTTATTTATAAGGATACGATGCTGTTGCAGAAATTGAGATGTTTGTCTGGATAGATATGCGAAGGACCAGCCTTCCACATCGGCTATATCAAAGGCTTGAAGAAATAGTGCTCTAGCTTCTCCATGTGCCTTCTCCGCTGATTCATTTTGTAACGTGTAGTTCATAAACCTCTCAAAGCTTGACGGGGATGTTACCCAATCAGACAAGGTGGATAGTGTACCTTCCAATTGAAGATCACAAGCGACATCATTATATTGAATGAACCAGGAGACCAAAGCTTCACCGTTTAAATAGCAGGAAAATCCCCAAGCCTGATTGGGCAGACTAGCTACATACATACTTAGTTGTCCAGTAATCTCCGAGATGTAAGCAGCGAATTCGTCACTTCCATCTTCTTCATCTGATAACATAACTGCTGTCCAGCTCTCATTTATCGGATAGAGATAGGATTTGATGTTATTTTGCTTTAGAATCGTTTGCACATGTTCTTTATCTATCTGATAAAGCAATGTGGCATAAGTAGTGTAACCCATGCCGTCATTCCCTCCCGTCATTTACACTAGTTCTCTATTGGAAATCGTACCATATGAAATCAAGTGGTTTCCAGCTAGTAGCCCCTTTCAGGCAATTGGCCCTTTTATCGCTTTTGCTTGTGTTCTAATTTCGGATTGCGTTACACTACAAAATGATAGAACATCAATGATGATGTAAGTCGAGTCATTACACATTTGTGGATGCTTTACAGAGGGAAAGGAGATTGTCATGACAAGATATCAAGTAGCAGAACGAAAAGTAGACGATTACATAACATATGTCCTGACTGATGCAGAATATCCAGCGGAAGCTCATCTAGTGCCGGGGCTCGGAAATAATTTATTTCGTTTTACAGTGAATAACCAAGAAGTATTTGTATCACCTGAAAAAATATCCATGATTAAAGATGCTTCTGCCCGATTCGGGAATCCGATTCTGTTTCCGCCCAATAAAATTAGACACGGAAGCTTTTCCTTTAACGGGAAAAAATATCAACTAGGCTTAAATAAAGGGGAGCACCATTCTCACGGAGAATTACGCGTACGCGCTTGGAACGTTATAGATCGCGGTGCAAAAGCTGATCGTGGAGCATTCGTCGTATCCGAATTTGATTTTGCGGATCATCCAGATTTATTGGAAGCATTTCAGGCACGTTTGGTGTTCCGATTTACTTATGTTTTACAAGATGGCGTACTGCGTTTGGAAGGGGAAGTGAGGAACGAGAGCGAAGTAGCTGCTCCGTTTATGTTAGGATTCCATCCTTATTTCAACGTGAAGCAAGGTCACGAACAACAAACAGTGATGCAGGTTGATTCAAAGCTAGAGTGGCCGGTAAACGAGGAAGGATTCGTAGATGGTGCTCCCACCCCAACTGACCTGTGCCAGCAATTAACTAAGGGGCTTCTCTATCCTGACATGCCAAAAGGTCGCGATCATGCCTTTGTCACAGTAAAGGATGGGACCACCAGCTGCCAACTGATTGACCAACAAGCTAATCATAAAATCATTTATGAATTTGGTGATCAATTCCCATTCATGTTAGTCTTCCAACCAAGCTGGAATACAAGTGTGTCTCTTGAGCCATATACGGCTGTCACAGATGCTTTTAACTTAGATGTAGCAGAACAGACGGGTGCTCGTGGTCTAGGGCCAGCGGAACAATTCGTCTTTACACATTCTTTCCGTGTAGAGAAACTGTAAGTATTTCTTGTGATATTTGGAAGGTTGTCAAATTACATTTACTTGGTACATGTAGGCGAGGAATGCGATATAGATGTATTCCTCGCTTTTATTTCGAAAGGGTAATTACAAGAACAAAAAGGAGGAAGGGACATGCCTCAATTATTATTACGTGGGATTTCTACCGAACAGGCATGCAACATGAGCGAGTCTTTGCTTCGTGAGTTAGCAGAGATTTGTGATTGTGGAACAGACAATTTCATCATGGAGTGCATACCAACTATCTCTATCTTTGAAGGAAAGAGAGTAGAGACATATCCTTTTATTCACGTGTATTGGTTCGAGCGTGGAACAGAAGTAAGGGATCGCTTTGCGGAATGCGTATCTAGACATGTTTTGGCGCAGGGGATATCGGAAGTGGAAATTGCCTTTAGTACTTTTGAGACCAATAGCTATTATGTAAATGGAAAACGCTGTTTTGATTAAGTGATATAGTTAAAAGCCTGCGGAATATGATATCCCTCAGGCTTTTGATTTTTAGAGTCATAGTATGTAATGAACTATTTCTGTAGCATTCGAATCAAAAATCCATTCTGCTCACCCATGTTCATAAGGTCAGCTCCAAAATATCCAATAATCATTGCTAGCCCTGTCCATGCAGCAAGACTAATACCAATCCACAGCAACATTTTTTGTCGGGTTGCCCCAAAGGACATTCCCATTATTGCAGTAAGATGACTTCCGACTAGAGCAGGTCCTAAAAGGCATAGCCCAGGTAATCCATACTTCTTAAAGAGCTGTTTTGCACGTTGCTGACGTTTGCTAGGTTCTTTGTCACCACGCTTTTTCTGCAACCATATTTGAACTTTTTCCATTAGTAAGATAAGTAGAAAAACGGTAATTGCGTTCCCAACCAGCGCTACTAAGGAAACCAAAATGGGATTCAGTCCAGCAAAAATCCCAATCGGAATCATGGCAATAAGCTCAAACATGGGAGTAGCGGCAAATAGGAAAATAATGAAATAGGGCCAAAGTAGATTCATAGTTGATAGTTCCTCCTGATCTGGGTGATCATCTAATGTTGAATGTTGTTTGAATTACCGCGAATATCGATACAGAATTGAAATAGATCTTCTACTGACACCTGAAAGACATGTTCCATTTTTAGAGCCATTACTACTGAAGGAGCGTAGTCACCTTTTTCGATCAGACCAATCGTTTGACGTGTCAGGCCTATGGCAGTAGCCAAATCCTGCTGAGACCATTTCAGACGAGCCCGGTGCTCCCGTACTCTGTTTTCTAACATTCAGAAAATCATTTCTGTTTCAAATCTTATGTTTAATGTAAATAATCCTTTACATTATGTCAACAATCAGTTACATATTGTTATGTTTTCTTGTCATAAACGTAAGATATACACCTGGAGGGGACACAGGATTGAAATAGGTTTGAGGCTTACTATATTTTAGGATGAAAGCTTCCATTTTGATACGGTATGTCTTTAGACTGTGAAGGATTGTTTTCCTTGTTTGGATGTTAGGATTGGAATAAATTTGGAAGATAAAAGTTTTTCTTTTGCTGAAAAATAAAGCTAAAAACCTTAATATTTACAACGTTCTTACCGATATAAAGAAATGGGTATGTTTTTCTTTGAGGAGAAACACACAGCAAAAATAGAGGAGGGGAACGAATGACCAGAAGGATATTGCACGCACTGTTAGCGTTAGTCATGATGCTGACCGTGATTCCGTTTTATCCGAATGGCGTAGGTGCGGCTAGTAGCGGGAATAACTTTATATTTGAAAATCTCCCTGAGATCGTTAATTACAAGTATCTATCTCTTGAGGGAACATTAAATCAGGTTTCTCCCATTGGCGTTAGTTACACGGTAACACCGAAAAACGGAACAGAGGGTCCACAAAAGACGACGGGAGTTATCGTTTCAGATGACGGTAGACGGATTCGTGTTGCAAACATTGAATTGTTCCCAGGTGAAAATACAATTACGTTTCGTGGGAAGAATGGTGCTTCCGAGATAACTTCTTCGATTAAAGTGACCTATATTGATACGCCACTTTTGTATAACCTACAGTTCAAATCGGGTTCACAAAAACTACCTTTGAACGAACAAAATGCAACGGTTGTAACAAAGCGTTTTACAACTAGTAACGACATTTTTACAATTGAGGGGAATGCTCCTAACGTTACAAAGGTAATCGTGGAAAGCGACGGAGACTCACGTTCAGCATTTGTAAATGAATCAGCAGATAACTACTTTATTATCAGTCAGTTGAAATTAAAAAAAGGAAAGAACGTCCTTACATTCAAATTGACCAATAAAGATCAGGTTATTGAATCAAAACGAGAAGTCATTTATTTTGATGGATCGGCTACTTTTTTTGATACAAAGGTATCCGTACCCGATTCAACAAGTAAAGTAAATGAATATGATTTAAAAGATTTTCCAATGATCTTGTCTAAAGGTACACCACAGCCTGCTGACTTTACCTTCACAGGTGATTTGATGATACCTGTGGACAGTAGCTTTACTCCGGCTGCGAGTACAGTAGAAATTATGAAGGTTCGCTTCTTTGAAGGTAGCCTATCTGGTACGGCATTAGCGAACATCACGTTTAAACATGCAGAATTAACTAAACAGGCGGACGGGGCTGAGTATCATCATTACCGCTATAGCTTTAAAGGTAATCAGTTACTTGCAGGAAATCCACCTGATGATCCATTAGCACCAAAGCCAGGAGCACCAGCAGTATTCCCATTTGAGATTGGCAAACGCTATACAGTGGCGATGGATGGATTTAATCCAGTGCAGTCAAATAAAGAGGCTTCTAGCGTATACGATACAAACAGCGATTTTGGCTATACCATCAAGGATGATAGCAAGTTCCAAATTACAGGTGCAGAGTATATCCAATCGGACAAAATACCGACCGGAAATGACGAAGGTAATAAATTTGATGCGAATACTACCATCAATAAATTGCCATTCTCAATTGCTCTATTAACTAAAAATCTAGGTGCTGTTAATAAAATCACCGTTCATGCGATTGGACAAGGCGGTGGTAAAGTTCCAGTTACTGTTAGTCCCGCTACGGGAACAATTCGCGGTGAGCGTCTCTGGTTCACAATTAGAGAATTGCCAGTTAATGGGACACAAACGTTAGAGATTGAGGTTGAAGGCACAACTGGTAATGATAGCTATTCCATTCAAGTGACATCAGCTTCTGGACCTGTTCAAGAATTCGCCAAGATCAAAGATGGTCAGGTTTTTGATTATGATCCAACGATTACTGGTTACGAAGACAAGCTGGTTTCTAGTATGAAAGAATTTGAGGGTACTGTTAGTAATGTGGAGCTTGATGCAGCTAGCTATACAAACGGTACGATCAAGCTGACTTTGAATAACAGCGATATTCCTTTAGAACCAAAAGGTGACAACTATCACTTTAAAATGAAATCTGGTACAAAGGTTAGCTTTATTGAGGGTCAAAATACCTTGGTCTTCAAGTACAAAAAAGGCAATGTCCTGTACGAAAAAACGTACAAAATTACACTGTTATCCAATAACTATCCTGAAATTCCAAAAGGCGGTACAGAAGGGATTTATCCTTATGCAACAGAGAAGCCTTCTAAAGACAATCGCTTTACTGGAAAAGACGGAGTGTATACAACCAAAGAAAAGAAAATGAATATCTTTGGTACCTTTGATTTTATTGATCTGCCAGATACGACTGCCGGTATCGAAGCCAGACTTAATGATATGGAGAAAGATATCGATGGTGGTAATGAACCAAAATATGTACTTGAAATCAAGTCTTCTGATGATAAGTATGACAAAAAATGGATTTTAGGGAAGAACAAATTATTAATTGATGGAAAAGACACTTGGGGAAGCAAAGAAGTCGACAATTTGGAAGTTAAGTATTTGAAGGACAAAAAATACTTTACGTTCATTCTATCAAATATTGAATTACCTAAGGATGGCACAAAACTAGTTTATACCTTTACTGTTTACAATAACGGGGTAAATGGTACTTCCAAATCAACTGCTCGCTTGGAAGTTCGTGCGCCAGGCTTAATGTATGACATTGTTCGACCTATCCTGCCACGTCAAGCAACCTTGAATCAAAACTTTGTTGAAGTAGTAATTGATGCACCAGGAGCGGATAGTATTACATTTGGCAAAAATAATGTTGCGACAAAAGTGGACTATGACAGCGATATGGACGGAAAAATTGATTACCCGAATGCCTTTAGAGCGATCATTACTGATCTAAAGCCTAACAAGGCCAACAAAATTAGCTTTACGGTGAAGAGTGCAAGTGGCGATGTCGTAAATGACTCGTTTGAGGTATTCTATGCATTAAGTACGATTCCAGGCTCACAACATATGGCACCAATGACTGCGAAAACAAATATTTTTGAGAAGCAGTTAAACCTGACGTTCCCGAAAGATACGTATCTAGTTCGCTACGATTATAACGTACCAGAGAATTTGAGAGGTCAAGTTTTCAAAGGCCATAACATCCTATACGGAATTGCTAACAAAGAAGATGGCGTTGTAGACCGTTTTGATTATTTGCAAGAGAGACCAAAAAACTTTGATGATGTGATTGAGGACTTGGGTCGTGATTTCGAACATTCCTTTGATTCACATTTTATAAAAGCATCGAATGTATTCTGGATGGATGCAGGTTTAGCTGATGATCCAGGTACAAAGGAAGACTACGATCCGTACCCATATGGTATGTTGCCAATCATGCCACGTGCGTTAACTGACAGCTTGAAGCTGTATAACTTTAACGATGTTCCTGTAAATCGCGTGCTTGTACCAAACAAACGCGGTACGCTAGAGCTTGCATACGATCCGAATGTTGTCTCGGATGCATCTAATCATCTAACTGTAATGAGATATGACCCGAATAAGTTCTTCTGGGAAAATCTTGGTGGTAAGGTGAATGTGAGCAAGAAAACCATCTCTGTTCCATTTGATAAGTTTGGTTATTATGTAGTAGCCAAACTAAACGATTCCTTTGTAGATGTTGTGACTCATCAATATGCTCGCAACCAAGTAGAAGCAATGTTTGCTAAAGGTGTTGTTAAAGCGGATAACGAAGTGGAATTTAAGCCAGATACAGATACGACACGCGGTGAATTTGCGGCAATGGTCGTACGTGCCTTGCAGCTTCCATTAGTAGATAACCCGCCAACACAGTCGTTTGTGGATGTGCCGTTTGATTACAATGGTACTCAAAAGTACGACTACCGTCACATTGAAACAGCAGCACGTTTGGGAATCGTTCGCGGTAAAGAACCGAAGATTTTCGAACCGAATAGTAAGATTACACGTGAAGAGGTTGCTGTTATTTTAGCGCGTGCGCTGAAATTGAAAACGGAAACCAACGCAGCAAAAACAAAAGCAAACTTAACAAAATTGTTCAAGGATGCGCCATTGGTTGACGCATATGCAGCTCCAGCTGTAGTGGAAATCGCCAAGAAAAAACTGATCATTGGTTCTCCAGTAGATCCGAATGATACGAAAAAAGGCTATGTATTTGAGCCAAAAGCTAACATGCTTCGCGGTGATGCAGCGATTTTAATGGCTCGTGTCATGGCGATGCAAAAACTGATTCCTGCTGTTACAGAAGTTAAGTAGGAGCTAGATGAAACATAGCGAAAACCTTCCTGGCCATTTAGGTTATAAGGAAGGTTTTCTGCTAATCACAGGGAGGACATTGTATGAAAGGAATGAAATTAATCGCCTTATCTACCGCATTACTTGCACTTGGTGGCACAACCGTTTTTGCAGCTACGCAATTAGTGAGTCCATATGGGCAAGAGGGAAACTACCAAAAGGTTGCTCTGACGGTAGATCGTTCACCAATTAACGAACGTGGTATTGTAATAGAGGGCAAGGTATATGTTCCAGTCGAGCCATTGCAGAACCTGCGCAAACTAGCTTATTCTCAGGACGATGCCTCTTTTGTAACACATTTGTTCTTTGGAGGTTCGGGAGGTTCCACGACTCTTACGCAAGAAGCACAACGCGTGATGGGGAATAAAGATGTATTAAACACCTTAATGCAAAGCATTCCGTATGAATCTAAGAATTACCATTCAGGCATGATGCTCCAAGATTTACAGAACATTGCCTCGCTAGCAACCCAGATGAAAAAGACAACGGATACGTTAAATAAAGCGATCTACAGTAAATTAAATCAAAATGTTACTCCAAATGTGGGTATGCTAAAACAGACATACACGTATGCAACAGTTCCGATCGAAATTATGCGTGATCGAATGGAAGCTTTGTCTGATGAAATGGCAGACAAATTAAGCAAAAGTGATAGACGGAGAATGGATGATGTCATTGAATTGCTAAATGATGCAGTAAAATATAAGCAAAAATCAGTACGCACTTTTGAGGATTGGCTGGAAAGCTCTGATGAGGACGATTTAGAAGACATGCGTGACTATGAAAAGGATGCCAATAAATACATTGATGAAGCCATTAAGTATTTAAATGGATTTGACGCTAAAAAACCAGGTAAAAAATATTCCAACAACTTGCGAGATAGTGTATTGGAATGGATTCGTAAAACAAATAAATAAGCAACAGACAGGCGCGGCTCTTAACGAGTGGCGCCTGTATTTTTATCACTTATCAGTCTCATTTGCAACACTTCCTCTATATCCCCGACCTGAAGTACAAACTGTCTAATTTCTTGATGATCCACCCCATGCCTTTCAGCCTGTTCTTTCAAGGCTCTGAGATTAATCCCAAACTTTCCTGGCTTTTCAGGATGAACCAGCAAATCTCCTAATGTGACAGTAAGTCCTAATAAATCTGGATCGAAGTCTTCTGCTTCTTTTCTTTGAAAAGGGGCTGTAATCGGTATATAAGCTCGCTCTTTGTTCCAATCAAGTTCTGTTTCCCGAAAAGTAATGACATACCAGAGAGGAGCTAAACGATTTTCCAAGTAGTCGTAATAAACATTAATTTTCATGATGTAAATATCCTTTCCCGGGAAACGTTTCGTGTTTTCCCCGTAAGCATCCATCTTTTTCAAGAATTTGCCTGCTTTTGAAAAGCTTAAACATGTAATACCTTTGCCAAGTAAACCACCATGGTGAAAGTAATACAACTAAAAAAGTCGAGAGTAACACCGCATGAGTTCATTAAAACGGTCTATGCTCAGTCCGTTTACCTGATACAAGTTCGGAGCTCATGAATTTAAATTTAGAAAATTTTTACAATTTCCTAATGCTAGCTTTGTCTAAAATTCACATTACCATTTTATACTAACAGTGAGAATGATCGTAAAAGTTTCATTTTTTGAAAAAATCCTACCAAATGATCATGTAAAAAGTGAAACTCTACCATATAGTGAAAATACCAGAATATTTTTTCCTATTTTTCTGAAATAGGGAATATACTGGCAGATCTCATTATCGTTATTTTTCAAAAAATTGATCCAAAAGGAGTGAATGAATTGTCACAGCGAAAAAGGCATTTGAAATGGTTGAATGTTTTCATGGTTCTCTGTATGGTATGTTCATTTAGCCTACCTGTTGCTGTACAAGCGGCAGACACATCGGAAGTGCAAGAAGAAGTCGCACCTCAAGGAGTAGTAACATCCCAAGAAGAAATAGCACCCCAAGAAGTGATGGAACATGTAAAACAAAAGAAGGTGAAGGTGAGGGATGTATCTGCTGTCAATGGGGAGATGACAATCACGCTATCTGATATCCCAGAAGATACGCCGGAACCAGGGAATTTTCAGCTTTCAGTCAAAGAGAACATCTTTGAAGGCTGGTCTTCATTAGAAGCGACTGACTTCGTTTGGGATGAATCCAGCAAAACTGCCCGTGTCCATTTTGAATCAATAAAAGGCGGGGAGCTGGATAAACGGGTGACTGTGCGTGTTGAGGCGTACGGCTCGAACAAAACAGCAAGACCATTTCTTGTACAGGCTACCTCTAGCAAAGTGTTTGCTGTGAAGATAAACAACCTAGCAGACGATAATATCCTAGAGATCGATTCTGCTTTAGATGGAAGTCTAACTTTGAAAGCGGTTGCAATTGATAGTAGAGGAAGAGAGATTGAAGGAAAAGCAGTGAATTGGAGTTCTTCAGACAGGCGAGTTGCTACTGTGAATGAAGAAGGTGTTGTTACAGCAAAAGCAATTGGACTAGCCATTATCCAAGCGGAGGTAGATCATCGAATTGCACTGTTTCCAGTCGTAGTAAAGAAGCCTGGTCCATCCATCACCTTGTCTACTAGTAGCATACATGAATCAGATGCTAATGATGGAGGTATTGCCGACTCACTTCTAGTAGAGCTTCATCATGCCAAGTTCCTGCCTCTGTTCTTTAAATCAAGCGTACAAGTAAAAGATTTACCGGAGGGACTCAGCTATACAGCTAAGCTGGAAGGAGACGATCAGCTTAGAATCACCTTCTCAGGAAAAGCAGTGAAACATGAGGTAAAAGACAGCGTTGATCATGTGTACGTGATTGTGAAGCATGATATGGTATTTGGTGCTCTTGCTCATTTGGTTTCTCCAGAATTTTCCATAAATTTCAAAGATTCCAAAAACACAAAAGTACCTACGTACTTGGATGCGAAACTAGATGAACATAATAAACGAATTACCTTACGTTTTGATGAAGAAATTACCTCGGCTGTTTCCGAGAACGAGTTACGTGGGGCTATTCAAATAGCAAGAGACGGAAGTGACTTCGCTCCTCTTAAAGAAGGGGATCATGTTTCCTTTGATGGGCAAAAACTAATCGTTACATTGGCTCAAGGTCTGCGAGGAAGCGATAATAAGATTCGTCTTCAAGCCAATACGATTCAAAATGTAGCTGGTAATCGGTTAACAGAAGAAGTTGTATCGGAGTCGTTGGTAGCTAGTATTGCTTCGATCGCAGACTTGAAACAACGAGTAAATGAAGTTGTAACTCTCCAAGGTATCGTAACAGCGGATAACGCTTCGATTGGCGGTGGAAAGCTGTCCACGTATATACAGGACGAGACAGCAGGCATTAATTTGTTTGCAAGTAAATGGGCCAGTTATCCAGATTTAAAAGAAGGAGATTTGGTTCAAGTAACAGGTAAAATTGTTGTTTATAAAAATTTGACAGAAATCACCCCAGAAACATCAGCGGATATCGTGGTGATAAGCACAAGGAATCATGTGCCTGAAGCAAAATCCTTGACAGTAGCCCAACTTAATGAAGCAGCTCTAGCGGAAAAATACGAAGGAATGCTGATCTCCTCACAAGTATATTTACTATCTGTTCCAAGCAGTGAATCTGGTGGGGGCTATAACTTACGTATGATTGATGAGAATTTCCAAGGGATTACAGTTCGTGTTATGAAAGAGAGCGTAGACGTAGCACAGCTCACGGCAGGTAAGTGGTATCAAGTGGAGGGTGTTTTAGCTCAATATAATGATCTGCATCAAATACTTCCACGTAAACAAACGGATTTGAGCGTATTACAGGATCAACCGCCAGCTCCTCAGCCAGGAGAAGCTTTTCCTTCTATTGTGAAGGATGTGGTGGATGGCGATACGATTCACTTGTCTCAGCCGGTTCTTGGGATAGATACGGTTCGATTTGTAAATATGGATACGGCGGAAACCTACCATATGAAAGATCCTAATTTTGACTATACCAAGGTTTACAACGGTACAGACGATAGCAGTAAAGATAAAAACCAAAAAGCTCATGGCGAACGAGCTAAACACCATTTAAAAAAATTAATAGCTCCAGGGGACTCGATTACGATTAAACCAGCATCCACGCCCATTGATGCATACGGTCGTCTTTTAGCAGAAATAATTCTTGCAGATGGTCGCAACGTTAATTTGGAAATGGTGAGAGATGGATATGCCAGCATGTATATCATCTGGCCAGTCAAGGATGAGACATTTAAGCAGTACTCTAAAGCCGTCAAGGAAGCAAAACAAGCAGGAATTGGTATTTGGAATGCACAAGACCCGTTGACTGAATTACCGTTTGAATTCCGTGCTCGTGAACAGAAAAAGACACTAAGCCGTCCTGTTGGAGATGCTAGTACAAAAACCTATGTACAGCCTTTCGATTTTCAGAAGGTTGCTGTAGAAAATCGTCTGTTCTTTACTAGTACGCAAGAAGCAGAACAAGCTGGTTATACTTCGGCACCTACTGAAGAAAAAAATAGCTTGTCAACCATTCGTCAATTACCAGACAAAACCCCGATCGTGACAGCTACAGGTGTGGTAAGCACGGTTTCAGACAGTCGAAACAGTTTTTATATACAAGATGACAAAGCAGGTATTCTGGTATTCCAACCTGCAACACAAACTTCAGTGAAACCAGGAGATATGATTACCATTTCAAAAGGCTTGAAGGATACGTACAACGGAGAAGTAGAAATTATGCAAGCTGAATTCTCCATCACAGGTACGGCCACTGAACCTCAAGCTATTTCTGTAGAAGCAAACCAACTAGTAGACAAGCAAGGAATGCTGATTCGCTTGGCAGAAGCAACCGTTTCACAGGTTTCCCCTAGTAAGCTTGTAGTGACGACCTCGACTGGTTCAATCGAAGTTTTTTTAGGGAAGTACGGCGTCAGCTTGCCTGAATTACGTGAAAAAGACGTGGTGGATGTAACTGGAATTGCTTCTATCTTTAAAAGCACCGCTCAGGTATACCCACGATCTGTAAAAGATATTGTTATTTTACGCAGTGGACTTACTGATGTAGATCGAGTTGCCGCAGATAAAGCTTCTCTATTCGTAGGAGATGAGAGTGACACAGTTCGTACTGATGTGATTTTGCCTACAAATGGTGCTTATGGATCGGCAATTACCTGGGTATCTGATCAACCAGCTATTATTTCGGAGCAAGGAAAAGTAACTCGCCCAACAAAGGGTTCGCCAGATGCAAAAGTGACCTTAACAGCTACCCTCAAAAAAGGGACCAGCAGTGATACGAAAATGTTCTTACTTACCGTACCTGCTCAAACAATCACGGACGAGGAAGCAGTAGAGACAGTGAAAGCAAGTCTGAACGTAACCTATGATGGTACGGCTACAAGCGTTTCTTTACCAAAGATGGGTGCAAACAATGTTTCGATCCAATGGAGTTTGCAGGACAACGCCCATTCAACCATCGTGCAGATTGAAAACGGACATGTGAACAGAGCTGCTGTTTCTAAGGCCACAGACGTGGTGCTAATCGCTACTATTAAGTTAGGGTCTGCCCAATTACAGAAAGTATTTTCTATTAGAGTAACTCCTTTAGGGGATGTACCTGTTGTTCATCCGATTACCGCAGCAGACACGCAAATAACTGGCACAGCTAAACCGGGAACAGACGTAACAATTCGTACAGGAACGATAGTAGTAGGCACTGGCAAGGTAGACCAGCTAGGAGCTTTCAATGTGAAAATTCCAGCGCAGCCAGTGGGAACTGTACTCGAAATCATTGCCAGCAATTCAGCAACTCAGTATGAGAGTGAAGCAGTCTATGTATTGGTAACAGAATCAACAGGAGCACCAAGCATCATCAGTGTTGACGATATTACTGCTTCCGTGCGAAAAGGAGCGAATTACACCTTACCTACGACCGTATTGGCCTCGATGAGCAATGGCAGTAAACAGCAAGTACCAGTAGGGAGCTGGAATCCGAATGTAGCAGATACAAGTAGCTTAGGAACATTCAGCTTTGAGGGAACAATCGAAGGGTATACCCAAAAGGTTCGTTTAACCTTGCAGGTGACAGAGGAGGAAGCGGGTCTGACAGTAGCTCAAGCCTTAGCTCTACCACAAGGTACGACAATTACACTTGAGGCGTACGTACAAACGGTTGAGCCAAATGCGCAATTTGCTGGTTATGGTATTTATCTTGCTGATCAACCAGGAGACGAAACTACGAATGCGCTGATCGTAAAATTTGCTAATGCAGACCATAATGGACCGTATGCTGTGGCAAATGCTGCTGGTAAAAAAGTAAAAATCACTGGGATACTACATGATAAAGCGTATTTTAGCAAAAAAGGAATCGCCACCTATACACATATTCAGCTCGTACCATAAGGATAAGGAGGAATTACGATGTTTCGTTCATCTTATTTTCTAGCTAAGAAGGTTTGGAAGGGGGCTATTGTTCTAACACTAGCAGCTTCCACTTTGTTCACAAGTTCAGTATGGGCTGAAGGTCCTCAAGATCCAGCTCCGTTTATCTCTGCAAAGGGTACCCCTCTCGGCAAAAAGGTGTTATTTGACAATACACATGGACAAACAGCAGGAGCGGCAGATTGGGTTATTGATGGCGGTTTCTCTGACTTTGCTAATGCGATTGCTCAATCCGGCTATGATGTGAAGGAATTACGCAAATCAACGCCGATTGTATATGACGATCTGAAAGAATATGCTGTGTTTGTCATTGGTGAGGCCAACATTCCTTATAAAGTATCCGAACAAGCAGCAATGATTGAATTTGTAAAAAATGGCGGTAGTATCTTCTTTATTGGTGATCACTATAATGCGGATCGTAACAAGAATCGGTGGGATGCCTCAGAAGTGATGAATGGATATCGTCGTGGAGCGTGGACTGATCCGGCTAAAGGAATGAGTGACGCAGAGCGTAATTCTGAAGCAATGCAAGGGGTAGCTAGCTCCGATTGGCTGGCTGATAACTTTGGCATTAAGTTTCGCTACAATGCGCTTGGAGATATAAATGCAAACAACATTGTGAGCCCTGCGCAAGCTTTAGGAATTACAGAAGGTGTGTCTAGCGTAGCAATGCACGCGGGTAGTACACTTGCTATTGTTGAGCCGACAAAAGCGAAAGGAATCGTTTATCTGCCAAAAACGAATGCGAAATGGGCAAATTCTGTTGATAAAGGTGTATATAAAGGCGGTGGAGTGGAGGAAGGACCGTATGTAGCCATCGCTAAGCTTGGAAAAGGTAAAGCTGCTTTCATCGGTGACTCCTCTCCGGTAGAAGATGCTACACCGAAGTATCTACGTGATGAAAATGGTCAAAAGAAGAAAACCTATGATGGTTTTAAAGAGCAAGACGACGCTGTGCTACTTATTAACCTAATAAATTGGTTAGCCAAACAAGAGAATTACGAAAATCTTCAACAGGTGCAAGGCTTAAAGCTGGATACGATGACCCCGCTCATTACGACTGGTCCAGAAAACGAAATTCCTTCCCAAACGATTGAACCACAAAAAGAGCCATGGTCAGCTCCTGCCGCTGGTTATAAATGGTGGGATCCTAGTACTTTTGCTAAGGGTTCTTACGGAAAATAAAAATTGTCACAAAAAATCTCCTACTGTTGGTGGGAGATTTTTTGTACGATTAGAGAGGAGAAAAAATACTCCAAATGCTTGGTGAAGTTCGACTCCTACTTTTTTCTGAAAATGAGTAACTTGAACAAAAAAACATCTAAGGAGATAAGCAAAATGCTTCAATTTACTGAACAAGAAAAACAAGGCGTGTATAAAGCGATTGAAGGGAGACGGGATATTCGAAGTTTTTTGAAGACACCATTACCTGAAGATGCTATTCAACGAATTTTAGAAGCGGGGCATCATGCTCCTTCTGTTGGTTTTATGCAACCATGGAATTTTATAATGGTCACAGAGCAAGAAATTAAAGATAAGCTAGCTTATGCTGCAGACAAAGAACGACGTGCACTGGCTATTCATTATGAAGGTACAGATCGAAGTGATCGTTTTATGGGGATCAAAGTTCAAGGGCTACAAGAAGCTCCCCTGACCATCTGTATTACAAATGATCCGACGCGGGGAGGTGCGCACGTCCTTGGTCGTAATTCAATTCCAGAAACGGATGTCTTGTCAGTAGCATGTGCGATTCAAAATATGTGGTTGGCTAGCTGTGCAGAAGGAATTGCACTTGGATGGGTTAGCTTTTATAAGAAAGCCGATGTCCGTGAAATCCTGGGAATACCTCCACACATTGAACCAGTGGCCTTACTTTCACTAGGTTATACAAATGAGTACCCAGACCGTCCGTTATTGGAAGTTCTTCAATGGGAGAAACGGCGTAATTTGCAGGAATTAATTTTTCAAAACGAGTGGGGCGTACAAAAATAAAGATGTAGTGGCAACCAAGTCTTTGGAAACTAGAGCGGTCTTAGTTATAAGAATTAGAATGTACGTTAGGTTCTTGTTTAGTAAAAAAGAAGCCAGGATTTATATCCCGGCTTCTTTTTTGTATCTATTAGTGAGGCACAGCGATTAGCTGAAAAGCAAATAAAACGCCAAATAGATAGACCAAAGGATGAACTTGACGCCAGTTACCTCTTAGAATTTTCATCAGTGGGTACGAAATAAACCCTAGTGAGATCCCAGTAGCGATACTGGAGGTAAGCGGCATGCTCAACAAAACTAAGAAAGCAGGAAAAGCTTCATCGGGTAACTCCCAATTAATGTGACGAACACTGCCAACCATCAATGAGCCAACGATAATGAGCGAAGGAGCGGTGATCGCAGACAATCCTGATACAGAGCTAATTAATGGACCAAAAAAAGCACCAATTCCGAGTAACAGGGCAATAAATACGGCAGTAAGTCCG
>NZ_JBNVQV010000001.1:1627500-3962500 GCF_051713385.1 Brevibacillus sp. JB24b | reverse complement strand
AGATAGCTGGTTCTCCCCGAAATAGCTTTAGGGCTAGCCTCGGATTTAGAGTCTTGGAGGTAGAGCACTGATTGGACTAGGGGCCCTCATCGGGTTACCGAATTCAGTCAAACTCCGAATGCCAAGTACTTATATCCGGGAGTCAGACGGTGAGTGCTAAGATCCATCGTCAAAAGGGAAACAGCCCAGACCATCAGCTAAGGCCCCCAAGTGTATGTTAAGTGGGAAACGATGTGGAGTTGCCCAGACAACCAGGATGTTGGCTTAGAAGCAGCCACCATTTAAAGAGTGCGTAATAGCTCACTGGTCGAGTGACTCTGCGCGGAAAATGTAACGGGGCTAAACATACCGCCGAAGCTATGGCAGTCCTTATGGACTGGGTAGGGGAGCGTTCCAAGCAGCAGTGAAGCCGTATCGTGAGGAGCGGTGGAGCGCTTGGAAGTGAGAATGCCGGTGTAAGTAGCGAAAAGACAAGTGAGAATCTTGTCCACCGAAAGCCTAAGGTTTCCTGGGGAAGGCTCGTCCTCCCAGGGTTAGTCGGGACCTAAGCTGAGGCCGAAAGGCGTAGGCGATGGACAACTGGTTGATATTCCAGTACCACCTCTGTTCCGTTTGAGCAATGGCGTGACGCAGGAGGATAGGGTGAGCGGCCTATTGGATGGCCGTCTAAGCAGTAAGTGTGGTGTGTAGGCAAATCCGCACACCAGTAAGCACAAGCTGTGATGGCGAGGGAAATTTAAGTACCGAAGTCCCTGATTTCACACTGCCAAGAAAAGCGTCTAGCGAGGAACAAGGTGCCCGTACCGCAAACCGACACAGGTAGGCGAGGAGAGAATCCTAAGGTGCGCGGGATAACTCTTGCTAAGGAACTCGGCAAAATGGCCCCGTAACTTCGGGAGAAGGGGCGCCTCGGTAGGGTTTATAGCCCGAGGAGGCCGCAGTGAAAAGGCCCAAGCGACTGTTTAGCAAAAACACAGGTCTCTGCGAAGCCGCAAGGCGAAGTATAGGGGCTGACGCCTGCCCGGTGCTGGAAGGTTAAGGGGATGGGTTAGCGCAAGCGAAGCTTTGAACCGAAGCCCCAGTAAACGGCGGCCGTAACTATAACGGTCCTAAGGTAGCGAAATTCCTTGTCGGGTAAGTTCCGACCCGCACGAAAGGCGTAACGACTTGGGCGCTGTCTCGGCAAGAGACCCGGTGAAATCATAATACCTGTGAAGATGCAGGTTACCCGCGACAAGACGGAAAGACCCCATGGAGCTTTACTGTAGCCTGGTATTGAAACTTTGTGCATCATGTACAGAATAGGTGGGAAGCTGTGAAGCGAGGGCGCCAGCCTTCGTGGAGCTGTCGTTGGGATACCACCCTTGATGTACGGAGTTTCTAACTTGCCGCCCTTATCGGGTGGAAGGACCATGCCAGGTGGGCAGTTTGACTGGGGCGGTCGCCTCCTAAAGAGTAACGGAGGCGCCCAAAGGTTCCCTCAGAATGGTCGGAAATCATTCGTAGAGTGTAAAGGCACAAGGGAGCTTGACTGCGAGACCTACAAGTCGAGCAGGGACGAAAGTCGGGCTTAGTGATCCGGTGGTTCCGCATGGAAGGGCCATCGCTCAACGGATAAAAGCTACCCTGGGGATAACAGGCTTATCTCCCCCAAGAGTCCACATCGACGGGGAGGTTTGGCACCTCGATGTCGGCTCATCGCATCCTGGGGCTGAAGTAGGTCCCAAGGGTTGGGCTGTTCGCCCATTAAAGCGGTACGCGAGCTGGGTTCAGAACGTCGTGAGACAGTTCGGTCCCTATCTGTCGCGGGCGTAGGAAGTTTGAGGAGAGCTGTCCTTAGTACGAGAGGACCGGGATGGACGCACCTCTGGTGCACCAGTTGTCACGCCAGTGGCACAGCTGGGTAGCTATGTGCGGACGGGATAAGCGCTGAAAGCATCTAAGCGTGAAGCCCCCTTCAAGATGAGACTTCCCATAGCGCAAGCTAGTAAGACCCCTCATAGACGATGAGGTTGATAGGTTCGGTGTGGAAGTGCAGTAATGCATGGAGCTGACGAATACTAATCGGTCGAGGACTTATCCACATTGCCTTATGCTAACTTTCATTATCTAGTTTTCAAAGAATAAAGTAGACGTTCTTTCTTGTTTAAGAAAGGACGTTTTTTATTTGTATGAACGCTATTGCTCTTCTGATAAAAAAGATAAACATATGATAATAAAAGTATTTTGAAAATCTGACAAGATACAAAAGTAGAAATGAAACAAATAAATCAAATACTTATTACATTTATGTGAAAAATTGAACAATCATGTTGTTATTCTCAGAAAATTAGGTAAAGTAAATAAAGAAAGTGAGAAGAAAAAAGGAGGGAACCTTATGACCAGAAGAATAGCGATAATGGAACGTCCTACAAAGAAAGAAGAGCAAATTGCGTGGCAGAAGCAAGTAATTCGTGAGGAATTGCTCAAGAAACCAACCTTACTAAAGAAAAATAACTAAATCAATATATGAAATGCGCTTGTTCGATAAGGAACAAGCGCATTTTTGCCGTATTTGACCAAAAGGTATATATAAAACCAGTTACGTTATATCAGAGGTTCTTTTCCAATGACTAAGTTTCTCCAGTAAACGTTCCTTTACATCCTCAGACAAGGCACCCTTTACACCTATTCCTACTATTGTATGGGGAAATTCTGGGTTTCCCAAGGATTCTACTAAGACGGTATCAAAAGCTTGTAGTAAGCTCTTAAATCCCTCTGGTGTGAATCTCCAGTAATCTGAAGGATAATCATGTATTGGAAAATCAAGAACAGAACTAATAACGCAGATACCATTAGGCTTTAAGATTCGATAGCATTCTTCTATAGCCTTACGTGGATACTCCACATGCTCAAATGTATCTAAGCTGAGTACTGATCCTGCTGTTTCATCAGGTAAATCTATGTTATGCAAATTCAATATTTGATCTACTCCAGGACCTTCTCTCATATCGCATCCGATATAGGTACGACCTGGGAAAAAGGGACGAAGATCTGCAAAAATTTCTTGAAAAGGGACCTGAAAGGAACCAAACTCATAGATGGGATCTAGGAAGGGGAGTTCCTCTGAGCATAGTTGGACAAAATGCTTTATGCAAAAACGCATGTATGAACCTCCTTGAAGAGCTTATTTACTCTTTATCTTATGAAGGCTAGGAGAGTGTCAGCACCTCAAAAATTCCTAAGATGTAAAAAAGCTTACCAATATGATTTATTTTTCATCAAATGATATCTGTAGAATATTCTGTTGAGAGGAGGGATGGAATAATGAACCGTTTTTGGGATAAAATTATTAAGCCTATACTGCTAAAAGAACAACCAAAAAACATTGTAGAAATTGGTGCAGACTATGGATTTAATACTGTACGAATATTGGAGTACTGCAAATGGCTTCATGCAAAAGTGTATGTTGTAGATCCGTTACCTAAGTTTGATGTCAATGCTTTTCAAAATTTGTTTGGTGAACATTTAGAAATGGTTCGGTTACTAAGTCACGATGCATTACCGAAGATACCCGAATATGACGTGGTACTGATAGATGGTGATCATAATTGGTATACCGTCTATTTTGAATTAAAAGCAATCGAAGAACGTTCCAAAACAACGGGTACATTTCCGATCATTTTCTTCCATGATGTAGATTGGCCATACGGTAGACGGGATATGTATTATGATCCACAGCAGATCCCTGCCGAATATTTGAAGCCATATGCATTAAAGGGTATGATTCCTGGACAGTCCGAATTGGCGGATGAAGGGGGAATAAATCACAATTTATATAATGCTGCATACGAAAATGGTCCGAAAAATGGAGTACTTACAGCAATAGAGGATTTTTTACAGGATAGTAGCCTAGAGTTATCCTTTCAAAAAGTAACAAGTCAGAATGGACTGGGTGTTATGTATGAAAATGATCCTGAAAGAGATAAGTATATCCGTTATGTGATTGCTTCCTCAGGTATGTAACAACCATGTATATACGCCAAAAAAAACCCTGTAAAAAGGGTTCTTTTTTTGTATATTAGACTATTAAAAGATCTTTTTTTATTCGATAAGCACATGTAAAATTTGCTAAAAGCATAGAGGTAATCCAATTTTTTGTTTTCCTAATTAGTAGAGGAAGAGTAGTTAAAGTTTTTCCAATCATCGAAGGAATAATGGTCGAGAAAAATAGATTTTGTCTTATTATACTCCTCAAAATTAATGTCGTCTAAACAGTAATGAAGAACCCAGCTTTCTTCTTGATAAGGCACTACGACCTTATATCCCGCTTTACGAAAAGCAATTGATTGAGAGACATCATAAAAATGGAAATTGTTTATATTCTCATTCCATTCTAAATCATATTGGGTAACCATCATGACCCCATCAATACTAGTGACTTCTTGAAAAGGATAGGGAACGGTTCCAAAGTTGTGATGACCAAAGGAATTAATATAAGCCATTATCTTTCCAAAATGTTTACTGCTCTCCCACCAGACCCCTGTAGGAGGGAGATCATTAGTACCTGCCAGCCCGAACATTCCGACTTCTTTATCCATAAAAATTTTGAGGCAATCAACTAAAAACCTGGTGTTCATAATGTAAGTATCCTGATGTAAGTAGACTTTATATTTAGCTTTACTTTGTCGCATTGCTCTGTTGTAACCTTCCGTCATGCTAACTGCGTCATAAATCGAAATAATTTCCACTGAAAAACCAGGGGGGACCCATAGATGACTAATATGATTTAGACATTCTTTATAGAGGGCATCGTCGTTCACGCAACTGATAAACGCGAAAGAAAGCTGTCTATTCTCCATTGCGTATTTCTCCTTTTTTAACGGAAAAGAATAATTTTCCGATTAATAGCTAACTACATGCTCGAATCATACTGAGCTGATTGGCAGTGTGTTTTTGAACAAAGTATACCTTCTCTTACCATATTCCAAATAAAGATAAATCGACACTGAAGAAAATTTCTTCCTTCCCCCATTCTCTTTTTCTTCCACTTGAACAAAGAACCGTCTTTGCCCAATTTCATACATTAGTAAAGGTGGTAAGTGTTTATAGAAGGAGGAAGGCTTGTGTCACAAGAAAATTCCAAGGAACTCCCAAAGGTAAGTATTCTGATTCCTACTTATAATAGACCATATTACTTTGAACTGGCATTGCAAAGTGCCTTAGATCAGAGTTATTCCAATTTGGAGATTATTGTTGGTGATGACAGCACGAACGATGAAACCGAGCAGCTGATAAAACCTTATTTGGAGAAGTATCCACAGCTTATTTATTACAAAAATCCGCAAAATTTGGGGCAATTTGAAAATGACTTAAAGTTGTTGGAGCTGGCAAGTGGGGAATACATTAACTTTTTAATGGATGATGATTTATTTCATCCAGATAAAATTAGTAAGATGATGGTCTATTTTCAACAGGATCATCAAGAAGAGATTGCATTGGTAACTTCTAAACGGGCAATTATCAATGAGAATGGTGCCGTTCAACCAGATATCGCGGAAACACAAACAGGCTTCTTACAAGATACAATCTTAGATGGTAATGAATTAATTAATATGTTAGTTGGCTTACAATGGGGGAATTTTATTGGGGAGCCGACGACGGTATTATTTCGGAAAAAATATTTAACAGAACCCTTTGGTATTTTAGTAAATAGAAAATATACATGCACAGTGGATATGGCCTCCTGGATCGTATTGCTACGAAATAGAAAAGGTGTTTATATGACGGATACATTGAGCTATTTCCGCATGCATCCTGCTCAACAAATCAAGCAACGTGAGATCATCATTGCCGGCTCTATTGATTTAGTACATTTGATTTTACAGGCACCTTCCCTTGGATATTTACAGGAAAAAGATAAGCTGGTCATGGCCTACATGAATACACTTCGTTTTATTCACGGTGCACTCTGCGTTACTGATCCGGATGAAGTGTCAGATGATACGTTAGAATTACGTTCTTACCGAGAACAAATCATAGCACAATTATTTGAAGTCACGAAGATCAAACCACAATGAAATCATTCATGCTTAGGCTTTTGTTACAGGACTGAAGCTGGATTTCTATACTTAATGAGCGGATATTGTCTGTAAGCATACTATAACATATCGTGCGGATATGTAGATCTGTGCTATTCATGATTGACCTGAACGTCAAACCATTTAGGGAGGCCTATACATGAAAGGAATTATTTTAGCCGGCGGAACAGGTTCTAGATTGTATCCCTTAACAAAGGTTACCAATAAACACTTGTTACCGATTGGAAAATATCCGATGATTTATCATCCTATTCATAAGTTAAAAGAGGCAGATATTCATGAGATATTAATTGTCACTAGCCGTGAGCATATGGGAGACGTAGTTAATTTGTTGGGAAGTGGCGTAGATTTTAATATGCAATTCACGTATAAAGTACAAGATGAACCCAAGGGAATTGCACAGGCATTAGGAATGGCGGAAGATTTTGCAAATGGAGAGCTGATTACGGTTATTTTAGGTGATAATGTATTCTCCGATAATATTTCGAACTATGTTACGAGGTATAGAGAACGTGGTACTGGAGCCAATATCTTGATAAAACAAGTTGTTGATCCTGAGCGTTATGGTGTACCAAAGTTGGAGAATGGAAAAATTGTTTCCATCACAGAAAAGCCGTCTCAACCAGACAGTCATTTTGCTGTAACAGGTATATATATGTATGATTGGAAGGTATTTGAAATCATTAAGACTCTACAGCCTTCAGCACGTGGAGAATTAGAGATTACCGATGTGAACAATGCGTATATTGAGCAAAATGAGATGACTTACGATGTACTTCAGGGATGGTGGACAGATGCAGGCACCCACCATTCGATTTTACACGCAAACCAATTAGCGGCCACATTAGAGCTGGATAAGTTAGTAGAAGACTAAGTAGATAGAGGAGGAGATAAAACGTGATTGAGGGCGTGAAAGTAAAAAAGCTAGTAAAGTTCGCTGATGACCGGGGATATTTTATGGAGGTATGGCGTGATGATGACCTATTGTTAGAAAGATTCGGTCAATTATCTGCCTCCTTGACATATCCAGGTGTGATTAAAGCATTTCATTATCATAAAAAGCAGGACGATATATGGTTCTTCCCTGTTGGCAATGCGCAGGTCGTCCTGCATGATCTAAGAGACGATTCACCGACTAAGGGAAAGACAGACGTCTATTATATGGGTGAGAACCACTTAATATCTCTGTTTATTCCACGTGGAGTGGCGCATGGATATCGGGTGTTAGGGCAACAGCCAGCCGTCATTACTTATGTAACGAACATTTCTTATGATCCCAAAGATCCGGATGAATACCGGATTGCCCATGATGATAAAACAATAAACTTTAATTGGAACACGGTATTTAAATAAGGAGGAAATAGACTATGAAAGTATTGGTGACAGGTGGAGCGGGATTTATTGGGAGCAATTTCATTCATTATCTCCTGCATCAATACCCCCATTATAAAATCATTAATTTAGATTACCTCACATATGCCGGTAATCTAGAGAATTTACAAGACATTGAAGAACATCCTCACTATCGTTTTGTGAGAGGATCTATTTATGACAAGAAATTAGTAGAAAGCATTTTGGCAGGAGAAAAAGCTTTATATTCCGATGATGAAGCTACGATTGATATTATTATTAACTTCGCAGCAGAATCGCATGTTGATCGTAGTATTTCAGATCCAAGCTACTTTGTGAAAACGAATATAACAGGCACACAAGTGCTCTTGGAATTTGCTAAACGACATAAGATCAAACAGTTTCTTCAAGTATCCACTGATGAGGTATATGGTTCATTAGAAGAGACAGGATTGTTTACAGAGGATTCCCCGCTGGCCCCCAATAGCCCATACTCCGCTTCCAAAGCAGCAGCAGATTTATTAGTCCGTTCCTATCATCAAACGTATGACATGTATACAAATATCACACGTTGTTCTAACAATTATGGACCATATCAATTTCCAGAAAAATTAATACCACTGGCTATTACCAATGCGATTTCTTATGAAAACATTCCCGTATATGGAGATGGACTACACGTTCGCGATTGGTTGCATGTAGAAGATCATTGCTGAGCTATTGATCTTGTTATGCATAGTGGCAAGCCCGGCGAAGTATATAATATTGGCGGCAATAATGAATGGACGAATCTGAGTTTGCTCCAGACATTGCTCCGCGAGTTACATCGTGAAGAGAATTTGCTTCAGTTTGGTAAGGATCGCCCAAAACACGATCGACGCTATGCTATTGATTCCACTAAAATACGAACAGAATTAGGGTGGGAGCCCATTCATACATTTGAAGAGGGTCTTGCTAATACGATTCGTTGGTATCAACAAAACGAACAATGGTGGAAGCGAGCTAAAACAGGGGCTTTTCGCGAATATTATAAGCAACAATACGGTCATATCATCCAAGACCATATGCATTAGCGTGTGAAGGAAAAGGGAGGGAGCAGCGTGAAAGTGCTGGTCACTGGGGCACAAGGGCAACTAGGCCGAGACCTGGTTGCATGCTCACAGGGCATGGATCATGTAAAGGGATACAGTCGACAAGAATTAGATATTACACAATTACATCAGGTAAGAGAGCAAGTGCAAGCTTATCAACCTGATGTTATTATTCATGCAGCAGCTTATACCAATGTGGATCAGGCTGAAGGCGAACCTGATCGAGCTTATGCAGTTAATGCTTGGGGAACACGTAATGTAGCACTTGCTGCTCAAGAAGTAGGTGCCAAAATGATTTATATTAGCTCAGACTATGTATTCTCTGGGCAGGGAAGTGAGCCGTATGTTGAATTTGACCGTCCTGCTCCGAAAAGTATCTACGGAAAAAGTAAGCTAGCTGGAGAAGAATTGACAAGATGCTTATGCCACAAACATTTTATTGTTCGGACTTCCTGGGTATTTGGGAAGTACGGTCATAACTTTGTGAAGACAATGGTAAAGCTTGGACAAAAACAAACAGAAATCTCAGTTGTCTCTGATCAAATTGGATCACCGACCTATACTGTTGATCTTGCATTATTTTTAATGCAGGTAGCTAAAAGCGAGTGTTACGGCACTTACCATGTTTCAAATCAAGGGAGTTGTTCGTGGTACGAATTTGCCGAGACGATATTTGCCGAATATCAGCTTAATGTAAAGGTTATTCCAATAACAACGAAAGATTTTCCTCGACCTGCCCCCCGCCCGGCCTATTCGGTTATGGATCATATGGCCATTCGTTTACATGATTTCCAACTGCTTCGCCATTGGCGAGATGCATTGCATGCGTACCGTCTAGATTGTAACGAAGCAAAGGAGGAGAGTTATGACTCCTAACCTCTCGATTGTGATTTTGACACGTAATGGTTTACCTTTTACTAAAATGTGTGTTGAAAGTATTAAAAAGCATACAAACGATTATGAACTTATCTTTGTTGATAATGGCTCTACTGACGGGACGATTTCATATCTGAATTCTCTTCCCCATGCAGTTGTTATCTCTAATGGTGAAAATCGTGGTTTTGCAGCAGGCAATAATCAAGGATTTCGAAAGGCTCGGGGTAAGTATATTGTTATGCTAAATAATGATACATTGGTCACTCCCAAGTGGAGCCAGTTACTCATTAATTGGCTAAATAAGGATTCGTCACTATGCATGGTTGGGCCCCGTTCCAATAATTTATCAGCAGAACAGCAAATTAGTACAGAAGAAACGGTGGAGATTGCTACTGTTGATTCCTTTGCGATTGATTGGACCAATCGTTATGCCAATCATGGCTTCTATGGACGCAAGTTGATAGGGCATTGCATTTTATTTAGACGGAGTCTTCTTGAGCAAATTGGTGGATTAGATGAACGATTTTATCCAGCAAGCTATGAGGATGATGATTTTTGTCTACGTGCTCGTCTGTATGGGAAAAAGCTATGGGTTGCAAATGATGTATTTATCTATCACTTTGGCCATGCTTCCTTTTTAGTAAATAGAATTACGTATCGAGAATATTCGTGGGATAACGCAAGGCGGTTTATACAAAAATGGCAACTTCCCTTTAGCATCCATCAGTTAGAAACACGGGGGTATGACCCAAATAATATTGTGGAGCGGGTTGGAATATTTGATCCGCAAAGGCATGTCGAGCCTATGTAACAGGAGATTGGGGGGAAGGTATGGCTACGATCAGTTTATGTATGATTGTAAAAAATGAAGAGAAATCTATTGCTCGTTGTCTGCGCTCTGTTAAGGGAGCTGTTGATGAAATCATTATTGTGGATACCGGTTCAACTGACAAAACGATTAAGGAAGCAAAGGCATTCACCAAGAAGATTTTTCACTTCAAATGGGTAAATGATTTTTCTAAAGCACGTAATTTTTCTTTTCAACAAGCTACGATGGATTACATTATGTGGATGGACGCAGATGATGTACTAGAGGAAATTGATCGAAAAAAATTACAGCTGTATAAACATAAGATTGACCCGAATATTGATGTAATAATCATGCCTTATCATACTAGTAAAGATGAATTTGGCAATGTCATTCTTCCTTATTCTCGTGAAAGAATTATAAAGCGAACCCATAAACATTCCTGGGTAGGCATGGTTCATGAATATATTGAGTTTTCCTTTGGCAGAAGCTTTAAGATTGATATTGCTGTTACCCATCGTCCACGTCAGCAAAAAAATCATCAACGAAATTTACAACTATATGAAAATGCGATAGCAGATGGCATTTTGCTAACTCCAAGGGATAAATATTATTATGCCAATGAATTAAAGGATCATGAAAGATATGAAGAGGCAATCGAAATTTATCAGAAATTTGTAAACAAAGAATTACCACGAGTAGAGGAACCAGAGCTGTTAATGGAGCACATATGCTTTTGCTATGAGAGATTACATCTCCCAGAAGAAGAGATCAGATATGCATTAAAAAGCTTGGAATATGGCCTGCCACGAGCTGAGGCATGCTGTCGGCTGGGATATTATTGGTTACAAAAAAATGAACCCAAAAGAGCGCTTTTTTGGTATGATCTCGCTACTACATTAACCAAACCTAAATCGTGGGGGTTTCGTAAAGAAGCGTGTTGGACCTGGCTCCCACATTTGCAACTATGTGTTTGCTACGATCGCTTAGAACAGTTCGAGCAGGCTTACAAGCATAATGAATTGGCACGAGCATACCGACCAGCAGATCCAATTATTCTGGGCAATCGTGCGTATCTAACAAATCGGCTGGAAGAAGTGGGTATTCCCATTCCTTCGTAACCATAAAGAGTGGAAAAACAGCGCTTCTCGGGAAAAAGAGAAATGCGCTGTTTTTTTGAAAAGTACTGTTATTAGCTATTGTCTTCGTTTTGGTGTTTTCCCTGATGTGAATTAACTTCCATATGTCTCAAAGTCGACTTTACTTTATCCGTTTGTGACTGATAGTCAGTGATAACTTCTGTTAGAACGGCTACGGATTCCTTTAATGTAGGCTCATTGCTAATATGATCAATGGCTCTATGGATATGCATCATTTTATTTTCTGTTTCTCGTAAGAATTCCACTAATTCCATGCCATTCATTTTTGTTCACCTCATCATTCTGATTCGGGTTAAGACCGTTTCTTTATCATAAGTGTGTGTTACAGAGCTTTATTGTATGCATGATGAAATCAAGAAAATGAGAAGTTCTATACATAGCAAAAATTTGGTCATATCTACTGTTTCTATCGTCCAAGCAATGCTTTTCTTTTACTCATATCTTAGAGTATCACAGTAGGAGGTGTTTTTATGGGGAAAAAGCATTGTAAGTGTAAACAACGTCATCATCGCCATCATCATCAGCATGAAAGTCGTTCTGTAGAGCATCATTGGGGAAATTCTAAATCTAGTAGTAGTTCAGTATGGAGTAACCATGAAAGACCAAAAAAATGTCAACATCGCCATGTCACTGTCATTTTAAATCCGGGGGAAACTTTAGTGGTTCATGCAAGACACGAAAGAAAACATAAGAAGCATTTTTCATAATTTTTGTACTAACAAGGGGCCATTGGCTATAGCCAGTGGCTTTTTGTTTAAAGAATAGGTTATCAACCATTTATGCTTACGAAAAAGAATAAGCCGTGCCAAACCTTACATGAGGAAAATAATAATAAATAGAGGAGGCATGGCTATGAGAAAGGAAGGGATAAGCTGGGTACCTGTTCGAAAATATGACCGCCCTTTAGGCCCTGTTTGGCAGGTTAGAAAAGGAAGGAAAGGAAACCAACAAACTGGTTTCTTTAAATATATGAATAGAAGTACAGTAAAAAAGCTTGGCCCTGTTTTAGCTATGGAATTACTTTCGTATAGGCTTGCACGCAAATTAGGAATTTCAGTAGCTAAAATCGAAGTAGTCACAATTCAAGGGAAAAGGGGCGTAGTTTCTCATAAAAAAAGGAAAGGGCGCCTTTATAGCTGGGAAGAGTTTTATCAGCGAAAAGGACCAAGGGCTATCAACGAATTGCAATCCCCAGAAAGATTGATAGAGCTATTCATCTTTGATATTTGGATTGTCAATGTAGATCGTCATAATGAGAACATCATAATATTCCCTACTCAAAAAGCATATGATTTTTATGCTATTGATCATAGTATGTCCCTGTTGGGGACCTTTACTTTTCGAAAAATCCCATGGTATTCCAAACAGTGGGAACATGTAGCTCTATATAATCATCACTACTTACAGGGTCTTACCCACTTTATCAGAGAATATAATCAGGTAAAGCCATTTATTCAAAAGATTCAACAGCTATCACCTGTGGTTATAAAACAAACAGTAAGGCGAATTCCCCTTTCTTTATTAAGCAAAAGGCAAAAACAGCAGGTGGAACGAGTTCTATTGAATCGACAAAAAAAACTACATTACTTGGTACAACTCTGGTTATTGGAATATAAGGGAAAGTTATAAGCATAAGAAAAGGAAGGTACCTCGGTTTATACCAGCCAACAGGCAGGAGGAGGTAGCCAGAAATATGATGTACTCAGGGGAGGACAGCTCTCATCTCATTTGGACTGGGGCCGTAATTGCCATTTTCACCTATTTAGTGGGAGGCATTGATAAGCTTTTTACGGCATTTTGCATTTTTATCGTTGTAGATTATATAACAGGAGTACTTGCTGCTTGGTATACGAGGTCGCTTAGTAGTCAGGAAGGGTTTCGAGGAATTGCCAAAAAGGTTGGCATGTTTGCCTTTATCATTATAGCGAATCAATTGGATTTAATCAGCGGGAGTAGTCAAGGATTCTTACGAGATACAATCATTTTATTTATGATTGGGAATGAAGGGATTTCCATAATAGAAAACTGTCATCGGTTAGGTTTGCCTGTACCGGATTTTTTATTGCGAGCGCTGGAAAGCGTAAAGAAGATAAAAAGAAAATGACTAATTTTATGGTTACAGCATGTAAAGGTACTTTGTCCATGCACAAAGTACCTTGCCTCGTTCATACATAAAAGAAAGAGACTGGATATATATATTTTCTTACGAGTGTTTTACAAAAATAGACAGTTTTTTTAAGAAAGAAAGCGTATAATACAGCGTACTGGGAGGAGGAGTGACAGATGAAATTTACCTGCATTTATTGCTGTAGTATATTTCATGATAAACAAAGGTGCCCGATCTGTGGCAGTTCAGAAGTAAAGCCAATTATTGTAGAGGTGCAAAATGCTACTGAAACTATTGTGATTCCAGCAAAAAGAGATTTTCTTTAGCACAAATTTGAAACCTGCAGTCACTGTGAGACGTAATACTTGTTAAGACAAGAGATCTAACAGCTTAAGGAGGACAACATGCTAATAACCACAACACACACTGTTCAGGGTAGAGATGTCGAGGAGTATCTTGATATTGTAACGGGCGAAGCAATTATGGCTGCCAACATTGTTCGAGATTTCATGGCAGGAGTCCGAGATATTATTGGCGGCCGAAGCGGTGCCTATGAGAACAAGCTAGCAGAAGGAAGAGATATTGCCATTAGCGAGATGAAAGAGAAGGCTACTCAAATAGGCGCTAATGCAATTATTGGTATTCATTTAGATTATGAAACGATCGGTAACGGTATGTTGATGGTTGTTGCCTCTGGCACAGCCGTTCGAATTCGTTAATTTTTTATTGAAAATCATTGGATTCAGATACCCGAAGAAAGGCCTCTCTTTGCTAACGTGAAGAGGGCTTTTTTATATGGAAATAAAATTGAGGAAAATCAGTCATTGCAAAACCAGCCCAGATCACTACAATTAAGTTATTATACAACACGTACATAACGGAGCTGATTACAATTCAACCCATTCATAAGAACAAGTCATTTCTTTTATTAATGTCAGGAGAAATCGTTGCTGGAATAACTATGTGGGTATGTCTGTTACTAAATCTACAGTTTATGTCACAGATTATGAAAACCAACTTAGGAACCGGCCTGTTACTCATGACAGGGATGCTTGCTAGCATTCTATTTTTACCAACAGTAGGGAAAATGATTGATCTGTACGATAAGCAAAAGATTTTGATTGCCTCTTCCTGTATCAGATGTTTGGCCCCTGTTTTTATGTATTTTGCTATTAGTTACACTTCTATTGGCTGGCTAGTTGTTTCGTTAATTGTAAATCAAGTAGCTGGTTCCATGTATTTGCCAACAGTACGGGCAGGCTTACCAGCTTTGGTTGGAGAGGCTAATCTTCTGTCTGCAAACACACTTTATATGAACATTGCTACCATGGCTAGAATTGCGGGTACAGCTGTTGGGGGCTTGCTACTAACATTGTTTACGATGCAGACGGTTACTATAGGGGCGTTTATCGGTTTTCTGATGCTAGTAATCATTGTATTGTTTGTTCGAATTCCGCAATCGCATTATAAACGCAAACAAACAGGTGAAAAACTGAAATTCACAGAAGTTTTTGAAATAATGAAAAAAGAGCCATCGGTAACCGTTGGGCTGATTAGCACTGGGGTAGTGACACTCTTCTTAGGCGGATTTAATTTATTGGTCTTGGCGTTTGGTAAATTGCAGGATTCCTCGACGATTATGGGATATATCTATGCGGTAGAAGGTTCAAGTGTACTTCTTGCAGGAGTTTTCGTGCAAAAATTGGTAAGTCAAGTAAACTTAGTAAGGATATCATCCTTGCTCGTAGTGGTCATTGGAATTGCAGAATGGGGTATGTCATTTAGTACAAGTTCAGTCATGGTTTTACTTTCATTTGGATTGCTTGGTTTTACATTAGGTTTTATATTCCCGATGGTAACTACCGTGTTTCAAAAAAGGTTACCAGAAATGGTACAGGGACGTTTTTTTAGTTTTAAAGAAATTGTGGACCGTATTATTATTCAGGTCGCTATGCTTATTACGTCTGCAAGTTTGGATTTTATTGGGTTATCTTCCTTTCTTATACTAATGAGTATCTTCACGGTATGTACGGGGCTTCTTACATACCTATACGGAAAAAAACAAAACCTAGTGGTAACACATCTTGGGGGAAAGAATGAATCGATACAAAGATAAATACATTTCATGCAAAAATTTACTCTAATCATTATTGACAAGTTGCGAAAATGTTACTATGATTTTTAAAGGGGTAAAATCCGATAAGATAACTGGGGGTTTAGCAAATGAAGAAAGCTTGGTACTCTACTGCACTTGTTTCTATTTTAGCGCTCTCTCTATTTGTAGCTGGTTGTGGGTCATCTAATCAGGGAGCCACAGGCGAGCAAGGAGGAAACACAACAGCGAAAAACTCCTTGGAAGCGATCAAAACAGCCGGGAAGATTCGCATTGGTACGGAAGGTACCTACGCACCTTTCACCTACCATGATTCTACAGGACAGCTGACTGGCTTTGATGTGGAAATCGCTCGTGAAGTTGCAAAACGTCTTGGGGTAGAACCTGAATTTATTGAAAGCAAATGGGACGGTATGATTGCAGGACTTGAAGCAAATCGTTTTGAAATGGTTGTAAACGAGGTGGGCATTCGAGCGGATCGTAAAGAAAAGTTTGATTTCTCCGATCCGTATATCGTGTCAAAAGCGGTGCTAATTGTTAATGAAGATAATAATGAAATCAAGACTTTTGCAGATTTAAAAGGAAAAAAATCAGCACAGACATTAACAAGTAATTTAACAGACCTAGCACGAGATAATGGAGCTGAAATTGTACAATCAGAAGGATTTAACCAAGCTATTGAACTTTTATTATCCAAACGAGTGGATGCAACAGTTAACGACGGTTTATCTTTCCTCGACTTTAAAAAACAAAAGCCTGATGTGAAAATTAAAATTGCAGCTGAGCATCCTAATGCTACTGAAAACGGGATTATGTTTGCAAAAGGCAAACATCCTGAACTGATTGAAGCAGTAAATAAAGCTCTGCAAGAGATGAAATTTGATGGTACTTATTTGAAAATATCCGAGAAATATTTTGGTGCAGACGTCTCCAAATAATACAGATAGGACTGAATGGAAGTGGAACAATCTGATCGTATTATCGGTATTATCGTGGATTCATTTTTCCCGCTGTTAAAGGCGGGAATTTTGTTCACGATACCTCTTACGTTACTTTCTTTTATCATAGGATTAATACTTGCCTTTTTTACAGCGATTGCTCGTTTATCCACGAATAAATTGTTGTATGGAATTTCCAGCTTTTATGTATGGGTTGTTCGAGGTACCCCGTTGTTAGTGCAATTATTTATTATTTTCTATGGGTTACCTAAGCTAGGCATTACAATTGATCCATTTCCTGCTGCCATTATTGGTTTTTCCTTGAGTGTGGGAGCGTATAACTCTGAAGTTATCCGTGCAGCTATCCAATCGGTGCCTAAGGGGCAGTGGGAAGCGGCATATACAATTGGGATGACCAGAAATCAGGCAAGACGTCGAATTATTCTTCCACAAGCTCTTCGTGTAGCGGTACCTCCGCTTGGGAATTCGTTTATCAGCTTAGTGAAAGATACCTCTCTAGCCGCTACCATTACGGTGACAGAGATGTTTCAGATATCGCAACAGATTACTGCGATGACATACGAGCCCTTGGTATTATACTGTGAGGTTGCGGTCATCTATCTGTTTTTCAGTACGATATTGTCAGCATTGCAAAGCCGTGTGGAACATCGTCTGGAACGCCGTATGGCTAGGTAGGAGGAGAGAACCAGCATGATTGAGATAAAAGGACTTCATAAAAGTTTTCAACAAGTTGAAGTATTAAAGGACATATCTGTAGCTATTAATAAAGGGGAAGCCGTCGTCATCATAGGTCCCTCAGGTTCTGGAAAGACTACACTGCTTAGATGCATGAATCTTTTGGAAATACCTACGAGAGGAAGCATGCAAATAGGAGACCAACGTCTAGACTTTATTCCTACTACTAAAATGAAGGAAAAGGAGTTGCTTCCTGTTCGTAAGCAGTCAGGAATGGTTTTTCAGAGTTATAATCTTTTTCCACACATGACAGCGTTAGAAAATGTGATGGAAGGACAGGTTATCGTTAAAAAACGTTCTAAGGAAGAAGCGAAGGCGAGAGCGGAGGAAATGCTTACAAAAGTGGGACTCTCTGATCGGATGAACATGTATCCTCATCAGCTATCTGGAGGACAGCAGCAGCGGGTAGGTATTGCCCGTGCGATGGCATTAGATCCGGAAGTGTTACTGTTTGATGAACCAACTTCTGCGCTAGACCCAGAATTGGTTGGTGAGGTATTGAAGGTCATGAAACAGTTGGCAGAAGAAGGTATGACAATGGTGATCGTGACACACGAAATGAATTTTGCGCGAGATGTAGCCGATCGCATTATTTTCATGGATGGTGGTGTCATTTTGGAGCAAGGAACTCCTGAAGAAATCTTCGAGCATTCGAAAAACGAACGAACTCACCAGTTTTTACGGCGTATACAAGCTTAAATGAAAGAGCACTGGAGCTAATCCAGTGTTTTTTTTGCTTTCTTTACCAATAGTAAGCTCAGATCAGAATGTAGGTATAGCGTTATTTTTTATGTAAAAAAAATTGGTAAAAAAAGATGAAAACGTTTTGGCAACTGAGTACGTCTAATAAATAAGTAAACAGGAAAGCCTAAAAGACGAGGCCAAGGAATGAGACAACTTTAATAAATAGCACTTATTTTTTATGTAAAGAATACATAGCGAGTAACTTAGTAAAAACGACGTGTCTCTTTTCAATAATGATAGGAAATTTGCGGAAGCAGGTGGATAGTATGAATATCTCTAAATGGACAAAAACAGGTATTGTCGCAGTACTTTGTCTGCCATTAATACATGTAGCGGGTTCACAAAATTTTTTACTGGCAGCCGAGAAACCAGCATTTGTAGCTCAGGTGTCCAAAGAGACAACAGGGGCTACAGTACAAGGAGCACAAACGATAACAAACCCCTCTGGTGTAAAAGAAACTGTTTCAGCTGATGATAGACAAGAGGTTCGCCTATATTCCATTCAGGATCAAGATAAACATGGTTTTATTGATGCAACTGGAAAGGTAGTGATCGCTCCTCAATTTGAAGTGGTTGGTGAATTTCATGAGGGGCTTGCCGTTGCTAAAAAGGATGGGAAATATGGGTTTATCAACCAACAGGGCTCATTTGTTATCCCAGCTCAATATGACGAAGCAGATTCATTCTCAGAAGGAGTAGCTGCTGTTAAAACAGGGGATTATTTTGGTTTTATCAACAAAGATAATAAGATGGTGATTCCAGCAAAGTTCCAATTTGCTCGTAGCTTTCAAAATGGTCTAGCTGCCATTGGTGAAAATCATAAATATGGTTTTATTAATAAGCATGGGCAAATCGTGATTCAACCAGAATATGAGATTGTCTGGGGCTTTCAAGAAGGTACTACTGTAGCGTATAAGGATGGAAAAGCAGGTTATCTTGACCAAACAGGAAAAGTCATTATTCCCTTTACCTATCAAATTGCTAATCCATTTCAAGAGGGGCTAGCCTTAGTATATGAAGGTGAAGAAAAAGGATATAGTCTCATCAATAAGCAAGGCCAGGAAGTTGTGAAACCAGATGGGTTTGAACCTGGAAGCTTTTCAGAAGGAGTAGCCGACGTGATGGTAGCTGTGGACGGAGATTATAAAGCTAGCTATATTAACAAAAAAGGGGAGTTTTTACTTCCACCTACCTATGAACGTACATTACCTTTTTCAGAAGGACTCGCTTCCGTCAAGGTGAATGGCAAATATGGTTTTATTAATAAGCAAGGTAAAATGGTCATTAAACCTCAGTTTGAATCAGGCGGTGTATTTCACAATGGCTTAGCTTATGAGGTGACCCATGACGAACAAGGATATAGCTTTTGTTATGTAAATAAACAAGGTGAAATCGTTTGGAAAAGTTCAGTTATGAAGGAGTTTCCAGGGGATTTGGAATAGCTGTGTCGAAGCTCTCGCGAATTAGTAGCGAGAGCTTTTATTGTGAATAAAAATATGTCTAAAATGTGTCTAAAGTCATTTGAATGTTCTGTTAAATAAAGTATAATATTGGTAATGATTTGGAAAGGGGAAATAAAACCATGGAAATCGGCATTGCTATGTATCCGATCATAGGTTTCTTAGTCTTCTCTTTCATCTTGTTCTACTACTTGTATAAAGGCCTTATGAAGGATACAACAAAGCACGATGAGGAGCATGTATGGGTTGAATACGATACGAGCTTTATGAAGGAGACTCCTCACTCACAGAAGAAAAAAGCAAAAAGTAATCAGCAAATGTAAACACAAAAATGGATAAAGCACTCCTTATAGGGGGTGCTTTTTTACTTCTGTAATTTTTAAATTTGCTGAATTGTATGTTATAAATAAATGGAAAGGATTCGAATTTGGTAGTTTCTTAAAAAGGAGAGCGTTCATGCGTAAACCATATCTGATTGGACTTGTGTTTCTAGCTGTTTGGTTTGTTTGGTTCCTCTATGGATTAAGGTTTTACCGAGGAGAACAATTTAGTTCCTTATTTTTATTAGTTGCTTTTGGAACTGGAGTTTTTCCCATCTATTTTAGTTTCGTTCATTTATTAATTGGTGAACGTTCTAAGCAATGGATCAGTTGGGTTGGGATTGTTGCTACGGCGTTTGTGATCGTACCCGTTTCCCTTTTTCTTTTATACCGATTTGCTTAAAAAATCCATTTGTACAAAGCGGTTGTCAGGTAAGGGTTTATCTGATAAAGTGAAGTGAAAATTACATAAGAATAATCCAAAATAGAGGTGCGCAGCGGATGAGTCATCCTGTTTGCTTTACATCGCCGGGACGATGAGAACAGGATAAAAGGTCAATGCGCCGAAGTCGTTGCTGACCGGCAATCTACGGCTGGGGTGTACGTGAATAACGTACGTCTTGTCATGAAAGGTGTGCCTTTCGTGGAGCGCTATTTATGAGTTGCCATGGTAAAACCAGCAATGAGTAGGCGAATCCACTCATTGCTTTTTTGCTTATCAAGGGGTTATTCTTTTTCCAAACAGTAATTTTGCAAAAGCTATTACATAAACCAAATTGGTAGGAGGAAACAATCGATGAACATGATGGATGCCCACGAAATTATCAGCTTTATTCAAAAGAGCGAGAAGAAGACGCCTGTGAAGGTACATGTAAAGGGTAATTTAGAAGGAATTGATTTTGGTAAAAATACAAAAACCTTTATTACAGGCAATGTAGGTGTGTTGTTTGGCGAATGGAAGGACGTACAGCCTGTACTTGAAGCAAATAAGGACAGTATTGAAGACTATGTAGTAGAGAGCGATCGTCGTAATTCTGCAATCCCGATGCTAGATACAAAAGAAATTCAGGCACGTATTGAGCCGGGCGCTGTCATTCGTGATCAGGTTCACATTGGAAATAATGCGGTTATTATGATGGGCGCCGTGATCAATATCGGTGCTTCTATCGGAGAAGGTACTATGATCGATATGGGTGTTATTATTGGCGGTCGCGGAACGGTTGGTAATAACTGCCACATAGGAGCGGGAGCTGTCATAGCGGGCGTCATCGAGCCACCTTCTGCGACTCCTGTCATCATTGAAGATGATGTATTGGTTGGAGCAAATGCTGTTATTTTAGAAGGTGTACGTATTGGCCAAGGTTCAGTGGTTGCTGCGGGAGCTGTCGTTACACAGGATGTTCCTGCGAACGTAGTAGTGGCGGGTACACCGGCAAGAATCATTAAAGAGATTGATGCAAAAACCAAGTCCAAAACGGAGATTATGCAAGAACTTCGTCAGCTATAAATATGTAAGAAACCGTAAGGCATATATCATATCAGCTAGTAATTGATTGAGCTGAATAAAGGGGCGTCTTCCCATGACGGATTGGCTACAAAAAGATGAAACCTATTTGATGTCCACCTACAAACGATTGCCGATTGCAATTGAAAAGGGAGAAGGCAATTATTTACTTGATACAGAGGGAAAAGCGTATCTTGACTTGTTTACTGGTCTGGCTGTCTCTGTTCTGGGCCACTCTCATCCCAAAATTGTAGAAGCTCTTGTAGAACAGGGAGAAAAATTCTTGCATATCTCCAACATTTTTTTGAACAAGCCAGCCATCACATTGGCAGAGCAGTTAGTTAAGCATACAATTCCAGGAAAAGTATTTTTTAGTAACTCAGGGGCTGAAGCAACAGAAGCGGCGATTAAGCTTGTCCATAAATGGGCTAAAATGACCGGAAGAGAGAACGCTGGGGTTGTTGTGCTAAAAAATAGCTTCCACGGTAGAACGCTTGGAGCTGTCAAACTAACAAGACAAGCCCATGTTTACCAGGATTACCCTCTGCCAACCTTTCCTGTATATGAGGTAGCTCCTGGTGATATAGAAGGGTTGCAAAACATTATCACTACGTATTCACCTGTTTGCTTGTTAATGGAGCCTGTTCTCGGATCAGGTGGAGTCATACCGCTTTCTGAGCATTTTTTGGAAGCAGCTTTTGCTCTGTGTAAAGAACATGACGTGCTATATGCCATGGATGAAATTCAAACAGGCATGGGGCGAACTGGGAAACTATTTGCCTACCAGCATACGTCAGTACAACCTGACCTCATCTTATTTGCCAAAGGTGTAGGCGGTGGATTACCGCTTGGTGGGGTGATCGCTGGAGAAAAACTGGCGAATCTTTTCAAGCCGGGAGATCATGGAACAACGTTTGCCCCATCTCCATTGAGTGCAGCATTGGGCAATGCGGTTATGGGAGCATTGTTGAAAGATGGATTACTTGACGAAGGTAAAAAGCAAGCTGATTATTTGTGGGATCGCATAGCCCATTTAGTTGATGAATATCCACAGCTCCTATCTGACATTAGAGGTAAAGGTATGATGCTTGGTATCCAGACGAAGCTTACTCCAGAAGAGGTCAGCCAAGTTCAAAAAGGGATGCTAGAAGCGGGCTTTTTAATTGATGTTACGCAGAAAACGATTATTCGCCTGTTACCTCCGCTCACCCTAACCAGCGAGGAAATTGATCAATTTATGGTTTGTTTCCGCGAAGTCTTGGAGCAAACGGCCCACGTGAAGGGAGAGATTATGTAAATGTCATCTCCCTTTGTAGCTATTCGTCGTGAGCTACACAAAATCCCAGAACCTGGATTTTCTGAGTTTAAAACGCAGCAGTTTTTGCTTTCGTTTATTGCTCAATTACCTCAGGAGCATATTGAAGTGACGACTTGGAAAACGGGTGTGCTGGTTAAAGTGAATGGGACATCTCCAGAGCGGATGCTAGCTTGGCGTGCTGACATGGATGGACTACCGATTGAAGAGGATACCAGCTATGATTTTCGCTCGGAACATCCAGGATATATGCATGCATGCGGACATGATATCCACATGGCAATTGGACTTGGTATTCTGAGTGAGTTTGCCAAAAGTCCTGCTGTAGATGATCTATTGTTTGTTTTTCAACCTGCAGAAGAGGGGCCGGGCGGTGCGGAACCGATGCTAGCAAGCCCTGAATTTCGTCGCTATCAACCCGAGGCAATCTTTGCTCTGCATATCGCACCAGAATATCCTGTTGGAACCATTGCAATGAAAGAAGGGGTTTTCTTTGCCAACACTTCAGAATTATTTATTGAGGTGAAGGGGAAGGGGGGGCATGCAGCTTATCCGCATCTTGCCAATGATATGGTAGTTGTAGCGGCCCATCTTGTGACCCAATTACAAACGATTGTTGCACGCAATGTGAATCCACTAGATGCCGGAGTAATTACGGTAGGTAAAATAGAGGGCGGTACAAAGCAGAATATTATTGCTGAGGTAGCTCGATTAGAAGGAACGATTCGCACACTGTCTCAGGATTCTATGCATAAGATTAAACAGCGGATCGAATCGCTTGTTCAAGGGATAGAGGTAGGCTTTGATTGTGAAGCGACAATTGATTACGGTGCCATGTACTGTCAGGTATACAATGATCCAAAGCTTTCAAAACAATTTATGATCTGGTTGGAACAGCAGGATGATGTTACGCTGGTTCGGTGCTCGGAAGCGATGACTGGTGAGGATTTCGGATACTTTTTGGCTGATATCCCTGGCTTTTTATTTTGGCTTGGCGTAGATACTCCCTATGGATTACATCATGCTAAGCTAGAGCCAAACGAACAGGCCATCGGGAATGCAATCGAAATCGTTACCCGTTTCTTTCGCCGATATGCAAACGTTATGTCAAATGAAAACAACTAAAAAGCAACGAAAGACGGCCTGTGGGTCGTCTTTTGTTATATGCAAAAATAAGCCTTGGTTATCCACAATCTAATCTAAGTTATAGAAGGGAAAAGTAAGCCTTTCGATCAGAATGGGCATCAGATCACTATTATCCACTTGTGAATAAACGTTGAGAACATATTGTGGATACTGTGGATGAAGATAAAAAAGTTCTTTTTTAACCACAACTATTTAAGGTATGGTGCGTCTAAGATATAGAGAAAACAAAAAGGAACAAATATCCTTTTGATGTGAAAGCATACAAGTACAGCTTCGGCTTTCTATATATTATGATTGATGGAGGAATTTAGATGAAAAAGAAATGGGTAGCAGGCTTTGCAACTATCATCGTTGTAGCTACAGCAACGACTGCATGGGGAGATACAAGCATACGTACATATTTCAATGGTGAGCGCAATACCAAAATAGAAATTACGGCTTCAACACTTGATGCGACACAAGAATTAATTAATAGCCTTGGTGGCTTTGCTACTTATGATAGAGAGACAGGCAAATTGTTCATCGATAAGCCGAACGTGAATATTATGGTGTTAGAAGGAGTTCAGCAAAATAAAAACAATGATATCGTGCTGACTAATCCGGTAACAGGTTTTCTGGAAAAGAACATTCCACGTAACTTCGGAGTGTATGTAGAAGTAGATAATGTCGTTGATGCTAAAGATATGAGTGTTAAAGTAAATATTATCGGTCCAGATGGCAATGTGGTGGATAGCAGCAAGGAGAAATCCTACTCTGTTCGCGATGGTGGATTCTTTTTCTCCCAACCCTTTGTATCCACCAAGTTAAAAAAGAACGGTACGTATAAAGTACAATTGACAATGAAAAAAGAAAAAGATGCAAACATGATCGTTGTAGGAGAAAATTCCTTTACAGTAGGGAAATAAAATGCTCTTCCACCGTTTTCAAAATTAGCTACCTGATGATATAATAGTTAGAAGTAATTTCTATTATGTAATGTAAGAAAGGAAAGATGAAAGCGAATGAAGACAAAAGCCACGCGGTCATCAACAGATACAGACGGCCCGAGTATACGTATTGCATGGAAAGACTCCCAATCCATTTTAGCCTCTTGGCTTGTGACGGAGGAATACCAGCAAGAGATTGAGCAAGAATTTTCCATTCCATTCCATGAGTTGCCGTTAGTTCTGCGTCTGTATGATGTAACGTACCGGATTGAAATTAAAAATGACGGGCTAGACAGCTACACAGATTATGATATTAATTACCGAGCAAGCAATTGGATTCTCTACGGAGTAATGGAAGGGTGCAAATATTGTGTCGATCTCGGCATACGTATGGTAGACGGAAGATTCTATTCGCTAACCAGATCCGAAATACTTTCGTAACACCTATAGGAAAGACAGGACCCGATTAGGGAACCTGTCTTTTGTTTTTTCATCACGCATCTATTCTATTTACCTTCACGACATTTGTCATATACACGTAACGCTACTGCTAATACAGCCCAGACAGGCATAGGTTTATCTAAGTCATTTAACCATTCAGGGGACGTGATGATTCCCTCTGCTAGGGCACGCCTACCTACTTCTAGCTTCCAAGTGGCTACAAATTCCTCGGATGGGGCCTTTTTTTGATCATACTGGGTTAGGTTGTAGGCTTCGATTAATTTTTGTAGCTTTTCCGCATATTCTGGATCGGTAGCGTAGCCGGCTAGTTTTAGATGTTGGGCTGCTTGAAAAGGGGTAGTCGCTTGAATAACCGTTTTATAACGAGGGGTTAACAAGATTTGTGAATGATCTTCAATGGATTCAAGAAAGCTGTTATAGGCTTTGAATTCTTGTGTTTTCGTCACCCATGTACCTTGAAGATATTCTTTTGTTTCTACATGTACAGAGCCTGCTGGTCCTACCCCTTTTATTCCAAAAATGTTGTAGGATATCCGACCTGTAGCAGGATCTCTTGGGATGGAGTTACCAAATCCAGATTCTAAAATAGCTTGAGCAATGGTTATGGAGGCGTAAATATGATACTTTTCAAAGGCAAGCTGAGCTGGTGCACTTACAAGCGAAATGAAATCAGAGCGTTCCATAAAAAAGCACCTCCTTTAGACTGAATGTTGGAGTCAAAGAAGGCACTTATAATGATATAAGCACCTCCACTATGTATCATATTGGGGGGGTGCCATTTTGCTTGGACAAATGTACAAAACGCTAAAAAAATACAAATTTAAGGCTTGCGTGGCTGAAAATATTGAATTCTTCCGTTGAATAGATGAAGCTCTCCTTTTAGTTCACGGGCCAAATAGCGACAGTATTCGTTGCCTTTACTTTTATCGTTTTGAGTTGCCGTGTCGGGAATACTAACCTGAATGAAAGCGCGCTCCTGATCGTCTTTTAGATGTGTGCCTACGCCAATGATCACATATTTATAAAGATTCTGATCTTTACCCTTTAAAATGAAAAATGTGTCTTTTCCTTCCGCTGGTTCTTCGATATGATAGGGAAAGGAGGCATCTGTATAACTCCAATCCAATTGTTGGCCTGTTTTACTGGTTTTATCTTGATATTTTTGTAAAAATGTTTTGACATCATCAAGAGTAACCGTGGAGGCGATGGAACCATCTACTAGATATACATAGGCGGATTGCATATTCACGAATCAGTTCACTCCCATATCAAAAGTACGGATTTTTTCTACTTTAAGTGTAGCATTACAGTTTAGGCTTCTGCAAGCGGACACAAAAAACGGAAAGCAATTGATTATATTTTCTGAAAATAGTACAATGATGAAAATTTATACTTGTAGAGAGACAAAAATCAGTTGGGGGAATGGGAAAATGAAGGATACAGCGGTACGACAGGTGCATGAAGCGTTAAATACATTACGAGCAATCAATGTTGTGAACAAAGACGATTGGGAAAGAGCTGCAAAGGCAGCGAATTTGGACTCATCTGTACAATTAAATATTTTGTGGATCATTTGCTGCTACGAAGGAGTACGTGTTACACAGATTGCTGATTGGACGTTTTGGCATCCCTCATCTATTGTTATTCATATAAAAAAGCTGATGGAAAAACAATTAGTAAGCATTGAGAAATCCGATATTGATGGAAGGGTTGTTCATGTGTATCCTACAGGCGCAGGTCGTCAGGTTATTGAAAAAAGTAGGAAAAATACGCCTAGTCTCTTCCGCTTGACAGAGGCTTTGGAAAAATTGAAAGAACGTTACTCTGTTGTAGTAGTAGAACTGTTTTTTGAATGTATATCATTCCTTGCTCAGACATTGCACGGAGCAGATAAGGTGAGATGGATCCAGGAAGGCGAAGAGCGTTTTCCTGAGAATCAAAGCTCTGCCGGTTGAATATCCTCTGTAATAAGTACGGAAATAAAAGGTAAAAGTTTCAAATTATTTAAAAAAGGTTACATTTGAATGTGCAACTTTTTCAAATGTAAGGAATGGGCTTGATCGAAAGGAACTTTTTTATCTCCATCTCATATTCTAATAAAGCCATCGTTGGGCTTATAACTAGGTAAAGATAGATAGATGAGGAGATAAAAGATCATACAAGATGGGAGGGTATCGCGATGGAAGCAATGGAATTGTTGTATGACGTGAACGAAGATGCTAAAGTTCGTTTTCTAGGCTTTGCAACCGACACAACTCGCTATGATTTTGGAATCGTGTATACACATCGTTTTTTCGGGAAACCACTGGTGGTATGTATGCAGACAGGGCAATCAACGCTACTAAGTTCAGAAGACACCATGAATCCAAAACATCTGCAACAAATCTTTAAATTGACTTGTCTGACCCAAGCAAATGAGCTCTCTCAATTCTTTCGTGATAACTTACCGTCCATGCCTTTTCAGGATCAATACTAGCCTAGATACAGTAGATAGTTGGAATATGACAGCCCCCTTCGCAATGAAGGGGGCTGTTGTTTTGGCTTTATTAAATGATTTAAAGTTAATGTGACATACTAATGATTCGATTAATAATTGATTTGAGATTATAGCAATAAAAAACGGACCAAACAGTTACGTTTATTAGCCTATTGACAGTTAAAGTATGACGTATTAAGATTAATGTAACACATTTATAAAACTAATGTGACATAATAATTCGATTCATTTGCAAGTACATTTATTCCATAGGGGGCTTATCATGACGACAATCGTTTGTCAGAAATGCGGAGACATCATTGATCATTTGGAATCACCACAGGTGAAAACGCTTTATGGTTTATGTGATTGCCCGTGCCATCAGCATGATAATGAACACGAATAGGTTTTGAAGATGTATTTTTTTGAATATATCTATTCCATTGATTATGTAGCACACTCTTTTTGAGTGTGTTTTTTGCTTTTTCATTTCCTGTCAAATATTTTTATTTACTTCTACATTTAAATGATAAATAATAAGAAGGATAAAGATATTGGAAATATTTTGTCGAGAGGAGTTACAAAATGAGGAAGAAAAGCTTTCAGCGATGGATAGCTGTTTTTGCCATGGCAACGACATTGGTTAGCAGTGTGAATCCAGCTTTCGCTTCTAATTATGATGAGGAAAAGCTTTCAGTGAATGGCGATACTGCAGCTGCTCCCTATGGTATGGATTTTGATGGAGATTATGCTGTATGGGTAGAAGAATCTGGGAAGAATTATTCCATCGTGGTTTATGATGTGGATGATGAAAGTATCAAAAAGAAAATTTCTAGCAATAGTTCTAAGAAGGTAGCTCCGCGTATTGATAGAAATACAATAGTGTGGGCTCAACAGGAAAAAAATGGATATGAACTATATGCGTACGATCTAAAAAAAGATAAAGAACGTGTTCTTACAAACCAAGATGCAAGAGTAACTGATCCAGAAGAAATAGTTTTTAAGGACAATGTTGTAGTTTGGAAAGACAAGCGTGATGGTGGAACAAATATTTATGCGATTGAAGTAGGAAGTGACAAAGAATATCGCATATCTACAGGTGGAAAAGCAAGCCATCCTTCCGTTTATGATGACCAAGTGGTTTGGCAAGATGAACGTAATGGAAGATCCGAACTGTATCAAAATCAATTGGGTTCTTCCAAAGAGAACCTAACGTACTGGGGAAAATCTAAACCAACAAATCCCGTCATTTCTGATGATGACATTGCTTTCTTAAACAAATCAACCGGAAATATTGAAAAAACGCAAGTAGAGAGCAGTAAAAGCAAAGTGTTAACTCATGAAAAAGGAACTGAAGAGCTGTTTGATTTTAACGGACGTTACCTGTTATATGGATCGGGCAGCACATTGTATTACCTAGATACAAACAAAGATGATTTGATTAAAGTCAATAATGATTTCAATCATAAAATGCCTCCTGTGATGAGCGGGCGTTATGTGCTATATGCTTCTGGTAAAACCAATAATTTGACATTGAAATTATTTGATACGAAAAAAGAGAAGAGCAAAACGCTGGGCAAGGGCGAAAATTTAAAAAATGTATCCTCTCCAGCAGCTAGCAAAAACTATGTGGCTTTTGTGAAGGAAGGCAAAAAAGAGTCTCGCGTAATGCTGTATGATGCAAAAAATCGCAAAACGATTACAATCTCCCCAGAAAAGCATGAAGCTGAGCATCCAGTGGTAAGTGATTCTTATGTGGTTTACTACGATAATGACGATAAGGTATTAGTGGCCTACGATATCGAAACAGGTGAATCAACGAAGATTACTACAAAGAAAACGGACATAGTAGAGGGCTTGTATGCAATTTATAAAGACCATTTTGTTTGGGTAAGTGGTGGAAAACGTTCGAATACTGTTAACCTGACAAACTTGAAAAAGAATAAAACTTCTGAACTGCATGACTCCAAAGGTGGCATTCGCAGTGTAGCTATCAATAATCAGGCTGTAGCTTTGATTGATGGAGACGACGATAAGTACCAAGATATTGTCATTTACGATTATGAAGATGGCGGCCGTATTATGAAGGAAGAAGTGGAAAATGCAAAAGGTATCGGTCTTGGTGACAGATTTGCAGCTTGGTCTGCTTACAATAGTGATACAAAAGACAAGGACATTTTCGTGTATTCCTTCAAGATGAATCGTACTGATCTTCTGTATGAAGAAGAAGGCGATCAAGAGAATCCAATCGTATCAAATAATATCATTTTCTATGAGACTGAAGTAGAAAAAGGTGGAGACGAAGTAGATAAATATGTCATGTATGACATGGATAGACAACGTTTCAGATCTCCATTTGTTAGTGAGGCTGATCCTTCTGAGATCGCAATTGGTGGCAATCGTTTAGTATGGGTGGATGACCGTGATGATGAAGGTCTATATACATCTGTACTTGGTTCAGATGACGACGATGACGATGATGACGATGAGGACTAATACTAAACAAAAAGGCTGGTAGGATGTAATATCCTATCAGCCTTTTTATCTAATCAGTGAACCGTTATTTATTAATTAAAACATTTTACCGAAAAAGTATAGAAAGAAAATGCCGAACCCATCTAACAGAGTTAGCCACAATAGAAGGGATAGTGGCGGAGAAAAATGCTGCGTTTTCATTTCGCCAATATAATGATTGGCCATTAAAATGTTGGAGAAGAGGACGAGTAAGATATTGGGAGTCACCATCAGTAAGCTTGGGAATTGTAATCCTCTTGCAATTAGGTTAACTAAAGAGGCAGCAAGTAGTACAGTAACACCGTATACGACAGTTTCCAAACTAATTTGGATCAGCCAACGTAGACTGATTTTCTTATAACCGATTAGATAAGTGGTTCCGAATAAAAGAATCCAGCTACAACTAGCGGATATAATGACCCAGTACGCACCGAGATCAAATGACCAATGATCAAAATGTAAGCTGAGACTAGCTCCATATAAGGCAGAGCCGCCAATAGCAAGGATAAGATACCCAATCCATAGAAGGTAGGAATAGGGATTCGTGGTGGTGGATGTGGTAGTAGTGTTCATGTCATTCTCCTTTTCTCAGGCGACGTAGGGCATATCTTATGTATGTTCTATCTATTTACTATACGTCATAGAGTCTAGAAAAGTTTCGAAGTTTATTAGAAGAGGGCCAAAAAAATCCCCTCCTTGTCCATAATGGCAAGGAGAGGACCTTTTTATGTGTTATTCATGTATTGCCGCTTGGCGTTTGACAACCTTGATGGTTTGAATGGTTTCATCTTCAGGACCCTGTACAGGCAGACCTACACGGAGGTTTTCTTTGATGTAATGAATGTTATCAGCTGTGATAACCTCGCCTGGGAATAAAATTGGAATCCCAGGAGGATACACCATGATAAATTCCGTAATAATCCGACCTTCTGCATGCTCCAGAGGGACAATTTCTGTTTCAGAATAAAAAGCATCACGTGGAGAAAGAGAGATCACTGGAATTTCAGGAAGTGAAATTTCAACTAAATCACTTGGTTGGGCATGAGCAAATTCAACAGCTAAATGCTGTAAGGCAGCTACTAGTGTACCAATGGTTTCTTCTGTATCTCCAGCTGTCACAAAGCAAAGAATGTTGTAGAGATCGCTCATCTCAACTTCAATATTATATTTTTCGCGTAACCAATTCTCGACTTCCCAGCCAGTAATACCGAGATTACGTACATGAATGAGCAATTTAGTTGGGTCCATTGCGTACTCAGCCGGCATTCCTAATATTTCTTTCCCTACACAACGTAGTCGAGGAATTTTGTTAATGGCATCTCTAGCGGCGCTAGCCATACGAATAGAACTTTCTATCATTTGTTTTCCGTGTATGGCTAAGTGTTGTCTAGCCATATCTAAAGAAGCCAGCAAAATGTAAGAAGTGGAGGTTGTTGTTAGCATGCTCAGAATGGTTTTCACTCTGTCGACGTCTACAAGCCCTTCTCTTACGTTTAAAATAGAGCTTTGGGTAAGAGAGCCTCCTAGCTTGTGAACGCTGGTAGCAGCCATGTCTGCGCCTGCCTGCATAGCGGATAATGGCATATCTTCATGAAAATGTATATGAACACCGTGAGCCTCATCTACTAGAACAGGGATATTATACTCATGGGCTATTTCTACGATTTGTTGTAAATCCCCTGCAATTCCAAAGTAAGTAGGATTTATTACCAATAAGGCAGCTGCATCAGGATGTGCAGTTAATGCTTTTCGGACTGCTTTTGGCGTAATGCCATGAGCAATCCCTAGCTGTTCATCCATGATTGGATGTATAAATACTGGAATGGCACCGGCAAAAATAATGGCAGCTGTCACAGACTTATGCACATTTCGAGGCAAAATAATCTTGTCTCCAGGGTTGCAAGTCGCCATGATCATTGCCATGATAGCTCCGCTTGTCCCTTGAACAGAGAAAAAGGTATGATCGGCACCAAAGGCTTCTGCTGCCAAATCCTGTGCCTCTTTAATCATTGCTTTTGGATGGTGTAAGTCATCTAGTGGGGCGATATTGATTAAATCAATCGATAACGCGTTCTCTCCAATGAATTCTCGGAACGTAGGATTCATTCCCGTTCCTTTTTTGTGGCCTGGAATATGAAATTGAATGGGATTCCTCTCTGCATGTGCCACCAATCCGCTAAACAAGGGGGTCTTATCCTGTTTCATTATCGTATCGCCTCACTTTATTTTATAATTGTTTGAAAAACAACAAAATTGAGTATAGCAAATTAGGGGGGGAAAGCAAGTATTTTTTTTGCATAAACCCTATGGTGGCAGGATTTATCCCTTTTTAAGCAGAAAGTTTAAGAATAAAGGAAAGGAGGGAATTAGGAATGGAGACCAGAATTACCTCGTTACTTACTATAACGTACCCCATCGTACAAGGAGGATTAGCACATCTGGCGTATGCCGAATTAGCAGCCGCAGTATCCGAGGCAGGTGGACTAGGACAGATAACAGCTATGTCACTCTCTTCGCCAGATGCTTTGCGGACTGAGATTCAAAAGGTGCGCACATTGACCACAAAGCCTGTTGGTGTTAATTTTGCTATTGGACAACATGACCGACCATATGAAGAAATGTTAGATGTGGCTATAGAAGAAGGTATTGGTGTTATCAGTATTACAGGAGGGAATCCAGAACCTCTAATTCGCCGAACGGATGGACATGGCATGAAACGTTTGGTGCTTGTATCAACAGTTAGACAAGCACAAAAAGCGGAAGCTGCTGGGGCTGATGCAGTGATGGCAGTTGGTCAGGAGGGTGGTGGTCATTTAGGGCGAGATGATATTGGAACCTTAGTACTCGTTCCTCGTGTTGTTGATTCGGTTAATATCCCTGTACTTGCAAGTGGAGGAATTGGTGATGGTCGAGGACTTTTGGCAGCGCTTGCATTAGGGGCAGAAGGTGTGGAAATGGGGACGAGGTTTATAGCTACGAAAGAGTGTATTCATGCACATGCTGCCTACAAGGAGGCGCTTATCCAGGCTACTGAGCATGATACCACTGTGATTAAACGCTCACTAGGCACTCCTGCGCGTGTAGTACGTACAAAAGGCTCTGAGTATATTTCCGAACTAGAGAAACAAGGTGTAGGATATGAAGGCTTGCGAGAATATATTAGTGGTTGGAACAATCGTCGGTTTATCTATGAGGGGGATGCAGAGCATGGATTTGGTTGGGCAGGACAAGTGGTTGGCCTAATCCATGATGTTCCTACTGTTCAGGAGTTGTTCGATCGAATGATGGGGGATGTCAATGCATTTCAAACAAATATGCAAAAAATGTTCCAAGGCAAGCAACGACACTGTTATTAATTTTTTATTAAAAAGAAGAACAGGTTCTTTACAATTACATGAAAAAGGACCTGTTCTTTTGCATATAGATAGTAGAAAGCATCTTTATTTACTAGTAATTACTTCTATTCATGGCGATTTAGCATGTACAAACGAGTAAGGACTTGGAATGTTTCCTCTAAGTGAGCAATAAGTGAATCACCGTTTCGTAGGATTGGATCATCCTTATCAATTGTGATTCCGCAAAGAATTTCTGCTTTTTTTACCGTTTGCAGACGCTGGATAAGATGCAATAGCCCTTCTTCACCCAGCTCATTTTGTGAAGTACTATGTGGTTGCATATGATCCGGTGACCAATGAAAGTGTCCTGGCACAAGTGACATGATTTTTTTCAAATGCTTTTCCATGTTATGCCCAATTTCTTGTTTAAACGGAGATTCATAAATAAGGGCATACCAAACAAACAGATGAGTGCCCCACAGTCCAATTTGGAAATGAGGATGTTTTTTGTAACCACGTTTATCATTTGCCCAAGCTACCCATGTATCTTTAGGTGGATTAACTGTACGACGTGCATGTTTTGCTACATGATAAAACATTTCATCTCCTAGTGCTAGTCCAAGCTGAGGAGCAAAATGTTCTCCCAGAAAGGTTAATTTGGGACGAATTTGATCTTTGATTCCTTCCATTCTCTCGTCTAATCCTTCAATGGAAAAAACCGCAAAATCCTCGGAGTGAAAGCCAGAAAAAGTGTTCATATGTAAACTCCTTTCAAATGAGTACACGATTTGTTCTATGGATTTGTAAATGCCTCTTTCCTTTCTCACAAAAGCAAAAAGGGCTCTAGAGCCGTGAAGAAAGCGAATCTCTCTCCATATGATATCATACCACACTAATAAGCAGACTATCGGGGATTTTCCCAGAATGTAACTAGTTTGGTTTCATGACCTAAAATCGGGGTAAGTAAGTAACAGAACAGCATCCCTATTCGTATCCAATAGACGTAGGAAACGCCATCTCTCACTGGTTTTACTTTAAAAAAACGCCAAAAAAACTTGAATGGGAGTGTCACAAAAATAGCTGAACAGTAATAGGATATACAACCCATTCCCAAGGGCTTATTTATAATCTGACTATTCAGTATATTTTTGGGGGATGAAGTGTATGAAAAAAACCTATAACGAGTTAGAGTACAGCAATATCATTGTTTGGTTTGACCGAACTACTTTCCTTTCTTTATTGGATACGCTTCATCAGAATGGATTAACCGTCAGAGTTAAAGAAGCAACTCATTCAATTCGAATGGATATTACAGCAGATAGCGGTGGGCATCAGTTAGTTTTAGCTAAAAACGGAGAACGATACAAGCTTGAGGAATATCACTACGCTGTTCGGGACATTAGGCTAGCGATGATATTGTATCAATTTATTGAACAGGCAAAAGGGCATGCAGTGGTCAAAATCATTAACGAACATCAAATCCTAGTAAAAAACATCAGATACGGGGAAGCCGTACGAATTGTTAAGATTAAAGGAGCTGAGAAAAAAGTGATCTATGAAAAAGCATGTAATGTGACCATGGACCAAGTGATTGCTGCCCTGAAAAGAAGGGATGCCGAAGAAAGAATTCCTGTATTACGACTAGAACTTGATTATGAATTAGCGACGCTATTCGATGCAATACAAAGCAAAAATAACGAGCAAGTGCAACGCTCAAAGGCACAATTAAGATTGCTGCGTAAGGAAATGTTATTACTGGAAGTATAGCTGAAATCATGATGGAATGGGCAGGGTGAGAATGAACCTTCAAGACACAGAGTTTATATGAAAAACGGCTTCTTCGATAGGAAGAGAGGCCGTTTTTCTTGTTACTCACAATAAAATGTGTAACTTTTTTACTGGAAACCGTTTCAAGTAATTGATCTCTTAATAGCTTGGCGGTAAAATGGATAAATATGAAGTTGGTCGAGAAAGGAAGTATTTCTATGCAGCAAGTTTTACTGGCGATTCAGTCACCGTATGTTCTTCTAGGATTATGCGGATTTATACTGCTGAGCCTCGTGTATATTATCGTCTTACATACTAAAATGAATCGGTTACGAAAAAGAATGGATCGTTTCTTTGTTCGAGGCGAGGGAGACAACCTAGAAGAAACAGTTAATCGCTTGCTCGTTGATATGGATGCATGGGAAGGAAAGCTTAGCGATCAGCAATTTGTAGTGAATCGCTTATCCCAAAAAATGGCGACACAAGCAGGGAGTGTTGCAGTGCATCGGTACAATGCCTTTGGAGAAATGGGAAGTGATTTAAGTTTTTCTTTGGCATTTTTAGATGAACAAAAAAACGGAGTAGTCATTACAAGCATTTATGGTCGAGAAGAATCACGGACGTATGCTAAGCCCCTTGAAAAAGGGACATCTGTTTACCATTTATCAGAAGAAGAGCTGATGGTGATTAAAAAAGCGATGACTTCTTCTGTATCCGTCCTATAAATTGTATAAATCTGCGAGATAGTGATAATATAGGAGGTTTTTCCATGTAATTGTCTATAAACTCTCTAAATCGCTATTTTCTTTGGAATCCTGTGATTATTAGGCAGGATTTTTATTTTTTTTTGTGTATAATAAAGAGTAGAGAAGTGTATAAAGATAAAAGTAGGTGATCCGCCTTCATTACCCATTTTGAGTTTAGACTCACGGGGCGGCAAGGTCAGGTTCTACAGCGATCTTTTGTGGATACTTAGCTCCCTTTTCCGTGTTACCAGTCAACCAACCAGATACACATACGTAGCCGATTGGTATTTTGGAAAAACAATGAATTGGGGAGATTTGTATGGCACAGCGTTTAGCTACAAATTACGCAAACGCCTTTTTTACCATGACAGAGCAGGAATTAAAGCAATTTGTTCAACTCTTTGCAAAGGAAAGAGTTCTCTTAATGGAACAGATATTTGAAAATGGGGATCGTGACATCGTCATTGTAGATGGTAGTTCCGAAATACATCTTGCCTTCCAAAAATTTGAAAAACATTTTATTTGCGACAGTTCCTATACAATCAAAGATATCAGTCTTGCCAACGTGATGCGAAAAGCAATGAAAGCTTTTAAGGGTCATGCTGTTGTGCACCGAATTTACGAAAACTTCACGATTATTTATCATTATGATGAAGGTTCAGTGACAAAGATTGAAGAAGTAAATGACACCGAGGAATCCGTCATTTTTGAGCAGGACGGCGCAAGCTACGCCAAGGAATTGCAACATTTATATGCACAAACGTCTAGTGAACAAGAAATTACACAGTTGCGCGAAGAGACGGATCGTCTTCTTGACCTACGCAATTGGGTAGGGATACACAAACCAGACACGGTATCAATAATTGATCAAAAGTTATCTGCCGTTTCACATCGTTTGTTTGTACTAGAAGCATAAAAGTAATCAAAAAATGGGCACTGCTGGTGCCCACTTTTTGTATAAAAATGATTAACTAACATTATCCAGAAAGCCTTGGTAGATCAAGAATTTTTGATATTTTTTTGGATTTATTTGTGGAAAAATTTGATATTTGCAGAATTTATTTTTAAAAAAGTATTGTATTTTTCCCAGAACCATGATAATTTAAATCTCGTTGGAAAAACTAGATAGGAACCAGGATTCACTTCAAAGGGTGGACCAAAGACCCGCCCCCGTTAGTGAATGACGCAGGTCCTAGCGATGTTTCATTATCACACATGCTAGGAAGGGGGAACCGGAAGAATGGAATATTCTACTTTCGGAAGACACGTTGCCATTGACACATGGGGAGTACAATTTGATTTACTAAATGATGCAGATTTCTTGAAGAAACAAATGGTAGAAGCAGCAGAAGCATGCGGTGCGACTGTTCTAAGTGTACAGTCTAAACAATTTGCACCTCAGGGAGCAACTGTATTGGTTCTTTTGTCGGAAAGTCATCTTTCCATCCACACCTACCCAGAGCGCGGATTTGCCGCTTTGGATTGCTACACATGCGGGGAGACAGTGGATCCGCAGGTTGCCATTGATTACATGGTTTCTGTATTAAAACCGGAGAAAGTCTTTGCTAAAAAACTAATTCGTGGTTTAGGTGAATTAGAAGTTGTGGAACCAGAAATGAAGCTTTCTGCAACGACTAACGCATAAGACAACCATTATTATCGAACAAACAAGCAGAGGCGTCCAGCTAGTAGCAGGCGCCTCATTTTTTATTATACAAAAACAGGGCAGACGGTTAACGTTGCCCTGTTTTTGTTATTTAACGAAATGGAGCAGTTATTGTACGTCCAAGATCAGTAACTAACGCACCAAAATCTGAACCGACGTTAGATAAATTGCCCGTTACGGTATTTGGACCGGTCGTCATGTTAGTGCTAGTGTTAGAAAAGTTCGAGCGATAGTTGCCATCGATGCTTTTTACACGCGATAACATCTTGGAGTCAGATGTGACATAAACGCGATGATGAGGTGCTGCTTTAACAACTACATCGTTTACCTCTCGTTCAATCGTACGGCGATGAGATGAATTTTTATGATCTTTCAACTCAATACCAACAACAGCTTCATTTCCATGGACGACGGTAGTCGCTGATTGGACGCCCTTAACCTTCTTAGCAGATGCTGTAATACGATCGGCAAGCTCACGATTATGAGCATGGTTTGCAGACATACCATGGTAACGTTGGCCATTGTTTGCGTAACCACGCATACGAGTGTCTGAGGATTGGTAAAAGCCCGTATAAGGGTAAGTTCCTCCATAGCCATTGTAATTACCAGTACCAAATGTTCCATAACCATGGTAGTTACCAGTACCAAATGTTCCATAGCCATTGTAGTTACCAGTACCTAATGTTCCATAGCCGTTGTAGTTACCAGTACCAAATGTTCCATAACCATTGTAGTTACCGGTACCTAATGTTCCATAGCCATTTGTTCTGTAAGATTGGGTTTGAGTACCTTGCTTTGGAGCAGTTCCGCAAGCAGTAACCGCTGTTAACAGTAAAAGACATGAAGCTGTATACAGGATTTTTTTCATGTTTGTTGGCCACCTCCATTAGGTAGTGTTAACAGAAGGCGACCGAATTACTTAGGAAGTGAACACCAAGGAAAGAGCAGGAAAGGCCAGTCCAGGAGCATCCCAAAGGGCTTTATAAACGGAAATTAGATTTTTGGATGAAAATAGTGTAGAACACGAAACGGGAAAGAGCAGAGTAGTTTGCAGGACCGGTTTACCATAACGAAAAAGAGTGGCTTGCGGACAAAAAAGTTGCTCGGTCTGTAATGGATGATAATCATTAGGTATGTCTACTTTAGGGATAAACAACACTTCTGGCTGATTCAGTAACCAAGAACGAAAGTATACCCGTTTCTTTGCTTGTGCTACTAAACCAAGTGCTATCTCATGCTCTGGCAAGTCAGGGAGCAGATGAAGGGAGTTTGGTTCATCTAGGGAAAAGCGAAAGAGGGGACTACCTTTGCGATCAAAACGATGGGTACCTACGCCAGACTGACGACTCGGATCATACCAAGCCTTTAGTCTGGGCGAAGGAGCTGATTTCTTCTTATACTCTATTTTAAAATCTTGTGATAAAAAACAAGGAAGTAACAAACGTTGTAAGGCACTTGGACTTAGTAAACAAATGGTACGCTTTGTTGGAGTATAAAATGACATATGCGAAAGGCTAAAGGTATGAAACCAGTGTGCTTCCGTTTGCATATATTCCCAAGCGGCCTTGGTAGGTAGTCTTCGGAATTCGTAGGAAAAAGGGTTGCCCAATGAAGGCTGGAAGTATAAACGGGTTTCTTGCTCGGAAATTTGGACATGCCTTGAATCAGCATAGGTACGTTTATACATAGAGATAGTTGCTGTAAAGCCCTTTGGTGGATCGGGTAATGAATTGTTTATTACATGTTCTGCCAAAGAGTGGTCATATATAATAGGGGATTCATAAATCATATCGCGAGCAATCAGGTATCGATTGTCAGACCGAAAAACACGGTAAGGAGCCCATTTTGTTATCGGCAACTCTGGCTGCTGTAATAAAGTTGGAGTGATAGCATGTATGGAAGTGCTTCCATCTTGCCAAATCAAGCGAAGCTCTCCCTGATATTGTAACTGTTTGTGAACGAAAGGGGAAAGTAAGTGTTCTTCTTCCAAATAAAAGTGGAAAGCAGCTAAGTCTCTGGAATAAGCGGCTAAAGCAGCTAGTAGTTTAGTTTGGAAATCACTCAATACATCTGTAGCAGTTTCATCATGCGGGAATGTGCAGTTGTTCAAGAAAAGCCCTCCTTTACTGAATCTTTAAACAAATGTAACGGAAAATCCACTTCATTCACGATCAAAAAAATGTAAGATGGAGTAGGTAAAAAATGTGCATTTTTATCCTAGCTCAAGTAACAGATAAGAGGGAGCCGTAACACAAAATTGTGTGGAATGTGGCTCGGTAACTGTACGATTCGCACCCCATCCACAAATAATGGAAGAAAAAATCTTGTTAATTCGACCATGAATCCATCCAGTTGGCATCTGTTGTAAACTGGGAAGCTTATAGCAGTCTTGTACTAATAAAAAATAACTGTCCATCGGTTTGCTGTGATATAGATGGTGATAACCGCTCAATATAAGGGAAGGAACTTTTTCATCAATGTGAAGAAGTGGGGAAGGGAAATCATCCCCGGATAGCAACGTTGGTAAGGAATAAAGGAGATGAGCTCCTGTTAAGTCCTCTGGTTCGTTCATATCAATAACAGATTCTCCTAGTAATGTGACAGAGGGATACAAGGTGCCAATGTAGTGAAAGGGTTGATAACAACTATGACCTTCTAAATGAGTAAGTCGCAATCGTGATGTTGCTGGTAACCATTGTCGTCTATAAGAAGGCTGTTGCAAATAAAGTCGCAAAAGACCTGCAAAGATCTCGGTATCAACCCAGAATGGACTAGAGACTTCCATTGAGGATGGGGTTACAATTTGCTGATGATGTCCATGATTTTCACGGGACGTGGAGAGTCGATTGGCCATTTGTTTATACAAATTTGTTATGAGTTCGTTCATAGCGGGACGCCAATGTTCAAAAAAGGTAGCGCCATCTTGATATTGGATCAACCTAGTGTGAGGGTTAAACTGAGATGTAGTTTCTAGTGTTACTCTCCAAAATTGGGATTGATAAAAGCTACCGTCACTACGGCAGAGCCATTGTTTCTCTTGTTGTATTTTGATTTGAGAACGCAATTTATATGGTATTTTTTCTTGAAAAAACCGTTTGTGCTCCAAGCCCATTTTACTGATAAGGAAATGCCAATCACGAAATTCACCCAATTGCTCCAGAGTGGATGGTGGTGGAAGCTGTTTTTCGTGTTGGCAAAACTGTTGAAAGACTCTCCACCTATTGTCATGTAAGGTAAGGTTTTTACGCGCTTGATGAAAGGCAGTAATCGCAGCAGATTCGGTTAGGTGTAAGGTGATGGCTTGTCCCATCTCTTTTTTTGTTGACCAGAGGGTGATGTGTAAAACGCTATGCATGCAAGATTGCCCAGAATCAGCAAGTCCGTTGCTCCAAGAGAAGGTCTGGGACTGGCATTCCGTGATGTGAATGATCAGCAGTAGACCAAATTGATCGGCAAGCCGTAATAAACTTGAACAAATGGATGATAAGGTAGGCGTTATGACAAATGGATCAGTGATGTGGGGCATATCATTGCCTCCTTCCGTGCATTGGTGTCATTTATTCCAGTCTAACATGTGAGTGCAGTCAAGAATTGGCAAAGCATGGCGGAGGAAATAGCGAAAGTTCTCGACAGGAATCGGGTATTTCTCCACATTTTATAGATTGTGAATGAACCTATTACCTGTTATTATGGAGTGTATGCAAAGACGAGGAGGAACTTATGAAACGCCTTGATATTCGTAATATCGCAATTATTGCCCACGTTGACCACGGGAAAACGACACTGGTTGACAAACTTCTAATTCAGTCCGGTACATTCCGTAGCAACCAACATGTGGCTGAGCGTATGATGGATTCCAACGATCTGGAACGTGAGCGTGGAATTACAATCTTAGCGAAAACCACATCTGTAAAATATATGGATTACACCATTAACATTCTGGATACGCCTGGTCACGCCGATTTCGGTGGCGAAGTAGAACGTATCATGAGCATGGTAGATGGTGTTTTGTTGATTGTTGATGCTTTTGAAGGTTGCATGCCGCAAACTCGTTTCGTTTTACGCAAAGCATTAGAAGCAAATGTAACGCCGATCGTTGTTGTGAACAAGATCGACCGTGATAATGCTCGTCCACAAGAAGTAATCAATGAGGTTTATGACCTATTTATTGATTTAGATGCAACAGAAGAGCAATTGGACTTCCCAATCGTATATGCTTCTGGAATTCAAGGAATTGCTGGTAAGGAGCCGGATAACTTATCAGAAGACTTAAAACCATTATTTGATACAATTATTGAAGGCATTCCAGCTCCAGAAGCAAATGAAGAGGAGCCGTTACAATTCCAAGTAACGATGCTTGATTATAACGACTTCCTAGGTCGAATTGGTATTGGTCGCGTTTATCGTGGTGTTATCAATCTAAATGACCAAGTATCCGTTGTAAAACGTGATGGTAGCATTAAGAGAATGCGTGTGCAAAAGCTATTTGGTTTCCAAGGCTTGAACCGCGTTGAACAAAAAACAGCCCGTGCCGGTGATATTATTGCTGTAGCCGGTCTAGAAGATATTAACGTAGGGGAAACGGTTTGCAACGTTGATAAACCAGATCCATTGCCACTCTTGAAAATTGATGAACCTACACTACAAATGACTTTCTTGGTTAACAATAGTCCATTTGCTGGTAAAGAAGGAAAGCACGTTACTTCTCGTAAACTACGGGATCGCTTAATGGCCGAGCTAGAAACAGACGTATCGTTACGTGTTGATGAATCTGATTCAGCAGACGCATTCGTTGTTTCTGGACGTGGTGAGTTGCACTTGTCTATTTTGGTTGAAAACATGCGTCGTGAAGGCTACGAGCTAGGTGTTTCTAAACCAGAAGTAATCATTCGTGAAATTGATGGTGTGAAAATGGAGCCAGCTGAGCGTCTTATCATCGACGTTCCAGAAGAGCACACGGGTCCTGTTATGGAAACATTGGGAGCACGTAAAGCTGAAATGGTGAACATGATTAACAATGGGTTTGGACAAGTTCGTTTAGAATTCCTAATTCCTTCTCGCGGATTGATTGGTTATCGTACAGAATTCATGACCATTACACGTGGATACGGTATCCTGAATCACTCCTTTGATAGCTATCGCCCGGTTGTACCTGGTATCGTAGGTGGACGCCGTGCAGGTGTATTGATCTCAAATGATACAGGTACCTCTAGCACATATGGTTTGATGTCAGTAGAAGATCGTGGAACTATGTTTATCCATCCTGGTACTGATGTGTATGAGGGTATGATTGTTGGAGAGCATAGCCGTGATAACGACCTGACTGTTAATGTAATCAAAGAAAAGCATGCTACCAACGTTCGCTCTGCTAACAAGGATGAGACAGTTAAAATGAAAACTCCTCGTATCCTAACGTTGGAAGAAGCACTTGAGTACTTGAACGATGATGAATTATGTGAAGTAACACCTCATTCCGTTCGACTACGTAAGAAATACTTGAACAAGTCAGATCGTGAGCGTTATAACAAAACGAGACGTTTTGAGTAGTAAAGTATATTTTTGTTATCTCACAAATGAATGAGGAAAGAACAGCCGTTTTGGAAGCACTCCAAGGCGGCTTTTCTTTTGACTAGGCAAGCAAAGATTGCTACAGTAGACATGTTAGACATAAAGCAGATAGACAAGAAAACCACGAGGTGAAATAGATTGAAAATTGGATGTCATATTAGTGTAGCAAAAGGATTAGAAAAAGCTGCTATGCAAGCTGTTCATTTGGGGGCACAATCCTTTCAAGTGTTTACAAAGAACCCACGGGGGCTCAAACCTAAAAAGATTGATCACAAAGATGCAGATAAAGGCGTAGAAATTATGACCAAGCATGATATTACGCTAGTTTGCCATACACCTTATATTACGAATCTCTCAACACCTAAAGAGGATTTGCAGGAAGTGACAATTCGGTCCATCGTTGAGGATTTACACATTGCGGAAGCGTATGGCGCTGTTGGCGCTGTTGTACATTGTGGGAAGCATGTAGGGGAAGGCGAAGAATATGGCACCAAGCGTATGGTGGAAACGCTTGACTTGATTCTAGAGCAGTACAATGGTCCAGTGAAGCTATTGCTTGAAAATACGGCTGGACAAGGTACCGAGCTAGGCCTAACCATTCGTGCGTTAGTGGAGATTCGCAAAGCAAGTAAATATCCAGAGAAGATTGGATATTGCTTTGATACATGCCATGCATTTGCTGCGGGACAATGGGATGAAGAAACCTTTGATAAATTATTGGAGGACATGGAGCAGACCGGATATTTAGATAATCTAATTTGCATCCATTTCAATGACAGTAAAGTTCCTTATGGAAGTCGAAAAGACCGACACGAAAAGATTGGTAAAGGTGAAATTGGTAGTGATGCATTAGCAAAATTCTTACGCTCTGAGAAATTGCAGCATTTACCTGTTGTTCTTGAAACGCCAGTTGATGATGAACAGGAATACGCTGAGGAAATGGTTTACGTACGTAACCTACAAGGATAAGAATAAAGGAGAGGTAGAGAATGGAGTTGTTAGAGCTAGCGTCCATCTATGACCCTGCAAATCCCCAAGCATTAACATGGTACGATCATTTTTTTATGTGGGCTGATTTACAACGTTATTGGATCATTTTTGTGTATCTATTACTTGTTTATTATCTGGGATTTGCAGAAAGGACACGCATGCCAATACTAAAAACAGCTTTATTAATTATCCTGCTCTTGCTCGGTTCTGTTATTTTTGCCATCCTAGATACACAACTACCGGTGCGTGGTGGATTATTTGTAGCAATTATCATTCTGACCATTGTTAAATTGCGTACGAGACCTAATCGTACTCGTGACACAGAGGCAAAATCATGAGACTAGCGGATGCCTTGTTTAATTGGTTGCAAATTCGAGTTGTCATGGATTTGCGAAAAAACGATCGTTCTGCAAGCGATACAGAGGCTTTTTTTCAGCAGATTTTACGTGAGGATCATAAGATCGATCAACTTCAAGTTCAAATTGAAGAAGGTAGATATCTTGTTACGTATACAATTGATAATGAGCAACATGAAATGACTTTTGATCGTGAAGCTGTTGACGTTTTGTTGACTGCAATTCAGAATGAACCTAAATATGCTGATTAAGGTAAGGTATCCCGATGATTTCCTAGAAAGCTAGAAGGACAAGTCAAAGTAATGATGATAGATAAAAGCTCTGCCAGCTAAACAGCGGCAGAGCTTTTTACTTGTTGGATGATTCCGATGTATGATTAATCCACTCACTATAATTTTTAGCTAACTTTTCGCAACTTTTTCCTATCAAGAATCGTCTAGGGAACAGATAATTTGAAAAGGGGCAAGTTCCATGAATAAAAAAATAACGTTTTTATCGGTAGGCGTAGCTTCTGCTGGTGTACTTTTTGCTGTCGTCCCGTTGATGGCCAACGCTGACTATGAGATCAAGGCATCTAACACTGCTCTTACACCTACCTCTGTGAAAACAGCAACGGCTTCGACAGATGGTATATCTAGCTATGCAAAAAATATGATGCCGGCAGGCCAAGTACGAGAGAATTATTTATATAACATAGAGAATTTAGAAAAGGAAAATAAGCTGTTTTTACAAATGCTCCTACAAGATTATAAAGATCGGGTTTATGTTGTTGTAAAAGACCCAAATATGAACTTCGAGAAAAAGCTCAAGGATGTTATTGAAGAATATGGAGATGAGTGGCAAAGTATTTTCAAAGAAGATTTTGATCATATTTACCTGTCTGTACGAGCGTTAGAGAAGGGATTTGACTCCTATTCGGAAGAAACAACAGGTGGTGTGACAACAGTTGCTGGTAAGGTTCAACCAGGTATAACAAGGGTGGCTATTACTACTGAAAAAGGAAATAAAGTAGAAGTGCTACAATTCACTTCAAAGCAAACTTTTCGTGTAAGTATGCCGCAAACATCCGCAGGAGAGATGCTAACGCTACAAGCATACCAGCAAAATAAATTAGTTGAAAGTGCGAAATTGCGGATTAAAGACGCTCCTGTACTTACGGAGAATGCACTTATTTACTCCTTGGCAAAATATAACTCACATCAGAATGAGGTTTTATTCCAAGGGAAAGTAAAGAGCTCCGCTGACCAAGTCAAAATTACGTATAACGGAATAACCAAAGAAATACCAGTCAAACAATTCTGGAGCTATGTAGGTTCCTTCTCATGGCAGATGCCTGTAACCGGTGCTACAATTCCCTCCTCTGCTAGTGTGGAAGTCTTTTCGAAGGGTAAGCTGATTGATCGTCAAACCATTCAGGTAGTAAATATCTGGAAGGATGTAGATGGAGCCTGGGAAATGTTTAAACAGTGGCAGGGGGATGCCTACTTCGATGGGAAAGACAAAATGCTTCGTTTAAAGGGTAAATGGGATAATCTAAGGGAAAAGCTGGAGAAATTACCGAAACAGGCCTTAGATCCAATGAAGGTAGTGGTAACATTCCCAGATGGCAAGAAGCATGAACAAAAGATAGAAGCTATTATTGAGCAAGGGCATCGGGATGAGTATGTGTTAAAATTTCCGTTCAAGGGTTCAAATCATAATGTTACAGCTGTACATGTTGCTTTTTATAATGGGGATACGGTATTGTATGAGAAAGATTTAGAGGTTAAAAACTATGCCAAGTTAAAGTCAACCGATAACCCGCAATATGATAAAGAACAGCAAAAAGAACAAAAGAAGAAAGAGAAAGAGCAAGAGAAAGAACAAAAGAAGAAAGAGAAAGAACAAAAACATAAAGAGAAAGAGCAAGAAAAACGCGAGGCTTGATAGAGAATTGGGAGAGATATTGGCGAGATTAACAAAACAGACCAAACAGATAGCAAAAGCCAGGACAGTACTGTGTCCTGGCTTTTGCTGGTAGCTAAACACTTACGGACGATAGGATTGTACATACGCAATAATTTCTTTTATGTAATCGCCAATGATAGGAATGGACAAGAATTTTGATAAAAGAGAGCCTAGTAACGCTAGAACAATGGCAGTACCAATGGTTAAGCCTAATCCTCTAGCTAAGCCTGCAACAAAATTGGTCCAAATTAATCGGCGAGGGGTAGTATAATTCAGCACGATATCAGCAAATCGAATATCTTCCAAATACAGACCTATTTTGTGTAGAGTGGCATTTAATTGGCGAACCTGTTGCAATTCTTCTACGGCTTTTTCTAATTCCTGTATGAGGCGATCGGGTGAAGCGGGTGGAGTGCTCAAAAAATTTCTCCTCCTTATGTTTGATGAAAGAATGGTATCTTTTTCATATGGCATCATTGCTAGAGCGCCTAAGCCCATGTACAATAAACAATATGTAATGAAAAGAGGAGGATGATGATATGGCAGAAACAGTAGCACAATCATTATCTGAAGAATTGTTTGAATATCTACAACATGAACGCTATGTAACGTTAGGAAGTATTGACCACGAGACAAAGGCCCCTGTTTTAAGTGCAATTTCCTGGATAGTGGCAATGGATAATCATACGATTCGAATTGCTCTGGATAGTCGTTCGCGGATTCTTACAAATGTAAGTCAGGAACCAAAAGTAGTGCTTAACTTAATCGGCTGTGGTTCTACTTATGCGATTAACGGAATAGCTACGGTTATAGTAGACAAAATGGAAGGCGTACCGCTTAAATTAAGCATGCTAGAAGTAAAAATTGAAAGCGTTAGGGATATTATGTTTTATGGCTCTCGTATCAGTGTAGAACCTCAGTATGAAAAGACTTATGATCTAAAAGCAGCAACCAAGTTAGATCTACAGGTAATGACAGCACTTCGAACATAAGCTATTACTTAGCATAAGCGAAAAGAATCGGGCTCATGCAAGCTTTTGAAAAAAGCGGCAATATTGGTTACAAAAAAAGAAAGGTGGTTTATTCCATCTTTCTTTTTTTACATATATGAAAAAATGATAAAAGCAAATGAAAAAGGCTAACTATGCATAAAGAACGGATAGTTAGCCCTGTGGATATCAAGTAAGACTTTTAGTAAAAAGAATTAAGCTTCAGCTGTAAAAGTAATAGAACGCTCGTACATTTTAGCTGCTTGCTCAAAACGCTGATTTTTTAAATGAATGTGACCCAATAATTGGTATGTTTTAATTAAAAACGCTTGCATATTTTTGATTGTAAAATAACCTCTAGCATTTTCTAGATGGATGAGAGCTTCATCATCTTCTCCTTGCATTAACATCACTTCGGCTAAGATAAATTGTGCCTCAGCCAACATTTTTTCGTTATCAGAAGAAATAACAGATTGGCAAAGGGTTTTCGCTTCATCTAAACGCTTTTGCAACCGATAGACATCAGCTAAAGCTATACGTGTAAAATTAAGAAGCTCGTCTTCAGTTTGATTAGATAAGAATTTCTGAGCTTGTTTCAGACAGGCTTCTGCTTTTTCGTAAACCATTGTCTCTTTGTACATAAGCCCTAGATTTAATTGCACTTCTGCCAAACGAACGGGATTGTTGGCGATCTCAAAAATAGATAAAGCTTGTCTATAGAAGGATTCTGCTTCTTGATATTGTTGAATTTGATGATAACAATTTCCTAGCGATAGATAAAGATCGCCGCTCTTATATAAGATTCCGTAATTTTTGTTTAATTCTTTTGCTTGTTGTAAATGTTCAATAGCTGAATAAAATTCACCTAATTTACTATGCATGCTACCTACATGCAACAAAACAGAGATACGCAATAAGCCACTAATTTCATACCGATTTAATAATTGAAGAGCTTCATTCAAAAGATGAACGGCTTTTTCTGGTTGATCGTGCTCACAATAGAAGTGACCGAGGGAATCTAGGGCGCGAATCAAGACAGTTGGGTTATCCGAATCTTGGGTGAGAACAATACTATTGCTATAGTGATCCTCTGCTTGTTCCAAGCGACCGTCCACTTCAGCTATTTTTCCTTTTGCCCAGAGATAAACACCTTCTTCAGATTGTGGAATAACAGCACCTTGTAGCTTTAACAGCCACTTACGAGCAATTTCCCATTCTTGTTCATCAATACGATTAATAATGTGGCGTAAGGAATTTTGAATTTCGACAAGCGTGAAAGAAGGGTTTTCAGTTTCAGTCCATAGTTCTTTAATTTCAGTATGTAGTCGTTTTGCCAATTGTTCCAAAATTTCAGGCGATGGGATAACCTGACCTTTTTCAATTTGGCTGACATAGCTACGATTACAAATGCCTTCTGCCAAATCTCCTTGTGTCATCTTTAGCCTTTTGCGGAATTCGCGCAGTCTTTTTCCTACTTGCGTCATATAGCAAACACCCTTGTTATTAATTTTGATTGTTTCGTGAATAATATTATTATACAACTTATTATACAAAATGTAACAATTAAATTTGGGTTGTGAAAGAAATATACAGTATCAAAATTAAAGTTTTAGTCTAATTAATAGGTCTTTACTCATTATCAAATATAAACAAACACGAAAAAGAGGCGATATAAAGCCTCTTTTTTGTGTTTGTTAAAAATATATTGATATAATAAATTCGTTATAGTTCTCAACAATTTATTTGTGTAGTAAAGATAAACGAGCAATTTTTTCGGGTTGTTGAGAATGTGTACTGATTCTAAGAAGCACTTCATAGGAACGTACGACATACTGAGTAGATCGTTCTGCCGTAAAATATTGCATAGCTTGTTCTAAATGATAGAGTGCTTGCTCATAATGCTCACAATCGGTCAAAATATTAGCATAATTCAGGTTGATCTCAGCTAGCAAATGGGGGTTGTTGCAATTGTGAATGATGCTTTCGCAGAGCTCCTTTGCTCGCTGATAGTAACCCATATCCCGATAAAGATGAGCTAGCTCGTTTGTAGCGTTATTAAACCAATGCTTTTGATCTAATTTTTGCAAAATATCAATTGCTTTTAACAAGTATTCCTCGGATTTATCGTAGCATTTCGTTACGCGATACAAAATACCCAAGTTATTATACGTATTAGCAATGAGCTTTTCATCTGGTACGAGCTTTAGCACATCAAGGGCGAGAAGGTTATATTTCTCAGCCTGCTCATGTTGGTGCAGATGCAGATGACAAATAGCCAAGCCCATGTAGATAGAAGTACTCTTGTACATGGTCCCATATGAATCATTCAATTGAACTGCTTGGTTTAGTAGCTCTATGGCCGAATAGTATTCTTCTAAACTTCCATGCATTTTAGCAGACGTATATAGAAGGGAAATTCGTAATAAACCGCCAATCTCAAAACGATTCACCAATTGTAGTGCTTCGGTTAAGAACGGTATTGCTTTTTTCGCCTGACGAGTCATTCCATAGTAATCTCCTAGGGATTGAAGACTGCGCACTAAGGAAACAGGATCATCTACATCACGAGCAAGAGAGATGCTTTGGAGCAATAGTTCCTCTACTTCCTCAAAGCGCTGATCATGTAAGGCTAGTTCAGCTTTCGCCCATAAATAAATGCATTGATCTTCCGTGCGTAACTGCTGACCTTTTAATTTAAATAACCACTTACGCGAAATCTCAATATCATTTGCTTCTAAGCGATTAACAATGTGCCGCAATGCGTTTTGAATTTCTACTTCAGAAAATCCAATCGGTGATTCCGATTCGGTCCATAATTCTTTTAAATCGGTTTGTAAACGCTTAGCCAATTGATCAAGAATTTCGGGTGATGGTATAACATTTCCCTTTTCGATTTGACTAACATAACTACGGTTGCAAATACCAACAGACAATTCTTCTTGAGTCATACGTAGATTTTTACGGAAGTAACGTAAACGCTTACCAACATGTGTCACAAATATATCCACCTTTTCCCGTTTTTATTTTTTATTATACATAGAAATTACTAAATTGACATATTTTTCTTACTATTATAAGATATATTTGTAAGCAAAATTGCAAAAGGTCAATGGGGGTGCGTTTTTATGAAGAAGTTCGGATCCGACGCTTGGGGCTAATTGCTTATTTATTATTAATTTTACCGCCATTTTAATGATCCTCTCGACCTACTAAAAAGTTCCTCACAACTAGTGAGGAACTTTTTTTCAGTCTGTGTGAAGCATACTGTTTTCGAGTCAACTACCCAATCAGCCAATTATGCTTCATGTAAAACGGGTGTTGGTTTCGTTTGAGTATTAGACATATGCTGTTTCAGACGCTCGTTGTACCCATTTACCCAGAGTGCATCAATCATTTCAAATTGTTCTTTTGTAAGTGGAGCTACTTCAGACGCTAGTGCAAATTCTTTTAACGTCGCATCGCTAGTTATGTTAGGAAGAACGCTTACTACACTTGGTCTGAATAAAGAGAACTGGATTGCTAATTGACCAATCGTTCTATCTTTGCCATCAAATAATCCTTGTTGCTTCATTTCCTGAACAACCTCAACACCAGCTTGCATCCAATCTGTAGGGCGATGACTACGGTGATCGCTCTTATCAAAGTGTTTATCAGGATCATAGCTACCATCCAATAAACCAGAAGCGTGAGGGACACGAACGATCAAAGCACGTTTTTCTTGTTCAGCAATTGGGAATAGATTACGCGCAGGATCCTGTTCTACAATGTTGTTGATAATTTGAATAGCAGCATAGCCTGGACGCTTCAAAGCTGCAATGGATTCATCTTCCCAACCGATGTCAGGACCCATAGCTGCTCCGTAATGACGAATTTTTCCTTCTTCTTTTAAACGCTCCAATGTTTCATGAATCTCGTCACTTAGTACGGATTCCATACGTGGATTGTGTAATTGATAGAAGTCAATATAATCAGTACCTAGTCGTTTTAAGCTTTGCTCACAAGCATAACGGATATTTTCTTTGGACCAGTTTTGTGGCAATTCAGAATGCCCTTTTCGTTCGCCAGGAATATTATAAATGTCGTAGCCAAATTTCGTAGCAATGACAACCTTGTCGCGAATATCACCAAGTGCATCTTTTAGGATGGTTTCTCCTAATCCGCTTCCATACACATCGCCTGTATCAAAAAAAGTTACCCCATATTCATCATAAGAAGAGCGAAGCAAGCGTTTTCCCATTTCTACATCAGAAACGCCCCACCATTTAGTAGCTACAGACCATACGCCGAAACCTACTTCAGAGACAGAAAGATCTGTGCCGGGAAGAGTTCTGTATTTCATAGATAATCTCTCCTTCTTAATAATAAGAATAATAATCAACTATGCCTTATCTTACCATGATTGTTTTACGCTTTGAAAGTTCTTATATACATACATGTGACTGAATGGTGTCAAGTACTGTCAATCTGACAAAAAGCAGGAAGCAACAAAACAACCTATCCAAAGCCAACTGGTGTGAGGCAGGGATAGGTTGTAGGCAGGGTATGCTTACTGATTCATATAGGGTTGAGCTGGCTTTTGCTGAGGTTCTTTTTCGGGTCGCTTCATTTGCTTGGCCCCGGGTTTCTGTGATCTGGTACCTGGCTGCTGACGATTCTGAGAAGGTTGTTGTACCTTCTGACGTACATCACTTGGGAATTGAGGGATAAGACGTCCAGTGATATCCGCCAGTTCTTCCATAATACCAGCTACCGGTCTGCCATTCTGCATATCAGCTTGTACCTCTACTAAACGCTGACGTAAATCTGCATCTGCAGTCACTAAAGCTGTAGCACCTTGTGGATCTTCCTTGAGTGCCTCAGCTACAGAGTATTTAACAACACCGACCTCGGGCCGATCTAACTTTTCATCTACGTCAATGGCTACAATGGCATACTTGCCTAAGACAACGGCTGTGGATTTTTTAACGTTTTTTACTCGATTAGCCAGTTTAACCAGACGATCAGCTGTAGCTTGCGGAGATTGATCATAGGTAGGGGCAGGCTGTGTTTGTTCAACTCGTTGTGTTTTTGGTGCATTTGGATGACTGCCTTGTTGGGAACCTGCTACATTCTGAACAGTTTTAGGAGTTCCTGCTCCCTGTGTCCCAGTTTTTGGGTTATTGGTTTGACAAGCTGTAAGTAATAAGCAACAAGCTAGCGTAGAGATAAGTCGTCTCATATTTGATCAATCCTTTCCACGGAACTCACTCCGATATTATGCCCCTAGTGTTTGCTCTCCATTGCTTTTTATACGAACGGACAAGGAGTTCGTCTATCTTTTATGCTTGTTACATAGATATGGACTATCAGTAAACTTTTACACACTCTTCCTGTAGGTCAGGTTCCCCTAAAAAAAGCCAAGAAAGAGAAGAAAACCAACAAACAAGAATAAAAAATATGCATAAAATATGGAAGATGGGTAAGGGGAGGCGAATCATGATTTGAAAAAAATCTATGTAATTGATACCAACGTACTCCTGCAAGATCCAATGGCGATCTACTCCTTTCACAACAACGATATCGTCATTCCGGCAGTCGTATTAGAAGAAGTGGATTCAAAAAAGCGATACATGGATGAAATTGGCCGTAATTCTAGGCATGTATCCCGGCTCTTGGACCGATTGCGACTCAATGGCCATTTGCATCAGGGCATACAGTTGGAAACAGGAGCTACTCTGCGGGTGGAATTGAATCATTCTGCGATGGGAAATATGCAGAAACAATTTCATGAGATGACCAATGATAATCGAATCCTAGCAGTAGCACTTAATCTACAAGAAGAAGAAAATACCACTGGACAAGGGCGTCCAGTAATTTTGGTTAGCAAGGATGCTTTAATGAGAGTCAAAGCAGATGCATTAGGGTTAACCGCAGAGGACTTTTTATCGGATCGAGTGGTTCGGGAGTATTCAAGCATTTATCTTGGCTATGAAAAACGAACAGTTCCCTCAGAGGTAATAAAGCTGTTTTACAACACCCGCCGTCTATTTCTAGAGACAGTCTTTCCTCATGAAGAATTTTACCCACATCAATTCCTGATATTAAAGGATGAATGTAATCCATCAATTTCTGCAATTGGTAAAATTGATGAAGAAGCGAGATATTATGAACCTCTCGTCTCCGATGATGATCATATTTGGGGTGTGAAAGCTCGCAACGCTCAACAAAAAATGGCCATTGAACTACTATTGCGAGATGATATTCCGTTAGTCACCATGACAGGGAAAGCAGGGACGGGCAAAACCCTGATTGCGCTTGCCGCAGGATTATTACAAATTGAGGATTTACGGAAGTATAAAAAACTGCTGGTTGCAAGACCGATCGTACCGATGGGAAAAGATATTGGTTATCTTCCTGGTGAAAAAGAAGAAAAGCTCCGCCCTTGGATGCAGCCAATCTACGATAATTTAGAGTATTTATTTAACACAAAGAAATCTGGTGACCTAGAAAAAATTCTAGATGGAATGGGGAGTATTCAGGTGGAGGCTCTGACCTACATTAGGGGGAGATCTATTCCGGGTCAGTATATTATCATTGATGAAGCGCAGAATTTAACAAAACATGAGGTCAAAACCATCTTAACTCGGGTAGGAGAGGGCTCTAAAATTGTATTAATGGGCGATCCAGAGCAAATAGATCACCCATATTTGGATGAAAGCAATAATGGACTTACCTATGTGGTTGAAATGTTTAAAGAACAAAAGCTAGCGGGTCATATCAAGCTAGAAAAAGGGGAGCGTAGTGTGTTAGCTCAATTGGCTGCAGATATTCTATAAGATGTTTTGCCATTGCGAAAAAATGTATAAAAACATCTTGTCCTACGTAAGATATAGCTGTCGAGGTTGTTGGTAACGAACGTTTGGGACCACTCCAGAAGAATAAGGCGTCATTTCACTAGACAATGCTAGTGGAGTGCCTATTTTAATCAGGAGGCGAATGGTCGCACGCGAGAATCGTTACTACCCCAAATGAAATGGCTAATCAATTTTTCTTTAGAATTCGCTTTTTCAAAAGGTAGATGTACTAAAGAAGAGTGATGGATTGCCTACCCATTTAAAATAACCCGACCAGAAGCCGTCTCTTTAAAGAGGCGGCTTTTGTCATATTAATAATTAAAATAGATTTACATATAAAAATATTGTTTACATGCCCGTCTCTCTTGGGACATACATATGTACCAAGGAGGGACGTTACCATGGTGACATTAGATTCAACCATTTCCTTTTTGATTTATATAACGGCTGTTTCCAGCGCAGCTGCTGGGGTAACAGAGATAGCTAAAAGCGCTATTCCTTTTTTAACGTATGATTATGTACCAGATAATGATAGCTATGAAGCACATTGTAAGGCTGGGAAAAAACAACATCTTAAGAAGTTATTTAATCTCGTATTCTCTGTTTTAGCAGCAGGCTGTATCTTCGCCGAATTAGGATTAGATCCCGCACAAATTCTGATGGGAACAAATACAGCTTACGTAGCAGATGCATGGGGGGCGCGGATTTGGACATGGGGAATTGTGGCTGTGTTCGGATCGCCTTTATTTCATTCCATTTTAAAAATCTTACAAGGATACCAACAGACGGTTAGTAGCCATTTACCGCCTAAACCAAAGCAGAAAATCGATGGGAAATAAGCTGGAATGAAATTGGGTAAAAACTTGCGAACTTTATTACCCCTAGGGTAAGATATCGATATTGCTGTGATTGTACTTTACAACATATGAATGAATACCAAGGTAGGGGAACATAGATATGATAAATTGGAAAGTGATTGTGGGAAGTGCTGTACTTGCGTCTGTTGTAGCGTTAACAGGTTGTCAGCCTACGGGGACCACATCCCCAGCTCCTACAGAAAACACGAATCTCGCTCCCACATTTGATCCTGAAAATGCCAAGGAGTTTGGAATCCGTGGAGCCCATGTTGGAGAAGGCATTAAAGAAGCCATGGCTGCCTTAAAACCGGAAAAATATGAATTTATGGATATGATTAGTCGTGAATCGCTAACGGTTGAACAGTTAGCAAAAGGGGAAGGAAATATTACTACTGGCATTTTATTTGCAGACCAGGCGCAGGTTCTGGTAACGGTCCAAAAAGGAGTAGTAACCAGCATCATGGTAGGTGGTATTCCGCAGGAGCAAGGTGATAAATTTAAAACCAACAGAGGATTGTCTATGTATGAAAGTATAGATAAGGTTAAGCAGCTTTATGGGGATGCAGCTGGGGATAAAGAGCTTACGTATAAAGAGCTTACGTATAAAGGAAGTAAGTATCAAGTAACATTTAGCTTAAATAACAACAAGGTCATTGGTTATCGTTTTGATGTGTTGGCTAAGTAGCGGCTAATCTTACAAGTAAAAGAGCATCTCTTACTGGATGAGGCAGTAGGAGATGCTTTTTGTTTTATGTGTATGTTAGAGGCAAATGGAATTTATTTGAAAGGAATGCCAGGATGCCAGTCCAGCACAACTTTGTAACGGCTAGCCAATTGGTCAAGTAACTCCTTGTGAGTAGTGTCTACAATATAGATGGTTTGATCCTTTGCAGTAAACGAAATCAGGATATACTGCTCCATCTGCTCATATGCTTCCTGATGATCAAGAGTAAGAGGATTGTTAGAAAAGCGAAAGAAGCTTACGAGATTAGCGTATACGTATTGACGGTCATTTAGACTGATGAAGCCATAATCATTCAGCTTCGGGTTTGCCACGCCCTCTGGAAGCAACCACAAGGAGAAGCATTCCGTTTCCGCTTGATATCTGGCTGCAATCTGCAATAATTGCTGTTGGTCGTCTTCCGTGGAAACGATCATTAATTTTTTATCCCGATCGATTACTTTTACTTGTTCACCAATCTTATGTACGATTTGCGCATAAAATCCGGGGAGTTTTCCTTTGGGCATTTCTAATTTAACACCATATAAAAGAGGTACCATTGTTTTGCCTCCTATCTCTCTGATACTATAATACTGTAGCAATTATTGCCATTGTATGTAAAGACAACGGCTAAGGCAAGGGAAGGAGTTTTTTATGAACATAGAAGTACGCTCTGTTGAATTGGGACCGTTTGAGACAAATGCTTATATGATTAAAAATGTGGAGACTGGGGAGACGATTGTGGTTGACCCAGGTATGAATCCTGGCCCTTTATTGCAAGCAATGAAGTCAGAGAAGGTAGTGGCTATTCTACTAACTCACGCTCATTTAGATCATATTGGTGGACTGACAGAGCTTCGTGAACAGACTAAAGCGCCAGTCTATATCCATTCGATCGAGCAAAGCTGGCTGACCGACCCTGAATTAAATGGCTCACAACGCTTTGGATTCGCACCCATTATCTGTGAACCTGCTGAATACATGGTAGAAGAAGGGCAAGAGCTCCAACTAGCTGGTTTGTCAATTCAAGTGTTACACACACCAGGTCATTCTCCGGGAAGTGCGACATACGTAATCGGTCAGCATTGTTTTAGTGGTGATGTTTTGTTTGCTAACTCGATTGGACGCTCTGATTTAAGAGGTGGAGATCATCATACATTGATTCAAAGTATTCATGAGAAGCTATTTGAACTACCTGACGAGACAATTGTCTATCCTGGGCATGGACCACTGACTACGATTGATCGGGAAAAAACGTTTAATCCGTATGTTTCTGGTTCATTCGGATAACTGTTCTTTTTGATAAGTAAAAAGCTAGCACAGGTATTTATCCTGTGCTAGCTTTTTTTACTTGTATGGAAAGGAATCTCCACTACAAAATATTGAATTTCACTTTGATTTGTAGCTTGTGTTCATCCAAAGTGGCTTCCTGCACTTGAATGTTTGGGTTGATTAGCGCAGGATAAAAACTGAGGTCATATTCTTTTGACATTTCCTCTGCTGTGCTTTCTGGGAGTTCATAACCATCAAACATTAGTTTATTAATATGAAACCTTAATTCTGTGGGGGAGACCACTTCGTAAGAACCTATAATTTTCAAATTCACCTGATTGTAGTTACCTACTACTTCCAGTTGGTTATGGTCAAACGCGAAGTATGCGTGTTGGAAGATCGGATCTTTTGAAAGCAAGAACTTATTAAATTCCTCTTCTGTAATCGTTAGCTTGTGAGTAAATAAGCCTTCGGACTGAATGTGATCTGGAGTAATTAGCTGAGGGAGATCTTGCATCACTCTAGCCAACACGCCAAAAAAGTCTTGGAACACGGGTAAGCCGCGCGAACGCCAATCCTCAATTAGATCTTCCATTAACGCTTCCACAGAAGAAGAATCAGGCAATTTTTGCAGATTCTCCTCCTTCAGCAGTTTAATGGCAATCATATCAGCGAGACGTTTTTCATACATCTGCCGTAATTCTCTAATCTTTTTCAGCTGACTTTGTTTTTGTAAAGACAAGTCATTGGCGCGAGCTAGCTCTATTTGAAAACTCTCCAATTTTTTCATGTCACTGGTAAAAATGGTTTCCAATAGCCGTGCACTTGTCAGCACCTGATTAAAATCGTCTGCACTAAACAGCAGGGTTAACAAGTCATTACGTTTCCCCATGTAATAGGCTCTAGCTACTTTTCCAGCATGTTTGCGTTTAGATGAGATCGTAAGTTCTTGCTTCTTTGCCTCTAGTTCAAGCTCTGCCAAATCCCTATTGAGTTTACTCTCATCGAGCTTTAAAAGCTGTAGATTACGTTCTAACTCCAACTGGGTTAGATGCTGTTGTAAAATTGTTTTTTCCAAAGGGAGAGCTTCCTCCGCTGTAGCTAAAGACGGAGGAAGAGCCAACAAGAAGCAAAGGAAAAATAGGATTCTTTTAGACATAGGCTTCTGTCAGTAATTAAAAGGAGCCTTGTTGCAGTTGAGATAGTGTAATAACTTCGTCAGTCTTAGGAAGTGTAAGTTCCCATTTAGGAGCTACATTATAATTAGATGTTTTTTGTTCAAAGGTAAACGAGATACCGATAGAACCTTGATCAGGTTTTTCTTTATCGGAAACCTTTACATCCCAATCTACTAATTGGTATGGGATATTGTTGTCTTTATCAATTACTACATAAGAGTTTCCTTTTTGGATGTTAAAGTTTGATTTGATCAAATCTTTGTTTTTGTCGATTTCGGCAGAAACATCTTTCAAGCCTTTTTTCATTTCCTCAAGTTGAGTGGAATCTTGTGCTAAGATATCTTTATAAGCAGGTGTTTCAGACATAACTTTAACCACTTCAGGAATCACATTATCTACTGTTGTTTTTAAGAAAGGAATCAAATTGTCATTAGTCAATTTCATGTTGATAATACGATCAGCTTTTACTTCAGCAGGTAGATTAGCAATATCTTCTTTTTTAGCTTCTACAAAATAGTCAGGACCATAGTGTTTGAATAATGAATCGACAATTTTAACAGTTGCTTCTTTTTGTTTCTTCATTGTTTCTGGTGAAAAATCTGGTACAGCTGCTGGCTGGCCTTGAGCTTCAGCCATTTTTTTCATTTCATTATAGTCAAGTTCAATGTATTTACCTTCTAGTTTTTCCATACCAGGAATGAAGCTAACAGCAGGAACCTTAATCCACATTTTCTCTTGATTCATAATTATTGGAATTGAGAAAGTGGTGTTAACACCTTGCATATTTACTTTAGCATCAAGAATAAGTTCCGTTTGGAAAGGCTCGATAGATTGGTTTCCACGATAGGAAAGCTCGGAATTTTTTAATACCTCTAGAACCATTTTTGATTGCGGATCGTTTTGCAATTGCTCATCTGTTGCATCCACTTTGAACTTTAAGGAACCACTAAAACTGTAAGAGTTCAAGGAAATTTGTTTCTTAAAAGCTTCTTGTGCTACATCTTTTCCTGATTGTTGTTTAGCCCCACAGCCAACGAGAAGAAGGGCAAACATAGCAAAGATAGCAAGAAAGATTGGTAGCTTAGTCTTAAACGTTTTCATCATAAACCTCCTAAATTTTTGCATAATACCTCTACCATTATAGACGTTCTTGACTCGTTTGTGTGTAAAAAAAAACGTTGTCTCATTTTTAACGAATTTATTTGTAGTTGAAGGAGTTGCAAATCCATGACATCAGAACTAAGAAAATATCTATGCAAAGAAATGAAAAATCAGAAGAATAAAATGATTCGATTTGTTGAATTCATGGCTATTTGTTTATATCATCAAGAATTTGGCTATTACATGAAACGGAGAAACAAGGTAGGTAAAAAAGGGGACTTTTATACTAGTTCTCAGGTTGGTGACATCTTTGGTGAGACATTATCTGATACTATTCTCCTATTTTTAAAACAGAACGACTTTAGTAACCCCGTGTTGATGGAAGTGGGGGGAGGAACAGGGAGCTTAATGCAACAGATTTTGACCAGAATCAGAGAGGTAGATGCTCAATTATATGCGAGACTAAGAGTAATTATGGTAGAAATAAGTCCGTATCATGCTCACATACAAAAAGAGAGTCTACAATCTTTTTCGCTTCCAAAAATGTGGTACAAAACTGTAGAGGAGGCGGCCAGAAATGAACGATTTCAGGGTGTCATTTTCTCAAATGAATATTTTGATGCATTCCCTGTCCATTTAGTAGAAAAAGCACGTGGCGAATGGTATGAGATAGGCATTGGCTTCGAGCAGGAAATGGAAACAAAAATGAAAAAAAGTTATATCTCACCCGCATCGAATATCGTGCAGGTAGCAGATTCAGCTGAAGTTCAATCTGTTATTTTTCTTGAAGGATATATGCCCGAGGTATCGCCAGAAATAACTGCTATCATAAAAGGGCTTCCAAAAGGATTACCAGATGGGATGCGGATAGAAGTACAGGCAGGGGTAAGCGAGGTGATGGACGCCTTGAGTAGCATGCTAGAGCGTGGGCGAGTGATTAGTATTGACTACGGGGATTCAGCAGAGGATTTGTATCATCCTAGTCGCAAAAATGGAACACTTGCCTGCTACTATCAGCATCAGATGAATGAAGAGTATTTAGAGCGGGTAGGAGATCAGGATATAACCGCACATGTTAATTTTAGCAGATTGATGGAGTGCGGAGATCGTGTAGGACTTGTTACAAAATCGTTTACACGTCAAGATCAATTTTTACTTGCAAATGGTATCTTAGAAAAGGCTCAGGCTCATCAAGATACTGATCCTTTTACAAGTGTAGCAATGAAGCGAAATAGAGCCATCCAACAGTTAATTTTATCTAGCGGATTGGGGGGGGTATTTCGAGTGCTGATTCAGGAGAAGCTGGACAAATAGATAAAGAAAATGAACGCGGGAAAGGTAGTGGGACAAACAAAAAAGCGAATTCCATTAAGGGATTCGCTCTTTGCCGTTTCATAACTACTATTACATTAATAAGTGCAGGAAAGAATGTTCTCCTCCTGCAGATGCTGGTGGCATTCCGTAGAACGTGTAATACGTAAATCCCACAAATGAAACAAACATAAAACAGAAGAAAAGATTCAAATAGGTTCTTTCCGTGAGACGCATATAACCAAGGGCCAGGAAAATAGCAGTCAATCCGAAGAACAACAATGACATCGGGAATAATTGACCCCAGAAGGCCATAATAGCGATCATTAGTGTCCAGAAGCTAAGTACGCGAAACATACGATCCATATGTATCCCCCCTTTGGCAGAACTTTTTGAAAAGATTGTCGTTTTCATTATATAGGACATGTCAAGCAGTGTAAACGGTTGAGGTTTGACAGAATTATGTCAGGTGCTCTTTTAGATTAGCGATTACATAATTACATGACTCGCATCCACCAATCATCGACGTTTCAGGTATCAGTTCAATATCGCCAAAGTAGGCTTGGAAAATACCTTCTAGCATGGCGTGATGCATTTTGCAGATGTTTGCTGGATGTTTTTTGGCAATTTCTGAAAAAGTACAGTTAAATACGCGGAAACGTACTCGTTGATCATCTGTTACTTCAAACTGAGGACGCAAACCCTGTGCTAAAGCAATTCGATAGATACAATCCATTTTGTCTTCCAGTGTACGTGAAGGAGTCAGTTTGTTTTTGTCCTGAGCGCGTTTAGCCGCTTCTAGACCCAAGCGTTTTCCCATCGTAACTAAAGCTTCCTGTCCTGCTACCCCCAAGGAAAGGAGCGATTCAATAGCAATGTCTGCCAAAAGCTGATAGTCTCTTGGAGGAAATTGCAGGCTGACAACCTCTTCCGAAATCGAGTAAAGTCGACTAGGTCTTCCGCCCTTTCCACTTTTGTCCAGTTGAGATTGGAGTAATTGAACGTCTTCCAATTTAGTCAAATGCAGACGAGCTACGTTAGGGTGAATGGAGAACTGTTCCGCCACTTCATGAACTGTTACAGGTTTGCTTGAATCGGTTACATATTGATAGATAGAAAAACGTGTGGGGTCTGCGAGGGCGCTGGTTAATTTTTGCGCCTTTTCCATTAAAAATCCCCCCTTTCAAAAACATTCGTCTTATAGTGTAGCCCATTTCTAGTGAATTGTTAAGCTTCTGTTATATATCTTTGATTTGTAAATAATTTTTATTAAGATTTTATATTAAATACTATTGACATAGTGTTTAATGAAGGACTAGAATCTACTATAGAAAGTAAAGTGACTTTATCAATACATGTATATTACCCATTAGATCTTTATTATATGGAGGAATGCAATATGGCAACAGCTATGAAAGATGCAAATCTCGGTACGCTGACATTTTTTACATATCCGAGCTGCACATCCTGTCGTAAAGCAAAAGCGTGGTTGGCTGAAAACGGAGTGAATTACGAAGAACGTCACCTGTTCAAAAACCCACCAAGCGTGCGCGAACTTTTGGAAATAGCTAAGATGACGTCAAGCGGTTTGGATGAATTGTTATCGACTCGCAGTCAGAAATTCAAAGATTTGGACATGGATATTAATGACATGACCGTATCTGAACTTTTAGAAATGTTGAGTGAAGACCCTGCATTATTGAAGCGTCCTATCTTAACGGACGGTGAGCATCTAATTGTTGGCTACAACCAATCAGCTATGAAAGAATTTTTTCTATAAAAGGAATTGAGTAACTAATTGGATTTACCGCTATTTTATCATTTATCAAAAGAATGTCCACATTGTAATAGGCCTTGAACTGCTTTCCAGCACATTTGCAAGCAAGCCTGTACGCGTGGACGTTTTTTTGTTGTATATAAAATTTGTTGTATATCAAAAATAGAAAAGCCATGACGATCATGTTAGTACTTGCTAGTACTAACAACAAGTGAAAATGTTAAAAAAATCATTGATTCTACCTAAATATAAAGGGAAACGGGTTTTCGCGACAACCTTGTCCATACTACAATGGAAACAGTTGCGAAGGGAGTGTTTATCGTGTACCAAAACATCTTAGTACATAAGCAGAATGGTATTGCCGAGATTATCTGCAATCGCCCGCATGTACGTAATGCTTTAAGCCTAGAGATGATGGATGAATTGCAGGATGCTCTTACGAGTTGTGAAAAAGATGATTCCATAAAGGTGATCTTGTTTACCGGAGAAGGTAGCGCATTTGTATCTGGTGGTGATTTACATCAATTTGGTGCTGTTAAGGGAGCGGACTCCCTGCCTTTATTACAGAAAGCAGAGCAATTATTAACAAGAATCGATTCCTTTTGTAAACCAACCATTGCGATGGTAAATGGTCCAGCTATCGGTGGTGGAGCTGAATTTGCCTGCGCTTGTCATTTTCGCTTCATGAGTGATCAGGCTGTCTTTTGCTTTGTTCAAATTCATATGCATATTACCACGGGCTTTGGAGGTGGTAGTCGTCTTTTTGCGAAAATGCCAGAATCTATCGCATTGCGGTTACTGTTAACTGGAGAGAAGCTCGGACCTCAGGAAGCCCTACAGATAGGGTTAGTGGAAGGTGTGTATCAGGCGGACAAGCTTAGAGAGAAGACATTAGAATTCGCAGCAGCGATTGCTAAGCAGCCATTGAAGAGTATTTCAGCTTATATGAACATGCTAACTTGGAAGAAAAAAGGTGTATCCTTACAAGAATCGATTCAATTGGAGCTTGAACAATGTGCGACGTTATGGGGAAGCAAAGAACACCTTCAGTATATACAAACATTCTTTCGTAAAGGTAAGTAGCTAGGTTAAGTAGATTTACTCCCGTTTAAAGAACAGCCAGCTTGGGGATACTTTTTTCTAGTAATTGTTATTCTACAAGAGTAGGGAAAAGCATAGAATGAACTACATCGTTCTTATCAGTTAACGGGAGGGACTTTATATATGGTAGCTTCAAGACAAGATGCTTGGACAGAAGATGATGATCTGGTACTCGCAGAAGTAACGCTCCGCCATATACGCGAGGGTGGTACCCAGTTGGCAGCTTTTGAAGAAGTAGGACAGCGGCTGGGACGGACCTCCGCCGCCTGCGGGTTTCGTTGGAATAGTACTGTGCGCAAGCAGTATGATGCTGCGATTTCTATAGCTAAAGCGCAGCGTCAGCAAATGAAAAAGCTGGGACGAATCCAGCCCGAAATCCGTTTGGATAACAAGATATCAGCTGACCCCATAGAAGGTAGTGCACCAGAGTTACGTGAAAAGCAAAAGAGTGAAGCGATGTTGGATTCCATTATTTCTCAACAGCTTCATCTACACGAAAGCACTGCTCAGGTTCAGGAAATCAAGCCAGCTGTAGCCATGCCAATACCTACGTTCACACAGGCTATAGAGACGTCCAGAGTGATGGGCGAGGAACAGCAGGTGGAATCCGCTATCAGACTGTTACAGGGGTATAAAGATATTGTTCGCCGATCTAAGCAGTTAGAACGGGAATTGGAACAACGTGAGCGAGAAATAAAAGATTTAAAAGAGCATAATCTACAGCTAAGAAAAAATTTAGAGGACCATATTGGGGTAAACAACGACTATAAAGCTTTGTTGCAAATTATGGATCGTGCAAGACGATTGGCATTTTTAAAAGAAGAGGAATCATCCAAGCCGGTCTTTAAAATGGATTCAAATGGCAACCTAGAGCGGATTGAATAATCGATAAAAGTATGTGGATGAGCGGTCCTGAGAAGGGGATCGCTCTTTTTGTACATACAAAAAAAGCTGACACTAGAATGCGCCAGCTTACTCACAGGTATTTCATAAATAAGAAAAGTTAATCTTGCAAACCTACCGGGGTAGGTAACCAGACGTAGGGATTTTCTCCTCTATCGCGAACCGGATTATATTTTACAGGGAAGAATCCCATTTTTGTCCAGAATTGATCTGCTCTACAACGCGAGCTGGTTTTAATTGGTAAACCAAAGCTCTTGGCATGGTTGACTAGTGCGGTTCCGTAATCATTGTTTCGATATTCTGGTAATACTTCTAATTTCCATAGTTCAAAATAATCTTGTTGGGGTTGAAAATAACGATCGTATTTTGCGTCAATTTTGTATAGACTCATGCGGGCAACTAGACGATTTTCATGATAAATCCCGTAGAAGGGAGATTCAGAGTCGTTTTCGATAATATTGGCTTGCAAATCTTCTTTCATGGACAGCTCTTCAAGACCAAACTCACGGAATTTTTGGAACTCTTCCAATGTTTTATAATTAATATGCAAGCGAACTACTTCATACATTTATATGGCCCCCTTTCAAAAATAACGTCTGCTTTTTTATTATACACTTGATTACTCAAAAATGCTTAATATGAATACTGATAAGTGTGCTTTGATGAAATATTTGGTTTTATGAAAAAATTTTAGCTGACATCTAGAACAATTGACGAATTAGTGGCAAAATAAAGAAGAGACTAATTTTTTGCAAAAAGGAGGGTGAGGTCGTGAAAAAAGTTTGTATCGCCAATCGGGGAGAAATTGCAAGACGAATCATACGTACTTGCAAGCAGATGGGGATAGCAACTGTAGCTGTATATTCCGATGCTGACCAAGATGCTTTATTTGTCAAAGAAGCAGATGAAGCGATTCGAATTGGACCACCACCGGTACCACAAAGCTATTTAAATATGGAGGCGGTTCTGAAAGCCGCTAGGGAAGCAGGTGCGGATGCTATCCACCCTGGATATGGACTACTCTCTGAAAATAGTGAGTTTGCAAAGCGATGTGATCAAGAAGGCTTGCTCTTTATTGGTCCATCTGCATCTGTTATCGAGCAAATGGGAGATAAGGTAAAAGCTAGACAACTTATGCGTAGTGCAGGAGTACCTGTTGTTCCAGGTATTGAAGACCATCTGGAAACAGCAGAGGATGCTGTACGATTAGCGGCATCAATTGGATATCCGCTCATGCTTAAAGCAAGTGCAGGGGGCGGAGGCATAGGTATGCAGGTATGCCACAGTGATGATGAGATGCGTCAAGCTTTCCTTTCCGCTAAAGGACGCGCAAAAGCTTATTTCGGAAATGATACGATGTTTTTGGAACGTTACATTGAACAGCCGCATCACATTGAAGTGCAAATAGTAGCAGATCAAAAAGGAACAACGCTACACTTGTTAGAACGTGAATGTTCTATTCAACGTCGACATCAGAAGGTTGTTGAAGAAAGTCCGTCACCGTTTTTAGATGAAAAGACGCGGGCTAGTGTGTGTGCCATGGCCATAACAGCAGCTGAGGCGGTTGGATATACTGGTGCCGGAACTGTTGAATTTATCATGGATGGGGATCGCAATTTTTACTTTCTTGAAATGAACACTCGTTTGCAAGTGGAGCATCCTGTAACAGAAGAAATGATCGGGATTGATTTAGTTGAATGGCAACTCCGGATTGTACGTGGTGAAGCGTTATCTTTTACTCAGGAGGAGGTCAAAGCAAAACGACATGCAATAGAATTGAGAATTTATGCGGAAGACCCTGTTACCTTTTTTCCATCCCCGGGTACGATTACCGTCTATGACGTACCACAGATGGAAAGCGTTCGTATTGATGATGCAGTGGAGGCTGGTACGATTGTGACTCCGTTTTATGATCCCATGATCGCTAAGCTGATCGTATCAGGTGAGACACGCGAACAAGCGGTTTTTCTAGCACAGCAAGCGGTGGAGAACTATAAAATTGAAGGTTTAAAGACCAATCTTCCGTTTTTACAGGATGTTTTAGCACAACCAGCCTTTCGAAAGGGCTGCTACAACACCCATTTTATCCAACAAATGAGAGAACCTAAAGGAGTGTAAATGAGATGAAACAAGTAACAGCAAGTATGGCGGGGACCGTTATTCAATTATTGGCACAAGCAGGAGCTGAGGTAAGTGCGGGAGCAGACGTTGTTATGTTGGAATCCATGAAAATGGAAGTGCCGATTCAAGCGGAATCTTCTGGTAAAGTAGCGACTGTTAAAGTCAATGTAGGAGATTTTGTTAATGAGGGCGACGTACTTCTAGAGCTAGAATAATTTTTTTGAAAACAAACTGAGCGATCGTTCGGTTAGGGAGTTGAGTTCATATGCAGATTACAGTGTATGAAGTAGGACCGAGAGATGGGTTACAAAATGAAGAAGCGGTCATCAGTACTGCACATAAAATCGAGCTGATTAAGAAGCTGACTCAAGCGGGAATTCGCCATATTGAAGCTACCTCGCTTGTGCATCCCAAATGGATTCCACAATTGTCCGATGCCACAGAGGTGCTTGCTGGTGTACCCCGACTAGATGGTGTGCAATATAGTGTGCTGACTCCCAATCTGAGGGGTCTACAACGAATCACTGCGAATCAGGTGGATGAGGTAGCGATCTTCATGTCGGCAAGTGAAACCCACAATCTCAAGAACATTAATAAAACACGAGAAGATACCTATCCTGTATTAGCAGAAGTGGCGAAAGAGGCACAGCGGATGGGACTACGTGTCCGAGGCTATATCTCAACTGTGTTTGGATGTCCTTATGAGGGCGAGGTTTCTTTGTCAGAAAGTATGAGAGTCGTGGAGAGGCTTCTCGCTATGGGTGTATATCAGCTATCCATCGGGGACACCATTGGAGTCGCAACACCGCGTCAGGTACACGAGGTATTTGCAGCTTTTGAAAAAGAGTGGGGAGCTACTCGGTTCGCTGGTCACTTTCATGATACAAGGGGAACGGGTCTCGCTAATGTGGTAGCGGCCCTACAGCATGGAATTACTACGTTTGATAGCTCGATTGGTGGTTTGGGTGGATGTCCTTATGCTCCCGGAGCCGCAGGCAACATTTCCACGGAAGATGTTGTGTACTTATTGCATGGAATGGGTTATGAGACCGGAATTCAATTAGATAAGCTGGTAGAAGCTGGTCAATTTATTCAGAGAATATTGGGCAGAGAATTACCATCTAAAGTATTAAAGTCCACAGCAGGATGATAAGGAGGGGCGTATGAGTATTCAACTTGAAAGACAAGGTCAGGTGGGTATCCTTACCATTCAGCGTCCAGAGGTACACAATTGCTTAAATTTTGTGACGTTAGAGCGTTTGCAGCGTCTACTGCTAGAAGTAGCAACGGATCACAAGGTCCGTGTTGTAGTCATTACGGGTGCTGGTGATAAAGCCTTTTGCTCAGGAGCAGATCTAAAAGAGCGAAAAACGATGCCACAGTCACAAGTTCAGCAGTATATTCGCACGATTCGTGATGTATTTACCCAAATTGAGCGTTTATCCGTACCTGTCATTGCTGCGATAAACGGAATTGCTTTTGGTGGCGGGTTAGAGCTTGCTCTGGCTTGTGATTTACGGGTTATGAGTGAGACAGCACAAACGGGCTTAACCGAGACATCACTTGGCATTATTCCGGGTGCTGGAGGGACACAGAGACTGCCCAGGTTGATTGGTAAAGGGAAAGCGAAGGAATTGATTTTGACAGCACGACGCATTGGAGCCAAAGAAGCACTAGAAATTGGCTTGGTTAATCAGATCGTTCCAGCAGATCAGGTGCTAGATGCTTCCCTGTCTCTTGCTCAACAGATCGCGTTGAATGCACCGATGGCCCTTGCTCAAGCTAAATGGGCGATTGATTATGGTATGGAGGTGGATATGGCAACAGGATTAGCGATCGAGAGCAGTGCTTACCAAATCCTAGTGCCTACCAAAGACCGGCTAGAAGGACTTGCAGCTTTTGCAGAAAAACGAAAGCCCGTATATCGTGGTGAATAAGCTGGGGGGATAAAAGATGAGTCAATCAATAGAAGAGCTATTGCGGCAACGGATGGAGCAAGTAAAGCAAGGCGGGGATCAGAAATACCATGAGAAGCAAAAGGAACAGGGTAAGCTGTTTGTGCGCGACCGTCTGAATTTATTGTTCGATGAAGGAGAGTACACGCTTGAGGATGGATTGTTTGCGAACTATAAAGCAGGTAATCTCCCGGCCGATGGAGTAGTTACCGCTATCGGCAAAGTAAATGGACAAACTGTATGCGTTATGGCCAACGATTCTACAGTGAAGGCGGGATCATGGGGCTTTAGAACGGTAGAAAAGATTATTCGTATTCAAGAGACAGCAGAAAAGCTATGTGTGCCTTTGCTATATCTGGTGGATTCCGCAGGAGCACGAATTACAGACCAGTTGGAAATGTTCCCAGGTCGTCGTGGAGCAGGGCGCATCTTCTATAATCAGGTAAAATTATCGGGTAAAATCCCGCAAATTTGCGTTCTGTTTGGTCCTTCTGCCGCAGGTGGGGCCTATATTCCAGCCTTTTGTGATATCGTGATCATGGTGGAAAATAATGCAAGTATGTACTTAGGGTCTCCGCGGATGGCTGAGATGGTTATCGGCCAAAAAGTATCCCTGGAAGAACTAGGCGGAGCTCGAATGCATTGTAGCGTAAGCGGTTGTGGAGATGTTCTGGCTGCTAACGAACAAGAAGCTATTGCGTCAGCTCGTCGTTACCTTAGCTTTTTCCCGTCACACTATCAACAGCTACCACCGGTGGTAAAAGAAAAACCTCCAGTGGACACAGCACAAGATATTAATGCACTTATTCCAGAAAACCAGAATGCACCTTTTAACATGTATGATTTGATTGAAACATTGGTAGATGAGGGATCATTTTTTGAAATAAAGAAGCTATTTGCTCAAGAATTAATCACCGGTTTAGCTCATATAAACGGAAAACCAGTAGGTATTATAGCGAATCAACCGCGTGTCAAAGGTGGCGTATTATTTGTTGATTCAGCAGATAAAGCTGCTCGCTTTGTAACCTTGTGCGATGCGTTCCATATCCCTCTCCTGTTCCTCGCTGATGTACCAGGATTTATGATCGGAACAGCGGTAGAGCGGGCTGGCATTATTCGTCACGGAGCTAAAATGATTTCGGCAATGGCTGAAGCTACGGTACCAAAAATTTCTGTTATCGTAAGAAAAGCATATGGGGCAGGTCTATATGCAATGGCTAGCTCTGCGTTTGAACCAGATGCCACCCTCGCATTGCCTCATGCTCAAATTGCTGTGATGGGACCCGAGGCAGCTGTAAATGCTGTATATAGTAATAAGATTCAAGCGATTGAGGACTCACAGGAGCGACAGGCATTTATTATGGAAAAACGTCAGGAATATCAAGAGGATATTGACATTTATCTACTCGCTTCAGAAATGATTGTGGATGCCATTGTTGAGCCGTCTAATCTAAGAAATGAATTAATCTGTCGCTTTGATGCTTACCAAAGCAAACAGCAAATCTTTACCAATCGTAAGCATCCGGTTTATCCAGTGTAAAAAAGGGGACTCCGTGGTTAGGAGTCCCTTTCTAGCGTTCCTTATCTAACGACGGGAGTTAATATTTACATAAGTCTCCAATTCCGTTAATCACCCGCCGTTACCGGACTTTCTCATGCTAGCTGCAATTTTACCTGCCAATCCGGCGATAGTCATAGTTTGTAGCCAAATCTTACCTGGGCCACGCAAGGTTGTTAAAAATAATCCTTCTCCGCCAAAAATAACATTTTTAATGCCTTTTACACGTTCGATGCTCATATCTACAGAGGATTCATAGGCTGCAACATGGGCTGTGTCTACCTTTATGACCTCGCCGTGCTGCAAATCCATCTCAGCGACTTCGCCGTCCAGCTCTAAAAAGACCATTCCGCGACCGCTTAAACGCTGCATGATGAAGCCTTCACCGCCAAAAAAGCCCGTGCCTAGTTTCTTTTGAAAATGAATGGAGACATCAATGTTTTCTGTACCTACTAAAAAGGCATGTTTTTGGGCGATAATTTCGTTTCCTGGGTGAATGGTAATCGGAATTATTTTACCAGGAGCTGCAGGTGCAAAGGCAATCATTCCTGGCGTACGTTGAGCTTCAAAAAATGTGAATGTTAACGATTCTCCAGTAAAGGCTCGTCCAAGAGATTTAAGCATGCCTCCTTTAAAACTAGTGTCCATTTTCATATTTTCACTCATCCAAATCATAGAACCCGATTCAGTAAACAGTCGCTCACCGGGTTGCAAGTTAAATTGGAGAGCCTGCATGGTAGAACCCATAATATGATATTCCATAAGATACCCACCTTTAGTTGATTTCAACGGGATTATAAGTTAGTTTTCAGAAACATTCCACAAAAATTTTTATGGAAGGCATTTTCCGCCTCGCGATTATTTGTTATGCTGATTATGTCTAACTTCTTTGATAAAGGTTGGGAGGATTTATGAATATCGCAATCATTGGTGGCGGGTCTGTAGGATTATTGTTGGCTGCCAGATTGTGTCTAGCAGGTTCAAAGGTGCAGGTAATCACACGTACGCGACAGCAGGCGGATGAACTAACGAAGCATGGTCTACTATTGCACTCTTTACAAGGCGAACAGAAACGAATTCACATACAAGCCGTCTCGATGGAGGGTGACCTTCCGAAAGCTGATCTCTATGTGTTAGCGGTCAAACAGACAAGTCTTACTGAAGTATTGCCTGTTTTACGTAAAATTGATCCGAGTGCACGCGTCCTTGCGGTGCAAAACGGTATGGGTCACGACGATCATCTGAAGGAGGTGCTTGCTCTTAATCAAATTTATTTTGGTGTTCATGCGGAAGGTGCTCGCCGCCACTCTTACACGGAAGTGGAGCATACAGGTAGGGGAATTTGGCAAGTAGGTTCGATTATAGGACAAGCACAGGAGTCACTTCCCTTAGACCCAGTAATCGAAGCGTTCCTTTCTGTAGGGGAGGTAGCTGGGCTTACTATCAAGTATGTTTTCGACATTCATGGAGTGATGTGGCGAAAGTTAATGGCGAATGCTGTTATTAATCCACTTACAACTCTATTTGAAATTCCGAATGGCGCATTGCTTGAGTCTTCAGATACAGTAACTCTTATGAAAAGGCTATTTGTAGAGGCTAAAGAAGTCGCATCCCTACACGGGCAAAAAATTGACGAGTCTACTTGGCAGGAAATTGTACAAATTTGCCGAAATACATCCAGAAATTATTCTTCGATGCTACAGGACCTGCTGAATTGTCGTCCATTGGAGATTGAAGCGATCAATGGCTATATTGTAAAGCAAGGAAGAGAGCGTAATATAGCAACACCACATCAGGAGGCAGTCTACAAAGCTACTCTCCTCAAAGCAGGCTTGATGGCCCAAAGGGGATAAGTCCATTGCTCTTTCTCTTTAAAAATTTTTGGGGTGTATTAACAATTTTTCCTTTCGCAGCTTTCATAATCACGTTCTTTACAGTATTTTTTTGGAAAAAACAGCAAAAAAAAGCTATTATGTGGTCTGTGAATATTACGAATATTTTTTTAGTTATCTCCGTCACTCAGATCTATAAAGGGTTATGGCCTGAAGCGGTTTCTGCTTGGATACTAATTCTATTGTTTCTTCTTGGCTTGGCAGGAATGCTGTTCTATCTACAAATGAAGGTGCGTGGAAGGGTTTCGTGGAAAAAAATAGGTTTTGCTACCTGGCGAATTTCCTTTATTTTGTTCGTATTTACCTATTTTTGTCTTTTTTCAACCGGCATCTATAAAACGATGCAGGCCGCGCATGTTGGTTTGTCTATCATGTAACGAAGGTTGGTGCATAGGATGACGTTACCCATAGAGCTAATTGGAAACAAAATTAGGGCCGTTCGTAAGGAAAAAGGATATACCTTGGAAGTTATGGCCTCAAAAACCGGTTTAAGTAAAGGCTTATTAAGCCAAGTAGAAAGAGGAATCTCTCAGCCATCTTTGGAATCTTTATGGCGCATTACGAGAGCTTTGGAAGCACCGTTGATTCACTTTTTTGAGGATGTAGAGCAAAGTCATATTCATGTGGTGCGTAAAGACAAGCGTAGACTTATGGTGTTTCCAGATTCTACTGGTACGTATTCGTTATTATCAGGCGGCGGTGCTTCTAAGCTAGCAGTCATGGAAGTGCGACTACAGCCTGGAGAACAGGCGAAGGATGTCTTTGTCTCTCATGAGGGAGAAGAGTGTCTAGTTGTAGTAGAAGGTCAGTTACAGGTCAAATTGACAGAGGATGAGTATCAATTAGAAGCGGGTGACAGCATCTATTTTGACAAGGCTCAGTTGCATACGGTTGCCAACGTGAGTGATGCACTAACCGTTGCCATTTGGTCCGTCTCTTCACCTCGGTTTTAAAAAATGGATGACAAAAAATAAACTTGCAGGACACTTCACGGGAGGGGTCCTGTTTTTCGTGCTTGCTCGCCGTGCTATAATTTAAAATAACAATTTGAAAGGGCGAAAGTAGGAGACGAATGAAAACGATAAAATGTTATGTACCAACAGCAAATTCATTTCAGAATGATTTTCAAAAGGAAAGCCCCAAAGCTCTCTCCTTTTTTACATATGCTCCCTATGACCCTAAATCGTATGTTACTCGCATGCATTACGTGTCTAAGCAACGCTATCCGCATCGCAATCTCTTGGCAGATGCTCTAGTTTCCTATAACCAAGAAATCAGAAATCATGAAGCGGCTTTTCATATGATAGAGAAACTTCGTGAATCTGATTCCTTAGTCGTGGTAGCAGGGCAACAAGCGGGACTGTTTACTGGTCCTCTTTATACTATTTATAAAGCAATTGATGTGATTCAATTAGCCAAGCAGACCTCTGCACAATTAGGGGTATCAGTAATCCCGATGTTCTGGATTGCTGGGGAAGATCACGATTGGGAAGAGATTAATCATTTTTACCAACTGACGCGAACGAAGGAGATTCGCAAAGTAAAAGTAAAAGCAAAACATGTCAAGAAACACTCCGCTACAGATATGACAGTAGAACAAGCAGATATGTTACGAGTCATTGAAGACTTCTTTGCTGAAGAGACTGAGACAGACTATAGCGAGACAATCCGATGTTGTTTAGAAGAGACTGCTCAACGATCACACACACTAGTGGATTGGTTTGCACAATTGATGGCACGTCTGTTTGGAGCACATGGGTTGGTATTCATTGAATCCTCACTACCCACTGTCCGTCAGCTTGAACGGCCTGTTTTTGAACAAATCATCCGTGAAAATAAGGAAATGAATGAGGAATTATTACAAGCACAGGCGGACCTGAGAGAGTACGGTTATCCTGAACAACTGGACATTCAACCACAACAAGCGAACTTCTTTTTCTATGAACAAAAGGAACGCTTATTAATGGAGCGGGTTGAAGGTGGTTTTCAAAGCAAAGATGGAGGCAAGATTTATACACAGACAGAATTGTTATCTATTCTACAAGAAGCTCCAGAACGCTTTAGCGCCAATGTAGTGACACGCCCCTTGATGCAGGAGCATTTATTGCCGACCTTGGCTTTTGTGGGTGGTCCAGGGGAAGTGGCTTATTGGGCTTACTTTAAAAAGTACTTTGCTTCATTTGGCTATGAGCTACCGATTGTCTTGAAGCGAACTTCGATCACGTTGATGGAGGGCGCTCTACACAAAATCAAAGAGCAAAAGGGAATCAGCTATGAGACGCTACTTAGTGGATTTTCTGATTGGAAAGAGAAGTGGCTACAATCACTGGACGATCATGGGTTTGCGCAGCGCTTTGAACAGAAGAAACGTGAACTTGAAATGCAGTATCAGGACCTGTTACAAGATGTAACAGCATACGATAAAGGTTTAGCACAATTGGCTCAAAAAAATGTAGAGCGTCTGGTACAGGATGTTGATTTTATGCAAAAACGTACGGAAGAAGCCGTTCTTCGAAAACATCAAGTGGAAGTGGAGCGCGTTCAGCGGCTGGAACAATCCGTAGTACCTCAGGGCAACTGGCAGGAGCGAGTATACCCTATTTTTACGTACCTGAATCGCTTTGGCCCTGATTTAGTGGATCGATTGGTGGGGATTGACTTCGAACGCGATGGATCCCATCAAATTGTCTATTTATAATTTTATCTATGGAATTGAGGTAACAGCGCTCTAGCGATTGGAGCGCTGTTTTTGTTATAGAGATGGATATTCCTATTCTTCGCTTGCAAATAAGGTAGGCTCTGTTGTAGAATCACCCCAAATCTATCGCTTGTTCGGGAGGTACTGTATGAAGATAGTATTACATCAAATTTCAAATAAAGTGGGATTACGTGAAACGCAATTAGCAGACGCGATACAAAATGGGGATGTCACAGGAGAAGTTCCTGACCAAAACCCATATTCAAAACTTGCCTGGGTCGATCTTTTATCTTTACAGAATTATATGGAGTGGTTATACGAACAAGGTAAGATAACGGAACAAAAATTTTTAAAAGGCATTCGCCATATTGAATTAATGAAGCAGAAGTTAATGAAGTGAATCAAAAATAATGGATAGGCTAGGCGAACCTATCAGTTATTACATCATAAACTGCCATTAAAAACCTGCAAAAGAGGTGGAACTGGCAGTGCAGAAGAGACGAATCGGTATTTTAACGTATAGAAACGGCAAACGCTTTGGTGAACCTCTATTCTTTCGTCATTTGCTTGCAGAGGGAGAAAAGCTTGGGGCGACTGTGTTCCTGTTTTCACCAAAGGATGTTTTTGAATCAAAGCGTCAGATAAGAGGATTCGTTCCTGGCCCTGATAAGTCATGGAAAAGTAAAATGTTTGATTGGCCTGATATCGTGATAGACCGCTATCGGTACTATCCGAAGCCACAGCATCAGGCCTATCTTGCTTTCCGTAAACGTCCGTTGTTTACCTATGCTAATAGTCGGTTCAGTTCGAAATGGAACGTGCATCAGGTGTTAAATCAACAGTCCTCTATGCAACCATGGCTACCAGAGACGTTTGCCTATGATAAGGATGTACTCAGCAACATGCTACAAAAATATCCACTGATTTATGTAAAGCCTGCTCAGGGAACAGCGGGCCGAAGTATCTTGCGCATCAAACAGACCTCTTCGGGTTATGATCTATTAGGGAGAGAGTTGCATTTAAATAAGGTGAGTCACAAGATAAATACTCGTACCGAACTTCATCGTTATGTAAAGGAATGGGTAAAAACTCAGAGAATGGGTGAAGAGATTTTCCTTGTTCAACAAGGGCTACAGCTTGATTTGATATCAGGACGAACCGTAGATACTCGCATTCTTATTCAAAAGACGGAATGGGGAGAGTGGGATGTGACAGGTCTTGGTATGCGCATAGGAGGGGTAAAAAGCTCTACCTCAAATCTACATGGGGGTGGGCTAGCAAAAGATGCACAAAAATTGCTTGTAGAGCGTTTTGGTGAACCTAAGGCAACCAAGATCTTACACAATTGTTACGCGCTAGCACATCAAACAGCTGAAGCGGTGGAATCTAACTATGGGCGCATGATTGAGCTGGGGCTTGATGTAGGAATTGATGTATCAGGACGGCCTTATTTAATTGAAATTAATCCGAAGCCTGGACGTGACATTTTTAGAAAATTAAAACGTAAAAAGGTCTATCAGAAAGCGGTAATTCGTCCTATTCAATATGCGCTGTATTTGTTAAAAGAACAACAGATTACTCCACCTAGATGATAGAGTATGGTGAACTGCACAAAAATTCAATATAAAAAGGTGATGTAATTCCTACCTATGTGGTATGATATAAAAGAAGACGGGTTCACATTTACAGAAGGAGGGTTTTTAGCAAATGACTATAGTTCAAGAGAGCATCGTAAAAGACATGGCCCTAGCGCCTAACGGCCATTTAAAGATTGATTGGGTAAAAGAACACATGCCGGTGTTAAACCGAATTCGGGAACGCTTTGAACAAGAGAAACCATTCGCGGGTAAAAAGGTAGCAATCTCACTTCATTTAGAAGCAAAAACAGCTTATCTGGCAAAAGTGATACAAGCAGGTGGTGCTGAAGTTACTATTACCGGATCTAATCCTTTGTCAACACAAGATGATGTATGCGCTGCTTTGGTGGAAGATGGTATTCGCGTTTTTGCTAAATATAATCCGTCCGAAGAAGAGTATAAAGAACTTCTCATTAAAACGCTGGAAACTCGTCCGGATTTTCTAATTGACGACGGTGGGGACCTTGTGACTCTATTACATGGGGAACGCCGTGATTTGTTAGAAAATGTAAAAGGTGGAGCGGAAGAAACCACAACAGGTATTCTACGCTTACGTGCTCTTGAAAAAGAAGGGAAGCTTGAATTCCCGATGGTAGCAGTTAACGATGCGTATTGCAAGTATCTATTTGACAATCGTTATGGTACAGGTCAATCCGTATTTGATGGTATCAATCGTACAACAAACCTAGTTGTGGCTGGGAAAACTGTAGTTGTAGCAGGCTATGGTTGGTGCGGTAAGGGCGTAGCAATGCGCGCAAAAGGTTTGGGTGCGAAGGTAATCGTGACAGAAATTGATGCGATAAAAGCCGTAGAAGCATACATGGATGGATTTGAAGTTATGTCTATGGATGAGGCAGCTAAGCTAGGTGATTACTTCGTTACAGTGACTGGTAATCGCGATATTATTCGTAAAGCTCACTTTGAAAGCATGAAGGATGGGGCTATTTTATCTAATGCCGGCCACTTCGATGTCGAAGTAAATAAGGTAGAACTACATGATATATCGACAAGCAAACGTGTTGTTCGTAAAGATATTGAAGAATTTGTCTTGCAGGATGGTCGTAAAATCTATCTGTTAGCAGAAGGTCGCCTCGTGAACCTAGCTGCAGGTGATGGACATCCTGCTGAAATAATGGATATGACCTTTGCTTTACAGGCTGTAGGTCTTGAATATGTTAGCAAGAACTACGAGGCAATTGGTAAGAAGGTATTAAACGTACCATATGAGCTAGATGAAACAGTGGCTCGTTATAAATTGGAAGCGCTTGGGAAAAATATCGACAAATTGACGCCAGAGCAAAAAGATTACCTAGAAAGCTGGGTCGAATAGGTAAGAATCTCGCTGGGAAATGGCATCAAAAAATGAAGAAAAAAACCTGCTGACAAACGGCAGGTTTTTTTTCTATAATAAGAAGAGGCAAGAAGTGGAGAAAAGTGGGGGAGAGTGGTGTCTCTCGGAAGGAAAGTGGGGATGATGGAATGTTCATGGGTGAGTATCAACATAACATCGATGATAAGAACCGTCTGACAATCCCAGTTAAATTCCGTGACATGCTTGGCTCGTCCTTCGTTGTAACCCGCGGCCTTGATCGTTGTTTATTCGTCTACCCGATGGAAGAGTGGAAGGCGTTAACAGAAAAACTAAAATCTTTGCCATTTACCAAAACTGATGCTCGGGCATTTACCCGCTTTTTCTTTTCTGGTGCTACTGAATGTGAGTGGGACAAGCAGGGAAGGGTAAACATACCACCTCATTTGCGAGAACACGGCCATTTAGTGAAAGAATGTGTTATTATTGGCGTGCAGAGTCGCATGGAAATTTGGGGTAAGACAGAATGGGATGCGTATTCTTTGGAACAAGAGCATTCTTTTGGCGAGATTGCTGAAAAGCTCGTTGATTTTAATTTGTAGACTCGGGAGTGACGTCATTTTGTTTCACCATGTTACCGTTTTATTACAGGAAGCCGTAGAAGGATTACATATTCGTCCTGATGGAATATATGTGGATTGCACTTTAGGTGGGGCAGGTCATAGTGCTTTAATTGCCTCAAAACTAGGTGATCAGGGGAGATTAATTGCTATTGATCAAGATGATGTAGCACTTGCAAATGCTAAGGAAAAACTACAGGCATATAAAGATAAAGTGACTTTGGTTAAGAGTAACTTCCGCTATCTAAAGGATGTCGTACAGGATTTAGGTCTTGATGGTGTTGATGGGGTATTGTTTGATCTCGGTGTATCTTCTCCTCAGTTGGATGTGGAAGAGCGTGGATTTAGCTACAATGGAGATGCCCCGCTGGATATGCGTATGGATCAACAAGCCGACCTATCTGCTTATGACATTGTAAATGAGTGGGAGGAAGCTGAGATATCCAAGATTATCTTTGAGTATGGTGAAGAGAAGTTTGCCCGGAAGATTGCCCGGCAAATCATCCTTCATCGTGAGAAAGCGCCGATTGAAACAACAGGACAGCTTGTAGAAATTATTAAGGAAGCCATTCCAGCTCCGGCTCGTCGTACAGGACCTCACCCGGCGAAGAGAACCTTTCAAGCCATTCGTATTGCTGTGAACGATGAATTAAATGTGTTCAAGACGGCGGTTTCAGACGCCATTGATATTTTGCGTCCGGGTGGCAGGGTGAGTGTCATTACTTTCCATTCGTTAGAAGACCGTATTTGTAAGCATGCTTACTTAGAAAAAGCGCAGGGCTGTACATGCCCACCTGGGTTCCCGCAATGTGTATGCGGTAATGAACCGATTGTTAAGATTATCACAAGAAAGCCAATGCTACCGTCTGAAGAGGAACTTACGGATAACCCACGTGCCAGATCGGCTAAATTACGTATTGCTGAGAAGAAATAACACACTAGGATAAATCTACACCGAAGAAGGAAGCCAGTTATACTTAGCAGGGGGGGACTAAGTTGAGTTATTATTCCCGTGGGAATTTGGCATATGAAGTAAACAGACGTTCTCCATCTCCAAAAAAGATGAAACGTACTGTTAAGATCAGACCCGGGGTACCCACAAGTGAAAAGTTGATGTACTTGTTGCTCATCTTTGCTTTGGTCATTGCCACAAGCATTATAGGCTTCCGTTATAATCAAATTTCGCAAAATAACTATCAGATTCAGGTATTGACTAGAGAGATTGCCGAAATCAAGGACGAGAATGAAGCGATGCGGTTAAAGGTGGATGAAATGAGCAGTCCCAAGCGTATTGGAATTGAAGCGGAAAAAATGGGAATGGTCCTTGATATGAAATCTGTTCGCAATATGGGTGGCATTTCTATAGAAGACAGTAAGAATAAGACAAAAGACGAAAAAACCAAACAAACCAAAAAAGTCCAATAATGTTACTCGCGCAAGAAGGAGTAGCATTTTCTTTTTTTGTCAGAGAGGAAGAGGGAGAGGTCCGTGACAACAAAAAAGCGAATGAACATGCGTATTTTACTTGTGGGAATGGGAATTTTGCTCGGTTTTATACTTTTGGTATTACGCTTGTGGTGGGTACAGGTGGTAGATGCTAGCTGGATTAGGGGAGAAGGTGAGGCTCAGTGGAATCGAAATACGACCTTATTGCCTAAACGAGGGAGCATTCTGGATCGAAATGGGGAGGTACTTGCTTTTGAGGGACGGGCCTATCTAGTGGAAGCACAGGTACGTCCAAAGATATTGGCAAATGGAAAAAATGACACGGATGATTATGTGAAAGACCCCGTGATGACAGCGATGAAACTATCTACAGTGATCAATGAGCCGCAGTCCAAAATTCTTGAACGTCTCACTAAGAATCCGAATGCAATCTGGGTTAATTTAGGTCCTGAAGCCGCAAAAATAACCTTGGAACAAAAGGATAAAATCTTAGCTATGCAATACCCACTCGATGAAAAAGGGGTTAAATCCAAACAAAATCAATTACCTGGGATCAAAATCTCAGAAACAACCAACCGCTTCTACCCAAAAGGAAAATTCGCCGCTCATGTATTAGGTTTTCTCAATGCTGAAGGAACACCTGTGATGGGGATTGAACGGCAATTTAAGGTTGAATTGAAGGGTGAAGAAGGCACTCTAAAGATGGTGAAGGATGCGCTAGGCTATCAGTTACCAGACGGGAAAACAGAGTTTAAAGCTGCAAAAGATGGTCAAAATATAAAGCTTACCCTTGACGATCAGATACAAACATACGTAGAAGAGGCATTAGATAAAACAGATGCGGCATTTCATCCAAAAGCGATGTCAGTAATTGTATCTGATCCCACTACGGGCGAAATCCTCGCGATGGCTAATCGTCCGCAGCATGACCCTAACAATTACCGTACTATCGTCAATTATATGAATTTTGGCGTGAGTTATACGTTTGAGCCAGGTTCAACATTTAAAATTGTTACACTAGCGGCTTCTATTCAAGAAGGTGTGTTTAATTCTAATTGGACCTTTAAATCAGGACATTATAAAGCATGGAAGACTGGGGCGCCTATCAAAGATCATAATGGTGTTGGATGGGGCACTATTGATTATATAACTGGTGTACAGCGTTCTAGTAACGTATTATTTGCTATGCTAGGTAACGAAAAGCTCGGACAAGTAAAGCTTGAGCATTATTTTAAAGCTTTTGGCTTTGGAAACCAGACGAAGATTCAACTGCCCGGTGAAGAACAAGGGAACTTAACGAACGTTGAAAAGATAAATAAATTTTCACCGCGTGACTTGGCTGTTACTCCGATTGGACAAGGGGTAACGGTAACACCTATTCAGCAGGTCATGGCTGTGGCTGCTATTGCAAACGGTGGTAAATTGATGCAACCACTTATTGTAAAAGAGCGTATCGATCCACGGACAGGTCAGGTGATAGAGCGGTATCAGCCTAAAGAGGTTGGGCGTCCGATCTCAGAAGCAACGGCACGTGAAACCCGTAAGATTTTGCAAACCGTCGTTGATGGTGATGTGAATTCAGGAGCGACTGGCCGTAACTTTAAATTGCAGAATTTTAGTGTAGCTGGGAAAACTGGTACGGCGCAGAAGTATAATGAAAGAGGAAAAATCATTGATAATAAATATATTTATTCCTTTATTGGATTTGCTCCTGTAGAAAATCCGAGATTGGTGGTTTATGTTGTAGTCGATGATCCGGGTGGCGGAGCGTCCTATTCAACTGCTAGTAGGGATGTAGTTGCACCAATGTTCCAAGCGATTATGGAAAAAAGCTTGCAATATTTGCAGGAGAAGCCTGATCGAAGTGCCTTGGCTGCTCAAGCTACTGTGGTAGAAGAAAAGCAATTACAGGAGTCCACTGTACCACAGCTTACAGGTATCCCTTTAAAGGAAGCAAAGGAACGGGCAAAGCAGGCTGGCTTTAGGGAAGTAGATGTGGTTGGTGAGGGAACCAATGTGATTAATCAAATTCCTGCTCCTTATGAAAAAGTAGGCAGCACCACGACCATACTACTTGCCTCAGATGGCAAAGCCTCAATGAAAATGCCGAATTTTAAAGGGAAATCATTGCGGGAAGTACTGGAGTATGGCAATTTGCTAAATATTGCAGTAAGTGCCACAGGTAGCGGTTACGTCGTGGAACAAAATGTAGAAGCAGGTACAATACTGACTGGCAAAGAGACGATCCAAGTGAAGCTGTCTCCTACATATGTGTCTGTAGACAAGTAGTTCTAACACTCCTCTTTGGCGAATAGGGTAGGAAAAGACAAACCTTATTGGCAGGGAGGAGTGTTTGCTGTATGCGGGTTTCCAATGTTACCGTGCGTCGGCGCATATTCATCGCACTCGTGGTGGGAATATTCTTGTTTATGGCTATGGTTTCTCGGCTGGGCTATATCCAGTTAGTTCAAGGACAATGGTTGCAGGATGAAGCCAATGACCTATGGAGCCGCAATGTAAAATTCGAAGCAAAACGCGGTAACATCAAAGACCGACATGGTGAGGATTTGGTGAAAAATACAACGGTTCCCTCCGTGATGGCCATACCGGCACAAATAAAAAATCCTGAAGAGACAGCTAAGAGGCTCGCAATTATTTTAGGGCAGTCAGAGCAAAAGATACTAACTGAAATTAGCAAACGTTCTCAAATGATTGTACGGGTTCCCGGAGGACGCAAGATTTCACAGGAAAAGGCTAAGGAAATACAAGCTCTTGCCCTGCCAGGAGTGAAAGTAGCAGATGACTCCAAGCGCTTCTATCCAAATGGTTCGTTCTTAGCACAGGTGCTCGGTTTTACTGGTATTGATAATCAAGGTCTAACTGGATTGGAAAAGATGTATGATAAAATATTGACGGGAACACCAGGCCATGTATCTTTTCCTGCTGATGCTGGTGGGCGAGCTATGCCTGGACACGCGGAGAAGTACGTGTCTCCAGTAAACGGCATGGATATGTACCTAACCATTGATAAACAGATTCAGACCTTTATGGAGCGTGAGCTTGATCAGGCGATGGTTGCGTATCAGCCAGATGATATTCTGTCAATAGCGATGAATCCGAAAACGGGCGAGATTTTAGGAATGGCGAGTAGACCTACCTATAATCCAGATCGCTACCTAGAGTTTGCACCAGATATTTATAATCGTAATTTGCCGATTTGGAAAACGTACGAACCGGGTTCTACATTTAAAATTGTTACATTAGCAGCTTCCCTAAATGAAAAAGTTGTTGATTTAAAAGAAAGCTTTTTTGATCCGGGTCATATTAATGTAGCTGGGACATTCTTACGTTGCTGGAAGCGGCAAGGACATGGTTCCGAAACGATGTTAGAAGTAGTAGAGAACTCCTGTAACCCTGGGTTTGTGGCAATGGGACAACGTCTTGGAAAAGAAAGGTTGTTTGAATATATCAAAAATTTTGGGTTCGGTCAAAAAACTGGCGTTGATTTAATCGGGGAATCGAATGGCATCCTGTTTAAATTAAATCGTGTTGGACCCGTCGAATTAGGCACGACTTCATTTGGGCAGGGGGTATCGGTAACACCGATTCAACAGATGGCAGCAGTCTCGGCCACAATCAATGGTGGTAAGCTAATGAAGCCTTACATTGCCAAAGAGTGGAGGGATAGTGTTACACACGACATTATCGCTCGCACAGTGCCCACTCAGGTGCGTCAGGTTATTTCCGAGGAAACGTCTAAGCAGGTGCGCAGTGCATTGGAAAGCGTTGTCTCCCGCGGAACAGGGCATAATGCATATATTGAAGGCTATCGGGTTGGGGGAAAAACGGGTACTGCCCAAAAATCCGTCAATGGACGTTATGCAGCCAATGAATACATCGTATCATTTATTGGATTTGCTCCGGCAGATGACCCACAGATTCTCGTGTATGTAGCTGTTGATAATCCAAAAGCACAGGCATTTGGAGGTACGATCGCAGCTCCTGTTGTCAAAAATGTGTTAGAATCCAGTCTGCCTTACCTTAATATAGAGAAACGCCCTAGCGATATTGAGCGTGAGATTGCATACGGTGATAAAAAGTATGTGGAGGTACCTAATTTAATAGGAATGGCCATAAAAGAAATTGCAAATTCATACTATACGATGCCTTTAGAGGTTTCCGGTAAGGGAACTCATGTGATAAAACAGTCTCCAAAACCGGGGATAAAGGTGGAAGAAGGCTCAAAAATTCGCGTCTACCTTGGTGACAAAACGGCCAATTAGCTATACAATAGATGTTCGTAGAGGGAGATAGCTTTTTATCTCCCCTTCTTATCGCATTTCTACTTTTGAAAAGAAACATCTTTTGTCTATACTAGTTGGAGATTGGGGTGCCATTGTATGTTGTTAAGGGAGTTACTTGCTCCTTTGCTAGTCAGTCATATAAAAGGTGATGACCAAGTAGTTATCACTGGAATAACGGCTGACTCGCGTAATGTTAAGCCCGGGGACTTATTCATCTGTCTGTCTGGTTTTACTGTAGACGGTCATGAATTTGCGGCCCAAGCGGTGGAAAAGGGAGCAATCGCCATTATTGCTGAGCATGAAATCGAGGTGGACAAAACAGTTGTCATCGTACCAGATTCAAGGCGGGCAATGGCATTCTTAGCTGATCGGTTTTTCGGCTCTCCATCACAGAAGCTAAAGCTGATTGGAGTTACAGGAACCAATGGAAAGACGACGACGACACATTTGATTGATAAAATCCTAACAGACCAACAGAAAAAGACGGGTTTGATTGGAACGATTCACATGCGTATTGGGGATCAGATTGAGAAGGTGAAAAATACGACACCAGATATTATTGATCTACAATCTAGTTTCCGCCGAATGTTGGATATTCATACGGATTATGGAATTATGGAAGTTTCCTCACACGCTCTTGATATGGGACGTGTACATGGCTGTGACTATCATACAGCGATTTTTACGAACATGACGCAAGATCATTTAGATTATCATAAGACATTTGAAAACTATCGTCAGGCAAAATCTCTGTTGTTTGCCCAATTAGGAAATAGCTATGATCAACAATCGTTGAAAACAGCGATCCTGAATGCAGATGATGAGGTGTCGAAGTATTTTGCTCATGTAACACCAGCACGTGTGCTTACATATGGAATAGATCAACCAGCGGATGTGAGGGCTGTTTCTATTCGTGTTACATTTGCTGGAACTAGCTTTACCGTGCAGAGTTTTGCCGGAGTGGCAACAGTAAATATGAAATTAATGGGCAAGTTTAATGTATATAATGCATTAGCAGCTATTGCAGCTACCCTTGTTGAAGGAGTTCCACTGGCGGCTATTATCAAAAGCTTAGAAGAAATTCCAGGGGTAGACGGACGTTTTGAACCAGTGTCGCTTGGACAGGATTATGCTGTAATTGTAGACTATTCCCATACGCCGGACAGCTTAGAAAATGCACTGATTACAGCAAAAGAATTTGTAACAGGGCAACTGATCTGTGTGGCAGGCTGTGGTGGAAATCGCGATCGTACGAAACGCCCAATTATGGCTCAGATCGCAACGAAATACGCTGATTATAGCGTCTTAACTTCAGATAATCCTCGTTTTGAGGAGCCAGAAGCCATCTTGGCTGATATGGTAGGTGGATTACAGGACGTCGATCAAAAACGCTTCACTACAATTGTGAATCGACGCGAAGCCATTTTGCATGCTATTTCGCAAGCAAAACCTGGGGACTGTGTTCTAATAGCAGGGAAAGGGCACGAAACCTATCAAGAAAGTAAAGGTGAGATCTTTCCGTTTGATGATCGGGAAGTAGCAAAGGAAGCTATCCATGAACAGAAAAGAAAGTAACAACTATGACTACTCATTAGCTACTATGCAAGAAAGGAGGTAGGGGCATGCCATTTGATAATGTCTTATTTATAACAATCATTGCAGCCTTTCTCATTGCTGTTTTAATTGGTCCGCTGTTTATTCCTATGCTTCGCCGATTAAAGTTTGGTCAAAGCATTCGTGAAGAAGGCCCCAAATCTCACCAGAAAAAAGCGGGAACACCTACTATGGGGGGAACCATCATTGCCATGGCTCTCCTATTAACCGTGTTAAAATTTTCGAAGTGGAACACGGAGTTGTTGTTTTTAATTGTTGTTACGTTTGGATACGGACTTATCGGTTTTCTTGATGACTTCATTAAAATTAAAAGAAAACATAATTTAGGCTTAACTGCGAAGCAAAAGTTCTTAGGCCAAATCCTATTAGCGATTGGTGCTTATTATTTACTATTGCAGATGAATCATCCAACAACGCTGACCATTCCAGGAACATCTTTAGGGATTGATCTGGGATTCTTCTATTTCCCTTTCCTCGTTTTTCTACTCGTGGGAAGTACAAATGCTGTTAACCTTACAGACGGCTTAGATGGATTGCTGGCAGGCACAAGTGCCATTGCTTTTGGAGCCTACGCGATCATTGCTTGGAATGCGTCAAATATGGATACGGCTATCTTCAGTGCAGCTGTGGTTGGCTCTGTTCTGGGCTTCCTCGTGTTTAATGCTCATCCAGCACGGGTATTTATGGGTGATACTGGCTCACTTGCCTTAGGGGGAGCGTTAGCAGGGATTGCGATCATGACCAAAACAGAATTGCTACTGGCGATTATCGGAATTGTTTTTGTCATTGAAACGCTATCGGTTATTATTCAAGTTGTGTCTTTTAAAACTCGCGGAAAACGAGTTTTTCGTATGAGTCCCTTACACCATCATTTTGAGCTAACTGGTTGGTCTGAATGGCGTGTGGTGGTAACATTTTGGCTTGTGGGCATTCTATTTGCCGGATTAGGTGTTTATTTAGAGGTGATACGTTAACATGGATATGTATAAAGGAAAGCTCGTTGTTGTATTAGGTCTGGCGAAAAGCGGTGTGGCGGTTGCAAAACTGTTACACCGTTTTGGTGCTATTGTCATCGTAAACGATCAAAAATCACGTGAGGAAGCTACTGGCTATGAAGAGCTGGAAGAGCTAGGGGTACAAGTTATTACTGGTGGACACCCGAATGATCTCATCTCCAAGGATGTAGCATTAGTGGTTAAAAATCCTGGGATTCCTTATGAATCAAAGCCTGTTCAGCAGGCTTTAGCAATGTCAATTCCAGTTATTACAGAGGTAGAGCTAGCCTATCGTTTGTCCAAAGCACCATTAATCGGTATTACTGGCTCTAATGGGAAAACCACGACGACTACCTTAGTAGGACTTATTTTACATGCAGCTTCAGTGGATGCTATCGTCGGTGGAAACATTGGCACGGTGTTATGTAGTTTGGCGGAAGAGATGAAGCAAGATCAGTATTTAGTGGCTGAATTAAGTAGTTTTCAATTGATGGGGACCGATACGTTCCGTCCTCATATTGCTACGATCTTAAATCTGTATCCGGCGCATCTGGATTATCATCATTCGTTTGAAGAGTATACCAAGGCAAAATGTAAAATTTTTGCCAATCAGACGAAAGACGATTATGCAGTTCTGCCATATGATCATGAACCCGTGATGCAGGTTTGCCAAAACATTCGAGCAAAAGCCTTTTATGTGAGTATTAAACAAGAGGTCCCTTGTGGGGCATTTATCAAGGATGATATTGTCTACTTTAAAAATGAGGATGGCAAGCTAGATGAGATTATGAAAGCTACAGAAATCTCATTGCCTGGGGAATTCAATCAGGAAAATGCACTGGCGGCTATCGTAATGAGTAAATTAGCTGGTGCAGACTATGATGCAATGAAGCATGTATTACGTAGCTTTAGTGGTGTTGAACATCGTTTAGAATATGTCGATACGATTGATGATGTTAAATATTATAACAATTCCAAAGCTACTAACTCCGAAGCTGCTATTCGTGGTATTGAAGCATTTGAGGAGCCGGTTGTCCTTATTGCAGGTGGACTAGACCGGGGGGTAGATTTTGCTGAATTAGTTACACCATTGAAAACCAAAGTAAAAGCAATTGTGACTTATGGGCAAACCTCGCCCGTTTTACAGAAAAGAGCCGAAGAAGCAGGGATTGAACTTCGTTTTGCCGTCGATACTGTAGATAGTGCTGTTAAACAAGCAGCGGCTATCGCGGAAGCGAACGACGTGGTCTTGTTAAGCCCGGCTTGTGCTAGTTGGGATATGTTTCCTTCCTATGAAGTAAGAGGGAGCATGTTTAAGGATAGCGTGCATAAACTTAGAAACAAGCCTATATAAACATGTCCCTTTGTGAGCTAAGACAAAAATGAAATCAAAGGGACGAGGTACGAAAGGATGGCTTGCTATGAGTAAAGTACGTTCCGCCCCTGATTTTGTTATCGTTTTTGTCACTCTGCTCCTGTTAGGAATAGGGATTGTGATGGTTTACAGCGCCAGTGCCGTATTTGCCCAACATAAATTCCAGGACCCGTACTTTTTTACCAAGCGGCAGATCATCTTCGCGATATTGGGTATTGTTTCCATGTATGTGATGATGAATATTGACTATTGGGTATGGAAGAAATGGGCCAAAGTCGGATTTATCATAAGCATGGCGTTGCTCGTTGTGGTTCTGATTATCGGGCGAGAAGTTAATGGTTCAAAAAGTTGGCTTGGATTTGGCTCCTTCGGTATCCAGCCTGGGGAATTTGCCAAATTTGGGGTTGCTGCTTTTTTAGCCAGATGGCTATCGGATAATCAAAAGAATATCGTTTACTTTAAAAAGGGATTGTTTCCTGCATTGATAATCCCAGTTGCATGTTTCGGGTTAATTATGTTACAACCTGATTTAGGGACTGGAAGCGTGTTGATGGGTATGGCGGTTCTAATGATTTTTGCCTCTGGAGCAAGAATAAGTCATTTTATCGGGTTGGGGATGATTGGAGTCGCTGGTTTTGTTGGCTTGATTCTTTCAGCACCATATCGAATGGCCCGGATTACCTCATTTCTTGATCCATGGTCAGATCCATTAGGCTCGGGCTATCAAATCATTCAGTCACTATATGCAATTGGGCCAGGCGGTCTGTTAGGACTTGGATTGGGAGAGAGCAGGCAAAAGTTTTCCTACTTACCTGAGCCTTATAATGACTTTATTTTCTCCATTATTTCTGAGGAATTAGGCTTTGTTGGCGGGACGCTAGTGCTGTTATTATTCTTGCTGCTATTATGGCGAGGTATGCGAGTAGCGATTACTGCTCCTGACCTGTTTGGGAATTTGTTGGCTCTTGCTATTATCGGCATGATCGGCATCCAAGTAACGATTAATGTAGGCGTTGTAACGGGGATGTTTCCTGTAACGGGTATTACCCTGCCATTTTTAAGTTACGGTGGTTCCTCGTTAACGCTAATGCTTACACAGGTAGGCATCTTGCTAAACATCTCCCGCTTTTCCAGATGACAGATAACATAAATAGAGATGGGTGATATTATGAGAGTCGTGTTAACAGGGGGAGGAACTGGAGGACACATCTATCCGGCGCTTGCGGTTGCAAAAGAAATTTTGCGTCATGAACCGCAAGCTGCCTTTTTGTATATCGGTACCCATAAAGGGTTGGAATCTACTATTGTCCCCAAATTTAACATTCCCTTTCAAGCAGTAGAGATAGCAGGCTTTAAGCGAAAACTCACTTTTGATAATGTGCGCACAATCATAAAGTTTATACGTGCGGTCTCTGATTCAAAACGGATGCTAAAAGAATTTAAACCAGACGTTGTTATTGGAACAGGCGGATATGTTTGTGGACCAGTTGTGTACGCAGCAGCAAAGCTTGGTATTCCGACGATTATTCACGAACAAAATATTGTACCTGGTATTACAAATAAATTTTTATCTCGTTATGTGAAGCAGATAGCAGTCTCTTTTGAGGAGTCCTTGCCATTTTTTCCACAGGCAAAAACAAGCTTTATTGGTAATCCGCGAGCTACGGAAGTCATACATAGCGATCCTAGTAAAGGAAGAAGCATGCTAGGACTACCACGCGATAAAAAGATAGTACTAGTTGTTGGGGGGAGTCGTGGGGCTAAAGCGATCAACGAGGTGACGCTCGCATCACTAGCTCAGTTTCATACGTATTCTGACTGCCACTTTGTCTATGTAACGGGTGCTGTTCATTATGAATCGATTAATGAACGTGTTGAGCAAATGACAAATCGACCAAGCAACTTTACGTTGGTTCCATACGTCGATCATATGCCAGACCTACTTGCAGCAACACATGTGATCATTAATCGAGCAGGAGCCTCTTTTTTAGCAGAAATCACGGCACTTGGTATACCGTCGATTCTCATTCCATCTCCGTATGTAACGAATAATCACCAGGAGAAAAATGCACGAGGATTAGAAAGAGCCGGTGCGGCAGCCGTCATAGTCGAAAAAGAGTTAACATCAACAAAACTGATGTCCACGCTTCATAGCATGTTGACAGACGAACAAAAGTGGAGCAATATGCAAAAGGCGTCACTCTCATTAGGAATGCCAGAAGCTGCAAGTAGTCTTTATCAACAGATAGTAAAAGTAGTAAATCGCTAATAATAGGCGTTTGTCACGCTAGATCGGAAATGCGCATAGTATGAGAGCAAACGCGTGATTGAAAAAGTTCCGACCTAGCATTTGTGTCAGGAGGTTCTTATGAGGCATGTAGCAGAAGCATTAGAACAAGCAAATGTTGGAAAGGTTTGGGTTGAAGAACCTCTCGCCAAGCATACCACATGGCGAATAGGGGGACCGGCAGACCTGATGATCCAGCCTACAGATAAAGAAGCGCTCATTCGGGCGGTTCAAATTATCCATCAACATGAAATTCCCTGGACTGTTATTGGGCGCGGTTCCAACCTTCTAGTGAGGGATGGAGGGATACGTGGAGCCGTGTTTAAAGTGGCTCAGGGTTTAAGTCACTGCGAGTTTCAGGGAGAAACGGTGTGTGTTGGTGCAGGGTACTCTATGGTACGCTTAGCAGTAGAGGCAGGAAAGCAGGGCTTGACTGGATTAGAATTTGCAGGCGGGATTCCTGGATCTGTTGGAGGAGCTGTCTACATGAATGCCGGGGCGCATGGATCTGATCTTTCACGTATTCTAACAAGTGCCGAAATCCTTTTCAACGATGGAGAGACGAAGATAGTTAACAAGGAAGAGATGCAGTTTAGCTATCGCACTTCCCTATTGCAACAACGCAAGGGTATAGTTATTGAAGCTACTCTTCAATTGCAGACCGGTGACCGCAGAGAGATTGCAACGTCGCTGGCAAAGTTTAAAGAGCGCCGGCTCAGTACGCAACCTTTCAACTCACCTTGTGCGGGTAGCGTGTTCCGTAATCCGCCTGGAGATCATGCAGGGCGTCTGATTGAAGCGTCAGGGCTAAAAGGCTTTACCATTGGGGGGGCTCAAATATCAGAGATGCATGCTAATTTCATCGTAAATCGAGGAGGAGCCACGGCGACCGACGTCCTCACCTTAATTGAGCATGCTCGTGCTACGGTACTGAAACATTATAACGTAGATCTGCATACGGAGGTTTTGGTGATCGGCGAGGGGTAACACGGAGGTGAAAGTTTGGAAGCTTTTGCTATCGAAGGTGGAAAACCTCTGTCCGGAACGCTACGGATTCATGGAGCCAAAAATGCTGCTCTGCCGATTCTAGCTGCGACTGTACTCGCTGAAGGGCAGTTTCATATCTACGATGTACCACATTTGAAGGACATAGAAGTAATGCTCAAAATTTTGAGCGAAATTGGAGCGAAAGTAAGTCACGAAGATCATACTGTCACGATTGATACAGTAGGTATCAATCAGACTCAAGTACCTGAAGATCTAATGGGACAAATGCGTTCTTCCATTTTCCTTATGGGCCCACTATTAGCTCGTTTAGGGGAAGTAACAATTTCACGTCCAGGGGGCTGTGCCATCGGGGAGAGAAGAATTGATCTTCATCTTTCAGGCCTAGCTGCTTTAGGTGCCCAATACATTGATGCTGAGGGCTACATTACTTTCCGTTCACCAGCGCTCGAAGGTACTAAAATATTCTTAACGTTTCCAAGTGTAGGTGCAACGGAGAATATTATGATGGCTGCTGTTCTGGCAAAAGGTACAACCCGGATTTATAATGCCGCACGCGAGCCCGAAATCATTGATCTGCAAAATTTCCTAAATTCAATGGGAGCAAAAGTCCGCGGAGCAGGAACGGATACCATAGAGATTGACGGTGTTCCAAGGCTGAGAGCCATCAGTTATCGTGTTATCCCGGACCGGATCGTGACGGGCACGCATCTGTTAGCTGTAGGATTATCAAAAGGTCATATAGAACTTAGTAATACGATTCCAGAACATTTAACAGCTTTGGTTGAACTGGTACGTGGTAGTGGTGTTGAAATCAAGACATACCATGATATAATGGAAATAAAAAACACTTCTCGTCCACGGGCGATTAATCGCATTATGACGTCTCCCTATCCTGGTTTTCCAACCGATTTGCAAGCACAGATGATGGTGTTTCTATCTTTAGCAAATGGAACCAGCTTGATGAAGGAGACAGTGTTCGAAGGCAGATTCAGGCATGTTACTGAATTAGAGAGAATGGGTGCTTCCATCTTTGTTGACCTAGGAACAGCTTTTATCCGTGGTGTGGATAGGTTTTATGGGGCTACAGTGGAAGCTACAGACTTGCGTGCAGGAGCTGCACTCGTATTGGCTGGTTTAGCTGCCCAAGGCACTACTTATGTTGAACAAACGCAGCATATAGATCGAGGGTACGAACGTATCGAGAGACAACTGCAACAGTTGGGTGCCTCTATCTCTCGTATAACCATATAGCATACAAAAGTGGGGGAGCGGCATGGATGTTATGCCGCTTTTCACGCTGTAAAAGGATAGGGAATAGCGAACCGTAGGGGGGAGAATATTTGAATAGGTATAGAGACGACAGAATACCGCTCGTTAAAAATGCTACGCCGCGCAAGAAAAAAGGAAACCGCCGTTTAATTATTATTCTGGCTATCTTTTTCTTACTAGTCTTAGGCGTGGTATTCTTCCGCTCTCCTTACAGTAAGGTAACTGATATTCAAGTCTATGGTAATATTTTATACACCAAGGAGCAGATTATTCAGGCGTCCACTCTTACCAACGGCATGCAGTTTTTAAATGTATGGGATAGCGATGTTGAAGCAGGTATTTCCACATTAAAGGGTATCAAAGATATCTCTATCTCTCGTGATTTCCCTGGTATCATTCGCTTAAATATTCAAGAATACCGCCGAACGGCCTTGTATGTAAATGGACAAAAGCAGCCTAGCTATTTATTGGAGGATGGGACGATCTTAGCTCCTCCAACCCAAGTCCTTATGATGGACAGACCCATTATTCAATCTTGGGCAAGTAAAGATCCAAAAATGTTAAAGCAGTTGGCTGAAGCTCTTGTTTCACTACAAGGAGGCGTTTTACACCAAATCTCTGATCTATCGCTAGTACCTACCAAATATGATAATCAGCAAGTGGTGCTAAATATGCGGGATGGGAATGAGATTCGTAGTACTCTCTCGCAATTAAAGAAAAAACTACCCTGGTACCCGTCCATTGTTCAGGAGATTCCTAAGGAGCAAAAAGGAATTGTTAACCTATTAGATGTGACATGGTTTGAGGAATACGGTCATCATGTGACTAACCAACAACAGTTACAACAACTAACAAATCCTGATGGTAGCTTAACGAATGAGTCAGGCACAGGTACAGATACGTCTGCTAATGGAAGTACTGAGAATCGTACGCAGGATCAATCTTCACAATCACCGGACAACAACGGTCAAAATAATAATAGTAACCAAAAGAATGGACAAAATACCGACAATCAACAAAATGACATTCAGAATAATGGAAATGATAACCAGAATGAAGGTAGTCGGAATACCTCGAGCACAAACAATAATCAGAACCAGAATCAGAACCAGAACCAGAATCAGAACAATAACCAGGCTAATAGTAATCAAAATAACCATTCAACAGAAGAAACAACTACTTCTTTTGAATAAAATTCGAGGAGTTCAAGCAACTAATAGAGCCAGCTAAGTGTCTAGAAGGAAAATGAAAGGTGACAAAAGGCATGCGAGTTAGGAAATTTCATGTTTATCTTACGCTGGTCATGTTTAGTACCGGATTTCTGATGGCTAACTCCATCGAGCTGACCCAGCTACACAAAAAAGTGGTGCAAACAGAAAAAGAATTTCAGCAGGAAACCAAGCTGAATGAACGCATTATTGCCGAACGGGAAAAGAATCGGGCACTTGAGCAGCAATATACGGAAACTCAGCGTAAAATATCTCAAGTAGAGACAGCTATGGCCAATCATCAATCTGAAGCGGCATCGCTCCTAACAGCTTTAGACCGCTCGCGTCTACTGGCTGGAACGGTACCGGCGACAGGAACTGGTTTAATGGTTACCCTTCGAGATAACCCTAGTCCAATTAGCACTAATGTTGTACAAAATATTGTCCACGAACAAGACATTTGGAGAGTGGTAAATGAGCTATTTGTTGCTGGGGCAGAGGGAATTAGCGTGAATGATCAACGCTTGGTTACCAGCTCCTCGATCCGTTGCGTTGGACCTACTGTTATTGTAAACGGGGTAAAATCAGCAGCGCCTTTTGTAATTAAAGCAGTGGGAGATCCTGTTACTTTAGAAGGAGCGCTTCATTTACCAGGCGGGGTGATTGATTCATTTGACGGATTTATAAAAATTGAAACGGCGAAGAAAGATTCCATAGAACTACCTGCTTTTGTAGGTGAAGTGAAAATGGGAACAAGCTCTTCCTCCTAACAGGTGATACCATGCTGGAAAACCGTAAAATTACGTTTATATTAACCATTATTAGTGCTATCATAGGAATTATGCTAGCAACCCAAATTCAGAGCACAAAGCATCCTAAACAAGCGGATGCGAGAAGTGTGATTGAACTTCGTAAAGCTCTACTGAAAGAACAAGAAAAAAGTAAGAACCTTTTAGCCGATATATCTAAACAGGGAGAACTTTTAGCCCAATATGAAGCATCTCTAAGTTCTGTAGAGACAATCGGTGTTATGAAAGAAGAATTAAACCGAACCAAAAAATTAGCAGGTCTTGATGTTGTAGAAGGAAAGGGTATTATCATCCGTATTGAGAACATGGAGGTGCCAACTGGCAATCAGTGGGAAGAGGATGCTCCTCACGAATCAGCATCGAGCCTGATGCTGGATGTTGACTTGCGTTGGTTGACCAATGAGCTTTTAGCAAATGGAGCTACTGTGATTGCTATTAATAATAATCGGCTTATTTCTAATAGTTCAATCCGAAATGTAGGCGAAGAAATCCAAGTGGACACAAAAACGATTCGCTTGCCGTATGAAATTAAGGCGCTTGGAGATCCAGATACCTTACTGAGCAGTATGAAGCTAGAAGGTGTTGAAAGCACGTTTCAATCGATGAATAAAATTGTAAAAATGGAAGCACAGGATCATCTTATTATCCCGCCGTTCACAGGGAACAAGCAGATGCGATTCATGAAACCGGTGAAGTCAAAAGGAGATTCATAATAATGTGGTTGCCGATTGTAGGGTTGATTGCAGGAGTAATAGCGGGATTTTATCTAAACATCAATGTACCTCAAGAATATAGTAGCTATGTATCAATTGCATTGTTAGCTGGTTTGGATACAATTTTTGGTGGCATTCGGTCCTATTTGGAACGAGTGTTTAATGTTCGGGTCTTTTTATCTGGGTTCTTTTTCAATACGCTGTTTGCCGCTGGACTAGCTTTTTTAGGAGCTTTTCTCGGCATTGATCTATACATGGCAGCGATTGTTGCATTTGGGGTACGCTTATTTAATAATCTGGCTATTATTCGTCGCATTCTGCTGGCAAAATGGTTAAATAAGCGCGATGTGTAAATAAATGAGCATCGGGTTCAACAAAATTATAACTTGGTTACAATTACCATTGTGATTTTTAAAAAAGATTGTAAGAAAAAAAAGGGAATGGGTATCCTGTGTGGAATAAAATATGCAGATGTCATCACTTATTTAAAGTACAAGTTGAACTAGGGGAGGTGTCACTGGTTTGGTAAACAGTCAAAATGATCTTATTGTCAGCATCGATATTGGTACCTCTAAAGTACGCGTTATGATTGGGGAAGTAAATAACGGTAATATCAATATTATTGGTGTAGGCCAATCCCATTCAGAAGGCATTAGCAGAGGAACTATTGTAGATATCGACCAAACCGTGCATGCAATCCGAGAAGCAGTCGATCATGCTGAACGTATGGTAGGGGTAACAATTGAAGACGTTTATGTCGGAATATCTGGCACCCATATAGAGCTATTCGAAACGCAGGGCGTGGTAGCCGTTTCCAGTGAAGACCGCGAGATTCGTGAAGAGGATATTGATCGTGTTGTTCAAGCTGCAAAGGTTGTCGCACTTCCGCCAGATCGTGAAATTATCGATGTCGTACCGACGGAATTTGTTGTTGACGGTTTAGGAAAGATAAAAGATCCTCGGGGAATGATCGGCGTTCGTCTTGAGATGGAGGGTACCATTGTCACAGGATCCAAAACAGTGATCCACAATGTTGTACGATGTGCACAACGAGCTGATTTGCAGGTTGCTGGTATCTTTTTGCAACCATTGGCTGCAAGCTCCGTCGCTTTGACTAAGGACGATAAGAATCTAGGTGTCGTTCTAGTCGATATTGGTGCGGGCTCGACCACCATCGCAATCTTTGAACAGGGTCAATTAGTAGCTACTTCCACGCTCGCAATCGGTGGAGACCATATCACCAATGATATTGCTCTCGGTTTACGCACACATACAGAAGTAGCAGAAAAAATGAAACGAAAACATGGGTGTGCTCTGATTGATGAAGCATCCGATGAAGAAAAGTTCAAGGTAACACGTATCGGCAGCGAAGTGGAGAAACAATTCACTCAAGTCGATCTTGCCAATATTATCGAACCACGTGCCGCAGAGATTTTCAATTTGATTGAAGACGAAGTGTATCGTCTTGGGTTCCAGAATGAAATCGCTGGTGGATATGTTTTAACCGGTGGCACGGTTTGCATGCCAGGTATGTTGGAGCTTGCTAATGAAGAGCTTGCAGCACCTGTCCGCATTGCTATACCGGATTATATTGGTGTGCGTGACCCGGGATATACCATCGGTGTGGGCCTCATTCAATATGCCTCGATGCTGACGAATTATACGGCCAAGAAGCCTGCCCCTGCAAAAGCGGCAAGCCGTCCGGCACCATCAGCACCGAAACGGGATTCTCAAGGGAATTTCATTGAAAAGATGAAGAATTGGTTTAGCGAATTCATTTAAACAAACCAACCGAACAGATAAAGAAGTTCAATAAAATTCGCCCCGTCGTCCTACAACAACGGGTTTTTAACAAAATTGAGAAAAGCGTGTATGAATGAATGAGGAGGAACTTTCAAGATGCTCGAATTTGACTTGGATATGGAACAATTAGCGCAAATCAAGGTTATTGGTTGTGGCGGCGGTGGCAGCAATGCTGTAAACCGAATGATTGCAGGCGGTGTAAAAGGTGTTGAATTCATTACGGTGAATACTGATGCCCAGGCGCTACACCTGTCTAACGCTGATATCAAGCTACAAATTGGGGAAAAGTTGACACGTGGTCTTGGTGCCGGTGCGAACCCTGATGTAGGTAAGAAAGCAGCAGAAGAAAGCCGCGAATTGGTTGAGAATGCACTGCGCGGGTCTGATATGGTATTTGTTACGGCAGGAATGGGTGGAGGTACTGGTACTGGTGCAGCTCCTGTGATTGCTGAAATTGCTAAAGAATTAGGCGCCCTAACAGTTGGTGTAGTAACAAGACCGTTCTCTTTTGAAGGCCGTAAACGCTCTTTGCAAGCCGAAGCAGGTATTGCTGCTTTAAAAGAAAAAGTAGATACACTCATTGTTATTCCAAATGATCGTCTACTTGAAATCGTTGATAAAAATACGCCTATGCTAGAAGCTTTCCGAACAGCTGATAATGTACTAAGTCAAGGTGTACAGGGTATCTCTGATTTGATCGCAACCCCTGGTTTGATTAACCTTGACTTTGCTGATGTCAAAACAATTATGACTGAACGCGGATCTGCTCTTATGGGTATTGGTGTAGCTAGTGGAGAAAATCGTGCAGCAGAAGCCGCTCGTAAAGCAATCTCCAGTCCATTACTAGAAACTTCTATTGATGGAGCTCGTGGTGTATTAATGAATATTACAGGTGGTAATAGCCTGAGCTTGTATGAGGTAAATGAAGCAGCTGATATCGTTTCCTCTGCAGCTGATCCAGAAGTAAATATGATTTTCGGTGCGGTTATTAACGAAGATCTAAAAAATGAAATTCTTGTAACAGTTATTGCAACTGGTTTTGCTGATAACCAACGCCATGTTCCGACGGCAACACGTCGCCCACAGGCTGAACTACAACAACAAGCTACTCGTAGCACAGCACCGCAACAAACATCCGCTCCGTCACGTTCACGTGAAATGGAAGAAGACAAGTCTATTAATCTAAGCAATCTGGATAATCTAGACATCCCGGCATTCTTGCGCAATCGTCGTCGTAAGAAATAATAAATCGGATAAAATAGAGTGGAGGAAGAATCATCTTCATTCACATCTAACAAACATAGAAAAACCTTGTTTTCTGTAAAGAGAGCAAGGTTTTTTGTTATTTTATTTATTGCATATTCAATTAAAAGATTTAATGTTAGAGAATATTTAATACATTGGACTTATTTTACTTATTTTGGTATATTAGCATAAATATGTTTGTTTGAAAGGAGAGATAATAAAAGGGTATGCACACTAATCGTTATCGTTTAGAGTACCCACTTAAGGAAGAAACACTACTCATAAATACGTTGAACGGTGCCATTGATATTATTCCTAATGAATTGCACCTGTTGCTCCGCCAGCTTCCCCATATGGATGAACATAAATTGACAGCAGAACAAATGGAAGCTGTTTCCTATCTTAAAAAACGAGGGTATATTTATCATTCAGAGCAAGAAGAGGACGAGATTCTTGAGCAAGCAATGATGTTTGCCAGAAAAACAGAGGTCATGCAGTATGTAATTTGCCCAACTTATACTTGTAATTTTCGTTGCCCATATTGTTTTGAAAGTCATGACCTTCATGAGAAAATGTCTCTCCTAACCGATGAACAACTACAGGAAATCTGGAAAGCCATTGATTTCTTTCACCAAGAGAGTGGTTTGAAAAAAGGTATAATTAATCTCTTTGGTGGCGAGCCATTATTGCCATTTACAGATGGAATTGTGCGCAAAATTTGTGAAAAAGCTGTTGAACTAGATTTTAAAATAGGCTGTAATACAAATGGATATCATTTGCCACTTTTTGTAGAGCTCTTGGAAAAATATAAGGATCGACTTCACTTAACGATCACAGTAGATGGGCCAGAGCATGTTCATGATCAGAGACGAATTCTTGTAGGAGGAAAAGGTACCTTTCAAAAAATTGATAATAGTATTTTAGATGTACTAAATCGCGGAATATCAACTACAGTCCGTGTTAACATCGACAAGACAAACATAGACTCTGTTTTCAGTTTGATAGAGCATTATAAAAGAAAAGAATTATTAGGTAGAGATGGTTTTACGATACATTTTGCACCCGTGACAGATCATACATGCCAAAGTACAGGGGACAACCTTATGCAAGGAATTGAGATCCTGAGACATTTGCATAATGACATTTCCAATCTTGAGGAATTGGAGGCTCAACAGAAAATTGTAGTTGGCTCCGATTTGTATCGATACATCTATTCTGTATCACAATTAGATCCCGAATTACAAAAAAAAGCAATTCCATTTCTGCCAAACATCGTGTTTTGTGAATCTGTACAAGGTAGGAGCATTTCTTTTGGTCCTGATAATCACATGTATGCTTGTGCAGATTTGATTGGACGTGCTGCATTTAAGATTGGTGATTTTTATCCCGATTTTCACCTAAATGAATGGAAATGGGAGAAGTGGAAACAATTTAATTCACTTACGATACCACAATGCCGTAGTTGCTCTTCAGCACCAATTTGTGGAGGAGGATGCGCCGCTGAAGCATTGGTGGTTCATGGAAATTTAGATCAACCGAATTGCACGCATGCAGGGAAACAAGTTCTATCATATCTTGACTCCATTCGAAATGAACTCACCACTATTTAATTATAAGATTAAGTAGAAATCCTTTGAGTATAGAGGGAGGATAGGCATGTTTTATAGTACGTATAATTCATTTCATAAGCTTTCAAATGGAAGCTATGTTATCGTCAATTCTTTAAGTGGAGCAATTGATACAATTGAGGCAGATGTAAAAGAAGTACTAGATCAGATAAAATCAAAAACATTACGTGATTCTAATGAAGAGCTAGACAATCTTATATCTTACTTATATAAGCGTGGATATCTATTTGATAGTAGGGAGCAAGAATGGGAGAAATTGATTAAGCTTAGGGATGAAATGAATGCGCAGTTACAAGCCTCTTCATTAGGTGTTGTATTTAGTGTTTGCATTACGTACATGTGCAATTTGCGATGTCCTTATTGCTTCCAAGGTCATGATATTCACAAAATCAATCATTCGCTTTCAAAAGATGAAATAGATAGCATGTTTTTTGCTGTTGACCGTATCCTCGATTCTGAACAGACGAGGGGGAGGTTTCAGAATGCTCAGCACACCATGCTATTATATGGTGGCGAACCATTACTTCCTACCTCAAAGAAGACTGTGCATGAAGTAGTACATCGTGGTATTGAAGAATACGGGTTCCGTGCTTATGCAATTACAAACGGTACTTTCTTACATGAGTATTTACATTTTTTTCATCAATATAAGGAGATGTGGGATTTTTTTCAAATATCAATTGATGGACCCAAGCGTATCCATGATCAAAGAAGAATGACAGCTGGTGGCCAAGGAACCTTTGAGAGGATTGTTTCTAACATTGACTTGGCACTCTCACATGGATTCAAGATTGCCCTTCGTACAAATGTCAACAAGGATAATGTCCCCTATCTATATGAATTAGCCGAATTAGTTGAGCAACGTGGCTGGCATGATCATAGCTTGTTTGCTTGGCAAATTTCACCGGTCTACGATCATTATGCAGAAAACCTTCCTAATCATATGCCCGAACATCATCTACTCATCGCTCTACAGGAACAATTCGGAGAGTTAGAATCGTTTATGGATAAATTTAACGCCACCCTTGGTACAGACCTGCGGATGAGAACTTCTAGAATACGTCAAGCTCTAAAAGCAAAAGGCTGGTCAAATAATCCTTGTGATTCCTGTAGCGCCTCTATTCCTTCCTCCATTCCTATATTCAAACAATGTAGTGCTCGCGATCATCGCTATTATACTTTCGGTTCAGAAGGGCTTATATACGCCTGTCCAGAGACTGTTGGACGCAGGGAATTAGCAGTAGGTAGCTTTTATCCAAGTTTCAAGATGAATTCAGACAAGCACAATATGTGGAATCAAGATTTCACTACTTCACAACAATGTAGCTCCTGTAGTATCTCTATGTTCTGTGGAGGCGGTTGTGCTTATTCTAACCTGATGAGAAATGGTGCTGTTAATAAACCATATTGTAACTTCTCCCATCAGACAGTTTCCACCTACATCAAGTTAAACGAAGATAAGTTTCTACCTGTATCACCCCTTAATAATTGATTTTATTTAGTGTGATTGGTGAGTGCACCACCTCTCATACTAATTAAAATAACAAATAATGATTATGGGAGGTAGTAATTATGTCTTACAAAGTACGTTCTATTAACGAAAACGAGAATCTGTGGACTAACTTAACTTCTGAGATGGAAGACCTTGAAAACCGTGATGAAATGGCATCTGCGAATATTATTAGTCCTCAAATTACTTGGTGTATAGATTGTTGCTTCAAGATTTAAAGGAATAATATATTTTGTCGGTGGCCAATAAATTACCATCAATGGCAATTTAATTCTCTCTTGTACGAAAAACTCCGCAAATATTTTTGCGGAGTTTAGATTCTTAATAGTTAGAAGGAACAATGGGGGGACAAGGATGGAACTTCCAAAATTGATTCCGTATAAAACAATTCAGATGGATGTAGCAGAAGAAGGGGAGAGGTACATCTTAGCTTTTGAAAATCAATTTCAACTAAAAGTAACGGTGAGAATGAAAGAGTTACTTGCCTATTTGAATGGCACCCATACTATTGAGTATATTTGTGAACGTGTTAAGCAAGAGATGAACCTAATCATTTCACCACAGGAATTAGAGATACTCATTGAAAGTCAGCTAAAGCCCAAGGGTGTACTTGTACATCATACGGTTAAAGCTAAGCATGAATCGGCGATTATGTTTCGTACGCCTCTCTTTAAAGGAGTGCGTTTAAAACGCGCTGTGATACCTTTTTATTTTTTATTTGGTAAAACGGGAACTATTGTATCATTCCTAGGGATTTCGATTGCTATAGCATTGTTTATGTATCACTTTCAAGAATTTCAGCTTGTTTCTCACTTGGGATCAGTGAATCAGGTTGTAGTAGCATTCGTCTTATTTATTATTTCTTTATTTTTACATGAGCTTGGACATATAGTAGCAGCTTTTCGGTATGGTATTGTTCCTCGTGATGTAGGAGTAGGACTATATATGCTGATGCCAGCCTTTTTTGTTGACCTAAGTGAATTGTGGCAAATACCTCGATCTTACAGAGTCGTTGTGAATGTAGCAGGGGTCTACTTTCAATTAATTTGCTTTGGCATACTTGAAGTCTTGTTGCTCTTAACCAATTATCAGGCAATAGCAATTGCAAATGTAATGATTCTGACAAATGTGCTTTTAAATTTGAATCCATTGCTTAGGTATGATGGTTTCTGGATTTTGACAGATATAATGGGCATTGCAAATCTCCATCCGAGAGTGAAAAAAATGGTTATTTATTATTTTAAAGGATATATCCTTGGTAAAGATGAGTTTCAAATGAAATATAAAGATGTTTTAGTGGCCATGACGAGCAGGATGCAACGAATTTTCTTGTTATATGCAGTGCTGTATACGATAGCGATTTTTTTTGTCTTGACGATTGTATTGGGGGGCTTAATTAGAACAGTTTTCATTGCTGATTCCTTAAGCTGGGAAAATTCTAGAGGTATCGTGTTAATTTTGGGAGTGATATTTCTGAGAACGCTTGTATTATTATGTAGTAAGATCAAAGTAACAGTAAAAAAAAGGAATAGAAGGGGGTTAAAGGGTGGGTGTCGCAATAGTGAAACCAATCATCCGAGTTCGTAACATTGTTAAAGAATATGAAACGGAGGCAGGTAAGATAAAAGTTCTGAAAGGAATTAATACTCAGTTTCTATCTGGAGAAGTGGTTAGCATTATGGGACCGAGCGGAAGTGGGAAGTCGACCCTGCTAGGAATTCTAGGGACGTTGGATGTTCCCTCACAGGGGCAATTATTCATTGAAAATCAGGATGTGACGATACTGGAAGAAACGGACTTGGCTAGTTATAGGGCTAATAAAATTGGTTTTGTCTTTCAGTCTTACAATTTAATTTCTACTATGAGTGCTTTAGAAAATGTCATGTTACCGATGATGTCTATAGAGGGTATGGATCGAAGGCAAATGCAACAACGTGCTAAGGAACTGCTTGTGTTAGTTGGTATGAAGGATAGGATTAATCATTTGTCAACGCAGTTATCAGGAGGGCAACAACAACGAGTTGCTCTAGCACGCGCTCTGGCAAACAATCCTTTGGTTGTCATAGCTGACGAACCAACTGGCAACCTAGATCAAAAAACTGGAAAAATGATATTAGATTTGATTTTTTCCTTACGAGATCGTTTAAACATGGCCTTTATTTTAGCCACACATGATCCAAATGTAGCTAGCCTTTCCGATAGAGTGATCCATCTATCTGATGGCATGATTGATCAAGAAATTGTTAATTTACCAAAAAGGAAGTGAGCAAATGATTTTTAAATCTGCCTATCGTAGCATATATAGAAGTCCGCTACGCTCTTTGTTCACTTTAATGACTATCGCTGTCGGGATGGTCAGCTTCTTCTGCATGTCGACTTTGACAGAGTTAGTACCTCAATCAGTTAATCAATCGGCCAAACAATTACTTGGAGCCGATATAGCAGTTCAATCCTATCTTAAACCGACAACCATACAACATATGCAGCAAATAGTCCCAAAGTCAGATTGGCAAGCGCTGACAGGTGCTTTCGTTTCATTGTCAGTGATTACTTCAGAAAAAAAGACCTCAAATATTGTTATTAAAGGGGTTGATCCAGAAGTATATCCATTTTACGGGAAAGATAAATTTACAGATCTTCGTGGATTAAATGATACAGAGGTGCTTCTATCTCAACAGGCAGCAGATCGATTGCAAGTGAGAGTTGGTAGCACTGTTTCATTTGTAAATAATCAGAATGGCTCTTTGGACACTTTCCGAGTTAAAGGTTTAGTAAATGGTGTAAAAGAATCCTATACGGATAGTGACTTTTGGGGAGTTGCATATATGTCGTACTCTAAAAGTCTAGAGCTTTTTAGAGCTTCAACTGGAACGGTTAACGAAACATTTATCCAATTGAACGATCCAATCACGTCTAGTTCGGTGAAAGAAAAGATCCAGCATAACATGAGTGGTTCTCAAGTAACGGACATCAATGATAAAAAGGTACAAGTCTTGGAAGGCTCAAAGGGTACCTTGTTAATCTTACAAATGTTTTCGCTTTTAGCTATCGCTATAGCTGGAATTACAATTTTTAACACGATGAAAATATTGATGGCTTCACGTCTTCGTGACATAGCCATTATGAAATCGGTTGGTTTGACTATTCGAAAGATAAGTCGCTATTTCTTGTTTGAGTCAGCTTTGTTGGGACTGGTAGGCACAGTAGTGGGGATTCTGGTGGGCTGCTTAATCGGAATGGGAATAACAATGTACATTGCTAACATGCTTTCGATTCCAATGGTATGGCATTTGTCAACTCAGTCTGTAATATTTTCGCTTGTTGTGGGAATAAGTGTGGCTCTCATTTCTGCATGGTCCCCCGTTTATGCAGCTGTCCAGATTTCGCCTATGGAATTATTAAGGGATGGGGCTATTGTGAGCAAGAGAAACAAATTACCCTTTAAAGTTGTACGACGGCTGTTTTTCATCATTTGTTTAGAGGTGGGCATTTATTTGCATGAAACGCTTCTCGCTAGTAGCCAAGATTCAGTGGTTTTCAAGTGGATTGCTTCATTTGTACTCTCTATGTTGATCCTACTCTTCATTTTACTGTTTATGAAGCTTATCCTCTTTGCCTATGGATTGTTATTTAGACTCTTAGGCTTATGCAAAAGTTCGGTTCCTATTAGTTGGTATTTACCACTCCATAATCTTGCGACAGATTACAAAAAAAATGCCTTACTTACAGTTACATTGTCTGTGGGGGTTCTGTCTGTGGTCGCTAGTCAGTTATTTACCGATAATTTAATTCATTCCGTAGAACGACAAATGGAAACGCAATTAAAAGGTAACATTGTTCTTTCTTCAGCAGTTGTAGACGAACGAGAGGTTGATCAACAACTACAAAATATGACAGACATAACACGGTTTGTAAAAGGCTACGAAATCAAGGGTACTTTTAGTCGTATCAAGGGTAAGGAGGCAACCGAGGTATTCCAAGCGGTCACTTCTAAAAGGAAGGTAAGTTATTTGAACTCCACCACGGTCTCTATCCAAGGTATAGATTCAGAAACAAATGAAAAGCCCTATAAAATCAAAATAGGCCGTGATTTGAAAGCGAATGAAGTTGATGAGGGAGCCGCCGTTTTATTAGAGGATTATCAGAAGGATCTGGGACTTCAAGTCGGGGATCGTATAGAAGTAAGAGTTAACGACAAGAGCATTTCACTTGAAATAGTGGGTTTTTTTGAGTCTGGAGTTGTTAAAACCGTGGATATTCGTATTCCATCTAGTATATTAGAGACTTATGGAAATCCGACCCGCTTACTTTACTATGTTGAGGCTTCTCCTAAGCATTTTCAAGAGACTTTAGCGACACTTAACCAAAAACTGCCTTCCTCAGCTATTGCCTATTCGGTAAACAGTACAATAGTTGAAAGCTTGCAAAAGACACTTAACACTCAGAGTACTTTTTTTACGGCAATCGCTTTCTTCTCATTCTTAACTGCAGTACTTATGATTGGAAACCAAGTGGTCATTTCCCTATTACAAAAAAATCGAGACGTAGCTATTCTTAAAACCATTGGAATGTCTACCAATCGCCTATTACGTTCTATTTTAGCCGAAAACTTAATTCTCTCCTTCATTGCAGGTGCCATTGGATCCATATTCGGATTAGTATTTGCTCTTCTCGCGCTAGGTTTGTTTGTGAAGGGAAACATAGATTTAAGTCTTACTTGGGTTGGTTTAGGAATCTTATTGTCTATGCTGACAACAGCTATAGTGACATTCGTGGCCTCACTACAATCGCTTGCTAGTAAACCACTTCAAATGTTGCGAGGAGTTTAACGTTTTTATGTAGAGGAGGAAAATAAGGTGGGGAATGATACGATCCAAACAAGTAAAAAGAAAAGGGATCAGTTTGAGCAATTTATGTACAAAATTACAAAAACAGTAGGTTCCTTGAACAACCAAGTACCTTCTGAGAAAAAGCAAGACAGTAAGAGAGGAGATTTGATTATACTTGGTGCGGGAATTGCATCTGTTGGATTTACAATGGATGCAGAAATGTACATTCGTAGAGCAGATTCCGTATTTTATGTTGTCACTGACCCTGTTACAGAAGTGTGGATAAACAAACTGCGTCCTGATGCTTATGACCTCTCTACTCTTTACAATGATAATAAACCGCGCTACAACACGTATATGCAAATGACAGAAGCGATGCTGTATGACGTCCGCCAAGGTAGGACAGTTGTTGGCATATTTTATGGTCATCCAGGCATTTTCGCACTATCCACTCACCGTGCAATTATGATTGCTCGTCGAGAAGGACATCGTGCGGTAATGAAACCAGGAATATCTGCTTTGGACTGTCTCTGTGCAGATTTGGGGGTTGATCCCAGTTACCCAGGCATGCAGACAATGGAGGCAACTGACATGCTTCTTCGTGGTAAAAAACCTGATACGACTCAGCATGTTATCTTGTGGCAGGTTGGGCTAATTGGAATTTATGATTTCAGACGAAGGGGATTTATCAATAAAAACTTTAATATTTTCATCAGGTTCTTACAAAATGTATATGGAGAGGACTATTCAATTACACATTACGTTGCCGCTTCTTTTCCTACTCTTGCTCCACTGATTCAAAATTTTACATTACGAGAGCTACTGTATCCAGACATACAAGCAAAAGTTCAGAGCATGTCTACTTTCTATCTAGCGCCAAAGGATGCTACCGAATGCAATTTAGAAATAGCAATACAATTGGGTATGGCCAAACCAGATAGCAAACCGTGGATGTACCCTACCACAAAAGAAATTGATGCATATGGAGAGCGTGAGCTACAAGCGATTAGAGAATTAGCAGACTTTCGTGTTCCACCTGATTATCAGGTTCAGGAGGAGACGCGCGCAGCTGAATTTATTTTACAAGCTGGTCAAAATGTAGACTTACAAGAGCTCTTTCTTCAAGATCCTGTTACATCTGTTTCAAAGGATGTCTTTCCTGGTTTAAATGCATGGGAGCAAAGGCTTTTATCGAGCAGAAATCATGCATCGATAATGTGTGCAGTCAAGGGATCACAGACCCCATTGGCTCCTAGCGAACATTTTATAGTTGACCTTCTTTTAAACCCTGAACTGCGCAAGGCATATAGTGTTATCTTACTTAGCAATAGGGAGAAAACTGAGGGTGAAAAGATAATGAATCAATGGCTGGTAGCTAGAGGGTATCAGACAAATATGAAAGATGTTGATGTGGCGTTATCTAATGTAGCTACTACACTATTATTACCTTGGGTAGGTGTCTATTTCAGTAAACAGGCTGACATGGTTCTAACCATAATAAGTGATTCTCAGCATAATAGTGACAGTAAGATATATCTAAATAATACTAGGATTCGGAAATTTACCTTTGCGAATTCAACATTGTCCTTCTCTACAGAAGATGGAAACCCTTATAATGCCGTTATCACTCTTTCTATGCCAAAACCTACTAAAAGTAAAAAATTTACAAGGTCATTCAGAGGCGAAATTTGGAATTCAGATAGACAGGTATTTGAAAATAACGTTGAAGGAGTTGAAATATCCCCAACCCAAGAGTTTTTGCAAAATGCTGTTAATGGTAATGAGCTAGTGTATGGACAATATTTGATTCAACTGTTTCAAGACGGTACTTGGAGTTCATGCAGAGGACTTTACTATGATAGCAATATATTAAGGATTGGTAGAACTCGAATCCATGCCTTTACCCAAACAGATAACGTCCTTACTTGGGAGGGAGCGGGTGGGGAGTATAATAGTGGACAACTACATGTTCGTCTCGATCCACTCACCTACTCATATGTCGTGTCAGGTTTTGTATGGGAAGAAGGACGTGCACAATCAAGCAGTCCTAATATTCGTGGTCAATATGTTCCTAAAGCAATCCAACTGTGGAGAGGGAGTTACGCTACTGCTATAGATGACATGATAGGCCCTACTTTACATATTGCTGAGGAAAATGAGACAGGATCGTTTGAAATTCTATTGGGAAAAACTAAGGTTCAGCACTATACTTTTCAAAATAATGTGTTACAGGCGATGGTTGATGAAGAAACCTCCTTCGAAGTTGTTTTCCAGTATTCAGAGAGTACCTCACGTATTTTCCAAGGCATACTGCGGCAAAACAACGCCTCCCATAGCTGGACTTCTCAGGAAGTAGCTTCGACACCGGAAGCCTGGCTTGGAGTATATAGGGGTACTTTTTTAGATGACGACAGAACCTTTAGACCTTCACCACTTACACTACATGTAAAATTAAACAATCAAGAGCTATCCGTGCAGCTCTCAAATGGAAAAACAAGTAGAAAATTATCTCAAGTTGTTTTTAATTCTAAACATAACGGACTTGCTTGGGCAGAGAACTTCGATACACCTGAATGGGCGCCGTATTCAAATGGACTCATTAAGTTCTACGTTGATCCTGATACAGGTAGGTTTTTGTTCAATGGGAGCTTGTGGGGGGATGACGATTTACCACCGAAGCATGCAAACTGGCGAGGACAAGCACTATGGACGAATATGAGAGAGGAATGTGAGGGTAAAGAGTCCCCTTCTGAGGTTTGGAATATTCTTTCTATGCTGTCGTTAACATTATCAACGTCTCTATTAGGAGGCTGGTGGGACCTCTGGTGTTCGTCTCTTCATGCAACACAATTCTGCTATAAGCAAATGAGTTTACTAGAAGTGACCATGTTATCAGAGTAAGTACGAAAGGAATTAAGCGCTTCAGATAAAAAAGCAGTCTTTCCAAAAATAATGAGGAGGACTGCTTTTTTATCTGAATTTTTTCCTACCGTTACCTTGTTTTTCAACAAAAAAAGGGAAAAAACGCGGTCAAGTTTTGACAGACTTTACATATACATTGAGATATACTGTTTTTGCCAGACGGAGGTGAAGACAGTATATGGTCGTCTATCTGGATATCATTCTACTCCTGAACTTTGTAATTGATGCCTTATTATTATGGTTTACCGCTTTTTTTCGAAAAGAACGAATTGTTTGGTGGAGATTATTACTTGCATCAGCAGTAGGTAGCTGTTATGTGGCCTTTTACTTTTTTCCATTTTTTTCAGGAATATATGCGTGGTTTACAAAGCTACTTTTCTCTCTATTTATTTTATGGATTGCATTTGGATTTAAGCGAATTACACATTTTTTACATCATCTGGCTATTTTTTATTTTATTTCATTTGTTTTTGGTGGGGGGGTATATGCCCTTACTCTATTGACTACAAGTCAAAATGAAATCATTCAAGGCATAGTGGTCACTCATAACGATAGTTTTGGAGTAGGAACAAAGCCAACGTTACTCATCGTGTGTCTAGGGATTGTACTAGTATTTCTGTTAAGCAGGAAAAGCTATCAGTCAATCCAGGAACCAAGAAAAATAGAAGCATTTTTAGTGGAGGTAGAGGTGAAAATCTCCAATCAAATGATCTTGTGCCGCGGATTGGTAGATACGGGCAACCAATTACATGAACCAATAACGCGTATCCCAGTCATGGTTATGGAGTGTAGATTATTTGAACAGGTTTTGCCATTACCTATTTTAGAAGTAGCTAGAGAGGAGGGAGAAAAGCTTCAGCGACTGGAGAAAACGATGGATGAACTTCCGCTGGAGTGGCAAGGACAATTACGTCTCGTACCGTTTCGGAGTGTTTCTAGAGGAATGGATTTCATGGTAGCCATTCGTCCAGAGCAAGTGACGGTGATACACAATGGGCTACGCCTCGTTACAGAACGCGTATTAATTGGATTAAACCCGATTGCGTTATCAGCAGACGGCAGATATGAATCGATTGTGCATCCTGCATTAATCCAACGAGAAGAAATAAATGAAGTCATCAATGAAACCGAACCAGTTCAACCAGCTAACAAGATACAAGTAGTTCATACATCATCATTAGAACAGGAGGGCTAGCATGTACGTAAAAATTCGTCTATATGTCCAACTAATGTGGTATCGCATCTTGCTAAAAATTGGAGTGAAAGCAGAAGAAATCTATTACATAGGTGGCAGTGAAGCGCTTCCCCCGCCCCTAACACGCGAAGAAGAAGAAATCTTGCTCACTCGCCTTCCATCCGGTGATGGGGCCGTTCGAAGTATGTTAATTGAACGCAATCTACGTCTTGTTGTCTATATTGCCCGAAAATTTGAAAATACAGGTATTAACATTGAGGATTTAGTTAGTATTGGAACGATTGGTTTAATTAAAGCAGTGAATACTTTTGATCCTGAAAAAAACATCAAGCTGGCTACCTATGCTTCCCGTTGTATCGAGAACGAAATTCTGATGTATTTGCGCCGTAATAATAAGATACGTTCAGAGGTATCATTTGATGAACCATTAAATATTGATTGGGATGGAAATGAGCTACTACTTTCTGATGTATTGGGTACGGAAAATGACACGATTTACAAAAATATTGAGGACCAGGTTGATCGAAAGCTATTGCATAAAGCGCTCGACAAGCTCTCTGACCGAGAGCGCGTGATTATGGAATTACGCTTTGGCTTAGCTGGAGAAGAGGAGAAGACGCAAAAGGATGTAGCTGATCTATTAGGTATCTCACAATCCTACATCTCGCGTTTAGAAAAGCGAATAATTAAACGACTACGAAAAGAATTTAACAAAATGGTATGACGCATAATTTATGAACCTCTGGAAATACTGTTCCTATCCATACCAGAAAGTGGTTATTACGAAACCATTTTCCCTGCCACCCTGTTTTATGAAATGGGATCATTTGCCTCTCCTCCCTCGAATGCTGCGGGGAGAGGGCAATAAGGCAGAGTACATACGGATAGGGACTTTTTTTCTCTGAGGAGGGAATGGTGTGTCACGCAACAAGGTTGAGATTTGTGGAGTAGACACTTCAAAGCTTCCGGTATTAAACAACAAAGAAATGCGGGAGCTCTTTGAACGATTACAGAGCGGTGAGCACTCTGCCAGAGAAAAGTTGGTGAATGGGAACCTACGTCTGGTGTTAAGTGTTATTCAACGGTTTAATAATCGTGGAGAATATGTAGACGATCTGTTTCAGGTGGGTTGTATCGGTTTGATGAAAGCGATTGACAATTTTGATCTTGGGCAGAACGTTAAGTTTTCGACATATGCGGTTCCCATGATCATTGGAGAAATCAGACGATACCTGCGCGATAACAATCCGATTCGCGTATCACGTTCCTTGCGAGATATTGCTTATAAAGCGTTGCAAGTACGCGACAGTCTAACGAATAAGCACTCACGTGAGCCCACCATCATGGAAATTTCTAGTGCTTTAAATGTTTCGAAAGAAGATGTTGTGTTTGCTCTCGATGCGATTCAGGACCCCGTTTCTTTATTTGAGCCGATCTATCAGGACGGTGGAGATCCTATCTTTGTAATGGATCAGATTAGCGATGAAAAAAACAAAGATATCTTCTGGGTCGAGGAGATTGCTCTTCGTGAAGGTATGCAACGTCTAGGGGATCGGGAAAAAATGATTCTGTCCATGCGCTTCTATGAAGGGAAGACCCAGATGGAAGTAGCAGAGGAAATCGGGATATCACAAGCACAGGTCTCTAGGTTGGAAAAAGCGGCGATTTCCCATATGCAAAAGCATGTTCAATCGTAGCTAATACAGCACAAAATGACTGAATGCACCAAAGGCCATTTCCCATTGGCAAAAATTATAGCAGGCTTTATACCCATGCCTTGTTCAAGCGATGATATGTTGCTTGAACAAGGCTATTTTTAATGGAACTACTTTTTAAAATGTAAGACACATATACATAGTAACGAAGGCTTGTAGGCGAGTAGTTGAAAAGAAAGAGTGGTGAACTCTCATGGTGAAAATTTCGGAATTTCAAATCAAAGAGGTCGTCAACATTATAGATGGAAAGCGTTTAGGACAAATTTCTGATTTGGAAATCGACTTAAAAGCAGGACGTGTCGAAGCGATTGTCGTCCCAGGTGAAGGCCGTTTTTTTGGGTTATTTGCAGGTTCAAATGAGCATGTTATTCCTTGGCGAAATATTGTTAAGATTGGAAAGGATGTTGTATTGGTACGTTTAGAGGAACCAATTAGACTGGAGTCCAAGCGTGCAGATGAGGAGCTTTCTTAAAAATTGACAAAAAGGACAACAGATATCGCAAAAATCCGGGTGATTTACTTGCCCTGACCGCTACAAAACCAGTAAGATATTAGAAAGGGTATTGGATACGAGAGGAGAGCAGATACATGGAGCCATTTCAGTTAAACAATACGACCCGCACTCTACATCTGAAGAAATGGGAGTCTGCTTATCCTGGACTAACAGCAGGATTTACGACAAGGTGGGGGATGGAGAGTACAGATCGCCCGCAAATGTGTAATTTGGGATTACATGTGGGAGATAACCCTAACCATGTAATTAAAAATCGCCAAGAACTTGCTGATCATCAAGGATTTTTGTTTGATACTTGGACCTGTGCTGATCAGATACATGGCAATAAAGTAACCAAAATTTCTGCCGGCCAGATTGGAGCCGGCAGAGATAGTTTAGAGAGTGTCATTGCAAATACAGATGGATTGTATACCACTGAGCAAGGTGTCTTTTTAACTTCCTTTTATGCTGATTGTGTTCCCCTCTTTTTTCTTGATCCATTCCGCAAAGCAATAGGACTGGCTCATGCAGGGTGGAAGGGGACGGTTTCCTTAATCGGACGGGAAATGGTGGAGGCCTTTCGTCGGGACTATCAGTCGAATCCAGAAGATATCTATGTAGCAATTGGACCTAGTATCGGGGTCTGTTGCTATGAAGTGGACGAGCGCGTGATGCAACAGGTTCGTACAGCAACTTCTCAATGGGAGCAAGCTGTAAAGCCTAGTAACAAAACCAGTCATGGTATGTTAGATTTACGCCAATTAAATCAGTTGATAGTTGAGGAGGCAGGGATTCTTGCCGACCATATTAGTACGACACATTATTGCACAAGTTGTCGCAACGATTTGTTCTTTTCGCATCGAAAAGATCAAGGTAACACAGGTAGAATGGCTTCATTTATTGGGTGGAAGGAGCAAACAACATGACTAGAATGGTAGCAAAAGCTACAGTTGAACAGCGTATGGTCGACATTGAACAGAAAATATCGGCAGCTTGTAAGCGATCAAATCGTCAGCGTGAAGAGGTAAAAGTCGTAGCTGTGACGAAATATGTAGATACGCCTGCAATAGGAGAAATCATCGCAGCTGGGCTTACCCACATTGGGGAAAATCGAATTCAAGATGCTCTTCCAAAATACGAAGCGTATAAAGACAAGGCGGTCTGGCACTATATCGGTCATTTACAAACAAACAAGGTAAAAGATGTAGTGGGACGATTTACTTACATACATTCCCTAGACAGATTATCATTGGCCCAAGAAATCGAAAAACGTGCTAGTAAGCTAGGAATTGTCGTTTCTTGCTTTTTACAGATAAATATTTCCCAAGAGGAAACAAAATTTGGTTTACATCCAGATGATGTCTTGGCTTTTGTCAAAGAAATTAGTAATATGGAACACATAAGCGTTGATGGATTAATGACTATGGCACCGCAAACAGAAGACCCCGAAGAGATTCGGTATGTGTTTCGGGGCTTGCGCGAATGGCAACAACGACTCAAAGAATGTAACCTACCTCGTATAACTGTCCGGGAATTATCAATGGGCATGTCTGGAGATTTTGAGATCGCGATTGAAGAAGGAGCCACGTTTGTGCGGCTGGGCTCCGTACTCGTGCAACCGGAATAGCAGAATAAGAGCGGCTTTGTCCGGAGAGGAGGAAGGAATTTGGGTGTCATGAATAAACTTATGAATTTTTTTGGTCTGGAAAATGAAGAGTATGTGGAAGAGTATGTGGAAGACGAGCGTGATCAGGAAGCTCCTCCTAAGAAAAATGGGCAGAAATCATCATCAGCGGCAGGAAGTAATGTGGTGAGCCTACATGCAGCCAGAGACCGGGAAGGTATTAGGCTCATGCTATTTGAACCACGTCATTATAGCGATGCACAGGATATCGCAGACAGTTTGAGAAATAGAAGACCTGTTGTAGTTAATTTACAACGTGTCGAGAACGATCAGGCAAAACGCATTATTGATTTCCTCAGTGGAACGGTATATGCCTTGAATGGAGACATCCAGAAGGTAGGGGAACAAATTTTTGTTTGTACGCCTGATCATGTAGATATCCAGGGAACCATTTCAAGCGTAATAGTAGAAGAGTAAGACATCAAGTTACTGGGGTGAACAGATGTATACATTGGTTGCAATTATTAATTTTGCGTTTCAAATCTACTTTTACATGGTAATTGCCTATGTCTTTATGTCATGGGTACCACAAATGAGGGAAACGTCTATTGGTCAATTGCTGGAACGATTGGTAGAACCTTACCTATCTATTTTCCGTCGTTTCATTCCGCCTCTTGGCTTTATTGACTTATCTCCGATGGTTGCAATGCTTGCATTGTATTTTGCTAGAGAGGGCCTATTTTCTCTATTGAGTAGGTTCTTGTAAAGAGAGCGATAAGTAGATGAGTATTTACCATCATTTTAAAAAAGAAGAATATCCATTCGTAGAACGGGCGTTGGAAATGCTAAGGTTAGTGGATGAGCGGCAAATCATGCGCTTAACGGATTTCCTTGATCCACGTCAACTTTTTATCCTACAAAGTCTAACTTCACAAGTCCAAGACGTCAAAGTATCGGCATCGGGTGGATACGATGGTGCAGAGAGGGTGCGTGTTTTACTACACCCTTCCTATATCGTACCTGAGGATGTCGATTTTCGCTTGCGATTGTTTGAAATTAAGGGGAATCAACGTTTTGTTGCATTGGAACATCGGGATGTAATGGGGGCATTATTGCATGTAGGCTTAAAACGGGAAAAATTCGGTGATATCTTGCTTGGCGAAGATTCGTGTCAAACAGTCGTAGCCGAAGAAGTGGCAGATTTTGTACGAATGCAGGTTACTAACATCCATCGAATTCCCGTTAGTTTGCAAGAGCTACCTTTAGCGGATCTCAAAGTACCTGAGAAAAAGGGAACAAACAAGACCTTCACCGTGCTATCTGCCCGACTGGATGCCATTATTGGAGAGGTGTGTAACCTTTCACGAGCAAAGGCGTTGCTTCCAATTCGTGCTGGGAAATGCAAAGTGAATCATAAAGTCGTCGAAGACCCCTCGCATAATATTAATCAAGGTGATATGATTTCGCTTGGTGGCTTTGGGCGTTTTGAAATTACAGAGGTAACTGGCCCGACTAAAAGTGGTCGCTTACGTCTGACAGCTTTTATTTTTTCATGATTTCTCGCATTTTTTCCCGAGTCATGGCAGGAATTTTTATAGAAACTGTCGAAAATATGGGGTAACTTGCCAACATAAGAAAACGGGGAAAGTGAGGAACTGTCTATGCCATTAACGCCTCTTGATATACATAACAAGGAATTTAGTTCCGGTTTCCGCGGTTATAATGTGGATGAAGTCAATGAGTTCTTGGACCAAATCATAAAAGACTTCGAGCTTATGATCAAGGAAAAAAGGGAAATTGAAGAGCGTATGTCGCTATTAACGGAGCGTTTGGACCATTATAAGAACTTAGAAGAGAATTTGAGCAAATCAATTCTAGTTGCTCAAGAAACAGCAGAAGAAGTGAGAAACAATGCGCGTAAAGAGTCGCAGTTGATCTTAAAAGAAGCTGAAAAGAATGCCGATCGAATTATCAATGAAGCCTTGGCTAAATCACGCAAGGTAGCAATTGAGATTGAAGAGCTGAAAAAACGCGCTTCTGTCTATCGCATGCGTTTTCGTACATTGCTTGAAGCACAATTGGAAATGATAGAGAATGGCGATTGGGACGATTTGCAAAAAATGGATTCTTCCTATGAAGGATAACGAACGGAATAAAGCATTGACGTTCTGTTAAAGATGGAATTATAATGTATAGCAAGTTTTTATTCAGTTTTTACCCATATACCAAACAACGATGATTGGGATAGTAAAGGTGCCAAAATCCGTAACAGAGAGCCAGGCGGTGGTGAAAGCCTGGACGGAGCTGACCCTCGAAAATCACCCAGGAGTTCAAACCTGAAAGCGTCTAGCATGATGTGAGTAGGTGAGCGTTACATTCACGTTACGAATGAAATGAGTGGACATGAAAAAGGCGGGTCATCTTGCCATATCATGTTTATTAGGGTGGTACCACGGGAAGCTTTTCTCGTCCCTACGGGGATTAGAAAGGCTTTTTTTGTTGGAAAAAATAGCTGTATATGCTAAATAGCCTGTAATCACCCGTCAATAAAACTGGTATCGTAACTATAATCAAGGAGTGAATACAGATGAGTATCGATTATGGAAAGACGCTTAACCTGCCAAAAACCGAATTTCCAATGCGTGGAAATCTGCCAGTTCGTGAGCCAGAGGTAGAAGCAAGATGGGAAGAAATGGACATCTATAAACAAGTTTTGGAGCGTACTAAGGATCGCCCAAGCTTTATTCTACATGATGGCCCTCCTTACGCGAACGGAGATATCCATATTGGTCATTCTTTAAATAAAACATTAAAGGATATTATCGTACGCTACAAATCAATGGCTGGTTTTTATGCGCCGTATGTTCCTGGTTGGGATACACATGGTCTACCGATTGAACAAGCAATTGTAAATGCACAGAAATTAGATCGTCGTAACATCGAAGTTAACGATTTTCGTAAACGTTGTGAAGAATATGCGTGGAGCTATGTAGAAAAACAACGCGATCAATTTAAACGTTTGGGTATTCGTGGCGATTGGGAAAACCCTTATGTAACTCTGCTACCTGAATATGAAGCGGCCCAAATTCGAGTGTTTGGTGCCATGGCTACAAAAGGTTATATTTACAAAGGTCTGCGTTGTGTATATTGGTCTCCATCTTCTGAAACAGCCTTAGCTGATGCAGAAATCGAATACTACGACAAACGTTCTGCATCTATCTACGTGCGTTTCATGGTGGGTGATGGAAAAGGTAAATTAGATCAAGACACTGGTGTTATCATCTGGACAACTACTCCTTGGACTCTGCCAGCCAATAAGGCTATCTCGCTAAATCCTGATTTGGAATATAGTGTAGTGGTTGCAGATGGAAATAAATATCTAGTAGCTTCTGGTCTAGTAGAATCCGTAACCAAAGAAATTGGTTGGGAGCAAGTGGAAGCTGTACAAACCTTTAAAGGTTCTGATTTAGAAGGAATTGAAACACATCATCCATTCTATGAGCGTACTTCTCCAGTAATTTTGGGTGATCACGTTACATTAGACGCTGGTACAGGTTGTGTTCATACTGCCCCAGGACACGGGGAAGATGACTTTAACGTTGCTAAGAAATACAATATCGAAGTACTATGCCCAGTTGATCATGAAGGAAAGCTGACAAAAGAAGCACCGGGCTTCGAAGGTCTGTTCTATGAAGATGCCAACAAAGTGGTATCTGAAAAACTGAAAGAAAACGGAGCTTTGTTAAAATTAAGCTTCATCACTCATTCCTATCCACATGACTGGCGTACGAAAAAACCAATCATTTTCCGTGCGACAGAACAATGGTTCGCGTCTGTAGAAGGCTTCCGTAGCCAAATGCTACAAGCTATTAAAGATGTAAAATGGACTCCACATTGGGGCGAAACACGTCTTGCTAACATGGTGGCGGATCGTAATGACTGGTGCATCTCTCGTCAGCGTGTTTGGGGAGTGCCAATCCCAATCTTCTATTGTAAAACATGCAACGAACCGATCATCAATGAACAAACTATTGATCATATCGCTAACTTGTTTGCTAAAGAAGGCTCTGGTGTGTGGTTTGCTCGTGAAGCCTCTGAGCTAATCCCAGCTGGATTGACTTGCAAGTGCGGTTGCAAAGAATTCCGTAAAGAAACAGATATCATGGACGTTTGGTTTGATTCAGGTTCCTCACATGAAGCAGTATTGCGTCAACGTGACAATCTAAGCTGGCCTGCTGATTTGTATTTAGAGGGTTCTGACCAATATCGTGGTTGGTTTAACTCTTCTCTATCCACTTCGGTAGCTGTTCATGGTAAGGCACCATATAAAAGCATCCTAAGCCATGGTTTCACATTAGATGGTGAAGGACGTAAGATGTCTAAATCACTTGGGAATACGATTGTTCCAAAAGAAGTAACAGACAAGCTGGGTGCTGATATTTTACGCCTGTGGGTTTCCTCTGTTGACTATCAATCAGACCACCGTATTTCTGATGCGATTCTTGCTCAGAATGCAGAGGTATATCGTAAAATCCGTAATACATTCCGCTTCTTGCTTGGTAACTTGGCTGGCTTTGATCCAGCGAAGGATCGTGTAGAGTACGATCGCTTGCCTGAGTTAGATCGCTTTATGTTGGCAAAAGCGGCAGAAATGGTAAAACGTACACGCAAAGCATACGATGAATATCAATTCCATACTGTATATCAAACTGTGCATAACTTCTGCACGATCGAGCTTTCTTCTTTCTATATGGACATCTCTAAAGATCGTTTATATGTAGAAGCACCAAATGGTGAAGAGCGCCGTGCAGCACAAACCGTTATGTATGATATCTTGCTTGATCTAGTGAAATTGTTGTCACCAATCATCCCGCATACAGCAGATGAGGTATGGCGTTTTATTCCAGGCGTAACGGAGGAAAGTGTACAGCTTACCGATATGCCAGAAGCAAATGAGCAACATTTATTCAGTGCAGAAGAGCAGACAAAATGGACGACTTTCTTAGAAATTCGCGATGAAGTGTTAAAAGCGATGGAAGAAGCACGCCGCAACAAAGTATTTGGTAATTCCGTTGATGCTAAATTAGTTCTTTACCCACACACGCAAGAAGTATATCAAACGCTTATGGATATGGAATATTTAGCAGATCTATTTATCGTAGCAGATATTGAAATGCATGAAGCTGGTACAGAAGCACCTGCGGAGGCTGCTAAACTAGAAGGTATTTCCGTAGTTGTACTTGCGGCTGAAGGTGGAAAGTGTGAACGTTGCCGTGTCGTGAAAGAAGACGTAGGAACAGTGGAATCGCACCCATCTACATGCGAGCGTTGTGCTACGATTGTTGACGAACATTTTTCACATGTAACCGAGTAAATTTACTAGGATAATTCGTTACAAATACCAATTTTATTGATTTTACAAAGAACGTTCTTGTTAGGGAAAAAAATTCCCTAGTAAGAACGTTTTTTTGTGGGGCATACTACCAAAACGAGAGAGCTCTACACTTTTAAGTTAGGATGGTGCCCAGATGAATAAACAGATGCTGGCTCATGCAAAGGAGAGACTCCTTGATGAGAAGGAGAGCATAACAAAACGTTTAGAGGAAAACGATCACTATGGCATGAAAAGCGCTATGGGTGAAACTACCTCTGAGCTTTCCACTTATGATAATCATCCTGCCGATGTTGCTTCTGAATTATTTGAGCGGGAAAAAGATATCGCCTTGTACCAACTGGATCGCGAAACATTAGGCGAAATAGATCAAGCACTAGAGCGTATAAATGCGGGGACATATGGAATTTGTACAGTCTGTGGAAAAGAAATTCCAACCGAAAGATTAGAAGCATTACCACAAGCACTTACATGCAAAGAACATGCCCCAGCTCCTGCTGTAAACAATCAACGTCCAATTGAGGAGCAGTTTATGGAACCAGCCTTTGGACGAACTTCGATGGATGAAAAAGAAGCGAATTTCTTTGATGGGGAAGATGCATGGCAGATTGTTGAGTCATGGGGAACCTCTAGTACTCCCTTTTCTTTTCAAGACACGGATAAAACAGATTATAACCAGATGTATATTGAGTCAGATGAAGCTGATGGTTATGTAGAAGCCGTGGAACAGATAGGCTACACCGATATGTATGGCTATCATGGACCAGACAGTGTTCATTTTATGCGGAGCCGTACGTATGATCGTTACATGGATCAAAACGAGGGAAAAGGTTTAGTCGTATCGTATGACCAGTATTTAGACGACTTGGCCAAGCAGGAAGCGGATGATGATCTTAGCAACTTGTAAGATGGAGGTATTTAGTTGATTATAGAGCGGATTGAAACATACCCCTGCCTCCACAGGTTACGTGAGCCTTATGGCGATGCAAATGGCTACAAAAAGTATCGTTCCTGTTACATGATTAAAATTGTGACATGCTCTGGTTTGGAAGGCTGGGGAGAATGTATTGATTGGCTACCTACGCTGGAAGTAGGCTTTCGCAAACGAATCATTCCTTACTTAATTGGCAAGCAGGCAACGGATCGAAATAAACTGGTCACAGTTGTGAAAAAGTGGCATCAACGAGCTGCTACCGCCGTTAGTATGGCCTTGATGGAGATTGTGAGTAAGAGTGGGGGACTACCCATATGCGATCTATATGGAGGGATGTGGCGTGACACAATACCCGTCTATGCTTCGCTACAATCGTATCGGGATACACCTTACTGGGAACAGCAATCTTATAAACAAGTGGAACAGGCCTTACTAGATGGTTTTCAGATGGCTAAAATTAAAATTGGTGGGAGAACAATCAAAGAGGATCAAGCTCACGTACAACTCTTAATGGCTAAGCTCGACTCCCAAATGTCTTTTGCCCTGGATGCAAATCAGAGCTATGACGTGGCTAGTGTAGGAGCATGGCAGCAACTTTTTTCAAAATGGGGAAATTTGTTGTGGCTAGAGGAGCCCATGCCCATGGATCGCCTACATGATTATGTTTTATTGCGGTCTAAGCTACCTATTCCATTAGCAGGTGGAGAAAATATCTTAAATGTAAAAGCTTTTCACAACCTATGCCAGATCGGAGCGATTGATATTGCCCAACCTGACCCGATGCATGAGGATGGGATCGACGGGTATCGTCATACGCTAGTAACCGTACGTAGTTTTGGCTATCGTGTTTCTCCACATGTATTTGATGGTGCCTTAACACGGTTGCATGCATTATTTGCGCAGGCTTGCCTGCCTGCATGGAGCAAGATGACAGGAGATGAAATAGAACCTGTTGAGTGGGATATTATGGAGAACCCTTTTACCCAATTAATTCCTCTCTCACCACATCAAGGAGTGGTTACGTTGCCAAAAGGAGTGGGACTTGGTATAGAGATCGATACGGATATCCTAGCCCACTATAGCTGGGATGGTAGTATATATCAGGCCTAAGTTATCATTTCATGATTACGTTGATCGTTTAAGAAAAGAGGACGTATGATGGCTCAAGCGCAAAATAACACGAAAAACCTCATAGGATTAACAGGTGTTCCGCTGGTTATGGTACTTGGCAATTCGATGTTAATTCCCATATTACCAACAATGAAAACACAATTACACCTAACTACTTTTCAAACCAGCTTTTTAATTACAGCTTTTTCTATTGCTGCCGGGATCATTATTCCACTGGCGGGTTATCTATCTGACCGATTCAATCGCAAAGTGGTTATAACAATTGCTTTAACGTTATATGGAGCAGGCGGATTGCTTGCTGGGTTAGCGTCATTATGGTTAACCAATCCCTATTGGTTGATTATTTTAGGCAGGGTATTACAGGGGATAGGTGCGGCGGGAACATCGCCTATTGCCATGGCGTTAGTAGGAGACTTATTTGATGGTGCATCCGAAAGTAAAGCGCTTGGATTATTGGAAACCTCTAACGGATTGGGTAAAGTGCTAAGTCCAATTTTAGGCTCTTTATTCGCTTTATGGACATGGTATGCAGTTTTTTTGGCATTTCCGGTCATTTGTGCTGTGGTACTAACTATATTTTTGTTATTAGTAAAAGAAAAGAAACAAAATAAGCAGCCTAAGTCAGTTAAAGAGTATCTTGGTTCGATTGGCAAGGTATTTAAACAAAATGGAAAATGGTTAATCCCAGCCTTTTTTATTGGTAGCATATGCTTGTCTACGTTATTTGGTGTGCTTTTTTATCTATCCGATTTACTGGAAGAGACCTATCAGATTGATGGTGTGTTAAAAGGTGCTTTTTTAGCTATTCCCTTGCTGGCTATGAGTATAATGGCATTTATCACAGGGACTATTATTAAAAAGAGATTAACTGTGATGCGCTACTTTATTATTGCAGGGATGCTCTTACTTACCATCTCCTATGTTGGGGCAAGCTTTGTTTCTAACGTTTATTTCTTAATTGGGATTCTTGTATTTGGTAGCGTGGGAACAGGAATGATTCTACCGTGCCTCAATTCGATGATCATTGGGGCGGTTACAAAGACAGAGCGTGGAATGATTACGTCTTTGTATAATGGTGTCCGCTTTATTGGAGTAGCGCTGGGGCCGCCGATTTTTACATGGTTGTTGGGATTTTCGACGGGTGTCATGTTTTATTCGATTGCTTCCGTCACGTTACTATTCGCTATAATTGCATTTTTTACTATCACGCCACAAAAAGACACCAATTCTCAAGGAGCTACGGAGGAAGGAACTGCAAAAAAAGAGTCTTCAGCAGTTAGGAAAACGGGCGCTTCGACAGAATCAGCAGGTTCTAACAGCGAGAGCGAAACCTCCTCAAAGGACAAGAGCTTAGTGGATCAAAAGGCTTTGGATGAGATTACGGTGTTGTTAGAAATGCGGGAGGAAACAAAAGAAGAACAAAAACAGGGGCAGTTAAAAAAAGAACTGGGATTGGACCCGACAGATCTATTTGAGAAGCTGCTTACCAAAAAAGAAAAAGAGAAATCGAAATAGGTGATTTTAGCCTCCAGATGTGGGGGTTTTTTTGTTTCTAAGATATTGTATATAAAAAAATTACTACTAACATAAATAAACAAATGTAAAAACTGACGTGATTCTATTGACATTCCTAGTAACGATGATATGATAATTTATAAATTGATCCGATAACTTTATACAACTTCTTATCAAGAGCGGTGGAGGGACTGGCCCTATGAAACCCGGCAACCTTGATTCATTCAAAAGGTGCTAAATCCAGCAGAAGTATTTCTGAGAGATAAGAAGAATGGCACATACTTATACATGAAGCCCTTCTTCTTAGAGAGAAGGGCTTTTTTGCATACGTTTTTCACATAAAATACGGAAATACAAATAGCAAAGGGCGATAGCAGAGGGAAAAATGTATCCTTACAAGCATATAACCAAGTATTCCGATATAAAAATAAGGCATTAGAGAGAAGCGGGGGAAACTAGGCATGTATCTGTTAAAAAGAATATGTACCATGCTGATTACATTATGGATTATCGTGACACTAACCTTTATCATTATGCAACTGATACCGGGTGATCCGTTTGCTACTGATTCGCAAATGCTACCAGCAGATGTAGTCCAAAATATGCGAGAAAAATATAATCTGGATAAACCAATTGCCCAACAATATTTGTTATATCTAAAGGATTTGGCGCTGTTTGATTTAGGACCATCTATACAATCAAAATCACGTGATGTAAACGCATTGATTGCTTCAGGATTTCCTGTATCGGCTACGCTAGGATTACAATCGTTATTCTTAGCCTTATCGTTTGGTATTTCCTTAGGAATAATCGCAGCTCTTTATCATAACAAATGGCTAGATTACGTTTCGATGTTTATCGCTATCATTGGGATTTCTGTCCCAAGCTTCATTTTGGCTCCACTGCTAATCAAATTGGTTGCGGTTGAGTGGAAGCTCTTGCCGGCTGCCTCCTGGGGATCGTGGAAACACTCAATCCTGCCGTCTGTTACGTTGGCGGTCGGTCCAATGGCTATCATCGCCCGATTTGTCCGTGCTAGTATGCTTGAAGTCTTTAGTCAGAATTACATGAAGACGGCAGAGGCAAAAGGCTTACCTACGTTTGCGATAGTGGTAAAGCACGGAATTCGTAATGCATTGATACCTGTTTTGACATTTATCGGGCCGTTGTTTGCAGCGCTGATTACAGGTACGTTTGTGGTTGAGAAAATTTTTGCTATCCCAGGTATTGGCAAGTATTTCGTAGATGGCATCTTTAATCGTGATTATCCAGTTGTAATGGGAACAACTGTTTTTTATAGCACGGTCCTGATCTTGTCGTTGTTTTTGATCGATGTGTCTTATCGACTGGTGGACCCAAGAATTAAGCTAACGAGCAAGGGGGACTAACAGATGGCGCAATCTTCATTCCATTCTGAACAAGATCATCTTTTTCGACCTGTTGATAAGCGAGTTTTTGAAGAGAATCGAATTGATCGACCCAGCTTAAGCTATGGGAAAGAAATACTGCGAAAAATCATACAAAACAAGCTAGCGATGCTTGGTTTTAGCTTATTGATTCTTGTGGTTATGCTTTCATTGATCGGTCCTCATCTTGTAGCTTTTAGTCCAGAGAAGCAAGATTTGATGCTTGGAAATCTCAAGCCTTCCGACACTCATTGGTTCGGAACAGATGATTTGGGACGTGATATGTGGGCACGTACCTGGGCAGGTGGACAGATTTCTCTCTTTATCGGTTGTATAGCAGCAACCATCGATTTATTGATTGGTGTAGCAGTGGGGGGAGTCTCCGGTTATATGGCAGGACGCGGCAAGGTAGGGGATCGAATTGACAGCTTCCTAATGCGTATTGTCGAGGTTTTGTATGGCATTCCTTATTTGTTGGTTGTCATTTTATTGATGGTGGTCTTAGAACCAGGGTTATCTACTATCATTATTGCGCTTTCCGTGACAGGTTGGGTTGGTATGGCTCGCTTAGTACGTGGTCAAGTATTGCAGCTAAAACAGCAAGAATTTGTCCTAGCAGCAGAAAAACTAGGAACCTCCCACGTCAAAATTATTTGGAAGCATCTGTTGCCCAATGCTTTAGGAATTATCATAGTGAACCTGACCTTTACGATACCACAGGCTATCTTTGCTGAATCGTTTTTAAGTTTTCTAGGTTTAGGAGTACAAGCACCTAGTGCTAGCTGGGGAACAATGGCTAACGATGGTATTGGGGTTATTTTAAATGGTCAGTGGTGGAGACTGTTTTTCCCGGGATTATTTATTTCACTAACCATGTTTGCTTTTAATGCTTTCGGAGATGGCTTACAAGATGCACTTGATCCTAAAAATAAAAAATAGAGGGGAGGGATAATCATGAAACATTTGCTAGAGATAAATGAGCTGCAAGTTGGTTTTAAGACATATGGCGGTGAGGTTAAGGCTGTTCGTGGGATTTCGTTTTATGTGGATAAAGGAGAGGTGGTAGCCATCGTTGGTGAGAGTGGCTGTGGCAAATCAGTTACAGCACAGGCAATCATGGGGATGATAAAGGAAGGAAATGGTATTAGAACGGAAGGCTCTATTCGCTTTGCTGGACAGGAAATGACAGGTTTGTCCAAAAAGGCATTGCAGGAGATCAGAGGTTCCAAAATAGGTATGGTGTTTCAAGATCCGATGACGTCACTAAATCCTACAATGAAAATCGGCAAGCAAATCGCAGAGGGCCTCGTAAAGCACGAAGGTCTATCCCTACAAGAGGCACAGCAAAAGACGATCGATCTGTTGCGCCAAGTGGGTATCCCAGAAGCAGAGAAGCGGTATCATCAGTACCCGCATGAATTTTCGGGAGGAATGCGTCAGCGGGTCGTAATTGCGATTGCGATTGCCTGTAGCCCACAGCTATTGATCGCTGATGAGCCAACGACTGCATTAGACGTGACTATACAAGCGCAAATTCTTGATTTACTGCTTGAATTACAACAAAAAACCAATACTTCGATCATTATGATTACTCATGATTTAGGGGTCGTTGCAGAAATGGCACAGCGAGTTGTAGTAATGTATGCAGGTAAAATCGTAGAAACGGGAACAGCCGAGGAGTTATTTGAATCGCCTAGCCATCCGTATACAAAAGGGCTGCTAGACTCGGTACCAAAGCTGGATCGAGCTGGGAAGCATAGATTAGTTCCGATCGATGGGGCTCCGCCAGATTTATTTGCTCCGCCAAAAGGATGTCCATTCGCTCCTCGATGTCCATATGCGATGGAAATTTGCGTGGATCATCTACCACAGACGACTTCATTTTCATCTACGCATCAGGCGAGCTGCTGGTTACATGACCCAAGGTCTCCACGACAACAAGAATTCAGAGCAGCAGGGAGGGCTTAAGAATGGTACGAAACCTAGAGATTACAGAAGATAGAGAACAATCCGAAACTCTATTAGAACTACGTAACGTAAAAAAATACTTTTCTTTAGACTCTGATCAAACGGTGAAATCGGTTGATGACATTACGTTGTCCATTAAAGCGGGTGAAACCTTTGGTCTGGTGGGGGAAAGTGGGAGTGGGAAATCAACGCTGGGACGCACAGCGGTCGGATTGTATCAGCCTACAGATGGACAAATTCACTTTGCGGGTAAAGACATTACAACCTATAGTCGACAGGAAAAGCGTGAATTCAATCGGAATATGCAAATGATTTTTCAGGACCCATACTCCTCCTTAAATCCACGTATGCGAGTGGGTGACATAATCGGAGAGGGAATGGACGCCTATGGCATTGCGAAAGGAGCAAAACGTACAGAGCGTATCTATGAGCTGTTAGAAAAGGTGGGCTTGCGACCAGAACATGCAAAACGATATCCTCACGAATTTAGTGGGGGCCAAAGACAGCGAATCGGGATAGCCCGGGCATTAGCAGTAGAGCCTACTTTTATTGTGGCAGACGAACCTATCTCCGCCTTAGATGTTTCCATTCAGGCACAGATTGTCAATTTATTAGAAGATTTACAACAGGAACAAGGACTTACCTATCTATTCATCGCACATGATTTGGCGATGGTGAAGCATATCAGCGATCGGATCGGTGTTATGTATTTAGGTCAAATGATGGAGGTTGCAGATAGTGAGACATTATTTCACGAGCCACTTCATCCATACACACAAGCATTGTTGTCAGCGATTCCAGTGTCATCTACAACAGAAAAGGCAAAGAAAGAACGTATCGTGTTAACAGGCGAGTTACCAAGTCCGTTGCAACCACCGATCGGATGCCCGTTTTCAACCAGATGTCCAGATGCAATGCCGATCTGTAGAGAAGCCAAACCAGAGTGGAGGGAGGTGAAGCCGGATCACTGGACGGCTTGCTACTTGCACCATTAAGAAAAGAGAGAGATAGACGAGGAGGAACCATCATTGAAAAAGCTATTATCGCCAGCGTTAGCTATGCTATTATTCCTAGTACCCACTTTGACTGCTTGTGGAAATCAAACAGGTACAGCAGGTACGCCTGAATCAGGAGCAAGTGTTAAACAAGAATTGACAGCCAATTTGGCAGGTGAGCCATACTCACTTGATCCTGCTATTGCTACGGATACGAAATCTTTTTGGATTATCGATCATCTTTATGAGGGACTATATGCCTTTGATAAAGAAGGAAATGTGGTAGAAGGGGCTGCTAAAAAAGTAGAGATTTCTCCAGACGGAAAAACTTATACATTCACCATTCGTGACGACGCCAAGTGGTCAAATGGTGATGCTGTTACAGCCAAGGACTATGAATATTCCTGGAAACGTGTCTTAAATAAAGAGACGGGAGCTACTAATGCATTTTATTTGTACTACATAAAAGGTGCAGAGGCTTATAATAAAGGGGAAGGGAAAGTAGAAGATGTCAAAGTAAAAGCTACTGACGATAAAACACTGGTAGTGGAGCTGAACGCACCTACTTCCTATTTCCCAAAAGTAATGATGAACAATGTCTACTTTCCCGTAAATCAAAAGGTTATAGAAGGAAATAAAAATTGGGTAGCAGAAGCAAGTACACTAGTATCCAATGGAGCTTATAAATTAGCTAGTTGGGAACATGACAGTCAATTAACACTGACAAAGAGTGAATCCTATTGGAACAAAGCTACTATCAGTATGGATACACTGAATTTTAAAATGGTGCCAGATGCAACTACTTACTACCAAATGTACAAAACAGGTGAGCTAGATATCATTGATACGTTGCCGATCGATGCTATCGACCAAGAAAAGAATAATGAAGAATATGTAAGTTTACCTAAATTCGGAACTTATTTGTATACTTTTAATGTGACACAGGAGCCGTTTACCAATGCTAAAATCCGTCGCGCATTTGCCTTGGCTGTTGATCGTGATCAATTGACGAAAAATGTGACGAAAGCAGGTGAGACACCAGCATATGCTTATGTGCCACAGGGTGTTAAAACAGCCGGTACTGACTTCCGTGGAGAAAAGCCAACCTATTTCACGTTTGATCCAACCGAAGCGAAGACGCTATTAGCTGAAGGGATGAAGGAAGAGGGATGGAGTAAACTGCCTACGGTCACATTGAAGTACAACAATGCGCAAAACCATAAAAAGGTAGCGGAAGCCCTACAACAAATGTTTACAACTAATCTTGGCGTCGATGTGAAGCTGGAAAACCAAGAGTGGAAAACGTACATTGATACCTACAAACAAAGTAACTTCCAAATGGCTCGTATGGGCTGGATTGGTTCTTTCCTTGATCCTGTTGCAATGCTCGATTACTATTTAGGCGAGAGTCCGAATAATCAAGCCAAATGGGTAAATCCGAAATTTGACGCGTTAATGGAAAAAGCAAAAGTGGAGCAAGATGAAGCAAAGCGTAATCAATACTTACATGAGGCTGAAGATATTTTCATGCAAGACTTGCCTGTGCTTCCACTCTTCTTCTATTCACAAAACTATTTGAATACCAAAGCATTGAAGGATGTAACATACAGCGTGTATAAGACTCCAGACTTGCGTTGGGCTAAAAAAGTAGCAGAGTAACAAGTAGGGCTAGTTTGTAGTAAATTGTTTCTATACGTATACCTGACAAATCTTAGGTCTGCTCCTGCCTCAAGAGGAGCGGACCCTTTTTTGAATAAAATCACATGCTGCAAAGTCACTACGCTATATAACACCAGCTTGGTTCATAAGAGCATCAGGAAAGTAAGAGGGTTCACCAGTAAAGGAGAATTGCTATGGATACAATTATGGATACGATGTTTCTAACAGGCTTACTCCTGGTGCTGGGAGGAGCGATTATTTATGTATGGTTAACCAATTTTTTTGCTACGTTTATGAAGGGATTTTACCTATTAGGTAGCACCTTATTTAAAAAATCCAAGGCACTTCAGCAAATTGATGCACAGCTTGCAGAGGATACAAACCTGCAAGAATGGAAAAGAAAACGAGCAAGACAACTGATGGTGCTCCTGTTAGCGGTAGGAATGCTTCTGATCATTCTGTCTCTGATTTGGGCTGGCATCCAGTTGTCATGACACCATATAGTAAAAATGGAGTAAAAATTTTAATGTGAAAAGGGGAGTATACATATGTCAGCAACAGTAACTATCATTACGAACGCAACAATCATCTTGGGTGATGGACAGCAAATTGATTCAGGTACCATTTTATTGGCAGAAGGCAAAATTAAGGCGGTAGGTACAACAGAAGAGGTTGCAGAGCAAATCAATCAGATAAAAAATCAATATAAAGAGGTAGTTACCATCAACGCAGAAGGTAAGTATGTTACACCAGGAATCATTGATGTACATACCCATCTTGGTGTCCATGAGGAAGGTATCGGAAGGGAAGGGCATGACTATAATGAGACGAGCTCCCCAGTGACACCTTATGTGAGAGCATTAGATGGAATTAATCCTTTTGAAAGAGGTTTTCTTGAGGCTCGAAAAGCAGGTGTAACAACTGTTCAATCCATGCCAGGTAGCGCTAATGTAATTGGTGGCGAGATGGTTGTCCTCAAGACGGCTGGTACGATTGTAGATCAAATGATTGTGCGAGAGCCGTCTGGAATGAAAGCAGCTTTCGGTGAAAATCCCAAGCGTGTCTTTGGCGCTAAAGACAAGGCACCTGTTACGCGGATGGGGACTGCTGCATTGTTCCGACAAGAATTTATCAAAGCGAAAGAATATTTGGAATCTAAAGAAAAAGGAGAAGCCGTGAAACGAGATTTAGGCCTAGAAAATCTAGTAAAGGTGTTGAAGCGAGAGATTCCCCTACGTGCTCATGCTCATCGTGCTGATGATATTGTAACAGCACTTCGTTTAGCGGAGGAATTTGATATTGAAATCACAATAGAGCATTGCACAGAAGGGCATAAAATCACGGATTTCTTACTCGAAAAAGGGGTTCGCGTTTCCGTGGGACCTACTCTTTCCTCGCGGTCCAAAATTGAACTAGCAGATAAAGGCTTCCATACACACCTTGCCTTAGCAGAAGCAGGTGTACCTTTTAGCATTACCACAGATCATCCTGTGGTAGGAATTGAGTACTTAGTGACGAGTGTAGCTCACGCTGTAAGCGATGGTTTGGATGAAGCGTTAGCATGGCAAGCCATCACACTTCATGCTGCCCAACATCTGGGTGTAGAAGACCGTGTTGGCTCTTTGGAGGTTGGGAAAGATGCTGATGTGGTTATTTGGAGTGGACATCCGTTTCAAATACAAAACAAAGTAGAAAAGACATTTATCAATGGCGAAGTGGTGTATGAACGTGTAGAAAAATAAGCAAAATGAAGCAGGTGGATTATTATGACAGTAGATCAGACAAAGGGCATCCAAGTGGGGACGAATGTAACTCAGTCAGAGTTGGAAAATAGAATTATTACCTACGTAGAACAAAACAAGCAGCAATTTATTTCTGTTAGTCATGCCATTCATGAGCATCCAGAGATTGGCAATGAGGAAGTGTATGCGCAAGGGTTGTTAACTACTTTATTGGAAGAGGCGGGCTTTCAGATAGAAAAAGGGGTGGCTGGTCATGCTACAGCTTTTCTTGCACGTAAAAAGTTAGGGCAGAAAACAGGACCTACTATTGGTTATTTAGCTGAATATGATGCTCTACCAGGCCTAGGTCATGCGTGTGGACATAATATTATCGGTACAACAAGTGTGCTTGCAGCCATTGCGTTGGGTGAAACCCTTCAAGAGACTGGGGGAGAGGTTGTAGTGCTAGGAACGCCGGCAGAGGAGGGCGGTCCAAACGGTAGTGCAAAAGGTAGCTTTGTTAAACATCACTTGCTGACAGGAATTGACGCATGTATGATGGTGCACCCATTTAGCCACAATCGCATTACGGGGACAACTCTTGCTGTCATCCCTCTTGATTTTGAATTTATCGGGAAGGCGGCTCACGCAGCGGCTGCACCAGAAGAAGGAATTAACGCACTAGATGCAGTCATTCAATTGTTCAATGGGATCAATGCCCTACGTCAGCATGTGACTGCGGATGTTCGCATTCATGGAATTATTACCCATGGTGGTGACGCACCTAATATTGTACCTGAATATGCTAAGGCTAGGTTTTATATCCGTGCAGCTACGCGTCGCAGATGCTTGGAAGTGACGGAACGCATCAAGCACATCGCTCAAGGAGCGGCATCTATGACAGGCGCGACAGTCAATATTATCGCTTTTCAAAATGAAGTAGATGATATGGTGTTAAATCGAACATTCGATGGAGTGTTTCAAGCGCAAATGGAACGGTTTGGTTATAGGGTCGATACTCGTCATCAGGCGGGACTAGGTTCTACAGATGCAGGAAACATCAGTTATGTGGTCCCAACCATTCATCCATACATTAAAATTGGATCAGAAGAGCTGGTTTGCCATACAGATGCGTTTCGTGAAGCTGCCAAATCCTCGGAGGGTGACGCAGCACTGATCGTTGGTGCTAAGGTATTGGCTTTGACAGGTTTTACTTTACTGACGAATGAGGCTGTGTTAACAGAGATTAAACAGGAATTCTCTCAACGAAAACAGGAGCTAGCTCAACAGTCGTAAACGGCTGGGGGGCAGCTCCTGCTTTTTTGTATCTATAGGCTATTCCTGAATTGGGAAGTGGAAGGTTGTAGAAAATATTCGTAAAATTTACTGTTTTTTAGAAAGCTGGATGTTAAGATGAAAGGGAAAAAACACGTTACATATTCACATTTCAGGTCTGTAGAGGTGATGTATGTGTTATTGGTCAGGAGAGTAATAGTTGCCTGTCTATCGGCATTTATCTATGCATTCTTATTTACTTTTATAAATGAGCTAATTCAAGGTCAATCAGCTGACCCATCTCGTACTATGGTGTTAAGATTTGAATCCATTTATTCAATCGTACTTTTGTTATTTATCACATTCGGACTGTTCAGCTCATTTGTGTTCGATTGGGTGGTGGGACTTGCTCGAGTGGAGAAACAATCTTCTTACCTGTCAAGCCTTGTGGTTTATGCACTTGGTGGTTTGTTTGTTTCACTTCTGATGGAGCTTATATTTTTTAAAAAGCTTGAACTACCATTCTTATCCTTATTAGCTTTTGGTGTTGCCCCTAGTCTGGTGTTTTATCACATTGATTTGATTTTATTAAAATTCATGCCAATCCTGACAAAAATTACGCAAAAATAAATTTCCTCACAAAATACGAAGAAATGTAATCCTGTTGTGATGGGGATATGTTATAATTTTCCTTACTACAATAGCCTATGAACTCAAAAGTGGTCGGCTCACCCCTAGATAAGATACGCCAGAAGGGGGTGAGAACATGGAGGTTTATCAAGCGCTGTCCCTGATGTTCATGTTTGGGATGTTCTTATTAGCTTTGTTAACCTACCTGAAAAAGAAATGACCTCATGCTGTGCACAAAGCACAGGAGGTCATTTCTTGTCTATTGCTGATGAGCTGATCCACCGAAGGGAACCAACTATTGTAGAGGGCTGTGAGTGCGGCAACACTCACGGCTTTTTCTATATTACCATATGCAAGTAACTACATTTTAACACAAAAGGGACAAGGTGACTAAGCCTGTCCTTAAAAGACGTTCAGCTCAGATTTTTGCGATGTAGCCTAAGTCACGTAATCGAGCGATGGTCAGTGGATAGACCTCATCTTTTAAAAAAGCACTATACCGTCCATCTGAGCGCAACTCCTCGGCAGTTGGAAGTTCATTAGCGAGAAATGCCCCACCAACCGATCCTTCTATAATAGTAGCGACCTGTCGTTCCGCTTCCGCTACATAAATATCTTTGACAATCGAATCTCCGACCGTATACTGACCGATTTTAATGATGGAGGATAAGTGATAGCCTGTCTCTTCATATGTCTCTCTAATGGCCGCAGCAATGCTTGATTCACCTGGTTCTACTTTCCCTCCAGGAAGCTCATACCCTCGTTTAGTATGGATGGTGAATAAAAGCTTGCCTTGATAAAAAGGAAAAACGAGGACGTGCTTAGCCTGTTCCTCCCGAAATTCCGCTGGATCAAAGCTTAACGTCATGGGTACGCCTGTCGTATCGTAAAAATTGTCCATATTAGGCCTCCTTGGCATGTAAAGCAATGTGTTTTGCGGTTTTCATAGCCTGACCGATGGCAAGTGAAAGACTAGCATAATCACTTCCATTTGTAATGTCACCAATGGCGTATACCCATTCATGAGAAGTACGCAAATGCTCATCAACTGTTAAAAATCCGCCCATTTTATCCACTAATTCGGCCACTGACATACTGTTAGCAGCGATACCAATACGAGGTAAAATCCAGTCCACTTGCAAGCGGCGAGTCTCTTTCTGATTCGTTTGTAAGTGAACAGAGCATCTATAGCCTTCCGATTGCGTTGCTTTTACTTCCGTTTCCATCCAAATGGTCACGTTAGGTAATGAAGTGGCTTTTTGCACCCATTCCTGTCTGCCACGAAACTGATGATTACGGACGGCAAGCCAAATATGACGCGCGTAAGCTGACAGATTACAAACACTTTCTAATGCACGATCGCCACCGCCAATAACCAGAATATCCTTTTGATCTAATAAATGAGCCTCCGAGGATGTAGAAAACTCTGGTCCTAGCACATGGGTAGGGACATCTGCAAGCTGCGGCAAATGAACAGGACTCACTCCTGTGGCAACGACTACATAATCCGCTTGATACGAGGTTTGTTCTGTATGTATAATTTTTGTTTGATAATCAATGCTACGCAGGCTTTCTTGGTAGTGAATTGGTATTTGTAACACCTGCACACTTTCACGCAAGTCGGTCAGCAATTCCTCTCCATTTGCATATAGTTTGGGGGGGAGGTCCCAAATGCGATTATGAATATAGTGAATTTGGCCACCAAGCGTATCGCTTTTTTCTATTACGAGGCAAGAAAGCCCAAGCCGTTTGCACCAAATTGCAGTGGAAATACCTGCCATCCCAGCGCCTGCGATCAGCACTTGAACACGTTTCATTTCATTTCCCCCGCTTCTTGCTAAGATGGTTGCTTCTTTTCATTATAACAAATATCACTGAGCTGGGGGATACATTAAGCAAGTATGACCTTAAACCACAAGGATTCCTCCTACACAAGATTGTATAAGCGGGCAAAACACGGTAAACTAGAAAACAGTTTTTTTACTAGATCAGAAGAATAAAGCTATTGATAAAAGGGAGTCATTTACATGAAAGTCATTATTGCTGAAAAACCTGATCAGGCCTCAAAGCTCTCGGGCCCATTTACACATAAAAAACAACAAGGATATATTGAAATCGCTCCCCATCGCTTATTTCCAAAGGGAGCATTGGTGACTTGGGCTGTAGGTCATATTTGCGAATTAGTTCCACCCGAAGAATACAATCCTACGTGGAAAAAATGGAGCATACAGACACTGCCTATGATACCGGAACGATTTCGCTATCAGGTAATGAGATCAAAGGCCAAGCAATTTACGATTATTAAACAATTGCTAAAACGCACAGATGTCACAGAAATTATCCATGCGGGGGACGCAGGGCGTGAGGGTGAACTCATTATCCGTACGGCTATAGAGCTTGCTGGTGTAAAAAAACCAATGAAAAGACTATGGATTTCTTCCTTAACGGACCGTGCAATTGTGGAAGGCTTTGAGCAATTATTAGATGAATCACACACGCGTAATCTATATTATGAAGCGTACAGTCGCTCCTGTGCAGACTGGCTAATTGGTATGAATGCTTCTAGGATTTATACGATCCTTTTTAAGCAAAAGGGTGTTTCGGATGTGTTTTCTGCAGGACGTGTACAAACACCTACTCTAGCGCTCGTTGTCAAAAGAGAGAAAGAGATTGCCAATTTCAAATCCGAGCCATTTTGGGAAGTGATGGCTTCTTTTAACATAGAAGGTAAGAAATATGAAGGTATTTGGCAAAAGGACGGAGAGTCCCGCCTATTTGATGAGCAAATGGCTATTCGCATAGCTCAATTCTGTGAGAAAAAGCCTGCTAGTGTACAGGAGGTCAAGAAAGAACGCAAGGAATTTTTACCACCTTTCCTATTTAATCTTTCCTCCTTACAGGCAACCGCTAATAAGATTTTTAAGTTTTCGCCTAAAAAGACGTTGGATGTAGCTCAGCAATTATATTTGAAGGGATTTTTGTCCTATCCGCGTTCCGACTCCAGCTTTGTTACGCCGGGAGAAGCCAAGAGTTTTCCAGAAATTTTGTCCAAGCTCTCTAAAAAGAAGGAGTTTCAATCATTCTTTCCTACACCAATCCAATCAGTAGCGAATAACAAACGCTATGTGAATGAGAAGAAAGTGACGGACCACTACGCCATTATTCCTACGGAGCAAGTGCCCCAGTTGGACAAGCTCTCTGCTGACGAACGCCATATCTATGATTTAGTGGCACGCCGTCTGATTGCTGCCCATTATGAGCCGGCGATTTTTGACTATACCACCATTACCACTTTAGTGGATGGGCGAGCAACATTTATAAGTAAAGGGAAATGCCAAGTACAAGCAGGCTGGCGAACGGTTTTATTTCAAGGTCAAGAAGAGGACGATAAGGATAAAGACGAAGAAAAACTCCTACCACCTGTTGAAAAGGATGAAATAGGGAAGGTAAGTCGTGTAAAAGTTAAAGCGGGAAAAACGCAACCGCCTAAACGCTATACAGAGGGCCAGTTAATTACGCTAATGAAGACCGCAGGTAAGCATTTAGAGAATAGTGAGTGGGAAAAAGTCTTGTCTAAAACGGAGGGACTAGGTACCGAAGCTACACGAGCTGGTATTATTACAATGTTAAAAGATCGAAAGTATATCGAGGTGAAGAAAAACCAAGTATTTGCCTTAGAGAAGGGGAGCCTTTTAATTGATGCCATTGGAGATAAGATCCTCGCCTCTCCAGAGATGACGGCTCGCTGGGAACAACGGTTAGCAGAAATTGGACAGGGACAGGCTTCTGCGCAGGAGTTTATGGAGCAAGTCAAAAAACTTGCTCATAAGATTGTTCAGGATGCTACAGAGCAATCTACTACATGGGATTTTACAGGCATGGATATTGAGACAATGCCTAAGCAAGCATCCAAGTTTACTGTAGGTAAAAAGGTAGCGATATGTGCTGGCTGTAAAGGCTCTATTGTAGATAAAGGAAATTTCTATGGGTGCGATCAGTATAACAAAACTGGTTGTAAAATTACTCTGCCGAAAAAATTACTTGGTAAATCATTGTCTGCCACCAATGTAAAAAAACTGATGGAAGAAGGAAAAACCGGATTAATGAAAGGCTTTAAAAAAGGTGACAAGACATTTGATGCCTATTTGAAATGGGATTTGGAGAAAGCACAATTTCAGTTTGAATTTGAAGCAAAAACAGCTTCTTCGGATGCAAAGGAGTATAAAAAGGCAGGCTCAAGAGCACCGAAAGGGAAAAGGATTACAGAAGCGCTATATTCTACTGAGTAGAAAAGAATAAAACAAGGCAAAGTAACAAACAAGAAAGGAAGGGGGTGTGATGTATGAATCAAGCAAGACCGATTTCCGTTAACGATCGAATAACATCGATCGATACAATTAGAGGCATTGCTATCTTGGGTATATTTCTGGTGAACTTCCCAGCTATGCTAGGAATTCAACCTCTAGACACAAGGGGATATACCCAAGGCATGGATGCAGTGTTTCGGTTTGGCTATGACTTATTTATTCAGACAAAATTCTACTCTTTGTTTGCCTTTTTGTTTGGATTGGGGTTTTATCTATTTATGAGTAGAGCAGAAGCGAAAGGATACGCGATGAGAACCCTGTTTTCCAGGCGTCTAACTGTGCTGTTCCTTCTGGGATGCTTACATTTTCTTCTGCTGTGGTATGGTGATATTTTACATATGTATGCATTAGTGGGACTTTTACTGTTATTTTTTTATCGTCAAAAGGCATCAGCATTGTTTGTTTGGAGTATTTTTTTAATGGCTCTGTTTATGTTATTTATCTGGTTTGCTTTTTCCGGTGATGTTGATTTAGGTCAAACAGTATTATTGGAAGCTCCTTGGTTTAATGGACTAGAAGACTATACACAAAAAGTAAGTCAACGCTATGAAATGTTGAGTGGAATCCAGATACTCAATGTAATCATCTATATTCCTGAATTACTAGGACTTTTTTTGCTGGGATTGTGTGCAGGAAAGATCAACTTTTTTCAACGTGTCCATGAATGGAAACGTGGATTGCGCATCACTCAGATCGTGAGTCTAGTAGTAACGATTCTGTTATTTATTCCGATGTTCCGTTTTTATTTCAGCCATGATGTCTATGTGTCTGAAGAAATTCAAAAGTACATTCAATTGACAGGAAAAACGCTGTTTGTCTTTTATCTCGTTTCTATCGTTCTGTTGCTGGAAAACAAACGTTTACGAGAAAAAATGCAAGGTTTTACATATGTGGGACGAATGGCATTAACCAATTATTTATTGCAGACATTGATAACAGTCATATTGTTTTCCCTGTTTATTCCCAATACGGCAGGTATTCCACTGTGGATTGGATTTATATATTGTATTACGATCTATCTATTACAGGTAATGTTTAGTAAGTGGTGGTTATCTCAGTACGCTTTTGGACCAATGGAATGGCTGTGGAGATGCGCAACTTATATGCAAAAGCAGCCTTTACGGCTGAAAGAACAAAGTCATGGTAGATCATAGTCAATAGAAGGCTATAAAAAACTAGTTGAAAACTACTGCTTTATCATCTATAATTACATTATCTTTTTTAATAAAATAGCAAATCCTCATCATATCTGGTGAGGTAGAGGTTGCGGTATTTAAGAGTATGCTGGACGAGACACAGAGAAGTTGTAGACTCCATCAGAAAGGAAAGACCGCCGAAGTTTGTACAAAGACTCTGTAATGTACAGGCTGGGGCTGTTTCCGAAAGGGGCAGAACTGTCACGTTTATTTGCCGAATAAGCGTGTTGTGCTATCTTCATGGAAGGTATGATGCGGGTCATGTATAAATCCGTCGTCAGGTTTTGATTGGCGGATTTTTTATATTCCCACTCCTTCCTTGCATGTATCTATGAACAGACAAAGGAGTGTTTTTTTATGCCACAAGCAACATCAAGGAACGAAAGGTCAACAAACACATCGGCTACTAGAGACGGGGGACAACCACAAGAACTGAAGCGTGGTCTAAAGGCTCGTCACCTCACTATGATCGCTCTTGGCGGTTCTATTGGTACAGGGCTATTCCTTGCAAGTGGTGGAGCCATTTCCCAAGCAGGTCCTGGTGGCGCGATTTTAGCATATTTGGCTATTGGTATTATGGTGTATTTCTTAATGACTAGTTTGGGTGAGATGGCGGCTTTTATGCCAGAGTCAGGCTCTTTTAGTACCTACGCAACCAAGTTTGTAGATCCTGCTCTTGGCTTTGCGTTAGGTTGGAACTATTGGTATAACTGGGCCATTACGATTGCAGCCGAATTATCTGCGGCGACGCTTTTAATGAAATTTTGGTTCCCGGATAGTTCGTCAATGTTGTGGAGCGGTTTATTTTTAGCTTTGATGTTTGGTTTAAATTATCTATCTGTAAAAGGCTACGGGGAGTCTGAGTTCTGGTTCTCTATGATTAAAGTAGCAACGGTTATTATTTTTCTAATAGTTGGTATCTTAATGATTTTTGGTATTATGGGTGGAGAGGCTGTTGGCTTTAAGAACTTTACCGTTGGTGATGCACCATTCCACGGAGGTTTTATGGCAGCCCTTGGGGTGTTTATGATTGCCGGCTTTAGTTTCCAGGGCACAGAATTAATCGGGGTAGCAGCAGGAGAGAGCGATGATCCACGTAAAAACATCCCGAAAGCTATCAAGCAGGTATTCTGGCGTATTCTGTTGTTCTATATTTTGGCGATCTTGGTTATTGGTTTGTTAGTTCCGTACACCAGTCCGAATTTGGTGGGTGGCGATATAGATACGATTGCAATTAGTCCGTTTACGATGGTATTTGAAAAAGCAGGTTTGGCTTTTGCCGCTTCTGTGATGAACGCTGTTATTTTATCCGCTGTACTGTCTGCGGGTAATTCCGGTATGTATGCTTCTACACGTATGCTGTGGGCGATGGCGAAGGATGGGAAAGCACCTAAATTTTTTACGAAACTAAACCGTCGCGGTATTCCGATCTACTGCCTATTGATGACAGCATCAGTTGGTATGGTTGCTTTCTTCGCTTCTCTTTTCGGTGATGGAGTTGTATATACATGGTTACTTAACGCTTCTGGTATGTCTGGTTTTATTGCCTGGTTGGGTATTGCCATTAGCCATTATCGCTTTCGTCGGGCGTTTGTGGCGCAAGGGCATAGTTTAAGTGAATTGCCGTTTAAAGCAAGATGGTTCCCATTCGGTCCGCTGTTTGCTTTTATGCTATGTATGGTTGTTATTTTGGGACAGAATTACGAGGCATTTATTGGAGATCAAATTGATTGGAACGCCATGCTGGTATCCTATATCGGTATTCCAATCTTCCTTGCCTTATGGTTGGGATACAAATGGACCAAGAAAACAAAGATTGTAAAATTAAAAGAATGTGATTTTAGCAGTGCGCATGTAAGAGACTAGTATATAGAAATTTTTCATAGCATGATAATAAATATAGGAAAACCACTTACCAAGCATGAGGGAGAAATTCTGAAGCTTGTGAGTGGTTTTTTGTATATATGTGGGTTCTAAGGAGTCTTTTACCCACTTGGATACCTCGCCTTGCCCTTTTTTAAAAATTTAGTGAAGATAAAAAGTTTGTCGAACGACCATTCTCTATGCCGAACGTTTTAGATGGTATCGACAAAAGAAGAAAAGTTATGCGTTCAGCGTTCGACATGATTTTAAGATAAGCTCTTTTATACTTAAGAGCAATGAGTTAAGCAGAAAGGAGCACAACCTTCATGATTACAAGAATCCTACAAATGCGAGCGCAGTCCCTATCACTACAAGAGATCGCTACAAGGTGCGAGATGACCATTGGCCAAGTGAAATACCAACTTCACAAATTTGGACTGAAGTCGCAGGCTAACAAAGAGAGCAGCAAAGGCGTAGCAGAGGAGTCCTTCGTTAATTTGTTCATGGGAAAGGTTGTAAGCCCACCTTTTTATCCTGCTGTCTATCCATTGGAAACGGACAGAGGGGAGAGCTATACAACTCAGGCGAAAGATTTTTTAGCTGAACAAGCGCAGGGGCGAGCTGCCGATGATGAAAAACGAGTCCCTATCATAGCTGTTATCCCAACGGCACCTGATACTGTGTATATCCATTGGTATATTTCTAAATATCGCCTGCATATGATTGCAGGGTACCTAAATGAAGATTGGGCGAATATTACACAAGGAATTCGTCTTTATGAAGTGGAGGAAAGCATGTCATCTAGTAGGGAAGTGGGGTATAAAGACGTGTACATGAAAGAAGAAGCAGAATCTTGCTATGTTGAACATTTGCAAACCGGCAAACAGTATGTAGCAGAATTTGGGCTTTATGCTTCTGGCCAATTTTGTCCGATCATGCGGTCTGAAGGCGTGACATTGACAGCTTACCGGTACGCTGCATGGTAAAGAATCAGGGGAGGGCACCCCCGATGTCTAGAGAAGAAATAGAGAATACATACATTTAATTAAAGGCGGCCAGCGTGCCGCTTTTTTATTTGTTTATGTGCTAAAACCTTCTATCCTACTATTTCCCTTCATAAAGTATAAATGGAGTATTTGACCCGACTATTACTTGTCTAGTGTGGAGGGAATCAAATGGAAAAACAGATTATTTTTGGAACAGATGGCTGGAGAGCTGTGATGGCAGATCAGTTTACGATGGAAAATGTACGGACAGTGGCAAAAGCAATTGCCTGTTATACAGAGGAGAATGGGTGGATAGATCGGGGAATAATTGTGGGCTATGATACTCGTTTTATGGGACGAATGTTTGCTCAAGAGGTTGTACGTGTGTTGACAGCTCACGGCATTCTTTCTTTTTTGGTAAGTGAGCCGACACCAACCCCTGTCGTTGCCTTTGGGGTAAAGCATTTTGGAGTAAGCGGGGCGGTGATGTTGACAGCTAGTCACAATTCCGCAGAATACAATGGAATCAAATATATTCCCGAATATGCAGGGCCAGCTTCTCCTGATATTACCCAACGTTTAGAGGTATTGATTCAACAGATTGAGGTGAGCGGAGAACAGGTACAGACATGCTCCATCGAGGAGGCTAAAAATGGTAAGCTATATCAACCCATTCACTTAAAGCCTCACTATGAGGCGCACATTCGCAGGCTTATTCGAATGGATGTATTACAGCGAGCAAACCTAACTGTAGTCGTAGACGCCATGCATGGGGCAGGGAGTGGGTATATGAGTGCTCTATTACAGGAGGCTGGAGTTGCGGTTAAAAGCATCCGTGAAGAAAGAGATCCGTTATTTGGCGGAGGTCTACCAGAGCCAAATGAACATCATTTAGCAGAATTGTCTCGTCAAGTTTTGGTCGAGAATGCGGATTTGGGTGTAGCCAACGATGGAGATGCAGATCGGTTTGGAGTCGTGGATCGACAGGGGAGGTATCTATCTCCAAATGAAGTGCTTACGCTACTGACTTATCATATGGTTAAAAACCGAAATGGTCAGGGTAAAGTCATTCGGACGGTAGCAACCACTCATCAACTAGATCGCATTTGTGAACATTATGGATTGGAATTAATCGAGACACCTGTTGGGTTTAAATATATTGGGGCACAAATGCTCAGAGGCAATGTGCTTATTGGCGGTGAGGAGAGCGGAGGAGCGAGTATTCTGGGGCATATTCCTGAGAAGGATGGAATCTTAATGAATTTATTAATTGCGGAAATGTGTGCAGTCGAGGGGAAGAGCTTAGACGAGATTAAAGAGGATATCCACCGCCAATTTGGACGTATGTATAGTAGTAGGCTAGACATTCGCTTTAAACAAAAGGAAGCTTTTTTACTTCGTTTTAAAGAGAAGCCTCCACACACGATCGCCGGGTATGCGGTCGAAGCCATTCATACACAGGATGGGTTTAAGCTCTTACTAGAAGGTGGACACTGGGTATTAATACGCCCATCTGGCACGGAGCCATTATTACGGATTTATTGTGAGGCAACGGGGTCAGAAGAGTTAGAACGGCTGAAAGAGGCTGTGAGGGATTGGTTTGAGGAAACTAATTAATTGACCAAACAGAAGCTTTTAACCACAGATAAGAAAAAATGATTTGAAAGAGACCGGCTTCTAGTGAGTTGGTTTTTTTCTCATGTCAGTAAAAAGTATGCAGGTCAAATGAAATGCATGGCGAAAAGTTCTTTCTAGAAAAAATTACTCTGATAAAAGGAACAATGTTTCTCGCATCTTTCTTTGTTACAATAACAGTTAAGATGTGAAGATGAAGAGAGGGTACCGATGAAATTGGAGCAGGTTCTTTTAGATCGGTTTTTAGAAGAAGTAGTATTGGACTCACCTTCTCCCTATGACCCTGTTCAAGTCCTTTATGCTCCTCATCCCTGGGAGATTGTTGGAACTGGTAATTACGCAGGTGTATTCTGTCATCCTGACTATCCTGACGTTGTTGTTAAACTATATGCACCAGGAAAGCCAGGAATTGAAGAAGAGAGTGAGGTATATCGTCGGCTAGGTGAATCAAAGTATTATCCGATTTGTTATGAGAAGGGGGAAAATTATCTAGTAATCAAGCGTATGAGAGGAATCTCGTTGTTTGATTGTGTACGCTATGGAATCCCTATTCCTGAAAATGTAATAAAAGAAGTAGACGAGGCACTAGATGAAGCGAGAGCGAAGGGATTATACCCTCAAGATGTGCATGGTAAAAATGTTCTCATGTATCAAGGACATGCCTATATCATTGATGTGAGCGACTATATCCATCCGGGGGAAGATCGCAAATGGAAGGATATTAGAAGTGCCTATTATCGTATTTATTACCCTTATCTTAAAGATCGGCGTATCAAAATTCCATTGTGGACACTTGATCTGGTACGCAAAGGGTATCGCTTTTATCGGAAGCTGAAAGGTTTGACTTCCATGAAACATAAAGAAAGACATAAAAAGAGCTCTATCTAATAAACAAGCAGGAAGTTATTGAAAAAAATTGCCCAACTGATTTTGCCTGTGGTACAATTTGCGGTGTTACTCTACGCCATTTATGTAAGGAGGCTGTTATGTATATATACTACATAATTGCGCTCGCGGTTATTGCCTTGGATCAATGGACCAAGCATCTCGTGGTGAAGTACATGGAATATGGAGAATCAATTCCGTTGATTGAAAATGTGTTCCACTTAACTTCACACCGTAATATGGGTGCTGCGTTTGGCATGCTCCAGAACCGTCGCGTGTTCTTTATTATTATCACTACGCTAGTTGTAATTGGGATTATCTATACTCTTTACAAACAAGGAAAAAGCAATCCGCGTATGTCCATTGCCTTATCACTCGTATTGGGTGGAGCCATCGGTAACTTTATTGATCGGGTTTCAACGGGACAAGTAGTGGACTTTTTACACGCTGTCATTATCAACTTCCCAATCTTTAATGTAGCCGATATGGCAATTACATTTGGTGTGGCCGTGATGCTGATTGATATTTTTATGGAATCTCGCAAGCCATCACATTCTTCCAGCAAGTAAGAGCATACTACAATTAGAATGAATACATTTAGGAGCTTATAGATGACAGAGCAAACTTTTGAACGTTATGATTGGACAGTGGAAAAAGAAGAAGCAGGGGAACGCATTGATAAATTTTTGACCATGCAAGAAGGAGAATGGTCTCGTTCTCAAGTACAAGCATGGGTAAAAGATGGAAGAGTTACGGTCAATGATGCTCCGATTAAAAATAATTATAAGGTAGCAGTGGATGATGAGATCAGTTTGCGTGTGCCACCTCCAAAAGAGTTGAAGATCGAAGCGCAAGAGATGGATTTAGATATTGTCTATGAAGATTCTGATGTCGTGGTTGTAAACAAACCACGTGGTTTAGTCGTGCATCCTGCGTTGGGTCATTATACAGGAACGTTAGTAAATGGCCTCATGTACCATTGTAAGGATTTATCTGGCATTAATGGTGTGATGCGCCCAGGTATCGTTCATCGTATTGATAAAGACACATCTGGGTTATTAATGATTGCCAAGAACGATAAGGCTCATGCGAGTTTGGCTGCTCAATTAAAGGAACATACCGTTAATCGTAAATATGTGGCGCTTGTTCACGGGGAAATCCCACATGAGATGGGGACTATTGATGCGCCAATCGGACGCGATCCCAAAAATCGTCAACAGATGGCAGTTGTCTTTGGTAATAGTAAGCCCGCTGTGACGCACTTTGTCGTGCTGGAGCGGTTGAAGGATTTTACCGTTGTGGAATTAAAGCTAGAGACAGGACGCACTCATCAGATACGTGTTCATATGAAATATATTGGCTATCCGTTAGCTGGTGATCCAAAATATGGACCTCGAAAAACACTGGATATCAATGGTCAAGCCTTGCATGCGAAAACACTAGGATTCATTCATCCAAGTACAGGTGAATACATGGAATTCGAGGCACCAACGCCAAAGGAATTGCAAGCAGAGATTCAGTTCTTACGTGAGCAAAAAAGTTAAATGTGTTGACAGATATAAAAAGGTATGTCATAATCATTCGTAACAAAAGGTAACCTTTAAATCCAGTCCCGTGAGGCTGGCAAGGGCGACGGTGAATAACGTAGATATGGTTGGGATAATTATACCCTTCTTTATGTACGCACGAAGCTTCTTGTCAGTGAGACAAGAAGCTTTTTTTGTGTGTCAAACCACCAAGAAGAACACAAGCTAGCAGATAGTAGCCTCCCGAGTCTTGTAAAGGTCATCTACTTCTGCTGAAAGGAGCAACTCCAATGAACGAAAAAAGCATTATGATGGATGAAGCAGCTATTAGACGAGCCTTAACTCGCATTGCTCACGAAATTATTGAACGTAACAAGGGCGTAGAGGACTGTGTGATCATCGGCATTAAAACTCGCGGTATTTATTTGGCAGAACGCTTAGCCAAACGAATCGAGCAAATTGAGAATGTACAGCTTCCATTTGGTGAATTGGACATTACCCTGTACCGGGACGATTTGACACACAGGTCATCGGAAGCAATTGTTCATGGTGCGAAACTACCTGAGATTACAGGAAAAAAGGTCATCTTGGTGGATGATGTGCTGTATACAGGTCGTACTGTCAGAGCTGCTCTGGATGCCTTAGTGGATCAAGGACGCTCCACGATGATTCAACTCGCTGTATTAGTGGATCGTGGACACCGTGAATTGCCCATCCGACCTGATTATGTGGGCAAAAACATGCCAACGTCCCGTTCTGAAATTATTGCTGTACAATTACTAGAAGTAGATGGAACGGATAAAGTTTCACTGATGCAAAAAGAAGAATGAATCGACAACTATATATGCCTCTTTAAGGCTAATCCCGTGAGGTTAGCAAGGGGACACGATCTAACGCTGGAGGTATGCGTACCTCTGTGCTTGGACCTGCCTCTTTGTGTACACACGAAGAGGTTTTTTTGTGCAAAAAATACCAGAAAGCAGGGGAGATAATGAGCAAACAAGACTTTGTAGACGTACATGAAACACCAGCTTTGACTCGTTTATTACCACTTAGTATTCAACACTTATTCGCAATGTTTGGCTCCACAGTACTAGTCCCAATCTTAACGGGTTTAGATATATCAGCTGCATTGATCGCGAGTGGTTTAGGTACTCTAATTTTCATGATGATTACAAAAGGAAAAATTCCTAACTATCTTGGATCTTCCTTCGCTTTCATCGGACCAATCATTACGGTGACTGCAACATATGGTCAAGGAGTTGCCTTATTGGGTTGCTTTTTATCTGGTCTGGTATATGTGCTAGTAGCAGCAATGGTACGAAAATTTGGGGTAGGCTGGCTAGATCGATTACTCCCTCCAGTTGTGATTGCATCCATCATCGTGGTTATTGGTTTGAGCTTGGCCGGAGTAGCTGTCGATATGGCTACAAAAGTAACAGTAGAGGGAAAGTCAGTAATCTCGCTCACTTCTATTGAAATCTCTTTAGTTTCACTGCTGGTAACAATTATCGCTGCGGTTATGCTACGTGGATTCTTATCAATGATTCCCATCTTGCTTGGAATCATTGGTGGATACGGCTATACAGCCCTACGACATGCTGAATTGATTGACTGGGCTTCCATTACAAATGCCCCACTTTTCATCAGCTTACCGGAAATGTTTACGCAACACTTGCATGTAGGCTTGCTAACAACTGCCATGATGGATAAAGGAGCATGGTTGTCGGCCCTAATTATTGCACCGATTGCATTTGTCTCCTTAACAGAACATCTGGGTCATTTATTAGTAACAAGTAAAATTATGAATCGTGATTTAATGAAGGAACCTGGCTTGCACCGAAGCTTACTAGGTGATGGTGTAGCTACTGCGGTTGCCGCCTTTATCGGTGGACCACCTAGTACGACTTATGGCGAGAACATGGGTGTTCTAGCAATCACCCGAGTCTATAGTCGAGCAGTCATTGGCCTAGCGGCAGTGTTCGCGATCTTATTCTCCTTCTGTGGAAAAATCAGCGCGTTTCTCTTAACCATTCCAACGCCGGTACTTGGTGGAGTCTCGATCGTGCTGTTCGGGATTATCGCATCCCAAGGGTTCCGGATGTATGTTGAAAATAAAGTAGATTTTTCAAATAAACGTAACATGATTATTGCCGCCTCCATTCTAGTAACAGGAATCGGCGGATACAAAATTAGCTTTGAGGGAGTTACCTTCTGGCAAAGCTTCCTGAAGAACTTAACGATTGATAATGTAGCATTTGCTACTTTCATAGGAATTTTCCTGCATGCGATCTTGCCTGGAAAAGAATCTGCGATGGGTGAGGCGCACAAGGATCAAGTAGAGTCGGCAGCATAAGCATTATGACAGACCAGACAGGCGAAGGAGTGGAGGATAATGAAGAATCTGCTGGGAATAAAAAACCTTAGTAAAGGTGATATCGAAGCAATCTTGCGAGAAGCGGAATACTTTGCAGCAAGGCCAAACGAAAATATCAATCTATTGCAGGGACGATTCATAGCTAACCTATTTTTCGAAGCAAGTACGCGAACCCGCTTTTCCTTTGAAGTAGCGGAAAAACGTTTGGGTGCTCACGTATTGAATTTTAGTGATAGCAGCTCTTCCACTACCAAAGGTGAGACAATCTATGATACTTTGCGAACACTTGAATCGATGGGAGTAGAGACAGCTGTTATTCGCACAGGACAAAATGGATTATTCACTGAGCTTGCTAACGAACAAAACTTGAACATGCACCTTGTAAATGCAGGGGAAGGCACGATGGAACATCCAACTCAATGCTTGCTGGATTTACTGACAATGAAGCAGCATCACGGGGGCATTCAAGGGTTACAGGTAGCGATCGTTGGTGATTTGCGCCATAGCAGAGTGCTCGGTTCGCACTTGGATGCATTACCTAAGCTTGGCGCTAAACTTATGATTTCAGGACCAGATCAGTTGTTGCGTGATCAGACAGCCTTGCCAGAAGGTGTAAGAGTGGTGGGGATGGAGGAAGCCATAGCAAAAGCGGATGTGGTAATGATGCTACGGGTACAACTAGAACGTCATACTGGTCAGCTCTTTTCATCCAAGGAAACGTATCATCAGGCTTATGGACTTACGTTGGAACGAGCTGCCATGATGAAGACAAATGCAATTATTATGCATCCGGCTCCTTTTAATCGAGGAGTGGAGATTGATGGACAACTGGTAGAAAGTAAGAAGTCGGTTATTTTCCCCCAAGTTACAAATGGGGTGGCTGTACGCATGGCCGTAATCGCTAAAATGATGACAGGAGGAATGAGCACATGGGAATCATCCTTAAAAATGGCAAACTGCTAAACGAACAAGGTGAACTTTCGATCAAGGATTTGTTAATTGTAGAAGATCGCATTGTTAAAATCGAGAGTAACATCGAGGTAGAAGCAGATCATGAAGTGGTGGAATTGAATGGACACTTCGTAGCCCCAGGTCTAGTGGATGTACATGTGCATTTCCGTGAGCCAGGATTTGAAGCTAAAGAAACGATTGAAACGGGAGCACGTGCAGCAGTGGCGGGTGGCTACACCACGGTATCCTGCATGCCAAATACACGCCCAGTGATCGACAGTGTTGAAACCGTAGAATTCGTCCTCAATAAAGCAAAACAAGCGAACATGGCACGTGTTTTGCCTTACGCTGCCATTACAGTACGTCAACTTGGTTTAGAGCACACAGACTTTGCGGCCTTACAACAAGCTGGAGCCTTTGCCCTGACTGATGATGGGGTAGGAGTGCAATCTACTAAAATGATGGTAGAAGCAATGAAACGGGCTAAAGCATTAGGAATGTCCGTCGTTGCCCACTGCGAAGACAATGATTTGTTGCCTCCGGGTGCGGCTTTACATGACGGGATGACAGCAGCCAAGCATGGGCTACCAGGTATCCCGTCTGCATCAGAATCCGTGCATGTCGGCCGAGATATTCTACTAGCAGAAGCAACGGGGGTTCACTATCATGTATGTCATATCAGCGCAAAAGAATCGGTGCGCCTTGTACGCGATGGTAAACGTGCAGGCATCAACGTTTCAACGGAAGTAACTCCACACCACCTGTTGTTATGTGATGAGGATATTCCAAACAGTCTAGATTCTAACTGGAAAATGAATCCACCACTTCGCTCCCGCGAGGATCGTGAAGCTTTGATCGCTGGACTAAAAGAAGGAAGCATTGACATCATTGCTACCGATCATGCACCACATACATCAGAAGAAAAAGCAAAAGGATTGGAGCGTGCTCCATTCGGAATAGTCGGACTAGAAACGGCATTTCCACTCCTTTATACGTATCTTGTAGAAAAAGGAATTTTAACTCTTGCTGAGTTGGTTGACAAAATGGCTACAAAACCAGCCGAACTGTTTGGACTACCCTATGGAAAATTAGAAGTAGGAGCAATTGCTGACTTGGCAGTATTTGATCTTACGACTGAGAGAAGCATTAATCCCGATCATTTTAAAAGTAAAGGCAAAAATACACCATTTGCTGGTTGGGTATGTAGGGGATGGACTGTACTCACGATGGTAGATGGAGAAATTGTATACAACAACAAGTAGGGATAAGGGGGATAACGGCATGAAAGCACGTTTGATATTAGAAGACGGAACGATTTGTATAGGGAAAGCGATGGGGGCCACCAATGAAAGCATTGGTGAGGTGGTATTTAACACAGGATTGACAGGCTACCAAGAGGTATTATCCGATCCTTCTTATTGTGGACAGATCGTCGTCATGACGTATCCCTTGATTGGAAACTATGGGATTAACCGCGATGATTTAGAAGCGGTTCGTCCGTTTATCCATGGCTTTGTTGTACGAGAGCATTGCGATATGCCAAGCAATTGGCGCTCGACACAAACCTTAGATGAACTATTACAGGCCTATGAAATTCCGGGTATTTCAGGTGTAGATACACGAATGTTAACACGTAAAATCCGTCATTTTGGAACCTTGAGAGGATTAATCACTACCAGCGAGCGACCAGCTGAGGAATTGATTGCTCAGTTGAAAAGTACGGATGTAATGACCAATCAGGTCGCCCAGGTATCAACAAAGAGTATTTACTCAAGTCCAGGTAGTGGTGACCGTGTGGTTTTAGTAGATTTTGGTTGCAAGCATGGCATTATGCGGGAATTATCCAAGCGAGGATGCGATATGGTAGTGGTTCCACATAACGTCACTGCAGATGAAATTCGCCGACTGCAACCAGATGGCATATTGCTGTCTAACGGCCCAGGTGACCCTAAAGATGTACCGCAAGCTATTCAGATGGTTAAAGAAATCCTTGGTGAATACCCATTATTTGGAATATGTTTAGGCCATCAGCTGTTCGCTCTTGCAAGCGGAGCTGACACGGGAAAATTGAAATTTGGTCACCGTGGAGGCAATCATCCTGTAAAAGAATTGCTAACCGGACGTACATATATCACGTCCCAAAACCACGGCTATGCTGTAAACGAATCTTCTATTATCGGAACAGAATTAGAAGTAACACATCTCGCGCTTAATGACGGTACCATTGAAGGATTGCGTAATGCTGAAAAGCAAGCTTTCTCTGTTCAATACCACCCAGAAGCAGCACCTGGTCCATACGATTCAGGCTATTTATTCGACCAATTCTTAGACATGATGAAACAATCCAAGGAGGAGAAATGGTATGCCAAAAATAGATAATCTGAAAAAAATTCTGGTGATTGGCTCTGGTCCTATCGTAATTGGTCAGGCGGCGGAGTTTGACTATGCAGGAACGCAAGCCTGCGAAGCATTAAAAGAAGAGGGGATGGAGGTGGTTCTAATCAACTCCAACCCAGCTACGATTATGACGGATACCAATATGGCTGACAAAGTATACATTGAGCCAATTACACCTGAGTTCGTAGCTCGGGTCATTCGTAAGGAAAAACCAGATGGATTGTTACCAACATTGGGCGGACAGACAGGATTAAATATGGCAGTAGCTCTAGCAGACATGGGTGTACTTGAAGAAGAGAATGTAAGGCTATTGGGAACAAAACTGACCTCAATTAAACAAGCGGAAGATCGCGAGTTGTTCCGCTCTCTTATGCAAGAGCTAAATGAACCAGTACCTGATTCCGCGATTGTTAGTACGGTGGAAGAGGCGCTTGATTTTGCCAATGAAATTGGGTACCCAATCATTGTTCGTCCCGCTTACACGCTCGGTGGAACAGGCGGAGGTATTTGTGAAGATGAGGCTTCGTTGATCGAAATCGTCACAAGTGGTTTAAAATACTCCCCGATTACTCAATGCTTGGTTGAAAGAAGTATTGCAGGAATGAAAGAAGTAGAATATGAAGTGATGCGTGATGCTAACGACAACTGTATCGTAGTCTGCAACATGGAAAATATTGACCCAGTTGGTGTACACACAGGTGATTCTGTTGTTGTCGCTCCAAGTCAAACGTTATCTGATCGTGAATATCAAATGCTGCGCTCTTCTGCATTGAATATTATCCGTGCCTTACAAATTGAGGGTGGATGCAATGTTCAGTATGCGCTCGATCCCGTTAGCTTTCAATATTATGTCATTGAGGTAAATCCACGTGTCAGCCGTTCCTCGGCATTAGCGTCCAAAGCCACAGGATATCCGATTGCTAAAATGGCGGCAAAAATCGCTATTGGCTATACCTTAGATGAGCTAAAGAATCCGGTAACTGGTCAAACCTACGCTTGTTTTGAACCAACCCTAGACTATGTAGTTAGCAAAATTCCTCGCTGGCCTTTCGATAAATTTCAATCAGCCAATCGCCGTCTTGGTACGCAGATGAAGGCAACGGGCGAAGTCATGGCGATTGGACGTAGTTTTGAAGAATCTATGATGAAAGCGATCCGCTCCTTAGAGATCGGAAGCTACCATTTGGAAATACCAGAGGCAAAAGAGCTTACTGATGAAGAATTAGAACAACGTCTGGTGATTGCAGATGATGAACGCCTTTTCTTACTAGCAGAAGCGATGCGCCGTGGCTATCATATCTCACGAATTCATCAGTTAACCAAGATTGATCTTTTCTTCTTACACAAATTCTGGAATATTGTTGCTTATGAAACAACACTAGCCGAATCTGGCTTGACTCAGGAAGCTCTGTATGAAGCAAAGCGACTTGGCTTTACCGATCGGAAAATCGCAGAATGTACGGGACAAAAAGAAGAGGAGATTTATAATCTACGTACACAATGGGGAATGAAGCCTGTATATAAAATGGTAGATACTTGCGCTGCCGAATTCGAAGCGCAAACACCGTACTATTACTCGACCTACGAGCAAGAAAATGAATTTGTTGATACAGGTAAAAAACGCGTAATCGTGCTAGGCTCTGGTCCAATCCGCATTGGGCAGGGAATTGAATTCGATTACTCTACAGTCCATGCGGTCTGGGCTTTGAAAGAGGCTGGATACGAGGCCATTATTGTCAACAACAACCCTGAGACGGTATCAACAGACTTTAATACCTCTGACCGGCTTTACTTTGAACCTTTGTATATAGAGGATGTCATGCACATCATCGACCAAGAGAAACCAGAAGGTGTCATTGTTCAGTTTGGAGGACAAACAGCGATCAATCTTGCTGATAAGCTTGCTAAACGTGGTGTCAAAATCCTGGGTACAAGCCTAGAAAATATTGATGCAGCTGAGAACCGTGAGAAGTTTGAAGCTCTGCTGCGAAAGCTTGATATAGCTCAACCACCTGGGAAAACAGTGACCTCTGTAGAAGAAGCTGTGGTTGCTGCTGACTCATTAGGCTTCCCTGTGCTAGTTCGCCCTTCCTATGTATTGGGAGGACGAGCGATGGAAATTGTTTATAACGAAGAAGAGCTAATCTCTTATATGAAAAAAGCAGTAAAAGTGAATCCAGAGCATCCTGTTCTAATTGATCGCTATATGCTAGGGATTGAGGCAGAAGTAGATGGGATTTGCGACGGAGAGAACGTTTTGATTCCAGGTATCATGGAACACATCGAGCGTGCAGGGGTTCACTCAGGTGACTCTATTGCAGTATATCCGCCGCAATCCTTATCAGAGACAGTGAAGACAGAGATCATCGACATGACTACAAAGCTAGCGCGTGCTCTCTGCATCAAGGGCTTACTCAATATTCAGTTTGTCATCTATAAAGGCAAGCCTTACGTCATCGAGGTCAACCCACGCAGCTCCCGTACAGTTCCATTCTTGTCTAAGGTAACAGGAATTCCAATGGCGAACATTGCGACGAAAGCCATTCTTGGTTACAGCATTCTCGACCAAGGATTTACTACAGGCTATCATCCTGAAGAAAAGATGGTTTCTGTAAAAGTTCCTGTCTTCTCCTTCACAAAACTACGCCGTGTGGACATCACTTTAGGCCCAGAGATGAAATCCACCGGGGAAGTAATGGGACGTGAGACTACCCTAGCTAAAGCTCTTTACAAAGGTTTGCTAGCGGCTGGCATGAATATTCCAACCAAAGGAACTCTTTTGGTAACAGTAGCTGACAAGGATAAGGAGGAAGCGTTGTCGATCACAAAGCGTTTCCAACAGCTTGGTTTTAAACTACTAGCGACGGATGGAACTGCTGACTACTTAGAGCAGGCAGGCTTATCGGTCCGTCGTGTACAAAAGCTATCGGAAGGCACTCCGAACTTGCTAGATGAAATCCGTACAGGTCAAGTGAATCTTGTGCTTAACACCTTAACGAAAGGTAAAACACCACAGCGTGATGGGTTCCGCATTCGTCGTGAGGCCGTGGAGAACGGGGCAGTATGTCTGACATCTCTGGATACAGCAAGCGCTATCTTGCATGTATTGGAAACAATCACATTCTCTACAGAGGCAATGCCGAAACAACAGATGGGAAAGGTACTGGCAACACAGTAATAGAAAAATTGAGTTGACTTAGAACGGGGACGTGCTCATCAAGAGCACTCCCTTCCTGTATGTGGACAATGAGTGGACAACAAAGGAGAGGAGTTTCACACATGGAATCATCCTTAACTCAAAATCATTTGTTATGTAAAGCGGACGAACGGATTATTCTAGCGCTGGATTTTCAAACAAAAGCAGAGGTAATGAACTGCCTTGCTAGCTTAGAAAATCAGGTACGCTACGTGAAAGTTGGCATGGAGCTTTTTTATGCAGAAGGATCAGCAATTGTATCACTATTGAAGGAACAGGGATTAAAAGTGTTTGTTGATTTGAAAATCCACGATATTCCCAATACTGCTAAAGGCTCGATGAAAAGTTTAGCTAAGCATGGCGCTGATATGGTGAATCTGCATGTAGCAGGCGGCATAGCTATGATGGAAGCGGCACGAGAGGGATTGGAGCAAGGCGTCTCTGCCGGTAGTAAATCCCCATTACTGATCGGTGTAACCATGCTGACGAGCAGCAGTCAGCAGATGATGAATGAACAAATTCTCATTCCTGGTAGATTGGACGAGACGGTTTCTCACTATGCATCCTTGGCATGTCAAGCAGGTCTGGATGGCGTTGTTGCTTCTCCCTTGGAAGTACCAATTATTAAACAAGCTACTAGAACGGATTTTTTGACTGTAACACCAGGAATTCGTACCGTTGGATCTGCTTTTGGCGATCAAACACGAGTAACTACCCCAGCAAAAGCATTTGAACTGGGTACAGACTATATCGTTATCGGGAGATCCATTACGCAGGCTGAAGAGCCAGCCAAAGTATGGGCTGACATGATGGCAAGTATACGGGAGGGAAAATAAATGAGTACAACAATTGCAAAACAAGTAGCACAGCATCTCTTACGAATTGGAGCTGTACATCTTCGTCCAGAAGAACCGTTTACCTGGACATCCGGGATTATATCTCCCATTTATTGTGATAACCGTATTACAATGACGTACCCAGAGGTTCGTAGCTATTTAGCAGATGCTTTTGTTCAGGTAATTCGTGAGCGTTTTCCTGAAGTAGAAGTTATTGCTGGTACAGCGACAGCAGGAATTCCTCATGCAGCATGGATTGCTGATCGTATGGGGTTGCCAATGATTTATGTCCGTGATAAGGCAAAGGGTCACGGTCGTCAAAATCAGATTGAAGGGCATATTGCTGCTGGTCAAAAGGTAGTCGTTATTGAAGATTTAATTTCTACAGGTGGAAGCTCCATCAAGGCAGCAAAGGCTGTTGAATTGGAGGGAGCTGAGGTATTGGGAGTAGTCGCTATTTTTAGCTACCAATTTGCCGATGCAGAACGTGCTTTTACAGAAGCGAACTATCCATTACACACGTTATCCAACTATACAGCACTATTAGAGCAAGCAAAAGATAATGGAACAATCAGTGCTAGACAAGAAAAAGTTTTGTCTCAGTGGAAGGAAAAGCCGCACACGTTTTATAAGGAGCAGGTTTTAAAAACAGAATAGGTTTTAATACAAAAGGACAGTTTTCGAAATGGAAAAAGCTGACGCCCAATGAAGGTTGGGGTCAGCTAACGTTCTAACGAACAGACTTTTCTTGTTGACTACAAAATTGCGCTTATAACTCAATCGGTGTAATGGAAAGCGTACTTATCTTACTAAATACTTTGCCTGTGATGAACCAAGCTTTTTAGCATTTTTATCATCAATCTTTGTTTCAATAAATTCGATCCCCGCTTTTTCCAATCTGATTCGATTCGAATTAAAATGTTGGAAATCAACTAATACAGGCTGCTTACTTTTCTTCATTTCGTGAAACTGTAGATTTACTTGGGCATTGAAGAATGTTTGAGCAATCGTTTGAGTAGCCCCTACTAGCAACAGATTTATGGAAAGAGTACAAATCAAAAACCAACTTGCGTACTTCGTAAATTGCTTATCAGTTTCCAATCCTACCATTGCAATGAGAATGGGTACGAACCACAATTGAGGAACGTATCGCGCCCACCAACATTCAGGATTTATAAATACCGTCAAAAAAATGATTCCACTTACTATAAATACAGGCTTTGCTAATTGTCTACTTCGAAGGAAGAGAGCAAATGAGACAAGGCAGGTTAGTAATACAGCTCCTCCAAACAGAGGACCAAATCCCGCTAAACGAGCATCAGCCCCAATAAAAGCTTGAAATTCCTCAAATGCTACAGTGAACGGCCATTTCATTGTGCTTTCATTAGGTCTTATAATATTTTCTGACTTGGCAAATAAAGATACAAAGAACTTTTCGAATTGATTTTTCCCTTGAAAGTCGGCTGGACTATTAGCTGTCATAATATCTACAGCATGTTCACCGGCTAATGGATAAAATGGATGTCCCTTTGCTAAGAAATTGGTAACGTAGGGATTATAACCAACGATTGCTACCGCTACGAGGCCGCTTGCGACAAGAGAAAGCAGTAGCTTTTTCCAATGTCTATGTTTATCGTACAAGAAAAATAGAACAAGCAATCCACCACATAAAAGAACTGCGTATACAAGAGCGGTAAACTTAATAGCCGTTAGCAGGATAATGGCCGAGCATAGCCCTGCTAAAATCCATGGGTTAAAACGTTTAAATAAGAGATACCCCAAGGAATAGATGATAAGTACAAGCGATGCTAATTGTCCATCAATATAAAAGGTGACCAGCTGTGTTATCACGACTGGATTGCAGGCCAGAAGTAGTGAGAGGAAGACCGCACGCCTTCTTTTCTCAGGATAGGCATCAAGAATTGCAGCCAAGCAAAGAAAAAACGAAGCAAATAAAAGAATAAAGTTAAACATCTTACTTCCTTCAATTTGATCCGTCAATTTGTACATGACGGCATCAAGCATCCATGGCCCTTTTGTGTAATGATTAATCCATAGATGAAAGGGAGTACGGATGTCTTCTCCACTTGAATTATCAAGCTTTTGGGCGTCGGTTATGTTTAGTAAAGGTTGGTCATGAACGGGATTCCAGCCATTTTTTAATAGAATAATCGCTTCTTGATGGTAGGTCTGACCATCCCAAGATAGATCATATGTAGCAGTACTAGTATACCAGCTTATTCCAAAAATCAGTCCTAATCCCATTAGCAAAGAAAAAAACATGGTTGCCCTACGAGATGTAAAGAATGTATGTGTCATAACTAGGAGGCAGACAATACTTGCACATACAGCCACCCAGAAGCTAGTTGTTGAGATGGATACACCAAGCAAAAATAGAATCGATGTAGAAAGTACAATTCCTAATAAAAGCAGGAGTAAGACAATTCCTATTACAAGAGAGACGTTAGGTGTTCGGCTCTTCATATCTTTTCTAGTTCCCTCCTAGGCTGAGTAGTCCTGAGACTATTGGTGACAGAAGATGCAATAGCAGTCCTACTAAAACTCCTAAAACAATACCTCCGAGGATTTCCCATTTTGTATGTCCCATACTTTCACGTAAGGTTTCTTTTTCCTCAGCAGTTGCATGGTCTTTTACCAACAAATTAATAGTGGTAGCATGCTTGCCGACAGCTCTCCGCAGTCCGGTCGCATCAATAATAATGATAAAGGTAACAGCGATACCTAGACCGAAAATGGGGTTGGAAAAGCCTTCATTAAGCCCAATTAAGCTGATGGTGGTTACCATAACTGTTGTATGTGTACTAGGAAAGCCACCATTTCCGATTTTCTTTCTTGCTTCTTTCCCAAATTGTACATAGTTGATCATAAATTTAATCGTACCGGATACTAACCAGCCGATAAACGGTGCCAAAACGTATAGCATAAACAATTCCTCCGAATAGATACTAAGAACGTGAAATTACAATGACGCCAATAACAATAATAGCTAAACCAATCAAGCGAACGCCTGAGACAGGCTCTTGAAAAATCCATACAGAAAGCAGGGCTACGAGAACATAGCCCAAAGCAGCCATAGGATAGGCGTAGGAGAGCTGTACTTTTTCAATTGCTGCAATCCAGACAAACGCTGATATTCCATAAAGGGCAAGCCCGACCATAATTGGAATATTGGTTAGATATTGCAATATTTTCATCCAAAACACATCGCTTTTTCCAGAGAGAGCAGAAGCTCCCATCTTCATAGCGACCTGCCCGCATGCACTAAGAATGACTGAAATGAATATAAGAACTTGCGATGGCATAAATGTTTACACAACCTATCTATATTGTTTATTCAAAAATAAGGATAATACTAGCTACTGCAACCACATATAGCAGGACAGTGACAAGAATCGGTTTGTCCTCTAGCAATACTTTTTCAGGGCTTCCTCCTTTGTTGCCCATCATAATCAAGTAGAGATAGCGAAAAATACCAAAGATCACAAATGGAATTGTCCACATAAGCTGAATGGTTCGTCCAGAAGTGAAGGTGAATAGGGAGTAACTGATAATAGTTGCTGAAGTTACAATCGTATTTAATTGATTTAATAGTTCTATGGAATAGTTGTCTAATACTTTACGATGACTCCCTTTTTCTTCCTGTAGCAAATAGAGTTCATGTCGACGTTTACTAATCGCCAAGAATAGGGAAAGTAACATTGTGCACAGCAAAAACCACGGAGTAAAAGGAGTGCCAATCATCAAGCTTCCACCGATTGCTCTCAGCACAAAACCAGCAGAAATAATCATAACATCCAGAATAACCACATGTTTTAATTTAAAAGAATAGGCAACATTTATCAAAAAATAGAATAATAAAACACTACCAAACCATAAATCGAAGTGAAAAGCAGAAAACAAAGAAGCTATCAGCAGCCCACACCCAAATGCTAGTCCCAAAAATGGGTTTAGTGCGCCTGAAGCCATAGGACGAAAGCGTTTCTCAGGATGATTGCGATCGTTTTTGATATCAGCAAAATCGTTTAGGATATAGACACACCCTGAAACCATGCAAAATAGAAAAAAGGCAATGAGCGACTTGCCAAGCAGATGGATACTTACTTTATGTAGAGAAAATAAGAGGGCAGCAAACACGAGCAAATTTTTTGTCCATTGCTGAGGACGTAACTGGAGAAGTAATAAAAGTAAGATATTTTGTTTTGAAGTAACTCTTTCTTTTAATTTAATTGAATTTGATAACACGTATAAATCCCCTGTCTACTTGTTAATGTACCTCTTATAATTGACGAAATTTGTCAAAAAACCGTTACATAATTTGGATTTTGTTGATTCAAAAAAATCGCCAGAGTAAGATTTTACTATACGACATACGCAAGGACTAGTACAGGTCGATCTTCATTATTGTCGTCATGATATGAGATAGGAACGATAATACGGTTGATCGTTGGGGAGGAGGCCGTTACCCTTAGCTAGCTTTATTCCATGTAGGTGTGGCAGAACCCTACTTGCCAATCTTTGATCGCTATTTGAAGCACACTACTACAGCTACGGTTCAAATGAAAAAAATTCCATACATCTCTTTATTAAACCACATTGCACATCAAAATCTACACAATATAAAAAATTAATGGAGTATTTTCTGAAATAACAAAAGCAATCTTCACAGCTGAAGATAAATAAAAAAGCGGGCTACCATGCAGGATAAACCTGCTTTGGATAGCTCGCTTTTGTGTATCTAGGATTGATAAGGACTATCTTATTTAACCAGTCTTTTATACATATACAACATAGCAACTCGCCACGGGAGAATCATCCCATAAGCAAGGACAAAGAATAAACCTGCTGTCTGCATCGGAGTAAACGTATCACCAACCCAGAGTTTAATCACGAGTCGAATTAGCAGCAGAACAAACAAAACAACGATAAACGCATTGGACCGACGCAAAAAGATATGATTCCCTACTTGTTCAAAGCGGGAAGACAAAATAAGTGGAATAGAGAACAAGCACCCAATAAAGAAAGCGATAAAATCATAGCTGATAGGTGTGGTCACGCCCGGATAATGAAACATTGCAAAGCCTGTAGCCATAGCAAGGGGTGGGATAATGATCTTACGTGTAGATACAGGTTTTTTTGCTGAACGCAACCGAACAATAATGACTGTGGTTGCCATGAATAGACCAATAAGTATACTAACTACAGTAGGGGAGATGCCAAGAAATGTATTCATCGTTTAGTACGGCTCCCTTCTCGATTCACCCTAAATATTTACCTTTTATCTTACGTCTATACTACAAAAAAAGAAGAGGTGGTGTAAATACACCCCTCCGTCTTATCTCCACCTGATTGGTAAAATAGTTACGCCATTTTAACAGGGGGGGGTGCCTCTGAAACCTGTCTGACATCCAGAGCATGCCGCTTTCCATAGTAATAGGACAGACCACCGACAACAAGGGAAGCAAAGCCCATTATGAAAAGGTATGCGTGAATGCCCACTAGATCAAGACACAGACCAGTTCCAGCTAATGCTAGTAAAAACCAGGCTCGATCTAGCATGGTTTTAAAGGAGAAGAATCGGCCACGTGATTCAGCAGGCAATTGTTTTTGAAACAGGGTGGCAGTAAGCGGAACAACGGTCCCAAAGCAGAACCCAAATAGCGTATAAGATAAAAGCAATGGCACCAAGCCATACGACAGAGCCATTCCGATTTGGGATAAAGCGAGCAAAAATAGGAAAAGAGTAGACGACATGACTAGGTTTGTTTTTCCGAAAAAGCGCTTGACCAGAATACCAGCAATGAGCGCTGTGAGTCCTTCTGTCGTATAAATCCAGCCCATCAAACCTGGTACTGCAAGCATTTCACTGAAATTGATGACCAATAAATTAGAGCCACCAACGAAATATGAGACAACCAAGGCATTCGTAAGACCAAGACTTAACGTCCGATCTGATTTAAGCAGAGAGAAAACCTCTCGAAAAGGCATTTTGATTACCTTACCAGCTGATTTTAATGAGTTGATTACAGGAATATGAACAGGAAGAATAAATAGAATAAGGACAAAATAGCAAGCTAGTGTGATGCTATAAAGCGTCCACAGTTGCATAAAACCAATAAGGATTCCTCCAATCGCCGTTCCACCAATTCTTGCGAGTGTGGAAGCATTTACATAAAATCCGTTGGCGCGAAGTAATTCTTCGTTTGGCACAATTAAAGGTATAGATGCTTGAGCGGCTGGTTGATAGAAGGTGGCGGCCAATTGGATAAAGATTGATGAAGCTATCATCCAGCCTACGGAATCGTAATGAATCGCAAATAGCATACAAATGGGAGCTAAACATCGAATCAAAGTCGCATAAAACAACACGTTTTTTTTCGAAAAACGATCGATCCATTCTCCTGCTTTCGGAGAAAAGAACAGACTGACAAAGAGCCCCACCATCAATAATAAACCCTTCAAAAAATCGGAATCGAATAAATGTTGCAAAAATTTAAGGTTTCCGATAATTCCAATCCACATTCCTGTACCAGCTATAACCTCACCTATAACCAAGCATAAGTAAGATTTATTCCGTGATAAAATAATGACCACCCCTTAACTTGAATGTGTAGGTAAAATATTCAATGTTATTATTATACCAATATTTACATAAATAGGCATATCTTATTTATGGCTTTTTTCTTATCTATGCGAATTAGTTATTTTTCATTCATCACAAATAGAAAGAGAATAAACATCACACACTAGAGTAGAAATCTGGGGGGAGGGAGTGTTTTGGATTTTACAAGCAAAACTGACAAACGAAGAAGACAGCCCTTATTAGTACTTATATGCTATAGTTGCTTTGCCACCCTCACTATATTTTATGGATTGGTTGAAAAGCATAGTTTATTCATTACCTTTGTTGGGTTTCATCTCGTAACCTGTCTAATCATCCCTATTTTTCATGCCTATTGGGAGGGGAACCTTGCGATAAAATGGAGAGAAGCATGGGGCTTGCACAGGCATCAGGAAAGAAAGCTAAAAGGCATTTGGTGGGGCATCATCTCGGGAGTTTTATTGTTTATACTGATTTGCCTTGGTTTTTATGCATTGCTATGGACAGGTGCATCTACAGAGTGGATGCGAAACAAGCTATTTTCTTGGGGATTGACTGAAGAAACAAAGTGGTGGTTTGCCCTATACATGACAATTGGCAACTCGCTATTTGAAGAAATGTTGTGGAGAGGCTTTCTGCTCGAACGTTTACTTTATAATATGCAGCTATATAAAGCCATTTTACTTAGCAGTTTTTTTTATTCTTTGTATCATTTTATCATTGGAGTTACGTTATTTGGTATAAAGGCTGGTTTGGTTGCTACTTTTCTGGTTTTTTTGACCGGAATGTTTTGGGCATGGTTAAGGAGAAGGTATCAAAGTATCTATCCGACGTGGATCAGTCATTTATTTGCAGACTGGGCTTTAATGTATACAATGTTACGCAATGTACTATAAAAAGAAGTCCCCTGGCCAGGTGTGAGGAAAACTCTCTGGCTAGGGGAATTATTTTTCGATAGACACAGTTTTCGCGAGTTAATCGTTCTGTTTCCTCTTTTGAATGAGGCTGAGATTGCGTTCCATAATAACCTCATTGCGGTCACGTAGGGTATGCTTGTGTACGAGATAATCATCAGCAGGGGTACCGATACTACCAAAAATCAAACCACGACTACTAGCGAGTTCCTGACACTGCTTCAGAAGACTTTTGTCGGTTAAGGGAAGATTCATGCTGTGATACGTTTTTTTCTCCAAAACAGCCTGTATCCGTTCCTGAAGCAGTTGCGTAAACGAATCTACGTCTATGCCTAAGTGATGTAGCTCAGCTTTATTCAAAATTGCTAAGGAGGATGCATTTTGCAGTAATTTTGTTGCCCCGTTAAAGTTACCACGACGATGGTGATAGAGGGCCACAGCAACTTGAATCAGACATACCCAAGTAGACGTACGTTTTTCTGGAGAGAGTGATTTCCAGTATTCCTCTAAAATCTCATGGCATTCAAAATAATCTCGATCAGTATGAAAGTGAAGTAGAAATTCTACATATGCAGAAGGATACATTTGATTCGCTCCTGTTAATCCTTGTTTTTCTCTATTATAATAGATGGACTACCCCGGTGTAGAGCGGGAATACAATTCGTTTAGATAAAGGTGGATAAAAAATGACTCAACAAGAAATAGTAGATACACTAAAAGAGAGACGGATGACGGAAATCCTTGAGCTTATTTATGATGCAAAATCAGGTGATCTAGAGGAATTAGAACTGGTGGAGAGCCTTGGACTATTGGCAGATGAAACATTAAATAAAGAAGTAATTGGTTTGTTAGAGGAGCTTGGAGTGAACATCATCTATTTGAGCGGTGATGAAGAAGACGAGGAAGAGGACGACGAAGAAGAAGTATAAGTTTAAGTGCATAGTGTGAAAGAAAATGAAAAAGGCACATGCCAAATATAGGCTGTGTCTTTTTCATTTTTATACAATAGATAAAGCTTATTTTTGTGTCCACACTCGATTTTTATTTCGTGTAGCAGGGAATTTCTCCCCTTTTTTTAGGGTAATAATCATTGGGTCCTCTACCCCTGAGCCTGTTTCTCCAATTTCAATATAGACCTGATTTTTCGGTGATTTCTCTCCCTCATGAAACCGGCTATGTTCGCCCATGCCTCCATCACCCCTTTTCCATATGTTATCTATAGTATCTCCTAGGACAAATAGGCACATGTACAAAAAAAGACGCCAAAAAATAGACGATTGTCTCCGGTATATTAGCTGATTTTCATTGAACTAGACAGCTGTACCAATCACAAACATCAATCTGTACATAATTTGTTAACGTATCAGACAAAGAAAGGATGATGAGGTTATGGGTTGTGGATGCAGAAGAAGAAGAAGAAGACATAGTTGTGGTCGCTGTGGAGGGTTCCGCGATTTCGATGGTGGCTTCGAAAATTGCTATACTACGAAACATTGGAGAAAAGTTTGCAAATGTGTACCTTTCCACAGAACAGTTTGTGAAGCACCAGCTTTTGATGGATTTGGAGATGATGACTGCCAGGGACATCGCCATCGACACCACCACTGTCATAAAAAATGCTAGTTAATTTTGGGGGAGAGAGGCGCTTTTAGGCGCTTCTCTTGCATTTTTCGATGTTATTGATGACAGAGATCCCCTCATGATATAGAACCCCTGTCCATCATCTACTATGCATCGGAAATATCCGTAACAGAAGCCTTGTCCAGCAAAAGCAGAAGTGATATGATATACATAAATCCTTAGGTAACATTTCTATAATAAGTTGATTCCGATCAGCATTTGTGATAGGATTTCAAATACATATGATGTGTAGCATATTCCTGCGATGTGCGTTGAGCTAATATGTTTTTAACCTTAAGTGTTTCTAGGGAGATAGAACGCTGTTACCTAATGTCAGGCCCACCTCCTATATGGGACGCTGGGAAGGCAGAAGGGCGGCTGAGTCACCCACCTGGTCTTTCAGGTTAAAAGAAACATGTATAGCAAGACGGCAGAGCGGGGCGTTATACATACGAAACAAAAAACCTGAAGCAATTGCTTCAGGTTTTTTGTTGTGTAACAAAGTGTTACTCTCATTGATATTGCTGTTTGTTTTTGGCCTTTTGGTTACTACTTTGATCTTTGGATGATCTTTTTTGGGATTTATCCTGTTGTTGCTGATTTTGATTTCCTTGCTGGTTTTGCTGACCGTTCGTATTTTCGATACTTACGATTGTAAGCTGTTGTTCCAAATCGGTTTGTTGTTTAGCATCTGTTACGATTTGGTACATTTGCAAAAATGTAGCCTTTTGCCCCTCAGGTATTCCCTTGATTCGGACAACCATTTCTTGTGGCTCATTTTGCTGCTGAGATTTATTATCTCTTGAATTACCGGTTTCCTGCAAAACATCCCCACCAAGAAAATTGAGAAACTCGTTGTCGTCATCATCGTTACTATGATCCTGATAATTCTGTCCGGCTCCATTTTGATTTCCTTGCTGTTCTTGCTGCTGCTTTTTATCCGGCTCAAATAGAATACTGAACTCATTCATATCTGTTTGCACGATCCCGATTACTTCCACGTTTTCACCCTCGTTCACTACGTTAATCTACGCTTATGTCATATATGTAGTATGAAACGGAAGCGGTGTAGATATACAGTTCATGGATGAACAAAGAGTGATTTCGTGGATCTAGCATTTACTTTTGTTCGTACGCTGAATTATTTTTTAGCTCAGCAACTAAGGTAGCATCTGGAGTAACAAATAACGTCTTTTGTTGCTCATAGGTTACATAGCCGGGTTTAGCACCACTTGGTTTTTTTACATGTCGGATCAGGGTATAATCGACTGGCACTTTACTGCCTTGCTGAGCTTTGCTGAAATAGGCCGCAAGTATGGCTGCTTCATATAAGGTTTGATCACTTACCGTGCGCGATCTGATTACCACATGGGAACCAGGGATATCTTTGGTGTGTAACCATGTCTCAAAGCTAGCCGCCAATTTATTGGTCAGATATTCATTTTGCTTATTATTTTTTCCGACTAACAGCGCGGTACCATCTGAAGAATAGTAGGTATCGAGTGCTGGGGCCGTCTCTTTTTTCTTCTTGGAACCGCGTCTGTTTCGATTGCGCAGATAACCTTGCTCCACCAACTCTTCCCGAATTTCTTCTGCTTCGACTAAGCTAGCGTGAGCCAGTTGTACAAGAATGCCATCTAGATAGATAACTTCCTGTTCAGCTAAGCTAATCTGCTCTGCTATGAATGCTAGGCTTGCTTTCGCTTTGTTATATTTTTTATAGTAAGCTTGCATGTTTTCCGACGGTGTTTTTAAGGCGTCCAGCGGAATGACAATTGTCTCAGCATTTTCACTGTACCAGTTGGTTGCAATAAGCTCAGTATCTCCTTTTTTTGCTTGATGCATATGAGATAGAATCAGTTCACCATAAAGCCGAAAGCGTTCGGCCTCGTGCGCATCCTCGATAGAATGACGTAGCTTTTCAATTTTCTTCTCGTTCTTGTTCTTTTCATTTGTTACCAATCGTAATAGATCATGTACCTTTTGCTTAACCACGTCTCGCATTGCCTTATGTTCATAAAATCGTTGTAAGCATTCGCTGATCGATGGGAATGTTTCAGTTTCTCTGACTCCCAAATGTGTGAGGGAAGTGATAGAGAAGGCAGCTTTATCACTGGTCGTCTCAATCACAGGTTCATAACGGTGGAGAGTCATTTGTTGCATAAAGCTGGAGAATTCATGCCAAATTGCATCACGTGTAGGTAGTGCTGCACGAGAAACAAGCTCTCTGGCTATCAAGGGGCTAAGCCCGCTAAAACGCTCGACCAGCTGTTTGTCCAATTTTCCTTCGTTCCATTGAAGAGACATCACAAAATCTTGCTCACTTGCGGTAAGTGGGTTCAGCTTATTTTGGGCAGGAGGAGCTACATAGGCTCGACCTGGTAATACTTGTCGATACTGGCTAACTCCATGAGAAACATGGTGAATTCCATCCAGAATCATGTTTGTTTTCACATCTAGCAGAATGATATTACTATGTCGACCCATGATCTCAACCACAATTCGTTTTCTGGTGGTATCTCCCAGTTCATCGCGGGATTTTAGATCAACATAGATTACACGTTCCATTCCATCTTGTGTGATGGCTTCAATTACGCCATTTTCGCAATGCTTGCGCAATAACATACAAAACATCGGAGCTTCCTTTGGATTAATAAATTCCTCTGATGTCAAATGAATGCGTGGATAAGTTGGATTTGCTGAAATTAACAATTTTAAGGTACCTTGGGTTGAACGTACCTGCATAACGATATCGCTTGGATGCGGTTGATGTATACGCGTAATACGGGCCCCTACGAGCATGGATAGCTCATGGACGACCGCTCTAGTTACTAATCCGTCAAAAGCCACATTCTTCACCTCTTGCTTCCTCTACCTAGCAGTAGCTATTTCTTCAGTGTAGCATACAGGGAAGATCAACCCAAGTAGGAACAGCAATTTTGTAACGGGAAGTCAAGTTGACACTAGGCTGTATTCTCTCCTATAATAAATTAACGATTTTATGTCTGTGGGTGGAACCAGATGATTTCTATGACAGGCTACGGCCGAAAAGAAATAGAACGTGGATCTGTGCGTTTAACGGTGGAAATGCGCGCGGTCAATCATCGTTTTTGTGAGATTATTGTTCGTTTGCCCAAAATCTGGACCATGCATGAAGAACGAGTGAAAAAGCGGATTGCAACGAAAGTGCGCCGTGGGCGAGTCGATGTTACCGTCTCGCTAGAAGCCGTTCGGGACGAGTCTTCCGAGGTTCAGATTGATTGGAGCACAGCGCAATTTTATGTTACGGCAGCCAATCAGCTAGTGGAACGTTTTGGTTTGCCTGAGACTCTTCACGTGAAAGATCTGATGCGTATGCCTGGTGTATTGATAGAAGCCAGTGTACCTGAGCTTTCTGATGAAGAGGTGGAACAGCTATTAGATGAGGTAACAGATGCTGCTTTAGCTGAGCTCTATGTCATGAAGAGTACAGAAGGGAATCTCTTGCAGCTTGATCTGATACGACGCCTCGAATACATTAAGTCAACGACCCACACTTTGCAGGATATTGCTCCTGAAGTACGAGAGCAGTATCGCAATCGCCTGAAAAATCGCCTTGATGAAATCATGGAAGATCATATGCTAGATGAATCTAAAATCTTTCAAGAGGTGGCATTATTTGCTGAAAAGGCCGATATCTCCGAAGAAATTACGCGTTTGTTAAGTCATTGTGAGCAATTTTTGGAACAGATACATAGCTCGGAGATTATTGGACGCAAATTGGACTTTCTATTGCAAGAGATGAACAGAGAGGCTAATACAATCGCGTCAAAAGCGAATCATTTACAGATTCAGCGCTTGGCAGTTGAAGTGAAGACCGAACTGGAAAAAATGAGAGAACAAGTGCAGAACGTTGAGTGAGGAAGGGTGCCAATCTCTATGGGGATTAAGTTGATAAATATCGGGTTTGGAAATATCGTGAATGCAAATCGCATCATTTCGATTGTAAGTCCTGAATCCGCACCAATTAAACGAATTATACAAGAAGCAAGGGATCGCAACATGCTTGTTGATGCTACGTACGGACGCAGAACGCGTGCTGTGATTATCACGGATAGTGATCATGTCATTTTATCAGCGGTACAACCAGAGACAGTTGCCCAACGTCTAACCAATAAAGATGACGAGTCTGATGAATAAGGTAGGAGTTGAAACAAAGATTATGGATAAGGACCACGGCCTTCTGTTAGTTTTGTCGGGGCCATCTGGAGTGGGTAAAGGAACGGTTTGTAAAGCACTTCGTGAATATATGCCGCAACTTATCTACTCTGTATCTGCGACAACCAGACAACCGCGTGTGAACGAAGTGGATGGGGTAAACTATTTCTTTAAAGAAAAAGAAGAGTTTAAGCGTATGATGAAAGAAGATGAGCTTCTTGAATGGGCAGAGTATGTTGGTAACTACTATGGAACGCCTAGACGTTTTGTAGAAGACACACTCGCTACTGGACGAGATGTCATCCTAGAAATTGAAGTGCAAGGAGCCATGCAGGTAAAAGAAAAATTCCCGCAAGGCATTTTCTTATTCTTAGCACCTCCTGATCTGGATGAGTTACAAAACCGCATTGTTGGACGTGGTACGGAAACGGAAGAATCCATTAAAAATCGGATGGCGATGGCGCGTACTGAGATTGAGATGATGAATCATTATGATTATGTTGTCGTTAATGATGAGATCTCACATGCATGTGAAAAGATCAAATCCATTGTAACTGCCGAGCATTTGAAAAAAGATCGTCAGGTTCATAAATTTTTGAAATGGCTTAAGGAGGTATAATACATGTTATATCCATCGATTGATAAACTTGTAGACAAAGTAGGTAGCAAATACACATTGGTGACACTGGCTTCCAAGAGAGCACGTCAGCTTCGTGAAGACAATGATATGCAGGTTGAAAAACCTTTCTCTAAAAAATTTGTTGGGCAATCATTAGAAGAGATCATTTCTGACAAATTACCGTACGAGACTCCAGCTGTAAAATAATACGAGAAAAGTCTCTAGACAAAGGTTTGTTATAGGTCGACAAGCTCTCTTTATGTTCAATACATAAAGGGAGCTTGTTGTTTTTGTAGTACTTTTTAGCGTTAATTATCATGATTATGAAAGTGAGTATGAAAAAACGTTATCAAAAAAATGATAACGTTAAAAAGGCTTATTTTAGGATGTAGGTATAAAAAATCCTATGGCATCAATTTCACTTCCCGATCTTCCAAAGAAACCACCAATATTTGCAGCGTCAATCTCAAAGGGACTTCCCCCGTTTCCACCGTAAGAACCATACGTACGCTTATTTGTCGTAATGGTAAGTTGATCTACACGGCTACCAGTGCGACCAGTAATCCGGATGATATACTCATCATCTTCAAAGAAAACAATGGCTTGAGTGCCTCCATTTCCTCCATGGAATTCTTGTGGGGCTCTTCTTCCATCTAAATAATCGTAAATACCCTGAATAGCATCAATTCTACTGCCATGACGAATGTAGAAGCCTGCTAATCTTTTCACATCAGTATGATCATCATTGAAGGGGCTACCGCCACTGCCACCAAATAGTGTAGATTTTCTCCAAGACATACCTGATCGCTCCTTTTGAAAGTGAACTTTGAATCAATTTAAATATAATCCAATAAATGTAATTTATGCATATATTTTCAATTTTATAAATTAGGAGTTATTTTTTACTGTCATTTTTACAAATAAACTGTAACTTTTTTGCTTTTTCTGTGACTAATGTCAGATACAAAAATTCGGAACAGAAATCAGGAGGTACCAAGAGCATATAAATTTCAAGAGGTTGTGGACTGGCCATATCAAACAAAGCCTTTGCTATTACGCAGGGGTTTTTGTGATTAATCTCAGCTGTGCAAGTTAATGATATGTGAGGAAATTGCTTCATGATGGTGGAGAGGGGAATGTACAATTGGGGCAAAATTGAGACCAAAATAGGTAAAAGAGGTTACAAAAGGTTATAAAAAATATATACTCGAAAGCAGAGAAAGCCAATATAACAATAAAACTTATACGATAACTGTAATGCATGCAAAACACTCAACCACTTTTTGAAGGTTGTTTTTTTGCGTAGGATGGCGTGAAAGGAGCTGTACCATGAGTATCTTACAACATAAAGAGATTGTTCTGGGTGTGTCCGGTGGAATTGCCGCCTATAAAGCAGCGGCCTTAACAAGTAAATTGACACAGGCAGGAGCCAAGGTAAGCGTCGTGTTGACGGCTAATGCTTGCCGATTTGTACAACCGATTACATTTGAAGCATTATCGCATCGCCCTGTTTATACGGATACGTTTACGGAACCGGTTCCAGGAGTAATCGCTCATATAGATGTAGCGGATCGAGCTGACTTGGTCATACTCGCCCCTGCTACAGCTAACATTATCGGAAAATATGCAAACGGAATTGCTGATGATATGCTCTCAACCATGTTATTAGCTACGACTGCTCCCGTCATGGTAGCACCGGCTATGAATGTAAATATGTATAATCATCCTGCTGTCCAAGCTAATATGCAACGCTTGCTTTCCTATGGAGTGACGATGGTAGAGCCTAATGAGGGAATGCTGGCTTGTGGATGGGTTGGCAGAGGGCGCTTGGCCGAACCTGAAGAAATTGTAGAAGCGGCTATTCGTTTTTTTGAACAGAAAGAAGTAACTACGAAATCAGTACATGCAGCATCTCATCAGGACCTACAAGGGAAAAAAATCGTTGTGACAGCAGGACCTACCCGCGAAAAAATTGATCCCGTACGTTATATTTCAAATTATTCGAGCGGAAAGATGGGCTATGCGATTGCAGAAGCAGCTCGTGATCGTGGTGCAGATGTTACGTTAATTAGCGGGCCTACAGCCCTTTCCATCCCTTCTGGAGTTACTTTTGTCCCGGTCGAGTCGGTGCAAGAAATGCTGGATGCAGTCTTACAGGTTTATCCACAGGCGGATGTTGTGATCAAGTCAGCGGCTGTATCTGATTATCGTCCAGAACTAGTGTACACGCATAAGGTAAAGAAAACGGAGAGCGAAGATTTTTCGCTTTCATTAGTAAAAGCTCCAGATATTCTTCGTACGTTAGGAGAACAGAAAACACATCAAATGCTAGTCGGCTTTGCAGCGGAAACGCAGGAGGTCGAGAAGCATGCGCTAGATAAAATGCGTCGCAAAAACTTGGACATGATTATAGCAAATGATGTGTTACAGGAAGGTGCAGGTATGGGGGTTGATACCAATATTGTAACGATCTATCAACAAGATCAAGCACCTATTCGTCTCGATAAAATGAGTAAGCGGGACGTTGCGGAACGCCTTTTAGATGCAATGAAACAGAATTTGCAAGCAGGAGTTCAAGAGTCGTGATGCCACATGAGTAATCATCAAATGAGAGCAAAAGTCATTGTAGATGTCCCAACAATTCGCACCAATCGACCGTATGACTATGCTGTTCCCTTGTGGCTACAGCCGTTGATTGCAGTGGGAAGCCGTGTTGTTGTACCATTTGGGCCTCGTAAGGTTCAAGGGTATGTCATTGGATTGATACAAGGGCAAGAGATAGATCAGGACCCAGATGGTTCGGGCATGTTAAAAATAAAAGAAGTTGAAAAGGTATTAGACGATGTTCCGCCACTCTCCCTTGAATTAATTCATTTGGCAGAATGGATGAGCCATCGCTATTTATGCCCACTTACTATGTCGATTGCTGCGATGTTGCCGGCGGTTTTAAAAGGTAAAACGGAAAAATGGTACATGCTCGCAGATGAAGTGGATGAAGAACTAGTAGCAAAACATCCTTTGTTACACTATTTAGTACATCAAGGAAGCCTGTTGCAAGCAGAAGCAGAGAAACAATTCCCTGTAGATAGCAAGCTAGTTCCCAAATGGATTAAAAGTGGATTAATCGTTAGTGAATACCAGGTGAAAGATCGGCTGACACATAAAAAAGTAGCACATATACAGCTTGCAATCGATGAGATACGAGCGTGGGAGCTCATGGAGAACATGCCAAAGCGTTCCTATCGGATGCGAAATGTGCTTGAATTTTTATTGAATCAGCAACAGGCACAAGGAATAAGAGAGTCATATCCAATCAAGGATGTAATAGAGAAGCTATCTATTACACGTTCCACCCTAACAACTATGCAACAAAAAGGCTGGATAGCGATAGAGCAGAAAGAAGTAGGCAGAGATCCTTACGCCAATCGTACTTTTTCACCACCGCCAAAGCATATATTGACGGAAGAACAGGAACATAATTTAGCGGCCATTTTGCGTTCCATCGAACAAGAAGAATATCATTCCTACCTGCTACATGGTGTTACGGGTAGCGGTAAAACAGAAGTGTATATGGAAGCAATTGAACATACGTTAGCGAAAGGTCGAGAAGCAATCTTTTTGGTGCCTGAAATTTCGTTGACACCTCAGATGGTAGAGAGAATCAAGGGACGTTTTGGTGATAATGTAGCTGTATTACACAGTGCGTTATCACAAGGAGAGCGATATGATGAGTGGCGCAAAATTTTGCGACAGCAGGTACAGGTTGTAGTCGGAGCTCGTTCGGCCATCTTTGCTCCGTTTCGTAATCTGGGTCTGATCATCATGGATGAGGAGCATGAGGGTTCCTATAAGCAGGAAGAGACTCCAAGATACCATGCTAGGGATGTGGCCATGTGGCGAGCACAAACCAATAAAGGCGTGCTTATTATGGGGAGTGCTACACCCGCTTTGGAAACCTATGCATTGGCAACACGAGGACGCTATGACTTGTTATCCATGAAGTCGCGGGTAGGGAATAGACCACTTCCAAAAGTACATGTGGTTGATATGCGGGAAGAAATGAGAGATCAGAATCGATCCATGTTTAGCAGGACCTTGCATCAAATGATTGAGGATCGTCTTCAAAAGCAACAACAGATTGTTATTTTTTTGAATCGTAGAGGCTTCTCTACTTTTGTCATGTGCCGTTCCTGTGGATATACATTGGCTTGTCCACATTGCGATATCTCACTTACTTATCATCGAACAAATCATACAGCTCGCTGTCATTACTGTGGGTATACCATTTCTCAGCCAAAGCATTGTCCAGAATGCCAAAGCGATCACATTCGTTTTTTTGGTACAGGTACACAAAAGGTCGAGGAAGAATTGGCTAAATTATTTCCCGGTGTTCGCGTCATTCGGATGGATGTGGATACCACTTCCAAGAAGGGAGCACACGAAGTATTACTGAACAAGTTTCGTACTGGTCAAGGTGATATTTTATTAGGTACACAAATGATTGCGAAGGGTCTTGATTTTCCACGTGTAACGCTAGTGGGAGTAATAGCGGCTGATACTTCCTTATACCTGCCGGATTTTCGCGCGGCAGAAAAAACGTTTCAGCTTCTAACCCAGGTAGGGGGGCGAGCAGGTCGTCATGAGCTTACTGGGGATGTAGTTGTGCAAACATATACACCTGAACATTACAGCATCCAACATGCAACTCTGCACGATTATGAAGCCTTTTATCAAGCTGAGATGATCCATCGCAAGAAAACGGGCTACCCGCCATTCTATCGTTTAGTCTTGATTACATTCTCGCATGAAGATGTTCCTATGGTGATTCGGGCTGCGGAACAGTACGCTGCTTATCTACGACCACGGCTGGCACAGACAACCGTTATATTGGGGCCTGTGGCCTCGCCAATTGCCCGGATCAAAGATAGATTTAGGTTTCAGATCATGTTAAAATATCGTGATGAACCGAAAATATTTGATCTATTGGCGCAAACTACGCTACATTTTGATGATTGGATGAAACAAAACAAAGTGTTGTCCACGATAGATGTCGACCCACAGATGCTACTCTAACAGATCAAATGCTACTTATGTTGGATATAGATAAAGGAGGCCTTTTTATGGCAATTCGCAACATCGTAAACCATCCTGATCCTATTTTAAGAGAAAAAGCAATACAGGTAACGAAATTTAACAGTAACCTGCACAAATTGCTTGATGATATGAAAGATACGATGTACGAAGCAAACGGAGTAGGGATTGCGGCCCCACAGGTAGGTATTTCTAAAAGAGTATTCGTGATGGATTGCGGCGATTTCTATGTAGAAGCGATCAACCCTGAAATCATTGAGTTTAGCGGTGAGCAATTTGAGAATTATCCGGAGGGGTGTCTAAGCATCCCAGGCCTACATGGTGATGTTCGTCGCCATATGTTGGTGAAAATGCGTGCACAAGACCGTGACGGTAACTTCTATGAACTAGAAGTAGACGATCTAGAAGCTCGTTGTATTCAACATGAACTGGATCACTTGAACGGTGTTTTATTCATTGACATTGCCGAAAAAGTATATCCTGCAACAGAGGGCAAGGAAGGGGTTTAGGGTCTTGAAAGATACTCGAATTCTTTTTATGGGAACCCCTGATTTTTCTACACAAAGCTTGCAAGCCTTAATCACGAATGGCTATCAGGTTGTAGGTGTTGTCACACAACCGGATCGTCCGGTCGGCCGCAAACGCGTGCTGACCCCTCCTCCGGTAAAGGAGCTAGCACTTCGTTATGGGTTACCTGTTTATCAGCCGGAAAAAATTAGGGAGAGCGAAGCCGTTCAAAGCGTGTTGGATGCCACTCGTCCCGATTTGATTGTAACAGCTGCCTATGGTCAAATTTTACCTACCTCATTATTGGAAGCTCCTAAACATGGATGCATTAATATACATGCCTCCTTGCTACCAAAATATCGTGGCGGTGCGCCAATTCATGCCAGCATTATCAATGGCGAGAAAGAGACAGGGGTTACCATTATGTATATGGTACAAGCTCTGGATGCAGGTGACATGATCTCGAAAGTGATTGTGCCGATTGAAGAGCGCGATACAGCAGCTAGCATGTTTGAAAAGCTAGCAACAGCCGGCGCAGATTTATTGATCGATACGTTGCCAAAGCTATTGAATGGTGAGATCACACCAGAGCCACAAAACCATGAGGAGGCTACTTTTGCGCCTAACATTAAGCGTGAGAACGAGCGACTAGATTGGAATAAATCGGCTCAGGAAATTTATAATCAGGTGCGTGGTATGAACTCATGGCCTGTTGCCTTTACTACTTTTGAAGAAAAAGTGTGGAAAATTTGGTGGGCAGAAGTGGTGGAGCTAGCTGGCCAATTAGCTACCCCTGGAACCATCATTGACCGAACAGAAGATGGCCTAATCATTGCTTGTGGAGCAGGAAGTATTATCTTGAAAGAAATCCAACCAGAAGGCAAAAAGCGAATGAGCGTGTATGATTTCTTACGCGGTGCAGGCGCTTCCATTGCTTTAGGTTCGAAAGTAGGAGAATAGATTCGTGTTAAAAACGAGAAGTACAACAGCGCGTGAAGTTGCTCTAGATGTTCTGGTCCGAGTAGAAGAGAACCAATCCTATAGTAACCTAGAATTAAAATATGCTTTAAGTGAAGCAGGTCTTTCCAAAGCAGATGTAGGTTTGGTAACCGAACTTGTTTATGGAACAATTCAACGCCGAATGACGTTAGATGAAGTGATTGGTCAATTTGTAAAGGGTGGCACAAAAAAACTCCAGGGCTGGGTTCTACAATTATTACGGATGAGCTTGTATCAGGTTCGTTTTTTGGATCGTGTTCCAGATCGAGCAGCTGTACATGAAGCAGTTGAAATTGCTAAAAAGCGCGGACACAAAGGCATTTCCTCATTGGTAAATGGGGTTTTGCGCAATATCCTTCGCCAACCAGAGGTATGGGAGAAGCTACCTAAAGGTGTAACAAAACAAATTGCGGTAACTGAGTCACATCCAGAGTGGCTGGTAAAGCGTTGGATTAAACAATATGGTGAAGAAACCACCAAAGCAATTTGTAACAGTAATAACCAAGCGCCTATGCCAACCATTCGAGTGAATCGTTTGCAAACATCAGCCGATGCGTTGTTACAAGAAATGAAAGAAGCATTCCCGGAGGCTACAAAATCTGAGCTAACGCCAGATGCCCTGTTGTTACACAGTGGGCATGCAGCAGGCTCTTCTTGGTTTCGAGAAGGATTTTGTACCATTCAGGACGAAAGTTCTATGCTAGTAGCTCCTGCTTTGCACCTTACTCCAAACCTGCGAGTTCTGGATGCTTGTGCGGCTCCAGGGGGGAAAACGACGCATATTGCAGAGCTGATGAGTAATCAAGGAGAGATTCTAGCTTGCGATGTACATCCTCATAAACGCGAGCTAATTGAGCAAAATGCTAAACGCCTAGGAATTAATATTATTACAACAATGGTAGCGGATGCGGCCGATTTGCTAGATCGTAACGTAGGTCAATTTGATCGGATTTTACTAGATGCTCCGTGTAGCGGATTTGGTGTCATTCGTCGCAAGCCTGACCTGAAATGGAATAAGACAGCAGAGGATATACGAGCGATCTCTGAGATTCAGTATGATTTACTGGAGCGCGTTGCTCCTTTACTTAAACCAGATGGCTATCTCGTTTATAGTACATGCACGATCGATTCTCAGGAAAATCAAGATGTGGTGGAGCGTTTTATCGCTCAATATCCAGAGTTTGAGCTGGACAAAACATTGACAGAAGACCTACCTACAGGCATAACCGAAAAAGTGGATGCAACGAAGGGGTATGTACAGATTTTGCCACACCACTTTAATAGCGATGGATTCTTTATTGCCAGATTAAAACGTGTTCGTACTTAAATTAAATACTGAACTGGTTTAACAGGCTATATCAGGTGGCAGGAATCAGGTCTCTTTGTGAAAAAAAAGTCAAGTGGAAATCTGCAATTGCGGCTTTCCACTTTTCCTTTTCCGTCACAAAGGGTACAATGAGTGAATGGGGTTTGTTTCTGACTCCCAAATACATGTAGTTACGACTAGTAAAAAGGTGAATCTTACAATGAACATTACGTCATTTACTGACAATAAACCCTTGATCTATAGCTTGCATCTTGAAGAAATGAAACAATGGCTAGAAGAGAACGGGGAAAAAGCATTTCGTGCTGCACAAATTTTTGACTGGTTATATGTAAAACGAGTAACAGAATTTGAAGAGATGAGTAACCTGTCGAAAGCCTTGCGCGATAAATTAAATGAGCAGTTCCGTATCAAAGCGTTAACCGAAATCACACGTCAGGAATCAGCGGATGGAACAATCAAGTTCTTATTCCAACTGATAGATGGCCATGCCATTGAAACAGTAATCATGCGTCACAATTACGGAAATAGCGTATGTGTAACAACACAGGTAGGCTGTCGCATTGGCTGTACGTTCTGTGCATCAACATTGGGTGGCTTAAAGCGAAACCTGGATGCTGGAGAGATTGTGGCTCAGGTATTGCAAGCCCAACGCGCCCTAGATGCAGATGAAGGACGTGTAAGTCATGTAGTTGTAATGGGAATTGGCGAACCATTTGAGAATTTTGAACCACTGTTATCCTTCTTGAACATCATTAATGACAACCGTGGATTAAATATTGGTCAACGTCATATTACGGTTTCCACCAGTGGAATTGTGCCAAAGATTTATGAATTTGCCGAACGTGGAGGTCAGGTGAATCTGGCTATTTCTCTTCACGCTCCTAACACGGAGCTAAGAAGTAAGCTAATGCCGATCAACCGTGGATTCCCATTGGAAAAATTAATGGAAGCTTGTCGTCATTATGTAGCTCAAACAGGGCGTCGCATCTCTTTTGAGTACGGACTGTTTGGTGGACAGAATGATCAGCCGCACCATGCGGAAGAATTGGCTGAGTTAATTGGTGATATGCTTTGCCATGTTAACTTAATACCTGTTAATTACGTTCCTGAACGTGATTATGTTCGAACGGCTAAGAATGATATTTTCACCTTCAAACGCATTTTAGACGATCGCGGTATAAACGTTACAATTAGACGAGAGCATGGCAGTGATATTGCGGCTGCTTGCGGTCAATTGCGTGCGCAACACGCGAAAGAAACGGCAGGGTGATAAAGTATGGAAATAGCGATGAAATCGCATGTAGGATGCGTCCGACAAGTAAATGAAGATTTTTATGCCTGCGCAGTTGACCTGGCTGGACGTGTACTTGCAGTTGTCGCAGATGGCATGGGAGGTCATCAAGCTGGCGATGTTGCGAGCAAAATGGCGGTTGAACGCATTTTAAAAGAAATGAAAAAAGTTGAGCACAACATGGTTCCACTAGAAGAGCGAGAATTATTGATGGATGCTTTACTTCTTGCTAATCAAGAGGTGTACGAGTATGCTGAGGCTCATCCTGAGTGTAACGGGATGGGAACCACGGTCGTTGCTACTCTAGTAGGAAATGATGCCGGGGTCACAGCACACATTGGTGATAGTCGGTTGTATCTTTATAAGGAAAATGAGCTGATTCAGCATACAGAGGACCATTCCCTTGTACAGGAATTGTTAAAAAGTGGGCAAATCAATCAAATGGAGGCGTCCCTACATCCTCAGCGCAACGTCCTGATGAGAGCTCTTGGTACGGAGGATCATGTTCGAATTGATCTCGGACAGTTTGAGTGGTCAGATGGAGAGGTTGTGCTGCTTTGCTCAGATGGATTATCCAATAAAGTACCAGAAGATATCATGGAGGAATGGTTAGCTAAACCGGTACCTCTGCAACAAAGCGTGGACGCACTCGTTCAATATGCTCTGGACGCAGGGGGAGAAGATAATATTACTTGTGTGGCCATACGTAATAGAAAGAAGCCTTCGCAAGTCTGTGAGAAAGAGGGGGGAGGAGAATGCAAGGTCAGCGACTAGGTGGGCGCTATCAACTTGAGGAAGTAATTGGTGGCGGCGGAATGGCTATTGTTTACAAAGCCAGAGATCTTGTGTTAAATCGAATCGTTGCCGTCAAATTGCTAAGACCCCAATTTGGCACGGACGAAGACTTTGTAGAGAGGTTTCGCAGAGAAGCGCAAGCGGTAGCAAGTCTTTCGCATCATAATATCGTTAATGTTTATGATGTTGGGCAAGATGATGATATTCATTACATGGTGATGGAATATATCGAAGGCTCAACATTAAAGGAGATTATTACAGCTCAAGGCGGCATGATGATGAGTGAGGCAGTTCGAATTGCGATGCAGGTGTGTGACGCATTAGATCACGCCCATCAAAACCAGATCATTCATCGAGATATTAAGCCGCATAATATCATGATTGGAACGAATGGTCGTGTGAAAGTAACCGATTTTGGGATTGCCCGTGCGGTTACCTCACAGACGATTACACAGACGGGTTCTGTACTTGGCTCAGTCCATTATTTTTCACCAGAACAAGCCCGTGGAGGAATTACCGCGGAGAAATCAGACATCTATTCCCTCGGAATTGTGCTGTATGAAATGGTTACGGGCACGTTGCCATTCTCAGGAGATTCTCCAATTACCGTAGCGCTCAAACATTTACAAGATCCATTACCAGAGCCACGTAAATTAAATCCAGCTATCCCACAAAGCTTGGAGAATGTTATTATTCGTGCTTTGGCTAAGGACCCATTCCAACGCTACAAATCTGCACGGGAAATGTATGAAGACTTGGAAACGTGCTTGTCAGCAGAGAGACGCCATGAATCAAAACTTACGTTTGCAAGTGATATAGATGATGAAGAAACACGGGTCATTTCAGCAATCACACCAGATATGCTGGTGAAGAATAAACAAGATAGCTATCAACCGAGAACCTATCCTACCCGTACTCCTCAAAAGGTAGCAAGCACGGAGGAGCGATATAGAGACGACGAGGAGGAAGAGGAGGAGGAGAACTTGGCTAACAAGAAAAAGGGCATTTGGTGGAAACGAAGCCTTCTTTGGTCTGGTATCGCTGTTCTATTCGTTGTTTTGGCTATTTTTGGTTTTAATCTTGCAATGAAGCTACTCACTGTTCCAGAAACAGATGTACCTAATGTGATAGGAATGACGATGGAGCAAGCCGAAACTACTTTAAAAAATGCTGGATTAAGTGCTGCGTTTACTGAGGCCTTTAATGCCGAAGAGAAGGGGAAGGTTTTTGAACAAGACCCAGCGGCAACAAGGCGTGTGAAAGAAAATAGCACGGTAAATGTAATGATTAGTAAAGGGAAACAACAAATTCCGACTCCGAACTACGTGGGTATGTCTCAACGAGAAGCGGAACAAAAGGCGCATTTAGATAACTTTAAGGAAGTAAAAATTGTTACAGAAGAAAGTAGTGATGTGCCAGCTGGTCAGGTAATAAATCAGGATCCGGTTGCAGATCTTAAAATTGCTCCTGTGGATAAAATTTTGACTTTAACAGTTAGTGTAGGGAAAAAACGAACAAAGGTACCTAATTTCGTGGGTAAGTCTTTTGAGTTAGTTAAATTGACGCTTGACAAATCACTCAAAATAGGAGATATCAAGGATCAAGGTTCTTATGAGGTCCGGGAAATGGGAGTTATCCTCTCAACAGATCCACCTGCTGGTTCTGTAGTTGAAGAAGGAACGCAGGTTAACTTTGTCGTAAGTAGTGGACAATGGCCTTCTGATGCTAAGATTGTAAGTGTTCCTGTTCATGTCGAGCATGATCCTGTCGATGTACCTTCTGCAACAATTGAAATTGTTGTGAACGATGCTCGGAAAAAAGAACAGAAACCCATTCATCAAACTATATCAGAAAGCACTGACTTTAACGTTGAAGTAGTCTTATCACCAGAGACGAACGCAAAGATTGAAGTCAAAAAGAATGGTGAGACAATCAATACCGTGGATGTTGATTATCAATCGTATCCGTAAAACGCTGGAGGTACCTGCATGCCAGAAGGGCGAATTGTAAAAGCATTAAGTGGATTTTATTACGTGGCCGATCAAGCGAATCCAGAGCGAATCGTCCAATGCCGTGCGCGTGGCTTGTTTAAAAAGAAAGGGGCAAAGATTACCCCTTTAGTTGGCGATTGGGTCGTATTTGAGGCACCAAATGATCGAGATGGGTATGTGATGGGGATAGGAGAGCGAACAAGTGAGCTGATTCGCCCTTCTATTGCCAATGTTGATTTAGCTGTCTTGGTGTTCTCTGCTAAAGAGCCTAACATGAGTCCGTTGCTATTGGATAAATTCCTTGTGCATACAGAGCATGCTGGCATTGAGGCAATTATCGTTATTACGAAGGCAGATTTATTGGAAGAGGAAGAATGCAAAAGGCTTGTAGCGGAATATGAAAAGGTGGGATATCGAGTGATTCCCACCTCCATTCTTGACAAGCGTGGTGTAGAACAAGTACGTGAAGAGTTGATCGGAAAGCTAGCGGTATTTGCTGGACAATCAGGAGTAGGTAAATCGTCTTTGCTAAATGCTATTTTTCCAGGAATAAGCCTACAAACAGGAGAAGTCAGCCAAAAGCTAGGACGTGGTCGACACACTACTCGCCACGTAGAGCTACTACCACTAAAGGAAGGTGGCTACGTCGCTGATACACCTGGATTCAGTTCATTAGATTTTATCAATATGACCGAGCTAGATTTGGCGCAAGCATTCCGTGATTTTGAGCAACGAAGCGATGAATGTAAGTTCCGAGGATGTTTGCATATAACGGAACCAAACTGTGCTGTTCAGGCGGCTTTGCAAGCTGGTGAAATCGTTGAACATCGTTATAAACATTATCTACAGTTCATGGAAGAGTTGAGAGAATACCTGAGGAGGAACAAACAATGGTAAAAATCGCACCATCTATTCTATCAGCTGATTTTGCTCGCTTGGGAGACGAAATTAAAGACGTTGAACGTGGAGGGGCTGACTGGATTCACGTAGATGTAATGGATGGTCATTTTGTCCCTAATATTACGATAGGTCCCTTGATCGTGGATGCGATCCGTCCAATCACACAACTCCCACTGGACGTACATCTGATGATTGAAGAACCAGATCGTTATATCGCTCAATTTGCCAAAAGTGGAGCAGATTACATCACGGTTCATCAGGAAGCTTGTCGACATCTACATCGGACCATTCATCACATTAAAGAACAAGGTGTAAAAGCAGGGGTTGTTCTAAACCCAGCAACTCCAATTCATACGATCGAACATGTGCTAGAAGATTTGGATTTGGTTTTATTGATGACTGTAAATCCAGGCTTTGGTGGTCAGAAATTTATACATAGCGTATTACCAAAAGTACGTGATTTACGCTATTTATTAAATGAACGTGGTCTCTCCCATGTTGATATTGAAATTGATGGTGGGGTAAATGCCCAAACAGCCCGCTTGTGTGAAGATGCTGGTGCGACTGTACTTGTTGCAGGTTCTGCTGTTTATAATCAAACAGATCGAGCGAAGGCGATTGCTGAGATTCGCGGGTAACAAAAAAAAGGATGATTCTCTTGTTTTACAAAAGAGAGCATCCTTTTTTTGTTACTGTTTCACGCACTTTTGACATCGTTTGAGAGTAAAATATTTATAATAAATTATTACCATACTATGGCGATAGGAAAGCGAGATGAATGAGATAAATGAGATAAAAATAAACAACCGATGATGACCAGCAATATATTTTGGGGCAGAACCCAAGGATGCAGAAATACTGGAATTTGTACAAAAGAATTTACGGGGACTTATTGGATAGCGCGACAATTTCCTCCGTTTTAACACTTGATTAAGAAAGAACGAAGGATAAATTCCCAAGCGAATGATTCGAGAATAGCTACTATTTTTATGTAGCAATTTTATAAAGAACAGTTATTTATGCATAAATAATGCATAAAAAACAAAAAAATGCATAAAAGGTGCTACTCATGAGGTTATAAAGGCGAGTATATGTGAATAGATGATCAGTTTTGATCGCACACTATACAAAGATTTTGTTAGAAATGAAGCTAGTACATAGAAGAATCATGATCAGATAAATACTTTACTTTATAAAACACAAAAAAATATTATTAAATTTTACTTTCTTATTTTTATACATGTGGTATTATAAATATAAGTTTTCAGTGTTTCGTAAATAATTTGGATTATATACATCGTAGATCATCGGTGTTTCATACTGGAGGGTATTATCATGAGAAAACCTATAAAAACATTTGCAGCACTTGCTTTATCAACTTTATTATCTGTTTCCTTATTAACAGGTTGTGGTTCTGCTAGTCAGGACAATGGAAATACAACTGCTGGAAACACAGATAAAACAGCAGCTAAAACCTTAACGATGTTCACGTCAGCTGATTACTTTCCTTATGAATTCCATGAAACAAAGGATGGTAATGATCAGATTGTAGGAATGGACATCGATATTGCTACCTATATTGCAAAGGAACTGGGATATGAATTAAAAGTAGTGGATACAGATTTTAATGGCTTGGTTCCTGCTCTTCAATCAAAACGAGCAGACTTCGTAATGGCGGGTATGTCCACTTCCCCTGAGCGTAAGAAGAATGTAGATTTTTCTACTAATTATTATGAAGCAAAAAATACATTAGTGAGTAAAAAAGACTCGCCAATTACCAAGCCAGAACAATTAGCAGGCAAACGGGTAGCCGCTCAAATTGGGTCCATGCAAGAAAAGGCTGCTCAAGTGATTGCTAAAGAGGTTAGTGGTGTTGAGGTGGTTTCCTTAAATAAAATGGGGGAAATCATTCAAGAGGTTATTACGGGACGATCTGCGGCAGCTGTTGTGGAAAATACCATCGCACAAGGCTTCCTGGAGAAAAACCCCACTTTACAATCAACAGTTATGACAACTAATAATACAGAAGGTTATGCGATTGCTTTCCCAAAAGGATCAGAACATGTGGAAAAGTTTAATGAAATCTTGAAAAAGATGGAAGAAAACGGTGAAATGGACAAACTGATTAAAAAATGGCTGGGACAATAATCCCAGTCTGCTTTTTTTACAGGGCAAAGATGATGAAGCAGAGGTGAACACAAGACATGAATACTACCGTACCAATAGATTTTTCATTGCTTACACCACATATTCCCTACATGCTGGAGGGTATGGGGATTACCTTACAGTTTACGGTATTATCCGTTTTTTTCGGATTTATTCTAGGAACAATCTTAACCTTATGTAAAATATCTAATAGCAAATTTTTACAGGTATTTGCTGCTTTTTATACAAGTATTTTTCGCGGTACACCTTTACTAGTACAGCTTTTATTAATTTATTATGCAATTCCGCAATTAACGGATTATCAAATCCCAGCCTTATTTGCTGGCGTTCTCGCTTTTAGCTTGAACTCTGCAGCCTATTTGTCAGAGACCATGCGTGCTGGAATTTTGGCTGTAGACAAAGGGCAGTGGGAAGCGGCCAAAGCATTGGGGGTTCCATACTCTCGCATGATGAAGGATATTATTTTCCCTCAGGCGATTCGTAATATTTTACCTGCCATCATGAATGAATTTATTACCTTACTAAAGGATTCTTCATTAGTATCAGTTATTGGAGTGGCAGAGATTTTGCGCCGTGCTGATGTGGTTAAGGGGCAATTGTATATTTACTTTGAGCCTTTGGTGTTTGCAGGCTTACAGTATTACATTTTGGTCATGATTTTAACGCTACTGTCTACATGGCTGGAACGGAGGCTGCGTCGTAATGGTTAAAATTGAGAATTTGCATAAAGCGTACGGCAAATTGGAGGTTCTGAAAGGAATCAGTACCACTATTAAAAAAGGAGACGTAGTGGCTATTATTGGGCCATCGGGCTCGGGAAAATCTACGTTCTTACGTTGCATGAATATGCTAGAAGAGCCGACAAAGGGACAAGTAATGATCAACGGGGTAGATATTACCAATTCTAAGGGGAACATTCATGTCATTCGGCAGAAAGTGGGAATGGTATTCCAGCATTTTCATTTATTTCCTCATATGACTGTATTACAAAACCTGACGTATGCACCAATCAAGGTAAAACGAATGACCAAGGCGGTTGCGGAGAAAAAGGGAATGGAGCTTTTGGAGCGCGTTGGACTATCCGATAAGGCAGGTGCCTATCCAAGTAGCTTATCTGGTGGGCAAAAGCAACGTGTAGCGATTGCACGGGCCTTAGCGATGGAACCAGAGATTATGCTATTTGATGAACCTACATCTGCCCTTGATCCAGAGATGGTAAAAGAGGTTTTGGAGGTTATGAAAAGCTTAGCGCATTCTGGTATGACAATGGCGATTGTTACACATGAGATGGGCTTTGCTCGGGAAGTGGCAGATCGCGTACTGTTTTTGGATGGCGGGCTGCTGGTAGAGGATGCTCCCCCACAGGAGTTTTTTACGCACCCCACAAGTGAACGTGCCCGTCAGTTTTTGGAGAAAGTATTATAGTGGGGCAAGATAAGAGCAATCTACTCAATATTCTATTCGTACTTTACGTTTAAAAAGAAAGTAAAATAAACCTCTGTCTATTTCTTCTAAAAGGAATAGGCAAGAGGTTTTTTTGTTTTTTTCGATTGTTTTATACCAGACTTGCGTTTACTTCCCCTAGTAGCGACCGTACAATATAGAGTAGCTTACTAAAATAGCTAAAAACAAGTTGATATGAAAAAACGACTAAGAGGCACCTACTAGAGAAAGGGATGTAAAAATAATGATTGATTTTACTATACATATTTGCACAGGCGGAGATCTTGATATGCTTCCGCAGATGGAGAGAGAGGACTTATTAATTGGAGTGGATGGGGGAGCGATTGCTTTACTAGAAGGAGGGATGATTCCACATATTGCCGTGGGGGATTTCGATACCATTCAGGAAGAGGGGCTTAGACTGCTTCAGGAAGCGGGTATTGCTATTAAAAAGTTCTCAGCCATGAAGAATGCCACTGACACAGAAATTGCCGTAGAGATCGCTATGGAGGCTGCACGAGAACATTTACGTGATCTAGGTTCTACCCTAGATAGCGAAGACGGTGTTGTGCATTTATATCCAGCTCATCGCTTCAAAATCGTAATGTACGGGGCGGTAGGTAGTAGATTAGATCATTCGCTCGCAAATTTGTCCCTGTTAAAAAAGGCGCATCTGGAAGGTGTCTGGATGGAGATTGTAAATCGGCACAATCGTGTCATGCTGTTATCGGATCATTTTCCAAGCGTAAATCTTCGCGGACACTCCGGTGAGTTTCTGTCTTTAGTGCCAGCTTCCCTTGAGGTGACCGGCATCAATCTAACAGGCTTTGCCTATCCATTGACAGATGCAACTATTCCATTTGGTTCCTCTATTGGCGTTAGTAATGAATGGGCAAATGAATACGGCAAAATAGAACGTGCATCAGGGGATTTATTTGTAATTGCGGCTAGAGATCGGTAAGCGCTTTGCACAAGTCCTGTTTCTACATACTGCTACGATTTTTCTAGAAAAACTAGCAACAAATGAAATATGGGCGCATATAAATATCAGGTAGGTAGGTATTATTCTTACGTGATGAAGTTTTTCCATTTTTCCCCGGCATACTGGACATATGTTTGACCCTCTTCGGAATATGTATGTAATAGCCTTGTTACGGATTAAGCCTAAGGGGGGTGCGACCTGGTATGAGTTTTCGCTCGTTTCACGTGAAGCAGGGGATGGCAATCAAGCGCGTTCTCGGAGTCATTTTTGGAGTGGGTGGACTTATCCTCATTTTGAATACGATGCCCCTCTGGGTGTGGTATGCCATTTTGGGAACAGCACTCATAGCAGCAGGCTGGTTTTTATTTCATCACAAGTAATTCCGGAGTAAGGAGGGGTCAAAATGCGTTTCTATACGATCAAGTTGCCGAAAATTCTAGGTGGTATGGTTCGCGCCATGATTGAAGCTTTCAATAAGAAAGCCAAGTAAACGCTGAGGATGTGGCTCAGATGAGAGGCGACATTCGATTGCCCATCAGCATTTTAAACCGGCATTCACCCTGTAGTTATGGATGGTGAATGCCTTGGTATTTATGATGAGTCCCATATTAGGGGATAATAATAGTAAATAAAAAAAGCACCCACGAAAGGTGCTTTTTTTACATGTTCCATGTAAGTGCAACGTTGTCCTATCCAGTCAAAGACTAGACAGCCCCATTTCTATGACGAACCAAAGAACTGATTCGCTTCTAGCTCAGCTTATGCTGAGTTATACGCGAGTTACAAGACCAGATTTCAAAGCTCTAGTGCTTACATAAACGCGTTTTGGTTTCCCGTTAACAAGGATGCGCACTTTTTGAACGTTAACACCCCAAGTACGGCGGCTAGCACGCATAGAGTGAGAACGCGCATTACCAGCTTTCGCTGTTTTTCCAGTAACAAAACATTTACGTGACATTTACATCCACCTCCCTTGAAGCTATTAAACAAGCCCAATACGGGCATAAGAACAGCTTGAATCATAGTATCATAGCAAGCTGTCAATTGCAATACTTGACAGGAAATTCCCTGTGGCTATTTCGACAAATGAAAAAACCTTCAAATCACACTTTACTTATAGTAGAATGGGGTGAAGTACAAGATATACCATTATACGGATTGGTCTGTGTAAAAGGAGGAACCTTGAATGCCAGTTGAAATGAATACATCTCTTGGAAAAATTGACGTTAGCGAGGAAGTAATTGCTCGCATTGCTGGTGGAGCTGCCATGGAAGTATTTGGTCTAGTGGGCATGGCTTCCCGTAAAGCGTTAAAGGACGGTATTGCTGAACTTCTAAAAAAGGATAATTTGAGTAAAGGCGTCGTTGTTCGTAATGAGAATAACGAGGTTAGCTTAGATTTGCATATTATTGTAAGCTATGGTACAAAGATTTCTGAAGTGGCTGGCAATGTGCAGAGCCGTGTGCGATATACACTCGAGCAAACGCTAGGAGTCGAGGTATCGGCGATTAATATATATGTCCAAGGGGTCAGAACAGACCGTGAACTGTAAGGAGGAAATGTAGTGGTACAAAAGCGTCTTGATGGCGTGCAATTTAGTCAGATGGTTTATCTAGGCGCCAATAACCTGCATACGAACTACAAAATAGTAGATGCTTTAAACGTGTTCCCTGTTCCAGATGGCGATACAGGTACAAATATGAATCTTACGTTTACAGCTGGTGTAGAAGAGCTTTCCCGTAAAGAGTCTGCACACATCGGTAATTCAGCTCAGGCGTTGGCAAAAGGACTTTTAATGGGAGCTCGCGGAAATTCAGGCGTTATTTTGTCTCAATTATTCCGTGGATTTAGCAAGGTGGTAGCAGGTAAGGAATCCATCGATGCTCGCACGTTTGCAGATGCATTAAAAATGGGTGTGGATACAGCATATCAAGCGGTAATGAAACCGGTTGAGGGTACTGTTCTTACCGTAGCACGTGAAGCTGCTGAAATGGCTGTTAAAATCTCTCGCACGACAGATGACATCCTCACTGTGATGGACAAAACCTTTGAACAGGCAAAGCTTACATTAAGTCAAACCCCTGAATATCTGCCTGTATTAAAAGAGGTAGGCGTTGTTGATTCCGGTGGACAAGGATTAGTTTACATCTATGAGGGCTTTGTTCGTTCTCTACATGGAGAAAAGGCTGTTGAGCAAAAACAGATGCCTGGTGAAACTGCTACGATACAGAATATGAATGATCTTGTAGAAGAGAAGCATAGCGCTCAATCTCAACTAAAAACAGAAGACATTCTGTATGGATATTGCACCGAGTTCATGGTGTATCTGACTGGAAGCACAGAAGCGAATAAAAAGCCTTTTGTTGAAACAACATTCCGTACCCAATTAGATACAATGGGAGATTCATTGCTAGTTGTATCTGATGAGGATGTTGTGAAAGTACATATCCACGCTGAACACCCAGGAAATGTGCTTAATTATGCACAGCAATTCGGTTCCCTACATCGAATTAAAATTGATAACATGCGTGAACAGCATTCTAATATCTTGCGTGAAGAAATAGCTGACGCCACTCCTGAGGAAGCACATGTTGCACGAACACCTGTGGCAGCTATAGAAGAGAAAGCGGCCCCAGTACCTTATGGTATTATTGCGGTAGCGGCAGGGGACGGAATCGTGGAGATTTTCCAAAGCTTAGGAGTTCAAGTAGTCGTACAAGGTGGACAAACCATGAATCCAAGTACGGAAGACTTCATCAAAGCTATTGAAGAACTTCACGCCGAAAAAATAATTATCTTACCAAACAACAAAAACATCATCATGGCTGCACAACAGGCGGCTGTTTTGGCGAGTGTACCTGTGGCAGTTGTCCCGACGAAGAGTGTGCCACAAGGGATGGCAGCGTTGGTAGCATTTAATGGCGGAGAAGATTTAGAGAACAATAAAGAAATGATGACAAAAGCGCTGGAGCAAGTAAAAACAGGGCTGGTTACTCATGCGGTTCGAGATACCAAAATGGGGGATGTCGAGATTGCAGAAGGTGACTTTATTGGAATTAACGAGGGAACCATCATTACAGCAAAATCAGACATGATGGCCAGTGCTCAGGAGCTTTTGAACCAAATGGTAGATGAAGAGACTGGGCTAGTCACAATTATCTATGGTGAAGGTGCTTCCGAAGAACAGGGAGCCCTGCTAGAAGAAATGCTAGCGGATTCATTCGAGGATGTGGAAGTTGAGATCCTTTCTGGTAGACAACCACTTTATCCTTTCATTTTTGCTGTTGAGTAAGAGAGGAGTAATGTTACGTTGTCACCTATTGTAATTGTTACGGATAGTGCGTCAGATATTGATCAGGCTCTGATTACAGAGTTAGGTATTGAGATCGTTCCTTTGAAGGTGAGCTTTGGCGCTGAAACTTTTTTGGATGGTATCACTATGCGTTCTACCGAGTTTTTTGAGCGCTTGCGCTCATCCGATGTGTTTCCAAGAACATCTCAGCCATCACCAGTAGAGTTCTCTCAAAAATTCCAGGACATCAGTGATAAGCATGGTGCGGATGTGTGTATCATTGCTATTTTGTTGTCCAGTCAGTTATCGGGCACGTACCAATCTGCTGTTATTGGAAAGGGTATGCTCGAACAAGAATTGGACTTGACGATTATTGATTCTAAGAAGGGCGCTATGTTTGAGGGACTCCTTGTTGTTGAAGCTGCCAAAATGGCTCGTGCAGGATGCTCTAAACAACAAATTCTGGATGAAGTGGACCGGATGATTGGGCAAATGCAAAATTTCTTTATTATCGACACTCTGGAGTTTCTGCAAAAAGGCGGTCGAATTGGTCGTGCTTCCGCATTTATTGGTTCGCTTTTAAACATTAAGCCTATCCTGTCGTTAGATGCAAACGGTGCTGTGTATGCTTTTGACAAGGTACGTGGCAATAAAAAAGCAGTGGCTAGGATGATGGACGAACTAAAATCCTATGCTGCAGATGCGAGGGTAAAGGTAGCAATCATGCATGCAAATGCGTTAGAAGAAGCGAAGGCATTAAAAGAGCGAGTCACCCAGGAATTTCAGGTAATTGAAACCTATATATCCGAAATTGGCCCTGTAATCGGAGCACACATTGGACCAGGTGGAATTGCCTGCGCTATGGTAAAAGAGTAGGGATAAAACATTTAGCAAACGTTCACGGACAACAAACCAGGAGAATAAGGGAGCACCTTGCTTGAATCGTGTAGATAGCGATTAGGTAAGGTGTTTTTTTGTTGTGTAATCATGCAATAAGTTTAAGGGGGTTATCAAGCATAATAAAATAACGTGAAAGAATTCTAAGCTAAACATGTGCGCACACAGATTATAATTACTCATAAGATAAAGATAAAAAATAATAAGATACTCCAAATGGGATGGAGGTTCGTATGAAAAAAACAACACGATTAAAGCATCTTATTCATTCCTCAGAAATTGAATTTTTAATGGAGGCACATAACGGATTATCAGGGAAAATTGCAGAGAATTGCGGCTTTAAAGGAATTTGGGCAAGTGGCTTAACTATTTCGGCTTCCTTGGGAGTGAGGGACAACAATGAGGCCTCTTGGACCCAAGTGCTAGATGTATTAGAGTTTATGAGTGACGCAACTTCTGTACCAATTTTGCTAGATGGCGATACAGGTTATGGGAATTTCAATAATGCAAGAAGATTGGTAAAAAAATTAGAGCAAAGAGGTGTAGCGGGCGTATGCATTGAAGATAAGCTTTTTCCGAAAACCAATTCATTTATAAAAAGTGAAATGCAGCCGCTTGCCAATATTGACGAGTTTTGCGGAAAGATTAAAGCGATGAAGGATAGTCAAACAGATGAGGATTTTGTCGTTGTTGCAAGAGTGGAGGCTTTCATTGCAGGATGGGGATTGGAAGAATCATTACGAAGGGCAGAAGCTTATCGACAAGCAGGAGCTGACGCTATTCTCATTCACAGTAAAAGAGCAGATATTACCGAAATTGAGGCCTTCATGAAAGAATGGGAGTTCAGACATCCTGTTGTGATCGTACCGACTAAATATTACACGACACCGGTAGACAAATTTGAAGAACTGGGTGTGAGTATGGTCATATGGGCGAACCACAATCTAAGATCTTCGATTGTTGCCATGCAGCAAACATCGAAACAAATCTTTGAAGAGAAAAGCCTCATCCATGTGGAAAAAAATGTGGCAACGCTAGACGATGTATTCCGACTGCAACATGCGGATGAACTGAAGGAAGCGGAAAAGAAATATCTACCCACAAATGACTTTACAAATCCTGTATGCAAAAAGGATGATTGAATGGTGCTAAACACGAGCTGGTTTGTGAATGAATTGAGAAAGCGGGGATTCCAATTTTATTGTGGGGTTCCTTGTTCATTTTTAAAGGATTTTATTAACTATGTCAAAAATGAATGCAATTATGTGGGAGCTACCAATGAAGGCGAAGCTATAGCTATTTCATCTGGAGTAGCGTTAGGAGGAAAAAAAGCAGTTGTTTTCATGCAAAATTCCGGTCTGACCAATGCTGTTTCCCCTTTAGTATCACTCAACTATCCTTTTCGTCTTCCTGTTCTTGGTTTTGTCAGTTTGAGAGGAGAAGAGGGAATTCAAGATGAGCCGCAGCATGAATTAATGGGAAAAATAACGACACAGCTATTGGATTTAATGCAGATAAAATGGGAATTTTTATCGATTGATGTAGAGGAAGCAAAGCGGCAGATCGATCGAGCTAATGAATATGTGGAAGATAATCATTCTTTTTTCTTTGTTGTAAAACAGAAGACATTCGAAAAAGTTGACCTGCTCAAACAAGAATCCTTTGTAAAGCACCATTTTCATAAAATCACAAAAAATAAACAAGAGGATGTTCCGAAGCGCTATGAAGCGTTGGCCGTTATTAATTCCTTAAAAGACAGTCAAACGATCCAGCTTGCTACAACTGGAAAAACGGGACGGGAACTATATGAGATTGAGGATGCTAACAATAATCTGTACATGGTAGGCTCTATGGGATGCGTTAGTTCTCTGGGACTCGGTTTGGCGCTAACCCAAAAGGATAAAGAGATTGTTGTTATTGATGGGGATGGCTCCTTGCTTATGCGTATGGGGAGTTTGGCTACAAACGGGTTCTATGCTCCAATCAATATGCTTCATATTCTGCTTGATAACAATGTCCATGATTCTACGGGTGGACAAAGCACGGTATCGAATACGATTGATTTCGTGGAAATTGCTTCTGCTTGTGGGTATATGAAATCCATTTATATTCATGGCTTGGAAGAATTGGAAGACGCCATCAGAGAATGGAAACAAACGCGAGGCCTGACTTTTCTCTATTTGAGAATTTCAAAAGGTTCCTTAGAGCAACTTGGCCGCCCAAGCATAAAGCCTTATGAAGTAAAGGAACGATTGCAGGCGTTTGTACGCTGCAGCAATGTATCCCATTTTGTGGAGGGGGATATCATATGCAGATCGTGAAGAGAAACATCTTATTGAATCCTGGTCCCGCCACAACAACAGACCGTGTGAAATTCGCCCAAGTTGTTCCTGATATTTGCCCCCGTGAAACAGAGTTTGGTGATCTGATGGAATACGTATCTACAGAGCTTACCCAATTGGTTGCTGATACCAAGGATTACACTACTGTATTGTTTGGCGGTTCAGGAACGGCAGCCGTTGAAGCTATTATTAGCTCTGTTGTGAGTGATGATGTTGTGCTCGTCATTAACAATGGTGCGTACGGAAAGCGAATGTGTGAAATTACTAAAGCCTACGATTTGCACCTCTTGGAATTCATTAGCCCTCATGATGCTGGAATCGATTTCATTTCATTAGAAAAGCTGATTCAAAACTCCTCCAAAAAAATCTCCCATCTAGCCGTAGTTCACAATGAAACGTCTACTGGTCTCTTAAACGATATTGAGGCTATTGGGGCCATTTGCCAAAAATATCACATTGATATGATCGTAGATGCGATGAGCTCATATGCGGCCATTCCGATTCATATGGACAAAATGAATATTAGTTTTTTGGCTGCAAGCTCTAATAAAAATCTTCAGAGTGTTGCAGGTGTCGCATTTGTCATTGCAAATCGAAACAAATTGGAATGTATCCGGCACTTTAAAACAAAAAATTATTATTTAAATCTCTATCAACAATATCAGTTTTTTTGTGAGTCCCACCAAATGCGTTTTACACCTCCTGTACAGACCCTCTATGCACTAAAGCAAGCGATCGACGAATTGAAAGAGGAGGGAGTAGAGGGAAGATACAAAAGATATACCGAATCATGGGAAACGTTAATAAAAGGGATTGCTAGGCTTAACCTGAAGTATATTGTTCCAAGGAAACATCATTCCAAAATCATTACTTCCATTGTTGAACCTGATTGTAACGGATACGATTTCAATGAAATGCATGACTATTTGTACAAACAAGGATTTACAATATATCCTGGTAAATTTGCAGGGTTACAAACATTCAGGATAGCAAATATTGGGGATATTACCTATAAGGATATGGAAGATTTTTTGAGTATATTAGAAAGTTACTTAAAAGCCATTCGTTATCCTTTTGAAAAGGAAGATGCCTAATGAGAGCAAGAAATAAATGGTCAAAATATTTATTTTTAAAACAGTTTCGAGAAGTAGCACCGTACTTGCCAGAAACGCACCGGATGACAAAAAGTGCTTTTTGGGATTTTATCAACCAATATGGCAAAGTGATTCTAAAGCCTGTCATGGGAAAGGGAGGGGCTGGCGTAATTCAAGTATCTTCGTTAGGGAATCGTAAATATAAAATACACAGTGAGAATAAAAAGAAGACAATAATAGGGAAAAGACGGACTTATCATTATCTAAAAAACAAAATCAGATCGTCTGCTTATATGATTCAACGTCGAATTTCTCTTGCTACAGTCCGCAAACGTCCATTTGATATGAGGATCATTGTGCAACGCAGAAAATATTCTAACTCGTGGAACATTACTGCTAAAGCAGCGAAGGTAGCTGGTAAAGGTTACATCGTCACCAATAATACAAGGAGTAAAGGAAAAATGATGCACGTTGAGACTGCGCTTCAAAAATCTTCTCTTAAAGATCATTCGCGACGACATCTCCTGTCCAATGTTAATAAGGTGGCTTTATTGTCCGCAAAAAGGTTGAGAATAGCATTCCCATCGCATCGTATGTATGGAATGGATATGGGATTGGATAAGAAGGGTCGTGTATGGATTATTGAAACAAATCATTACCCGGCTATTTCTCACTTCCGCAAGCTGGGTGATAAAGCTATGATTTATCGAATTAGGTCCTATCAAAAGGGTTGATAAGTAGGGATTTTGGAAGTAAAGGGTTGGTCTTTCAATGGATCAGATTAGAATAGTAAGGTTCATGTAACGTAAACGTGACAATCTTTTATCAATCAATGGTTGTCACGTTTCTTACCTAAGTGACAGAATAGTCCAACATTCTTTTTTCCTTTCATAAGAGAATCTCTACTCCCTTTTTGGCAAACCATACATATACAGATTGCAATAATAAGCTGGAACGTAGAGGTTCACATTGAATAAAAAGGTGAGGTCATGTCATTCTTCCAACGATATTGGACAACCAGAGAGGGACGGAAAACAGGAGGAAGCGGGACTTCAGATTCTACCTGTATCGACGCTTCTATGTATACCAATCTGACTAAATTAGAGACGATATTCTCTGGAATTCCGGATTTGACCATGCGCGAGATCCCTTTAAAAACAGGAGAGAAGGCGCTTTTGGTTTATTTAGATGGTTTGATAGATAAAACCATTTTGAATCGAGATATTGTTCATCCCTTATTGGTTACAGAATCCGTATATCCCGAACAAATGGAATCCGTATTATCTGTAGGCAAAATCAAACAAATTAATTTATGGGCTGAGATTGAGGAATCCTTGTTTCATGGTTGCTGCATTATATTTATGGATGGGTTTTCTCATGCTTTTCTTATTGAAGCACAAGGGTGGCCACAACGTGCTATACAGGAACCGCAGATTGAATCAGCTATTAAAAGTGCTCACCAGGGATTTATTGAGACAGCAAATGCCAATATTGCTATGATTCGACGCTACATTCCTAGCAGTGAGTTGAAGGTGAAGGAACATACTATTGGGGAACGCGGCGGAGTAAAAGTATCACTCTTGTATCTGGAAGATGTGACGAATCCACGTATTTTAGAAGAGCTTGAAACAAGATTAAAATCGATTAAAGTTGATATTGTTTTAAATACTGGGGAACTAGAAGGATATTTGGAGGATCAGGCATTTACCCCTTTTCCTCAATTCTCTATGACGGAACGTCCGGATACGGCTTCTTCTCATATTTTACAAGGTAGAGTCGTCATAGTCATGGATCGCTCACCAGGTGTGTTAGTGGCTCCAATGACCTTTTTTTCCTATTTTCAAACTGTAGATGATTATAGTGTTCGGTGGATTGTTGCTTCTTTTATTCGCTTATTGCGTTTTGCTGCTTTTTTTATCGCAATTTTGGCTCCCGCGATCTATATTGCTACTGTATCGTTTCATTATGAATTAATACCGCTCTCCTTGCTTTTGACGATTGGAGAATCGCGTGAAAGAGTGCCACTCCCGCCAATCCTTGAGGCATTTATTATGGAGATGGTATTGGAAATGCTACGTGAAGCCGGATTACGATTGCCAGCACCTATTGGACAAACCATTGGTATCGTAGGCGGTATCGTTATTGGTCAAGCTGCTGTATCGGCTGGGCTGGTTAGTAATATCATGGTGATTGTAGTTGCCCTGACAGCGATTGCTTCATTTATCATTCCGAATTTAGAAATGTCGGCTGGAGTTCGTATGATTCGTTTTCCTATGATGGTGGTTGCTTCTTTATTTGGCATGGTGGGTATCATTTGGGGACTTATCCTGCTAATTTTGCATCTTCTCTCACTAGAATCATTGGGTATACCATATGGAGCCTCCTTTTCACCAATGCATTTCTCAGAGCTAAAGGATACCTTCCTTCGTTTACCGATGTGGATGATGAAGAAACGGCCAATAGAGCTCAAACCCAAGCAAGTTGATCGGCATGGAGAGAAGGACGGAGGGGAGGGAGGGCATCATGAAAAAATTGACTGATCGAAAAATTTCTCTCCTGCAATTTATTTTGACGATCAGTGGGATTGAGGTAGGTAGTAGTATCCTAAGTCTCCCGGCAGATTTGGCTCGTGTAACCGGTACAGATGGCTGGATTTCTATTATTATCGGATATCTGTTTACGATTCTAATTAGTCTTTGCATTATCGGGATTATGTCTAAACACCCAAATAAAACGATGCTTGATGTGTTGATTTACTATTTAGGTTCTTTTTTTGGTAAATCAATCATGGTGGTCTGGATTCTATATTCCTTGCTTGGGGCTGTCACGATCTTTTATACCAGTATCTATATTATAAAAGAATGGGTATTACCTAATACGATGACATTTCTGATTGTGGCTCTCTTCCTCCTTTGCACATACATAGCCCTACGGGGAGGAGTCAGACTGATTTGCCGATATCAGGTGTTCGTATTTTTCTTTACGTTGTGGATGCCCTTAATTTTACTGTTTTCGCTGAAGCATGGTCATCTTACGTTCTTGCTACCAGTATTGAAAGAGGGGTGGCTACCCATTCTACATGGGGTGAAAGTAACGGTATTAGCGTTCCTCGGTTTTGAATGGGTATTTTTGTTCTATCCTTATTTGGAGAATAAAAAGCATGCGGTCAAAGGAATAATCATTGCAAATACAATCACGCTACTGATTTACTTGCAAATTACGTTTAGTTGTTTTACCTTTTTTAGTCCTGATGAAATCTCAACATTTATTTGGCCTACACTTACTTTGGTCAAGCCGGTCAGATTTTCTTTTCTTGAGCGTTTTGAGATCATCTATCTTTCCTTCTATATCTTTATATTTTCTACATCTGTAATTCCATACTTTTTCTTTGCGATGGAGAATATTGCGCATTTGTTTCATAAACCAGATTGGCATGTACCATACGTTATCCTGCTGGCATATGCGCTCAGTTATCTCTTTTATCAACCGTCGTATACAGAGATTACGTTTTGGAAGGATTCATGGCAATGGATGGGTTACTTCCTAGTATATTTGTTTCCAGTACTCTTTTTATTGTATACCATGCTGGTTGGCCGATGGAGGGGGCGACAATTGAATGAAAAAACAGGGTAAAAGTAAAGTATCTCAGCTTCTGGGCTTCTTCGGTGCATGTACCTGTTTATTAGGCTTAAGTGGCTGTGGGGATCAGCTTCTGGTGGAGGATATTAATTTAGCGCTGATTTATGCAATGGATAGGGCCCCTGACAAGCAAATGCTAGTCTATGAAATGAGTCCTGTCTTTAATAAAGATGCTAAAAAAAAATACGCTGTCTATGGAGCAAAAGCACATACTATTCGACAAGCGAAGGACGTGTTCAACAGTGTAGCAGAGGGGCAGGTAGTTGTCGGCAAAATACAAGTCTTGCTGTTCGGTGAAGCACTTTTACATGAGGGAATTGCTCCTTCTTTGGACGTGTCCTTTCGTGATTCTAAAAATGTAGCGAATATGGTGATGGCGGCGGTAAAAGGGTCCATGTCTGATCTTGTGAATAGTAATTTTGAGGATAAATCTATCCTGCCTCGCTATATTACGGAATCTCTTCAAAATAGCGCCAAGCTTAATCAAGGAATAGAAACCACCCTCCAAGAATTTCATACTTTACTGTATGACAAGGGAATCACGCCAGCGATCATGGAGGTGAAAAAAGATAAGAATGGGATTGTGGTATTGGGAACGGCTCTCTTGGACAAAGCAGGCAGACAGCAATTATCTTTAGACCGTCGAGAGAATCTGTACCTATTAATGTTGCAACGAAAGGCTAATGCTCCGATCTCTTATACAGTATCAGTTCCTACAGCTTCGTTTTCACAAGAACAGTTTTCAGGTAAAGAAAAAAAAGAAGGCTTTGTTACGATTAACATTCAACAGATACGGCCAAAGATAGAAACCTCCTACCAAGATAATCAATTTGTTTTTACGGTTCATCTAGAAATGAAGGTACGTGTCATTGAACGAACGATCCTGATTGATTTAGAGAAAGAAAAGGACAAGCTGGCCCATATCATTCGAAACAAAATGAAAGGTGAAATAGAGACACTAATAACAAAGGTACAACAGAAAAAATTGGACCCATTTGGGTTTGGGTGGCATGCAAGAGCGTATCAGTATCCCCATTGGAAGAAAATTCAAGATCAGTGGCCTGCTGAATTTTCAAAAGCACGGGTGAATATCCTGCCAACTATTAATATAGAAAGCCGAGGAGTAATCCAATAGATGAGTAACGTGTGCTTTTAGAAGTAGCCGATTTCCCTAACCTACGATACAATAAGGTGTACGAGATTTTGGGGAGAGCGAGGGCTGCTCAAATGAAATTTAAAAGCGTTTTCGATATCATTGGACCCGTAATGGTTGGTCCATCCAGTTCACATACAGCCGGAGCGGCTCGAATTGGACGCGTTGCTCGCACTTTATTCGGGAAGCAACCAAAAAAGGCGGAAATCACGTTCTATGGTTCTTTTGCAAAAACCTATCAAGGTCATGGTTCTGATGTAGCGACTGTGGCAGGAATCCTTGATTTTGATACAAGTGATTTACGATTGAAAGATTCTATCCAAATAGCAAAAGACTTTGGAATTGAAGTTATCCTCACCACCTCAGAGCTACAGACGGAGCATCCTAATACGTCTCGAATTAAGCTCTCAGATGAGCATGATAATGTGGAGATTGTTGGAATTTCTATTGGCGGGGGCAAAATGCTAATTACAGAAATTAACGGATTCCAATTAACATTGTCAGCTAGTGCCCCTACGTTATTGGTATTCCATGAGGATCGTTTCGGCATGATTGCTAAGGTGTCAGAGATTTTGGCTGAGCATCGTGTCAATATTGGTTTTATGGAAGTATCACGACGGGAGCGTGGCAGTTTAGCTCTTATGATCATTGAGCTAGATACGCTTGTTGATCAGGCGACGATACAGGAGATGGAGAACTTGTCGTCCATCGAGCGAGTATTATTGTTGCCAACGGTGTAGTTTAGAGCTACTTGTGATGGATTATTTTTGTGAAAAATAAGACCCATTATGGGAATGGAGATAGAACTGGAAGGTAAGTGCTAAAGGAGTTGAGGTCCATGTTTCGCAATGTAGCAGAGCTAGTGGAACTAGCGGAATCACAAGGGAAACCCATTTCTCAAATCATGATTGAGGCAGAAATGAACTTTTCTGAGCGATCTCGTGAGTCTATTATGGAAGAAATGTATCGCAATCTGGATGTGATGGAAAAAGCGGTGCAACGGGGATTGACCGAGGATATTCGTTCACATAGCGGTCTGACTGGTGGAGACGCTAAAAGACTACAACAATATATCAATGAAAAACCGTTTTTATCTGGTAAGACGTTACTCAATGCTGTAAGTATGTCAGTAGCTGTTAATGAAGTGAACGCAGCGATGGGGACGATTGTTGCCACGCCAACAGCAGGTGCTTGTGGAATTGTACCTGGAACGTTGTTTGCTGTATCTGGAAAGCTAAATCCAACACGCGAGCAAATGGTGAATTATCTTTTTGCGGCGGGAGCGATTGGATATTGCATTGCTAACAATGCCTTTATCTCAGGAGCAGCTGGTGGTTGTCAAGCGGAAGTAGGATCTGCTACAGCGATGGCAGCAGCAGCGATCGTTGAAATGGCTGGAGGTACACCAGAGGAATCAGCCCAAGCGGTAGCAATCGCTTTGAAGAATATGCTTGGTTTGGTTTGCGATCCAGTGGCTGGTTTGGTTGAGGTTCCTTGTGTGAAGCGCAATGCAATGGGGGCCGCCATCGCAACAGTAGCTGCTGATATGGCAATGGCGGGCATCAAGAGTGTGATCCCTACTGATGAAGTAATTTTAGCGATGTATCGTATCGGATGTAGTATGCCTAATACCCTGAAGGAAACGGCACAAGGCGGGTTGGCTGATACGAAGACAGGTCGTGCAATTGAAGCAAAAATCTTTGGTGTGCCGGTGAATCAGCATGATTGATTTGTTAGCCGGGCCTGTTAGCAACCTGTATGGAATTGGGGAAGAGCGGGCCAAAGATTTAGAGGCGCTTGGCATTTACAACATCAAGGATTTAGTAGAGTATTTTCCATCGCGTTATGAGGATTATCGCATCCGCGATTTAACTGAAGTGAAGCATGAGGAGAGGGTTACTCTTGTAGGCACAGTCTACGGCGAGCCCTCTGTTCGCTTTTTTGGCAAAAAGAAATCACGGATCAGTGTCAAACTCGTCATGGATCGCGTAGTGGTTACAGCTGTTTGGTTTAACCAAATGTACGTTAAAACACAGTTATCTCCAGGCAAAGAGATTGTAGTTACAGGAAAGTGGGACAAGCATAAATTACAAATTACCGTGAGTGAAATGACACAAAAAGATTCACCACGGGCCCAAAAACGCAATGATCTAGTTCCGGTTTATCCTCTAAGTGCAGGAATTAATCTTTTATTTTTACGCAAAACCATTCAGCGTGCTCTTGAAAAATACGGTAAGTTAATTCCGGAAATTTTACCTCAGGAACTAGTAGAACGCTATCGTTTATTGCCACGTCATGAAGCAATTGAGTTGATCCATTTTCCGGGGGATGCACAAGAAGGTCATCAAGCTCGCCGCCGCATTATGTTTGAAGAACTCTTTTTATTTCAAGTAAAAATGCAGGCGTTTCGTCGGATAACACGTCAACAGACAGAGGGGGTTGCACAAGCCATTCCGCTGGATCTGGTGCGAGAATTCGTGCGTTCCCTACCGTTTCCGTTAACAGGAGCTCAGAAACGTGTGGTAAAAGAGGTGCTAGATGATATGCAGGCCCCCTATGCGATGAATCGTTTATTGCAAGGGGATGTAGGCTCCGGTAAAACAGTGGTAGCAGCTATTGCCCTGTATGCTACAGTGAAAGCTGGTTATCAAGGGGCTTTAATGGTGCCCACAGAAATTTTGGCTGAGCAGCATTTGCATTCATTAACAAGTTTATTAGAGCCATTGGGGCTACAGATCGCACTATTATCAGGTTCTGTTTCAGGGAAAAAACGTCGGGAGTTGCTTGAAGCTCTGCAATCAGGAAGCTTGGATGTAGTAGTTGGTACGCATGCACTCATTCAGGACGATGTATTTTTCTCCAAACTGGGGCTAGTGATAACAGACGAGCAGCATCGCTTTGGGGTCGAACAACGGCGTGTGTTACGTAACAAGGGACTTTGTCCAGATGTCTTATTCATGACAGCTACACCTATCCCACGTACGTTGGCAATCACGGCTTTTGGCGATATGGATGTCTCTGTAATCGATGAGATGCCAGCTGGACGTAAACCAGTAGAGACTTCATGGGCTAAGCATGAGCAGTTTCATCAAGTGCTAGAACGGATGCGAGCAGAACTATCACAAGGTCGCCAAGCCTATGTAATCTGTCCTTTAATTGAAGAATCCGACAAGCTAGATGTACAAAATGCGATTGATGTGCATGCGCAATTAAGTATGTATTTTCAGGAGTACCAGGTAGGCTTGATGCATGGTCGTTTGCCGTCCAAAGAGAAGGATGAAGTCATGCAATCATTTGCTAGTGCAAACACTCAAATTCTTGTTTCGACGACCGTAGTAGAGGTTGGGGTAAACGTGCCGAATGCAACCTTTATGGTAATCTATGATGCTGAGCGGTTTGGTCTTGCCCAATTGCATCAGTTACGTGGACGTGTTGGTCGTGGTGCTGATCAGTCATATTGTGTACTCATTGCCGATCCAAAATCAGAAGTTGGAAAAGAACGGATGCGTGTCATGTGCGAAACGAATGACGGTTTTGAACTATCTCAACGCGATTTGGAGCTTCGTGGTCCAGGTGATTTCTTTGGAACCAAGCAGAGCGGGGTTCCTGACTTTAAGGTAGCAGATTTACTCAGCGACTATAAGGCGTTGGAGGTAGCTCGCCAGGAAGCAGCGGTTATGGTCAATAAGGATGAGTTTTGGACAGAGCCTGCTTATGAATATTTGCGCTCCTATTTGCGAGAGCAAGGAATTTTAGATGGTACTGTTTTAGATTAGACAAGCAAAAGGCGTTCTTTGTTCTTTTTTGGGGATAACGAATGTAGATGATTCTGAGTATTGTCTTATACTTGTAGGACGAAAAAGAGTGTAAATAAGAACAATAGTTCGATGATTTGGATGTAAGAACCCCCTTCCCGCTTCTAGATTTTAGAAGAGGGAGGGGGTTTTCGTGTGGAAAACGACGAAATATGAGGCGTTTTGCTCGTACTTATGTTCATTTACAAAAATCTTTTGTTTAAAAACCAATCGATGTAGCAGGAAATCAAGGTCCCTTGACTAGTCGATGGAATCTAACAAAATTACTTCACCATTCGTTGCCAGTACTCCATAATGGCAATCTAGTTTTCCACACAATACATAATGGGTTTTCTCTGGATGCAATACATATATGGGCGTTAAAGTGAGGTGCTGTTTAAGCGGTTCGAAGGCAAGCTCTTTGTCAATTGTTATAGGTTCAGCTTGCGCTAGATTTCCATATACGTCTTTCCAAAAGAACTGATTATCAAAATAGGAGACAATATGCAGTTGTTTCGGGTCTAAGAATAAAGTGATTTTAGCTGATATCACTTTGGTGCTAGAAACAGGTCGGAGTATTGCCTGGATATAGCTATTTTGCCGGTACAGATAGGTTAGTTTCCAGCGTCCTGACTCTGTTGGATACATAGAACGTAAAAAGTCGGAGATTGCATGAATGGCTCGCTGCTGCTCAGCCTGTGTAATTGGTAACATATCTGGATGTGGTTCGTTAGCAAATGCTTGTTCGGCTGACACTTCCGCTTGGTTCTGAAACAGGGTAAGTTCTTGTTCCTCATACGTAAGCGTTAATGGTGTGTCCCATTGAAAAACATGGTCGATATTCAATCGAAACCGATTATCTACTATAACTTCAAAAGGATAGGTTGTTGATAAATCATTGGTTATATAAATTTCTTCGAGCGCATAAGCCGGTATCCATTTGTTTTGCTCTGTTGAAGGGAAATCGAGTAAGCTAACCTGTTCGTTTGCGATTTGTATTACATCTTCATCTAGGACAATTGTATAGGGCTCTTCTTTTATCATTCCTTTTGTAGGAAACGATCCACTTACTGAAAAAGAAATAAGCTGTCCTTTATCATTATGTTCTACCGTAATCATTCCACCTGGGGAGAAAGGAACTCCATTATGGCAGGCTGTAAAATTGTAGGTGGTTGAGGGCTGTGTCTGATCATTTAGAATGAACTGCTCTTCATGACGAAGTCCTGTTTCTGTTTCTACCCACTCTATTATTTCTGAATACGTTGAGAAGCGTGTGGAGCTTGTGGAAAAAGTTTCTTCTCCGACAAAAATGACACTGGTAAAGCGCTTGGAGCTAATATCATATTCGATTACGGCTGTACCGGGTGGATTCAAATCATCCTCAGTACGTTCTGTCACCCCGTTTACAAACCATTCCATGCTTAATTGATAGGTTGTACCACGAATAGTATCCGCCGTTGCATATAAACGGCTCGTATGTAAGTGATACGTTTGCAGACCAAATTTTTCATTTGTAGCAGTAATAATCTCTTGCACTCGTTTATCCACTTTTGATCACCTCTATAGTAAGTTACGTAATTTGGTCGGGATGGTTTCACGGGAAACGTACATAGAGTCAAATTGTGGAGGAGTTTTCTAAGGCAAATGCTTATAGTAAAGGATAAAATGAAAAATGAATAGTTGTTCGTTACCATTATAGGATGAAAGCGTTTTTAATTATGGCAAAGTTTCGTCATTTCAAGGAAAGAGTTGGCGAAAGATTCTTTTTTCACTATGATGATTCTTAGTATCTACAGCACGAGGAAAGAGGAGCAGGGCAGCATGTCTTTTTTGCGCATCATCACTGGCTTGTGGGAAAACCAGGAAGAAACATATGAACAGGCTTGGGACCCCATGCTAGCCACGCGTTATTTTGAGATGGATCAGTCTGAGTTAGTACCGATTGTGCTTTGGACTTTAGAACACTATTTACCCAAGTGGAAGATCATTCATTTAGATCTGGAACGAGGTGAAATCATGGTAGAGACCATAGAGTGGTTTCATCAATATGATGTGGTTATCTCCGTTTACACGTTGTTTACAGGCAAGAGCACAGTGGATATAGTATCAGCTAAACGCTCCTGTATGGGTGATCTTGGTGCCTGTTATCGGCACGTTTCCCACTTCTTTGGTGCTTTGCAGGCAGCGCTATCCTCACGAGAGGAAGAGTATGAAGCTTATGAGCTTTTACAAAAAAGATTACTGCAAACATAGAACCAGTCTAAACCTAAAAGAGGGGTAGACTGGTTTTTACTTGATAGGCTAGGGTACTTTTGTGTATATAACAATGGCAGTCAGAACTTAAAGCTCCAGTGTCCAGAGAAAATAAAGTATTAGACTAATCAATCTCTCTACAGAAAAAGCCAGTCGTAACACGAAAATGAAGTGATAGACTGGCTTTGGTTTATTTGAACTATCGATACCCGTTAGCGTAACAACATCGTTTCACCAAAAGATAATCCGCTGAAACTTTAACTTTATAATCCTTGGCTAAGTCCTAATATCTGATCATTACCATTTACATTACTTAATCCCCCGTGATAACAAACCACGGATGCAATGTCGAGGTCTACATACTTTTTTAAAGAGAGACGAGCTGCATTCATATCCGGTGTGGTCGGGACATGAATTCCCCCAAGAATCCCGTTTACACTGTACATCGAATCCCCGGCAATGAGAGTCTTACTTTGCCTTAAATAAAGGCTGATATGCCCGGGAGTATGCCCAGGAGTATGGATGACGCGAATCCCGCCGCAAAACGGCAGTTCCTGACCGTCAATCAAGGTATCGTCCACTTTGCCTTTCGGGGGATTCTCAAGGTGCCCGTCTTTTAAAAGCGGTATCTCCCCCTGAATATACGGCTTATCCAGTTCGTGTGCATAAACTTTAACATTATTACCACACTCCTGCAAAATCTCAGGAAGACTGCCTATATGATCCACATCCTGATGCGTCAAAATCACAACTTTTAGTTTGTCGAACGACACTTCTACCTTTTCCATGGCCACGCGTAAATCGTCAATTTGCCCTGGGAATCCTGTGTCTATTAAAACAGCCATTTCTTGATCCCACAAAAGAATTGGGTGAATAATATTCCCATGAAAATCTAGATGAAGCATTTCTACTCCCTTTGAAATTTCCATAATATCGGGCCTCCGTAAAACAAAATTTTTACGCAAAATAATATTATTCTGTAGGTTTAGTTGTTGTCAACATCTTCTCTATAAATCGCTCGACATAACAGAACGGTTCCCCGCCGCTTAAATGAATTCTTTTATTGGTATATAGGAAGTAGCAAAGGAAAGATAACTGTGTCATATACACATCGTTAGCTTTCCTTTATTACAGCATTCTATATTTCTATATAGGCGATACCATGAGCATTTGGATGTATAGAAGGAACAGACTGATCTTGCTGATCTAGTTTAAGCGTATGAATTTTCTTGTAATGAATCAAATCTAATACACTTACTGTGCCTGATTTAAAATTGGAAACATATCCAATGGTTCCGTCAGAGGAGGAGCGAATGTTGAGAGGAAATAAATCTATTTCGACCGTGCCTAAGACTTGTAATGTTTCCCCATCGAGAATCGATACATATCCTGGTACTGAATCAACGATGTCCTTCGTAATAGCTGAAGGTTTTTCTTGATAGCGTAGATGACCGAGTAAAACCTTCCCGTCAATTGTCACATGAACAGGATGAATGATATCGGAAAAGGCTATCGTTTTGATAATGACATCTGTTTCTGTATCAATCATACTAAGGGTAGGCTGTTCGTTTTTATGATCACTTGAGAGACTTGGGGAAGGGACATAAACTCGGTGACCGTTAGGCGAAATGGCCAGCTCTTCACTACCAAATGGAACAGAAATTTTCTTCATTAGCTCTTTTTTACGTAAGTCTAAAACAGAAATAAATGGCGCTTCTTTATTAGCGGAATATCCTTTTGTACCTTCTGGATGAATCACAAACCAATGAGAGCCTTTTGCCCCAGTAGATATCCGATTGATGACTTGTCGCGTATCAGGATGAATAACGATAACGCCCCCACCATTTGATTCTACACTGGCATACAATAAGTCGTTGCGCTCATCAAAAGCTAATCCATGAGGAGCAAACTCAGGTGATATATCAATTGTATCCAGTAAGGTAAAAGTAGGGATATCGATAACCAGGATTTCATGACCGTTTTCTTTCGCATGACCATAAATTCCAGAACGGTAGGTAATGCTTACATATAACAGTTGACGTCTAGAATCAATACACACCTCATGTGGTTCAGGAATAGGAGATGTTACTTTCCCTACCTTTTCGTATGTTTTTGCATCAAAAAAATGAATATTGCGACCGTTTGAGCTAACGACTGATAAAATGGCCTGATTTTTAGTAACGTTCATTACGATTGCCCCCCTTGTTTGTGTAACGTTTTAAAAGTTCAGCTTGGAAAACAGTGTAATAGAGATCTACTAGAGGACATCACCTCCTTTCATATAATTAACTATCCATATAATAAGGTTATCTAACTATATAGAGAAAAAAATAAGGTAGCTGTATGATTCATTTATTTATTTATCTCTCTATCTCTCTTTCTTTAGCTTTGCCCTTGTACTTTCATGCATTTTCGTTAGGACTTTCTCTAAAACTCGACATTCTTCTTTGGTAAATTCCTCTACCAAAGAGGCACAAGAGGACCAGAAAATCGGTAACGAGCGAAACGTAATCTCTCTTCCTTTTTCCGTGATCTTAATGATTAATCGTCTGCGATCTTGTGGGTGGTGATCGCGTATTATCAATCCTCGTTTTTCCATCCAATCGAGTATGCTTGTGACAGAAGCTCGTTCGATCCCCAACCGATCAGCTATAGCTGATGGACTCATACTAGCTTCTTTCTCGTTTTTTTGATCTAAAATAAATAACAACAAGAAGCCTAATTTACTTTCCGAGATTCCCAGAGGGGCCAAGTCTATATCTATGGCATCTAATACATTATCGGATACCCATAGTGTGATTAATCCAAGCTTAGCTAGCATAGGGTCCGTGTCCTTCGATATCGTCTGCTTTATTAGCTCTTCGTATGCTCCTATTTGCATGGACAGGGATTCATTATTCGATATCATTGCTTCTGAGTGGTCTTTTTTCATGAACGTGCTCCTTTTGAGACTACATATCCATATAGTTAGGTAGGCTAATTAGAATGTTGCTATCATAGCATTAATTTCAAATAAATGCAATTATATGGTAAATGATATTTTTTATCCCGATGCACTTGATCACTGTATAAAATTACCTTCTGGTTCATAGTATAAATAAGAACAAGTGTTTGGTATACTATTCGACGAGAATATACGTTCGATAGGAGTGTTTGAGGTGCACAAGAAGCGGGTGATTTTTCTAATTGATATGCAAAGCTTTTACGCAAGCGTTGAGAAAGCGGCTAATCCAGAACTTCGTGATCAAGCTGTCGTGGTGGCTGGTGATCCAAAGAGGCGGAGCGGTGTGGTACTAGCTGCTTGTTCGTTAGCGAAAGCATATGGTGTGACCACAGCAGAACCCTTGTGGAAAGCTGAACAAAAATGCCGACATCTTGTGGTAGTGCGCCCCCGCATGCAACGTTATTTGGAGGTAGCAGCGCAAATTACGACTATCTTTGAATCCTTTACCGACTTAGTGGAGCCTTTCTCGATTGACGAACAGTTTCTCGATATTACGGGTAGCTTGCGATTATTTGGGAATGATCCAGAGGCGATTGCGACTAAGATTAGACAGCGTGTTCTCATGGAGACAGGAGTAGTCTGCCGAGTAGGAATTGGCGAAAATAAGGTTTTGGCTAAAATGGCTTGCGATATGGCTAAAAAGCAAGGGGATGGGATTTTTTGGCTCAAAAAAGAGGGGCTATCTGATACGCTGTGGCAGTTACCCATCGAAAAGCTGTTTGGCGTAGGTTCACGGATGAAACGTCATCTTCATCGGATGGGTATGTACAAGATTGGCCAGTTAGCAGAAACATCGCTTGATGTCATGATTAAACGTTTTGGAGTAAATGGAGAAGTGCTCTGGCGGACTGCACATGGCATTGATGAGTCACCTGTATCGGTTAAGGCGCATGATGTTCAGAAGGGGATTGGTCATCATATGACATTACCACGTGACTATCATACAGCAGAAGAGATTAAGGTGGTTTTGTTGGAGTTATGTGAAGAAGTGTGTAGAAGAGCTAGAAGCAAGCAACTAATGGGCGGGGTCGTAGCTGTAGGATGCCGAGGAGCGGATTTTGACGTGCCGACAGGTTTTTTTCGACAGATGAAAATGCCAGAGCCAACCAACGATGTGATGACGATTTATGCAGCTGTCTTAGAATTGTTTGAGCGTCATTGGGAGCATTCCCCGGTACGTAGCGTGGGTGTTCACATTGGACAATTGACACCAGATGATGTTTGCCAGCTTAGTTTATTTGAAGACAAAATGAAAAAGCGATCTCTTGCCTACACCATGGATGGCATTCGATCTCGCTTTGGCAATGATGCGATTATACGCGCAGTATCGATACTCGCGGCTGGTCAAGTGAAGGAGAGGGCACACAAGATTGGGGGGCACTATAAATGAGTCAGCCAGCCGTTCCACTTGAGTGGCAGGAGCATGTGCGCGAATCTATTTTATTTGGTTTGTTGTTTAAAGTAGCGATGGTGGACCAGCAGACTTTGCGACAGATTCCATTGTCTCTCTCCTATGTTCATTTATTGGATCACCTGTCTCGTTGGGCAGAGCGTAGACATCATTATCTGCGCAGAGCCCTACTAGACAGAGGATGCGAAGTGATTGGCACACAGACCAAAGGGGGCTTATATCGAGTACAGGTTCGGCTCAACGGCTATGTACACGAGCTACGCTATTCCCCCGAATTATTACGGGCAGAATGTCAGGCACGTGTCCAACAATGGCTGACGGGAGAGAAGCAACCAGATGATGTAGGAAAAGGTAGCACAAGCAGGGGCTTGGTTAAAAACCAAAGATTGATATGAACCTGTATGCTACTACCATCTACCTGCATGCCCTTACTCTCTACGGTTAAATCTTTACGTTCTCAGCATGCTTAGCTAGCTCTCTTTTCATGCGCTTTCCACGTGTCATTAAAAAGAACAAATAAACGAGCAAATAGGTCACCATAGCTAAAGCAGAGATGCGATACATGATTGCATAATTGGCACTCGATGCTACTACGCCGAGCAACATAGAACCGATGGCAACTCCTAAGTCAATGGAGTTGAGAAAAGCAGCATTAGCCATTCCTCGCTTATCTGGGCTTACTTCCTTAATGATCCAAGCCTGCATGGAGGGTTGTAAGGTTCCGTAGCCTAATCCATACAACACAGCCGAACAAATCAAACCTATCATACCAGTCGTGAAGGAGAGAGCGAGTAGACCAGCGATTACGAACAAAGCACCAGGAATCAGAACGGATACATGCCCTTTTTGGTCAAAAATCTTGCCGGATAGAGGACGAATACACAGAATAGCTAAGGCATTAAACAAAAAGAAGTTACCTACATTGTCAATTTGTATTTCCTTTCCAAATAAGGCCAAAAAGCTAAGTAAACCGCCATAAGTAACTGATAGCAAAAGATTTAGCAAACAGGGAAGCAAGATGTTCTTATCCAGAAAGGGAGAGCGACTATTGGATGGCACGGATTCTTGCACCGATTGCGTAATGGACGCCTTAGCATCTGTTTGCATAGTAGGCTCAGCATTTTCAGCTGCAACTGATTTTTGCTTAGGTAAAACGAGGTACAGCAAGGGAAAAATCAATAAAATCAACAAGGTAGAAGAGGCAGTCAATGTACCAAAGCCATACGTTGCTAACACCCATAATCCAATCATCGGTGCAATAGACATAGCTAGGCTGGTAGATAGACCGAAGTAACCCATACCTTCTCCCATACGGCGAATTGGAATGACATGAGAAACCATTGTGGGAAAGGTGGTACTAGACATCCCAAAGCCAATTCCATAACAAACGCGCATAACAAGCAAGACGGCAATAGTTCCACACCAATAGTATCCGGCTGTAGAGAGGGCAGCAATTACCAATCCTGTGAATAGTAGGAAAGTGATCTTCCCCTGCTTCAAGAGTTCCCCTGCGAATAACCGCGTCACAATGGCAGACAAGGCAAAGAGACTTGTTACTAGACTGATCGTAAAATCAGTAGCATAGAAGGTCTCTTTGACATAGGCCGGGAAAGCGGGAAGGATCATTTGTAAGTTAAGAAATAACAACAGATTACAGACTGTTAACAGTATAAATTTTTTGGACCAAAGTTTCTCTTGTTCTCCTATCAAAACGTACCACTCCTAAGACTCTATCTGTTTTTGAGCATTCTCACTCATTTGTTGTAAAAGCTGTTTCATAAACGCTAGATCAGCATCCGAGATGTTGTGGAGTGCTTCCTGAATCGTTTGTTGCTCGATGGGGAGTGTCTGTTTGACCATTTCTTTGCCAGCATCGGTTAAGAAAAGCAAAAAAGCACGGCGATCATTTTCAGACGTTTTTTTGTGAATCAAGCCTTTTTTATATAGTGCATCTAAAATTCGGGTTGTTGTTGGCTGATCTTTGGATGTACGGTGTGCTAGTTCTTTTTGATTAATACCGTCTTGTTTATCCAATTGATACAAAAGTGAAAATTGTTCGGTAGTAATGTCAAATTCCTTTAAGCGTGAAGAGAGCAGATAAACGATCTTGCGGTAGGTCTGACCCAGCATAAAGCCGATAGAGTCCTCAGAAACAATTTGTTTACTCAAAGGGGCTCCTCCTTTCTTAGAAAAAATACTTGCTACAACAATTATATGTAAGACAATTATTCTTGTAAATATATGTAGTTGAAACAAGTTTTTAGTATCATTGAAAAACGAAAAAAGAAAGCAGTGACAATCATGAAAAACAAGCCTGTTTCCAAGAAGGAAAATCTTTTTGCGTCTAGCCGATTTATCTTGCCAGAGCATCGAGACCTATATTTACGAATGAAAGCAGAGCAAGAGAGATACTGTCCACCTGACTTAGACGAGGAGGAGCGTGTCACTATTAGTGCCATATTGTTCCAAGGTTTACAACAAAAGCGTTTGCTGACACTGCGTTATTACGATGATAAGGGAGAACAACGTATTATCGGGCATGCTCTGCATGTTGATCCTGTGTCACAACGACTTAAGCTACAGACACAGAACGGGGTGTCTTGGATTAGCTACCAGACTATTTTGGCTGCTGAAGTGGAGGATATCTGGTGAAAATTTGTGAGGGTCGGAAAATAAATCGAGGAAAAAAATAAAATAAATGTGAGTAAATATCATGGAAATAGAGAGAAAATGAGTAGTAACGCAAAAAATCATGATTCGCCAAGATTGAACGATCTATTTTACGTTTCCAACTGAATTTATAGATTTTTCACTGGAATTTTGCGTGAAAATGCATTTTGCATTGGAAAGCGTTTTGGCTGTATTGTATGTAACGTGAGATTTTTACGAAAACACGTAAGCACAAAAGGGGATTACAAATGTTAGCACAAGAGATGGGCATGGTTTTAACCAAGCACGCGGAAGTAATGGATGCGAAGCGTTGGGCGAATCTGATTGAACAGATGGAAAAGAAAGGTTTGTACGTCGTGATCGAGACAGATACCAACTGCCGCATGCTCAGTCCACTAGGTGGATTGATGCCGATGCCTTCAAAAAATCAACAGCTGACGGTTTTGACAGAAGAAGAATTGCTAGCAAAAGGCCTAGATATTGGCCATCATATTGTAAAAAAGCAAGTAGATGTCGCTAGCGGATCATAAAAAGGATCAAACGAAAAAAACAAACAATGAAACCCACAAACCCACAAAATGAAACTAATGACACCAATGCAGCTGCCATAGGGCTCTCTTTCTTAGGAAGAGAGCTTTTTATTCCTGCTCTATTGACCGCCTTTTCCTCCTGCCGACATTAGTCATAAGCGAGCTTGTAGATTGTTGACATACTCCTAAAAAGGAAAACAGACTGACTCAGATGGGCCAGCCTGCATGCGTGTTTTTGATAAAATGTATACATCCAAATAAAATACTAAGTTAGTTACATATAAATAAAAAATATGAATAAAAAATATGAATGACAAAGTAGCCTAGTTTTGTTTCCTCGATAGCTGTTGCTGCAATTGGCTAAGCAAGCGTTTCGTTTCGGGAGTCAGAGAAGGTAGTTCAGGAGCTAGCCTTCGTTTTTGCCGATACATAATCATACTCCATTCTTGTTCTTGTGCTAGCCAGATTCGGCGTTTGATCTGCTCCCATCGTCGGGAAGCCAATGAGATCGGTACGCGAAAAGCTTGAGCTAGCTGGTTTAACCAATCCCTTTCGTATGTAGGCATAGTTAATGTTTGAAGTAAATAAAAGGGCATAGCTGCGTACAATTGAAAGTGCCCTGCTTGCATTTCCTGTAAGTCACGTAGAGCGGGTGGCAATGACAATTGATTGCCAGAATGGCGCAATGGATGACATAATTCATGAAAAAATTCGGCTCGTCGTTCTACTTCTGACAAATGCTGATGTAAAAAAATCAGAAAGTCTCCACTATTCTCGCACCATCTTACGTGGGATGGTAATCTTGTAAAAGCAATTTCGCCTCCAAATAACTCTGCAATCTCTTCTAGGTGTAATTCCTCAGGAGCTAGAAATCCATGTCGCTGATACCTAGCTGTAATCCATTCCTCTAAGGGTGTCATTTGATATAATTCGAGATTCATGAAAACCTCCTCCTCCTAAATTATAACTCAAAAATAAGAATATTTGTTCGTATCTAAGAAAAAAAAGGATAATTGCAAGCGTACGGGACGCATCCAATTATCCTTTTTCTTTTTGTATGGGGAGAAACAGCTATGCTTTGGCTCCCGCAACTACTTTAAATTCTTTCCCATTTAAGATTTCTTTGCGTAATCTCAACATTTTCTGGTCTAGGCTATTGGCTGCTTCAGCTGCTTCAGTCAATTCATGCAAGACATAAGGTGGTACTTGTTTATCGTACTTATAAAACAAAATATGCTCTAGGCTGGCCCAGAAATCCATGGCTAAGGTCCGTAGTTGAATTTCTGCGTTTACCCATTGTATTCCTTCATTTAAGACGAGAGGGACCTGAACGATGAGATGCAAGCTTTGATAGCCATTTGGTTTTGGAGAGGCTATGTAATCTTTGATCTCTACAAGGCGCAAATCTTCTCGTTGTTTAAAATGGTCCGCAATGCGATAGATGTCTTCAACAAAGGCACAAACGATCCGAACACCAGCTACATCAAACAGCTTGTCTCGCACGCTTTCTAAAGTCTTTGGCAATCGTTTACGCTCCAACTTTTTCATGATACTAGCCGGCTCTTTTAAACGTGTTTTGATATGTTCAATAGGGGAGTATCCATCTTGCAATTTCCATTCTGTATTCACAATCATGATCTTCGTTTCCAATTCACGTAAAGCGAATTGATAATGAAAGGCCATGTTTTTCCAAACATCCATATTTTCTAGCATAGGTACGCTCCTTGTATTTCTGTGACTTTGACGCTAAGCCTGAATGCAGTTCATAGGCATGGCATGGTGAGCAATATTAACTTTATTGTACCTGATGGTTGTGGGAGAAATATGTAAGCGGCGAAAAAGGACGTTGCTGATCGAAAACAGCAACGTCAGAAAAGGATATATGACATCATTTCAAACGAAACGGCTCTCGGCCCTTGGTAAACAACGGTCTCCATCATTTAAACAATATTTTTACGCAGAAGCAATAACAACTTCATGTGTTATCAATGTAAGATGAATGATTAAGCCGAAGTAGTTTGACGCTGAAAGCCTTTAAATCGTGTTCCTTGATAAGAAATAATACCATAGTCTCCTTCGACTAACAGCCCATATTGCGGTCCAGTCAATTGAAATTCTTTGCGCTCGCCATTCTCCAATTCAAATGTGACATAATATGAGGTGTGAGAAGCATGATTTTCAGAGCGACCAGACACTTGAAGACGCTTTGAAATAATATGAGCTTGTTTATTTTCGACAGGAGAATTGTTATTTTTCGTCCAAATAAATAGAGCACGACCAAAAACGAAAATAAAGCCACCAATCACAATAACAGGAATAACGTTAGACATAAAAGAGAACATGAAACCAAACATGGGTGATCCAGGCTCGAGCGGATTAGAAAAGAACAAAGTGGAATCCTCCTAATTACAAAAATAGAGAATATTCACTTGTATTATAGCATAAGTAGCACTTTTTTACAGTTTATACCACCTTGTGAATTAGAATAGGTGTCACATAGCCTTCAATAAGTGCTGCGAGTAACACAAGCGGTAAAATGACCAAAATATAGGTTTTAAGTGACTGGATGATGGCTTTTTTAACGGAATAATGATGGCGATTGCGTGAAAATAAACGGCGAAATACAGTAAGACTAAGAAAAATACCAACACTCCCACTTAAAAAGATAGCAATCATCTCAATAATACCGTGGGGGAGGATTCCGTAAACTAAGATATTTATCCAAGGTTGATTCTGAATAGCAACGGAAGCAAGTAAAATACTAATCGTGCTAATTGTGATGATCGCTGAGAAGGCAGGTAAAATAATCAACGGAATAATTCCGACTAAGACAGATAGGAAGGTCGCTTGAACATTATTTTTAAAAATAGTCCAGAAAAAATATGTGGATGTACCGCCTGACTTGATCCCTTTTGCTTCAAAGGCTTGAGCGAGTGTTGCCAACAGCTCTTTAACCGTTTGCGGATTTTTTACAATGAGCATATAAAAAACAACAGCGATGACTAAGGATACCAGCATAATAGTCCAAAAACTTTTCTTGTAATCTTGACGGAAATGTTCCCATTCTTGGGCATACAAATCACGTAGCATAGCACTTCTCCCCTTATCAGTTAAGAATAATGGTTTGTCTACTTGGTTATGTACACCTACAATCATGAACGAAACAATAATAGGTAAATAGCATGGTCAATGCTCACCTCAGTTCTGTAAAGCTCTACATGATTCGTGGGTGTGGATCTTATTTTCCTTTCCTAAAGACTTATAACGATATTATTTATATTACCATCCAAGTAAATTTAAGAACACGTCGAGCATGAATTCCTATGGTACGAAATATCGTTCTGGTTTTATAAGGATGTAAAGCTAGGCAAAACACCTAAAAAATATTTTTCATGAAAAAGAAAGGCAGAAGATGATGTCATGATTGGGAAAACAATGGTAAAATGAAAGGAACAAAGCCTTCTCCACCTAGAATGTAAGCTTAAAACGTCACAATTTTAAGCTTACAGTCCAAGCCAAGAGAAAGGAGTGTTTCTTTGACCAATCAAAAAAATCAAAAACTACGCTGGGCGGTTTGGATTAGTTTATCTTTGTTTCTTCTTCTGAAAGCCTCCTTTCCACATAACACCACGCTTCTATACCGCCTTTTACAGCAGATAGGAATTCCTACCAGAATAGAGACATTTCATGTAGATGGTATATTGCTTTTATTATTATTTTTCTTCGTACTTGCTCTTTTCCTGAAAGAATACGGGACAGGTAAAACAATTTTGACACTATGGATTGCTGTGCCAGTAGCAACATACCTTCTTGTAGGTGGTTTTCAATATTTTATTGCCACTGGTATCTACGCTCTCGATTATGAGAAGAAAAGAAGCTCCTGTCACTACCAAAAGGAATCAGATGGATTGGTTAAAGGAAGCTGCCAATTTCGTATCAAAAATTATGGTGGTAAAGAAGTCCATTTCTCAATAGATATGCCGTTTCGTCTATTCGATGATAACTATATTCAGTCGGAACCGTTGCGAGCAGAGTATGTGATTCAACCACGTGCAGAAGAGATTTTTGAAATGCCGTTTCAAATCCGTCTAGCTCAAACAATTCCAACCGATGAACCGGAAAGAATAGGGGGAGGCAGCATTTCAAGTCCAGAAATTATGGTGCAGGCAGAGGGGCATGAACGGAAACTTTAGAAAGAAGTGTTTGGAAATAGGAAGATAAGCACAAGTAAACTGATCTAAGCTGGACTAAGATAAAAGCGCAAGAAGATATCCAAAATATAGATATCTTCTTGCGCTTCTTGTTTCTATCAAAAAGTATTTTCGATATATTTGTCTTCTTGATAGAAAATCCCCCAAAGTGAAGGCGAGCCACTTTTTGTGATTCGTACTTCCTTTGGTGAAAGAGTTTTTATTTTGGCAGAACGATCTGTAACGTTTGCAAATTAGAGCCGTCTGTGTTCACTGTTCTAAGCTGATAAGAGGATTCAGCAGGCCAGCCAATATCCTCTAAGAAAAGTAGCTTGTTCTGTTTATGAAAATAGACAGGTGAATTAGCATGTTTTTGTAAAGTGGTGATTTGCTTGGCTTGTTTTGTTTCTAGATCCATGGTGAACAATTCGTATTCATACGTTTTGTTTGATGAAGCAAGTGAAACAGCTACAAAGGAAATCTGCTTCTCATCTGGTGAAAAACGAACGTCATACATCTCAGGTGTTCCAAGTGCATCGTTTACTGGTAAATAGCTAGTCAGTGTCTTTCCTTGTAGATCGGTAGCAAATAGTGACAGTTTATCTTGACTAAAGTCGCGCTTGTCAGATGAATTTGTAAATTTGGTGAAGAATAACTTTTGTCCGTCTGATGATACTGACAAGTCTGTCATCTGATATTCTTTATCATGTGTAATTTGTCGTTTGTTCTTCCCCTGTACATTAATAGAAAAAAGATCATATTCATGGGGGCGTTTAGAAGCGATTGGAGAGTAGTTTTTAAATACTCCAGCTTTTAAATAATAGATTGTTTGATTATCAGGAGCAAAAACGGCGTCCGTGATCAGCTCATCAGGCTCAGATAAAAGATGTAGTTCAGAGCCATCTGCATTCATAACGTAAAGTGCTTGTTCAGTGGTCTTTTTTTCTGCTCCTGTACGTCGAGCCAGAGTAAGGATCTTTTTCCCATCGCTTGAGTAGACGGGCTGAAACAAAGAATGACCAGAAAGACTTGCTAGCTTTTTGACGTCTGTTCCATCTGGATTTGCTGTATAAAGACTAGCTACCCCATTAACGGAGTAGGAAAATAGCAACCGAGAGTCATCTGGAGCAATATCAACCCCTGCTTCCAAACCTGTTTTTCCCGCATCCATTCCAGTGGTAGATGCATACAGAGAACCTGTCGCCCAAAGACCGATTGTTAGACAAAATGCAATCCCTAAAAATAACCAAGTGCGCGTTTTTTTGTTCATTTATATCACCTCTTGTATTTTTCGTTAGAAAGAACAAAGAAAGCCGACAAAAACAGCAGAGAAAACCCCGAAGAGCAATCCTAGAAATGGCATTCTACCAATTAACTTGTACTGAAGCCAATAGAGACAGGCCCATCCGAGGAGAAAACATATAGGAAAAATAGTGAAAATCCAGCCGAAAAATAGAATACCACTTGACCATTTTATAATCGGATATAGCAATACTAACAGTAAGGTTACATTTACTGTATGAATTACGTTTCTTTGTTTACGCTCCGAGAGGGCTAAGTGTAAAGGTTTTTTCCAAGCCGTCATCAGGAGTGTAAGCCAAGAGAGAAGAAGTAATAAAGCAGTGTTAGCCAACAATAGATTACGAATCCATTTTGTTCCTAAAAAAGCGAGATATGACCAATACAAAAAGAGTAGAGTGAGTACAATGAGAATCGTGCTGATCAAAAGTTTGCGCTGGAAAATATGCTCTGGATTCCAATAGAACCAAAGTAATGAACTACCAAGCAACATTCCAATTACCATAGGGAGAGGAATATATGCCTGTAAAATAAACAGGGCGTATAAGTAATGAAGAATGGTGAATAAAATGGAGCCTGCTCCCACAAGCAATAACAATAGACGATAATGCGGAGCTTGGGATTCTTGTAATTCTTCACCAATCTCCTGCTCACCACCAAAATCACGAATGGCTAACTGTTCAGCCTCCTCAGGTGAATAACCAGCTTGCAGATAATCACGTTGTAATTGGTGCAGATGGTCCAGAAACTCTTCTGCTAGCTCAATTCGATCCTGCTCACTAAATTCTCCATGTGATAAAATAGAGGAGACATACTCTTCCATTCGATTCATACAAAACCCTTGGATACCTTACTCACCAGTGAGTGAATCGTGTTCCACTCCGATACTTTCCGCTGTAATTCCTCTGTGCCAGCATCTGTAATTTGATAATATTTGCGTCTTCCTTGAGTCTCATTGTCTCCCCAATACGAGGTGGCCCATCCTTTTTTATGTAGTCGATTTAAGGCCGGATAAAGAGTACCCTCACTCATGTGATACAAATTATCACTTTTTTCCTTTAATTCTTTTGTGATTTCATAACCGTACATATCACGTTCAGAAATTAAAGAGAGTAACAAAATGTCGATGCTTCCTTTCATTAGTTCCTTATCCAATAAGCTCAGCTCCTTTTATTTTTTATATTGTATAACGATGTATCTTGTATTGCAATACGATGTATGTAATTTATTCATAATGAAAACAGCCCTTTCTTGGAATGGCGTAACACCATCCAGTAATAGGGCTGTTTTAGATCAAACATTCAGCTTGATTGCTTGTCACCATGCTGTTGGTTCGCTCCCATCTAGTTGTGTTTTGGAAGTAACAGGTTGTTCAAAGACAGAGGATTAGCTTCCATTAGTAGATCACGTTGTGCAGTTAATTAAAATCCGTTAACTGCTTTGTATGCATTTACGCGACCATTTAGGTAGCTAGAGCCTGTAACAGGTGTTTGATCAGCTGTAGATAGTACACGATCAACGATTTGTTGGTTTGTAGCACCAGGTTGTTTACCCCAAGTTAATGCTAGAACAGATACGGCAACTGGAGTAGCCATGGACGTACCAGACATATTGGTGTAGCCACTGTTTTTGTAAGTGGAGTATACTGATACACCAGGAGCAGCAATGTCAACCCATTTTCCGTAGTTGGAGAAATAAGCAAGTCCATCATTAGAATCAGTAGCTGCTACAGCAAGTACGTTGTTGTAGGCAGCTGGGTAGGTAAGAGAGGAGGATCCGTTGTTACCTGCGGCAGCTACGATGATTTTGTTTTTGCCCCAAGCATAGTTAATGGCATCTTGGAAAGATTGTTGGAAAGAACCCCCACCAAGTGACATAGAGATGATGTCAGCTCCATTATCAGTAGCCCATGTTACACCATTGATGATGTCAGCCGTGTAGCCTGAACCTTGAGCATTTAGAACCTTTACCGGAATAATTTTAGCTGAACCATCAACACCGCTAACCCCAATACCATTGTCACCGATAGCTGCAGCTAGACCTGCGCAGTGCGTACCATGACCATGGTCATCATTAGGAGAAGTTACACCAGAGACAAAGCTCTTACCAGATAATAGGCTATTTTTTAGATCAGGATGGTCTAATTGAACACCAGTATCTAAGATAGCTATTTTCTTTTGGGACCCTTTAATAATATCCCATGCACCATATGAGTTAATTTTGTTGTGGTGCCATTGGCTACTGATTAGAGGATCGTTTGGTGTGTAATCTACATGATACAGCATGTTGTATTCAACGGATTCTACGTTTGGATCAGATAAATACTTTTGTTTGAATTCCTCAGCTTGTCCATCTGGAACTTTTACTAGTTGCCACTCTGACTTTCCATTGCCCAACTCCTCTACTTCTTCAGCACCTAAAGTAGAATGAATTTGTTCTGTGTTAATAGGTTCTAATGTGTGTTTGAATTTTACTAATATTTCGTCATCTTTAAATTCACCTGTTGCGGGAGCATCAGCGGTTTGTACTTGATGCTCAACTTTTTCAGTCATTGAAGCGAAAACATTGATAGGTAAGATAGTGGCTAACGCGGTGCAAAGAGATAGGACTTTTAGTGATTTCTTCATTTTTAACAACATCTCCTTTTAAAATATTTTGTTACTAGTCTAAATTATACGAAAATTACAAAAAAACACAATATATAACTTATCGACAAAAAATGTCTCAAAATATCATTTTATGTCGAAATGTTAATTTTAAAATAACAATCCAATTCATTATTATTTGAAGGTAGGCCTTGGTTTTCTGTAAAAAAATAAATAAAAGTTTGATATATCCGTGTTATATTAAGACAAGCTATATTTGTAAGCAACCTCGGACTGTAGAAACAATTTAGTAACATGTTAGGGAAATAAAGAAAAAATAGACTAAATTCGTTGAAATAAATTTATGGAATAATCAAAAAATATTAGAGTAAGCAGTGTGTTGTTGGATCTAAAAAACATAAATTGTAAATTTTAGAAAAATCAGGTTATTATTTACTTTCCATACACGATGGCTAGTACCAAATAAAAGATAGTCCTGAATTGCTGTAACGATTCAGATTGTATGGTGCACAACGATAGGATTTTTCCTGTTCCATTGTCTGAGACTTCCATGTAAAATCTGTGAGGTTCTTCGTTTAAGAATCTATATATATTCAGCCGGTGTTTTTCTTAGTAAGACTAGTACCTCATCTTGTTTGCCGTTATGGAGGCTATAGCTCGCACTTTTCTCACTTTGTTTGTGAGAGGAAAGAGCCTCTGTGGTCAAGTGAGGAGCTTTAAGGCTAATAGACTGAAAAAAGAATAAAAAAGCAGTGATGAAAAAATACGGAAAGTAAAAAATCGTGAGCAAACACTCACAACATTCACACTGATAATTGCATAGCAAGATACGAAGAGGAAAAGGTTAATTATATCCACTTTTTATTTATTATAAATACTTATTGAAGGTGTTGAAGTTTGTTTGCTACGTGTAAAAAATGGTAATGAATCGACTGAAATGGCGTTTTGTTAGGCAACATGAGTGGATTGGTACCATTTGAGAGCCTGGGATTATGGTGGGGACGACTTTGCTTGAAATTGGAATTCTTCTACCGAACAAAACGAATTATGATTGAATATCCAGCAGGAAAAGTCATTGCTTTTGCACAAATAGTAAAAAAGAGACGAATGGGTGGAAATTTAACAATCAAGGAGAGGATAGAATGCTGATTTTAAGGCAACAGGAAGTGAAGCAGCTGCTTAGCATGAAAGAAGCCATTGAAGCCGTAAAAAATTCCCTGATCGAATTTTCTAATAACAGAACCGTTAATCCAATTCGATTGTCTGTACCTGTGAAACAGGGAAACGGTACGGCCTTGTTTATGCCTGCTCTTGTACCAGCTATGGAGAGTCTTGGAATGAAGTATGTTTCGGTTTTTCCTGATAATAAGACAAAGGGGAAGTCTACCATTACAGGGCTCATGATCCTCTCTGATGTGAAGACGGGTGAACCACTTATGTTGTTAGATGCTTCTTATTTGACAATTGTACGTACGGGTGCGGCATCCGGTCTAGCTACCCAGTATCTAGCGCGTCAGGATGCCAGGATTCTTGGTGTGATTGGAACTGGGGCACAATCGCAGGGATTGATCTCTGCTATGCTAGCGGTTCGTCCGCTTAAGGAGATTCGGTTATATAATCGCACACAGCAAAAGGCAGAACAATGTAAAGCAGAGCTACAGCAGTCCCCACAAGGAAGAGATTTGCTGATACAAGTGGTACCAGAGGCAAATCAAGCTGTTGTGGGCGCAGATATTGTAATTACAGCAACCAATGCAATGAAGCCAGTTTTTTCGGCAGACGCAATATCGGCAGGGATTCACATCAATGCAGTAGGATCTTTTCAACCTAATATGCAAGAGATTCCTACAGAAGTAGTTACGAAGGCAAGTAAAGTGATTGTAGAAGCTAAAGAAGCCGCTTTAGAGGAAACGGGAGACTTGTTACTTCCTATACAGGAGGGAGTTTTTTCTAGCCAACATGTGCATGCAGAGTTAGGTGAGATTGCAGCCGGTCAAAAACCTGGGAGAGAAAAAGCGGATGAGATTACATTATTTAAATCAGTAGGCCTAGCTGTAATGGACGTGGTTGTGGCTCAGGCAATGTATAAGAAAGCGAAACAGGCGGGCGTAGGTCAAGAAATTGAGCTTGTGTAGACAACATGTGTAATCGCGAAAAGGAAAGGTAGTTAACTTGTACCTAATAGTACCAGAAAAGATCGGGATGTAATGTACACAAAGGAAGAGCAAATCATGGATAAACTAGGAAAATTCGGGCATCAATGGAGGTGCTTGGTCTTAATATCCATGATCGATGCCTGTATAAATATAACTAAAAAAGCTTAGAGAATAGGGTAATACGGGTAATACGTGAATGTTAGTATCGTGTAAACAAAGAGAATCGAAATGAAGATAGACCTCCTTTAGTAGCATAATTAGGGAGGTCTACTTGTTACATACTGGTTTCATAGAACTTTTACCATTCCTGTGAATCGAGTAAAACCCCCTTAAAACAAGCATGCTATAACTACTGGGGGTGTTAGCATGAAACAAATCTATACAGGCATTATATGGAGCTCAGCAATGGTACTGACCCTATCTTTACTGGGATGTTCTACTCATTCTCCAGGTGGCACGAATACGCAAATTGGCATTCAGGATTACAAAAGTGATCGTCGCAATAACCATGAGTTTGTAGAACCAGGACCAGTGAAGATGATGTACCAAGGAAAAAATACAAATAGCTATCAGTTAACCGCCGTGGAAGAACGCGCAAAAAAAGTACCTGGAGTTCTTGATGCAAAAGCGATTATTTATGGAGATACCATGGTAATCGGTGTGATCACGGATGGAACTCCTAACGGAAAGTATGAACGAAAACCGATCCAACGTGATCCAACGAGTGAACTTCGACCAAAGCTAAGTTTAAAATTAAATGTTGATGGACACGACAATCGCATTATTCGTGGAATACGAGACACATTAATTCGTCAGGATAAGGCACGTCTCGTCTTTATTACTCCTGATTATAAAATGTACAAGCGAATTCTATCTATTCATGACAGATTGTTGGCAGGCCAGTATGTTGACGATAATGAATTCAGACGTTTAATCAACGATGTAGGCGCATATACAGAAGGGTTCAGTGCTTACTAGAGATTGATAGGCATGCGGGTACTTGGTAAAGTACCTGCTACCTTGCTTTTAAGGGAAAGATACAGAATGATATCACACTTCACAAAAGTGATAAGAACATAGAGGGATTGATTGTGCGATTGGATATGTATTACAAGTAACAAAAATAACAATAAACTCGTCATATATTTGACAGCCAATACCCAGCAGATAAAACAATTACGACAGTTCCCACTTAAAAACAAGTAGCACTTTTATTGTTATGGTACCGTTCATTGAGTCTCACAATCGGTAACCAGTTTTACACAATGAAAGTCTCCTTGAACTGAAGGGGAGGGGAGCGGATAGAAGTGGATGTGACATGTTGCCATGACTACGAATAAAAATCAAAAACAGTTACATGAGGCCCGTAAGCTGTTTTTGCATGATTTAACAAATCAACTAAAGAGCATAGAGGAGCACCTGGGGCATTATGTGTATGAACAAAATTGGCAGTCGGCCCAAGAAATCTACCGCATTGCCCATACCTTGAAGGGGAGTGCACCTATCTTTGGATTAGTGGCAATTGGGAAAGTAGCTGATTTATTGGTGAAGGAATTTGAATGGACACAATCAGATTGTAGAATAAGATTAGCTCCGGAACAGCTTCGTATGGCTCACATGCTAATTAGTCAATTAAAAATGGAACAGAGCTTTAGTAAGGAAGAAATGTTACAAGAAGAAAAACAATGGAATGAAGAGGATCAGCTAGTAAATAAACAAGCATATCGATTACTTCTAATTGATGACGATGATGTTTTGCGAACCTATCTGGTCAAACGTCTCTCTCAAGAGGGATATCTAGTGGAAGCGGCAGCCAATGTGGAAGAGGCGAAGCATTTATTATGGGAGCGGACCTTTGATCTCATCATGTTAGATCTAATGATGCATCCTCAATCTGGATATGAAATTTTTGATTATGTGAGAAATGATCTCGTTTTAAAGTGGATTCCACTTGTCGTATTATCTGGAAAGAAAGATAGCAAGGATAAGATTAGGTGTTATCGGATGGGGGCGGATCATTACGTAACCAAACCCTTTCATTTTGAAGAACTGGAGGCCTGTATTTATCGCTTGCTTACCAGAACCCAGCACTATGAACACATGGCTTTCCGTGACCCGTTAACAGGAGTGAACAATCGACGTTATTTCGATCATCAGTTGCAGGTCGAATTGGCTCAAACCCGCAGGAAACAGGAACCCATTTCTATTGCTTTTATTGATATCGATTATTTTAAAAAGATTAATGATATATACGGACATCATATTGGTGACTTAGTATTACAAGGTTTAGGTCGTATCATACAGCAAAATTTACGTGCAACAGATTTATTAGCGCGATATGGCGGAGAAGAATTTGTAATCGCCTTCCCTGGCACATCTGCTAAACAGGCTACAATGGTGTTAGAACGAATCCGAGATCAGTTACAACAGGCTCCTGTTGTACAAATAGATGGGCAAGATTTTCATATTACTTTCTCGGCAGGTGTTGCTGATTGGGACAAAATGATGCCAAACCAAAAATGGTTGGAGCAGGCTGATCAAGCTATGTATGAGGCAAAGCGTCAAGGACGTAACCAAATTGTTAGGGTTAAGCTCGATATGGATGAACCTGAGAATGATTTGGAAGCAAATCAGAAAAAATGTTTGCTGATAGCTGACGATGATCAAATGATTCGTTCCATAATAAGAACAAAGCTTGCTCATCTAGGAGTAGATATCATAGAAGCAACAGATGGGGAAGAGGCGCTGGAAGCTATGAGAAATAAGCGACCACAGCTTTGTATTTTGGACGGAATTATGCCTAAAATAGATGGATTTTCATTGTTGAAGATAATTCGACAAGATCAGAATTTACGCAAGATGAGAATTATGATGCTTTCAGCACGAAATACGGAGAAAGATATCGTACAAGGATTGTCGTTAGGGGCAGACGATTATATGTCGAAACCGTTTTCAATGCTTGAATTGGAATTACGTGTAAAGAGATTGTTGTATGTCGAGTAATAACAAACATATATGTGTATAAAAAAGAGTAAGAGGCTTACTATCAAGAGATTCTTACTCTTTTTTCTGTAATAAAAAAGCATCATAAAAAAGTAAAGGCATCATTTCCTTGGAAATAATACCTTTAATCGACAAAAAGTAGCATGAAACCTAACGTTTATAAGTCGCCGGCACCTTTACGTAATTTAACTAACAAATGTAATAATTGTTGTTGTTCATCTTTTGATAGAGGGGCAAAAAAACTATTTTGATAGTGCTCACGGATTTTAATTAATGATTCTTCTACCATGCTCTGATACTTATCTACTAGTTTAACCACATAACTACGGGAATCTTGGGGATGTGCTTCCTTATAAATAAATCCCTTTTTAAATAAACCTGGCAAAATTCGGGAGATAGTCGTTTTGTCACGTAAGGTAATCTCCCCTAGTTCCGTTGGGGTAACACCATTTGTTTTATATAATACAGCAAGCATTTGCCACTGTTCAGGGGTTAGATCGTAAGGCTTTAATACCTTATTGGTTTCCTCACGGGTAAGCTGACCAATTCGGTGAAGATTATGACCTAAACTATTACATACATCAGCTAAGTACGAGCTAGGATTCATAAACAGGGTCCTTTCCATTCAAAAAGCATTTTCTTTTTATATAACCACAGATAGAAAACTTCGTCAAAGCGAGACACATAACGACTTTGTGTATAGTATAAGAAAACAGAAAAAGAAAAAGCGGATAAGATCGTATGATTTATAAGTACATTTCCTTTATCCATGAACAAATACTTTTTAAAAATCGTTGCATTTTAGAAGTGATTTATGAGATTGATGCTAGGGATTTTCAGCTTGTAGAACATTATCATAGGGAAAGAAATGATGATGGGGGAGCGAGTAAAACATGAATGAAAATGCAAATTTACATGAAAATATGAGAGTCACAGGCTTTAGTCATATCACTTTACAGGTCTCAAATCTGGAACAATCTCTACGTTTTTATTGTGAGAAATTGCAAATGAAACTGGTGCATCAAGGCAGAGCAGATGCTTACTTGGAATGGGGGAGTGCTTGGATATGTCTATTGGAAAGGCCGGAAATATTTCCGATCGAATTAGAACGACAGTATTTTCATCATTGTGCTTTCTATATGAACGAGGAGGATTTTGACAGAGCAGTGGAGTTATTACGTAAGAAGGAAATCACGATAGTAAAAGGTCCTATCCTTCGTGGAGGCGGCAAAAGTATATATTTTCATGATCCCGATAAGATTATGCTAGAACTACATACAAGCACTTTACATCAAAGGATGAGCAATTGGACCTAATTCGTTATTTGTGCCTTATTTTGGGAAAAGAACAGAAATATCCTTTTTCTGGGATGCTATAGGGAATGTTTCAACTTGAAATGAGTAGTATCAGTGGGTAAAATGAACTAAATGATATGGTTCTAAAGATTTACTCCTGATTGATATGAAACAGCGTCCAGCTTGAGGGAGGTATCAAATTGAGATATCGATATGGAGGAGCAGGTCTTGGATTTCTCCTCGGTTGCTTGTGGTGGTGGCTTGGCGCCGTTTCTCAGGTCTCTTTTCAAGCTGTTTATGTTCCAATTTTTTTAGCAGTTCTTCAGGGGGCAGGTGGCTTTTATTTTGGAAAAATACTTGAGGATTACAAAAAACAGGCTCATCATGATTCTCTAACAGAGGTTCTGGCTAATCGACAGTTTTTTAAGATGATGGACAGGGAAATTCAGAAAGCAAAAATCTACGAATATTCAGTCACGTTGCTGGTTATTGATCTGGATCATTTTAAAAAATACAATGATGAACATGGTCACTTGGAAGGCGATAAAATCTTGAAGCGATTCGCAAGGTTTTTACGTGAGAATGTAAGGGGAAACGATCTGGTTGGACGTTGGGGAGGAGAGGAATTTGTGGTTCTACTTCCGCATACTTGCCTAGAGGCAGGAGTGGATGTAGGTCTACGTTTGCAAAACAAAATTAGACAACAAATAGGTGAAGTGACGGTTAGTATAGGAGTGGCTTCCTATCCAGATCATGCTACTACAGCTGCCGAACTTACTGCCTATGCAGACCAAATTATGTATCAAGCAAAAAAACAACGTGATTGCTTATATTGTGGTCCAGTGGGTGGCGAGATAAAATTTTGGCATCGAGATACCAACCACGTTCCATTACATGAACATATACATGAATGTATGTAACAACGTACACAATAGAAATGAGAGGATGAAACCAGGATACTCCCTGGTTTTTTTTATGACACAAAAGAATGGAGATCATCTGATTCGAATGACCTATTGATTTGGCAAGCAAACATTTTGTTAACAATCTGTTATCTAATACCAAGAAATATCTAAATGATACCAGTTAATCTATGTATAAATTATAAATAAATGTAAATAAAGGTATTTTTTAATTATTTTTCGTGAAGGAAAGAAAGGATTTTTTTACAAAAAAACAGGAAATGAAATCGCTGAAAACCCTGTCATCTAGCGGTTTATGAAATCTTATTAATATCTTTACAAAAACTTAACATAGTTTTGTCGAATTTTGACTATAAATCAATTTACGTAGAAATACATGTTTTATATAATCGTAGAGGTGATAATTCTGAAGGAGTGAGATTTCTTCCATGATCAAATCTAACAAAACAACATTCTTCGATCTTTTTGAACAGCAGGCTGCGACTGTACATAAAGGTTCCCATCTCTTTTTTGAAATGGTTAGCAACTACCAAAATTTACAGGAGAGAGTAGCTGAAATTAAAGCAGTTGAAAAAGAAGGCGATGCTGTTGTTCGTCAAATAATGAACCAGTTAAACTCAACATTTATCACACCGTTGGAACGTGAGGATATTCACGCGTTGGCTCATACACTGGATTCCGTTATTGACTTGATTGATAGTACTGCAGAATGCATGTATCTCTACCAAGTGAAACAAGTAGACAAGCGTGTTCTAGCTCAAGCTAACATCTTACACCAACTAACCTCTAAACTAATTGAATTGATTCGCACTCTACGTAAGCTGGATCATAAAGTGGTAGAGGGTATCGCAAAAGATATTAAAGCTCTTGAACATGAATCAGACGCGAATTATCGCAAAATGGTATCTGAGCTGTTAAATACACCAGGGCAAGACCCAATTGAAGCGATTAAGCTGAAAGAGATTTATGAGAAACTGGAAGACTGTGCTGATTTTGCTGAGGATGTTTCTAATCTGGTTGAAGGGATTGTGCTGAAGAATGCTTAATCTGTCGCCAGAATTAATCATCCTGATTCTTGTGGTGATTATGGCTTTAAGCTTTGACTTTATCAATGGATTTCACGATACAGCCAATGCAATTGCTACCTCGGTGTCAACTCGTGCACTAAGCCCGCGTACGGCCATTCTTATGGCTGCTATCTTTAACTTGGTCGGTGCACTTACTTATACAGGTGTTGCCAAAACGATTGGTAGCGATATTGCTAATCCATTTGAATTGCAAAATGGTTTAGTCGTAGTACTAGCTGCATTGGTCGCTGCGATTCTTTGGAACCTAATTACTTGGTGGTTTGGGATTCCGAGCTCTTCATCGCATGCGTTAATCGGCGGAATTGCGGGTGCGGTTGTAGGAGCTGAAGGCTTTAGTGCGGTTAATTATGGTGGCTTTATAAAAATCATTCAGGGCTTGATTTTTTCCCCGCTTATTGCCTTTGTGATTGGATTTATTGTTATTAAGCTCGTTTCCAAAATCGTTGCTAACATGCCTTATCACAAGACTAATAGAGGCTTCCGTTATTTACAGGTGCTGTCTGCTTCTTGGCAAGCATTTAGCCATGGTGCGAATGATGCACAGAAGACGATGGGGATCATCACTTTTGCAATGGTTTCTGGTGGATTTGCTACAACAACAGATATTCCTCTATGGGTTAAGGTATCCGCCGCTCTTGCAATGGCATTTGGTACTTCTGTTGGTGGATGGAGAATTATCAAAACGCTAGGTGGAAAGATTATGAAGATCAAGCCGATTTCCGGTTTTTCTGCTGATATTTCCTCTGCGTTTATCATTACTCTATTTACGATCCTGAAATTGCCGGTTAGTACCACTCATGTTATTTCCTCCGCTATTATGGGGGTGGGTGCCTCGCAGAAATTCTCTGCTGTTAAGTGGGGGGTTGCGGGACGTATCGTCTTCACGTGGGTGATTACACTTCCAATAGTAGCTCTATTAGCTGCCATCAGCTATCGTGTTCTTGATGTATTTCTATAAGATTTTACAATAGTTAGGTTATAAAGCTAAAAGCTAGGACACTCCTGTTAAGCGTTGCCAGAGAGTGGGCCTAGCTTTTATTTCGATTTTTTGGATAGAATGAAAAGGAATATAACACAAGTTATTTTGACGGAGCAGGATTCCAGCACTGTCAAAATCATAAAACACTCCTTCTTCCGTATGATGGGAAGTAAGAGGATTCGAAGTGTTGGTTTGTTGATAATACACAATAACAAAGTGATCCAGATATTCCTCTAAAAGTTCACTGGTCATTCTTTCAGCCCTCCCTTATCAGAAATGCCTGTCGATTATGACTGTATATCCAGTATGACCTTTTCATATTTTTTTTAAACGAGCAAAAAACCCTTTAAAAAACAAAAGCATCCTGTCCCTCTTACGAAGAGACAAGGATGCTTTATTTTTAGTCATGGGTCTTGCTACATACTATCTTTTTGCTTGGAGCCAATCTTTTTTTGTCTACGATAGCAGTAAACCAGTACAATTAGACCTACAACCATCAGGGCGAGGCTCATTATTTGAGCAATACGCAAAGGTCCGAGATACAAAGAGTCTGTACGCATTCCTTCAATAAAGAAACGGCCAAATGAATATAAAATGAGGTAGCTACCTAAAATTTGACCATCAAATTTTTTGAACTGATACAGCATCAATAACAGTAGAGCTAGCACAAGCAGATTCCACAAGGATTCATACAAGAAAGTAGGGTGGTAGTATTGACCTTCAATGAACATTTGTTCGCGAATAAAGGCCGGGAAGTTAGACATGAATGCGGCAGAAGCGACATCGCCATGAGCTTCCTGATTCATAAAGTTACCCCAACGACCGATGGCTTGACCCAAGATAACACTTGGCATCATAGCATCTGCTAATGTAAGGAAAGGCAGATTGTATTTTTTTATATACAGAGCACCGGCGATAAATCCGCCAATTAATCCTCCGTGGATTGCCAGACCACCATTCCATACCTTAAAGATATCGAGCAAGTTATCTTTATACGTATTCCACTCAAAGGCTACATAATAAAGGCGAGCACAGATGATAGCGGCAGGAATAATCCAGACCACCATGTTTAAAATGTGATCGGGATCTATACCAGAGCGCTTGGCATTATAACGCGCGAGATATGTTCCTAGTAAAAAAGCAGTCCCCATAATAAGTCCATACCAATGGACATCTAAGCTTCCGATGGAAAAGGCAATCGGATCATACAAAGTGAATCTCCTCCTCATGTTTACTCATGGGGAAAGTATAACATAGAATACGCACGTATTTCCTCATGCATTCTCATGAAAGTTGTTTTTCTGTAAAGATAAGGGTTAAAACAAAAAATGCCTTTCAATATCTTACTTTAAAATATCTAAAATATGTGCTAGAGAGGATCGATTTTCTTGCTGTTGCAGGGGAAGAAATAAATCTCCTTTTTGCTTAATACGTTCAGGCATTGTATGGATGGTAAAATCACTGGGGTGTACACTTTCTATTTCTGACCAGCTTAAAGGGGCAGAGACCGTCGCTAGCTCCTTGGCTCTAGTCGTGTAGGGAGCGGGTAATGTTTTTCCACGCCAATGCTGTAAGTAATCGAGATATAACTTCGTTCCCCGATTCTTCGTGAGACGTTCAATTGTTAGTTTTTGAGGATACTTTTGCGTTAGATAGTTACAAATAAATTCTCCTACCTTTCGAGTCTGTTCAAAAGCATAGCCTGACTGAATAGGAATGTAGATTTGAATACCACTTGCCCCCGATGTTTTGGGATAGCTGTTGAGCTGTAACTCATCAAGAATTTCTTTTACATACAGGCTAGCCTCTATTGCATCTGTAAAATCGGGAGTGGATGGGTCGAGATCAAAAACTAATTCGGTAGGCCACTCCTGTTGGTAGGTATGAAAAGCAATATGCCATTCTAATACAGCTTGATTAGCCATCCAGATTAGGGTGGCTGTATCATTTAACAATGCATAGGTGATGGAGCCATCTACAGCACGTAAAATCCAATCTGGTGCATAGTCTGGAAGATTCTTTTGATAAAAGGATTTATCCTCGACCCCATGTGGATAGCGGATCACAGTTAAAAACCGATCAGTTGTATAAGGTAGCAAATAAGGCGCCATTTCTATGAGATATTGTAAATAAATGAGTTTGGTTACACCAGCTTTAGGCCATAGAGGCTTATTTGGATTTGTGATAACTAACTCTTTTCCTTCGATGTCTATACGATACTCTGTTGTAGCAATCGCCAAGAATAAACCCCTCCTGCTATTCGGATGTGCCTTATTCTTCCCGATTTTTCTGTGATTTCTTCACATCATCCGTTACTTTTTTGCCGGGATAAAAGAGTTTATGTTCTTTTAGTGGGTTTTCTTTGGCACTAATATGTGTCGGAACAATTTTAAACACGCCAACCGCACTGCCAAAAGGAGAGCGATATTGGGTGACGTGAGCCTCAGATAGGGAACGGTCAAAATAACCAGGTACATATTTGTCTAGCATAACTTGTAAAACTCCTGTAGCTTCTTTCGGATCGGTAATGAGTTCGATTTGTCCAAAAACAAGAACACTAAAATAAGCGGTATCCACGTGAGCGGGGATCGGATCTGATAGAGTGCCCCTCTCATGGCTGACGGTAAAACAAACCCGGGGATTCTTAGCCATCAACGTATTTTTTCGTCCTTCCATTGATCCATGAAAATAAATACAACCATTTGTCCAGACGAAATTGACAGGAATTACGTATGGTTCATCATGAAGGGAAAAGCCTACGTGACCGATAGAGGTGGTTTCTAAAAAATGCGTAATTGTTTGCTGATCATGAACTTCTTGTAGCGATCTTCTTAATGGATAGGACATGGTTTTTCCTCCTACTGAGTAAAGAATTCTTGACATACCAATTTGGATTACTTCATAATTGTCGTGAAAATCTGACCCTTTTCATAGAACCAGAATGAGAATTAATTATAGGGACAGATTTAGCTGGTATTCGGGGGTGCCATATGTTTCCCACCAAGAAAAAGATGCAACAAAAAAAGCCAATGTATCAGCAGTTATATGAAGCCATTAAAACTGAGATTGAAAATAATAGGTTAGTGTCCGGGAGTAAACTTTTATCAATTAGACAGATGGCCCAAGAATGGCAGGTGAGTCGAAATACAGTAGAGGCAGCTTATCATCAATTACTTGACGAAGGCTACGTGAAAAGCAAAGAGAAAAGCGGGTATTATGTGGAGGATTTATTGGCTGATGGGTGGGCCAAGGATGTGACACTGGAAGTAGTGAAGCATTCCGCAAGGTTGGTGGATGAGCCAGATGATGTAGTAGCCCCTGCTCGATATGATTTTGTATATGGTAAGGTGGATGGAAATGTATTTCCATTAAAACAATGGAGAGCCTGTATGGAGGAAGCGATGCAATTCGAATTAGATCGAACGGAGGCATATGGCGAATATCAGGGAGAATCACTGTTGCGGGAGGCATTGGTTACGTATGTATATCAGGCCAGAGGTATTAGATGTGGAGTAGAGCAAATTTTTATTGGATCAGGTACGCAACAGCTATTAAGCTTGTTATGCCAGACTGTCTTTCGTGATAAATCTGTCGTAGCGATGGAAGATCCAGGATATGATCAGGTGCGTCATGTATTTCATTCACATGAAATGTCAGTACTACCGATTCAGTTGGATAAGGATGGTATTCGCTTAGATCAATTGATGGCAAGTAAGGCTGATATTGCCTACGTCACCCCATCTCATCAATACCCCTATGGGATGGTCATGTCTATTGTACGACGACTGCAATTAATTGCTTGGGCAAACGAAACAGGGGCTTATCTGATTGAAGATGATTACGACGGAGAATTTCGTTATGGCACGAAGCCTATCCCAGCCTTGAAAGCGTTAGATAACAATGAGCAGATCATTTATTTTGGCACAGCCTCTAAGGTGTTATTGCCATCCCTGCGAATTAGTTACATGATCTTACCTCAAAGCTTGGTTACCCAGTACCAGGAGATATGGAAAAAGTATCTACAGACTGCTCCAAGAGTGATTCAATATGCACTTGCCTTGTTCATACAAAAAGGGGAGTGGACTCGGCACATCAGACGTATGCGAAATCTGTATGCAAAAAAGCATCGCATTTTGCTTCAAACACTAACGAAAACAATGGGAGAGCAAATCGAAATTATCGGGAGTGAAGCTGGTTTACATATCTTGATTCGCATCCATACAACTTATACAGAGGATGAATTGATTCAACGGGCTAGGAAACAGGACTGTCAGGTCTATTCCATCAAGCAGTATTATCAACATGGGGGACAACGAAAAAACTCAGAAACATCTGAGTACCCTGTACTTCTGTTAGGCTTTGGTGCCATTCCAATCGAAGAGATAACACCAGGAATAGAAGCACTATATAAAGCTTGGTGGGGAAGTGATCATACATCAGCAAGCCATCATAAATCAAACTGACATGACTGGGGAGGTACTTCGACAAAGGCTTGAATACTTGGTTGTCGTAATGTTAAACCGTCTGTCCACTCAGCAAAATGAACTTTTACAGTTAGTTCAGGTGCAATCCAACTAGCATCTTTATAGCGAACAGGACGATTTATGAAAGGCATTTCTTTTTGAATGAGCGGCTTGATAAATTGTGTTAATGCTAGCCAATCAGCGTTTGTCAGTTTTCCTGTACCAGCATGACCAATATAGTTCAAGTGACCATCAGGTGTGTAAAGACCTAGAAGAAGGGAGTTGACTACTTGATCGCGAAACGTAACACCGCCGACAACTGCAAGTAGGTCACGGTAATATTTTTTCTTTTGCCAACGCTTATCTTTTCCATTGATGAGGTAGCTACTCGTTAGATCTTTTAGAACAACCCCTTCTAGTTGATGCTGTTGCACGACCTTATACAGCGCCTGTCCGTCGGGATGGCTGGTTACGAGTTGAATATGTTCAGTAGGCTCGATCCACTGTTGTAACAGTTCTAACCGATCGCGGAGGGGGAGGTGATTGACCCAGTCCCCATTAACAAATAGGATATCAAAGATCATATAAGTAATGGGCACCTGGGATTGTACATGAGGTACTTTTTCAAGACGACGAATTCCGTCTCTACGCATTACTTCATGAAAGGATGGCTTTCCTGTAGAACCAAGGGAAATTACTTCACCGTCTAGAATAATGGAACTGGCTGAACAATACGTAGCGATATTTGTGATTTCAGGATAGTGCCAGGTTCTTTCATTATTTCTTCTGTTAAAAAGCTGCACCTGTTGACCGTCAAAATAAGTTAAGATGCGAACACCGTCCCATTTAATCTGGGCTATCCATTCAGAGCCTTGAGGAATGCTTTCACAAATGGTTGGTTCAAACGGAATGATTGGGTTCATATGCCACCTCGTAACAATGGGATGATTGGATATACAGATCGCTTTTCTAACAGATATTATTGCTGTTGTACCTTTTCCTTCACGTTTGCTTTATCGTCGCAAATAAGGCTAGTTTTATATTCTACTAGCTGAATTTCGCATCCAGGACCCAAGGTGATATGATTGCCTCGGACAATGGTTGCTTTGGTATCTTCAAGATAAATATCGTCACCTTCAATGATATGCGTAGTTAGGCAGTTGGTAAAAAACGGGCGAAGTAGGGAAGGGAGGAAGGAGCCTTTTCGTCTTACTTCAATATGCTCACCGCCTATTTCCTTTGCTCTGCATTCACCACTTGGTTGAATATAAATTCGTCCAGCGTTCAGTAATCCGTCGATTTGAAAGCAACCATATGTCTGAAAAGACTCCGCTTCACAATCACCAGCAATTTTAGTATAACCACGTACTCTCATCTCTTCCCCATGGCAAGAGCCTTCCACGAGAATGCTACCATCAATGTTAATTTCTTGACCTTTAATCTGACCATTTACTTTTGTATTTCCACTAATTTTCATGATTTGGCTTTCAACGTTTCCATGAATAGAGGAGTTACCTCGTACGACGAAGGTTTCGGACTCTACATCTCCATCCACAGTGGCGTGCCCTGCGCAAGAAAATTCCCTACATACAAGATCAGTCGTTATTTTTGCACTACCTGCTATTTTGACGGAATGAAATGTTCCTCCAGGTACTTTCATAGATCCATTGATTACGAGATCATCTGGTTCTCTTTTTACCATTTACAACTCCTCCTTGAGTATGTCCCATTTTTGTTTTAAATTTTCGAGTAAAACGGGAAGCGAAAGACGCGCAACAATGCGAGCATCCTCTTCCCAATATATTTCGTCAGGGGACATTGTTAATAAACAGATTGACATGCCCATTTTTCTAACGAGAATGAGTTCAGTAGCTTTTCCCTGTAAAGAAGCATCGTTGGCTGCATAGGTACGTAGAACGGTTTTGGCTTCCTCCTGACTACACTCACCACTGAGAAGTAATTGATCAACAGTGTACAAGGATAGGACTATTTCAAAAGGATATTCCTGCTGTTGAGCAAAACATTCTTCATATAGCTGAAGTGAAATCGGTGTAACAATGTTTCGAGAAAGGATGCTTTGCCGGCTGATTGAATGATTTAAGGGAATGGGTGAGAACATATCTGCCAATTCATCCAGTGACAGATCATCTTTCATGCTTAGAATTTTGTTCACTCGATGAAGGATTTCTTGTTTAGGAAAAAAAGTCTCTTGCCCTGTAAAGGTTGATTTACGAATAAACCAGTCCTCGGGAATTAAATTTTTTCGTTTCCAGCGGTAAAGCTGACCATAGGAGATTCCGGTTTGCTCTAACAATTCTTTTTTTGAAAGCAATTCCTGATTAATCGGGGTGACCTCCTTATATAAGGATGATATTTTATTTTGTGTAAATGATCGTAACATAACAATGTTACGTTGTAAATGCAAAAAAAACTGTATCAAAGTGCAAAAGTAATTGCGAGATTTTATTTAGAATGATTATAATGTAATGGAGAGGATGGTGAAGAGTTTGAGCATATTTAACTTTTCCGTACAAACGATGAATGAGGAAACAGTGTCATTAGAACGTTATAAAGGTAAGGTTTTACTCATTGTTAATACAGCTAGCAAATGTGGCTTTACACCTCAATATACAGATTTACAAAAGCTGTACGATCGTTATCAGGACCAAGGCTTAGAAATTTTAGGATTTCCTTGCAATCAATTTGAGCAACAAGAACCAGGAAATAACAAGGAAATTGCTCAGTTTTGTGAGTTAAATTATGGAGTGAAATTCCCTGTATTTGCAAAAATGGATGTAAAGGGAACGAATGCGAGCCTACTATTCCGCTACCTATGTCAGGAAATTCCGTTTGCTGGTTTTGATGAGTCACAGGCATCTGGTCGGCTTTTACATATGTTTTTGCAAGAAAAGTTTCCTGAGACATTGATGGATGACTCCATAAAATGGAATTTCACAAAATTTTTAGTGGATCGTGAAGGGAATGTAGTGGACCGTTTTGAGTCGCCAATTGAGCCAATGGATTTGGAAACCCCAATTAAGAATTTATTATAGAAATAATAGTCAATAGAAAGTAAAAACGAAAAAGCTGAGAGCAACCAGCTGAGCCCTCAGCTTTTTCGTTATTGATTAGGAAGTCGGTGTTTGTGTTTTTTTGCGTCGTAGGGCTTTTGTTACGGTAGTTGAGCTGGTATCAGGAGACAGCTCTGTTGTAGCCGTAGTCGCAGATGCTCTACCTTTCTTTTTGGGGTTCTGAGCTATAGGGCGTGGCTCAGGATAACGTTCCACTATGTCACGGTTCTCTTTTGTTTCTTTCGTAGCCAAGCCTGGTGGTGTTTCAGCTTGTGCCAAGCTTTCTTTTAACGCCTGCATGAGATCAATGACATTGGCTCGTGGTGCGGAAGGAGCCGTTGCCACTTCTTTACCTTCCAGCTTTTTCTGAATGAGTTCTTGTAAATGTTGTCGGTACGTATCTTGGTAATGTTCAGGATGGAAGGGACGAGACATGCTTTCGACTAATTGAATGGCCATAGCTAGCTCGCTCTCGACTAAGGGGGCATCTGCTTGAGGGAGAGCTGGTACTTGAGCTAAAGAGCGTACCTCATCTGGATAAAAGATCGTTTCTAACACCATACCGTTTTCATATATACGTAATACGGCCAAGCTTTCTTTATTACGCAAAGTGATTCTAGCGATTGCAATTTTACCTGTCTGTTGTAGAGCGACTCTTAGTAGGGAATAAGCTTTTTCTCCCGTTTCCTGTGGGGAGAGATAGTAGCTTTTATCAAAGTAAATTGGGTCGATTTCGGACAACTGAACAAAATCGACAATTTCAATAGCCCGTTTTGTTTCTGGGGCAATCTTGTCTAAATCTTCCTCTTGAATCATAACAAAATTACCTTTTTCATATTCGTATCCTTTTATGATTTCATCGGAAGCTACTTCACGATCACATGTCGGGCAAACCTTGGAGTACCGAATCGGCGTGTGGCACTCCTTATGCAATTGACGAAACCGAATATCTCGATCTTCCGTTGCTGTAAACATACGCACAGGGATGTTGACCAAACCAAAACTAATGGAACCTTTCCAAACGGTGTGCATAAAAAACGCCTCCTTATAAAAATAGTATCCACAAGGAGGCATGATGTATTGGCATGTAACTTTTGGGACGCCTATAATAATTATTGGTTATGCTTTTTGACGTCAGCAAGATCTGCTTGCGATTGCATATCACGGGCACGTTCAATACCAACACCAGTGCGATCTGCTTGCGATTGAGCTTTAGAAGCTTTAATTTTACGTTCTGATGGATTTTTAGCAGCCATGTTGGGCCCTCCTTATATTCTTTATGAATGGGGACGTTTACTAATATCCCTGTTTTGAACAAAAAAATACCCCACTTCTTCTTAAGAAGAGTGAGGCAGTCATTCAAGCTGTTTCCACGCGGGAAACCTGTCACCATCATGCTCCTATCTACATGAGGTGTCAACTGAACTGACTTCAATTATGGGAGAGGAGAAACCGGAGGAAGAGCTTATGGGGAAACGTAAGTCTTCTCCGCGGTTGTCAGCGACACCATAGCATCGCTTGTAACACATTTTTACCAGCAAACTGGTAACTTATACATTCTGATTTATATTTTTTATCGGTAGCGAAATTTTACGTTTTTCCTACCTATATGGTAGTATGAAAACTACTGTCTCACAAAAAAGTGTGACAACGGATATGTATACAAGTTAGGTGAAGAGAAAATGAGAGTGATTTCAGGAGAACACAGAGGTCGTCCACTAGCCGCTGTACCTGGTACAAGTACAAGGCCCACAACAGACAAAGTAAAGGAATCCATCTTTAACATGATAGGACCTTATTTTGATGGGGAATGGGCTTTGGATCTATATGCAGGGACAGGGGGCTTAGGGATTGAAGCTCTTAGTCGCGGTGCTGCTAAAGCGATTTTTGTAGACAGTGATAGTAAAGCTTTCAGCACGGTCAAACAAAATCTTAAAACCATGCGATTGGATGAGCAGTCAGAGGTTTATAAAATTGATTCAGCACGTGCCCTTAAGGTACTTTCTACTCGTGGAGTACAATTTGATCTGGTATTTCTCGATCCTCCTTATGCGAAGCAAAAGCTTGAGCAAGAGATTGAACAACTACAACAGTTACATTTAGTAGCCGCTGATGCTTGGATTGTGACGGAGCATGACTCAAAGCTAACCTTGCCTGAGCAAATTGGATTGTGTGAGCAATATCGCTGCTCTACCTATGGAGATACTAAGGTTACCATTTATCGTTATACAGTGGAAGGAGATTCCTAGCATGAGAATAGCAGTTTGCCCAGGCAGTTTTGATCCGGTTACATATGGGCATTTAGATATCATTAAGCGTGGAGCTAAAATTTTTGACAAGGTAATTGTAGCTGTACTGGTTAATTCAAATAAAAAACCATTATTTACACTAGAAGAGCGTATGGCATTATTACGTGAGGTAACCGCTGAGTATTCTAATGTAGAAGTAGATACGTTTAATGGTTTGTTAGTCGATTATATGCAAAGAAAAGAAGCACGGGTTTTGTTAAAAGGCTTGCGAGCAGTATCTGACTTTGAATATGAAATGCAAATGGCCTCGATTAATCGTAAGCTAGATGACGAGATTGAAACACTATTTGTCATGACAAATAATCAATATTCTTTCTTGAGTTCAAGCATTGTAAAGGAACTCGCCAAGTACGATGCCAATGTAACTGATCTGGTGCCACCGATTGTAGAGCAATCAATGCGGTTAAAGTTTCAGGAATTACAGGGAAATAGCTAAAAACTTTGCTAACCAGTAACGTAAGCACAAACAAATGGGTAAGGAACATGAGTTTCTTACCCTTCCTTGTGTTTGCATAAAGATAGGTTACATTATTGCTTCCATACCTTGTGTAGTAAGAAACATATTAGAAATAAGACGATTGCGATACAAGCTGCAATGGTGCTCATTTGTGAAAAGATTAACCACCATGACTTAGCTTGTAGTAAGTGTTCACTAGGTAAAAATGCTGGGATGCTCGTATTTACATTTTGAGTAATGATAGTAAGTGGCTTCCAGAAAACGATAGTTAAAAAAGCTGCTAAAGTAGCGTGTATAGCTCGACCGATGAGATAAGGCTTTACACTAATATCCGTTTTGCTCAATATGCTTGCAACTTGGGCATGGACGCTTAGACCACCCCAAGATATGATGGCAGCCGTAATAGCTGCTTTCGTCATCATAGAGATATCCTGAATTTCACTAGTGTTTTGGGCACCCATTGTTACTTCAAACAACCCAGCCAAACCAGCTTTACCCATCGCATCCGTAAATCCAACGGGACCCAATAGTAAAAAGAGAATCCGGTTTAAGAAATTGGTGATGCCAACTGTCTGCATCATTTGAAGTAAGACTGAGAACATGATGATAAATCCCCCGACGACCATCAAGGTTTGTAGAGCGGATTGCACTGCATCTCCCATTAGCTTGCCAAAGGGACGATTGTCACTGATTCGGGCACGATGCATAGCTTGTAAGGCCCGGTAAAGTAAGGGATGCTGTGATTTTTCATAAGTAGCTGTAATGGAGGAAGCAGGGGAGTACATACGATAGAGAATGCCAAGCAGGATAGCAGCACTATAATGGGTAAAGGCGATTACATATCCAAGCTGTTCGCTGTTAAAAAAACCAACAGCTACTGCTCCGATAACAAATAGCGGATCTCCTGTGGTAGCAAAGGTAACGAGCCTCTCTCCTTCTACTTTTGTAATGTGGCCTCGCTCCCGTAATCGAGTGGTTAAATTGGCAGCGACTGGATAGCCAGAAGAGAACCCCATTGTCAGTACGAACCCTCCTGTACCAGGTACATTAAATAGAGGACGCATCAGTGGCTCTAGCAATACCCCGATAAAATGAACAACACCAACTCCCATCAGAACCTCCGATACAAATATAAAAGGGAGAAGAGCAGGAAAGACAACTTCCCACCAGATGTTTAATCCGCGAACAGCAGCTTGAAAGGAAGGCTCCGGATTAATAATAAGCACGAAAACCAAAAGGAGCGACAAAATCGCCAAGCTAATTGTGAGATAAGGAGAACGATGCGACATATAACCCTCCCGGATGTAAGCGTTAGTACATGTCTACGTTGGAAAGGTACAAACTATTCATCTTCTCTTATAGCTAAAAAATGAATGGAGAAGTGGGCTGTTTTCATATGATGAGGGGAGGAGGCGTTTTTTCATGACAGACAAGAAACGACCAACCATTGGTTTAGCACTTGGTGCTGGTGGTGCACGTGGTTTTGCTCATATCGGCATCCTAAAAGTACTTGAAGAACATGATATTCCTGTTGATTATATAGCAGGGAGTAGTATGGGGAGCTTGGTAGGGGCCTTTTATGCCAATGGGATGAAACCAGACATGATGGAAAAATTGGCGATAAATCTAAAACGCAAGCACTGGCTAGATTTGGTTGTCCCTCATATGGGATTAGTAGCCGGTCAAAAGATAAAAGAAATCATTCGCTTATTGACTCATGGCAAAAATATTGAAGAACTACAAATCCCCTTGGCAATCGTAGCAACAGATATAGAAACGGGAGAGCGAGTTGTTTTTACAGAGGGACCGGTGGATATCGCTGTTCGTTCCAGCATTGCTATGCCAGGAATTTTTGTACCAGAACAGGTAAACGGCAGGATGCTGGTGGATGGTGGTGTTATTGATCGGGTACCGATAACAGTTACGAAAGAAATGGGTGCTGATCTAGTCTTGGCAATTGATGTAGCCAATTTTGATACTAAAATGAAAGTGTCAACCATCTTTGATGTGATTGCCCAGACGATTGATGTAATGGAACGGGAGATTTTGCGCCACCGGATGTTATCCGCAGATTTGGTTATTCGTCCAGATGTAGGCCACATTGGTAGCTTGTCGTTTACACAAATAGATTCTATTGTGGAATTAGGAGAGCTAGCGGCTCGTATGCATGTTGATCAAATTAAAGAGATGATAAAGAATTGGGAGGAAACAGATGCAAAACGAACATCAATCGAACGAGCGCTTAAGACGAACTAATAAACGTAATGTAGCCGTCCTGGTAGCTATGATCATCATGATTCTGATGGTCATGAGTACCTATATCCCTATGCCTTATTATGTTCAGCGCGCTGGAACGGCAAAAGAGCTAGCCCCCATGATTACTGTAGAGGGTGGCGTGAAGAACGAGAAGGGCACATTTATGTTGACCACCGTACGTATGTCCCGAGCAACACCTTTATGGTATGTATACGCACAATTTTCTAAGGATGCTGATCTTATTTCAGATAAATTTATTACGGCTCAGGGTGAAAGCGATGAAGATTACGCAAAACGAGAGCTATTGGTCATGCAACGCTCTCAACAGGTTGCAGAAGCGGTTGCTCTTAAAAAAGCAGGTTATCCAGTCAAAATGGAAGATCAAGGAGTCCTAGTTTTGTCTGTTATGGATGGCTTTCCAGCTAAAAAAGTATTAAAGGTAGGCGATGTCATTACCTCGCTAAACGACAAGCCTGTGAAAAATAAAAATGACCTATTCCTCTTATTAGAAGGAAAGAAAGCGGGGGATGTCATCCAATTGCAATTTAAACGGGATGGTAAGGAAGAGCGAGCGGAATTAATTCTGGTTCAATTACCAGAAAATAACGGAGCTACGTCCCATCGAGCTGGATTCGGTATTACACCACAGGATCAAAAGCGTATCCTATTTGATAAAAAAATTACGATTGCCGCTAATAATATTGGGGGACCATCCGCAGGCTTAATGTTTACCTTGGAAATTTATAATCAATTGCGCTCAGAAATCGATATAACGCGTGGCTATCGTATCGCTGGAACGGGTGAAATGAATTCGGATGGTACAATAGGGCGGATCGGGGGTATCAATCATAAGGTTATCGCCGCTGATGCCGCAGGAGCAGAAATATTTTTTGCACCAAACGATACGAGCGGCGATAAATCAAACTATGAAATAGCGGTGGAAACAGCGAAACGTATTCACACTTCTATGCGGATTGTACCAGTAAAGACGGTAGATGATGCACTTCAGTATCTACAGCACCTAAAGCCAAAGGGAACAGAGTAAGTTTCTCTATTGCTCAGGTGTGATTTGTAAAGGAATTCGTCGATATTCCTCCACAAAGGGCTGCTCGATGCAAGTAGGATGCGCCAAACGGTACAAAGCATTTGAGCGAATATCAATATCAAGCATAGGGTGCAATCCATCTCGTACATTCGTGTAGAGAGGGATTGCACTTTTTTGTTTAGCCTGCTGGAGTAATTCTCTTCCTTTCTGGCTGAACCCAAGCACACGGGCGTATGAGGCCCCGTGGCGGAGGTTGAAAGTAGATATTTGTTCTTTTGTCACATCGAGTAACACGTTAAGTAACATACGTTGAATGCGGTTTTGCGTATATCGCTTACTTTTGGCGGAAGTGATCACCTCTGCAACTGTTTTTGATCGCCGTACCGATTCAAGGAGCCGGTATTCCATGCCTTCTTCTATTTCATGGTACGCGGCTAGTTTTTGTGGAGTGAGCTGTAAGAGACGATGGAATAAAGGATGAACGAAATCCTCCCAACTCATAGGACAAAGTTCCGAATTCCATTCGCGTTGCAACACATCTATGGTAGTTTTAGGTACGTAAGAGGCGACTGTAGCTACACTTTGCTGTTTATCTGTCAATATTTTTCGTAAAGCAGTAGCGCTGGCTATCTGCTCGTCTGTGATCGTTTCTTGATGGTAGCCTGCTTTTTGGCGTTGAATGGTGACAGGTACAATTTTGCTGTTTAACCTAGCCAGCGATAGGAGATAGTTAAAACCGAGTATATTATTTGGTTGATCGAGGGTTGTACCGTGAATGCCATGATCAGCGAGGTACGTGTGAGCTGCTTCAGCGTACGCCTTAGGGTAAGGGAGACCATCACGTAGACCTGCTTTTAGTAAATGAGAAAATTCAGGTGTCTCATGCGCTAGTAGCTGTGCCGCTTGTTTCATCCAACTAATGTCTCCACTTTCACTACCAAAGCATAGCGTATCTACTACACCGATCCGATCTAACAGCGAGACTGCGCCATGGGTAAACAACTCAGCGTTAGAGGTGGCAAAGAGGGTGGGGAGTTCAATTACCAGATCAACACCTAAACGAAGAGCCATCTCGGCTCGAGCCCATTTCGAAACGATGGCAGGTTCACCCCGTTGTAAAAAGTTACCGCTCATGACCGCGATACAGGCGTCAGCCCCTGTCTTTTTTTTCGCTAACGAAAAATGAAGCTTGTGTCCATTATGCAAAGGGTTGTATTCTACTATAAGGCCCACTGTTTTCATTTGTAAAAATTACATCCTTTCTACCAGAACCTATCTGTACTGGTAGTGTAGACAAGTTCATTTGTTCTGGCAAATTCTATTTGCAGCTAATAAGGTGTCAAGGAAAATAGGTTGACAAAGATGTAGGCAAAAGCTATAATCATCTTTGTTGTGCATGAGGTGATAACATGAATATTAAATTAATAGAATTGCACCACAGAAAAGGAGAACCACTTCCTTTTCAAACAAACTTGGATTCCCAGGATTTAAAGAAGCGTCATCAAGAGATTCGAGACTTATCACCCGTAAGCGTTACGGGAGAGGCTATGGAGCTCGGTGGCTTAATCTATATCAAGGGAGAGATACAAGCAGAAGCTAAGTTCGTTTGTGCGCGTTGCTTGACACCGTACACGGAACAGCTTTCGATTCCTTTTTCTGAAACCTTTGCGCCGAATACATCCGATATCGAATTCGATGAGGATAGCGATATTCATCAGGTGACTGGCGAAGAGATCGAGTTGGACCCGTTCCTGGAAGAAGACTTCCTGTTGTCGATTTCAGCGTTTCCATTGTGCTCCAAGGATTGTGAGGGACTGTGCTCGAATTGCGGAATTAACCGCAATGAACAGTCATGCAATTGTTCCACAGAACGTATTGATCCGCGTTTAGAAGCTCTAAAGAAATTCTTCATTCAAGCAGAAGAATAAGCTTGTTTTCAAGATGAAGCGCTTCTCTTTGGATGAATTGCTTCATTTTTGAACGGGTTGGTCGATTCCTGTGAATTGGTCCTAACCCACATACATCGGTTCCACAGATAACCATTTCACTTATGGCTTTATGCCTTGAGTTTCTATATGGGGAACCTTCAGACATTTTGACTTCGAAGGAGGTGTAAGGAAGATGGCAGTACCTCAACGTAGAACTTCCAAAACTCGTAAAAGATTGCGTCGTACGCACTTCAAATTAGAGATTCCAGGTATGGTTAAATGCGATAACTGCGGCGAACACAAACTAGCTCACCGCGTATGCGCAAGCTGCGGAACTTACAAAGGTAAGAAAGTGGTTCAATAAGTAAGAGGCAAGGTGAGATAATCACCTTGCTTTTTTTCTATTCAAACGGGAATTTATAACGGATTAAGTTATTTTTTATGAATAGGGTTGTAAAAACACCCTCCCTCCCGTATACTAATTTAGTACCTGGTATTAAAAACAACTCGTAAGCATAGATAGAAAAAGCTAAGGGGGGTGCCGAAAATCGCTCGCATAGCAAAGAGAGATCGTCAAAGACAGCTCGTGGATAGTCTGGAACGAAATCCATTCGCTACGGATGAAGATTTGGCTACGATGTTTGATGTTAGCATTCAAACAATAAGGCTGGATCGTTTAGAGCTAGGCATACCGGAATTACGTGAACGGATTAAGACTGTTGCAGAAAAAAGTTTGGATCCAGTCAAATCACTAGGAATTGAAGAAGTGATTGGCGAAGTAATAGATCTACAGTTGGATGATTATGGAATTTCCGTTTTGGAAATAACAGAGGAGCATGTGTTTCATCGAACACAAATTGCTCGTGGGCATTACATTTTTGCTCAAGCCAACTCCCTGGCCGTTGCTGTCATCGACGCGGATGTTGCTTTAACGGCTACAGCCCGCATGCGTTTTATCCGACCTGTGAAGCAAGGTGAGAAGCTAGTTGCCAAGGCTGTGGTTCGTTCTACGGAAGGGGACGAAAGCAAGGTGCGCGTCGAAACGAAGGTCCAAGGAGAAAATGTGTTTACTGCTACCTTCAGGGTGTTTCGTATCCGGGAGTAGTAAGAGCAGGAAGAAACAGGAGGGAATTGTATTTGCGTATTTCACTTGATGCCATGGGGGGCGATCATGCACCCCGCAGTGCTGTAGAAGGAGCTCTGGAGGCTATCGCTGTTGAACCCTCCTTACAAATTGTTTTAGTTGGGGATGAATCAGCTATTGGCAACTATCTGCCTACACCCCGTCCATCTAATATTGAGATTTTACATACAACAGAAAAAATAGCAACAGATGAAGAACCGGTCAAAGCAGTACGCCGTAAAAAAGATTCTTCCTTAGTGAAAGCTGTTGAGCTAGCACGTCAAGAGGAAGTAGAAGCGGTCATTTCAGCTGGTAACACCGGCGCGCTGATGACAGCTGGCTTACTTGTGACTGGACGTATGAAGGGAATTGAGCGTCCAGCTCTTGCTGCGATGATTCCTAAGATTAAGGGTGGGGTTACTTTGGTGCTTGATGTTGGTGCCAATATGGATGCCAAACCGCAACACCTTGTGCAATATGCCATTATGGGTAGCCTTTATGTAGAAAAAGTCTTAGGAATTAAACAACCACGTGTTGGACTACTAAATGTCGGTACGGAAGAAGCAAAAGGTAATGAGCTGGCAAAAAGCACCTTTCCTTTGCTAAAAGAGAGTCCGGTACATTTTATTGGAAACGTAGAAGCACGAGACTTATTAGAGGATGCTTGCGATGTGCTGGTATGTGAAGGCTTCTCTGGCAACATTTTATTAAAAAACACAGAGGGAACGGCATTAGCAATATTCTCCCAGTTGAAACGTGAGCTTACTTCAACCCTCATGAATAAACTGGCTGCTGCTATTTTAAAACCAAGTCTAAAGCGTTTTGCTAACCGCATGGACTATGCAGAGTATGGTGGTGCGCCGATGCTTGGATTGAAACGACCTGTCTTTAAGGCGCATGGTTCATCCGATGCAAAAGCTTTTAAAAATGCCCTGCTTGCAGCGGCGCGTTTTTGCAAGTCTGATGTCAATCAGCTCATCTTGAAGGAGCTACAGATCGATCATAGCGGAAAAGGGGAAAAAGAATGAATGGATTACGTCCTGTAGGAATCCTGGCAACAGGCTCCTATACACCTGATAAAGTGTTAAGTAATGCCGATTTGGAAAAGATGGTGGAAACCTCTGACGAATGGATTACCTCTCGAACTGGAATTCGTGAACGCCGAATTTGTGCGGAAGACCAAGCTTCTTCAGACCTAGCCTATGAAGCTGCTGTGAGAGCACTGGACAAGGCAAATATTAGTGCTGAAGAGATTGACATGATCATTGTGGCAACAGTAACCCCAGACCATTCTTTCCCATCTACATCATGCATATTACAAGAAAGATTGGGTGCTAAGAAAGCGTCAGCTATAGATCTTTCAGCAGCATGCACTGGCTTCATTTACGGGGTGACAACTGCTACACAATTTATCGCGAATGGCATGTATCGTTATGTGCTGGTAATCGGGGTAGAGTCATTGTCCAAAATTACAAACTATGAAGATCGAAATACATGCGTACTGTTTGGTGACGGTGCAGGAGCGGCTGTTCTTGGTCCTGTTCCAGAGGGAATGGGCTTTAAAGCATTTGATCTAGGCGCGGATGGATCTGGCGCCAAGTTATTAAGTCTACCAGCTGGCGGTTCACGTTACCCAGTTTCGAAAGAGACAGTAGAGAATAAAATGCACTATTTGAGCATGACAGGCAATGAAGTCTTTAAATTTGCCGTGCGTGTAATGAACAGTGCAACTGAAACGGTTTTAACAAAAGCAGGTTTAGAAAAGGAAGCAATCGGTCTCTTGGTACCACATCAAGCGAATCTACGTATCATTGATTCAGCTGTGAAACGGTTTGGCTTGTCAGAAGATAAAGTGGTAATTAACTTGGATCGCTATGGAAATATGTCGTCTGCCTCTATTCCGGTTGCATTGGATGAAGCAATCCAATCGGGAAGAGTAAAAGAAGGAGACAATGTTATTCTCGTTGGCTTTGGTGGCGGTTTGACTTGGGGAGCAGCGCTGCTTACATGGTGCACACGTGAGCAAAACGGCGAATAATACGAAGTACACATGGATTGGAGTCGAATGGATTTGAATAAACTAGCATTTGTTTTTCCAGGACAAGGCTCTCAGTTTGTTGGAATGGGAGCACAGTTATGTGAAGAATCATCAGCGGCAAAAGCGATTTTTAGTCAGGCGGATGAAGCGTTAGGCTTCTCGCTTTCACATCTTTGCTTTGAAGGACCTGAAGAGGAGTTGCGTTTGACAGTAAACACGCAACCAGCTATTTTGACCATGAGCGTTGCTGTTCTCAAGGTTTTACAAGAAAAATGCCCTGATCTGAAGCCGGATTTCGTGGCAGGACACAGTTTGGGCGAGTATTCTGCACTGGCAGCTGCTGGAGCAATCAGCTTTACTTCTGCTGTGAAAACCGTACGAGCTCGTGGACAATTTATGGAACAAGCAGTGCCTGCTGGCCAAGGGGCTATGGCAGCTGTACTTAATATGGACCGCCAAAATTTGCGAAGCATATGTGAACAAGTTACCGAAGCCGGATATCCTGTTCAGCTTGCAAATATGAACTGCCCAGGACAAATTGTAATTTCAGGTAGTGCTGAAGGTGTAGAAAAAGCAGGAGTACTGGCAAAAGAAGCGGGCGCTAAACGCGTCATGCCACTAAATGTTAGCGGACCTTTCCATTCTTCTTTAATGCAACCAGCTGCTGAGCTTTTACAAGCTGTTTTGGCTGATATCGAAATAAACGATGCCAACATATCAGTAGTGACGAATGTTACGGCACGTCCTGTGACGAAATCTAGTGAAATCACTACGAGCTTGGTTGAACAGGTATCTTCTCCTGTTCTTTGGGAAGATTCGGTTGCTTGGATGATCGAGCAAGGCGTGACTACGTTTGTTGAGATCGGCCCAGGAAAAGTATTAGCTGGTCTGGTGAAAAAAATTGCACCAAAAGAAGCCAACATAAAAATCTTTAGCCTGCAAGACATGGATTCACTTACTGAATTCGTTGGAGGAGGAGAAGCATGTTAATGTTAGAAGGTAAAGTAGCTTTGATTACAGGAGCTTCTCGTGGTATCGGTCGTGCCATCGCGCTAAAATATGCGGAAGCAGGAGCGAATATCATCGTTAATTATTCAGGAAACGAAGCGAAAGCTCAGGAAACAGTGACCGACATCGAAAAACTGGGTCGTGAAGCAATTATGATTCGCGCCAATGTAGGAAATACAGAAGAAGCGGAGAATATGGTAAAAGAAGCGTTGGAGCGCTTTGGAAAAATTGATATTCTCGTAAATAATGCAGGAATTACTAGAGATAATCTCTTAATGCGTATGAAAGAGTCAGAATGGGATGAGGTTATCAACGTCAATTTAAAAGGCGTATTTAATATGACAAAAGCGTTGACTCGTCCAATGATGAAACAACGTGGTGGAAGCATCATCAATATTACATCGGTTGTAGGTGTATTAGGTAACGCAGGACAGGCTAACTATGTGGCTGCCAAAGCAGGAGTCATTGGCTTAACCAAAACCACTGCTCGTGAACTAGCTTCACGAAACATTAAGGTGAATGCTATTGCTCCAGGATTTGTTGACACTGATATGACAGATGTTCTACCTGAAGATGTCAAGAGTGGAATTCTAGCACAAATTCCATTTAACCGTCTGGGATCAGCTGACGAAATTTCTAATGTAGCCCTTTTCCTAGCATCTGATGCATCTAGCTACATGACAGGGCAAACTTTACATGTAGACGGCGGTATGTATATGTAAACTGGTTTTTACTAGGGACATCCCGTATAATACGTGAGAGGGGGTGAAGTAAGTGGCAGAAGTTCTTGATCGTGTAAAGAAAATCGTCATTGACCGTTTAGGTGTAGACGAAGATAAAGTAACGTTGGAAGCTTCTTTCAAAGAAGATCTAGGGGCAGACTCTCTTGACGTAGTTGAGCTTGTTATGGAATTAGAAGACGAGTTCGACCTAGAGATCTCTGATGAAGATGCAGAAAAAATTACTACTGTGGGTGAAGTAGTTAATTACATATCTTCCCACAAGTAATCGCTAAGGAGGGGCTCCGTTTCGACGGGGCTTCTCCCTTTACGCAAATAAGTGATTTTTTCAACAGACGTACGTTACTAATAATGTAAAGCTAGGATGCGCAAGCTGATTTATATAGAGGTGAATGAACATGAGACGTAGAGTAGTCATTACGGGTTTCGGATGCATTACTGCACTTGGAAAAGACCCAGAAACCCTTTGGAAGAACCTGCTTGCAGGTAAATCAGGGATCAGTCCGATTGAGAATTTTGACGCGACCGATTATCCTACAAAAATTGCAGCAGAAGTTAAAGATTTTGATCCAGAACAATATATGGATAAACGAGAAGCACGTCGGATGGACCGTTTCGTACAGTTAGGTCTGGCAGCAGCGAAGGAAGCAGTGAAAAACGCAGATTTGACCATTACTGATGAGAATGCTGAGCGTATCGGTGTCTATATTGGTTCAGGAATAGGTGGACTTAGCACATGGGAAGAACAACATCAGATTTTGATGGAGAAAGGTCCACGTCGTGTTAGCCCGTTCTTTATTCCTATGCTAATCGCTAATATGGCTTCTGGAATTGCTTCTATCGAGTTGGGGGCTAAAGGTCCAACTTCGAGTGCAATCACTGCATGTGCAACAGGTACGAATGCAATTGGTGACGCTTTCCGTCTCATTCAGTTCGGTCAAGCTGATGTTATGATTACGGGTGGAACAGAAGCGACGATTCGTCCGATGGGGATGGCTGGTTTTTGTTCCTTAAAAGCAATGTCTACTCGTAATGATGAACCACAAAAGGCAAGTCGTCCTTTTGATCAAGGTCGAGATGGTTTTGTTATGGGTGAAGGTGCTGGGGTATTGGTTTTGGAAGAATTAGAGCACGCTAAACAACGTGGAGCAACCATTGTTGCCGAGGTAATTGGCTACGGTATGAGCGCTGATGCGTTCCATATTACTGCTCCGGATGAAAATGGAGACGGTGCACGCCGCTGTATGTTAAATACGTTAAAAGATGCGGGTATATCTCCTGAGCAAGTGGACTACATCAATGCACATGGTACATCTACTCCAGCTGGGGATGTGGCTGAAACAAAAGCGATTAAGAACCTGTTTGGCGAGCATGCCTATAAGTTAGCTGTGAGTTCTACAAAATCGATGACTGGTCATCTGTTGGGAGCAACAGGCGCAATCGAAGCGATGGCGACGGCGTATGCTCTGCGTGACCAGATTTTACCTCCAACCATCAACTTAGAGAACCCTGACCCAGAATGCGATCTGGATTATGTACCAAACAAAGCGAGAGAGGCAAAGGTGGAATATGCCTTGTCTAACACGTTTGGCTTTGGTGGGCATAATGCGACCATTCTTTTAAAACGTTATGCGGAGTAGGGTATGCATTCGGTGAGGGAAGGTGTGAGAGGGATGAATTTTAAACAGCTGCAAGAAAAAATCGGAATCGTATTTACTGATGAGTCCTTGTTGCGGCAAGCATTCACCCATTCTTCCTATGTGAACGAGCAAAGGGGCAAACGGATTTCTGACAACGAACGCTTGGAGTTTTTAGGCGATGCGGTGTTGGAGCTAACGGTCTCCCAATTTCTCTACAAAATGTTCCCGAAAATGAGCGAAGGTGAAATGACCAAGCTTCGTGCGGCGATCGTATGTGAACCGTCACTCGTTAAGTTTGCGGAGTTGCTTCATTTTGGTGAACTAGTGTTATTGGGAAAAGGCGAGGAGCTTACAGGAGGGCGACAACGTCCAGCTCTCCTCGCTGACGTTTTTGAAGCCTTTGTCGGCGCTTTGTACCTTGATCAAGGCTTGGATGCGGTTTTTCAATTCCTAGAAAAATATGTGTATCCGCGCATTGATAAAGGTGAATTTACACAAGTGACCGATTTTAAAAGTCAATTGCAAGAGCTTGTTCAACAGGACAGCTTGGGAGAAATTATTTATCGAATTTTGCAAGAGAGAGGGCCTGCCCACAATCGTGAGTTCGTATCCGAAGTGATATTGAATGGGAATCAGTTGGGAGTAGGCTCTGGTCGTTCCAAGAAAGAGGCAGAACAACGCGCTGCTGCACTTGCTCTCATGAAAATTGAGACGAAAGCGTAACTCATAAAAATAGCTGTAAACCTATAAAAAAGACTAGGCTTCTACTTTGTTTTATCTACAAGGTAGGGGCTTAGTCTTTTTTTGATGAAAAGTTATTTACTATTATTTTGAAATAAGATGAAACGCTTGTAGAAGACCGCAACATTAATTGGAAAGTACCACTGACGAATTAATTAGGATGAAGTGCAGAGCAAACCAATAATAGAAACATGGTTTGAATAGTAGGAATCGTAAGTCCTTACTTTGGCTGAAAACAAAGTAAGGGCTTCTTTTGTTTTCATTCTAAATAAAGCTTAGTTTTTCTATAAATGCAGGATATATGGAAAAACTGGTAACACGCCAGAAAATCAGGTATTTCCCAAGTCACCCTACGCCAAATGGGTCATCTGTGATAAACTAGGAGAGTTAAAGAGGATTGAGTATGTTTAGGGGAGATTATCATGTATTTAAAACGGTTGGAACTGATCGGCTTTAAGTCGTTTGCAGACCGGACCGAATTGGAGTTTGTACCGGGAGTGACTGCGGTAGTTGGTCCAAACGGTAGCGGCAAGAGTAATGTATCGGATGCGATTCGTTGGGTGCTTGGTGAACAAAGCGCCAAGTCGCTTCGTGGCTCCAAGATGGAAGATATTATTTTTGCTGGTAGCGATACGCGCAAACCGGTAAATTTCGCGGAAGTATCTTTGACCCTAGATAACTCGGATGGCTCTTTGGATACCGAATACTCCGAAGTGACCGTTACACGTCGAGTCTATCGTTCAGGGGACAGCGACTATTCTATTAACAAGCGTTCCTGCCGATTAAAAGATATCATGGAACTGTTTATGGATACCGGTGTGGGAAAAGAAGCCTACTCCATTATTGGACAAGGACGAATCGAAGAAATACTTAGTACAAAATCAGAAGATCGCCGGGGCATTTTTGAAGAAGCAGCCGGAATTGTAAAATATAAAACACGTAAGCGAGAAGCAGGCAAGAAACTGGATGAAACTACCCAAAATTTAGTGCGCATTTATGATATTCGCAATGAGGTAGAAGAGCAAGTAGGTCCACTGCAGGAGCAAGCCGAAAAAGCAAAGACCTATAAAGGGCTACATGAAAAGCTGATCCAGCATGAGGTAGCCCTTTACGTACAGCAAATCGAACAGACGCATGCCAAATGGGAAGAAACGAAACGACAGTCAGCTGATTTTGAAAACCAATTGGCCAAGCGTACCGCGCAAGCAGGCCAGCAAGAAGCTGAGCTGGAGCAAGCTCGTTACAAGGTTAATCAAATTGACGAATCAATTGAAGAGCTACAACAGGTATTGCTAACGGTTAGTGAAGAGGCGGAGAAGGTAGAGGGTCGCCGTGAGGTATTGCGGGAGCGCAAAAGAAATCTTGAAGCGAATCGTAAGCAAACGATGGAGCAAATGCATCGCTTAACCGAGAAGCAGCATGCCTTAGAGGAAGAGCTGACAGCAGAAGAGGCACGTCGAGAAGAAGCTAAGGGAAAGATGCGTGAAGCAGAAGGAAAGCTCAAGAAGGCGGAATCTGAATTCCAGGTTGTTGTGCGTGGATTGACAGATGACTTGGAAAAGCTGAAAAGCGATTACTTCGATAAGCTTAATGAAATGGCTCGCCTTCGTAATGATATTCGTCATCAAGAACAGACGCGTGATACCAGCAAGGCGCGAATAGAACGTCTGCAAGTAGATCGTGATCGCTTGGTTAGTGAAGAGTCTACTCAACTGCATACAGGTGAAGGGCATGCCACTGAACTGGCAACAATTGAGCAAAAGCTAAATACAATCTTAACCCGTTTCCGTGAACTCATGGCCGAAACTCGCGGACAAGAACAACAGATTGAAGAGGCTGAAAAAGAAATACGTCGCCTTGAACAGCAACGAGAAGCTACACGCTCTAGATTAGACTTATTAAAAGAGATGCAGCATGATTTCGCAGGCTTCCAGCAGGGGGTTAAAGAAATCTTACGAGCTCGTGAAAAAGGCATGAAAGGAATTCACGGAGCGGTTGCTGAGCTAATGACGGTACCGCGTAAGGTTGAAACGGCTATCGAGGTTGCTTTGGGTGGAGCGCTACAAAATGTGGTCGTAAACGACGAAGCAGCGGGACGTGAAGCGATTACCTACTTGAAACGGCATAATCTGGGGCGTGCTACCTTTTTGCCACTATCGGTGATTCGTTCTCGTTCACTTACCAGTGAAGATGAACGGCAATTGCGCCATGAAAGCGGAGTGGTAGGTATTGCCAGTCGTCTTGTTTCCTTTGATGAAGCTTATCGCGCTGTTGTCGAGTCTATGCTTGGCAATGTGATTATTACTGAAACATTGGAGCAAGCAAACCGTGTAGCGAGAAGTTGTCATTACCGGTATCGGGTGGTTACGCTAGATGGTGATATCGTTAATGCAGGCGGCTCTATGACAGGGGGAGCTGTGAAGAAGAACAATGCCAATCTTCTAGGGCGCAACCGTCAGGTAGAAGAGCTAGAAGGTATGTTAGATACCTTGCATAATGAAATGATACAGAAAAAGGCTAGCATTGATGCTGTTACAAAAACAGCGAAACAAGCAGAGGAACAACAGGAAAAGTTGCGTGAACAGGGAGAAGTTCTCCGTTTACGTGAACAGGAATTAAAAGGGTTGTTACAACAGGCGGAGTTATCTGGAAAGTCATTACGTGAACGTATGGCTGTACTTGATCAGGATATGGCTCTCTATCAAAAAGAGATGAACGATGCTGAGCATAAGCTGATGGAACTTACCCAGCAATTGAAAGGGCTAGAGGAAGAAGAGCATTTGCTCACAACCGCCATCGCTACAGCAGAAACAAGACGAAAAGAGCATATGCTCAGCAAGGAAGAAATGAATGAGCAGATTACCACTCTGAAGGTGCTGGTGGCTCAAGTAAAGCAGGAGCATGCTTCTCGAATTGAACAGGTAGAGCGTTTGCGTGAACAACGTACCTTGTTGACGAAAGAATGGGAAGAAGCAAATCAGGCATTGATGGATCTACATAGCCTGGATGATAATAATGATTCATTTTTTGGAGAGCTGGATGAAAAAATCACCGAGCTTCGCCAGGATAAGGACCGTGTTGCCAACTTAATTTCTGAACGACGTGGAGATCGAGCTAGTCTATTTGCTAAGCAGGAGCAATTGGAGCTTGAAGTAAAAGAGATTCGTAAACAAGTAAAAGCACTTGAAGAGAAACTACATGCCGAAGAGGTAAAAGGAAACCGGTATGAAGTGGAATTAGATCATTTGCTAAACAAGCTATCAGAAGAGTACGAGCTAAGCTTTGACCTTGCCAAGCAGAAATATCCTCCGCTGGGAGAGTTTGCTGAGCAACAGGTGGTAGTTAATGGATTGAAGAAGCAAATAGCTGCACTCGGTACGGTTCATTTAGGAGCAATTGAAGAGTTTGATCGCCTAGCAGAGAGGTTAGATTTCTTGCGTAAACAAGAAGAAGACCTAATAGAGGCAAAAGAGATGCTCTATCAGGTGATTGCTGAAATGGACACAGAGATGTCGCGTCGTTTCCAACAGACATTTGATGAGATTCGAGTCCAATTCCAAGATGTGTTTGTGCAGTTGTTTGGAGGAGGTCGAGCTGATCTCTTATTGTCACAACCGGATCGATTGCTGGAAACAGGAATTGATATTGTGGCTCAACCGCCTGGTAAGAAATTGCAGAATTTAGCGTTGTTATCTGGAGGAGAACGCGCATTAACAGCTATGGCGCTATTATTTGCCATTCTGCGTGTAAAACCAGTGCCATTCTGTGTATTAGATGAGGTCGAGGCCGCACTGGATGAAGCCAATGTCAGCCGCTTTGCAGAATACATGCATCACTTTAGCGGTGAGACCCAGTTTATTTGTGTCACACATCGGAAAGGTACTATGGAAAGTGCTGATGTTCTGTACGGTATTACTATGCAGGAAGGCGGCGTTTCCAAGCTGGTGTCTGTTAAGCTTGAAGAAACGAAAAAACTGATTGATTCAGCTTCATAGATAGTTGTAGTCTTGTAGACTCAACGCACCATGAAAAACAAAGAAACAATATTCAAGGAGGGTCATTTGTGAGCTTTTTTAAAAAACTTCGTGATTCCATCGTTAAAAAATCAGAAGAGGTAACGCAGAAGTTTACGGATGGGTTAACCAAAACCAGAGATCTTTTAGTAGAAAAAGTAGAGGATTTAGTCCGTCGTTACAAAAAAATTGATGAGGATTTCTTTGAAGAGCTAGAAGAAATTCTAATAGCAGCTGATGTAGGCGTAAATACAGTGATGGAGCTCGTTGATGATTTGCGAGGTGAGGTTCGTAAGCACAAGATTGAGGATGCTCTTGACTTGCAACCGATTCTATCGGAAAAGCTAGTTAACTTATTACGTAATGATGAAGCCCACAATACGGCATTACAGATAGAAGAAGGACGTTTAAACGTTGTGTTATTCGTAGGGGTAAATGGTGTAGGAAAAACCACTACCATTGGTAAAATGGCCCATATGTTTAAACAACAAAGCAAAAAAGTAGTTTTGGCTGCGGGGGACACGTTTCGTGCGGCAGCGATTGAGCAGTTGGAGGTTTGGGGGAATCGTGTTGGTGTAGACGTGATTAAACACCAACAGGGCGCTGATCCGGCAGCTGTCATCTATGACGCGGTGCAAGCGGCTAAGTCACGTAAGGCAGATGTTCTTCTCTGCGATACGGCGGGGCGCTTGCAAAACAAAGTGAATCTAATGGAGGAGCTAAATAAGATCTTCCGTGTCCTACAACGAGAAATCCCGGATGCTCCACACGAAGTATTGTTGGTTCTAGATGCTACGACTGGACAGAATGCTATGAATCAAGCTAAGGCTTTTGGGCAATCAGCAGGTGTCACAGGCATTGTATTGACCAAACTAGATGGTACAGCGAAGGGTGGTATCGTTATTGCTATCCGCAATGAACTGGATATACCGGTGAAATATGTAGGTTTGGGTGAAAAAATGGATGATTTACAAGCCTTTGATCCAGAGCAATTCGTACATGCACTTTTTGCTGGCTTGATTGAAAAAGAGGCAGAACAGGAAGCTGAATCCAAGCAAGAATAGTGAGCTTACGAACGCTGTTTTTGTAGAATTTATATAGAAAAAATTAATGTCAACAAAAAGACTTGACAGTAGGCGCAGGATTGTATAGTATATTACTTGGCTCTGTAAAGGAAAAGAACTTTACACAGTAGCAACCGATCTAACTGTAAAGGATTGGTTCCATGCTGGAAAAAACGAATCAAGTGAATCTCTTATTTGACTTCTATGCTTCTCTTTTAAAAGGAAAGCAACGTGAATACCTTGAGCTTTACTACCTGGATGATCTATCGTTAAGCGAGATTGCAGAAATGCATGAAGTAAGCCGACAAGCCGTTTATGATCATATCAAGCGAGCTGAAAAGCAGCTGTATGAATATGACGAGAAGCTGAAGCTAACAGCGAAGTACGAACAGCGTCAAGAGGTTGTGAGGATGATGATCAATCTGGTAGAGGCCACAGGTGGGGACGATACGAGAGAGGAATTGCTTATCTTGCTCCGCCAACTGTCAGAGATGGATTAGGAGGGGCACATATGGCATTTGAAAGCTTGGCAAGCCGATTGCAGGGCGCCTTTGATAAGCTACGTGGCAGAGGTAAAATCGACGAGACCATCGTAAATGAGGCGATGCGTGAAGTACGTCTCGCTTTATTGGAAGCAGACGTTAACTTTAAAGTCGTGAAACAATTTGTCGCTCGCATCAAGGAACGTGCAGTTGGACAAGATGTTTTGAAAAGCTTAACGCCAGGACAAATGGTTATTAAAGTGGTAAATGAAGAGCTGACTGAGCTTATGGGCGGTAACGTCTCCAAGCTAGCTGTCTCTAACCGGCCACCGACTGTTATTATGATGGTTGGTCTACAAGGTGCGGGGAAAACAACCACAACCGGTAAACTGGCTAAGCTATTACAAAAACAAAATCGTAAGCCTATGCTAGTTGCTTGCGATATTTATCGCCCTGCTGCAATTAAGCAGCTACAAGTACTAGGTGATCAACTGAGTGCTCCTGTATTTTCTATGGGTGATCAAGTCAGTCCTGTAGAAATCGCTACGAAAGCGATTGAACATGCTAAAGAAAATCACTACGATTACGTGATTCTTGATACGGCAGGTCGTCTGCACATTGATGAAACTCTTATGGAAGAGCTTCAACAAGTGCGTGAAGTGGCAAAGCCAGATGAGATTTTGCTGGTTGTGGATGCTATGACTGGTCAGGATGCAGTCAATGTAGCAGAGAGCTTTAACAATCAATTAGAGCTTACAGGTGTGATTCTTACTAAGCTAGATGGAGACACACGTGGTGGTGCGGCCCTTTCCGTTAAAGCAGTGACTGGTAAACCGATCAAGTTCGCAGCAATGGGTGAAAAGCTTGATGCCTTGGAACCATTCCATCCCGATCGTATGGCATCACGCATTCTGGGTATGGGCGATGTACTGAGCTTGATAGAAAAAGCACAGGAAAACGTCGATGTGGATAAAGCAAAAGAGATGGAGCGCCAAATGCGCCAAGGGGAATTCACTTTTGACATGTTCTTGGATTCCATGCAGCAAATGCGCCAGTTAGGACCTCTTGAGGACCTATTGGGAATGTTGCCTGGCATGAATAAGATGAAGGGCATGAAAGATCTAAAGGTGGATGAAAAGCAAATTGCTCGTACGGAAGCCATCGTGAAATCGATGACAAAGGAAGAGCGCGCTAACCCTGATGTCATGAATGCAAACCGTCGCAAGCGTATTGCTGCTGGTAGCGGAACCACGATCCAGGAAGTGAATCGTTTTATCAAACAGTTCGAAGATATGAAGAAAATGATGAAGCAATTCACAGGCATGACGGACAAAATGAAAAAGAAAAGCAAGAAAAAAGGCGGATTCCTTCCATTTAAAGGAAATTCACCAATCGATCCGTTTGGTGGCATGGGTGGAGATACCGATGATAAAAAAGGTGGCTTCAACTTCCCATTTAATCCGTTTAAATAATGTAGGCTTGAACTCTCTTCGCTCTATAAAGGCGATAGTTCAGATATATAGACACATACAACGTTTATCGTTGATTCTTTTAGGAGGTGAACAACATGGCAGTTAAAATTCGTCTAAAGCGCATGGGTTCTAAAAAGGCTCCTTTCTACCGTGTGGTAGTTGCGGATTCTCGTTCCCCACGTGATGGTCGTTTCATTGAAGAGATCGGCTATTACAATCCAGTTGCTCAACCAGCAGTGGTTAACATTGACAGCGAGAAAGCTGTTCAATGGATCATGAACGGAGCGCAACCTACCGATACAGCTCGTAACTTGCTTTCTCAAGTAGGCGTACTTGCGAAAGTACACGAAGCAAAAATCGGCAAGAAGTAAGATTGGGACGGTGATCTTTAGATGAAGGCTTTGATCGAAACGATCGCGAAAGCTCTTGTGGATCATCCGGAACATGTGAAAGTGAACGCAGTGGACAAGGAGCGTATCTTGGTTTTCGAGCTTTCCGTTCATCCAGATGATATGGGTAAGATTATTGGAAAACAAGGTCGCATTGCGAAAGCCCTGCGGACGGTTGTAACGGCTGCTGCAGTGCAGACTGATAAGCGGATTACCGTTGAAATCGTATAAAAAAGACTGGGGGTTTCTCCAGTCTTTTTTCGTATCTACATACGTGTTAATCCCACATGCAAAGGTATAACGTTACTAAATGTGTTTATATAAACGAAAGCAACGAAATAACTTTCTTAGCTGTCGGGAGGCGGGGCCTATGATCAGCATTGAGAGATTGGTGCATGTAAAAGTTGTTTTAACGGAGAAAACAAAGGCGTTATTACGGGAAGAATACGAAAGAAAAGCACAATATGTGCATATGGAATTGGAGCAATGGCGATTCCAGCGTAAAAAAATATTAGCTGAAGCAGAAAAAAGAGGAAGCGAAGGGGTTCGTTTAGCTTTGGAACGGTTGGATCAGGAAGAAGGAACCTTACGTGAAAAATTGGAACTTATTTCTATTCAACTGAAACAAGTAGAAAGGCTTCCCTTAGAAAGTGAACTCCATCAGCAAACCCTTAAAAGTCAAGTTGAAATGGAAGTAGGGGACCGTTGGAATGAAAAAATGGCGGATGCCGAAATTATTATTCGTGATGGGATCGTAATAGAAATACGTCAAGGAGGCAAAAGCTCGTGACACAACCAAAATTTTATACGGTAGGGAAATTGGTTAATACACAGGGATTACGTGGAGAAATGCGTGTTGTTTCTACAACAGATTTCCCAGATGTTCGTTTTAAAAAAGGTAATAAATTGCATTTGTTCCATCCAAGCTTGACTACACCGGTAATCGTTGAAATTGCTTCGTATCGTGAACATAAAGATTTTATCATCTTAACCTTTAAAGGGTACTCATCTATTAATGACGTAGAAAAGTATAAGGGTGGGGAATTAAAGGTTCCTGAAACGGAACTACTAGATCTGGAAGAAGACGAGTTTTATATCCATCAGCTCATTGGTTGCGAAGTAATTACGGACACAGGTGAAGTATTAGGCAAGATTACAGAGGTTCTACAACCAGGTGCCAATGACGTTTGGGTGGTAAAAGGAAATAATGGTAAAGAAATCATGCTACCTTTCATTGATGATTGCATTAAAAAGGTAGATGTTCAGAATAAAAAAGTAATTTGCCACATCATGGATGGATTGCTGTAGAGGAGAGTTAGATCATGCGTATTGATGTACTAACACTGTTCCCAGAGATGTTTACAGGGGTATTCTCTACCAGTATTTTAGGAAAAGCAGCAGAGAAAGGAATCGTCGATTTTGGAGTGATTAACTTTCGCGATTATTCGAAAAGCAAACATGGAAACGTAGATGACACTCCCTATGGAGGCGGTGGTGGCATGGTCTTAAAGCCTGACCCGATCTTTGATGCTGTGGAAGGCCTCTCAGTTCATGAGGGTGCTTCTAAACCGCGCGTTATATTAATGTGTCCGCAGGGAAGACGATATGATCAAAAAATGGCAGAAGAGTTGGCTCGGGAAGAGCATCTCGTGTTCATTTGCGGTCACTATGAAGGCTATGATGAGCGTATTCGTGAGCATCTGGTGACGGATGAAATCTCTATAGGTGATTATGTGCTAACAGGTGGAGAATTAGGTGCTATGGTTGTGATTGATAGTGTTGTTCGCTTACAGCCAGGAGCTCTAGGTAATGAAATGTCTGCTGTAACAGACTCTTTTTCTACGGGACTTTTAGAGCATCCTCATTACACACGTCCTGCTGACTTCAGAGGCTGGAAGGTGCCTGATATTCTATTATCTGGACATCATGCGAACATTGAAAGATGGAGATTGAAAGAATCTCTAAAGCGCACCTGGCAACGCCGGCCAGAGTTACTGGAGAAGATCGAGAAAACCAAAGAAATCGAAAAGTTGCTAGTAGAAATTCAGCAAGAAGAGAGTGACTCTTAATGCTCACAAGCAAGGAAAGGAGAATTATACCTGAACCTGATTGCCACTGATTTTTATAGTCCGGTTATATCAGTAGATTGAGGGAATTTTATCCTTGATTATTTTCTAATAATGCTTGTTAATAGCCTTTAATTATGCTAAAATATCACTTGTGGCAATTTTGCCGCTGACTTCGACGGTCCGCTACTTGTTCGTTAACCTAACTAGAGGTTTAGCAATAGAGGCGAGTAAGAACGTCTGTGTGGAAGGAGTGAATCATGATGAATCAAATTATTCGTGAATTGGAAAAAGAACAACTGAAACAGGATCTTCCTGCGTTCCGTCCTGGTGACACTGTACGTGTACACGTTAAGGTTATCGAGGGTACTCGTGAGCGTATTCAGGTGTTCGAAGGCGTTGTTATCCGCCGCCGTGGTACTGGTGTAAGCGAAACTTTCACTGTTCGTAAGATTTCTTACAACGTGGGTGTTGAGCGTACATTCCCACTACACACACCGAAGATCGACAAACTTGAAGTAGTTCGCCATGGTCGCGTACGTCGTGCGAAATTGTACTATCTTCGCGATCGCGTAGGTAAAGCTGCTCGCATTAAAGAAATTCGTCGATAAGAATAAGAGGGGGGCTGCTTGCCAGTCCCCCTTTTTTCAGTTACATTCGGTTTTGAATGCCCTCAGTTCTCTAGAAAATACAGTTCATTTCAGATAGATGCACTTATAAAGTGTAAAGATATCTTCTGTCATATATAATAGATAAATGAGACTCTAGAGCAGGAGGAAAGATTATGAGCGAAAACGCCTCGACTACCAAGAAGAAAAATGAAGCTTGGGAATGGATTAAAGCGATTGTTATAGCAATAGCTTTAGCATTCTTCATCCGTACTTTTTTATTTGCCCCGTTTATCGTCGAGGGTCATTCCATGGATTTTACTTTGCATAACGAAGAAAAACTCGTGGTTAACAAAGCTCTCTATCATCTAAGAGAGCCACAGCGTGAGGAAATTATCGTATTCCATGCGTCTGAAAAACGTGATTATATTAAACGGGTCATCGCTGTTGCGGGAGACACCGTTGAAGTAAAAGACGATGTTTTGTATGTTAATGATAAGGTAGTGGAAGAGCCATACTTAAAAGAGAAACGTGATCTTGCGGAAAAAGAGAAGGATCTACCACTAACCACTCCTTTCGAAAAACTAACGATTCCACCTGGGCATATCTATGTGATGGGGGACAATCGCCAAAATAGTTCAGATAGCCGAGAGTTTGGTCCAGTTGAAGTAAGTAAAGTGGTAGGCCGGGCAGAGTTCGTCTTCTGGCCGTTAAAAGATATACGCATGACACGCTAATCAAGTAAACAGCTGTGTAAAAAAGTAGGTGAATGTACGATGACAATCCAATGGTTTCCAGGGCATATGGCCAAAGCTCGTCGCCAAGTAACGGAAAAATTAAAGCAAATTGATGTGGTCATCGAGCTTCTGGATGCAAGGCTACCTTTGTCTAGTCGTAACCCGATGATCGATGAGATCGTGGCAGAAAAACCACGTTTGATATTATTAAACAAAGCAGATCTGGCTGATCCAGCTGTAACAGAAATGTGGACGAGATATTTTAAAGAACAAGGCGTCCGTACGCTACCGATTGATGCTTTATCAGGAAGAGGAGTTAATAGACTCCCTGAGCTATGCCAAGAATTAGCTTCAGATATGTTACAAAAACGTGCAGATCGTGGAATGCTGGCAAGAGCAGTACGAATCATGATCTTGGGTATTCCAAACGTTGGTAAATCTTCACTGATTAATCGTCTAGCCAAACGCTCTGTTGCACAAACAGGAGATCGTCCTGCTGTTACAAAATCACAACAATGGGTAAAAATGGGCGATACACTGGAGCTTCTGGATACACCAGGTATTCTTTGGCCTAAGTTTGAGGATCAAATGGTAGGACTACGCTTAGCTGCAAGTGGTGCTATTAAGGATGAACTAATTGATTTCTCAGAGGTGGCCTTGTACGCAGTTCGTTATATGATGCATTACTATCCAGAGCGATTAAAAGACCGCTATAAGCTAACTGATCTACCTGAAGATGGCGTAGAATTACTTGAAATGATCGGAAAAAAACGTGGCTGTATGGCATCAGGTGGTCATATTGACTATGACAAAGCTTCCGAGTTATTGTTACGTGAACTACGCTCAGGAAAGATTGGTCAAATTACGTTAGAGCGCCCGATTGATTGGGAAATGGAAGTAGCGATTGGCGAACCGCGTTCTATCTATGATGAATAAATAAAGTATGTATGGACCCTTGCCGCAATGGCAGGGGTTTTTGCTTGTTTGATCCAAAGAGATGAAATGTTTTGGATCATCCAATTCGTATTGCTTACTGAGCTGATGCAAAAGATTTTGGCAACGAATAATCATTACTGTTTTATTGATTGATAGTAGTAGATTATTTGAATGACTGTAGACGTGAAAAATTTTTGTCGCAAGGCTAGTCTTACGATAAAATAAAGAGAGAAAGTAAAGGAAGTCGGGAGAGAAAATTAATGAACATAGCGGAAATGTCGATACAAAAGATAAGAGAATGGGTTGAAGGGGCAGATCAGCTGTCTTCTGAGGAACGCTTGAAACTCTCTACAGATCAAAGAAAAGGTGTTCAAGCAATATGGCGCAGATTTATTACTCAGGAAAATCATTTGAAAAAGCAACAAGCCCTTTGGAAAGCTATGACCGAAACAGAGAAATTGTACTGGTCACAAGGTAATGAATACATAGTAGGTATCGATGAAGTAGGAAGAGGCCCCCTAGCTGGTCCAGTTGTTGCTTCAGCCGTTTGTTTGCCCGTTGATTTTTATCTTCCAGGTTTAAATGATTCCAAAAAAGTGAGTGCCTCTATGCGAGAAGCTTATTATGAAGTAATTATGCGAGAAGCAACAGCTGTGGGTATTGGGATCGTTTCTGCTGAGCGCATTGATGAAATTAATATCCTGGAAGCGACGCGCGAAGCAATGTATATAGCAGTAAAAGAGACAGGAATTACTCCAGACCTGTGCTTAATTGATGCTGTACACTTACCACGTTTAGAAACCCCACAGCTCTCTATTATTGGCGGTGATGGCAAAAGTGTTTCCATCGCGGCTGCATCAATCGTAGCTAAAGTGACGCGTGACCGTCTTATGGAAGTATATGCTACAGAGTATCCGGTATATGGCTTTGAACAAAATGCTGGTTATGGTACCGCGGAACACTTACAGGCTTTACGAACGTATGGTCCTTCAGCATTGCACCGCAAGACCTTTGGGGGAGTTAAGGAACTTATTACCGGATAGAGCTGTAATCAGATACGCTCGAGCAAGGCCAAGAATCTTTACTGATCACAACCAGCATTGATGAGGATCTTTCTAGCCTATTTCGTACATAAATATCTCTTTGGAATAATTTTTTAATTGTTTTTACATGAAAGGAGAACGAACGATGATCCAAGCTGGTCAACTGCTATCTAACATGTTGCAACAAACCCGCACAAGTGGAAACAAACAGATCGAGCTAAGCCCTAACCAGGTGGTAAAGGGAACCATAGTAAAAGTACTTCCGGAACAAGGGGCTATCGTCCAAATTGGCGGAATGCAAATGGTTGCTAAAATGGAGACGAATTTGGAAGCGGGTCAAAAAGCATGGCTACAGGTTCAAGGGAATACAGAGCCACTTACTTTGAAGGTGGTTCATACGGAGGCAGGTCAAACCACCAAAGAAGCCTCTCAGGAGGGCTTATTACGCTCTTTTGGATTACCTAATCAACCGGAATTAAAAGAAGCCCTGCAATTTTTACTCGATAAAAATTTGCCTGTAAACAAGCAAACATTAATGGAGCTTGGTCAAATTATAAAAACACAAGGATCAGGTTCAGATGTCATGCAATCCGTGCAAACAGCACTTACTAAACAAATTCCAATCACGCAGGATGTAGTCATGGCGTTGCGCAGCTTTTTATTTGGAAATAATATTTCTGACTCTATTCGTGCTTTTTTACAACAGGTTACTGATACGCTAGCTACACTCCCATTACAGAGTGAGGCAGCAGGAGCTGCTGAGCAGACTCAAACAGCATCGCAAGGCTCCTCCTCAGCTTCTACGTCACCACAATTGCAACAATCTTTACGAACTCTTGCCACCTTATTACAATCATTACCGCTACAGCTAAATGAAGAAACGCCATTGCTAAATGGGAACTCAGGAATGGTGCCAAAGCAATTGATGGGGAATCCTTCGCAAACGTCATTACAACAAAATATAAGTAACCAAGAAGCTGGGACAGGGCAACAAACAGGAGTAGGATTACAAAATGGAGCCTCATCTGTTGGATTAGGTCAGCAAACAGGGCAACAGCAGAATCTTTCGAATCAATCACCAATCCAACAGAAGCTTATGTCATCATCCTTAGCCGATGACACAACTACTTTTTTGTCCACTCAAGGGTCAAATGTGCAAAAAGGAGTAAATGCTGGAGTTATAAGTGGAGCAGATGCAGATGAGCAAACCCAATTGAATGGGAATATTAATGGGGGAAGAGGACGGGCTGCTTTGCAACAAACAGAAGGTACAAGTCAATCATCTTCACTTCCTTCATCTGGAACGACACGCACTCTTACAGAATCAGTCATTACCACAGGGAATAGCAACCAAACAATCAATGCTAGAGGGGATTCTAACCAAAATAGTCAACAACAATCCAGTGTTCAAGCCCCTGTGCAGAATTCTACTGTGAATACGACGATCCAGTCTTCTGGCATGCTTGCCTCAGAAGAGTCATCTAACCAACAATCTATCGTAAATAATCAGGCAGTATCCTCCCAATCAAATGAGGGATCATCAGTGGATCAATCTCATTTACGGAAGAGTACTGGAATATTGCAACAAAAGCTGGAATTGCTAGGTGTCACTAATGAAAGAAATATTTTTCAAGCTGGACGGACAGGCACAGAAACAATTGATCAACAGCAATTACAAAATATAAAAAGTTTGTTATTACAAATTACACAGGCTTCACAAGGCGTATCTTTAGCATTAAAGGAAACGGCAGAGCAATTGCTCCAACACATTACTGGACAACAATTAATGATGTCGACATCTCAGCAGACGCAACCACTGACGCATGTGATGATGCAAATTCCAATTAAGACTGAGCAAGGAGAAGATACGGCTTTTGTACAAGTGGAAGCTCGTAAACAAAAAGGTGGGCAATTAGACCCAGGAAATTGTAGATTATTTTTTCAATTAGATTTACATGCTCTGGGTATGACCATGGTTGATGTAAGCATTGTCAATCGAATTACAACTATTCAGGTATATAATGATCAAGCATGGTTGGAGCAACTGATTCAGTCAGAAAAGCAAACGTTTACCCAGCAACTCCAGGAAGTGGGCTATCAGCTATCTATTTTACGTGTACTGCCACTACCAGATGCCAAATCTGGAAATGGCGGACTTACAAGAGAGACAGAGCAAATGAAAAGTAACTACACAGGTGTTGATTTTCGTATCTAATAAAGAAAGGGGGGAACGTTATGGAACGATCATTTAACAACAATGCCTTTCAAGAAAATCCGGTACCACGATTAAAGAAAGCAGTCGCGTTGCGATACAAAGAAGATCAAGACGATGCTCCACGCCTGGTTGCTAAAGGGGGCGGTTATATTGCCGAGAGTATTCTACAAAAGGCAAAAGAACATAACATTCCTGTTCAGGAAGATCCTTCGTTATTAGAGGTTCTGTCTAAATTGGATTTACAGCAGCAAATTCCCCCTGAATTATATCAGGTGGTAGCAGAAATTCTTGCTTTTGTATATCGATTAGATAAGAAAGAGTGGGGGTAATGACAGATCGAAGAAGACTGATTGGTCAAATCGGGGAAGGTAGAGCGAGTGATTATCTTGAAAGCCTGGGCTATAGTATTATTGGTCGTAATGTTCGGCTCTCTCAAGGTGAGATCGATATAGTTGCGATGGAACAGCGGACAGTTGTATTTGTTGAAGTTCGGACTCGAATAGGCAAAAGAGGAGTTATTCCAAAGTATGGAAGTCCTGTTGAATCTATCACTCCACGTAAACAACAAAAATTGCGACAGCTAGCTCTAGCCTACCTTCAAAATCATAATCAGTCCTATGATACATTTCGGATTGATGCTATTGCAGTATGGATTTCCCCTGATCTTTCACAGACCGAAGAAGGTCTTGAGCATTACAAATATATCTAGTTGATAATGCGACAATTATCTAATTTGTAAGAAATAGGCGGTTCATAGTGATTTATCTACATCAATAGTTAATCTTCGAGCGTAAAATACAATGTACTCGACAAGTTGTAACTCCTCCATATTAGGTAATACATCTGGTTTGGCTGTCTTTAGTCAGAAATGACGTAATGACAGCCATTTTTTTTTGTGCAAGAACTATATTTTACCTGGTGAAATAAAAAAACCGTTTTCTTCCGAAGAAGAGAACGGTTTCTTTGATAATACATAAAGGAAAACATAAATAGTGCGTATGTAACAATAAAAAATTATTCTTTCGTGCCAACAGGCATATCATTCAGACAATCATGGCAAATGATTTTACCTTTGAAGTGAGTAATTTGGTCTGCGTTTCCACAGAAGATACAAGATGGTAAGTATTTTTTCAAGATTACGCGTTCTCCATCTACATAGATCTCCATAGGATCTTTGATTTCAATGTTTAATGTACGTCTCAATTCAATAGGAAGAACGATACGTCCTAGTTCATCCACTTTTCTTACAATACCTGTTGATTTCATAGGTGTAAATCCCCTCTCTGTCAGATGTATTTAGTCAAAATTCGACAGGTTATCTGATTATTATCGTACCAATATTTAATAAATAAGTCAATCTTTACTTCTTTTAAAAAAGTGAATATTCTACTAACATTTATAACTTTGATTCCGCTTACACGAGACTATTTACTTATTATGGTTCCTGCCCATAAAAATAGTACTCAATTTGTTACACTTTGTATTGTGAATACGTCGCTATCTTATCGAAGAGATTTTTTTTGTTTGTTTTATGAATTCACTTCGATAATAGGTAGGAAACATACCCAACAGTTATTTACCCAAAAATGGCGCATGGTTACCTTGTCTGTAAGAGATATTTTTGGGTCATGCGAAAATAGCCTTATCCAATGAACGATATTGAATTGCTTCTGCTACATGCGAAGTTTTGATATCCAGAGAACCATCTAAATCAGCAATAGTACGAGCAACTTTAACAATACGATCATATCCACGAGCACTCAGCCCTAGTTTATTAAAAGCAATGCTCATTAACTCTTGTCCGCCTTTATCAAGTGAGCAATATGTTCGTAATTCTTGTCCAGTCATCGAGCTATTAAATGAAAAACGTTTGTTTTGACGGTAACGCTGAGATTGGATACTACGGGCCATCTCCACACGTGTGAGGATTGAAGCTGAATTTTCCTCCCCTTCTCGCTTTGTTAACTGTTCCACTGAAACACGAGGAACCTCCAAATGAATATCAATGCGGTCTAGTAAGGGACCAGAGATTTTGGAACGATATTTTAATACTTGTAAGGGTGAGCATCGACAGACATTTTGATCTTTGGAACCATAATACCCACATGGACAAGGATTCATAGATCCAATTAGTAAGAAACGTGCTGGATACATATAGGCTTGTTTGGCCCTACTGATGGTAATTTGACCATTTTCGAGAGGTTGTCGTAATACTTCAAGTACCCCCCGAGAAAATTCCGGCATTTCATCAAGAAAAAGGATTCCACCGTGAGCCAGACTACACTCTCCCGGACGTGGGATTTGAGATCCACCACCTGCTAAAGCGGCTTGGGTGATTGTATGGTGTGGTGCACGCAAGGGGCGGGTGACAATGAGTCCATGCCGAGTTGTTAAGCCCGCAATGCTATAAATCTTGGTTACTTCAAAGGATTCCTCCTGGGTCATTTTAGGCATGATGGATGGAATGCAGTTGGCCAATAAAGTCTTTCCTGATCCAGGAGGACCAACTAGCATTACATTATGAAATCCAGCTGCTGCAACTTCCAGACCCCTTTTTACGAAATGTTGTCCCATTACATCAGCAAAATCGTAAGAAGGAATCACATTAGGATGTCTACTTTCGTTTCTAAGCTCAATGGAGCTTGGATGAGTGTAGTCAGTATTAACTAGAGTAGGATCGATTACATGGACCCATTCGTTCCCTTTATTAGCCTCCACAGCTGTTCGTAAATGAGGTACAGGCATGGTTTCTAAAGGAACGAGCTCTGCTTCTGCTTGATTAGCAGTGGGTAAAATTACTCTCGAAAAACCTCTTTGATGAGCCTCCAATAGCATGGGCAAAACACCTGGAATGGGGCGTAAGCTACCATCCAGTGCTAGTTCACCGATAATGAGTGGAATAGCTGATGTCATTTCAATTTGTTTAGATGCTAGTAAGATTCCAAAGGCAATCGCTAGGTCAAAGACTGATCCTTCTTTTCGCACATCTGCAGGGGCTAGATTAACGGTAATACGCTGCATAGGGAAGTCGAATCCAGAATTTCGTATGGCGGATCGGACACGATCCCGTGCTTCTTTAACAGCGCTACCACCTAAACCAACCACTTCAAAATGTGGCAATCCATTAAAAATATCAACCTCTACCGTAACTAGCATGCCATCTATTCCATGAATAGTAGCTGAATAAATTTTTGCATACATGTTAGATATCCCCTTTACCAGTCATTACAAGTTGATTTGAACTAGATGCAATCCATTTTCAAGTCATCTGAATAAGGAAAATAAAATCAAGTTCAAACCTATCAATGTATACATTAGATGTAATGTAAGCTCAAATAGAGCGATCCTATGCTATAAACCATCTAATTTTGACTGTATAAAAAGTTAAAGGGTATCTGCAACAAAAATGATTTCGTCTTCCAAAATCGTGCTAGCTGTTCCCATTAGGCCTGTCATTTTGTACAATGAGAAGTAAGTCCATGTACGATAACAACATTTTACTCTACGTTTCGTTAAAAACAGATTTTGTAGAGTATTACGAACGGACATCTTATATAGAAGTAAGGATGATCAGATTGAATATACTAACAGTGGATCATATTAAAAAAAGTTTTGGAGAAAAAATCTTATTTGACTCCATTTCCTTTCATATTGCTGAGAACCAGCGAATTGGTTTGATTGGTGTAAATGGTACAGGTAAGTCTACCTTGCTTAAAATTCTTGCGGGTATTGAGGAAGCTGATCAGGGGGAAATCCTTCATTCCAATCATTTTCGAGTAGAATATTTGCCACAGAATCCAGAATTTGATGGAGGTTCAACTGTCCTAGAGCAAGTATTTTATGGAGATACCCCTCTCATGCAGGCATTACGAGAATACGAGGTTTCTTTGGAAGAACTACAGCAAGATCAGGAGAACGAGCGCAAGCTACAGCGGTTATTACGTGCCCAGCAACAAATGGACGCAACTAATGCTTGGGATGCAAATACCAAAGCAAAAATGATACTCACCAAGTTAGGAATTACCCAGTTTGCGCAGAAAGTAGAGAAGCTTTCTGGTGGACAACGTAAACGGGTAGCGATGGCCCGTGCGCTAATTCAACCTGCCGATTTACTAATTTTAGATGAGCCAACCAACCATATTGATAATGAAACGGTAGAATGGTTAGAAGAGTACCTCTCTTCCTTTAAGGGTGCATTATTACTAGTAACCCATGATCGTTATTTCCTTGATCGAGTAACAAATCGAATTTTTGAATTGGATAATGGTAAGCTGTATAGCTATGAAGGTAACTATGCATCATTTCTAGAAAAGAAGGCAGAACGAGAAGAAAATGAAATGGCTCAAGAAAGCAAGCGACAAAATCTGTTGCGTAGAGAACTGGCATGGCTGAGAAGAGGAGCTAAAGCACGAACCACTAAACAAAAAGCACGGGTACAGCGAGCAGAAGAGCTACGTGACAAGAAAGTAGACGGTCCACAGGCCAAGCTTGATATTGCTTTGGGGGCAAGTCGTCTTGGTAAGAAGGTAATTGAAGCAGAGAAGGTCTCTAAAGCATTTGGTGAACGTACACTCCTTAGCGATTTTAGTTATATTGTAGTACCTGGAGATCGAATTGGAATTATTGGACCTAATGGTAGTGGAAAATCAACGCTGTTAAACATGCTTGCAGGTCGCTTACAACCCGATAGTGGGACTATCGAAACAGGAGAAACGGTTAAGCTTGCGTTCTACACACAAGAAAATGTGGAAATGGATGAAAACGTACGAGTCATTGAATACATTAAAGAAGTGGCTGAACAAATCAAAACAGCTGATGGATTCACCTTGTCCGCTTCGCAGATGCTGGAACGATTTTTATTCACCCCCAATCAGCAATGGACGTACATTTCTAAGCTATCTGGTGGGGAGCGTCGCCGTCTGTATCTGCTACGGACGTTAATGGGCGAGCCAAATGTTTTGTTCCTTGATGAGCCTACGAATGATCTGGATATACAAACGCTTAGTATTTTAGAAGACTATCTAGATAACTTCCCAGGGGCTGTTATTACTGTCTCACATGATCGTTATTTCTTAGATCGAACGGTTGAGCATCTGTTTGCTTTTGAGGGGCAAGGAACAATTCGTCATTATATGGGAAATTATTCTGAGTACCTAGACGAGAGTAAGCAAGAGAAAGCATTAGCTGAAAAAGCGGCTAAAGGAAGAGCGGAGGAACAAAGATCAGATCAATCATCCACTCAGGCCACTAGAGGTGGAAATCGAACCAAAAAATTATCCTATAAAGACCAACGAGATTGGGATGAAATAGAAGATCGCATTGCTGAATTGGAGGAAAAGCTCTCAGAGATAAAAAATCAGGTTGCAAATGCTGGTAGTAATGTGGAGCGAGCGCAGGAGCTGTTCGCGCAGGAGCAAGAGATAGCCAGTCAATTGGAGCAAGCTATGGAACGCTGGACGGAGCTTTCTCTCATGGTGGAAGAATTAGAGGAAGCAAATAAACGAGAGTAACAAAATATGGAAGGTCTAACATCATTCAAGTAATTGTTAGATCATTGGAGGGAAGGTTGAAAAGACCTTCCTTCTTTTTTTTGAACAATCATAAACTGATTCATTCCTATGTAAAATGTGTAAAATTATGCTACAAGTGCATCATATAATTTTTCACATTCAATGAAGAATGGGATTACCAGAACCATCATAATATATTTTCAATGGTATTCAGGCAAAAGTCCTAAGACAAGAATGGGTGAAATTACCTGACAATAAACGGTGGACTCACCTAGCAATTTACAGTATATTCAAAAGGAAATCACGCACGTTTATGGTAGTACACCCATCATTTTCTGTGCGTGTAGTCGGAATAAAAGAATTACATGATGATTTGATTAAAAACCTGTGGAAGAGAGGGAATTAACATGAAAAAGCAGAGTAGAATACAACTGTTAGTAGCGGGTACCATGATATTGTCTTCAGTGATAGTACCTCAGGCAATTCTGGCGAAGCCTGTAGCAGTGAAGCCAGTTCAAACTAAGACAGCATTTACGCAAGGAACTGGTTATCAAGCTGGGACCTATGATTATCAAGCAGCACAACCTTCTACATATAATTGGACCCGCCAATCACGTTATAATGTTGCTCCTAACCCAGTAGAGAAATGGTCAATTACTTCGGGAAAATCTATTAAATCCTCACCTGTGGTTACAGCCAATGGAACAGTCTATGTAGCCTCTAATGGAGGAGAACTTTATGCCTATCAAAACGGGCGTGTTAACTGGAAAGCTCTGCTAAAAGGTGATTTGTCTAGTAGTGTAATCGGAAAGGATGGAACGATTTATACGGGGTCGTCTGAACATTCCTTGTTTGCTGTTTACCCAAGTGGAGTGAAAAAATGGGAGAAACGTACAGTTGGTGAAGTAACTACGTCACCTGCACTTGGTTCAGATGGAACGATCTATGTAGGAACTGGCGATGGTAAATTACAAGCTTTTAACGAGAATGGATCCGAAAAATGGACATTTAGTGCAAAATCACCTGTAACTACAGCCCCCATCATTTCAAAGGATCAAGTGGTCTACCTGGGGACTTCTGACGGTAAATTGTATGCTGTCCATGCTGCATCAGGAAAAATGAAATGGACGTTGACATTAAATACTCCTATGAAGCAATCACCAGTAATCGGAAACGACGGTACTCTGTATTTGGGTACAGAGGATGGAACGATATATGCGATTGCATCCAATGGGAAAGAAAAATGGTCTACATCTGTTGGAAAAAAAATAACCTCGTCACCTGCGATTGATTCTAACGGAACACTTTATGTTGGAACAGATAGCGGTATGTTTATCGCATTTGATTCTAAAAACGGTAAATCAAAGTGGTCCTTTAACGGAGGACATCAGATCGATTCAGCACCAATCCTTGACGCCAATGGGGTTATTTATATGGTAACAGGAAACGGTATGTTGCGTGCCCTTGATCAAAAAGGAAACCGAATTTGGGAATACAACATGAAAGACAATACAGTCTCAGCACCTGCTATTGGTGCGGATGGTACTATTTATCTTGTGTCTCAAAATGGACGTGTAACAGCAGTTGGCAAGTAAGCAGATATAAAAATAGGTAAGAGGAAAGCTAACACATATAAATGAATGGGAAGGGAATCGCTTCTGTATGATAAGTGATTCCCTTTTTTGTTGACTAAAATTTCGATAATGAATAGTCTTTTCTGAATACCTGTAAAAATCAGGCGCGAATTATGCTATTTTTGAATAGGTTCATTTTAGATAAAGCGGTCCATTATGGGGCGCTTTTTCTGTGAAAAAACAGTAAGAACGGAGAAATTGAAATCAGATCAGTTTTTGTCTTTGTTTTGTAATATTACTTTAGTATGATAAGAAAAATTAATTGAAATGAGTACAGGTAACATAAACTAAAAAAGAATAAGATATGTAAAAGTAAGGAGCCTCCTAACGGGAAAGAAGATTGATTTGACCGAAAAGCTTGCATAATGAACATCTTCATAAAAACAGTGGAAAGGCAACGGGGTGAATGATGAAATCCTTATGTACTTTTCTTGCAGAGATCCATCGTGTCTCGGAGAGTGAAATTCTGTTTGATTTGTTCCATGATCGTCTTCCTTCCATACATCCAATGCTACTTAAACGGTTACTTGTTTTACCACGTGTATATTTTGACTTTCTTATTGAAAAAGGGGTTTTGCAGGTAAGGGGAGTGGATACTTATCAACCTACCTATCGTAACAGTGTCGCAGTTGGAATGAACATGAAGTCGTTAGGGAGCACGGTTCTATTTGATATGTGTTTTTCTAAAGAAACCTATCAGCTATGGCAAAAGATGGATGCAGTCATTGAAGATATATCATTACCAGCCGATCTATTTGAAGATTATGTTTATCGATTAGGAGCGCTGAGTCGTTTTCGCCATTTAGGCAGATTGGATGACCCTATAATAGCTACTAAGCTGGGTGAAAACGATATGATTGAATTTAAGCAGGACTTCTTAAATTCAAAGCAAGCGATCATCAAAGCGATTGTCGCCTTTGCCAATAGTAATAATGGTAATATATTTTTAGGCATTAGCGATGATTCAAAGATTGTGGGCGTGAACGATGAGCTAGCTCATTATGGTGATCCTGATAAATACTTACTTGCTATCACGCAGTATATTCAAATTAAGACTACGCCGATTTTACACCCTTTTCCCAAAATCTCCTTACGGGAGGTAGAGGGAAAATTTGTAGTTAGTATATTCGTAGAGATTGGTAATGAATTGATGTGCGGACTAGATAAAAATAATGAAAAATATGTCTCGATTCGAACAAACAATCGCTCCTTCATTGTCAAAGATCCTCATCAAATCGGCGAAATTTATGTAAAACGTAAATTAGGCAGCGATATTAGCCGTCGCCTAGGACTGCTGTAGATATACAGCAAAGAAACAGATCAGGAGGGGACATGCGTGAAAAAAAGCTGGCATGTTTGCTTGATGTCCGTTATATGGACTTGTTTCGTCGTTGTTGGTTGCTCCACGCAATCAAGCGGTTATGGATCAGAGGAGAAAGTAGACCTTTCACAGGTTTTTCAGGCACTGGTAGGTGTCTCTGTCCTCACTACAACCGGACAAGAAATACTATTATCTATGGAAGAGTTTGAGAAAAATTTTACAGGTCGTCGCCTATCATTGATGATGTCAAAGGATAGGCTGGAGGATCAGGAGATTAAATTTAGACTAATTGCCTATAGACAAAAAGAAGCTCCACTGGTTATGGAGGTTGGAGAGCATGGTTTCACCTATGCAAACAATACATATCGAGGTGAAAATGCAAGTGTGTTCTATCAAACCGCTCGAAAGCAACTTGGGCTAGCTATTATAGGTGTTCAAGAACTGGATGGGTTAGAATTCAAAGCTCTAGACTTACCCCAGACAAATACCCTGACAGTGCGAGGGGCAGTAGCCCATGAGGCTATTAAATTGTTATCAGAGAGCAAAATGGTAGACCGACCTGTTCAGGTGTACCCACTTTATCCTTCCTATCAGGTGAGCTATCCTCAGAGACAGAACGAACTTCATTATGAACTACTCCAACCAACATTACTTCGTTGTGTGGTAGGAAGAGAAACGATTTATTATCAAACAAATTCCTCCTTGTATCAACTGGTAACCAAGTTGTTGCCAGAGAGTCCTAAAAAGACAGTATGGGAGGAATTATATGAAGCAACACGATTGGAAGCGAAGAATTACCGACAACAAGACAATAGGAGAGAAGCTCACCTTAACAAACAGAACCTTATGCAACAGGGTAGAATACATCAAGTAATTCGTGTACTTACACGTACACAACATTCCACCTCTACCATTGTACGTCAAGAAAATTCGACAACATCATTGAATCTGATCTTCTATATCAATAAACAACAGTATCAAATGAAGATAGAGGGAGATTATGTTTTCTATCGAGGTAAGCAATACTATTGGCCTAATTTACAAACGAATCTTGAATCTATTCTATTTACGATGGAAGACTAAATAATTTACTTAGTTCATAAATGATAACGTACCATTAAGTGAGTGACTTTTTTCATATCTTATCGTAAAATAAATACGTCATAACATTGACACTTTTTGCCCGACCAGAGCCTATTAGGGCTGGTTTTTGCTTGGTCTAGCAAGAAATTATACTTTTGCTCACCATTATTGATTCAAACTGCCATAGGAGGTTGCAGAATGAACATTCATGAGTATCAAGGAAAACAGATACTAAAACAATACGGAGTAAAGGTACCGGAAGGCCGAGTAGCTTTTTCCGTAGATGAAGCAGTGAAAGCAGCAGAAGAGCTTGGCACCCAGGTCGTAGTGGTAAAAGCACAAATTCATGCTGGTGGTCGCGGAAAAGCTGGTGGTGTTAAAGTCGCTAAGAATCTGGATGAAGTCCGTACATATGCGAACGAAATTCTTGGTAAGGTGCTTGTAACCCATCAAACAGGTCCAGAAGGCAAAGAAGTTAAGCGCTTACTAATTGAGCAAGGCTGTGACATTAAGAAAGAATATTACGTAGGGGTAGTAGTTGATCGTGCCACCAATCGTGTTGTCATGATGGCATCAGAAGAAGGCGGTACAGAGATTGAAGAAGTAGCAGCCCATACACCTGAGAAGATTTTTAAAGAAGTAGTTGATCCTGTTACGGGTTTACTACCATTCCAAGCTCGTCGTTTGGCTTTTGCGATTAATATTCCAGCTGAGTTAGTAAATAAAGCAGCTAGTTTCATGATGAGCTTATATCAAGCGTTCGTTGACAAGGATTGTTCCATCGCTGAGATTAACCCGCTAGTTGTTACAGGTGACGGCGAAGTCATGGCTTTGGATGCAAAATTAAACTTTGATAGCAATGCCCTCTATCGTCATTCTGATGTATTGGAATTACGTGATTTAGAAGAAGAAGACGAAAAAGAGATTCAGGCCTCTAAATATGATCTATCCTATATCGCCCTAGATGGTAACATCGGTTGTATGGTGAATGGGGCTGGTTTGGCAATGGCAACTATGGATATTATTAAATTCTATGGTGGAGATCCGGCCAACTTCCTAGATGTTGGGGGCGGTGCGACAGAAGAGAAAGTAACGGAAGCTTTCAAAATCATTCTGTCAGACCCTAAGGTGAAAGGTATTTTCATCAATATCTTTGGTGGTATTATGAAATGTGACATTATCGCAAGTGGTGTAGTAGCAGCAGCGAAACAAGTAAGTTTGGACAAGCCTCTAGTCGTACGTTTGGAAGGTACAAACGTTGATCTTGGTAAACAAATCCTGAAAGATTCAGGGTTAGATATCGTTGCAGCTGATTCCATGGCTGATGGGGCCGAGAAAATCGTTGCTCTCGTAAAGTAGGATATTGTCCGTTACAGAAGCAAGAAGACGATAAAAAGGTGGGAAACATACGCGATGAGTATTTTAATTAATAAAAATACTAAAGTGATTACACAGGGGATTACAGGCTCTACAGCTTTGTTCCATACTCGCGGTGCTGTTGAATACGGAACACAAATGGTAGGTGGCGTACGCGCTGGAAAAGGTGGACAAGAAGTAGATGGGATTCCTATTTTTGATACCGTTGTGGAAGCTGTAGAAAAAACAGGTGCCACTGTATCTGTGATCTACGTACCGCCAGCAGGTGCAGCAGATGCCATTATGGAAGCTGTAGATGCCGAGCTTGATTTGGTTATTTGCATCACTGAAGGAATTCCTGTTCTTGATATGGTTAAAGTGAAACGGTACATGGAAGGCAAGAAGACTCGTTTAATCGGTCCGAACTGCCCAGGGGTAATCACTCCAGGTGAGTGTAAAATCGGGATTATGCCAGGGTACATCCATACACCAGGTAAAGTGGGAATTGTATCCCGCTCTGGTACTTTGACATATGAAGCAGTACATCAAACAACAACCCGTGGTATGGGGCAATCAACAGCAGTTGGTATTGGTGGCGATCCAGTCAACGGCACCAACTTTATCGATGTATTAACATTATTTAATGAAGATCCTGATACAGAAGCGGTTATTATGATTGGTGAAATCGGGGGTACAGCAGAAGAGGAAGCGGCTGAATGGATTGCAGCTAACATGAAAAAGCCGGTAGTTGGATTCATCGGTGGTCAAACAGCTCCTCCAGGCAAACGCATGGGTCACGCAGGAGCGATTATCTCAGGAGGCAAAGGAACTGCTGCTGAGAAAATTGCTAAACTAGAAGAATGTGGCGTACGTGTTGCTAAAACCCCTGCTGTTATTGGAGAAACATTAGTAGAATTCCTTACAGAAAAAGGAATGCTAGACAAAGTAATGAGCAAATAATTACTTCCAAAAAGTCAACAAGCTGAACTACTCCAAAAACAAGATTTGGAGCAATGTTTGGGTTTGCTTGGCTTTTTGTTTTTTTTTATTTTTGTGCTATCCCTCTTACTCTTTTTATAATGAAGAAAAAGAAAGAGTGAAGATAGATGAAGGAGCTAGAGGACCGTGATTGGATATATACATTGAGTAGACATCGTGGCGTAGGTAGAAAAACACTATGGGCTATATATGAAGAAAAGAGAAGCTTTGAGCCTCCTTATAACCTGGACTGGCTAGGAAGAAGAGAACGAGATAGGGGCTTTCTTACTGGTATTACTGCAAAACAGGTATATGAGGAAAAGGTAGAGAGGAAACGAAAGGGAATCCAATTCATCACGTATTGGGATCAAGAGTACCCAGATCATTTACGGGAGATACCTGATCCACCTATTCTTTTATATTATCGTGGAAATGTGGACTTACTACGTAAAATCTCAATCGGTGTTGTGGGCACAAGAAATCCTTCAGCTTATGGTCGAGATGCTTGTAAGATGCTGGTAAGTAGTCTAGCTAAATCCGGAATGGTCATTGTGTCAGGTGTTGCTAAAGGGATTGACACCATTGCTCATCAGACGGCCCTCCAACATCAGGCAGAAACAATTGGTGTTCTTGGAAATGGACTGGATCAGATTTATCCTGCTCAAAATAGGTTATTATATGCTCAAATGGCACAACATGGCTTGGTTGTATCTGAATATTCAGATGGCACTGCTCCAAGAACTGGTTTTTTTCCTGAACGCAATCGGATTATTAGTGGACTTTGTTGGGGGACAATAGTTGTGGAGGCAGCAGCGAAAAGCGGATCACTTATTACTGCGCGTTGTGCCTTGGAACAAAATAGAGAGGTATTTGCTGTTCCTGGTTCCATTTTTGCTAAAGGAAGTGAAGGGACTCATTATTTGATAAAAGAAGGAGCGAAACTAATAGGTTCATTAGAAGACTTCATAGAAGAATTACCCTATCATTTACAAGTTACATTCCAAAAGAAACCTTTAGATACGGAGGCAATGGATTTGTCAGCAGGTGAGAAAGCCATACTATCTAGTATGAAAGAAAATAGTCTTCATATAGATGAAATAAAGCTCAGAATATCAAAGGATTTTCAGAAAGACTTTCATATTTTTTTACTTTTATTGGTAGGAAAAGGTTTGATCGAAGAGGAAGCTGGACAATTTTATAGAAGAAGAGAAGTATAGAAGGAAAATATTAGAAGTTTGACAAATGGATATCTCGTATTGAATAATAGGGGAGATTCATTTTGTAAGGGGGAAAAAATAGAATGGCTGATACTCTCGTTATCGTCGAGTCCCCGGCGAAAGCAAAGACGATAGGTAAATATCTGGGCAGCAAATATGTCGTGAAAGCGTCAATGGGCCATGTACGCGACCTTCCTAAAAGTCAAATGGGGGTTGATGTTGGTAACCATTTTGAACCCAAATACATAACCATTCGTGGTAAAGGTGACATTTTAAAAGGATTGAAAGATGCAGCTAAGAAAGTGACTAAAGTATATCTCGCAGCTGACCCGGATCGCGAAGGGGAAGCTATTGCTTGGCATTTAGCCACATATCTTGGTCTTGATATATCAAAGCCTCTACGTGTAGTGTTTAACGAAATCACGAAAGAAGCTATCAAAGATGCTTTTAAGCATCCAAGACACATTAATATGGATTTGGTTCACGCTCAACAAGCTCGCAGAATTTTGGACCGTCTCGTGGGCTATAATATTAGTCCTATCTTATGGAAGAAGGTACGCAAGGGCTTGAGTGCAGGTCGTGTTCAATCTGTAACAGTGAAAATGATAAATGACCGAGAAAAAGAGATTCAGCAGTTTATTCCTGAAGAGTATTGGACGATTACTTCTACATTAGAATCCAACAAAAAACCATTTGAAGCTCGTTTTTATGGATATGCTAATGAGAAAGTAGAACTCTCTTCAGAAGAGAATGTGCAAGAGATTTTGAGAAAAATCAAGAAAGACGAATACAGAGTCGTAAAAGTGCAAAAGAAGGAACGCAAGCGTCATCCAGCTCCTGCTTTTATCACAAGTTCCTTGCAACAGGAAGCGGCTCGCAAGCTTAATTTCCGTACCGCTAAGACGATGATGATTGCTCAACAATTATACGAGGGTATTGATTTAGGTAAAGAAGGTACTGTCGGTTTAATTACGTATATGCGTACAGATTCAACACGCGTATCACAGACCGCTCAAGACGAAGCGAAAGAATTCATTACGAACCAGTATGGGCAAGAGTTTTCTCTAAAAGAAGCTCGTCAAGCACCTAAAAAAGAGAATGCTCAGGATGCACATGAAGCAGTCCGCCCTACGTCTGTCTTACGCACGCCTGATGACATGAAGGAACACCTAAGTCGAGATCAACTTCGATTGTATCGCTTGATATGGGAGCGTTTTTTGGCAAGCCAAATGGCCTCAGCCGTTCTTGATACAATGAGCGTAGATATAGAAAACAATGGTGTAATGTTTCGTGCCAGCGGTTCTAAAGTACAATTTGCGGGCTTTATGAAAGTGTACATTGAGGGAAATGATGACGGCTCCAATGAAGATGATAAGCTGTTACCTCCGATTGAAGAAGGGCAGATTCTATCTGAACAAGCAATCGAACCAAAACAGCACTTCACACAACCACCACCACGGTATACGGAAGCAAGATTGGTCAAGACGTTGGAGGAAAATGGAATAGGTCGTCCCTCCACATATGCTCCTACCTTGGAAACGATTCAAAAGCGTGGGTATGTTGCTTTAGAAGAGAAGAGGTTTATACCTACTGAACTTGGTCAGATAGTCATCTCTATGATTGAAGAGTTTTTCCCGGAGATTTTAGATGTAGAATTTACATCTGGAATGGAGGGAGGGCTCGATCAGGTTGAGGAAGGGATTGCAGACTGGGTAAAGGTTCTCGATTCTTTCTATCAAGGCTTCGCTGAACGGGTTAAAGTTGCAGAAGAAGAAATGAAGGAAGTGGAACTAAAAGATGAAGTTTCAGATGAGATTTGTGAACTATGCGGAAAGCATTTGGTTTACAAATTAGGTCGCTTCGGAAAGTTCCTGGCTTGTTCTGGATTTCCAGACTGTAGAAATACAAAACCAATTGTCAAACATATTGATGTTAAATGCCCTAGCTGTAAAAGTGGTGAAGTAGTAGAGCGGAAAAGCAAAAAGAACCGTATTTTCTATGGATGTACCAACTATCCGGAATGTGAATTTTTATCCTGGGATAAACCAATTTCCAGACCTTGTCCAAAGTGTGGCGAGATGCTTGTTGAAAAGAAACGAAAAAAACAAGGCGTAAATATTGTCTGTACAAAATGTGATTACGAAGAAGAAGGGGATTCATAGAACTTTTTGTTCTATTCCCCTTATCAATTAAATAGTAGGTATAGAGAGGATTTTTCACCATGACACAACCTTTTGTAACTGTGGTTGGAGCAGGTCTTGCTGGTAGTGAAGCTGCTTGGCAAATCGCTCAGGCTGGTGTTGCTGTGAAGTTGTACGAAATGAGACCAGTGAAGCAAACCCCTGCGCACCACACAGATAAATTTGCTGAATTGGTTTGCAGTAATTCACTACGAGCTAATTCATTAACCAATGCTGTTGGGGTTTTAAAAGAAGAAATGCGTCAATTTGATTCTGTAATCATGAAGGCAGCAGATCGATGCCAGGTTCCTGCTGGTGGAGCTTTGGCTGTTGACCGTCATGAGTTTGCAGAGTATGTTACTGAAGCCGTACGCAACCATCCGTTAATTGAGGTAGTGAACGAAGAAATTACGGAAATCCCTGAAGGCATTGTAATCATTGCATCTGGTCCGCTTACTTCACCAGCACTTTCTGAGAAATTAACGGAGCTTACGGGAGAAGAGTATCTGTATTTCTATGATGCTGCGGCACCTATTATCGAGAAGGATTCAATTGACATGGAGAAAGTGTTTGTTGCCTCTCGATATGATAAAGGGGAAGCAGCATACTTGAATTGTCCAATGAACGAAGAGGAATTTAATCGTTTTTATGATGCATTAATTTCTGCGGAAACTGTTCCTCTGAAGGAATTTGAAAAGGAAGTCTTTTTCGAAGGGTGCATGCCGATTGAGGTCATGGCTTCTCGTGGGCGTCAAACAATGCTATTTGGTCCATTAAAACCAGTAGGGCTAATTGACCCACGCACCGGAGAACAGCCGCATGCTGTTATTCAGCTTAGACAAGACAATAGTGCTGCAACTTTGTACAACATCGTAGGGTTTCAGACTCATTTAAAATGGCCAGAACAAAAAAGGGTTTTTCAATTGATTCCAGGACTGGAAAATTGTGAAATCATTCGTTACGGAGTTATGCATCGAAATACGTTTATCAACTCACCAAAACTATTGCGGCCAACTTATCAATATAAAGAGCGGGATAGTTTGTTTTTTGCGGGACAGATGACTGGTGTTGAGGGTTATGTTGAGTCTGCAGCTTCTGGGTTATTAGCGGGGATTAATGCGGCGCGTCTTGCTAAGGGAGAAGAGCAAATGGTTCTTCCGGAGGAGACTGTAATGGGCAGTATGGCACATTATATCACAACAACCAACGCCAAACATTTCCAACCAATGAATGCTAATTTTGGTCTTTTGCCAAGTTTAGGAATTAAAATTAGGAACAAAAAGGAAAAAAACGAAAAGATCGCTGAACGGGCGCTTGGCAGTATTCAGAATTTTACACATAAAAGACATAATTAAAGTTGTTTCATTGTTTAACGCTATGTTACTATATATGTGATTTGGGAGGAGTACATCTCAGATGGACAATTCGTCAGAGTTTTCCGCATGGATCACATCTTACATCCATTACCTAAAGGTGGAAAAAAACGTCTCTCCTCATACGCTGAAGCAATACGTAGCAGATATCAATGAATTTGTCGTATTTATGAAACAGCAACAAATCAATGAATTTGCTGCTGTTTCTTATTTACATGGTCGGTCTTTTTTGGCTCATCTTGCGAGAAAAGGTCTTTCCCGTCGAAGTATTGCGAGAAAATTGTCTAGCTTGCGGAGCTTTTATCGCTTTTTAATGCGTGAAGAGCATCTGGATCAAAATCCGTTTCAGATGGTATCTACACCAAAAGTAGAGAAGAAGCTACCTACCTTTATGTATCCGCATGAAATAGAAACTCTATTAGGTGTAGTTGATACATCTACACCGCTTGGTCTTCGTGATTTCCTTATTATGGAACTTTTATACGCAAGTGGAATGCGCGTGTCTGAATTGGTTACAATGTCAATGAATGATGTTGACCTTCAGAATGGAATCGCTCTTGTTTTCGGTAAAGGTGCTAAGGAAAGGTATGTGCCAATTGGGAGTTTTGCTATTAAAGCCATGCAAAAGTACTTACAGGCAGGTCGTCCGATGTTACTATCCAAGGCTGAAAAAGATAGCCCAATACTCTTGTTAAATTATAGGGGAACCCCTTTATCTGATCGTAGTGTGCGCCGAATGGTAGATAAGTATCTACAGCAAGCAGCCCTTCATCTAGGGATTTCACCGCACAGTTTCCGTCATTCTTTTGCCACTCATTTACTAAATGCAGGGGCAGATTTGCGGACGGTACAAGAGCTATTAGGACATGTGAATATCTCCACTACACAAGTATACACCCACATCACAAAAGAAAGATTACGGGAGGTATACGATACTGCACATCCGCGTGCAAATTTTCACAGGGGGTGAACGACTATGGAACAATTTCATGCTACAACCATTTTTGCTGTCCAGCATAAGGGTGAAGCGGCGATGGCAGGAGACGGTCAGGTTACGTTTGGCAATAGTATGGTAATGAAAAATACAGCCAAAAAAGTACGAAGACTATATCGGGAAGAAGTTATGGCAGGATTTGCTGGCTCTGTAGCTGATGCAATCACTTTGTTTGAGCTTTTTGAAGGCAAACTAGAAGAGTATCATGGGAATTTGCAGAGAGCGGCGGTCGAGCTGGCCAAAGAGTGGCGTTCAGATAAAGTATTACGCCGTTTGGAAGCTATGATGATTGTGTGTAATCGCAAGCATCTTCTTTTAATCTCAGGTAATGGGGAAATTATTGAACCGGACGACGGCATTTTAGCCATCGGATCAGGCGGAAATTTTGCCCTTGCAGCGGGACGGGCTTTGAAGAAATTTGCACCAGAGCTTACAGCTAGGCAAATTGCTGAAGCCAGTCTTTTAACAGCCGCTGAAATTTGCGTCTTTACGAATACGAATTTAGTAATTGAAGACATGAAAATGGAAGGGTAGGGAGAGATGTCCTTGTTATTAAATTGGGAGCAATTGACCCCCCGCTTGATTGTAGAACATTTGGATAAATACATTGTAGGGCAGCAGCAGGCCAAACGTGCCATTGCTGTAGCGCTTCGCAATAGATATCGTCGCAGTCGCTTGCCGGAACAAATTCGGGATGAAGTGATTCCAAAAAATATCTTGATGATTGGACCCACTGGAGTCGGAAAAACGGAGATTGCACGCCGTATCGCAAAGCTAACCGGAGCTCCGTTTATAAAAGTAGAAGCTACGAAATATACAGAAGTCGGTTACGTAGGTCGCGATGTAGAATCGATGGTACGCGATTTAGTCGAATCGTCTATCCGGATTGTCAAAATGGAAAAGATGGAAAAAGTCAAGGAACAGGCGGAGAAAAATGCTGAAGAAGCGCTAGTTCAGCTTTTACTTCCTTCAAAGAAACAGCAAAACAACTTTAAGAATCCGTTTGAGATGTTATTTTCTAACCAGCAACAAACCGAAAAAAACGATCAGGAAGATCCAAACCTGGAGCAACAGCGCAAACAAGTGGCCTGGAAGCTGGCGGCAGGTCAGCTGGAGGACGAAGAGATCGAAATAGAGGTAGAAGATCAGTCGCCGTCCATGCTTGATATGTTGCAAATTCCTGGTGCAGAGCAGATGGGTAATCAGATGCAGGAAATGTTTGGAAGCTTGATACCTAAGCGAACCAAAAAACGCAAGCTGGCCATCCGAGAAGCACGTAAAATCTTGATTCAACAAGAAGCTCAAAAACTGGTAGATATGGATGAAGTGACTCAAGAATCAATATCTCGAGCAGAACAATTTGGGATTATCTTTATCGATGAGATTGATAAAATCGCCGGAAAAGATAGCCGTGGACCTGACGTGTCACGCGAGGGAGTCCAACGTGACATTTTACCGATCGTGGAAGGTTCTACGATTATGACCAAGTATGGACCAGTGAAAACAGATTATATGCTTTTCATGGCTGCTGGGGCGTTCCATGTAGCCAAACCATCTGATCTAATTCCGGAATTACAGGGGCGTTTCCCGATTCGAGTAGAGCTTTCAAGCTTGAAAGTTGAAGATTTTATAAGAATATTGACAGAACCTAAGAATGCTTTAATTACACAATATCAAGCCCTTTTGGAAACGGAAGGAATTAAAATTGTGTTTTCTGAAGATGCTATACATGAGATAGCACGATTGGCAACAGAGGTGAATCAAAGTACTGATAATATCGGAGCAAGAAGGCTACACACCTTATTAGAAAAATTGCTTGAGGATTTATCATTTGAAGCACCAAATATTAATCTGAGTGTGATCAATATTACCGCTCAATATGTACAAGAAAAGTTAAATAGTATTGTACAGAATCGCGACCTAAGTCAATACATTTTATAGAGAGAAAACATATATTGGCGATCTATTTGTGAGAAGATGTCAGGAGGAAATATACGATGGATTTACTAACAAAAACTAGAAGGATTAACCGTATGCTTCAAAAAACGGCTGGTAACGCGGTTAATTTTAATGAAATGTCTAGCGTACTAAGCGACGTTATTGAAGCGAATATTTTCGTTTTAAGTAGAAAAGGAAAATTGCTGGGATATGCAATTGCGCAAGAAATCGATAATGATCGTATTCGCAAAATGCTTGAAGATCGCCGTTTCCCAGAAGAATATAGCAATGGTCTATTAAAAGTAGAAGAAACATCTGCAAACCTAGATGTTAACAGTCCACATAGTGCCTTCCCAGTGGAAATGAAAGAAGTATTCCCTACAGGTTGGACTACAATTGTTCCGATTATGGGTGGCGGAGATCGTTTGGGTACATTGATCTTGGCACGTGTAAACAAAGAATTTGTCGAAGGTGACCTAATTCTAACTGAAGTAGGCGCTACTGTAGTAGGTATGGAGATCCTGCGTGAACGTGCGGAGGCAATCGAAGAAGAAGCGCGTAGTAAAGCTGTTGTACAAATGGCTATTGGTTCTTTGTCCTATAGTGAACTTGAAGCAGTTGAGCATATTTTCCAAGAGCTAGATGGGAAAGAAGGCCTACTTGTTGCTTCAAAAATTGCTGATCGTGTAGGCATCACACGTTCTGTTATTGTTAACGCTTTGAGAAAATTAGAGAGTGCTGGTGTAATTGAATCTCGTTCTTTGGGTATGAAGGGTACATTTATTAAAGTTCTGAATGGCAAACTTCTTCCGGAATTAGAAAAGCTTAAAACGCCATAAACTGACATAAAACCCAGTTGTTATGCGCTTTATTGAAAAATGAAGAAGGGGGTCTATTGACCTTCTTCTCTTTTTTTTCATATTTATCACTTATTTATATAGTATTCACAATAAGTATTCACATTATTAATACATTTATGAAACGAATGTGACAAAATTGGTAAAAAGCACTGTTTTTATGGGCGTTTTCACCAATTGAGACTTTTGTAACATTTTTCCTAGTCCTAGTAAGATAGGGCTTTCTTAGTAGTTTTCTTCATGGTATTATAGGTGCGTGTTAGATGTCGAATTGCAAAGAAAATAGAAGAAAAATGTAAGCTTAGGCACAAAGGAGGGGAGAGAAACTTGATTCAATCTACGCAATTAAATGTACTAGAAAACTCATTGGACGCCGCTATGCTTAGGCAAAAAGTGATTGCCAACAATATTTCTAACATTGATACCCCTCATTTTCAAAGCAAGCACGTAGTGTTTGAAAGCTTGTTGAAGGAGGCATTGGAAGGAAATAATGGTCGAACCTTGGAAGCATATCGAACGAATCAGAGACACATTCCATTTGGCACAGGTTTAGGTAAAATCCCTCAGGCCCAGACTATGACGAACAACGAAACGTTAATTCAAAACAATGGAAACAATGTGGACATTGATTTTGAAATGAGCCAACAGGCCAAAAACACCATCTGGTATAATGGCCTCGTTCAGTTAACAAATGGATACTTTACCAAAATGAAGAGTGTTGTTGAGGGAGGAAGATAGTAGATGAGTCTGTTTCGTGGAATTGATACAAGTGCCTCTGCCTTGACTGCCAATCGGCTAAGGCTGGATACGATTGCTTCTAATATCGCAAATGCCAATACGACGCGTGGGAAATTCGTAGATGGAGCGTGGCAACCGTACCGACGTAAGATGGTAGAATTATCACCAAGAACAGGAGAGTCTTTCGACAATCTTCTACAAGCGGCAGTCGGGAATGTAGAAGGCCGTCAGGAGTCGGGGGTACATGTTACCGGGATTAAGGAGGACAATAGTCAATTCCAGCGGGTCTATAATCCTGAGCATCCTGACGCAGACCTAGATGGCTATGTCCTGATGCCTAATGTAGATGTGACAAAAGAAATGATTGACATGATTTCTGCTTCTAGGTCTTATGAGGCAAACGTTACAGCTATGAATGCACTAAAGGGCATGATGCAAAAAGCACTAGAGATTAATGGTAAATAATAAAGGGGTTGGCTGACAGATGGAAATTAATAACATAGGTTCAGTCATAAATGCACAGCCGCTACAAGTAAAAAACACAGCTTCACCGGCTGAAGTAGCACGAAATTTCTCGGCCTATATGACCGATGCCCTGGATCAAGTGAATCGGGCTCAGTTAGTTTCAGAAGAAATGTCAATGAAATATGCAGCTGGAGAAGTGACTGATGTCCATCAGGTGATGGTAGCGGGTCAAAAAGCTTCTCTAATGTTACAAATGACGATGCAAGTACGTAACAAAGCGATCGAAGCATATCAGGAAATCATGCGCATGCAGGTGTAAGGTTCCAAACTGGTATGCAGCTCTGTAGAGGTGAACCATGAACGAACGTTTATTGTTATATCGAGACAAGGTAAAGACAATGTGGGACAAGCTCACGAAAAAACAAAAACTATTGATAGGTGCTTCAGCTCTTTTCCTACTTATCGCGCTTTCCCTTTATTTATACATAGCTTCTCGTCCTGTATATGTAAATTTATATGACAGATTGAGTGAGCAAGAAGTTGGTGCGATCAAACAAGAACTAGAAGCAAAAAACATCCCATATCGATTAACAGGGAATGGGACAGGCATTGAGGTGCCACAAACGATGGCACAAGATGTCATAGTTGATTTGGCAGCACAAGGAATTCCCAAAGATGCCGGCATCAGCTCAGAAATTTTTTCTAATAATATGTTTGGCATGACCGATCGCCAGTTTGAAGTGATGAAGAAAGATGCTCTTCAACAGGAGATTCGAAAAATCTTGGAAAAAGTAAAAGGGGTTCGCACGGCTCAAGTTATTCTAACCATGCCGGAAGAAACCACGTTTGTTACAGATAACACAGATAAAGCCACAGCATCAGTCATGGTAGAGGTAGACCCAAGTACTCAATTAAACGATGCACAAATCAAATCCTTATATCATATTGTTTCACGTTCAGTGAAAAATTTGCCTGTAGAAAACATAACGATTACCGATCAATATTCCAATACGTTGGAGTTAGCTGGTAAAGAAGAGGGCAGTTCCATGACTGCTTTCGAACAGCAAGAGCGGATACGTAACAAAGTAGAAAGAGAAATACAGAAAAATTTATTCAACATGCTGTCCACCATTATGGGACGAGATAAAGTTGTCGTACATACAATGGTACAAATGGATTTCTCAAAAGAAAACCGAGTCGAAAATTTGGTTTCACCTGTTGTAAATGATGAAGGCATTATAATTAGTTCTCACCTGTTGTAAATGATGAAGGCATTATAATTAGTTCTCAAAAATTATCAAAAGCATATACCGGACAAGGTACCCCTCCTATTGGTGGAGTAGCCGGTACAGGTGATAATCAGGTTGGTAGCTATCAATCTGCTACAGCTCAAGGTAGCAATAGTGAATATGAAGAGCTATCTGACACTGTCAATCGTGAAGTAAATCGTATAACGAAGAACGTAACCGCTAGTCCATATCAAATTGTCGATATTTCTATCAACGTTGGGGTTGAGCCTCCAAATGGAGGAACGTTGGATGACGCTACCAAAGAAAACATACAAAAAGTAATTGGTAATGTTGTTCGTGTAGCCGTCAGCAATAAGAATTTACCCGATGATGAAGTGAACAAGCGTATTTCTGTTTTTGCAAAACCGTTCTCCGGCAAGCTAGACGATAACAACAATGGCTTCTTTACTCCAACCATGATGTATGGAGTTGGGGCAGTTGCATTATTAGCCTTAGGAGCACTAGCATTCGTGCTTATTCGTCGACGCAAACAGCAAGAGCAAGAAGAGGTAGAGTTCGAAGAGGAATTTCCTTTCACTCCATCGCTTGATATTCCAGATCTATCTTCGTTGGAAGATGATACAGATGAAGCGATGGTTCGTAAACAGCTGGAAAAATTGGCTCGAAGCAATCCAGACGAGTTCGTCGTTCTGCTTCGTACGTGGCTAGCAGAAGACTAAGGAGTGAGTATAGTGGCTCGTGTCGCAAAAGAGTTAACCGGAAGGCAAAAAGCTGCGATTTTGCTCATTTCGCTTGGTCCAGATGTCTCGGCACAGGTATTTAAGCATTTACGTGAAGATGAGATTGAACAACTTACACTGGAAATTGCCAGTGTACGTAAAGTGGATCATGAAGAAAAAGGCAAAATACTAGCAGAATTCCATCAGATAGCAGTTGCCAAAGAAGTAATAGCGCAAGGTGGTATTACGTACGCTAAAGAAATTTTGGAAAAAGCATTAGGAGAGAGTAAGGCGCTAGATATCTTGAACCGTTTGACAGCCAATTTGCAAGTGCGCCCGTTTGACTTCGCTAGAAAGGCGGACCCTAGTCAAATCCTTAACTTTATTCAAAATGAACATTCACAAACCATTGCATTGGTACTAGCTTATTTAGAACCACAACAGTCATCTATGATCTTGTCATCACTGTCACAGGATCGTCAGGCAGATGTAGCTAAACGGATTGCTTTAATGGATAGCACATCTCCAGAGGTAATTGCTCAGGTAGAACAGGTATTGGAACAAAAACTTTCTGCAACTGTAACCCAAGATTACACACAAGCGGGTGGTATCGAATCCATTGTAAACATCTTAAATGGTGTTGACCGTAGTACGGAACGAACCATACTTGATTCACTAGAGATTCAAGACCCAGAGCTTGCTGAAGAGATCAAAAAGCGGATGTTTGTATTCGAAGACATTGCTACACTCGACAATCGTTCCATTCAACGCGTTATTCGCGATGTGGACAACAACGATTTGCAACTTGCGCTTAAAGTGGCAAGTGAAGAAGTACGCGAAACGGTTTTCCGCAACATGTCCAAGCGGATGGCAGATACCTTCAAAGAAGAAATGGAGTTTATGGGACCTGTGCGATTGCGTGATGTCGAAGAGGCACAGTCCCGCATCGTTGCTACCATTCGCCGCTTAGAAGAAGCTGGAGAAATCATCATCGCCCGCGGTGGAGGAGATGATATCATTGTCTAGGATTTTTAAGGCAAATCGATATGTCCAGTCTGTGGATACCTATGTACTTGAAGTGACTCAGCAAATGAATGCCGCTATACAAGTACAGACGGATGAAGTAGAAGAAATGTTGCTGGAAAATAAAGTTATGGAACATCAGAAACTGCAAGAAGAAGCAAAGGCCATTATACGAGATGCAGAAGAGTTAGCTGAGAGTATTATGGCTGATGCTTCTACTCAAGCAGAGCAAATGCGCGAGCAAGCTCGGCAGGAGATAGCCGAGTGGTGGGAGCAACAGCAAAAAGCAGCAGAGGAAATGGCGCAGGAGACCAAGGAAATGGCTCGTGTAGAAGGTTACACTCTTGGACAGGAGCAAGGCTTGGAGAGTGCACGCCTCGAACAAGAAGAAAATGTTCAAAAGGCTAAGTATGTTTTAACCCAAGCGTATGAGACCAAAGAGGGTATTATAGCGGAAGCCGAGCCATTCCTAGTTGAGCTAAGCTTGGAAATCTCTCGTAAAATCATTCATGATGAGCTGGTGCTAGCACCAGAGAAAGTCGTTGAGATTGTTCGACAGGCTTTAAAAAGCTCACGTTCGCATGGGGTTGTATCTATTTTGGTGAATCACAAATTGTATCCTTTTGTCGAAGAGCATCGTGAACAGCTGCTTTCGTTAATCGATGGGCAAGCGGAACTAGGCATTTATCCAGATTATGCGGTAGAAGATGAAGGCTGCATTATCCGGACAGCCTACGGAAGTGTGGATGCCAAAATTGATACCCAACTAAAAGAAATAAAACAAATTCTGATGGACGTAGCGCGGGGAAGTGAATCCCAATGATTACATTAAATGCAGAAAAATATAAAGTTGCTATGCAAACAATCACTCCTCACCGCATAAATGGTAAGGTGACGCAGGTAGTGGGACTTACTGTAGAGTCCCAAGGACCTGAGGCTAAATTAGGCGAAATATGTATGATTGAATCGCCTCATCACAAAGAACCAATTATGGCTGAAGTGGTGGGGTTTCGAGATACGAAGGTTCTATTAATGCCACTTGGTGATTTATCGTATATCGGTCCTGGATGTGATGTAGTAGCTACAGGTAGACCTTTATCAGTGAAGGTAGGACCCGAAATTTTAGGAAGTATTCTTGATGGGCTTGGTCGTCCTTTGTCAAATGAATCACTTCCATATGGGCTAACGAACTATGCAACTGATAACACGCCTCCTAATCCATTGACAAGGCCGAGGATAGCAGAACCGCTAAGCCTAGGTGTACGAGCTATAGATGGCCTATTGTCCATGGGAAAAGGCCAGCGTGTAGGTATCTTTGCCGGCTCTGGTGTAGGGAAAAGTACTTTAATGAGCATGATCGCTCGCAATACGACTGCTGACATTAATGTTATTGCTCTTGTCGGAGAACGTGGACGTGAAGTGCGTGATTTTATCGAACGTGATTTGGGCGAAGAAGGATTAAAACGGTCTGTAGTTGTAGTTGCTACATCAGATCAACCAGCAATGATCCGTATTAAAGGTGCGATGATTGCTACTGCGATTGCTGAATATTTTAGAGATCGTGGACTTAACGTGATGTTAATGATGGATTCTGTGACGCGTTTTGCTATGGCCCAACGTGAGATTGGCCTCGCCATTGGTGAGCCACCAGCTACACGTGGATATACCCCGTCTGTGTTTGCTATGTTACCTAAGCTATTGGAACGTTCAGGTACTTCAGATAAAGGTAGTATTACCGCTTTGTATACCGTATTGGTAGACTCTGATGATATGAATGATCCGATAGCTGATGCTGTACGTGGGATATTAGATGGTCATATTGTTTTGGATCGCAAAATTGCTCAACGAGGACATTTTCCAGCGATTGATATTTTGCAAAGTGTAAGTCGGGTAATGAGTGAGATTTGCTCTCCTCAACATTTACAAGCAGCTCAGGAATTAAAACGACACATGGCTACATATAAAGAGGCAGAGGATTTAATTAATATTGGAGCGTACAAGATGGGGACGAATCGAGAAATTGATGCCGCCATTCGCCATAGAGAGACTATCCGAGCATTTACGGCGCAGGGGGTTAACGAACCATCCGATTTTAATACGACTCTACAAGCATTAACCGCTCATTTTGGGAGTGTGATGTAACGTGAAGCCTTTTCGCTTTCATATGCAAAAAGTACTTGATTTAAAGGAAAAAGAAACAGAACAAGCACAATGGGCATTTGGTCGATCGGTACAACAAAAGCAACAAGAAGAGCAAAAGCTATACCGACTTGTTGATAAGCGAAATGATATGTCCGATTCGCTTGTGGATATGCAACATGATGCATGTAGCGCATCAGATTTATTAGCCGTTACGAGATTTCAGCAGGTAGTAGACCGCCAGATTGCCACGCAAAAGCGTCGCATTATTGGTTGTGATAAAGAAATCGAACGATGCAAGGAAAAATTGCATTTCCATTTGCAAGAATCCAAGCTATGGTCAACCCTGCGTGATAAAGCTCAAACCAAGTATATAGAATGGCAAAACCAGGTAGAACAAAAAGAAATGGATGAGATCGGTACGAATCGATTCCGCCGACAATTGAAGCAGGGGTGAAAGGAGGCGTCTTCATGGAAGAGGAAATCCAGGAGGAACGCGAGTATAACAGGCTAGAGTGGCTCTTATACATCATTGTTATTCCTGCCTTATTTGCTAGTTTGTTAGCTGGAATCTTGGCAAGCCTCCTTGGCTACAATGTCGTGGGAAGCGTAAAAGATTGGCTAAATAGCGTTCCATATGTAGAAAAGCTAATACCAGACGATGCACCAACTAGTCAAACGGTAGAGGATAACAAAACAGAACCAGCAAAGGCTCAGGTAAATGAGGAAGCAGCGAAAAGTAAACAGGCCGCTGAACAATTGCAAAAAGAAGTAAGTCAAAAAGATACCACGATTGCGGCTTTACAAAAACAAATTGTTAATTTACAAAAAACAACTGAAGAAAACCGCATAAAAGAGGAAGAAAGACAAAAGCAGTTTCAGGATTTAGCTAAGATCTATAGTTCTATGTCGGCTAAAAATGCAGCTGCGATCGTAGGGAACCTTAGCAAGGAAGAAGCCGTCGTTGTTCTTTCAAAGATGAAAACGGAGGAACAGGCTCAGCTGTTGGCGAAGATGGACCCGAAGAAGGCTGCGGATATTTCTATCCTGCTTAAGGATAATCAAATTTCAAAAGATGATGACATCGCTGCCTTACAACAGCGGGTCCAAATTTTAACGAAAGCCTTAAGTGAAACTAGAGAATCAAGCAAAATAGATGCAGAGAGATTAATTAAAAGCTTTGAGTCAATGAATACAGGAGATGCGTCTAAAATTTTAATCTCATTGTATAAAATCAATACAGAACGCGCTTTAAGTGTACTGGGACAAGTATCTGACAATAAACGGGGCGAGTTATTAGGTGAAATTAGCAAGTCAAACCCCGAATTAGCAGCGCGCATAACGAATGCGTTGCCTCGATGAAGTACAAATGTTCTTCATCGTTTACATAGCAACGAAATTATATAGGAGGTGATTAGATGAATATTGGAAACATGCAAACTGTAATGCCTATGGGAACTGGTACGCCAGGAGTTACTCCTGCATTAAATGGAGGACAAGCTTCTGTAGCCGGCCAAGAACAAGGAGTTTTTTCTTTGCAATTAGGCCTAGCGGTTGGAGCCTTTACTAACATGGCTGAAGTGGAATTTCCTGGTCTTTCTGAAGAAGATGCAAGTGCATTAGGAGACCTTATGGCGATGCTTCAGCAGTTGCTAGGAACCAATCAACAGATGCTCTTGCCACAAGAACAGCAAATCAGCAATGGGGATGGACAAGCTGAAGAAGCTCCTGAAGGCAAGCTTCCAATCATCACACTTACAACGGTTGAGGGAAAACAAACCCTACTTCAGGCTTTGACAGCTCAAGGAATGTCTAAGGAAGATGCTAACAAATTAACTGATTTGTTGCAGAAACTGCCGACGATGACACCTGATCAGGCAAAAGGAGATTATCAAAAATTGCTTGAAACTGTGCAAAAAACGTTGGGACAAATGGGGATTTCTTTACAAAAGGATGGGGTTCTTGAAGAGCAACAATCCGTATTGGTTACTCCTCAATTGAAAAAGCAGTTGACTCCTACTACAGCTAATCGAGTAGAGGTTTCAAATCAAATTTCTACCCAAATGCAACCGGTTCGCGTTCATCATGCATTGAGCCAATATGGACAGGAAGCGGGCATTCAGGTGAAATCGTTCCAATCTACATTACAGGAAGCGATCGCACCAGTAGCTATGAATCCGGAGACAGCTGATGTCGATGTAGACACGACAACTCAACTCCAAGTGGAGAACATTTCAACTACTCCAGTACAAAAACAAGCAGGAACAGCATCAGAAATGAAAAGCTTCCCTGTTCGAGCAGAACAAATGCCACAACAGGTTACGGATATATTTGTCCGTCAGCTGAAAGTGGGTACACTCCAAGGGGTTACGGAAGCGAAACTAATCTTGTATCCACAGGAGCTTGGTAAAGTTGATGTGCGCATTAGCTCACACAATGGTGTGATAACCGCTCACTTTATTGCAGACTCCAAGCACGGTAAAGACATGCTGGATCAACAAATGGCTCAACTCAGAACCGCTTTTGCCCAACAGGGAATACAAGTGGATAAGTTAGAAGTAAGCCAACAAAATAATTCCACTCCATTCTCTTTTGATCAGGGCAAGGAGAATGGTGGTCAGCAGGCTCGTGAGCAATCTCAGGATCAAGGTGCACAGAACGAGCAAGCAGAGGCTTCCTTTGACAGTGTTCTCGAAGGTGAACGTGAAAGCAATACAAGGCTGGGAGCATCTCGCGTAGACCTGAACGCATAAAGGGTATAAGGATGGAGGGATAGCTTTGAACCATCACATACGTGTAGGAAGCACCTATTATCCTTCGCGGCTCTCCACTCCTAAGCAGACGGGGGCTTCGCAACCAACGACTAAGCCGTTTGATCAATGGCTTTCTGATTCCTTAACGACCCAGCAGAGCTCCTCTCCAAAAGCTCTCTCCTTTAGTCAACATGCTGTACAGCGGATGCGAGAGAGTGGAATCGAGTTGCAACCAGAAGATATGCAACGGCTGGAGAGTGGATTTCAAAAGGCGAGGGACAAAGGAGCACGAGAGTCCCTAATCTTAATGGATAATGTCGCCTATGTCGTAAGCATCTCTAATCACAAGGTAATTACGGCTATGGATGAAAGTCGAATGAAGGAAAATGTATTTACCAATATTGACAGTGCAGTCTTTGTATAAATAGGGCCGGCCCTCATGTAGGAAGCCCACGGATTGCCAAATGACTGAGGTAATCCAAACTTTAAAAAACAGGGAGGTTTATTAATGATTCGTTCGATGTATTCCGGTGTATCCGGCATGAAGGGTTTTCAAACAAAATTAGATGTAATTGGTAATAATATTGCAAACGTGAATACGGTTGGTTTTAAAAAGAGCCGTGTAATGTTCCAGGATATTTTGAGCCAAAAGGTTGGTAGTGAATCAGGAACATCCGAAACAAGAGGAAGTGTTAACCCGATGCAAGTAGGGTTGGGAAGTAAAGTAGCTTCTATCGATGTGGTTCATTCTGTGGGGAGTCCTCAAACGACAGGGCTTTCATCTGATTTATCTATTGAAGGTGATGGATTTTTTGTAGTATCGGATGGCGAAGATGCTAAATATTTAACACGTGCTGGTGAATTTGTACGTGATGTTGAAGGGGAACTTGTTAATCCACAGGGACTTCGATTATTAGATGCTAATAATGCACCTATTAAGATTGACAGAGAAACCTACGTTTCGTATTCAATTGGGGCGGATGGTAGAGTCATAGGAGTTACTAAAGACCAAGAAGTTGAGGAAATTGCTACAATTGGGATAGCAGTTGTATCCAATCCAGGTGGATTGGAAAAGATAGGTGGTTCCCTGTATAAAACAACCGTAGCTTCAGGAAATACAGGAAATGAAATAACCAATCCAACCGAAGCGAATAGCAAAGTCCTCTCAGGTCAACTTGAAATGTCTAACGTAGACCTTAGTGAAGAGTTCACTGAAATGATTGTTGCACAGCGTGGGTTCCAAGCAAATTCACGTATCATTACAACTTCCGATAGTGTTTTGGAAGAACTGGTGAACCTAAAACGATAGGTAACAAACAGTAATTAGAAATAATTTTAAGCATCACAACGATAAGGTATGAGGAGGAATTTCTCCTCCTCTACCACCTTTGAAAGGAGTCGTTCGATGATTCGCTTGACCCGGTTTAACGGAAATACATTTTATTTAAACGCGGTTCATATTGAAGTAGTAGAAGCAACACCAGATACCATTATTACCTTAACCACTGGGAAGAAGTATCTGGTCAAAGAGACAGTCGAAGACATCATTCTTCAAATGAAGCAGTTTTATCAGGAATCGTATTTGGCAAAGACGCTTGAGAACCCAAGCGAATCTAGCTAATAACGGGAGGCCGCTATGTTTCAAAATAAATTAGTAAATATGGCACTTATTATTTTAATTGCTATCACTCTGTTAGGTGTGGCAGGATTCTTTATGTACATGTACACGTTTGCTCCATCGAAACAAGCTAATGGAGCCGAGGTAGTTAAGGCATTAAATGCAGATGAAATGAAGGAATACTCGGTAGATACCGAAGACATTACCACCAATCTTTTAACCAATAACTTTGTGGTGGTACGCTTTAGCATTACAGCAGATGGTAAAAATGGTAAAGCTGAACTAGAAAAAAGATTGCCGCAAGTAAAGCAGGTCATCATTAAAAGCTTGGCTGGATTGACTCCAGAAGATTTAAAAGGAACGGAAGGCATTAACAAGCTTGAGGCCAAAGTTCTAAATGATGTTAATACAATTATGCAAGATGGTAGAATCATTCTCGTTAGCACGACTAACCTAAAAAAGACATAAGAGATGGGAAAAAACGATGAGTGGGATGAAACAAAGCGCAAAAGGAGGTGACCGCCATGGCCGAGGTACTTTCACAAAGTGAGATAGACGCGTTATTAGCTGCTCTATCCTCTGGAGAAATGGATGCTAATGAACTAAAAAAAGAAGACGCTGAGAAAAAAATCAAGGTATACGATTTTAAACGAGCGCTTCGCTTCTCTAAGGATCAGATCCGTGGACTGACGCGAATTCACGAGAATTATGCCAGACTCTTAACTACCTATTTTTCAGCGCAGCTTCGGACCTTCGTGCAAATTAATGTCGCCTCTGTTGACCAGTTGCCATACGACGAATTTATCCGATCTATACCGAAAATGACCATCCTAAATATCTTTGAGGCACCGCCTTTAGAAGGTAGAATGGTAATGGAAGTAAATCCAAATATCGCTTATGCGATGTTGGATCGATTATTGGGCGGTCAAGGAATGATCCCTGATAAAATGGGAGCATTGACCGAGATTGAAACGACCGTAATGGAACGCGTCTTCAGCAAGGCGCTAGATAGTTTTCACGAAGCTTGGAAGCAAATTATTGAATTAGATCCATATTTGGAAGTTCTTGAAATGAATCCGCAATTTATGCAGATTGTTTCACCTAATGAAATTGTTGCTGTTATTTCCTTTAGTACCAAGATTGGTGATACGACAGGGATGATTAACCTCTGCTTGCCACACGTGGTATTAGAACCGATCATGCCAAAATTATCTGGGCAATACTGGTTCTCAACACAGCGACGACAACGAGATGAAGCAGAGAGACAGCTTTTAGAAGAGCAAGTCAAAACTGCTAAGTTGCCGATTTGTGCGGAACTAGGAACAAGCAGCATCACCGTACGAGAATTTTTACAACTAACACAAGGTGATGTCATTCAATTGGACCAAACCATTGATAACAGGCTACATGTCAAAGTGGGCGATTGCTTAAAATTCTACGCTCAACCAGGTACGTTAAAAGGCAAGGTAGCTGTGCAAATCGATGAAGTGATAGAGGAGGGGGAGGAAAACTATGAGTAGAGATATGTTGTCTCAAGAAGAGATTGATGCCTTGCTAAAAGCCAACGATAACCTCTCTGAGGAGCCAACGCAAGTGGAGAACAACATCCCTGATGTTGATGAATATCTCTCTCCCTTTGAGCAAGATGCATTAGGCGAAATCGGTAATATTTCGTTTGGCAGTGCAGCAACCGCGTTATCTACTCTGTTAAGTCAAAAGGTAGATATTACGACACCAACAGTCTCCATCGTGAAGAGAAGTGAGTTAGTCGATGAATTTCCACGACCTCATGTTGCGGTGCATGTTGAATATACGGATGGATTTCAAGGTATCAACATGCTTGTTATTAAGGTAGCAGATGCCACTGTCATTGCAGATTTAATGATGGGTGGCGATGGTCGAAATAACGCGCTTGACCTATCAGAAATGCATTTGAGTGCTGTGCAGGAAGCGATGAACCAAATGATGGGTTCTGCGGCAACCTCAATGTCGACCATTTTTAATCAATTAGTCAACATTTCTCCTCCTGGGATTGATATGATGGATTTACAGAATGGCCAAGGAGAAGAAGGATTGCCTAGCGGTGAGGAGCTTGTCAAAATTTCCTTCCAAATTAAGGTTGGAGATCAAGGAGAGCTAATTGATTCTAATATTATGCAGCTTTTACCAATTGATTTTGCCAAACAAATGATTAGTCGTTTGATGGGAAGTGAAGGACCGGAGATGGTTGAAACATCAGCAACAGCTTCTATCATGCATGAATCTTCTATGGATTTTGGAAAACCAGCTGCAACTCCGCAAGCAACACCTGTAGCAGCAGAAGCGCCAATGCCAGCATCAGCGCCTCAACCACCAGTAATGGAACAAGCACCTGGTATGCCGATGAGTGCGGCTCCGAGCGGTTATGAACAACAACCACCGCATCCGTATCCACCGCAACCAGCACCATATGGCTACCCACCAAATCAAGGGTATGCACCATATCCGTACCCATATCCGCCGTACCCACAACCATATGCGCAGTCTCCGCAACAGGCTGGGGGAGCGGTTAACTCACAGGTAGCGGCAGCAAATGTTCAACCAGCACAATTTACACCATTCCAGGGGAATAATGTTGCTCAACCAGATGAGCAGAACCTAGGATTGCTATTGGATATTCCGCTTCAGGTAACTGTTGAGTTGGGTCGTACAAAAAAACTAATTCGCGATATACTAGAGATGTCTGCTGGTTCTATTATTCAGTTGGACAAATTAGCGGGCGAGCCTGTTGATATATTAGTCAACAACAAGCTGATCGCAAAAGGTGAAGTCGTTGTCATTGACGAAAACTTCGGAGTGCGTGTAACCGATATTATTAGTCAATGGGATCGTGTACAGAAGTTACAATAAGCAGATTTCTTTAAGGAGGAACAGTAGGATGTCTAACAAAGTGTTAATCGTGGATGATGCAGCATTTATGAGAATGATGGTAAAGGAAATCTTGACGAAAAATGGTTTTACGGTAGTTGGGGAAGCGAGCGATGGTGCGCAAGCAGTTGAAAAGTATAAGGAATTAGGTCCTGATTTAGTAACCATGGATATTACAATGCCAGAAATGGATGGTATCACAGCTTTGAAGGAAATTCGCAAGATGGATCCTAATGCTCGTGTTATTATGTGTTCCGCAATGGGACAACAATCCATGGTTATCGACGCTATTCAGGCTGGTGCGAAAGACTTTATCGTAAAACCTTTCCAAGCGGATCGAGTAATCGAAGCCATCAAAAAGACGTTGAGCTAAACGATTATGAATGCAATGAACATTCGTAGTTTGTTCGTGGCAATGTTACTAGTTTTTGCTGTAGTAGCGCCTTCACCAACAGTTAGTTATGCGGAGGCGAAACAGACAGAAGGATCGGCTTTTGACTGGTTACAGCAGGATGCAAAACAGGGAAAACAAGGGACTGGGGGAGAGTTATCTACGGATTCTCCAGTTCCAGAAAGCCCTAGTATTCTTGGATATGTGGTCCAAATCGTCTTTTCATTGGCAGTAGTTGTCGGGCTAATCTATCTCTTATTCAAATGGTTAGGAAAGAGACAAGCTGGAGGTTTTCGAGAAAGTGGTCCATTTCGCACTGTAGGAGGCTATTCTCTTGGAACAGGTAAGTCCATTCAATTGGTGATGATTGGCGACTCGCTATATGTGTTAGGTGTAGGGGATAATATTCAGCTTATTCGCCAGATTCCACCCGGCGATGAGTTGGATGTTATTTTAGCCGATATCGAGAATAAAACAGCTCCTGACTGGTCATGGAATAAGCTTGGACATTTGTTTCAAGCACAATCTAAGACTACATCCACGCACACTCAACAAACAGATGCCTCTTTTGATCAGCTACTGGACGAACAGTGGCGGGAAGTCTCCCATGCGGAGCAACAAAAGAATCAATGGGAACAGAACCGCCGCAAAGGGGATTAGTCATGAACAGATTTTTGCCACTTCTACTATTAATATGTGCAACGTTTCTTTGTTTGATGACCTATACACAAGTTGCTGAAGCAAGTACATCAGATGCAGCGGGGCTTTTGAACAAAATTCCACAGGTAGAGTTTAAAATCGGTGGGGGAGCAGATAGTCCCGAGAAAACGGCTTCTTCTATTCAATTGCTGTTAATGTTTACGGTTCTAGCCTTAGCGCCAAGCATCTTAATTTTAATGACTTGCTTTACGCGTATTGTAGTGGTGTTGTCGTTTGTACGTACCGCATTGGCTACTCAACAAATGCCACCTAACCAGGTGATTGTGGGCATGGCGTTGTTCCTAACTTTCTTCGTCATGGCACCTACATTTCAAACCATTAATGATACAGCAGTAAAACCGTTTATGGAGGGAAAAATCACGGAGCAACAAGCATTAGATAAAGCAGTTACTCCGTTAAAATCGTTTATGCTAAAGCAGACTAGACAAAAGGATTTAGCGTTATTTTTACAATACTCGAAATCTGAAAAACCAAAGTCAATTGAAGATGTATCTCTTGTAGCCTTGGTTCCTGCTTTTGCAATCAGCGAATTAAAAACAGCTTTTCAAATCGGTTTTATGTTGTTTATTCCATTTTTGGTTATCGATATGATTGTCGCTAGTATTTTGATGGGTATGGGGATGATGATGCTTCCACCTGTCATGATTTCACTACCGTTTAAAATCCTGTTGTTTATCATGGTGGACGGTTGGTATCTCGTTGTGAAATCACTCTTTTTAAGCTTCTAGGAGGCCTGATGAAACATGACATCAGATATGATCTTACAAATTGCGCAATCCTCGGTATATACCATATTGATCGTGCTTGCCCCTATTTTGGGAATTGCGTTGTTAGTCGGGCTAATGGTGAGTATTTTTCAGGCAACAACACAAATTCAAGAACAAACGTTGGCGTTCATTCCGAAGATCGTGGCTGTGTTTCTTTCTTTGCTTATTTTTGGGCCGTGGATGCTACGTATTGTCATTGAATTTACAGCAAATATCATGGGTAACCTGTACAGATTTGTGGGGTAGAATATGCAACTGATTGAAACGTTCTTGCCCATGTACCTGCTGGTATTTGTGCGAATTATATCCTTTGTGGTATCGGCTCCACTATTTACGCAACGCGGTATGCCTAACCAGTTTAAGATCGGCTTTGCTGCTGCTATGGCGTTCATCAGTTTTGCTTATGTACCCATTGTGGATAAAATTCCGCTTGATATCACTTTTGCTGCTTATGTAGTAAAAGAAACGATCGTGGGCTTGTTATTGGGGTTCTTGTTACAGCTCATGTTTTCGGCTGTACGGGTAGCGGGTGGACTCATGGATATGCAAATGGGTTTAGCTATGGCTAACGTTGTAGATCCTGCTACGGGTGCTTATGTACCAGTCACGGGTCGTTTGAAAGAAATCCTAGCTACCTTATATTTTTTGAGTATTAATGGACATCATTTGATGATTCAAGGCATTCTCAAAAGCTATCAGACAATCCCTATTAGCAAATTGGGAATTTCGTTTTCTTCGGAAGCATTTGGAGAGTTTATGCTAAAGGCTTTCTCGCAGATGTTTTTGAGTGCCTTCATGATGGCGATTCCGATTGTCATTGCTTTATTTCTGGTAGACCTCTCCCTTGGTATTATCGCCAAAATGGTGCCACAATTTAATATCTTTGTGGTTGGTTTGCCTTTGAAACTGTTAATTAGCTTTTTAATGCTCATTTTCGTAATGCCTGGATTCTTTTTAGTACTTAGTAATTATATTTCCAAGATGTTTCAGGCCATGGCGGAATTGATCGGGATTTTGGGAGGAGCATGATGAGTCATCCACGTTTTTTTGTGACAGTAGATCTGCAATTTTTTAACGGCGAAAAAACAGAAAAAGCAACTCCTCAAAAACGTCAGGATTCTCGTAAAAAAGGGCAGGTTGCTAAAAGTTCAGATTTGGCTCCCGCTTTTATGATCAGCTCCGTGTTTTTTCTGTTGATGATTGCTGGCTCTTGGATGTTGGGCATCTTTGAAGGCATTCTACGCGAATCGTTGGGCAGTTATGCGACCTGGGAAGTAAATGCTGAAAATCTTCAGGTGATTACCCTGCAGGTCGTCAAAGAGGCAGCCAAGATTCTGAGTATGGTGTTTGGCGTCTGCATGTTGGTCGCGTTAGTGGTCAACTATTTGCAAGTCGGGGTGCTTTTTTCTTTAGAACCAATTCAATTTAAACTAGAAAAACTAAACCCAATCGAAGGATTTAAGAAAATCTTTTCGATGCGGACCATTGTTGAATTGTTTAAATCCATTTTAAAGATCACAGCAGGAATGATTGTTGTTTACATGATCTTATGGGATATCAAGGATAAGATTCCACGGCTTTCTTTTTCCACCCTTGAAGCAGTGCTGGAGTTTACGGGCTGGCAGGTCGTCAAATTGGGAATTTCAGTCGGTATGCTGTTGGTTATCCTAGCGTTCCTTGACTATCTATATCAACGCTACGAATATGAAAAGAATCTGCGCATGTCCAAACAAGACATTAAAGATGAACATAAAAAAATGGAGGGTGACCCCCTCATTAAAAGTAAAATTAAAGAACGACAAAGACAGATGGCCATGCGCCGTATGATGCAGGAAATTCCTAACGCAGATGTCATTATCACCAACCCGACACACTTTGCGGTAGCGATTAAGTATGATTCTGCTGAAATGATGGCGCCGACGGTGATTGCTAAAGGTCAGGATTTTTTAGCTCTGAAAATCCGAGAAATTGCCAAGAAGCACCGCGTAGTTACCATGGAAAACAAACCACTTGCCAGAGCATTATACGCACAAGTGGAGATTGGACAGACAATCCCAGAGGAACTGTTCAAAGCGGTAGCAGAGGTATTGGCCTATGTCTATAAACTTCAAGGTAAAGTGAAACGATGAAAGGAGGAGACGAGATGGGTGCAAAACAGTTGGGCATGATCATCTTCGTGTTAAGCATTGTCGTAATGATGGTAATTCCTTTACCATCCGGATTGTTAGATATGCTACTGATTGTTAATATATCGTTGGCCCTGGTTATCCTGCTCGTCTCGATGTATACCAAAGAGGCTCTGGAATTTTCCATCTTTCCTACATTATTGCTATTAACAACACTATTCCGATTGGCTCTAAATGTTTCAACTACGCGTAACATTCTATCCACTGGACAGGGTGGAACAGTTATCGAAGCGTTTGGAGATTTCGTAGTAGGTGGTAACGCTGTTATCGGTTTTGTTGTATTCCTAATCTTGATCATCATCCAGTTTATCGTTATCACGAAAGGTTCGGAACGTGTAGCAGAAGTAGCTGCTCGTTTTACATTAGATGCGATGCCAGGGAAGCAAATGAGTATTGACGCAGACCTAAATGCAGGAATGATTAGTGAACAAGATGCGAGACAGCGACGTCGTAAAATTGAGCGAGAAGCGGACTTTTACGGCTCCATGGACGGGGCAAGTAAATTCGTAAAAGGGGACGCTATTGCAGGTATCGTTATCTTTATCGTCAATATTATTGGTGGTTTTATTATCGGGGTAGCTATACATAAATTAAGCTTTATGGAAGCTTTAAGTACCTTTACACTACTTTCGATTGGTGATGCCTTAGTAAGCCAGATTCCTGCGCTACTTATTTCGACAGCAACAGGTATTATTGTGACACGTGCTTCTTCAGAAGGTGGTTTGGGAGAGGATATTACAGAACAATTGTTTGCTCATCCTAAATTGCTGTACGTAGTTGCTGCAGCGATGCTTCTACTCGGATTGTTAACACCAATAAGCTTACTTCCTACAGCTGTAGTAGCAGTCATATTAATTATTGCGGCAATGAAATTAACGAAACAGCAGAAGAGCGAATTAGCGGAATCCTTTACACAGGAAGAAGAGCAACAGCTTGAAGAAGTTCGAAGTCCAGAAAGTGTGGTTAATCTTCTACAAGTTGATCCGATTGAGTTTGAATTTGGCTATGGATTAATTCCGTTAGCAGATGCTAAGCAGGGTGGAGATTTGCTCGATCGAGTCATTATGATTCGTCGCCAGTGTGCACTTGAATTGGGACTTGTTGTACCTGTTATTCGTATTCGCGATAACATTCAACTAAAGCCGAATGAATACATTATCAAAATTAAAGGCAATGTGATTGCAACTGGTGAGATTTTGATGGATCACTATCTAGCAATGAGCCCTGGATTTGAAGATGAATCTGTAGAGGGCATCCCGACGATGGAACCAGCGTTTGGCCTACCAGCTCTTTGGGTCTCTGAGGAAAATAAAGATATGGCTGAGTTGTCTGGCTACACGGTTGTCGATCCGCCATCTGTAGTTGCTACGCATCTAACAGAGATTATTAAACGCCATGCTCATGAATTACTTGGACGTCAAGAGACACGAGCGCTAATAGATAACGTACGTGAATCAGCACCAGTGTTAGTAGATGAATTAATCCCATCCTTACTTTCGATTGGAGATGTTCAGAAGGTTCTACAGAAATTATTGAAAGAAAAAATTTCTGTTCGTAATCTTCCTGTCATTTTGGAAGCTTTGGCCGATCACGCTATGTTCTCCAAAGATCCAGAAGTATTGACCGAATATGTGAGACAGGCATTAGCTAGACAAATTACGTTACAGTATACGCAACCTGGGGAACCGCTCCGAGTCATTACAGCAGGGCCAAGTTTGGAAAAAACCATTTCCGAGAGTGTTGAGCAATCGGAACAAGGCAGTTACTTAGCCATGGACCCTGATACCTCTCAGCGCATCTACCAAAATGTGTCTGAGCAAGTAAATCGTATGGTAAACATGGGTCAACAGCCTGTTATCCTGTCTTCTCCTATGACTCGCATGTATTTACGACAATTGATGGAGCGTATGTTGCCTGACATTCCTGTTCTGTCGTACAGTGAATTAGAACCTCATGTTGAAGTGCAGAGTGTAGGAGTGGTGAATGTATAATGAAAGTCAAACGATACTTGGTTGAATCAATGCCAGAGGCCTTAGAAAAGATTCGTGTCGAACTCGGGAAAGATGCTGTCATTTTAAATACGAAGCCAGTTAAGACAGGCGGCTTCATGGGGATGTTTAGGAAACAGCAAATCGAAGTGATCGCAGCAGCGGAAACCAAGGAAGAAAAGCAGGCCCCAGCAAAGCCTGCTACTTCCGTTCCTAAACTGGATAGGCAAGAGAATGGGAATCCATTTGTAGGCAAACAAGGGTACCAATCGCCTAACAAAAATGAGCCATCCTCTGTTGGACAGCGTCCCAAGGTTATTCAAACAGCTTCTCATTCCAACGCAGCTCCTCACACAAATTCAAAAGAGGGGCTATTGGTAACTCCTGCACAAGATGGGGATTTTGTGCAACAAGAGGAGCAACCAAAGTCATTGGCAGGGGCACTTGCAGCCATCCGCTACCAACAAGCAATACATACCTTAACAGATGCCAATCAGCAATCGGGCACAGTTTTACCCAGTTCAACTCCAGATACTGTTCCTCTAGTACAAGACCGAGAGGAAGGGAAGGAATTCATAGCACCGCAATTGGGTGAAGAGACTTCTACTCCTATCGAAGGAGAGTCTTCATTACCAGATCGTTCTCAGAGATTTGAACCCTCGTTAACAATGAATCAGCCTGATGCTACTGTTCCTACAGAAAGAATGGAGCAAGAAAAACGGCTTGATCAAGCGACAGGTATGCAGGAATATCGCGACATGATTGGGGAGCTTAAAGATATGAGAGTAATGCTTCACAAGCTCTTGTTTGCTAAACAGGCTAGCGAGCAATTACCCCCATCGCTTGCAGAATGGCGAGAGAAGCTATTGCAAAATGAAATGCAGGAAAGTACGATTGCTACTCTATTACATGATATTTTACTAGAGCTACCTGATCCTTATCATGCTACTCAAGAAGAAGTAGATAACCTAATGAAACGCAGGATAGCAGAACGAGTAGCTAAGCATGTTCCTGATGATTCGAAGACTAGGAACCCTCAAAAATATCTATTCTTTTTTGGACCAACAGGAGTGGGAAAAACGACAACAATCGCCAAGCTGGCAGCCTGGCATATGTTAAAAGAGAAGCGAAAGGTAGGGTTTATTACTGCCGATACTTATCGGATTGCAGCAGTGGAGCAATTGAAGACATATGCCAATATTTTAAATGTGCCGTTGGAAGTTGTTTTCTCTGCAAATGAAATGGAGAATGCCTTGGACAAAATGCAGGGCTATGATCTTATTTTTATTGATACAGCTGGACGAAACTATCGAAATGATGAATTTGTGAGTAAAATAAAAGAGTATTTACAATGGGAAGAAATGAGCGAGCATTTACTAGTCATGAGTCTAACTTCCAAATTTGCGGACATGCAGGCAATCATAGAGCAGTTTAAAGATGTGCCTATCTCGCAGGTTATTTTGACGAAAGCTGATGAAACGCTACATTACGGACCAATCTTGTCGTTACTCGAACAATTTGATCTTCCTCTTTCTTATTTGACTACAGGACAAAATGTTCCCGATGATATTGAAGTCATCACAACGGAGAAACTGACCAAGTTGATCGTGGGGGAAGAGGCATATGCATGATCAGGCTCAAAAGTTGCGAGAACAGTTTCAACGAAAGCAGCAAATGCATGATGCAAGTAATATAGAGACACGAAAAACGCGACTCGTAGCCGTTACTAGCGGAAAGGGTGGCGTTGGTAAATCAAATGTCACTCTTAATTTAGCCTTGGGTCTCATGGAGCAAGGAAAGAAGGTTCTTGTATTTGATGTTGATCTAGGCTTGGCTAATCTTGACGTTTTAATGGGAGTTACCCCCAAGAAACATTTATTTCATCTTCTTGAAGCAGACCATACCGTATGGGATATCATTGAAAAAGGTCCTAAAGGTTTGGAGTTCATTGCAGGTGGCTCAGGCTTTAGTGAAATGTCTCAGCTACAAGATTGGGAATTGAGTAAGGTTTTTGATGAATTAGGAAAATTACAAGGTTATGCCGATATTATCCTTTTTGATACAGGAGCTGGGCTCAGCAAAGAATCTCTACAGTTTCTAATGGCATCTGATGAAATTTTGCTGGTGACTACACCTGAGCCTCCAGCTATCACTGATGCGTATGCAATGATGAAGATGGTTCATTTGCAAAAACCTGATGCTAAAATCAAGTTAATTATAAATCGTGCTTCTACAACACGGGAAGGTCAGCAAACCGCTGATAAACTGATTACAGTAGCCCAACGCTTTTTAGAATTTCCTATAGGAATGCTTGGAATATTGCCCGACGACTCGTATGTCTCAAAGGCAGTCAAGCAACAGCACCCCCTTTTACTCGTTTATCCACAGTCTCAGATGGCAAAAGGTATTCGCCAACTGGCTGCAAAATATACTGCCGAGCTCAATCCTTCTTCAACAGAACCGGAAGAGCAAGGTGGACTAAGAGGATTTCTTGCCAAATTACGAAATTGGATGTAACAGATGGTGTAAACGATTGAAGTGACTAGAAGGGAGCGGTAACATGACGAAAATCAAAGTAATAGTGGCAGACGATTCCGCTTTCATGCGCAAGGTCATTTCTGACATTTTGACAAGCGATCCTACCATTGAAGTGGTGGCTCGTGCTCGAAATGGAATGGAATGCTTAGAAAAAGTAAAGGAACTACAACCAGATGTGGTTACACTTGACGTGGAAATGCCTATCTTGGATGGACTTGCAACATTAGAGAGACTGATGGTAGAGCATCCTTTGCCTGTTGTCATGTTGAGTAGTTTGACTAAAGAAGGAGCGGATGCCACTTTAAAAGCGCTGGAGTTAGGTGCTTTTGACTTTATTGGCAAACCCTCTGGGCCTATTTCCTTAGATATCCATAAAGTTGGTACACAGCTTGTCGAAATCGTGAAGGAAGCTGCGGCAGCAAAGGGGCGTATCAGGCATAAACAAATAGCTCCAATGGCTAGAGCTCCTGTTAAAAAACCACTGATAGAGCCAAAGAAGAAGCTACTTCAAACAGAAAAGACGAGTGAGCACCTCCCCACTCCTACGAAAGAAAGTATGGGATTGCAACATACGGAATTGCCGGATAAGTCGGGGACGAAAGTTGTGTTTTTGGGAACTTCAACAGGGGGACCTCGTGCTTTGCAAACTTTGTTAACTCAGATACCTGCTTTTTTTCCAGCACCGATATTAATCGTGCAGCACATGCCACCTGGATTTACAAAAAGTTTAGCCCAACGTCTAGATAGTTTGTGCCAAATCACAGTAAAGGAAGCAAGTGATGGGGAAGAAGTGAAGGCAGGTATAGCTTATATTGCACCGGGGGGCTATCATATGGAAGCTACGCAACCATCCGGTGGAAAAATCATCATTACATTACATCAAGAAGCGCCACGTGGCGGTCACCGTCCGTCCGTTGACGTTTTGTTTGAATCAGCGAGCAAACTTACGCATACAAGGCAGTGGGCGGTCATTTTGACTGGAATGGGAGCTGATGGAACAGCGGGCCTACGACAGATGAAGGAAGCTCATCACGTCGTAGGATTGATAGAAGATCAGAGTAGTTGTGTCGTGTTCGGAATGCCACGTGCAGCCATTCAAGCTGGATTAGCGGATCATATCGTTCCACTGGACCACATGGCGGAGACGTTAGTTCGACTCGTAACATGATGGGGGAGGTTATATATACATGGATATGAATCAATATCTTGATATGTTTATTGAAGAGTCCAAGGAACATTTGCAGGCGATTAACTCCAATCTGTTGTCTCTGGAGACCGATCCGCATGACATTGGAATCGTTAATGAAATCTTTCGTTCAGCCCATACCTTAAAAGGAATGGCAGCAACGATGGGCTTTGAAGATTTAGCCAGCCTAACACATGAAATGGAAAACGTACTTGATTTGATTCGTAATCAGAAGCTAATGATTACAAGCGACATTATGGACGTTATTTTCAAAAGTGTCGATATCATGGAAGGTATGGTTCAAAACATCATGGAAGGTGGAGATGGTGCTGCTGACGTTAGCGCGTTAGTAGGAGTTCTCCGTTCAATCGTGGCGGGAGATTTTAACGAATCATCTCCTGAGCCTACCGATATAATGGCTGAAGGTACCGATTCTGATTCTGAAGCGAATGACCAAGTGGAAGAAGTGCAAACCGAGACACGTGATTATCAGCTGGATGATTATGCGATCACGATTATGCGTCAATCGCAGGAAACAGGGAATAATTTGTATTGGATTCGTGTAAGCCTGCAAGCGGAATGTGTACTAAAAGCAGCTCGTGCTTATATGGTGTTTGACCAATTGGACACCCATGGAGAAGTGATCAAGTCAACTCCTTCTGTAGAAGAGATTGAAAATGAGAAATTTGATAAATTCTTTGAGGTTGTTTATATCACTTCAAAATCTTTAGAAGAGATCCATAAAGCAATTAGCAACATCTCTGAAATCGAGGAGGTATTGATTGAAGAGATTAACTTGGCAGATGGTAAAAAGGAAGTGGCTGTGGCAGCTCCTGTCAAAGAAGTCGCTAAGCCTGAACAAGAGCAAAAGCCAGCAACTCCGGCTACACCGGTTAAAAAACCTGCTGCTAGCAAAACCATCCGTGTCGATATTGAACGTCTAGACATCTTAATGAATTTGTTTAGCGAACTAGTTATCGACCGCGGACGTTTAGAGCAGTTAGCAAGAGAAATCGGTAAAACAGAACTACATGAGACAGTTGAACATATGAGTCGGATTAGCGGGGATTTACAAAATATCATCCTAACCATGCGTATGGTTCCAGTGGAGCAGGTATTCAACCGCTTCCCTCGGATGGTTCGAGATTTGGCTAAAGAATTAAACAAGAAGGTAAACCTAGAGATTTTCGGGGCTGAAACAGAGCTAGATCGAACAGTAATTGATGAGATTGGCGATCCGCTCGTTCACCTATTGCGTAACTCTATTGACCATGGTTTAGAGTCTCCTGAGAAGCGTAAACAATCTGGCAAGCCAGAAGAGGGTGTTGTTCAGCTAAAAGCGTATCATAGCGGTAACCACGTCTTTATTGAAGTACGTGACGATGGAGCCGGTATTGATAAGGATAAAGTACGTAACAAAGCGATTAGCCGTGGAGTAGTAAGTGCTGCTGTTGCGGAAACAATGGCGGATAGACAGATATACGAACTTTTATTCTCCTCAGGATTTAGTACTGCTGACGTAGTATCTGACATTTCAGGACGCGGTGTAGGTCTTGATGTTGTTAAAACCAAGATTGAATCGTTGGGTGGCTCCGTGTCAGTGGATTCAGCGCCAAATGAAGGCTCCGTTTTCCGTATTCAGCTACCATTGACTCTTTCTATTATCTCTGCAATGCTGGTTCAGGTTGAGAATGAAAAGTATGCGGTTCCGTTAAGCTCCATTATTGAGACTGCTGTCTTCAAGAAAAGCGAAATCATGATGGCTCATCGTCAACAAGTAATTGACTTCCGAGGGCGCATTGTACCTCTTGTGTCTCTTCAAGAAATTTTCCAAATTCCAACGAGCGGAAAGGCACGTGAGGATGAGGTAGCTGTCGTTATTGTTCGCAAAGGGGAAAAAATGGCTGGTTTAGTTGTTGATTCCTTTATTGGACAACAAGAAATCGTACTGAAATCGCTAGGCAAGTATCTAGTAAATGTCTTTGCTATTTCGGGAGCAACGATATTAGGTGATGGACAGGTCGCATTAATTCTCGATTGTAATGCCCTAATTAAGTAGGTAGGAGGTCATGAGTATGTTGGATATGAAAGCAGCATCTGAAGAAGTGAAAGTAATTATTTTTCGCTTGGTAGACGAAGAGTACGGTGTAGAGGTTCAACAGGTGAAATCGATTGAGAAGCTGGAGCATATTACCCGAGTACCACGCACACCTGAATTTGTAAAGGGTGTTATCAATTTGCGTGGTGTGGTTACTCCAATTATTGATTTACGTAGTCGTTTTCAATTGGCAGAAACAGAATGCACGGAAGCTACGCGGGTGATCATCGTAGCTGTAGACGAACTGGAAGTTGGACTTATTGTTGATTCCGCAAACGACGTGGTTGATATTCCCGTTAATGCAATCGAACCGCCACCAGCCGTGGTTGGCGGAGTAGAAGCAACCTATTTACGTGGTGTGGCTAAATTAGAAAAACGTCTACTAATCTTATTAAATCTGGATAAAGTGTTGAGCACAGAAGAGATTAAACAATTGGATTCGTTTGAGGTTTAGTCTATGACTCATATTAAGAAATTAGGCGAATTTCAATTAGATGTGCTACGTGAAGTAGGCAATATTGGGGCTGGTCATGCTACCACGGCACTTTCGCAATTGATTCAAAAAGAAATCGACATGACCGTTCCACAAGTCAAAATCATCTCTTTCCAGGAAATTGCTGATTTCCTGGGTGGAGATGAAGTGGTGGTAATCGCAGTCTTTTTGCGTGTGGAAGGTGATTGCCCTGGAAATATGTTTTTTATTATAGATATTCCTTCCGCTAAAAATTTGTTGCAGCACCTGCTTGGTATTGTACCGCAAGAAGAGCAAGAAGAGGTTTTTAGTGAGATGGAAATATCTGCTTTGCATGAGATCGGTAACATTATGGCGGGCTCTTATCTGTCATCGTTAGCTGATTTTACGAAGCTTAATATGCAACCGACCGTCCCTGCTCTTGCGATTGATATGGCAGGCGCTCTATTGAGTTATGGACTTATTGAACTAGGTCGGGCTGGTGATTTTGCTTTAACGATAGACACAGCTTTTATGGAAGGTAACGAAAAAATGCAAGGTCACTTTTTCCTCATCCCAGATCCGGATTCATTTGCAACATTATTCCAAGCATTAGGGGTCCCGTTAGATGGAAATTATTAAAGTTGGAATGGCAGACGTAGGAGTAGCTAGTGCCCCCGACCATATTCGTACGACAGGCTTAGGTTCTTGCGTCGGGGTTGTACTATATGATCGTATTAGGAAGATTGCGGGAATGGCACATGTCATGTTACCGGATTCAAGCCTAGGGAAAAATACAGAGACCAATCATTTGAAATATGCTGATACAGCAATTCCTGAATTAATTGAACGAATGAAGAAGTTGGGAGCGCAAAGTCGTTATATGACAGCTAAGCTGGCTGGAGGATCCCAAATGTTTACCTTTCTTTCTACTAACGACGCAATGAGAATTGGACCTCGGAATGTGGAAGCTTGTAAGGTAGCTTTAAAACAATTCGCCATTCAGATAATTGCAGAAGACACTGGTGGAAATTGTGGACGAACTATTGAAGTTGATGCGGAAACTGGATTATTGCAGATCCGGACCGTAAATCAAGGGACTAAGGAAGTATAACCATGAACCAAACCGTGAAAAGAAGTCTTTGGTTAGGATGCATTGCATTTCTACTAACGTTTTTGGCAGCCGTTACTGGCAATTTGTTCGTTGTATCATTTTATCGTGGAGTTATGGCTTTTCTGGTCGTATTTATAATCGCTTTTCTTGTTCTGATGGTATTATCATTTCTTTTTCCAAAAGAGGATGCAACCGAGCTGGAGAATAATGATGGTGATGAAGACGTAGACGTAGACGTAGAAACAGTCAGGGAAGAGCAAGAAGACGCTCTAGTTCCAGGGGAAAAAAATGAATCTCCGGTACCAGAAGATGAGTTTATTCCATTAACAGCACAGCGTGTACAAGATGAATCTGCAGAGCATGACCCAAAATTAATTGCCCAAACGTTAAGAAGATTTACTGATGAGTAAAAGGCAGGTGATTAAACCATGGCTCGCGTATATAATCAAGAGAAGGTAACAAAAGAATTTGATAAATGGATGGAATGGAAAGAAAACGGGAGTCGAGAAGCGGAAATAGAACTGGTGGAAAAATTTTTGCCGCTAGTAAATAAAGTGGCAATGCGTCTTTCCATTGGTTTGCCTAACAACGTGGATAAGGATGATCTCATCAGCTATGGTCGATTCGGGTTGCTTGATGCTTTAAACAAGTTTGATTATAAACGGGGCTTGCAATTTGAAACGTATGCCATGTGGAGAATTCGTGGAGCCATGATTGATGGATTACGTGAAAATGATTGGATTCCTCGCACGGTACGGGATAAGGCAAAAAAAATCGAAGAAGCATATACATATTTAGAGCAAAATCTGTTACGTTCTCCCACTGAGAAGGAAGTAAGTGTTCATTTGGGAATAACGGAAAAAGAAGTTCAGCAGGTGATGTATGATACCTCGCTATCCAGTATGTTGTCGATTGACGAAGCAGTAGGTGATGAAGATGAACAGAAAATTGCTCGTCATGCTTATTTAATAGATGATCTTATGCCAAGTCCTGAAAGCGTCGCCCAAATGCAGAATTTGAAGGAAGTTCTAACCCAAGCCATTGATAAACTGCCAGAAAAAGAGCGCCTCGTTGTTTCACTTTTTTACTTTGAAGAGTTAACTCTGTCTGAAATCGCTGAGGTCATGAGCTTATCCCCTTCACGTATTTCCCAGTTGCATTCCAAAGCGATTTTTCGTCTGCGCAATACGTTGGCAAAATGGAGATCGCAGTTGATGTAGAAAACTGGTGGCGCAAAAAAGCGCAGAAAAAGGGGGGTTTTACGTGAATCAATTTGCCGATTACGCGGATATTCACATTTCATCTGACAAACTTATTGCTGAGATTACTTTAAAAGCAGCTAGTGATGTCCCGCTAAAAGAGGAAGACTTGATTCGATTTTGTGAAACAAAAGGTGTGAGATTTGGACTAATAGAAAATCATGTACGTGCCATCTGTTCTACCCCATCTCAATATGTAAATATTCCTCTCAGCATTGCTAAAGGACAGGAGTCGATATCGGGTAAAGATGGTAGCATTCGTTATCTATTTCAAGATGAGTCAGCAGAGAAAACTTCCCCCAAGATGCTTGAAGATGGACGAGTGGATTATTATTCCGTTCTCAACATTGCTAATGTGACACGTGGTCAGCTTTTAGCTGAAAAGATTATGGCAACACCGGGAGTACCAGGTAGAACTGTTACAGACGAAGTGATCCCTCCAAAGCCTGGTAAAGAAGCAATATTAAAATCAGGTAAAGGGATTGTGTTAAATGAAGAACGAACATTGGCATACGCAGTTATAGACGGTCAAGTATCGGTGGACAATGATAAGATTCATGTGTTCCCTGTCTATGAAGTCAATGGAGACGTTGATTTCAGCGTAGGTAATATTGATTTTGTAGGAACTGTTGTTATTCGTGGCCATGTGCCAACTGGCTTTACGATAAAAGCCACAGGTGATATTCGAATCTATGGAAGTGTTGAGGGAGCGGAGCTTATTGCAGAAGGCTCCATTGATATTAAAAACGGTATAGCTGGTCAGGATAAGGGACGAGTTCAGGCAGGAAATAACGTGACGACTTCCTATATTCAAAATGGGAATGTAACCGCTGGGAATAACGTTTTCGTTAAACAAAGCATCATGTTTTCACACGTAAAGGCTGGGAAGCAGGTGGTTTGTAAAGGAACCAAAGGAATTATTATTGGTGGGGTCATTCAGGCAGGCGAGAAGATTATTGCACAAGTAGTTGGCAATATGAGTTCCACGCCAACTAGCCTTGAAGTGGGTGCTAAACCTCAATCCCGCGATCAAGTCAGCCAAATTAAAAAGAAATTAACCGACCTTCATGATCAGAAGCGCAAGGCGGATCAAGGGCTACAGGTATTGATGCAGATGATGCAAGCCTATGGAGATTTGCCTGCTGACAAGAAGGCGTTACAGATTAAATTGAACAATACCAAACTGGTATTGGATAAAGAAATAAAAGCGTTAGAAGAAGAAAAACGAGCGCTTGAGGCAGAACTGGAACAAGAGATGCCTTCCTATATTGAGGTGTCTCAGTTAATTTTCCCAGGAGCAAAACTGGTTTTTGGTAAGCATGTGCGTTTTATTAAACAGGAGTTTAGCCGTACTCGATTTCTAGTTTTGGATGGAGAGATTTCTACTTCCACTCTCATTTAGAAAAGGAGAGAAATGCTGATGAGTTTTAAAGCACTCGAATTGCAGCATGCTATTCCAAGGACTCAAGAGATAGGTAGATGGCAAGAACAACTGCAACAGCGGGCTGCAGCTGAGCAACAGCAAATTAAGGAAGAGCAGAAGAGGTTAGCTGAAGCCAAACGAAATAAAACGGAGAATGTGCATAAATCAGAACAACAGCAAGTTAAAAATAAACAAGAAGAGTCTGCAAAGAAACATGGAGGAGAACATGGACAAATGCAAGAGGGATCAGTAGAAGGAGAAATGAAAGCGCAAACCCATCCGTCGCCTGATCCAATCCGTGGTCATCATATTGATATTTCTTTGTAACTATTCTAACTAGGTGAAAGCAAATGACTCTATTGTTATATATACTACTAGGGATTGGCCTAATCGCAATCATGCTTTCAGGCCTCTCCCTTTGGTTGTCTAAAAGAAAACGTCAAGAATGGATAGGTTCTGATGCAAATTCTTCGATGCAGCATTCAGAGCTCAACAGCCTGGATCGCACTAGCATGGAGACAACACTTAAACGTTTTGTTCAACAAGTAAAAAGGGAAAATGAAGAAATAGCTGAAAATTTGCATGCAAAGATTGAGCAAGTAAGAAAAAGTCAGCAGGAAGTAGTAGCTTCTACTACACAATATGAACAAAAAAACCGTTCTCTACAGCTGGAAATTGAAAAACTACATCATCAATTCATGGAGTTGCAAAAATCCCACGCTTTATTAAAAAAGGGAGTAGAGCAATCTCAAATGTTGAGTCAAGCTAGTGTGAACCAACAACCAGATATTTCTCAAGACGTGTTGGCATTAAAAGATCGGTACCAGCGAGTGTTTGAATTAGTACAACAAGGGCTCACTACTCCTGAGATCGCTAAAAAGCTTGGAGCAGGTCATGGGGAGATTGAATTAATTTTAACACTTGCCGAGCCGATTGAAAGAGAGGCCTGACATGAAAACGAGAATCGGGTGGATGGGTTTTGGACTAGGGATCGGGGTCGTATTCTCTGCTTTATTTCTTCTAGTTTTTGGGCAAAAGGCGATTAGCATGGATGAACTAAAGCAAATTGCCACTACTCAAGGTTGGGTAGTTCTTTCGAAAGAAGAATTTCAAAGCATGCAAGTACAGGTGCCTCCGAAAGGACAGCCACAAGCAACTCCAAATACCAGTAACGAAAAACAAAGCGGACAACCAGCTACCTCTGCCTCAAACGGACAGAAGCAATCAGAGAAAAAGCCTGATACTGTTCCAACAACAAATAGTGAGAAAAAGAAGCTAGCTTCTGAACATGATAATGAAGCAACGAAAGCTTCTCGCTCAGCGACAGAGAAGCAGAAAACCAATGATTTGTCCAGCAAAGATCAAAAGAAGACAGAACAATCTGCCGAGAAATCAGATAAGAAAACGAAAGAAAACGAGAAAGCTACTCAGTCTGCTAAAAGTTCATCATCTACGACACAACCCCAATCGAAGGATGCTTCTAATCAGAATCCTACTCGCAGTTCTCAGGAAACCACTGAGCCATCCACGCCCACTACAGGTGTAAAGGAGTCTGTGAAAAAGCAGGAGCAGCCGATAGAGCAAACGACGAATAATAAATCGGAAGTGGAGAAAAAGGATACGCCAGATAAGTCAACAGAGAAACAAAAAGAGAACACAGATATAACGCCACCCGTTCCTCCGACTCCTCCTGAGCCGCCTAAAACTCCTGTAGCTGATTCCATATCCGATCATAAGTAAGCGACAGATGAAAGTATGAGTACCATAGTAATTTTACTGTAAAGCAGGCTTATTGATCATACGTTGTTCAAATTTTGGATAAAATGGATATGGTTAGGTGAAAATAACAGTCGATTGAAGCAACTTTTCTAACACTCTTTATTGCATTTGTTATTTTGATATGATATAGTTTTCTTCGGTGTTAAATACACACGCAGGCTAATTTCGGCAACGGTGCTACCATTTGGTAGTTTTGCTTGAAAAATGAGGTCCGCGGAGGTTGACACAAAAAACCAAACTAGAGGAGGTGTGAAATATGGCGGTAATCTCTATGAAACAACTTCTTGAGGCTGGTGTTCACTTCGGTCACCAAACTCGTCGTTGGAACCCAAAAATGGATCGCTATATCTTCACTGAACGTAACGGAATTTACATCATCGACTTGCAAAAGACGGTGAAAAAGGTAGAAGAGGCTTACAACTTCATGCGCGAAGTTGCTACTAACGAAGGTAAAGTACTTTTCGTTGGAACTAAAAAACAAGCGCAAGAATCTGTTAAAGAAGAAGCTGAACGTACTGGTCACTACTACATTAACCAACGTTGGTTGGGTGGTACATTGACTAACTTCGAAACTATTCAAAAACGTACTGCTCGCCTTGCTGAACTAAAACGTATGCAAGAAGATGGTACTTTCGATGTTCTTCCTAAAAAAGAAGTTATCGTATTGAACAAAGAAATGGATCGCCTAGAGAAATTCTTGGGCGGTATTGCGCACATGAAAGAATTACCAGACGCATTGTTCGTAATCGACCCTCGCAAAGAGCGTATCGCTGTTGCAGAAGCTCGTAAATTGGGTATCCCAATCGTAGCGATCGTTGATACTAACTGCGATCCAGATGAAATCGACTATGTGATTCCTGGTAACGATGACGCTATCCGTGCTGTTAAACTATTAACTGGCAAGATGGCTGACGCTCTGTCTGAAGGAAACCAAGGCGGAGAGCAAACAACCACGGCGTAATGAATGAGGGTGGACTGAGGGTTTTCAGAACCCCGTCCACCTTTTTCTACGAATACAATTGTATCTCCCGACGAAGAGTTTCACACATTACATACGTAGGCAATAAGATGCTTGCGGATTAGTTGAAGGAGGATGTAATTCAATGGCAATTACGGCACAAACAGTTAAAGAATTGCGCGAAAGAACAGGCGCAGGTATGATGGACTGCAAACGCGCACTAGAAGAAGTAAATGGTGATATCGAAAAAGCGATTGACCTACTTCGTGAAAAAGGTATCGCAAAAGCTGCGAAAAAGTCCGGACGTATCGCTGCTGAAGGTTTAACTGGATTCGCAGTAAACGGAAATATTGGTGCAGTAGTAGAAGTTAACTGTGAGACGGACTTCGTTGCTAAAAACCCTGAGTTCCAACAACTAGTTAAAGATATTGCTGAACACGTAGTAAACGCTCGCCCGGCTACTGTTGAAGAAGCTTTGACTCAAGCTTTCCAAGGTGGAGAAGATTTGGGTACAACAATTAACGCGAAAATCGCAACAATTGGTGAAAACATCAGCTTCCGTCGTTTTGAAATCCTTGAAAAAGCTGACAACGGCGTTTTTGGTGGATACCTACACATGGGTGGAAAAATCGGTGCCTTGGTAGCTTTAAATGACTCTGACAATGAAGCTTTGGCAAAAGACCTAGCAATGCACGCAGCAGCTTCTAGCCCACGTTTTGGCGTTAGAGAAGAGGTTTCTCAAGACGTGATTGATCGTGAGCGTGAAGTATTGAAAAATCAAGCGCTGTCTGAAGGCAAACCTGCTAACATCGTAGACAAAATGGTGGAAGGCCGTATGGCAAAATTCTTCGAAGAATACTGCTTGGTTGAGCAACCATTTGTTAAAGATCCAGACAAACGCGTTTCTCAATTGTTGAAAGAAGTAGGAGCTAGCTTCAAAGGCTTCGCTCGCTTCCAAGTTGGGGAAGGTATTGAAAAGAAACAAGAAGATTTTGCTGCTGAAGTAATGGCGCAAGTGAATAAGCAATAAGATGAAAATAGGGAACACCGCTGTGTTCCCTATTTTTAAAGAAAGACAGGAAATAAGAGCAATACGAAATGAAAATGGAGGTCTTTTCGCATGCCAGACGCTGCATATAAACGAGTCATACTAAAGCTGAGTGGAGAGGCACTAGCTGGGGAACTAGGGTATGGAATCGACCCAAAAGTTATCGCTTCGATTGCAAATCAAATAAAGGAAATCGTAGAGCTTGGTGTTGAAGTAGCCGTAGTAGTAGGTGGTGGAAACATCTGGAGAGGACTTTCGGGAAGCTCCAAAGGAATGGATCGTGCAACAGCTGACTACATGGGCATGCTTGCAACCGTTATGAACGCGCTTGCGATGCAAGATGGGTTAGAACAAGTTGGCGTACCTACCCGTGTTCAAACTTCTATTGAAATGCGTCAAGTAGCTGAGCCATACATTCGTAGAAAGGCTATTCGTCACTTAGAAAAGAGTCGAGTTGTCATTTTCGCGGCTGGAACAGGTAACCCGTACTTCTCCACCGATACTACAGCAGCATTGCGTGCTGCCGAGATCGAAGCAGAGGTTATCCTGATGGCAAAAAATAAAGTGGACGGTGTTTATACGGCTGATCCAAGCATTGACGAAAGCGCTACAAAATATGATAACCTAACTTTCCTTGAAGTTTTAAACAAAGGCTTGGGCGTGATGGATTCTACCGCTTCCAGTCTGTGCATGGATAATCATATACCACTTATTGTTTTTGCCATAACGGAAGAGGGCAACATTCGTCGGGCCGTCATGGGAGAAAAAATTGGGACTATAGTAAAGGGGGATGCTTAAATGCCACAAAACATCTTGAAGGATATGGAAGATCGCATGAGCAAGGCGATTCATACATTAAAAAAGGACCTAGCGACATTGCGAGCAGGTCGTGCAACTCCAGCTATGTTAGATAAAATCGTGGTGGATTACTATGGAACACCGACACCAATCAATCAATTGGCTAACGTAGTTGCTCCAGAACCGCGTATGTTGCAAGTTCAGCCTTGGGATAAGAATGCCCTAAAGGATATCGATAAAGCAATCATGCAATCTGATATCGGACTTACGCCAACCAATGATGGTTCGGTCATTCGTATTGCAGTTCCACCACTTACAGAAGAACGCCGTCGTGACTTAGTGAAAGTTGCAGGCAAGAGTGGTGAAGATGCAAAAGTAGCAATTCGTAACGTACGTCGCGATGCAAATGAAGGTATTAAAAAGTTGGAAAAAGCGGCTTCTATTTCTGAGGATGAATCCCGCGGTCATCAAGAAACGGTTCAAAAAACAACCGATAAGTTTATTGCGGAAGTTGACAAAATCGTAAAAGATAAAGAGAAGGACATTCTCGAGGTATAATGTGAGAAAATGTTCCCCCTCTCTGAAGAGGGGGAGCTATGTCTATGTCTCTCTTTTTGGGGGAAACCTGTATGTTAGAACGGTTAGGGAAAATGTTTAGCGGTAGGCAGGAAGAACGTAAAGACAATACGTTTGATCAAGCAGGAATCATTCCGCACCATGTAGCAGTCATTATGGACGGTAATGGACGATGGGCTAAAAAACGTAATTTACCGCGTGTTGCTGGACACCATCAGGGAATGAAAACCGTAAAAGATGTGGTGAAAGCAGCTGATGAAATCGGTGTAGGTGTATTAACTATGTACGCCTTCTCTACAGAGAATTGGAAACGTCCTAAGGACGAAGTTGAATTTCTAATGAAACTCCCACAGGAGTTCTTGTCGACTGAATTGGTAGAATTAGTTGAACGAAATGTAAGAATACGCATGATAGGTTCTCGAGAAGGATTGCCTTCTCATACTCTAAAGGCTTTGATTGAAGCAGAGGAAAAAACAAAAAATAATACTGGATTACAACTTAATTTTGCCCTTAATTATGGAGGGCGTGATGAAATTTTAAAAGCGACAAAAGAGATTGCTCAATTGATCGCACAAGGCAAGTTAACACCTGAACAAATTGATGAGGAAACAATTGCCTCACATTTATATACACAAGGAATTCCCGAACCTGATTTGTTAATTCGCACGAGCGGAGAAATTCGTATTAGCAATTTTATGTTATGGCAGCTAGCTTATACGGAATTTTGGTTCACGGATGTGTATTGGCCCGATTTTTCCAGAGAGCATTTCGTGCAGGCGATTGCTGAATACCAAGGTCGAGCTCGTCGATATGGCGCAGTTTGATCTGGAGAGGTGGAACAAGTGAAGGAACGGATAATTACCGGATTACTTGGGGGTGTTGGTTTTCTAACCCTAGTATATCTGGGAGGGATTTGGTACTCATCCCTTGTATTACTTATGGCCTTCATCGGCCTTTTTGAATTTTTACGCATGGCCAACATAAAGCCATTTAGTTTTCCAGGTATCCTAGGCTATGTCATTTTAATAAGTGCTTGGCAACCAGATCTCGCAGCTTTATTTTTCCCAGTACTCGGGTTTTTGAAGGTAAGTGGTTTTGGTGCAATCACAGTAGAATGGAGTCAAATTCTTCTTCTACCGTTATTTTTGTTGCTATTTTATACTGTACTTAGCAAAAATCGATTTCATATTGAACATGCCGCTCTGGTATTACTCGGAGCGTTATACATAGGATATGGTTTTCATTACGTTGCCGTGGCTCGTGGGGGCGTAGGTCTAGCTGGATTTTGGCTCACTATTATCATTTTGTTATCTGTATGGTCAACGGATTCTGGAGCCTATTTTGCAGGCAAAGCATTGGGAAAACGCAAATTATGGCCAGATATTAGTCCAAATAAAACGGTAGAGGGAGCGCTTGGAGGTTTCCTTGCCTCCCTTGTAGTTGTTGGTGTAATCGATGCTTTATTGATTTTTTTGCAAGTACCAGGAGCTCTTCCATGGGGACAAGCTTTGGCAATTGCAGCAATTACAGGTATTGTCGGTCCGCTGGGAGATTTAGTAGAATCAGCTTACAAGCGTCATTTCGCAGTGAAGGATTCAGGCCATATTCTTCCAGGGCACGGTGGCATCCTCGATCGTTTTGATAGTATGCTAATTGTGTTTCCGGTACTGTACTTGTTTGGCTTGTTTTAAGTAAAAGTTCTTAGACAATAGGGGTTTTGAGGTGAAATGGGTGAAGAACATATCGCTGTTAGGTTCTACCGGTTCGATCGGGACAAGTACTATGGAAGTAGTGAAACAGCACCCCGATCAATTTAATATCGTAGCAATGGCAGCCGGTCATAACATTGACTTATTGGAAGAACAAGCTTTGTATGCTAAACCGGAACTGATTTCCGTAGGGACAGAAGAGCTCGCACGAGAATTATCGAAACGTCTTGCTGGAGTTTTATCTGTAGAGATTGTGTACGGACTAGATGGCTTGATTGAGGTAGCAACACATCCACAAGCATCGTTTGTGATGTCAGCAGTAGTAGGTAGTGTAGGAGTTAAACCAACTCTGGCTGCTATTGAACGTGGCAAAACCATTGGACTTGCTAATAAGGAAACCTTGGTAAGTGCAGGACACTTAGTCATGGAGGCTGCTCAAAAGCATCAGGCGACGATTGTTCCTGTTGACAGTGAGCATTCTGCCATTTTCCAGGCTCTAAATGGTGAAAATCGACAGGATGTTTCTAAACTAATTATTACAGCTTCAGGAGGATCACTCCGACATCTGTCTCGGGATGAGTTAGCTCATGTTACTCGTGAAGATGCTTTGCGACATCCCAATTGGAGTATGGGAGCTAAAATAACAATTGATTCGGCTACCATGATGAATAAAGGATTTGAAGTATTAGAGGCTCATTGGCTATTCGGAATGCCATATGAGCAGATAGAGACAATTCTTCACTATGAAAGTATTATACATTCTATGGTAGAATACAAAGATAAGGCCGTGATAGCACAATTGGGAACACCGGATATGAAGGTTCCAATTCAGTATGCTCTAACCTATCCAAGTCGCTGGCCGTTACCGACTGAGGCTTTGGACCTCGTTACATGCGGGACGCTTCATTTTAAAGAGATGGATTTCACCCGCTATCCACTCTTAAAACTAGCGTATGATTGCGGTAAGGTTGGTGGTACACTGCCCGCTGTTCTAAATGCGGCCAATGAAGTAGCAGTTTCGCGTTTTTTGCAAGATGAACTAACAATTGTTGGAATTGAAGATGTCGTTCATCAGGTATGTGCACTGCACCAAACAAGTCTACATCCTACCTTAGAAGAGATTGATGAAGTTGATGCATGGGCACGACAAACTGCACGAAACTGGGGCAAGTAAGAGTTGAAGAAACAAGCGAAAAGCTTTGCCAGAGACAGGGTACTGATTAGACGCTATAACTACATATAGTAGAGTAGTGGTCCTGTTTCGATAGAACGGGTGAGTGCTTCTCAATCACGAATTAGAAGGAAAGGTGGCTATATCTATGCAAATGCCTCCCGTACAGATTGGTTTTGGATCGGTAATCGCCTTCGTGGTTATTTTTGGATTGTTGGTCTTTTTCCATGAAATGGGCCATTTTTTGTTAGCAAAACGGGCAGGTATTTTATGCCGCGAGTTCGCGCTAGGAATGGGACCAAAAATGTTCAGCTTTAAAAAAGGCGAGACAGAATATACACTGCGTTGGTTACCTATCGGTGGTATGGTACGAATGGCTGGTGAAGACCCTGAGATGGAAGTATTGCAACCGCATATGGAAGTCGGGGTTCTGTTTAATCAGGCTAATCAGGTTTCTCACATTTATGTTACTCCAAATGATATCCCCGATCATGCAACTATAGGTAATGTGGTCCGCTATGATCTTGAACATGATTTGATCATGACATTGGATATACAGGGAGAAGCGAAGACATTTGCTGTTGATCCTCAGACGATGTTGGTGATCGAAGGTAAGGAAGTACAGATCGCCCCTTTTAACCGCCAATTTAAAGGGAAAACATTATGGCAACGTTTCTTGGCTATTTTTGCTGGACCTGCTGCTAACTTCATTTTAGCTTTTGCTATATTTGTGGTGGGTGGTTTATTCTTCGGAGCTCCGACAAAAGATGCTGTTTTAGGCCAAGTTATTCCAGATGGACCTGCTTATCAGGCTGGGTTGAAACAGGGAGATCGCATTCTCAGCATCGATGGTACAGCAATAAATGAATGGAACCAATTTGTGGGAGTAGTTAATGCATCCCCTAATAAAAAAATTGAAATGAAGATCAATAGGGATGGGCAAGACATTGTCGTACCTGTACAGGTAAATGAACAAGGTAAAATAATGGTTGGTGCTGGTGTCAAGAAAGAGTTTGGATTAGCGATTAAGCATGGCTATGACCAAACAATTTTTTGGACTAAAACAATCTTCACCAATCTGTCTCAGCTCTTTACGGGACATGTAAGTGTGAAAGATTTGAGTGGACCAGCAGGTATCTTTACAATGACAAGCCAATTTGCGCAAAGTGGTCTTGCGGCACTCTTTACATGGACAGCGCTTTTGAGTATTAACCTTGGCATTTTTAACCTGCTTCCAATCCCTGCCCTAGATGGTGGACGCATTGTGTTCATTGCGATTGAGGCACTGCGTGGCAAACCGATCGATCCTAACAAAGAAGGCATGGTTCACTTTGTTGGTTTTGCTTTATTGATGATGCTAATTCTAGTTGTGACTTGGAATGATATACAACGACTCTTTTTACAGTAATTCATCTGTAGAGAGAGACAAATAAAGGAGTGTGCTTACTTTGTTTAAGCGCGAGGAGACCAAACCGGTATTTGTAGGCGGAGTCCAAATTGGGGGACAGAAAAGTGTGGTTATCCAATCTATGACCACCGCTGATACGCGTGATGTAGAAGCTACGCTCAAACAGATAGAGCAATTATATGAAGCTGGGTGCCAAATTGTTCGCTTAGCGGTTATTAATGAAGATGCTGCCAAAGCAATCAAGCAAATTAAAGAACGTTCACCATTGCCGTTAGTAGCTGATATTCATTTTGACTATCGATTAGCGCTTACAGCATTGGAAAGTGGAATTGATAAAATCCGAATTAATCCAGGGAATATTGGTAATCGGAAACGAACACAGGCAGTAGTTGATGCTTGCCGTGAACGAAATGTTCCTATTCGTATTGGTGTAAACTCAGGTTCAGTAGAAAAACGTTTACTAGACAAATACGGATATCCAAGTCCGGAAGCGATCGTGGAATCAGCCATGAACCACGTCGAGATTCTGGAAGACCTAAACTATGATAATATTACGATCTCACTAAAATCTTCAGATGTTCCAACCATGATTCAGACCTATTCGTTAATGGCAGAACGCCGTCCTTATCCGTTACATGTAGGGGTAACAGAAGCAGGTACGCAATTCTCTGGTAGCATTAAATCTGCTGTAGGAATTGGTACGGTTTTATCCATGGGCATCGGTGACACAATCCGTGTATCACTCACGGCTGATCCTGTTGAAGAAATTAAGGTAGCGAAACAGATTTTGCGCAGTCTAGATATCGTCAATAATGATCCAGTTGTTATTGCTTGCCCATCTTGTGGTCGTTGTGCTATTGATCTGATCGGGTTGGCAACTAAGGTGGAAGACGCAGTCAGCACATTGAAAAAACCATTGAAGGTGGCTGTTATGGGCTGTGCAGTTAACGGACCAGGTGAAGCACGTGAAGCCGATGTGGGTGTTGCTGGTGGTAATGGAGAGGGTCTAATCTTCCGCAACGGTGAAATCATCCGTAAAGTAAAAGAAGATGAACTTTTTGAAGAGTTAATGAAAGAGATTAACACAATCATGGAAGAAGAATAGAACGTGTTGATTTGATCAAAGGAGGAACTTGTGTGTTAAGGCAAAGCCAATTACTAATCCCTACTTTACGCGAGGTACCAGCAGACGCAGAAATTGCCAGTCATAAACTGTTGTTGCGTGCTGGTCTTGCAAGACAGTTAGCTTCCGGTATTTATACATTTATGCCGATTGCTCTGCGTGTCCTCCATAAAATTCAAAACATCGTGCGTGAAGAAATGAATAACGCAGGTGCACAAGAGATTTTAATGCCAACGATTCAACCAGCAGAAATTTGGGAGAAAAGTGGCCGGTGGGACCATTATGGTCCTGAATTGATGCGCTTACGTGATCGCCATGATCGTCGTTTTGCATTAGGACCAACTCATGAAGAGGTTGTAGCTACCCTAGTAGCTAGCGAAATCAATTCCTATAAAAAACTGCCAATTAACCTGTATCAAATTCAAACAAAATTCCGCGATGAGGTACGTCCGCGTTTTGGATTGATACGTTGTCGAGAATTTATGATGAAGGATGCTTATTCTTTTGATAAAACTCAAGAAGGTTTGGATAAGAGCTTTGATGATATGTTCTACGCGTACCACCGTATTTTCACTCGTGTTGGACTTAACTATCGTGCGGTAGAAGCCGATGCGGGTTCTATTGGAGGAACAGGGACTTACGAATTTATGGCGCTGTGTGAAATCGGGGAAGATACGATTGCTTATTCTACAGAAGGCGATTATGCAGCTAATCTGGAGAAAGCGGAAGTATTGTATAACGGACCAACTTCTGTAGAAGTAGACGTGGCTCCATTAGAAAAAATCCACACACCAAACACCAGAACCATTGAACAATTAAAAGAAAGTCTGGGTATTGAAGGCAAAGACATCGTGAAAAGCTTAGCTTACATGGTGGATGATCAGTTTGTACTCGTTTTGATTCGTGGGGATCATGAATTGAACGAAGTGAAGTTAAAAAATATGTTTGATGCGATTGATGTACGCATGGCGACAGAAGCAGAAATCACTGAGAAGCTAGGTGCTCCAGTTGGTTTTGTTGGTCCTGTTGGTGCTGGTGAGAAAAAGATTGAAGTAGTAGCAGACAATTACGTTCAAGAGGTAGCTAGTGCCATTGTTGGAGCAAACGAAGTAGATTACCATTTGAAGAACGCGCAATATGGACGCGATTATCAGGTGTCTCGTTTTGCTGATCTGCGAAATATTCAGGAGGGTGATGTTTGCCCACGTACACAAGCTCCAATCACCTTCGCCCGTGGTGTAGAAGTAGGTCACGTATTTAAGTTGGGTACAAAATACTCAGAGCCAATCGGAGCTACCTTCCTAGATGAAAATGGCCGTGAACAAACGATGATCATGGGATGTTACGGTATAGGTGTATCTCGTACACTGGCTGCTGTCATTGAACAAAACAATGACGAGAATGGTATTATCTGGCCAGCATCTGTTGCTCCTTATCATGCACATGTAATTCCGATTAATGTAAAATCGGATCAACAGCGTGAAATGAGTGAAGAGATTACAGCAGCATTGCAAGCTGCAGGAGTAGAAGTGTTGTACGATGACCGTACAGAACGTGCCGGTGTGAAGTTTAAGGATGCCGATTTACTAGGTTTACCACTTCGAATTACGGTTTCCGATAAATTAGAACCAGGTACAGTGGAAGTTCGCATAAGACGTACGGGTGAAGCTACTGTGGTAGCTGTTAGCGAACTTATCCCTTATGTAAAAGAACAGCTAGCAAATCTGTAAGAGTTAGATATCAAAAAGAATGCAGGATTTGCTTTGGATTTTGTAGAAAAGAAAAAGGTACCCCAGATCAGCAAGGGGTACCTTTTCTATGTAGATATTACCTTTGGTTCTGCCTAGTATTTTATCGTAAGGTAGAGAAGGAGAAAAGCGAGAGGTGAGAAAAGTTGGATCTATTAACAGAACAAAAACATAGATTTTCTCTGCTCCTCAAGCAATTAGAGGTTCCCCAAGAGATGGTTGAGCGGTATTTTACCGAGGGGTATATTGAGAAGCTAGAAGTATATAAACAAACTAAGGAATGGATGTTTCATTTCACATTTGAAAAAATGCTGCCAGTTGATATATATCGTGCGTTTACCAAACGATTGCAACAAACATTTGCACACTTAGCCAAGGTTGATGCGATTTTTCGTTATTCCTTACAGCCGCCCGTACATATTGTGGTGGAAGAATACTGGGATTACTTGTTGAACGACCCAGATGCTCATTTGCAAACATTGGTAGGAACCCTAAAAACAGGACGAATGGAGACAGCGGGGGACCAAGTAAAGCTATTGTTACCAACTGAAATGGCAGTAGATATTATGAAATCGAAAAAAGCAGATGAACAACTGACGGAAGCATTTTGGAAGATTGCACAGGTACGCCCGCGGTTTCTATTCCAAGCAGAAGAAAACGATGAGGCTATGCAGGCTTTTATTGAGCAACGTAAAGAAGAAGAACGAGCGTTGGTTAAAAATGTAATGACTCAGCAAGCTCAGGCTGAGAAAGAGCGTCAGAATGGACAAGAGGCTGAAGCGATTACTACTGTTACCATTGGATATGACATTAAGGAGGAACCTGTACCTATCTGTGAGATTCAAGAGGAAGAGAGACGAATTACGATTCAGGGTACAGTCTTTAATGTAGAAATTAAAGAATTAAAAAGCGGACGCCATATCTTAACATTCCATATGACAGATTATACCGATTCGCTGACCGTCAAAATCTTTTCGCGTGATAAGGAAGATGTTAAAGTACTAGAGGCGATTAAAGACGGTATGTGGATTAAAGCACGCGGTAGCGTCCAGCATGATACCTTTATGCGTGAGCTGGTTATGATGGCAAATGATATCAACCAGATTGAACAGCAAGGACGTAAGGACCGAGTAGAGGAGAAACGGGTTGAGTTACACGCCCACACTCCTATGAGCATGTTGGACGGAGTCGTTTCCGTGAAATCTTACATTACGCAAGCTGCTAAATGGGGACATAAAGCTGTGACAATAACCGACCATGGTGTCGTACAGGCATTCCCTGAGGCTTATGGCGTAGCCAAAAAGAACGGTATCAAATGTATCTTAGGTTTAGAAGCCTATGTAGTGGAAGATGGCATTAATATTGTATATAACTTGGATCGTGGAGCAACAAATTATGCTATCGATGACAAGACCCCCTATGTCGTATTTGATACAGAGACAACGGGATTGAATGCGAATGAACATACTATTATTGAAATTGCAGCTGTAAAAATGATTGGTTCAGAAATCATTGAAGAATGGACAGAATTAATTGATCCTGGTATTTTGGTTGGCCCCAAAACCACGGAGATTACAGGGATCACAAACGAGATGCTACGGGGAAAGCAGAAGCTAGACGTTGTCTTGCGCCGCTTTAAAGAATTTGCTGGAGATTCTATTCTTGTTGCCCACAATGCCGAATTTGACCAAGCATTCATTAATGCATGTGCCATTCGAGTGGGAATGGAACCGTGGACAAATTCATTCTTAGACACTTTGCCACTGGCACGTATGATGTATACAGGCATGCGTAATTATCGTTTAGGAACTTTAGCGAAACGTTTTAATGTTGAATTGATCAATGCTCACCGTGCATTGGACGACACCGTCGCACTGGCAAAAGTATTCCAACTCATGTTAAAAGACGTGAAGGAAGCTGAGATCAAAACACTTTCAGAACTAAATGAGCGAAGCAATGCTCAGGCAGATTATAAGAGTACCCGTCCATTCCATGCTACGATATTAGTGAAGAACAAGGAAGGCTTAAAAAATCTGTATAAGCTGGTGTCTATCTCGCATACGGAAACCTTTTTCCGTGTACCACGTATTATGCGTAGCCAGATTACAAAATATCGGGAAGGCTTGTTGATTGGAACGGCGTGTAAAGAAGGAGAGCTGTTCCAAGGTATTCTACGTGGTAAGCCAGAACAAGAATTAGAAGAGATTGCTAGATTTTATGATTATATCGAGTTGCAACCCCTAGATCATTACAAACCATTATTGCGTAATGAGACGATTCCAAACACGGACGTGGTGAAGACATATCATGAAACATTGATACGTATTGCTGACCATTTAGAGCGACCTGTTGTAGCTACGGGTGATGTGCATTTTCTGCACCCTCGAGATCATACGTTCCGTGAAGTATTCTTGTTATCAAAAGGAGACCAAGATGCTAACGACCAACCTCCACTATATTTCATGACCACTGAGGAGATGTTAGAGGCATTCTCCTACTTGGGTGAGCAAAAGGCTAAAGAAATCGTTGTAGACAATACAAATGCCATTGCTGACATGATTGATGAAGTTAGCCCGATCCCAGACCGTTTGTATACCCCTGTCATCGAAGGGGCAGATGAAGAACTACGTGATATGTGCTATAACAAAGCAAAGCGAATCTATGGTGATCCGTTACCAGAGATCGTTGAAAAACGCTTAGAAAAAGAATTGACAAGTATCATTAAACACGGATTTGGCGTTATTTATCTTATTTCACAGCGCTTGGTGACAAAATCACTTAGCGACGGCTATTTAGTAGGTTCCCGTGGATCGGTAGGCTCTTCTTTTGTAGCAACCATGTCCGATATCACAGAGGTTAATCCACTACCACCGCACTATGTTTGCCCGAGCTGTCAGCATAGCGAGTTTATTATGGACGGTTCCATTGGTTCTGGGTTCGACTTAAAGGACAAGGATTGTGAGAAATGTGGTACTAGATATACGAAAGATGGCCAAGATATTCCGTTCGAAACCTTTCTTGGATTTAAAGGAGATAAGGTTCCCGATATCGATTTAAATTTCTCTGGTGACTACCAACCAAGGGCTCATAAATATACGCAAGATCTATTTGGTGTCGATAATGTTTTTCGTGCAGGAACGATAGGTACGGTTGCGGAAAAGACAGCGTATGGCTATGTTCGGAAATGGGCGGAAGAGCGCAAGCTAATGCTGCGCGGAGCAGAAATTGCGCGATTGGTAAATGGTTGTACGGGTGCAAAGCGTACTACTGGACAGCATCCAGGGGGAATTATTGTGTTGCCTGACTATATGGATATGGAGGATTTTTGTCCTATTCAATTCCCTGCTGATGATGTTAAATCTGAATGGCGAACAACGCATTTTGACTTCCATTCCATCCATGACAATTTATTAAAGCTAGATATTCTTGGTCACGACGATCCGACCGTTATCCGGATGCTACAGGATTTGACGGGAATAGACCCAAAACAAATCCCGTTGGACGATCCAAAAACGATGTCTATCTTTAGCTCAACAGAATCGCTAGGTGTAACGGCTGATCAAATCCGTACAAATATGGGCACATTAGGTATTCCGGAATTTGGTACTAAATTCGTTCGTCAGATGTTAGAAGATACAAAACCAACCACCTTTGCTGAATTAGTACAGATTTCTGGTCTCTCTCATGGAACTGACGTATGGCTAAACAATGCCCAGGAATTGATACGTAATCAGACATGTAAGCTTTCTGAAGTTATTGGTTGTCGTGACGATATCATGGTATATCTGATTTATAAAGGATTGGAACCATCACAAGCCTTTAAAATAATGGAATCAGTGCGTAAAGGAAAAGGTGTAAGCGAGGAAGACCAAGAGGAAATGCGAAATCATGATGTGCCTGAATGGTACATAGGCTCTTGTCAACGGATTAAGTATATGTTCCCAAAAGCGCATGCGACTGCTTATGTAATGATGGCGGTTCGGATCGCTTATTGTAAGGTACATTATCCATTGGAATTTTACGCTACGTATTTCACAGTTCGTGCTGATGATTTCGATATTCCATTGATGGTACAAGGATCGGCAGCTATTCGTCAACGGATTGAAGAGATTGAGGAAAAAGGTCACGATGCCCAACCAAAAGAAAAATCCTTACTGACTGTACTAGAGATGGCATTGGAAATGGTAGAGCGAGGCTTTAGCTTTACCAATGTGGATCTATATCGTTCAGATGCTGAGAAATTCCTGATTGATGGAAATAAACTAATTGCACCGTTTAATGCGATTCCAGGATTAGGAACTAACGCAGCAATCAGTATTGTAGAAGCACGTGAACAGGGCGAATTTTTATCAAAAGAAGACCTGCTTAGTCGTTCCAAGATTTCTAAAACAATTTTGGAGTATCTGGACGAACAGGGAGCACTACAAGGTATGCCAGAATCAAATCAATTGTCCTTGTTTTAGTGGTTTGAGAGCATAGCAAATTTTACTAGATAATACTTTTGAAATGGCAACTTTAACGATATATACATCTATCATTACATTATACTTTTGATAGATGTATTGTTGAGGTTGCCTTTTTCTTACTTGATTTTTAAAAATAAAGCAATACAGGTCGAAAGCTTGCAGCACTTGCTATTTCTTTATGCTTCCTCCATTACTGCTCCTTGTGTTTATGCGAGGAAATCTGGGAATGCTATGTATAGAGGTAAAAAGCATCCAAAAGAATGGATGTTGTGGAGCACGATTGGTTTTGGGCTGTTTTACGTAGATGGAGCGCCAAGTCAGAGTCAGAGTTTCCAAACCTCCCTAGTTGCTCTTTTCTCAGGATTTGTGCCACTGCTTTATTTTTCCGTACAACTGAAATGGTAAAAGGAAGCATGCGTCAATTAGCGGCCGTAGAAGCAACACAGTCGATGGAAGTCTTATTTGCTACAGCAGGAGAGGTTATTTGGTTATATGCTAGCTTGCCTACACCATTGGTTGGTGGGACTTCTGTTTATCATGCTTGGAATGGTTCTACACAGCTTCGTTTCGGGGAGGAAAGAAAAGGAAGCATCCCCTGTTAATATATCGGGGTAACCAGTGCAGGCTGTGCTATGATTGGTTTAATGGGGATTCAGCAGAGTTTTGGTAAGTCTGATCAAAAGAGGCAGTGGTTGTCAAGACCCATGGTATTATGCTATAATTTTTTTGGAAATACTGGTTATACACGTACGAGAGTGGGGAGACCCACTCTTTCTTCTTGACCACAGGGGATTTCCTGATAGAAAGCTTCTTATGGCAAAGAATTAGACTTGTGACCACCCGGTGCCACCTTGGTAGCCGGTTACACATTTATAACAGTATGGATATGCTTAAAGGAGGAACTTGCTTGAGCAAGGTAGTGCAAATTGTTGAGGAACTACTGACTCCTATCCTTGAAGAAACAGGATTGGAACTGGTGGATATCGAATACAAAAAGGAAGGTAGCAACTGGTTTTTGCGTATCTTTATCGACAATGATTCGTCCAACATCGATATTGAAGATTGTGGTACCGTTAGTGAAAAACTAGGAGCAAAGCTGGACGAACTGGACCCGATTCCAACAGCATATTTCTTAGAGGTTTCTTCGCCTGGAGCGGAGCGTCCTTTACGTAAAGAAAAAGATTATCACAAGGCTGTAGGCAAACACGTACATATCACCACCAAAGAAGCGGTGGACGGTCACACGTTGTTTGAAGGTACACTAGAATCGTTTGACGGTGAGACGTTAACGATTTCTGAACAAAAAAACAAATATACAATTAAAATGGAACAAATAAGCGAAGCCCGATTGGCTATCGTCTTTTAATTGAGGGGAGGACATTAGTACAATGAATGCAGAGTTTATTACAGCACTGCATGATCTGGAAAAGGAAAAGGGGATTGACAAAGAAGTTTTGATTGAGGCGATTGAGGCAGCGCTGATCTCGGGTTACAAGCGCAACTTTAATTCCGCACAAAACGTCCGTGTTGATGTAAACCGCCATTCAGGTCAAGTTCGCGTGTTTGCACGTAAAAATGTTGTAGAAGATGTGTTAGATGCTCGCTTGGAGATTTCTTTGGAGGCTGCTAATGAAATTGATCCAAACTTCCGCATTGATGACATCGTTGAGATTGAGGTAACGCCTCGTGATTTTGGACGCATTGCGGCTCAAACTGCGAAGCAAGTCGTTACTCAACGCATTCGTGAAGCAGAACGCGGACTTATTTATAATGAATTTATTGATCGTGAAGAAGATATCGTTAATGGTATTGTTCAACGTCAGGATTCCCGCTCCTATTTTGTTGACTTAGGTAAAGTGGAAGCGGTAATGCCTCTAACTGAGAAAATGCCATCAGATGATTTTAAACCACAAGACCGTATCAAAGCATATATTATTAAAGTGGAAAAAACGACAAAGGGTCCACAAATCGTAATTTCCCGTACGCATCCAGGACTATTAAAACGCTTATTTGAACTGGAAGTACCTGAAATTTATGATGGTGTAGTTGAAATTAAATCAGTAGCGAGAGAAGCAGGAGATCGCTCTAAGATTGCTGTTCACTCCACAAACGTGGAAGTCGATCCAGTTGGTGCCTGTGTAGGTCCTAAAGGTCTACGCGTACAAACTATCGTAAACGAACTAAAGGGCGAAAAAATTGACATTGTTCGCTGGTCTGAGGACCCGGCTGAATACGTAGCTAACGCGTTAAGTCCATCTAAAGTGGTTCATGTTGAAGTGAACGAAGAGGAGAAAATGACGCGCGTAATCGTACCTGATTATCAATTATCCCTAGCTATCGGTAAACGCGGACAAAATGCACGCTTGGCAGCCAAACTTACTGGATGGAAAATAGATATTAAGAGTGAAAGTCAAGCTGAACAAGAGGGGATTTCCTATCCTAAGCCTTCCGATGAAGACGCTAGCGATGTGGGTATGGAATGAAAGTAAAAAAAGTTCCGTTACGTAAATGCATTGTTTGTCAGGAAATGTACCCGAAGAAGGAATTGCTCCGCGTCGTTCGAACGCCGGATGAACAAATTTTGATCGATCCGAGCGGAAGGGCGTCCGGACGCGGCACTTATGTTTGTCAAAAAGAGAGTTGCCGCACACCAGATACTTTCACTGCTGGAAAGTGGAAAAAAGTTTTGGAACGTGCGCTAAACACCAGCATTTCACAGGAACAATATGATAACTTCCGCGAGAAATGGCTGGAGATGATGGGGAAATGAATCAAAAAGTAGCGCAATTGCTAGGGTTGGCCATGCGTGCAGGCAAAGTAATAACGGGTGAAGGTCTCGTGATCAATGGGGTTCGTAACGGACAGGCAAAGCTTGTCCTTCTGGCTACAGATGCATCAGCTAACACGACCAAGAAAGTGTCCGACAAATGCCTGTATTATAAGGTGCCTTGTTATTCGCTTTCGACCAGGTACGAACTTGGAAGTGCGATTGGTAAAGAAGCTCGGGTCTCGATCGCCATCACAGATAGTAAGATGGCGAAGAGCATGGAGAACCTTCTCACACCTAATCCATAACAAGGGGTGATTACATGAAGACACGCGTATACGAATACGCAAAGAAACATAACATGAGCAGTAAAGAAATTGTTACTCTCTTGAAGAGAATCAATATAAATGTCAGCAATCACATGAGTATTATGGACGAAGAAACGGTACAAAAATTGGAACAGCATTTGGCAAATTTACGAGCAAATGCTGCCAGTGGTAACACCCAAGCAAAACAAGTGCAACAACCAAAGCAAGATAAGCCACAAACCAAAACGAGCAGCGAGGCGCGAGCCACATCCCAATCGGAAAAATCCCCCAAACAAGACGGTCAAAAACCGCAAATTGCAAATGCTGCTGGTAACACCTCAGCTCAAGCAAAGAGCAGAGGGACGCAAAACCAAAATCAGGGGAAGAATCAGGAGCGAAGAGCAAATACTATGAGTCAAAACAAAAAACAAGATGCAAAGCAAAATGCAAAGCAAAATGAAGTAAAAGAGCAAACGACCAACATTGAGGCAGAACGTAAAGAAGAAACTCTAGCGGACAAAGCGAAAATTCCAGCAAAAGTTGGAATGGAAAAACGCGAAAAAATTAAGAAGGCTCCACAAACTAAAAAAACCTTTGAAGACAACAGAAAAGGACCGCAGTTTAACAAAAACCAAAGACGTTCAAATGGACGTCAAGGTGGAAATACTCCTGCACCACGTCCTGTGTTAGAATTGCCAAGCAAAATTACGTTTACAGAGTCACTTACTGCAAACGAATTGGGTAAAAAGCTAAGAAGAGAACCAGCAGAAATTATTAAAAAATTATTCGCTTTGGGTATCATGGCTACGATCAATCAGGATCTAGATCGAGATACTATTGAATTAATTTGTGCTGACTACGGTGTAGAAGTAGAAGAAAAAATCATCATTGATGAAACAAACTTCGAAACAATCGCTGAAGTGGATGCAGAAGAAGAGCTACGTGAACGCCCTCCAGTTGTTACCATCATGGGTCACGTTGACCATGGTAAAACAACGTTACTAGATGCGATTCGCTCTACAAATGTAGTTGCAGGAGAAGCTGGTGGTATTACACAGCATATCGGTGCGTATCAAGTTGAAATCAAAGGCAAGAAGATTACTTTCTTAGACACACCTGGTCACGCCGCGTTTACAACAATGCGTGCTCGTGGTGCTCAAGTTACGGATATTACAATTCTTGTTGTAGCTGCTGATGATGGTGTTAAACCACAAACAATCGAAGCAATCAGCCATGCGAAAGCGGCAAATGTTCCGATTATCGTTGCTGTCAACAAAATTGACAAACCAAGTGCTGATCTAGATCGTGTGAAACAAGAATTAATGCAATTCGAATTAGTATCTGAAGAGTGGGGCGGCGATACTATTTTCTGCCCGCTATCTGCGAAACAGCGTACTGGTATTGAAGAACTTTTAGAATACATTCTATTGGTATCTGAAGTACAAGAATTGAAAGCCAACCCTGATAAACGTGCTCGTGGTACGGTCGTTGAGGCGGAGTTGGATAAAGGACGTGGCCCTGTTGCAACTGTATTGGTTCAACATGGTACGTTGCGTGTTGGTGATCCAATCGTTGTAGGCTCTGCTTTTGGCCGCATTCGCGCAATGGTGAACGACAAAGGTCGCCGTATGAAAGAAGCACCACCGTCCATGCCAGTTGAAATCACCGGTTTAAATGATGTACCTCAAGCTGGGGATCAATTCATGGTATTTGAAGATGAAAAGAAAGCTCGTTCCATCGGTGAGTCTCGTGCAGTTAAACAACGTGATTCTGAGCGTCGTGCAAGTGCGCGTGTTTCCTTGGATGACTTGTTTACTCAAATCCAAGAAGGCGATATTAAAGAATTAAACCTAATCATTAAAGCGGACGTTCAAGGTTCTGTAGAAGCGCTTCGAGGTTCTTTAGAGAAAATAGAAGTAAATGGTACTCGTGTGAAAGTTATTCATACAGGTGCGGGTGCGATTACAGAGTCTGATGTTACTTTAGCAAATGCATCTAACGGAATTATCATTGGTTTCAATGTTCGTCCTGAACCGAATGCTCGCAGTATGGCTGAGCAAGAGCAAATTGACATTCGTTTACACCGTGTTATTTACACTGTTATTGAAGAGATTGAATCCGCATTGAAAGGGATGCTTGATCCTGTATATAAAGAGGAGATTATCGGTCAAGCGGAAGCTCGTCAGATCTTCAAAGTATCTAAAGTAGGTACAATCGCGGGTTGCTACGTTACGGAAGGTAAGCTAAGCCGTGATGCAGGGGCACGATTGATCCGTGATGGTGTAGTTATTTACGAAGGTAAATTAGATACGCTAAAACGTTTCAAAGACGATGTGAAAGAAGTGGCAACGAACTACGAGTGCGGTGTTACTCTAGAACGTTTCACTGACATTAAAGAAGGCGACATTATTGAAGCCTTCATTATGGTTGAAGTTAAAGCCTAATGGTAGCAGTGACGCAGTTAGAATTGTTTATGCCCTATACGAGTTCTCTTAAGGAAAAACGTTCGATTATTAAAAGCGTCATGAGTCAAATTAGAAATAAGTACAATGTATCAATTGCTGAAATAGACTTTCACGAGCAATGGCAGCGTACCTTACTTGAGGTAGCTGCCGTTGCCAATGAATACTCCTTTTTGCAAAAGGAAATTACCACCATCGTGCGGTTTGTAGAAACATTTTCCGACGTAGAGTTAATTCGGGCGGATACGGAATACTACGACTGAGGTACGATTTACGTTCGGAGGTGAATGAAATGAGCATGAATAAAACCCGAATGAGTCGCGTAAGTGAAGAGATCAAAAAAGAATTGAGCGTTCTTTTGCAACGTGAAATGAAAGATCCACGCATCGGTTTTGTAACAGTAACAGATGTGGAAGTAACTAGTGACCTTCAACAAGCAAAAGTGTATATTAGCGTTTTCGGAGATGAAAGCAAACGAGAGGAATCGCTGAAAGGTTTGCAAAAAGCAAAAGGCTTTCTACGCACAGAAGTGGGGCGTCGTATCAAATTAAGACATGTGCCTGAGCTTCTATTCAAACTGGATGCTTCCATTGATTACGGAAATAAAATCGATAACCTTTTGCGTGAAATCTCCCCAAATGAAGGAGAGAAATAGGATGAATATCGATCAAACTGTTTTCTTAGATGCCGCTCGTTTTGTTCGTGAAAACGAGCGTTTCTTAATTATTTCCCACGTAAACCCTGATGGTGATACGACGGGCTCTGCTCTTGCTATGGCTCTTTTATTAGAACAGATGGGTAAAAGCTATGTGATTGTAAACCAAGGGTCTACACCTGATATGTTCTCCTTTCTGCCGCGCTTCAACCACATCATCAATCTATCTGACCAAACTGTGGATGAGAAATTCTCCTGCGTTATCGCTGTAGACGCAGCAGATAGCAGTCGGATGGGAGAAGTAACTCATTTGTTTAATCCAGATGCACAAATTCTAAATATTGACCATCATCCTACCAATGATGCGTTTGGTACGTACAATATTATCCTGCCTCATACAGCTGCAACAGCAGAGATTATGTATGATTGGTGTGTTGCTTCCTCCTTTTCATTAACAAAAGAGATTGCTACATGTATTTATACTGGATTACTTACGGATACAGGTGGTTTCCGGTATTCCAATACGACACCGCATGTGATGGAAATCGCTTCACATCTACTTACGTATGAAGTTTCTTCAGCCGAGATTGCAGAACGCTGTTTAGAGAGCATTACGTTAAAGCATGTACAGATTCTTAAACGTGCTCTAGCATCTCTGGAGCTTACCAATGAGGGGCTCGTTGCTACTATGCAGATATCAAAACAGGATTTTTTAGAAACCAATTCAACAAATGATGATACAGGTGGTATTGTAAATTACGGGCGTAATATTGAAGGTGTCGAGGTTGGAATATTGCTAACAGAAGTAGAAGAAGGCATTGTCAAAATTAGCCTGCGTTCACGTGCAAAGATAGATGTGGCTCAACTAGCTAAGAATATCGGTGGCGGTGGACATGCCCGCGCAGCAGGATGCACGATGAAGGGTGTAACACTGGAAGAAGCCAAGAAATCTGTTTTGCGATTGGTAGATCAAGTGCTTGGAGTGGAAAGATATGAGTGAGCAACACGGAGTTCTCGTTTTACATAAACCTGCCGGAATGACTTCACATGATTGTGTTGCAAAAATTCGTCGTATTTTTCAAACGAAAAAAGTGGGGCATACAGGTACACTAGACCCTGATGTGACGGGTGTGTTACCTATATGTATAAACAATGCGACACGAATTGTGGAGTATTTGCAGGAGCTTCCAAAAGCTTATGAAGTTGTCATGCGTATTGGTTCAACCACTACGACCGAGGATGCCTCTGGTGAAGTATTGGAGACAGCTACGGTGGACGTTGCTACCATTACTAGAGAACGAGTAGAGGAAGCAATGAAGGAAATGCTTGGGGTAATCGAGCAAATTCCTCCCATGTATTCTGCTATTAAGGTAAATGGGCAGCGTTTATATGATTTAGCTCGTGAAGGTATTACGATTGAGCGAAAGGCTCGCGAGGTTACTATTTATGAATTACAACTACATCAGATTGAATCTAACGAAGAGTACGTAGATGTGTCGTTTTATTGTCTTTGCTCCAAAGGGACGTATATGCGTACGTTATGTGTTGACCTTGGACAAAAACTGGGGTATCCTGCGCATATGGCCAAGTTAGTCCGTGTTAAAAGCGGACCGTTTACAATGGAGCGTGCCCTTACGTTTGAGGAATTGGAAGCATGCATGAACAAGGAGCAAACGACGAAGAGCATTGAGCAACTTGTTATTCCAATTGGAGAAGCCTTATCTTATTTGCCTCGCTATGAAATTACAGCGGACAGAGCTAAGGCTGTACTAAATGGTTTGGAAACAGGTCTGCCAGGCTGTCAAGTTGAGGAAGGAAAGCTCATTTGTTTGTATAGTAATGGTCAGTTACTTGGCATTCACAAGGTGTATAAGAGCCAACGAGGTCTATATGCCAAACCAGAAAAAGTTTTTCGCACATGAGGTGGGGACTTTGAACATAATACGACTATCCTATCCGCTTTCATCTGAGATCGAATTACAACCATGCGCGGTCGCCATGGGATACTTCGATGGTGTTCACATTGGGCATCGTCGCGTCATCCAACGAGCGATTGATCATGCCCAAACTCACGGAATGAAAAGTGGTGTCTTGACCTTTGATCCACATCCACGTGAAGTTCTAGGTAGAAGTGGTTATTCTCAATATATCACTCCCTTGGATGATAAGCTGGAGCAATTTGAAAAAATGGGAGTAGACATCGTTTTTGTCATGCAATTTGACATTGGCTTCTCCTCTATTTACCCTGAGGATTTTGTAGAGGAAGTTATTCTGCCTCTTCAGGTAAAGCATATTGTGGTTGGCTTTGACAATACATTTGCTTATCGAGGCATGGGTACAACACAGACGCTATTAGAACTAAGCAAAGAGCGATATACTGTAGACATCATTGGCCCTGTGAATCGTTTAGGCGAAAAGGTGAGTAGCACCATTATTCGGGAATACTTACACCAAGGCGAAGTAGAGCAAGTACGTCATCTTTTAGGACGTCCTTATAAGGTAAAGGGAACAGTGATTCATGGAGATAAGCGCGGTAGAACCATTGGGTTCCCTACTGCCAATGTCGGCGTGGACGAGCCTTATTTAATCGGGAAAAATGGTGTATATGGCGTTCGAATTACCGTGGATGATCAAACCTATGATGGCGTGATGAATATTGGAATTAAGCCTACTTTTGAATTGGAGAAGCGAGAAAAATCACTGGAAGTTCATATCATAGGTTTTAAAGATGAGATTTATGGTAAAAATGTAGAAGTAGAATTACTCTTCATGATCCGCGATGAAATCAAATTCTCTGGCGTGGAAGCTCTTTTGTCCCAAATCCAACAAGACGTGAACTTTGCTAAAGAAAAATTTTCTAAGTTGGCTTAATTCGCTAGCTGAGTGAATGATTTCCTTTACTTTTTGAAAAAAAGTATGCTATAATCTGTACTGTTCTAAGCAGAACGACCCTCTAGCTTGGCTGTCCGATTCTCACCGACGGCATGCTCAGCTAATGGGAAATTTAATGGAGGTGAGTACGAATGGCACTTACTCAAGAGCGTAAAACTCAATTGATCAACGAATTCCGTACACATGATAACGATACTGGATCTCCTGAGGTTCAAATCGCAATTCTTACGGAAAACATCAACAATCTTAACGAACACCTACGCACACATAAGAAAGATCACCACAGCCGTCGTGGTCTATTGAAAATGGTAGGTCAACGCCGTAACCTTTTAGGTTACCTAAGAGACACCGACGTTGCTCGTTATCGTACATTGGTTGACAAACTTGGTCTTCGCCGTTAATCGGCACGTCTGAAAAAGCGGGTGAATTCCCGCTTTTTCTATTATCATATCTATTTTATTTCTGCCACAGCAGGAAATAATACATAGAGATAGAAAAGAATCATGTTAGACTATGGTCTATTTAAGGAGGACTGCTAAAAGAATGGAGCAACAATATCGTACTTTCGACTTTGATTTAGCAGGCCGAAAACTTACGCTTGAGTTTGGAAAAGTTGCAAAACAGGCACAAGGTTCGGTCTTAGTGCGTTACGGAGATACCACCATTCTATCTGCGGTTACCGTTTCTAAAGAGCCAAAAGACTTGGATTTCTTTCCATTAACGGTAAACTATGAAGAACGCTTATATGCAGTAGGTAAAATTCCAGGTGGATTTATTAAGCGAGAAGGTCGCCCAAGCGAGAGAGCTATTTTGGCGAGCCGATTAATTGACCGTCCAATCCGCCCTCTATTCTTGGAAGGCTTCCGTAATGATGTACAAGTAGTAAATACTGTTCTTTCCGTTGATCAGGATTGTTCAACAGAAATCGCAGCAATGATTGGTACTTCTGCTGCATTAAGCACATCTGAAATTCCATTTAATGGTCCAATTGCAGGTGTTATTGTAGGTCGTATCGATGGTAAATTTATTATCAACCCTACGATTGCTGAGCAAGAGAAAAGTGATATTCATCTAGTGGTAGCAGGTACGATGGACGCTATTAACATGGTAGAGGCTGGTGCAAAAGAAGTACCGGAAGAAATTATGTTAGAAGCGATCATGCATGGTCACGATTACATCAAGAAAATCGTTGCTTTCCAAAATGACATCGTAGCTGAAATTGGCAAACAAAAAATGGAAGTAGTATTGCATGGTGTGGACGAAGAAATTGACCGAGCTGTGCGTGCTTTTGCTGATGCGAAAATACGTGAAGCAGTTCGCGTAGAAGAGAAACACGCTCGTGCTGAAGCGATCGATGCTGTTAAAGAAGATACACAAGCACATTTTGCTGAGGTATATCCAGAACATGCGGGAGAAATTAGCGAAATTCTTTACAACATGGTTAAAGAGGAAGTGCGTCGTCTCATTACGCATGAAAAAGTTCGCCCAGATGGTCGTGCACTTACTGAAATCCGTCCATTGTCGAGCGAAGTGGGTATTTTACCTAGAACACACGGTTCTGGTTTATTTACTCGCGGTCAAACCCAAGCATTGAGCGTTTGTACATTAGGAGCACTCGGTGATGTACAAATTTTGGATGGACTTGGTCTTGAAGAAACAAAACGCTTCATGCATCATTACAATTTCCCACCATACAGTGTAGGGGAAGCACGTCCACTTCGTCCTCCAGGTCGTCGCGAGATCGGTCACGGTGCATTGGGTGAAAGAGCAATTGAACCAATCATCCCTAATGAAGTCGAATTCCCATATACAATTCGTCTAGTATCAGAGGTAATCGAATCTAATGGTTCTACTTCTCAAGCGTCTATTTGTGGTAGTGTACTTGCATTGATGGATGCTGGGGTACCAATTAAAGCACCAGTTGCCGGTATTGCAATGGGCTTGATCATGGATACAGATGGTGAACATTTCTCCATCTTGACAGACATCCAAGGTATGGAAGACCACTTGGGAGATATGGACTTTAAGGTAGCAGGTACGGCTGAAGGTGTTACAGCTCTTCAAATGGATATCAAGATTGAAGGTATCAACCGTGAAATTCTAGAGCAAGCATTAACGCAAGCGAAGGAAGGCAGAATGCATATCCTTGAAAGCATGCTAGCTACGATCAATGCTCCGCGTGATCACTTGTCTCCTTACGCACCAAAGATCATGACAATGTCAATTAACCCAGAAAAAATTCGTGACGTTATTGGGCCACAAGGTCGTATTATCAATAAGATCATCGAAGAAACAGGTGTTAAAATCGATATTGAGCAAGATGGTCGTATCTTTATCGCATCTACGAATGCAGAAGCGAACCTACGTGCAAAACAAATCATCGAGGATTTGGTACGCGAAGTAGAAGTTGGTCAAACTTACTTGGGAACTGTTAAACGTGTTGAAAAATACGGGGCTTTCATCGAGTTGTTTGCGGGTAAAGAAGGACTTTGCCACATTTCACAACTAGCGGAAGAGCGCGTTGCTAAAACGGAAGATGTAGTTTCTGTAGGTGATAAAATCTTGGTTAAAGTAACGGAGATTGATGACCAAGGTCGCGTTAATATTTCTCGTAAAGCTGTTCTGAAAGAACAAGCACAAGCTGCACCACAAGCAACTGAATAATAGATAGCCAAAAAGCTTTGCCGATCATGGGAAACTATGTGGGTGCAAGCTTTTTTTGCTTCTATCGAGAACTTTCTCTACATAGATTGGACAAAGAGGATAGAGAATAAGGAAGAAGAACTCGATAGATAAAAGCAAAGGTGATGAAATTGTGAAACAGCATTCCAAAAAAACAAGAAAATATATGGCGGTAGCAACTGTTTGTGGAGCGTTACTGTTTGGCTTAGTAACCTCATCTCCGGTTAGCACATATGTTACACAACTAAAAGTTGGCGTTACTCCAGTGCAAGGTAAAATTACAATTGAGGAGCCGTTTAGAGAAAAAATAGAGAAGTGGCAAAAGGAGCGAGAGGAAGCACCACAAGACGCATATCTTGATCCTGTTTGGAAAGCGATTCCCGGATATAACGGACGAGTAATCGATATTAACGCAACGATTGCCCAAATGAAGAAAACAGGCAAGCAGGATGAAAGTGCAATTGTTTTTAAAGAGCAGATGCCAAAGGTACAGGTAGAACAGCTAGGGGCTCATCCTATTTATAGAGGTAATCCCAAAAAAGAAGCAGTAAGCTTCATGATTAATGTGGCCTGGGGTAATGAATACCTTGATAAAATTCTTACTACATTAGATAGGCATAAAGTAAAAACCACATTCTTCTTAGATGGATCTTGGGTCAAACGGAACCCCGAGCTAGCGAAGAAAATTTATGACAAAGGCCATGAAATAGGCAACCATGCGTATTCTCATCCAGATATGAGCAAGCTGGGAGAGGCGCGTATTCGCCAAGAGATCAGTAAAACGCAAGACATCATCTCGCAGACAATCGGCTTAAAACCTACTTTATTTGCTCCACCATCTGGTTCCTTTAATCAACGGGTGGTAGAAATTGCACATCAGGATTACCAGATGAAGACGATTCTTTGGACAGCAGATACTATTGATTGGAAGAATCCACCGGTTGGAACGATGGTAGAGCGTATTCGCAAGAAGTTAGATAAAGGAGTACTCATACTGATGCACCCTACTGAACCTTCAGCTCAAGGACTGGATCAAATGTTGACACTAGCTGAGAAAAAAGGATTGAAACCAACGACTGTTTCAGAGGTAATTTCTAGCCGTCGTTTACCGTAGAATCTTGTGGAATATTGTACCGGACGCTATTTTTTGCTATAGTAAGACATGTTATTTTCAATTGAAAGCTAAACGCTTATCAGTAACATGTACAACAGGGAAGCGACTTTATGTTCGCTTCCCTGTGTGGCATAAGCCAGAGATAGCAGATTGATAGAGGGGGATCAGATTTGATTCAAACATATACGTGTGCAAATGGTGTCCGGATTGTTACCGAAAAAATAGCTAGTGTTCGATCCGTTGCTTTAGGCATTTGGGTAGGAACGGGTTCAAAATATGAAAATGAGAAAAATAACGGAATTTCACATTTCCTAGAGCACATGTTTTTTAAAGGCACCACGACCCGCAGTGCGAAAGAGATAGCTGAAGCGTTTGACGAAATTGGTGGGAACGTAAACGCCTTTACGTCCAAAGAATATACTTGCTATTATGCGCGTGTACTTGATCGTCACGCACCGCTTGCTCTCAATATTTTATCCGATATGTACTTTAACTCCGTGTTTGACGCAGAGGAACTGGAGAAAGAAAAGAATGTAGTGCTAGAAGAAATCAGTATGTATGAGGATACGCCAGATGATTTGGTGCACGACCTGATTGCACGCGCTTCCTATGCAGATCACTCGCTCGGGTATACGATACTGGGAAAAGAAGACGTGCTAAAAGGCATGAAACGTGAGGATTTGTTGACATATATTGAGCAACGATACTTACCAGAGAACACGGTAATTACAGTGGCCGGTAATTTTGACGATGAGTTAATTACATTGGTTCAATCATTATTTTCTACGTACCAGCGTACAGGTAAAACAATGGATATCGCTACACCAACCTTTACAGGTCAAAGCATCGTACATCAAAAACAGACCGAGCAGGCTCATCTATGCCTGTCTATGCCTGGCTATGCTGTTGGACATGACGATGTTTATTCCTTAATTATTTTAAACAATATTTTGGGTGGTAGCATGAGTTCTCGTTTGTTTCAAGAGATTCGTGAAGAACGCGGTCTAGCTTATTCCGTTTATTCTTACCACTCCTCTTATAAGGAATCTGGTACATTTAATATTTATACGGGAACAGCACCAGAGCATGTAGGAAAAGTATTCGACATAGTGTCTAATGTTCTACATGACGTTCGTACAAATGGAATTACAGAAAAAGAACTGAACAAAGGAAAAGAACAGCTTAAAGGTAGCTTGATGCTAAGCTTAGAAAGCACTAGCAGTCGTATGAATCGTTTGGGTAAAAATGAACTGTTACATGGCAGACACCTTACATTAGACGAAATTATCGCGAAGGTAGATCTTGTAAGTCAGGAATCTGTTTTAGCAGTGGCTAAAGAATTATTCCACTCCAAAATGGCGATGGCCATGGTTAGTCCGTTGGAAGCATTCCCAGAAAATGTTGATGCAAATGTATTCTTAACTTAAAAAAGAGGTGTCTTTTGTGTTTGTAAACATTAAGAAAATGTCTCCGATGATTGGAACGGATATTCCCTTACCGCATTATGCAACAGCAGGTTCTGCTGGACTTGATCTAGCAGCATGCATTGAACAGGAAATTACGATTGCTCCTGGGGAACGCGCCAAAATTCCTACAGGGATTGCTGTGCAAATGCCTGACGCGAGTATGGTAGGTTTGGTGTTCCCACGTAGCGGCAACGCGTTTAAACACGGTATATCATTAACGAATGCCGTCGGAGTTATTGATAGTGATTATACGGGTGAGATTCAAGTGCTGTTGCAGAATTTGGACACAACTGAACCATTTGTGGTCAGAAAAGGAGATCGAGTTGCCCAATTACTCTTTATGCCAGTGACTCAAGCACGATTAGAAAGTGTTGACGAGTTGGAGAAAACAGAGCGTGGTGCAGGTGGATTCGGTTCTACTGGTAAATAAGTGAGTGGAGAAAGGGTTTCTCCTAAGTCGTAATTAGGCTTAGAGAGAAGCCTCTTTTTTATTGGTAATCTCATCATGATTTTTGAAAAAATTCTCTTTTGCTACATTCTTACGTATAAACTGTTCAGCTTTTTCGTATATTCTGCTGTGAGTGGACAAACAAAGGAGGAAATAAAATGCGATTAAGCGAGTTTAGTGGCAAAGAGATCGTTGATATTGATTATGGAGAAAAACGTGGAGTAGTAGCACAATCCGATATGGAAATTAATCCGATAACTGGAGAAATTACTGCCATTGTTGTTTCAAATAACTCTTTATTTGGAATAGGGAAGAAAAAAGCAGACATCATTATTCCTTGGAAGTCTATTGTACAAATCGGTCCTGATATGATAATTGTACAGTTACAACCTATACAAAACCAATTTTCAAAGGAATCTCCAGTAACGAAACGATAGGTGTTCGAATAGGATGACGGTAGATTAACGAAGTGCACGAAATGTAACTCGACCGTGAACAAAAAACGGTCCGTCAACTATTTTACATTTTCCAAAGGACTTGGAAAAATTCTTTGCGTTTCCAGGTTATCTTGCGTAAAATGTTTGGAAAGGGGAACACGGCATGCTGACGGGAAAACATGTTGCTTTTATTGGCGGTGATGCTCGTCAACTGGAAGTCATTAAAAAATGCATTCAGTTGGACGCCACAGTTACTCTTATTGGATTTGATAACTTGGAGAGTAGCTTTACAGGAGCAACGAAGAAACCATTAACATGCGATGTGTTAAAAGATGTTGATGCCCTGATCCTACCTATCGTCGGTACGGATGACAAAGGAATGATTGAAAGCATTTTTTCTACAAAAAGTATTCAACTCTCTAAGGAGCATTTTGAAGCTTTACCAGAAAAATGCGTTGTCTATACCGGGATGGCGAAGCCTTATCTGAGAGAGCTATTAAAAATGTATAACGTTCCGCTAAAAGAGCTATTAAATCGTGACGACGTGGCTATCTATAATTCCATTCCTACTGTGGAAGGAGCATTGATGGTAGCGATCCAAAACACTGATATTACGATTCACAGCTCTGATGTGATTGTTCTCGGATTAGGTCGAGTAGGAATGTCATTAGCTAGAGCTTTGCATGCATTGGGAGCACATGTTAAGGTGGGGGTAAAACGTCCAGAACACATAGCACGTAGTAATGAGATGGGCATTGATGCTTTTGATCTTGATGATTTTAAACGATATGTATCAAAAGTGGACATTATTTTTAACACAATCCCACATTTGATTATTACATCAGACATCATTGCACAGATGCCACAGACTGCTTTTATCCTAGATATTGCTTCTAAGCCGGGTGGAACCGATTTTCGTTATGCAGAACGTCGTGGAATCAAAGCGATCCTTGCCCCAAGCCTTCCTGGAATCGTTGCACCGAAAACAGCCGGGCAAATTATTGCCAATACCTTAGCGCGACTACTATCGGAGCAAGCTGACAATCAGGAGGGAACATCATGAGCGATCTGAGGGGAAAAACAGTCGGATTTGGGTTAACGGGCTCCCATTGTACATTGGAAGAAACCATGCCGCAAATTCAGCGTTTAGTAGATGCTGGAGCACGTGTTGTACCCATAGCGAGCCAGACCGTGATGACCACTGATACACGTTTTGGAACGACTAACCATTGGCAAAACCAATTAAAACAGATTACAGGCGAAGAGATTATCACCACTATTCCTGATGCAGAACCGCTTGGACCTTCCAAGCTATTTGACGTTATGGTGATTGCTCCATGCACAGGTAACACCACGAGCCGATTGGCGAACGCACTCACAGATAGCCCTGTTTTAATGGCTGCAAAAGCAACCTTGCGCAACCTACACCCAGTCGTCTTGGCAATTTCAACCAATGATGGACTTGGTTTAAATGCGGCTAATATTGCAAAACTTCTAGCTACCAAAAATATTTATTTTGTTCCGTTTGGGCAGGATGCGCCTGACAAAAAACCGAACTCGCTGGTAGCACGAATGGACCTCATTAAAGAAACGTGCGAGCTAGCTATACAACATCGTCAGTTGCAACCTTTGCTTATAGAAAGATTCCATTATTGATGCAGCTAACAGGCTCTTAGGAGGAGAAAAAGATGGAGAACCAACTGAAGGTAAATGTCGCAGTCGTGGGAGCGACAGGAGCAGTAGGACAGCAAATGATTCAGCTTTTGGAGAAACGAAATTTTCCAATCGGTCAACTGAAGTTATTAGCTTCAAAAAGATCGGCTGGTAAAAAGGTGCTGTTTAAAGGTGAGGAAGTGACAATTGAAGAGGCAACACCTGATAGCTTTATCGGTGTAGATTTTGCTCTGTTCAGTGCAGGAGGGGCGATTAGTAAGGAATTAGCTCCACACGCTGTACGTCACGGAGCAGTTGTCATTGACAATACCAGTGCTTATCGAATGGATCCGGAAGTTCCATTGGTTGTGCCCGAAGTTAACATGGATGCAGCACGCAAACACAAAGGAATCATTGCAAACCCTAATTGTTCTACCATTCAGATGGTTGCAGCATTAAAGCCTCTTTATGACCGTTTTGGAATAGATCGGATTATTGTTTCTACGTATCAAGCTGTATCTGGTGCGGGTGCTCAAGCGATCAATGAGCTGTTGACTCAAACCAGAGACATTCTAGATGGGAAAGAGCCGGAAGCAAATGTACTGCCGGTATCTAAACTTCCTGTTCATCATCAGATTGCTTTTAACGCGATTCCGCAAATTGATGTTTTCACAGACAATGGATTTACGTATGAAGAGATGAAGATGGTAAACGAAACAAAGAAAATATTAGGTGACGATCAAGTTTTAGTTGCAGCTACTTGTGTGCGTATTCCAGTAGTAAAAGGTCACAGTGAGTCCGTTTATATCGAATTTAAAAATGACTATGAACTGGAAGAAGTGAAATCTATACTAGCACATGCACCTGGTATTGTGCTTGTCGATTCCCCTGAAGAACAAAAATATCCATTGGCTACCGATTCTGCGGATAAGCTTGAAGTTTTTGTCGGTCGTGTTCGCCGAGATTTAACGCATCCACGAGGCATCCATATGTGGGTTGTATCAGATAATCTATTAAAGGGTGCTGCTTGGAACACCGTACAAATTGCCGAGGAGCTTATCAAGGCCAACAGCTAGGAGAGAGGTTTCATGAAAATTCTTGTCCAAAAGTTCGGGGGTTCATCCTTAACAACGGAGGATCATCGTAATCGGGCAATTGGCCACATTGAAAAAGCACTGGCGGAAGGCTTTTCCTTGGTAATAGTAGTGTCAGCAATGGGGCGTAAGGGTGATCCTTACGCCACTGACACGCTATTACAATTGATCCGTCAAAATGGGGACAGCCTACGGGCACGCGAAAACGACCTGTTATTGCATACAGGGGAGATTATTTCCGCCTGCGTCATCTCCAGCATGCTTAATGAGCGAGGCATCGAGTCCACAATTTTAACGGGTGGGCAAGCTAATATTATAACCACTAATGATTTTAGTAACGCACAAATCCTAACAATTGAACCTGACCGCATTCAACAAGAGCTTGAGCAAGGGCGTGTTGTTATCGTTCCGGGGTTTCAGGGCCGTACGGAAGATTGGCAAGTGACCACTTTAGGTCGTGGAGGAAGCGATACGACAGCAACAGCACTTGGCGTTGCCTTAAAAGCAGACATGGTTGATATCTTTACAGATGTAAATGGTATTATGACGGCCGATCCACGAATAGTAGATGAGGCTAAGTCACTTCATACCGTTACGTATACTGAGATTTGTAACATGGCACACTTAGGTGCTAAGGTTATTCACCCACGCGCTGTAGAAATTGCTATGCAAACAAATATCCCAATACGTGTACGCTCCACGTTTTCAGACGATCCAGGAACATTGGTTACTAGTCTACATGAGTTAGGTCGTTTTAATGAATCATTTAGTGACCGACTTGTTGTGGGGATCGCTCATGTTCCTAATATTACACAGATCAAGGTATTCTCTAAAGAAGGACAATATGATACTCAGCTTCAGGTATTCAAAGCGATGGCACAGCATAATATCAGTGTTGATTTTATTAATGTAAATCCACTAGGTGTCGCTTATACGGTACACGATCACATGGCTGAAAAGGCGGCGACTATCTTAGCTGACATGGGATATGAGCCTCAACTAATGCCGCATTGTGCAAAGGTATCGGTAATTGGTGCTGGCATTGCAGGAGTACCTGGTGTTATGGCTCATATTGTAGAAGCACTCACCAACGAGGAGATACAGATTCTACAATCTGCCGACTCACATACAACCATTTGGGTACTAGTACATGACGAGGATATGGCTAGGGCTGTGCGAGCATTGCATCAGAAGTTTGATTTGTCTAATGCTCGCTTGTAATGTAAATAAGAAAAATAGGAATTAGAGAGCCTATAAGGAAAGTGGAAGACAGAGGAGAGATGAAACATGGCTATTTTCGGGCGTATTGTGACTGCCATGGTAACACCTTTTAATGACAAGGGTCAGATTGATTGGGATCGCACAGAAAAGCTTATCGACTATCTAATAGACACAGGCTCAGAAGCACTCGTGGTAAGTGGTACAACGGGAGAATCACCAACTCTCTCTAGACAGGAAAAGCTTGATTTATTTGCTTTTAGTGTACAAAAAGCTAAGGGTAGGGTTAAAGTAATTGCTGGTACCGGTTGTAATGACACAGAAGAAAGTATCACCTTTTCCAGAGAAGCAGCAAAAACGGGTATAGATGCAATAATGCTAGTAGCTCCTTATTATAGTCGTACATCACAAGAAGGACTTTACCAACATTTTAAGGCTATTAGTGAGGCGGTAGAGCTACCAATCATGTTGTACAATGTCCCTGGACGCACTGGAGTTAACATGACAGCTGACACAACTTTGCGGTTAGCTGAGCTACCAAACGTAGTGTGTATCAAAGAGGCATCTGGAAATCTTACACAAATGGCACAGATCATTGAGCATGCACCTCAAGGCTTTGAGCTATATAGTGGTGATGATGGCTTAACTATACCCGTACTTTCCATTGGCGGAGTTGGAATAGTGAGCGTAACAAGCCACGTAATTGGTCTAGAGATGAAAGAAATGATGGATGCGTTCTTCAAGGGAGATACGTCAAGAGCAGCAGCTCTTCATCGTCAGCTAGTTCCGATATTTGAAGGAGCATTCAAATATCCCAATCCAACACCAATTAAGGCTGCATTAAACAAAAAAGGGATTGAAGTAGGCGGTGTTCGATTACCGCTTATGAATTTGACGGCCGAAGAAGCTAGCTATATAAATGAATGGCTTTAGAGTGTTGCTGTGCAATCAATAATGTTTGGAATGAAATTCGTTATCTTACTAGCATTTTAAGAAATCGTTGGGTATGTCATATCAAAGTGACTACTCAGCGATTTTTTATGTTTATAGATAGAATGCTTGTCTTTTCCTGTTTACAAATGTTTTATGAGGTACACGGTACATGGATGGAGATGCTTAGCTACGCTGTTTGTCCCATATCTTTACAAATATTTGCGAGCGGGATTACTAGGAGAAATGTGTAAACCCCTGTCATTACTGGGCGTAATAATGCTTAGATAAATTTATATATATGCTTTTCTTACTTGTATTCCTGTTTTTAATTCGGATATAATAGAGATAAGCGATTTGGGGCGGTTTAATTTGAGGTGTAATTTGACAACTAAATATAGGAGGTACATTCATTGTCTAAGTTGAATCAAAGTGTTCTTATCTTTGCCCTGGGCGGAGTTGGCGAAATTGGTAAGAACATGTACGTAGTAGAGACCGATGATGACATCGTTGTTATTGACGCGGGTCTCAAATTCCCAGAGGAGGAAATGCTGGGGATCGATATGGTAATCCCCGATATTACCTATTTGGAAGAAAATCGTGATAAAGTACGCGGAATTATTATTACACATGGACATGAAGATCATATTGGAGGACTAAGTTACGTATTGCGTCACCTTAATGTGCCGGTATATGCAACAAAGTTAACGTTAGGTCTGATTGATGTTAAATTGAAGGAAGCGGGTATTCTAAATACAACCACTCGTCACTTGATCAATAGCGATTCAGAAGTAAATCTTGGCAGTACATTAACAGCGACGTTTTTCAGAGTAAATCATAGTATTCCTGATTCAGTCGGTGTATGCTTAGCAACCCCTGAAGGTTATGTCGTCCATACCGGAGATTTTAAGTTTGATCAAACCCCCGTAAACAATCAAAGAGCTGATCTCGGAAAAATGGCGGAAATTGGGGAACGAGGCGTACTCTGCCTGTTATCAGACAGTACGAACGCGGAACGTCCAGGCTTTACTGGATCTGAAAGTTCAGTAGGGAAAGCATTAAAAGAAGTTTTTCATAAAGCGGAGGGGCGAATTATCGTTTCCACGTTTGCATCAAATGTTCATCGTATCCAACAAGTTTTTGATGCTGCTGTTCAATACAATCGTAAAGTAACTTTAGTAGGACGCAGCATGATTAACGTTATTACCATCAGTATGGATTTAGGATATTTACATGTTCCAGAAGGGATAATTGTAGATATCGATGAATGTAATAAACTACCATTAGAACAAGTAGTTATTCTGTCAACAGGAAGTCAGGGAGAGCCTATGTCAGCGCTTACCCGTATTGCCCGATCCGCCCATCGGAAGATTGACATGATGCCTGGAGACACAGTAATCATAGCAGCAACACCAATTCCAGGGAACGAGAAATACGTTTCCCGAACCATCGATCACCTATGCCGAGCAGGTGCAGAAGTCATTTATGGAGGACATGGGCCAAATGGTACCGTTCACGTATCTGGACACGGGAGCCAGGAAGAGCTACGTTTAATGCTTAACCTGATGAAACCTAAATACTTTATCCCGATTCACGGGGAGTATCGTATGCAGCGTATGCATGCAATACTTGCTGAACAGGTGGGAGTAGCATCTGAGAATATCTTCTTACTCGATAATGGAGATACCGTGGAAATTGCAAAGGGTCAGGCAAGATACGGTCCTAAAGTGCATGCAGGCAACGTTCTTATTGACGGACTGGGCGTAGGCGATGTAGGTAACATCGTTCTACGTGATCGCAAATTATTATCCCAAGATGGAATTCTGGTTGTTGTCGTTACCCTCAGTAAACAACATGGTACTATCGTGTCTGGACCTGATATCATCTCTCGTGGCTTCGTATATGTACGTGAGTCGGAAGAATTGATGGAAGAGGCAAATCGTATCGTAGCCCAAACTCTGCAAAAATGTATGGATGAAAAAGTAAATGAATGGTCATCGCTGAAAAATAATGTAAAAGATACACTTGGACGTTATTTATACGAACAAACACGTAGAAGACCAATGATTTTACCTATCATCATGGAAGTGTAATTCCAAACATGACTATAGAGAGTCGGAAATCCTTGTACAGCAAGGTTTTTCGGCTTTTTGTTTTGAAAAAGGTATTTTAACAGCTTCAAAATAAAAAAGAAAGTAATGGGTCATGATACAAGGAAATGGAAGAGTTTAAAACCAGATTTGATGTAGGGAGTAAGTATGATCGTCTGAATTCCTATGAGCAGAGAAAAATCATGATAACAAATACACACAAGCTATTTTCGGATAGTGGAGGGGATATTTTACTACATAAAGTCAAAATCCCAAATAAATAGGTACAAATGATAAATGACTGTTATGATTGCTAGTTAACCTGACTCTATATCATCAGGCTGCGGTGGACATATAATGCTATATTAATTATTATATACAGAATATTTATATAATGTAAATATATTACAAGAATAACTTTCATCAACTAAGCTAGTTAGACCTAAGTAATGCACGTATTTTGCATGCAATGGAAGGAATATGTAAAAAGGAAGCTTGTCTGATCCTTTTTGACATCTTTTATAAATAATGAAGGGAGCTGAACAAGGATAAAATGTAATTGTTTGAAGGATTCAATAAGGAGGAGAGAGGGGGTTACTGATGGCTCAGAATGATGATGAAACACAAAGTGATTTACCTAGTAAGCTAGCCAAGCCGGCAAGACGAGCACTCGAAGGGGCAGGGTATTTCCGGCTGGAACAATTTACACTACTAAGTGAAGCCGAGGTGATGAAGCTACATGGTATGGGTCCAAAAGCAATGGATCAAATCCGTCACGCTTTAGCTGACAAGGGTTTATCATTTGCCAAAGAGATTTGAGCTGTGGATACATTTGGCTTCGATTCATTAGAAATAGGCTCATTGTACGGCTATCAAGATCTCAACCTCAGCTTAAAAGATTTTTAATACAACAAACAAGGGGGACTGTGAGGTTTGTTGGTATGAAATGATACAGTTTAAGCTGAAAAATTAGTTGTTGCTAGTGTAAGGAAAATGAGTTTATTTCCCTTTTTGCTCAGTGCAAATTAGTAAGTGCCTGCGGGCATTTAAAAACATAAAATCTAAGCCTACTTATGCTAATTCATTAGTAGGCCTAGGTCATTTTGCAGAATGCTGATATTCAAAACTATATGATTTGATATGTCCTCATATAGGATGATTACATTTTTAAGTATGGGCATATTCGCGCAAAAACAATTGCGGATACTCTGTGACGATTCCGTCAGTATCTACCTTGATATTTTCTGTAAAACTACCACTTTGATAGGTAAAAATCGATTCAGAATGATTTGTTTTCATCAGAGTATAGGTCTGTTTTACCTGACGATAACATAAATTAGGTACCGATATGTAAACTACAGAGATTTCCTGTTGAGTAGAGAGGGTATACTCTAAGCGATTGATAGGGAGTGTATTGGTAAATGGGGTACAGGATATGTCGATATCAATACATCCTGCTAAAGCGGAGATGACCTTTCCTTGCGCATCTCGCCATTCTCCTCTACCATTAGAGGTCAGTATCAGGGATTGTTCTTTGCCAATACACTGTATTGTTACTTTGCGGACAATCCAATTCGCGTCTAGAATAATTTGATATTGTACACGAAAAATTGCTCCCTCGTCAGACTTTTCAATTACTAAGCTGTCAACCGTTATCTGGTGATCGTCTTTTACTAATTGTAAATGTTCATAGCCACTTCCAATGCTCGGTCTCCAAAAAATATCTGTTGCAGTTGCCATAACACGTCCTCCTATGACCTGATTCACTACCTTTTCCTTTAAGAATACAGGTAAAACGAGCAAATCTCAGAGATTGATATTTTAGTTTGATTTATCTATCTTTTTAGAATTGTACCATTAAATAGATGGTATTGAAAAATCTTAGGCCTATTTTCTTTTTTATCTACGCACGTTCATTTTCTGTGTAATTTCATGTACTGAATTTATTCGAAATTCTAACCTGTAAAAAGCTAAGATGTAAGAATGTGGATCGAAAGGGAAATGAATAAATAATAGACAAAAAATGGAATTTTCTGTTATAATCCAAACACATTTAGGTTTTAGTGGTGCTTTATTCACAGGTAATAGTTTTAACTGATTTCCGTGTGCATTCTGTAGAAAAAACTGAATTGGGAGTAACAGCCTTTATTATAGGAGGGAAGCAAATGGCAAAGGCACTATACATCAGTATGTTGGGAGAAGGTCATGTAAATCCAACGTTAGGGCTAGTAACTGACTTAGTAAAGCGTGGGGAGCATATTGTCTATTATTCGTCCAATCATTTTCAAGAGAAAATTGAACAAACAGGAGCTATATTTCGGCCTGTGGATCAAAGAGCACAAGAAAAACTTCAAGAAATTAGTGATCTTCTGAATTCACAGCCCGAGGAGTTTTTCCTGCAATTTCTACATGCCATGGAAATGATAACGGATACCATACTGAACGAAATTACGAATGAGACATATGACTATCTCTTATACGATGCACAAACGATGGTAGGTACCTGGATTGCTCACCAATGTAAGTTATTATCCATTGCTACTTGGACTACATTTGCATTTTCAAATGATCCTCATGAAAATATGACACTAACAGACTCAGATGATGAAAAAGGGAAGCTAGAGAGGCTGGCTACGCTTCAAAATTTTTTACAATTTGAAAAAACACAAGAACGTAAAAAGCAATTAGAAAGCAAATATAAAGTTCCATTCCCGGGATTTTTTTTATCGAATCCTGGACCAGTTGATTTAAATATTGTGTTCACTTCTTCTTATTTCCAGAGAAATAGTGAGCAATTTAAGGACAACTATATTTTTGTAGGTCCCTCATTGCCAAATAGTAATCACCTTGATGATTTTCCTATTGATGAATTAGAAGGGGAACAAGTCATCTTCATCTCTATGGGAACTATCGTAAACCAACAGCTTGAGCTTTATCAAAAATGCTTTACGGCTTTAAAAGACGTAGAGGGTAAGGTAGTACTTAGCATTGGGAAGAATATAACAATGGAAGAATTAGGGGATATACCGGATAACTTTATTGTGCGTCATTATGTTCCTCAAATAGATGTATTACGTCAAACGAATGTGTTTATTAGCCATTGCGGTATGAATAGCATAAATGAATCACTTTATTTTGAAGTACCAATAGTTATGCTTCCCATTATGAATGATCAACCTACGATAGCAAAACGGGTGAAGGAACTTGGAGCAGGGGTTCTGTTAGATTTTCAAAATCTATCAGCCGAGGATATTAAACAAGCTGTTCATGAGGTTTTAGAAAATCCAATTTATCAGGAAAAGGCAAAAAAAATCAGTCAGTCATTTCATAAGTCTGGAGGACGTGAAAGGGCAGCGGATGAAGTGTTCAAATTTACTCGTACCATAACAAAAAGGTAATTTATTTGTAACCGATGTAGAATGGAATTTTGGACAGGAGGGATAGCTAAATCAACTGGCTAGATCGAAACGATTTAATCAGCATTCTGATCAGTACGTCTTATTCGAGATGGAACTAAAAGACTTATTAATCAGACTTATAGGGATCATTTTAATGACATGCGAGCATTGAAAGCGACAGAAGTGGTTAAGGGTGAATAAATGTAGAAGTCATGCAGGTAGTCTAATCATTTCTTCTTAAAGAGGCATAAAATATATGGCCTGTGGGAACAGGGATACAGTATGAACGACCTGTCAAGATTTCGTTGATGGGTCGTTGTTTTTAGAATAAGAAGTTAACCTGGAAAAGTAATAATAAAAGCCCATATTGTTAATGCTGTTATTTTATATGAATAAAAAAGTACTCATAGTGGTGGCATTGTAGATTTCCTAGTTTTACTTATCATTTTTTAATTTTACTGAAGGAGTACAAAACAAGCATCACATGTGATATACTGTCCTTTTTGTGTCATGGTAAAAAGAAGGAATGGTTCTGTACATAAAGGAGAGACTTGTATGAGAAAAGCAAGAGGGTATATTTTGATGATAGTAGCAATACTTCATTGCGTTACGTTCGGTGCAAATTCCGTCTGGGCAGAATCTACTAAGCAGGTTGATGTAATTGTCGACACCAAACTGCTTAGAAGTGTCGGAGAAGTTATCAAGGGAACTACATTTGTAACATTAGATACGTTACGCAATGATTTCCGATTTCATGTATACTATGAGCCCCAAACAAAACGTATTTCAATCTTATCCTCAAAAAAGGAAATCGTAATGAAGGTAGATGAAAATGCCTATCTCGTAAATGGACATAAGCTGTTTATGGAGGAAGCCCCTCGAATCAAAGACTCTTCCATACTGGTACCTTTACGGGTTATTTGTGAAAACATGGGATACTCTGTTTCACAGGATTCCTTTACGAAAGCTGTACGCACTCATTTTGTATCCGAAAATAACCTACAATTCGAGAATAAAGAACTGGAAATTAACAGAAATAATACAAACGTATCGATACAATATCCGCAATTAAATTGGCTTTCTTCCAATGTAGAAATTCAACGGAACATAAACGATCAGCTAGAAAAGGTTGCACTTGAAACCTTTGAAATGGGTTCTCAAGCTTCTATGGAGATCAGAGAGGGTGAAAATCCTTATGATTACTCACTTGATTACGAGATTACCTATAATCAAAACGGATTAATTAGCATCGTTTTTGATCAGTATACATATACGGGTGGAGCACACGGAATGGTTGATCGGGTTGCATATACAATCGATATCAAAACAGGTAAAATTCTTTCGCTGCAAGACCTTCTCAAAGAAAACCCTGATTATGAAGCAGAGATTACACAACAAATAAAGAAACAATTTCAACAAAAATATGGATATTTACTAACACCGTTCGAAACGATTAATGAGCAACAAGCGTTTTATATCAAAGGAGATTCAGTAATCATTTATTTTGGGCTATATGAATATACTCCTTATTCTGCAGGGATTCCTGAATTTCCTCTTCCACTTTCTTCCCTTTTAAAAGGATCAACGGTTTCTAGATAGCAGATATTTGCCTATCTTACAAAAATGTAATATTGATGAAAGGATATTCAATGTTACATTGGCTAAAACTCCCTTATACTGATCGCAAGAGAATTAGTATAGAGGAGAATGAAAATGAAGAAGGCAATTATTGGGATTTTAGTTTTCTTGATCGTTTTAGGCGGCTTGTATTATCTTTTTGAAGACAATCGATTCAAAAAAATAGGTGCAGACATTTATTATGTTCAGATTATTGGAGACGGTAAACAAGTGTCAAATACAGATTTGTACGAGTATACGTTAACTGGATATGATAAAGATGGAATGGAAAAGACGATCACATTTAATGGTTTGAAACAATTGCGTCAAAAGGCATATCTTAAAGTGTATGTGAAGCCTGATCAAGTAGTTTCCTATACTGAGGTACAAATATCAGAGATTCCTGCTAAGGCAAGCGAAAAATTAAATAAAGGCTTAGAGAGTAAATAGACGATAAAAACACTCCTGTCATGGATGATTGGCTGAATTTGCCATCAAATATGAAAGGGGTGTTTTTTTACAAGGATTTGACTCATGTGAAACAATTTTATCAGCAGGCTAGCATTTCCATCAATGCATGATTTCGGTATGGCTTACCCATACTAAAACCAGCATAAAGGAGGTCGTTAGCCAGATGGATTCTAAAGATTATTTACGTAAGCCGCCATTTACAATGAATAGGATCAATAATGAGGAGAGTCCACAAACACCTCAGGTACAACCAGAACGATCACGGTCACAAGAGCAACCAGAGACAACAGCACCTCAGCAGGAGCCTTCAGAGGAGGCTAAAAAACGTTTAATAGACAATATTACTCAACTTGGTCAGACTAACGTACCCCAATTAGAAAGCAATATTTACTGCCTGACTATTATTGGGCAAATAGAGGGCCATATTCAATTACCACCTCAAAATAAAACAACAAAATATGAACATATCATTCCTCAATTGGTGGCGGCAGAACAGAACCAAAAGGTTGAGGGAGTTATGGTTATCCTAAATACAGTGGGTGGAGATGTTGAAGCAGGTCTTGCTTTGGCCGAGATGATTTCATCTTTATCCAAGCCTGTGGTTACCCTCGTGCTTGGCGGGGGGCATTCTATCGGTGTACCAATATCTGTTGCCGGTAATTACTCCTATATTGCTGAGACAGCGACAATGACTATTCATCCAATTCGGTTAACAGGTCTTGTTATTGGAGTACCGCAAACCTTCGAGTATCTTGATAAAATGCAGGATCGTGTAGTTTCATTTGTTGCTCGTAATTCTGATATTACAGAGGAGAAATTCCGTGATCTTATGTTACGTACAGGCGAATTAAGTCGTGATATTGGTACCAATGTAATTGGTTCTGATGCGGTGAAATATGGTTTAATTAATGAAGTAGGCGGACTTGGTAAAGCTTTAAAGAAGCTGAATGAACTTATTGAGGAAAGACGGAATAAAGAAGGTGTGTTTCAATGATAATATACTCTACTATGCCAATGGAGCTCATATTTGCTAACCAGGAACAGGTAGAAAAACAGCAGATTCAAGAAATTCAAATGGGAGAGGCGGTCATGTTGGTAGAACCCATTAATTCATATGAGGGAAAAATTGTACGTCTCATTAGCCCCAACCCACATGACTATGTCAATCCAGCCTATACACCTGGGCAAATAGTTAAATTCCGTCCTTCATTTGATTAAAAAGGAATTTTGTTAGTAGTTTGTATTTGTAACAATTTCCTGTGGTATACTAATTAAGATAACAAAAACAGCCGGACGCACCAACTCCGGCTGTTTTTGTTCCCTTAAAGCAGGGATTTTCGCTGTTAAAAGGGAATGTTACAAGGGGACTGGAAAAGAAAAAGTAATCATACGTAAAGGAGGCAAGCGTGCCATGAGCAGAAGAAAGAGAAAAACATCTCCATCGGCATGGGCCTCGATCATTAAGCTGGAACTGATTGGTCTTATTATGATCTGTCTCAGTGTGATCGGTCTTTTGGAGAGTGGTTGGTTAGGTCAAAAAGTCCTTTCCTTTTTATTTCGCATGTTTGCAGGATCATGGGATTTTCTGATACCTGTTGCCCTTATTGTCATTTCTGTATATATGATGTTCGTTCGAAAACTCCCCAGAATGAGTCCTAGAATGTTCGGCTTTTTCATCATTTTCATGGGAATTCTGTTATGGGACCATTTGCTGTTATATGAGCTTTTGTCTGGAAATGGACGTTTTGATCAAAATATCATTCAACTAACATGGGAGCGTATTATAGAGGACCAGAAGCAGAAAGTATCAACGGTAAGCGTTGGCGGGGGAATGATAGGAGCTGTCTTATTTACAGTAACCAATGCTTTAATTGGAAAAGTTGGGACAGGGCTTGTTGTTGGTCTCTTCTTTTTGATAGGTATCATGTTTATCTTCCAGCTTTCCTATGTAGATCTTTTCAATGTCATTCGAGGCAAGCTGTCTGCTGGCTATATAAAAACAAAACAATCTGTCAAAGAATCCATGCAGCTATTGCAAGAAGAAAAAGAAAAGAAGAAATCGGAAGAGAAGGTCGGGAATGGATCGAACTTGGAGCATGCCAGTGCAATAGAGGCACCATCGCCATTGATTGTAGATAATAATACCCCTTGGGAAGAGAAAATCGAGAATGAACAAGCAATTGTTTCACCCGTGATAAGAGATTTTACCGAACGAGTCGAGGATACTCTTCCAGAACAGGATATTGCGAATCCACCTCAAAAAGTAGAAACATCCGCCAAGATCACGGTTAAAACAAAGGCTCATTCACAAGGAGAAGATATGCCCGACGTGACGGTGAATTTTCAGACAGAGGATAGTCAGCTTGAAAGCACTTATATAATCCCTGATTTGTCTATGCTTTCAAGACCGAAAAACTCGGCTCAACAAAAAGACGTAGATCATGCTTCAAATGCAGCTAAGCTTGTGCAAACACTGAAAAGCTTTGGTGTAAACGCTATTGTCTCTGAGATCCATCGTGGCCCCGCTGTGACACGTTATGAAGTACAACCTGCAACTGGGGTAAAAGTAAGTCGTATCGTAAGCTTAACCGACGATTTAGCCCTAGCATTAGCAGCAAAAGACATTCGAATTGAGGCTCCTATACCTGGCAAATCAGCCATAGGTATTGAGGTTCCTAATAGTGAAATTTCATTGGTAACACTACGAGAGGTTTTAGAAAGTCCACAATCCAAAGAGTCGGAAGCTAAATTAACTGTAGCTCTAGGACGTGATATCTCAGGAGAGCCGATTTTGGCAGATTTAGCAAAAATGCCCCATTTATTGGTGGCTGGAGCTACGGGAAGCGGTAAATCAGTATGTGTTAATGGGATTATTATGAGTATTTTATTGCGCGCAAAACCGAACGAAGTGAAATTAATGATGATAGATCCGAAAATGGTAGAACTTAATGTTTATAATGGTATACCACATTTACTAGCGCCTGTTGTAACTGACCCCAAACGTGCTTCTGTGGCTCTGAAAAAAGTAGTGGTAGAAATGGAAAGACGTTACAATTTGTTCTCTAAATCTAATTGTCGCAACATAGAAATGTACAACCAGATGGTGAAAACAGCAGAACAAGGGCAACAGACGGCTCCCCTACCTTATATAGTTGTGATAGTAGACGAGTTAGCAGATTTGATGATGGTAGCGCCAGGAGAGGTAGAAGATGCCATTTGTCGACTAGCCCAGATGGCCCGAGCAGCTGGAATTCATCTTTTAATTGCGACTCAACGACCTTCTGTTGACGTCATTACAGGTGTGATAAAAGCGAACATTCCATCGAGAATTGCCTTCGGAGTTTCGTCTATGGCTGATTCACGAACTATTTTAGATATGGGAGGAGCGGAAAAATTACTTGGGCGAGGAGACATGCTGTTCTTACCTATGGGTGCCTCCAAACCAACCCGTGTACAAGGCGCTTTTGTTGGAGATAAGGAAGTAGAAGAGGTTGTATCATTTGTGAAAGAACAACAGGAAGCAAAATACAGTGAAGAGATGATTCCCGAGGAAATAAGCGAGGAGCCACAAATGGTCATGGACGACGAAATGTATGATCAGGCCGTTCAGGTTGTTGCAGAAGCACAGACGGCATCTGCCTCTCTATTGCAAAGAAGACTGCGTGTTGGCTATACGAGAGCTGCTCGATTAATAGATATGATGGAGGCTCAGGGAATTGTTGGTCCGTACGAGGGAAGTAAGCCACGTGAGGTACGAATTCCACGCCCATCCACCGAAACACAAATCTCTTAAAAAAGGTTTTTTATGTTAAACATTAAGAAAACTAACATATTCCGAATGATAGAATAAAAAATTCGCTTGCATATCGCTTCTTACATGGGGTAAAATTTCTACGGGCTGGCGAAAATATTGGATTCATGTCGAAAATGGTGGTTTTTTCCTTAAAAGGAATTGGTAGAGAACAGAATAAGCAAGTTATTGTTTTTTATTATTAATTTGCTCTCTCCAAGCTCTTGGATTAACACCCAGATCTGATAGTCTGATATTTTCTTGTCTACATAAAAACTGATAATTGGGGGTATCACAAGCATGAAAAAGATCCTATCTGTTCTTTCCGTGGCAACCCTAAGTCTTTCACTGGTGCTAACTGGTTGCGGTAAAGCTCAACCAACTGAGCCTAGTAAAGAAAGCGCTTCTCCAGGGGCAGAAAAGAAACTTTCTGCAAAAGTTGGTATGGTTACTGACGTTGGTGGTGTTAACGACAACTCCTTTAACCAAAGTGCATGGGAAGCTCTACAGAAGCTAAACAAAGACACAGGCATTGAAACAAACTATGCTCAAAGTAATGGCGATGCTGACTACGTACCAAACTTGAACAACTTTGTTAAGGAAAAATGGGATCTGACATGGGGTATTGGTTTCATGATGGCTGAACCAATCAAAAAAATTGCTGACCAAAACCCAGAATCGAAACTAGCGATCATCGACGCGGAAGTTGATGCTCCAAACGTAGCATCCGTATTGTTCAAAGAGCAAGAGGGAGCTTTCCTCGCGGGTGTTGTTGCTGCTGAAATGTCCAAAACCAAAAAGGTGGGCTTCGTAGGCGGTGTTAAAATTCCGGTTATTGAACGTTTTGAAGCTGGTTTCCTTGCTGGTGTAAAAGCAGCTAATCCGGAAGCTAAAGTAATATCTATCTACACAGGTGCTTTTGATAAACCTGACCAAGGTAAATCTACTGCTTCTGGTATGTATGCTCAAGGTGTAGATATCATCTTCCATGCTTCTGGTGCTACTGGAGACGGTGTATTCAACGAGGCTGCTGACCGTAAGAAAAAAGGCGAAAACGTTTGGGTTATCGGTGTAGACAAAGACCAATCTCTTAACTTTGGTAACGAAATCACTTTGACTTCTATGGTGAAAAAAGTAGACGAAGCTGTTTACAAAGTATCCAAAGACATGGCTGAAGGCAAATGGGAAGGTGGAAAAGTTGTTAACCTAGGTATCGCTGAAGACGGCGTAGGTTTAGCTTCTACTTCTTCTATCAATGTACCAGCTGAAGTTCTGAAAAAAGTTGATGAATTTAAAGCAAAAATCGTTAGTGGCGAAATTAAAGTTCCAGAAAAAGCTGAAAAGTAATTGATCTAGTTATTTTATTTGTTAAAGAAAATAAGCAACAAGGCTAGTTTCATGACTAGCCTTGTTGTTGCCTTGTGCAGAGTTACTTGTGAATTATTACCCAGAAAAACGGGGTGAGTGAAATGAAAGATGTAAAAACTGTTGTAGAAATGCGTGGAATTACGAAGCGCTTTCCAGGAATTATTGCAAATGATAATATTCAACTTAAAGTAAAAAAGGGCGAGATTCACGCGCTCTTAGGTGAAAATGGTGCGGGTAAATCGACTCTAATGAATATTCTATTTGGGTTGTATCAACCTGATGAGGGTGAGATTTTACTTAATGAAACACCGGTGAAAATCACCAGTCCAAACGTTGCTAACGAAATGGGTATTGGAATGGTTCACCAACACTTTATGCTTGTCGAACCGTTTACCGTTACGGAAAATATTATTCTAGGAAAAGAACCAAAAAATGGTTTGAAGATAGATATCAATTCAGCGGCTAAAAAGGTACAAGCACTTTCTGAACAGTATGGGCTCAAGGTTGACCCTTATGCAAAAATTGAAGACATCTCAGTAGGGATGCAACAACGTGTTGAGATTCTAAAAACCTTGTACCGTGGAGCAAATATCCTCATTTTTGACGAACCAACGGCTGTTCTTACACCGCAGGAAATTTCCGAGTTAATTGAGATTATGCGTAATTTGGTTAAAGAAGGCAAAACGATTATCCTGATTACCCATAAGCTAAAAGAGATTATGGCGATTTGTGATAGTGTCACCATTATTCGCCGTGGTAAGACTATCGATTCTCTAGCTATTAAAGATACGAATCCAGATGAATTGGCATCTAAAATGGTGGGGCGTGATGTAACGTTTACCGTAGATAAAAAGCCTGCTGATCCTAAAGAGGCGATTCTATCTGTGAAAAATGTAACAGCAATTGGCAATCGAGGAGTTAATGCCTTAAATAAAATCAGCTTTGATGTGAAGGCTGGAGAAATTCTTGGAATTGCTGGTGTTGACGGTAACGGTCAGTCTGAATTGATTGAAGTGTTAACAGGGCTACGCAAATGTCAAGAAGGCTCAGTTACTTTAAATGGTAAGGATCTAACAAATAAAACTCCGCGTTTTATTTCTGAATCAGGACTTTCTAATATACCGGAAGATCGACATAAGCATGGTTTAGTTCTTGATTTTAACATGGCTGAAAACATTGTTCTTGAGACGTATTTCCACCCTGAGTTTAATAAAAATGGATTCTTGAACTATGAGGCAATCAACAAGCATGCCGAAAATCTAATTGAAGAATTCGATGTACGTACACCAGGGATACATACCCTAGCACGCGCTCTGTCAGGTGGTAACCAACAGAAAGCGATTATTGCTCGTGAAGTGGACAAGAATCCTGATCTGTTGATTGCAGCTCAGCCGACACGTGGGCTGGATGTAGGTGCGATTGAATTTATTCATAAGCGCCTAATTGAACAACGCGATAATGGAAAAGCGGTTTTACTTATTTCGTTTGAGCTGGATGAAATTCGCAACGTTTCCGATCGTATCGCTGTTATTTATGAAGGTGAAATCGTTGGTATTGTTGATCCGAAAACAACGAATGAACAAGAGCTCGGGTTGATGATGTCAGGTGGAAAACGCATGCAAGGAGGCGAACAGGATGAATAATGTATTTAAGATTTTTACAAAGGATTCTTTCATCGTTCCTGTTGTTGCGATTCTGCTTGGACTCATCGTCGGGGCAATTGCGATGCTGGCAGGTGGATTTGATCCACTGTTAGCGTATGGTTCTTTGGTAAAGAAAGTATTTGGTGACGCTTATAATTTCGGTGAAACGATCCGTCAGATAACTCCTTTGATTTTTAGTGGTTTGGCTGTTGCCTTTGCTTTCCGTACAGGACTATTTAACATCGGAGTAGAGGGTCAATTTATGATGGGAATGATTACAGCTGTTTACCTTGGTGTAAAGCTGGACTTACCTGTCTATATTCATGCTCCACTAACCATTATTGTTAGTACAATTGTCGGTGGACTGTGGGCGGCTTTTGCAGGTTGGCTAAAAGCTGCACGTGGTGTCCATGAGGTTATTACGACAATCATGATGAACTGGATTGCCTTGTATTTGGTAAACTTTATTCTGGTTACCACGTTGGTCCCAGAAGGTCAACAGCGTTCCCCAGAAATTAAGGAATCAGCGTCCATTGCAATTGGCTGGCTGTCTCAAATGTTTGAAAGTGCACGTATGCACTGGGGTACGTTACTTGCTCTTGTTTTAGCTGTTCTTTTCTTTGTTGTCCTCTGGAAAACAAAAACGGGCTTTGAACTTCGTGCGACAGGCTTTAACCCGCATGCAGCTCAGTATGCTGGGATGAATGTAAATAACAACGTTGTAAAAGCTATGTTTATTTCAGGTTGTATGGCAGGTATGGGTGGAGCGGCTGAAATTCTTGGAGTGTTCCATTATCAAGCTATTATGGCCGCTCAACCTGGATATGGTTTTGATGGAATCGCGGTAGCTTTAATTGGTGGTAATACTCCAATTGGGGTAGTATTAGGAGCTATTTTATTTGGAATATTGTCCTTTGGAGCAAATGGAATGAAGATGGGAGCGGGCGTACCAGTAGAGTTAATTCGTGTGGTAATTGCTTCGGTAATCTTCTTCGTTGCAGCTCATGGAATTGTTAGATTTATATTAAAACCTGTTTTATCTAAGAAGAATAAGAAGGAGGTGCTGTAAAGATGCAATGGCTAACCATTGGTGGCGATCTATTACATGATACGATCGTATTTTCCACAGCCCTCATTTTCGCGGCACTAGGCGGTGTTATTTCTGAACGTTCCGGGGTAGTTAACATTGCACTGGAAGGTCTCATGGTGATGGGAGCTTTCGTTGGAGCAGTTGTTACTTACTTTATGGAGCCTGCGCCGTACGCACCTTGGATTGGTTTAATCGCAGCAGGTGTTGCTGGTATTATTTTCTCCCTACCGCATGCAGCAGCTTCGATTACTTTTAAATCAAATCAGGTAGTAAGTGGTGTTGCTCTTAACTTCTTGGCAACAGGTTTGGCTGTATATCTTACCAAAATCATTTTTGATGGTGCTGGACAAACCAAAACGTTGAGCGTTGTATTTTCCAAATGGGACATCCCATTTTTAAGTGATATTCCTTTCCTTGGTCGTGCTTTGTTCCAAGCATATCCAACAAGTTATTTGGCATTCATCACAGTTGCAATCGTTTGGTTCATGCTGTTTAAAACTCAGTTTGGGTTGAGACTTCGCTCTGTTGGGGAACATCCACGTGCCGCTGATACAGCTGGTATTAATGTATTTCGTGTTCGTTACATTGCCGTTATGCTGAGTGGAGCTTTAGCAGCGTTGGGTGGAGCAACCGTTGCTTTAACAACAACCTCAAACTTCTCTCACAACACGATTTCTGGTCAAGGTTTTATTGCACTTGCTGCGATGATTTTTGGTAAGTGGCATCCAGTAGGTGCAATGGGAGCAGCTCTTTTCTTCGGATTAGCTCAAGCTGTTAAGACGCTTGTACAAGTATTCGGGCTTACGAAGTACATTCCAGTTGAATTTATCTATATGCTACCATACGTATTGACAATTTTGGTGCTTGCTGGTCTCGTTGGTAAATCACGTGCTCCAAAAGCAAGTGGTGAACCATATGAAACAGGTTCTCGTTAGTAAACGTTATTTATATATTTCTAATCAGAATATACACGTGTGTAATATGTGATGATAGCGAGAAGATAGATGGCCACCTTTCCATTTGGAAGGGTGGTTTTTCTTGTTAGTCTACTTTTTACCAGTAATTATGCATAGATACCTTTTTATTACCTATGGGATAATGGGACAAGTTTGACCTGGATAAGGAGGCTATTTACATGATGAGATTACGAAGGAGTATGAGCCGTTGGATAGTAAGCAGTATGGTGGGTACTGCCTTGTTATCAATTTCTTGGATTAACCCTATGCAAGTACAGGCTGCTTCTGTGCCACGCATTTTCCTAATGGTAGATGGAAAAGGTATAAAAACGGATGTAGAACCACAAATTGTGAATAATCGTATGTTGGTACCGATTCGAGCTGTGTCAGAAGCTACTCAGGCGGAGGTTACCTATCAGGCATCTACCAAGCAAGTACTTATTAGTACGGAAACAGAAGAATTTACTTATAGGGTGAATCAAAAAACAGCTTGGGGCAACGGGAAAAAGTATAATCTCGATGTTTCTCCAATAGTAAAAGAAGGTCGCATTTTAGTTCCCCTACGTTCGATAAGTGAGTTATTAGGTTATCAGGTAGATTATAATGAACAATCGAAGGTAGCTGTGGTTGCTACTAAAACAACCTCAGCAACTTATACAGTACAAGCAGGGGACTCGCTGTGGTCCATTAGTCAAAAATTCGGTGTTCCCATTTCGTCGATAAAGAAAGAGTCTGGTTTAACAAAGGATGAGATATGGCAGGGAATGAAGCTAACCATTCCAGTGGTTACTATGTATAAACAGACATGGAGCCCATTAGATACAAAAACGAAACAGCAATACATAGGGAACATTGACCAAGCTTTAAATCCTAAACAAAGTGTTTTCCCATTAAAAAAGGGTACTTGGTATGAACAGGTTTACGATACATATGGGGATGGACGGACATGGGGAGCAGACGCTCAAGGTAGAAATCATGAAGGTATTGATATTATGGCTTTTCATGGAGTACCTGTCTTTTCGTCGACGAATGGAGTCATTAATCGCTTAGGATGGAATAACATGGGGGGATGGAGAGTAAATATTACACATTCCTCTGGTAAGTATCGAGTGTACTATGCCCATTTAAGTGCTTTTGCTCCAGGATTAAAAGTGGGGAGTTCGGTTAAAACGGGCCAATTAATTGGTTTCGTAGGCGATACTGGCTATGGATCTAGTGGAACTTCAGGTATGTTTGTGCCTCATTTGCATTTTGGACTGTACAGCAATCAGACAGGCGAAGCTGTTAATCCTTATCCTTTCCTTAAATATCTTGAAACGATAGAAATGGAATCGATTAAGTAAAAAGCTGGTTATACTCATATCCCAAGCATGTAATGGGCACACTAATCTGCGATAAGGAGCATAAGGAGTGTATAAAAATGTGGGAATGTCCATACTGTGGTTTTGCAAATGGTCATGTGTTTTTGGACAGTCAATTACATGGCATTCTATGCTTAAATCCGGACTGTGGTCGCTTTGATTCTAGCGATACTAGTGTAGAAATGCTTGGGGATTGGGATACAAGTGATTTTTAATGAATGTTATTGTCAGAAAGAAGACTGTTGAGTTCAGCTCAGCAGTCTTTTTTTATTGGGATTAGTTATGATGTATAAGTGTACAGTTGAATGGCATACATTTGATGTAATCATTTTGCTGAAAGCTACCTATTTTGGGTAAAATAGAAGATAGGTACGTAAATAAGGAGGGAGACGAATTATATGGCTGAAAAAGCACTGGAAATTGCTTTTACGAAATCTCAGGTAAATGGCATGAATCTACATATTTTACAGACCGAAAAGTTTAAATCAATTACGATGATCGTAAATATTGAACAGGAATTAACTGAGGAATATGCGTCGAAAACCGCTTTGCTTGCCATGGTGTTAAAGCGTGCTACAGCTCGTTTTCCTGAACCCCAAAAGCTTCGTCAGCATCTTGATTATTTGTATGGAGCTATTTTTGACGTAGATGTAGCAAAAAAAGGGGAACGCCAAATTCTACAGCTTTATATGGAGGTTCCTAATGAAAAGTATTTAAGTGGAAACCAGTCTCTAGTTGAAGACGCTATAGAGTTTGTTGGTGATATTCTTACTCGTCCATATTTGGTTAACGACCAGTTTGATAGTACGTATGTGGAAGCAGAGAAAAAATCTTTAACGAAAAAAATTGAAAGCATCGTAAATGATAAAATGAGGTACGCAAATCAACGGATTACGGAAGAAATGTTTAAAGGGGAACCATATGCTACTTCTGCATTTGGTACTATAGCCCATGTAACGAAGATAGATGCCGCTTCGCTTACCGATTATTATCGTCAATTCGTGGAGAATAACCCTCTTGAAATCTTTGTAGTGGGTGATGTGAAGGAGGATGAGATTACCTCTTTATGTAAGAAGCATCTTCAGCTACCTTCCCAACGTAAGAGTAATCTAGACATTCAACAGGTTTCCAAGAAAGTCACGGAACAAAAAGCAATTGTAGATCGTATGGATGTAAATCAGGCTAAATTAAACATAGGATGTCGTTCAAATATTGTTTACAAAGACGACGATTATCCTGCTTTGCTTGTGTATAACGGAATTCTGGGTGGTTTCCCACACTCCAAACTCTTTTTAAATGTACGTGAAAAGGCTAGCTTGGCCTACTATGCAGTGTCTCGTTTGGAAAGCCATAAGGGCGTAGTTATGATGATGTCAGGTATCGATGTAAATAATTATGAAAAAGCTGTCACTATTATAAAAGAACAGATGGCGATGATGGAAAATGGCGAGATCAGTCAAGAAGAGATGGATATGACGAAAGCTACGTTGTATAACCAATTTAAAGAATTGCTTGATAGCGGTAGAATGATGGTGGACTTTGCTTATAACGGGGTCATAAGTGGCAGAGCACGTGATTTACAAACCCTGCTGTCCGAGATTGAAAAAGTGAAGGTACAAGATGTCGTTAACGTAGCTCAAAAGATTGAACTGGATACAATTTATCTATTACGCGATAAGAAGGGTGGGGAATAGAGTGAAAACAGTAACATTTGATCAGTTAAATGAAACACTCTATCATGAAAAACTGCCAAATGGCTTGTCCGTCTATTTGTTACCAAAAGAAGGCTTTAGCAAGACATATGCAGTTTTTACAACCCGTTATGGTTCAAATGATAGTCATTTCCGATTAAATAATCAGGAAACCATCAATGTACCTGATGGCATCGCCCATTTTTTAGAGCATAAGCTATTTGAAAAAGAAGACCGCGATGTTTTTCAGGATTTTTCACGTAACGGTGCTTCTTATAATGCATTTACCAGCTTTAACCGAACAGCGTACCTCTTTTCTTCTACGGATAAAGTAGAGGAGAATGTGAAGATATTGCTTGATTTCGTACAGGAACCATATTTTTCTGAAGCAAGTGTTGAAAAAGAAAAAGGAATTATTGGTCAAGAAATTCAGATGTATGATGACAATCCGGATTGGAAAGTATACGTTAATTTGTTGAAAGCCATGTATCAAAAATATCCGGTACGAATTGAGATTGCTGGAACCATCGAAACCATTACTCCGATCACGAAAGACATGCTATACCAATGCTACGAGACATTTTACCATCCAAGTAATATGGTGTTATTTGTGGTGGGGGGATTTGATAAAGACCAGATAGGTGAATTGATTCGCAGTAATCAACAAACTAAAAAGTTTCCACCAGCCCCTATCATTGAACGCTTTTTTCCAGAGGAACCGGCTGAGGTTGGTGAAAAGCTTGTGGAAGCCCATCTTTCCGTGGCAATTCCGAAGATATACATCGGGTTTAAAGAAGCGAAAAACCAATTATTTGGTGAAGAGCTGTTAAAACGAGAACTAACCACAAAATTGATGCTAGATTTACTTTTTGGAAACAGCTCTAGCTTTTACCAAAAATATTATGATGAAGGACTAATTACTGAAGCCTTTGATTTTGATTACAGCAACGAGACTGATTACGGCTATACCATTCTAGGTGGAGATACTCCTGATCCTGAAAAGCTAGTTAGCGTTATTACACAGGAAATTAAGGAGGCGAAATCGCGAGGAATTGATGAGGAATCGTTCCAACGGCAAAAACGAAGAAGAATCGGGCTGTTCCTACGCTCGCTCAATTCCATTGAATTTATTGCCAATCAGTTTACTAGTTACAAATTTAATGGGATTGATTTGTTTGAGATCGTACCTACTTTAGAAAAAATTACATTAGAGGATGTACAGAAACGTATGCATGATCATCTGCAAGAAAGTCAGATGGCTGTTTCGATCGTGCGTTCACAGTCTTAGGCAACGTGGGGAAGAGGAGAAATACATGGAAGACAAGCAAGTATGGGCGTTGGTTACGGGAGCTTCCGGTGAAATTGGGCAAGCTATTGCCAGAAAGCTAGCAGACGAATCAATCCCACTATATCTTCATTACAACACACAGATAGACAAAATAAATTTGCTGTTATCGTATTGTGAAAGCAAAAATGTGCCAGCGATTGCTTTGCAGGCTGATTTATCTCAACCAGATGCAGTCGCCACTATGTTTACTCAAATGCCAGTGAAGCCACTCTATATCATTAATAATGCCTCGATTGATCATGTGGGCCTACTAAGCGAGGTTAGCCCAGAGTTATTTGATGAATTGGTTCGAGTTAACATGGGCTCTTGCTTTTTTGTATCACAGCACGGATTACCTGCGATGCTACAGGCTAGATTTGGGCGAATTGTTACCATCTCCTCCATTTGGGGAGAGACAGGTGCAGCGTGTGAGGTCCTGTATTCTATGACAAAAGGTGCCATTCTTAGTTTTACGAAAGCTTTGGCCAAAGAAGTAGCCCTTAACCATATTACAGTCAATGCAGTATCACCAGGTGCTGTTTCAGGTGGGATGATGGATCGATTTACCTTAGAGGATAGGGAAGCTGTATGCGAAGAAATTCCGATGGGACGACTTGGACGACCAGAGGAAGTAGCTGTCGCAGTTTCGTTCTTATTACAAAAAGAAGCCGAATATATTACTGGCCAAACCATCTCTGTTAATGGTGGCTGGCATACCTAAGAAATGAAAATATGAACGTTGGAGTTCAGTACTTTCCTTGCTACTTGCATAAAAATCAGGACTGAAACGCATTCTAATTCTGAGCGGACAAGAGAAAACGTCCGAAGAGTGCTAAGGAGGGATTTGGATGTCAGTGCTTGATAACTTTAGTGATTGGAAAGGTTTTTTATCTGAACGCGTCCAACAAGCTACACAAGCTGGTATGAACTCCGATACCATCCACAATGTAGCATATCAAATCGGTGGATACCTTGCTGAACAGGTAGATCCAAAAAACGAACAAGAGCGTTTACTTAAACAACTATGGGATGCTGGAGATGACGAGCAGCGTCGTGCGATCGCTAGTGTTATGGTTAAAATTGTAAGCGATGGTAAAGCAGAATAGATATTTATTTCTCTTGACAGAAAAGTAGCTCTTACGTTAAAAACGTAAGGGCTGTTTTTTTATAAGAGGGAATGTAAGGTCACAGCCAGATTGTAAGAAGCACATTTTCTTATAATGGCATAAAAAGTAGAACATAGCATAGAAATGATTATTGATAAACAAAAGAAGAGACTTATTGATAAAATGTAATAAAAGAATTTTTATTAGGTTGATTGGCATGTTTTCTGCATTTTTCCTTTGTCCTTCTACATGCAAATGGTATACTATTGTTGAAAAGCCATCTATCACGGGGGAAGAACAATAGGATTGTTCTTACAGAAAAAGGGGATACATGATGCTCACGGAGGAGAAAGAATTTTTTGAGTGGTATCTAGAATATCGCTTAATTAAGGATCGTCCTGGTCTGCTAGGAGACTTAGCTTCTATTCTGGGGATGCTTAACATCAACATTCGTACAATTAATGGTGTACAAACCAACACGCGAGGAATGTTATTATCCACCGATGACAATGATAAGATTGAAGCCTTACGTAGCTTGTTGTTAAAAGTAAGCAATATTGAAATTAACAAGTTACGTCCGCCTACCATGCTTGACCGTCTAGCTGTTCGTCATGGACGTTATATTGAACGTGATGCGGAAGATAAAAAAACATTTCGCTTTATCCGTGACGAATTGGGGATTCTGGTTGATTTTCTGGGCGAGCTATTTAAAAAAGAGGGCCATCAATTAATTGGAATTCGCGGAATGCCTCGCGTAGGTAAAACAGAGTCTATGATCGCAGCCAGTGTATCCTCCAATAAGCGTTGGACGTTTATTTCATCAACTTTATTGAGACAAACAGTTCGTAGTTCCTTGACCGTTGATGAAATGACAGCCAATCATGTATATTTGATTGATGGGATCGTCTCAACCATGCGCTCTACGGAACGTCACCACAGCTTGTTGCGTGAGATTATGGCTTTCCCAGCTACTAAAGTCATTGAACACCCTGATATTTTTGCAAGAGAGACAGAGTACAAGCTGTCTGACTTCCACTACATTATTGAGTTGAGACATCATCCTGATGAAGAGATTACATATGAATTAATCAACACGAGAAGTTTTAATGACTTCGAGATGACGTAAGGAGGCTACATTGTGTCTGAGCTCGGCCAAGTATTGAAGAGAGCAAGAGAAGAAAAAGGCATCTCGCTCAATGATATACAAAAAATGACAAAAATCCAAACCAGATATTTAGAAGCGATTGAGCGGGGAGATTTTCACATGTTGCCCGGCCACTTTTATGCAAGAGCTTTTATCAAAAGCTATGCGGAAGCGGTAGGATTGGATCCTAATCAGATCGTAGAGCATTACCAGGCCGACTTGCCATCCCAACCTCCACAAGAACAGGTGGAACGACTACAACGACGTCATGTGGTTCAAAGGCGATCACCTTTTCAAACCGGTAGCTGGGTAGCTCCTACTTTGTTAACTCTATTTATCATCTTAGTTCTTGGTGTTGCTTACATGGCACTAGTGAATCGGGATAGCACACCACCTATTGTTCAAAAGCCTGCTGAAGGTATCATTGATACCACACAAGGTGGAGGAGGAGTTCCTACTCCGAATCAAACACCGGATCAGGGACAGGTTCCAACTACTCCTGAAACAGCTACTCCGCCAGCAACTACAACACCACCAGATGCTACTATGCCTGATGTGAATATGCCTGAGACTGATGGGGTTGGGGCTACTGGTACACTTACTTTTGAATCCCAACAAGGAAAGTATTACAATTATAAGGTTGGTAATACGGATAAAATCTCAGTGACGATTAAAGCAACTCATGGCGCTTGCTGGGTACAGGTGCGAGATAAAGATCAAGGTAAAAAACTATTTGAGTCTACTCTTAAAAAAGGTGAAGAAAAAACCATAGAGGCACAAGATACTGCTTTTCTACATGTAGGTTTTTCACCTGCAGTTGAAATAATAGTTAATCAGGTTCCTATTACGATGAGTGATATTAAAGCACAAACGGCTAAGTTTAATTTCACTTTGCAAAAGGAAGAAGTGCCGGTACAATAGGTTTTTAAAAGGTCTTCAACTCCCGTTTCACTATTAAAAGTGAGGCGGGAGTTTTTTATCTGGGAGTCAGGTTTCTATCTTTAATTAATTGTGTATACAATCAAAATAACTCATTTAGAATAAAGGCTTTGAATGCTTGTAAACAGTTGATTTTAAGTGTTACTCTTTTTGACTACTCGCCTTTGCTTATATTATACTGGGTAGGTGAATTTGGGCTGGAATATGCAATTGGAGGAAGAAAAATGACCGAAAAGACAACACCCCGTGAAAAGGTTGCCATAGTGACCTTGGGTTGTGAGAAGAACTTGGTTGATTCAGATATGATGGCACATCTGATCGATGAGAAGGGTTATGAGCTAGTTGATAATCCAGATGACGCAACAGTCGTTATCGTGAATACCTGTGGATTCATCGATGCTGCAAAAGAAGAATCCGTGAACAAGATTTTAGACATGGCCGAGTTAAAAGAGAGCGGAAAATTAAAGTCGTTGGTAGTAGCTGGCTGTTTAACCCAACGCTATAAAGAAGATTTATTACATGAGATCCCTGAAGTGGATGGTATTGTTGGAACCGGCGATTTCATGTCCATTATTAACGTGATTGAAGATACACTAATTGGTAAGCGTACAAGCCTGATCGGAAATCCCGTGTTTAACTACGAGCAAGTTGTTAAACGGAAGGTAAAAGAGGGAACTTATACGACATATACCAAAATTGCAGAAGGCTGCGATAACAATTGCACATTCTGTAGTATCCCACTCATGCGCGGTAAATTTCGCAGTCGTTCAATAGAATCTATCGTAGAGGAAGCGACATATCTGGCAACGAAAGGCATTGTAGAAATTTCGTTGATTGCCCAGGACTCAACCAACTACGGCATGGATTTATATGGCAAGCTAATGTTGCCTGAGCTTTTGAACAGACTGTCTGAAATAGACGGTATTGAGTGGGTTCGACTACACTATGCATATCCAGGGTTCTTTACAGATGAGCTAATTGAAACGTTTGCTAAAAACCCGAAAGTTTGTAAGTATATTGATATGCCTTTGCAACACTCAGAGGACGGTATTCTGAAACGAATGCGCCGTCCGGGACGTCAAACTGATATTCGTAAGCTTGTTGCCAAAATCCGCGCTGAAGTACCGGATGTAGCTTTGAGAACCTCTTTAATTGTTGGTTTCCCAGGTGAAACAGAGGAGGACTTCTTGAAGCTGTGTGATTTTGTGAAAGACATTAAGTTTGATCGTCTAGGTGTGTTTACGTATTCAAATGAAGATGATACTCCTGCGACACGCCTGCCTGATCAGATTGATGAAGATGTCAAAGAAAAACGCGCTAACATATTGATGGAAATTCAACGTGAGATTGCTAACGAGAAGAATGGTCAATACGTGGGTAAGGTATTGGATGTCCTAGTAGAGAGATACGAAGGCAGAAACAACATTTACGTAGGCCGTACCCAATACGATGCTCCAGAAATCGATGGGGAAGTCTTTATTTCAAATTATCAAGGAGAACTAGGTAAGATTGTAAAGGTGAGAATTACCCACTCATACGATTATGATCTAGCTGGGGAGGTTATTTAGTTGAATCTTGCCAACCGCATCACGCTTGCCAGAATTTTTCTGGTTCCTGTCGTCATGTTTTTTCTACTAGTAGAATACAAATTTGGCACGTTTACCATCGGGACTCTAACTATGACGTACAATGAGCTGATAGCGGCTTTGGTATTCATCTTGGCAGCCAGCACAGATGGTCTAGATGGGTACATTGCCCGTAAGCGGAAGATTGTTACGAATCTGGGCAAATTTTTAGATCCATTAGCGGACAAATTGTTGGTATCGGCTTCGCTTATTTCTCTTGTTGAGATGCAACGAATCGAGGCGTGGGTCGTTATAGTGATTATTAGTCGTGAATTTGCAGTGACAGGACTTCGAATGATTGCAGCGGCAGAAGGAAAGGTCATTGCTGCAAGCGCTTGGGGAAAAATTAAGACCTGGGTGCAAATCGTAGCGATTGCTGTATTAATGATGAATAATTTCCCATTTGAGTTTATTGGTATACCTTTTGACAAAATCGCGATTTGGGCAATGGTTTTAATTACCCTTTGGTCAGGGTATGACTATTTTTCTAAGAATCGCAATGTCATTCAATATTCGTAAAAGATTGGGATGAAGAGTGATGAAAGCGGAAATTATCGCGGTTGGAACTGAGTTATTACTTGGACAAATTGCTAATACAAACGCACAATTCTTATCGCAAAAGTTAGCTGAAGTAGGAATTAATGTTTATTATCACATAACAGTTGGCGATAATTATGAACGAATGCTACAAGTGATAGAACGTGCGAAATCGCGTTCCGATCTCATCATTTTTACCGGAGGGTTGGGCCCTACGCAGGATGATTTGACCAAAGACGTAGTGGCCGACCATCTTGGTCACAAGCTGGTCACGGATGAAAAAGCAATGGCGAACATTCGTGATTTTTTTGAGCGACGCGGTATTGACATGACAGATAACAATCGTAAGCAAGCCCTTGTAATTGAGGGATCGACGGTCTTTGACAATGATCACGGAATGGCACCAGGAATGGGGATTACCCAAGAGGGCGTAACGTATGTCTTGTTGCCTGGTCCCCCAAGCGAAATGTATCCGATGGTGGAAAATTATTTGATGCCATTTTTGGCTTCTTTAGGGAATGAGCATCAAATCTTTCATTCTCGTGTCTTTCGCTTTTTTGGTATCGGAGAATCTTTGTTAGAAGCAAAGCTGATTGACTTAATTGAAGGGCAATCCAACCCGACAATTGCCCCATATGCCAAGGAGTTTGAGGTGACGTTGCGCATAACGGCTCGCGCTACTTCTGTGGAGGAAGCCGAGAGTTTGTTACTTCCTGTCGAAGAGGAGATTCGCAATCGCGTAGGTGAGTTTATATATGCAGTAGGGGAATCTCCGTTGCATCAGGTACTCTATGAGCAACTACTATTAAAACAGCAGACGATCTCTTTTGCTGAAAGCTGTACAGGGGGCACTGTTTCACAACTGCTTACCTCGATTCCTGGCGCGTCGCAAGTATATCGAGGAGGTATTGTTTGTTATTCTAACGAAATGAAACATCAATGGCTGGATGTGCCTCTTGACGTCCTAGAGACAGAAGGAGCTGTCAGTGAAACAACGGCTCGGCTTTTAGCTGAGAATATTCGCCAAAAGATGGGCACAACCTATGGCGTTTCTGTTACCGGTGTAGCAGGACCTGAATCTTCCGAGGGAAAACCTGTAGGACTGGTCTATATCGGAATCGCCAGTGAGAAGCAGCCTACTTTGGTAAAAAAGGTGCAGGTTGCGGGACAGCGCAGAGCTATAATTGGACGTGTTGCCAAGTATGCTCTATATCACACCCTCCAGCAGCTTCACTGTAATGACTAAAAGAAAGGTGACTATCATGACGATTTTTTCAGATTTAGCTTTACATAAAAATGTGTTGCAAGCTATTCATGATATGGGCTTTGAAGAACCATCACCAATTCAAGCGGCTTGCATCCCCAAGATATTAGAGGGTGGCGACCTGATCGGACAGGCTCAAACAGGAACAGGGAAAACTGCTGCGTTTGGGATTCCACTAGTCGAGGCCTTAAACCCTACTAACAATCGGATACAGGCGATTGTGTTGACTCCAACTCGTGAACTTGCCATACAGGTGGCAGGAGAATTGGTGAGAATATGTAAATACAAAAAAATTCGCACCCTTCCCATCTATGGTGGTCAATCGATTAGTCATCAGATTCGTGCGCTTCGACAAGGTGTGCATGTGGTGATCGGTACTCCTGGGCGTGTTTTGGACCATTTGCGTCGTAAAACGCTCCATCTTGAAAATGTAAAAATGCTTGTTCTCGATGAAGCAGATGAAATGCTGGATATGGGTTTTATTGAAGATATCGAGACAATTCTTAGTCACATGAAAGCTGAACGTCAAACCTTGCTTTTCTCAGCAACGATGCCTCCTGAAATCAAGCGATTAGCTCATCGCTACATGAAAAATCCCGAGACCGTGGCTATCAGTCGTGAAGAAGTCACAGCTCCTTCTATTGAACAAGTGTATTATAAAGTTTTTGAACGTAATAAACGGGAGAGCTTATGCCGGATTCTCGATAGTCAGGATGTAGAGCTTGGTATCATTTTCTGTAGGACAAAGCGTGGAGTAGACGAATTAAGCGAAGCCTTGCAAGCACGAGGATATTTGGCAGATGGATTACATGGTGACTTATCGCAAGCACAGCGCGATAAAGTGATGAAGGCTTTCCGGGAAGGTACTATTGAGTTCTTGATTGCTACAGATGTAGCAGCTCGTGGTATTGATGTAGGTAACGTATCACATGTTATTAATTATGATATTCCACAAGATCCGGAAAGCTACGTGCATCGAATTGGCCGTACAGGACGGGCTGGACGTAAGGGAATTGCCATGACACTAGTTACTCCACGAGAGATGCGTCAACTGATGGTGATTCAAAAACAGACCAAAGCATCTCTGGTTACTCGCACTGTGCCTACCTTAGAAGAGATTGCTGAGCGTAAACGTACCCAATTACGTGAACAACTACGTTCGTTGATTGTAAGTGATTCTACGAACAGTATGTATCAAGAAATTGTTGAAGAGTTAATGCAGGAGCATGAACCGGCTAAAGTTGCCGCGGCAGCCCTACATCTTGCATTTCATACTGATCCAAGTGGAAATGATGAGGAAGAAGGGTACAACTTTGGTGAGACGGGTGCAGCTAGAGGAATGGTGCGTTTCTTCCTAAATGTAGGACGAAATGTTAACATGAAGCCTCAAGATCTTGTACGGGAGATTTCCGAATCGGTGGGCATTCCGGGCAAATCAGTCGGACGGATTGATATTTTTGAAAACTTCACCTTTGTAGAAGTTCCAGAAGATGTTGCTCCGTTTGTTTATGAGGCGTTAAGACAGACGCGCATCAACGGTAAACGTATTAATCTGGAGCCTGCTAAACCGCGAACACGAAAATCATAATTTGGCCGTATAGAAGGTTTTTTCACCTGGAGGTTGAGTGAAAATGCCTTCTTTTTTCTATATAATTTCCATGCGAATATTTGTTCGCAAAAAATACTTGGCAAACCCCTCTATCTCGATGTATGATACATACATAAGAAAAAGTTGAGTGGAACGAGAAAGGGAGTGTCACTATTGTCAGATCGTCGCGCTGCGCTAGAGAGTGCTTTAAGACAAATAGAAAAACAGTTCGGGAAAGGCTCCATCATGAAGATGGGGGAAATGGCACATTCACAGGTTTCTACTGTTTCAACAGGAGCCTTAGCTCTTGATATCGCACTTGGTGTCGGCGGTTTCCCACGTGGTCGTATTATTGAGATTTATGGACCAGAATCCTCTGGTAAAACGACGGTTGCGCTTCATGCCATTGCAGAGGTACAGAAGCAAGGTGGACAAGCAGCCTTTATTGATGCAGAGCATGCCTTAGACCCTGTTTATGCTGCTAAATTGGGTGTTAACATAGAAGAATTACTTTTATCCCAACCAGATACAGGAGAACAAGCATTAGAAATTGCGGAAGCTCTCGTACGCTCTGGCGCTGTAGATATTATCGTAGTAGACTCCGTAGCGGCTTTGGTTCCAAAAGCTGAGATTGAAGGAGAAATGGGAGACTCTCACGTTGGTCTACAAGCTCGTTTGATGTCTCAAGCTTTACGTAAGCTTTCTGGAGCTATTAACAAATCCAAAACGATTACGATCTTCATTAACCAGTTGCGTGAAAAAGTGGGTGTTATGTTTGGTAACCCAGAAACTACTCCTGGTGGACGAGCTTTGAAGTTCTATGCTAGTGTACGTCTAGATGTACGTAAAGCAGAGGGTATTAAACAAGGCAATGATGTAGTAGGTACGAAGACTAAAATTAAAGTTGTAAAAAATAAAGTGGCTCCTCCGTTTAAAGTAGCCGAAGTAGATATTATGTATGGAGAAGGTATTTCTAGAGAAGGAAGTATTCTGGATATTGGAGCTGAGCTGGACATTGTTGCAAAAAGCGGTGCTTGGTATGCATTTAATGATGAACGATTAGGTCAAGGTCGTGAAAATGCAAAACAGTTCTTGAAAGAGAACCCAGCTATTGCGGCTCAGATTGACCAAAAAATTCGAGAATATTACAGCCTGAATCCTAATTCCATCCCAGAGGGGGAAGCGGTTCTCGATCCAGAGCAGGAGGAAGAACCAACTTTTGATTTAGAGTAGAAGAGATGTAAGCCTGTCGTATTCTGTGCGACAGGCTTTTTATGTAAAGAGAAGGCAGTATTCGATAAGAGTAGGAGGAAACATGAAAACCTCAGGGGTAATCACGGCCGTTCATAGGGATTCTAAACGAAAACAGATATATTTGATTGATCTGGACAATGAATTTGCATTTGAAGTGCACGAGGAAGTCTTCATTAAGTATCACTTGATGAAAGGGACAGAGGTAGATAGTAATTTTTTCGCAGAGGTATTACGAGCGGATCATGAGAACAGAGCCTATTTGGCTGCTATCAATTATCTTAGCTATCGTCCACGTAGTTCCAGAGAAGTGGAAAGATATCTAATGGGTAAGGAGTTTTCACTAGAACTAGCGGAACGAATAGTAGAGAAGTGTACGCGAGAAGGGTATGTAAATGATGAGTTGTTTGCTAAAAAATGGGTAGAAGAGAGACTACGTTTGAAACCTCGGGGAGCTTATATGCTAAAGATGGAATTGAAGCAGAAGGGAATTGCCCCAAGTTTGATAGAAAAAGTATTGGGAAGAATAGAATATGAACAGGAGCTAGATGCAGCTCGTTCTTTATTACGAGGAAAATTGGCAAGGAAAACAGCCTCAATCGATCAAAAAACAGAGTATAAGCTCTTACAATTTTTGTTACGGAAAGGTTTTTCGCATTCTATTGTTCAACAGGTAAGAAATGAATGGAGAACAAAAAACTGGACTGAGGAAGAAGATGAGCAGTGAGGGCGTATACTGTATAATCTTTCCCTATTCGAAGCAATCCTACTCCCCACAAGGTCTACTCCTTGACAAGGCTTGTTCGCAAATAATAAAATAGGTTTGTATTACTTGGTGTTTGATAACTTTTTGCGATTAGCAATCCATAACTGAACATCCATGAGACCTATGTCTATCATGATTGCAGTCGACCGAGTCGCATCGGTCTTGTTTTTTAGGCTATGGATGCCAAATGTTTCCTTCTTCGCTCTTACTTGGTTTTCATTTGGTGTACCAAGATATGAAGATGATAGGAATCACCAAGAAAAAAATGATTTGTATGAGAAATGTAAAAGTCATAGACAAAGGAGGTGTAAGAGAACACGTATGGATCTATCTAACCCACTATTGTTAGTTTTGCTATTGTTGGTAGCACTAGCAATTGGTTTTGGGGTCGGATACTTCTTACGTAAATCCATTGCAGAAGCCAAAATTTCAAGCGCAGAAGAGGCGGCGAAGCAAATCGTCGAAGAAGCAAAACGCGATGCGGAGGCAGTGAAAAAGGAAAAAGTCTTAGAAGCCAAAGACGAAGTGTTTAAGCTGCGTACAGATGCTGATCATGAAATCAAAGAGCGTCGGAACGAAATTCAGCGTCAAGAGAGACGTATCCTTCAAAAAGAGGAGTCTCTTGACCGAAAGCTGGACCAATTGGAACGTAAAGAAGTAGAGCAGAGCGACCGTGAAAAATCAATTACTGAGTTGCAAGCCAAGGTTGAGCAATTATATAAAGATCAAGTTGCTGAACTCGAACGCATTTCAGGACTAACTCAAGATGAAGCAAAAACGATTATTTTAACAAACGTAGAAAACGAAGTACGCCATGACATGGCAATTATGATCAAGGATATTGAAACGCATGCTAAAGAGGACGCTGACAAAAAAGCTCGTGAGATTATCACAACAGCTATCCAACGCTGCGCGGCAGATCATGTGGCAGAGACGACCGTTTCAGTTGTTACTCTTCCCAATGATGAAATGAAAGGTCGAATTATCGGTCGTGAAGGTCGTAACATTCGAGCACTAGAGACATTAACTGGTATTGATCTTATTATTGATGATACTCCTGAGGCAGTTATTCTTTCAGGCTTTGACCCGATTCGACGTGAAATTGCTAAAACCGCCCTCGATAAGCTGGTGGCAGACGGACGTATTCACCCGGCTCGTATTGAGGAAATGGTAGAGAAATCACGACGTGAAGTAGATGAACGTATTCGTGAGTACGGGGAACAAGCAACATTTGAGACAGATGTACACGGATTACATCCTGATTTAATAAAGATTTTAGGACGCTTGCGTTACCGTACAAGTTATGGACAAAATGTCTTGAAACATTCAATGGAAGTAGCTCATCTTGCTGGTCTTATGGCTGCGGAATTGAAAGAAGACGTTAAACTGGCAAAAAGATCAGGTTTGTTACATGATATCGGTAAAGCAATTGATCATGAAGTAGAGGGTTCTCACGTAGAGATTGGCGTGGAACTAGCGAAGAAGTACAATGAGCACCCTGTTGTTATCAACAGTATTGCTTCTCACCATGGTGATACAGAACCTACCTCTGTTATTGCAATGTTAGTAGCTGCAGCTGATGCCCTTTCTGCTGCACGTCCAGGCGCTCGACGTGAAACCTTGGAAACATATATTAAACGCTTGGAGAAACTGGAGGAAATCTCCGAATCCTTCGATGGCGTAGAAAAATCATATGCAATCCAGGCAGGCCGAGAAGTGCGAGTGATGGTACAGCCAGAAAAAATTGATGATGCTGAGGCAATGAGGTTAGCTCGGGAAATTACGAAACGTATTGAAAATGAGCTGGATTATCCAGGACATATACGCGTAACAGTGATTCGGGAAACCCGCGCTGTTGAATACGCGAAGTAAAAATAAAGTGGCGAGATGCCACTTTATTTTTTTGACAAGATAGGAATTTATCTAAATTCTCATCTCTATATGTACAATCAAGCTACTGCTGGCAATAGAGACTTGGTCATCGCCCATTTTCTTTAAAGAACGAATAGTAGAGGTGATTAGAATGAAATTATTATTTATTGGGGATATTGTAGGTTCTCCAGGAAGAGAAATTGTGAAAGAATATGTACCACGTCTGAAACGTAAATATACTCCTGATCTGATTGTAGTAAACGGTGAAAATGCAGCACATGGACGTGGAATTACGCGAAAAATTGCTAATGAGTTTTTTCAGGTGGGTGTTCAGGCGATCACGATGGGGAATCACACGTGGGATAATCGAGAAATTTTTGATTTTATAGATGAGGACTCACGTATCGTTCGACCGGCAAATTTTCCTGAGGGAACTCCAGGTAGAGGTCTTACCTATGTTCAAACACATCTGGGAGAGGTAGCTATCATTAATGTACAAGGGAGAACCTTTTTACCACCATTGATGTGTCCGTTTGAAACGGCAGAGCAGCTAGTAGAAGAAGCAAGAAAGCGTACCAAATATATTTTTGTAGATGTGCATGCTGAGGCTACATCAGAAAAACAGGCACTAGGCTGGTATCTCGATGGCAAAATTAGCGCAATGGTTGGAACACATACCCATGTACAAACAGGAGATGAACGAATCTTACCTAATGGTACAGGCTATATTACTGATGCAGGGATGTGCGGTCCAACAGATGGGATTCTGGGTATGGAGCGTAGCGCAGTTATTATGAAGTTTTTAACACAATTACCTGTTAGATTTGAAGTAGCAGAAGGACCGACACAACTAAATGGTGTTCTCTTTACCCTTGATAAGTCAACAGGAAAAACTACAAAGATAGATCGAATTCGAATTGACGCCACTTGTCCTTTTATGGAATAATACAAGGTAGATTCGAATTTTGCGAATATTAATCGTAAAAGGCAGGAATTTTTAGGGGTTATGCGAATATCATTCTAGAGATAAGAGTTATTCTATCTGACGGGAGGTACAAAGGATGGACGTATTAAAAGTTTCAGCAAAGTCTAACCCCAACTCTGTTGCTGGTGCTCTTGCAGGCGTACTCCGTGAGCGCGGGGCCGCTGAGATTCAAGCTATTGGAGCGGGGGCGCTCAATCAAGCTGTGAAGGCAGTAGCTATCGCACGTGGATTCGTAGCGCCTAGTGGTGTTGATTTGATTTGTATCCCAGCCTTTACAGACATTATAATTGATGGAGAAGAGCGTACAGCCATAAAATTGATTGTGGAACCCAGATGATAGAGAACTAACCTACCTATTCACCTGTTTGTCCTCTTGGGAATAAACAGGTTTTTTATTTGCAGGGTAAGAAACAAGCCTGCCTGAACAAAGAGAGTTAGATGCCAAGCCTATCAGTCGATTGGCTTGGCTTTCTTATAGTATTTACATATAATTATCCTCAAAATTACATCGTAAAAAAGATGTCCAAGCAGTCAGAAAACAAAAAAATAAACATGACTTGCTTTCAGCGCTAAAATCGACGAAGATATAAAGAATAGCTAATGAATCAGCTTCAATGGAAGGACAAAACCTTCTAAATTTTTAGTAAAAATAGTTGCGACTTTATGGGAACATGTTACAATTACTTCAGAAGATCATTAATATACCGAGTACATTTATTTACACAATGCAACCATCTTTAGGAAAAGTACTTGCAATTTGAATAAGCTAGGTCTAAAATTGGTCTTGCTTATACACAAATTCTTCACAATTTGTCTACTATATTACATAGACAAATGCTGAATGACAGCTGTGTGCAGTTCGGATTGAATGATGATTGTAGATTTTCTCACAGTCGCTGAAGGGGTGGAATTTCATGATTAGTCAACTTTCTTGGAAAGTTGGAGGACAACAAGGGGAAGGTATTGAAAGTACGGGTGAAATCTTCTCTATTGCCATGAACCGCATGGGTTATTATCTGTATGGTTACCGTCATTTCTCCTCGCGTATTAAAGGAGGACATACCAATAACAAAATTCGTGTAAGCACGAAGCCTGTTCAGGCCATTTCGGATGTCCTAGATATGTTGGTAGCGTTTGACCAGGAAACGATTGATGTTAATGCTCCAGAGTTACGTGAAGGCGGAGTCATCATAGCAGATGCTAAATTCAACCCAGTGTTGCCAGAAGGATTACAGTCTGTTCGCCTATTAGCTGTTCCACTAACTGAAATTGCTGATGAATTGGGTACTTCCTTAATGAAGAACATGGTGTCCATTGGGGCAACCAGTGCGATCCTTGGTATTCCAGTTGAAGGATACCGAAACATTGTAGAGGACATGTTCTTGCGTAAAGGTGAAAAAGTAGTCGAATTAAACATGCAAGCGATTACTCGTGGAGCACAGTTTGTAAATGAATTGACAGGTGGACAACTTCCAGAATTCCAACTAGAGCCGGCAGATGGAAACAAACGTCTTTTCATGATCGGTAATGATGCGATAGCTCTAGGGTGTTTGACGGCCGGAGTCCGCTTTATGCCTGCATACCCAATCACACCAGCGTCTGAGATCATGGAATATCTTATTAAAAAATTACCGAAATTTGGCGGTACAGTTATACAAACAGAGGATGAAATTGCAGCTATTACAATGGCAATTGGAGCTAGCTACGGTGGTGTGCGTGCATTGACCGCATCAGCTGGTCCTGGTCTGTCTCTCATGATGGAAGCGATCGGTTTAGCAGGAATGACCGAGATGCCTGTCGTGATTGTAGATACACAACGTGGCGGTCCTTCTACAGGTCTACCTACAAAACAAGAACAATCAGATGTTAATGCCATGATCAATGGTACACATGGTGAAATTCCTAAGGTAGTAATGGCACCTACATCGGTTGAAGAGTGCTTCTATGATGCAGTAGAAGCTTTTAATATTGCGGAAGAATATCAAGTACCGGTTATTCTGATTACCGATTTGGCATTATCACTTGGTAAACAAACCGTCGAACCGCTTGATTATAATCGTGTTGAGATTCGTCGAGGAAAGCTACTTGCGGGTCAGGAGCTCCCAGAAACAGAGGCTGGTGCGATGTTCCAGCGTTATCAGGTAACAGAGGATGGCGTATCTCCACGCGTCATTCCAGGTCAAAAATTTGGTCTTCACCACGTAACAGGGGTAGAGCATGACCAAACAGGTAAACCATCAGAAAGTCCTACGAACCGTAAAGCCCAAATGGATAAACGCTTACGCAAATTAGACGTACTTCCTGCTAAATTCCCAACTCCGGTTCGCATTAATGGTGAGGGTGTAGAGTCTGATGTACTATTGGTTTCTATTAACTCTGTCGGGGGTACAGTAGAAGAAGCGCGTACACGTCTAGAAGCAGATGGACTAAAGGTAAATCATGCTCAAATCAGATTGCTTCACCCATTCCCTGTAGAAGCCATCAAACCTTACGTAGATCAAGCTAAAAAGATTATTGTGGTTGAAAATAACGCGACTGGTCAAATTGCCAATCTAGTTAAATTGAATGTAGGCTGTGCTGATAGACTGGAGAACGTGGTAAAATACGATGGAAATCCGTTCTTACCGAACGAGATTTATACACAAGTCAAGGGGCTGATAAAAGATGGCGACGTTCAAAGAGTTTCGCAATAGTACCAAGCCAAACTGGTGTCCAGGGTGTGGTGACTTCTCCGTACAAGCTGCAATTCAACGGGCAGCAGCAAACGTGGGATTGGAACCAGAAAACTTAGCCGTCGTGTCTGGTATTGGTTGTTCAGGACGTATTTCTGGTTATATCAATTGCTATGGTTTCCACGGCGTACATGGTCGAGCTTTACCAATCGCCCAAGGTCTAAAAATGGCAAACCGTGAATTAACTGTCATTGCATCTGGTGGAGACGGAGATGGTTTCGCCATTGGAATGGGGCATACTGTTCATGCGATTCGTCGTAATATGGATATTACGTATATTGTTATGGATAACCAGATCTATGGACTTACTAAAGGTCAAACTTCGCCTCGCTCTGCGGCAGGTTTTGTGACTAAATCTACCCCTGCTGGTGCGATTGAACAAGCTATTTCTCCTATCGAATTAGCCTTGTCAGCGGGAGCTACTTTTGTCGCACAGTCCGTATCCAGTGATTTAAAAGGGCTAACGGATGTTATTGAAAAGGGGATACAACATAAAGGCTTCTCGTTAATTAACGTATTTAGCCCCTGTGTAACCTTTAATAAAGTGAACACATATGACTGGTTCAAACAAAATATCGTACCAGTTGATAGTATTGAAGGCTATGACAAACACAATAAGATTATGGCAATGTCCCACTCGATGGCGAACAAAGGCTTGCTAACGGGCATTGTGTACCAAAATACAGAGCAACAGCGCTACGAGGATTTGGTAAAAGGATTTGATCAAGAAGCTCTTGTGAAAAAAGATTTGCATCTTGGTGAAGAACTCTTTAATCAATTACAAGCGGAATTTGCGTAAGGCAAATGCTAGAATAACTATTCTTATCTCATAACAACACATCCCTTCATCTACACTGAAAGCAAGGATTTCTTTTGCTAAACTAGTGTTTATGAGGGGATGATTTTTTTGTTGGCAAATTAGCAGATAACGAAAGCAAGCTGATTCTAGAAAAAACACAGAATCAGCTTTTGCACCTGCAAATATCAGTTCCATCGTCTGGATCGATCCATCAGTTGGCGATAAAATAGCATCACTAAAAAGAACACGACAATCTGTCCAAAAAGCGGGTACAATATAGTAAGCAAAGAACTAAACCCTACAAAACTAACCCCATAGCAGATTAGCAGTATGATCAATAGGATTAGTGAAAAGTGCAGGTTAATATAGCTTTTTACCTGTTCAACTAAGCCAAACAGATTGGCAACAAGCGAGGAGAAAACCTCTGCATAGACCAATAGCGCAAACAGGAAGGTAATCGTTTTGCCTAGCCCAGACAAAATGAAAATCGTAGGAGTATCTACAAATTGAACGTGGGGCATATTGTCGAGTAGTGATGCATACGCGAGAAAGAGAAGGAAGCCAATACCTAATCCACCAACTAAGCCTCCGTAAACTAAAGTACGCCTAGAAGAGCACTCTCGCCCTATAGGGATTAGGACTGCTTGTGCTAATGCAACATTAAGCGATACATAATAGATGGGGGATTGGAGCCATCCGTCACTCTCTAGTTCATCAAGAGGCAAGCCGGTTACGGTGGCAGTACTATCCCATGGCTTCGTGTAAAAGAAGACAAGCAGTGTAAATCCAATAAGGATCGGAACAAAAATACTATTTACCGTGTGGATAGCTCCCATACCTCTAGCCGTTACCAGGAAAATAAGTATCATACTTGCCCAAATTCCTATCTGAGCTGGTAAATGGAACGATTCTTTAAAAAGGGAACCAGTAAAGGCAAGCATAACTGAAGTTGTCCCGATTAAGACCAGAAGTAATATTGTATTAAAAAAAGTGCCGATCGTTTTGCCAAATAGGTAGAAGCTAACTTCCTGATAGGATTTGGCCTGTATGCGCTGTGCTACCAGCATGACCTGTATAGCAGACCAGACAAATAATAGACTAGCGATGCCAATTCCAAGTAAACCGTAGGGTCCAAAACGTACAAAAAATTCAAGAATCTCTCGACCTGAAGCAAATCCAGCACCTACAACCGTTCCGATATAAGTAAAGGCGATCTGCAAAATAGCTTTCCATGACTTTTGCATCGAGTACCTCCTGTCCACCATACTACATCCTATGAAATGGAGAGTGAAAACATGCGTATCACTGTGTTAGGCTTTCAATCACCATATCCAGGACCTGGAGGAGCTACCCCTGGTTATTTACTACAAACAGAATCAATGAATATATTAATTGACTGTGGGAGTGGGGTAATCAGCCAAGTAACGAAATACATACCAATTCATCAGTTAGATGCGGTTTTCTTATCACATTATCATCAAGATCATATTGCTGATGTTGGGGTTTTGCAGTATGGTTTGAATGTGCATCAAAGAGTGGAAGGAATACGCGCTAATCAACCTGTACCAATTTATGCCCCGACAGAGCCAGCCGAATATAGCAGTCAAATGGTATATAAAGAAGCAACAATTTATAAGCCCATAACCGAGCAGACAGAAGTGATTCTAGGAGACATAGCTGTTCGTTTTATCAGAACAGATCACCCCATTTTATGTTATGCTATGATGTTTACGCATAATGGGAAAAAAATTCTGTATGGTGCTGACACAGGAATGCAGATGCACTGGGAGAAGGTTATGGAACCCGATATATTTATATGTGAAGGCACGTATCTTGACGGTTTTGAGCCAAACAAGCCGAGTGGTCATTTATCTGTGCGCCAAGCGGCTCAGATTGCAAATGATATAAAAGCAAAATCATTATTGATAACGCATCTATTCCATAACACAAAGGAAGAGGATGTTTACGAACAGGCTAGCTCATATGGGGAATTATGCTACGTAGCACAGATAGGATTACAGATAGAGATATAAAAAGGAGAGAATCAACGTGTTTCCAAATGTTTTAGAAGTTGTACGTCAATATATTAGAGAGCGAGTAGTAGAGGGAGAGACTGTAGTGGACGCCACTATGGGCAATGGAAATGATACATTATTTCTTGCTCAATTAGTTGGGGAAAGAGGAAAAGTGTACGCTTATGATGTTCAAGCAGAAGCGATTGAGAAGACTAGAGCACGCTTAGAACGTGAACAGGTAGTAGAGCGGGTAAATTTGTTATTAACCAGTCACGAACAAATTAAAGAGATTCCGGTTGATCTTGGAGCCGTTATGTTTAACTTAGGATATTTACCGGGCGGAAATAAGGATATTACCACACAGGCTAATACTACCATTCGTGCAATTGAAGCCGGCTTGGATAAGCTACGAACAGGCGGAATAATGACTATCATTATTTATTGGGGTCACGAAGCAGGTACTATTGAGAAAGATGCAGTAGTAGCCTATTGTGAAAAATTACCGCAGTCAGAGTACCTTGTGCTCAGATACCAATATATGAATCAACAAAACCAAGCCCCTTTTATCATTGCAATTGAAAAACGGTAAGAACAAAACAAAAAAATAAACAATCTTATCCGAGTAATGGAAAATGTTCGTAGAATCCTTTACTCGGTTTTTTATTAGAAAGGAAGCAGATGAAAAATAGGCACCCCATTTGCCTATAGCCTACATAGAGTGATAAAGAGGAAAAATGTACTAAAGAAATGATGTAGGAAGGGATTAATGTGGAGAAAATTGGAATAATGCTCAATAAGAAAGTTATTTCTTTGAACAAACGGCGACGACACACTTATGAGCGACTTGCCTTTTATGTAGAGATTGGCGCTAGGCTTGGACTAGAAACTGTTTTTTTTCATTCAAGTCAAATTAACTTTGCCACGAATAAAATTAAAGGCTATGTGTGGAGAGATAAGAAGCTGGTACCATCCACTTTTATAATCCCAAAAGTCATTCACAATCGAGTACTTTCTGGTAAGAAAGATACGATTAAACGAATTAAAAAATTAGAAAAAGTAAGCCGGGTGTACAATGGAATTGTAACACGCAATAAATGGATAGTGCACAAGAGGCTTTGGACACAGGACAATTTACGTCATTATCTTCCAGAAACCAAATTATTTCGTAACCGAGCCTTTACTGACATGCTAAATAAGTATGATATTATATACGTCAAACCAGTCATTGGATCTGTAGGTACAGGTGTAGCTCGCATAGAACAAAAGCCAGATGGATATTTTTTTTACTCATCACAAACAAGCGAAAGTTTTCAAAATCTAGAAGAACTAGTACAATTTGTGGAAAAATGGGTAAATAATAAAACCTACATTATTCAACAAGGTATCCCGCTTTGTAAGTATCAGGATCGTACTTTCGATGTGCGTGTCTCTATTCAAAAAGATCAACTACACGAATGGAAAATATCGGGTATGGTAGCAAAGCTAGCAAATCTCGATAATAAATTAAGCAATTTAGCACAAGGTGGCAGTGCAGAACAACTGGAAATCGTTCTAGGCTCTCTTTTTGCTACTCAAAGTATTCCCATCGTTGTGAGACGTTTGCAGACTGCCTGCTTTGCTATTGTAGAGCATCTAGAACTCAACGAACCCTCACTTGTTGATTTGGGGTTAGACATGGGGATTGACCAGTTTGGATTACCTTATTTCATTGAGGCGAATGTTAGAGATCAAAGGTACTCATTTTTTAAAGCAGGTGAAAAGGCAATGTTTTATCAAACTTATGAAACCCCACTAGAATTTGGAGCTACTCTATACAGGAAGAAAAAATAATTAGATGAGATGTGAGACACCTATGCGTAATAAAAGGCCTGCTCCATGTGGATGCGGGCCTTTTTCTTCATTTCTAACATAACATGGTGTGTGTAAACTGAGACTGTCTTATTCGGCGTTACGGAAATGGTGGTATACGAGGGCAAGAACTGCTTTACGGGTCAAAATCCCCTCAAAGACACCTTGCTCATCCTCAACACATACAAATGGGTGATTAATGGACAACTCTAGAGCACGTTGAAAAGAGTCAGTAGGATGCAAACGTGGGATGTTGCGTTCCATAACCTCTTCTACATGATGTTCGTGCAATGTTTCATACTCCACACGCTCTAAACCTAGAATTGATTCCAGTATCATTGTTTTACTAATTTGTCCCATCACTTTATAGGAAGAATCCAATACAGGAATGGCTGAATATCTACTTTTCACCAATACCAGTAAAGCGTGTTCCAAAGAATTGCCCAATTGAACATGAGCTACTTTTGAGGCGGGCAATATTAAATCCATAATTGGGTAATTGAAAATATGCTTAGCTTGAGGATTATTCAATGCAAGATCCTCCTTACCTTTCATTGTTAATGGACATTCTTCTTTTATTGTATAAAAAATTAAGCAAAAATGCATTTTTTTCTCTATTTGAAATAAGATGAAAAACAACTTATCAGTAGCTCCCTATGATTTCGGGTACAGATGAATAGCTATTGTCCTGTTTTTGTCGAGGGTTGTTCACGGGACAATCATAACAGTTACTTTACAAAAGGATAGGTGATAAAGAAAAAACCTGAGACAATGAATCCTCAGGTTTTTTGAGTGAGAAGATGTCTTTTTTATAGATATGCAACACATGTCTTCGATTATGTGTCTATTTTAATAACTGCCAATCAGCTCGTTGAATCTCTGCTGCTGTAAAAGAGAAAAGACCAAGACGACCCGTTAGATGCTGGATTGCCACTTCTTTATCTGTTTCTGTCAAAGGCAAGGTTCCTTTAGGTGCTGTCCATTTTTTTGTAATGGCAAGATAAAGCTGCTCTTTTACTTCATCTACAGAGATGGCACGTCCAATATGTTCGGAGATACTGCCAATAGTCTCTTTTCGGACGGCTGGAACGGGACGTTGGGCTACTTCCATTTCATGTAATCCAGCTTGATGATAGAAGTCTTCCATCAGGGCTCCACGTTCTAATCCACTTCCTTCAATATTGATACAGAGTTGCAAAATGGAACCATAGCGCGTTCGGCGTTGTGCCATCCCACCAATTTTTTTACCAGCAAGCGCAAAATCATAATCACCTACACAATAGGAATCTACGACTTCTCCCAGTTCAATCTTTCCGTAGTCAGCAAGCCCGACTGACAGAATTTCGGCAGCTAGCTTATAAAAATCATCAATTGTCAAATTACACTGGGGGAATAAAATAGCCATATTTAAAACACCGCTATCTAGTGGAACACATGCGCCACCAGAGGAACGGAGTAGAGCCGAGTACCCTTTATGACTGTATGATTTCAATGCTTGTTCTAAGTGTGGTAGCTTGGCGTCACGTCGACCCAACCAAAAAGCTTTATCATAAATCCATAAATGGATAATCGGTTTTGCATTAGGCTCTTTCATAGCAGTAGCTAATGCTTCATCCAACGCAATCGGTTCTACCGGAGATTGTCGATAGATGCCGGAATCAATCCAGGTAAATGGAGAGTGCAGTAGTTCAGAATACACAGTAAAACCCCTTCCCAAATACCCTCCTGTAAGAGAGGTGTCTTTCTCCATTATACACATGTCATGAAAATCTCTGCTAGGTAAAAGGAGTATTCAGAAAAGATGGATTTTTCGATTTGATTTGTTTAATATTTGAGGAGAAGTCAAAGAAGTCCATGTAAGAGAGGAAGAGCGATTTGTCAGAGAAGGTAACTGTAGTCCTTGTACCCATGGAAGAACGAGATAAAGGTGAATATGATCGATTGTTGTTAGAGGCTGATGAATCAGAAGAAATGATTGCACGTTATAAGCATCGTGGTGATATGTACGCTGCCTATACGGAGGAGCGTTTGCTGGGTATCGCAATTTTGCTTCCGTGTACAGAGGAAATGGTCGAAATTAAAAATATTGCAGTATGTAGAGGCGAACAAGGAAAAGGCTACGGTAAACAATTTATTTCGTGTTTAGAAGAAAAAGCTAAAGAAGCAGACTATAAGGTGATGGTTGTAGGAACAGCTAATTCTAGCTTGGATAACCTAGCGTTTTATCAAAAGGTAGGGTTTCGAATTACTGGAATCAAAGCTGATTTCTTTTTACAGTATCCCTATCCAATTTGGGAAAATGGAATTCGTGCATTAGATATGGTGATCTTAAAAAAAAATCTATAAAACAAAAGCTGGTTTCCAAGAACATTTCGCCAAAGGTACCACAGTTTCCACAATTGTACCTTTATCTTAAAATGAAATGTTGTTCAAGGAGACCAGCTTCTTTTTTATTTTTTCGTAGCTGTAAATGTGAAATTGTCAAACCAAGTAGTCTTTGATGGAATTTGTTTAAAAGCATCTTTGCTCATGTACAATCCTATTTCGGAATGATCCCACTTCACCTTTTGCAGCGTATAGATATTTGTGCCGTTTAAATAAACGGATAATGTATCATCTTTTGCTTTTATTTTCAGGTTGTTGTTTGTTTTTAGCTTGGTGGCAATGCTTGCAATTGCTTTTGTCTCTTTCTTTTCTGGATCAGTAAGGTGACGAACTTGCAGGGAGTCTTTTGTCAAATAAACGATATCTGCTTCTCCGTCTTCACCATTAAAAAATATACCAGCTTCACCATCTGTTTTTACTGGATTAATATCTACTTCTATTTCCCATTCTGTATCATCTTTGTTTACCTTTTCTTGTAGAGGCAGAAGATAATGTTTTAGATCGCTGTCATTGCTATAAGCTGTTACACGTTTATCATAAACCACCCACGATCCAGTTCCTCGTGCACTGTTCCATTTTTTCAATTGATTATCTGAAAAATCATCAGTCACTTCTCTTGTTTTTTGATCAGGCTTTGGTTGTGGGACAGGAGAAGTAGGATCAGTTGGGAAAACCACTTTTTGTTCATCTAATTTAGCACGGTACAATAGAGATGCGGCTTCAGCACGTGTGATGGCATCTTGTGGACGGAAAGTACCATCATTGAAGCCTTTAATAAGATCGTTATCTAAGGCGATTGCGATAAAGGTACGAAGATTGTAAGAAATCTTTTCTTTATCTCTGAATTGATTTAATAATGTTATTTTTGCTGATTTTGATTGGTCATAACCTAGCAGGCGTACCAAAGCAACCGCAATGTCTTCACGTACCGCATTTTGATCAGGCTTGTAGCTGTAGGTCGAACCTGATTTGTAGCCAGTCAGGTAAGGCTTTGCATACTCGACATACGTAAATGCCCAGTGACTGCGTGGTACATCTTTAAAGGTCTGAGAAATACCCCATTTATCCCCTAATTGAACTCCAGAAGCTGCAATCATAATTTTAGCAAACTCGGCACGGGTAACTTTTGAGTTTGGACGGAATGAACCGTCGCTATAACCATCAATAATTCCCTTGTTGGCCATATCTGTAATTGCTTCATAAGCCCAATGATCTCGCGGAACGTCCCAAAAATTTGTGTTTTTAGCTTGTGCAAGCAGGGGCATCATGGAAAACAGCAGTAGGAACGACAACAGTAAAGCAGATATCTTTTTCATGGTTTCCTCCTCATATTCTTTTTCATGTGTGATGTTTGTCAATTTTCTTGACGTGGAAAACAATAAGTTAGTTTCAGTGTTTATCAGAAAAAACAAAAAATAGGTCGGATTGAGTAGGGCTAATCTCCTTAGCTTGGATTCTAATTGGCCAAATAGACTTGTTTTGTACAGAGAAGAATAAAATATGCTATGAAAAAAGATAGAAAAAACCAGCATTACAGAAGATGGATGGTTAGGTGTAGAGATATGTCGTATATATTAGTTGACAAGTCTGTTATGATTTTTTGAGAATACAAGTAATTTGGAGAAAAGAAGAAGGGTGGAATCGTGTGGGTATTGTAGATGGTTTGTTAAAAACGGTGGTAAATGCGAGTTATCGAGTCGAGATAGAGGGACTCTCAAAACTTGATTTTTCCAAGCCGGTTATTTTAGCACCAAATCACGTGTCAATCTTAGATGCGGTATTGCTGGCTTGCAATCTTCCTAAAGAGGTATGCTATGTAGTGAATACGGATATTGCAAAGAAATATGCCAGCTTTTTATCGCAGCGAAAATTTATAACGGTAGATCCTTTTAATTCCTATTCCATTCGTAAAATTGTACGTGAAGTCAAGACTGGCATACCTTTGGTGTTGTTTCCTGAAGGCAGGATTACAACGACTGGTGGAATAATGAAAATATATAGTGGGCTCGGTTATATTGCACTTCGTACAGGTGCAACTATTTATCCCGTTACATTGCTGGGACCTGAACGTACACCATTCTCTTACATTACGGATAAGTGGAAAACGAAGCTATTCCCCAAAGTGCGTATCCGTATTGGAGAGCCCTATACAATTCCAGTAGAAGCGGGAGTATCTAAGCGCATTCAAAAGGAAAAGGCCGGTAGTTTAGTCCTGAGAACGATGCAAACAGAGTTATTTTATTCCAAGGAGAAGCATCATGTGCAATTATTTAATGAAATGCTGGATGCATGTCGTCTTAATGGTCCCAACCGGATGATTGGTGAAGAATTAACACAGTCTATCACTTACAAAAAGTTGGCGATAAGTTCATATGCATTAGGTAATAAATTCCAAGCTCTTGTTCGCAATGAGCAACGTATTGGTACTCTATTACCTACATCACTCGGGCATGCAGTAGCTTTATTTTCATTGTTTTATTTAGATAAGTCAGTTGCCCTACTCAACTTTAGCATGGGAGTGCAAACGGTGTTGGATGCATGTGAAACCGCAAGCATTTCCATCATTTTAACCTCCAGAGAATTTATTCAGAAGGCTAATTTACAGCCCATGGCTGATGCGCTTGAAAAACATATACAGGTTATTTACTTAGAAGACGTAAAAGCTTCTATTAGCACAACTGACAAAGTAAAGGCCATGTTTGCTTATATGAGCAATCAGCGTGCTCTAAAAGAGAATCCAAAACAGGAAAGTGAACTTATTTTATTTACATCTGGAAGTGAGAGCAAGCCAAAAGGGGTGGTGCTTACCCATAGTAATATTTATAACAATATTCAGCAGGTCCTGAGCATGATGGATATGACGTCGAAAGACAAGTTTTTAAATACCCTGCCAATGTTTCACAGCTTCGGTTTAACGGTAGGTACGATTTTGCCAATTGTGACAGGAATACCTGTATTCTTTTACCCTTCGCCGCTCCATTATAAGGTGATTCCTGAGATTGCTTATGATCGTAATTGTACAGTGTTATTTGGAACCTCTACATTTCTCGCAGGTTATGCTCGCACTGCCAAACCATACGATTTTTACGCCATGCGGCATGTAGTGGCGGGAGCAGAAAAATTAAAGGAAGAGGTCCGACAGCTCTGGATGGACAAATTCGGTATAAGAGTGATGGAAGGATATGGTACGACTGAGGCTTCTCCTATTCTTTCACTGAACACCCCGCTACAGCATAAAAAGGGAACAGTAGGCCAATTTCTGCCAGGTATTCGTTATGAACTAGAGAAGATTGAAGGCATATCTGAAGGCGGTAACCTTTGGGTGGATGGAGCGAATGTCATGAAAGGCTATTTATTTCATGGAAAAGGGTTTGAACCTAGAGAAGGCTACTATGATTGTGGAGATATCGTAACGGTGGATGACGAGGGGTACATTTCTATCGTAGCTCGCAAAAAACGTTTTGCAAAAATTGCAGGTGAAATGGTCTCACTAAATTTAGTCGAGCAATTGGTTACAGAAGTGGCGCAAGATACAAGGCTTGCCGCTGTGACGACAGGTGATCCACGAAAAGGGGAACGCATCTATCTATTTACCTCAATTCCCATTACAATGCGTGAGATTAAGGAATATGTACTAGCTAAAGGCTTCTCAGCACTGTTGGTTCCTTCTAAAATTGTAGAGATCGAGGAACTCCCTTTGCTGGGTAGTGGCAAGGTGGACTATGTAACATTAAAACAATGGGCAGAACAAGGAAACCCATCTAATCGATAAGGAGAGGAGAGCGGCATTCGTGAAAAATAAAGCCTTGAAGTATCTATACATCACTCAATTTTTATCTGCATTTGCTGATAACATGGCATTATTTGTGATTGCCAATCTGTTAAGACAAAATGGCTTTTCTCCTGTCGCACTTGCCTTAGTTTCCATGGCATTTTTCTTGCCATTTATTTTAATGGCACCTGTGGTAGGACCCATAGCTGATAAGTATTCCAAAACAGCAATTTTACTTGCGGGTAATTTTTTGAAGCTACTTGGTATCGTGTTATTAATGTCAGTGGACCACCATAGTATTATGGCGTTGATGGCTAGTTACTTTACAGTAGGAATAGGAGCTGTTGTCTATTCACCTGCCAAGTATGGCATATTAGTAGAGCTTACTGAGAATGAAATGGAGTTATTTGAAGCTAATTCGCGGATTGAAGCCTATACGATACTTGCCATTTTGTTGGGGATTGGGGGAGGCGGGGCGATTGCAGCCGTTACTAGTGTAGCTGTTTCCTCTAGCATTTGCTTGCTTCTCTTTGCGGCTTCTATCGCTATGACTTTTTATATTCCAATGCAACGAGGCAATCCCCATATTAAAATTAGTGAAGAAATTCGCTTGTTTTTTGAAAATTTTCGTTTGCTGTACCGTCATCCGACTACGCATTACGCATTGATCGGAACAGGAGCATTCTGGATGAGCTCGGCGGTACTCCGGATTGCTGTACTTGCTTGGATTCCGCTTACATTAGGCTTTGCAGAGAATGACTTTCGAGTATCACTTATTCTAGCGACTACCTCTATTGGGATTATTGGAGGAGCTTTCTTTGCTCCCAAGGTTATTCCCTTATCTAGATTTACCAAAGCCATTTTCTATGGGTTTCTTATGACGGGCTGTATTATGCTGTTTCCTTGGATTCATTCTACATTCATTGCGATCCTGATGTTGCTTGCCGTTGGTTTTATGGGTGGGGTATTTATCGTTCCGATGAACACAGTCATTCAGGAGCAGGGACTTCAAATCATTGGATCAGGCAAAACGATTGCGGTCCAAAATTTTGTGGAGAATAGCTTAATGCTAGGAGGAACTGCTATTTACTATGCGGTAGCCTATATGGGTGGCTCCGTTTCTTTCGCTATATTATTTCAGGGTATTCTCCTTGCAGTCTTTCTCGGTTATCTGGTAATCAAAATTCCAGAAGTAGATCGGGCTCGGACCAAGCGAATTTAGCCTTCACAAAAATGATCCATGGATGAATAGATATAAATATGAGATGATGGATAATGAATGATGAAAGAGTTTTCATAGTGAACCTGTCAGTTAAAAATCGGCACAAGGTGATGAAATGAAACGCATAGAGCTGATTATGCAACAGATTGTATCCAATTCACGTGAAGGACAAGCAAGCAGTGCTCAAGAGTTGGCTGAGCTCCTCTCGTTAAGTCGAGCCAATGTGAGTTCTGATTTAAACCAGCTATGGAGAGAAGGGCGTATAGAGAAAAGTACAACCCGGCCTGTACGATTCTCCTTGCCTGGTACTCAACCTACTGCTTTGATGAATGAACAGAAAGTGGAAGCGAAAGCATTTGAACAAAGAAAAGCTGAAGGAAAACGGACTTGGGAACGTAATAGTGCAGGCTCTTTTTCAACGGAAACCAAGAGAAATAATCATCAGGGAGTAAATCAGCTACAAGATAGCGTGATGGACCAGTTAGCTAAAGATTGTCAAAGCTTAACAGCACTCATTGAACAAGCTAAAGCAGCTTTGCTCTATCCGCCCTATGGCATGCATACACTACTCTTTGGTGAGACGGGTGTAGGGAAGACCATGTTTGCTGGGCTCATGTACGAATATGCTGTGGAAAAAGGAATCTTAGCAGCTACTGCTCCGTTTATCACATTTAACTGTGCAGACTACGCTCATAATGCTCAGTTATTGGTAGGTCAATTATTTGGTGTGAAAAAGGGCGCATACACTGGCGCTGATCAAGATCGTCCAGGACTAATGGAAGCCGCTGATAATGGCATTCTATTATTAGACGAAGTGCATCGCTTGCCATCAGAAGGGCAAGAGATGTTATTTACTTTCATTGATAAAGGCTTCTTCAGACGTGTAGGTGAAACCGATGGAGTGCGTCAGGCTAATGTCAGATTAATTGCGGCAACAACAGAGAATCCTACATCTGCCTTGCTCGCTACTTTTACCAGACGGATTCCTATGATGATTTCTCTGCCCTCCTTAAAAGAAAGAGGACTGGAGGAGCGTCTACAGCTAATCAAGCAGTTTTTTCAAGAAGAGTCTTATCGATTAGGGAAGGATATTCATGTCTCAGGGAATTCTATCCGTGCTCTTTTACTGTATCACTGTCCGAACAACATCGGTCAATTGAAAACGGATATTCGACTATCCTGCGCAAAGGCATATGCCGATTTTATTTCTTTACGGAAAACAGAAATGCAAATTACTACAGCTGATCTACCTCCTCATGTAAAAGAGGGCGTGCTACATGTGGAGCAGAATAGACAAAATATCGAGAAGCTTATTGGAGAAAAAAAATATTTTCTGTTTCATCCAGATCAAGAGCCATATATTCTAGAAGATTCATCTGTGATTGATAATAATATCTATGAACGAATGGAACAAAAGATTGTTCAGCTACGAGCTACAGGAGTATCTGATACAGAGTTGTACACAGTTTTGACTAGTGAGATTGAGAAATATTTTACTAATTATCTGACTAATGTACGAAAAAGCTTTAATCAGGAGGATGTATTAAAAATCGTCCATCCCGATATTGTCAATCTGGTCGAAGACATCGTCAAGTATGCCGAGACTATTTTGAATAGAAAATTAACACGTAATGTTCTCCTGGGAATGTCGTTACATATTCAGACACTGATTGATCGTATTGGAAGGGGTAAAACAATCTCGAATCCGCAGTTAAATCAAATTAGCAAGCTACATAAAGCTGAATTCATGGTGGCTCTTGAATGTGTGAGCAAGATAGAAGAGGCTTTTGATCTCGACATACCACTAGATGAAGCTGGTTTTCTCTGCATGTTCTTTGTACTCGATGAAGCACAACCTGAAGAAATTAAAAATTATGTTGGTATTCTCGTCATGATGCACGGTAATTCCAGTGCTACTTCTATGGTAGAGGTGACAAACCGCCTGCTGGGCACAGATCACGCTGTTCCATTGGATATGCCCTTAGAAAAGACACCCCATGAATTATTAGAGAAAGCGAAAGAAATTGCCAAGACGATTGGTAACGAAGAAGGACTGCTGTTTTTAGTAGATATGGGCTCTTTGCTTACCTTTGGGGAAATCGTCCAAAAAGAATTGGGAATACCCGTAAAAGTTATTCCGTTAGTTAGTACCACTCATGTTTTAGAAGCTACGCGCAAAGCGATATCAGGCTCTACTTTAGACGAGATTTATCAAAGTGTGTTAGCTGTATCAAGTCATGAAATACAAGAGCAGTCTGTTAAACGGGAACGTAATAAGCTACCGAAACAAGTGATCGTAACGGCGTGTTTGACAGGTGAAGGAAGCGCACTTGTGATTAAAAATTTGTTGAAAAATTATCTGCGGTTTCATAATGAATCATTACAAATTATACCGATTACTTGTGTAGATCAAACTAAGGCCAAACAGGAATTGGAAGACCTAAAGGAAAAACGCCAAATTTTGTGTGTTGTGAGCAATTTTCGATTGGATATTGAAGCACCTCAATACAATATTGAGCAGGTCTTAAGCTTACAGGCAATTCCAGAGATTCAGCAGATTATCAATCAGGAAGAAATATATATAAAAATGGGTGAAACACTAGAATCTCATTTAAAATACCTCTCCGGCGAACAAGTCCTAGCAGATGTTCGTGCTACTATTAAACGTATGGAGAAGGAGCTACAGCAGGACCTATATCAGGATGAACTGATGGGAATTACATTGCACATGTGCTGCATGATTGATCGGTTAAAAGGTAGAGAAGAAGTAGCGGTATTTAAAGAAAAGGAAGCGTACAAGCAAAATTATAAGGAGATGCTTACTGTTATACAAAGGCTTATGCAGCCAATTGAACTGACTTATGGCATTATGGTGGAGGAAAATGAAATCTGTTACCTTGTTAAATTTTTCCTGATGAGTGAAGAAAACCAGTCTCAACCATAAGTAAACACTCGCTTTGCTTAAAACGAAACACTATCTCATTAGTGTTTCGTTTTTCTTATGGATGAGCAATACACTAATAGAAGAATTAAGAGATGACAGCCTACACATAAAAGAATTTGTGTTTTGGCATAGCAATTGCAATATAAATAAAATGTAAACACTTACATGATCAAAGGGGGCATATAAAGATGAATATTGTACTGTGTTGTTCAGCAGGAATGTCAACTAGCCTACTCGTAACTCGAATGGAGGAGGCAGCAAGGGAGTTAGGAATTGAGGCAACGATTTGGGCTATCTCTGCAGATGATATGCGTGATAACTGGGATAAAGCAGAGGTCGTGCTACTCGGACCCCAAATTCGTTATAAATTAGCAGAATTTAAAAAGGAAGGCGAAGCGAGAAATATACCAGTTGATGTCATAAACCCTGTTGATTATGGCATGGTCAATGGCCAAAAGGTTCTAGAATCTGCTCTAAACATGAAGAAATAGAGGGGAGTGATATCAATGGACAGACTCGTTCAATTATTCGAGAGAGCGTTGATGCCCATTGCAGGGAAGATTGCGGGGCAGAAGCATTTACAAGCCATTCGTGACGGTATCGTCTTAACAACTCCCCTGCTAATTGTCGGGTCCTTATGTTTGGTTATTGGGTTTATTCCAATTGACGGTTATGATGACTTTATGAAAGGGATTTTTGGTGAGCTATGGCGTACAAAGCTCTTATACCCGGTAGGCGCTACTTTTGATATTATGGCACTCATTGCTAGTTTTGGTGTAGCGTATCGGTTAGCAGAGAAGTATAAGGTGGACCCTTTATCGGCAGCTTCCATATCTGTTGCTTCCTTCTTGTTGGTAACGCCATACAATACCATGTTTACTCCGCCTGGGACAGAAACAGCCATACAGGTTAGCGGTGTCATACCTGTAACATTGATGGGTAGCCAAGGCTTGTTCGTTGCCATGATTATGGCTCTTTTATCAACTGAAATTTTCCGTATTGTTATACAAAAGGACATTGTAGTAAAAATGCCGCCAGGTGTGCCACCAGCGGTTGCAAAATCCTTTGTCGCTCTCATTCCAGCCTTTATTGTACTTGGAGCCTGCTGGATTATTCGTTTGATTATGGAAGCGACCACTTTTGAAAGCGTACACAATATTGTTAAAACGCTGTTAGGAGTTCCGTTACAAGCATTAGGCTCCAGCTTTGCAGGCGCTTTAATCGCTGTTATTTTGATTCATCTTTTATGGGCTTGCGGTCTACATGGAGCCAATTTGGTTGGTAGTGTAATGAGTCCAATCTGGTTAACTCTGATGGATGCAAACCGAGCTGTTTACATGAGCAATCCTAATGCAGAATTACCCAATGTCATCACCAGTCAATTCTTTGATCTATGGCTCTATATTGGTGGGTCAGGCACAACACTTGCGATGGTTGTTGCAATGGCCTTTCTGGCGAAGAGTCAGCAGATGAAAAGCTTAGGTAGACTCTCACTTGCACCAGGGCTATTTAACATCAACGAACCGGTGATCTTCGGGATGCCGATCGTAATGAACCCGCTATTAATAATTCCATTTGTAATAACGCCTGTTGTTCTATTGTGTGTCTCTTATTTTGCAATGTCCACGGGACTTGTAGCGAGACCTAGCGGTATATCCGTGCCTTGGACGACTCCATTATTAATCAGCGGTTATCTAGCGACTGGTGCTAAAGCGTCTGGATTAATACTTCAACTCATTAACTTTATATTAGCTTTTGCGATTTACTATCCATTCTTCCGTCTGTGGGATCGTCAAAAATGCAAAGAAGAGCAGGAGGCAACAAAAAATCAAGCTGTCAACACATTACAAGCATAAGTAAAATTGTGTTTTGCAGATATATAGAAAGGGGTAATCGTTACGAAACTGATTATAAACGCAGATGATTTTGGTTACTCAAGAGGAGTCAATTATGGAATTATTACTTCCCATGCGTGTGGTGTTGTTACATCGACCACGATGATGATGAATATGCCTGAGGTAGTGCATGCCTTTCAGCTGGCGGAACAGCACTCAGGTTTAGGAGTAGGAATTCATTTGGTTCTGACCTGTGGGAAACCACTCAGTGACGATGTACCTTCCTTAGTAAATGAATCAGGTCGATTTCACTCATTGCGGGAAGTATTTCATCAAATGAATACAGAAGATGTGGAAAAAGAATTTACACGTCAATTAGAAGCATTCCTCTCATTCGGGAAGAAACCAACCCATATTGATAGCCATCATCATGTACATGGGCATGAGAAAATATTGCCTATCGTGTTGAAATTAGCGGAGCGGTATAATGTACCGCTTCGTCTCTTCCACACAAATGATGAGACTAATAGGTTACAAGCAGGGGTACGGAGCACTGTTGCTTTCGATCATACTTTTTATGGGGATGAACTTTCCCTTGAGTCTTTGGAACAAATCTTGGATAAGTATGTTGGAGTTGAATCGCTTGAAATTATGACACATCCCGCTTTTATCGACCAACCTCTTTACCAAGGAAGTAGCTATGCGCTTCAACGTATGAACGAATTGGCGATTTTGACTGACCCGCATGTTAAAGAACGGCTGAACTGCCGAGATATACAATTGATTACATTTGAACAACTTGGCTGACAGTGGGTCATGGGATAGGAGGCAACCATATGGAAATTACGGATGTAGCTTTTCACATTATATTACATGGTGGTAACGCCAAAAGCTTTGCGATGGAGGCAATTGCAGCAGCAAAGCGCGGAGAGATAGAGGAAGCACGCAAATTAATGGACGAAGCAACCACAGAGTTACGCGAAGCCCACCATATTCAGACTTCTTTAATTCAGGAAGAAGCTGGTGGGCGCAAGACAGAGTTAACCTTATTAATGATCCACGCGCAAGACCATTTAATGAATGCAATCACCGTTAAAGACTTAGCAAATGAGTTCATTGACCTTTATGCAAAAATAAACATCGAAGGGGGACTTACAGTTGAGCGGAATTAAAATTGTAACCATTGGCGGTGGCTCTAGCTACACACCAGAGTTAGTTGAAGGCTTTATCAAGCGTTATGAGGAATTACCTGTGCGCGAACTCTGGCTAGTCGATATTCCAGAAGGAAAAGAAAAGTTAGAAATCGTAGGAAATTTAGCAAAACGCATGGTGGAGAAAGCTGGTGTCCCAATGCAAATTCATTTGTCATTGGATCACAGAGAAGCGTTGCCAGGGGCTGATTTTGTTACGACTCAATTACGTGTAGGTCTACTAAAGGCTCGTGGATTAGACGAAAGCATACCATTAAAGCATGGATGCATTGGCCAGGAAACAAACGGCGCAGGTGGTTTGTTTAAGGCATTGCGTACAATCCCAGTTATTTTAAGCATTAGTAAGGATATGGAGGAACTATGTCCAGATGCATGGCTCATTAATTTTACGAATCCTGCGGGAATGGTGACGGAGGCGGTTCTACGCCACAGCAATATTAAAAAAGTAGTAGGTCTTTGCAATGTTCCAGTCGGCATGAAGATGGCTGTTGCCAAGATGCTAGATGTAGATGGTAGCCGTGTGCACATTGATTTTGCAGGATTAAATCATATGGTTTTTGGGACAAACGTCTATCTGGATGGTAGGAAAGTAACGGAGCAAATAATCGAAAAGCTGACAAGTGACGAAGAAACTGGTCCTTCCGTAAAAAATATTGTAGATATGGGCTGGGAAAAAGAGTTCATTCGTGCGTTAGGTTTATTGCCGTGTCCGTATCATCGCTATTATTACCAGACAGGACCAATGCTTGAACATGAAGTAGAAGCGGCGAAAAAAGAAGGAACAAGAGCAGAAGTAGTTCAGAAGGTAGAAGCTGAATTGTTTGAGCTGTATAAAGACCCTGAGTTGGCCATCAAGCCACCGCAGCTGGAGAAACGAGGCGGCGCATACTACAGTGATGCGGCATGTAACCTAATTTACTCGATTTATAATGATGTACGTGACATCCAGCCGGTTAACGTTCGAAACAACGGTGCAATTGCAGGTATTTCCCCAGATTCAGCTGTAGAAGTGAACTGCGTAATCACAAAAGAAGGGCCTGTGCCAATCTCAGTCGGTGAACTACCAATCGCTGTAAACGGCTTAGTTCAACAAATTAAATCCTTTGAACGAGTGGCGATTGAAGCAGCGGTGACAGGTGATTACCATAAGGCGTTGTTAGCAATGAGCATTAATCCATTAATTCCATCAGATACCATCGCTAAAACGATTTTAGATGAAATGTTGGAAGCTCATAAGGCATATCTGCCGCAGTTTTTCAAATCGAAGACAGGTAAAGTGACCGCAGAAGTTGGTAATGCTTAGATGAAACCAAAAAATAATAGAAACTAGGTAGTGGTTTTACTAATACAAAAAGCACAGGAGGTATCATTGCGAAATGTTGATCATCCCCGCAATATCAACCTTCTGTGCTTTTTTGATCCAGTTTTGTAAGCTGTCCCATGTATTGTTATGATATCATTTTCAAACCAATTGCTGCGGACACAATCATCATAATAAATAAAATCCTCCGCCATTCTTTTGGTTCCTTATAAACAAGCATGCCCAATAAGGCGCTCCCAACTGTACCAATACCAGTCCAGATTGCGTAAGCTGTACCCATTGAAATACTTTTCATGGACAAGTTCAAAAAAGTAAAACTAAGAGCGAATCCACCAATTAAAATAAGATAAGAGGCTAAGCTTTGTTTTAATGAGACCTTTTTTAGCCCCAGCACGCCAACAATTTCAAAGCATCCTGCAAAAAATAAGAAAGCCCAGCCCATGTTTAGCTCGCTCCTTTCAGCTTCGTTTCTCTGGTTCCTGAATCATCAGTTGTGATCAATTTCAATCCGATAACACCTACCAGCAATAAAGCAACAAGGATTACTTTAGCTAAATGGAACGGTTCACCAAACAACAACATCTCTGTCAAAATAGTACCAGCAGTACCGATTCCAGTAAAAACAGCATAAACCGTCCCAATTGGGAGATTTTTGGTTGCACGGATAAGCACGGCGAAACTAAGAGTAATCGTAATCAAAGTTCCAGCCCATTCATACCAGGTCGAGGAGTGTTTAATCCCCGAGACCCAAATAATTTCTAATAATCCACCAACTAGTACGTATGTCCAATTCCGATTCATCGCATGTTGCCTCCAAACCTTTTACTTGTGTAACTGAAGGTGAATCCCCTCAGCGAAAATTTTCCATGAGGAGGCCCAACGTTTCTCATATCGTTCTGACCCACCAAACAATAATTCTGCAAATAGACCGTCCATTAAACAAAGAAAGGCAATCGCGGCATCTTGAGGATCATCAACCTGAATTTCCCCTAACTCCTTTGCACGCTTAAAGAAGGGGACTAGCATAGCCTCCAGTTCGTCCAAAAACTGATTGGTTACATCACTAACCGTCTCTACCATACTAGATGGGGGAAAGAAAGCCATCCGGAGCCAAAATGTAAACGTGCCATCATTGGTAAAATTTGTTTTGTAATGGTTCAAAAGCTGAGGTAACAAGACTGATAGGTGTTGATTCTGATTGACCACAAAAAATTGTTGAATAATGGCTGTCTCTTTAGCAAATACATCATGGATCAGGTGTAAAAAAAGATCTTCCTTTGCTTTAAAGTGGGCATAAATGGAGGGTTTTTTAATCCCAACCTCATCTGCAATTTGAGCAAGCGATGTTCCTTCATAGCCGTGTTGAGCAAAACACTGCAATGCAGCTTCTTTTATCTTGTTGGCAGTCATAAGACAAAACCTCCTACCTAACGTTCGTTAGGAAGAGCATCTCACAAGATTTTATCCGTGTCAAATGAAGAATGCTCCAAGAGATCAAAAAATATACAGAAAAATATGGAAAAATACTTTCTATATAAATGTGTTGACAAATTTTCTATCAAAAAGTACTATACTTGTATAAGGTAAGTAAATAAATATTAATGTATTACATGCTGTACACCTAGTAAGGAAATAATAAGGTACATACAACAGAAGGGATGATTACAACAATGGCAAAAGTATTGTATATTACAGCAAATCCGAAATCTGTAGAGGAATCATTTGGACTAAGTGTGGGAGAAACTTTCGTAGAGGCATATCGTCAAGCAAACCCGCAAGATGAGGTAGTTCGTGTTGATCTATTTAAAGAAGATATCCCAACAATTGATGGGACAGTATTGGACGCTTGGAACAAATTGGGTCAAGGAACTGCGTTCGGGGATTTAGCTCCAGAAGCTCAAGCTAAAGTAGGCCGTATGGGTGAAGTCTTGGAGCAGTTCTTGGAAGCAGATCGCTATGTATTTGTAACACCAATGTGGAACTTGAGCTTCCCTCCTGTAGTGAAAGCATATATTGACAATGTATTGATTGCTGGAAAAACCTTCAAATATACAGAAGCTGGCCCAGCAGGATTACTAAGTGGCAAAAAAGTTCTCCATATTCAAGCGCGTGGTGGTATGTACTCAGAAGGTCCTGCTGTTGACTTTGAATTTGGTGATAAATATTTACAAGCAGTAATGAACTTTATCGGTATCACTGAATATGAAACATTGGCAGTAGAAGGTATGAATGCACTTCCTGCTGAGGCGGAAAATATCAAGGCAAAAGCGAAAGTACGTGCCGCTGAAATCGCTAAGACGTTTGGTAAATAAATAGCAAGAAGCATACAATAAACGACCAGTTTATAAAGAAAGAGATATTTCAAAACAAAATCCATTCAGCAAAAAAACGCCATGGCTTATGACAAGTTGTGGCGTTTTTCTTTTGTTCCCCGGCTTCTTTTAATAATTCCAAAATCAATTTCAGCATGAGATCCCCAATTATAAAATATTATTTAAGCTTAAACGCCTCTCTCTACATGATTTCCTTACACTCATTATGCGTAGCGTGTTGAAAAAATACCTTTTGAAAGAAAGAATTAAACACGGGCAAAATCTACTAAATGGGCATCCGTGTGAAAGCCTTTTACAACGAGGTCGTGAATAATTTGTGCTCCAACCATAGTGAGGACAGTTCCGTTTCCGCCGTAACCAAGCAAAAAATAGCATTGAGGGAAATCAGGCTGTGTTCCAATTAAAGGAAGACCATCATATGTTTCACCAAATGTTGCAGCCCAGGAGTATTCAATGCGCATATCAGGTATGCTGGGAAACAAGTCTTGAACCTGCTGAAGCAAGAGCTTGGCTTTATGTTGTAGATGAGAATCGCGCTCTTGCTCGTCGTAGCTGGTAATATCTAAACCTCCCGCTACAATTCGATTATCCACGGTAGTACGAAGATAAAGATAGGGACGGGCTGTTTCCCAAATAAGGGATCGCTCATGCCAACCCGTGAATGAAGGGAGCTGTTGAGTGACCAAAGCATAAGAACTAGAGAGCACTGCATTTTTATTTCGTTTGATTTGTTGTGTCTCATATCCAGTAGCAAAGATTGCTTTTTTACAGCGGATGTAGTTACCTTCTGCCGTAAAGAAAAGAAGGGTATCACCTTCTAGGATATGATGTGTTATCTCAGTTTCCGCATAAATGCGCATTCCTTTTCTGTGAGCATGCTGAAGAAGTGAATGTACCAGATTAAAAGGATTAAATTCCGCATTACCTTCAGAATAAAGGGCAGCAGGTTTGCTAAAGGAGTAACGCTCTGCTATTTCATCTGGTTGGAGGAATGTTACAGGGAAACCGTATTTGGATAACCATTCATATTCTGTTTGCAAGCTTTGTACATCCCCCGGTTGCGAGGCAAAGTAAAGGCTCGGTCGTTGTATGTAATCAGGTGAGAGTTCGAGTTGTGAGATGATATGCTGTAGTTCTTCCACAGCTTGTTTACACATCCAGTAGAATCGTGCCCCTCTGTCTTCTCCTAAGGTATTAATCATCGACGTCAGTGATTTATCATTAGCAAAATGCAAAAGACCAGTGTTAGCACAAGAGCTACCATGGGCTACCTGTCGTTTATCTACCATCACAGTATCTACACCACTGTTAACTAAATAAAAACTACAAAGTGAACCAGCTTCCCCACCACCAATAATAAGAACATCACATTGAATGTCTTTGGAAAGTTTTGGATAAACAAAAGGGGATGGTAGTGTATCAAACCAAAATAATGAGCCGGTTTTTAAATTCATAAGTACCTATCCTTTGTATTAAGATAAATGTCATCTTAGTATGCCCTGACATTTTAAAATTATGGTAACTCATTCGTTCCGAAATATTTCATGTGAGACCTTACTTGCTTTTGTTTTGGACAAAAGTAGTAATGAAATAGGACAAGGAATTTTACCAGATTTAAACAGTGAACTCCTTCCTTTTTTACTGTTAATTATTACTTTTTATTTCAATAAAAACCTTGATATAGTAAGGATTTACAGGGCTTTGTTGAGATTTTATGAAAGTATAGAATACGAAAATAATCCGTGCTATAATATCGAAGTAAAGGCTTCTTAAGCACGCTCTCTTTTATCCCATAAGGGAAGGAGGTGAGTACATAAAGGTTCACAGAGTTACCTCAGACGATGTCTTTGATGTTCATATTTGGATTTTTCTTTTTAGCCTTGATTTTTCTTTTTCAAAAAATACAAAACCCTCCCTTGAGCTGATTAAGCGAGGAGATCATTTTTCACCAAGAAGTTATGAGCGAGATACACTCTTTATGAGATAGTCTATTGTATGGTCGTGAATACGGGAGCACCTACATCGTTTTGATCTTGGCTAAATAGGGGATATATTATGAAAAGTTTTTTGTATGTATTGTTTGGATTTATTGATTCTTTTACGATTTTATTTTTAACTTTCAAAGCATTTAGGTTACCAGTAACTATGTATTTGAGGGACTTCACAATAATGGCTACAGCACTCTCCATAACATCCTTTGTCAATAGGATTGTCTTAGAGGTGAACGGAAGTGATGTTGGAGCGCAATTTGTTTTAATTGTGGTGTTTTTTAGACTTTTATTTAAGATAAGAATTTATGAATCAGCTTTAATTGCTGCTATTGGGTATCTAAGTTATCTAGGAATACAATTTGTTATATATCCTGTTCTTATATCTTTTGGTCTAGTGACACTAAGTGATGGTAAAAGTCTTGTAGAGTGGGGGACCTTTCTAATACAGCTAATTACTGATGTAACTGTTTTGGTGATAGGCTGGCTCATTGGTATGTTTAATTTTGGGTTTTCCTTTATAATGCAACCACCTCACGATTTATACCAAAAAGGAAAATTGGACTCATTAAAGATAAGAATCATTTGTGGATTGGTGTTGGGGATTATAACTATTTCTACTACTACATACTGGATTTTTATTTTTAAAGGTGATGTATGGCTGTTGATATTGCCTATTCTAGCCCCTCTTTTATTGTTACTTCGGTGGTTAATTAGGAGGGACAAGATTATTGATTGAAAAACTATCGGAAGCGATTTCTATCAAAATAAAAAATGCCAGTCCAGAGCGTACCAATAGCATAGCTGTATTATCTTACGCTCTTTCTATTTTGCTTAATTTCTTTTTTATCTGTTTCTTTTTATTCCTAATAGGTTTTTTAACAGATAGGTTACAGGAAACCTTTATTGCGTTGATGTCTTTTGTGATATTACGATTTTTTTCAGGTGGGTATCATCTGAAATCCTTAGACCACTGTGTAATTGTTACGACAGCAATTATTGCAGTGATTCCATATATTCCTGTAAACAATATCATCGTTTATCTACTAACAGCTATTAGTGTTATTCTAGTGCTCATTCATGCACCTAATAGTACATATGAAAACCTAACCGTACCTCGAAAAGTTCTAACTTTAAAATTATGTTCTGTTTTGATTGTAAGTATAAATTTTGTTATCGTTTCTCCCATAGTAGCACTAGCATTCTTTGTTCAATCATTTCTATTGATCCCAAGAAGGGAGGTGAGTATAAAATGAAAAAACATATCGCAGAAACTACATCGACTATGCTTACCGCTGTAGCTAGAGCTTTTGCTGTTTCTTTCAAAGCTGGTATCGGTAGTCCAGTCGTGCCAGAAGAACTAAAAAAGCAAAGTGAAGCAAAATGAAACCTAGGCTAACAGGAATTAGAATCGAAAGAAAGTACGATGAGTCAGATTTTATTGAATTTGGAGTAGAAGAGGTTAATTATGTAGATCTCTTTAGACCAAAAAAGAATTCAGATAGCATTTTACGCTTTCATACAAATAAAGGTGTATTTCTTGCAGTGACTACATTAGAAGGAATTCGAGCATCTTGGGGGAAGTATGGATTTGTTTCTTTAGATGCAGTAAATGTTGTCAATCTCGAAAATATTACATATGTAGTGGAGAATGCGTTATTCATCAGGGCTTACTTCGGTGACGGTTCTTATACAACGGTTTCTAGGTCTAAGTATGAATTAGTTAAACATCTAAAAAGAAAGAGTCATCCAGATTAACTGGGTGACTCTTTTTTGACATATAATTATATGTCAAACTCTCATTAATGTAAAGAAAAATTGAAGGGGGTAAAACAGACAGGCTTTATCTTCATTTTTCGACAAAAAATTCTATAATTTAATGATAAATTTTTAGAAGCAAAGAATTTTAAAGTAGGTGAAAAAAATGGAGATAAAAGCGGTACAACTCACAGATTATACCAAAATGAAAGCCGTTGAATTAGCCGAACTCTACTTAATCGAAAATAAAGACTATAGTATAAATTCCATTATTTGTTTTATAGAGAAAATTATTGAAGATGCGAAAAAACGCCATAATCAGTTCGATTACTGATCAGGACGGTTTTTGTTTTTTACGATTTCAACAGCCGCTTCAATCATTGTACCGATATTCATTTGGATGTCTTCCGGTAAGGATAAAAAATCGTTAATCTTTTCCATTTGCTTTGGAGTTAATTTTTCTAATTTTTCCTTAGGTAGGTATTCGTCCACTAAAGAGAGATCGTGATCGGCTTGTTCACCTGATCGACCGAGAAGATAATCTACCGTAACAAAATAGAGATCTGCTAACGCAATAAGAGTATCATTATCGGGTTGCGAGTGATCATTCTCATATTTGGAGATAGTGGAGTAGTCAAGTCCGAGTTTATTGGCCACTTGTTCTTGCGTTAATTTTGCTTTTTTTCTAGATTTCTGTAATCGTTGACCAAATGTCGACATTTTCTCACCCCATTTTTTCTAACAATTATACGACAGTTGAAGTATCTTCAAAAGAAATATGAAGAAAATTCAAGTATAAAGAATGTTTTTCTTGAAGTTATTTCAAGTTTTTCGTATTAAGACTAAGATAACCGTCATGGATATCTTCGCAGTAGCTAGTTACCATTTACTATGGCAAATAATAACTTAATTATAAGTTGAAAAGATAGATTTTTACATCCTTTCATTTGAAATAACTTCAAGTTTATTGTCGAACAAACGTAAGCAACAATTTTAGAAAATTGAACACAGGAGAGCAGAAATTTATGAATAAGCACATTGCTATGTCAAATAAAGAATGGCTACCCAACGTTATAAGAGAACGCTTGGTTAGCCTTTTTGAGTTGAATGCTCGTGTTTTGTGTTTTACAATTACAAATAATGAAAATCATTCTCGGACTGTAGAACCGTTTGGGGCCTCATAACTAAATGGAGGAAAAGGGGAAACATAATGAAAAAGGAATATGCTGACCTGCTTGATGAGATGTTTAATATTCATTTACTAGAACCTAAGGGAGCTTATTGTTCAATGCCTGCCACTGACTTACTTAACGAGGGGTATATGCGAAAATTTATTGATCAATACGCCCCATTGATAAGGGCATTAGATGATACGGCTACGACAGCATACCTTGCTAGCTGGTTTCTTGCGTTGGCTACTGGGCTTCAGTATATGGTGTCGGTGCAAAATAAGGCTTTGGATCTTTCTTTAACGAATGTAATAATACATATGAGCCCAAAATCTGAGGGATCGTACACCCGGATCTCTTTCCAACTACGTTCGTGGACAGAAACGGAAGCACCAGAGAGTGACGAGAAGAGACAGGGATGGAGAAAAGATGTTCTTTCCCGTTTATACGGTGAAACATTGCGTCCGCTCTTGGAATGTATGTCTGCGGTTTCTGGATTTAACGTTGGCCAGATGTGGGGGCAATTGCCAACAAAATTCCATTATTTTACAGAAAATCTTATGGAACAAACAACGAACTCAGAAGAAAAGCAGCGAGTGATTGATGACTATCATTTTTTACAGCATGAGTTTAGTCCAAGTGTCATTGGGCGTAGCAAGAATCCGTTTGATGTGAAGGTGCGATTCATCGAACATATAGAGGACCCAACAAAACAAATGAGAATGAAAAATGTATGCTGCAGATATTTTAGAACCGAGGGTGCCCAGTATTGCTACACCTGTCCTCTCATGAAAGAAGAGGACAGAGCGGCAAGAAGAACAAAACATCGAGCTGAAATCATACAAGCGAATGCATAAAAGTGAAACAGCTCCTTGCTGAGGCAACCAAAAACTTGCGTCAGTGTATGGGCAAGTACGTACGGGGCATGTATTTTCCGTGTTCAAGTGAAATGATCTTTTGACGTAGTACACCTGCTTTGATTAAAAGCTTTTCTTGGGTTTAACCAAGAAGGGCTCTTTTTCGCGTATACCATTCTTTGTGTAACCTCTCTATATAGAGCTGACTTTACAATCGAGGGATGAAGTCTCAAACAAATATCGAAAAGTGAGCCTTATCTTGAAATGAACGGCAAGTATCACCAATCGGAGGTACTCCTAGAGAACTTTTTTCCTTTTATTCTCAAAGGACAAATATGCTATAATATCTGGATGGTAGTAGAAAAAACAGCATTTTATGAGGTGAATATAGAAAATGATCGATAAAAAAGAGGCGACAACGGACTTAAAATCCGGAAAGTCTAGCAAATCCACAGCAGATTATGCAAAATATTTTCAGGCGCCAAGCTTAAAAGATGCCAAGAAACGTGGAAAAGAAGAGATTGAAGTGCATTACGACTTCAATATACCTGAAGAAATGAAACAGATAGGAAAAGGCCTTCACTATTTGATTCGTACGTATGGCTGTCAAATGAACGAACATGATACTGAGACCATGGCCGGAATTTTTGAGGCAATGGGTTATACAGCGACAGAAGATACGATGGAAGCTGATGTCGTTCTGTTTAATACCTGTGCGATCCGAGAAGGGGCAGAGGATAAGGTTTTCGGTGAGCTTGGTCACATGAAGCATCTGAAACGTAACAATCCTAATCTCATTCTCGGATTATGTGGCTGTATGTCACAAGAAGAAAAGGTAGTAAATAAGGTACTGCGCTCCTATTCGGAAGTAGATATGATTTTTGGAACACATAATATTCATCGTCTACCAGTATTATTACGAGATGCCATGTTTAGCAAAGAAATGGTAATTGAGGTATGGTCTAAAGAAGGCGATATCATTGAAAATATGCCGAAAACACGCACAGGTGATATCAAAGCGTGGGTAAATATTATGTATGGCTGTGATAAGTTCTGTACGTACTGTATCGTGCCCTATACACGTGGAAAAGAACGCAGTCGTCGTCCAGAGGATGTTATTGCCGAGGTGCGTGAACTGGCACGTCAAGGGTTTAAAGAAATCATGGTATTAGGACAAAACGTAAATGCATATGGGAAAGACTTTGAAGATCGGGAATACGGACTAGGGGATCTGTTAGACGAACTTCGTAAGATTGATATTCCACGTATTCGCTTTACAACAAGTCATCCACGGGATTTTGATGACCATCTAATTGAAGTCTTAGCAAAAGGCGGAAATTTGGTGGAGCAAATTCACCTGCCTGCGCAGTCTGGTAGCTCAGAAGTATTGAAAAAAATGGCACGTAAGTATACACGTGAACATTACATGGAGTTAGTACGTAAAATTAAGGCTGCTATTCCTGATGTTTCGCTAACTACAGATATTATTGTTGGATTTCCGGGTGAAACTGAGGAACAATTCCAGGAAACACTGTCCATGATGAAAGAAGTGGAGTACGACTCAGCCTACACTTTCATTTACTCCCCACGCGAGGGTACACCGGCAGCTTCTATGGAGGATAATGTAGCTGAAGCGGAGAAAAAGGATCGTTTGCAACGATTGATGGCTGTACAGAATGATATTTCTTTGCGGAAAAATCAGCAGATGATTGGTAAAACCTATGAGTTGCTGATCGAAGGAGAGAGTCGAAAAAACCCTGAAGTATTAACTGGACGCACTCGAACTGGAAAATTAGTGCATGTAAAAGCTGATAAATCTTTAATTGGTACACTGGTACATGTTACAATTACAGATGCAAAAACATTTACCACATACGGTGAATTAGTGACTAAAGTTGAGGTGTAATTGGAGATGGCAGAAACACCGGTTTACACAGATCAAGAAATTTTGGCAAAAGCGCGTGAATTAGCTAACATGATTTCTCGTACGAAAGAAGTAGACTTTTTCAAACGAGCAGAATCACAGGTAAAGCAAAATAAACGCGTTCAAGATTTGATTTCCAGTCTGAAAGCAAAACAAAAGCAACTAGTCATGTATGAGAGCATGAACAATGCGAAACTTGTCGAAAAAGTACAAGCTGAATTCGATGCTCTTCAGGAAGAATTAGACGAAATTCCGCTGGTAACGGAATTCAAGCAATCTCAAACAGATGTAAACGATCTATTGCAAATGGTGACACATGTTATTACCAATACCGTGTCCGATAGAATCATTCTAGATACTGGTGGTAATCCTCTTACAGGTAAAACAGGTGGCCCTGAAGCCGGTCATCATGATGATGAAGGCTGTGGTTGTGGCCACTAAAGTATGAAAGATTAATTATTGCCGCAACAGTTCTCTTTATCTTGCACTCTGAGCGAATCACCTGCATACAAATGTACAGAAACGATGTATGGAGGAGGTTACAATATGTCTGGTCCTGATAAAGATTTGCAGTGTCGAGAATTGATTGCCAAGGCTGTCTGCGGTAGAGGACATAGATTCTCGCAAACGACACATACAATCTCACCTACTCAGACGCCGACTACTATCCTAGGATGCTGGATTATTAATAATAATTTTTCAGCAGAAAAAGTATTAGAATCGGTCGTTATCAGTGGAACGTATGATGTCAATCTCTGGTATTCTTATGAGGATAATACTCAAACAGAAGTCAAAAAAGAAGAAGTACAGTATACTCTAGATGTTCCCCTCTCTTATTTTGACAAACATTGCCGCGGTGATTTAGAAATTATTTGCCAGTGCATTGAACAACCAAAATGCGTCAGAGCAGAAATTTGCGGTAGTACAGTTAATGTACGAGTTGAACAGGAGTATTCTGTGGAAGTTGTTGGAGAAACCAAGGTGTGTGTTGTAATTTGTCACAACTGTGAGGATAAAGACTCCTACTCGCATGACTTTGATGACTCAACCGAAGAGTACGATCAATTCGACTCATCAAGCTTACTAGATGATTTAGATTAAATGGAAGCAAGAAAGGCTGTCGGCCTGTACGACGGCCTTTTTATATTTTTTACGAATATACAATATTGAATCAAAGTTAAAAATGTGACTGTGTTAGACCATGCACCATACCTTTTTATCATGCATAGCGTGTAAGTAAGGAAGTAGGGAGGTAAGGGAGGTAAGCGTATGTCTAACATGGTAATGAGTAAAGTCACCGCCTCTGCGATTGAGAAGTGGAATAGGGAGAGCGCCATAAAACATACGCATCATCGAGAGAAAATGATAGCCATTTTGAAGTTACACGGAGTGCCAATTCAGACGTACGTTGGAGTAATTCCAATGCAAACGTTTGAGGTACATCTGTTTCAACATCAGGTCGCTGCCATTTATCGGATAGAGGAACGTACTGTTTGGATTTTACAGGAAGCACGAACGATTGGCAAAACCCGTAAAGAAGAGGTAAGCCAAACTTTAGACGAGACGGAAAAAAATCGGATCATTGCTCTGGCAATGCGTACCATTTACGCTCTCGGATTAGATTACGGGAAAGTGACAGTTGGAGTGCATTCCCCAACAAGAATGCGAATAGTTGACTGTCAAGCGGAACTACCGATAGATGTTTCGTTACGGGAACGTTTACAGTTGTTTATGAAGCAACGTGAACAGCAAATTCTTTTGGATCAAGTAGCCGCTCCACAGGTGATGTTAGGAGCCGATCCAGAATTTGCTTTGCGTGATCAGTCTGGACAGATGGCAATTGCTTCTGAATATTTAACGAGAAATGGTATCATTGGATATGATGGTGTCCGATTAAAGACAGAGTTTCCATCCAATCAGCATCCATTGGTTGAAGTTCGACCAGATCCTTCAACAGAGCCAGAAATCGTCTTCAAAAATATCTATAGAGCCCTTCATTTAGCTCAACGTCGGATATCTGATGATTCCATTAGTTGGTTAGCGGGGGGAATGCCCTTCGATGGTTATCCAATCGGTGGTCATATTCATGTTAGCGGGACTACTCTGCATTTCGATTTAATACGTAAATTAGATACTTATTTAGCACTACCTCTATGTTTACTAGAAGATCATGGTTGTCTTAAAAGACGACCGCGTTATGGCTTTTTAGGAGATGTACGAGAACAGCCGCATGGAGGATTTGAATACAGGACGCTACCTAGTTGGCTGGTTTCGCCACGAATCACCAAAGGAGTTTTGGCTCTTACCAAAGTAATTGCTGAATCCCAATATCTTCTCAAGCAAGATGTAAGTACAGATATATCCATGCAGCTTGCCTACTATCGAGGGGAGAAGGAAAAACTTGCTTCCTTAGTCAAGGATTTGTATTTGGAGTTAACCGTTTTACCTTTATATAAAAGGTATCGAAAATATATAACTCCCCTTTTTCATAGTATTTTTACGGATGGGGAGTGGCAATGCAACCAAGATATGAAGCTAGCTTGGAAGTTACCCCCATTTCAACTCAACAACTAGTAGGAACCATGCTATAATAGACGAAATGATTATGGGTATTAGGAGTAGAAATAATGGCACAATACACCCCGATGATTCAACAATATTTAGAGATAAAGCGTCAATATACCGATGCTTTTTTGTTTTTCCGTTTAGGCGATTTTTATGAGCTATTTTTTGAAGATGCAATTTTGGCTTCACGTGAACTAGAGATTACGTTAACAGGTCGTGGAGGAGGAGCGGAAGAGCGCATCCCAATGTGTGGAGTTCCTCATCATGCAGCTGAGACCTACATTGCTGAATTGTTAAAAAAAGGATACAAAGTAGCAATTTGTGAACAAGTAGAAGATCCTAAAGCATCAAAAGGTGTTGTAAAGCGCGAAGTAACACGAATGATTACACCTGGGACCATGATTGAAGGAAAATGGTTAAACGATAAAGAGAACAATTATCTGGTTGCTATTGCCGCTTTATCTGGAAAAGCGGCGGTAGCAGCGTGTGATTTAAGTACTGGTGAAATGTATACAACTTCATTATCAACCATGTATGCAGCAGTAGAGGAAGCGATGCAGTATCGGCCGAGCGAGCTATTGCTATGTGATATCGCTGAAGATGAGCTTCGAGGCAAAGGATTATCACCGCATATGTCTATTACCTGCCTAGCTACCAATGTAGTGTCGCAAACAGCTATAGATGAGCTGTATCCAAAGGAAGCTGCTCAGTTAGAGGATGCAGTTCGCCTAGCGATGAATGGTCTCTTGCATTATGTAGGATCTACGCAAAAGCGAGCGTTAACACATATGCGTTCCTTACAACATTATGTGGCAGATGAGTTTCTGCAAATGGACCATTTCTCGCGCAGAAATTTAGAGCTGACTGAAACCATTCGGGACAAGTCCAAAAAAGGCTCTCTATTGTGGCTTCTGGATAAAACGGAGACGGCAATGGGAGGACGTTTGTTACGCCGCTGGATTGAACGACCTCTCTTGAATCCTGAGGAAATCGGTAATCGTTATGACACGGTAGAAGCATTTCGTCACGATTTATTATTGCGCTCCGATGTACGTGAAGGTCTTGATCGGGTGTATGATTTGGAGCGTTTAGCGGGACGAATTTCTTATGGCAATGCAAATGCAAAAGATTTGGTGCAACTGCGCCATTCTCTCGAGGCCATTCCTAGTGTAGTACATTTGTTGGTTAATAGTGGGGAGGAAGCCTTGCAATCGATTGCTTCAGATATGGATGACTGTAGTGATATTGCCCAATTTTTAGCAGAAACGCTCGTAGAAGAACCACCTGTGAGTGTTCGTGAAGGTAATTTACTTCAAGATGGTTATGACGAATATCTGGACAAGCTCAGACTGGCTAGTCGCCAAGGTAAGAGCTGGATCGCACAACTCGAAAAAAGCGAGCGGGAGCTAACAGGAATTCGCTCCTTGAAGGTGGGCTTCAATAAAGTCTTTGGTTACTATATCGAAATCTCAAAGGCTAATCTTGCCCATATACCAGCGGGACGTTACGAGCGTAAGCAAACATTAACGAATGCGGAGCGCTATGTCACGCCAGAGTTAAAAGAGAAGGAAGCACTAATTCTGGAAGCTGAAGAGAAGCTAGTGGAGTTAGAATATCAGTTATTTACTCAAATTCGTTTGGAAGTAGCTAAGCACATCCCTCGCATTCAAAAATTAGCAGAACGAATTGCGCGTATTGATGTGTTGCAAGCCTTTGCTACCGTGAGTGAAGAACGTGGCTTTATCCGTCCAACATTATCTACGGATGGTGAGGTTTATGTAAAAGATGGTCGCCATGCTGTAGTGGAAGCAGTATTAAATCAAGAGAAGTATGTTGCAAATGACGTGACGATGAATCAAAAAGATCGTAATATTTTACTCATTACAGGTCCTAATATGGCGGGTAAGAGTACATATATGCGTCAAATGGCGTTGATTACGGTTATGGCTCAGATCGGTTGTTTTGTTCCGGCTAGTGAAGCCCGTATTAGCTTAGTAGATCAGATTTTTACACGAATTGGTGCTGCCGATGATTTAGTAGGTGGATTCTCTACTTTTATGGTGGAGATGCTAGAAACTCGTAACGCGCTAGTAAAGGCGACTCCACGTAGTTTGATCTTATTAGATGAGATTGGTCGTGGAACGTCCACCTATGACGGTATGGCTCTAGCGCAAGCTGTCATTGAATATATCCATGAGCATATTGGTGCAAAGACACTATTCTCTACACACTATCATGAACTGACTGATTTGGAGGAGAAAATTCCTGGAGTGGTAAATGTCCATGCACGTTGTGAAGAACGTGATGGCAAACTCTTATTCTTGCATAAGATCGAAGAGGGGCGAGCTGATAAAAGCTATGGTATTCATGTTGCCGAATTAGCAGAAATGCCTCTTGAGGTAATCAGTCGTGCACGTGAAATCTTACAGGGATTAGAAGGGAAGGATCGAGAAGCGCCGTTAGAGCAACTTTCACTTGATATGCTTTGGGGACAAGCTCCATCAGCATCACAGCAAGTTGCTACAGGTCAATCTGTACCTACTCATAAGAAAAAGAATAAAGTAGACGTTTCTACTGAACCAAACGTAGAAACAGAAGGTAAAACGGACAAGACCGATGTTGTAGTAGAAGTCGCAGAGGTGGTTCAATCTACAGCTACTTCTAGCCATACGGAAGATGCTATGAGGGTGGCAATGTCTTTGAATCCATCTGAACCTTCCGCAAACCCTACAGAGGCAGAAGTCCTATCAGAATTACGTGATATAGATTTAAATCAAATGACGCCTCTACAAGCACTCATTCAGTTATCTGACTGGAATGCACGTTTACGTAAACATAAGTAAGCTTTATTTCACATAGAAAGGAGGAGGAACATGGGGAAAATTCAGGTGCTTACGGAGCAGGTAAGCAATATGATTGCTGCTGGTGAAGTGGTGGAACGCCCAGCCTCTGTAGTGAAGGAGCTGGTGGAAAACGCCATTGATGCAGGTACCTCTCAAGTAGAAATTCACATTGAGGAAGGCGGTTTACAGCTAATCCGCATCGTTGATAATGGCGCAGGAATGGATCGAGACGATTGCTTGCGAGCTTTTGAGCGGCATGCTACGAGTAAGATTCGTTCAGCACGTGATTTATTCCATATTCGCTCTCTTGGTTTCCGCGGGGAAGCCTTGGCATCTATCGCCTCGGTATCTCGAATCGAATTGATGAGTGCTGAAGATAGCGGACAAGTAGGAACTAAGGTCGTTATCGACGGTGGAGATATGAAAAGCGTTGAGGATTTCGCTAGGGTAAAAGGAACAGAAATTCTCGTACGTGACTTATTTTTTAATACACCAGCACGTTTAAAATATATGCGCTCTATTTCTACAGAAGTAGGACATGTCTCAGATTATGTAAACCGTTTAGCGATTACCTATCCGAAAATTGCTTTTACCCTAACTCATAATGGGAAAAACCTCCTCCAAACGTCAGGCGATGGTAAACTATTACATGTGATGGCAGCCATTTATGGGGTTCAGGTAGCAAAGCTATTGTTGCCGTTTGAAGGGGAGACGTTAGATTTTCGCTGGAGTGGTCTATTATCTAAGACGGAGGTTACGAGAGCGAATCGCACGTACATCTCGACTCTGGTTAACGGTCGTTATGTACGTAATTATCCACTGTCTCAGGCGATTATGCGAGGGTATCATACCTTTTTACCGATTGGGCGGTTTCCGATAGTTGCTATGCATATTGAGATGGACCCTATTTTGGTTGATGTGAATGTTCACCCAGCTAAACTAGAGGTACGTTTTAGTAAGGAACAAGAATTATGTGCAGCGGTCGAACAATCAGTGAAAGAGGCACTACAAGCAGGCTTACGAATCGTGCAACCATTACAGACAAGCAGTAAACCCAAAATTAAGCTGGAAAAACCGTATCAGCCGCAGTTTAATCTTGGTGAACACCATTCAGACGAACAGCAACAGCAGATGAATCGATTATTGACCGCTTTTGATGTACCGCTCAGAGAGAAACGGTCGACCTACGTAGAGCGAACAGTGGAGCCTGCGTCTTTTGAATTGACGGCAAAAAAAATAGTTGAACAGCAGAGAGATCAGGAGCCTCTAGCAGAGGTTCCCGTTCAGCCAGATCAACAACACGAGAGCAAGTGGATGTACACAGGTAACAACAAGACCGGTTATCCTTCTAGTATTTCGAGCCAGTCTGAAGTAGAAGGCTCTAGTAATAGTTCTGTTCAAAATGATGCTAATAATGAAATTGATTCTTGTGAGCTAGAAAAGTCATCAACTGAATATGATATAACCGATTCTAGGAAGAGCGTTGAAACACAAGAGGTCGTATGGGACGATTGTATAGAAGATGACAAAAGCGTAACAGACGAGGAAGATCGTAATAGGTTGAGTTCATATATAGTGGAACGTTCAGAGACAATGGATGATAGGAGTAACTCAACAGCTGAAGAACATACTGAGAATACATCTATACTAACGGCAAGCAAGCTTGATGATTCAGCGTACTCAGATGAGGATGGAACTGCTGTCCCAGTCTTATATCCAGTAGGCCAAGTTCATGGGACTTACATCATTGCTCAGAATGATTCAGGCATGTATTTAATTGATCAGCATGCTGCTCAGGAACGAATTTTTTATGAGTATTTTATGCAAAAATTGCAAGAGGAAAAAGTTTCGAGTCAAATGCTTTTATTTCCACATACAGTGGAATGTACGATGCAAGAAGAAGTGAAATTGTTGGATCGACTTGAGTTGCTACAATCATTTGGGTTAGATATAGAATGGTTTGGTAACCGGACGTTTCTTGTACGGGCTCATCCTCAGTGGTTCCCTCAAGGAAGTGAAGTAGAGATTATTAATGAACTGATTCAATTTGTACAAGAAGCAAGTGAAAATGAACGAGTTGAAGTGAGCAAGATGCGAGAAAAGGCTGCCATTATGATGTCATGTAAAGCTTCTATAAAAGCTAATCGTTATTTGACACACGCCGAGATGGAGGCTCTTTTAAACAGGCTTCGCCAAACGACCAGTCCATTTACTTGTCCGCATGGTCGACCCATCGCTATTCACTTTTCAACATATGAATTAGAAAAAATGTTTAAACGAGTTATGTAGAGCTAAATTGATATTTTCAATTGGCATGTGCATATAGGAACATCTCGAACGTATGATTACGAGACGGCGGGGTGTTCTTCTTTTTATTGATGGTGAAGTGACGAGAGGAAAAGAGGCAACATCGTGAATAACCTAGATTTCAAGCCATTTCTTAGTCAAATTTCGTTGCTGTTGCCAGCTTGCTTTTGTTAGTATAATAGGATAGCAACCAAGGCAGGAGAAAATACACACAGGAATCCAATAGAGCGGACTTAGTATGAGTAGGAAACGAGTGATGAAATGATTGTAACAACAGGAAATGAGCCAAAATCAGCTGTTCTGGCTCATGCGCAAGAACTGGCTACTATCTTTTCCGCTCCACTAGTTTCACGTGGAGAGGATTCAATTGAAAAACTCAGAGATAAATACCAGACGAATGATATTTTAATTGTAACTGCTAAGGGAGCTAGGTTGGAACGAAGAGGTCAACAAGCTTTCTTTTTTCATCCAAATACAGCTTCATTCCGTATAAAGAGGCTGGAACGCGGCGATAATGATACTATGCTTTCTGTTTGCCAAATTTCACCAGGTGATAAGGTGTTGGATGCCACGATGGGATTGGCAGCGGATGCGATCGTATTTGCCTATGCCACAGGTGAAGCAGGGCAAGTGGTTGGAATTGAATCGGAGCCTGTGATTGCTAGACTAGTCCGAGATGGTCTTGCTCATTGGAACACGGGAACGCAAGCCTTAATCGAGGCGATGAGGCGTGTACAGGTGGAACAATCAGATCATCTTAAAAAACTACAAGCGTTGCCTGATAACTCGTTTGACGTAGTTTATTTTGATCCTATGTTCCAACAAGCTGTCTTTGAGTCACATGGTATTTCTACCTTGCGTCAATTGGCTAATGATAAGGTGCTGACTGAGGCAACGATTGCTCAAGCTCGTCGGGTAGCTAAACGACGAGTTGTTTTAAAAGAGGGGACAACAGGTACCTTGCACGAGCAATTGGGTTTTACACCTTATCGAAAACGTGATCATCAAGTGATTTATAGTTATATCGAAGCATTGGAGGGGAGTGAGAGATGAAACAAAAAGAGAACTTAGTGGTAATTGCAGGCCCTACAGCAGTAGGTAAGACTGCTTTAAGCCTCCGATTAGCACAGCAATTTAACGGAGAGATCATCTCTGGTGATTCTATGCAAGTATATCGTGGTATGGATATAGGTACAGCTAAAGCTTCCGAGGAAGAGAGAGCCACTGTTCCCCATCATCTAATTGATATCATGAATCCAGATGAGGAATACTCTGTGGCTATCTTTCAACAGCAGGCACAACAGCTAATCAACCAAATCAATCAGCGTAATCATCTACCTATTATCGTGGGTGGAACAGGACTTTACATACAGTCAGTTACTCACGCTTATCAATTCTCTGAGGCGGATCAGGATGAGGAAATGCGAGAGCGTTTGCAGAGATTTGCCGATGTGGAAGGAGTAGAAGCTCTTCACAGGCGCTTACGCGAGCATGATCCTATTACAGCAGATCGGTTGCATCCTAATGATGTCCGCCGTGTTATACGTGCTATAGAAATATACGAGTTGACTGGAAAACGTATGTCTGATTTTCAGAATCAGGCCGCTTATTCCCCTTACAACCTGAAAATCATTGCCTTAACAATGGATCGGGCGAAACTATATGAAAGAGTAAATCAACGAGTCGATTTAATGATTGAGGCTGGATTGGTAGAAGAAGTTCGCGTTTTGCTTGATCAAGGCTATTCCGCCGATCTAGTAGCGATGCAGGGGTTAGGCTACAAGGAGCTCATTCCTTATCTATATGGTGAGATTACGTTAGATAAAGCGATAGCTGATATTAAACAAAGAACCAGGCATTTTGCTAAGCGCCAGTTAACTTGGTTTAGACGTATGCCTCAGTTGGAATGGTATGATATGACTGATTCCGATTCTTATGAACAAGTGGTTGAAACAATTACCAGTGCGTTGGAAGGAAAGTTCCATTCAACGCCGAATATATAACTTACAAGTCCTTTTAGGGGGTATTGTCCATGAAACAGACGATCAATATTCAAGATACGTTCTTAAACCATTTACGTAAAGAAAATATCGCAGTTACCATATATTTGGTAAACGGGTTCCAATTGAGAGGCTATATCAAGGCGTTTGACAACTTCACAATCGTTATTGATACAGAGGGCAAACAACAATTGGTTTATAAACATGCGATCTCAACATTTACTCCACAACGTCCGGTATCTTTGATGTCGGAAAGCCAAACACAACAATTGTAATAGCAGTCAAGAAAATCAGGGTTTCTTCGGGAATCCTGATTTTTTTGCTGAAAAAAGCATAAACAAGAAGATTTTTGCAGGTAAATATTGACTTTTTTGCGGATAACGGAATAAAATGGAAGTATTACATGATGAAGGCAGGCGATGAGATGTTTGCTGAAGAGAGAAGAGGCAAGATTCTGGAGATCCTTCATGAAGCGCAACGGGTGTTGGTGAAGGAGCTAGCAGAACAATTTCACGTTTCTATTGATTCTATCAGGAGAGATTTATCCATTATGGAAGAGCAGGGATTATTGAAAAAAACACATGGAGGAGCTATCCCTGTATCAGCTGTGCGCAAGCCCGTTGTACCATCAGCTGTACGCATTAAAGATGGTCCTAGTCATATCACTGCTATTTCCAAAACAGCCGTATCCTACATACAAGAGCACGATACCATATTTTTGAGTGGAACAAACCTGCATTTTCATATGGTAAAATATTTACCTCAACATATGCCAATAACAGTGGTTACTAACTCGATTAAAATTGCAGAACAATTGCGTGAATCTGAAAATACTGACGTTTACCTGATCGGAGGACAAGTTAAGAAAACAGGTTTAATTTCTGATATCATCGCGAATGAAATGGTAAAACAATTTACAATTGATCTTTGTTTCATGACAGCTGGAGCTATCAGTTTACAAGGTGTTAGCACTCCAACACCAGAAGTAGCCAGTTTTAGCCGTGCTGTTTTGGAGGTTTCTCGACGTCGTTTTATTTTAGCGTCTCATGAGAATATGGAGCATGATGCCTTTTCTAAAATAGGTCCCCTCAACAGCTTTCATTTACTAATCACTGACGAGGGAACACCAAAAGAGTTGCGAGATCAAATTGAAAAGCAAGGATTAGAGGTAACGGTAGCCAAAGGAAGCTACCCGGTCGCTGTTCCTGATTATTTGTGATTTTTTACATTTTTGTTTCCTGGTCACCTAACTCTTCATACGAAAGCTGAAACAAGCCCTCGAGTTGCGAAGTGGCCAGGATATAATAATCATTGGCAGTTACTTCTTTAAAACCACAACGGTTATATAGTTTAAGCGCATTTTTGTTCTTCGTCTCTACCTCTAGGACGATTGAAGGTGATTGTTCTTGGATTAATTTGTTTACCACTCTTGTCAAAATCTCTCTCCCATATCCTTTTCCTTGTAAGGCTGGCATGACTGCAAAGCCGTAAATAAAATCTATATCCTCACTTCGTTGATGACTAATTTTTCCTATAAATTCGTTATGATGAAAAGCCACTATAAGATGTCGATCAGGTTCTTCAACTCCTGTTGACGCATATTTTTTTGCATCCTCTTTCGATAACCCAAAGGACTCCATATCAATTTGGACGAGTAAGGGAAGGTCATCTTTCGTTGCTTCTCTAAGAAGAAGAGAGGGTACTATTGGCTCAGTGGGAGAGGCTTCTAATTCCATCCAATATTCTGAGAAGGAATAGGTACTTCCCAGTGCTTCTAAGAATGCCTTACCAGATGCAGATTTTTCTTGTGACATGAAAATAAGTTTTGGCAACTGACGACGTTCAATTTCTGGGTAAGCGAGTCGAAGCAAAGAAGAAAAGATGCCATTACGTCTATGAGCCGGATCTACCATTCCGCTGATTTCTACCTCCCGACTATTAAAAATATACAAGGCAAGATAGCCAATGATTCGGTTATCTTTTGCAAAATAAAAATCCTGAATTTGGTCAGTAGGTCTACAGTTAAGCATGTCCAGATTTAACTTAATTTCAATTTGGTCATATTTATTACAAACCTGTAAAAGCTCCTTTATTTGAGTAAGTTCTGTTGCTGTAAGTCCTGCAGCGGCATAAACGCCGTTTGGCTGTCTTAGCACATTTATTCACACCTTTCGAGTACTGCTAGCTACATATAAATGATTCTTGACGCTAACGTATTATAATTAATTATAAAAGAATTTGAAAATTACGCACATTAAAAATTGCGTGTTATGTAGTATAAATTGCGAACGTTGATTTTACTGTTTACACAGGCGTTTGTGCATTTGAATTTTTACCCATTATTGCAAATTTTTTTGACGCTCCCTGACAGACTCTTGGAATCCTTTTTTTGTGGATGTGTTTACCACGCATGAATAAGTGTAACAGCTGATGTGGTACGCGTGGGATGGGAGCAGATGGTACATAGGTCTATTATGAGAATTATAGGCTCTGAACTGAAGGAAAATTAGGACGTTCCCAAAAGCATAAGGAGGGGAAATGATGGGATATGACCTTTGACTATTTTCGGCTCTTTTTCTTTTCCCTACTACGCATATAATCTACTACATTATGGGGGCTGATACAATGATCTATAACATGGATTCATAGCCGGAGCAAAACACACCTACAAGACGAATTTATTAATCTACTCATTGCTGATCCTCCTTAGGGGCACTACGCTGGTTCTGGGTCTTGTTTAAATTTTTTCAGGAACATACGTTCGACTATAATTAAGTAGAAGTTATATCGAACATGAAAAGGAGAAATTTTATATGACACATCTTGCACTACAGTTGTATGAATATAACGTATGGGCAAATAAACAAATTTGTAACCGACTAAAAGAGCTTCCAAAGGAAGTTTATCGTCAAGAGGTTCAAAGTGTGTTTTCATCGATATCTAATGCATTGGCCCATATTTATCTTTCTGATCTTGGATGGATAGAAGTTTTTTCTGGTAAAAGTATGAACCATGCATTGGTGTTAGCTGAACAACTAAAAGAACAAACAGAGTTAAAAGGAATAGAGGAAATGGAAATAATGTTTTGTGAGTTAGCCGAGCATTACAAATCGTTCCTTAATCAAAAAGAAAATATAGATAAGTCTCTTGTAATTGAGCATCCGTCTGGTGACTTAATGAAAACTAGTGTATCCGATTTAGTGCTCCATGTTGTGGAATCATGGAACATATCATCGTGGCAATATCACAGCTATGTTACGACAAATAGGTTACACTTCTATCATGACAGATTATGGTTTTTATTTATATTTAAAAACAAAGGGAAAGTAACTGAGGATTAAAAGCATCAGAAAACCCAGCATTCTGTACGAGGCGGCTGTTTGTGCTGTCTGAATAACCCAAAACAGCCTTCAACTAGAAGGCTCCCGTTAGAAAAAATCCTTCTGGCAAATACTTTGTATCTGTTCTTTGCGAAACAGAGATTCAACCACTAGTAACAGCAGGAAAGACCGTAGGAATTGACCTTAAATGATCAAATACTTTGCCATTCTTTTGACAGGTGTGAAAATAGCCAATCCTGGGATTCTTCGTCAATACGAAAAGAAGCTTGCTACTTGGCAACAGAAACTGTCAACTCAACTGATTCGTGAAAATCAAACGATTTGCTTGGAAGGCTTACGTGTGGAAAACATGATCAAGAACCACAAGCTTGCGAAAAGAATTGCGGATGCGTCATGGTCAGCATTCAGAACCATGCTAGAATACAAAGCAGCTTGGTATGGAAATACCAACTAAGCCCATAACAGTTTTTTTACCCCATTTATTTTCCTCTAAGTTATACTTTAGTCTAATATGCTTTCATTCTTCATCTGCTTGCCAAAATTCAACTTCTTCTGCAATAACTCTATACAAAGTCCAAGAGGGAGACACTAAAGTTGGATTCTGACGTATACTATGGAGTTGCTTTGTTAGAGCGTCATCGAAATCACTTTGCTTTTCTAATATTGAATTTTGTTTGTCAATTAAAGTTATTGCTCGAGCTACGGTTCCGCGATTTAAGAAGTCTTTGGCATTGATTTCTTTAGCCATCTTACTTGCTTTTCCACGTATTGTAACTTGTCTTCCAATTAATGAAGAAAGTCGTCTCCCTTAATTAAGGAAACGACTTTTTCTTATGCAAACATTGCAAACCAATTTCAAGGGACGTAAATGAATATAAAGGGGAGTTGTTGACGAACTGTTGACCAAGTCCGTCAACACGCTTCGGAAATCAATCAAAATAGCACGTAAATAAGAGGAGAAAAAGTTGTTTAATCGTAATTAATCACACGATATGACTATAATAAAGCGCCAGTGAAAGTGATTCCTCCTATTGCGGTAACTGTACCACTACCAATAATTTGGCCGACTAATGTGTACGTAACATTACCGACCCCAGGAGTTAAATCAACATGATTTATACTCGTAGAGCCAAACGCACTTGTTCCAGTTCTCTGATCGTTAATACTAAAAATGACAGTAGTTCCTCGCAGAACTTGGAATTCGATTTCTGGATTACCTGCTCCATTTTGCCAACCAATTATTCCACTTAACCAAATACGGTTTGTAGCGGTACTTCCCGATACTGTGATGGTTTTTAATGTGGTTTGGGTGCTACTTATTACTATAGCGGAGCTACCACTGGTATTCGGAATGTTTTCGGAGACCTGGAAATTTAAAAAGGTTCCAGAAGAGCCCGTGGAACCAGTAGCCCCCGTAGCGCCGGTGTCACCCGTAGCGCCGGTGATTCCGGTAGTGCCAGTGATCCCTGTAGCGCCAGTAATGCCAGTAGCGCCAGTGATTCCGGTAGCGCCAGTAATCCCAGTAGCACCGGTAATACCAGTAGCACCAGTAATGCCAGTAGCGCCGGTGATTCCGGTAGTGCCAGTGATCCCAGTAGCGCCAGTAATCCCAGTAGCGCCGGTAATACCCGTAGCCCCAGTAATGCCAGTAGCGCCGGTGATTCCGGTAGTGCCAGTGATCCCTGTAGCGCCAGTAATCCCTGTAGCCCCAGTAATGCCAGTAGCGCCAGTGATCCCTGTAGCGCCAGTAATCCCTGTAGCGCCGGTAATACCAGTAGCCCCAGTAATGCCAGTAGCGCCAGTGATACCCGTAGCACCAGTAATGCCAGTAGCGCCGGTAATACCCGTAGCACCAGTAATGCCAGTAGCGCCGGTGATTCCGGTAGTGCCAGTGATCCCTGTAGCGCCAGTAATCCCTGTAGCGCCGGTAATACCCGTAGCACCAGTAATGCCAGTAGCGCCAGTGATACCCGTAGCACCAGTGTCACCAGTAGCACCGGTGTCTCCGGTAGCGCCAGTGTCTCCGGTAGCGCCAGTAATACCAGTAGTACCGGTGTCTCCGGTAGCGCCAGTATCACCCGTAGCGCCGGTAATCCCGGTAGCGCCAGTAATCCCAGTAGCGCCGGTAATACCCGTAGCACCAGTGTCACCAGTAGCGCCAGTAATACCAGTAATACCAGTAGCACCGGTGTCTCCGGTAGCGCCGATAATGCCAGTAGCACCGGTGTCTCCGGTAGCGCCAGTAATACCAGTAGTACCGGTGTCTCCGGTAGCGCCAGTAATACCAGTAGCGCCAGTAATACCAGTAGCGCCGGTAATACCCGTAGCGCCGGTAATACCCGTAGCACCAGTGTCACCAGTAGCGCCAGTAATACCAGTAGCACCAGTGTCACCAGTAGCGCCAGTAATACCAGTAGCGCCAGTGATCCCAGTAGCCCCAGTAATGCCGGTAATACCAGTGTCACCAGTAGCGCCGGTAATGCCGGTAGCGCCAGTGTCTCCTGTAGTGCCAGTTATTCCAGTAGCGCCGGTAATCCCAGTAGCACCAGTAATGCCAGTAGCGCCAGTAATCCCAGTAGCGCCGGTAATCCCAGTAGCACCAGTGTCCCCAGTAGCGCCAGTGTCCCCAGTAGCGCCGGTAGCGCCGGTGTCTCCTGTAGTGCCAGTTATTCCAGTAGCGCCGGTAATACCAGTAGCGCCGGTAATACCAGTAGCACCAGTAATACCAGTAGCGCCAGTAATACCAGTAGCACCGGTAATACCAGTAGCGCCGGTAATACCAGTAGCGCCAGTGATCCCAGTAGCACCAGTAATCCCAGTAGCACCAGTGTCACCAGTAGCGCCAGTGATACCAGTAGCGCCAGTGATACCAGTAGCGCCAGTGATCCCAGTAGCACCGGTGTCACCAGTAGCGCCAGTGATCCCAGTAGCACCAGTGTCCCCAGTAGCGCCGGTAATGCCGGTAGCGCCGGTAGCGCCAGTGTCTCCTGTAGTGCCAGTTATTCCAGTAGCGCCGGTAATACCAGTAGCGCCGGTAATACCAGTAGCGCCGGTAATACCAGTAGCGCCGGTAATACCAGTAGCACCAGTAATGCCAGTAGCGCCAGTGATTCCGGTAGCGCCAGTAATACCAATAGCGCCGGTAATACCAGTAGCACCAGTAATGCCAGTAGCGCCAGTGATTCCGGTAGCACCAGTGATGCCGGTAGCGCCAGTAATACCAGTAGTACCTGTGTCTCCGGTAGCACCAGTGATGCCGGTAGCGCCAGTAATGCCGGTAGTGCCAGTGCCACCCGTAGCGCCGGTAATACCAGTAGCACCAGTAGCGCCAGTAGCGCCAGTGATACCGGTAGCACCAGTAATGCCGGTAGCGCCAGTGTCTCCTGTAGCGCCGGTAATACCAGTAGCACCAGTAATGCCAGTAGCGCCAGTAGTACCCGTAGCCCCAGTAGCCCCGGTATTTCCTATTGTCCCTGCTCCAGTTTGTACTAATACAATGTCATCAACGACTATATCTGAAGTTGATGGAGAAGGAATCTTATGAATAATGACCATTGCATGAGTAGCCGTTGCAGGTACAACGGAAGATATTTCGTAGATGGTACTCCAGTTATTATTCAGATTATCGGGAAGATGGTCTATTGGAAGTATAATACTCATCCCAATACTGATAGGGGTAGAAGCTACATTTAAATAAATAAGGGCAATATTTACTTGCGGGCTTGGTAAATTTCCTATTTTTGCGATCGATAGAAAGAATTCAAAACTATCTCCAACTGTTACAGGTACTGCTTGAAACATTAAACTGTTAGCTGCATTTCCAAATAGTAGTGCACTATAAGAACCTGTGTGACTTTGTAGGTTACTGATTACTACATTGGAAGAACTCCATGGGATCAGGCTGCCGGTTTCAAAATTACCATTTACAATTTTGTTGCCAAAAGGCAATTAAATCACCACTTCCATAAATAGGTTTTTTAGAGCTAATGCATTATATGGTGACTCTTCTATTTTTGAAAGGGTAAATACCAGTGGCTAAAAATACAAAATTTGAATAGAATAGATCGTTATGGAGTACGAGATAGAAATACTCAATCAAACAAAAATCCAGAAAAGCAGATCCAAACGCGAGATGTGATTGAATATGTTCAGGGATGGATAGATAAATATGTTAGTACAGTGTATACAGATTAACGCTTTTCTATTTTTTTCATTATGTTAGACTATTTGTAAAAGCGTCTACTTTCCTATTATGACGTCGTTATGTCTGCTTAATTAAGTAAAGATACTTTTAAGAATCAGAAAATTGCACACATTAAAATTGTGTCTTAGTTAGCATTTATTGTGTTGGGGGAAATATGAATAAATGGATATGCTTCTAGAATGGAAAAACAGTGGTTTTCGACTGTTTACCTTGCAACAAGGTGAAAGCGATGAATTACATGATCATGGCAATTACTTGCAAGTAAGCATGCCGCTCGACAACGAGGTAGAGATTCAATGGAATAAACGATACCAAAGAGTGGCTTCTGGGCAAAGGCTGTTGGTACAACCAGATGAACAGCATCGCCATCTTGCTACTTATGGTCCTGCTACTATTATGTTAGTTAGCTTACAGTGTGATTTTTTACAAGAAGTTTGGGAAAATGAACAGCCTGCAAGAGTAAAACATTCACTTGAATACACAAGTTTATCTACAGAGATTGTCCCCCTTTTTCAGCAAACCGTCCAACGTGCTTTTCAGCGATCGTTGTTTGAGCCGATGGATGAATTGCTTCAAATGGAGCAGGAGTGGGAGGTAGCAAGACTATTCCTTACCCTTCATTCAAAAAATAATACATGCACTGAGCTTAAAGTGACCTCACTGTATGAACATCCAGGAGTCAAAAGAGCGATTGACTATATGCATGATGAATTTAAACACCCCTTAAAGCTTGAAGAGATAGCAGGTATCGCTGGTAGTAGTAAATATCATTTTATTCATCAGTTTAAAAAAAATAAAAGAATGACACCTGGACAATATCTGCAACAATTACGAATAAAAGAAGCAGCTTATTTACTACGTACAACTGATTGGGAAATCACACGAATTGCTTTTGAAGCTGGGTTTGGTAGTCTCAGCTCATTTCAACGCGTATGGAAGCAACAATATGGAGTTTCAGCTAGCGATTTTAGAAAAAATGTGTAAGTCATGTATAGAAATGTTTAATGTGGCTACACTATAATCATCGAGCTCGGTGGTCACCAATTAGAAACGCGCAACAGTCTTTATAGGAGGTTGATGTGCCGTGGACGATGAAATGATTACCCAGATTGTGGTATCCGGTTCGCTTTGATGATCTAACTCTATAATGGAGGTAGATGTGTTAAAGAACAGTACCGCTAGTACCCCAAATGACTGAGCTCGATGTGAACCGCTCTCCTATGAGGGCGGTTTTTCATGTTGAATGGAAATATTTCTATAAAAATCATTGTCACAAAAATTGGTTAGCAGAATCTAATTTTGTAGAGGAAAAAGAATACATAAAGCGGGTGAACACATTGGAAAAAGCGGAAATCGCTTTAACGATGTCTAAAGAGATTATTTTCGAGTCTCTTATGCATGAATATGGCCAAAAGATTTTAAATATGGTGTATCTCATGATAAAAGACCAAAAGATTGCAGAGGACATTACACAGGAAACGTTTATGAAGGCATACATGAATTGGGATTGTTTTAGAGGGGAATCAGAGCCTAAGACATGGTTGTATCGAATTGCGATCAATGAAACGAAGAAGTATGTCCGTTCCTGGTCGTTTCGAACGATTTTTTCAAAACTTACCTTGCAAAGTCAACAACAAGCGCAAAATAAGGTAACGGATGATACGGAAAGTGTATTTTTTAAGCAAAATCGAGCAACTGAATTAAAAAAGCTGGTAATGTCTTTGTCCCCAGATTATCGCCAAGTCATTATTTTACGTTATTATCAAGAGCTGGAAATGAAAGAAATAGCATTTATTATGCAGATGAAAGAAGAGGCAGTACGGAAAAGACTTTCGCGTGCTCGTCAACAGATCAAGCAGATGCTGGAAAGTAGGGGAGAGTCATGGGTGTAGATTCATTCGATAAAAAAATAGTACAAGAGTTTAGAGCGGCTAATTTAGATATGCTTCCCTTCACTCCTCAAATGGAATCCAAAATTTGGGAAGGGATTCGTCAGAAAAAGCTAAAAAACCGTCGTGTGTTTACTTCCCTATCTATAGCATGTGGCTTTGCTTTGGTCGTGCTAGGAACACGGTCCGCATGGATCGGGGAAACATCGCAGGTTACTTTACATCCAGTAATTATAAAGCATGAAACCGAATTAAAAGGATTGTCTCCAGAAGCGAAAAAAACGGTACAGTCACTTTATAAATTTGCGCCTTATCTGCAAAATGGCCTAGTAACAAAGCTGAGCGATAATAGTGATAGATACGATATTTATATGAAAGAAAAGAAAAAAGAAAAAGGTGAGGGATGGTCAGCAGAAATTCGGATCGATCGGACGAGTGGAGAGTTGGAAAAACTCGACGTATTAGGAGAGGAAAGGAACAGGGCAACAAAATCTGTTCTTATACAAAGGGGAACTGCCATTCTCCAAGAGATGCTAGGAGAAAAAAGTAATGAGTATAAGCAAATTGGGTTAGATAGATCAATTAGTTTCCAGCGATTTGTTAATAAAATTCCTGTATCGGGAGATTACATCGGGATTGATATTAATGAAAAAGGCGAGTTAGATGGGTATTGGAGACAGGGTAGTTTAGATTCTTTTGTAGATAAAGCAGCTTTTCCGCTTCCATCAAAAGTAATTCCTTCACATAAATTAGGGGATTATTTACAAAAATATATAAAATTAAGGTATGTAGAACATTTTGATCCGAAAAAAGACCGCCCGATTCTAGAATACACACCCGGTATCCTGGATATGTATAATTTCGACGCAATAACGGGTAAACCAATCTATCATACTTACTACGATTATGATCCTCCGACCTTGATTCAAATGAATCCACCGAATACGCCTGTAATTGCACGCAATCAACAAGAAGCAGAGCTGCTCATTAAACGGGAGTATGAAATAAAGGGGCCATTAAAAGTCTGTTCAAATAATTGGGATGATCATAAACAACGTAAGGAAGAGAACGAGGCGGTTTACCAATTTGGAGAAAGGGGTGAATATACGGTTTTCACTGAATTGAGTTCTGGGCGTGTCTTACAAATTACCAAGGATACTCCTAAAGCGAAAGGGAAAATCTCTAAAGAGAATGCTAAAGAGAAAGCGATTCGTTTTCTGGCGAAATACCTTGATCCCTGGGACAAGGAAGTACAACTCACATACAGTAATGAGGATGAATACTCATATAAATTCCGTTTCTTTAAAAGCTATCAAGGCATTCCGGTTCTACCGACGGTTATGCTATTATGTCAACGAAAGTGGGAGCTAGCGAGTGGCTTCGTCATAATCCAGTAAAGCTAGTGTATGAGTTTGTAGGTGGGGGAAAGGACCCTAGGTTGGTGTACCAACTTGTTGAAAAAAAGGTAGATAAAAATGTTTTTATTGATGCGACCACAGGTAAAGCCGTTTTTGTTGACAGATAGGAAGTATCCCGGATCACTGTAACAGGTGAGACGGGATTTTTTTATAAATCAAGCTATTTATTTTTGGATTTTCTGTACAGGATTTTAAAGCATGCTGCGTATACTGTAGAGACGATTATGGAAGGCAGGTGATGGGACATGAAACAGGCTGCGACCATGACCAAAACGGTCGTTACAGAATCGCCGGAATCACCACATCGAATTCAATTTGTGTTTCATCATCCGGTGGTACAGCCGCTAAAGGAACCAGAGCCGTTGGCAGACACGGTACGCTCTACTGCTAATGATCAAATCAAATCAGTTATTAATGAGCTAGAAAAAATGATTGGATTAGATGAGGCAAAGCTTGTCATGTACGAGATTTATGCTCTCCTTAGAACGAACCGTGAACGAGCAAAGCATCAATTAAAGACAGAACAACAAGTATATCATATGGTATTTAAAGGTAGTCCAGGAACAGGAAAGACTACTGTGGCCCGGATTTTTGGAAAGGTACTCAAAGAGATGGGAATATTAAGCAAGGGGCATTTAATTGAGGTGGAGCGAGCCGATCTGGTGGGAGAGTTCATCGGACATACAGCACAGAAAACACGAGATTTAATAAAAAAAGCTTTGGGTGGTATCCTGTTTGTGGATGAGGCTTATTCGTTAGCACGCGGAGGAGAAAAGGATTTTGGCAAGGAAGCAGTGGATTGTCTAACAAAGGCGATGGAAGATCATAAAAACGAATTTATTTGCATTTTGGCAGGGTACACAGAGGAGATGGATGAGTTTCTACACATTAATCCAGGTCTACCTTCGCGCTTTCCCATCCAGATTCATTTTACTGATTATGAGGTGGAGGAGTTAATGGAGATTGCTTCTATTATGGTCGAGGAAAAACAATATGTACTCACCTCTACGGCAAAAGAAAAAATGAAGCAACATCTGATCCATCTACTATCCGATCCTTTTTTGGAGTCATTTAGCAATGCTCGTTACATACGGAATTTGCTGGAGAAAGCAATTCGAGCACAAGCTATGCGTTTATTAAAGAGCTCTAATCCAAGCAAGGAAGAATTAATGAACATACGGTCAGAAGACTTACAGGTAAGTAATCCGTTTTTGAACTGAAAATCTGATGTTTAACGACTACAACATTTGTTTTAAAATCTGGTGAATCAAGCTTCGCATCCCTCTGGATTTCATGGTAGAAGGATGAAAGGGATGACAAATGGGTAAAAAAGAAGGTATATTGATTATTAGTTAGTAAAAGAATGAATCAGGGCATACGTTTGCTAGACACATGCGGGCGGATGCCGTTCTTTTCGTCTGGGGACGTGGGAAGGAAGGATACATATATGAGTGAATGGAATAAACAACAAACAGCTATAGTAGTCGGTTGTCTATTAGATCAACGGGATGAAGAACGAATGCGATTGTCCATGGAGGAGTTGGGAGAGCTAGCACGTACGGCCGGTGTTGAAGTGCTAGAAGTTATCACCCAAAATCGAGATCGAGTAGATTCAGCTTGGTATCTAGGAACGGGTAAAATTCAGGAAATTGCTGAATTAGCAGTAAGTCTGGATGTGGATGTTGTCATTTTTAATGATGAATTATCTTCTAGCCAAAACCGTAATTTGGAGGCTTTATTTGAATGTAGAGTAATTGACCGTACACAGTTGATACTAGATATATTTGCGAGTAGAGCTAATTCACGAGAAGGTAAAATCCAAGTAGAGCTAGCGCAATATAGCTATTTACTACCGCGACTTGCCGGACAGGGAAACCAAATGTCCCGATTGGGTGGTGGAATTGGTACACGTGGTCCTGGTGAGACCAAATTGGAAACAGACCGCCGTCATATTCGTCGTCGAATTAGTGAGTTAAAGCAACAGTTAGATGATATCGTGCGGACTCGTCAGCTTCACCGTGAACGTCGGAAGAAAAACCACGTCTACCAAATCGCGCTGGTTGGCTATACGAATGCAGGCAAATCTACCTTACTAAATAATTTAACAAAAGCAGACACATTGCAAGAGGATAAATTATTTGCTACGCTTGATCCAACCACACGTCAGTTGGTTTTGCCTAGTGGAAAGGAAGTGCTATTGACGGATACGGTTGGTTTTATTCAAGACCTGCCGACCGCTCTGATTGCAGCTTTCCGCTCAACCTTAGAAGGGGTTCAAGAGGCAAATTTAATTTTACATGTGGTCGACTGCTCTCATCCTGACTTTGAAGTTCATATGGAAGTTGTAGATAAAGTCTTAAAGGATTTAGAAGCTGAGAGTATCCCTCGATTAGTCGTATATAATAAGGCTGACTTGCTTGATTCTGACAAGTATCTACCGCATCTTGAAGATACGATTCAGATATCGGCATTGTCCGAGCAAGATTTACAACGTCTGTTAAATAGAATAGAAGGAATTGTATTGACGGGATATGAGAGTGTTGAGCTGATTATTCCGATGGAACGTGGAGATGTGATTTCCATGATGCATCGAGCTGGATTGGAAATGGAGCAGGAATTCTCCGAAGATGGCACCGCTTATCAGATTACGATACGTATTAAGCCAGATGAGCCGATGTATGGGCGTTTGATTCCATATATGGTAAATCCACCAGTTATCAACGAAGAGGAATGGTAAGAGAAAGGTGAGAAAGAACATGTTTCAACTGTTTACGCACGGAGAGCAATTACGCCCGCTCGTGGAAGAGGTAGAAGAAATGATTGCCAAGCGACATCAGGAAGTGTCTCGCTTGGTTGATTATAATCAATTAAAGGTGTTGCGCTCATTCCAAAAGCATGAAGTGAATGAATTTCATTTTTCGCCATCTACAGGATATGGCTATGATGACAGTGGTCGTACTACATTAGAATCCATTTATGCAGAGGTGTTTGGTGGAGAAGCGGCCTTAGTACGACCGCATATCATATCCGGTACGCATGCTATTGCTATTAGTTTATTTGGGATGCTGCGCCCAGGAGATCACTTATTATATATAACGGGCAAACCATACGATACGTTAGAAGAAGTGGTAGGGGTGCGTGGGGAAGGTCAAGGCTCCTTGAAGGATTATGGGATTAGTTATGACTATGTACCATTATTAGAGGATGGAAGCATTGATTTTAATGCTGTAAGGATGGCGATTCGTCCCGAAACAAAAGTGATTGGTATTCAGCGCTCACGTGGATATGCCGATCGCCCGTCGTTTACGATTGCTAAGATAGAGGAAATGATTTCTTTTGTTAAAGAAATACGTCCTGAACTAAACGTGTTTGTAGATAATTGCTATGGTGAATTTACAGAAGAAAAGGAACCACTACAGGTCGGCGCTGATATTATGGCGGGTTCGCTGATTAAAAATCCAGGTGGTGGCTTGGTCAAAACAGGCGGGTACATTGTGGGGCGTGAGGATCTGGTTACAAACGCGTCTTATCGTATGGCAGCTCCTGGGATTGGAGCGGAGGGAGGAGCGTCATTATACTCCTTATTGGAGATGTTCCAAGGATTCTTCTTAGCTCCTCATGTGGTAGGTGAAGCGTTAAAAGGAGCGATCTTCTCGTCTGCAATGTTGGAAAAGCTGGGCTTCCGTACTGATCCATTGTGGCATAAACCACGAACTGATTTAATTCAGTCGGTTGAATTTGGAAGTGCTGAACGATTAATAACCTTCTGCCAAGGTATTCAGAAGGCAGCACCTGTAGATTCACACGTAACACCTTATCCTAGTCCTATGCCAGGCTATGCCGATGAGGTGATCATGGCAGCGGGTACCTTTATTCAAGGTGCTAGTATTGAGTTTTCTGCTGATGGTCCCCTACGTGCGCCTTATTTAGGCTTTGTACAAGGTGGTCTTACTTACTCGCATGTGAAAGTGGGAATTTTAACAGCTTTAGATGGTATGATTGCAAAAGGCTTACTTGATTTATAGCATTTTACTATGATTTTTATACAATCGTGCAGACAGCTATGAATGAACATCATTTGTAGCTGTTTTTTTGTATGTGGTAATCGTGAAGGCTAGTCGAGAATTACAGGTTTTTCCGCTAATCTGATGGAATATATGGAATCTTTTGGTATATTAATAAGGAAGGGATATATGACAAGGAATGCGGTGAAGTTATGCAAATTGAACCAGACCAACAGCGACAAAAAGACCCGGAAATATTATTCCGTGTAAATATTATGTTTTTAGCTGTCTTTATCTGTTTTGTAGTTGTCATTTTACGGCTAGCATATGTTCAAGTTGTCCAAGGAGAGTTATTTGCGCAAGAATTGGAGAAATACAGTCTAAAAGAACTTCCGATCCCGGCTCCAAGAGGTCATATTTTAGATCGTAATGGCGTAGTGCTAGTTGATAACAAGCCTGTATTCACTGTGAAATTTATGGACAAACCAGAAGAGAAAATTAACAAGGAGAAAGTAGCTGAGGATCTGGCTACCTTGTTGGATTGGAAGCAAGAGGAGCGAGGTGATGATAGGAAGCTTGCTGATTTAGGGATTCAGCTACAGGCTAGCTTTCCTATCATGTTAACTCCTGAGGAACGTCAGAGATTGCGAACGCAAATACAGATAAAATTAGATGCATTACCTTCACCAGAGAGAATCGATCTATTACAACCTGTTGAATTATTCAGCATAGCAAAAGAAGTACATGTACCCATCAAGTATGTCTTTACCGATGTAGAACGAGCTCAGGCCCTAGAACTGTTACGAAAAAAAACAGGGAAGACCTTGCCGAATGAGCAAGGTTCAAATGATCGGGTATTACTTACCGAGCTTATAAAACAGCAGATTTCTTTTCCTTATCATTTTGAAAAAAAACAGGCAGATGACCTCGTTCGCAAAATAAAAAGTTCCATGGAGATTTTACGTGAGACACCTGTTACTAAGCAGAGTGATCGAAAGCTAATTGAAAATGCACGCTTCTTTTTCCTAGATGTTAAGCTAGGCCACTCTGCTTTACAACGCGAGCAGACATGGCGAAAACTGCTTGTTTTAGAGCGTATGGTAGGGATGGGTGTACCCGCCTTCATGCCAAGGCAGATAAAGCGAAATATCACAGCGTTTGAAGATGCACGGATTGAGGAGCGGTTAGTCCAATTACCTGGTGTATATGTAGAGGTAGAGCCGCTAAGGAAAGTAAAAACTGATGCGAACGGAGGGCCACTTGCGACACACATTTTAGGGTATATAAATTCAATTGATCCTCAATTTGTCAAGGAGTATAAATCTAAACAATATTCTGGGAATGAATTAGTTGGTGTAGCTGGTTTAGAAAATTATTACGAGTCGCAGCTACGGGGGAAGAATGGTGCCATGGCTGTACAGGTAAATCGGAATTCGGAATTTGTCAATGAAACCATAAAGCGTATCGCAGAGCCGGGAAATGATCTAATTCTTACTTTGGACTGGAGATTTCAAGATAAAGTAGAGGAGATTCTTCATAAAAGTCTTTTGCAGAAAAATCTGAAAGTAGGACATGCGGTGGTGATGGTTCCTAGTACGGGAGAAATATTAGCCTTGGCAAATTATCCTGACTATGATTTGAATTTATATTATGATCGAGAGACATTTAGTAAAGTGTATAAAACTGATATCTTGCCCTATGAAGATAATAAAATTACTCGAGGAGCTTATGCACCAGGCTCGACAGTAAAACCTGTATCCGTCATGCTTGCTTTACAGGAAGGGCTAGTTTCACCTTCTGAAACAATCATGGACAGAGGAGGTATTTATGTCGGTAATCGATTTAAAAATAACTGGTTACGCTCTGGACATGGTGCGGTAGATGCGAGAAGGGCCTTGCAGGTATCTAATAATACCTACATGTATGAAATGGGACTTCGTCTAGCGAGAAAGGGCAATCGTGAGGGCAAGCATTATAGCGAACAATTTGAGGTGTTAGATTACTATAACAGTCAATTTGGATTGGGTGTAAAAACGGGAATCGATCTTCCGGGAGAGAAGACAGGATATCGAGCGGACGACAAATATTTAGGGAATTTAGTAGATGCATTTATCGGTCAATATAATAATTTTACGCCCATGCAACTTTGTCAGTATGTAAGTACAATCGCAAATGGGGGTTATCGAATCAAACCCCATGTAGTCAAAGAGATACGTAAGGGAGCAAGTAATCCAGCAGATCGAACACCGTTGACTAAAGTGAAGCCATACGTCATAAATAAAGTGGATATAGATCCCAAGTGGATAAAGGTAGCTCAGGAAGGGATGGCCAAGGTAACACAGCCCAATGGTACTGCGTATCGGAATTTTAAAGATTTTCCTTTTCCTGTGGCAGCTAAAACAGGAACAGCACAAACTGGTGGAAACACAGACAATGCGTTGATTGTTGGATATGCACCTGTTAATAACCCGCAAATTGCATTTGCTGTAGTTGTACCAGGTGGGGGACATGGCGCTGATATGTCTGGACCAATTGCAAAGCAAATTTTGGAAGAGTATGTGAAAATGTATGGGATCGAGCAATCATTAAAATTGATAAGATAATACCGTAAAAGGGAGCATGTTCTCTGATTGTCTTACTGTCTACCGTGTATAAGGTAGTCAAGAGATAGTCGAGGACATGTTTTTTTCTTATATTAAAAAAGTTATGTCAGGTTATCTAACATGTATTGACAGATAATCTGCTATCAGTTAGAATTTGAACATAACAAATTTGAATAAAATTGATTGGCAGGAAGGGGAAGCAAGATGAGTGATGAAATTCGTCGCAACATGGCCCTTTTTCCCATAGGTATCGTCATGAAGTTAACAGATCTGACTGCCCGACAGATCCGGTATTATGAACAACACGGGTTAGTTACACCAGTTCGCACAGACGGAAAGCAGCGGTTATTCTCGTTTAATGATGTAGATCGTCTGTTAGAAATTAAAGAACTGATTGATAAGGGCCTAAATATCGCTGGAATTAAACAGGTGATCCAAATGAAAGAGCCTGTGGTGGAAGCGCCGATCCTACCAGGCAAAACGGCAGCTCGTCCACAAATGGAGAAGAAGGAACTATTACAATTATTGAAACAACAAGTGATAAACCCCAGTGCCAATCGCTTAGGTGAATCGGCATTGATTCGTGGAGAACTTTCTAGGTTCTTCCACTAGATAGATGGGTACAAAAAATTAATGGATTTGGTCGAGGAGGAAGAGAGAATGAGCCGTTATACGAAAGAAGACATTATGCGTTTTGCTGATGAAGAGAATGTGAAGTATATCCGTTTGCAATTTACTGATCTAATGGGTATCAGTAAGAATGTTGAGATTCCGATTTCTCAATTGCCAAAAGCGTTAGACAACAAAATGATGTTTGACGGATCTTCCATTGAGGGTTTCGTGCGCATTGAAGAGTCTGATATGTATCTTTTCCCAGATCTTGACACATGGGTAGTATTCCCGTGGGGAACTGAATTCGGAAAAGTGGCTCGTTTGATCTGTGATGTGTATATGCCGGATGGTAAGCCGTTTGAAGGTGATCCCCGCTATATTTTGAAAAAGGTAATGAAAGAAGCAGAAGAGCTAGGCTTTACGGATTTTAATGTTGGTCCAGAGCCTGAATTCTTCTTGTTTAAAATTGATGAGAAAGGCGAACCTACTCTCGATTTGAATGATCAAGGTGGATATTTTGACTTCGCACCATTAGACTTGGGTGAAAACTGTCGCCGTGATATCGTATTAACCTTGGAGAAAATGGGTTTTGAAATCGAAGCTTCTCACCATGAAGTAGCACCAGGACAACATGAAATTGATTTTAAATATGCAAATGCTTTGCAAGCAGCTGATCAAATTCTAACGTTCAAACTGGTAGTTAAAACGATTGCTCGTCAACATGGGTTGCACGCAACCTTTATGCCAAAGCCGATGTTTGGTGTAAGTGGTTCTGGTATGCATGCTCACCAATCTCTATTTATTGGTAAAGAAAATGCATTCTATGATGAATCTGATGAGCTAGGTCTAAGTCAAACAGCAAAATACTATCTAGCTGGTCTGTTGAAGCATGCAAGAGGGTTTGCGGCAATTACGAATCCACTAGTTAACTCTTACAAGCGTCTCGTGCCAGGCTATGAAGCGCCTTGCTACGTGGCATGGTCTGCAAAAAACCGTTCTCCATTAGTACGTATTCCTGCTTCACGTGGAATGGGCACTCGTTTAGAAGTGCGTAATCCTGATCCAGCAGCGAACCCATACTTGGCATTAGCTGTTATGCTAAAAGCCGGTTTGGATGGAATTAAGAACAAATTAGAATTGCAACCTGCTGTTGATCGTAACATCTATGTGATGAATGAAGCTGATCGCGAAGCAAACGGTATTGATAGCTTGCCATCTACGTTAAAAGAGGCGATCGAGTGTCTGAAAGCGGATAGTGTTATCTGTGAAGCCCTTGGTGAGCATGCATCGTTACACTTCATTGAAGCGAAAGAAATCGAATGGGATATGTTCCGCACACGTGTACACGAGTGGGAGCGTAACCAATACATGAATACGTATTAATCGTCAAAACCCTTGCACCTGTAGGTGTGAGGGTTTTTCTTGTTTGTGGGTTATACGGTTGAATAAGTCTGTACCCACATACGCACCCACAAAACACCCACATTTTTTTCAATTAGTCGTAAATATTTTGCATATACTCTTCGAATTTGCTTATCGAATCAGTTTCGATTTTTTTAGATATGTGGGCGTATACGTCTGATGTGATTCGAAGGCTGCCGTGTCCGAGACGCTCTTGAATGTATTTCATATCTACTCCTGTTTCTAAAAGCAAAACTGCGTGAGTGTGTCGTAAAGAATGTATGGGCAGTTCTAACAGGTGATAGGTTTTTGTATCACCAAATAGCTCACTTCTATCCTTGGCAGAAAAATCGAGCGTTTTGTTGATGCTGATGGTCATTTGTTTTAAATCAATGTCAGACCATTGAAGTGCAGCAGCTTCACCTTTTCGCATCCGTGTCTTGTTAAATGATTTTCTATTTAGGAATCTCTATAGTAGTATTATCAAATTATTCTTCACAAAATATTAACATTTCAAAAAAAGTGAATATAAATATTATGTTAAAATTTCCATGAAAACGTTTTCAAAAATATAATGTTAGGAGCGATTTCAAGATGAAGAAAAAAATGAACAAAAACCGATTGAAAAAACCTATAGTAGCAATTATGTTAGCCACCTCAATTGGCATACCTTGTATATCTGCATCTGGTAGTGCATTAGCAACAGAAAATACTCCAACTAGTGTTAATGAAAATGTAAAAGTTGGTGTTACAGATGTCCAATCAGAATTAAAGAAAATAGGAGAATACCATTATACTAATAACATTGCAGGTACAAAAATTGAGTCATGGCCTACACTGACTTTTGGATCAAGACCAGATAGTGTTGAAACAAAAGTTAACTTCAGTATTACGGGTACTGAAAATAAATTGAACTTTGATAGTAAAATCGTTGAATACGTAGGAGAAAATATATTTGAGAATACTACAGAGCAAAGCCAGAAGTTTTCAACAGCTAAATATACTAAGAGTGTAACAGAGTCAATAGCGACAGCGACAACAAAGGGTTTTAAAGTGGGAGGTTCGGGTGACGGTAGTAACATATTTACCATTCCACTGCTCTTAAATAACGGTATAAAAATAAATGGAGAATTCAATTCTTCTACTACAGAGACAAAAACAAAATCTGAGACAAAATCAATAGAAGCATCTGCACAATCTATAGAAGTTCCACCGCATAAAAAATATAAAGCAGACGTTGTATTGGAACAAAGAAATTTTTGGGGTGATGTTACGTTTACCGGTGTAGGTGTTAAGCCTGCGACTACAATAAAGGGAACTGCATCATATTGGGCTCCAAATGGTATGGGTGCTTGGAAACAATACACTTTTAGCGATAATACTGTGAATTATTGGAAGGGCCTAACTGCTTCTCAAAAAAATAGTATAAACGGAATCAAATTTGAAAATAATGATGTAAAGGCAGAAGGGACAGCTAAAGTCGAAGGTACATTTGGTAGTATGCTAATTGTAAAGGTTTATGATATTACAGATAAATCAAATCCTAAGTTAGTGGAAACAAGAAGTTTCAAATAATATTTTGAGAAGGTTCCATCAACTTAGAAATACACTTAAGGCTTTAGGTTATTTTTAAGTTTAATTTATAAGTCGTTACCATTTTGTTTCTGCTGGATAATGAACTTTAGTACCCAAAATCAAACACCTCCGCCAAATCGTTATTTACGATTTAGGGAGGTGTTTTTCCTTGTCTCACTTTATGGGGTCAGTTCACGTTTCGGTTGTAGGGCTCTTTATGATATTTTTTGCTCGCTATTTTGTTTCTCTGATACCATTCGCCGTAATGCTTTTGGCATAACCCTTTGGTTTTGCTAGGATACTCTTCTTCGCTATCGAGTAAACAAACATAGCAAGTGCTTTCTCTTGCTACGTCCATCATTGAGGTAATTTCGGAAAGTTTTTCAGCATCCGTTTTTTCGGACTCAAGTATGCTAGAGACTTCTGCTACTAAGGGGCAATCCCAGCGTCCGTGACACTAGGGGCAAATTTGTGTAAAATTCCGAAAAACAATCTTAGGTAGTTCCGCAAATGGTTAGAATAGGAACATTTTTGTTAAAAACAGTATATCTGAACTAAAACGAAGAAATATATCGAAGTTCCTTTTACAAAATTAACAATATCAAAAGCCCTCTTGACACTCGTTATGTGTTGTAACTATAATAGTTACATCGAGAGGGTATCAGTAATGAAAATAAGCAGCAGATTTTCCATAGCGGTTCACATTCTTTCGTTGCTTTCTACAGCCAAGGATGCACACTGCACGTCGGAATGGATTGCTGGTAGCGTCGGAACGAATCCGGTTATCATTCGGAAAATACTCGGGCAGCTAAAGAAAGCAGGATTGGCGGGCGTTCGAGCCGGCAAAGGCGGTGCTTTTTTGCTTAAAGGGCTGGAAGAAGTTACGCTGCTGGATGTTTACCAGGCGGCGGAAGTCGTGGAGGAAGGGGAGCTCTTTCATCTCCATGAACAGCCGAATCCCGACTGTCCGGTCGGTGCGAACATTCAAGCTGTTCTGGAACTGATCGTAAGACGGGCCCAAAACGCCATGGAAGCGATCCTGGCTGACATAACGCTGCATGAGTTACCTTCCGAGTTTGCCGAACATATCAACATGAGAAAGTGAACCCATTTTTTTTGGAATTATTGTAACTGAATTGGTTACAACTTCAAATCTCGAAATAAATTGAAAGGAGGTTCCCAGAATGGAAGTTGAAGTTTGGTCCGATTTTGCTTGCCCCTTCTGTTACATCGGCAAACAACGGATCGAAGAGGCGCTTGATAAATTTGCGCACAAAGACGATGTTGAGGTTGTTTTCCGAAGCTTCGAGCTTGATCCGAAAGCACAGAGAGACGTGGATTACGACGTGCATGACATGCTGGTCGCCAAGTACGGCATGGGCCGGGATCAAGCGATTGCGATGAACGAAAATCTTAGCGGTAAAGCGAAGGAAGTCGGGCTTACCTTCCAATTTGACACCTTAATTCTGACGAACACATTCGATGCCCATAGGTTGGCGAAGTACGCATTCAAGCAAGGTAAAATGAACCCGATGGCGCAGGAACTGTTCCGGGCATACTTTACCGACTCCCGGCATTTGGGCGACCACGAAACGCTGGTGGAATTAGCGGTGAAGGTCGGGTTGGATCGCGATGAAGCGCTCAAGGTGCTTGCCGGTGAAGATTATTCCGCCGAAGTCCGCGCTGACGAGGAAGAAGCAAGCCGGCTTGGCGTCAGCGGAGTGCCGTTCTTCGTCATCGACCGAAAATACGCCGTATCGGGGGCGCAGCCAACCGACATGTTTCTCAATGCTTTGCAGACGGCTTGGAAGGAATCGCAGTCGTTGAACGTATTGGACGATGCCGGAAGCGAATCTGAGTGAGCAGCTTGTGCTGACGGCGTTACGTTACTGTTTTGATAATCGTTATTAATATAAGGGAGAGGGAGATTTACCGATGTTTAGTAAGAAATCATCAATGGGAGTTATTTTGTTGCTTTGTTTCACGCTTTTGCTGAGCGCATGCTCCAGCGAGGCGAGTAAGACGAATACCGCGAGCGAAGGAACTCAGACACCGGCGGCGGATCTGAAGATCACGCCGTTCAACGCTGGAGAAAACGGCCTCTTTTCCGTCACATCGAGCCTGATCGAAGGGCCGAACGAAGTGCTGCTCGTCGATGCTCAGTTCGAAAAGAACAACGCCGAGCAACTGGTCAAGATGATCCGCGACACTGGAAAGAAGCTGACTACGGTTTATATCAGCCACAAGGATCCGGATTTCTACTTCGGCCTGTCGGCGATTCGCGAGGCATTTCCTGACGTAAAGATCGTAGCCACCCCGGCTACTGTGGAAGGGATCAAGTCAACCATCCAGCTCAAGAGTGATTACTGGAGTCCGATCATGAAAGAAAACGCCCCGACCGCGCTGATCGTCCCCGATGTCCTTGACGGGGATAAGCTGACGGTCGATGGCGAAACCGTGCAGGTGATCGGTCTCGACGGTTCGGATCCGTCTCACACCGTCCTTTGGGTTCCGTCGGAAAAGACCATCCTGGGCGGAGTGCCGATCTACGAGAACCTGCATGTCTGGATGGCAGACAACCAGACCCCGGAGAGCCGTGACCACTGGCGGGAGATTCTGGACCGGATTCTTGCCCTGAAGCCGGAGCGGGTTATCCCGGGCCATTACCTGGACAAGAGCTCCGAAGATACATCCAACGTCGCCTTCACCCGTGATTACATTGTGGAATTTGAAGCTGCGGCAAAGCAGGCCAAGAATTCCGCTGAGCTGATTGCGGCGATGCAGAAGGCCCACCCGGACTTAAAGAACACAAGTGATCTGGAACTGAGCGCCCAGGTGATCAAGGGTGAGCGTTCCTGGCCATGATATAACGCCGACTCCGACCGTTAGATGCGGAGATGGTTAACCACTGTCTGCAGTGTATGAAGGCGCCCGGGTTCAGGCCCGGGCGTTTTCAGAATTACGGTCCGCTCGGCGGATACACGTCAGTGCAGCCAAGCCCATCCTTAGTTTGAAAAACAATGATATATTCTGAAACTACAAAAACTGTGAAACATTGATTTAACGCGTATTTTTGAATTGAAAAACATTTCAGAACCCTTGCGCCTGTATGCGTGAGGGTTTTTCTTGTTTGTGGGCAAAAATCGTAGATTGTCATGAATAATTTTTCTGCCCCCTTTGAAAAAATATTTTGGGTATGTTTTTCAAAAACGGTTAATGGCATCTGTTTCGATTGTTCTACCCACATGAGAATAGACGTCAGATGTAATTTTCATAGAACTATGCCCCAAAGCTTTTTGAATAAATTTCATTTCTACTTTTGACTCTAACATTAAAACTGCATTATTGTGGCGAAGATAATGGATACTTAATTCTGGAAGATCAACCCGTTTTAATATTCTTCTAAATGCATTAAAGAGAGTTGATTTTGGTAAAGGGGTTCTCTACTAAAAATAAGATTTAGGTCATGCTTATACTGATTTTTATACCTAAGTTTGTTATCGTTCTGACGGGACCTATGATTTTGTAATTCAACCGAAAGACTACTAGTAATTGGGATTTCACGTTCGGAGTGATAGGTTTTTACGTTTGAACGATTCTTACTCTATTATTGACAAGGTCTATATTAGCTCCATTGCAATGCAAGGGCTTCACCCTTTCGTGTTCCAGTTTCTATTAAAAATCCTTAATATAAGAATGTGCGCTTTAAGCGTATAGGAAACAACCTGAACGGTTATGTGTCCTCAGGATCAAAAGAAATATAAGTAATTAAAACTAAAATGGCAAGTCATCATTACTAATGTCTCTAGGTGTATTAATAGAAAAAGGATCGGAAATTGGGTGTTTTACTACCTCATCTTTTGATGTTTCTTCTAATTAACTTCCCAAGCTTTAGTAGACCCTCTTTAAAGAATGTAGTTTTCTCACCACATTTTGTACAATAACGTGCATTTCCTTCCGCAATTTCTTCGCACTCTGGGTAGCCATTATAATCTGTTCTTGTATGTTTATTAACTATCGTAACACCAGATATTTTACAATATTCTCCACCATTAATTTGTTCATTTAAGCATCGGGGACATTTATTAGCACGTCCATTTTTATCAACATAAAATCCATTGTAGATCATTTTATAAATTCCTCTTTTCGAAAGTTTATTATTACTGCATACCGGATAAAATTTTGATTTTCTCTCACAAAAAAACAACAACAATTAATGCATAAGATTTATATATACTTCGCAACAATATGCAAGGCTGTTTGATTGGGAAATGACTCCCGATCAACGCCAAGAACATAAGATAAAAGTAAATAAATTTGAGGGACTTCTTTAATGAGCAATTAAACAAGAACCAAACAGTCACTTTTTATTAGAACTACAAAGAGAGTATCGTACAGCACTTGCATAACAAGTTGAGTATCATTCATTTCTTCACTAAAAAGGATTGGAAGATGAATTTCTAATGTTTCAAATGGAGAATACGCCTTAAATACAAATCTTGGATAAGCGTAGGGGAATAGCGATTAGTAAGCAGATATCATGGCGGAATATTGGCGGTAGAATGGCGCTCCATTTGAAGAATAAGGTGATAAAATGGAAATAGGTAAATAAAAGCAAGGGCAGGCTACTCGATCAATCGGGTGGCTATTTTTATGTCAAGCATGAATATAATTAAAATAAGTATATTGAAAATACAGAATTGACGGGGTATTATATATCCATAATCTTTTATGTAATTTTTTTACAATAAAGGTTTATTATTGAAATTAAGAGGAGGATGGTAAAAATGAAAGTTGTACGCAAGTTTTTAATTTCATTAATGGGATTGTCTCTGATGTTATCAGCAGGAGCGACAGGAGCATTAGCGAGTGAAAATGTAATCAACACCCCAAACCAATTTCCACCAAGTATTAATAAGTCTGAAAAAAGTGTTCTTTCAGCAGATGATGCCCGTGAGAATTTTGTTAAAGACACACTTTACCATGCTTTTTACCAAGTGGGTCAAGGAAAAAAGAATGTGGTGGTTTATAATTTAAATCAAAGATATTCTCATAATCTACAAGGCATTCAAACATCTTATACAGTACGTTATGGTAGCATTCTTTATGGAGTGTGGGTTTTCACAGATGGTGAATTCTGGAATAATGGGGATGGCGGATGGATTAACGGGGGGTATCAAGGTAGTTTTGATAGGTATGCAGGATATGTACGATTCCATAGAATAAGTTGAAATCCCGTTTTGTAAAGAAGATATCACTATACATGATCCTCTTTTTGGATCATGTATTTTTTTATTGGAATCAAAAAAATCTCCTAATAAAAATATGTTTGCTTATGTTTACATCATGTTGCAATAACTCTGTTTGAACTGTAGTTTCTGTAAGCAATAATTCTCATTTCTGCAACAGTAACTTTAGTTTCTGCTGCGTGATGTATGCAATTAGTACACAAAAGAAATAAATATATACAGGTCATTTTGATAGATATTTTTTCTATTAAACAAGGGGGATGAAACAATGCCTAGCAAACCATTAAAGACCTGTTTGCTGGAGATAATCTATCAATTTATTCGAGACATGATCTATATGATGGAAGGTGTTTAGTGAAGTAGTAGTCAGGAAGAAAAAATATGTTCCAGACTACCACTTTTTATTAAATTATAGATTCCTGTTATTGGAACAATATTTGTACAACATTTACGGGGTAACTCATTGTTTCTGTAACTTTTGAGTCGGAGTTCGCAAACATAACGTTAATTCAAAGCATGTCAGTTAACAATATCCACATCTATAGCAGCAGTTTAAAGAAGGTATTCCCAGTCTTCTGCATTCCCTAACACAATCATCGTCAGGAAGAAAAGAATAATAGTGGTAAGGGATAGGTGGAAGAGGTTGAGGGTTAAGAGGATAGAGATATGGCTGTGGACTGTAAGGCACTGGTTGACTCATGCCGTAAGGTGTTGAAGGCGCATATGGCATAGATTCTGTACATATTGTATACCAAGGTCTTGTTTTATACTGTCTACATACAGGCTCGCATTCTTCAACTGTACCTGGATTTTCTCCAGATGTGCACTCCTGCATACATTGCTCATAGGTATAAGGGACATTATAACAAGCCAAATACAATCACTCCTTATCTTAATCTTAATTTTCTAGATATTATATTTATCTGTATACTTTTTGGGTGATTATCCATGCATAATTGGGTGAATACCTACCAATACATAGCAAGGCCAAAATGCAGACGTTCACAGAGCCGCAGATAGGAATGGGAGGATTGAGGAGTGGGTATCGAAAACCTGCACAGTGCCAACGCTAGACCGCGTAGTAGTCTTCCGTAAAAAAGTTCCCTAAATGGATTTTCAGAAATGAAGGTGAGGAGATGGCTAGACCAAGGCAACCAGTTGACTTGTTGCTTTACAAGGGAAAGAAAAACTTAACAAAAGCAGAAATAGAACAGCGTAAAGCCCAAGAAATAAAGGCGGCAAACGACAAAGTTAAGCCACCTAGCTACCTACCGAAAGACTTGAAAAAAGAATTTAAAAAGATAGCAGGCGAGCTACTGCATATCGGCATCATGACTAATCTTGATGTAGATGCGTTGGCTCGCTTTTTATATGCCCGAAAGATGTATATAAAGGTCACAGACGCCTTACTAGAAACGGAATTGACAGTGCAAGCGAGGTCGAAAAGACGTTTGGTGATTTATGATACATGGAAAACTTACTCAAAGTTCTTTCAGCCGTAGGAAGTGCAGCAGTTACGTGTCTTTTTGGTGGATGGTCTTATTTACTCACTGTATTAATTTTTTGTATGTTTTACTACGCAAGTGGTATAGCGGCAGAAGGGGGCGATGTGATCTACGATATTTATCTTGTGTAACTCAAATGTGTTTTTACCAATGGTGTCCTTTTTATACTCATTTAGCCAAGTTATCAGATAATCGTTAAGAGAGACTTCTTCCTGTTCAGTTACACGGCTGGACAAGGATTTCATAGTTATTCCAAGCTACATCCCGAAGGAATTTGTTAAGGCAGTCAAACCAGCATTCTCTCATGGGGCAGTTATTAAACAATTATGGGCAAGAGTAGTGATGTTCAAAAGAGTGACCGGTTGGGAAAGAAAGGAGAACGTTATTCCCGTAGCCTTAGATGCTTGAGAATATATCAAGAAAAACTATATACCAAAGATTCCATTTACTGCTATAATTCACCTAATACAATAGTGCAGCTCTCAAGGGTGGTCGGCTCACTCTCTTTTATCCCGATAGGGAAGGGGGTGAGAGTATGACGGTATACGAGGCAATTTCATTAATGATAGCATTTGGATTATTGGTCATTGCCGTACTGTCTTTCCACAAAAGGAAATAGACCTCCCTTGACCTGACAAGTAGGGGAAGTCTATTCTTCTGAAAGTCTTTGAGCCGACCCTTTGCAGGGACAAACTATTGTACCGAGTTTTCAAATTTTTGTAATTAGTATTTATTTAGTATTTGACAAAAGTTTAGTTGGTGAACGAAAGTTTTCATGGCGGAAGAAGCTCTTCACGTACATTAAGTTCTATAGTCAGCAACGGTTTCAATATCGATTAAAAACCTGAGTCCGATAGAATACCAAACTCAGGTAGCCTAAATGGGGCTTGTTTAAAGTTGTCTACTTGACAGGGGTAAGATCAGTAGCCCTAGAGGGTTAACTTTATTTAAACAACTTATTAATCACCTTAAAAACATGAGAACCCCCTTCACCGAATACGCGAAAACAATTAGCTGGTGGAAAGAGACAAAAGAAGGTCGAGGAGTAATTGAATCTGCTTGGAGATCGGGAGAGAAGTTTGATTCAACGTTTAAACAGATCCAGCTAAAGAATGATGAGGATTTCTGGTGGATACCTTTAGAAGATGTAGTGAGAGTGGAATATTAACAGAACAGGTATACTAAAACGCCAAGATTGGTTAATTGGATCAACAAACAAAAATCCTTTCCCAAAAGGAAAAGGATTCGAGAGAGCTCCACACTTTATTTTAAAATATTGATTGAGATGACTCAGGAAGATTCAAGGTTGTTTTTGCGGTCTTCATATCCATTTGAATTTGCTCGTTTATATTATAAGCATGATAGTAACCTTTGCTCATCATGTAGTTTGTTATTTTTTCATGAGTAGCGATGGCATCATCTAATTGTTTGTGCAAGATTGTACGAACGTCAGGAGTAGCTACCTCAGTCAAAGCAACTGCGTAGTTCGAAAAAATGACCAAGCTCTAAAGGTTAGCAAGGGATTTTAACATAATCATTATTAATGTTTTTACTTCATTTCCTATGTTATTAGTGTAGAAGTCTAAGCAGTGCATCCTTCAACTAGCTAGAATGTATTCCCTGTGGGAACAGGGGTACAGCGACCCCCCCTCTAACGGATAACCGAAAAGGGGTTGTGCTATTTTATGTAGAATATGGTGATTACGTTTAGCAATACATAAAAAACAGGGGGGAGAAATGAGATGTCAGGTAGTCACGGACCAGAAATAGGTTCTCTAGGATCAGTTAGAAGGCAACAGAGCTTTAGAACCTATGGGACCGCCAAAAGGAAATTAATAGTTGCTAAGTTTTCGTCCATCAACGGATGGCAGAGCTTTGGTTCATCAATAAAACAAGGGAACTTACTGACTCAGAAATGACAGAAATGAGCCATTGCTTGAGTGCGAACACTAAAAGAGCTTGGGAGATAGCAAAACTCAAAAACTTATCTTTGAATGCCAGCCTAACAAATGATACCGAATGGCAGCACGAGCGTTGAGCAAGGATAGAAAAAATTCAAGGATGAAATAAAATGAAGAAAATCGTCTCCTAAGAAATAAGGAAACGATTTTTTCTTTTGTAAATTAACTTCAAGGTGCGTAAAAAATGAAAGGAAGTAATGGTATCTAAAAATTGTAAGATATGGTGTTTATGCTGACATGAATGGATCTAAAAGACATTACATAATCAAACAAAAGGCTGATGAGGATTCTCTTCAGATAACTTCACCTACATTTATTTTCGTTAATTTATGTCTTGTTTGTTAAATATTAGAAAAAATGGAGGTTTTTTGTAGTTAAAAAAGAATTTATACTATGTACAGACAAAATATAAGGAGGAGACATATTTATGAAAATGTCAAAAAACAAATTAATAGCGGCAGTAACCACTCTTACACTAGGGTTTGGATTTACGATGGGAGTAGCACCAGCTTTTGCGGATTCAAACCAATCCGTCTTACAGCATGCTTCTATCTCTTCTATTGAGAAAGAGGAACAACAGCCTTTCACTGGCTATGTTATTTCTATTGATGATATGTACATGGTTGTGGCAAATACTTCTACACAAGAAGACGCACTTTCCTATAAAGATGATTGGTGGGAATTAGCTTCTCAAAATAAAATATTAAGAGTCCCTATTTCTACTGGTGACGATTACGTTTTGGGTGAAAAGTTGAATATATATGCAACAGCATGGTCTTTGTCAATTCCACCAATAGCAATTGCTCCTACGATTGAAAAAATAGCCGATTAATATCATACTTCTGACTTGTCAGCTATGTATTACATGTTATGGCAGTTTTTATGTACGGTTCAGTTGCCCTTTGAAGACCACTTTGTTGTAAATGTCAATCAGGCCCCTTTTCAATATGAAAGGGGCTCTTTCTTTTTCAACATTGTGTCTTTTCTAACCTAGCGTACTGCTCATATTAGCTTTAATATCTTTCGTCAGGCTGGAATTTGAAATACGTTTTGGTCTGAGTGCTAACGCTAAAAGAGCTTGGGAGATAGCAAAACTTAAAAACCTATGTCTATTTGCTCAAATCCACCCATTATTTTTTTCTCAAACTTTGAGGCTGCAAGTTGAGCTTCTTTAACGTATTCACGCTGTCTTTAAGAACCCGAACCCCTTTCTATTTGAACAGTCCTTCTTCAATAAGAGTCTTTTCTCCCTGTTCCTCGTATGGCAGGACAAGATAATACCATTTTAGTACTTGAAGGATAAGATAATACGACGAGAAAGCGCTTTATTTGGAGTGGATTGTTCAATGATCTTTGTACAAGGTAGCTCTATAATGGGGGTACATTAACACAAAGGAGGATTACTCAAATGAGAAAAGCTTTTATTAGTCCAACTAAGTATGTTCAGGGTGAAAATGAAATAGTTAATTTGGGGTATTTCATCAAGACATTTGGTGATTCAGCTCTTCTTATTGCTCATCAAGATGATATAACACGTGTGAAAGATAAACTTAAGCAAACTATGGAAAAATTTGGTGTAACAATTATTGTAAGCGGTTTCAACGGAGAGTGCTCTCGAAATGAAGTTCATAGATTGCAACAGCTTGCAAAGGAACATGCTTGTTCTTGCACCATTGGATTAGGTGGGGGTAAAGCAATTGATACTGCGAAATGTGTAGCAGAAGGAGAAGCGTTAATTATTGTGCCGACAATTGCAGCGACGGACGCACCAACAAGCCATTCTGCCGTTCTTTATACGCCAGAAGGGGAGTTTGATGATTATGCTTACTTTAAGCAAAGTCCAAGTGTAGTATTAATAGATACAAACGTTATCGCTAATGCTCCTACACGCTTTCTTGTTGCGGGTATGGGGGATGCGCTTTCTACTTACTTTGAAGCAAGAGCAACCGCTAACTCTTATTCCAATGTGAATGCAGGGCTTCCTTGTGGAGCAAATGCTGGAGTCGGTCAGCCAGTCAAAGGCACGAGAGCTGCCCTTGCCCTTGCTAAGCTTTGCTAAGAAACACTGCTTGAAGACGGTCTTAAAGCTAAAATATCTTGTGATTTAAATATCGTCACGCCAGCGCTTGAAAATATTATCGAAACGAACATCCTTTTGTCAGGGATAGGGTTTGAAAGCAGTGGTCTCGCAGCAGCACATGCGATTCACAATGGCCTAACTGCGTTGGAAGGAACCCATTCGTATTATCATGGTGAGAAAGTCGCATTTTCTACACTTGTTCAATTAGTCCTTGAAAATACAAACACAGCAGAAATAAACGAGGTATTGAAATTCTGTGTAAGTGTAGGTCTTCCAGTGAGTCTTGCTGATATCGGTGTAACGAATGTCACCAGAGCCGAGCTGCACAATGTCGCCCAGAAAGCTTGTATAATTGAAGAGTCTATTCATTCTATGCCTTTCCCGATGAGTGAAGAAGATGTAGTAGCGGCTATTATCGTAGCGGATCAGATCGGGCAGGAATTTAAGAAAAAGGGTGAGTAATACTCCTGCTCTTCAAATTAATCAACCGTTTAGCCCGCTACGTGTTAACGAGATAGTTATTGGAATCCCAAGTAAATCAAAACGTTTCTTATCGATGTAGACGGATAAGAAATATGCAAAGATCGATCAGAATACCATACTCTTTACACAACCCGAAATATCTGGTTGATAAGGTGAGTGAGGTTATTATAGAGAATGAAGTTCCTATTTTTGAACTGGATTTCCATGCAGATTAAACGATAAAATAATAATAAAAGCTACTGGATCCTATACTGGATGGATGGGTATGCAAGAGAAAAAAGGGTTTACTTTGAAAAAATGTCTACTGAGCTGGCGAATGGACTAAGTGTAGATCAATACCTAGAAATAAAAAATGATGGTGTAACATTACGTTCAGGTCATGGCGAGGGAAGTTTTGAAGTAAATGGAACAGGTTCGTTTGAAGGAGTAGTTGGAGCATATTTAGAAGTAGTGACGTATGATATTACTGATTCAAATAACATTAAAAAAGTAAACACTCGAAGTATTAATATATAGGCTCTATTAAAGGTTATGGTTGATATTTTACTTAAAAATAGGACTCCCAATCGGGAGTCCTCAGTGTGTAGACAAAATACCAAAAGGTATGGGGGTCTGCACGCTTTTTTGTTGAATGTATCAATATAGTGGAAAGGGGTGAATTTCTTGTTAAAAAGACAAGATGCAGAAGCCCGTTACCAACTGTCCGTTGTTTCGTTAGATGAGCTTGTCCCTTCTGATCATTTAGTTCGTAAAATTGAGAAAGCATCACAAATGGAAATTTTAGGCCGTATTTTTTATTGAATATATAGAATGACAAGACAAAAGTATGATATTAATCGGCTATTTTTTCAATCGTAGGTGCGATTGCTATTGGTGGAATTGACAAAGGCCATGCTTTTGCAAAAACATTCCACTTTTCACCTAGAAGCCCACATTTTTTTCATTAGTCGTAAATATTCTTCATGTGTTTTCGAACTTACTCTTGTTATCTGATACACGATACCTCAATCCCGCAGCCTCATACTGTAGTTTAATGAGCACTTGTTTTCGTTAATTTAGTTTTTCGTAAGCTCATTGACGACATGAATTCTGAATAAGAGCACAACATTTCAAAATTTACCTTGTGATATAACTAAACATGAATTCCAAACAAGGAGATGAGGGCATGAGTAAGTTGAAAGGTAAAATCGCTTTAGTAACAGGTGCAAGCCGGGGGATCGGTCGTAGCATTGCGTTACGTCTGGCAAAGGATGGCGCATTAGTCGCAGTGCACTTTAGAAAAAGACAAAATGAAGCAGAGGAAGTGGTTCATAAGATTCAACAAAGTGGAGGTTCCGCATTCACGATCAGAGCTGACTTAAATACCCTTAACGGCATTCGTGATTTATATGCGGAATTGGATGAAGCCCTTCGGAAGCTGACAGGCGATAATCGGTTTGATATTCTTGTGAATAACGCTGGGGTCGGGCAAGTTGTAACCATTGAAGAGACGACGGAAGAATCTTTTGACGAAGTCATGAACATTAATGTCAAAGCACCGCTTTTTGTTATCCAGCAAGCTTTGCCGCGTATGAAGGATGAAGGTCGTATTATCAATATCTCATCGTTTGTTACACGAGTGGCCTCCCCTAATGTTTTTGCTTACAGCATATCGAAGGGTGCGGTCAACACACTTACGCACGTCTTGGCTCAGCAACTTGGGAGTCGTAATATTACGGTGAACGCTATCCTACCGGGCATTATTAATACGGAGATGAATGCTGGGACATTGCAAGATCCCAATGGACAGAAATTTGCCGCTGGTCTTTCAACCTTCAACAGGTGGGGGGAGCCTGAAGATGTGGGGGATATTGCCGCCTTTCTTGCCTCATCGGACAGCCGTTGGGTAACCGGTCAATTGATTGATGCAAGTGGCGGATCTCATCTGTAAATCAACGGTTCCGAAACCTAGCTTAAGAGCCAGATTTCACTGTATTTATCCGAGCATTGTATCCGTCATCGAGGCGATGGCTTGTCTTAGAGGATCAGTACAAGCGATAATCGGCATACTAGGGTGATTGTGGTTTTTGAAAAGAAAAAAATTGTAAGCTAACGTACGATTTTTTTCTTTTCGTGACGTGATCCCTACAGTAAGTATGAGCCTATAAAGGATACATGAAAGGACGATCTGTTGATGAAGCAGATATTGGAAGCCAACAATGCCATTCACTGCTGACCAAAAAGAGGAGTCTGGCCAACACCTCACTTACTGAAGTAGAGCGACAGATTTATTATGTAGCTCTCCACTCCAAATGTGGATCAGATCAGTACTTTTATATTCTTGGACGATTATCATGAGATTTGAAGGTTAGTCACCTACGGGTGGCTATTTTTTATGCTTACAAAATAGGGAGACATAGAGCAATGTAAGATCGATGATTTTTTATGATCTACAAAGGTAAGAACCAATACCGAAAGATGTGGTGTCACAAAATCTGTTTTGCTGGATCAAATAGGGGAATAAGAAAAAAGAAAGGTTGGTATTTCATGAAAAAACAAGTATTTCTAGCCCTAAGTATGTTCACTCTTGCTCTCTCGGCTACTTCCCCATTTTCCCATGTTTTTGCTCAAACAGTGAACGCAACAGCTATTCAGCAGAAAACCTTGAATCTGGATCAGGTGATTGCTGAAATCAATCAAAAACAACCAATTTCCACATACTCAGAAACTACCTTTACGTCTACTATCATTTTGCCCAATAATAACAAAGAAACATATACAATACAAAGTAAAATCTGGGATAATACGACAAAAAATGAGCTGCGTACAGAGGAATTTGATAAGGATAGGATAACTTATTACGTTAGTAAGGGAGGTAAGTCCAGGTCTTATAAGGCGGGGGATAAGGAAGCAGTGCTCTTCCCAGCAGGAGTAACAGCAATTGCTGATAATAAAATCAATCATACAAAACAAAAGCTGATAAGATTTAAGGAAGAAGCTATCCAAGCTGACAGTAAGATGACTTTTCATGTTGTAGAAGAATCATTCCTGAATCGACCGGTATATCATTTTTCTCGCAAACAAGAAAACGTTTTCCAGGGAAAGACTCGTGTCTACCTGACAGATTTGTGGGTTGATAAAAAAACGGGTTTTCTATTAAAGGAAACTATTAATGACAACAATGGAACACAGGCTTCAGAATATACAGTAACCAAAGTGAATTTTAATCCTACATTTAATGAAAAAGATTTTACGCTTGATTTACCTAAAGGAGTAAAACTAATAGATAGTAGTAAAAAGAAAAATTAATAGATTGTAGCTAAGCACCCAATTGCGGTGCTTTTTCTTATGTACTCCATACATTCGTCATAGGTACGAGGGACACGATAACAAACCAAATACAATCACTCCTTATCTTAATCTGATTGTTCTCGATATTATATTTAGCTGTATACTTTTTGGGTGATTATCCTTGCATAATTGGGTAAATACCTACCATACATAGCAAGGCCCAAGCACAGATGTTCACAGTGTCGCAGAAAGTGGGTGAGGTGAGTTTTTAAAAGTGTAGAAAGGTTTTGGGGGAGAGTGGGGTGTCAAAAACCTGCACAGTACCAACGCTAGACCGAGTGGAAGTCTGCTGTGAAAAAAGTTCTAAATGAATTTTCAAATGAAAGAGTACAAAAAAATGGCACATTTTTCAAAAGTGAGTTTTTATTTGTTGCCTGAAACTTTACATCATAACTATTTGTATATCGTAAAACTTGTAACTATTCCCATATGTTTCGTCATAATTTACATAGTCATACATATATGGTTCACTGGGAGGATTTTATGAAAAAAGTATTTTAGTAAGCCCGGAACCAAGGTAGAACTTTCCATGACGGTATTGATTACGTTGCTCCAAAAGGAACATCTATCGTTGTCGCAACCGTTTCCTGAATGTTTCCTTGCTTGTCGTAAATAATATACTCGCTGTACTTAAACATAACTCCTGTTTTAAAGAGTCATATCCATTTCTGAACGGACTGATGTAGCCAGGCCAATCCGTGAATTCCTGACTTGCTATTATTTTTCCAGTGGGGGATACAAGCGCGAAAAATGGGAATGGTTGACGCCCCCTAAACAGTGGGGTCGCATCCTAAATATTTCAAGATTATACTTTCTTTGTGTCTCACTTTTTTACTCGTTCCGCATGTCGTACAAGCAGAGTAACAGATCACCTCGATGAATGATGATATCCCGACAGAGAAGGAGATTTAGGTGCCACCTGGTTTGACAGAGCCATTCTTTGTTCCATTTATGAGACCGAGCTCATGGGGGATTCACCAGATTGTTTCATGGAGGGGACAATATCAGCAACAGCGACTAGTTTTACCCCCTATTTTAAAGTGAGATTATTTACTTGTTATTGAACTCCGAAATTATAGACTGATTCTCTTAAGCAAAATAGGAAACAAAAAAAGCGTGTAGCTTACTCCAATAAGGAGTAGCTACATACTCTTTTGTTTCGAACTTATTTTTTAGACATGAGGTTATTGACAATTTGATCTAGTTGGTTATTTAGGGCCATAGCATCTTTAAAGTACATGGATTGTACGTCATATTCGTAAATATGACCGGATTTAACTGAGGGGAGGTTCTTCCATATAGTTGTTTCAACGACTCGTTTTTTGCTAGCACCAGTATCACTCGTCGTCCCTACACTTGTATTGCGAACGCCAAGAAAAATATGATCAGCTTCTGTTAGATAATCTGGGATTGCTTCCAAAGAAACTTTAGCCCAGCCTGTTTCAAATACATCTGCTTCTACTTTGGCTGGTGCATGTAAACCTAATTCATCATAAAGAATATCTCCGCCACGTCCATAGGTTTTTCCATAAATAAATATATCTTTATCAGAAATTTCGACAATGGCGACTTGTTCGTTTGGATTTACTTTTTGAAAGAGTTCTTTTTTCTTCTCAGCAATTTTTTTGTCAAAGGTGGTTAGCCAATCCTTAGCTTCTGCTTCCTTATTAAGGATTTTACCCATCTCGATCAATCGATCGCGGTAAGTAGATTTGCCATACGGAATGAAAACGGTAGAAGCAATCTTAGAAAGTTGTTCATAAGATTCCTCTTGATAGGTGAGGATGAGATCTGGCTTTAAACCGATAATGGTTTCCATAGAAACACCTTGCTTATCCCCAACCTTTACAACACCATCTAGATGCCCTTTGTAGTAGGGGGTATCAAACACCCAGCCAGCAGCTCCTACGGGTTTAATCCCTAGTGCTAGTACATCACCAACATAATCCTGAACACCTACCACAACACGTTGTGGATGGGCGGGTATAGTAATATCTCCTTTTTCTGTTTTATAGATTCTGGTTTCTGCTTGTTTCTCTTGTGTTGTTTCTTTTTGTTCAATAGGAGAAGCATTATTTCCACAGGCGCTTAACACCAGCGCAAAGAATAGGAAAATGCCCCCTTTTGTACGTATTCTTTTCAGCAAATTCATGGATGTAACCTCCTAAAATGATAGCAGTAAGCTTCTTATTACTCTAAATAAATAATGAAAATGATTATCATTACTGATTATGCAATTAATAAAATACTACGTAGCCTGCATGAAGTCAAGCCGCATCAGGCAGAGTGAGGAAATAATACGGAACAATAGATAATTGATAACGTCCTACAATGTCCTGTTTTTTAACAATAAACTCACTCCTTCCTGCTTTATTCATACACTAACAAAAAAGCGTGTAGACCTTCGTACCTTACGGTACTTTGTCTACACGCTGAGCTAACTTATAAAATAAGTTAGCTTTTTACGATATGCTTTTAGGGAATTTTGTCTTGTTATTAATACATCATATCTGGAATTTTCAGGTCGTATTTTTTATTGAAATATTGAATGACAAGACAAAAGTATGATTTTAATCAGCTATTTTTTCAATCGTAGGTGCGATTGCTATTGGTGGAATTGACAAAGTCCATGCTTTTGCAAATACATTCAATTTTTCTCCTAGAACGTAATGGTCACCAGTAGATACAGGGACTCTTAATATTTTGTTTTGAGAAGCTAAATCCCACCAATTATCTTTATAGGAAAGTGCTTCTTCTTTTGTAGAAGTATTTGCCACAACCATGTATATATTATCAATAGAAATGACATAGCCAGTGAAAGGCTGTTGTTCCTCTTTCTCAACAGAAGAGATAGAAGTATGCTGTAATGATGATTGATTTGAATCCGCAAGAGCTGGTGTTACTCCCATCGTAAATCCAAAACCTAATGTAAGAGTGGTTACTGCTGTTATTACTTTGTTTTTTGAAAATAACATAATCACATTTCCTCCCTTTATTTTATCCGTACATAGTAGGGGTTCTATTTTTACATAGCAAAACCTTTGTATATTCAAATAATTAACAAATATGTCAAAAATTAAATTAAAAATTAGCTTGGTTGGATTTATCTGAAGAGAATCCATGAGGATAAGAAACTGATTGAGAAACTGATCATGGAAGAGGACGAGCTAGCCGAGTTTTGTTGCAGGATATTTGACTCTCGACAGTATGACTATGCGCTTACCAAGTAGCTGGTGGAAAGCAACGAAAGAAGATCGAGGCGTGATTGAATCCGGATGGAGAGGGGGGATAATTTTGATAGAACATGTAGGAGGAAACGGGTGTTTCAAATATTGTGGTCAAATTGTCCGGTTTATATTGAGACTATGAAATATGCCCGTTTATTCTGGAAATAAGTCCAACACGGAGTTATTGCGTTTAATTTGTACTACAGAAGGTTTGTATTTACGTTAAATTTTTTGTATACCTCGCTAAAGCTAGGAGATGGTACAGATGTGAATCGTCCACCAACGCATGGTAGAGCTTTGGCTTATTAAAAAACAAGGGAACTAACTGATTCAGAAATGATAGAAATGAGTCATTGCCTACGTGCAAACGCCGCGCTCTTTAGCTGGACGTATTAGTATCCTTTGGTTTTGATCAGTTGAGTATTTCCCACAACCTCAAACCCTAATCTTGTGTAATAGTTACATACCCTCTTATTGGAAGGATTTGTTTCTAGTTGAAGGGCAACGATATTATCCATTTTCTCTATATAATTAAGAAAATAAGTACCTATCCCTCTACCTCTGGAATCTTCTTTAACGTATAACTCATCTATGAATAGAATGTTTCCACCAAACTCGTTACTCCAAAAGAAAACCAGTATTGAATATCCAATAATCTCGTTGTTGTGTAATAAAATGAATATCCGAATCTTTTGTGGATTTTTTTTACACTCGTTAATAGTAGAGTTTACTTTCGTACGGGTCATTGGTTGACCTTCAAGATCCTCGCTATAGAGGGATTTTACCATTTCAAGAAATTCATTATAGTCAGCATCCAAATAATCTCTTACCTTTATATCCATTACTATATCACCTGTCTATTTATAAAAAAATTGTGACACTACGCTGGTACTATCCTTAATCAATAAGTCTGGCTGACATGCTTATTTATGGATCTGATTAAAAATATACTGTTGCATTTTGTCGGCCAGGTCAATCGCACTCGTGTCTTTATCATTTTTTAAAGTCCAGTTCATAAGCACCATAGCATTTGCCACATATAGTTGGGCTAGATAATCAATCGAGACGGTTGGTGTGGTCAGTTCTTTTTTCAGATAAGAAAAGCAGGCATTGTATAAAATCGTCTCAAATTCTACACGTAAATCTGCTAAAGACACGTGCACGTTTAACAGTGTAGCGATCTCGGTTTTATTTGCTGATGTCTGATCTATAATCATTTCAATGACTTCAGCCACATTACCTTGGTCCATGGATTCAAAGCGCAGGGCAATTTCTTTTTTAAAAGAGCTGGCATGCTTTTTTACTATTTTTTCCAAAAGATCATACTTGTCTACAAAATGACTGTAAAAAGTAGATTTGCTGGTTAAAGAGCAGGTGCAAATATCTTTTATCGTAATTTGACTGAAATCTTTTTCATTCAGCAGATTGATTAGTGCTTCTGAAATGCTTTTTTTGGTTTTATATACGCGAACATCTACTTCCATATAATCAATACCCTTCTACATGTCTCTTTTCGAACCAATGGTATATACATCGTTCGATTTCCTACGTCTTGTACTTTCTTGCTTATTGTTAGACCGGATAAATCCCTTTACCATGGTTTTGTAATCAATTGAAGGAGGGATACGATGTTTAAACAATATGTTGCCAATGAACAATTTAACTTGCAAATTAATCGTTTTTTAAATGACGATTATCAGGAAGATGAACGGGCAAACAGTGATTTGAAAGGCATTGTTCCAAGACTGACAGATACAGAAGGCTGGTTTGAAGCTTGGCTGGAATATGCCGTTATGCGCGATGAACAGCAGGATTATGATCTTGCTTCTGTCTATTATCAAGCTGCCGAATTTTATCTAGCTCCGTCAGATCCCAACAAAGAGAAAATGTATCAAAAATATCGCGAGACTTTCTATAAAGGTTTTCATGATTTTGTCTATGAATCCTATCAAATTCCCTATGATAATTCCTATCTTCCAGCGATTAAATTACTTACACCAGGTGCCGATAAAACCTTGCTGGTATTTGGTGGCTATGATTCCTATATGGAAGAAATAGTAAAGATGATGAATTTCATCAGAGGGATTAATTATCATATTATTGTCTTTGATGGTCCTGGACAAGGGACAGCGCTAAAAAATGGTTTGAAATTCATTCATAACTGGGAAAAACCGGTTTCTGCAGTAATTGATTACTTTAAACTTGACCGTGTTAGTATTATGGGAGCTTCATGGGGCGGTTATTTGGCGATGCGTGCTGCTGCTTTTGAAAAACGGATTGACAAAGTGATTGCATTTAATATTTTCTACAGCGGTCTTGATGCGCTAAAAATTCGGATGCCGGAGGATGTTTGGAATAAACTGACTTCTCTTTTGGCTGCGAATGAAGCTGATAAAGTCAATGCAATGATTCAAAAAATGATGGCCTCCAATATTGACTTAAACTGGAAGGTTACAAAAGGCATGGAAAATACGGGTGAGAAAACACCATTTACGTTGATTAAAAATCTTGAGAAACATACAATGTCTGGGATCAGTCAGTTTATCAACCAGGATGTATTGCTGCTAGCTGGAGAGGATGATCAGTACGTTCCAATCAGTCGTCTGCCGCAAATCCAGCATGAACTCTGCAATGCAGGGTCAATTACTACAAAAGTCTTTACCAAAGAAACGGGCGGTGAACAACACTGTCAGGCTGGTCATCGTGATTTGGCTTTTCATGAAATAAAAAAAATTCTGTAAATGTTATCTCTAGCGTTGCGTATCAAGCTGAAAAACAAGAATTTGTTAATGAATTAGTCAAAAAGGCAAAAAACTGGGCTTTAAAAAGAAATTCTTATTGAAGTAGCGGGTGCAAGAATAATAAAAGGGAAGAATATAGTAAACATGACTAATAAGTTCTTCCCTTTATTTTTCGAGCATTTCAGATTCTAGGTATTGATAACCCACGCAAAGACATTTTTGAGGCAGAAGTTTGATTGGCAGGATGCTTTAACGTTGTATAAATACAATCTCCTTACACTAACCCTTGATAAGGCAGGCTATATGCTACAATCTTGTATTCTACAGATTTTTTTTCGAATAAATATTTGATGAAATGTACATTGATACGAAACCAATTAATAACGCAATACCTAAAGGAAGCCAATCCATAATTATTTCAGGGATTAATTCAAAAAATGAATAATCAAAGGATAGGTTTGACGATTGCATCCATTTTAAAACAGTAGGAAGTACAAAAGGTGTTAAAAAAATTGTGAAGAATGAAATATATCTTGTTTTCTCATAACCTAGATGAATTTGAATTGGTATTAATATTCCAAAGAAAATAGAAACGACCAATAATGCTATGCCGATGTTTAAAGGAGTTAACCGTTCTAAGCCAACGGATGATCCAATTACAGTTGCTAGGTTATATAACAAAAAACAGCCCATAAAGATCAAAAGAACAAATAGGTATTTTCCTTTAATGATACCATTTCTTGTATAAGGGGTTGTACATAGAAGTGCTGCACCTTTATATTTCTCTTCTGACATTGAAACCATATTAAATAAAATAAATTCTGCGAATATCACAGTAATAAGAAAGCTTACAAAACTACCGCCACTAAATTCTAACTTCGAATAGAGATAGATTGGACCTATAACTGCAAAAAGTAGCATGGGTATCATATATTTTTTGGCAAGAATTAAATCCTTTTTTACAAGATTAATAACCATTTCCATTCCCTCCTATATAGGCTAACATTATTTTTTCAATCGATGGTCTCTCTATAATGACATCTTTCATTTGTTCTAGGATCACCTCCTGTTTATCTGTGATACCCTCAAACCCATATGCTGTTTGATGCAACCTTAAGAATAATTTTTCAGTATGTTGATTAATGAATTGATTGTCGCCTTTTATTAAAGCATGACGGTCTAATAATTCATCTTTACTTTCATTTAATATAATTCGACCATTATCAATGAGGATAAGAACATCAGCAATTTTATCTAAATCAGAAGTTATATGAGTTGAAAAAAATACACTTTTTCCTTCCTCATTCATAAATTCTGACAGTATCTCCATTAACTCACTTCGAACAAGTGGATCTAGGCCACTTGTTGGTTCGTCCATTATTAATAAATCAGCATGATGAGAAAGAGCTAACGTAATGGCAAACTTCATGCGCATACCTTTTGATAAATGGGAAATTTTTTGATCCAATCTTAAATCAAATCGATTGATGTTTTTTGAAAATACGGATTCATCCCAGTTACTATAAGCAGGTGCGATTATACTTTTCATTTCTAGTAATGTCATTTCTTCATAGAAATAACCTTCATCCAATACGACACCTATCTGATTTTTTATTTCTTGTTCATGTTTTTCTAACTCTTTTCCCTTGAAACGTATATTCCCAGAATCCTTTCTATAGAGCCCGAGTATCGTTTTAATAGTGCTCGTTTTCCCAGATCCATTAGTACCAATAAAACCAGTAATACAATCTTCCTTTAAAGAAAAATTGATATTATCTAAACGAAAGCTACCTAATTTTTTATGTAAATGCTTCACTTCTAAAACATTCTTCATTGTTCATCATCCTCTTCAAAAAGTATATCCATCATTAAATAGAGTTCTTCTCTCTGAATACCTAGGTTTTTAGCCATTTGCCATACTTCTGATAATTTTTTTTCTACTAAGTGCTTTTTAGTCTCCATTAATATATCTACATTTTCTGATGCTACGAAGGATCCTCTACCTGCTTTCGTAACAACAAATCCCTCTTTTTCTAACTCCTCATACACCCTTTTTGTTGTGAGTACGCTAACCTTAAGATCATTTGCTAATGAACGAATAGAAGGTAGCTGTTCTCCTGCCTTTAATTCTTCACGAAGAATTGCTGATTTAATTTGGTCCTTTATTTGCTGATATAATGGTTGGCCTGAATTATTCTTAATAATAATTTTCATGATATGTACCCCTCGTTATTCTAACTGTATATTATATTAATACACAGTATGCACAGAGTCAACAAACAATACACTCTTAAAGAATCAATCACATCAGCAAATTTTTGAACCATACAAGTAGTCGAAACGTTGAATAGTTATATACCAAATTCAATACAATTATTGTACGATGAAGTAAACAAAATGAAAGTGAGCTGAAAGCCGATGATGTGGTCACCATTATTTGAAAACGATGTACCTGAAGTTATTCTTCCTTAACGGTGGAATAACTACATCTCCGTTAAGGACAGGAATTGTCTATATAAAACGGAGGGTACAAAATGAAAAACACCTTATTAGGTTCTTTATATTTATCACTCGCTGCTAGTATTTGGGGCGGGATGTACGTTGTGGTAAAAGTTGTGGTAGACTTTGTACCACCACTTGAATTAGTTTGGTTTCGCTATGTAATTGCCATTTTTGCATTGCTAATGATTGGCGTTATAACAAAACAATCATGGCGTATTAAAAAACGAGACTGGCTATTAATTTTCATCATTGGGCTTATTGGAAATACAATTTCTATCGTAACCCAAGAAGTTGGTACGATGCTTTCTACTGCACAAATGGGTGCCATTATCACTTCAACGACACCTGCATTTATGGTGCTATTTGCGCGTATTATTTTAAAAGAAAAAATCACCTATAAAAAGGCAATTTCTATTATTTTAGCAACACTCGGTGTCTGTATTATTGTTGGAAATGCGCATATCGATTCGTCTCATCAACTTGGAGGTGTATCACTCTTTATTGCAGCACTGACATGGTCACTTATGTCTGTTCTGATTAAACGTGTACCGGAGCAATATTCACAAATTGTCGTAACGAGCTATGCTATTCTTGTTGCAATTGCTTTACTGACACCTTTTACAATTGGTCGGCTAGCTAAGCTCGATTTTCAAGCTATGATGCATCCATCTATTTGGGGCGGTCTTTTATACTTGGGAGTTATTTCGACAGCATGTGCCTTTTTACTGTGGAATCGTGGATTACAAATGCTCAATGCTTCAAGTGGCGGATTATTTTTCTTTTTCCAACCAATAGTCGGTACCTTTTTAGGCTGGTTATTACTAGGTGAACAAATTGGCTTCTCTTTTTGGATAGGTACCACATTAATCTTTATTGGTGTACTATTAGTCATTCGAGAAGAATAAACATCAGGAAAAAAGCTGATTGGTGTCATTTGCCGATCAGCTTTTAACATATAACGAACTTTTCTGCCATTAGGTTTAAATTTAAAGCATTTTTTATATGTTAAGTGACTTTATTGTAAAGTTTACAACTTTAGTGATCTTTAACATTATGATTAAAACAGGAGAGCTGACCAAATCGGAAATGACAGAAATGAACCAGTGTCTTAGTGGCGGGTTGATGAAAAGGATCAGAAATAGGCTTGCCAAAATTGTGGTTCAGGTGAACTATATTCTGCTTAACACATAATGTATAAGCGAGAGGTAAGCTGAGGAAGTGCTACTTTATAAGTTGTAAAAAGGAAACCACAACAGATGGGGGGATTCATTAAAAATACAGACGGTGGCGTGGAGATTTCAGCGTAGGTGTAAGCGTATGACAAACATAAAATGAGTCTAGATTCTTTTAAAACACCAGACTTCACAAATCATTATAAAAGAAAAAGGGGCCATCGAGATTTCTCGACAGCCTTCACAGAGTAGTGACTGATTGTTTTGTATGTTAGGCAAGCTTTTCAATTACTATTGAGGCACTTACAACTAAAGGACCTGCACCTGATACACTATTTTGTATTGTAGTACCCCCATCAATGTTACGTAAGGTAAGAATATCGCCTGCTGCAAAAGTTGTGATAACTTGCCCACTGTAAGTTTGGTTACCTGAACCAGATCCAAAATTTGAGCCTGGTATTTGTGCTGCGCCATTGAATAAAGCAAATGCGGAAGTACCCTGTTGAGGAAATACCTCATAAGTAATGAGGTAAGTACCTGCTTGATTTATCGTGATGGGGGCAGTGCCTGGAATGTGGGTAACAAAACCTGGAGGCGTGATGTTTCCATTTGTATTAAAAGTGACCGCAGCATTTGCTGCTAAGGTTTGCGCTGTTGTATCATATATATTTGCGAAACCTGAAATACCTGCACCGGTAGAACCAGTAGAACCAGTAGCGCCAGTAGCGCCAGTAGCGCCAGTAGCGCCAGTAGCGCCGGTAGCGCCAGTAGCACCAGCACCGCCAGCACCGCCAGTAGCACCGGTAGCGCCAGTAGCGCCGGTAGCACCAGTAGCGCCGGTAGCGCCAGTAACCGTAGGTACATTGATTTTAATTTTATTCTTTACTTTGCACTTGCATTCTTTAGTCCCACAGCTTGAACAACGTGTTCTCTTACATCTGCATTTTCTATGTCCGCATTCCCGACAGACTTCATGATGACTCAAAATGACATTCCTCCTTTAAACAATGGTTTATATATTAATATGGTTACGGAATAATGTTGATTGGACTATTTATGCACAATTATTACTTGTAAGAAGAGCGGAAACAGTATGAAATGACAAGTGGATCAGAATTATAAATCCTCGTAAGGATATTGTTGAGTTGATCATGTGTAAAGATCCCGAAATAAGACCCTAGTTCAAGAAACAATAAAAAACGGAAATGATTGTCAGATTATACAGGCTCCAACCAAAAGCAAAAATTTACCTTCTACTTCCATACAACGCTGTAATTCGTGTGATATATAACCATTCATAGATGAGATAATTTCAGATGCTATTCGAAATGTTTTTTCGAATTCCTGTTCCATTCCTGATTTAACTTATAGCAGTGAACGATTACATTACAAAGCCGTTTGAAGGAATCGAATTGATCGCAAGGATTGAAAATGCATTAAGGCAAGTATCGCTTCTGTTGCTTTCGATCACCATTATGCTAAGCAAATGGATCATCAAGCCGATAAACAGGTTGATCCAATCGACCCAACGAATCGCGGGTGGACATTTATGCCGATTACTTGCGGACCACGCGCTACGATGAAGAGATTTTTATCAATTCACTAAGCTATATTTACGAAGAGGGAAAGCGTCTGGAAAAGTTAGCGATTAATCTCATGGATTTAATTGTTTTAAGAAAAGAAGATTTTTCTACAAAGCCGGGAAACGCAAATGACCTGTTGACCGAAATGAAAATCTCTTTTGTGCCCAACTTAGAAGGAAAGGGAATCCGATTAGAAATAGAGGCAGAGAATATCAGTATTTTCGATGGATAAAGATCTGCTAAAAATATTGCTGACAAACCTGATTGATAATGCCATTAAGGCATCAAGGACTGGTGATGTCATTTTTGTGCGTGCCTACAAAAATGCTGCTGCCAATGTCATCCTACAGATTCAGGATCAGGGCGTGGGAATTTCACAAGAGGACTTGCCAAAGGTATTTGAGCCATTTTTTGTGGCAGATAAGTCCAGAGCAAAAGAGCCCCTTTCATATTGAAAAGGGACTGACAACTGACAACCAAATTGGCATTGACGTTCATTTCATTATTTTTTTATGGACGAGTTTTTATAAAAAAGCTCAATCATTTTCTACTTCTTGAACGAACACAACTTGAATTAAATAACCAAAGGGTTATAATTTTTGAAATAGCCAAAAAAGGGGAGGTAGGATTCGTTCGATGAAAAAATATTTAATATTTGGAGCTAGCAAAGGTTTAGGAGACGCATTTGTCAAAGGTTTACCCAATTCTGGAGATCAGGTATGGATTGTCTCCAGAAGCAGACCCAATAGTTTAGACATAGATGACGGAGTTCAGCGAATATGGCTGGAAGTAGATTTATCGCAGCAAAATAAAATAAACATGATTACGGAAACCCTCCAAAATGAAAGAATAGATGTGCTTATATATAATGTTGGAGTTTGGGAAAAAGAGGGGTTTGAAGATCATTATGACTTCGAACATGACGATCCAGAAGATATTGCTACTATAATTAATATAAACATAACATCCACAATCACCTATATTCAAGCCTTGTTACCAAATCTAAGAAAGTCCGAAAGCGGTAAAATAGTCTTGATTGGATCAACTGCTGGGTTAGATAATACAAATAATTCTCAGGTATCTTTCGTGACTTCTAAATTCGGGCTACGTGGTATAACAAATGCTTTGCGAGAACATGTTAGGAAAGATGGAATTGCTGTTACTTGCATCAATCCAGGTGAACTAGCGGCGGAAATCCCATATGAGGCTGGTGCTGAGAAAGCCATTGCTGAATATAACGGCACACGAATACCAGTTCAAGATATTGTCTCTCTAGTCAAATGTGTTGTGAGCTTGTCAAAAGTTTCTTGTGTCAAAGAGATTCATGTACCAGCCATAACAGATCTAAATGCTTGACGTACATATAACACTGTAATGAAGGACTAAATTAGTCTAGCGTTTTTTTAGATAAAAAACTCTCTCTTTGGATGATTATCCAAGAAATAAAGTAGCAGTACTTTTTCAAACAGTGACAATATTCTCGTTCAGAAAAAAGGTAATAACCTGAATATAAGGTAAAATTCTATGAACCGATAGTAGGCTCGGTAGCCAAATAAATCAATAATTACATCGAATCTCTTATAATTATGATTCGACAAGATCATTAGAATACTGATGTACTTCTGTAATGAAACAAAAACCAGTCCAAAACACGAAAAAAAAGCGTTAGACTGGTTTTTGAATGTTTGATTATTGAACTATTTTCCAGAACAAGTTGTAAATATCATTTCTTGTTACTCAATTAGTAATCTGAAGTTTTTATCTCCAATTGAAACTGTCTCCATGCCTATTTCTTTAGCATATCTGACATCTGAAAGTAATATGTTGTTCTGCAATACATGATTAAAACGCTCCAGCGCTTCTTTCAACTGGGCATCGACATCAAGCGTAAGGATCACGCGTTTATCAATCGGTAGATCCATTTTTTTGCGGAAATCTTGAATCACGCGAATGACTTCACGTACAGTCCCTTCCTGTTCTAGTTCTTCCGTTATTGTCGTATTCAAAGCAACATTGATTTGGTAACCAGAAGCGGAAGCGAAGCCTTGCTTACCATGTTTTTCCACAAGAAGCTCATCAAGTGTAATACGGAGGGTTTCGTCTAATAGAGTGACATCTAAGAAGCCGCTGTCCACAGCTTGTTTTGTCTCGGCTGTAGAGAGCTGCTTTAAATGATTTTGAATCGGTCCGACGAGTTTTCCGTATTTTTTTCCGGCAGCTTTTAAATTCAGTTTAAAGTGATAGGTAGTGAAGCTGCTATCACTCTGCTCTACTCGAATTTCTTTTACGTTTATTTCATCTTTAATGATGTTTTCAAACCTGCTCATGCTAAACGGACGATCTATGGAGACGATAAGCTCCGACAGAGGCTGGCGGGTCTTTACACCGGTTTCGTTTCGGATATTTCGAGCAAGCTCAACGATTTGATGGGCGGTTTTCATGTCGCTTTCAAGAGTTTTGCCGATAGCTACTGTGTTCGCCTTCGGATAATCTGTCAGATGTACGCTTCCCTCGCCGTCAAGATTACTATAGATGTCCTCAGCAATGAGCGGGGCATACGGCGCAATCATTCGGGCCAATGTTAAAAGTACTTCGTGTAGTGTTTGGTATGCGGATACCTTATCGTCCGTCATCCCGCTGCTCCAAAAACGATTACGTGAGCGACGGATATACCAATTACTCAATTCGTCGACGAATGTTTCAATGTGCTTCGCCGGATTCATAAAGTCGTATGTTTCAAGTCCTTTTTCGACGTTTTGCAGAGTGGAATTCAACCTCGAAAGGACCCATTGGTCTAACTGGTTTACAACCATTTGCTGTGGATAGTCCTCAGGCTTGTATTGATCGATCGTCGCATAGAGTGAATAAAAAGCATGTGTGTTATGAATCGTATCAATCACTTTAAACTTCGCATCGGCTACAATCCGTTTTGAAAATCGCTTGCTACTCCACGGAGCACTGTCAGAAAGCAGGGCCCAGCGGAATGCATCTGCTCCAAATTCTTCGATGACTTCCCAGGGGTCAATGCCATTTCCTTTGCTCTTGGACATCTTTTGACCGTTTTCATCCAGCACGTGTCCAGTTGAAATTACCGCTTTGTATGGGGATTTTCCGTTATAAAGTGTAGATACCGCAAGCAAGCTGAAGAACCAGCCTCTCGTTTGGTCGATACCTTCGGAGATGATGTCAGCAGGATACTGCTCGTGGAATCGTTTCTCGTCACCAAAGGGATGGTGGTACTGGGCAAACGGCATCGAGCCGCTGTCAAACCATACATCAATCACTTCGGGTGTTCTTTCCATTGTGCCGCCGCACGAGCACCGTAATTTTACATCATCCACAAACGGTCTATGCAGTTCCAAGTTCTCATCAATTTTCTCTACCGATTTTTCACGTAATTCGTTCAAGCTTCCTGGGGCATACTCGGACCCGCAATCTTTACAAAGCCAGATATTAAGCGGAGTTCCCCAGTAGCGGTTTCGGCTGATATTCCAATCGACGAGCTCTTCTAAGAATTTTCCGAAACGTCCTTCGCGTAAATGGGAAGGGTACCAATCGATTTTACTGTTGTTTTCGATTAGCTGATCTTTAATCGCTGTTGTTTTAATGAACCAGCTTTCCATGGCATAGTAGAGAAGAGGAGATTTACAGCGCCAGCAAAAAGGATAGCTATGCTCATAACGTTCTTTGGAGAACAACAGATTTCGATGCGACAAGTTTCTTACAATATCGACATCGCAATCTTTGACGAAGCGATCAGCATAATCTGTGACTTGATCCGTGTATCGTCCAGCCAGATTTACTACATTGACGAAATCTAATCCGTGCTGACGACTTGTGCGATAATCATCTTCTCCGTGAGCAGGTGCCGTATGAACGATACCGGTACCACTTGTATCACTAACATAGTCAGCATCTACGACGATATGCCCTTTTTTCACACTGATATAACCAAAAGGTGGCTCATAAGCTGTTCCTACGAATTCCGAGCCTTTGTGAGTAGACAAGATCTCGTATTCCTCTTTGAACACTTTTTCTACAAGATTTTTTGCAACCACGTATACTTCATCATTTTGTTTAACGCGCGCATAGTCGATATCTTTATTGATTGCTAAAGCTACATTGGCTGGAAGTGTCCATGGCGTTGTTGTCCACGCTAGAAAAATTTCATCCCCATTTTTGCTTTTGAATTTCACAGTGGCACTCAGGTCTTTAACGTCTTCATAACCCTGCGCTACTTCATGTGAACTTAACGTTGTTTGGCAGTCAGGACAATATGGACTGACACGGTGACCTTTATACAATAGTTCTTTTTTATGGATTTCGGACAAGATGTGCCAGACACTTTCGATATAATTATTGGTTAGTGTGACGTAAGGGTCGTCCATATCTGTCCAATAGGCAATTCCTTCTGTAAGTTCGCGCCATTGCTTTTCATATTCGAACACACTACTTTTGCACTGTTCCACGAACTTAGCTACTCCGTAATCTTCAATCTCCGGTTTTCCCGATATGCCCAACTGCTTTTGCACGCCAAGCTCTACTGGGAGGCCATGAGTGTCCCATCCGGCTTTGCGGACGACTCTGTACCCAGACATCGTTTTATAACGGCCGATGAAATCCTTAATGACGCGTCCGAGTACATGACCGATATGAGGCTGCCCATTGGCAGTAGGAGGACCTTCATAAAATACAAAGTTCGGCTTGCCTACCCGATTATCAATTGATTTTCGAAACGTATCGTCTTGTTTCCATTGATTCAAGACCCGCAATTCTCTATCCCTGGCTTTTTCTTTTACATCCACTTTTCTCATGTCTTCCATCCCTTCTCTATCTAGATAACGATTGGGGTAATGCCAAGAAAAACAAAAAAATCCCGCCCCCTAAGGGACGAGATTTCATCTCGCGATACCACCCTTGTTCCGAAATAATCATGAAAAAATGATCTCTCGGCACCTCATACTACGTACCATCATACGCGTCCCTTTTAACGGCGGGATCCCGGGGTAGCTTACTCACTATCTTCAGCGCTCCTTCTCGGAGAGGATTTTCGGCTAAGTCTTGAACGTTGGCTTTCAGCACTAGGCCAACTCTCTGGGGAACAAGGGAATAGCTTACTCTTTCTCGTCAATGAATTTACTCAAATCATTCTGTTACATTCTTTTTACACCTCTTTCAACAAAATGTCAAATAGATTAACTCCGTCATTCATTTTTCGTAAAAAGGAAATTACCGGTTATACGGCAGAAATGGCAACAAGAAGTATGCACTACGATGTAGCTGGTTGAAAGCGAAAAAAAGATGGAGGCGTGATTATATTTGCATGTATTCCTTCACGAGGGGGGAGAGTTCCTCATTTAAACAGGGTGAATATAAAAGAAGCTCTCCTTCATTATGTAGGAGAGCTTTCCAAGGCCTATCTTCTATGAACTTTATACAATACTTCATCTTCTCCATCGAGAAGCAATTTGACATAAGCACCGTTAAACTGGGAATCAGCTCTCATGTACCAAGTTTGATTATAGGGATTCTTATAAACCTCGAAATGAGAGTTACCTGATATAACCACATACGAAATATTGCGCATAGAATACAAAGGTACTGGTGGTCCACCTGGCACTACAAAAAGATTACCGGTTTTCATTTGTGCTTTAACAACCGGCTGTGCTTGTGCAGAATCTAATGTAGCCGCAGAGGCGGAACCAACGCCCATTCCACTTGCAAGTCCTAACGCTAGGGCACCAACAACAAATTTTTTAAACATTTGCCTCAACTCCCTAAAAAATATTTTTTGTTACGACATAGTTTGTCGATTCCTTTCCGTACAGGAAATCGGCTTTTTTAGCTAGTTTTTTATAAAAGTGCAAGAATCTCTTTTTTTGTCCGTCAATTGGTTGTCTATGTTTGACACAACCTAATGAATGAAGGAGGAACTATAAGATGAAAAATTCTTATTATGCAGGAATAGTAGCATTTTTACTCGCAACCAGTGCTCTGGTTCAGACATCTGTATGTGCCGAGGAATGAGCTCCAAAACCACTTCCAATAACAAATGGAGAAAAACGAACACCTGTCGATTACGACTATAAAGTAAACATGAAAGATTTGAATAAACCAGTTGTCGAAAAGGTAATAAAACAAGTAGAGAGCCTCTATCCACAAATAAAAACGTTTGTTCCTAATGGTGCTAGTAGAAATGATCCACTTACCAACGAAATGTTCTTGAGAAATCCAACTGTTAAACAAGATAGCATACAGATAAAGTAATTTCCAAAAGAGACGGTAACCGATCCTGATACCGGGATAACATCGGTAAACGAATATAGCTTTACATATTGTGTTATCTTTCAAAAGAAGCAAGCGAAGCATCTCAATGAATATTCTATGGATATGCAAATGGATGGGTATGGTAATTTCAAAACACTAAAAGTATTTCCTCAGCAACAAGTTATTCGTTAATAGTCTTTGATTTATGTCAAGCTTTGCTAATCGATGCTTTAGATTGACGAGAGAAGTCACCTTTGGTGCAAACGATTGGCGAGTTAGTCAAGCGTCAGCTAAATATCACCCTTTTAATCAAACTAGCTATGGGTTATACTTACGCTTGAAGGGACGTTTAGAATTTCTAATGGATAATGTTAGGTCAGCTGTAGCTGCTATCCTTACTAGTAGGGAAGCGTTTCGTACCATCAGGTCGGGAATTAAATTCATAAAATTTAAAAAATAATTCATGCATGCACATTGAGATATTCTTCAAGTGCATCAAGCCATTATTGCGGTTTCAAAAAGAGTTCCAAGGCCAATTTTATGATTTTCTAATCAGGTCATATAACGATTGTCTTCCTATGTTACATCTACTGGAATGGCAAGATGGACAAAGCATCGATCCTCGACGGGTGGGTGGGAACTTATAAATCAGCTTGATGACGCGAGGATACAATCGAGAATAGGTGAAGAAACGTGAGAAAATTTTATTTCATTGGTACATAGGAGAAGGTTGTATGTCTAACAGAAGGAAATGTGGTTCAAAACAAAAAACAAAAGAAATGGTTAAAGATTTTGAGCAAAAAACGATAGAGTTTGTCCGTTCAGAATCCAGCGGTTATTACATTGAAAGCTTCCATACCTGCGCTAACAGGAGGCTGTACAGCAAATACTCACAAAAAAGTACACCGTGCGTCATCTTCATTGCCGGATTAGGCGATAGCTGCGAGACATGGAACGAGGTCCAAGACCGGATATCGCAGGAAACGTCAACTTTTTCCTATGACAGAGCGGGTGTCGGCAGGAGCCAAGGAGCGCTAGGACCCCGGACTTGTCATCATCTGGTCGAGGAGCTTTGTGAACTGTTGCTGGCACTTGACGTGGAACCGCCTTATATCTTAGTGGGACATTCTTTTGGTGGTTTAATCGCCAGACTGTATGCAAGTCTTTATCCACAGCTCATTTCTGGCATGGTTCTGGTTGACTCTGCGCCCGAATATAAAGAACTCGAGTATGAAAAAGTGTTGCCAGAAAAGTTAGTTGCAGAGAATAGGGAATATTTCGATAATCCTATGCTAAATAGTGAGAAGATTGATAAGGCACAGAGCTATAAGCAAATCGTTGATCATTGTCGACAAAGTAACATTCCTCTTTCAATTATTACGAGAGGATTACCGGATATGGATGACGGGGAGTGGCCATGTCAGGAAATACTAGAAATGGAGCAAAGGCTGCAAGTCGATTTCCAGCGGCTGTCAACGTCTAGTAAGCACCGGATTGCCAGTTATAGCGGGCATTATATTCATCATGATGAACCAGAAATTGTGATAGAGGAAATTATGGTAATGTTGAAGGAGATGAGAAAGTGAACGATACAAGGACGAAGTTCATGATGGATCTGCATAGAATTGAGGAGGAGAAATATCAGATGAGATATAAAACGGTGTAAATAAAGATACTGCACTTATGTTGAAAAGATAAGCCTTTTCGGTTTTTTTATTGGCGCCATATTAATAAATTCATTGAAATTTATTCGAGGTTGTCCATATCGTCTTCATTCTTCTTTACATAGAATGTAGCATGCTTTCGGAAAGAAGGTGAAAACATGGGAAGCTATGTGTAGTGTATTGACCACAATATTTTTTTGCGCTAAAATTTGATTGATCGTTCAAATTAAAAATTAAACGTTCAATCAAAGATGGAAGGAGTGCTTTTATATGAGCAGCAACAGTGGAGAAGAGAAACAATCTTTCATCGCTGAAGCAAGACGTGAACAAATTATTGAAGCAGCGATCAAAACTCTTGATGAAATCGGATATGTAAAAGCTAGCCTTTCCCAGATTGCACAAAGGGCAGGTATAAGTACGGCGTTAATCTCTTATCATTTCTCAGATAAAAATGATTTGATGAATCATTTGCTAACGAAACTTTTAGATAGCTCTACTTCATATATTTTGGAGAAAGTAAGGAAGGAAGATACACCTAAGAGAAAATTGGATACATTTATAGGAGCAAGCTTAGCTTATCAAGGTTCACATCCTACGCGTAATTCGGCTCTATTAGAAATTATCTTTAATGCCAGAACGCCTGATAACATTCCCTACTACAAATTAGGTGATGATGATGAAGATCAAATCATGTATGAGCTTCAACAAATATTACGAGATGGTCAGGAAAAAGGGGAATTTGGAGCGTTTCATGTAGAGGTCATGGCTAACACGATCCAAGGCGCTATTGGAGAGTATATGGGAAATGCTGCTATAACCAAAAAGGTTGATCTAGAAACATATACTAATGAACTCATAGATATTGTTGGTAAAGCAACAAAAGGTATGATTGAATGATATCATACCTTTTAATGAATTATTCATTTGCTTCTAAAGTCATGTAGAAACGTAAAAAATGGAATCCAATCGATCATAAACAAGAAGGTGAAAATAGATGACACCATCTAAATTATCATTACATCAACCAAAAACAGTCGTAGGATATTCCAAAATAACGGGAATCATTCTGTACGGAGGATTCGGAATAGTAGGAACTATCCTTGGTTTTTTTCTTCCACGAATAGCAGCATGGGCTGTAACACTTCCTTGGGTCCCATTTCAAGGACCTCTAAAACTCATCAATTCACTACAGGGACCATGGGTAGCTATCATTATGGCAGTTTTGGGCTTACTAGCTGGTCTAGTGCTTGCTTATATAGCCGTTAAAGAAAGTCTCATCATAACGATTACCGATCAAGAAGTACAATTGGAAAAGGATGAGAATACGCATACGATAGCATTAAAAGATATTGATATGGTGTTCCTTGATGGAAAACAGATTGTGCTCCTCGGGAAATCAGGATTTGAACTTGTACGGGAGAAAAATGATCAATCAGCTATACAAGTGAGCAATGCTTTCAAGAAGCATGGTTATCCCTGGTCATCAGAAGGAGACCCGTTTAAAGATGAGTATCGACGCTGGGTGCAAGATATTCCAGATATATCACCAGCTGCTAATGCGTTAATGAAGGCCCGAGAGATTGCATTGCAAGAGAAAGAAGAGGAAGATATAAAAGACCTTCGGCGTGAACTTGCAAAGCTCGGATACATCGTACGTGAGGAAGGAACACGTCAATATTGGCGAAAAATATAAAGACATAAAAAACGAGTGAGAGCTTCTATCTCTTTATTCATGTACTAAGCTCAACTAAAGACCCGTTTTAATTATTTCAGCGGAAAAAGAAAGATAGAGTGTAGAGGATGGTCGTATTGGGATAAGTACTCCAAAGATAGAAAGGAATATTTGTCCTGTTTTTTGTAAGATTTGGTATTATATAAGCTACTATAGCTATCAGTTAACCATTTCGACTATTAAATAAAATACACCCCTTCAGTTAGCATGGGAAAAACCTTTTGGGTTTACCGATGAACGATAGGGGTGCATTCTTACAGAAGTCTGAACGGAGGAGGAAACTCTCTAAGGCTTAGATATAGAAAAGCATTTTGGATTCTATCAATTGTTATTAGAATCTAATTTAGTCTTTAATGTTTTTAGGTATTCAAATATTTCTTCGTTGCTTAATTTTTGTATCGTTTCAATATGCCCATACATTGTTTTTACATCTTCTAACCAAGTAGTAAATTCTGTATTTTCTTTGCTATTCGTTAATAATGTGTTTAGGATAGTAGCATCATGTTCATTTACATGACTGACATTATCAACAATTGCTTTAAAATATTCTAGCGTTTGTTCTTCATTCTTTTCATTCGATTTTTTTAATAGTCGGTCTAGATCAGATAAAGACTCATCTAAATCAATCAATTTTTCCACTATATTATCTTGCTCTTCTTTCAAACCCTGCTTTTCCAGCTCTTTTGCCACCGTATTGATATTTTCTGCAAGATCACTTGGAAGTAATGTTGCTTCCACTAGTAAATTTGTTTGTTTAACTCCAGATTTTTTCGTGTATTCATACGTATTAATTTTATCAATCCTGTAAGAAGAGCCTTTATCTATGATTAGTTCGGATTCTCCTTGGTAGGTAGCAAGGTCTCCGAAAATATAAGCAGCATGTGTTCCTTCTGGTATATTCACTTTAAATAAAACTGTTTTCGCATCAAACGATTCACTAAAGTGGTTCGCTACTGAAGTACTAAGAAAGGCTTTCTCTTCTCGAATTGAACCTTCTAGCTCATTCTTCAATTTCTTTACAACATTTTGGTCTTTAAAATTAGTCGTTATGTCAATTCCTAGCGCATCTTTCCCTACTTTTCTATACACAGTTCCTGCTTCTGAAATGGGGGATTTGGCTAATGCTTTTGACATGTCTCTTACTTCTTTTATCTTGTCTACAGGCAGATTATCCTCTCGTAATCCTTTATTGATCGTTTTATAATTTTGAGTGGTATATAATTGGATGGCTGCTTTTTGCTCAGGTTTGAGCTTCTGACTATATTGCTTAAACATTTCCCTATACCACTTGTCAGCTGCTGATACATCTTCTTTGAAGTCTTTTCGTTCTGTTTTTTGTGTTTCATTTGAACTCTTATTTATTTCCTCAAATCCTTTTTTGCTCATGTCATCCATGTACCTAAACATTTCCGGTGAATAAGCTTTTAACACAGGTTTATAACTAGGTTCATAATAATACGCAAAGGCCTGTGCAAACACCTCTCGAAATTCATTGATATGTTCTTTCACATATGTGGTATCATACTCACCTTCATGAGTAGGTAGATGTGAAAGGAGTAACGCGCTTGCATCTTCGTCTGCTTTTGCTTGATGTAGCGCATCTAAAAACGCTTCATTTGCAAAGGTACTTTCACCTAACGTGTCACGAGCGATTGCTTTTCCTACCTCATAATATACCTCTTTACTTTTGCTGTGGCTTTCCGAATACTCTTCTGTATGGATAATCAGAGCTGGGTTTTTACCACCTATTGAAAAGACAAAATGAGAATCGAAGGAAACTTCATTTCCTTCGCTATCTTTTATTTGTTTATCTTTTTCACTGATATCCCGGAGAGTAGGATTTTCTGCAATACTTTTATCTGTCAGATGAATTTTTCCTCCCACCTTTTCATACATCTCCAATACTTCAGGTGAAAGTTTTTTTAGTAGTTCTTGGGTATCTTGTAATCGTTGTTTTTCCTCACTGTTAACCTCTGTTGTTACAATTCCTTTTATAATTTCTTTCATTCTTTCTTCTCTGGATTTTTTCTCTCGTTCTTTCTTTTCTTTATCTTCTTTCTCTTTTTTTTCTTTATCCTCTTTCTTTTTATCTTCTACATCATGTATTCCATTTGCCGCATGAGTAATATAGGAAAACGCTGGAGAAGTGGCTGTTAAAGCCAACAGCATCGTAGTTGTACTCAGGACTTTCAGCATTTTATTTCTGTGTTGCATCTAAATTCCTCCTTACAGGTAGTAAATCCTAGAAGATAGTAGGGTCTAAATAGACAGCGAAAAATAGATCATCGTCTGTCCGTGTACTCGACAGTAGAAGAAAAACAACCCTCTTTTTTAGTACATCTAATATGTGATTACTATGTAAAAGAGGGCTGTTTTTGACATCTATGGTATAGAGAGAGGTTAATTTATCAACTACATGTTCATTTCATTGTACATACGTTGACTGACAACTTAATTTTTTTTAACTTGTTCTAATTCCCACTTTTGATTATCAGTGCCTTTATAATTACTTACCTGAATGTTGGACCCGTTTGAAGTACCTGAACCATCTACATCTAACACTTTAGTAGGATCTTTCTTGTTTTTTAATTTATAGAAACCATTACCTAGCGATTCAGGAATCCAAAAATGTTCTTCTTTCCCTTCAAACGGTGTAGCAAATACATTGGTTGAATTCTGATAAGCATTCCAAGCCATAATTTTATTGTTATCTTCTAAATTTCGAATCACATACGCTTGATGAGTGTCATTATATTCTAATTTCCATTTTTGATTACTGCCATTGTGATTTTCATACAACGTGATATTATTATCGCTTCTATTCCAATCAACGAGATTGTTATTTTTTAATGCTGTTTTTATTTGATAGGTACCATCCTCAATTACTCTGCTGGGTTCTAACACACCATTTTTATTAAAATAATACTTTTTCCCATCTATAGTTTGCCATCCTGTTTGCATTTCACCAAATCTATAGTAATACTTTTCTCCATCTATTGTTTCCCAATCAGATACTTCAACATCAACTGTAGGTTCATCCTTCTTCGGTGAAATTAGTATATTCATGCGAGCATGTAATTGGACGTCATAGATATTTTCTATTTCCATGTCTTTTAATTGTTTTTCAATATTTGCAGCTGTTTCTTCATCAAACACCAATTTAAAATTATCTATACTCGTATTTTTGTAAGATAGTGTTCCGTTCTTGTCTTCAAATTCAAAAGCTAATTTGAGCGCTTCTCCTAATGTAACATCTGGTTTCGTTTGTTCGATCATGTCATCAGGATCAACGGCAGCTATTCGTCTTTCTATTTCTGAATCGTCTGGTGTTTTTAAGATCAATCGAGCAGTTGTTTCCTCAATTTGAGGGATGATATGACTCCACTGCTTATCTTTATCTACCTCAACTAATTTTGTTTTAGGATCGATTACACCTACATAACCGGAAACTTGGTCTGTTTCCAATCGCATTTGTTTTGTCTGCTCCAGAATATCAAGTTGATCCTTGTTGATTGTGATGGGACTAGACCCAAAATCGTCTTTTGTTTGTAGGGAAATGGCTGCTTGATCTTTACTTGGATAAAAACGGTCTGGTAACACTACATTTGCTAACTGGTTTTCTTTTGCTTTTATCGTTGCAATGGTATCGTTTTTACCTAGTACGAGAGAAGTAGTAGGTGCTACTTCATAGATAGGGGCCGTACCATTATTAACATATCGGATATTCGCGTTGAAATAGGCAGCTTCTCCTGCATTTAAGCCTATGCTCTTGGACCAGTTCCTTCCCAAACTCTCAGAACTCGAATGATCGATGGTTACTGTCTGTGAATTGCTATCGCTAAAATTAGTGGATACACTTCCACCAAAGTCAAGTAAGGAAATCTTAAGTTCAGCTCCAACAGATACTTCTGTTGAATGAGTATTGCTTGTGGAGGTACTTCCACTGATTGTGTTACTTGCATTTCCACCATTTTCCATAGTTTCATTTCTATTTTTCGAAATAATGAATTTATCCATATGGACCTGTAAATTAGGATACGCAGCAAGTAACGGATGTCTCACTTTTACCTTCTTATCAATGATTCCTGATACTTTCGCGAAATCGCTATATGGATCAGAAGCTGTGCTCCATTTAGAAGGTGAGGATGTATATTTTGTTAACGGTTCTCCAAATTTCGTTACTTTTTTTCCATGGACTTTTTCAATCCACGGCATTAGAATAAGCTTTTTATTCTTGACATCCAAGGTATATCCTTCGATTTCTAATGAATCAGGGATGCCGTCACCATCAGTATCTTCAACTCCGTCATCAGAAGTTGCTGAAATACTTCTTTTTTTTCTACTGGATTCATTCTCGGGTTGATTTTTTATATCAGGTAGAAGTAAATTTCCCTCTGGAATGATTTCTTCCTTTCCTGCAGGAGTTATCCATTTTAGCTGTAAGCCAAATTCGTTAGCTGTAGGGGATTCTGGCTTATAGGTTATTTTTACTTTATATAGCTTCCCTTTTTCTAGGTAGATTTTTTGCGTAGAGGAGGATTGATCGATGACTTGTTGATCATCTATCCATAATATGGTGTGGTCATTATCTGACGTGGAGAAAGTGTATTCACCTGATTTTCCTGCTTTTACAAATCCTGTCCACATAGCAGATTGAAATTGTTTTAATTCATCAGGTAACATATCATCGATTTGATCGTTATCAACGGATAGATCACCAGACTCTGAATTCGAAATCAGAGCGGTTTCTTTTAACTCCTTATCAGTAAAGTAGTAGCCTAATAAGCCTTTAAAGTTAGCGTCTTGGTCGTTGATTACTTCTTTCTCGCTTGAAGCCGCATGTGATAGTTCTGGATAGGTGACGAATTGACCGAGGAGTGCGGTTGCTAGTAAACACGTATACATTTTAGGTAATTTCATGTTGTTTCCTCTCTTTTCTATAGAATATTTGATTCATATTTTTTCAAGACCAAGTATACATTCGCATGGTTGAAGCCTTTGAAATGATACCTAGCCAAGTGCACAAAACGTTTATAATTCAAATAAACCTCCCTTAAGTAATAACAAAATGTCACGTTGGGATATTTTGTTATAATTTTTATAAAAACATTTTATCATTTGGTTTTCTTTGAATTGAATAGCGAAAAGCATCTTTGTCAAAGTTACTTTTCGCTGTTAAAAAATTACGAGAGATAGATAATTTTGAAAATTATTTCCTGAATGTGGGGAATGTAAGGAGTTAGTGCGTCCATCAAGGCATGGTGAACTGAAGGTTATTACGAAGACAAGAGCGTTTACTGAATCTGAAAGGAATAAGAAAAAGCCCCTTCATGTAAAAAGGGGACTGATAACTGATATCCGAATCCTGTAGGGGATGTAGTGTAGTGAAAATTAATCTGTAATATAAATAGAGAAAATCAACGAATTCTTCATAACGATCACCGCTAGACAAGGCTACTCCAACTATGAATTGAAATGATGAGCTAATAGGAAACATGTCGAAATTGGTAGATGGCTGGGACCAGTGGACATGCACCTGAAAATAAATAGATAAGTAGAGTCCCAGCTCTTACTGGCACTTTTCTTTTCCCTTATATGCATATTTAGTTTGGAATGGAGGGACCCACTATATTTATAAAAATAGCTATTTATAACTTATCGTTAAATGAAGTACGACCTGTTCATCCTGTAGGTTTGCGTAAATATGTTTTTCACTCGCTGTAAATTGAATCGAATCATATTTGTTAAGAGTATAGGAAGATTCTCCAATCGTTAATTGAACTTCTCCTGACATTACGGTAGCAATCTCAATCGTTCCAGGATGATGGGATTCAGGCTCATATTTACAATGGGGTTGTAGGAAACCACGATACATCTCAATTCCTCCCCTTGTATCACTAAACAAAGGTTCAAGAATCCATTCCTGACCCTCTTCCGAAATTTGTGGCCCTTGTCCGGCACGTAAAATATTAATTTCATTTTCCGGTTTTAAAAGTGTCATCAATGGTACGGAAAGGCCATTCGAAATTTTCCACAGCATCCCTAGCGTTGGATTCGTTTCGCCACGTTCAATGTTTCCAAGTGTAAGTTTGCTGACTCCTGTCTTTGCCGCCAACTCCTCTAAGCTTAATTTCTGCTCCTTTCTGAGCTCTCGAAGTGTTGTTCCTACAAATTGAATCAGTTTCTTTGTTTCATTTTGAGTAGAACTCATCTTTTATTACACCCTTTTAATATTTAGTTTACTTTTTTCTCGTTTTTATATATTATACTATATCGTGCTGAGAGGGGATTTATCATAATTAGTAATTTATAAACGTTTTTTGGTTGAATCAGTATAATATAATATACTTTACAATTAATATCATTAAGTATAGTATATTATTTTGTGAGAGTCAAAAAAGAGGTGAATAAATATGAGAGCAGTATTAGTTGGGATATTATCCTCCTTGTTTTTTTCGGCTACATTTATCATAAATCGGGCCATGAACCTTGGAGGTACTAGTTGGGCTTGGACGGCATCTTTACGGTTTATTTTAGCCCTTCCATTTCTTTTTCTTATCGTATTGTTTAGGAAAAACCTTGGAAATTTGATTCGTGAAATGGCGAAACATCCATTCCAATGGCTATTATGGGGAACAGCTGGTGGTGTAGGATTTTATTCATTATTAAGTTTCGCAGCTATTTATGGTCCATCTTGGTTAACATCAGGTACGTGGCAAGTCACGATTTTAGCGGGTGCATTACTTTCACCGTTATTCTTTGTAACGCTTCAAACAGATATGGGATTGACGAGAGTACGGCAATCGATTCCTTTTAAAAGCTTACGTTTCTCTGTCATCATTTTAATTGGTGTGATCTTCATGCAGGTGAATCAAGCAGGGCATATAAGTGCTCAAGCATTTTTGTTAGGTTTTATACCAGTTGTAATTGGTGCCTTTTTATATCCTTTGGGTAACCGCAAAATGATGGAGTTGTGTCAAGGGAGAATCGATACCTTCCAGCGTACATTAGGTATGGCTATTAGTAGTTTGCCGGTTGCGATCATATTAGGTATTTATGGGACGGCTACGGTAGGGTTACCGACTGGATCACAATTTGTTCAAGCGTTATTGCTAGCTTTATTCTCTGGGGTGATTGCAAGTATTCTTTTCTTCTTAGCAACGGATATGGCTAAAAATAATATGGGCTTGCTTGCAGCAGTTGAATCAACACAATCGGGAGCGATGATTTTTACCGTTCTTGGTGAAGTAATCTTGTTAAATGGATCATTCCCGAGGGGTCTATCATTACTTGGAATGATTGTCGTAATAATCGGAATGATTCTAACCAGTTTAGCAAATGGTAAACAAAAAAAACTAGTAAAGAAAAAAGCTTCGTAGGGAGAAGAAGCCATTCGAATAAAGTGATAGGCTCAATTCCGATAGTAATCAGCCTTAAACGATTTAGGTGCTCCTATCTACTTCTAAAGGTATGAACCCTCTGTCTATTTTTACAAGACAGAGGGTTTAATGTTTATAACAATATGGTTATAAGACTTTGAATGCATTCATTACCATATAGGAATAATCATTAATCAGGTTGAAAGTTTCCTTTAAGACAAAAAGTTGCATTAGGTTAAAAAAATATTTACAAATGAAACTAGGTGGTCGTATTATATACATATACACACGCGATCGGTGTACTTTTTTTTACATATATTTTTTCCTTAAGGAAACATAATTTCCTTAATGCAATTTGGTAGGAGGAAGAAACATGAATGCTCGAGTCGAAGAAGCAAAAGACAATAGCGGCTGGTTACAGAGAAGTTCCAATGTAAGCTTAGAAGAAGTTAATAATTCCGTTCGCATTCCTAGTAAAGCAGGGTTCTGGCGCAAATTTTTGGCTTTTGCTGGTCCTGGTTCGTTGGTAGCGGTTGGCTATGTAGATCCAGGAAACTGGGCAACGTCGATTGCCGGTGGAGCACGGTTTGGTTACACATTGCTGTCTGTTATTTTAATTTCCAACTTAATCGCCATCTTACTACAATCTTTGGCAGCTAAGCTGGGGATCGTCACTGGTCGGGATTTAGCGCAAGCTACGCGTGATTCGGTAGGTAAAAAAACGGCTTTTGTTCTTTGGATTTTAACGGAACTTGCCATTATCGCAACCGATTTGGCAGAGGTAATTGGCTCCGCGATTGCTCTAAATTTGTTGTTTGGTATCCCGCTTTTAGTGGGGATTGTCATTACGACTCTGGATGTTTTGCTGTTATTAATGCTACAGAAAAAGGGTTTCAGGATTATTGAATCGATCATAATTGTGTTAATGACAACGATCTTTGGTGTATTCGCCTTTGAATTGATCGTTTCAAAGCCGGAAGTATCAGCATTATTCTACGGTTATATTCCAAAGGTTGAAATTGTTACCAATCCAGAAATGCTGTTTGTTTCACTTGGGATTTTAGGAGCAACCGTGATGCCACATAATTTGTATTTACATTCGTCCATCGTTCAAACACGACAATATAAACGGAACCGAGAAGGACGCAAAGAGGCACTTAAGTTTTCGATGCTCGATTCAACCGTTTCCCTTTCCGTTGCTTTCCTAATTAATTCCGCCATTCTAATTCTCGGGGCGGCAGCTTTTCACGGAACTGGACTGGACGTATCTGAAATTGAAGGGGCCTATGAGCTCTTGAGTCCAACTGTTGGCGTTGGTATTGCGAGTACATTATTTGCGGTTGCATTGCTCGCTTCCGGTCAAAATTCAACAATAACAGGAACCATAACTGGACAAATTGTTATGGAAGGTTTTATCCAGTTACGCATTTCACCTTGGCTACGCCGTATCATTACACGACTAATTGCTGTCGTCCCTGCGTTTATCGTAACCTGGATAGCTGGTTCAAGAGGAGCAGGCGATTTACTATTATGGAGTCAAGTCGTACTAAGCTTGCAACTTCCATTTGCAGTTATTCCTCTCGTGTTGTTTACAAGCGATAAAAGAAAAATGGGCGAGTTTGTGAATCGTACGTGGGTAAAATGGTTAGCTTGGCTGTCTACTGGCGTTATATTAGCTTTAAATGTATTCTTGGTTGCATATATTATCATTACTGGCCACGAATTAGGATGATAAATAAGACATCAATGCTCTAAACGAAAGCTGTTAATACCTGAATGAAATAAGTGATTTTGTATGTTAGAGACCTTCATTTTTGGAGGTCTTTTTTTATACGTAGCTCAACCAAAGCATAAATGTGACTATGCTCTGAGCTGGTGAACTAACAAGCTATGCTCATAACAAATTCCTGAGGTCTATCATGTTAGATCATCCCCGAAATTTGGACGGTCTGGAATTGACAGTGGATGGATAAAAAAACCACTAAGTGGATGGTTACACCAAAATTAGTAAATGATAGCATTTGTGTTGCAAGAACGATTCAAACTAATTTGAAAAGGTAATAAACAAAAAACAAGAGGAGGAATTACGATGAAGAAATATCCTAAATTTTGTGCAGCGGCAGTTCAAGCAGCGCCCGTATATTTAGATTTAGATGCAACGGTTGAGAAATCTTGCAAATTAATTGATGAAGCTGCTTCTAATGGTGCGAAGCTAGTTGCATTTCCAGAAGCATTTCTTCCAGGCTACCCTTGGTTTGCGTTTATTGGACATCCAGAATATACGAGAAAATTCTATCATGAGCTATATAAAAATGCAGTTGAAATCCCAAGCTTGGCGATTCAAAAGATAAGTGAAGCAGCTAGAAGAAATCAAACGTACGTTTGTATTTCTTGCAGTGAAAAGGATGGGGGTTCTTTATATCTAGCACAATTATGGTTTAATCCGAACGGAGATTTAATTGGAAAACATAGAAAGATGAGGGCATCGGTTGCTGAAAGGTTGATCTGGGGCGATGGAAGTGGAAGCTTAATGCCTGTCTTTGAAACAGAGATTGGGAATTTGGGTGGACTGATGTGCTGGGAGCATCAAGTACCATTAGATCTTCTTGCAATGAATTCACAGAATGAACAAGTTCACGTAGCTTCTTGGCCTGGATATTTTGATGATGAAATTTCAAGTAGATATTATGCGATCTCCACCCAAACCTTTGTATTGATGACTTCATCCATTTATTCTGAAGAGATGAAAGATATGATTTGCTTAACTCCAGAACAAAGAGAGTATTTTGATACGTTTAAGAGCGGGCATACTTGCATTTATGGACCAGATGGAGAGCCAATTAGTGAAATGATACCAGCAGAAACTGAAGGAATTGCCTATGCAGAGATCGATATCGAAAAAATTATAGATTTTAAATACTATATTGATCCAGCAGGGCACTACTCTAACCAAAGCCTAAGTATGAATTTTAATCAAAATCCTACCCCTGTTGTGAGAAAGTTTGGAGAGAGAAAAAACGAGATGATTTCCTATGAAGAAATCAATTTATTGGTAGGTAGTGAGCGGTAGACTCTGAAAATAGGCTATACTTGGGTACAGGAGTAGCAGAGTAGTCAATTTATATTGTCAGCTTTGTTGATAGGCACCCATTAGATATTGGAATAGTGATTTGAAGCTGAATAAGCAATGATAAGAAAGCGGCTCCTACTTGAGCCGCTTTTTCCTTTTTCATACATGATGTATTCGTTTTTTCGTTCTTTGTTATAGCCTTTAAATTAAAATAATATGCTGGAAATTCGATTTAAGAAAAATTTTATTTTCACCCTACTTTTTATTTAAACAGTTTTCTCTATCCTACATAGACAAGATTGAGGAGGAAGCTGAAAATGAAGAGATGGTTTCTATTACTTTTTATACTTTTGCTACTGGGCTATACAACTCCGAAATATACCAAAGCAATCGAGCCCAAAAAGAGATTTCTGAAGAAAATAACCTAACAATAAAAATCTCTAGAGATCAAGTTCACCAAGGTAATCTATTATTAGTCAATAAGGAAATCCCCGTTCATGAAGAAGGTGTAAAATCTGATGTGGTCAATCTCTCAGAACATAAGGAACTGGTAAAAGGATATAAATTATTTAACGAAAATATTTATTTATCAAAGAGTGTGGCCCAACTATTTATGGATCTGGTAAGTGACGCCAAAAAGGATAACGTCCGAAATTTTATTATTAATAGTGGTTTTCGAAACAGTGATGAACAGAATAAGCTTTATGAAAAATTAGGCTCTGACTTATGCATTGCCCGATGGATATAGTTTTTTTAATAAACCCTGCATCTATGGCAATACCAATGATAGCAGATAGTGTACTTTTCGTTGCAGATGCCACATAATGCGTATCACCAAAACCATTAAAATATCTTTCATAAGCAATATATCCTTTTTTTCACAACAACTATACTATTTACATTGTAGTAATCGGATTTTAGAATAAGTTTACCCTAGAAGCTTTTTGGATTCTATTTTCAAAGTTGCTGGGTCTGCATCTTGCCATGATTATGTCTCCTTTTATAACAATAATTACTTCATTCTCAAATTATCATATTATAAAAAAACGTCAAAATTTTTAAAATTAACATCTGAATTCTTTTAATGTTTTATTCCATTAAATGGTCCTTTAGTGGAGTAACACGAATGGAGTTTTACAACGTCTAAAGCAAAAAAGAAAAATTCTGTTTATATCAAAACAGGATTTTAATCAAACTTTATTACAACTTATCAATCTTTTTTATAAATTATCAAACTTCGTTTTAAATCCACAAATATCAGGTTGATAATGCTCCATTTGAATACATATACCACAATCACGCTTCCTTTCCAGAGTAATAGTATTAGCATGTCTAAATTTTATAGATTTATTGCAATAGTTCTAAAGTTTTGCATCAGAACTATAAAAAGCACGTCACTCCTTCTCATTAATAAAAAATAGTGACGTGTTTTTTACTTTATCAATTTAAGTATTTTTAAACGCATACTCATCAATATAACTGTATAAATAGTTATTTAGCTTATAACCAAAAATAGAACATAAGTTTCATTATTTTTTGTTATAGGGGGAGATAATTTTTTTTATGTAATTCAAATCTTTTTGGATTGTTTTACTTGAAATTTGAATTATAGGTATTTGGACATTTGCAATTTGGTAATTTGTAATAATGAAATCGTATTCACAACTGAAATTAGGTCGTATTTGAAGATTTAAAGTGTCTCCTAATTCACTATTCAATTTATAATAGATAAAATTCTTCAAAGATGCTGGTCCAGACAACAATAATAAACATTTTTTTGTATAACTCGAATGGAGAATAAATAAAATATTATATATTAAATAGTATATCTCATCATCCGTCAATCTATTTTCATTTGATTGTTTATCCCAAGAGGATATAAGAGGATATATTATATTATACCCCTCTAAAAACTCTTGATGTACAGTTTCAAATTCACTCCAAAAGTCTCCTAGTGAAAAATTATGTTCTTTACAAGTATAAATTAAATATAATCTAAAATATATTTCATATTTTAAGCTTTCTTTTATTTTAAAACTTATATTTATTTCATCTGAAATTATATTAAATAAAGAAAGAATCTTTTCGTAAATTTTTTTCTTTGTTTTATTATAATAATTGGTAATATTAATTTTTTCTTCGATATTCCCATCCGAAATTAAAAAAAAAGTGTTTTTAAAAAAATTCAATTCACCTTCAGATAAATTGATATCGAAATAACATTTTAATTCCGATATAATTGATTCTATACATTTAATCTTATTAGTAGAGAATGTGTGTTTGAAGTTAAGATTTTCAGGGATAACATTCTTATTTATAATTCTATTTATAGACACATTAATAATTATTGTTAATAAATTATAGTCTATTTCAACATCATAAACTCTAGTAATATATTCAATTTTTTGTAGTAAATCGGGATTTAAAGTGAAAGTTTTTTTGTACTTTTGTATATTGTAAAAAAACATTATATAGAAATGTCGTATTTTTAATTCTGGTCCAACTAATTGAAGAGGTCTAAAATTAAAATCCAGCCCAAATTGATTAAGTATTTCTTGGAAGCCTTTTAAAAATTTCTTTAATGTTAATTTGTCTACATATAGTAATTGGGACCACTTTTCTAAAGAATAATATTTATGATTAAATATCTCAACTATTATCTTATAAAGCTCACTACTTAATAAGTAAGGTGCTACAATCTTAGAAAAATCATCTGATAATTCTCTTTCCAAAAGGTACCCTTTAGATTGAACACTTTTTAGGTCCCAATTTTCAGGGAGGGTTAGTTTTAATTGAGAGATATCATTTATAATAGTTCTACTTGTACATTGTAAATTTTGTGATAATATTTTTGAAGACATTATTTCATTGCCATCAATTAAGGCTTGTAAAATATGGAGTTTTCGTATTGTTGATTTATCTTGTATTAAGTGAGTAATAAATTTGTCCATTGTATTTCTCCTCCTAAATCATCAAGTACTTACCACTTGAATTACGCTTAATAATAGCATTTAGAATATGTTCTGTTAGCTTCCAGCCCGACTTTAGTTCTTTTGTTTCTATTATCTATTATAGAAATATTCACATTGATATGATTTGTTGTACAGGATTGAACTTTGTTTTCTTTTGACTTGAATCGTAGAATCTCATTTTGTTTCTTGAATAGGCGTGAAAACTCAAACATTATATTTTAATCCTTTTATTTTTTCTTTATAAGTATGCTTCTAAATAGCTAGGGAACGACTACAATCAATTTTTAGAAATTAAGACTCGATTTTATTGAATTCAATAGATGTGAAAATTAGACGACTTAATGAAATAAAAATGTTAGTGCTTCGTAAATTTGCATGTAAGACGCGTTCTAAAAGTCCTAAGTGAACATCTAAAGCTCTTGAGATCTCGATTGGAAATTTTGGTAAATTCAATTCGAAACTCCGAACATCAATTTTTCTACTTAATTGTTGCAATACGCGTTACTAGCTTTGCCACCATGTCCTGGGTCGATAAAAATTTTGATTATTCCTATCCTCCTTAAATTTAATAAATAATTTTTTAGACAAATAGAAGATCACTTAAATATTTTATAAAAAAGCATACACATTTTCACCGATCGGTGAAAATGTGTATGCTTTTTTACGAAAAATTACAGATATACTTCGTTTATAAACGAAAGGAGGAAATATTCATGATAAAATCCTGAAAATGAAAAAAAGCAGGGGATATCTGATTTAAGTATTTTTAAATGCTTATAGTCTGGAACTAGGTCAAGTATAAAACCTGGTCATAAAAAACTCAAAGGGGGTGGAAGTGGAACAAACAAATAATGTATAAATTTTTCGAATATTAAAAATGTAATTAAAGAGAATTATTGTTAATTCGTTCAAAAATATTAAATATGGATTAGATATTCTTAAATTTAATAGTTGTAAACAATTCATTAATTTTTAAGGTGTAATTGTATGTTATTTTCTGGTTTTTTTCTATAGAAAATAATTTTATAAATGAAAAGAATGGAGGAACGCTTGTTTATGGTATCTAAAAAGTTACAATTAATTACAAAAACTTTAGTGTTTAGTACAGTTTTATCTATACCGTTATTGAACAATAGTGAGATAAAAGCGGAACAATTAAATATGAATTCTCAAATTAAATATCCTAACTTCCAAAATATAAATATCGCTGATAAGCCAGTAGATTTTAAAGAGGATAAAGAAAAAGCACGAGAATGGGGAAAAGAAAAGGAAAAAGAGTGGAAACTAACTGCTACTGAAAAAGGAAAAATAAATGATTTTTTAGATGATAAAGATGGATTAAAAACAAAATATAAAGAAATTAATTTTTCTAAGAACTTTGAATATGAAACAGAGTTAAAAGAGCTTGAAAAAATTAATACCATGCTAGATAAAGCAAATCTAACAAATTCAATTGTCACGTATAAAAATGTTGAGCCTACAACAATAGGATTCAATCAATCTTTGATTGAAGGGAATCAAATTAATGCCGAAGCTCAACAAAAGTTCAAGGAACAATTTTTAGGACAGGATATTAAATTTGATAGTTATTTGGATATGCGCTTAACTGAACAAAATGTTTCCAGTAAAGAAAGGGTTATTTTAAAAGTTACAGTACCTAGTGGGAAAGGTTCTACTCCCACAAAAGCAGGTGTTGTTTTAAATAATAATGAATACAAGATGTTGATTGATAATGGATATGTACTACATGTAGAAAACATAACGAAAGTTGTAAAAAAAGGACAGGAATGTTTACAAGTTGAAGGAACGTTAAAAAAGAGCTTGGACTTTAAAAATGATAGTGACGGTAAGGGAGATTCCTGGGGAAAGAAAAATTACAAGGAATGGTCTGATACTTTAACAACTGATCAAAGAAAAGACTTAAATGATTATGGTGCGCGAGGTTATACCGAAATAAATAAATATTTACGTGAAGGTGGTACCGGAAATACAGAGTTGGAGGAAAAAATTAAAAATATTTCTGACGCACTAGAAAAGAATCCTATCCCTGAAAACATTACTGTTTATAGATATTGCGGAATGGCGGAATTTGGTTATCCGATTAAACCTGAGGCTCCTTCCGTACAAGATTTTGAAGAGAGATTTTTGGATACTATTAAGGAAGAAAAAGGATATATGAGTACGAGCTTATCCAGTGATGCGACTTCTTTTGGTGCAAGAAAAATTATATTAAGATTGCAAGTACCAAAAGGAAGTTCAGGAGCATATGTAGCTGGTTTAGATGGATTTAAACCCGCAGAGAAGGAGATTCTCATTGATAAGGGAAGCAAGTATCGTATTGATAAAGTAACAGAAGTGGTTGTGAAAGGTACTAGAAAACTTGTGGTCGATGCTACATTATTAACAAAATAAGGAGATGACATACATGAAAAAAAAGTTAGTTAGTGTTGTAACCTGTGCGTTATTAGCCCCAATGTTTTTGAATGGAAATGTAAATCCTGTTTATGCAGACAATCAAACAAATCAGCTTTCTACAGCGCAGGAAAACCAAGAAAAAGAGGTAGATCGAAAAGGATTACTAGGCTATTATTTTAAAGGAAAAGAGTTTAATCATCTTACTTTGTTCGCACCAACACGTGATAATACCCTTATTTATGATCAACAAACAGTAGATTCCTTATTGGATAAAAAACAACAAGAATATCAATCTATTCGATGGATTGGTTTGATTCAAAGTAAAGAAACGGGTGATTTCACATTTAACTTATCAGATGATAAAAATGCAATTATAGAAATAGATGGAAAAACCATTTCGCATAAAGGACAGAACAAACAAGTTGTTCACTTAGAAAAAGGAAAGTTAGTCCCGATAAAAATTGAGTATCAATCAGATCAAATAGTAAATAGGGATAGTAAAATCTTTAAAGAGTTTAAATTATTCAAAGTAGATAGTCAGCAACAATCTCACCAAGTTCAACTAGATGAATTAAGAAACCCTGAGTTTAATAAAAAAGAAACACAACAATTCTTAGAAAAAGCATCAAAAACAAATCTTTTTACACAGAACATGAAAAGAGATGATGATGCTACGGATACAGATGGAGATTCTATTCCTGACCTATGGGAAGAAAATGGGTATACCATCCAAAATAAAGTAGCTGTTAAGTGGGATGATTCATTCGCCGCTAAAGGGTATACAAAATTTGTTTCTAATCCATTTGATAGTCATACAGTTGGAGATCCCTATACTGATTATGAAAAAGCAGCAAGAGATTTAGACTTGGCCAATGCAAAAGAAACATTTAACCCATTAGTAGCTGCTTTTCCAAGTGTGAATGTGAATTTGGAAAAAGTAATATTATCCCCAAATGAGGATTTATCTAACAGTGTAGAATCTCATTCGTCTACAAATTGGTCTTATACCAATACAGAAGGAGCTTCTATCGAAGCTGGGAGTGGTCCATTGGGTATTTCTTATGGAGTGAGTGCTAATTATCAACACTCTGAAACAGTTGCAAAAGAATGGGGAACATCTACAGGAAATACTTCGCAATTTAATACAGCTTCAGCAGGGTATCTCAATGCCAATGTTCGATACAATAATGTGGGAACAGGTGCGATTTATGAGGTGAAACCTACAACAGGTTTTGTGTTAGATAACGATACTGTAGCAACAATTACCGCAAAATCGAATTCGACAGCTTTAAGTATATCTCCAGGAGAAAATTATCCGAAAAAAGGACAAAATGGGATTGCAATTAATACAATGGATGATTTTAATTCCCATCCGATTACATTAAATAAACAACAATTAGATCAAATATTTAATAATAAACCTCTTATGTTAGAAACAAATCAGGCAGATGGTGTTTATAAAATAAAAGATACAAGCGGTAATATTGTGACTGGTGGAGAATGGAACGGTGTTATCCAACAAATTCAAGCAAAAACAGCCTCTATTATCGTTGATACGGGAGAAGGTGTTTCAGAAAAGCGTGTCGCAGCAAAAGATTATGATAATCCTGAGGATAAAACACCTTCTTTGTCTTTAAAAGAGGCACTTAAACTTGGATATCCAGAAGAAATTAAAGAAAAAGATGGATTGTTGTACTATAATGACAAACCAATTTACGAATCTAGTGTTATGACTTATCTAGATGAGAATACAGCAAAAGAAGTAAAAGAACAATTAAATGATATCACTGGAAAATTTAAAGATGTGAAGCAGTTATTTGATGTGAAACTTACACCTAAAATGAATTTTACTATCAAGTTAGCTACGCTATATGATGGAGCTGAAGATGGGTCATCTCCTACTGATGTAGGTATCAGTAGTCCTTTAGGGGAATGGGCATTTAAACCAGATATAAATAATGTTGAAGGGGGGAATACTGGAAAAAGACAATACCAATTAAGTAAAAATAAAGATGGTTATTACTATGGTATGTTAGCTCTATCACCAGAGGTATCAAACAAGTTGAAAAAAAATTATCAATACTATATCAGTATGTCTATAAAAGCAGATGCTGTTGTGGAACCTACAGTAACAGTTATGGATAATTTAAATTGTATAGTAGATAAAAAATTAAAATTAAGTAGTAACGGTTATCAAAGATTTGATATTTTAGTAGATAATTCTGAATCCCATCCAATAAATGTGATGTTAATCGATTTAGGTGTAAGCAGCCAAGATTATAACAATTATAGTAAGAATATATACATTGATGATATAACAATTACAGAGGTTTCAGCTATGAAAGTGAAAAATTAGTTTCTATAATTAACAGTAATCAAAAAACATTCATAAATAGTTCATGTTAATTTATAAGAAGAGGGATAAGTAAGTGATATAAAGATCAATGTGGTACATGAATTGTGTTCAAGTACAATAAACAATTATTACATTTCAGGTGTTTTGGTATTGATTATAATGCCAAAACACCTTTTTATGAAAATAGATTTTTCTTTAAGGCTCTTTTTACACATCCGTTAACTTAAGAATGAATTTGCAATTTTGATAAAGGTTTGTAATATCTTATTTTATGGACATACCTTTGTATGAACATTTTTTCCTTATATAGTATTCACAAAATATTTCCTTGCAAAGAGGGAAACAATATCAGTTGTGTGTGACATGATTCTTACGAAAGAAACTAATTAATACAATTACTAAACTTTTAGCAAATTTTATTATTCGAGTTTATTACATAATTATGAGTAAAATAAGGATATCAAATGAATTGTTAGATATTCCTGTTGTTTACACCTTAATCTAATTTCAAAAGAAATACTATTGTTCTAAACAGTTAGGTTTAAAATAAGAGGATCAACATGTGAATAGGAAGTATAAAGTGAACAATGTGAAACTTTATAGAAGATGTAAGGGTTGCTCTAATAATCAATATTAATTAAGAGTATCCTTAAGCATCTAAGGAATTATTTTGTTCAAACGTTACTTGAAATAGTAACGAAAAACATATGCAAGGAGATGTTAATGTGACACTCATTACATTACAAATATTGGTTATAGCTATTTTTGCTGGGATAGTAGGCTCGATTCTTGGGCTTGGTGGCGGAATTATTATTACACCAGCACTGACACTTCTTTTTGGTGTAGATATTAATCATGCAATTGGGGCGAGTATTATTTCTGTTATCGCAACTTCAAGTGGCTCTGCAATAGCCTATTGAAATCTTCGGATATATATCCCCTCGAAGAAAATACACACTTGCGCTCGCAGCAGTTACTCCCATCATAAAGTTACTCGTTGCACTTGACACTTTTAAAGGAAGTTTCATAAATACATCCATCGCCATTACCTTAAAACTCCCACTTCCAATGCCTAACAGTCCCGAAATTACACCTGCTCCATACATAACACTAAACCCACCATATACATTATCGACATGATAAGAGATGTTTTTTCCCAAAGCTTTATCATAATATTGACCATGAAGCTTTAACTTTGTAGCTAGCGGATGTTTAGGAACACTTACTGGTTTCTTGTTTCACTTTCTTTAACATGGCTATTGCAGAGTAAAGCAAAAGTAAGCCAAAAATAATATATAAATAATCAGGCGCAATAATGCCTCCAATAAAAGCTCCTGGCGGTGTTTTAGAAATACATTTCCAAATGGGAATCGCAGGAGTATGGATTTCATGATCTGTTCGTAAAAGCCATCTTTTTTGTCCTACAAATTTAGAAGTTTGCTACAGTACAAATAACTACAGATGCTGGTATCCTTAGTGTACAGGATACCAGCATCTGTATGCTCAAACAGTGCTTAACATACAAAATCTGCATTTCGATGGTAGTTCTACGTGTATAAATAAACACATCTTTGGAAAAGAAAGGGATGAAGTACGATGTAGGAGGCAGAAATGAAGAAGTCGTTGTTATTGGTGTCGATCCTTACAGTAGTATTGGTTGCAATTGTTGGAATCATGAAAGTAACCAATAGAATTGATCAAAAAGGTGTCTTTCAAGGTGAAGCAGTTACAAAAAGCCTCTCGGGAATCTCTCAAAAACAAGGTCTTAATTGGGAGTCTGTCAAGAGAGTTTTTAACAAGGGGTCAATTCAAAACGATGTTTTTAAAGTAACGTTTCCACGTTCCGATTTACAGGTAAAAGTAGGAAGTGTTCAAATTGATCCAAACCTTGCTTTAACATCTTATTTGGCATTTAAACAAGTTGATAACCATGCTATGATGATGGGCGATCTTGTTCTCCTTGAAAAAGAAGTCAAGCCTGTCGAGACAAAGTTAGCTGAGCTTGGAATTGAAGTTACTGCTTTACACAACCATATCATCGAAGAAAATCCAAAAATCATGTATTTACATGTTGCTGGCCACGGTGATCCAGTTATTCTGGCTGAAAAGATGAAGGATGTTCTTACCGTAACAGGCACTCCACTAACCGCTACACCTCCTGAGAAATCTCCGTCAACTTTTAACTGGTCTAAAGTTGAGGACATTATAGGGTGGAAAGGTGAACAAAGAGGCAAGGTGTTTCAATTCTCGATACCAAGACCAGAAGAAATTACGGAAAAAGGTGTAGGTATTCTACCTGCTATGGGTATCGGGATGCCCATTAACTTTCAAGTGATTGGTGACAAAGCTGCAGCAACTGGCGATTTCGTTTTGTTTTCAAACGAGGTGAATCCGGTTATCCGTGAATTAACGAAAAATGGGATTACCGTAACAGCTATACATAATCACATGTTGGATGAATCTCCTCGATTATTCTTCCTGCATTTCTGGGCAGTGGATGACCCCGAACAGTTAGCTTATGGTCTACGTGCGGCACTAAATCAAACCACGGTAGGAATACAAATAAAGTAGCCATAACGGGAATAGCCGGTTTCCTTACCGAATAGGATACCGGCATTTTTTCGGTCAAACAGGGCTTAACGTACAAAATCCGCATTTTGTTGGCGGATGGAGGAGGAATGTTTAAAACTCCAAAACTATTAAGTTTGTTTTGTTTACCTTACCAAATAATAAACTTGGAAAATCACTCGATAGGAAAATGAGCTATAGAACAGTAGGTGTTTTTGAATTTGTCTATAAGACTGGAGTTACTAAATGAATAGTTAGAAAAGTATTCTTTGAATATTGATTTTTTCTTCCTAAAAATACCACATTTTTATGTGTGACAATATTTTTAATAACTTTTGAAAAAGCCTGTTAAATAGGACTTTATTAATTGTCAATATATTGTTATTCAATATAAATTTAAGATTTTTGTAAAAAAAAAGAAAAAAGTTCTTGATAATATTTCTTAATGTAACTATAATGATTACAACAGGAGGTGAACAATTTAGAAGAAAGTGTTTAAAAGCAATTTTAATAATTTTCATAGTTTTTACATTTTAACAAAAACCTAAGGGAGGAATTATGATGTTTAAAAAAATTCTTTTAGCTGGTGTATTGGGAGTTGCAGGATTGACAGGAGCAAGCTTCACAGGTTTAGAAGCAACAAAAGTAAGTGCGGCGAGTGTCCAGGATCAAGATGTTTTTAAATATTATTCTTTAAGCTCTTATGAAGTTACTCCAAAAGAATCCTTCTATCTGAAAAAAGGTGAGGAGCTTAGCGTTACAGTAACGAATTCAGGCTATCCGATCACTTACACAGTCTATGATGCCGATAATAAGGTCATAGGTACATATGATACGTACGCAAAATATGGCCGTATCTTTAAAGCTACAAAAGATGGAAATATCTCTGTTCAATTTCAAGCAGGTGTAAATTCTTCCTTTACAAAAAAAATGAGCTTTACGGCTAAATTTTCTCTTTATAAATTTGCTGAATAAGATCTACACTTTGTAGATACCATATTTATTCAGAAGCTAGTGAGCGAATAAAAGTCGCCTGGTAGTGGTAAACAGGTCCTTCTCAACAGAAGGACCTGTTTATGTTTATGTAAGAAACGAGTTCAGTGCAGTTGGCGGCTGTAACAACTCTCTTTTCCTTGTCTAAGACTCAGCCTAACATATGGATTGCTATTTCATTACGTAAGAAAAATTTTCCCCCTATTCCTTGAGGATTCGGCAACACGAACAGCTTCCTGTACTTCAAATAGATCGTAATGAGCGTAAGGCATCATGAGCGCCAGTTTTTGTTCCATAAGTAATGCTAGTAATAAAGAAAAAGTGTCCTGCCAAGCTTGTACAGATACCTGCTGATTCCAATGTCGTAGATGAAACAATTTAATATTTACCTTTGATCTACGCGAAATTTCTCCCCAATGAACAGGCACCCCTGATAATAGTCCAATCGTTACTAAAGTACCATTTGGACGAACACAAAAAGCTAGGTCTGAGCCAGCTACCCCCCCTACAGAATCAATAGCAGCAGTTGCTCCACGTCCATTTGTCAATTCCATAACAGTATGATGCAATACGGTGTCAGAGGTATTAATTACAGAGGAGGCACCGAGTTGAAGAAGTTCTTCTGTATATGTATTGCTTCTTGTGACAGCAATCAGCCGAAAACCAAGAATGGTAGATAATTGGCAAAAGATACGTCCAATAGAAGAACCACAAGCATTGACGAGAAGGATATCGTCATCTTTTAATCGTAATATTTCTGTGCAAATAACCCATGCTGTTATGGGATTGATATATAGCTGGGCAGCGATGTAATCTTCCATGGAAGTAGGTATGGAGATTGCTAATTCGGCTGGTGCTGTAATATAATCCTGCCAGGTACCTTCACCTCTTAAAGGAAGAACACGTTTGCCAAGCAGCTCTTGAGGAACAAAAGGACCTACTTCCTCAACAATTCCAACCCCTTCATACCCGGGAATGGTAGGCAATGAAATACGATGAGAGTATGCACCTCTAATGGGGATTAAGTCAGATGGATTTATGGGACGAGCGACCATACGAACAAGAATTTCTCCATTCATAGGAGGCTGAATTTGTTTATCTTCAACTTGTAATACATCCTGCGGGCTACCAAATCCATGGTATCTAATACAAGTGGCTATCAAAATCTACGTCTCCTTCCTTTTTTATCTCTAGGTTATTTTATAATATCTGTAGCTATAATGAAGGTAGTGAATTTATCTTGAGCATTTTTGTATGGGTTTGTTTTTATTTCTAAGCTACTCTCTACATCGTTTGTTATTCATAGAAATGCAAAAGTCGTAGTAGAATTTCCTTTATTTATTTTGAATTTTTTGTAATAATGCAGAAACATGCTTGCAATGTCATCAATATTATGAATAATAGTATATAACTTAAAAGGATTCCTGTCTGCTAGTCGACTTTGTGTGATTAGCTTATATCTAGTCTAGAAAGCAATCTTTTTATTCGTTAATGGGAAGAGGGCGGTTTCAGTTCAATGAACCCGTTTTATTTTTGGATCAACTATAGTAGTTAGAGTAATAACTTCTATAGATAGAATGGAGAAAAAATTATGAATATAAGGGCTTTTATTCAAATGTTCATTGCGATGACGATTTTTGGATCAGTTGGTTTTTTTTCTGTGTTAACTGGTCTCCCTGCTTTAGAATTAGTTTTTATTAGATGCATTTGTGCGACAGTTTTCCTTGGTTTTATATGGGTTGTTACAGGAACGTATAAAAAAGAACAATGGGGCAAAAAAGAACTGATTAGAGTTAGCTTCTGTGGAATAGCAAACCTGTTAAATTGGATATTCTTATTTAAATCCTTTGAATTGATTTCGATTACAGTAGCGATCTCTCTCTATCATCTTGCCCCGATGATTGTCTTACTTGTAGGTAGCTTTATTTTTAGAGAAAAATTAACAACTCTATCAGTTCTAGCTATATCGGTTTGCTTTGTAGGAACGATTTTCATTATTGGAGTTCATAGCGATCTCTCAAATGCTTCGTTTCAAATGACTGGATTTTTGTACGCTATTCTAGCTGCCCTTTTTTATGCATTAACGATGATTTTAGGGAAAAGTTTGCAACAAATAAGTGTCTATGCCACCACGTTTATTCAAACTGCCCTAGGTGCTATATGCTTGCTTCCCTTTATTCATTATCATGCATTTTTAGATTTAACTACGCTGAATTGGGCATATGCAATCATTACTGGTATTATCCACACTGGTGTTGTTTACCTTCTGTTTTTCGATAGTGTACGAAAGCTATCGACCAGAACGATTTCAGGAATGGTATTTTTAGATCCAGCCGTCGCAATTTTATTAGATGTGGTCATTATTGGATTTCGACCAAGTATCATTCAAACAGTGGGTATCCTATTCATTTTTATTGGAATGCTTTATACATTAAAAAAACCAAAACAAGAAAATACGGTGAATTATACGTAACTAAAATTCACCACTACTATTGATAAGTCATTGGAACATAGGTAAAATGAGGAAAATATTTTAGAAAGGAGAGGGGGATATGAATTCTTATGAGTTGCAAGTAAAAGAATATCTACATTCAAAGAATGCTGATGCCCAGCACTTTATTTTAGGTCAATCTTGTCACACGGTTGAAGAGGCGGCAAAAGCTGTGAATGTTCCTGTTAACGAGTTGGTTAAAAATATTTGTATGGTTGATGAAGTTGGAAGATTAATTGTTGCCGTGGTAAAAGGTGAAGATAGAGCTAGTACATCACGAGTAAGTAAAGCACTCAATATTGAAAGACCTCGTTTGGCCAATGAAAAAGAAGTGTTAGAAGGAACTGGTTATCCAGCTGGTGGTGTGCCTTCTTTTGGGTTTGAGGCCATTTTTTTAGTAGATCCTAGAGTAACAGAATTGGAGTATGTATATACGGGAGGAGGCTCGCCTAATTCTCTAGTAAAAATAAAGGTAGAAGATTTATTGAGATTAAATAGAGGAAAAATTGTTCGTGTAAGAAAATAAAAGATACAATATGGTGATGAGTAAGGCTGTTTAGCATACAGCAAATTCTCTATGAAGTAAGGAGTATAGAAATGAAAATAGAGCTTGTGAAAGTATCTATGCATCAAAAGATGGTTTTACGGCATCTGTTAGAGCTATATCAATACGATTTTAGTGAATTTGATTATGCTGATGTAAATGAGCATGGCTTGTATGATTATAAATTTTTGGATCATTATTGGACAGAACCAGATCGGATTCCCTTTTTTATAAAAGTAGACGAGAGATATGCTGGATTTGTATTACTACGAAAGCTAAAGAATCAAGACATAGAGTATTACTCAATGGCAGAGTTTTTTATCATGAGAAAATATCGTATGCATGGGATCGGTAAAGAAGTGGCATTTCGCTTATTCCATCAATTCCAGGGAGAATGGGAAATTTCTGAGATCGAGCAAAATATTTCGGCACAGAAATTCTGGCGCGCATTAATTTCTGAATACACAAATAATAATTATCAAGAATTGAGAAGAGAGGATTGGGATGGTCCCATTCAAAAATTCTCGTCAATAGGTATTCAAAAAAGAGGAGGAGAATGAAAGATAATCTAGCATCTAAAATGGTGCTTATTTTATTGAAACTTATCATTCTCCTACAAACAGTCTTAGTAAGTACAGCGGATGTAAGTGGTGATTGTTGATAAGTATAGGATTTATTAAAGTCTAGTGAATAGTCACGTTACCTGAAATAGTGACAGGATTAATACCAGAGTTTTGTAGAAGAACAATCCAATGTGAATTTCGTGGCACAGTTACGGTAGATCCTTTTGGATAAATTTTTTCAGCTCCATACCGATTTGCATTCAGTAGGTACCACCCCAGCGTATCTACATGCTTGTCAAATGTAACAGTTACGGTACCACCTTTAGCTAGGAAAAAAGGTCCTGTGACCCCAGCTTCTCCATATCCTCTATCCCATTCCTTTACTGTTAATGCAAATGGAATAGAAAATTGACTGTAAGCATTACTACTCATACTTACTTGAGTTGTACTATGCTTTTCTTGAGCAGCATAACTAGTCGAGGACAGTAAGAAAACAACAGGTATTGCCAATAAAGAATAGAAGAAACGTATACCAAACAAGAAAAGGAAAACTTGTAAACAAAAATGAAACGTAGGAGAGCATTGATACGTACATATAGAAAACGGGTAAGATGCAACAAAGAGGGGGTTTAAACATGGATGTTTTATTGTGGTTGATCGTTATTCTCTTATTCGGTCTTAGTATCGCCGGCATCTTCTTGCCAGTGTTACCTGATACCGTTTTATTATGGGGCGGTTTCTTATTGTATCAGTTTGCGATTGCCGATCCGGGGGCAGGACTGCCGGTTTCCTTCTGGTGGGGAATGGGAATTTTGAGTGTGATGTTATATGGTGCTGACTTAATGACCAATATGTATTTTGTTAAAAAGTATGGCGGATCAAAGGCATCAGCAATTGGCTCAATATTAGGTATTATCATTGGTGTATTTACGTTTCCGCCATTTGGTATGATTATTCTTCCATTTGTATTTGTATTATTAATTGAAATGCTGATGCAAAAACAACCGGCTGAACGAGCTTTTAAGATAGCTATAGGAAGCCTCATTGGATTCTTCAGTAGTGCTATTGTGAAAATCTTTATTCAACTAATCATGATTATCTGGTTCTTTATTGTAGCTTTGTAAAAATTTTTTGTGGATAATCAAATCAGGTATTGAATTTTTGATCTAATGAACAAAACCGAGATTGTCAATTATTTTCTCTATGATCAACTGGAGAGAAAAGCGGCAATCTTGGTTTATTTTTTGTTCTTGAACAGGATTGGTCTTAATGGTAGAGTTTTGGTGCTCTTTTGAGAGTATGCCAACCTTACTTTTTCCGATAATGATTGTGAGTCGGAGAAAACAGATTTTCACGCGCATATCTTACAAGGGAAAAATAATCCACATGATCATGTCCATGTAACACCCGATTATGGTGAGTAATCATCTGTTCGGCAGGTAAACTGGTTGAATCTGTTGTAGAATGTCCGTCTCCAACTAGTGTTACATCAAAGCCATATATAGTAGCCGTTCTGACGGCTGTGTCAATACAGAGTTCTGTTTCAGCCCATCATGATTAGATGCTGTATCTGGTGATCTATGAATGCTCGAATGGATTTCAAAGCCCGTTCCATTCCCCTTAGCAACATCTTTATCTCTACTAAAGATGACGTAATAATCTGAATTAACTGCTTGTTGTATGACAGCATTAATCGAAAGTAATAGAAACGGTTGCTAGCTAAAAGGTTCAGAACGAAAAAACTCTTGGTGAGTATGATCTTTACCAAGAGTTTTTTCGTTCAAGCACGTTAGAAGTCAGCAAGTAAATTAAAATTCAATGTACTAGTGGAAAAGGCGGTAAACGCCAATCACTTTACCTAGAATTGTAACGCTATCTAAAATGATTGGTTCAAGCTGAGAGTTTTCTGGCTGAAGACGGAAGTGCGTTTTCTCTTTAAAGAAACGCTTAACAGTTGCTTCATCCTCTTCTGTCATCGCTACCACGATATCACCGTTATTGGCTACATTTTGTTGGCGAACAATTACGTAGTCGCCATCTAAAATGCCTGCCTCAATCATACTCTCTCCCATAACGCGCAACATGAAAACATTGTCAGACGTAACGATGTTTTCTGGCAATGGAAAATATTCTTCCACTTGTTCAATAGCTGCAATAGGCTGACCTGCCGTTACCTTACCAACCATTGGAACACGAACAATGGAGCTTTCATAATCATCCTGTATACGAGTTTCGTCCAATAGTTCAATAGCACGTGGCTTAGTAGGATCGCGGCGGATTAAGCCCTTTTTTTCAAGTCGTGCAAGATGACCGTGAACAGTGGAACTGGAAGCTAGTCCTACCGCTTCACCGATTTCTCGGACAGACGGGGGATAACCTTTATCTTTTACTTCCTTACGAATAAAATCAATGATCGCTTGTTGGCGATTGGAGAGTTTGGACATTTCGAACACCTCATTCTCTCGATCCAGATATTTTCTACATTATACCATGAGAATTTGCGTTCGACAAACATTAGTTCGATTTTGCCTACTTGACAGGAATGTTTGTTCGCATTATGATTATGCTATCGAAATGAGAACAAACGTTTGCGAGGGTGATGATAATGATGGTACAATCTAGCAATTGTCAGAATCTATACAAAGATAAAACAAGAACAACGACGAATAAGGACACGTTGGTACACTATAGAAGAGGGATAACACGCGGGCAGGCTATAGTAACGATACTGCTCATCATAATAGTATCCTTTGCAGCAGGCAGTATGATTTTTGGAAAAGAAAAAGTGGCTATTGCAGCTCCCAATACACAGCAAGAAGCTCTTGTCATTACCATTCAGCCAGGTGATACGCTGTGGAGTATTGCGGAAGCATATCAGCAGGAATCCGGGTTATCAGTTAGGGAACTAAAGGAAGAGATCATGATACGAAATCAATTAGATAGCCCAATGATTTATGCAGGAAATAATCTCGTTATTCCAGCATACCGGTAGGCTTTAAACCATAATTTATATCTCCTCTCTTTGGTCTTGTGTTATAATAAAGAGAAGTTAGTTGAGGAGGTATCACCATTGGTTACTGATGCAGAGGTAAAACGTATTAATGAATTAGCCAAGAAATCGAAGGGTGTTGGCTTAACTCCAGAAGAAAAAGCGGAGCAACAAGTTCTTCGTCAAAAATACATTGATGCTATGAAGGCTTCCTTGAAATCTAGTTTAGACTCGATCCGTTATGTAGAGGATGAGGAACCTAAGCATAAGCACTAGTCTATGTGATTTCTTTAAATAATCCACGTAGGAATAGTGCCGTTGATTAGGGTTACTTACAATTACAAGCAAATAAGAGGCGATGGAGTTCGCCCGAAGCGCCGTTAGGCTAATGACTCCTACCAGTAATATTGCTGGTAGGAGTTTGTTTGTATATGTGTCAGAAATAGATGATAGAGGAGGGAGTGCATGTCATTTTTTATTGTTGGACTATCAGGAATGATGGGGGCTGTATCTCGATATTTACTAGGAGCATGGACATCGGGCTGGTGGGGGCTTTCATTTCCTTTAGGAACGCTAGTAATTAATTTCATAGGCTGCATTGGATTAGGCATTCTCAATCAATATATCCTAACTCGAAATCAACTGCCTTCCTGGTTTACCGTAGGAGTAGGAACAGGGTTTATTGGCTCTTTTACTACCTTTTCGACTTTTAGTGTAGAGACGCTAACTCTTTGGCATCAGCATCAATATATGCTAGCGATTTGTTATGTGTTGGCCAGTCTATGGGGAGGGTTATTAATGGCATGGCTTGGTTCTTTGATAGGTACTCGATTAGCACAGAGAGGGAGCGAGACTGATGCTATTGAATAGTATAGGAGTAGCATTAGGCGGGTGTCTGGGAGCAGTGGCTCGCTATGGAATCAGTCTGCTGATAAATCGGCGTTATCAAGGAATGTTTCCATTGGCAACCTGCTGTATCAATATTCTTGGATGTTTTTTATTAGGTATAATAACAAGCTCTTCATTGGCCCCATTTTTTGTGGTAATGGCAGGAACAGGTTTTATGGGAGCTTTCACTACCTTTTCGACATATAAATGGGAAAGCTACTCTTTATTCACCAAAAAACGTTACCAGATAGGAATCATATACTTACTTATCAGTTATTCCTTGGGAATTTCATCTGCCGCACTGGGGATGTTTCTCGGAGTACATTTGTGATTTCTAAGATTGTCCTTGGATTTGTTATTTTGTTTTGATAAGATAAATATTCGTTTGATGAAAAGGAGGTTAGACATGTGACCATTCATCATCCTGCATATAAGGAAGAACAAGACCGGCTGGATAAAACGGTACATACCATTGAAAAGGAGATTGGACAGCTCCGAGAAGATCTGCGAGAGGCAACGGATGATTATGTTAAACAAGTAGTCAATTCTTCGAAAGCAAGGGATCTCTTTCATTTGGAAAGCTCCGTGAAAAAGCCCTACTTTGGTCGAGTGGATTTCATGAAGGAAGAAACGTATGAAATGGATTCCGTATACATCGGAAAACGTGGGATCGTAGAACGCGACACAATGGATAGTGTTGTAGTAGATTGGCGTGCACCTATTGCCAGTCTTTATTACAGTGGGGAGAACAAGGATGCTTTTTACCGAACACTTCAGGGAATTGTACGTGGAGAAGTAAAGCTAAAACGTAATTTTGCTATAGAAGATGCTCGGATTACAGGAATATATGATGGAGCTTTAAAAGAAAAAATTCATCGCGAGATTGGGGCGCCAGAGGATTTTCTTGAAGAAGGCTATATAGACGAATTTTTAGCTTCTAGTCTGAATCAAAATAACGATAGTCGATTAAAAGATATCGTTGCTACAATTCAAACGGAACAGAATGATATCATTCGTGCTGAAAAAGATCGGGCTATTGTAGTACAAGGAGTAGCAGGAAGCGGAAAGACTACGATTGCATTACACCGATTGTCCTATTTGATTTATAATTACCAGCATTTGATCGCTTCCAAGAAATTTATGGTATTTGCGCCAAATAAGCTGTTTTTAACATATATCTCTGATGTATTACCCGAATTAGGCGTGGAGGATGTGCAGCAAGCAACTTTCACCGAGTGGGCAGCCAAACAGGTAAAGGTGCTTTTGCCAAAAGGATGGCGAATTGTTGATCCGAGCAAACCATTGCTACTTTTCTTTGAAGACGATACAAGCAAGCAGATGGAGCAACGTAAAGCGTGGAATCGGATGTCATTTAAGGGTTCTATTCACTGTCATAATATGTTAGATCGGTATATGAATTATTTGCTACATGAACTAATAACCTATAAGGATTTGCGATTTATTTATAATAAGACAAAGCATGTGTTTGAAATGAAAAAAGCAGATATTCGCCAGTTGTTTATTGATGAATTTGCTCATTTACCATATCAACGGAGAAGAGAAGCTTTAGCTAAGCATGTGAAACAACAGATGACGCAACAATTATTTACTCATTTGAGGGAAGCAAAAATTGATCTGGATAAGCCTAGCTTATTGCGTTTTGAGAAAAAAATAGATGAATTACTTGCTTTGTATTTAGGTAAGTGGCCAAGTATAGATGTGTTTAGTGTGTATGCGCAACTATTGCAAGATTGGGAGCTGATACGCAAGCTTACCAGTGAAGAAATTCCGGATGAAGTGCTGCAAGATGTTGTGGAGACTTCAAAATCATTAATAGAGGAAGAACGTATAGAAGCAGAAGATCTTGCTCCTATTTTATATCTTCGTCATCTGCTGGAAGGAAGCGGGAAGGAAGCACCTTTTGATCATACGGTGATTGATGAAGCTCAGGATTTGAGTTATGTAGAGATTTTAGTGCTTTCTTTACACACAAAAAATGAGTCAATGACTATCGTAGGGGATTTGGCTCAAGGTATTCATGCCTACCGTGGATTAGATAGCTGGCAGCCAGTTTTACGAAATATCTTCAAAAAGAAAACAGACTTTTATACATTAGAGCAGAGCTATCGTTCGACTATTGAAATTATGAATTGGTCCAATGTTGTTCTAGAGGGCACTCACTTACCGGAAATTACAGAGGCCAAGCCAGTGTTGCGTCATGGTGAGGAACCGCTATTCTTACGGGCCAAAAGCCTAAGCAACATGCTAGAGGATATTAAAAAACGAGTCGAAAAGTTTCTAGATGTTGGTCATCAAACGGTGGCGATTGTAACCAAAACCATACATGAGAGTAAAAAAATTGCCAAGGCATTAAAAGAAAAAGGTCTTGAGCTACATCATTTGGGTGTAAAAGATAAGGAATTTCCCGGTGGAGTAACGGTTCTTCCTGCTTATCTGACGAAAGGGTTGCAATTTGATGTAGTAATTGTCCTACACGTAGATAATGAACATTACAGGAACAATGTGATGGATGCCAAGCTACTTTATGTAACAATGTCTCGTCCTGTACATCAACTTCTACTATATATTCAAGGGGAAGCTAAGGTGACACCATGGCTAGAGGCAAAAGCAAATGCTATACAAGAAATATGAAATGAAAAATAATGCAAGGTAATACTAAAAAATCATGAAAGCTTCCCAGAATGAACGATTGTTTGAGTACGATCAGTTCAGGTAAAGCAATCATGGTTTTTGCTTTGGTTGTATATGCTTATACTTTTGAAATGATCACTTGTTCTACTACTTCAATGTTTGGATTGAGTGACTGGATAATGGTGCAATTAGAAGGTATTAAGCGCAAAGCCTTTTCCAGCTTCTCCTGTACAAGGTCAGAACCTGCAATGGTATAAACCAAGCTTACCTTCGTCAAAGGATTAGGAGCATCCTCACTTTGCACGGCATCAATTTGGAGGGTTAGCGAATCGTACGAAATACGTTGTTTTTCTAAGATGCGGGTGAAGACGATTTGGCTACAGCCAGCAATTGCAGAAACTAGCAAATCAATTGGTTTAAAGCCACTCTGACGATCACTAGAGATGGTCAAATTCTCAAAGGGGAGTGTTGTTTGCAAGGTTTGATTAATCTGAGTGAATTGCATGATCCTTCCTCCTGTTTAAAAAAATAGAGCAACCACGAAGAAGAGTGTTCTTCGTGGCTGCTTTTGAATGCAAATAATATGTAGAGTTTGAGATACAAACAAATCAACCAGGGGAAAAGAAATTAGTGATCTCCTGTGTTGCCCTTGCTTGGATTGGTTACTACAAAGCCTTCCTCTGGAACATACAGATAATCTATTACGACTCCATCTAGTAAATCCTCGGAAGTTTGCAGAAGGACATCAATGTCTTTATCAGTAGATACAACGGTATCTTTCTCTGAAGGTTTGTCCAAAGTCATACCATAATGAGCGTGAGTACCATGTTTGTGCGTGATATATACGCGAAGCTTTAAATCTTTATCTGTTTCCTGAGCCATGATTTCATTGATTTTTTTTGCGGCATTGCGAGTAATTTTTGCTTTCATCATCGAAGACTCCTTACCTTGTTAGGATGTGTTCATCATAACAAAATTACCTTCTATGTGGCAAACCTCTTACGCACTTTTGCGTGAACATCTTGAATGGAATGAATCGGTGGCATGTTCCAATGAAGGAAGGTAAGAACAAAAACCAGACTCAGATATGGATATTGGGCTGCCAATAGTGTACATGGCAACCCATGCTAGCTATTCTTAATAAAATGCTCCAGGCCAATCGTACCATCCAAGCGAAGATAAATAAGCATCTGTGAATGCATCTTCTTCACGAGGAGGATAGGACAGTTCGTGCTCATCTACAAATAACAATTCACTCGGCTCTGCATGACGATGTGGATCATAATTCATGGAGAAAAGCCCCCCCTTCACAGTACATAGTCTGTCCCATTTTAAGAGGAAATACGATTTTAAAATTTTTTTAAAAAGGTATTGAATATCAAAAAGGTTCATGATATACTCAATTTTGTTGTGAAGCAAATAATGATTTGCTATTTGAAATGCCGGTGTAGCTCAATTGGTAGAGCACCTGACTTGTAATCAGGGGGTTGTGGGTTCAAGTCCTATCGCCGGCACCATTTTAATGGGGAGATAGTGAAGTGGCTAAACACGGCAGACTGTAAATCTGCTCCCTCCGGGTTCGGCGGTTCGAATCCGTCTCTCCCCACCATACTTGTTACTAGAGCACCTTGACTGTTAGTCACGGTGCTTTTTTATGTATTAGCTAGAATTCGTATTTTTATTACGAGATGAATTTGCTTCGGACAAAATTATCTTATGACATGTTGATTGTCCGTATGTTATCCTATTCATTGAGATGGATGGTATGGCAGGAGTAAACATAGTAGGGAGAAATTGTGTACGCTAGCCGAAATCTGAAATTACCAAAAAAGTAAAAAAGAAACATTTTCACTTTTTTTATTGAAGAAAAACTAAATATTGTCTTGTCGGAATTGTGTATTCTATTCCTATTTCGTCCATTTGTAGAATGTAAGAAGAACCTATTTTATGGGTATTGCGGTAAAGTAAAAGGAGAGTCCTATTTTAATAAAATATAGTGACTGGTAGTTCTTTTTCGTGCGATTAAATGGAAGCTCTGTTTGTCATACTAGAAGAGAGGAATATATGAAACTGGGGTGGTTTACGTGATTTCACAACAAGATATTATGAAGGTGCAGCAACAAATGAACCGGGAAGTAAGTAAGCTGGTCAATATTGTATTAGTAGACAGTCAACAAGTAGCTGGTGAAATTTCGGAAGCGACTGATGATGAGATTCGTTTGTCTGATGGGCGAACCTACAGGTATGAAACGATCCGTGAAATTAATGGTCTATAAAAATGAAAGCGGTAACATTTAGCTGAATCAGAGCCAAAAACATTTTATAGGAAGCCGTGATGATCTATCGCCATGTATTTCTCAAGATAGGAAAAGGGGGCTAGAACACCCCCTATAGTAGTTTATAGACCTGAAATTGGGAAGAAATATTTTAATGCATCAGGTAGAACACGTTGCCAAAAGCCCCAAACATGGTCACCGTGATCTTCGATGTAGGCGATACGTGCTTGCTTTCGATCTAAAACAGACTTCATTCGTTGGTTATAGTCTAAGAAATCGTAAATACCTGTGCTGGTTTCTACTTGTAACTCTTCCAAGCCCACAATCATCCACATGTGCATCCAGGATAGGTCAGTTGTTTTTTCTGCTTCATCAATAGAGGCATCAAAGAATGCACCTGATAAAGAGATGATTTTGTGGAATAGATGAGGGTAATCAAGGGCCAAATGGAACGAAACAGTACCACCAAGAGAGTCACCGGCTAGAATACGGCTATCAGGGTCTTGGCGGATTGGATATTTGTCCTCAATATAAGGGACAAGCTCCTCTGCGAAGAAGCGTTTGTACCCAGGGTTTCTTTCCCCAACATGTGAGTATTCACTGGTGCGTTTGCTTCGCTCATTTGAGACGCCGACAATAATCATAGGCTCCATGCCTTCTTCAAGAATAAGGCGATTAGCGATTGTAGCGATTCGACCCATCGTAAAGAACTCATTTCCATCCTGACAATAGATGACCGGGTAGGAGAGCATGTCGTTGAAGCCCGGAGGTAAATACACTTTTACTTGACGTGGTGCATCTAGGTACTTGCTGGTAAGTTCTTCTTTGATGATGGTTCGTTTTAGGATGTCTGACATCGAATGGAAACCTCCCGACAATTATTCTATTGATTTTACAAATTGTAATTAAGGACTTGCAAAAAAATGATACAGAACTTATCATTGATAATAACAGGAACAAGTAAACCCCTGTAATGACTATATTATAACACAAAAAACAGAGTCATGAACTGAAATATAACAGTTAAAATAACTTTTATATGGTTCGCATATACAGGGCTTTTTGTATCTTCAGTAAGAATGTAATTTTACTCCAAACAAAACTCCGTTAATGAGGTGAGCTAAATGACTGTATCTACTGCTGTAGAACATATCGGTCACAATGAGCCGTTGCAAATTCTGGCTCCGGATGGAACTGTTGTTAATCCTGAAATGATGCCTAAGCTTTCTGATGAAGAGCTTCGTGAGATTATGCGTCGCATGGTTTTCACTCGCGTTTGGGATCAACGTGCAATCAGTTTGCAACGTCAAGGTCGTCTTGGCTTCGTAGCTCCAGTGTCTGGACAAGAAGCTACCATGGTTGGTTCTGAATTTGCTTTGAGCAAAGAAGACTTTATCCTACCAAGCTACCGTGACCTTCCACAAATGGTATGGCATGGTGTTCCTATGTACCAAGTATTCTTGTGGTCCCGTGGTCATATCGAAGGTGGACGTTACCCTGAGGGCGTAAACGTATTGATGCCACAAATTATCATTGCAGCACAATGTACACAAGCTACTGGTGTAGCAATGGGCTTTAAGCTTCGTGGAGAAAAGAAAGTAGCAATCAACTACTTCGGTGACGGCGCTACTTCTCAAGGTGATTTCTATGAAGCAATGAACTATGCTGGTGTATACAACCTGCCAGTTATCTTCTTTAACCAAAACAATGGTTATGCAATCTCCTTGCCGTTTGCTAAGCAAACAAAATCCGAAAACATCGCTGTCAAATCTGTAGCAGCTGGTATTTCTAGTGCTCGTATTGATGGTATGGACGTTCTTGCAGTTGTAAAAGCAACACAAGTTGCAAGAGAGCGCGGTATTAACGGTGGAGGAGCTACATTGATCGAAGCTCTTACATACCGTTTCGGTCCTCACTCCATGTCTGGTGATGATCCAACTCGTTACCGTACTGGGGAAGAGCAATCCGAATGGGAACAAAAAGATCCATTAATTCGTTTCCGTAAGTTCCTAGAAGCAAAAGGACTATGGAGCGAGCAGGATGAAGAGGCAGTAATCGAAGAGGCAAAAGCCCATGTTGCTGAGCAAATCAAGAAAGCTGACGAAACAGCAAAAATGAAAGTTTCTGAGCTTATTGATGTGATGTTCGAGACTTTGCCTCCACACCTAGAAGAACAAAAAGCAGAATATCTGGCAAAGGAGTCGAAGTAAGCCATGGCAAATTTGACAATGATTCAAGCCATTACAGATGCGATGCGTATTGAATTGGCACGCGACCCTCAAGTTCTTGTATTTGGGGAAGACGTGGGTAATAATGGCGGTGTATTCCGTGCAACAGAAAATCTGCAAAAAGAGTTTGGCGAAGATCGCGTATTTGATACACCTCTAGCTGAATCTGGATTTGGTGGATTGGCAGTAGGTCTTGGTGTCAACGGATTCCGTCCAGTTGTTGAGATTCAATTCTTTGGTTTCGTTTTTGAAACAATTGATGCGATCGTAACTCAAGCTGCTCGTATGCGTTACCGTTCTGGTGGAAAATTCACTAGCCCAATCGTATTCCGCTCTCCATTTGGTGGCGGCGTAAAAACCCCTGAGTTGCATTCTGACTCACTAGAAGGTATCTTCCTTCAAACACCAGGTGTGAAAGTAGTAATCCCATCTAATCCTTACGATGCAAAAGGTCTATTGATCTCCGCGATTCGCGATAACGATCCGGTAATCTTCCTTGAGCATATGAAACTATATCGTTCCTTCCGTCAAGAAGTACCAGAAGGCGAATATACAATTCCATTGGGTAAAGCAAACATCGTTCGTGAGGGTACAGATGTAACGATCATCACTTACGGTGCAATGGTTCAAACAAGCATGAAAGCTGCGGAAGAATTAGAAAAACAAGGTAAAAGCGTTGAAGTTATCGATTTGCGCACCCTTTCTCCATTAGATATGGAAACAATCCTTGCTTCCGTACAAAAAACAAATCGTGCAATCGTTGTGCAAGAAGCACAACGCACTGCCGGTGTCGCTGCTGAAATCATCGCGCAAATCAACGAAAAAGCTATCTTACATCTAGAAGCGCCTGTTCTTCGTATCGCACCTCCAGATTCCGTGTTCCCGTTTGCACAAGCAGAAGATGCTTGGCTACCTGATGTAAAAGGTGTTATTGACGGCGTGAACCGTGTATTGGAGTTCTAAGATTCGTATAATCAATGGCGGAAAGTAAGCTTTCCGCCTTCTTTCTCGAAATCGATAGGAGGGAATTATAGTGGCACGATTTGAATTTAAACTGCCAGAAACCGGTGAAGGTATCCACGAAGGCGAAATTGCAAAATGGCATATTGCTGTAGGAGATACAATTGAAGAGGATCAAGTTATCCTAGAAGTACAAAACGATAAATCTATGGTAGAACTACCATCTCCTGTTGCAGGTAAAGTAGTTGAGATTACAGTTAGCGAAGGTACTGTTTCTATGCTAGGTGACACTCTTTGTGTCATTGAAGTAGAAGGTGCATTGCCTGAAGGTCAAGATCATGGTCATGGTGGCGAAAGTCATGCAGCGCCAGCTCAAGAAGCTCCTAAAGCTACTGAAGCACCGGCGGCGGCAACACCAGCCGCACCGGTTGCTCAAGGTGGGGCACCAATCGATCGCAAGCATGTACTTGCTACTCCTTCCGTGCGTAAATACGCTCGTGAAAAGGATATTGACTTGGCGTTTGTACCAGGTACAGGTGGTAAAGTAGGCCGAATTACCAAAGCTGATGTAGATGCATATCTTGCTGGTGGGGCACCTGCACCTGCTCAAGGAACAGCAGCACCACAGGTAGCAGCACCAACTGCTTCCCAAGCAGCAACGGCTACACCTACACAACACTATGCTCCACAAGCTTTCGAATTAGAAGAGCGTGTACCTTTGAAAGGTATCCGTAAAGCTATTTCTAAAGCAATGGTTAAATCTAAATATACAGCTCCACACGTTACTTTGTTTGACGAAGTAGACGTTACTGGTTTGGTTAACCTACGTAAAGAAGGTAAACCACTAGCTATGGAACAAGGAATTAAATTGACTTACCTTCCATTTATTGTTAAAGCAGTAGTGGCTGGTCTGAAAAAATTCCCAATCCTTAACACTTCTATGGATGATGAAACACAAGAAATCATCTTCAAGAAGTACTACAACATTGGTATTGCAACATCTACAGAGGACGGCTTGCTCGTACCTGTAGTTAAAGGCGCAGATCATAAATCCATCTTCGAAATCTCTGCTGAGATTAACGAATTAGCTGGTAAAGCTCGTGACCGTAAAGCAACTGCCGATGAAATGAAAGGTTCTACTTTCAGCATCACAAACATCGGTTCTGCTGGTGGAATGTTCTTCACTCCAGTGATCAACCATCCTGAAGTTGCTATTTTAGGTGTAGGTCGCATTGAAGAGAAACCAGTAGTGAAAAACGGTGAGATTGTTGTTGCACCAGTCTTAGCGTTGTCTCTAAGCTTTGACCACCGTCTAATCGATGGAGATCCAGCGCAACGTTTCATGAACTATATCAAAAAGCTTCTGGAGAACCCAACACTATTGGTTATGGAGGGATAACATCATGGTAGTAGGAGAATTCGTAGAAGAAATTGACGTAGTAGTCATCGGGGCAGGTCCTGGTGGTTATGTCGCAGCAATCCGCGCAGCTCAAATGGGGAAAAGCGTAGTTGTAGTAGAACGTGGTAACGTAGGTGGCGTATGCTTAAACGTGGGTTGTATCCCATCAAAAGCTCTTATCCACGCTTCTCACGTTTATGAAAATGCACAGCATGGTGCTAGCATGGGTATTACCATGGAGAATGTAAAAGTTGACTATGCTAAAGTACAAGAATGGAAAAGCGGCATCGTGAAACAATTAACTGGCGGGGTTGCTTCTTTGTTCAAAGGAAACAAAGTACGTCTAGTTTCTGGAGAAGCGTTCTTCTTGTCAGAGAATGAAGTTAGCGTTTATAACGAAAATGAATCTCATAAATTTAAGTTCAACAATGCGATTATCGCAACTGGTTCTCGTCCGTTCGAACTTCCAGCGTTTAAATGGAGCAAGCGAGTATTGTCCTCTACTGAGGTATTAAGTCTTAGCGAAATTCCAAAACGCATGGTAGTTATCGGTGGTGGATACATCGGTGTCGAGCTAGGTACGGTTCTTGCTAAATTTGGTACAGAACTTACAATCCTTGAGGGTGCTGATCATATTCTACCTGGATTTGAACAAGACATGACTCGTCTAGTTGAGCGTCGTTTGAAAAAACACAACGTGAAAATTCATACCAAAGCTCTTGCAAAAGGCGTGGAAGAATCAGAAAACGGTGTAGTCGTAAAAGCAGAAGTAAAAGGAGAAGAAATGTCCTTTGAAGCTGATTACGTACTAGTTACTGTTGGTCGTAAGCCTAACACAAATGATATCGGTCTTGAAGCGATCGGCGTGAAAATGAACGAACGAGGATTGATCGAAGTTGATAAACAAGGTCGTACAAGTGTGCCAAGCATCTATGCGATTGGTGACATTGTTCCAGGTCTTGCGCTAGCTCACAAAGCTTCTTATGAAGGTAAAGTGGCAGCTGAAGCAATTGCAGGACATGCGGCTGAAGTGGATTACAAGTGCATTCCTTCTGTTGTATTCTCCGATCCAGAAATGTCCAGCGTGGGTATCTCTGAAAAAGAAGCAAAAGAACAAGGTCTAGATGTAGTTGTGGGTCGTTTCCCTTATGCTGCTAACGGACGCGCTCTATCTGTTAATGCTGGCGAAGGATTTGCAAAAATCATTGCTGACAAAGAAACAGGAGTAGTTCTAGGTGCTCAATTTGTTGGGGAAGATGCTTCTAACATCGTATCTGAAGTAGCTTTGGCTATTGAGATGGGTGCTACATTAGAAGATATCGAACTAACTATCCATGCTCACCCAACTTTGGGCGAAGTAACATTGGAAGCTGCAGAATTGGCGCTTGGTCGTCCGATTCACGTGGTAGTAAAATAAATATCTCTATATAAAAGGTTGCTGGGTTATCCAGCAACCTTTTTTCTGTACACCTATAAGAAGGTGGTTATTCTAGCAAGCGAGTAAGGCCTAGGTAGCTTACTGCATGCTACGTATTACAGTGATTAGAGAGATCAGGTATAAATTTTGGAGCCAAAGCGTTTAAATTCCTCTGCCTTCTGAGAGAGCCCTGTTTTAATCAGAGATTCTTCAAGATTTGGTATATTTTTATCCGTCAAATTTTTATTATCAACCATTTCCTTTATTTCATGACTAATTTTCATACTGCAAAATTTTGGACCACACATCGAGCAAAAATGTGCTGTTTTAGCTGGTTCTGCGGGAAGAGCTTCATCATGATAGTCGCGTGCTCGATCGGGATCTAATGATAAATGAAATTGATCGTGCCAACGAAATTCAAAGCGGGCTTTTGACATCGCATCATCCCATGCTTGAGCAAGTGGATGACCTTTCGCTAGATCAGCTGCATGTGCTGCGATTTTATAGGCGATAACCCCTTCTTTTACATCATGCTTATTAGGCAGTCCCAAATGTTCTTTTGGTGTTACATAGCATAGCATCGCAGTACCAAACCAGCCAATCATGGCTGCGCCAATGGCAGATGTGATGTGATCGTACCCAGGTGCAATATCGGTAGTAAGTGGCCCCAAGGTATAGAAAGGAGCCTCCTGACAAATATCCTGTTGAATATCTACGTTTTCTTTAATCTTGTGCATCGGAACATGTCCTGGCCCTTCAATCATGACCTGAACGTCGTATTCCCAAGCTATTCTAGTTAGTTCACCTAAGGTTTCTAATTCCGCCATTTGGGCAGCATCATTGGCATCCGCAATGGAGCCCGGTCGTAGACCATCACCTAAAGAGAGTGAGATATCGTAAGCACTTGCAATCTCACAAATCTCACGGAAATGTGTATACAAGAAATTTTCCTGATGATAGGTAAGACACCACGAGGCCATGATAGAACCTCCGCGCGATACGATACCTGTTACTCGATCCATGGTAAGAGGGATGTAACGAAGCAAGAGTCCAGCATGTACCGTGAAGTAGTCAACACCCTGTTCTGCTTGTTCGATTAACGTATCCCGATACAATTCCCAAGATAAATTCTCGGGTTGTCCTCCGGCTTTTTCCAAAGCCTGATATAATGGTACAGTACCGACTGGAACAGGGGCATTACGTAGAATCCATTCCCGGGTAGTGTGGATATTTTTACCTGTCGAAAGATCCATAATGGTATCTGCGCCCCAGCGGATAGCCCAGACCATTTTTTCAACTTCGTCTTCTATGGAGGAGAGAACAGCAGAATTTCCAATGTTAGCATTTATTTTTACCAAAAAATGCTTTCCAATAAGCATAGGCTCTAGCTCAGGGTGATTTATATTAGCTGGTAGGATTGCACGTCCACTGGCAATTTCTTGTCGTACAATCTCAGGGTCCATTCCCTCACGTATTGCTGCAAATTCCATTTCAGGTGTAATGATCCCTTTGCGTGCGTAATGAAGCTGTGTGACGCGTCGCTCCAGGCGTGCTCGCAAGGGTTCTCGATTTTCAAATGCATGAGTAGGAAGAGGATTAGAAGCCTTTGTTTTTGTAGGGGCAGGATTTTTTTGGTCTTTATACGGCTCTGTATCCTTACGCTCTGAAATCCAAGCAGAGCGGAGCGTGGGAAGACCCTTGGTGAGATCAAGGGCTTCATACAGTGTTTCATCTGTGTAGGGTCCGCTCGTGTCATACACTTGTAAGGGAGCATTCGGAGTGACCCGTCCTTGTTGATCAACGGTAGGAGAGAGTGAAATTTCACGAAACGGAACTAGTAGATCAGACCTTGAGCCCATCACATACATTTTGCGGCTTGCAGGGAAAAAAGATGGTGTTGAAATAAAAGACATCGGTATACCTCCCAACATGGTTTGGCAACTAGCTAGGACGGTAGGAGCGACAAACAAAAAAGAGCCGTACAGCAAAGGCTGACGGCTCTTATCCATACAAAATAACATGCTGAAATAAACGAAGTAATTCGTATGGGATCGTTTCCTACGCTGGCATTATCCAGATCAGGTTTCACGGTCGGTAGCAGAGTTCTCCACCCTCTCAGCCTGGCTTAATCCAAGCTCCCGTATCCATATGTAGTTGCCCCTATACCTTATCACATGGAAAAAAGTGGGTCAATAGGAATTCAACAAGGGAAGGGGGAAAAAGTAGCAAAACCGCCAATCCAACCAATGGAAGGCGGTTTTGCTAACAGAAAACTATCCTTCGCGTGTTTTGATTTGATGGGTATGATTCTGTTGCTTTACTTTTTTCGTTCCAGGTTGTGGTTCCCCCGTTTGTTCTAAGCCACGAAATTGGTTATTATAAGTTTGATGCGGATTTTCTACTAAGAAATCGTCTTTCGCCATCCCTTATCAACTCCTTCGTGATTAGTATGGGAGGGAAATTCGTATCACATGCACAGGGAAGTGTATGTAAAGCTGTGAATTATAGTTAAACTGGAGAGGACAGATTTTCATGAAAAAAAGAACAATGCTTTTGGCAGTGATTGCTAGCTTACTACTTGTGACAGGATGTAGTGGAAATCAATCGGATACTGCACCTACAGAACAAGCCCAAGATATAAAGGTAAATCAGATAGATCTTACAGCTGAGCTTAAGCTTACAGAGCAAGCTGTTATTGGGAAAACGACACTAGCTCAGATGGAAAAAACATATGGATCTGCTGTAGAAAAAAAGACTATTAAAAGTAATTTTCGCACCAATTTAAAAGCGGAGAATGGACCAAATCCAGAAGTGGAACAAGAAATAGCTTTTATCAAGATCAATCCGGTAACAGGCGCAAAATGGAACAAGGCCTATCCCTTATATTTTACTAAAACGGCTGACCCTACATTAGTAGCTGCTCAAGTAATGTTAAAACGCGGAGATTTGATGAAAAAACTTGAGACTGAAAAGCAACTGTCCCTAGAAGATGTCAAAAAGGTTTATGGAGCACCAACACGTGACCTAGGAAGAGTTCTGGAGTATTATGATTTCAACAATAAAGCTGTTCTGCATGTCATTCTAACGGACAATAATCAAATCTCCACTATGTTAACTCATTATGGATTGTTGTATGCGGACAAGCCAGAGGATATGATTGAGAATGAAAATATTATAAAGCGTTTGAGTCAGGAAAAAGGCTCAGCTTCTAAGTAAAATCTGCCGGAAGCCTTTATAAGAGACATAACCTATAAAAGCCGTGGCGAATGGAGGGAACATCATGCCAACCTTGATTGCACCAGTATTTAATACCGTAACAGATAAGCCACTTCGTATACAGCTTAGTGAGGATTTCTTTCTGGTATCAGGCTTTGAGCCCTTGTATAAAATTTGTCATGAGCGCTTGCGTCCACAGATGAACGAGAATAGGCTTCATTTTGAAGAAAAAGTAAAACCAAACTCGCTGTTTCTCTATGCGGAGTATCCTACCTTAAAAGTAAAAGAGGATCGTCCCTTCATAGCTGAAATAGAGAATCGCTTAAACATGGCAAATGGCGAAGGGGTTTGTTCTATACCGTATCTATTAACAATGGAAGAAAATCGGTATGGGATCAATTATTTAAAACGTTCATTAGATGGACCTAAGTTTATCTATACCAATCAAATAGAAGGATTATTCAAGCGTCTAATGAATGCAGATATCTCATTTCCAACTGTACCCTATCGCAGATATTTATTAGCACTGGAAAAGAAATCGTTGGAGGATGAGTTATTAGATTTATGGATTGCTTTGGAATCTTTGTTTGTACCAGATGGAAAAAAGGGAGAAATTACGTACAAGGTGCGAACACGAATTGCTTATTACTTGGGGCAAACACCAGAAGAACGGATTAGGATTGCCAATTTTATTAAAAACTCTTACAATCATCGTTCTGAAGTGGTTCACAGTGGGAAGGATTTAGGCAATTCCATTAAAGAAGAAATACACATATTACGTCAGATTGCCAGAGCTACCCTCATTAATTTAGCTTTAGAACAAACAAAACTTCAAAAGCTGAGGGAACAACTAGATAATTTAGTGCTTACGGGTAGAACTTACAAGGAAGAGTATTCCCCTGCTTATTTTGAGCAAATTGTTTTATCCTAGAATTTTCATGAAGAAAATGGAAAAGTAGAACCCTTCCTAAATAAAAAAGCAGCTACTCTTTACTATGAGTGGCTGCTTTTTTGCAAATAAACGAATGAATAAAGACACATACATGCTATGTTAAGAAAGATGGTGTTTGTCACGAATATGCTTGATTAAACCAATTGAACCAGCTTCGACTAACTCGTACACATAATCAAATCTGCCCGTAAAATACGGGTCTTCTACTTCTGTTTCTTTATAGGCTGGAGCATAATCCATCAGTTTCGTAACATTTTTAGCATCTGGCGCAAAGGTGCGTAATTTTTCTACATTTGAATTATCCATGCATACAATATAGTCAAATTGCTGAAAATCAACGGAACGAATTTGTCTAGCAAAAATGGTATCAAAACGGACGTTATGCTTCGTTAATACCTGTTGTGTCCCTTCATGTGGAGGGTTTCCAATATGCCAGCTGCCAATCGCTGCTGAATCAATCTCAATGAATTGCTCTAGCCCAGCTTGTTGTACGTGATGACGAAAAACTGCCTCTGCCATAGGTGACCGACAAATGTTACCCAGGCAAACAAATAAAACATGAACCATATGAAAATCCTCCTTACCTTGCATCTGTACAAAACAAAACCCCGGCCATCAAGCTCGCCGAGGTTATTTGTTAACCTACTCTCATGCCTACTATTAGTATACCATCCATGCGTTTGGTAACCAACGACCGCGTGGGTCGCCATTTGCGGATTTTGTGAGAACATTACCTTTATCAACCATCATAGAAGAGGTACCGCCATCCATGGCCATTCCATTTACGGCACCGTATTCTTCTAACAGATCAGCCATATCTTTCATACTAGCCCCGATGGAGTGCTTCTGACGACCATCTATAACAATGAACAAAATAGTGCCGTCAGCAGTCTGTCCTACAGCTGTACGTGGAGCAATTCCCCAGCTAATAGGGTCTTTTCCAGCAAACAGGTTCTTCCCATTTACCATCAATTGAGGTCGGAATGACATAGCATCTCTGATATTCATTTTCAACAGCTCTTTAGAGGTATAACGACCTGTGATTAATTTGCCGTTGTAATCAATTCCAAGTACGGTGTCGCCACCAGATGGATTGTAATCCTGGAGCAGTTTGCCATCTACAATGACTAATCCAGCAGCTTGACTTCCATATCCCATAAAGTTGGGATCATAAAAACCGCTTGCATTTACTCCGCCGATTGCATTAGTGCGTTCTGAGAACTCACTAATCCATTCACCACGTGGTTTTCCACGATTCGTTTTCGTACCAATCGTTTGAATTAAATGCACCCGATTTGGATCAGAAACCTTCATAACGTATCCTTTAAAGAAATGAGCAGGATTAAAGTATTTCTCTACAGGAATAACTTCAGTCAGCTCTTTTTGAACAGGTTTTTCTTCTTGTTTTTCTTCTTTAGCAGAAGGGGTAGTTACCTCTGTAGGTGAAACGGAGTTAATCGCTTCGGGATTATTAATCTCAGCGCGAAGAGAATTAAGGGCGTCTTCTCCTACCAATGTATATTTAGCCCAACTGGAGTGTTGAGTTGTTAGCAACGTTCCAGCAAGCCACAAGCGCAAGTCGTGAGTCAAGTAAAAACCAGCGACTAGTACAACGAAGGTTACAATACTTGCTATAAATAGTTTTTTTCTTCGTTTCGCTTTTCTTTTTTTTGATCTTCGCACAGGCTGTTGATCTTTAGAACTGCGAGAACGGGTTAGCGGTGCCTCTGACATGTATCTCATTCCTATCTAGCTTAATATAATATTCTAACGTGTAAGTAGGTAGTTCCATTTATATGACGCACATGTGAATAAAAGGTTACGACTTTTTACTTCACATGAACAACACATGTAGGATAGCGTGCATTATTTCTACCAGCATGCTATATCTTAATCTGGGTAAACTATATGTGGAGGTGAGTTTTATGCGCGAATTTGATAAAGAGTTTCAGGAACAAGTAGAAGAGTACAGAAAAGATCCACCGGGTACTCATAATCAGCATAGTGAGACAGATCGCCATGATAAAATGGAAAAACATGAAACACGAGTTGATTCTAACTCCTAACCTGATACGTAAAGGCGATGACTCTTTATGAGAAATCGCCTTTTCCATACATACATAGGGCGATAGAGAAGTAAAGATTGATTTTTATACCTTGGGTTTTCTTCTTGTCAAGAACATGGTAAGCTAATCTGTACGAACTATTTGGTTGTAGGAGGATTTCTTCAGTGTCTAACGATTTTATGCAAATTACACGAGGTCCCATTGTAACATTTCTAAGGGAACGTGGCTATGAAAAGCTAACTCCTATTCAAGCACAAACCTTACCTGTTATTCTAGAGGGAAAAGATGTCATAGCTGAATCCCCTACGGGATCGGGAAAAACAATGGCATATCTGTTACCCCTTGTCCAAAATTTAGATGAAACAAAAAAAGAATTACAAGTATTAGTGTTAGCACCTACTCAAGAGCTGGTTATGCAAATTTATCGTGAGGCTACACAACTTTTAGCTTCTATAGGAATGCATGCCGCTGCGCTTATTGGTGGAGTCGATGCAAAGCGCCAATTGGAAAAGCTAAAAACTCATCCAGCTATTGTTATTGGAACGCCTGGTCGTGTCAAAGAACTATTGGAAATGCGTAAATTAAAAGTGCATACGGTGAAAAGTGTAGTAATAGATGAGGCGGATCGCATGCTCGATCGTGGGTTTGCTAATCCTGTACAGGATGTATTGCGCCGTCTAATGCGTGACACGCAACGCTTGTTTTTCTCAGCAACCTTATCTAGACAAACGCAAGCCTTGATAAAAGGCATGGCTCATGAACCGGTAGTCATTGCAACTGAGGCTCCTGATAGTAAATATGAGGTGCTACATTTTTATTTAGTAGAAGAGGGGCGTAAAAAAGCAGATGCGCTTCGTCGTCTGATTCGTTTGGTTAATGCTAAAAAAACACTTGTTTTCTTAAACACCATTGAACGAGTCGACGAAATTAAAGAAAAGCTGACTTATCATCATTTAGATTGTGAGCTACTACACCGTGATACGCCAAAGGTGGATCGAGCTAGGGCTTTGCAGCATTTCCGTGATGGCAAGCTACCTGTATTGATCGTGACAGATGTTGCTGCTCGTGGTATTGATATTTCTGACGTTGAGCTGGTTATTCACTACGATCCTGCTACAGATGCGGATACATATGTTCACCGTAGTGGAAGAACAGGACGTATGGGGAAGGCTGGGTTGGTATTTTCGATTGTGTTACCTAACCAACGATTTATCATCCAAAAATTCGCTAAACAAAAACAAATTCCTATCCAAGAAAAAGCGATGTCCTATGGGGCATTGGTTGATCCAACTGGGGAACGTAAGTCTTATTCAGGACAGAAAGCGAAACAGCGTGAATCTTCAACTGGAGATCGTACAGCAGGTAAGCGTGGTCCTTCAAGAAATCGTTCCTAAATAGCGGTTGTTTTTCTTATACAGTACATAAGCCTCCTCTATCTGTGACACATTAGTAGGGTACAAACATTCCTTGTTAACGGAAGGTGGGAAGGGCTTGTGCGTAAAAATCGATTGTATGAAGAGAAGCTATTGGTAAATGGATCGATCGGTGGCGAGGTTTTATCCAGTCAGGAGCGCCAAACATTGCAAAGAGAAGCTCAAGAATTAAAAGAGCTGATGGAAAAAGCAAAGCAACAGGAGATTGTCGAATAGGTTCCACGTTAAAAAGAGCGGCTGAAAAAGCCGCTCTTTTAGTTGATACAGTAGGTAATAGCAGGTTATTTTGGACGCTTTGATAGCAAATAAAATAAAAAGCAAAAACTGACCCCAAGAATAATGATCCAGATAATACTAGTAAAAGGTAAACTGCTCAATGTTTTCTCTCCTCCTAGATGCCTAACCTGTTCATGAAAATTGCTCCTTATCTCCAATGTAAGCAAATCATCTGTTATAATCAAGTTCTGATAGCTAGAACGTGGGAAATAGAGAGAAGGAGAAACATTTTTATGAACTTTAGTATCGACTGGCTTTCCTTTTTTGTATTAGAGCAGATTGATGACGAGGGAACGAAGCAGGTACGCATGTCTAAAATTCTCTCACATGATGAATATGAACAAAGCGAACTAAAAACGTTCCTTGATGGGGAATTTACAAAAATCGCTAAACGAAAAGTAGAAAAAAACCCCTTACATGATGCGGCCGCAACTAAATTGGGACAATTTATTTTAGAGCCTGGACACCCATTAGATTCAAACCCCAATTATGGGCTGTTTAAACGTTTGTTGCATTCGACAGCTAAGGAAGATATCAAGACGCATTCGCTAGACCTACTACAATCGTATGTCAAAACACCACAAGTACGTGGTGGTGTACTATTAATCGTCAAAGCCAAGCTAGATAAGCTCGACGATCAGTTCTTATTTCTGTTAAAATGTGATTTTGAGCAAAAAACAGCAGTGATTACGGATGAAAACAGCCTGATCTCCAATGTGGAAATGGCGATTAATGCCAAAAATATCAAATCAATCATGTATCCTTTCATGGAAGAAGAAGGTATGGTAGATATTTATCATGTGAAAATCCACCAATTCTCACATGCCCGTTATTTTGAAGAATTTCTCAAGTTTATTGAGTATCCAAGAACGATCACTGAGATTGTTTCCCAAGAAGTTATCTCGCTGGCAAAGCAGCATATTGAATACACCTATCCAGAAGATTCACCACAGCGTCAGCAGGAGGAAGAGGAAATTGAGCTAATAGCTACTAGTCCTAAACGAGAGCTTGCTGAGAAATGGGAACATGAGACAGTTATGGAAGCTATGCATATCATTACCGAGCATCAACCTGAAATTGAACTGAAATTTAAATTGGATCACTTGCAGGTAAGAGCAATGCTGTCCGATTACGGGACACAAATGCATATTGCCAAGGTGAATGGTCGTTATGTTGTTCTCTTAGAAGGAGATGTGCTGCAATTTGAAAAAGGCTTTTCTCCGGTCGAATTTTTAAAACCTAAATCTCTTCATGAACTAGTAGACGACATCGAGAGAAGAGCTAAAGAAGCGAATAGTCATCCTGGATACCAAGAAAATAATGCTGAAAGAACCTCTACTATGGAAGTAGCATCAGCAATAGCACCTTCAGATGATACACCACCCTGGTAGAGGTCACCATTTCCTAAAAGGTAATGAGAAAGCAATAGTACCTTTCAGACAAAGAGGTGAGTAGATGAGCTACAATCATGATCAAGAAAGTAAACACGATCAGAAAGGTCGTAAATCCATTCAGAAGCGGGTAAAAGAATTATTGGAGAAAGAATTACCCGAAGGCTGGAGTTGCCTACTAGATGGAGAGCAGATTAAGCTACAAGCTGTTTTAGAAGGTGAGATCCATGAGCGTTCTATCTCTCTGCAAACCTTATACAAGCAAGTGGAAGCCCAGCCTGACAATCGCCGCGAACTTTTATATCGCTACATTCAGCATATAATGGCAGCAGTAAAAGGAGCTACGGAAACGAGTAAACTAACGGGAAATGAACAACGTGTGTATCCAGTGTTGCGACATTCATCTTTTTTCGACCATCCTAGAGCTAAAACCTTAGTAACTCATCCTCATACAGCAGAAACGACGATTGCCTACGCATTAGATCGAGAGGATGGATACGTTTTACTAGATGAAAAAATGCTGCAGCAGGCGGGATGGACGCAGGAAAAGCTACATGACCTTGCTATGGATAATCTTGAGGCATCTCCCTATACCATCAAAAGTGATCAGGTAGGGGAGCATGTTCTTTATTTTCTCAATTCCCAAGATGGATATGCTGCGAGTCGTATTTTACTACCTGGCATCCTACATGAATTTGAGGGAAAAAAGACAGGGAAGTTAATAGGAACCGCTATTCCCCATCAGGATGTTATGATTATTGGTGATCTAGCAAATGATAAAGGAGCACAACTATTAGCTCAAGTAACACACCATTTCGCAAGTAAAGGTGACGTACCGATATGTCCGTTACCTTTCATCTATCAACAAGGGGAACTAGAGACCTATCTGGTCGTCAGTCCTAATCAGAAAGGATAAGAAATATGCTAACGAAAATTGAAAAAGAATTACTAGAGGAATGTATGGATGATTTATATGCTGATTATAGCGATTATAAAAAAAGCTTGAAGCCAGGGGAAGAAATGAATGCAACTTATAAGACATTTATCAGCATTACGAAAAAATTGGGATTGAGCCAGCCTAAATAAGCCAAAGTGGTAACTGCATGGATACAAGAAGCTACGATTTTATCTTAGGTAAAAGCTTCAGTCACGGGGAAAGCAATCTAGTACCAGATTGCTTTCCTTTTTTTAATAACTATAACTTGGCAACAAAATGCCAATTATTTTGTTTTGAAAAATGACGAGCTTTTGTGATGAGATTGTAGCCACTGCTTTATTTTCAAAAACGGAGCAAACCAATGAGTGCCTTGTTTAATCATATCCAATGCTGATTCATATTCGGCCTCTCCTGTCACCGGTAACAGGCTTTCCGCTACTAATTTGTCATACCAGGACACGTCACAAAACCAGTCCATCCCCCCAGCATTCTTATGTCGCACTGGTGACCACACTTGTTCCAAAGAAGGACTGTAGTATGGGGAGGAGTAAGCAGTGGTAGAGGAAGATTCGCTTACCTTTTCTTTAGTAGAAGTAAATCGATGGGGCCAATAATCAGACCTTGAGCCTGTATGCTTCACCTCTTCACAAAATCGACAGATAGCTTTCAACCGCTCAGGATCAGCAAATAGATGATGATATAAGGTTTTGCCGATCTGAATACGACTGGATAGCTTCTCAAAATGTGCTATACCTAGCACCAGCATTTTGTCATAGGTATTGCTACAGGGTATCTGATAAGGGAAGAGGACTTGTTGTAAGGAAAACATTTCGGGTAAGGTAAAGTCTAACCGTTCTAGGACATGTGCAACAAAATAGGGATGGGTAATGACTCGCTGGTGTATGTAATTTTGCTCGTTAATAATGAGTGCCCAAGTAAGGCGTCTACGTTCATCTTGCAGAGCAGTATCAAAAGGCTTCCATGCTTTTCTTTTGGTTTGAGAAACACGATTCCAAAATCGAGACCAGATCGGGATCATAAATTCAGAAACACCAAGTTCAGGTAGCCATGATGAAAAATCCTGTGTATGTGTCTGCATGGCTACATATAGTAATAGCTGTGGATAGGCATCTTGGAATATGAGCCAGTTACATCGCTCCAAAAAGATAAAAAAATCCTCTATTTCTTGTTGAGGTAATATCTTTGGCAGCCATTCCCCGCATAAATCGGTCATTTGCCAGCCACCGTTACGTGAGACCAAATGAGCTAACAGGGCCCAATCTATTTCAGGATAAGCTTTGTAAAAGGAGTGATAGGCATTCGTACGGGTAATATTAGTAACATTAGCTTCTTTTACCTGATGACGAATGCTAGTTAGGATTTCTGTTTTTGTTAAGGCAGACATGGTGGTGTGAAATATCCTTTCTTTTACAGGTACATATTAGCCTCTCCCGTTAACAAAAAGAACATGCAACGTATTTAATAGTAAAAAACAAGCTTCACTCCTGTATGGGCGGAAGCTTGTTTATTTTTCTACTTATTTTGGTAAAACCTGAAATAACATTGAAACGATACCTGCAGCAATTAGTGGGCCTACCGGAACCCCTTTAAACAGTGATACTCCAATAATCGTTCCCACTAATAAACCTGTTACAATAACAGGATTCGCTGTCATGAGGCCTGCACCCCTGCCTCCTAAGTAAGCAACAAAAATTCCTACCACGACAGCTAATAACGACTGCCAGTGCGTAAATGTACTCCAAATCATTTGCGGTGTAATTTTTCCACTAGCAAGCGGGGTCATGACGCCAATCGTTAAAATAATGATTCCAATATGCAAACCGTTTTGTTCTAAAAACGGAAAAACACGCTCTAATTGTAATAAACGTACAAACAATAAAAAGGAAACCGCAATCGCTACGGCATTATTACTACCAACAATCGCCAATCCTAGCAATAACAATAGAAGTAAACTGGTTATGTCCATGATGATTGTCTCACTTTCTGCTTACATTTATTCTTCTAGCATACCGATTGGAAAACCAACAGCTTCTGCTTCTCTGTGATGTTGAAAGGTTCCCCATGCAAAGACACCATTAAAATACTCGATGATAAAGGGCTCTTGTTGTCCATGTACCTTATAGCATTTCCCGATACGGAATTCTTGGGTACCCACGTAATAAGATTTTGCCATGAAAAATTTTTGTTCAAGAATGCCAACGCTTACCTGATCATTTTGTCTTTTTTTCTCATCAATTTGTTCACGGAGTGTTTCCATTTCTACTTGTAGTTCGGCTAAGGTAAACTGGCTGTATAAACGCATGTTCTGCCTCCTCTATGCTTGACTCCTGCTTCAATTTATCTTACTAACACTTTATTGTAACAAGAAAAAAGAAAAAACGTGAGCAAAATAGTAAAAAAAAAGCACTCATCCGTCATGGAATGGGTGCAGAGAATATGGGGGTTTTGAGAAGGAATACTCACAAATCGATTGATTCGCTCTCACCCGAATAATCGAATATGTGATGAGTACTCTGAAGAATGGTCTTCAGAATCCTACTCAAATTTGAAACGACTGATTAGAGCTTACTATAGCAAATAAAAATAAATTGAAAATAAAGGTAAAATAAAAGAAAAATAAAATCGTATGAAGCCACATGCAGATCGTATTTTCTATACAGCAAACACGTGGTTATCAATCACGACGGTAGTTGTCCGGCTAAAAATCCAACGAGAGGTAGAGATGTCTGGATTGTAAAAATACAGCGCTCCACGAGAAGGATCATCCCCAAATAAAGCATCACGTACAGCTAATTTGGTTTCTTTGTTTTTCGCAGTAGATAACCGTCCATTTTGGATAACACTAAATGCATTACGTGCAAAAATGACGCCCTTGATAGTATCGGGAAACTGCTCAGATTTTACGCGATTTAAAACAACCGCTGCTACAGCAACTTTTCCTTCATAAGGCTCACCACGACTTTCCGCATAAACTAGACGTTCCAGCATGTCTATTTCCACGGAAATAGAAGTACTTTTTTGTAACCGGGAAAAGGTTTCTTCATTAAGTAGCCCAGTTGCCGGGAGACCTTTCAAACGTTGAAAAGCGGCTACAGCTTGTCCTAATTGTTCACTTGAACGACCATCAATCTGTCCCTCATAAAGTCCCACCATTTTCAGCTTATCTTGGGCTTTCTGAATATTTTTCCGACTACCTTCTTCTGGTAGCTCTTCTACAGATTCCAAATTCGCTGGACTTTGTTGGGGAGCAAAAGCAGAGGTAGCAGGCTGTTTATCTGTTTTGCTTGCAGACACGGGTTGAATAGCAGGAGCAGCTACACCAGCTGGTGTAAAGAAAAAGGCGATCGAACTAACGCCTGCTAAAAGGCTAATGTGTAAAGCCATACGTATCAAAGGTAATGTCCTTATTGATTGCAAGAGAATGCCTCCTTTAAAGTTCGGATGGGAACAAGCCTAGTTCACCACACGTCAAATTTGGCAATTTTTTCATGTAATAGAAAAGGACGTAGAGGTAAACGCCCTTTTATTTTTTGTCCTCAATTTATGCCGTTGAGTCTTTTGTCTTCAATTATTCTAGTCATAGGGCAAAGTCTAGGACAATAGTAGGATATTGGAAACGGATGTAAGGGAAGACGCATTCAAAAACAGCATAAGGATATATCAATGAAAGAAATTTTCGTTTGTAGGAAGCAGGAACACGTAAAGAGAAAGAGGGAGGTTTTTAGTAGTGTGAGCCGATAAATCGCAATAGGACAAGTGATGGAGGTTGAAGGAGATTTTGTATAGGTATGGGCTAACGATGTAGAATACAAGGTCGAACATAATCGGAAAAAGAGGAAAATAGATAGGGCGAGAAGATAATAAATGGTTCATTCTGTCAAGAATGAACCCGAAGATTGGCTATCATACCTCTAATTCCCATGGGAAACGTATGAAATAAAATGGAAGAGATGGACTGGTCTCTGTATATTTTGGTAGTCATATATACAAAAAAGCCCTTGGGTCATGCCAAGAGGCATTTCAAGAGCTTGTGGTTTTCATACGTTTATTTTTCTGTAACGGTGATCTTTTGAATGGTGATTGTTTCGGTTGGTGTACTATTTTCACCAAATGCATTTGCTTTGACAGGTGTAACAGCAATTTTATCGATCGTATCCATACCTGCTGTTATTTTACCAAATATCGTATAGTTTGGTTGAGCCTCCAAATTCTTTACATCATCTCCAGAACCAATGAAGAACTGGCTACCATTGGTATTTGGCCCCGCATTAGCCATTGCTACAACACCTTTATCATACGAGTGACCATTTTTTAATTCATCTTCAAAGGAGTAACCAGGGCCACCTGTGCCATCTCCCTTTGGATCACCAGTCTGAATCATGAAGCTTTGGATGATGCGGTGAAATTGTATACCATCGTAAAAATGATCGTTTGCGAGGAAAACAAAGTTGTTGACGGTTTTAGGAGCGTCTTTGGCAAACAATTGGATGGTAAATGAGCCTTTGTTCGTTTCCACAACGGCTTCATAATTTTTGTTTGGATCAATCTTCATCTCAGGAGCCTTATCATATTGTTTACTAGGCTGCTTAGTAGTTTCATCCTTTTTGTCTGTAGGGGTGGTTTGACCAGAAGTAGCGTTATTTTGTTGCTGATCAGTAGCTGGAGCTGTTTTTGTCCCACACCCTGTTACGACAAGAGTGAAGCCCAATAATAGTGCGAGTGGTAGACGTTTCATGATGAACCTCCTTATTTTTTCTTTATTGTACCAGACAATCTATGCAGAGGTGAAATGAAAGGATCAGATCGTCTCCCATGCGGGGAAGTCACTCGATTCGGGGTTAAAAATCACTCATATGGATTTCTTTCCTAATCATTTATTTAAGATATCAACCACTTGAGTACTAATTCCAAGAGAAGCCAAAGCTCCCAGCAGAATCATACTGAATAGGATTAAAAGCTACTTCGTTGTACCTTGAAGAAATTTTTAATCTTAGCATTTTGTTTTTCTTTGGATTCTCGAATTAATCTGATTTCCTCACGTTGTTGACGTATTCCTTCACGTTGCTGGCCAGCAATAGAAGTTAGTTTGGTAATGTTATAAGTCATGGTCACAATGGCATCATTAAAAAGCTTCTCGCTGTGTTTAATGCTCAAGTTAATGTCTCGAATATCTTCTTTTGTCTCTACTTTGAAAGAGTTTAGTTCTCTGTGTAGGTTCTCAATTTTTACTTCTAAAACTTGATTACTGGACATAGTAGCAGTTCCTTTCAACATAGAGTAGCATAGATTGACTAACCCCCTTTCCAACGAATAGGAATGGTTTTATTAGGTTTTGAGTCTAAAATTTGAAGATCACCTTTCTTGTTTTAAATAATAAAAAAATTATTTAATCTAATATTTTTTATTGTTATTTACAAAAAAATACAATAAAGTTAGGGTTAAGTTAAGATTAATAAAGGATGTAATGTTATTATTTATAAATTATGGAAGGGGATTGACATGGTTGACAGTCTAACTTTCACAACATTGGGGGAACTGATAAAAGAAAAAAGGTTATCTTTAGCAATGAGCCTATCAGATTTAGGAAGAGGGACTGGGATTAGTAAAGGGGTTATTTCCAAAATAGAAAGTGGTGAGACTAAGCGCCCAGAGCTACGAACTTTAAAACCAATCGCAGATGTTTTAGAAATTACTTATGAAGAAATTATTGATCTTTATGTTGATATGCAATTACGTGATGATGTCTTAGAGGGGTTTTTAGCAGAAGCTATTGAAATTGCAAATATTTCATTACTCACAAAAGTAGCTAAAAAATTCCTTGAGAACCCAAAGAAAGATACGTACACGTTATTAGAAGAGTTGTATAATCTAACAGCTTCTCTTAAAAACAATGAAGTGAGAATATCACTTTACAATACCATTATTAAGTACGCTAGATCGCATGGGGAGTCGCAATACATAGCCAAAGGGTTATATCAAAAGTATATGATCGAGAGAGAAGAGCTTAAACATTTAGAGGAATCGTTCAAAGTTGGGGAAGAGGTTCTGCATTATGTGGATTTTCTTTCCCAAGAAGAAAAAATCACTCTCTACTATAGAATGGCACTTCACGCACATAATATTAAAAAGTACGACAAATGTGTAGAGTTAGGTAAAATGGGGATACAAGAAGATGAAACAAAAAATGATCTTAAAGAAAGTGTAGCATTGGCAATGTGTAATTCTTTTGTAGAATTCGAAGACCATGCCAGTCTTCATCTACATTTAGATGAATGTGAAAAAGAGGAATACCGGTTTATTATTGAATGTATAAATTATTATCGAGCGATTATTCTTTCACAAAGAGGTGATTATGAAAAAGCCATTCCTTTGTTGCAGGAATGTTTAGAAGAGGTTAAAGGCATTAGACGCTTGTATCGATTAAACAGGCTGTTAGAAGCTCTATCTAAAGCGGGAAAAATCGAACTAATCAGAGAAATAATACAGTCTGAGGAAAACCATTTTTCATATAATCCAGTTACACCACATCAATATGCCCAGATAGGTATGTACTATAAATTTACAGGAAATTTTCTTATTGAAAATGGGCAATTCGATTTGGGTATAGAACAACTTCTTCAGAGCATATCCTATTATGCTTTGATAGGCTCCTATATGGATATTATTGAATGCTCCAAGGAGATTTTTTATTATCATGCCCTTTTCAAAAAACATACTAAATTTGAAATTGCAGGAAAGTTAAACGAATTGTATAATGAAGTTACCATGGGAGAAAAAGAGGGAATAATGATGAAGAAAATTGTAATTTCTACTATTATCTTTTCAACCTTCTTATCACTTACATTTCTTGCTTGTGATAAATTTACGGAAGCTTATCCAGAGAAGTATTCAGCTTCTAAAGTTTATAACGAAGACCCCGGACATTAATCATTTGAAATTTTTCCAGTGAACGCCACACTTTTTACAGAGTGGTGTTCTTTTTATTTATAACAAAGTGCGGATTATGTAATGATTTGTCAAATTTTGTTGAACGTTTCGATTTTTTTATTTTGCAGAAAAAACAATACGGTTGGTAAAATATTGCACAGGAGGAAGAAAAGGAGGTGTTACTTCAAATTAAATGATTTATCAACTAAAAGGAGCGCTCCCGTTAGTTTGCACACCATCGGAACGCCCCTGTCATGAATAACAAAAAATGTTATTCGGAAAAATTATACCATTCAATTGAGGGAGGAGAAAGCATTAACTTTCTGACAGAAAATGATTTATTGAAGTCCTTTGAAGACCTCCAGACAAAATTAGTGGAACTATATCGTATAGAAAGAAGGCTCATTTTTAAGTCCGACAGTGTTGCAACCTGAGTCAACAACTGGACAAAGATAAATAAAGTAAATGTCGAGACTAGAATAGGTTGTAAGGAAACCTTCTGGGTATATAAATAGCCGTTTTTCAGCTATATCTAAGCAAGCATGATCTGGAGTGTTATTTATGAAATATTAATTACAGGGATGTCCAAAAATTTAACGGATGATTAATAAGATATGGAGGTGATGTTTAAAAGTAAATTACTCTTAATAGCTCTTACCTTTTCTTTAATCTTTGGAGCTCAAAATGTATCAAAAGCAAGTAATTCTGAGGGTCATACCCATCTTGACTTAGATGTTGTGGAAGTTTCAAGTTTCAATGATAGTGTGAAACTTGTTTGGAATGGTAGCGCCAATTCTTACGAGATTTACTCCCATGGAGAGAAAATATATGCTGGTAAAGACCAAGTATATACACATGAAAAATTAGAGGCTGATACTCCAATGGAATATACTATTGTTGCATTGGATGAACAAAACCAAGTGTTAGATAAAGCTAAGATAGAAACATACACTAAAGCTAAAGCCAATAAATTAGGACTAGATTCTTCGGAAGCGCTAGATTCTTTACGAGTTACAACCATCTATAAAAATAATTATATTAAATTCGACTGGGAAGATATACCGAATATTAAGCAATATGAAGTCTATAAAGACAATGTGAAAGGAAAAACACTTGATGAGAGCGAATACAGTGAGAAAAATTTAAATAAGCTTACAGGAGGGACATATGAATTTATTGGGAAAATTGAAATTGACGATAGTCGAAAGGAGAAAATAAAAAAAGAGGCAAAACAGAGACTAAATCGGGAGCTAACTCACGAAGAAGAGCAAGAACTATTTTTTTACAATTCCTCAATAATAAAAATATTTAACCCCAATACTGATGCATTAAATAGCAATAAAACTATTACTACCAAAGATGTTGACCCTGCCCACTCCTTTTCTCTATTATATCAAACTTTTATTAAAGACCAGTTTGCCGACAATCCTTACTTTCCATACACAGATAAAGAAATTAAATATTTTGGAGGAGATGGACGAGGATTCAATCCAACGAGTTATGCTTATCGTACTCGTACTGAGTCACAATACATTTTTCCTTCAAGATCATTAAACCTTAGTAAGTCAATCGGAACTTCAAAATTCTATGATTCAAACAAATCTTTAAAAGATACTCGTGTTGCAAGTAGCTCTGGCATATATATGTCTGAACAAGAAAAAACAGAAACATCTGCAAAATTTATTGTATATCATTCTGCTGCGATTCCCTATAATTCAGCAATTTCACCATCAATTGATTACAACTATACAGCTACACTGAATAGTGAAAATGGTGGGAAGTTCACGATTTATGGATCTCATGATAAGGCTCCTCATCATGAATTTTATTATAAAATGAACGGCAGTGGACCTTATAAGACATTGTTTCAGCATGAAAATCAAGGATTCAAATATCTGTTTGGAATGTATCCAAATTGGACATTTAATATATCCAATTAATATGTTAGAAACCTTCCCTCCTAGGGGGGAAGGTTTCCAAAAGGAGAGCTGTTATATGAAAAAGTGTAATCCTTCATTTGTATTATCTTTAATAGCAATTATAGGCTTTATACTAATGATAGTAGCAGATTTATCCTTTGGTATAAGCAATGTCTACTGGTTACAGTGGGGATTACTTCTTTATTTGTTTATAATAGTTTACTTTATTTCTCTTTTGTTTACTTTTTATGAATATGTAAAGGGGGCATTTAATAAATCCTTTATTGGTGGTGTTTCACTGAATATTTTAGGATTAATTCTATACTTGATTTATACGAGTAGTTTATAATGAATGGATAAAAAGAGACTTGATGGAAGAGTTAATTATAATCTCATTAACAGGAACTATACTTGCCATTTGAGCGGATTAGCATCGCTGATAATTAATGTAGAACGGTTAGAACATGTACAATTAAGTTATTGCCCCTAAAACATAGATTTTTTCTTTCGAATTGTTATACTCTCTAATATTATAAGGAATACATATAGAAATACATCCACTAAAAAACAAATTAAGTACCAAAAGTGAAAAGCTCCCCTTCCATAAACCTTACTGATTGTTCTTCTCGTATTTATCCCATCCCGAATTGTATTATCACGATACCCTCTTAATTCTAAATCCAATGATCTCAAGCGATTATCTTATTGTAAGTAACGAAATTTCTAATCCTTTATAAGAAATTGGTTCTTATTTCAAAAAATGAATTCAGAATGGAGAGTTTGGTGATGAAAAAAGTTTCCCTTTCCTTATTGATTTCCATTCTAGCTATCACTTCATTTTCAGCTTGTTCTCCAATCAAAGCTGAAGCAACAAGTAGCAGTGTACTTGCCAAAAGAAATGATTTACTAACAAAAGAGAACATAACTTTCATAGCTTCTCTATTAGAAAAGTCTGCTCCTGTTGTGTTGAATGATGAAGTCCTAACCAGCAAAGGAGACATACCTAAATTAATTTGGTTTGATAAATTGCAATCATGGACAGGAGAATTTGTATCACTTACAAGCTCAAAACAGTTTATTGATGGCAACTCGAAAGAAGTTATCATTTCAACATTAAAAAAATACTATACCTCCTCTAAAGCAGAAGAAATCTTTGCCTTTTACTTTAAAAAGAGGGACGATGGTACTTATGAATGCATTGAGACAGAAGGTTTTTCATCAAGTCTGCAAGGTATTCTGGAAGGTCTAAAAGTAAATATCCAAAAGAAGAATGAAACAAATACAAGTGTTTTGTTCACAGGTTTTGGATATGACTCCTTTAACTTTAAAGAGATACAAAAAAGTGCAATAAAGGTACAATTCAATCTTGTCAAAAATAAGGATCATTATCTCATTGACGATATGATTGACCTAGATTAAGTTTCAACCATGACTAGTACCACAAGCCATTTTTAGTGTCTAACAACAGCCAATTGGAGGTACATATGAAAATAACAGGATTAATTATTACTTCTTTAGGGCTTATTGGACTCTCACTAGTACTAGAGATGGCAAAGTTAACTATGTATGTTGACAAAATGATTGGCAGTTTTCACCCTGACTGGACAAAATATTTGGAAATGGGTACGATATTTCCTGTAATACATAGCCAGTATCTACATCATATTGTAGATTCCTCACTGTAATCCTCGCATCTTCTTACCCTTACTGTAATACTAGCTGGAAATTTTACATCACGATATCCTCTAACCTTAATTTCTGCATTTAAAAATCCTGAATGAACTTGAATACTACAAGGAAAATCTCTAACATGTCGAACAACCATTTGGCTTGAGAAAAACTTCCTTGGTGGAATAACAATTGAGCCACTAAGTTGATTACTTTCTCGTTGTGGTTTGCCCAAAGCTAAACTGGATATTAGCTTATAGAGCCAGGAATAGTAGGCTGTCTAAACCCCATACAGAAAACAGTTTAACGCAATAAAAATTTTTACCTAGCACAATAAATCAGTTCTTTGAATATGATTGTTATATGAAAAAGTCAGTGTGTACACTGGATTTGTTTTGTACTAAAGGGTGAAACTTGCGGAATTGTAGTTTACAGTCTCACCTCACACCGATATGTATGAGCAGTTACTATGTTTGGTGGGAGGAAGAATAAATGGATTCCTTTCAAAAAAATAATATGTTATCACAAAATTCATCAAGTGATGCAAAAAAGAAACAGTCAACCGGTAATTCATTAAGTAATACAGAAAAGAAACAGTCAACCGGCAATTCATCAAGTAATGCAAAAAAGAAACAGTCAACCGGTAATTCATCAAGTGATGCAAAAAAGAAACCGTCAACCGGTAATTCATCAAGTAATGCAAAAAAGAAACCGTCAACCGGTAATTCATCAAGTGACGCAAAAAAGAAACAGTCAACCGATAATTCATCAAGTGATGCAAAAAAGAAACAGTCAACCGGTAATTCATCAAGTGATGCAAAAAAGAAACAGTCAACCGGTAATTCATCAAATGATGCAAATAAGAAACAGTCAACCGATAATTCATCAAAATCACACTGCCATAATAATAATTTAGAACTCATTGTGGCTATTCTTCTTTTAACTGGTAAGTTAAGAGTAGATGCTGTTCAATTGTTTAGACAAGCTACGATGATTGTCAGTTTAACGGGAAAGTACATTACATTAGGCGATTTGAATAATAAAAATGTAGATAACATGCTGAAAGTTCTTAACGATAATGGAAATATGACCGTAGATGAGATTATTCAGACACTTAAAAAAGAAAATGGATAATTGATGAGTTTTTTTAGAAAGGAAAAGGGTGAATTCATAATGTGTATTTTTGATGGAGAGGGTTTCTCGGAATTAATATTAATAATTATTTTAATTGCATTGCTATTATTTGGTTCCAGAGATATTATTGGTCTTTCCGCTCAACCAACAAAACCTTAGAAAAACTGAGTGAAAGCACCTATAAACATAAAGAGAATGCCAACTCCCGTTTTAATTTTCTGAACAACCGGCAATTAATGTGCAAAAATTCATTCAAGAGGCTGTGTTTTTTATCGTTGAGAGACAACCTTATTGATTTGGGCTTCGGTTGTTTCTTATCCAAGATATAAGCGAAACGCTAAAAGTAAGGTTATAATAATAACGAAAGAAGATCAAAGATGGTCCCAATATACCCAAAATGGATGATTTGACAGTGGTGAAACAGACAATATCGCCAAAAACGGTCAATTTAACATAGGTTGATACACACCGAAGTTCTTAAGGATATTGAATAAACAAAATGGTAATTTCGTTATTGAAGTAACGGGAATCTTAGTTAAATAAGAAACCAAAAGAAGGACCCAAAAACGGGTCCTTTTTCTTATTGATGAATTATCAACATTGCTGTTTAACAGATTCAAAAAATAAATTCAACCTCTTCTCTTTCTACACGTGTCTTTCAATATATTTAACGTAAGCTGAGTCAGTCTAATATTTAGAGAACAAAAAAATATTGCAATAAACCATAAAGTTTTTTGTGATATAACCGATATTAATAATAGTCACCTAAATCATGGATATTTTTTGAGCAAATGATGCTCAGATAGGGTTCTACTGTCCAAAGTTTGGTTGACTGGCAATCTTGAAACGATCCTATTTCAGAATCATGAAACACTACATATCTTGAGCAAATGGATGGTTCAAGAAGTAAAAAACACGGAGGTAAGGAATCATGAGAATCAATCACAACGTATCAGCACTAAACACACACCGTCAACTAGGTGTAAACACTGGCGCATCTGGTAAAAACTTGGAGAAATTGTCTTCTGGTCTTCGCATCAACCGTGCAGGTGATGACGCAGCTGGTCTAGCAATCTCTGAAAAAATGCGTGGACAAATCCGCGGTCTAGAAATGGCTTCAAAGAATGCTCAAGATGGTATCTCCTTGATCCAAACAGCAGAGGGTGCTTTGACTGAAACCCACAGCATCCTACAACGTATGCGGGAACTAGCTGTTCAAGCATCTTCTGACACAAACGAAGGAGTTGACCGTCAAAAGCTTCAAGCAGAGGTTGATGAATTGTCTAAAGAAATTAAACGTATTTCTACAGACACAGAGTTCAACAACCAAAAAGTATTGGATGGTTCTTTCGATAACAAAACGTTCCATATCGGTTCTAACCAAGGACAAAATATTAAATTAAGCATTAATGATATGAGCAATGAGAAGCTTGGTGTAAACGGTTTGGCTAAAGAAACAACTGCGGGTGATATCACGTTTACTAACAGAAGTGGCGACGATGATTTCAAAGTTGAATTTGTAATTGGAGCAAAAGGCTCCAGTACATCCGCTGCGGTAGATTCCAAGACTGGAAAAGTGACTGTAACATTAGCATCTACTAATGGTACAGATACAACAGCAAAACTTGATGACGTTTTAGGAGCTTTAAAAGGAGTAGGTGTTGAATCGAAACTTGCCACTGGTAAAAAGGGAAGTGATGCTGCAGCTAAATTAGCAGAAACAACTATTGCCAAAGCTGCTGCTACAGACGTTGATGACACAAGAGGTGTTAACATCTCCACTCAAAAAGCAGCAGACAAAGCGATCACAACCATCAACAACGCTCTTAGCAAAGTATCCGAAGAGCGCTCTAAACTAGGTGCAAACCAAAACCGTCTAGAGCACACCATCAACAACCTGGGAGCAACTGCTGAGAACTTGACAGCAGCAGAATCCCGTATCCGCGACGTTGATATGGCGAAAGAAATGATGGACTTCACGAAAAACAACATCTTGACTCAAGCAGCTCAAGCCATGCTTGCACAAGCTAATCAACAACCTCAAGGTGTACTTCAATTACTTCGTTAATGTAGCGATGATCATTTATGGAAAAGACCTAGCTAATCCGTTAGGTCTTTTCTTTTTGTAAAAATTGGTAAATTTAAACCAGTAAAGTGTAAGGTATTATTTTACGAGCAAGGTATTTACTTTCGAATTGCGGGTAATACGAACTTAGTAACACAGAGTCTTTTTATCTGGGAAATTTAAATCATTACCCAAATACTCTTTGAATGCTGAGTAATGAAATACTTGTAGTTATACATTTTTGTAACTGTTCTTTATGTTACAAACTTGTAACCGGCACAAGATTTTTCAGTCACAGAATAACCTTTGCGGATTTGTAATAGGTCCTACATTCATTTTCTAACTAAATCAAAGTTTACAATCAACTATACAAAAAGTTTGAATAAAAAAATATTATTATAACCCTAAAGTTTTATACGATGTATCCGATATTAATAATAGTCACCTGAATCATGGATATTTTCTATATCATGGATGCTAAGGTAGCGCTACTGCTAGCAACATTTGGGGTGGCTGAAGAAGTTGCCATTTTGAAACAACTTGATTCAAAATGATGCAACACAACAATAATCTTGAACAAATGGATGGTTCAAGAATTACAAACACGGAGGTAAGGAAACATGAGAATCAATCACAACGTATCAGCATTGAACACACACCGTCAACTAGGTGTAAACACAGGTGCATCTGGTAAAAACCTGGAGAAATTGTCTTCTGGTCTTCGCATCAACCGTGCAGGTGATGACGCAGCAGGTCTAGCGATCTCTGAAAAAATGCGTGGTCAAATCCGCGGTCTAGAAATGGCTTCTAAAAATGCACAAGATGGTATTTCCTTGATCCAAACAGCTGAGGGTGCATTGACTGAAACACACAGCATTCTACAACGTATGCGTGAACTAGCAGTTCAAGCATCTTCTGACACAAACGAAGGCGTTGACCGTCAAAAGCTTCAAGCAGAGGTTGATGAATTGTCCAAAGAAATCAATCGTATTTCTACAGACACAGAGTTCAACAACCAAAAAGTATTGGATGGTTCTTTCGAAGATAAAACATTCCATATCGGTGCTAACCAAGGACAAAGCATCAAATTGAGCATTAACAACATGAGCAACTCAGAGCTTGGTGTAACAGGCTTTCAATCGAAAGAAACAGCTGTTGCAACAGATATTCAAGTTGGAAACACTTCTGAAGATAGCTTTAAAGTAGATTTGAAAGTAAGTGCAGATAAAAACGGTCCTTTAGTAACAGAAACAACAGCAAAAATTGATAAAGATGGTAATATTGTTGTAACATTGGCTCAAAAACAAGGTGATGGTACAACAGCAGGGGCAGTTACTGCTACTAAGCAAGATGTAGTAGATGCCCTTAAGAAAATTGGTATCGAAGCTTCTGTTGACGGCGGGAAAGCAGCAGATAAACTTACTGCTGGTAGTAGTACAACTATCGCTGCAGCTACAGACAAAGATGACACTAAAGGTGTTAACATCTCCACTCAAAAAGCAGCAGACAAAGCAATCACAACTATCAATAACGCTCTTAACAAAGTATCCGAAGAGCGCTCTAAACTAGGTGCAAACCAAAACCGTCTAGAGCACACTATCAATAACTTGGGAGCAACTGCTGAGAACTTGACAGCTGCAGAATCCCGTATCCGCGACGTTGATATGGCGAAAGAAATGATGGACTTCACAAAAAATAACATTCTTACTCAAGCTGCTCAAGCCATGCTTGCACAAGCTAACCAACAGCCTCAAGGCGTACTTCAATTACTTCGTTAATCTAACGATGATAATGATAAGAAAAGACCTAACGAATCAGTTAGGTCTTTTCTTTTGTAAAAGGACTGCTCTGTAATCTACAATCAATCGTACAAAGAGTTTGAATAAAAAAATATTTTTTATCCTGTAAAGTTTTATAAAGCAAATCCGATATAAGTAAGAGTTACCTAAGTCAAATTTTCTTCAACAATAGGTGCTAAGAGTAGAGCTACTACTTGCGTATAGAGGTGACTGTATCAGTTGTCATTTTGAATAAAGCAACTTTATTTAAAATGAACAACACAAAATCATCTTGAACAAATGGATGGTTCAAGAAGTAAAAAACATGGAGGTAACAAATCATGAGAATCAATCACAACGTATCAGCACTAAACACACACCGCCAACTAGGTGTAAACACAGGCGCATCTGGTAAAAACCTAGAGAAATTGTCCTCTGGTCTTCGCATCAACCGTGCAGGTGATGACGCAGCAGGTCTAGCAATCTCTGAAAAAATGCGTGGCCAAATCCGCGGTCTAGAAATGGCTTCTAAAAATGCGCAAGATGGTATTTCCTTGATCCAAACAGCAGAGGGTGCCTTGACTGAAACACACAGCATCCTACAACGTATGCGCGAACTAGCAGTTCAAGCATCTTCTGACACAAACGAAGGCGTAGACCGTCAAAAGCTTCAAGCAGAGGTTGATGAATTGTCCAAAGAAATCAAACGTATTTCTACAGACACAGAGTTCAACAACCAAAAAGTATTGGATGGATCTTTCGAAGACAAAACATTCCATATCGGTGCTAACCAAGGACAAAACATTAAATTAAGCATCAACAACATGAGCAACACAGAGCTTGGTGTAAATGGCTATCAATCGAAAGAAACAGCTGTTGCAACAGATATTCAAGTTGGAAACACTACTGCAGATAGCTTTAAAGTAGATTTGAAAGTAAGTACAAATGTAAATGGTGCTAAGGTAAATGAAACAACAGCAAAAATTGATAAAGATGGAAATATCATTGTAACATTGAAACAAGAGAAAGGGACTGGAGCCGCAGCTGGTGCTGTCACTGGTACAAAACAAGAAGTAGTAGATGCTCTTAAGAAGATTGGTATCGAAGCTTCTGTTGACCCTGCGAATGCTGCAGACGTACTTACTGCTGCTAGTAGTACAACTATCGCTGCCGCTACAGACAAAGATGACACAAAAGGTGTTAACATCTCTACTCAAAAAGCAGCAGACAAAGCAATCACAACAATCAACAACGCTCTTAACAAAGTATCCGAAGAGCGCTCTAAACTAGGTGCAAACCAAAACCGTCTTGAGCACACAATCAACAACTTGGGAGCAACTGCTGAGAACTTGACAGCTGCTGAATCTCGTATCCGTGACGTTGATATGGCGAAAGAAATGATGGACTTCACGAAAAACAACATCTTGTCTCAAGCTGCACAAGCAATGCTTGCACAAGCTAACCAACAACCTCAAGGTGTACTTCAATTACTTCGTTAATTTAGCGAAGATAATGTATAGAAAAGACCTAGCTACTCAGTTAGGTCTTTTCTTTTTTATATCAATATGGAGGGGAGTGTAATATGTGGAGCTTGTTTATAGTACACATAATTACTTAAAATTTTAATTGTAATTTTATGTAAATCAAAGTAATATATGGTTACCTCGGAAATACAATATGTCAAGGACTATAAGTTGAAAAAAAGATTCCTTCGTATCGTGCAGTAGCAGTTTTACCCTCTGCTGTACCAGCATTTGCAGTATCATCTCCGAGTTCAATTATCCATTAAGCAAAGAAGGTAAAATTGTAACAACATGTAATATAAGTTAGTCATTTATTATAAAGAGCGATTGGTGAGAATTACTTCCATATCGCTCTTTTATAATCTGGTGAAATTGCAATCTTTTTGCAAGCTTCAAATTTAATAGATGGCAAGAGAATAAGTAGTAAAGAACTACTGCTAATGTAAGGAAAAAGGAAATTTTTTCTAAAATGAGACTTTCTTGATATAGTATAATTTTAACTTTTTTGATATATTTGGAATACAGTGAAATATTATCCAATATTTTTAGATTGTAGTATCTATTTGGATTAAGTTTACGAAAAGCGATGGAATTATTAGTAAATTTGATGTTGTTTCATTATTATTTAAAAATATCTTACTTTTTATGGTAGCTATTTCAGATTAAAAGAGAACTTCCTGTAACCCAAGCGAGTGTGGGTGATAGTGTGTGGTCCATTATGTTGGCTGGGACAGAAGATATGCTTCACCCTAAGATTGATTCCAATAGTCCTATCTATTCTCAACTAGGTTCTGATTGATGATATCGGATACGAAAAGAGGGAAAATCATGGAGAAAGAAATCAAGTGCGTGATTTGGGACTTGGACAATACGATTTGGGAGGGGATTTTATTAGAATCTCCCGATGTTCAGCTTCGTCCCGGGATTGTGGAAATTATGAAAGAATTGGATTCACGTGGGATCCTTCATTCGATTGCAAGTAAGAATCATTTTGAATTAGCATACGAAAAGCTAAAGGAGTTTGGCATTGCTGAATATTTCCTCTATCCTCAGATCAATTGGAATGCCAAATCAGCCAATATCTCTAGTATCCAGAAAGATATAAACATTGGCATGGATACCATGTTATTTATTGACGATCAACCGTTTGAGCGTGACGAAGTAAGCAGCGTTCATCCAGAGGTTACTTGCATGAGTGAGACTGAATATACGAACTTATTAGATCATCCTCGTCTCAACCCAAAGTTTATCACTGAGGATTCGAAAAGACGTCGACATATGTACCTGGAAGATATCAAGCGTAACCAGGAAGAACAAGCCTTTGTTGGCCCTCAGGAATCTTTTCTTGCATCTCTTGAAATGAAGTTTATCATCTCAGAGGCACAAGAAGAGGATTTAAAACGTGCTGAGGAACTAACGGTTCGTACCAATCAGCTGAACTCAACAGGGGTTACCTATGATTATGATGAATTGAACGCTTTTCGTACGAACGATAAGTATAAATTGTTAGTATGTGAGCTTACTGATAAATATGGATCATATGGCAAAATTGGACTAGCACTAGTAGAAATAACCGAGGAAGCATGGCATGTCAAGCTGCTTTTAATGTCCTGCCGGGTGATGTCTAGAGGCGTTGGTACAGTTCTGCTTAGCTATATTATGCAAGAGGCCAAAGAGGAAGGGAAATTTTTACTTGCTGACTTCCGAAAGACAGACCGAAACCGGATGATGTATGCGACTTATCGCTTCGCCAACTTCAAAGAAATTTCATCTGGTGATAATGGGCATGTTGTATTTCAAAATGATTTGTCTATGATTCAGCCGTTTCCGCCTTATATCTTTGTAAAAGTAAATCATGCTATTGAAAAGAGATAATAAAACGGATGAAGAGGAGATAGACGGTATGAATATAAGTGCGCAACAAGCTGATATTTTCGTTGAAGTAGAGAAATTTGCTGAAGAAGAGATTCGTCCATACGCGAAAGAATTTGAGTTAAACGAAGAGCTACCTTCTGGGCTGATTAAGAAAATGGGGGAGAAAGGATATCTCACTGCCAGTATTCCTAAAGAGTACGGAGGGTTGGGGCTTGATCCAGTGCAATTTGGATTGTTTATAGAGCAAATAGGAAAATCATGCAATTCCGTCCGAGAATTGATCACGGTGCATAACTCACTTGTCGGAGAAACGATTGTACGATGGGGGACGAAAGAGCAAAAAGAAAAATGGCTCCCGTTGATGACAAAAGGTAAAAAGATTGCTGCGTTTGCACTCAGTGAGCCGAATGTTGGGACAGATGCTAGAAGTGTAGAGACATGCTATCGAAAAGAGGGGAATCAGTACATTATTACAGGGATAAAAAAATGGATTTCCTTCGCCGATATTGCAGATTTATTTCTCGTCTTCGCGTCACATGAAGAGGAAGGTCAAGTCACTGCTTTTTTGGTAGAGCGTGAATCGGAAGGGATACAATCAACTCGCATGACCGGATTACTGGCAAGTAAGGCGTCGCATATCGCTGAAGTTGAGTTTAGAGATGTTGTCGTTCCAGCAGAAAATGTACTTGGACCTCTTGGTGGAGGTTTTAGCTACATCGCCTCATATGGATTAGATCACGGACGCTATACTATCGCTTGGGGAGGTGTCGCAATTGCCCAAGCCTCACTGGAAGCAATGATCTTCTATTCCCGTAGGAGAACACAATTTGGGAAAAAGCTGTGTGAGTTTGACCTCATGCAGGGGATGATTGCGGATGCGACCACAAAAATTCATGCAGCTCGTGCCTTATGTCTTCATGCCGGAAAAATGCGATTGAACAAAGATCCTGATTCGATTATGGAAACTGCCATGGCGAAATATTTTTCTTCTAAGATGGTAATGGAGGTAACTATGGATGCGGTGCAAGCTCATGGTGGAAACGGTTTTTCCAACCAATATCCTGTAGAGCGCTACTTCCGCGAAGCCAAGCTTCTGGAAATTATTGAAGGTACATCACAGGTTATGCAGCTCATGATTGCCCAACATTCGATCAGTAAAAATTATGAAAAACGATAACCCTTGTCTTGTTTATTTAGATGGGGAAGCAGGAATAGATATCACCATTTTTATTTTGAAAATAATAACGATACAGAATTGAGGGATGCGTGATGACGACACGGGATAAAGTACGCCACTTTATAGAAAGTAACCTCGTAATTTTTGATGATCATGTTGAATTTAGTGATGAAGATAATATTTTTGAGCTTGGCTTTGTCAACTCGCTATTTGCCATGAAGATGCTGACATTCGTTGAGGAGGAATTCGTCATCACCATAGACAATGATGAACTTGATCTCATCAATTTTAGCTCTGTAAGCAATATCGTACGATTAATTGAGAAAAAAGTAGAAACAAAAGTGTAGGGGTGCCTTCCAATGATTCATGCTAAAACACCAACTGATAAGGGAGAAAAAATATGTCGAACATAATCTTTATGTTTCCAGGAGTGGGCTCCCATTATTTTGGAATGGGCAAAACACTTTATGACAACTTTTCGGTGGCGAAGCTTGCCTTTGAAGAAGCGAGTGACGCTGTAAAAATGGATCTAGCTAAGCTATGTTTTTCTCCTGACTACAGGGATGAGCTGCAAAAATTACAAAATTCACAGCTAGCTCTTGTATGTGTGGGGGTGACGACGTATCGAGTTTTTATGGAAGAAATCGGTCTTTTACCGGCTTTTTCGATGGGATATAGCCTTGGGGAGTATTCGGCGCTTGTTTGTGCAGGTGCCATTGAGTTTAAGGATGCTCTACAAATGGTACAGGAACGTGGTGATGTGGTTAGTGACGTAGCCAATGGAATCTCAGGTACAATGGCTTGGGTAACGAACATTGATTCACGAACCGTTGAGCAAATTTGTGTGGAAGTTTCACAAACAGGGGATGAAGTATATGTCTCCGCTTACGACACACCTCTAAAAACTTCTATTTCAGGCACAAACACCGCGATTCGTAAAGTAGGAGAGAAGGTTGTCGAAGCCGGTGGAATTGCCATTCCAATAAAAATGTCAGGCCCATTTCATAGTCCACTGATGATTGAAGCTGCAAACAAGTTCAAAGAAATTTTGATCAAGTATAACTACCAGCAGCCGCAATATCCCGTCCTATCTAATTACTCCGCACATCCATTTACAGATCACGCAAGTATTATCGAAAACTTATCCTTACAACTGGTTTCCCCCATTCGTTGGCAAGAATCACTATACTATGGCCTATCACGAGGAACCGACATGGCAATCGAGCTTGGGCCAAAAACAGTGCTGAAGTATTTGCTGGAGAACAACACCAAGGAATGTCCCGTATATTCATTTGACAAAGCAGAAGATTTACAAGCAATAAAGAACTCCTTCTTCTTCACGGAAGAAGAGTATATGCCTCTTATTGCCAAGTGCTTAGCAACAGTAGTAAGTACGAAAAATTATAACAAGCACAATAATGGATATGAAGAATCAGTTGTGCAAACGTTTGAACAGGTACAAAACATGTACGAACAGTTGGTGGAAACAAAGACACTGGCGCAAAAAGAGCATGCGTTAGCCGCAATTCATATGCTTCAAAGTGCTCTAGTAGCAAAGAACCTGCCTGAGAGGAAACATGCCGATCAAATAAAAAAAGTACTGGGTCATAAAAGATTTTCGAGCTAACGGATGATCACTTTGTTTACACAAAAAGGAGAATGATAGCATGTTTCAAAATGTAGGAATCATCGGAGCAGGAACCATGGGGATTGGTATGGTTGTCGATCTTGCTCTTCACGGAATTCGATCTGTGCTAGTAGATGTATCGGAGGAAACGTTGGAGAAAGCAAAAAAGGAGATATTACATACGGTTCGCTTTGCGCCACTGGTAAAGAAAGACGTAACGAGATTGACGCCAGAGCAAGTGATTGAGCTTGTCTCCTTTACGACTGCTTTAGAGGATGTTAGCCAGTGCGATTTCATTGTGGAAAATGTAACAGAGAACTGGCAGATCAAACATGCTGTTTATATGGAATTAGATCGTATCTGCAAACCAAATGTATGCTTTGCGGTTAACACCTCGTGCATCTCCATTACCAAGGTTGGCGGTGTGACAAAACGCCCGGACAAGGTAATTGGTATGCACTTTATGAACCCCGTTTTTATGAAGCGCTCCATTGAGGTAATCAAAGGGCATTTTACTTCACAAGAGACCATCGATCAAGCAGAAGCGTTTCTCTCCCAGTTGGATAAAGATGCGATCATCGTTAATGACTTACCTGGATTTGTATCCAATCGTATTTCGCACTTATTTATGAATGAGGCAGCATTTGTGGTACAGGATCAAGTAGCGACACCTAAGCAGGTAGACGAGATATTTAAAAAGTGCTTCGGTCATACGATGGGTCCACTTGAAACAGCAGACCTGATCGGCTTGGACACGGTTCTCGATTCTTTGGGAGTGTTGTATGACAGCTACCAAGATCCAAAATTCCGGGCGGCTCCCCTTCTTCGCAAAATGGTGGATGCAGGAATGGTAGGTAGAAAAAACGGGAAAGGTTTTTACGATTATTCGAAATAGTAAATTGTACAAAAAGAGAGGAATGAATCTTAAATGACTACGCTGACGACCGAAAAAATGATTAGCGATTATATCATGGATCATGTAAACGTTGATGAGCTGGACTATGATTTTCTGATTTTTGAGGAAGGATTAGTCAATTCTTTATTCGCAATTCAACTCATGACATTCCTCGAAAAAACGTTCAATATCAAAATCACAATGGATGACCTAGATATTGAGAACTATCGTTGTGTTAACGCTATTTCTAGATTTGTGAAGAGCAAACAGGGCGAGGTGTAAGCATGCTTAATCTGTTAACTGCAAAACAAAAAGCTCATTATGATCAATTTCTTGCATTCGCCGAAGAACATGTAGAGCCATACGCAAATCAGTGGGACCTCGACGAAAGAATTCCACAGGATATCATCGATAAGTCTGCAAAGGCAGGCTTCCTTGGAGGAGCACTCCCTGCAACATACAAGGGTCAGGAGTGGGATTTTGTTACTTATGGATTGCTGAACGAAGCTATTGGTCGCTTCAGCGTCTCTCTGAGCGGATTGTTTAATGTACACACAATGGTAGCTCAAACATTGCTGAAATGGGGAACTGAGGAGCAGAAAAAACATTGGCTAACAGATATTTCTACGGGAAGAAAAATCGCGGCACTTGCGTTGACCGAACCAGGGGCAGGCAGTGATTTGCAAATGATGGAGACCAGCTATACGGAGCAGGGCGAGTATTTTCTCTTAAACGGTAAAAAGCAATGGATTACCTTTGGTGCAGTTGCAGATGTCTTACTTGTCTTTGGGAAGCTAGGGGACAAACCTGTCGCTTTCCTCGTTGAAAAAGACACACCAGGGTTAACGATCACACCGATTGTAGGAATGCTTGGGTTTAAAGCGTCACATTTGGCGATCTTAGAATTCGATAACTGCGTGATTCCCAAGGAAAATATGATGGGTAAACCCGGTTTTGCGCTATCTTATCTTGCCCCTTACGCACTTGAATTCGGTCGTATTAGTATTGCTTTTGCTTCGTTAGGATTGTTGCGGGGCTGCTTAGAAATATGCGGTTCTCATGTGATGGAACGAAAAGCGTTTCATGCTCGCTTAATCGATCACGGAATGATTTCACATTTTATGGCCGACATGGGCGTTGATTATGAAGCAACAGCTCATCTCTGCATCTCAGCGTGCAGGGCTAAGGATGAGCACTCCCCGGAAGCAACTGAAAAAATCATGATTGCCAAATACTTCGCATCCCGTGCTGGAGCTAGACACTCTTCTAATGCAGTCCAGATTATGGGAGCGATGGGGTGCAACGAGAACTTTTCGGTTTCTAGATTTTACCGAGATTCAAAGACCATGGAAATTGTGGAAGGCAGTAATCAGATTCATCAAATTATACTTGGTTCAAGCTTTGCCAAAAAAGCGAGAAGAACGCTGGCTAGCGTGAGAACAGAAGGGTAGAGTCGATATGAGCAAATCGAACCTATTTGTTTCAGAAGCCGATAGACAGCAAATTTTGTTCATGCAAAACAATCACACAAAAGTAGAATATCCCAAAAACAAAATGATTTATCAATTATTTGAAGAACAGGTGGCTGTTGCACCAGATGCGATTGCTGCTATTTATAAGGATCAAACGATTACGTATCAAGAGCTGAATAAAAAAGCAAACCAATTGGCAAGACATATTCGCTCTTATGGTGTAGGCCCTGACCAGATTGTGGCAATCATGCTAGAGCGTTCACTTGAAATGATTATAGGTATCCTAGCCATTATCAAGGCAGGTGGCGCATACTTGCCCATTACTCCGTCCAATCCAGAGAAGCGAATCCGCTATATGCTGGAGGACAGCGGTTGTAGGCTGATGTTGACCAAAAGAGAAGTCATGCACTCGTATGATATTCCCACCATGTTCCTTGATGATGAAAATTATTACACAGGGGACCCTGATAATTTGTCATTCATCAATGAACCGAATGATCTCGCCTATGTCATTTATACATCGGGTTCGACGGGAAAACCAAAAGGCGTAATGATTGAGCACCATTCTCTAGTGAATCGCCTACACTGGATGCAGCATGCCTATCCTCTTGATGCGAATGATGTGATTATGCAAAAAACGCCTTTTGGGTTCGATGTTTCCGTATGGGAAATGTTTTGGTGGTCTATGGTCGGCGCAAAAGTATGCTTCCTGCTACCTAACTTCGAACGTTTCCCACAAGCGATCGTTGAGACTGCGGAGAAGAATCAGATTACGGTGATGCACTTCGTACCGTCTATGATGAACGCTTTTCTCAATTATCTTCAGGATGCAGGAGAAGAAGAAATTCGTCGATTGCGCTGCTTGAAACAAGTTTTTGTCAGCGGAGAAGCATTAACGCCTATCCACGTGAAAAAATTTAATCAAATTTTGCATGAAACCATTGGGACCAAATTGACGAACTTGTACGGCCCGACAGAAGCAACAATCGATGTAACCTACTACGATTGCCCACCGAGTGAGGAAATCAAGAGGGTTCCAATAGGAAAACCGATACAAAACACAAACATGTATATTATCGAAGAAGATCAATTGCAACTATCTGGAGAGTCAGGGGAGCTATGCATTGGAGGAGTGGGGCTAGCTCGCGGCTATCTCAATAATCCTACCTTGACAGCGGAAAAATTTGTTGAAAATCCTTTTATCCCGGGAGAAAAGATGTACAAGACCGGAGATTTGGCTCGTCTTCTACCCGACGGAAACATTGAATATCTGGGAAGACTGGACCATCAGGTGAAAATCCGAGGACTACGAATCGAACTGGGAGAGATTGAAGCGACAATAACCGATTTCGAAGCGATTGACCAGTGCATCGTAACAGTCAATGAACAATCAGAAACGATCGTTCATCTTGTAGCCTATGTTGTTCCTAAAAAAGAGTTTTCGGTATCCGACTTAAAAAGATTCGTTAAAGAACGCTTACCTGAATATATGGTTCCTAGTATTTACATGACGCTTGATTTACTGCCGTTAACGTCTAACGGCAAGATTGATCGCAAATCTTTGCCTGATCCGCAAAGCTAGGAAACGATTCTCTAATAAAGGCAGGTTATGAAATGGCACATTCAGAAAAAATAGACAGAAATAATGTTGAAGATATCATGGGGCTGTCTCCCGTTCAAGAAGGAATGTTATTTCACTTTTTAAAAGAGCCTGAGTTGGAGCAATATCATGAACAACTGTCGCTGACGATTTCAGGAAAGCTGGATTTAGCGGTTTTTAAACAAGCTTGGAATGATGTCATTCAAGCAAACGAGATGCTACGAGTTCTATATCGATGGAGAGAAGTTAATCAGCCTGTTCAAGTTATCTTAAAAGAACATCAGATTGTAGTTGATTACTACGATTTTTCTGATTTGCCTTCTGCTGAGCAAACGAAGCAGATTAACCTACAAAAGAAAGCAGATCTTCGTAGACCCTTCACTCTTTTGGAGGTACCATTCCGGATTGAGCTTTATGAATTAGCTGCTGAACATCATCAAATGGTAATCAGCAATCATCACATCTTGTATGACGGATGGAGTAACGGCCTTATCTTGCAGGAGTTTTTTCAAGCATATCACAGCTTGGAGATAGAACAGCCTTCTTTCTTTCCACCCAAGGCTAAGTACAAGGAGTACATTGCGTGGTTGCAAAATCAAGATCAAGGAAAACAGAATGCTTTTTGGAAAGAGTATTTGGAAGGCTTTGATACTCAGACCCCGCTTTCGATTAAAAAACATAATGCTGTCAAGAGAGGAGATGTCGTTAAGCACAAGATCACGTTGGAGCCTTTCGTGGCATCCCAAATCGAAGCGTTTTGCAGAAAACACCAAGTCACGGTAGCATCACTGTTCTACGCGGCATGGGGACTTCTACTCAATCGGTACAACAATACGGATGATGTAATTTTTGGTACCACGGTTTCAGGTCGTTCAGGAAATATAGAGGGTCTCGAACAAGTCGTTGGGCTATTTATTAATACGCTTCCGCTCCGTATGAAAACAGATACTGAAACAGACTTACTTACGTATATCAAACGAGTCAACCAAGACATACAAAATAGGACCCAATTTGAAAGTACATCGCTGGTCAATATAAAACAGGCGAGTTTACTCGATAAAAAAGAAGAGCTTTTCGATACGCTGATGGTTATTGAAAACTATCCGTTAGACAAACAACTGTTTCAGGAGAACCAAGGGCTACGTGTTACTTCCTACGAGATTCACGAGATAACCAATTATGATTTGACAGTTGCAGTGGAATTGTTTGAAAAAACCAATCTGGTTTTCACCTATGAGCAGGCTTTGTTTGACCGGGATGTAGTAGAACGACTGGCCCAGCATTATTCAAGAATGCTTACCCAGCTCATACAAAATCCAACAAGATATCTTGGGGAGCTGGAGCTTCTCTCTGAAAAGGAGCTTGGGGAGCTGAAAGCATGGAATCAAACCAATGCTTGGTATGCTTACGAACAACCGATCTATCAATTATTTAGCGAACAAGCCAAGCGTACCCCCGAGAAGATTGCTGTCATTTGTGGAGAAGCGAGCCTCACTTATCGTCAACTGGATGAACGCACGAATCAATTAGCGCACACGCTTCGCCAACATGGGGTTGGAGCGGATACAATTGTAGGAATCTGCACCGAGCGTTCTGTGGAAATGATTGTCGGGTTATTGGCTATTTGGAAAGCAGGCGGAGCGTATTTGCCCATTGATCCTACCATTCCTATGGAACGTCTATGCTACATTCTGGAGGATAGTGGTACTAAGCTGGTTGTCACGCAACAGCAATTTATGAATAGATTCTCTAAGGAATGCAATACACTTAATCTGGATGACAACGAACTATATCACTCTGATCGAGGCTGCTTGAATCATAGTAGTGGGCCAAAAAATCTAGCCTATGTGATCTATACGTCCGGCTCTACTGGAAAACCAAAAGGGGTATGCATCGAGCACCACTCCGTCGTAAATCGGTTGAACTGGATGCAAAAGGCCTATCCGATCAGCGGCAAAGATGTGATTCTACAGAAAACACCATATATGTTTGATGTATCTGTTTGGGAGCTGTTCTGGTGGTCTATTCAAGGGGCGACGGTTTCTTTCCTCGCACCTGGACAAGAAGGGAATCCCGAATCCATTATAGAGACAATTTGTCGTGATAAAGTAACGACTATGCATTTTGTTCCTTCTATGCTACACGTCTTTTTGGAGTTTGCCGAAGCCTTTGAAAAAACGGATAAGCTGAACAGCTTACAAAGAGTCTTTGCGAGTGGAGAAGCACTGGGCGTTCATCTGGTGAAACGATTTAATCAGCAGCTATATGACCGATTTAAAACAGAGTTAATCAATCTGTATGGACCGACCGAGGCGTGCGTAGATGTATCATATTTCAATTGCTCACCATGGATGGATTATGAAAAGGTGCCTATCGGCAAACCAATTGATAATATTTCGTTCTTTATATTAGATCGTAACCTAATGTTACAGCCAGTAGGTGTTCCAGGTCAGCTGTGCATTGCGGGAGTGGGTCTCGCTCGTGGGTATGCTAACAACCATGCATTGACCAGTGAGAAATTCATTGATCATCCTTTTGCCCCAGAACAGAAATTATATCTGACAGGTGACCTTGCCAGATGGCTATCAGATGGCAACGTCGAATATCTGGGACGGGTCGACTATCAGGTTAAAGTACGAGGATTCCGTATTGAGCTGGGAGAAATAGAGCATCAACTCCTTGATTTTCCTGGCATAAAAGAAGCTGTTGTAGTAGTAAAACAAGATAAAAATCAAGACGATTATCTTGCTGCCTACGTCGTATGCCAAGAGGAATTACATGTGGCAGAGGCAAAGCAATTTCTATTAAAACGTCTTCCAGATTACATGGTTCCAACTACTTTTATTTGCCTGGATGAAATGCCCCTAACCACTAATGGCAAGCTTGATCGCAAAGCATTGCCTGCTCCAGAGCTTACCCAATCTACTCAGAAAACAACTTATGTGAAACCACAAACAGAATTAGAAAGAACGATCGCTGCTATTTATAAGGAAGTACTAGAAGTCGATAGTGTTGGTTTATACGATAATTTCTTTGACATAGGTGGTAATTCACTGAAGCTAATTCGTATTTACAGCCGACTCAATAAGGTCTTGGAAAAAGAACTGACGGTAGCGACACTCTTTCAATATCCGACGATAGCTTCGCTCACTCAATATTTGGCTCAAGCAGAAAAAGGAGCAGAACCGGACAAAAGAAAGCCTTCACGCCGTTCAAAGCAAGAATCTCCACAGAAAGCGAACGACAGTATTAGTCGGGATGTGGCTGTCATTGGGATGGCAGGGCGGTTCCCAGGAGCAAGGAATGTTGATGAATTTTGGGATAATATAAAAAATGGAATTGAAAGTATTCGTTTTTTTACGGACGAAGAGCTACTTGAAGCAGGAAATGACGCAGAACTGATCAAGAGATCAAACTACGTAAAGGCAAAGGGATATCTTGATGATTTTGAATGTTTCGATGCAGCTTTATTTGAATATATGCCAAAGGAAGCAGAATGGATGGATCCCCAATTGCGCCTGCTTCATGAGTGTGCGTGGGAAGCATTAGAGCAGGCAGGTTACTTAACTGATGAAGGCTCTGATCGTATTGGTACGTTTGTAGGCGCCTCCTCTAATTTTCATTGGCTCCACCAGGTGGCACTCCAAAACCAAAACTCATTGGAAGAGTTCTCTGCGATGCTACTTAACGAGAAGGACTTCTTCAGCACTCGTCTGGCCTACAAGCTTAACCTGAAAGGCCCAAGTGTGACAGTGCAAACCGCTTGCTCGACATCTTTGGTAGCAATTCAGATGGCTTATCAGGAGCTGATCCAAGGGAACTGTGAGATTGCAATAGCTGGTGGTGTTGGGATTACCTATCCACCCAAAACGGGATATTTATACGAGGATGGTATGATTCACTCTCCAGATGGTCACTGCCGTGCGTTTGACAAGGATGCCAATGGAACGATTGGCGGGAACGGTATCGGGATTGTCGTGTTGAAGAGGCTCCATGATGCATTGGTAGACGGTGACACCATTCATGCTGTCATAAAAGGCGGAGCAGTCAATAATGATGGGATCGACAAGGTAGGATTTACAGCTCCGGGGGTCATGGGACAGGCGGAAGTCATCCATGAGGCACAAAGACAGGCAGGAGTTGAACCGGAGAGCATCAGTTACGTTGAGGCACACGGGACCGGAACTGCACTGGGTGATCCAATCGAATTTGAAGCATTACGACTCGCTTTTCACACAAATCAAAAACGATACTGCGCAATCGGTTCAGTAAAAACCAACATTGGACATCTCGATGCTGCTGCTGGTGTGGCTGGATTTATTAAAACCGTGCTTTCTCTTCAACATGAATTGCTTCCCCCGAGTCTACACTTCCAAGAAGTAAATCCAAAGATCGATTTTGCAAGCAGTCCATTTTTTGTTAATAATCAGCTCATGGCTTGGTCAAGAGGAAAAAAACCGCGACGAGCAGGGGTCAGCTCATTTGGTATGGGAGGGACCAATGCTCATGTAATCCTTGAAGAAGCACCAATGGCTGTCAATTCCCCTGAGAAGCGCGAATGGAAACTGCTAATGCTTTCAGCTAAAACAGAAACAGCCTTGAAAAAAGCGGCAGAAAATTTACAAAGATATCTAACTGCCCAGCCTGAAGTAAACCTCTCGGATGTCGCCTATACATTACAGGTTGGGAGGAAAACATTTCCCTATCGGAAAGTGATTGTGGCTAAAAATGTGCAAGAGGCAACCGTGTTGCTGGGTCTTCCAGATACGGATAAGGTGATGACCAAACAGATTATCAAACCTAATCGTCCCATTACATTCATGTTTCCTGGACAGGGTTCACAGTACATCAATATGGGCCTTGAATTATATCAAGGGGAAGAATGTTTCCGCACTACCGTGGATACGTGCTCTGAATTACTTACGCCTATAATTGGGTACGATGTACGGGAAATCATCTATCCGATAGAGCACAAAAAGGAATGGGCGTCTGAAATGCTGTTGCAGACGGAAGTGACACAGGTTGTTCTCTTTACGATAGAGTATGCTTTGGCACAAACCTTAATGGAGTGGGGGATACAGCCTCAGGCAATGATTGGTCACAGTGTTGGTGAATATGTTGCAGCTTGCATTGCAGGTGTATTTTCTCTAAAAGATGCAGTAAGACTAGTAGCATTGCGAGGCAAACTGATGCAGTCAATGCCAACAGGGACGATGCTCAGTGTGCGACTCCCCGAATCGGCTCTTCTTTCGCTACTCCCTACAGATGTGTCATTAGCCGCCGTTAATAGCTCAGCGCTGTGTGTAGTTTCAGGAACTCATGAAGCGATTGAGAAATGTAAGGCTCTGTTAACAGAAAAAGGGGTAGAGCACAGCCAGTTGCATACCTCTCATGCGTTCCATTCAGCGATGATGGAGGGAATATTGACTGAATTCGAATCGGTGGTGCGCACAATTGAACTTCGCGAGCCACAACTTCCCTTTCTATCTAACGTAACAGGCACTTGGATTTCCATAGAAGATGCTACTGACCCTATGTATTGGGTAAAACATGTACGCGGAACGGTTCAGTTTGCTGCTGGAGTCAAGGAACTGCTGAATAGCGAACAATCTGCTTTTATTGAAGTAGGACCAGGTCGCGTGCTCAGTACGTTTGTTCTTCGACACACCGACAAAAGAACGGATCACTTTGTTACTAACTTGCTACCACATCCACAGGAACAAACGACGGAAGATTTGTTTTTTTATCGAAAAATCGCTCAGTTATGGCTAGAGGGTGTAAAGATAGATTGGCATGCATTCTATGAAAAGGAACAGCGGAGAAGAATTCCGCTTCCATCCTATCCGTTTGAGCGGAAACGCTTTTGGTCGTGGACCCAATCTACTCCACCCCCTAGTAAAGCTCAGAATCTGTTACAAGAAACGGCGAGTGCTAAAAAAACAAATATAGCAGATTGGTTCTATGAACCTTCATGGGAAAGAGATAATTTGTCTAGTGCTCACGAAGACCGTCTTGAAATGCAGTCTGTGCTGATTTTTGCTGACGACACTTTATTAAGCAAATGTTTACTAGAGAAGCTTCAACAGACCAACTCGAATATTGCTGTTGTTTATAAAGGTTCTACGTATCGAAAGGTAAATGATCGTAGCTTTGTAATCCATCCGTGTGAGACAAGCCATTATGACGAATTACTTCGTGAGATGAGAGAGCTGGGATTTACACCAACTAAGGTATTGCACCTGTGGAGTGTGAATGAGGAAGAGCATTATGGGCTTGATATAAAACGTGTAGAACAAGCGATCGACTCCGGATTTTACAGTCTTGTTTCTTTTGTACAGGCACTTGGAAGACAGATGATTACTGACCCCCTTGATATACTCGTCGTTACAAACAACACGCAAGAGGTAACAGGAGAGGAAGAGTTACAGCCTGAAAAGGCGACAGTGCTTGGATTTGTAAAAATTGCACCTTTAGAGTACGCCAATCTGAAATGCCGCAATATTGATATTCTGTCTACCTCCAATCCTCGTAAGCAAGAAAAAATAGTTCAGCAACTGCTAGTGGAGCTTGAGAACATATCTGAGGATAAAGTTGTCGCCTATCGTAACAACTATCGATGGATACAAATCATGAAAAAATCATCTAGGGAAACTCTTACGACAACCCCAAGGCTTAAACAGTATGGCGTTTATCTGATAACGGGTGGCTTGGGTGGCATAGGTTTTGCTATAGCAAAGGATTTTGCCAAGAGCTATCAGGCAAAGCTAATTCTGATTGGACGTTCGGAGTTTCCGTCACGAATGGCATGGGATGATTGGTTGAACAATCATCCAGAAGATAACAGCATCAGTCAAAAAATTAGAGAAATTCTCCTGTTGGAAAGCTATGGAGCAGAAGTAATGGTTTCCAGAGCGGATGTATCTAATCAGATTCAGATGGCAGAGGTTATTCAGGATGCGAATGAGCGTTTCGGTGGAATAAACGGTGTGATTCATGCTGCTGGAATTGCCGACTACGCAGGGTTAATTCAAAATCGTACGCGTGAAACGGTGGAGACAATTCTTGCTCCAAAGATACACGGAACACTCACGCTTGATTATTTGTTAAGTGAACAAAAGCTCGATTTTTTCGTGCTTTGCTCATCCATAGGCAACGTTTCCTATCACCGTAAAATCGGACAAGTCGCCTATAACGTGGCGAATGAATTCCTTGATGCCTATGCCTTTTATAAAATGGCACGGGATGGCGTTCATACTGTGTCAATCAACTGGCCTGATTGGCAAGAGGTAGGAATGTCTATTGAATCAGCCAAATACTGGGCAAAAGCACTCAATACAAATGTAGAGACTATTCTCCAAGACGGGTTACATCAATCTGAGGGAGTGGAGGTTCTCAAGCGTGCCTTGCACAATTCTTCACCACAGGTGGTGGTTTCGGCTGAGGATTTGATTAAAAAAATCGCTGAGGGATCAGCCCATTTCCAAGCTGTCTTGGAACAGGGTCAGTTTTCACGTGAACGAAGTCAGCGCCCAGAACTTTCTACCAACTATGTTGCTCCAAAGGGTGAAATCGAAGGAAAGCTTGCGAATATTTGGCAAAAAATGTTCGGTATTGAGCGAGTAGGTATACATGATAACTTCTTTGATCTAGGAGCAAGCTCGCTTGACTTGATTCAGGTAAATAGAAAGGTAAAAGAGATGCTCAACCTTGATATTTCGGTTGTGACAATGTATGAATACCCGACAATTGCCTCGCTTGCAGCTTATTTGAGTCAGGAGATGTCAGTGGATAAACAGGAAATGCGGGAGCAAACAAAATCGGATGAGTTGAACAAGTCTAAACAACTCATGAAGAGCACAATCTTGAAAATGGGGCGGTCCACAAAATGACGAAAAAAGAAGAACAAACTCATCGTACTGGCTTGGAAATCGCTGTCATTGGAATCGCAGGTAAATTTCCAGGAGCTGATAACCTAGAACAGTATTGGAAAAATCTGAAAAATAGTGTAGAGACCATTTCTGTTTTTACTGATGAAGAATTGCGCCAGGTGGGAATTGATCCCGTTCTCCTGCAAAAACCAAACTATGTAAAAGCAAAAGGTTACATTGAAGGCATTGAAGAGTTTGATCCTGGTTTCTTTGGCTATTCTCCACGGGAAGCGGAGATTATGGACCCGCAGATTCGTCTCCTTCAGGAATGTAGCTGGCAAGCATTGGAGGATGCTGGCTATGATCCAAAATCCTATGAAGGGTTGATCGGATTATATGTTGGAGCTGCCTCCAACTACGAGTGGGTAGCACAATCTCCGCTTATGAAAAATGATGGCGGAGCCGCATTACATGAAGCAGGGACTCTTTGCTACAAAGATGCGATTAGTACCCTTACTTCTTATAAACTAGGATTAAAAGGACCAAGCTTTACGATGTACACGGCTTGCTCTACCTCTCTGTTGAGCATCCACTTAGCTTGTCGTGCTCTTCTTACTGGGGAATGTACCATTGCTTTAGCAGGGGGAGTACGTGTTTCCTATCCTAACAAAAAAGGCTATCTCTACGAGCCGGGGCTTACTTCGTCGCCAGATGGGCATGTTCGAGCATTCGACGCTGATGCAAAAGGAGCAGTCTTTAGCGATGGAGTTGGGATGGTTGTTCTGAAAAGACTTGAGGATGCAATTGCTGACAATGACAATATAGCGGCTGTAATAAAAGGAACTGCCGCAAACAATGATGGTGCACGTAAAGTAGGATATACGGCGCCAAGTGTAGAGGGACAGGCAGAGGTCATCATGGCTGCTCAGCATCTTGCGGAGGTAGAGTCGGAAAGTATCAGTTATATCGAAACTCACGGTACGGCCACTAATCTGGGGGATACCATTGAATTTGAAGCTCTTAAACGAGCCTTTCCAACCGAACAAAAAAGCTTCTGCGGAATTGGTTCAGTTAAATCCAATATTGGGCATCTGGACACAGCGGCAGGAGTAGCTGGTTTCTTAAAAACAGTCCTAGCTTTAAAGCATAAGCAACTTCCACCAACGCTTCATTTTAATCGTCCTAATCCTAGGATTAATCTTGTAAACAGTCCTTTCTATGTTGTTAAGGATCTACAGACTTGGGAGCACGAAGGTTATCCACTGCGTGCCGGTGTTAGTGCTTTTGGGTATGGAGGAACCAATGTTCATGTGATTTTGGAAGAAGCACCGACCACCGAAAGCGAACCTAGTCAAAGCAATCAGTATATTTTTCCGCTGTCTGCGCGTTCATTGACTGCATTGGATAACGCTACAAATCAATTGGTGGAGTATCTTTGCAATCAACAAAAAGCAGAGGTAGCTGATGTCGCATACACGTTGCAGATTGGACGCCGAGAATTTCCGTATCGTAGAGCCATTGTGGCAACCAATAGTGAAGAAGCCATTGCACAGCTTTTAGCAAGCAAAGGGAATGCTGCATTGGCTAAGGATCATCAATGTGAAGTGATTTTTTTGTTTCACAGACATGGTTTTTCAGATGGGAACCTTTTGTTGGAGCTGTATTCATCAGAGCCAATGTTCAAAAATGCCTTAGATCGCTGTTTCAATCAGGTACAGTTCATTACAGGCTATGACTTGCGAAACGTATTGTATCCACAATATACGCTTGATGATATTGCACGCGTTTTGAAACAGCCAGAAATTTCAGAGCTGCTTTCATTCGTCTTGCAATACGGACTTGCTTCCTTATTTATCGCTCGGGGAGTGAAGCCTACGGGGATGAGCGGGTTTGGCATAGGAGAATACGTGAGTGCAGTAGTAGGGGAAGTCATGACTCTGGAGGAAGCGTTGTCCCTGGTAATTGCTCGTGGAAAGGTTCTTTATTCTCAAACAGCGACCGTAGAGGACTTCCAGCAATTAACTCAAACGATCTCCCTACAATCTCCAAGGCTACCTTTTATCTCGAGCGTGACAGGTACTTGGATTACCAATCAACAAGCATCTGATTTTGGCTACTGGGTACAGCACCTTTATGAGCAAGTAGAAGAGGCTGTAGGTTTAGAAGAGGTTGCAAAAACTGCCGATGTGTTATTCCTGCAATTGTTCGCTTCGGATGAGCAACGCACTTGCTTGGCAAAATGTATCGATGACAAAGTAGAACGAATCGTCACTGTCATGAATCAGGAGGAAGAGAACAGCGCGGTTTCTCAGTTCTTACAATCGCTTGGTACACTTTGGACACTTGGAAAAACACCGGAGTGGAAGAGTTTTTATGACAAAGAAAAAAGACGCCGTGTATCTCTTCCAACCTATCCCTTTGAAAAACAACGCTACTGGCCTGATTCTCCTACTCCTCAAACTGTCCTGCAAAAAACAGAAAAAATACAAAAGAACAAAAACATTGCGGAGTGGTTTTATCTACCTACATGGGAATCAGCACCTTTTTCTATGCAACAGGAGAAGAAAGAAATGAAAAAGTACCTGATTTTTGTTGATGAGGAGAATGTCGGAAGCAAGCTAGCTAACCGTTTGAGTAAAGCGGGACATCAGGTATCAACAGTTGGTAGTGGGACAGCTTTCAGCCAAAAATCAGAAGGGGAATATGTCATACAAGCGAGTGAGGAAAACGATTATAAACAGTTGTTCCAAGAACTACGCACTAATGACAACCTCCCCCATGAGATCATCCATATGTGGAATGTCAATAAGGATGATATAGGCATTACTTCTATGGAGCTTGGCTATTACTCACTTATTCACCTAGTAAAGGCGATTTCTGAACAAAATATGATCGACCCACTCCAAATCTCTGTTATAACAAATCACATGCAAAAAGTGGGAGATACTGATCGTGTTCAACCTGAAAAGGCGATGTTGCTTGCTCCCGTCAAAGTAATACCTCAGGAGTTTCAAAATATCAGGTGCCGTAGCATTGATATCGCGGGGACGGATGAGCAAAGCTTGAGTGAGGTCATTGAACCATTGTTTATGGAATTGACCAGCAAGGTTGTAGACACAGTTATTGCTTATCGCAATCACGAGCGATATGTTCGTACCTTTGATCAGGTTCCCGTTGAACAATTAGAAGCCACACTTTCTGTAAGCAATGAGGAAACAGTACCGCAATTACGTAAAAAAGGCGTCTATTTGATTACAGGCGGGCTTGGTGGTATCGGAACCAAGGTGGCAGAATATCTAGCAAAAACAGTTCAAGCTAAACTGATACTCCTAGGACGTTCCCAATTGCCACAGCGTGCAGAGTGGGAAACATGGCTTGCAAACCATGAAGAAAACGACAACATGAGCATAAAAATTAGGCACATTCAACTGATGGAGGAGTATGGGGCGGAAGTACTCATTATCCGTGCTAATGTTGCGGATGAAAATCAGATGCGTGATGTCATTGCTCAAGCGGAGGAGAAATTCGGATCGATTCATGGTGTTATCCATGCCGCAGGAATTTTGCGAGTGAAATCAGCTCAATGTATGATGGAAAAAATTACAAAAGAGGAATGTGAGGAGCAGTTCCAGCCGAAATTATATGGAACATTGACGCTGGAAAAAGTTCTACGCGATAAGCCGCTTGATTTCTGCCTGCTTGTGTCATCCTTATCACCAATCCTTGGGGGACTAGGATTCGTAGCGTATGCGGCAGCTAATCTTTATCTGGATGCTTTTGCCGAAAAGCAAAGTGTCCTATATCCAAACCGTTGGATCAGTGTGAACTGGGGCGATTGGCAATACACTGGCAAAGAGTACAATAAAACCTTCGTAAGTGAAAGCATCGAAATCCTAGAGATGACTCCTAAAGAAGGCATCAAAACGTTTCAATGCGTGTTAGGCCTGGGAGGAATTCATCAGGTTATTATCTCTTCCGGAAATCTATACAGTCGCATTAACCAATGGATTAAGCTGGAAGCTCTTCAGGAAGAAAGGGCAAGTGAGAGTGTAAAGGGTAAAGCCTCCAAACAGCAGAAACGTAGCCAATACATGAAAAATAGAACGAGAATAACTGAGATAGAGCAATTGATTTCTGAAATTTGGATGGATTTCTATCGAGTCGATAGCGTTAATCCAGCAGAAAATTTCTTTCAATTGGGAGCTACCTCATTAGATATCATTCAAATTCACAATAAGATCGTAAAAAGCCTGGAGAAACATATCCCCATAGAAGTCATGTTTGAATTTCCAACCATTCACTTACTGGCGAAGCATTTGAGCGGTGGCGAAGCAGCGGAGGCAGTGGAGGAAATTTTGACAGGCAGTAAAAATAGAACACGAAAAATGAGTGGCGATATCGCTGTAATCGGAATGGCAGGACGTTTCCCGGGCGCAAAGGATATTGATACATTCTGGGAGAATTTGAGAAACGGAGTGGAGTCTGTTGTCTTTTTCACAGATGAAGAGCTTAAAGAAGCCGGAGTAGATCCTGCTCAATACAGCCTGCCGAATTATGTAAAGGCTAAAGGCTATCTGGAAGGAACGGAGTATTTTGATTCCGCCTTCTTCGATTACACGCCAAAAGACGCAATGGTAATGGACCCTCAGCTTCGTGTTTTCCATGAGTGTACGTGGGCAGCACTTGAACACGCGGGCTATAACATTGATTCCTATAAGGGCTTAGTCGGAGTCTTTGCAGGAGCGTCTCCAAATTTGTACTGGCAGGTAATGGCTACGTTGGCAGAAGCGAATGAACCGTCGGGACAATTCCTCGCCTCGCTTTTAAACGATAAAGATTCTTTAAGTACGCAAATCTCCTATAAATTGAATTTAAAAGGACCAAGCTCTAATATATTTACGGGCTGCTCTACCTCGCTTGTATCGATTATTACAGCTTGCCAAGCTCTATTAAACGGACAATGTGATATGGCAATAGCGGGAGGAATTACGCTTACACAACCGGATAAGGCTGGTTACATCTATGAAGAAGGAATGCTGTTCGCAGTAGATGGACATTGCCGAAGCTTTGATGAAAAGGCGAGCGGAATGCTGTTTGGCGATGGGGCAGGCGTTGTTGTTCTTAAATCGCTAGAGGATGCAATCACTGATGGAGATTTCATCCATGCTGTTATCAAAGGATCGGCCATTAACAATGATGGTAATCGTAAGGTTGGATATACGGCACCGAGCGTGGAGGGCCAAGTGGATGTAATCCGTGCCGCCCACTCCAGTGCAAATGTCGATCCTGAAAGCATTACTTATATCGAGACCCACGGAACGGCGACCAAATTAGGTGACACAATTGAGATTAGTGCGTTAAAGCAAGCATTCAACTCAGAAAAACGCCAATATTGTGCGATTGGCTCAGTGAAATCAAATGTAGGTCACCTCAATGCGGCATCAGGCGTGGCGGGTTTTATCAAAGTTGTCATGGCTATGCAAAATCGTCAAATTCCAGCTAGCCTACATTTTAAAACACCGAATAAACAAATTGATTTCGATAATAGTCCGTTTTTCGTTAACACACAATTGCGAGAATGGGAATCCGAGTCAGATCCACTACGCGCAGGAGTTAGTTCGTTTGGTATCGGTGGCACGAACGCGCATATTGTTCTTGAAGAAGCATCGCCTCGATCTATTTCTAACGGTTCCCTACGTGACTGGAAAATGCTTGTTCTTTCCGCTAAAACGGTATCGTCATTAGATCGGATGACCCAGAATCTAGGGAATTATTTACGTAAACATCCTGATGTAAATCTGGCTGATGTCTCCTATACGCTACAGCTTGGTAGAAAATCATTTACGTATAGACGAACTCTCCTCTGCCAAAGTGTTGAAGAAGCAAGTGAACTGCTACTGTCCACAGATACAAATAAAATAGACACCATTAAGGCAAAAGGGGAAAATCGCCCTGTCGTATTCATGTTCTCTGGTCAAGGCTCTCAGTATGTCAACATGGGACGAGATCTGTACGAGCAGGAGCCTCAGTTCCGGGCCGAAGTGGACAAATGCTTTACTATTCTTGAACCAATGCTAGGCTTTGACCTAAGAAATGTTTTATTTCCGGAAGCTGACGACGATGAGGCTGGCACAAAGATTAACAAAAACGAGTTTGGACAACCGATACTCTTTACTTTTGAATATGCGCTTGCCCAGTTACTAATGCAATGGGGAATACAACCTTCCGCTGTCATAGGCTATAGCTTTGGTGAGTATGTGGCGGCAACTATCGCAGGAGTATTTTCCCTACACAACGTCTTAAAACTGATTGTAGAACGCGGACGACTAATGAATAAAGTGTCTGGAGCGATGCTTAGTGTGCCTCTAAGTGCTAGAGAAACAAGTGAAAGAATTGCTACGTTTATAACAAAGCATAGAGATACCGACAGTAGCGCGATATCCTTAGCGATTGATAATGGTCCATCTAGCATTGTGTCAGGATCAGAAAATGCCATCAAGGAATTTGAACTAGAGTTACGGGCTAACCGATTGTTATGCATGCGAGTGCCAAGTGAACATGCAGCCCACTCCATCGTTCTCGACCCAATCCTTGAAGAATTTGAGCAGGTTATCCGGACTATTCCGCTACAAGAGCCAGACATTCCACTTGTTTCAAATGTAACTGGCACTTGGATCACAGCTGAACAAGTACAAGACCCGATGTATTGGGTCACCCATATGCGTGAAACCGTCCGTTTTGCGGATGGAATTGAAACACTCAAACAGGATAAGGATAGCGTTTTTGTCGAGATTGGTCCAAGTAGAGACGTAAGCGTACTGCTCAACCGTTTCTTCGAAGATGAGCCGGAACGAGTACTGCATACAATCAAACATCCCAAACAAAAAATCTCTGATGTTTACTTCTTATTAACGAGGCTTGCTCGCTTGTGGGGATTGGGAGCATACGTAGATTGGACCAACTTCTACGGGGATGAACAACGTCAGCGTATCCCTTTACCAACCTATTCCTTTGATCCTATTAGTTACAAGATACAAGCGAATCCATTTGAATTAAGTCAGAGATTGACTAAAAAAACGACGCAGCTTCATAAAAAGGAAAATATTAGCGAATGGTTCTATACACCGCAATGGTCTTCAGTCCCACTTCGGAAAGAGAAGAGTAACGAATTGCTAGCAGAGCAAAGGTGGCTTGTTTTTGCTGATGAAGGTGGACTAGGTACGAGGGTGGCAACAGGTCTAGAAGCTGTGGTTAAATCAGTTGTGGTTGCTAAGGCAGGCGAAACCTTCGAGAAATTGGCGGAAAACTGCTATCAGTTAAATGTAAGAGAAAAGAGCCACTATTTGAAGCTTGTAAGCGAACTGAGTAAGGAGGATAAGCTCCCAACGCGCATTGCCCACTTTTTAGGAGTTACATCAATGGAGAAAAATGCTACATTGAGTTTATCAGATTTCCAAGAGCGTGGTTTCTACAGCTTGTTCCATTTCGTTACATCACTTGTTGGCAAGCAAACAAATGAGCAGATGGATATCAAGATAATAAGCAACAATGTTCATGAAATACTAGGTGATGAGACGTTGATTCCGGAGAAGGCTACCGTACTTGCCACAGCGATAGTTGCTCCACAGGAGTATTCGTATTTGAATTGCTCTCATGTTGACATCGTTCTTCCGATCATGGGAAGTAAGCAAGAGAACAAACTTGTCGAACAACTAATTGCTGAGTGCTACTCCCCTTCTACCGATAAATTTGTTGCTTATCGAGGGAAGAATCGGTGGGTACAAGGCTATGTATCGCAAACTATCGACAACGTAGATGATAACCCGTCCCCACTTCGCCCAAAAGGGGTTTACTTGATCACAGGAGGTTTAGGTGGTATCGGCTTGATCCTAGCGGAATACCTGGTTAAGACGGTACAAGCGAAAGTAATCCTTACAGGGCGCTCAGGCTTACCTGCTCGTGAAGAATGGACAAAGTGGATAGGAACTCATGGTGAAAAAGACCCGATCAGTCAAAAAATCCGTAAAATGCAAGACCTGGAGCAGATGGGTGGAGAAGTTCTGATATTTGCTTGTGATGTCGCAGATAAAGATCAAATGCAAGCTGTTATTGAACAAGCAGAGCAAATCCATGGTCCGATTAATGGGGTTATTCACGCCGCGGGTGTTTTGGGAGGTAATACGTTCAATCTAATGAAGGAGCTCCTGATAACGGACTGCGAAGAACAATTTAAGTCCAAAATGTACGGATTACGTGTACTTTCGGAAGTTCTTAGAGACAAACAGCTAGATTTCTGCTTATTAATGTCTTCGATTGCTTCTGTGTTGGGGGGGCTTGGTTTCACTGCATATTCCGCCGCTAACTTGTATATGGACTACTTTGTTCAAAAATATAACAGGGACGCGCTTGTACCTTGGATAAGCGTGAATTGGAGCGACTGGAAATACTGGGATGAGACTGAAAAGGACACTACTGTTGGAGGAAGCATCTGGGAACTATCGATGCTACCAGAAGAAGGAGTTCAAGTTTTTCAACGTATTTTGGCCTCTGGAGAAACTTGGATTGCCAACTCACCGGGGGATTTACAGGTTCGAATCAATCAGTGGGTTCATCTACAATCGCTACGTCATGAAGAGGAAGATGACAACGAGGTAGCATTGCATGCCAGACCGGTTTTATTGAGCTCATATGTAGAACCCCGCACGAAATTAGAAAAAGAGCTGGTTGAGATTTGGCAGAAAATTTTCCGTGTAAATCAAATAGGCATTGAAGACGATTTCTTTGAACTTGGTGGTGATTCTCTTAAAGGTATCACCCTTGTTTCTCGAATCCATAAGGAGCTACATGTAGAGATACCTGTGGCACAGCTGTTCGATACACCGACCATTGAGACGCTTTGCTCGTATATTCATAACGCTGAGAGAAGCGGGTACTTCTCGATTGAGGCAGCGGCACCAAAAGAAGCGTATGTCCTATCCTCAGCTCAGAAACGCTTCTATGTTTTACACCGGCTTCATCCAGCTAGCACAGCGTACAACGATACGGCTGCCGTATTGCTGGAAGGTGAGCTTGATGGCAAGAGATTAGAGCAAGCTTTTATGAAATTGATTCAGCGTCATGAAGTGTTCCGTACGTCCATCCAAATGATTGATGATGAGCCAAAACAATGTATCCATGATAAAGTAGATTTTGAATTGACCTATATAGAAGCGGAAGAAACGGAAGCTCCGCAGCTTGTACACGATTTTATCAGAGCATTTGATTTGGATGTTGCACCATTTCTGCGTATTGGGCTCGTGAAGCTACATGAGACGAAGCATATTCTGATAGTCGATATTCACCACATCATCACGGACGGTGTTTCTTTTGACATCTTCGTAAGGGATCTAATGAAGCTATACTCTGGCGAAGAACTACCACAGCTGCGTATCCAATACAAAGACTACGCAGAGTGGCAAAACAGTGAGAGAGAGCAGGAAGTGGTCAAGAAGCAGAAGGAGTACTGGATGAAACGGTTTGAAGATCAAATTCCTCTACTTGACCTACCCACAGACTATTCGAGACCAAAAGTTTCAAATTTTCTGGGAGATACGCTGTCATTTGAGATCAATTCAGAATTGACCGACAAAATAAGGAAGCTTGTGAGCCAAGAAGAGTCCACTCTATACATTGTACTAGTAGCAATCTACAATGCTCTATTATATAAATACACGGGACAGGAGGATATAGTAGTCGGCTCCCCAATTGCTGGTAGGCCGCATGCTGATTTGCAGAACATCATGGGAGTGTTCGTCAACATGCTACCGATGCGCAACCAGCCAAAAGGAGAGAGCACATTTAAAGCATTTTTGGCAGAAGTGAAAGAAAACTCGTTGCAAGCCTTTGAAAATCAGAAGTATCAATATGAAGATTTGGTCCTTAGTCTCGGACTACAAGGTAATATTTCTCGCAATCCATTGTTTGATGTTATGTTTGTCCTACAAAACATGGATACGGAGAAACTTGAGTTTAATGGTCTTCATGTATCCCCGTTCGAGTTTGGTCACCAACGAGCCCAAGTAGACCTGCTACTTCGTGCGGTCGAGGCTCAGGATAAGTTGGAGATGACTATCGAATATTCTACTGAGCTATTTAGACGGGAGACTATGGAGAAGTTTGTCCAACGCTATATCGAGCTTCTTGAGCAAGTTACTGCGGATGTTCAAATAAGGCTTCAGGATATCTCAGTTTCACATGATTTCAAGGAACTCGTTTTGCAAATCGATCAAGGTGATTTCAATTTTTAAAATAATCGATAAAAACAAGGAATATCCAGGACAAGCTTGGGGGATGGTGCTTCTTGCACCATCCGGCTATGTCCGACCAGTGAAGAAGGGAAGCAGGAGGGGAACTGATTATGGAATTTTGTTGGGCATTACCGGTTGTCCCGACGGATCAATATCAGGAACTATATCGGGCGTATACGGATCAAGCCTTACGTGCTGAAAAAAATAATTTTGATGGTGTACTTGTTTCTAGCACTCCAACCTCAGTTGATCCCTTTATTGCATCAACTAAGATTGGATTAGAAACCACCAGCATTCGCATATTGCTTGCCCAAAATACCAATCATTGTTTGCCGACTTACACTGCTAAAGCGTTGAATACTCTCAATCAGATGATTAACCATCGAGCGGATGTTAATGTGATTACAGGTAGTTCCAGCATTGCTCTTTCCCGTGAAGCCCATGTTGATCCACATACGACCAGATATCAACGCACGAAAGAGTTTATGGAGATCATTCAGTTACTTCGAAAAGGAACTTCTAGTTACAAAGGGGAGTTTTTTCACATTAGTAACTGTGACATTTATCCAAAGGAGAATGTAGAGAAAAGGGGACGCTATTTCGTTGCGGGTAGCTCTGAGGAAGCGATGAAAATAGCAGCGCATTATGGAGATGCGTATATTCTGTATGCGTGCGAGTTCGAGTTGATCAATAAACACTACAATAAAGTTAAACAGATGGCGTTAGAAAAGGGAAGGAGCATTTCTTGCGGCGTTTTGGTCGATATTATCGCAAGACAAACAAGCGAAGAAGCGTGGCATGCGGCAAATGAACTATTAGAAAATACGTCACCAATCACAAAGCGTATGACACGTGCCTTTTTAAAAACATCCGATTCTGTAGGACTTGGACGTTACAAAGACCTGACTGCCGAAAATAACTACATGGTAGGAGAGAATCTTTGGGGCGGGCTTAGCCAAGTAAACCCATCAAACTCAATATCAATTGTAGGTAGTTATGAAGAGGTCATTGAAACACTAAAAAAATATCATGATGCTGGCGCCGAATTTTTCCTCTTGACTAGTTTATTACATGATAATGAAATCGAGCGTATCGGACAGAATATTCTCCCTCAACTAAAGAAAACAAGAGTATCAATAAAATAACAGGATGATAACCAATGAAATACCTGTGGTACACTTTCTTAGGAGGGCAATTGGTTATGTTAAAATCATCAACAGATAATCCCTATGTGCTTATAAATATAGAACCAGTAAAAAATATCGAAAATAATTGCATTGAAGATGTAATTGCTTCCCTTGCACGTTGGCTTCAGCGTAATCACGAGTGTATGTTTGCAGAAACGTGGAATTTTTCTTTTGAATCTAGTAGAAAACAAACGGACAGAATAGGAGATCAACTAATCATTCCCTCGAATAACTTTTTAGCTCTTCTCGAACAGTATCATGGTATACGAGGAACAGTCTATCAAACACAGATGGAAGAGGAGGTGTATAAGATCATTCAAACCGAGCTGACTTTAGGTTTTCCTGTTGTGGCTACGATGAATTCTTTTTGGGTTCCTTGGGATAAAAACTATCAGAAGGAACACACTGTCCATTCATTTATGATTGTAGGAATAAACTCTGAAACGCACGACCTTTATTGCACAGATCCTTATTTTATGAAAAAGGAGATGCGGTTGTCGCACGCAAATTTTATCAAGGGCTATAAACATGTAACGACTTTCTCGCTTGTGCAAGATGAGCAGATCGAACCTAAACAATTCATCCGAGAGTTGGCTAATAGACTTTCCTCTGAATTGCAGTCTGGAAAGGCGTTTGCAGACATGCAAAGATTCGCAGACGTTTTGCTGAAAGATTTTGATTTGCAAAAAGAGACAGAAGGATATGACAAAAACTTTGATGACATCCCGCTGATAAACAACTTGGCAGATATCGCAAATGGTCGTCTTAAATATGCGCATCTCTTAGCTTTTATCGCTTCACATGATTATCCAAGTTTAGTGCCCTTTGTGGAAGAGATAAAAAGGATAGGGAATAATTGGAATGTTATTCGAGGTATTGTTATCAAGATGCATCTTACAAAAAGATGTAATGATAGTACGTTGCATAAAATTTCTAAAAAAATCAGAGAGGCATCGCAGGATGAAAGGTGCTTCTCGGTACAATTACTTGAAGAATGTAATCGTCTCTGTTAGAAAAGAGAGCATAACCTAGAGAGTATGAATACGAGATGAAAAACCCACAAAAGAAAGGAAACATCAGGCATGATCTATGAGCTTTCTGTACAGGAATACGATAGAATTAAGGATATTTTTCGCGAACAAACCAATCACCCCATCATTTTGGGAATCATGAATGGGAATAATCAAGGAAAAGTATATGTAGATGATCCAAAACAACCAAAAACAGCCTTGATATGGGCAAAATTTGAAATCTTTTTACTTGTTGGAGACAAAGAGAACGAATCTTTTAACAAAAATCTCGAATCTTTCATCCGCGAGAGGATTGCACCAGAGAGTTTGCAGATTGGTGACATCGCTTTTCAGTTGGAATTTCCCCACTCGAATACGGGTGAAGGGACAGTAGTTGATAGACTGAAAAACTATCTGCCAAAAGCTTACGGACGTTGCGCCTTCACTTTTAATGAAGAGAAGTATCGAGAGCTTTTGCAATGGCATGATCGGATTCCTTTCGGCTACTCTGTCGAAAAAATTACTCCTGAATTAATCGATCGGGATAAAGAGGGAGTTATTCGAGAAGAGCTGGATAATTTTTGGGTCTCCCCTGAGGTTTTTTTCGAGAAAGGTATCGGCTATTGCACGATGCAAGGGGATAAGGCAGTTAGCAGTTGTCTTTCTGTTTATGCAAGTGAAGGCGATATTGAGATCGGCATTAACACCTACGATTTAAAACATCGTAACAAGGGATTAGCTACACTGGCTGCTCGAGCTGTGTTGGACGAGTGCCTTCAGCGAGGGGTTACTCCCCATTGGAAGACAGAACATTTCCGCTATGCGTCGATAAAGCTAGCGAATAAATTAGGCTTTGAAAATCGCCGAGATTATAAGGCGTATTATTTCTTCTATCGAGAACTAGATAATCTTGTAGGCAGTGCTTATTATCATTTAAAAGAGTTTGGGGATGTCCTTACAGCTACAGACTATGTAAAAAGGGCAGAAGAACTTGGTGAACTAGAAGACTGGCATTGCTTTCTCATTGCTTGTGGCTTTGCTGTGATAGGAGAAACTACTATTGCACTTTCCTACCTAGAACAAGCCGTGGACAAGGGCTGGAGAGATACAAGCGATGTGCGATTTGAAAATGATTTGAAAAATTTGCAAGGGTTAAAAGAATGGGAGATTCTTACTAAAAAGCTGTTTTCGACTGAAGCGGAATAAATGTTACATGTAATGTAAAAAAGTGATTTGATTGCATAATGATCAGTATCGATTTGGATAAGAAGAACGGCCATAATCGTCAACGCAATCTTCAACTTCATGGACATAACAAATGTGGCATGCTAAGCAGGAGAAGGAGAACTTCTTTTTAGGGGAGATGCAATCAATGGGTAGGATAAACGTTTCAGAAGATCGAATGATCGTTGCGAATCAGAAGGCAAAGGAAAGAGATTATTGGCAGATGAAGCTGGCGGGAGAGGTAACGGAGTGCCACTTTCCCTACGACCAAAAAAATCAAGAGAGCCCTAGTGAACAAAGAGATGATGTAAAAAATGTTGTCGATGGCCCGTCCTTTAGCCAACTGATAAAGCTGTCCAACGGCTCCGATATACGCTTGCACATGATTCTGACGTCCGTTTTGAACGTGCTTTTATACAAATATACGGGGCATTCTGATATCGTCGTGGTATCTCCAGTCTTAAAACAGGACACAGAAGCTAATTTTATCAATACTGTCCTTGTTCTTCGCAACCAATTAAGAGAAGAAATGACATGTAAAGAGTTACTCTTATTGACTAGAGAAATGCTGAATGAAGCGACCGAGAATCAAAATTATCCGCTTTTATCTTTATATGAGCAGATTATGGGTCATTCTAGGTCTGATCATTCATCTCTCTTTCATGTTGGAATTCTATTAGAGAACATTCATGATCATAGCTACCTTGTTTCAAATCAACCTGAAGTCCTATTCTCATTCCTAAAAACAAATGACAGCCTAGAGCTGAAGATTACATTTTCGACCGCCCGATACCACAGAGCTAGCGTGGAAAGAATAGCTGCCCATTACAAAGGACTACTGCAAAATATCTTAGATAATCTTGATACGCCTTTATCGGTAATTGACATGCTATCAATGAATGAGAAGCTTCAAATCCGTGATTTTAACGATACACAGATTGAATTTCCCGCAGAGAAGAATTTATATGAGCTGTTTACATTGCAAGCTGAAAAAACGCCAGATGTAATTGCTGTAGCGGATGACAATCGCCAGTTAACCTATGCTGAGCTGAAAGAAAGGGCTACCCAAGCGGCTTACCTGTTAAAGAAAAAAGGTATTCAACCAGAAAAAATCGTAGGTGTTATGTTAAAGCGCAATATAGACATCGTAGTTTCGATTCTAGCCATTTTGCAAGTGGGTGGTGCCTACTTACCAATCAATCCGTCTCTACCAAAAAATCGCATTCAATCTATGCTGGATGACACGAATAGCCCACTTCTAATCACCAATGAAGAGGTTGTCACTGACAGTTCGTTAATGGTAGACCTTCCAGACTTGGAAGTGCTGAGTGTGACAGAGCTTCTTTCATATAAAACGAGTGAAACGGAAGAGTTTTGCAGGGCGAATCCGTCTCAACTTGCTTATGTAATCTTTACATCTGGTTCAACAGGTAAGCCGAAAGGTACGATGATCGAGCAACGTAGCGTAGTTAATCTTATTTGGGGGCTTAATCGGGAATTATATACCACTTATCCATCCCCGTTGCGAGTAGCCATGGTGTCACCGCTTGAATTTGATGCATCGATACAAAACATGTTTGGTTCTCTGTTAAATGGTCATAGCCTATTGATCGTACCAGAGGATGCACGAGTTGAGGGAGAGAAATTGGTTGCTTTCTATCGTAAGCACCAAATAGAACTCTCAGATGGTACACCGACTCATCTACGGATTTTGGGGGATTACCTAAACAAAGAAGAAACGGCAGATTTAGCTCTCAAGCACTTACTTATTGCAGGCGAAGCGCTAACGGCAAAGGTCGTAGCGAATTTTGTACGACATTTCTCACACAAACCCAAAATACTCAATGCCTATGGTCCGACGGAAACTTGCGTAGACTCCACATCCTACCATGTAATCTTGGAAGAGATTGATAGCGTGAGCAATATTTCCATAGGGCGACCACTAGCTAATCAACAGGTATTTATTGTGAATGAGAATAATCAGCTTCAGCCAATTGGAATTCCTGGAGAGCTGTGCATTGCGGGTGAAGGATTAGCAAGAGGTTATTTGAATCGTCCTGAGTTAACTGAAATGAAGTTTACGCAAAATCCGTTTATTGATTTATTTCCTCAATCTAGTCAACGTATGTACAGAACAGGAGATTTGGCCAGATGGCTTCCCGATGGAAATATAGAATACCTAGGTCGCTTTGACGAGCAAGTAAAAATACGCGGTATGCGCATCGAAATGGGCGAAATCGAAAGCAGGCTGCTCACATTTTCAGGCATGAAAGAAGCAGTTGTGATTGGTTTGGATAGCAAAGCGTCGCAAGAAACCTATTTGTGTGCTTATGTCGTGGCAGATCATCCGGTAGTTGCTAGAGAAGTACGCGCGTTTCTTTCGAAAGATCTACCTATCTACATGGTACCTACCTACATAATCCAAGTGGATACGCTACCCATTACCTCAAATGGAAAGCTAAATAGGAAAATGCTTCCTCATCCTGAGGATGTATTTGAACAAATGTCAAAGGTACAATATGTCGCTGCGCGTAACGAAACGGAAGCGACACTTGTGGAAATCTGGCAGAATATCCTTTCAACAGACCAGATTGGTGTACACGAGAATTTTTTTGAACTAGGTGGTCATTCGTTAAATACGACTACACTTGTTTCACGGATTATGAAGACCTTCCATGTGGAGGTTCCGTTACAGGTTATTTTCCAACACCCGACGATTGAGGAACTTGCAATCTATATTGATCAGGGAGATAAAAAGCAGTATGAAGCAATTGATCTTGTAGAAAAACGAGATTACTATCCCGTTTCCTCTGCACAACAGCGACTTTTTGTCATGAATAAATTTGAAGGAGTAGGAACTAGCTACAATATTCCAGGAGCACTTATCGTTGAAGGTGAGCTTGATCGAAAACGATTCGAACAAGCGATTTGGGGATTGGTACAACGTCATGAAAGCCTGCGAACTTCGTTTGTTTTCCTAGATGGAGTGCCAGTGCAAAAAGTGCAGGATCATGCTACGATTGACGTCTGGTTTCAGGAAACAACGGAGGAGCAAATCGAATCGATCATTGACGAGTTCATTCGCCCCTTTGATTTACGCGAAGCCCCTTTACTTCGGGTCGGGTTAGTAAAGCTCAACGAATACCGCCATTTGCTACTTTTTGATATGCACCATGTTATTTCCGATGGAGTTTCAATGATAATCTTGCAGCAAGATTTTATCAAGCTTTACGCCCAAGAGGAGCTTTCTCCCATGTCCATCCAATATAAGGATTACGCGGCATGGCAACGCAAGCGCATGGAAAGTGATGAGATGGGGAATCAGGAAGCCTTCTGGTTAAAGACTTTTGAAGGCGAAATTCCGATTCTGCAACTGCCTACTGATTTCCCTAGATTAGCAAAACAAAGCTTCGATGGTAACCGTGTTATTCAACGTATTCCCGATTCACTCGTGAAGCAGTTGAGTGATTTGACCGAATCAACAGGGACTACCTTGTATATCGTTTTACTAGCCGCCTATAATGTTCTCCTTCACAAATATACAAAACAAACAGAGATCATTGTTGGTTCGCCTATTGCTGGACGTGTCCACGCAGATACGGAACAAATGGTTGGAATGTTTGTCAATACATTGGCAATGAAAAACAGCCTACACCAAGATAAACCGTTTAGTCTTTTCCTACAGGAAGTAAAAGAAAATGCCCTGCAAGCCTATGAGAATCAAGAGTATCCATTTGAAGAACTAATTAATAAGCTTCAGTTGGAACGTGATAACAGCCGTAATCCTTTATTTGATACGATGCTAATTATGCAGAATATTCCTTCTTACCATACTCAAGCTAACACACTTACCTTTACACCCTTTGACTATAAACACAAAACATCTAAATTTGACATTACATTTGAGTTTTTTCAAGAAAAGGATGGGCTTTTGCTCCACGTAGAATACGTGACGAAATTGTTTAAGCAGGAGACCATTGAGAGAATGGTTAATCACTTTTTGGCGATCATAGCCCAAATCCTTCGCAATCCAAGTATCAACCTTTCTGAAATAGAGCTCCTAACCCAAGCAGAGAAAGACAAGATTCTTTATCAATTCAACAATACTAGAGAAGATTATCCTAAAGATAAACAGGTGCATCAATTATTCGAAGAGCAAGCGAAACGCAATCCTAAGCAGACTGCTCTCATCTTTGAAAATCAAACATACACGTATGAGTTTGTGAACGAACGAGCGAACCAATTAGCGAGAAAATTACGTGGCTTAGGGATTGGAAGAGAAGAAGTGGTTGGTTTACGTTTTGACCGTTCGGTAGAAATGATTCTAGGAATTCTGGCAGTGATGAAAGCAGGTGCTGCTTATGTAGCAATCGATCCTGACTATCCAGCGGAGCATGCACACTATATTCTTGCGGATAGCAATGCACAGGTTTTAGTAACGGAAACAAAACATATCGATACCATTTCTTTTATGGGACCTATTCTTGATCTTAACAACGAAGCTCTTTATGAGGGAGACACAGCAAATCTTGAGACGATATCTACAGCGGACAGCCTCGCCTATATCCTTTACACATCTGGTTCTACTGGAAGACCAAAGGGAGTCATGATCGAGCATGGCAGCATCGTTAACTATCTATTTGCCATGCAGAAGGATTATCCAATGGCAGTAGACGATGCTTATCTCTTAAAGACGCCGTATACCTTTGACGTATCAGTGCTCGAACTATTTGGCTGGTTCATCTCTGGAGGTTCACTGGTGATTCTTGAACCGGGTGGACACCGAAATCCTAAGAGTATCCTGCGTGTTCTTGAGTCTCATAATGTAGCACTTGTCAACTTTGTTCCCTCCATGTTTAAAGTATTCCTCAACTCGATTCACGAAGAGTCAATAACGGCTCTTACTAAGTTGAAATACGTACTGGTAGCCGGTGAGGCAATTTCGCACGACGTCGTAGAGCAATTCTACTCCCTTACAAAGAATGTTACGCTTGATAATCTCTATGGCCCTACAGAGGCAACAGTCATCGCTACCCGCTTTCCTCTAAGAAAAGCAGGAGAGTATAGTACATTGCCAATCGGCAAACCGATTCAAAACGTGCAGGTTTATGTGATGAATGAGTCTACTCAATTGGAGCCAATCGGGATCGTGGGAGAATTGTTTATTGCTGGGGCAGGCGTGGCGAGAGGATATTTGAATAAGCCTGAATTGAATGAAGAAAAGTTCGTATCTAACCCGTTTGCAGCTAGTGAAAAGATGTACCGGACAGGGGATTTAGCAAGATGGCTACCTGACGGAAATATCGAATTTTTAGGTCGAATTGATCATCAGGTGAAAATCCGCGGATACCGTATTGAATTGGAAGAAATCGAAACAAGACTTCGCTCCTATGAAGGGATAGCTGACGCTGTCGTACTAGATAAAGATGATTCACTTGGAAATAAACAGCTAGTGGCATACATCATTACCGCAAATCCAATCGATATGAACGAGATAAAGGAACATCTGAGAAAACAGCTCCCGAGTTTTATGATTCCAGCTCATTTCATGACACTGGATAAGCTTCCCTTAACGACCAGTGGAAAAGTAAATCGAGGTGGACTTCAGGATGAAGCTCTACTTTTCACTCCAAGGAACCGAGAAGGAGAAGAACCCAAGACCGTATTAGAAATGAAGCTCATGGAAATTTGGAAACGTGTCCTGAAAGTTGAACAAGTAGGGACAAACGAGGATTTCTTTGAGCATGGGGGAAACTCATTACTTGCTGTTACTCTCGACTTAGAGATGGAGAAAGAGGAATTAATCTCCGATGATCTGGTTGTCTATGAACACCGAACGATCCAAGCATTAGCAGCCTTTATAGAACAAAAAGAACCAACTAATAGCGAAGCCGAGGCGCCTATGAAAAAATAAAACCTGGGGGCACAAACGATTATTACCTGTTTGTGTCCCTTATCTTTTGTAAGATGCTCGCAAGCTAATACGTCTTTCTCTGTTTAGCCGATAACATGGAACCAGCAAGAGTGTTCCAGCTATAATCAACCCAAACTCCTACGTTGTTCATTTAATATTTTTTTAGTTTACTAGTTGACAACGTAAAAAAAATAGGGTATTCTTCATTTATCTTAAATTTAAGATATCAAAAAATGAGACATATTGAAATGTATTTTGTAAAAGGTAAGAAATAAAAAGAAAGGAGAAAACAAAATGCTGAACAAACAGGGAAAGCAAATGGACCTGATAACAGATTCAAATAAAAATCAAGAGCAATCCCTTCATTTGTTCGTTGTGTTATCCCGTGCATTTAACTGGACGTCTGCTCACGTTCAGAAAGATATTCGACAATATGGATTAAATCCTACTGAATTTGGTGTTCTAGAATTGTTATTTCATAAAGGCAGACAGCCTCTTCAGCAAATTGGTGACAAGATTTTAATCTCTAGTGGAAATATTACTTATGTGGTGGATAAGCTAGAAAAAAAGGGTTATTTGCTTCGTAAGCCCTGTCCGAATGATCGACGAGTTATCTATGCGGAATTAACACAAGAAGGGGAGCAATTTCTCCAAGAGATTTTTCCGAAACATCAAGAAAAGCTAACAGAAGCACTTAGTGGGCTTTCTCCTGAAGAAAAAGAGATTACCATTACTTTGTTGAAAAAGCTGGGCAAGTCAGCCCAAATGAATTTTGCAGATAAGTAGTAGCAAAACAGATGTGATAATAAAAAGAAGCATATTATCCATCTTTCTCATATATCTTTAATTGAAGATACTCAAAATAAAACATATTCCTAAGGAGGAAAAGAAAATGGATGCAGGACTTTTACTTATTCGATTAGTTGTGGGGCTTTTATTTATTGGTCATGGTACACAGAAATTATTTGGATGGTTTGGTGGGCATGGCTTAAAGGGAACAGCAGGGTGGTTAGAATCTATCGGTGTGAAACCCGGCTTGTTGATGGCATTTATGGCAGGCGCCAGTGAGATTGTTGGAGGATTGCTCTTTGCGTCTGGTGTGTTTACTTGGATAGGGGGAGCACTAATCGCTGTAACTATGCTGATCGCTATTTTTACTGTACATGGAAAAAATGGATTGTGGATTACGCAAAACGGTATGGAATACAATCTAGTATTGCTTGCGGTGGCTATCGGGGTTGCATTGATTGGACCAGGTGCATATGCTTTATTCGCGTAAGATATGACCTGTAAAAAGTGAGTAGTATCCAGATTCACTTGCTCTATTGTATGATAATGTTGTACATGAAGACAATGCCAAGAGATATAGGTCAGAATAAGGCCTAATCAGGCAAGAATCAAACAGATTCAAGCAAAATAAAATCAAGTAGGCACAAAAAAGACAGGGGAGCGAGTAAGTGTAGTGAAAACACTGTTCTTTCCTCCCCTGTAACCATTACGATACATACAATGAGAAGAGGAAATTACATGAGCGATTTTACAAACCTAGTGAAAAGTCGGCGTTCCGCAAATAATTTCATTGATGGGGTAGAAATTACCCAATCTGATCTTGAAGAGATCTTTACTTTAGTTAAATATGCTCCTTCTGCTTTTAATCTTCAACATACACACTACCTAGTCGTAACTGATCCCGTCTTGAAAGAAAAGATTTATGAATCTTGCAAGCAGTATAAAGTACATACATCTTCAGCAGTCATTTTGGTGTTGGGGAATCGTTACGCTTATCAAGGAGTGGAAAAAATAAATGAAGGAATGCACCATCTCGGAATTTTGAGTAAACAAGAGCTAGATCGTACAATTGAGACAGTTACAGGGGTATATGAGGGCAATGGCGAGTCATTTATGAAGGAAGATGCAATTCGCAATGCGAGTCTTTCTGCCATGTTGTTCATGCTATCGGCAAAAGATAAAGGCTGGGATACGTGCCCGATGATTGGGTTTGATCCAAATGCTATTAAAGAAATTTTAGAAATTCCTGATGGATATGAAACAGTAATGATGTTTACTATTGGAAAAGAAAAGATATCAAGTCAACGTCCACGTGGTTATCGTAAGCCGAATGGGGAGTTTGTAAGCTACAACGGTATGTAAGTTAAAACATTGCTAAAGCTGTTCAATCGGACATGCTTTGGCAATGTTTTTTTAGGAACTTAATTTGATATAGCATAAACTTGGAATAACGAATATAATTTGTTCTAGGTAAACTTTTTGTCCTAATTTCAAATTAATGGCATAAAGTGAATATTTCCATAAGGAAAAACTACATATCGGAATGGGTGTATTTGTTTCATAGCAAATACTTAAAAGGGAAGCCGGTGTGAATCCGGCACGGTCCCGCCGCTGTAAGGGGAGTCTTATGCAAAAAAGTCACTGGATAATATCTGGGAAGACGCATGGAGATGATGAACCTAAGTCAGAAGACCTGCCCATTCTAAAAATACTGTTAGACCTACGGGGAAATAGGGAGGTGTTAGAATGCTAGAAGACCAAATTGTTCTTAAACAATAGGCATTTCTGACCTTTTTAATCTGGTTGGCAATGTTTTTTTTGTGTTTTAACATTTTTGGAATAATTTAATTTATAGATAAAAGGTGAGGAAATATGTTTTTGGAACGATCTACATTTATCACTACTTTTATTGGACTACTCGCGATTCTAACAATCATGATCGCTGGTTGCAGTAATACAACAAAAGATCAAGTAAATATATCAAATCAAGATCATTCAAAAGCTCTTACGTTTTCCTGGTCCGGAGATATTGGCGATTTAAATCCGCATACGTATTTTCCGAATCAATGGTTCTCACAAGCTATGGTATATGAATCTCTTGTTTACTACGGTGAAGGTGGAGAACTTAAGCCCTGGTTGGCCCAAAGCTGGGATGTATCAAAAGATGGAAAAGAATATGTGTTTCACCTAAGGAAAGATGTTACATTTTCTGATGGCTCACCATTTAATGCTACAATCGTCAAGAAGAATTTTGATACCGTTTTAGCTAATGCCCCACAACATGAATGGATGGAATTAATAAACCAAATGAAAAGCACAGAAGTAGTTGACGAATTTACGTTTAAACTGAATTTGAAAAAACCATATTACCCAACTCTTCAAGAGCTTACGTACATCAGACCCTTACGATTTGTAGGAGAAGCTGCCTTTCCTGACAGTCAAAACACATTTAAAGACGGACTCAAGGCTCCGATTGGCACAGGGCCGTGGGTGCTAAGCGAATATACGAAAAATGAAAAGGCTATCTTTACAAGAAACGAAAAGTATTGGGGAGCTAAACCGAAAGTCGACAAGGTGATTGTTAAAGTCATTCCTGACGGTGAGTCTAGAGTATTAGCTTTTGAGAAAAAGGAAATCGATCTTATTTTTGGTAATGGGGTCATTAGCCAAGATTCGTTCCGATTTCTGAAGGACTCAGGAAAATATGAAACCAAATTATCAGAACCCACAGCTACAAGAGCGCTACTGTTTAATACGAACAGAGAAGCGCTCAAAGACCGCAAATTACGGTTAGCTATCCAGCATGCTTTTAATAAGCAGGCTGTGATTGATCATATCTTTTACGGGACGGAAAGAAAAGCTGACACTTTGTTTGCACCTACCATTCCTTACACAAAAATTGATGTGAAACCGTATGAACACGATGAAGAAAAAGCGAAACAGTTATTGGATGAAGCGGGATGGAAACAAGCAAATGGAAAACCATTTCGGGAGAAGGATGGAGAAACATTACAACTGGAATTGATGTTTATTAGTTCAGACAACATTCAGAAGGCAATAGCGGAATATGTTCAAGGTGAGTTTAGCAAATTGGGGATCGATATTAAGTTGACTAGTAAGGAAGAAGAGAATTTTTGGGCTACAGCGAGTGAAGGCAGTTTTGATTTATTATTTACGGCTAGCTGGGGTGTCCCGTTTGATCCGCATTCCTATTTATCCGCTATAACTACACCTTCCGAAGGTGGAAGTCCGGATTACAAAGCTCTATTAGGGCTACCAGGGAAGAAAGAATTAGATGGAAAAATCAAGGAAGTATTAGTGAGTACAGACGAAGCACACAGAATGAAGCTATATAAAGATATTTTAACTACATTGCACGAACAGGCTGCTTACTTACCAATTTCTTATCAGTCTAATATAGCGGTTTATCATAAAAATATGAGCGGTGTTAATTTCTTGCCTCAAGAATACGAGGTGCCTTTCACTACCATTGATAGTAAGTGAAGTGGGGATATGTAAAAACGACTGAAGGAGAACTAAATGGGTTGGTTTATTGTTAAACGTCTCACAAGTTTACTGCCAATATTATTTGGAATTTCTCTGATCACTTTTATTCTGCTCCACTTAACCCCTGGGGACCCAGCCGTAGCTTACTTGAGGGCGTCACATATTCCTCCAACAGATGAGGCAGTGGCATCCATCCGAGCAGAGCTAGGGCTGGACAAGCCCCTGTATATCCAGTATGTAAATTGGTTAGAAAAAGTGGTTCAATTGGATTTAGGGATATCTTATGTGTCGAAGAAATCGATATGGGATGAAATCGTGCTCCATTTCTTCCCAACAATACAACTAGCATTTGCATCATGCATCCTAATTATTGTTATTAGTTTACCTATAGGAATGATTTCTGCTCTTTATAAGGGGAAAATGATTGATCAGGTTAGCAGAATAATGGCCTTTGTTAGTGTCTCGATGCCTGCTTTCTGGCTTGGATTCCTATTCATCTATTTTTTATCGGTTAAGTTAGATTTATTTCCTGTATTAGGGAGGGGAACTTTTGCTCATCTAGTGCTTCCTTCCTTGACACTGGCTTTTCCTTATATCGGTACGTATATGCGATTGCTTCGCGCTAGTACGTTAGAAAACTTGAATGAGCCATTTGTAGTGTATGCGAGAGCGAGAGGGCTGAGCGAAAGAGTAATCATTAGCAGACATGTCTTTAAAAAGTCCTTATTACCCGTGTTAACTGGACTAGGCATGAGCCTTGGAAGCATGTTAAGCGGAGCCGTTATTGTTGAAACCGTCTTTGCTTGGCCGGGTATGGGCTCTTTATTTGTTACTTCTATTTTACAGCGTGATTATCCGATGATTCAGAGCTGTTTATTGTTTATGGGTGTGATCTTTGTAGTCTGCAATCTCCTTGTGGATATTGCATATGCTTTCCTGGATCCCCGGATAAAATGGGAAGGAGAGCAATAAGCATGTTGAAAAATCTAAAGCAAAAGCTGCTGTCACAAAAGCTCATGATCATTTGCAGCATCATTATCTTCCTCATGATATTATTGGCTCTTTTTGCGCCTTTTTGGTCTCCTAATGATCCGAATCTGGTTGATATCACTCATAAACTGCAAGGCCCTTCCGCTACATTTCCGTTAGGGACCGATCATTTAGGGAGATGTATATGGTCTCGATTAATCTATGGGACACGAACCTCACTGGGAACAGCTTTCATTATCATGGGATTAACCATGACAATCAGTATTCCGATCGGTATTTATGCAGGCTTCAGAGGTGGTTGGGTTGATTATTTGTTCATGCGGATTTGTGATATTCTCATGGCATTTCCAAGCTTGCTTCTGTCCTTAGCTTTGATTGGAATCTTGGGACCAGGTCTTGGGAATCTGATTTTAGCGATGGTGCTTGTCCAATGGGTTTTTTATGCTCGCATTATTCGGGGAATGGTACTTAGCGTTAAGGAGCAACACTTTATTTTAGCAGCTAAGGTATGTGGAACACCAAAGCTGGTCATTGTGCTAAAACATATCTTACCTACGATTATATCTCAGATAGTTGTATTAGCTTTTATGGACATCGGAGGAATTGTTTTAGCTATTTCTGGACTTTCATTTCTAGGTCTTGGCATACAGCCGCCAGAGGCAGAATGGGGAATGATGATCAACGACAGTAAACCATTTTTTAGAAATAACCCATCCTTGATGTTGTACCCAGGTATGATGATCTTACTTGTCGTGATCGCTTTCAACTTGTTCGGAGAAGCCCTGAGGGATGCCTTAGACCTAAGAAGAAAATAGAAAGGAGGATGGAAGATGGGACAGCACCCCATTCTAACTGTTAACAATTTGAATATAGTTGTATCAACACCGCATGGGGTGACTCAGACTGTCAATGAGGTAAGCTTTGAAATAGAGGCTGGGAAAGTGTTTGGGCTTGTCGGAGAGAGCGGATCAGGCAAAACGATGACGTGCATGTCTTTAATAAATCTTTTACCCGATAAGGCAAAGGTGGTAGAAGGGAGCATCACGTTTAGAAATAAGGATATGTTAACTTGTTCAGTAGAAGACATAGGAAAAGTACGAGGTAGTGAGATCGCTTTTATTATGCAAAATCCTATGACCGCCTTTAATCCTGTGCGGACAATTGGTCGGCATTTTATTGAAACACTGAGAACTCATTTGCCTATCACGAAGCGGGAAGCGCAGAAAATGGCTGTAGAGCATTTGGAAAAAATGGATTTGCCAAATCCAGAGAGTATATTGAAGCAATATCCATTTCAGCTAAGTGGCGGTATGCTCCAGCGTGTGATGATTGCGATCACGATGTCCTTACATCCATCTATCCTTATTGCGGACGAGCCCACGACAGCTCTCGATACGACTAATCAACTCCAAATTTTGAAACAGTTGGATAGGATAAGAAAAGAATACGAAACCGGTATTTTATTAGTATCACACGATCTAGGGGTAATTGCTCAGTTGGCTGACGAAGTGGCTGTCATGTATGGTGGGTATATAGTTGAGAAGGCACCAGTATGGAAGTTATTCAATCATCCGATGCACCCATATACTCGTGTTTTGTTACAAGCCAGACTTGGATTAACGAGAAGGAGGGCAAAGAGTGCAAAACGTGTTAGCGTTTCTCCTCCCACTCCACCGAATAGAGACAATATATGCCCATTTTTAGATCGATGCGAGGATGCAGATCACATTTGTGCAACTAGCAAGCTTGAATGGAAGGAATATGAAAAAGATCATCTAGTACGATGTGTAAAATTACGATAAAGTTGGGTGAAAGAAGAGTGAGTCTGCTTGAGTTGAAAGACATAAAGAAAACATACTTGCTTGGTAACTCCGTTTGGAGGAAGCGTAAAACGGTTGAAGCTGTAAAAGGTGTTTCTCTAACGCTGGAAGAAGGGGTATGTCTAGGGCTTGTTGGCGAAAGCGGGGCAGGAAAGAGTACTCTAGGCAAAATTATTCTGGGGCTTGAAAAGCCTGATCAGGGAGAGGTCTGGTTTCAGGGAAAGGACCTTTATCGTTTAAGAGAAAAAGAATTAAAGGAGGTACGGAGAAATCTGCAGGTTGTCTTTCAGGATTGTTATAGCGCTGTAAACCCACGATTAACGATAAGAGAGATTATCGCTGAACCGTTACGAAATTATGAAAGGCTTACGGCTACTGAAGAGATACAGAAAATACAGGGCCTTTTGGAGACCGTTGGATTATCTCCGGAAGATATGTATAAATACCCTCACCAGTTCAGTGGAGGGCAATTACAGAGAATAAATATCGCTAGAGCTATTGCATTAAGACCGAAGCTAATTATACTTGATGAGGCCGTAAGCGCTTTAGACGCTCTTGTACAAGTACAAATCTTACATCTTTTAGCAGAACTAAAAGAAGAGTTTCAACTTTCCTATCTCTTTATCTCTCATGATTTACAGGCGATAAATTACATAGCGGACTGTATAGGGGTGATGTATAAGGGTGAGATTGTTGAATGGTTAGATGATATGGAACAGCTTGAAAGCTTACAACATCCTGTTTCTAAAAAAATAATGTCTTCCGTGTTATATCCTGATCCGGGATTATCTGGGGTGTAAAACATAGGTGTGTGACAGGGAGGGATAGAGTTTTTTGAGCGAGCAAGAAATTTAATCTATCTAAGAGAGTTTCAGGTTAGGTAAAAAATAATATGTATGATATTTATTTTTGACAAGCACCTTTTTGAAAGGGGTTTTCATAGTGTAAATATCGTCCTTTTGAACAAATAAGGTCGAAACTCTCTTTCGAATTACTTTTTGGTGTTTCTGTAACCATACATTCTTTAACTCTTATTTTGTTATTTTGTACCAATTTTGGGTAATTATTGTTTTTTGTGGATGATAGTCTAATAGTGAAATGTTTGGATATACCGATGTGAAAGATATTTTAAATATTCTGATTTGTTTTGAATTCAAGATAATAGGGAAAAGGAACGAGGTCTTTTTGTTCGGCAATATTAAAATGCCACCATTCGAAGTAAATAAAATACTAGCTTTTTTTACTAGTGTTTGGTCACAAAGAGGATTAGGCGAAAAGCTTTTCAAGAACGTAATGTTTCGTTATACTGTCTTAGAGTTTGTAAGAAGGACGTGATCAAGATGAGTCAAGCAGATATACAATACCTTGCTTTAGTGGAAGATATTTTAGAAAACGGATATTATGACAACAATCGCACAGGAATCCCCACAAAGAAACTGTTTGGTCAGCTACTAAGCTATGATTTACAGAAAGAATTTCCGATTTTGACAACCAAATTCGTTGCGTTTAAAACAGCTGTCAAAGAATTGCTATGGATTTACAAGCACCAAAGTAATGATGTGAGGCTGTTGCAAGAGATGGGTGTACGTGTATGGGATGAATGGGCTAAAGAGGACGGAACGATCGGTAAAGCATACGGTTATCAAATTGCTAAACACAAGCAGATAGACAAGCTAATCGATGGCCTCAAAAACGATCCCCAAGGCCGCCGACATATTATTAGTTTATGGGACATGAATGATTTAGAAGAAATGGCCTTGCAGCCATGTGCCTTTCAAACCATGTGGGATGTTACGGACGGTTATTTAAACTGTACTCTTGTACAGCGTAGCGGTGATATGGGCTTAGGAATTCCGTTTAATACTACTCAGTATGCTGTGCTTATTCATATGATTGCGCAAGTCACAGGTCTAAAGCCAGGAAAATTCCAGCATTATATTAATAATGCACATATCTACGAAAATCATTTCGAAGGCTTGCGTACCCAATTAACTAGAGAAGCTTATCCTGCTCCTAGCTTTTGGATTAACCCGGAGATCACCGATTTTTATGATTTTACACCAGATGATGTGAAATTAATCGATTATAAGCATCAGCCAAAAATTGCCATGGAGGTGGCTGTTTAGTGCTATCAAGCATTTTTGCTATGGGGCAGAACCGTGTTATTGGTCGAGATAACCAGCTACCATGGCGATTACCAGAGGATCTAAAGTATTTTCGCCGTATCACAACTGGTCATGCTATCATCATGGGGCGAAAAACGTATGAATCTATTGGGAAGCCTCTACCTAATCGACGAAATATCGTGCTGACGACGCAAGCAAACTATGAGGCGGATGGCTGTGAAATCGCTCATTCGATTGAAGAAGTTCTTGCGATGATAGATAGTAAAGAAGAAGCGTTTATTATTGGTGGGGCAAAAATTTATGAGTTGCTTTTTCCCTACACTAGTAAAATGTATATTACTCAGATTCAGCAGGAGTTCAAGGGAGATGCCTTTTTTCCTACGTTTGATGAATCTGAATGGAAACAAGTTGAAGTGACACCTGGTGTACAAAACGAAGAGAATCCATATCAGTATGAGTTCCAAATATATGTTCGGAGTGTAACGGATTGTCAATAGTCTGAGGACGAACCTCTAGTAATTTTAACTGCCAAACATCTTTGCTCCCTGTATTTTACTGGGAACAAGGATGTTTTTTTCTGTGTGTTTCTTTTTTTTTGCTTATGTATAAGAAAAAATGCATATTTTACACTTTTTTTGTTTATGCCTGTGACCTTTTTCGGATATGATGCGTCAATTGGAGTAGAAACAAACAGTGTGGAGGAAGAGGGATGGTAATGGCCGTAAAGCAGGACGGTAAGGAAAATCCGTCTGTTGCGATAGAGACTGATTACTATGAAGCGAGAGATTTCCCAGAGCTATATGATGAATATTTTGATCGAGTTAATCGTTATTTACGATGTCGTGTACATAGTTCGTGGGATGCAGATGACTTGACAACCAGCGTATTTTTAAAAGCTCTGGAGAAATTTGATCAATATAGCCGTAAAAGCCCATTTGCATCTTGGATTTTTCGTATCGCTCATAATACGTTTATTGATTTTGTTCGTAAGATACGTGAATACCCGACGGAAGCAGAAGAATTATTGTTTATTGAAGCAGATGATGAGTATCAACCGGAATTGCGTGTTTTATCTAAAGAAGAAATGACTTTATTACGGACAAGGTTAAATATGTTATCACAGGATCAGCGTGATGTTTTGACGCTTCGTTTCTTTGCTGATCTAAAAATTTCACAGGTTGCAGAAGTGTTAGCTAAAAGTGAATCGTCCGTTAAGATGATCTCTCACCGCGGAATAAAAGTCTTGCAGAGTTTGTATGAGGAAGGTGATCGCCATGAAGGATGATCTACGTAGTGCATCAGATCAAACAAATGAACATGAACAGACCGTGGTTGAACTCTTGTCACATTTAAGTGATATGCGTAAGGCGGTTCCTGTTAACTATCGATTAAAAGAAGATTTGAAACGTAAATTAATGGAGCAAATGCAAGGGCAAAAACAACCGCATCTTACGATAGTCCGTCAGGAAGAAATAAAGCTCAATGATCAAAAGAGGATCAATCGAAAAAGAGGCTGGTATATGCTAGGGGGGGTAGGAACAGTTGCTTTGGCTGCTTTTTTGTACGTAAACGTGGCTCAGGCAGATGTTGATCTTGCCATTTCGAAGTCACCAATCAGCATTCCTAAGCTGTCTACTGATTCGGCAGTGCTATCCTCAGATTTACAGGTTGCCTATTTGCAAGCCGATAATAAGTTGCACATTATAAGTGGATATGACATTGAAATAGATACTCCTATTGAACTTCCTCAACAAATTGGTACGTATGACTCCATTGCATGGAATTCTACAAGTACGAAACTGGCACTGACAGAAAACAGTCAGGATAAAGGGAAATTGTGGGTTTTACAACTTAATCAGAGTAAAGAAAAGAGTTACGCACCGAGACTATTATTGGAGCAGGAGAACCGTCCAGTAATTGACCCTGCATTTGATCCTAAAGATGAATTTTTAGCTTATACAGTATATAAGCAAGATAAACCTGAGGTTTGGGTGACCAATCTGCGTACCTTTGGAAAAGAGAAGGTAGCAAACGGTTCAAAGGCAGCTTGGTCTCACAATGGTCGTTATCTCTCTTTTGAACAAAATGGAGAGGTTTGTATTTATGATCGACAGACAGGGGAAATCAAGGAAAAAGTGAGAGGAAGCTCACCGTCATGGTTTTCAGCTAAGCAACTTACGATTCTTTCACCAGATGGCGTTATGTTGATGGGTACGATGGATGAAACTATCAAAAACTGGAAAAAAGTAAAACTTCCAGCTGGTATTCAGAAAGAATCGGTAAAGAGGGCTGAATGGACTAGTGATGGAAAGCATCTCTTAATAGTCAACTCTGATCAACAAGGGTTTATGTTTACGCCGCTTGATTTACAAAAATAGGAGGAAAACATATGTGGAAATGGCTGGTAGCGATTACACTCGCTTTCATGGGATTTCAACTTCCTGTTGCGTATGCGGCGGACAGAATTGAAATGAAAACGAAGATTCCATTTGCTGATATAACGAGTCAGGATAATTTGATTCGCGTCCATGCAGATATTACGAATAACGGTGATGCAGTCACAGGTGAGCTACGGTTTTCGATTGAGGAGCTTAATTCAAAGAAAATGGTACTTCCTTACGTAAAAGAGATTACTGTCCAAAAAGGGGAAACAAAACATGTTTTCTTCGATCTACCAAGTGAAGAGATTATAAATAATAGCCGTACATTACAACTGGAGTTTTATCAAGGCAATCAATTGCTTGCTAAGGTGACACCAAACTATCAAGGTAGAGAAAAGCAGTCGGATCAAGTAACGGTTGTTGTCCTTGATCAACACGAAAACAGTATGCAATTCTTAAACCAAGTAAGACAAGAGGGTGCTGGAGACAGTAATAAAGAAGCTGAGTATGCAAATGGGGCTAACTGGAAGAGTATGCTGGTTAGTAATGTGATTCCGGAAGAGTTGCCCACTGAAGCTCATGTACTAAGTAATATCAATATGCTAGTAATTGGAGATATTTCAGCAAATAGCTTACCTTCGGATCAGATAAACAAAATAAAAGAGTGGGTATATGCTGGAGGGAACCTTTTGGTTTCCGCTGCTACTCCTCCAGAAATATTAGACTCTTTTAAAGAGTGGATGCCAGCTTTGACCAGGCAGCCAGGAACCACAAAAGATCTGTCTACCTTCACCGAAATAAGTAAAAAATCAGCTTTGCCTGTTCAACAAATAACAGTGTATAACAAGTCATTACCATTGTTTTCGACCCAAAAAGTGGGTTTAGGCAAGTTGTTTTTTGCTAACTATGATGTCAATGCACAGCCATTGGCTTCATGGGATTTCAACCGTCAGCTTTGGAGTAAACTAGTATCTCAATATGAACTAAATAGCCAAGTGAGTTTTCCTTATCTGAATCGAAATCCTAACTATTATAATTTGGCAAATCATATTCCAGGGATTCATGTACCGTCTGCTTCGGTGTTATTTTTCATTTGGATCGGATATGTACTATTAATTGGACCTATCCTGTATGTGCTGTTAAAACGTAGGGACCGTCGAGACTGGGCATGGGGAATTATCCCTGTTTCAGCCCTAGTAGTTAGTGTTGGAGCACTTTCTTTTGGTAAAAATTTAATAGCTCCAAGTGATAAGCTGTATACTGTAAACCAAATTATCTCGATTAAACCTGATTTAGCGATAATAAAATCGGATGCAACTGTTTTGAAGCGTTCTGGGGGAGCAGTTACCTTGGATACTAAAGATGGGTTAATTGTTCCGGGAAATCTTTTACAATACACGGAAAAAAACAAAAACAAATATGCCTATACCATTAGACAAAACGATCGTGGGCAATTTCAAACAACGATAAATCAAATCCCATATATGACTCAAAAGTCAATTAATGGGGGAGGTTTGGTTAAAGATGTTGGCCAAATACAAGCTGATTTGATTTTTGAACAAGATCATATCAAGGGAACGATAACGAACAAGAGTATTTTTGATTACCAAGAGTTGTATCTAACAATGGGGAATCGGAGAATGGAGCTGGGCTCTCTTGCTAAAGGGGAGACTAAGCAGATAAATGAAGAGATTAAACCATTTTATAAACAAGATTTCTCTTTAGAAGACATGGCCTATCCTACTCAAAATGAGCGGCAAAAAGCCATGCTGTACGACAATTCACTGCAAGCAGTGGGCAGTGTCAACGGAATGAATTTGGTAGGTGTAAGCAATAGCCCATATCAGGTCTTTACTGCATCTGAACAAGGCTTTGTACAAGATTACCTTACCTTTGTTCAACAACCAATCCTGTTAAAAGATGCTCAAACCAATCGCATTACGTATCCATATGGAACATTAGGGGTTCAGATTCTTAGTACGGAAGGTAATGTAAGTCGAGAGGATCATGATGAAGTTACTATGTATAATGGAAAAGTAACGTATGGATTACAAGTACCATCCAATGTGGAATTAACGAACGTGATGGCTCCACTAGATAATTTCGCTTATCAATATGTGAAGAAAGCAGTGTATCATGCAGCTTCTCGTGAGTGGAAAGTCCTTGATAGTAATAGCGCATTACAGTTAAAAGACAACCCAAAAGAATATGTCAATACGGAAGGATTTATATTGATCAGATTCATTTATGAAGGAGATTCACCTGTCTCCATTCCACAACCTGTCTTCCAGTTGGAAGGAAAGGAGAAACAATAATGATACAGACGCAGAATCTCTCCAAACGATATGGGAAGTTTGAAGCCCTAAAGAATGTGAATCTATCCATTCAAAAGGGGAGCGTTTATGGGTTTATTGGGCCAAATGGTGCAGGCAAGAGTACGACGATGATGATTCTTGCTACTCTCCTACCAGCTACCAGTGGAAAGGCTTATGTTGGCGGATATGATGTAGAGAAGGAACCTAAGGAGGTTAAACAGCTCCTAGGCTACATGCCTGACTTTTTTGGTGTTTATGATAATTTAAAAGCTACAGAATACCTTGATTTTTATGCAAGGGCATATAATATTCCAGCCCGAAACCGTTCTAACTTAGTAGCTGATCTGTTAGATTTGGTTAATCTCAGTAATAAAGCTGATGCTTATGTCGATCATTTGTCACGTGGAATGAAACAGCGTCTTGGTTTAGCGCGTTGTTTAGTTCATAGTCCAGAAATTCTTATTTTGGATGAACCTGCTTCAGGATTGGACCCTCGGGCACGCATTGAAATGCGAGAAATCTTAAAGAAATTACAAAGAATGGGCAAAACAATTCTAATTAGCTCTCATATCTTGCCTGAGCTAGCAGAGCTTTGCGACGAGATTGGCGTCATCGAAAAAGGCCAGCTCATTGCAAATGGAGCTGTTAACGAAGTGAGCACAGAGACACGCGGTATCTCTATTATGCAAGTAAAAACATTGGGTAACGTAGAGCTTGCAGAACAAATCCTACATGCCTCTCCTTTTGTGAAACGCTTAGATAACAAAAACAGTCATTTCCGTTTTCACTTTACTGGTACACCAGAAGAGAAGGTTATTTTACTACAGCAGTTAATACAGGCGAACATCCCTGTCACACATTTCGCAGACTCACAAGAAAACCTGGAGGATGTGTTCTTAGCTATTACGGAAGGGGTGGGCAACTAATGGGGCATTTTTTTGGTAATCCGCTTATTTCCAAAGAATTGCGAGAGAGATTTCGCTCTAAAAGGTCAATCTGGATTCTGTTTAGCTATCTAATGGTTTTTGGTGCTGTGCTGCTGGGGTATTTAACCATTATGGAGAAAACTAACACGTTTTTTTTAGGAGAGGGAGATGATCTATTTTTGGCAATGTCCGCTCTGCATTATGCCTTGATTTGTTTTATTGCGCCGGCATTAGCAGCGGGAACAATTAGTGGTGAAAGGGAAAGGCAGACCCTTAATATCCTATTAACCACTCAATTATCGCCACGACGGATTATTTTGAGCAAGCTGGTTACATCCCTGTCTTTTATGTTTCTCTTAATTATGGCTTCTCTGCCTCTGTACAGCTTTGTATTCTTGTATGGTGGGGTATCGCCATCTCAAATTTTTAGTATCATTCTCTTTTTTGCTATCAACATCCTGTTTTTTGGCTCGTTAGGGATTTTTTGTTCAACATGGGTTAAACGAACCGGTGTAAGTACGATTATTGCATATGGAATTGCCTTTTTCTTTGTGGTAGGTACAGGGTTTCTCTTATACTTTTTGGTAGCGATTTTGTATTACTGGTATCCTGACAGTAATGGAATAGAAAATTTTTTCCTAATAAAGTGGTTAACCTATATTAATCCATGCATAGTCGGTTCACGTATTCTTGGCATGACGCATTTCTCTTCTGTATCGAGCAGTGAAGATTTTTATTGGGGCTATTTCGCAAGCTTTTATCTAGTGCTAAGTATAGGTTTATTATGCTGGTCTGCATACTTATTAAAGCCAGTGCGCCGTCCCTGGACACGAAAACAAGAGAGCAACGGTGAATGCGCTAGAGAATAGCCTAGCTTGGTGGATTCATGCTATACTACCCAAAGAATGGCTGAGAGAATGCAGGGGGTAATAACCATGGGACAACAAAATAATCAACAAGATGTACAAGTGTTAGACTATGAAGAGATGCTGCAATTCGTAGAAAGAAAACTTGCTGAAGGCGGCATGAAAGTAGGACGCCAAGAGATTATTGCAATCTTGGAAGCGGAGGAAGCTTTTTTGATTGAAAAAGGAGTCATTGAAGAGATTCCCTACGAGGCTAATTAGTTTACGTTTGTAACAGAGCAAACAGTGGTAGATAGATGGATGAGGCCGTCTCCCCAGAAGGAGACGGTCTTTTATGTTAAAGAACTTCTCATAGACTTTTCCTAAAAAGCAAGGTATGCTAAGAAAGGTGTAGGGGAATACTGGAATAGAACTAGTTAAATTGGCTAGTATCTAGTATGTTATGTAACTCCACACCAAACATATGAGTTGCTGTCTGAATGGACGACGATACATAACCTAAGCGAATAAGAGCAGGAGGCATATACACATGGAAAACGAAAAAGATTTGGCTTTAGGTGATATCATCACACTTGACGATGAAAATGGCGAAGAAATGGGCGATTTTGAAGTAATCGCGATGTTTGAATTAAATAACAAACAATTTGTTGCACTTACAGAAGCAACCGAAGAAGACGAGATTGATGAAGAAGGCGAAATCGACATTTATGTGTTTGGTATTGAAGAGGGAGAACTAGTTCCATTGCTAGAAGAAGAGGAAGAAGCTGCTCATGCAAAATTGCATGAGACAATGGAAGGCATTGAACTGATTGACCGTACTCACGAGTAAAAGAACCATGTAAAAATGTGATAAATCAAAACCCGGAGCTACTCTCTACTCCGGGTTTCTTGCTGGTTTGAACACCCTACTGATTATATTGCGTATTCATTTCAATAATATTATCTTTTAAATCATGCACAGCCAAGATGCAGGTTTTATCCGTTTCTTCCAGTTCTCGAACTAAGGCAGAGGCTTCGTCTTTGGTTAGTCCAATATGTTCGAGCTTAGAACGTAATTCCTTCCCACCATTGTCAAAAAAATTGGCTTTGCTGTCGATATGGCCTTTTGCTTTTTCAAAATGAGTACTATATTTGTAAAAATTGTCGCGTTGATTGGAATGATTTTTATCAGGATTCCATTTCAACACATAAATGTCATCTTTAGCATAACCAGATGAATTGAGTGCTTCAATGTCAGCCACCAGATGCTCGTCGTACTTATGCAGCTTTACAAACGGTTTCGTTGCACTTAGCACAGGTTCATCCTCCTCGCAAATAGGTATGGGTTCACTATCTAGCTTGCCCTGTAATTATGTCTTTACCCTTGCCATCTTTGTGGCAATCAGACGAGCTAGCCTTGTACGAATCGTTACTTTTTGCTAGAATAAGTTATTATTTCATACCCAAGCAGACATTTCTGGTGAGGAGAGTTTCACATGCCAAAGTTTAAGTTATTTGCAGGAAAAAAAGGTGCAGCCGATCAAAAGAAAAACAATCAATATGTTAAGTTAGCTCGTCAAATTTATGTAGAAGCTAGAAACGGCGGACCTGACCCCAATGCAAACCTGAAACTAAAAGCAATTATTGCCAATGCACGAGCTATTAATATGCCCAATGACAATATTGAGCGTGCGATTAAAAAAGCTACGGACAGTGGCCAAGGGGATAATTACGAAGAAATCCGTTATGAAGGATATGCTCCAGGCGGCGTCGCTGTTATCGTAGAATGCTTGTCTGATAATCGAAATCGTACAGCCGCTGACGTTCGCGCTATTTTTGGTAAACGCGGTGGTAATATGGGTGAAACAGGCTCTGTAAGCTTCATGTTTGACCGTAAAGGTGCGATTGTTATTGACCGTGAACAATTTGAAGTTGATGAAGATACAATGCTGATGCAAGCCCTAGAAGCTGGTGCAGAGGATTTGATCGTGACAGAGGAAGAATACGAAGTCATTACGCATCCTCACGAATTGGAGCAAGTAAAGCAGGCTTTGGAAGCAGAGGGATACAAATTTACCAATGCTGAAGTACAGTGGATTCCACAAAACACTGTCAAGGTTACAGGCGAAGATGCTGAAAAAATCCTGAAGATGATGGAAGCATTTGAAGAGAATGACGACGTGCAAAATGTGTATGCGAATTACGACATCGATAAAGAAGAGCTGGAACGTATTCAAGGCTAAGTCTTTCAGCCATCTTGTCCAAACGGCAGGGTGGCTGTATTTATCTATAAGAAACGAACTAATGTTCCTGTTGTTTAGAAAGTAGAGTGTACATAAGAGGCTTATTTTTTGAAAGAGCTGGGTTGCAAAAAAAAATACATATGAAAAAGCAGGAAGAACGTTACCTTTGTTAGAAAGGGATAAAGATGGCTATTTTTCTACAAGAATAGAGAAAATCAAGATAAAAGGTGAAATTTTCCTGTATGTAGGTTTGTTACTGTGGAACAACAAGCAAAATACATGTATAGTAGCAACTATGTAAGAGCTTTCATGTAAAAGAGTTTTTTCTTTTCATGAAATGAGATAAAATAGCGATTAGGTGTTCGCTTGAGGAACGTTGATTGCGAGTGTGTAAGAGGGGAGAACAGAATGGCTGATAATCGAGCACTATCATATACCGAAGACGATATTCAGGTCCTGGAAGGCTTGATCGCCGTACGTAAAAGACCTGGTATGTATATAGGCTCCACCGGATCACGCGGTTTGCACCACTTAGTGTGGGAGATCGTGGATAATGCTAAAGATGAAGCTTTGGCTGGCGTGAACGATCGTATTATTGTCACTCTTTATCCGGATGGTAGCGTAAGCGTCGAGGACCACGGTCGCGGTATACCAACAGGTATGCATAAATCTGGACGTCCAGTGCCAGAGGTCATTTTTACCACACTTCACGCAGGTGGTAAATTTGGCGGTGGCGGGTATAAAAAAAGCGGTGGTTTACATGGAGTTGGCTCCAGTGTCGTTGTTGCTTTATCTCGCTGGCTAGAAGTAGAAATCCACCGAGAAGGAAACATTTATAAACAACGCTTTGAATACTTGGTGGACAAGAATGGACAGGAACTTGTAGGTAAAGCGGTAACGGGCCTTGATATTGTAGGAAAGTCTAAGCGTACAGGGACAACCGTAACGTTCCAACCAGATCCGGAGGTATTTACAACCACTAAATTTGATTACGAAACCTTGCGTGACCGCTTCCGTGAAACAGCTTTTCTGTTGAAAGGCTTACGCATGGTGTTAATTGATAAACGTACGTCAGAGACACGTAAAGAAGAATTCTATTATGAAGATGGTATTAAATCATACGTAGAGTATTTAAACGAGGGAAAAAACGCTCTCCATTCTGTTGTTTACTTTGATGGAGAGAAGGATAATGTGTATGTAGAGTTAGCCTTCCAATACAATGATGGCTATACTGAGACACTAGCTTCGTATGTGAATTCGATCCCTACAAATGATGGTGGAACGCATGTCACTGGCTTTAAAAATGCCACCACAAGGATTTTTAATGACTTTGCCCGCAAGAAAGGGTATATCAAAGAAAAAGATCCTAATTTGACCGGGAATGATTTACGTGAAGGCTTTCTAGGTGTGTTATCCCTGCAAATGTCTGATGTCCAGTTTGAATCACAAACGAAAGACAAATTGGGTAATGAAGAAGCACGTACCATTGTAGAACAGATTATCTCGGAAAAATTGGGCTTTTTTCTAGAAGAAAATCCGGAAATCGCTAAGCTATTAATTGATAAAGCATTAAAATCGATGCAAATTCGTGAGGAGCTTCGCAAACAAAGAGAAGCGTTGCGCGGGGACAAAAAGGGGAAGAGTGCTAAGAAGCGTAAATCCATTTCTGAAAAATTTGCACCACCTCAATATAAAAATCCGAGTATTAATGAGCTTTTCCTAGTTGAGGGTGATTCGGCAGGGGGATCTGCTAAGCAAGCTCGTAACTCCGAATATCAAGCGATTTTTGGTTTGAAAGGAAAGCCGTTGAACACGGAGAAGGCTAAATTATCCGATGTTTTATCTAACGAAGAGTTCAGAACGATTTTAGAAGTGCTGGAGACAGATATCGGTGAAGAATTTTCCATAAAAAATTGTGCGTTTGATAAAATTATTATCATGTCAGACGCAGACGTGGATGGTTCGCATATCCAAGCGCTGTTATTAACCTTCTTCTTCCGATATATGCAGCCGCTTATTGCCTCTAATAAGCTTTATATTGCTCAGCCACCTCTTTATCAAGTAGCTAAAGATGGTGGAAAAGGCAAGAAGGGTGCAGAATCCTATTATTGCTGGGATGATGAAGAATTGGACATCGCTCTGAAAAAGTTAGGTAAAGGGGCAAAAATTACGCGTTATAAAGGCTTAGGTGAGATGAACCCAGATCAATTATGGGAGACGACAATGGACCCTGAGAACCGGAAGTTAATCCAAGTGTCTCTTGCAGATCGGGCTCATTGTGAAAAATTAATTACGGTTTTAATGGGCGATAAAGTCCCTCCTCGCCGTGAATGGATCGAAACCCATGTCACATTTGAAGTAGGAGAGGATGAGTAGCATGTTTTCTAATCGTTTAATTGAACAAAGCTTTGCAGAAATCATGGGAAAACGTTTTGGGGATTATGCCAATTTGGTTATCCTCTCACGCGCCATTCCAGATGCTCGCGATGGCTTAAAGCCGGTACAACGCCGGATTTTATATTCGATGTACGAAGAGAATAACACCTTTGATAAACCATACCGTAAATCAGCAAAAACAGTTGGTTCCGTGATGGGTACCTACCATCCACATGGGGATGCCTCCATTTATGAGACTATGGTACGAATGGCACAATGGTGGAAGATGCGCCATGTGCTAATTCAAGGTCAAGGTAACTTTGGTAGCCTTGATGCCGATCCTCCAGCTGCGATGCGATATACCGAGGCACGCTTATCTGCACTGGCTAATGAATTATTGCGAGATATTGAAAAGGATACGGTACCTTTTATCCCGAACTATGATAATTCTACGGAGCAGCCTGCTGTTTTACCAGCACGGTTCCCTAATTTGCTGGTGAATGGAGCTTCTGGTATTGCTGTAGGTTTTGCTACGGATATCCCTACACATAATCTCGGAGAAGTAATTGATGCTACGATCGCAATGATGCGTAAACCGTCCATTACGACTGATGAGCTTATGGAATACGTCAAAGGCCCAGACTTCTCTAATAGGGGCATTGTCCAAGGCGTATCCGGTATTAAAAAGGCATTTGAGACCGGTAGAGGTCAGTTTATCATTCGTGGACGCGCTGATGTTGAAGAGGCCAAAGGGAACAAGCATAAGCGTATTGTGATTAGTGAGATCCCATATGACGTTGTTAAGTCGAAGCTAGTAGCTCAAATCGATGAGCTAGTTATGGAACGTAAGATTGAAGGTGCACTAGCTGTTCGAGACGAGACTGGGCGTAAAGAAGCTGAGCTAAAGAAGGTACGTGTCGTAATCGATCTGAAGAAAGAAGCTGACGCCCAAGCGATACTACATTATTTATATAAAAATACCGATTTACAGATTTTTTATAACTACAACATGAATGCTATTTATGAGGGCACCATCAAGCAGATGGGCCTCAAGCACCTACTGGATGCCTATATTTCACATCAAAAAGAGATGGTGACACGTCGATCTCAATTTGATCTAGACCGAAAAGAAAATCGTCAGCATATCGTCGAGGGATTAATTCATGCTAAGTCAATCCTTAGACAAATCGTGGATTCGATTATGGATTCGGAAGATCGTGCGGATGCCAAAAAGAATATTATTGATAAGTTTGGTTTTACTGAACTTCAAGCAGACGCTATTTTAAACATTCAACTAGCTTCTCTCACACGAATTGATATTGTAAAGCTTGAGAAAGAGCTACAGACGCTTGCGAAGGAAATAGAGGAGCTAAAAGCTATTCTAAGTAGTGAGAAAAAGCTAATTTCTGTTCTGGTTGCTGAGTTAAGTGAAATTAAGAAAAAATATAGTGAGCCACGTATGACCGAGATTCAGGGTGAAATTGAGGAAATTAAACTCGATTTATCGATGCAAATCCAGGTAGAGGATTGTATTGTGACAGTAACGCATGAAGGGTATGTTAAACGAGTTAGCCCACGTTCCTTTAAATCAATGGGTGGTTCTATTGAAACCTGCGGGGTAAAGGAAGGGGATAAGGTACGGACCTTCTGTGAAACCAATACTTCTCATACAGCACTATTTTTTACTCAGGATGGTAAATATTTCGCTATTCTGGTAAACGATATTCCTGATGCAAAATGGAAAGATATCGGGACAGCGCTGGTGAATGTGCTTTCTCTGGAGAAGGGGCAAAGAATTGTCGCTGTACATATTGTTGATAGCTTTGACAAGCCATTATATGTTTGCCATTCAACAAAAAGCGGCTTACTTAAAAAGACGGCGCTAAAAGAGTATGGAACCAACCGATCTGGTGCAGTAGTTGCTATTAAATTAAAGAGTAGTGAAGATCAAGTAAATCATGTTCATTTGATTAACGATGAGGGAGCGTTTGTTGGCGTCACGCAGGATGGCATGGTTATCCGCTTTTTACAAACGGAGGTATCGCCAACAGGTCGAGCTTCAAGTGGTGTCAAAGCGATTAACTTAGCAAAAGACGACCAATTAATTGACCTGCTGGTTACTGATATAGAAGATAATCGTGTCTTGCGAGTGTTAACTACAGAAGGAGTAGTGAAACGTACTTCCATTGCTCAAATTCCACTACAGGGTCGAGCTGGTAAAGGCTTACTTCTGATCCGCAGAAGAAAAATGAATCCGCATCAGATCAAGGCGATTTTGTTGGAAGACCCCAATTCCCCTAAGTGGATTCTTGTCACAAAACGTGGAGATTTGATACCTGTAGAAGCAGATCAAGTGCCGATATCGGAACAGGGTGGAATTGGTCGCACAGTTGTTGAAGAGGCTTATAACCACGTTTTGTTAGAAGCCACAATTCCATCACATGAAGAAAAAGAGTCGGATGACGAGGGATAAATGGAGTCAGCAATACAAACGATTACTTTTTCATCCAACTAAGAATAGCAGCCAAGAGAAATCCTTATACGGGAACATCACTGAAGGGATGACGGAGAAATGTTAAAACCATTTGAGCGGTTTACAAGTGAATTGAACTGGCAACAGGTATCATTATTGCTTGATACCGTAATGTATTTTGAAGATGCTTTAAAATATCTATCAATTCCGAGTCAGTCAGGGGAATCAATTTCTGTACCTTTGCATCCTGAGACGTTACGATTAATGTTAGAGGAATTTGAGGAAGAGCAAGCGTTCGAGAAGAAACGCGTGACGTTTGATTTTACCTTGACGAATGAAGAAGAGAGCCAAGGCCTTGTGTACGTTACATTGCCGTCAGGAAAAGAATTAACGCAACGAACCAATATAAAGGATTTTTCAATGGTATAAAAAAGACAGAGCACAAGAGGTAGTAAAGCAAATAAGCCGTTGTCCAAACCGTGGACAGCGGCTTTTGCAATGTAAGATAGAAAAATAGCTTATTTCCGGGGGAATGAACTCCTTTCATTAGTTACTCAGAACAAAGGTAAGGGAAGTCGTAATGCTTTTTTCAAAGCTGGACAAACTAAAGCTGAGGTGATTATCGTGGAAAAAAGCATGAACGTAAACGGAAGAGAATTTCATTTTGCAACGACATATGATGGAGATTCTCAATATGATGTACAGGTGCGTAGTGGAAAAAAGATTGTCAGCTCATTTAAAATATATGCTGAATCTGAGCAGGATGTATTCCCAGCAGCATTAGCGCATATGGAGTCTGATATCGAAATGGGAAATTTGCAACTATAATAATGTGATATGCGGCATTTTGAGCACACACAAACAAGCATGAATAGATGAAAGTGCTTGCTTTCTACAGAACGGTTATGTATTGTACAACAGAAGCCCGGAGTGAAGGATAAGCCGGGTTTTTGTTGTGGGTAAAAGAGCTGATCAGTTATCCCCTTTCTTTTTAGTTAAAAAAGTGATACAACAAGGAAAGGGAGCAGATAACGGAGGACTATATAACGATGAATATAAGAGAAGAGCAAACATGGATAGATAAAGTGAAAGAATGGCAAAAAACAGATGGAAATTCGTTGCTTGTGACAGAAGTAGAGGCAATTCATACCTTGCAATATATAGAAGAAAAACGAGAACAACTACTACATATTCTCAAACAGGATTCTGACGATGAGAAAGAGCAAAAACAGATGGTAGGAGCAGATCAAATTGAACTGGATCAAGCAGAGGCAACAGTACTTACTATCCTAGCTCAGATACGTTGGAGGAAGACACAGCAAATTTCGTTGGTAGAGGAATGGCTAAAAAAAGCGAGGAAATTGGATCCAGATAACCAACAAGCAGCTTCTTTACAAGCAGAAATATATCTGCATTCTTTATTGCAATCCTTAAAAGAAACAGCTCAATTTCCTGCTATTCGCGAGACTGACAATGCAGCTACACGCAAAAAAGTGACGGCTCAATTCGTTATCCAGATTCAAGAACGTCTTGACGATTTGGTTAATTGGGAGGATATGTTACAAGCAGGTACGCAAGCTGCCCAGCTTTCTATGAATACCCTACTTCAGCAAAAATATAAGTCTTTGCGTGAGGGTACATTGGAGCTAGAGGAAGCATTAATCTTGTTACATAAGGAGGCGCAGAAGTATGCCGACTCCGTACAAGGATTATTTTACTCTTCCGAATTGTTGGCTCGACTTCAGCAAGCCAATAAAAAATTGCAGGAGATTGAGCAATCAATTCGTGAACAACTCACACCTACACAAGCAGAAGTAGACTTACAAGATCATATTCCAGCGATGGAACAAATTGATCAATTAGTGGGTTTAACCGATATGAAAAAGAGGGTAAAGCAACTCGCGCAATTTTTACAGTACCAGCGAATCCGTACAGAAAAGGGCTGGGAGTTGGCCGATCCATTGGAATTACACGCTGTATTAATGGGGAATCCTGGTACGGGGAAAACGACATTGGCACGCCTTTTAGCCACACTTTATCATGAATTAGGCTTATTAGAACGGGCAGAAGTAATAGAAGTTGATCGATCTCAGTTAGTGGGTGCATATGTAGGTCAATCAGAACAAAGAACAATGGAAGTGATTAAGAAAGCGGTAGGCGGTGTTTTGTTTATTGATGAAGCCTACAGCTTAAAACGAGCAGAGTCCAGCGACAGTGATTATGGGCAGGTTGTGATTGATACGCTTGTTTCTGCAATGACAAGCGGTGAGTATAGTGGTAAGTTCGTACTCATCTTAGCAGGGTATCCAGAAGAGATGCGAAACTTCCTACGGGCAAATCCTGGTTTACGAAGTCGTTTCCCGGAAAGTAATCATTTTACGTTGCCTGACTTTACGACAGATGAGTTATTACATGTAGCCGAGCAAGTGGCAGAGCGTAATGATTTCATTCTACGTCCTGATACTAAAATTTCTATTCAGCAGCGCTTAGAGCGAGAGAGGGTTGATGAAACCTTTGGGAATGCTCGTACTGCCAAGAATATCATTTTAGATGCTATCTTTGCCAAAGGGAGTCATGTAGTCGATACAGAAGCAATTAGAATTCCTGATTTTACAATCCTTACACCAGTCGATGTAGAAGCCAATTCCTCGTGTAAAGAAGTAAAAATCAACAATCTTTCCGCAAAACAACGATTGGATCAAATGATAGGACTTGTGGAAATGAAAGCTGAATTAACCAAGGTGGCTGCATTTGTGTCTATTCAGCGTTCGCGTCAAGAAAATGGTTTGCCAGCTGTTCCTGTCGAATTGCATGCTGTGTTTACGGGTAATCCAGGAACAGGAAAAACAACGGTAGCACAATTATATGCACAAATATTACAAGAAGTAGGCTACCTCAAGCGAGGGCATCTCGTAACAGTTGGTCGTGCTGATCTTGTGGCAAACTATGTTGGGCAGACAGCAAGTAAGACTAGGCGGAAAATTAAAGAGGCTCTAGGTGGTGTCTTATTTATTGATGAAGCCTATGCATTGATGTCTTCTAGTGAAAATGATTACGGGCAAGAGGCTGTGAATACGCTGGTTGAAGAGATAAGCAAGCACGGTGAAAATTTGGTTGTTGTCCTAGCAGGTTATCCATACGATATGCAAAAATTTATCGATAGCAACCCAGGTCTTTCCTCACGGTTTAAAAAGTATTTCCGATTCCCCGATTATACAGCTTCCGAGCTTTTATCGATTATTACACAATTTATTCAGGAAAATAGCTATGAGGTAACGGATGAAACGAAAGAACGTCTAGCAGAGCAATTAGGAACGTGGAGTGAACAGGGAAGCATCAAAGGTAATGGGCGTTTTGCTAAAAATATGGTGCAAGAAGCGATGCAGGAGCAGGCATTACGACTAGCAGCAGAAAAAAAGTCAGATTGGACAAAAGAGGATTTAAGCTTACTGACATGGGAAGATTTTAGTAAAGCTATTGAGCGTATGTTACCGACAAAATGATGGAAAAAGACAGGGAGCTGTGAGCGTACCCCTGTCTTTTTTACTGAATATATGAGAAGCGAAGAGGAAATCGTTCCTTTACTAATCGCGATGGTACTTATAGGTAGAAACATCGATATTAATCGGTTTGAGTGGAAGGATTCACGCGATCTTGAGATTTCAATGAACCTACTATATAACCGATAATCGCTCCTAGTATCGCTGGAATTACCCAGCCGATTCCAACTGAATATAAAGGAAGAATTTGCAACCATTCTGTAATCTTACCCAAGGTAAAACCAAAGGCATGCAAGCAATCCACTAGACTAATGATTCCAGCGAACAGAACACTACATACATATACCTCTTTATATCCTTTTATTTGTTTGTGAATCAGAGATAAAAGGATCAGTACGATTGCAATTGGATATAATCCGGCCAGAACAGGTACTGAGTAAGAAATAATTTGATTTAGACCTAAGTTAGCAACTATTAAGCTAAATACACATAGAATGCTAATTGCAACTTTATAGCTCAAGGCAGGAATGAGAGTAGAGAAAAATTGACCGCACGCTGTAATAAGCCCAATCGAAGTTGTTAAGCATGCTAAGGTAATAGCGGTGCCAAGCAACACGACGCCCGATTGTCCAAACAAATAGGCTACAACCGTTGTTAAAATTTGGCCACCATTAGTAGAGACACCTAATATAGAGCTACCAGCTCCCAAATATGCTAAAGCCATATATACAAGGGCTAAGGCAACTCCAGCAATGGAACCTGCTTTAACTGTAGCCATGGTTATGCTCTTTTTATCCGTAATTCCTCGACTTTGTATAGAAGAAATCACGACAATTCCGAAAACTAAGGCACCTAATGTATCCATAGTTAGATAACCTTCGAGGAATCCCTTGAAAAATGCATTGTTCATGTAGGCTTCTGAAGGTACAGGAAAATCACCTAACGGCTTAAAAATACTCCGAACAAACAATATTGTGATAATTAGCAAGAGTGTGGGTGTTAAGACTTTTCCGATGCGATCGACCAACTTTGTAGGATTCAGACATAGCCAGAACGTAATTGCCATATAGACGATCGAATATAAAAACAAAGGTAAGCTGCTTCCCTTTAGAGATTCCGATAGCAAAGGACTAAGACCAATCTCATAGGCAACGCTAGCTGTTCGCGGAATTCCAAAAAATGGACCAATAGCAAGATATATTAGAGTGGGAAAAATAATACCGAATAGCGGATGAACCCGACCTGCAATAATCTTTAAATCGCCTGATGTTGTTGCGGTGGCAGCAACTGCTAAGATAGGAAGACCTACTCCAGTTAATACAAATCCGAGAATGGCTATCCAGACGCTTGATCCAGCCGTTTGTCCTAGTAAAGGAGGAAATATCATATTGCCTGCTCCGAAAAATAGAGCAAACAGCATCAATCCAATTGTAACTGTTTCTTTCTTTGATAATTGCTTTTGTTTCATAAGATAGGTAGACTCCTTGCAATAGATTTCTTATTCAATTAATTTATCACACATTGAAAAAAGCATACGTGTTAATTTTTTTAATGATGTTACCGTTTTGTGAATAAAATCTGTTTTTATTGATAATTCCCACTCTTTTGTTTGAAGGTTTATACTATTACGAATTGTGTCGAGTTGTTTTTCCTGATGTTACCACTTTATTTACATAAGGGAAAGCCTTTGGGAAAGAATAAAAGGAAAACAACGGAAAGTAGGAGAAATGATGCCGCGAATCGTATCAATCGGCACAGCAAGTCCACATTATATTATTACGAAGCAAGAGAGTAAGGAATTCTCGCGTCGTTTCTTTCAAGAGCATTTTTCTGATATCGATCGTCTATTACATATATTTGAATCAGCAGAAATTGAAAATAGAAGTTTCGTCACTCCGCTAGAGTGGTTCGAACAGCCGCATGATTGGGCAGAAAAAAATCGGTTATACGTGCAGCAAGCACTAGAATTAAGTGTGCGTGCAATTGAACAGTGTTTAGAAAAAGCTGGAGTTTCAGCTGACACGATAGATCATGTGGTAATGGTCAGCTCAACAGGGATAGCTACCCCTAGCCTAGACGCACTCTTATTCAATCGATTACCGTTTCGCTCAAATTTGAAGCGAACACCTGTATGGGGACTAGGGTGTGCAGGAGGAGCAGCAGGATTAGCCAAGGGCTATGCGTTTGCGAAAGCACATCCAACGGAGCGTGTACTTGTCTGTTGCGTCGAATTGTGTGGTTTAACCTTTATACATGGAGATCGAAGTAAAAGTAACCTAATAGCCACCAGTTTGTTTGCGGATGGGGCTGCTGCTGTATTGTTGTATGGAGATAAGCAAAAAGTACATGATCATTCACCTGCTATTTTGTCAACACATTCAACGATCTGGCGGGATACAGTTGATGTTATGGGATGGGATGTGAGGGAAGAAGGCTTGCGGGTAGTCTTTTCTAAAGACATTCCCTCACTTGTAAAAGATAAAATCAAGCCGGAGATGGAGAGTTTCCTGAGAAGAGAAGGACGGGCTCATTGTCGTATTGATCGCATAATTGCTCACCCAGGGGGAAGTAAGGTTCTACAAGCCTATGAGCAGGCCCTTCAACTGCCACCAGATAGGTTGCGCCATGCAAAAGAGGTACTACGAGATCACGGGAATATGTCTTCTTGTACCGTCCTATTTGTGTTAGAAAGAGAGATGAGAGAAGAACATCAGCGAGGAGAAATAGGATTGCTTTTAGCTCTTGGACCTGGATTTTCTTGTGAGCAGGTGTTGTTGGAATGGTAACTGTTTTTATGCTGGTGCTTGTGATCGTAATTTTCCAACGTTGTATCGAGTTGGTGATAGCAAGAAGAAATGCGCGCTATATGAAGGAAGCAGGAGGATATGAGGTAGCTGCTGGGCATTACAAATGGATTGTGAGTTTACATGTAGGTTTTTTCATTAGCTTGATTGGTGAGGTACTGCTTCGAGTATCTACTGATTCTATTGCATTTTACTTTTGGCCATTTTGCGTATTTTGTCTCGCCCAGTTACTAAGAATCTGGAGCATTCGAAGTTTGGGACATTTTTGGAATACTAGGATCTTTGTTTTAGAAGGAAAAAAACCGATTGTTCGAGGTCCTTATCGCTACATCCGTCATCCAAACTACCTGGTTGTATTCATAGAAGTAGGAATGCTCCCTCTTACATTTGGTGCTTGGAAAACAGCATTGATCTTTACAGTAGCCAACGCCATGATAGTAAGCGTTCGGATTTCGGCAGAGGAACAAGCTTTGCAAAAAGCCTGTAAGTATGAAGCATGGATGAAGGAGAAGGGAAGATTTTTTCCAGTGAGAAAACAGAGAGAATGATGGGGCTGTATTGTAAAAACTCGGCTTATCGCATATGTTCGTAGCAATAGCCGAGTTTTTCTTCATTATGCTTGCTGAGAATGACGTAACAGCGTTAAGATTTTTTCCTTCACAAGCAGAAACTCTGGAGATAACAGCATTTTTTCCCGACGAGGTCGTTCAAATGGTACCGAAATTGTGGCAGCTACTTGAGCTGGCTTTGCTGTGAGTACATAGATTTTATCGGATAAAAAAATGGCTTCGTCAATGCTATGTGTGATTAAAAGCACGGAGCGTTTATGCTTTTCCCAAATGGATAGTAACCAATTTTGCATGTCAGTACGACTAAGTGCATCTAAGGCTCCAAAGGGTTCATCCAAGCAGATTAGTTCTTGCCTGCTTAACAATGCGCGCAAGAAAGCGACTCTTTGTTGCATACCACCCGACAGCATGTGAGGATAAGCTTTTTCATATCCATCTAATCCAACCTTCGGCAACCATTCACGTGCCAGCTTGAGCGTTTCTTTACGTGATACACCTTCTATTTCTAAGGCTAGTCCGACGTTTTCTTCTATTGTACGCCAAGGAAGTAAGCTAGAGGATTGCGGCATATAGCTAATGTGACCTGTTTCACCAGTAACCTGCTTACCTTCAATTGTAATGCTACCGTGTATTGGTGATAAAAGGCCTCCAATAATATGAAATAATGTGCTTTTTCCGCTTCCAGATGGTCCGATTAAGGAAACAAACTCACCTTTTTTTACTTCTAAAGAAATCTGGTGAAGCACTTCAATAGTGCATCCTGACTCTGTAAAGGAGTGTGAGATTTGCTCAACGACAAGTGCAGAGTCGGGAGTATAGGCAGATTTTAGTGTAGATGTAGACGCTATATTTTGCTCTGGAGTCATGTCCATACTAATAGATGTGTGGATGTCATTACTCACGCTTGTTCACTTCCTTTTTTATTGACCTCAAATTCTCTAGCCTTACTTGTTCGATTGCCATCGGAGTGTCCAGCGTTCTAAGAGGCTAATCAAGCCAAATAACAAGCAGCTAACAATTACAATGAGAAACATCGTTACAAATACACGATCAGCACGAAATGATGCTTTTGCCATCAGCATATAGACGCCAATTCCTTTTTGCGATCCTAACCATTCCGAAATGACGGCACCCATTACACTGTAGGTTGCCGATATTTTTAGTCCAGAAAACATGGAAGCAAGCGAGTGAGGTAACTCTAGCTTCCAGAAAATTTGTTGACGAGTTGCTCCAATCATTAGCATATATCGTTTTATTTGCGGGTCGGCTTGCGCAAGTCCAGTCATTGTAGATAAGGTGACGGGAAAAAAGCAGACCAACGTAATCAAAATCATTTTTGGCAATAAACCAAAGCCAAACCAGATCATCAAAAGAGGAGCTAAAATAATGGTCGGTATGTTTTGACTTAGGATGAGTAATGGATATAAGGCAGCCTTAATGGGCGGAGTCACATGTAATAAAAAGGCCAGAATAAGACCAGCTGTGCTCCCAATTGCAAAGCCCAGCAAGGTGATTTGTAAGGTAGCCCACAAATGTTGCGTGAGTTGAGGCGCTTGATTCCAGCCTTCTTGGAAAATAACAAGGGGACTTGGTAAAAACCATGCTTCGGGTTTCCAAATAAACGTCGCAAGCTGCCAGATAAAGAGAAACAGGAAGACCGCAAGAAGGGGCGGCCATCCTGTTGTAAATAGACGACGATTTTTATTCATGGACGATATTTCTCCGTCAATACATCCATCGAAGCTAATCCATCAGCACGGTGATAAATTTTGATTTGGGAGATTACGGACGGGCAACCAGCCTCAACCATGACATCATTCATCTTTTTTACGATAGCAAGCAGTTCTTCCAACTCGCCTTCCATCGTGGTTTCTAACGGGCTAACTAAATACTTTACCCCTGATTGCGAAATGACTTCAATTGCTTTGTCTACAAAGGGAATGACCCCTTCACCTTGAGGTGTAGTAGGGATAATTTGAATGCTAACTAAGGCGTTTGCCATCTGGAATCGCTCCTCTATGTGATATGCCTCGTTTATGGTTTTGGTAAAAAGTCATTGGTAAATGCTTTGTCTACATCAAGCGGTTTTTCCAATAAGTGATGTTCAACCATCCAGTCGGAGTAGCCTTGCCATACATCGCGTTTTTGTTCTCCCCAACGTGGTGCATCATCTTGATAACGTGGACTTAACCATTTTTGGCTTGCTTGTACCAATTTTTCGTCCAAATCTGGAACGTGCTTAAGGAGGATGCTAGCCGCTTCTTCCGGATGTTTACCAGCATATTGATATCCCATGGAGGTTGCTGCCATGAAGGCTTTAACTATCTCTGGCTTCTCTTGAATCATTTTTTCATTAGTAATGAGAACAGGGGTATAATAATCTAGTTTATCCGAATATTTATTAACGTATATCATGTTTATTGGTTCATTGCGTAACTCTGCCTCAATGCCCGTCCACGCGTAAAAAATCCAAGAGAAGTCAATATCGCGTTTTACAGCAGTAAAGTAATCCGCTTCACCTACATTAATAATGTTTAGCTTATTTATATCGGCTTTTTCTAGGCTCATTAGAGATTGTAAAACAGCTTTCTCACTTGGAGCACCATAGCCCCCGTAGGTTTTTCCTTCAAAATCTTTGGGAGACAAAATATTCTTGCCCACAGGTGAAGCAAAACCAGAAGTATTATGCTGAATGACAGCCGCAAGCGACACGATAGGTACGTTTTGAGTTCGTGCTTGCGTGACGCCCTCTTGATAGCTTACTCCAAACGGAATTTCACCGGTGGCCACCATCGTATCAGCCCCGTTCATACCGGGTTGAACAATTTCTACATCCAGCCCTTGCTCGGCAAAGTAGCCTTTTTCAAGAGCGACATATAATCCGGTGTGATTCGTATTAGGTGTCCAGTCAAGGACGACCTTACTTAGAGTTTTGGCAGGGGCTGCTTCAGGTGACTTCTTGTCGCTTGGTGTATCTGGTGTAGCAGATTGTCCACAAGCTGTTAAAGCGAATACGAGCAAACCAGAAAGGAAAGTAGCAGTAAAGCGTTTACCATTTCTCATAAATCCCGAAACCTCCATGTTGTTTGGTAGACAACAAAAAAACGCAACCTGTCCTGGAAGCGTTCATGTAAGAAGATATCAGAAGCTTACTTCCCTACGCTGGCATTATCCAGATCAGGTTATGGGTCAGTATTAAAGGTAATACACTCTCAGCCGGCCAATTCCAGCTCCCCGAAGCATTTTGTAGTTGTTATCATTACTGCCATCATATACTCAATCGGAACGTTTGTCTATAAAGCAATACAATTCAATGATCGATCATATTCGTTTTGTTAGTTATGAAAAAATTCTGTATTTTATGTAGGCTGATGGAATGATTATGAGAAGAACATGCGCTGTATTTCGAGCTACAAAAGCGCTTGTCACAAATACTTTACTATGTTATAACTTTAGTTAGCTAATATACTAAAGCGTAGGTGAACGTCATGCTATTATTAAATGGAGTTATACTTTCGGTAATCGTGATTGTTATATTGTCGCTGTTGCGATTAAATGTCATATTTGGTTTGATCGCCGCTTCCATAACAGCAGGTCTGGTTGCCGGTGTTTCGTTAACTGACACCATCCAGTTGATGGTGCAGGGGATGAGTGGGCAATTAGAAACAGCACTCAGCTATATTTTACTTGGGATGTTTGCAGTTATGATCGCCAAGTCTGATATCACATCCTTATTAGTAAATAAATTATTGGTGGTATTGCGTGGAAAACGTGGTATCTTGCTCATGTCCATTGCTACAGCAGCCTGTTTGTCTCAAAATGTAGTACCAGTGCATATTGCCTTTATTCCCATTCTAATCCCGCCCTTATTGACCTTGTTTACTAAAATGCAAATAGACCGGCGTGCTGTTGCTTGTGCGTTAACATTTGGTTTGCAAGCACCTTATCTCATGCTTCCAGCGGGCTTTGGCTTGATCTATCATCAGATTGTTGTATCTGAAATGGGGAAAGCTGGTATGACGATCGCTGTGACTGAATTTCCAAAAGCGATGCTTATTCCAGGGATCGGGATGATTATTGGGTTATTGGTGGCATTATTCATTAGTTATCGAAAATCCAGAACATACCAAATGATATCTAAGGATATTGAGAATGAGGAGAAGAAGCAAGTATTACGTTTTACGAAGCGGCATGCGTTCACCCTAGTAGCCATTCTCTTAGCCTTGACAGTGCAATTATTGACCAAGTCACTTATTATCGGTTCGCTTTCGGGAATTGTCTGTCTATTTGTTTTCCGCGTGGTACCATGGAATTTGGGGGACGATGTGGTGCAACGAGGTGTTGCTATGATGGGGTTTATCGCCTTTGTTATCCTACTTGCGTCTGGCTATGCTACAGTGTTAAAAGAAACAGGAGCTGTTCAGCAACTAGTAGGATCTGGAGTGGAATATTTTGGTCAAAATCGTTTTTTAGCTAGCGTTATCATGCTATTGATCGGTTTAGTGATTACAATAGGTATTGGTTCTTCATTTGGTACAGTCCCAATTATTGCTGCTATTTTTGTACCGCTTTGTGCTGGACTGGGCTTCTCTGTACTAGCTACGGCCGCGTTAATCGGTACAGCAGGTGCTTTGGGGGATGCGGGATCTCCAGCTTCCGATAGCACCCTAGGACCTACCTCAGGATTGAATGCAGATGGGCAACATCATCATATCTGGGATACATGTGTCCCTACGTTTCTTCATTATAATATACCCTTGTTTTTCTTTGGATTACTAGCTGCCTTTCTCCTGTAATTTTTTCGCATGACAGAAGCTAAGCTCTCAGCTAACTCCTAAATAATGTAGTGAATATACCTAAAATGATAGGTAAGTCTTTTTCATTGAAAAAGACTTTTTTTGTATCTATCTACCTATACGTAGCGAAAAAAACAGGTCCAATTACTCTAGTATGAAGTTCCTGGTTCTGTAAATCTAAAAAGATAGGGAAAATCTTTGATGTTGTTCCCAAATAATCTTGTCAAGTAAGCACCATGATTCATTTCCAAGGTCACGAGTAATGAAATTTCGTACTGCCTGTTAGAAAGAGTATGAGTAAATCAGAGGGGATAAGAGATGTCGCGAATACTGGTACATCCGCATCTGTTGCAAGAATTGGGGCACGAATACAAACGAGCTGCACAGGAGTGGAGTGAAATAGAAGGACGTTTGCATCATGCAATGGAAAGTCTTACCTGGGAAGTTAGGCAACAATCACAGTTGGAGGATAATTGGCGTGCGGTCCGTGCTCTAATGGAGCAACTACAAGCGCACTCCAACGATTTAGCTAAGCGTCTGGTAGAGTCTGCCGAACGCTTCCAACAGATTGATAGAGAAAGTGCAGAACGATTAACGATTACAATGGAGCATATTCGACATCAATTGAGAGAACAGGGAGCCGTGCTGGCAGTAACAAGCGAATCACGATTTTTTCCGCAGCAGGATATGCAACGACATTTAGCTACATTGGGTACAAATGAACAGTTGCCAATGGCACGCTTTCAGTTTGTACGGGAAAATATACAATTTCTTGATGCTTCTTTACATGATGAATATGGCGTGGATACAAATGAAGAGGATCAGGTTGAGCCTTCTGTATCTGGATTGGTTAAAGTAAGTGAAAAAATTCCACGGTCCTAAGATCATTGTACTACTACTACGTCGGAAAGCCGATTATTTTGACTCTACACGTAGTAAAGTAAACAACCTGCTTCTGCCCCGTTTTTTTACAACAGGAGCATAAGGAGAATCGGTTATGAGTTATGATTTACCAGCGACACATCGAACCCCAGCTCTTATCATTTATCTGATTGATGTGAGTGGTTCCATGTGTCTACCTATGGGAGATAAACGCCGGATTGATGTGGTAATGGAGGCATTATCTGCTACCATTCGACAGATGATTTTTCGTTCTACTAAAGGAACTCGTATGTCGCCACGTTATCGTATAGCAATATTAGCATACAGCGATGAAGTATATGATTTGTTGGATGGAATTCGAGGAATAGATGAAGTAGCCCGGTTGGGGAAGTTACCTGAAATAAGCCCACGTAGATTGACAGACATGGCCAAAGCATTTAAACAGGTTGAAAAATTATTGCTAGAAGAGCTACCATTTCTGCAAGATTCTCCGGCTCCTCTGATCTGCCATATGACCGATGGTGCAGCAACCGGGGAGGATCCCGAGCCTGTGGTGAAACGAATCATGCAAATGGCTGTTCCCGATGGACATGTGCTTGTTGAAAATATTTTTATATCCGAAGAGGTATGCGATAGTGAGATGACCGATATGAAGCGTTGGGATGGAATCATGCCAGATACAATCATGAGAGATGAACATGCCAATAGACTACGCTCGATGTCTTCTGTTTTACCGGAGAGCTATCGTGAAATGATGAGTGAGTCCATGTATCAATTAAAAAAGGGTGCGTTGCTTATGCTTCCGGCCACCAGTCCTGAATTGGTGTCTTTAGGGTTTCAAATGTCGGCAGCAACCCCCGTTCGTTAAAGACAGGTGAAGCGATGTGAAACAAGCCTATCGTTATGAAAAAATACATCAACATACAGAGCTGTCTGTAACGAGAGAATCGGAACAATTTGTCTGGAGATACGCGTACGCCCGTGCTTCGGAAACGCAACATGCCCAGGAGAAGGGACAGGATTATCTTACGTTTGCTAGAAACGAGCAATCATTTTTATTTGCATTGTGTGATGGCGTATCACTTTCTTACTGTGGGGAACTTGCAGCCAAAATGCTAGGGGATGCACTTCTGGATTGGCTTGCTTCCGATGTCATTGATAAAGAGCAGGAGGAAGAGTTTCTTCTCCAACAGTTGGAATTACATTTACAAGCGTTAACCACTGTAACCAGTAGAATCGTAGTCAATCATCCATTACCATCAGAGATTAAAGGCTTGCTCAGAGATGTATTAGAAGCGAAGCGATCACTTGGTAGTGAAACAATGTATATTTGCGGACGCATTGATTTACCCTCGCATTCCTTTCCAAAAGGAAGAATTCTATTCGCTTGGCAGGGGGATTTGCGGTTACGATTATTTAGTCAAGAACAGGAAATAACAGAATGCTTACAAGCAACTTGTAATACACAGGAGCGTTGGTCAACATTACATGGGCCTGTGGGAGGAAAACCACATTTATTTCAATCCAGTTTGGCTGGACCACATTGTTTTACACGAATGATAGCCTATACAGATGGCTTAGCCACATTAGATAAATGCTATCCGCTCCCGACAGACAACGAGCTACAGTCCATGATTCTTCAAGCTAGTGACAGTCCGCTTAGCGATGATATAGCACTATTGGATGTTAGCTGGAATCAGACAGACTCGTTTACCCCATACGATAAGACGGGACACAAAAGAGAGTGGTTCGCCTGGCTTGCGCGATAAAATCAATAGCATTGTAAGGAGGCTAGTATGAAAAATCCGATTGAATCTATTTCAATCACGGATAAACAGCTATACTTTTTAGCATGCCTAACTGGTGCTGATCAAGTACTGGGTATAGCAGAGCCTTATGCTGGATATCTAACTGAAGACTTGCAAGAGGAATGGGACCTAATAAAGACAGAGCTATTACAAAAAGGGTATATATTTGAGGATGAGACAGGCCTGTACATAAATGAGATCGTGAATTCACTTGTAGCCCCATGTGGACATGCTACAACGTGCTGTTACTTTCGTTACACTGATAAACATAAAGAAGCATATGAGGGGTACTTTCATTTCGACCGAGAAGTTGTAGTTGAGAAAATAGCGGCATTGGGTGGTAAGAATGTATATGAGTTACGAGCTTTAGGTGATCCCATACAAGCCAGTAAAACAATGTGTAATCGAATCAGAAAAAACCCTGAGGAAAAAGTAATGGTTCCATCTATTGAGTTACCAAATGCTATTTTTCAACAAATTAGAGGAATGGTAGAAACAGCTTCTATCAATGAGATTTGTGCCACTATATTGGATTATGAGTGCCATAAAGATGCAGCAGAGGCGTTTGCTCACTCCTTAAAAGCCCAATGGTGCGAGGGGCAATTAATCACAATGTCATGGCATCAAAATGAATGGAGCTTAAATGGAATGACGTTTCTTACTTCTAGTATTGCAAATTGGTTAATCCGTCTATTTGTTAAGGAACGAGAGGACTGGGTATGTATTTCTCCTAGCTCTCATATGGAAATGGATGAGGTTTTACAGGAGATCATTTTAGAAAAGCTAGTCGTTCAGACGATCTAGTAAAAATGGTGGGAAAATGGATAAAATCATTGTGACATTTGTAACAAATGCTGATAAGAGTAAGTGGCCGGATTTTGAATTGCCGACTCATATTCCTTGTCAAATGATTGCCGAAAAGATTTCTCGCATGATAAAAGAGGGAGAGTCTCAAAGAGTGACTGACGTAACATATATGCTGGAAGTGAAAGTGGGAGAACATGAATGGAAAATTCTTTCATCGGCGGCCACATTGTTCGAGCTAGGTGTCAGGTCTGGAGCATATCTGAGAGTACAGCGTAACTTTTCTACTGGTAACAAAGACCAAACAATTGAAGGCTGGCGTTCTTTATACCAACAACAAATACCTGAAGATGAACATGTACACACTCGAAATGAGAAAAAAGACAAAAACAAGAGCGAGTCAAAAGGGTATGTGTGGAAGACCTTATAAACTAATACAGGGGAGGGGGGAGCAGGAATGGCCTATGACTATTTTCAGCGATCACCACGGTTAAAGCGTACATTACCCAAACAAACAGTAGAAATCCATCGACCACCTCTTGTTCCCCAACCGCCTGCTTTCTCTATCATTTCTATCTTAATTCCCATCATTATAACGGGAATTTCGCTTTTTGCTTATTTATATATCGGATCGAGAATGAATACGGGAAACAAGAATTTTTTCGTATTTCAGATGATTTTTATGAGCGCTATGATTGTTTCATATACGGTTCCGGTGTTTACCTATCTTTATAACAAGAGGAATTATCGTAGACAGGTAGAAACACGAACCAATCAGTACCAAGAAGAGTTGGAGAAACATAGACGGGAATTAATAGAGCTACAAGAGGAACAGCGAACCATTATGCACGAATTGAACCCGTCTGTATGGAAGTGTATACAGCGAATAGAAGAGAGAAACAGCTCTTTATGGGAGCGATCCACACGTGACGAGGATTTTTTACGTTTGCGTATGGGAGAAGGAACGCTACCAGCTACCTATCAGATTATAGTGCCAAAACAGGAAGGCTATGAGACAGATCCGTTAGTTGAAGAAGCTCAAAATTTGTCTCGAACCTTTGGAAGGGTTGAGTCGGTTCCTATCCAACTCCCCCTCTTTCAATCTAAAGTCATAGGCGTGGTAGGTGAGCAGGAAGCCGTTCTGAATGCTATCAGGGTTATGGTATTGCAGATGGTTACACACCACTCTCCTGATGAAGTGAAAATCGCTACCTTTTATCCAGAATGGGAAGAGGAGCAATGGAAATGGCTACGCTGGTTACCGCATACTTGGAATGATGAACAGACATTGCGGTTTGTTGCCCAGGAAAAAGGCAACGCTCATCAACTACTAGACTTTTTGTACAGTCAGTTAAACCGACGAAAAATGAAGAGGGATACTGATTTTCGTAAAGCGGTAGAGCTACCTTGCTGGGTGTTTATCCTGTCAGCTCCCCACCTAATTGAGGACGAGCCTATTTTGCCATTACTTTTAAAAGAGGCAGAAGCAATTGGTGCATGTACGATTTTACTGGCGGATAGTAAAGACTCGTTGCCTATGCAGTGTCAGTTAATTGTTGAAGTGCAGGGTGATCGTGGTACCTGTAAGGAAACTGTGACAGGTGATGCTACTGGCATTGGAGATGGAGAGATTGCATTTACAGTAGACGCTCTTCCTTTAGATACAGTGGAGCATGCTGCACGAATGATGGCAAGTCTGAAGGTAAAGCGTTCTACGGCAGCAGAAATTCCTCAGCTATTACCGTTGTTTGACCTATTGGGTATTGAAAAAATAGAAGATTTGGATGTAGCTACTCTCTGGCGAGGGAATCGGTTCCCTGAATCATTACCAGTTCCAGTTGGAGTGCGAACGGGTGGAAAAAAAATTCTACTAAATCTACATGACAAAATAGAGCGACGTGGACATGGTCCGCATGGATTAATAGCTGGTACGACAGGTTCTGGAAAAAGCGAGGTTATTCAATCCATCGTGGCATCACTAGCAGTTCACTATCATCCTCATGAGATGGCTTTTTTATTGATTGACTATAAAGGCGGCGGAATGTCTAACACGTTTAGAGATTTACCACATTTAGTTGGCTCTATTACCAATCTGGATGACCGACTCTTAGAAAGAGCAATGGTTTCGTTACGAGCCGAGTTAATCCGTAGGCAAAAAATCTTGAATGAAGCGGGAGATCTTCAGCACATTGATGAGTATTATGAAACAGCATGGCGAATGACTCATCCTCTGCCTCACTTGGTTATTATTATTGACGAGTTTGCTCAACTAAAAAAAGAGCACCCGGAGTTTATGAATGAATTAATATCAATTGCAACCATTGGTAGAACACTAGGAGTCCATTTAATCCTAGCTACTCAGAAACCCGGTGGTGTTGTCGATGATAAGATATGGAGTAATGCCCGTTTTCGTATTTGTCTAAGAGTTCAGGATGATGCAGACAGTCGGGAAATGCTAAAGATACCGGATGCAGCATGGATCACAACGCCTGGGCGTGGCTACTTACAGGTGGGCAGTAATGAGGAATTTGATTTGCTCCAGTTTGCTTGGAGTGGTGCGCCTTATCATGCAGATCAGAAGCGTAACGAAAATGAGCTGGAGATTTATGAGATTTCATTAAGTGGAAAACGTACGAAATGCGAGATACAAGAAAATGTAAACATAAATCGTACCAGAAAACAAAAAAAGCAACTTCAGGTCCTGATGGAATATCTGGCAGGAATAGCAGAGCAAGAAGGGATCAGTCGCTTGCCCGGCCCATGGCTTCCTCCATTACCTCAACAGCTTTCTTTGGAGGATATTTCTGATTGTACATATGGCTGGAATGGCAGGGAGTGGGTAGCCGGTGTACCAAATCTTTCAGCGATTGTAGGCTTGGTAGACGATTTGGCGAATCAGCGGCAAGAGCCATTGCTGGTATCACTAGAGGATGGGCATTTACCTATTTATGGTATGCCAGGAACAGGGAAGACTACTTTTTTGCAGACCTTCCTATTTTCTTTGACGACTCGTCATTCTCCGGAACGCCTTCACTTATATTTGTTGGATTTTGGACGAACGTTGCGAGATTTTTCGTACTTACCTCATGTTGGCTCCGTCATTTTGGACAATGAATCAGATAAAATCAAACGGTTATTTCATTATTTGCTTCAGGAAGTAAGTAGACGCCGTGAGTTACTTGCAAATAGCGGCGTGAAAACACTCCGAGCGTATCAAATGTCTACGGGGATTACCGTGCCTAGAATTGTCGTGTGCATAGATGGTTATTTAAACTTCCGAAATCAGTATGCCTATGAGAATGATCAACTGGAGCAGCTGTTAAGAGAAGGGGGAAGCGTAGGTCTTTCCTTCGTAGTGACGGCTAATCGGATTACTGATATTTTGGAGAGAATACGAAGTAACTTTTCTCTGGGAGTTGCCTTTGAGCTATCTGATCCAAGCGACTATTATTTTGCGGTGGGTCGTCCCACAAAACCACCTGTCCATTTACCAGAAGGAAGAGGGCTAGTGAAAGGGCAATTACCACCACTGGAGTTTCAGACTGCTTTTCCTATAGCTGGTGAAGACGATATGCAACGCTCCGTTCGACTTCGTAACGTAATGGAGCAGATGAGCATTGCTTGGAAAGGGGAGCGTCCAAAAGAAATTGTGTCCCTACCAGAAGTGGTTTTATTGGAGGAGTTATTTGATATAGAACCTGTCACTAGTAATAAATCCTCTATCTCTACGATACCAGATATTACGATATCCTCACCTTCTCGTTCACTCAGAGTACCTGTTGGTATTTATGTAGATGATTTAACTCCCTTTGAAGTAGATTTAAAAGAAGGCCCTTTTTTTGTGGTTGGTAGTCCGATGGAAGGGGGAAAAACCTCCTTTTTGATGACATGGGTATTATCTCTATGCCATCAGGTTTCTCCACAAGACCTGGAAATTTACTTCATTGATTACCGAGCTTCTTCCATGAACTTGATGTCTCTAAATAATTTGCCACACATACAGGGGAGAGCGACTAGAGAGAGCGAGCTTGGAGAGTTGCTTACTACTTTAAGCGCTAAAATAAAAATGCGTCAGCATCATGGTGAGCATCTAAAAAATCAATCTCCTGTGAGAGAACAACAGATTTCTAATCAGATGTGGAAAGATGAATTGCTTAAACAGGTAGAATCATCAAAAACAGTTGAGGCATTACAACTTTCAAACGATAAGGAGCCAGCTCTTTTGCTGGTAATTGATGATGCAGATTTATTTTTTAAAGAGACAACAGATTATCAGATAAAGGATCAATTGGCGCAGTTAATTCGACAAGGCAGAAACCGTGATCTGTATGTAATTATCTCTGGGGTACCAGCTGATTTTCCATTTAGCAGTAACGATTGGTTATCCGAGATTAAAAACATGCAAACAGGCTTTTTATTTGGCAGTATTGATGCAAGTGATCTAGCCTTTTTTAAAATCCCATCGACTGAAGCTAGTCATTACCCACATGCTACCTTCAACAAAATGTTGCCACCGGGTCAAGGTTACTTTGCCAAAAGGCGTTATCAACGGGTCAAAGCTGCTGTGCCCTTTGATGAGGAGCGATCCCTACAAGATTTCATTGTAACTATCAATCAAAAATGGTTACGGGAGGATGTTTGTAGGCCTAGAGATTTATACAATAATATTTATAGTTAAAAACTAAGACGAAAGTCCTTTTTAACTACAAGTGAACATAGGTGTTTCTTTCTAAATCGGCTTACTGAAAAAATGGGAATTGTTTCTAAAAATACTCTAGGCTACAATAGGACAAAAGAGAATGTGAACGACTTGGGGGGAAAAGGAACATGTCACGCATTTTAATTTCGCCTGATCAAGTGGATGAAGTAGCTAATCAATTTCAGCAAAGCAAGGAACAAAGTCAGCAGGTGATAGATCGTCTAAACCAACAAATTCACCAAATGGAAGGCCAGTGGGACGGGATGGCGAAGCAAAAATTCTTCCAAGAATTTCAGGAAGCGAACAGGCAAATGACTGGTTTTGTACTACTGCTTGAAAGTATATCACATGAGTTACATGCTATTGCGACGAAGTTCCGTCAGGCGGATTCTTAATAAAGCAACAGAAGCAAAAAAGGACTAGGTGGGAAAGATAGCCTAGTCCTTTTCTCAGTGAGACAAAACCTAACACTGAAATCAATAGTTCATTTTCCTTTGAACGCGCCGTTGTTGTTTTCTGCGTTCCAAGGTCTATTGTCTACTTTATTTATATTACGATGCAAGAAAGGGAGGAGCTCTCATGGTATTTCAGCCGAGAGTAGAGGAAGAGCTTCAACTACACAGTACTACATATACAATCGGCGAGCACCCAGTCGCTCCTCATGTTCCCTATGGTCAGGAAGGGCGTCAAGGAATTGTCTATCAATTGATTTCCCAAAAAGAAGCAGCGTCTAGGTGGAAAGCATTAAAGGTGTTTCGTCATCAATATAAAGATCCGAAGCAGGTATATCTATCTGAACAAATCAGGGATTTTGCTACTTTCCCCGGGCTATCTGTATGTGATCGAGTTATATTAACACCTCAGCAACATGGGGAGATGTTAAGTAAGCATCGCGATCTGATGTATGCTGTGGTCATGCCCTGGATAGAAGGCCCTACTTGGATGGATGTCATATTAGATAAACGGGCATTAAGTCGAGCAGACTGCTTAACTTTAGCACGTTCACTAGCTAAAGTTTTATCGACGATGGAACAACAAGGATTGGCTCATTGTGATTTATCTGGTCCCAACTTAATTTTGCCAGGTCTAATTAAGGATCATATAGAAGATGACTTTTCCTATGTAGAGCTGGTGGACGTAGAGCAATTATTTGGACCGGGGTTGGAGCGGCCTGATGTCTTATTTGCAGCATCTCCTGGCTATTCTCTCCCACAAATCTCTCAGACAGGGTTATGGAGTAAATATGCGGATCGTTTCGCCGGAGCTATTTTGTTAGCGGAGATAGTAGGCTGGTATGATGAAGCTGTCAGGGAGGCAGCTTGGGGAGAAAGTTATTTCAATCCGGAAGAAATTCCTCACAGCGCAAAAAGATATCCGTTATTGTTAGATTCTATTCGAAATTATTGGGGGGAAGAGATTGCTTCCTTGCTTGATCGCGCTTGGAATAGTAAGGAATTAAACGAATGCCCAACATTTGGGGAATGGTTACTCGCATTAATGGATGTTGAAGAAGCAGGAGAATCAGGGTCCCAAAAACAGAGGATAACTGATAAATCACTGATACAGACGACCATACCGCAAGTGGTGATTCCTCTAACTGACCTTGAAACTGAACGAATGCTTGCTCCGGAAGTCTTGAAAGCAGGAGAGAACGCACAAGGTGATTTTGCGAATTTACCTGTTATATACAAAAAAATGGAACTAGCTAAGCAATGGGAAGAACAAGGAGAATGGGAACGTGCGATCGAAATCTATCGAACTGTGCAGAAGCAACTAGAACCACAGCATGCTCTAGCTCAAGATTTATGGATGATAATTGCTGAGCTTGAAACAAGAATAAAATCAACACAGCCTCTTAGAGAGGAGAAAGCATCCCAATCTACAGCTGCAAATAGAACGGAATTTCAGAGCAACATTGGTAAAAAACAGCTTGTAATAGGAATGGCTGTCGCCCTTTCCCTCGTAGCAGTAAGTGGGCTTATGTGGGTCCATGAAAGGAATAAGACGCAAGCAGTCATTGCAATGCAGATGGAACAACATGTAGAAAAAGAAAAACAAGACAAGGAAGCTCGGGAGCGTTTGGAAAAAGAGACCTTGGAACAGGGGAAGGTTACTAAAAAACTACAAGAGGTAGCCTTTCAGCAAGAGCAGCAAGCGAAAGCTGAGGGTGATACAAAAGCAAATGCAGAACAAGGGAAGAAAGAACAGACGAATGAGCAACAAACTCAAAAAATAGCAACTATCGTAAAAACAGAAAAGAACAAGAAAGATTTGCAAGTAAAGGAAGAAGCACAGCGAAAAACGAGAGCAGAGAAAGAAACACCTACTAAAATATCGTTACATACACAAGAGAAAGACAAGGTAGGGGTTCAGCCTAAAAGTAGCACTTCAAAACCGAAACAACCTACTCTTATCCCAAGAGAGAGAGCAGGGAAATGGGGATTTGTCGAGTTAGATTCAGTTGGAGCTACTAACATCGTGATTGACTATCAGTATGATTATGCATTGGCTTTTTCGGAAGGCTTTGCTGTAGTTAAGCAGAATGGTAAATTTGGCTATGTGAATACTTCAGGTCAGGTAGTCATTCCATTAAACTACGATTGGGCATCTAGCTTTCAAAATGGGAAAGCTACGGTAAAGAAGGACGGAGAGAATGTAGTAATTAATCCTCAGGGGATAGAATTACATATTGAATAGTCATTCTTATCTGTTTCAAAAGTCCTAATCTAGTTAGCTATCACCTCTTCCTGATGGCATAAGAAAATGACCCTATATCCCTTCCTGTAAGGGCTTAGGAGGAGAATTGGTGCTGATATTGAATAAGGAAGAGAATAAACAAGCCAGAGGAGGACTTCTGAGCCATGAATTTCGATTCTCTACGGATTTTTGTAAAAGTAGTAGAAAAGCAAAACTTCTCCCGTGCTGCCGAGGAGCTTAATCTGTCGCAACCAGCGGTCAGTCTACATATTCGTCACTTAGAAGAAGAATACGATACCAGCTTTATTATTCGTTCGCCAAAACATGTGAGGGTAACTAGAGCAGGAGAACTATTTTATCAGAAAGCAAAGCAGATTCTATATGCAGTAGATGAAACACGCCTGGAACTACAAGCCCTCAAGCAGGAAGTAAGCGGTCCCCTTTCATTAGGTGCAAGTTATACGGTTGGAGAGTATTTTTTGCCTCAGCAATTGGTTATGTATACAAAGGAGTATCCAAAGGTACAGACGCAGGTAAAAATTAATAATACTCGAGAAATAATTGAGGCATTAATAGATGAGAAAATTGATGTAGGATTAATTGAAGGATCTAGCAATAGCTTAGACGTTGATGTGCAAGTTTTTATGGAAGACCAATTGGTGTTGCTTGTTCCAAATGATCACTCTTTGGCACGAAAAAAAGTTGCGAACCTAGCAGATTTAGAGAATCAAGTGTGGATTTTTCGCGAGTCTGGATCAGGTACACGTGAGCAAAGCGATAGCATTATTCAAGAGCTAGGTATACATGTAAAGCGTTATTATGAATTTAGTAGTAGCCAAGCAGTTAAGGAAGCAGTAATGGCCGGATTAGGCATTTCAATTGTTTCAGGATTGATTGCGAAACGCGAAGTTTTTTTGAAAGAATGCAAAGCGCTAGCTATCAGTTCAAAGCGACACAAACGTCTTTTTTCGCTTATTACCAAAAAAGGTAGGCCCAAAAGCAGGGCGGCTCTCCTTTTCGAAGACATGATATTGCAATCTCCAGAGCTTGAGCAACAGAGTAAGAGATGAGATAATAGAGTGAAAATCATTCTTACTGATAACTGGCACTGGAGGGCATCTACATGAAATTCATTGACAATCAAGGCATCACTGACCCACGAATTAATCTAGCTATTGAGGAATATGCCTTAAAACACCTGCCGGCAGATGACGATTATCTGTTATTTTACATAAATGAACCATCTATTATTATTGGTAAAAACCAAAACACAATTGAGGAAATTAACGCAGACTATGTGGACGAGCATCATATTCACATTGTGCGTCGTTTATCAGGCGGTGGTGCGGTTTATCATGATCTAGGCAACTTAAACTTTAGTTTTATTACCAATGACGACGGAAAGTCATTTCATAACTTTAAAAAATTTACGGAACCAGTCGTAATAGCTCTAAAGGAAATGGGTGTGGAGGCTGAATTAAGTGGGCGTAACGATATTCAAGTAGGTGAACGCAAAATTTCTGGTAATGCACAATACTCCACAAAAGGACGTATGTTTAGCCACGGAACTCTCCTGTTTCACTCTGAAATGGAGAATGTTGTAGCTGCACTGAAGGTGAATGCGGCAAAAATTGAATCAAAGGGCATTAAGTCAATACGTAGTAGAGTTGCCAATATCACAGAATTTTTACAGAAACCAATGACGATTGAAGAGTTTAAACAACAAATTTTACAATCCATATTTGCTCAAGGTGAAGTGAGTGAATATGTGTTGACAAAAGAGGATTGGAAAAACATCCATGAGTTATCTAAGGAACGCTACCAAAATTGGGAGTGGAATTATGGAAAATCACCTAAGAGTAATTTTCAACAAACCAAACGCTTTCCGGTAGGAACGATTGAGCTTCGCCTCGATGTGGAAAAGGGAAAAATCAAACATGCTAAGATTTATGGTGATTTCTTCGGAGTAGGTGAAGTAGCTGATATTGAGCAAAAGCTCGCTGATATTCCGATGGAGAAGAAAGCTATCCGTGAGGTGTTGGAGTCGCTTCATTTACCGACCTATTTTGGGGCCATTACTGTCGAGGAGCTATTGACGCTGTTTTTTGATCATGAACAGGAATAGTGAACGTGTGAGGAAGTAGAATAGATATAAACCACGGTCTTATGAGAAGGCTTGTATAAAAAACAAGGTGTTGTATTTCACCTTGTTTTTTGCCATGTAAATAAAAAGCAGGTTAGCGACACCAACTTGCTAACCTGCTTGATAGGGAGATTTCATGTAAAACGTGTTAAGATAAGTATGATCTTACCTTCCTAGCTATGTAACGGCCTTTATTTTTGTTCCTTCCACCATGTATCAAATGGAGTAACTGGAAGATGTCGCTTGTGAGCCGTGCGTAGGAAACGTTGATCAATTTTTTCAGCAATATCACCTGGAACGGATTTCCCCTCCAAGTAATCATCTAATTGGTCATAGGACATACCAAGAGCTGTTTCATCAGGTAAAAGCGGCTTATCATCTTCAAGATCTGCTGTAGGTATCTTGACATAGAGGGATTCCTCTGCACCAAGAGCCTGTAGTAACTGTTTACCCTGTCGTTTGCTTAGGCCTGTGAGCGGTGTTACATCACAACCGCCATCTCCAAATTTAGTGAAAAAGCCAGTAACAGCTTCAGCCGCATGATCTGTTCCAATAACTAATAGTTGATAGTGGGCACCTAGATCATATTGAACTTTCATACGTTCGCGTGCTTTAATGTTTCCTTTAAGAAAATGAGATAATTGCTCCCCAGTGGCTTCCTCAAAGGCTTGCACGGAAGCATCTACAGCTGGTTTTATATTAACCGTTACCGTGCGATCAGGCTTAATAAAAGCTAGAGCACGCTGGGCGTCATCTTCATCTTGTTGAACTCCATATGGCAAACGAACAGCGATAAAGCTATAATCCTTGCCAGTCTCTTGTCGAATCTCTTCCACAGCTAATTGGGCGAGACGACCTGCTAGCGAAGAATCTTGTCCGCCACTAATACCAAGTACATAGCCTTTGGTGTGTGTCGCAAGTAGATATTCTTTTAAAAATTCTACTCGTGATCGTATCTCTTGTTGCGGATCGATGGTCGGTTGCACATCCAGTTCCGCTTGAATTTGTTTTTGTCGCATGCTTATCCCTCCATTGCTCCGACTCTCTTCTTTTATATTATATGGGTTTCCTTGCAAAGTAAATCTGGCAACAGAAAAACCTCCTTACCCGTCAACTGGGGCAGGAGGTTGTCTAATTCATGTACGCAGATGAATAAGTCGCACATAAAGATCATCGCTTATAAATGCGGAAAGTATTCCTTCCATCGACTACTGACCAATTTATCAATGTCTGGACGTGTCTCTACTTCCGCTGGGTAGAACGGTTTCATACGAGCATCTACGATTAATGGGCCCTCATAACGGATTTTATTGCGTACAATAGTTGATTTGGCATATAGATCGTTTGCTGGATCGAATCGAGTAAAGACGGTCCAGAGGAAGCTACTTTCCTTGCGGGAAATAGCAGCGTCATCAACGATACAAATCATCGGCCAGTCAGCTAAATGTTCATTCGCATAGGCTATTAACCCTTCACCTATTTGCGGATCATCTTCAAATTTTGGTCCTGAAATCACGAGACAACCGGGGCAAAAGACTTCCACATGCGGAAAACGCGGGATATCTGGTCCATTGTATGTGTGTAAAAGGTCACGAACAGGATCACCAATACCGAGCATAACCCCTTTGCTACCATGGTTAAATTTTCGTCCCGTATAATCAAGTGTATCGTTGGAGGTATCGTTGACAATCAATAGATCACGTTCGGGTTGGAAACGAGCTAACACGATCTCTAAGAACTTACTGAACTGAGACAGGTCACAGTGTACATCTGTTACCATCAAAAACTTAGTTAATGTGAGCTGACCTTCACCTAAAATTCTAAAAGCATGGGCCATTGCTTCTTTATAGTAGCTTTCGCGCACGATTGCACCTGCTAATGCATGAAAGCCAGTTTCCCCATATGTCCAAAGTGCTTTAACTCCAGGCATAACGACAGGGAAAAGTGGTGACAGCAGGCTTTGAAGGTATTCACCAATGAAGAAATCCTCCTGGCGCGGTTTCCCAACCACAGTAGCTGGATAGATCGCATCTTCTCTGCGCCACATTTGTTGCACATGGAAGACAGGGAAGTCGTGAGCTAGGGAATAATAGCCAAAATGGTCGCCAAACGGTCCCTCGGGTCGGCGAACATGTGGAGGGACAATACCACCAAACACGAATTCTGCTTCCGAAATAATTTTATGTGGATGATTATCTACTTCGGTCATTCCTAGTTTTTCTCCCATTAAGAGGGAGGAGAAAATAAGTTCCGGTACCATTTCTGGTAATGGAGCGATAGCAGAAACAATTAGAGCAGGTGGTCCTCCTACTGTCAGGGTTACCGGCAAAGCCCGATTACGTTTTTCCGCCTCGTAATAGTGGAAGCCACCACCTTTATGAATCTGCCAATGAATACCGGTTGTGTTTTCATCATATAGCTGAATACGATACATTCCCAGGTTGTGCTCTTTATTGACAGGATGCTCTGTGTAGACAAGTGGCAATGTAACAAATGGTCCCCCATCTTCATGCCAGCTAGTAATAGCAGGTAATTCGTTTAAATTTACATCTGTTGTATGTACCTGAGCGACAGGTGCATTTTTCAGAGATACGTTTTTTGTACCTGTCTTCATGACACTTAGCAAGGGATCACGCAATCCCCAAAGAGCAGAGAGCTTAGGGGGCATTAGTTTGTCCATATTATTTACTAATTGTTGAATAATCTTTTCCGGTTTTGGACCGAATGCCATATCGACCCGCTCACGGGTTCCGAAGAGATTGGTTACAATAGGAAAGCTTTTACCTTTAACATTCGTAAACAAAAGGGCTGGTCCTTGCTCATCAATCACACGACGATGAATTTCTGCCAGTTCCAAATAAGGATCGACAGGAGTGTCAATTTGGACTAGTTGTCCTTCATCGCGCAGTTGTTGGATAAAAGTTCGTAAATTTGTATGCATGAAAAGAGGTCACCTCATAATCTATCATCGCTTGTTGATATCTATTCCTAACTGTACACGAACTGGATGCATTGATCTAGCCTAAGATTGCACAAAATGAGCGAAATAGGGAGGTTTTTCGAAGAAGAATGTACTTTTCCTATGGGCATTGCACTTAATGGCTAGCTTCTCTTTTACTTGAGGCCATTCTGAATCAATAATGGAAAACATAACAGTATCACGGACATAGCCATACCAGACGCATATGCTTGCGTAGCGTTCTCTTATAGGTGGCACCGATTCGACGAATAGCACGTTGTGAGTTCTCGTTGCCCTTCCGACGTGTTGAAGTTCTGCTTCGTGTTCTGGTTGTAGTGGTTCGATTACCACGAGAGATCCTTCTAATTGAATGGGGTTAATAACGAGCACGTAATTCCCACCTATCTTAAGCGAAATTTCGAAATGTTTTTATTACAAGTAGAATAAAAAGTATTTATCAGAGAAGCAAATCTTTTATAGAGTGCTGTACATTTGCAGAAGGAGCTTTTTAGCGAAGGAGAGTGCACCTTCATGTGTAACTTTCACTCACATCGGGGAAACTAAGCCGATTAATCGGGAGGTGAGTAAAAACGATGTCCAGTAAGAACAACAAGTCGCAAAATAAGGCAAAAAACAGAGGTAAAACGCTAGATACAAACGATCAAAACAGTAATATTCGCGATAATGGAAACACCCATAAAGAATAGAAGGCTTGTAGAACACGAGAAAGTCCCCTTTTTAGCAAAATAGGAGGGGACTTTTATAAATCATCAATTCTATCATTTATTTTTGTAATAATGAGATTATTATAATTTGGAATGGATGTACAGCAATAGCAGGCTAGAACTGGGCAAAATGCCACCTAGAGGAAACATTCATGGTATAATAAAAATAAATCTACGGCAGATAGATGGGAAGAGACGGAGGCATACTTGTGGAAGACTCAATGATGCACCTACATGCAAACGAAGTGGTTCTTAGCACACAAGCATTTTTAATTTTGTGCCGTTTGTATGATAGTTTTTACGATGAATTAAGACAGCATGAACAACTAAATGAGGTGGCTGAAAAGACGGCGGCGGTTTTATTAGATGGCGTTGAAGCTTTAAAAGAACAGACGCAACCGCCTAAACAAGTGGTGATGGCGTTAGACTTCTCCAGTTTATTTTTAGTGAAAAAGCTGGTAGAACAAGCATACCGAGAAGTAAGAGAAGTACCAGAGCAAGCCAAGGCTCTGGGATGGTTAGAAGAGTGTATGCAGGCAATGAATAAGGGAATGATCACACATTAATGTGGCGGTGAATCACTTGGTGTGGATAAAGGACGCAGAATTTTTTGTGAAGAAAATCTATCTGTTTACAAATAAGTAGTGACGTGGTACTGTAAGAGCGAATTCAAAACTTAATAACTTTGTACCGAGCGGGGGCCGAGCTGTCGGCTGAGATTGTAACGAGATGTGTTACTGACCGTTGAACCTGATCTGGTTAATACCAGCGGAGGAAGAGGGCGCGAGAACAGAGTGAAGATACCTATGTTCTTTCAGATGCATACGAAACCATCCGCTACGGGTGGTTTTTCTTTTTGTAAAAACACAACCCGTAGCTGATTTATAGTATACATCAGCAAAAGCAGTAAGTTGGAAAACGTAATCAACTTTCTATCAGCCAGTTCAGCTTAGCCTCCGCTATCTATTCGGTACCATCCGAAAAAGAAGCAGAGGCTTTTTTTACGTCTTTTCATGCATGTTCCCAGTTAGGATCGGTTTGGAGGTTAGTGTAACAGCACAAGAGACATGCATGTGAAAATATTTTTGCGAAGGGAGTTGAATTTTTGCGAGCACGATCACTTCATCTCATTACCACAGGGTGCCAAACGCTCGGAGAAACGTTGCCTATTATTCAGAAGGCAGAGCAGGCAGGAGTTGATTATCTTCACATCAGGGAAAAACAGCGCACAGCACGTGAAATAGAAGAATGGATCAAACTCCTGTCGGATGTATTTCCAAGGGAACGAATCATTGTGAATGATCGTGTAGATTTAGCAATTGCTTATCATTGTGGCGGTGTACAGCTAGGACAGCATAGCATGAGGGCCAGCTTGGCAAGTCGCATACTGTCCTCGGATCAATTGCTGGGGTGTTCGATTCATAACGAACAAGAATGTTTGTCTGTACAGGCGGATTTACAGCCAACTCCTGACCAGCACAGTTCATCGTCAGGGAATGTCTTTTTCCCAAGACGTATTCCAATCTTTGTTTTAGCAGGTCATGTCTATGTAACAGAATGCAAGCCCGGTGTAGAAGCGCGTGGTCTTCCGTTTGTAACGCGAATGAGAAAACTGCTAGCTTCTAACATATCACTGATCGGGATAGGCGGAATAACTCCTCAGCGTGTAAAGGAAGTAATAGAAGCTGGAGCGGATGGCATCGCTGTTATGTCGGGTATCATGCGGTCAACACAACCACAAAACAGGATAAAAGAGTATCGTGAACAGCTTGATGAATCAGCAGGATATTTTATCCGGTAGTTGTTCCTATCCATTCCTTTTTTCAATTCAGTGGACCAAACGATTGAAAAAGGATGAAGAGGAAAAACATTCACGAATTAAAACGAGGTGGATACCCTTGCAAACTAACACTGTACAGATTCAAGTTAATGGGAAAACAACTAGTGTAGAGAAAAATACGACTATGGAACAATTGCTTATCCAGTATGGATTGGAGCAAAGAATTCTGGTAGTTGAACACAATCAGATCATCCTTGATCGTTCCAGCTATGCCCAAACAACCATTATGGATGACGATCGAATAGAAATCGTTCATTTTGTTGGAGGAGGATAAAACGATGACAGATACAACTTTACGAATTGGACAGTATGAATTTACCTCACGTTTTTTAATTGGTACGGGGAAATTTCGTGATTTGGAAATTCAGAGAGCAGCAGTGACGATCTCTGAAGCACAAATTATTACATTTGCAGTTCGTCGATTAAATTTGGAGAAAGTAAATGAGCCCACTTTTTTAGAATCCCTTGACCTCTCAGCGTATACACTGCTTCCCAATACGGCAGGAGCAACAACCGCAGAGGAGGCAGTACGCATTGCGCGTTTAGCAAAAGCAAGTGGCTTATGCGACATGATTAAAGTAGAAGTAATTGCCGACCAAAAAACATTATTGCCAGACCCAATAGAAACCCTGCGAGCATCTGCTTTATTGGTGGAAGAAGGTTTCACTGTCTTAACCTACACTAATGATGATCCTATTCTCGCACGGAAATTACAAGAAGTAGGAGTTCATGCCGTAATGCCAGGTGCATCACCGATTGGCTCTGGCCAAGGTATTCTTAATCCCTTGCATCTTAGCATCATGATGGAAGAGGCAACAGTTCCTATCATTGTAGATGCTGGAATTGGTTCACCATCAGATGCGACCCAAGCGATGGAGCTAGGAGCTGACGGCGTATTATTAAATACAGCAGTAGCGTTAGCAAACGACCCTGTACGAATGGCTGAAGCGATGAAGCTAGGAATTCAGGCTGGCCGCAAAGGTTTTTTAGCAGGTCGCATTCCCCGTAAACGCTATGCTTCTGCCAGCAGTCCGAAAGAAGGCATGTTGACATGAAGCTAGCTCGCCTAGCTACCTTATATCAAAGGTGGAGTATCTATTTGGTAATAGGTAGTCAAGACTGCGGGAACTCCGTTGAAAACATGTTTCGTATTTTGACAGATGCTCTTCAAGCAGGAGTCGGATGTGTTCAGTGGCGAGAAAAGGGAGCTGGTTCCATCACCGATGCTACTCAAAGAGAGAAAATTGCGATCCGTATGAAAGAGCTATGTCATACATACAATGCCATTTTTCTGATTAACGACGATGTGAGCTTGGCCTGCAAGGTTCAGGCTGACGGGGTTCACGTAGGACATGAGGATATGCCGTTTGCTCAAGTTAAACAATTGGTTTCTCCTGAGATGATCATTGGAATATCAGCCGGTAATTTAGAGGAGGCTCGGATCGCTCTTACGCATGGAGCTGACTATTTAGGGGTAGGGCCTATGTATGCATCTAAAAGTAAAGCGGACGCTGGGGAGCCAATTGGTCCGAATGGACTTACGTCTATTCGCAAATTTGTGGGTGGGTATCCCATTGTAGCTATAGGCGGAATTAGGCCAGAACATGCTAGCTACTTGCGAAAAAGTGGAGCAGATGCTATCGCGGTCATTTCAGCGATTACGCAGGCACCTAATACGAAAAAAGCAGTGCAGGATTTCATTTATCATTTTCATAAAAATCACCGTTATACATGAATTTGAATAAGGGGGCGTAAGCAGATGAATACGCGAGAAATAGAAGTAGCTTCTTTTACAGAGCTTTTGTACACAGAAGCCAAGCCGATTTGGGAAAAGACACATCTTCACCCTTTCATTACTGGCATTGCTAATGGAAATCTACCGGTCTCTGCGTTTATCCACTACATGAAGCAGGATTATCTCTTTTTACAGGAATATGCAAAACTGTTCGCGATCGCGAGCGTTAAGGCCAATCGGATCGACTGGAGCGGTCGATTTGCTCAAATCATGACATCAACATTACAAGAGGAGATGTCCTTGCATCGCGGATATGCTCAACGACTAGGCATTTCCCACAATGAATTAGAAACGGCCGAACCGTCATTCGTCATGCTTGCCTATACAAGCTATATGCTACAGATAGCTCATCAAGGAAGCTTGGGAGAAGCGGTAAGTGCCTTGCTTCCGTGCATGTGGAGCTACCAAGAAATCGGTAAAAGATTAGCGCAAAAATCGGGAGTAATCGATCATCCGAAGTATGGAGAGTGGGTGCGGATGTATAGCTCGGATGAATTTGCTGTCTCGACAGACTGGCTCAAAGGTGTACTTGATGAGATTGCCCGTGACAGTAACAAACAGGAGCTTGCTCGAATGAAACAACATTTTATCGCCACATGCAAAATGGAGTATTTGTTTTGGGATATGGCTTATTTGGAACAGATATGGCCGTAATACAAAGGCAAGGTGGTCAAAAGATCAAAAAAAAGGTCTGGCAAAAGAACTGGAATGTGGGATGGTTTTTCGCTTCCTTATGCACTTTCCTCTTGTTATGGGAAGGCGGGTGTCGCTTACTTGAGCTACCTAGATTCATCTTACCACCACCTTCTGTTATTGCTGTTGCTTTCTGGGAGATACGCAGTCAGCTGTTGACTACACATCTGTGGATTACGTTACAGGAAGCGTTGGTAGGCCTCGTAATCTCGATATTCGTAGGAACGGGAATTGCCATATGTATGCATCTACATGAGGGAGTGAAAAAGGTAGTGTACCCTCATGTTATTATCTCGCAAACCATTCCTATTTTGGCTCTCTCGCCCGTTTTCATGATGTGGTTTGGCTATGAGCTACCGGGAAAAGTAGCAATTGTCGTACTGTTCACCTTTTTTCCAATCGTAGTAAGCACGTATGACGGATTGCTTGTTACGGATACCGAACAGCGTAACTATTTTCGCATGATTGGAGCAAACCGTTGGCAAATTTTTTGCAAATTAGAGGTGCCTAGTGCGTTGCCTTCCTTCTTTAGCGGAGTTAAGGTAGCAGCCACCTTTAGTGTATCGGGGGCGACAGTGGGTGAATGGCTAGGGGCAAGTGCAGGTCTCGGCTATTTTGGCAGGCGAGCTTCCGGTAATTTTCAGGCACCTGCTCTATTTGCTTCTGTCCTTTTATTATGTTTGCTGGGCATTGGTTTATTTTTGGTTATGAATCTGTTGGAACAACGCTTTCTAACCTATAATCGTAATCGAAAAGAGACCCGACAATAATCTGTTGCGGATGAAACATCTAGATATAAGGGAGAAAATCAAATGAACAAATCAATTGAATATAGAAGGGTATATGTAAAAAAATGGCTACTAATCTTGTTGGCTGGCATTAGCGTGTTAGCTACAGGTTGTGCTTCTAATGTTACACCTGCGAAAGAAAATGTAGCTACCTCTACTTCAGATGTCAAACCACCAGTGAAGCTCACAGTTGCCCTAGATTGGTATCCTAACGCTGTTCACAGTTTTTTATATGCAGCAGAATCACAAGGTTATTTTCGCGATGCTAATTTACAGGTGGAGCTAAAAATGCCTTCGGATGCCAATGATCCATTGAAGCTGGCAGCTACTGATAAGGTAGATATGGCAATTAGCTACCAAACGCAGGCAATTCAGGCTAAGGCGGAAGGATTACCAATTAAATCGCTAGCGGCTATCGTTCGTGAACCGTTGAATGTATTAATGGTAAGGGCGGATAGTACCGTTCAAGGACCTAAGGATTTGGCTGATAAAAATGTGGGATATCCTGCTCTTCCACTCGATATTGAGGTTGTAGGGCATATGGTGGAAACTGACGGAGGAGATTCATCAAACATTCGTTTTACTGATATTGGTTTTCAATTAATCCCAGCTCTCTCCACTAAGCAAACAGACGCTACCATTGGTGGGTATATAAATCATGAGCAGTTGATCTTAGAAAAAAACAATGTGCCTGTTCGTCTGTTTCGATTGACTGATTATGGTATACCTCGATATTATGAATTGGTGCTGGTCACAAGTGACCAGACGGTAGTACAAAAGCGAGAGGCACTAGATCGCTTCCAGAAAGCGATACAAAAAGGGCAAGCTTACGTTGTTTCTCACCCAAAAGAAGCACTGGAAGGACTATTACAACACGAAGCCAAAGAATTTCCTTTAGATAAAGAGATTGAACAAAAAAGCCTTGAGATCCTACTCCCCATGATGGATGCTAAGGGCCAACCTTTTGGGAGCCAGGATACAGCCCAATGGCAACAGGTCATTAATTGGATGGCAGCTAAGAAGCTGATTCCAAAGACTTTCTCAGCCCAGGAGATTCTTCCTGTAGAAAAATGATGTATAATTAAGAAGAAATGAAGGAGAAAGCGCCTGTTCATGGCGCTTTTTCTAGTCTGTTCAATATGGATTTTCCAAGGAATATGAGTAATTATGGGGGGTACATCATTTTGAAAAAAAACATCTATCACATCGGCTATGAGCGAGTATCCAGACGCGAATTACTGGAGCGTCTAAACATAGAAGATGGATTCATGTTGCAACATGATCGCCTCCATCCTGTTCATACAGATAAAGAAGAAGTGGCGCCGGAGTGTGAGCAACATCAGATATTGGTTCGATATCAGCATCGACCAAGCGAATGGATAACTTTTAGCGGTACGTATCAAATTCAAACAAGAGAACCAATACCATGGATTGATGCCCCTATAGAATATCATTTATTTGGTGAGCAATTAATTCCGGGTAATTATCGTCGAGAAAAAGCACCACAAGCTCGAGTACCAGCCCGGACGAAGCTACAAATTACGGCTATTCGTGATGGGATTGTATATGTTATGGTACCAAATCATCCGTCCAGGCGATATGAGATGAAGCTGGAGGATGCCAGATTTGCTCGTAATTTTCCTACAGAGCTAGAGATGCGATTGCAATACTACTCGTTCCCACCCCATCCAGACATTTTGGTGGACTGGCTGTTGCAGGAGGGAAGGAAACGTGGCATGATAACACGTTTAAATGGTGAGCATACAGAGCGAACTGCTTTTGAGGTTTGGGATGATCTGCGTAAGGAATACTCTTTAAGTGTGAGTGCAGCGATCTTAGCTATTAAACAGGCGCTGGTAGTAATGGATAGGGCGGGAGTGGAGGCTGATTTTCCCTACCCGGTTAGAAGTGCGGATATTTCCAGTTACAGTGAAGAGGAACGGGATGCCTTTTTTTCTTATCAGACGGTGCGTGCAGCGCTTGCAGCTGTCTCCGCCTTGTTAACAATCGACCCGATGGATCAATTACAAGATCATTTATTGATGGATGTTATGTTAGAGCAACAACAGAGTCGGCGTTCCTCTAAGGATTAACATGTTGGGAGAATTCATATAGGAAGCTTAGTGGTCACAACAAAACAGACCCCAATCTTACTTTTGGATTGGGGTCTGTTTGTTTTCAACTTTTACGGTCATTTCGTTGGATAGACGTAACATGTTTTTGGAAAAGGAAATATTTCTGGCCTCATTATTTTAACGTCCTCCTAAACTAATTGATCTGTAACATAAAACTATACCGTTTAGAAATGAAAAAATGTTCCTAAAAATGGATAGTAACATCTTTCATTATATATACGTCGACGCGTTACAGTTACATAGGAATTGGGCTTTTGATAGGCAAACTTTTTTACACCATTTCTTACAAAAAGATGATATAGTAAACCTTAATGATAGCGCTTTCTATTGCCGGAAATACCGTTATTTTCTAAGGGGAGGTACAGAGTTATGAGTCAAATTGAATCTGATTTTTCATTGGTCAACATACCTATTCATTTAAAGCAATTTGTTGTCGACCAGGACTATGACAAGTATACACCGATAGATCAAGCAGTTTGGCGATACGTTATGCGTCAAAATTATAATTTTCTAGGCAAAAGAGCCCATACCGCGTACTTGGAAGGCTTACAAGCATCTGGTATCAGTATTGAAAAAATACCGAATATTCGGGAAATGAACCGGTGCCTATCGGAAATTGGGTGGGGAGCAGTAAGTATTGACGGTTTTATACCAGCGGTAGCCTTCTTTGACTTCCAGGCTCATAATATCCTCCCAATCGCTTGCGACATTCGTACTTACGATCATGTGGCTTATACACCTGCACCTGATATCATTCATGAAGCAGCCGGGCATGCACCGATCATTAAAGATGAAAAATATCGTGAATATCTCAAAATCTTTGGAGCAATTGGTTCCAAAGCCATCTCATCAAGAGCAGATTATGAATTATATGAAGCCATCCGCTATTTATCGATCGTAAAAGAGGATATCAATGCAACTGAGGAACAAGTGCTTGCAGCAGAAGAAGAACTAGTTAAGAAAACAGAGGCGGTCACGGAGGTTTCGGAAGCTACTCAATTATCCCGTCTCTACTGGTGGACAGTCGAATACGGTTTAATTGGAGATGTTAATAATCCGCAAATCTATGGAGCTGGGTTATTGTCCTCTGTTGGGGAAAGCATGAGTTGCTTAACAGATGGAGTTAAAAAAATCCCATTTTCACTCGATGCGTGTATTGAAACTGATTTTGATATCACCAAACCTCAGCCTCAATTGTTTGTTTGTTGTGATTTTGATCAGTTAATTGAAGCCGTACTTGAAATGAAAGAGAGAATGGCTTTGCATCTTGGTGGCACGGAAAGTTTGCATAAGGCGGTTAATAGTGGTCAAATTACCACCAGCGTGTACAGCTCTGGTCTACAGGTAAGCGGCACCCTGCATCATACTATCTCGGATGAACAGGGGGAAGCCATTTATTTAGCAACAGAAGGACCTACTGCCCTTGCGCTCCAGGATATCGAGTTGGTCGGGCATGATAAATCCTATCATAGTCATGGCTTTTCTTCTCCGATTGGTAAAATAAAAGGGATCGAAAAGCCATTAGAGAATTGGACTGATGCAGAGCTTGAGGCCTATGGTTTAGTTGTAGGTAAAAAAACGGTGGTCTGTTTTGCTTCTGGAGTTGAAGTTGTAGGGCGTGTTTCCTATATTGATCAAAAGCAGGATAAAGTGGTATTAATTGGGTTCGATGAATGTACCGTACGTTATCAAGAACGTGTATTGTTCCAGGCTGAATGGGGTATCTATGATATGGCAGTGGGAGCTGAGATCATCTCTGTCTATGCTGGAGCAGCTGATCGTGAAAAATTTCAATCAGGTACTCATCAACCCTCAGAGACACAAACCCGTCGTCCCATTTACACAAAGGAGCAAAAAAGACAGCAACAATTGTATCAAATTGTTCGTAATTTGCGGACAGAAGAAGGAGCTGAAGAGGAACTGCCAGAGAGTTTGCAAGCGATTAGGCAAGAACTAGATGCCTCTTATCCGAACGATTGGCTACTGAGATTAGAAATTCTGGAAATGATGTTGCGTCATCATTTTCCAGAAGCGGACTGCCAGCGACTGCACTCCGAAATAAAAGCAATTGGTGACACTGATCATGATTTAGCTATTTTAATTGCGAACGGACTATCACTACTGGAAAATAGGTAACAAAAACAAGACCGCCGGGGCTTTGCTTTATCAGGCGGTCTTTGTTATGAAATGCCAAGAGCTGATTATAAGGTTGCTTGTATCTTGTATGGAGAGAAATTATATCTGGCTTCATATCAACAATCAGTTCTGATGGTGGAAGCGTAAATTGATAAAGCCTTAGCCGTCCTTGGTATTTTGCCAGCTATTTAATAGAATAGAGTAGGAACGACTCACAATATACTGCTGTGAGCTTTGTCACACTTCGTTCACCTAATACGCAGAATGGAGCATGAATGAATCTTTGTGAACTAGAATACATAACAGAAAGAGACGTTTAGGAAATGGGGGCAAAGTATGGATACGCAAATTACAGTATGGCTGGCATTAGCAGCAGGATTCCTCTCGTTTATTTCACCTTGTTGTTTGCCGTTATACCCATCCTTTTTATCTTATATTACTGGGGTTTCGGTTTCAGAGATGAAGCAAGGAAAAACCGTGTTTCAGCGTCAGGCATTGTTACACACATTGTTTTTTATTCTAGGATTCTCTCTTGTATTTATCGCGCTAGGATTGTCAACATCATGGATTGGAAGCTTGTTTGCATCCAAAAAGGACTTGATTAGGCAACTGGGTGCTATTTTATTAATTTTTATGGGATTAGTTATTACAGGGGTATTAAAGCTTGATTTTATGATGAAAACATGGAAGAAGGACATAAATAATAGACCGCTTGGGTATACTGGTTCTATCTTGGTGGGAATTACCTATGCTGCTGGCTGGACTCCCTGTGTAGGGCCAATTATGTCAGGGATCATTACGCTTGGGATGGTGAATCCAGAGAGTGCCCTTACTTATACACTTGCTTATACGTTAGGGTTTGCCCTGCCATTCTTCGTGATGACGTTCTTCATTAGTAAGATAGGATGGATCATGAAATACTCGGATAAATTGATGAAAATTGGCGGAGGAATCATGGTTCTGTTCGGGATTTTGTTGTATTTTGATAAGCTTACAGATATCTCCATCTACTTAATTAAAATTTTTGGACAGCCTAGTTTATAAAGGAGCTGGAAAAGAATGCGGCAGGTGTTTATCATTCTCAGTTTACTTGTTATGGGTGGAGGAGCGATTTACCAAAGCGAGGGTAAGAGTAAATTGCAGCATGCTCCTCAACCAACGATTGAACAGTCTATAAAAACTGAGCAAAAGGGAATGAATCAGGACAAAGAGAAGTTAAAAAAACCAGCAGCACAAGAGGTTTCTGGTCAGATAGAGCAAAAAGTAAACCCAACGATTGCGTTGGGAGCCAAAGCTCCTGCCTTTGAACTACCTAGCATGGGTGGAACTACTTACAAGTTTTTGGGACAAAGACAGAAGCCACTGATTCTAAACTTTTGGGCAAGCTGGTGTGGTCCATGTAAGATGGAAGCTGCAGATTTACAAAAGATATATGAGAAAAATAAAGACAACGTAGATTTATATGCTATTAATCTAACGAAAACTGATGATTTAGATTCCGTCAAAGCTTTTGTAGATACTTATAAGCTAACGATGCCTATTCTATACGATCAAGATGAGACAGTAGCAAAACTGTACCAAATCCTCGCTATCCCAACGACATTTATTATTGATCAAAATGGGGTCGTTACATATAAGGTGATGGGACCAATTGAGCAGGGCGTGTTTCAGTCTGAAATAGATAAGGTAATCAAAGCTAAAAAGTAACGAAGTCTGTCAGTCTGCTATCGGGACGATTGCCTTACAAGAAATAGCGGTAATCATATCTATTAAAAAGTATCAAGCTGTCCTTTTAAAAAATGATTTCGATCTTTAATAAAACGACAGATATAATCAGGCTCGGCGTCAAAGACGTTGAGCTTTTCTTTTTTGTACGGATCAATTTGAAGGTAGGGTCGTAGCAGGCGATGGAGATAATCTATTCGTGGGCTCATATAATCGGGTGTAAACCAGGAGTTTAGTGTTTCTGCCATCCTATCTTTATAGAGACGTTTGTATGTAGAAGTGTCTAGTAGGCGAGCGCTCAAGGTATTGTATCCGTCTATATCAACAAAGTCATAGGCCATTTCTTTTCCATTACAATCTCTTCCCCAAGTGGCATCATAATCCCATGGAATAATCTCAAATAAACCTGTCTTCGTATTCCGGTATAAAGCGTAATTATGAATAAAAGCGTCAAAATTTTGGGTACATACAACCCCTACTAGCCAACTTAAATATTGGTTGACATTGAGATATCGTCCGATGATCTCTTCAAAATCAGCTCTTGGTGTTGTATTTATGATATAAATCAATTCACGTAGGAGCTTCATATCTTCTTCTTGGCCATATTTACACCGATATCCTGCATCCAGTCTTGGTTTTACCTCCTCGGTTTTAGGACTTAACAAGGAAAAATTAGCGTTTCCACTGACTGCGTAGTAAATCGGACCTAGTGGTAGCTGACGTTTTTGTAAAAATAAATCATCAACGGATTCTAATTGGAGATAGAGACCTTCACAAACTCCATTTCGGCACAGCACTACATAGGAAGTCGTTGGTACTAAGACATCGAGAAGTTCAAAAAAGGCAAATGACAGGGCATTTCGCATCAAAGAGGGGTCCAGCATTTCTGCATTAAGATGAATTTCTCGCTGTCCATGAAATCGATTGTCGTCAGGGAAGTAGAGAGTATAAGACTTTTTTGCCAATTCGCGTGTATGGGCACCTCGATAGGAAACCTGAACGGGGTACGCTTTCTGGTGAATGGAGAGGAAAGCATCTATGCGAACATCTGATCTTATGTGTTGATCCAAGTAAGCAATACCTTCGTCCGTGACCGTTACATAATAGACTTGTGGTAAATCGTGCGACGAAATATCCATAGAACCCTTCCTTTCTGCTTCATCTTATGAGGGATACAGCTATTTGCGCTATTTTTTATTGAGAATCGATAACTGAAATAGTTCACCTTTTTGTTTGCGGGAATATACATACAAAAGTGAGCAAAATTAGCGACATGAGGTGACAACATGATCACAATTAGTTTATGCATGATCGTGAAAAATGAGGAAGATAGTTTATCGAGATGCTTGGATTCTGTAAAGGATTTGGTAGATGAAATTAATATTATCGATACAGGATCGACGGATGGGACTGTAGAGCTCGCGAGGAAGTACACGGATCGGATCTTTCATTTTGAATGGATTGATGATTTCTCAGCCGCTCGTAACTTTGCCTTTACGAAAGCAACACAAGAATATATCTTGCATCTTGATGCAGATGATTTTCTTTTAGAGATCGACCGTGAACGTTTGCGAACTTTGAAGGAAACATTAGATCCTGCTGTTGACTCTGTTACGATGAAATACCACACAGCATTTGATGAGTACGATAATCCTATTGTGTCATTCCGGCGGAACCGTATGGTGAAGCGAAGTAATAATTTCCAATGGTATGGTGCTGTACACGAGTATTTGTCTGTCTGGGGGAAAATTATCGATAGTGATGTGGCAGTTACTCATAAAAAGATTCATCAAAACGAAGGGTATTCAACACGCAATCTACGCATTTATGAAAAAAAGCTGGAGCGCGGTGAAGAATTTACCATAAGGGACTTGTATTATTACGCAAATGAGTTGCGCGATCATTCTTTTCATGAGAAAGCGATTGAATATTACATCAAAATGCTCGATTCTAAACAGGGCTGGATCGAGGATGAGATTAATGCGTGCTACAAAATCGCAGACTGTTATCTTGCCTTAGGTAATAAAGAGAAGGAATTGGAATATGCAATCAAAGCCTTTACGTACGACACTCCACGGGCCGAGGCTTGCTGCCGAATTGGTCATATCTTTTTCACCAGAAATGAATATCTAAAAGCAATTTTTTGGTATGACCTAGCTACCAAGGTGAAAAAACCGGATACATGGGGATTCTTTACAGAAGCATGCTGGACGTGGCTTCCGCATATACAGTTATGTGTCTGCTACAATCGGATTGGGCAAAATGAAAAAGCCTATGAGCATAACGAAGAAGTAGGGAAATACCGACCAAAAGATCCGAAATACCTGTTCAACAAAGAGCTACTGGAAGGCTTGATGAATAAAGAGGATTCAGGTAACTAACTTCTTTCACAAGAAGAGTGACCTTCTTTCCATCCACTTCATACAATGTGAGAGTTGAGATTATTTGTAAGTTTTTGGATGGAAAGAAGGGATGTGGAGTGAAGGTAGGAGTAATTGGGACCGGTGTAATGGGTAAACATCATGTACGTGTCTACTCCTCGCTCAACGACCATTGCCAATTGGTAGGCGTTTATGATGCAGATCAAAAGCGAGCACAAGAGGTCGCACAGGAATATGATATACTTTCGTTTCCTACGCTAGACGAATTATTGGCACAAGTAGACGCAGTAAGTATTGCTGTTCCCATATCTGCTCATTTTGAGGTAGGGATGGCTTGCATTCGTCATGGGGTTCATATGCTAATGGAAAAACCGATCACCGCAACTATAGCGGAAGCCGATGAGTTGATTGATCGAGCCAAAGAAGCTAAGCTTCATTTGCAGGTGGGGCATATCGAATTGTTTAATCCAGCTATTGCCGTATTACGCTCTATTTTGGAGGATGAAGAGATTGTCGCCATCGATATGCACCGCATGAGTCCAATGGAACCACGTATTCAAGGGATTGATGTGGTATTGGATGCTATGCTTCATGACATATATATTTTGCAACATTTACAACCGGGTTCATTAGACAGAATGCATGCGGTGGGTAAATATTACCAAGGGGCAATCAAGCATGCTGTAGCATTGTTTCAATTTGATTCAGGAGTTATCGCACAAATCACAGCTAGTCATTTAACAGAAGAAAAAGTGCGCACCTTACGAGTAGTAACCAGACAGGCATTTGTTCAAGTAGATCTTCTTGATAGAAAAGTGGTCATTTCCCGTTCTACTAATTTCTATTTAGAGAAACAAAGTGATGGGTATAGCCAGCAGAACATTTTGGAGAAAGTGGTTGTACCAGGAATTGAGCCGTTACGCGCAGAATTATTAGATTTTTTACAAAGCATTACCACGAAAAAAACAGCTTTGGTCACAGCTGAGTCAGGTCTGCAAGCATTGCGATTGGCAACAGAAATAACTCAACAAATCAAACGAAATGTATCCGCAAATTGATGAAAATAAGGAAACCTGTGGCAGTAGTACACAGGTTTTTTGATGTTATATGCGATCACGTAAAACACTTACATAAGCGATCATAAAAAGGAGATGATCACATCCTAGCGAATTGAAACAGAAGATAATCACTGCATAAGGAGGAGCTATCATGGCGATAAATTTGCATTCAAAAATAGGAACAGGAATTACCATGCAGCAATACATGGAAACAATGGAGAAGAATAAAGAGGAATTTTACGATTGGTATCAACGATTTGCGTGGGAAACAGATGAGGAGCGTTCACAAATTGAAGCGACTGTTCAGCAAGGAGGATTGCAAGCCTTCTTATTGTGTGCAGAATGGTGTGGAGATGTCGTTTTGAATGTGCCGGTATTGTTTCGTGTAGCAGAAGCAGTTACATTACCCGTGGAAGTATTGGTGATGGAGGATCATCTGGATGTGATGGATCAATTTCTGACAATGGGGGGACGGGCTATTCCAGTTTTGATCATTTGCAACGAAGCAGGAGATGTGCTTGGCACATGGGGACCACGCCCAGCACATGTTCAGAAGATTATGATTCAGTTTAAACAAGAGAACCCTGACCGGGGGGCACACGATTATCAAGATAAAATCATGGTCGCTCGTCAAGAGATGCTTACCCAATATGGAGAGGATACAGGCTATCAGCAGGTCATTGTGCGAGAATTATCCGACTTATTCCGCCAGATACACTCATAAGTAGCTAGCATGGTATAATGTGAAAAATGGATAAGGACAGCAAGAGGTGAAAAAATGAGACCGTTACAGATTTCAGCGGAAACAGCCGTTAAGTTGGCTGAACAGCTTGGGGTACCCTTGGAAAGATTAATGCACATGCCCCAACATATTTTGATGCAAAAGCTTATGGAGATTTCTAAGCAGGAAGCTACAGAACAGAAAGCACCGGATGGCAGGGATAAGGAATAAAGCTGCTACCTTTTGAGGAGCAATAATAATCGTATACACTTGCAAAGGGTGCCTATGAGGGCACCTTTTTTATATGATCGAAAATTGTAAGATGGGCATATATAGGATAGTTTTAGAATAGGATATTATGGTGAAAAATATAGGTTCAGGTTGGGAAAGGGGGGAGGTCTCTTATGTTACAAGAACTTGAGACACTTGCTGATCGAATAAATCAAAACCCTTCTGCCATTGAGGGATGGCTGGCCGTTTATCAATTTGATGTGAGTGGAGAACGGGGAGGTACTTTTCAGGTTCAATTTTGTAACAATCATGTTCAAGTGACGGAAGGAAAGCCAAATCAGGCACAATGTACGCTCCAGCTATCCGATACTAATTTTACAAAACTCTTACAAAAACAATTAAATCCTGCTACTGCTTTCATTCTGGGAAAAATAAAGATAAAGGGAGATATATCACTAGCTCTACAATTACAAAGCTTATTTGCATAATGAGAGAATGCATGAAGTACAACGCTTTTGAAGGCATAATAATCAGATAGCTACAGTTGATTTCTGTTTATTACTTGCGGCTATCAAATTTTTTTGTGAAAAAGTCTTGCTTTTTATTTTGATAGTATGCTATATTAAAAAAACCGAAACGGTACTGAGAAAAATAACAAGCTCGAGAGCAAGTTATTGACCGTTTAGCTCACATGCGGGTGTGGCGGAATTGGCAGACGCACCAGATTTAGGTTCTGGCGGGCGACCGTGGGGGTTCAAGTCCCTCCACCCGCACCATTTTACATACATAAGAGTAAGACAAGCTTTCTATATGAAAATGCCGGTGTAGCTCAATTGGTAGAGCACCTGACTTGTAATCAGGGGGTTGTGGGTTCAAGTCCTATCGCCGGCACCATTTTAATGGGGAGATAGTGAAGTGGCTAAACACGGCAGACTGTAAATCTGCTCCCTCCGGGTTCGGCGGTTCGAATCCGTCTCTCCCCACCACTTTTGGGGTATAGCCAAGCGGTAAGGCAACGGACTTTGACTCCGTCACTCCTAGGTTCAAATCCTGGTACCCCAGCCAACTTTATATTTGCCGGTATGGCGGAATTGGCAGACGCGCGCGACTCAAAATCGTGAGGGAAACCGTGGGGGTTCAAGTCCCTCTACCGGCACTACAATAAAAAAGCGGAATTTACGTTAGATGCGTAAATTACGCTTTTTTCGTTATTTATTATGACTTTTCTTAGCATGTACCAAAAGAGATGTTTATAAAAGGTAAAAATCAGAAAATGAAATGTAAAATTATGAAAATAAAAAGTAATCATTTTTCTCACAAAATGCCTGTTTTTTATGAGATGATTTTTAAATAAATAGAATTTTGTCAAAACCTTGACAATGACTAAAAGCGAATAGCTCTAAAGGGCTAAAAGTGATAAATCTCACACCCTTTACAAATGTGAGAATGGTTTAATCAAATCGTAAACAATGCAAATTCCTTTTTACGAAAAAATTGGATAACAAGGAAGAAAAAGAGAGGAGGTCATCGGATGAACGGTTCCCAAACTCAACCCAATCAAAAGGAAGAGAACAAGCAGCATCAGGAAGGTGAACTAAATTTAAAAGGGACTTTGGCTTCGGTCTTTCTAGTAGGTCTGTTTATCGCAGTGACTTGGTTTGCTGTATTTGGAGTTTTTCTAAGTAGAGGATAGTTGGTATAGAGAGGGAATGAACGGGAGGGTATTTTATGCATTTACACCGCTTTGAAAAGATTTGGCTGATGGTTGGGGGCGCGACGCTGGTACTTTTTTTGATCGTCTTATCTGTCAATGCCTATGCAATGGGTATGATGCCACCAAGCCATATGAAAATGATAGACCCAAAAAAGGTTGATGAAACGGCTCCATTTGATAATCTAGGACTTCATAAAACAGGCGATAACGAATACGATCTTGTCATGACATCATTTATTTTTACTTTCCAACCCAATCAGATTGAAGTTCCAGTCGGTGCCAAAGTTAAATTTGTTGTAACGAGTAAAGACGTGGTACACGGCTTCGAGATACCAAAAACAAATGTAAATATTATGGTTTTACCTGGTCACATCAGCGAAGTCACTCACACATTTGACAAGCCAGGAACGTACTTAATTCTCTGTAATGAATATTGTGGCGCTGGTCACCAGTTAATGGCAGCTACAATTGTTGTGAAGTGATTCGGAAAGGTAGTGACGATAAAGTATGGTAGCGGAATTAAAAGAATATAATAATACGCAACCGGTGGTAAAGGTAAACGCCGCCGCTGCAAAACTTTCGTTGGCACATATTTATGTAGCGTATATTGGCTTTGCTATCGCCATATTGTGTGGCTTACTTCAAGGACTGGTACGCGGTGGAGTTATAACCTTGCCATCTTGGTTAGGGTATTATCAGGTTTTAACAGCGCACGGGGTATTGCTGGGTCTAGTTTTTACAACATTCTTTATTATAGGATTTTTCATATCAGGCTGTGCTCGTACATCAGAGGGAAAGCTGACGCCTTTAGCTTTGAAGCTCGGATGGATTGGCTGGCTCCTTATGACGGTCGGTACAGCAATGGCAACAGTAGCCATTCTAACGAATGAGGCATCCGTTCTGTATACGTTCTATGCACCGATGAAAGCATCTCCACTGTTCTATATTGGGGCAGCTTTGCTAGTCGTAGGTAGCTGGATGGGTGGATATTCGATTTTTGCTAATTATATTCATTGGAGAAAAACAAATAAAGGAAAAACATCTCCCTTATTTCAATTCATGGCTGTTTCTACGATGATTTTGTGGCAGATTGCAACGCTAGGGGTAGCAGCAGAAGTTTTGCTACAGCTCATTCCATGGTCTCTTGGCTGGGTACCAGAAGTTAATGTATTGCTAAGTCGTACGCTATTTTGGTACTTCGGTCACCCACTTGTCTATTTCTGGCTAATGCCTGCTTATGTGTGCTGGTATGTTAATATTCCAAAAATAATCGGTGGTAAAGTATTTAGTGATTCGCTTGCACGTTTATCATTTATCCTACTTATTCTTTTCTCCATTCCGGTAGGGTTTCATCACCAGTTAATGGAGCCAGGTATTTCAGATAAATGGAAAATGCTACATGTTATTTTGACTTTAACCGTAGTATTCCCATCGCTTATGACGGCATTCTCGCTATTTGCCGTATTTGAAACATCTGGACGTAAAAAGGGTGCAAAAGGTTTGTTTGGCTGGTTTTGGAAATTGCCTTGGAAGGATGCTCGCTTCTTTGCTCCAATGCTGGGTATGCTTGCTTTTATTCCAGCAGGTGCAGGTGGAATTATCAATGCGAGTAACCAGATGAACGCAGTTGTGCATAATACAATCTGGGTTACGGGGCACTTTCATTTAACGGTGGGAACTAGTATAGCGCTTACATTCTTTGGAATTACGTATTGGTTATTGCCAAATTTAACAGGCCGGAAAATGACCCCTGCCCTACATCGAGTGGGAATTTTGCAAGCTGTCATGTGGTCGGTTGGTATGTTACTGATGTCAGGTGCAATGCATTATCTTGGTTTGCAAGGTGTGCCACGTCGTACCGATTACACCACTTACTTTAACAATGCGGAGGCTCTAAGCTGGATACCTCCACAACAGCTAATGGGTTTTGGTGGTGCGATTCTATTCTTTGCAGGGATACTGATGGTAGGGATTTTATTCTATCTCATCTTTAAGGCACCAAAAGGCGAGGAAGATTATCCTATTGCTGAATCCCAAGAAGCAGTTGAGCGTACTCCAAAAATTTTAGAGCGCTGGTCTTTATGGCTCGGTGTTGCCGTATTCCTGATTATCGTGGCCTATGCATATCCGATCTATCAATTGATTGACCATGCACCTCCTGGCTCAAAACCGTTTATAACCTGGTAAAAAATCAAAAAATCATCTGCGGTATTTCCTTCTAAAAAGGAGTATGTCTGTGGATGGTTTTTTATTATGAGAAAGTAAAAAAACTGTGTTCTACTTGACTTCTATTGGCCACTTAGATGAATTTTAATTTTAAAAAAGGAAGGATTCACATGCTAAAATTTGCTGTGTTAGGTGTTAATAAATAGAAGGGGTTAATTTTTAGATGTAAATGTAGTAAAATATACGTTTGAAGAAGAAAATGTATATTAAAGGATGAGATTGAATGATAAGTACAAATGGTGTTACCCTGCGATATGGGAAACGCGCTTTGTTTGAAGACGTAAATATCAAGTTCACACCTGGTAACTGCTATGGATTAATTGGGGCAAATGGAGCTGGTAAGTCTACATTCCTGAAGATTTTATCTGGCGAAATTGAACCAAACAGTGGAGAAGTTATTTTAACTCCTGGGGAACGTCTTGCCGTACTAAAACAAGATCATTATGAGTTCGATGAATGCGAAGTCTTGAAAACGGTAATGATGGGTCATAGAAGATTATTTGACATCATGGAAGAGAAAAATGCTCTGTACATGAAAGAAGATTTCTCTGAAGCAGACGGCATTCGTGCGTCTGAATTGGAAGGAGAATTCGAAGACTTGAATGGTTGGCAAGCAGAATCTGATGCTGCCGCTTTATTGATTGGTCTGGGAATTTCTGCTGAATTCCATGATAAGAAAATGCTAGAGCTAGACGGAAGCTTCAAAGTACGTGTATTGCTGGCACAAGCTTTGTTTGGAAACCCAGACATCCTGCTACTCGATGAGCCTACCAACCACTTGGACATCGAATCTATTCGTTGGCTAGAAAACTTCTTAGCTAACTATGAAAATACTGTTATTGTCGTATCCCATGACCGTCACTTCCTGAACCAAGTATGTACGCACATTGCTGACATCGACTTTGGTAAGATTCAAATGTATGTGGGGAACTACGATTTCTGGTATGAATCAAGTCAGCTGGCTCTTAAATTAATGAGAGAGCAAAACAAGAAAAAAGAAGAGAAAATTAAAGAATTGGAAAGCTTTATTGCACGTTTTAGCGCCAATGCTTCTAAATCAAAACAAGCAACTTCTCGTAAGAAGATGTTGGATAAAATTTCGTTGGATGATATTAAGCCTTCCAGCCGTCGTTATCCATTTATTAACTTCAAGCCTGAGCGAGAAGCGGGTAAAAACATTTTGGAAATTGAAGGCTTATCCAAGACCCTTGAAGGTGAAAAACTTTTCGACAATCTTCACCTCATTATTAATAAGGGTGATAAGATTGCGCTTGTTGGGCCAAATGGCCACGTCAAAACAGCCCTGTTCCAAATTTTAATGGGCGAAATGGAAGCGGACAGTGGCACATTTTCTTGGGGTGTTACAACTTCTCAAGCATACTTCCCTAAAGATAACTCTGAGTACTTTGATGGATGCGATTTATCGTTGGTTGACTGGTTGCGTCAATACTCAAAAAATCAAGACGAAACATTCTTGCGCGGCTTCTTAGGCAGAATGCTGTTCTCTGGCGAGGAAGCATTAAAAAAAGCCAATGTTTTGTCTGGTGGTGAGAAAGTACGTTGTATGTTGTCCAAAATGATGATGGTGGGTGCAAATGTTATCATGTTAGATGAGCCTACTAACCACTTGGATCTGGAATCTATTACAGCATTAAATAATGGTTTAATTGAATATGATGGTACAATGGTATTTGTTTCACATGACCATCAGTTTGTTCAAACCATTGCCAACCGGATAATTGAGATTACACCAAATGGTATCATTGATAAAATGATGACATACGATGAATATCTGGAAAGCGAAGAGATCAAACAACTTCGCGAAAAATTGTACAGCGAGTAATGAAAAAGAAAAGAGGGTTAACCGGTTAAGGTTAACCCTTTTACTAAAAGCTGGAGGGCATCAATGACGACGTTGCACGGTATCTGGTTACCAGATGCTTTTTTTCTTTTCTGTTTGCGCGGCGGCGAGATTGTACCCGTCAGTAATTGGATGGAACAATTGTCGACCGAACAACAGATGAAATTGATGAAGTCTGGAAAAGTGGGCATCCGTACTTTTCAAGTTCCATATTGGTTTGATCAAGGTGAGTATTACCCGTCCAATAAACCAAAATTGATGGTACAACAGATTAATGGACTAAGTATTACCATGAAGGAAGCTTTACCATTCCTGTGGCAGACGGATGAAGCAATGTTACAGCATAGCGGTTTTATGCTAGGTGATAGCCTGCGCTACTACCAAAAAGTAGCTCAATTTGCCCTACATATGCTATGGCATGCAAATATTCGACCAGGTGTACAGGTACGTAAAGGAAAACGGTACGGCTATGCAGTGGCAGACGCCAGTTGGGATATAGACCTGACCAAGGAAGAAGTGCGCACATTTTCGCATACTTTGGCGCTTACTATGCCTGCCATCTGTCGAGCGTATGACCCACAAAAGACAGGTGGAAGCGACATCATGACAGATCCGCACCACATACAATCGGATTTTTTACAAAATGCAATACAAACTACCGTACTTGACTGGCTGGATTTGGAAAGCGAAGAGTTACGTCAACAGCTCAGCAAAGGTAAGGGAGATTTCTCCTTACAGTGGCTACGAGGATTACTCACTCGGGCTATGGAACCCATTGAGGGAACAACGAAAGAGCTGCAAACCTTCAAGCAGCAAGTAGATATGTGGACAAAAGGAGAAGGACGGAATAAACGGGATTGTGTGGGGCAGTATGCAATGCGTCTGTACTTACGTCTGGAACCTCCTCAACAGTTCGAATTAGAAGTAGGAGAGTCTATTTTTACATTGCATGTGTATCTACAACCTGTGACAGAACCTTCTCGTCTTATTTCAGTTAAGGATATCTGGCTGGGATCTGGTGAGGCTGTAGCCTTTTTTGGAAAGTGGTTAGGTAGAGCCCAAGAATTTTTGTTGGAACAATTGGGATGTGCGTCTTTACACATGCCAGCGTTAGCAACAGTGCTGCGCCAAGGATTGGTGGAACAAATACAGTTGCCTGTACACGAGGCTTTTCATTTTCTACAAGAGATAGCTCCACGCCTGCAAGCAGAAGGAGTTGGTGTTCAATTACCTTCTTGGTGGTTAAAGCGTGGACGCAAACGGTTAGGCTTAAAGCTTAGAGTCATGCAGGATCACTCCCTCTACGCAGCGGATTCATCAGCTGTAATTCATCGTTTAGGTTTACATGAAATCATCCGTTTTGATGCCAAAGCAGCTTTGGGGGACCAAGAAATAAGCTTGGCCGAGTTAGAAAAAATTGCAGATTCTAAACTCCCTTTTATCCAATTAAGAGGGGAATGGACAGAAGTAAATCAAGAATCAGTTAAGCGGATGTTGCAATATTTAAAACGAGCAGAGCAAGATGAAATCACGCTTCACGATATGCTCTACTTGATGGCCGAGATGGAAGCAAGTGATGAATGGCAAGATATTCCCGTTGTTGATTTCGAACTTCCTATAGCGCTTGATGATTTATTACATGGACGACTAGAACAGAATTTAGACCATATTGACACCCCACAGGGTCTGCAAGGAGTGTTGCGCCCCTATCAAAAACGTGGGTATGCATGGCTACAGCTCATGTCAAAATTAGGCTTTGGAGTCTGTTTGGCAGATGATATGGGGCTGGGAAAAACGATACAGATGATTACAGTTTTAATGGCAGAGAAGCTATCAGCACCGGCTATAATCGTGTGCCCGACCTCATTGATGAATAATTGGAGTAAAGAAATTGAAAGATTTGCCCCAACACTACGGGTGTATACGCACCATGGACCAGAACGCTTGCATCAAAAAGACCTGCAAGCAAAAGCAGCTGAACATGATGTTGTGATTACTTCTTATTCCTTAGTCAATCGTGATTTAGATGATTTAATGGAAATCAAATGGTCCTATTTGGTGTTAGATGAGGCTCAGAATATCAAAAACAGTAAAAGTAAACAGGCGAGAAGCGCCATGAAAATACATGCTCAACATCGAATTGCGATGACAGGTACACCAATTGAAAATCGGCTAAGTGAACTTTGGTCGATCTTCCATTTTTTAAACCCGGGTTACTTAGGAACTTTAACGCAATTTCGCACTCAATTCACGTTACCTATTGAAAGATATCGTGAGCAGGAACGTATGGAATCTCTACGGAAATTGGTAAAACCATTTATCTTGCGGCGTTTAAAAACAGATCCTAGCATTATTGTGGATTTACCAGAAAAAATCGAAAGCAAAACATATTGCACACTGTCAGAGGAACAGGCTACCTTATATCAAGCAGCCGTTAATCATATGATGCAAAAAATCAATTCGGTAGAAGGAATGCAACGTCGTGGGTATGTCCTTGCTACTTTAACTCATCTTAAACAAATTTGTGACCATCCAGCCCTTTATTTACACCAGTCTGCCGATCATTTAGATCGTCGTTCTGGTAAAGTACGGCGTGTGACTGAACTTGTTCACGATATAATGGAGCAACAAGAGGCTGTGTTACTATTTACGCAATATGTAGACATGGGAAACATGCTTGCCAAGCATTTTCGTGAGGTTTTACAAGAGGAAGTTCTCTTCTTGCATGGAGGGGTCAGTAAACAAGAGCGTGATGATATGATAGATCGCTTCCAGTCTGGTATGGGACCGCGTATCTTTATTTTGTCACTAAAAGCTGGTGGTGTCGGTCTGAACTTAACCAGAGCAAATCACGTTATTCATTTTGATCGTTGGTGGAACCCTGCCGTCGAAAATCAGGCGACCGATCGGGCATATCGCATCGGTCAAAAGAAAAATGTGCATGTGCACAGGTTAATTTGTCAGGGAACGCTAGAGGAGCGCATTGATCAACTGATGGAATCGAAACGGGAATTGGCAGAACAGGTCATTCATTCTGGGGAACAGTGGATTACCGAGTTATCTGCAAATGAACTACACTCCTTATTTGAGCTACGTGAGGATTTGATCTGCCAAGAGGAGGATGATTTGTTGTGAAACCGCAAAAATCGAGCGTACAGATTGAGTGGGTCGCCCGCTTAAAAGAATTGATTCGAAAGGCGGGTGGGGCACAGCGGAATCAGCGTGGACGTACAAAAGCAAAAGAAGGCGGAGTACTAGAATGGGAAGCCTTTGATGCTGGCATAAAAGCAAAGGTAACAGGGGCGAATCAGGCACATTACACGGTCTCACTTAGCCCCAAAAAATCGATGCATGTAAGCCGCGATAAAGCATTATATATGATTAAACAATCTCCTCTTTTTACAGCTCAGTTATTAGGCGGGACATTTTCCGAAGAACTCGCTACTACTCTAGTTGATCAAGGATTAGAAGTTCTTCCAGATTCGCTAGAGGAATGGAATGCTCATTGTAGTTGCCCCGATATGGCTGGTTATTGCAAACATGTATACGCGTTGTATTATCAACTGCTAGCGGAAGCGGAAGATGACCCATTTGTATTTTTAGCATTTCTTGGGCTACAGCGTTCTGATATTATAGGTGGTTTTCGGGAGCAGTGGTTGCCAGAAAGCGTACCCTTTGCGGGAGAAGGCGTGATACACCAAGAAAAATCGAGCCTACTAGAGCAATCCCCTTTACCTGAACTATTGGATACAGGTATCGATGAGGAAGTGGGCGCAGTGTTCTTGCGTAGAGCGGTTGACCACGGCTCCTTTTTTCAGACAGCCCCTCATTTTTCAGCGATGACTATTTCTTTTGCGCAAGAGAATATTCTACCTGAGCAATTGCTTTTAATCTGGGGACCACCTGCATTTGCTGTCCGAAAAGAAGCTGCGATGATTGGAGTCCTACAAGAAGTGTATCGGATTGTAAGTAAGAAAGCTGGAGAGGAGATAGCTACATTGCCATGAAAGTGTTTGCGATAAAAGTACCCGATACGTATACAGAAGAGTTGTATTGGGAGTTGCTTTCTCTGCTTCCGTTTGACCGTCAAGAAAAAGTGAATCGCTACCTTAAAACGGAGGATAAATGGCGTTCCTTGCTTGGAGAGGTACTGGTGCGCGTGCAATTGGCTCAACGGATGCGTCTTTTGCCGAAAGAGATTCGATATGAGACAAATGCATATGGCAAGCCATTTGTTACGGGGGAGGGTGCGTGCGAATTTAATGTATCGCATTCTGCTAGCTGGGTAGTGGCTGCTTTAAGTGCTTACCCAATTGGTATTGATGTCCAACAAATCAAACCAATTAACTTACAAATTGCTGACCGATTTTTTTCTGAACAAGAGCGCCAAGACTTATTCTTGTTACCTGAAGCTGATCAACTAGAATGTTTTTTTAGATATTGGGCGTATAAAGAGAGCTATATTAAAGCAGTGGGGAAGGGACTTTCTTTACCGCTTGATTCTTTTACGATTCAGTATGAGTCCCCAAATAGAGCTACGGTATACGCTGATCAAATGCCTACTGGTTATCATTGTCGGGCTTTTCATGTGGACGAGATGTATAAAATAGCCGTGTGTACAAAAAAGGATCAGTTTTGTGAGCAGATTACGATTGTAGAAATGGAAGAGTTGGCAAGCAAGCTCTTACAAACATAGGTGGAAAGACGAAACGAAAGGGTTATCACATGTTTATGGGATAGCCCTTTTTTGTCGGATAAAGTCTCAAACTCTCTGTTTTTGTTTACAAAGTTCTGAAAATTACGATACTATTTATAGATAACGAGCATAAGGTAAAACTATCAACCCTATTTGTAGGATGTGAAGGAGGTTTTCCCATGATTTATGCAAATCCGAATCAATCAGGAGCCAAGGTAACGTTTAAAACTAGATACGACAATTATATTGGTGGTAAATGGGTAGCACCTATTCATGGAGAATATTTTGATAATGTTACTCCGATTACTGGAAAAACATTTTGTGAAATAGCCAGATCAAGTGCCGAGGATGTTGAACTGGCACTTGATGCAGCTCATGAAGCCAAAGAAGCGTGGGGCAGGACTTCCCCTGCGGAACGCGCAACGATCCTAAATAGAATTGCCGATCGAATTGAAGCTAACCTAGAGATGCTTGCGGTGGCTGAGACATGGGAAAATGGAAAACCTGTGAGAGAAACCCTAGCAGCGGATATTCCACTTGCGGTTGATCACTTCCGTTATTTCGCAGGTTGTTTACGCTCGCAGGAAAGTTCAATTAGTCAAATTGATCAGGATACAGTTGCCTATCATTTTCATGAGCCACTTGGCGTCGTTGGGCAAATTATACCGTGGAACTTCCCGTTGTTAATGGCTACGTGGAAGCTAGCACCAGCGCTTGCAGCCGGTAATTGCGTGGTGCTGAAGCCAGCAGAACAAACACCGGTTTCAATCCTAGTGCTCATGGAATTAATCGGTGATTTAGTACCTCCAGGGGTAGTTAATGTGGTCAATGGTTTTGGGTTAGAAGCAGGTAAACCGCTTGCATCGAGTAATCGTATTGCTAAAATTGCTTTTACAGGTGAAACGACTACAGGAAGACTTATCATGCAATATGCATCGCAAAATATTATTCCTGTGACATTGGAGCTAGGTGGTAAATCGCCAAATATATTCTTTGAAAATGTATGTGCGAAAGATGATGCCTTTTTAAACAAGGCGATTGAAGGATTTGTCTTGTTTGCACTCAACCAAGGAGAGGTATGCACATGCCCATCCCGTGCGCTTATTCAGGAATCCATCTATGATCAATTTATGGAGAAGGCACTGGCACGGGTTGCCTCCATCAAACAAGGGAATCCTCTGGACACAGAAACCATGATTGGTGCTCAGGCTTCATCCGAACAAATTGAAAAAATCCTGTCCTATTTAGAAATTGGAAAAGCTGAAGGGGCAGAGTGCTTGATTGGTGGAGAACGAAATCAGCTGGGAGGTGAATTGGAAGGAGGATATTACGTCAAGCCGACTGTGTTTAAAGGACACAATCGAATGAGAATTTTCCAAGAAGAAATATTTGGCCCAGTAGTGAGCGTAACGACGTTCTCTGATCCAGAAGAAGCCTTGTCTATCGCAAACGACACGCTATATGGACTAGGGGCAGGTGTATGGACAAGGGATATCAATCAAGCCTACCGCTTTGGACGTTCTATTGAAGCAGGACGTGTATGGACTAACTGCTATCATGCTTATCCAGCACATGCCGCCTTTGGTGGTTATAAAGTATCTGGAATTGGGCGAGAAAACCATAAAATGATGCTGTCACATTATCAGCAAACAAAAAACCTTCTGGTAAGCTATAGTGATCAAGCATTAGGATTCTTTTAAACAGGCAGTAGCCAAACAACATGGGATGAGGGGATAACATGGGGGTACAGCCAAAGGTGTTGGCAACAGATGCAGCGCTCGCTTTAATTGAAAAGCTTACAGCCAAATATGGTCCCCTCCTGTTTCATCAATCTGGGGGCTGTTGTGATGGTAGTTCTCCGATGTGTTATCCTGCGGGAGAATTGTTAATTGGCGATCATGATGTACTGCTTGGAGAGATCGGCAATACTCCTTTTTATATGAGTGAAGCACAGTATGAATATTGGAAGCATACTCAACTGATTATTGATGTGGTTTCAGGACGCGGAGGAATGTTTTCGCTGGAGGGACCAGAGGGTGTTCGATTCTTAACACGCTCGAGATTGTTTACAGAAGAGTAAACTTGTGAGTGAATTAATAGATGTTAGGTGATTGATAATCAGAATATAGGTAGTAAAAGGCTTGGTCGTTTTGAACGATCGAGTCTTTTTTTTGCCGAGACATAATATCAATTATTCATTTTGTACAAAAAAATCCTTCAGTTTGTCCATTGTCATGCATGATGGCAGTGATCTATAATCATTAAAGTGAAAATGAGAATCACTTTCATTAAATAGTGAGATCAGGAGGGATTTTTTTCACATGATCACGTGGAAGAGACCATTTGATCATGTAGTTGTCTAAACATCAGAACAACTTACATATTACATTGATGAAAAGGTGGCACGAATGAGTCAAAAGGCCAATGTAAGTAAAGTAGCAGTTACAGACATCCATAACATCAATGTGAGTTCTCGTCCGTGGGCAGTGACATTGATAGTAATCGGTGGTCTTAGCTTGCTAGTACTAGCTATTATTTTATCTGTTTCCTTTGGGGCAGCCGATATTCATTTCCTTGTTGTCTGGGAAGCTATTTTCTCATTTAATCCAGATAGTACTCAACACCAAATTATACAAGAGCTTCGCTTACCACGTGTTCTTGGAGGAGCTATGGTTGGGGCTTGTTTTGCTGTTGCAGGAGCAATTATGCAAGGAATGACCCGAAATCCGTTAGCAGATTCCGGCTTGCTAGGAATAAATGCCGGAGCTGGTTTTGCTCTGGCACTTTGTTTTGCCTTTTTTCCAGGCCTGCCATTTATGTATTTGATCTTGTGGTCGTTTCTTGGTGCAGGTGTAGGAGCAGGGATGGTATACGGAATTGGCTCGCTGGCTAAAGGCGGATTAACACCAGTTCGTCTCGTGTTAGCCGGTGCAGCACTGAGTGCTTTATTATCAGCATTAAGCGAAGGAATTGCCCTTTATTTTCGCATCGGTCAGGACTTAGCATTTTGGTATGCTGGGGGCGTGGCAGGAACGAAGTGGATTCAGCTTCAGATCATGTTTCCTTGGATTGTTGTTTCGATCATAGGAGCGATTGCTTTATCTCGTTCGATTACCATGCTTAGTCTTGGTGAGGACATCGCAAGAGGACTTGGTCAGAAAACCTTATTGGTAAAGCTGGTTGGGACTCTTCTTGTGTTAATTTTAGCAGGTGCAGCGGTTTCGGTAGTTGGTGCAGTAGGTTTTGTGGGGCTTATTATCCCCCATTTAACCCGTTATGTAGTGGGGGTCGATTATCGGTACATCATTCCCTGCTCAGCTATACTTGGAAGTTTACTGGTGGTTTTCGCTGATTTAGCTGCCAGAATGATTAACCCTCCCTTTGAGACACCGATTGGGGCATTAATAGCACTCATAGGTGTTCCGTTCTTTCTATATCTGGCACGTAAGGAAAGGAGGGAGCTGTAGGTTATGGAAAGTGTAACGACTACGAAAACAGAACGGCTTCGATTAAAACGTGGCTTCACGGTGATATTTATATTTAGCATTCTGATTATCATTGCTTTTATTTTAAGTATGAATACGGGATTTATTCGATTGTCTCCACTGGAATTGTTACAAACGCTGTTTGGAGCAGGTACAGACAAGCAGAATTTAATCTTGTTCGAATTTCGCCTTCCACGCATCGTGATCTCAATCTTGATTGGTGCTGGCTTAGCCGTATCAGGTTGCGTGATGCAGGGAATTTCCCGGAACGCATTAGCTGATCCTGGTATTCTCGGTATAAATGCAGGTGCTGGTTTAATGGTAATGATATTCATTTCTTTTTATCCAACAACAGCAGCTGCACCGATCTTTTTATTGCCTGTTTTAGCTTTGATTGGTGCAGGCTTGACTGCAGCTCTTATCTACTCACTTGCCTACAAACGATACGAGGGACTTTCACCAACGAGACTTTTACTTAGCGGGATTGCCGTTGCAGCAGGGATAAGTGCTGCCATGATCGTTTTGACACTTAAAATCAGCCCGGAGAAATACCAATTTGTAGCAACATGGTTAGCTGGGAGTATATGGGGAACCAATTGGAAATTTGTTTTGTCATTACTTCCATGGATCTTGATCTTACTACCATACGTGTACTATAAGGCACGAATCATGAACGTACTAAATCTTGGAGAGCAGGCTGCCATCGGACTGGGCGTGTCTGTATCAAGAGAACAACTGGCTTTGATAGCAGCAGCAGTTGGACTTGCTGGCGCTTGTGTCGCAGTTAGTGGGGGAATTGGCTTTGTAGGACTAATTGGACCGCATCTAGCACGGCGATTGGTTGGACCACGACATCAAATATTGATTCCAACGGCAGCTCTAGCTGGGGCATTGCTTGTCATCACGGCAGATACAATTGGTCGATGGATGTTACAGCCATCAGAAATTCCGACTGGAATAGTGGTAGCTGTTATCGGTGCTCCCTATTTCCTCTATCTGTTGGCGCGATCGAAAGCATAGCATGACTGTCTATATACATTGGTTGGAAATACAAAAAAGGGGGCTTTATTGAAAAACATGATAAAACGTTTCTTTGCCTATTATGTTCCTTACAAGAGATTGTTTATGCTGGATTTTGGCTGCGCAGTCTTTGCAGGTCTATTGGAGCTTTGTTTCCCACTTGCTGTTAATTATTTTGTTGACGATCTGTTGCCAGACGGGAAATGGGATATCATTTTATGGGCATCGCTTGGCTTGCTATTTATTTATGCCTTGAATACATTTTTACTTTATATTGTCAACTATTGGGGACATATGCTGGGAATAAACATTGAGACTGATATGCGCAAGAAACTATTCGATCATATACAGAAGCTGTCATTCCGCTTTTTTGATAACAACAAAACAGGTCATCTGATGTCGAGATTAACAAACGACATGAATCAAATTGGTGAGATGGCTCATCATGGACCAGAAGATTTATTCATAGCGCTGATGACTTTGACAGGTTCCTTTACACTGATGTTGTTCATCCATTGGAAACTTGCGGTATTTACCTTTGTGGTCATTCCTGTGATTATTTGGTTTGTTGTCTACTTTAATAAAAAAATGACCGAAGCCATTCACCAATTATTTACTGATATTGGAGATTTCAATGCGCGAGTGGAGGATAATGTTGGTGGCATTCGTGTTGTGAAGGCTTTTTCAAATGAGGAGCATGAAAAAACGAAGTTCGCAGTAAATAATAGTAGATTTCGTTTAACGAAGCTGGTTTCCTATAAGCTTATTGCCAAAAATGGGTCAATTAGTTATATGATGATGCGTTTTGTAACGGTTTTTGTGATGGTGTGCGGCACGTGGTACGTCATTAATAATGAGCTTACATACGGTGAGTTTATCGGCTTCTTGCTATTAACAAATGTCTTTTTCCGACCTATTGAGAAAATTAACTCTATCATAGAGAGCTACCCGCAAGGATTTGCCGGGTTCAAACGGTATGTGGAACTACTAGATACAGAACCAGACATTGCGGATGCACCTCATGCAGTTGAAATGGGGATATTTACAAAGGCAATTCGTTTTGAAAATGTTTCATTTGGATATGAGAATGAAACGAAGGTACTAAATAACGTTCAGTTAACGATTAACAAGGGAGAAACAGTGGCCTTTGTGGGTCCATCTGGGGCGGGTAAAACGACTTTGTGCAGCTTGCTTCCGCGTTTTTATGAAGTACAAGCCGGAAAAATTATGATTGATAATGTGGACATTCGTGAGTTGAAACAGGAATCCTTGCGAAGACAGATCGGGATTGTACAGCAGGACGTTTTCCTGTTTTCGGGGACAATCCGCGAAAATATTCTTTACGGGAAGCTACATGCTACAGAGAATGAGATATGGGAGGCAGTCAAAAGATCAAGACTGGATGAATTTATTCTTGCTCAACCAGATGGATTGGATACGGTTATTGGTGAGAGGGGTGTTAAGCTGTCAGGAGGACAGAAGCAAAGGCTCTCCATTGCCCGAATTTTTATAAAAAATCCACCAATTCTTATTCTTGACGAAGCCACTTCAGCACTGGATACGGAGACAGAGGTCGCTATTCAGCAGGCGTTGACCGAGCTGTCAGAAGGAAGAACTACGCTTGTGATTGCCCATCGCTTAGCAACCATTAAAAATGCGGATCGAATCGTTGTAGTAGCAGACCAGGGAATTATAGAACAGGGAAGTCATCAACAGCTACTATCTGTAGGAGGCATATACAGTAGATTGCATGAAGCACAATTTGGTACCTAATTCTATTAATTGATGCTACATGCTTGTTTCTCTACTTGTGTGTATTACGAAAATGATTAGAAAGTTGGAGATAGGAATATGACTGAACAGCTAGAGCTATTTGATATGACGATTATAGGGGGTGGCCCGGCTGGCATGTATACCGCTTTTTACAGTGGTATGCGTGATCTAAAAACGAAATTGATCGAGGCAAAGCCGGAGCTTGGGGGACGGATGCTCATTTATCCGGAGAAAATGATCTGGGATGTTGGTGGTGTGACCCCGATTCTATGTGAAAAATTAATCGGACAATTGGAACAGCAGGCTAGAACATTCGATCCAACAATCGTATTAGGCCAACAAATCACAGGACTTTCTCGACAAGAAGATGGAACATTTATTCTTACTGCGGCAACTGGTGAGAAGCACCATACGCGAACCATTATTTTAGCAATTGGGTACGGAATATTGACGATGCAAAAGCTAGAGATTGAGGGTGCTGATCGTTACGAAGTCACAAACCTACATTATACCGTTCAAGAGCTGGAGGTGTTCCGAGGCAAACGAGTGCTTATTTCAGGTGGTGGTAACTCTGCGGTTGACTGGGCTAATGAATTAGAACCAATTGCTGAAAAAGTAACGATTGTCCACAGACGAGATCAATTTGGCGGACATGAGAAAAACGTCTCAATGATGAAAGAATCTTCTGTAGATATACGGACACCTTATGCTGTAACACAGCTCCATAGTAATGGACAGAGTATAGAACAGGTAACGATCACCCATATGGAAACAGACGAAACTGAGCGCATCGAGGTGGATGCTGTGATTGTTAATCATGGACTAAAATGTGATTATGGTCCACTTGTCGAATGGGGGCTAGAAATGAAAGATGAGCTAGCCGTTATGAATGGAAAGCTGGAAACGAATATACCTGGTATTTTTGCTGCGGGTGATTTTGTCGATTATGATAGTAAGGTTCGATTAATCGCTGGAGCGTTTACGGACGGGGCACTTGCTTTGAACAGTGCGAAGCTATATCTAGACCCAGAGGCGCCAAAAGTAGCATACGTTTCTTCGCACAATATTCGCTTTAAAGAAAAGAACAAGCAACTGGGATTGGATGATGATGATTACCGCAACGTATGATAAGAGGATTTTCAGCCATGCCCGTATGGTAATTATGCAGTAAACATCGTGATCATCTTTCAAAAAAGAAAGCAGATAGACACAAGTCCAAATAGGGAGTGTCTGTCTGCTTTTTCATGTCTTGATAGAAAAATATTGCTTAGCTAGCAGGACCAATTCGTTTTTTTGTAATACGGCTGAAAGGGCGCTAGGCTAACTAGACGATGAGCAGGGGGAGAGATTCAAGTAACCACTCTCTGGTTATTGCATCCGCATAATTCCATATCTCTGCTTCTATCAGATATACGTATCCATCGCGAACAGCTGGAAGGTTTCTCCACGAAGGGGTGTCCATTAGTTTATCGGTCGCTTGTTTAGATTCAACATTAGTTGATAAAAGCATGAAAATCCGATCACCAGCATATAGTGGCAAAGCTTCCTCCGAGATTTCAATAAAACCTGAACCTGAATCCAGGATTTCTTGTATTTTGGGTACAGGTTGAAAACCCAGAGGATGATAAAGTGCCGATGATAGACCTGTAGTCCCCATGACATACAAATGCTTGCCATGTTCATAGATAAAGACGGAGGCGGTTTCTCCGGGTTTTATTTTGGAACGTAGCTGCTGCCACATGCTAGTAGCTTTTGTATCATACCCGTCTAACCATTTTTTTGCCTCTTTTCTCTTATCTAGTATTCTGCCGAGTGTTTGAATACGTTCAGCAAGAGGTGCAAATGAATTAAATGTAACCGTAGGGGCAATCCTTGAAATCTTTTTATATTCATTTTCGTCAGCATTAGCGAAAATAATCAAATCTGGTTTGAGAGCCATCGTTTTTTCAGGATTAATAGGTAAGCCGATATCTTGTACTTCAATTCCCCGATCTTTATAGATGGGGTGATCCATCAAAGCATATCCGCCACCGACGGCCTTCACACCTAAAGCCAGCAAATCCCCATATGTTTCTCCATGATAAATGATGCGTTTGGGATGCGAGGGAATTTTAACCTCATGACCTGTCCAGTCCTTAACTGCCTTTCCACGCCGCATCAAAAGTGCATACTGCTTAGGAGCAATCCCTGTCATTTGACGAAAGCGGCGGTTGAAATAATATTCATCTGAAAATCCGACTTGGCAAGCAATATCGCGCAGGGGACTGTTCGAATGGATTAATAATTCCTTCGAATGGTTAATGCGTAGCTCGGTCAAAAAGTCCAGCGGTTTTTTCCCAGTTAATTCTTGAAAGATCGTTGTGTATTTCCAGGGAGCTACATTAGCTAGGTGTGCAAGCTGTTTAACTGTAATGTTGTACATATAGTTTTTTTTCATATAATGAATCGTGTTTTCTACTGAGAGAGTTGAATGAAACGACTGGTTGTAATGAAGATTATGTTCAAACAGAAAGCCTAGTAAGTCCTGAAAGTGAAGATGCTGTTTAAACCATTCAAGCTCTGAATCATGGTTGTTTCCCGCATATAATGCTTCGGTAAGACGATTTAACCGTGAGAACGGGTATACCGCTATTTCCTGCTTGTCAGGCAAGATGTTTCCAGAATATGAGGTATGCTGGGATTCACCTATTTGGATTACGGTAAACGTAATCTGATAGAATTGAATTTCACTATCGTATCCATTTTCAATCTGAAGCGTACTCCCGGGGGGAAGTGAATAGCATTTTTCAGGCAATAATTGAAAGACGTCCGTGTCGATATGTATAGTGCCCTTTCCCTTATTAAAAATGAACAGGGTATGGTATTGAGAAGTTTCAATTTCGGACTTCCATCCTACTGGCTTAATGATCATCTCAATAGTTGATAGATGAAAAAGCAAGGAACGGAGTGGAACACAGGTAGATTTCAGCTGAGTCAATCTGTTCTCCTCCTCTTTGATGAGAATTATTATCAGTTCTGTTCATTGTATAAAAAGAAAAGAAGCTTTTCAATAATCTTTGAAAAGCTTCTTATGTATTCTATTCACATATTTTATAAGGGAGGACCAGCTTATTTTTTAAGTAGCTTAGGTAATTCCTCTATCAACCATTCTCTTGTTAAAGCATCACTACCAGATTTAACGATATCAATGGAATAGACATGTCCCTGTTTTACGCCAGGTAGCTCCTTCCAAATTGCGGTTTTTAGTAAATCATCTGTAGATCTCTTTGCTTCATCAGGGACAGGAACGAGAATAAAAATTCGATCACCGGCATATTTCGGCAGAAGCTCCATGGATATTTCTTTAAATCCTGTCTTATTGTCCAATATTTCTTGAATAGGTTCGGTTGGTTTAAAACCGTTTGGCTGATACAGAACTTGTGAAAGTCCAGTGCTTGCCATTACAAATAATCGATTTCCAGGGTAATAGGTGAACACTGACGCAGTCTCTTCATTCCCTACACCGGCTGCATGTAGCTCATCCCACATCTTGCTTGCTTTGACATGGTAATCAGCGAGCCACTCTTTAGCTTCGTGTTCTTTCCCAACAATGTTGCCTAATAAAGTGATACGTTCGTCGATTGGTGCAAAGGTATCAAACATAATCGTAGGAGCAATTTTAGAAAGCTGTTCGTATTCCTTCTCGTCTGTACTCCCAATAATAATTAAGTCTGGTTCAAGACCCAACGCTTTTTCAAGGTTGATTGGAAAGCCGACATCTACAGTGTGTTGTTTGACTTTATCTTCATAAACTGTGTCTGTAATCCAATTAGAGGACGTACCGACAGCATTTATTTGTAGGGCTACTAAATCACTAAATGTTTCGCCAGCAAAAATGATGCGCTGTGGTGAAACAGGAATCACCACAGGATGCCCTTTATAATCTGTATATTTTCGTGTAGAAACAGTTGTATCCTTCTTATCTGGTTTTGCGTTCTCAGAAGTGGTAGGTGTATTTTTGGGAGTGGTTTGTACCGAATTTATTTCTGTGCGGCTTTTCTGCTCTTCTGAAGGGCTACCACAGCCCACTGACACTGCTCCAATCATTGCAATCATACAAAAATTAACGATATATTTTCGGATTTGAATCATTGTACACGTTCCTCCAGCATGCTCATGTTATTTTAAAGTAATGATTATCATTATCAGCAACTATCTGAATAATAAAGGAGGAATTTCAGTAACTCAATGGACAAACGCAATTCATCCATTTTATTTTGTACAAAAGGGAGAAGGAAAGTAGGGAGGGGAATGTAGGGAAGAAGAGATAGGCTGGATTGACATCATCTTCAAACAGTTTTAGGGATCAAAACATGTAGAAAAAATATTATTGTGATGATAAAATCTTATTATCTTTTTATCGCTAACAATGATGGAAAACGGAGAAATACAGCATGCAGAATAAAGCAGTATTACAGATGTATGTTCCACTCGTCTCCTTTATCGCCTCCATTCTCGGCAAGCACTCAGAGGTTGTATTACACGACTTATCACAGCAGGAAACCTCTATTATCGCGATTGAGAATGGACATATTAGTGGGAGAAAAATAGGGGACGCACCGACGAATCTGGTCTTACAGGTGCTACAGGATAAGACCTATTTAAAAAAGGAATTTATTGCAAACTATAAGGCATACGGTAAAAATGGGAAGGTTTTTCGTTCATGGAGCTATTTCATTAAAAATCAAACAAATGAACTAATCGGTGTGCTTTGTGTCAATTCGGATGTGGAACATTTTGAAAAAGCAAAAGAGTGGATCGATAGCTTTTTACACATCGGGGAGCAACAGCAAGAGGTAGATCAATCAGGACGCAGAGATACAGAACACCTACCGGAGCACCTGCATGGTCAGGCGGAGGATGTACTTGCTAGCATGATCCATCAAACGATGATGGATATACCAACCCCACCGGAACGGATGACGGTGCAAGAGAAAATGGAGATTGTGAAAAAATTGTACCATCAGGGTGCTTTTCAGTTAAAAGGCGGGGTACATGCGATCTCTAAGCAATTAAAATCCTCAGAACCTACTATTTATCGGTATTTACACAAAATCAAAGAAGAAGAGAAGGACTTATTTTAACGAAAAGGAAGACGGCTATGAGAGATATGAGCAAAAAGATTGTACAGCTATTAGAAAAAGAATTGGTTGTTGCTCTTGGGTGCACGGAGCCTGTAGCGATTGCTTGGGCAGCCTCTGTCGCCAAAAGTTATCTGGAAGCCGCCATTACCTCTATTGATGTAACAATTAGTGCTAATGTGATGAAAAATGCTATGGCAGTTGGAATACCCGGTATGCAACAAACCGGCATAGATTTTGTGTCTGCATTAGGTGCTTTGGCAGGTGATCATGAGCGAAAGCTGGAAGTATTGAAGAATGTCGTACCTGAAGCTGAACAACAGGCGCTCGAATTCGTTGAGGCTGGTAATGTCACGATCCAATTAGCGGACACTCCCAAAAAACTGTACATTGAAGTAACTGTCCACACAGCCTCTGATTACGCCAAAGTGATCATAGAAGATATGCATACAGAGATCAGACGGATTGAAGTGAGTGGAGCCACTGTATTTGAAAAGGAATGCGATTACTATCATGAGCAGGGGGGAAAAGAAAAAGACATATGTGAAACCCTGACACTAGATAGTATCCATCAATTTGTTATGGAAATACCTCTTGATGATCTGACTCTGGTCAAACAAAGTATTGAGCTAAATAGAGCAATTTGCATCGAGGGCCTGAAAAACAACTACGGTTTACAAGTCGGTAAAATCCTCAAGGATAATGTTGCCAAGGGATTATTGTCTGATGACTTAATTACTCATGCCATGTCATTAACTGCCGCAGGTTCAGATGCACGGATGGCAGGAATTATGCTACCGGTTATGTCAAATTCGGGTAGCGGGAATCAGGGAATCTCTGTAACCATGCCGGTGGTAGCTGTTGCAGACAAATTGGGATCATCCGATGAACAGATGATTCGAGCCGTTACCTTTAGTCATTTAGTAGCCATTTGGATTAAATCAAAATTCGGTAGATTATCTGCATTGTGTGGGGTGACTGTTGCGGGAGCTAGCGCGGCTGCGGCGATTACGTATCTACTCGGCGGTAATCTCAATCAAATCTCTTTTGCCATTCAAAATACGATTGGAAATGTAACAGGTATGCTTTGTGATGGGGCAAAAGCAGGCTGTGCTATGAAGGTGTCTACCTGTACAGGAGCAGCCGTACAATCAGCTCTGCTGGCGTCACAGGGGATGGGGGTACCGGGAACAAATGGGATTATTGATGAAGGATTAGAAAAAACCATTGATAACTTTTGCCGACTAGGTAATGAAGGCTCTGGCAAAATGGATGAGCTGATGCTTGAGATGATGGTTAAGAAGCAAAAGAAATAAACAAGGACTATCATGTAATCTATAAGTGGGTCAATTGTGGCAATTTATGGATTACATGATAGGTAAGATCATGTAAAAGATTTTCGGTATAAATGAAATTTAAAGGATTGTTGAGTTGATTCTTAAAATTCGATATAGCTCATCAAGCTTTTGTATTTGATAGGTTGGCACAAAATCAGTGTCATAAGGTTTTAATTCGGGATTGAACCAGCAGGTGTCTAGACCGGCTAGCTGTCCGCCCTTTATATCCGCGCTTAGGGAATCTCCGATCAGTAAGCCTTTTTCTACGGAGAAATTAGGAATTCGGGCAAAGACATAATCAAAATATTCCTTCATTGGCTTCTGAAACCCAGTGTCCTCCGAAACAAAAATATCCTTACATAGCGGATATAATCCTGAATCACGTAAGCGTTTATACTGAGTCTTGGAAACACCATTTGTAACAATATATATATCATAATGACTGTAAAGGCTTGTTATCAATTCAAAGGCCCCAGTAACCAGCTGATGTCCCTCTTCTAGGTAGCTACGATAGTTTTTCTCCAATAAGGCTCCATCAACCTCTTGATCATATTCCTTAAATAGAATGGAAAAGCGTGTATTTATTACCTCATCTCGATCTATTTTTCCTTCCTCAAAGTCTCTCCATAGTCCTTGGTTTATGCTTTTATAATGTGCTTCAATTTCAGGGGTTAAGAGAATGTTTTGATCCTTGAAAAGTAAGTGTAACGCTAAGCTTTCTGCTGCGCCAAAATCTAAAAGTGTATCATCTACATCAAATAATAAGGTTTGATAATTTTTCAAAGCTCTCCCTCATTTTCTTATTTGTTGTTTTGTTTTTTAGTATAGCATGTGCTTTATCAAGTAGGTAAAGATACATCCTATCACGTAAAAAAATCTTGTTCACCCTGCTTTTTCCACTAGGACTTCCCAATTATTCAAGGTAAAACCGCTATATTTCAATAGAAATAACATGGATGCACTCGTCCTGCGGTGGCAATGCTAGCTGTTAGAATCCCTTTGATCTTGGGTAAATAACCTATATAACACACAAAAGGAGAGCAGCGGATGAAAATTATTATTATTGGTGGCGTTGCAGCCGGTATGAGTGCGGCAGCTAAAGCAAAGCGAATGCATAAAGACGCAGAGATTATTGTCTATGAAATGACGGAAGAGGTATCGTTTGGTGCATGTGGGTTGCCTTATTTCGTGGGAAATTTCTTTGAGAACCCTAACCAAATGATAGCCCGTACAAAAGAGCAATTTGCAGATTCGGGTATTTTGGTCCATACGAAGCATCAAGTCACTGCGCTTCATCCACAGACGAAAACCATTCGAGTAAAATCTTTAAAAACCGATCAAGAGTTTGATGATCAATATGATAAGGTTATGATTGCTACGGGAGCGTCTGCGGTTGTACCTCCGTTTGATAACAAAGACCTTGTGAACATTTTCACGCTAAAGAGTATGCAGGATGGTGTAGCCTTAAAAGAAATAGCAATGAAGCCTGATTACAAGCGAGTAGTGGTCATCGGTGGGGGTTATATCGGGATGGAAGTCGTGGAAGCTATGCAAAATCTAGGGAAAGAGGTACGATTGATCCAAGCAGATAGCCGTGTGCTTCCTGAAACATTCGATGAAGAAATCACCGAGATTATGACCGAAGAAATTCTTCGTAAAGGTGTACTTTTACATACGGAAGAGCGTGTGCAGGGTTTTGTCGGAGAAATGAGAGTAGAGCGTGTAATAACGGATCAAGGTCAATATCCAGCTGATATCGTAGTGATAGCTACCGGTGTGCGTCCGAACACGCAATTTCTTAAAGAGACAGGGATTACTATGCTGGAAAATGGAGCGCTTGTTATTAATGGACATGGAGAGACCTCTCTTCCAGATGTCTATGCCGCTGGGGATTGTGCCACGGTCTATCATTTGGTCAAAAAACAATCAGTCTACATTCCGTTAGCCACCACAGCCAATAAGCTAGGGCGCATTGTAGGAGAAAATCTAGTGGATCATAACAGTCATTTTCCCGGAACATTAGGCTCTGCCTGCATAAAGGTACTAGATTTGGAAGCAGGTCGTACAGGACTTTCAGAAAAGGAAGCAAAGGAGCTGGAGCTTTCCTATAACACAATCATGATCCGTGACAAAAATCAGACCAATTATTATCCGGGTCAGGTAGACATTCATGTGAAACTGATTTATGATGCAAAGACAAAGGTCATTCTTGGTGGACAAATCATTGGGAAACAAGGGGCTGTCTTGCGGGTTGATGTGCTCGCAGCTGCCATTCACAACAAGATGACAACTGAAGATTTAGGAATGCTTGATCTATGCTACTCCCCACCATTTTCCCGAACATGGGATGTGCTTAATATAGCGGGGAATGTAGCAAAATGATCGAAGAGTAGAGAATCTAGGGGAGGATCAACAATGAACAGACAGGTTATTCATACCGAAAAAGCACCTCAAGCTATTGGACCATACTCACAAGCTATTGTAGTAAATGGCATGGCTTATACTTCAGGTCAATTAGGGTTTAAGCCAGGTACCACAGACCTATTTGAAACAGTAGAAGAACAGACTCATCAAGCGATGAAAAATTTGCAGGCTATCTTAGAAGAAGCGGGTACAAGCTTGAAGAATGTAGTGAAAACGACTGTATTTGTTCAGGATTTGAACGACTTTGCCAAAGTAAATGAAGCGTATGATACATATTTTCAACAAGCTGCTCCTGCACGTAGTTGCGTACAAGTTGCTGCCTTGCCTAAAGGTGCGCTAGTAGAGATTGAAGCGATTGCAGTCGTTGAGTAAGAGCTGAGTAGTAGGTTAGGTTTTTAGGAAAAGCACCTTTGCTTATCATGAAGCATGGGTGCTTTTTTAGTATTAATTCTTGCTTACCGGTTTGACATTCGATATGATAGACTAATAATAAAAAGGAACATTTGTTCGGTGATAGTATTAAGGAGGAAAAGTAAATGAATAGATGTGGTTGGGTAAATCAAGACCCCTTGTACATCGATTATCATGACAAGGAATGGGGCGTACCAGTCTACGGTGATCGGTTACTCTTTGAATATATAAATTTGGAAGGGGCTCAAGCAGGACTTAGCTGGTACACCATCTTAAAAAAAAGAGAGAACTATCGTCTAGCCTTCGATCAATTCGAGCCCTCCAAAATTATTGCCTACGATGACAAGAAAATAGCAGAGCTGTTGAATAATGAAGGAATTGTCAGAAACAAGCTTAAAATACAAGCCGTTATTACCAACGCGAAGGCGTATTTTGCTATTGTAGATGAATTTGGATCGTTTAGCACATACATATGGTCATTTGTAGATGGAAATCCCATCCAAAATCATCCGTCTAGTTTACAAGACGTTCCGGTAACCACAGAAATTAGTGATAGGTTAAGTAAAGATTTAAAGAAGCGTGGTTTCAAGTTTGTTGGTTCTACGATTTGTTATGCCTTTATGCAGGCTGTTGGAATGGCAAATGATCATGTTCAAGACTGCCATTGCTATCAAAAGCAAGTAGCAGAGAAAAAATAAAGACCCTCTTCTAATTCATCTGCAAGAAATTTACAGGCATGTTATTTGCTATAACCGTTATTACATACTCTTAGCTACCAGTGTTACAACTCGAAAATCAGTTTGGATAGTACTTACATGTTTGGCGTTTGGTGACTTATTCGATCATGGGGTAACGTGAAACATAGGAACGCTCCAATTGCAGGCATTGCAAGAATCACACATAAAATAGGAAAAAGACCAATTCGATCAGCTAGCATTCCCAACACTAGTAAGCAAATGCCTGATAAACCACCTGTAAATCCAATAACAAGGCTAGAAGCCATCCCAGCACGTTTTGGCATTAAATCCTGGGCGAAAACAACAGCAACTGAGAAGGTAGACATGAGTACTAGTCCGAGTGTAAACAGCAGAAGCATCGCTGTAAAGCCATTCATCCACGGGAGAAGCAAGGCAAGGGGTGCACTAAGGATGAGGGACAATTGGATGACTCGGCGCATGCCAAAACGGTCACCTAATGATCCTCCAGCTAGCGTGCCGATTGCTCCACCTAGTAAGAAAAGAAAGCTGTAGACCCATACATCCGATTCTTTCGTGCCATAGGTGGCTATTAGGAAAAGGGGAAAGAACATGACAATTCCTGCATTGGCTAAGGTTCTACAGGCGATCACTGTAACTAAAGCCTTAAGACCAGGCTTAATGGGTGGTTTTTCTGTAGCTTCAAGGAGGTTGTTTTTGACTTGCAAGGCTCCATTTCTCTTTGCAAAAAAGAAAAAGACACAAGCAAACACCATTGCGATGCTATACAACCAGATCGTTCCACCAAGACCGGTCAGGGAGAGGAACCACAAACTTAGCGGGGCCAAAGCCATTCCTGCATTCCCACCAATTTGAAAGATGGATTGAATGGTACCACGTTGCAAGCCTGGTAGTTGATGAACGCATTTGTTAGCGTCAGGATGATACGCCGCTGATCCGAGAGAAGCGATCATGACTGCGAATAATAACCAATAAAAATTGCCACTCCATGAAATCGCGTAAATGCCAGTACCTAGCATAAGAAATCCTAGAGGAATGAACCACGGTTTTTCACGTTGGTCTGAAAATAATGCGAGAAATGGTTGGAAAAAACCACCGAATAGATTGTTTACTAGTACAAGTAAACTCATTTGGGTGTAGGTAAGTCCGTAATACAGATGAAGTAAAGGTAAAATGGCTACAAGAACGCCGTTAAAAAAATCATTAGCCAGATGAGAGACACTTAATAGACCTAATCTGACTTTCATTTGTGCATACAAAAGGAATCCCCCTAATCGTCATCCATTTTCTATAGATACTTGTTGATATGGATAATCATATATCCATCTATTTAGAGACACAATCATTTTGTGAAAATTCAAGTAAATCTTTCCCTGATTAGAGATTCTCTTTTACAAGGAAAGAAAATAGGGGGACTTGCATATGGTGAAAAGAGTAGCGGTCATTGGAGCAGACGTAATGGGGCACGGTATCGCTTTGGCATATGCCAGTGCTGGAATACAAGTCAACTTATTTGATCCAGATGAACGTATGCGTCAAAAACGATTAACTTGCTAGAAACGAGCATGAATCTGTTATGTTGAAGCTGGAAAACTTGGAGTTAAGACAGCAAAAAGGATTATTCACCTATACAGATGAAAAAATATCATGAGAAACGTACAGGCGTGATGTGCATTTTCTGCGTTTGTTAGCCTTACAACAAGAGCATGATCCTGTATGAATACTCATGAGTAAATGTAAAAACATCAGTGAAATGGAGGTTGTAGTATGACTGCTACTTCAATCAATAAAGGGATGTTTATGTATGCATGGACGGTTTATGAGGTCGGGACAGAGCATATTTTAACTGATATGCAAAGAATGGGGTGCGATACGGTGGTGCTAAATAGCAGCTACCATCAGGGACGGTTTTTTCAATCCCAAGCCGAGCAGTTTCTACAAGTACCACACGCAGGAATATTTTTTAGGCCCGATCCGACACGCTATGGTCGAATACAGCCAGTTGTACATCGTTCGATAGCAAAAGAGGAATTATTCCCACGGATGAGGGAAGCATGTCAAAAGCAAAATATGCATTTTCATACTTGGTGGGTAGGTGTGCATAATTCTGCAATAGGTAGCCAATTTCCTGAATTATGTGTTCAAAATGTATGGAAAGATACGTTTACATACAATTTATGCCCAGCTCAGCCAGACGTAAAGGAATATATAACAGCTTTATTCGAAGATACATTAATTCATGTTCAACCAGAACGGATTACGGTAGAAGCAGCTGCTTTTATGACGATGAAGCATGGCGGCCATCATGAGATAAATCTGTTGCATGTAGGTGAAGCGGCGCAATGGTTACTTTCACTTTGCTTCTGTCCAGCATGTAAGCACACTGCGACGGAGAGAGGCATTGATGGAGATGCTGTACAAGAATTGTCGAAACGCTTGCTCCAACCGATGCTAGCTCAAGATTACGGCCCACTACCAGAAGAAGGTAGCCAAATCGCATACCTGATGCTCTCTTATCCTGAACTGTATGCATACCAGCAATCTCGTGAACAAACTATTACAGACCTAGTTGCTAGCTTGCATGAGATTGCAGGACGTTATCAGGTAAAAATAGATTATATTCCATCCTCTACACCGTTTTCTGTAAACCAATCATTCTATGAGGGCGTGTCGTTACGAAACATTGCGTCCTATGTCGATCGTTTTGTTCCATTAATGTATACAGACCAGTCTGACTCTCTTCGGTACGGAGTTCAAAATATGCGATTACATGATCCGCGACAAGAGGTTGGTGTTGCGCTTTCTCTACATCATCAACGAATGAAATCAAAGGGGGCTTTGATAGAGAAGGTGAAAACCGCGGTAGAAGAGGGAGCGAGTTGTCTATATTATTATAATTATAGTTTAGCAAATGACAGACGGTTATCCTGGGTTCGAGCAGCCAACGAATCTGTTTAGCCAAGTTACATAAGATAAGTCGACTTTTTGTCACGTCTGATGTTTCAGGCTTCTTCTGAAGAAATGGAGAAGCTTGCGGATTGTTTGCACGAAAAGAAGAGGAAGATGTAATAAGCAAAGGTAACATGTTCATGAGGATAATAATAGATATAATAGGACGTCCGAATTTCAAACATTCGGGCGTTTTTTGCTGATACGGGATGAATCAATCTTAGCCAAAAAACCTGATGTGGAGATAGAAAGTTATTACCTGTCAATGTGCATAAAATCTCCTTTTCGGGAAAAAAATATATGATATTCTAGCAATTCATTTAGGAGGAAAATACACATGGCAAAACCAGACGATCGTTCCGACAATGTCGCAAAGCTAAAACAAATGATTGAAAACACACAACAAAATATTAGCGAGACAAAAGATTACCTGCAAGAGCATGGGAACGAAATCTCCAACAAGGAACGTTCAGACTTAGAAAATAAAAACTCTCGTCGTGAAAACAGCTTAGATTCTTTCAGTTCCGAGGTTGAAGACGAACTGCAATAAGAATGCATATATCGATGTAATCGAGTGACCGTTAGTGCCAAGTGTACTGCGGTCTTTTTATATAGAGCAGCAATTTTGCATATCATTTCCCTTTCCTTTTTATTTTTAGTATAATAAACTTATTTTCAATCGTTCTTATTGTGAATATCAACTTTGAATGGAAATAGGAAGTTTGTAGGTGCAGAGAGGGGATTTAACATGAAAAAACCTGAAGATACACGTGTCGTTGTCGGGATGTCCGGTGGGGTCGATTCTTCCGTGACCGCTTTGCTTCTTAAGGAACAAGGCTACGACGTAATCGGCATCTTCATGAAGAACTGGGACGATACGGACCAATTTGGTCATTGTACAGCAGAAGAGGATTATCATGATGTGCGCCGTGTATGTGACCAAATCGGTATACCTTACTATACAGTTAATTTTGAGAAAGAATATATGGATAAGGTATTCTCTTATTTTTTAGATGAATATAAAAGTGGACGAACACCTAATCCAGATGTAATGTGTAACCGAGAGATTAAGTTCGGTGAATTCTTGAACAAAGTCATGGACTTGGGTGCTGATTATGTAGCAACGGGTCACTATGCGCGTGTGGAACTACGTGATGGTGAATATAAATTGCTAAGAGGCGTTGACGAAAATAAAGATCAAACCTACTTTTTGAATCAATTGGGTCAGAAACAATTAGCTAAAACCCTGTTTCCGATTGGACATTTACCAAAAAAGCAAGTTCGTGAAATTGCTGATCGAGCAGGTCTTGCTACAGCTAAGAAAAAAGATAGCACAGGCATCTGCTTTATCGGAGAACGTAATTTCCGTGAGTTCCTCCAAAACTATCTGCCTGCGAAACCAGGCAAGATTGAAACAACAGATGGAGAGGTTATCGGAAGCCACGATGGCTTGATGTACTACACATTAGGACAACGACAAGGTCTTGGCATTGGTGGAGGAGCAGGAGAAGGACTGCCATGGTTTGTAGTTGACAAGGATTTAGAGAGAAACGTTCTCATTGTCGGACAAGGCTCTAACCATCCTTGGCTTTACTCATCTTATCTGATCGCTGAACAAGTGAAGTGGGTAAGTGATGAGCCAAAAGAAGATGTATTTACCTGCATGGCTAAATTCCGTTATCGTCAACCGGATCAACAGGTTACGGTTCGTCGCATTGAAAATGGTACCTACAAGGTCGAATTTGCAGAACCACAAAAAGCGGTAACTCCTGGACAAGCAGTTGTCTTTTACCAAGGTGAAGAGTGCCTGGGTGGGGGTACCATTGATAAGGTATATATAGATGCGAAGGAAGCGGCAAAAGCTAACGCACAAGCTTAGTCGCAAGGAGGAACCGGATGGACAGTACAAAGAAATCAAAATTGCTGATCATCGGATTTTTGGTCGTAAGCGTACTAGCAGTTATTGCGGCATTCTTTGGATTTAGACAAGCAAAAGATGCGAATGTAGATACAATCAAGCAGGCTATTGCTCAGCGAGGCGGACAAGTTACTTCTGCTACTGTAATACCACTAGAAAAAAGCCCTTTTGACAAAAGTAATAAGGGTAACACGATTTATCAGGTAGAATATCAAAAAGCGAATAAAAGCTATGTTGCTTATTATCGAGCTTTTAATGAGCTGTCTATTATTCGTGAACCGGAAAAGTGGATTTATCCAGACGAGAAAAAATAAGGGGACGTCTATTAGAAGGAAGCGAATCAATAATTTCGATGATAATCAGAAAAAGCAGGTAAGGAGCGAAAACTCCTTCCTGCTTTTTTTGTATACTTTTAAGGCTTGAGCTGTTGCTTTGTACTGTATCAAGCTGACTTCTTAAAAGCGAATGGATAGATCAAAATAGCACTAAAGAAAAGTCCCATCCCTAGTAAAAGTGTTTCTAAATCTGCTATTCCTGTTTTAATCACCCACAATGAGTATAGCGTTGCTAAAATTCCAACGCAACCATCCAGCACCCTTGTCCGTGCTTCACCTATACGATAAGTTTCACCCGTATAAACCAACTTCAGTTGATAGAGGGCAGATACAATATACGGAATCAGATAAGCTAGGGTTGCTACCGTGATGACAAAGGTAAACGCACCTGCGATCGTGTTAGAAATGGTGGAGAAGACAAAGATCTGTGTGCATAAATTGGTAATTAATAGGGCTTGAGCCGGACTACCATGTTGATTCGTTTTTTCAAAGATTTTAGGGAACATCCCTGCTTGAGCCGCTTGATAAGATACCTCAGAACCTACTAAAATCCAGCCAATAGTTGTCCCCATTAGGGAGAAAATCGCTAGTAGAGCTAACACAATGCCTCCAGTAGGTCCCATAATAGCAACGAGTGCATCTGCTAGTGGTTTATCTGAATGACGAAGTGCTTCTACAGGTAACACACCCATGGTCAGTAATGTGATTAATACATAAATACAAACAACAATTACTAATCCAAGGATGGTAGCTATTTTTACATCTCGCTGAGAGCGAGCTCGTGCTGATAGAATCGAAGCAGACTCTATTCCCACAAATGCCCATAGCGTTGAAATAGCGGCTAGATTGATTTGTTCAAGTAATCCATGCTCTACTGTAGAACCAACTTCAGACATTGGATAATAGAACGAACCCATCATAGACCATTGGAAAATGGAAAGAGCAGCAACCATGAAAAAGACAAATCCGATCACTTTTGTGGCTGTTGCCATAAAATTAAGTCTGCCGGCTACTAGGGTGTTACGGCATAAAATGAAATGTGTCCCCCATAAGTAGATCGTACAGACTAAAAAGGTGATTAGTTTTCCCGTTTCAACTGGAAAAGAGCCAATTTGAAATAAAACGCTCGTTTGTTTCATGATAGGGAAAAAGGTGGAAAGATATCCGGCAAATGTTGTGATAATCGCTACATTTCCAGACCAATTCGCTACCCAATAACCCCAAGCAATTGTAAAACCAAATACTTTACCCCGTCTTGGATTGCGAAACAAGGCAGAGGCATAACTTTGTGGACCTGCAGTAAGATCAGGTCGACGAATTGCTAAATTCCCAAAGACGAGCCCAATTAATAAGACTCCAAATCCGGTAAGTAACCATGCTAAGGTGACTGCTAAGGGACTAGCTAGTCTTGCTAAGGAAGCCGGTAGCATAAAGATTCCTGAACCCACCATATTACCTACCACAATGGCGGTTAGCATCCAAGCTCCCCATTTTTTTGTTGTCATTGATGTTCCCTCCATGTTGCAAAAAACACGAACAAATCATAGCAGATGATTAATATTTATGCAATCAAACAGGATATTTACATATTTGTCTTAGAAAAAGGAATTTTCAGAAAATAAATAGAATTCCTTATTAAATAACAGTTACATCTAGGGAGGGATTTATCATGTCAACAGATAAGCTAAGAGAAAATGAAATAATTGAGATTCCGTCGCTGTATAACTTTGCATCTGAAGTAGAGAGATATGCTCTCCTTCATCCCGAAAAGGCTGCACTTGTGATTGTCTCAGAAGATGGGAAGGAAGAAATGCTTTCCTACGAGCAATTACGCATTTATATGAACAAACTTGTGAACGCTTTCTTGAACTGTGGAATTGCTCGCTATGATAAAGTGCTTGTATTAGTACCACGTGGGATAGAAGCATATGGTATTTATTTAGCTTTACTTAAAATGGGTGTTGTCGTCATGCCTGGCTCTGAAATGCTCAGGGGGAAGGATATTGCGTACCGGGCTAATCATGCAGAGGCTAAAGCAATTATTGCTACAAAAGAACTGCTATCCGAAATAGATGGCATTCGAAGCGAGTGTGAGTCACTAGCGTATTTTATTTCAGTGGGGGAGCATAGAGAAGAATGGCAGGAGTTATCTGATATTCTAGAAGGAGCAGCAGAAGAAGCCCAGAGCGTAGTTACAGGCTCGGATGAGCTTGCCTTCTTATCTTACACGTCTGGTACGACTGGTGGTCCCAAAGGTGTCATGCATGTGCACGGTTGGCCGTTCGCCCATTTGGCTGTTGCAGCTACATACTGGCTTGACGTTCAAGAGAATGATCTGGTTTGGGCAACAGCAGGTCCTGGATGGGCAAAGTGGATATGGAGTCCTTTTGTATCCACATTAGGCAAAGGTGCAACCGCGTTTGTCTATAAAGGGAAATTTAGACCTGATACCTATTTATCTTTGTTACAAAAATATCCCATCTCAGTTTTGTGTGCCACTCCGACGGAATACCGATTGGTGGCGAAAATGCCAGATCTGGCAAGCTATAAGCTTACAGCTTTACGCTCTGCTTGTTCAGCAGGTGAACCTTTAAATCGTGAAGTAATCGAGACGTTCCGCCGTACATTTAACCTGACTGTACGAGACGGATACGGGCAAACAGAAAGTACTTTGCTGGTAGGAACATTTGTTGGAATGGAACCACGTCCGGGTTCGATGGGGCGCCCTTCTCCCGTGGTACGAATTGCGATTATCGACGAGGAAGGCAACGAAATGAAAAAAGGGGAGGTGGGAGATATTGCTGTAGATCGAGAAATGATAGCCTTATTTAAAGGTTATTTGAACGATCCAGAACGAACACAGCGAGCGTTTCGAGGTGATTGGTATGTAACGGGGGATCAGGGGTGTCAGGATGAGGATGGTTATATTTGGTTTGAGGGTCGTTCCGATGACATTATTATCTCGTCTGGTTATACCATTGGACCGTTTGAGGTAGAAGATGCTTTAGTAAAGCATGAGGCCGTAGCAGAATGCGCAGCAGTAGCTAGTCCAGATCCCGATCGCGGACAGATTGTAAAAGCCTTTATCGTATTAAAACAAGGAGTGGAAGCTTCTGATGAATTGATTATTCAATTACAGGAGCATGTAAAAAGCTTAACGGCCCCTTATAAATATCCACGCAAAATTGAGTTTGTCAGTGAGTTGCCCAAAACGACTTCTGGTAAAATCAGAAGGATAGAGCTACGCCAGTCTGAAAGGTCTTCAGAGAGAATGAAATAGGATTGCAGATCATGTAAAAAGACGCCTTCATTCTGGCGTCTTTTTACTCTGTTATAAATCAGATATAGAGATGGTGACTCATATAGGAGACGGCTATATTCTTAGCTACCTAATTTCTAGTGATGGATATAATTCTGCCATTATTCACCAGCTCCTATATGAAATAGGCCATTTCTTACTCGGGTGTCTCAGTGCCTAGCAGCGGGAGCCGCAGCCATCGAAGCAGCAACTGATAATCACCAGTAGAATGAACAACACTAGGATACAAGAGAAATCGCCACAACCATTACCACCAAAGATACTTGACATTTTATATCACCCTCCTTTGTCTCTGCCCTATATCAATATGTCATGAATGGGTGGATGGTTATTGACGGAGATAAAGTTTTTGCGCCCAAAAAGATGGAAGCTTGGGCGAAAACAGGTTATGGTAAGGATTAAGAAAAGGTAAAGGAGGGAATGAACATGGGGGAGTGCAAGCTAGATCACAGTCAGGCGGATGTCTTGCAAAAATGGGCGGATCAACAGGCTTACGTACCAAAAGCATTGGCAGAGCAGATACAGGTATTTTTGCAAAAGGATCTGTCTCAGTCGACTTTGAACGAACTGTTTCATGCGCTTAAAAAATACGACTTGGCAGGAGACAGCGAGCGTGAAGTTCGCAACCAGAAGCTACAGGACTTGATCTCTTTGCCGTAAATGCGAAAAAGCACTCTTCACGCAGAGAGTGCTTTTTTATCTGATACTATTTTATAGTGACGTAGGCGATTATAAATCAAAAATTTGCTTCCATTGGTATGTTACTATTGAGCATGCTATTGCAAAAAATTCTATCTAGAATTATTGTGGGGCGTATTTTCTTTTGTTTTTGGTGGAGTGCTACGTGATCCAGCAGAAGCAGTAGTCGGACGTTTCGTTGTATTGTTATGTTTGGACATTGTGACACCCCCTTTCTACACAAAACCAATCTGACCCATAGTATGGCTTGTCTTGTTACAATCATTCATTATCCCCAAGAATAGGAATTTATTTTTTGAAGGGAGGGAAGAGAAGCAACGTGCGAGAAATCATAGATTACCAAAAAATGATTCAGGTAGATTTATTACAGACAGAATACTCGATATTCTATTTGTATACGCCATTGTGTGGAACCTGTCAAATTGCTAGTCAGATGGTTACGATGCTAGAGCAGCTCTTTCCAGAGGTAGTGTTTTATCGAGTTAATATTAATGTTCATAAAAAGCTAGCACAAGACTGGCAAATTACCAGTGTCCCTTGTCTCATTATTTACCAGCGTGATAAAGAAGTAGCACGAAAATATGCTTTTGAATCCGTGCCGGATCTATATTCTTGGCTAAAATCCTTTTCTAAAGTTCACTAGTAATCGGGTATATGCCCGATAAAATAATTTTCTAACTCTTCAAAAAATAATTGATTAATGGTAACATAGTTAAGTGTATAGATACTTGTAGAAGATAAAGGGGGATTCTGTGTGAAAGGTAACATAAGACAAGCAAAGTTCGTTTTGGCCTTATTTTCAACGCTTATGCTTTTGATTGCAACCGCCTGTAGTCAGACTAGCACGGCTCCAGCTAACAACCAAAGCGGAGTAGCTTCTGAACCTCAATCGACTGCAAATGAAGCTAAAGTCATTAAAGTCGGAATTGTTCAAATAATCGAACATCCTGCATTAGATGCAGCGAGGGACGGATTTATAGCCAAAATGAAGGCAAACGGTTTTGAGGAAAATAAAACCGTGGTATATGATCTTCAATCTGCGCAGGGCAATATGGATACAGCGATTCAAATTGCCAAAAAATTCGCTGGCGACAAGGTTGATCTCATTCTTGCTATTGGCACCCCAGCTGTACAAGCAGCAGCACAAACAACCACAGATATCCCTATTCTGTTTACCGCAGTGACCGACCCAGTAACTGCCGGATTAGTTACATCAATGGATAAACCAGGTGGTAATGTATCGGGTACTACAGACATGAATCCCATAGAAGAGCAATTATCGTTGATTAAAAAATTAAAAGCAGATGCAAAAAATGTAGGTGTAATTTATAACTCTGGGGAAGTTAATTCAAAAGTACAGGTAGATAAAGCTAAAGAGGTAGCTGGAAAATTAGGTCTGGCAATTATAGAAGCTGCGATAACAAACCCAACAGAGGTAAAGCAAGCCGCAGAGTCTATGGTAGGTAAAGTAGATTCTTTTTATGTACCAACAGATAATATGGTAGTGTCCTCTATATCAGCAGTTGTAAGTGTAGCTGAAGCACAAAAAATCCCTGTGGTCGCTGGAGAAGAAAACTCTGTGAAGAGTGGGGCAATTACTACTTTTGGTATTGATTATAGTCTGCTTGGTGCCCAAACAGGAGATATGGCTGCTAACATTCTTAAAGGAGAAAGTAAGGTTGGCGATATGCCAGTGGAGTCCCAAAAAGAAATGAAGTTGGTCATCAATAAGAAGGCTGCTGAAAAAATGGGCATTACATTGCCAAAGGATCTAATAGACCAAGCTGTACAAACCTTTGACCAATAGGCAAATGATATAGGAACCAAAGAGGAGGAAGCAATGACCATTGCAATCGTTGGCGCATTCGAACAAGGTCTACTCTTCGCAGTCATGGTGCTAGGCGTTTTTTTAACCTTTCGAATTCTGAATTTTCCTGATTTGACGGTAGACGGAAGTTTTGCCATGGGAGGAGCCATCGCAGCTACAGTTATCATAGATGGAATGAATCCGTTTTTAGCAACCTTACTGGCAATGGTAGGTGGTGCGCTTGCAGGAATATTTACTGGGATTCTGACAACAAAGGGGAAAATAAATGGCCTCTTGGCAGGTATTTTAACCATGATTGCCTTGTATTCTATCAATTTACGTATCATGGGTAAAAAATCAAATTTACCACTTTTACGTGAGGAAACACTGTATACAAAAGCCCAGGCAGTCTCTATATTTGATTTTCACATTTATGGTGTCTCATTAGCGAGTACGATCGTTTTTCTCATTATGGTGTTGATCTTGAAAGTAGTCATGGACTGGTTTTTGCATACGGATTTGGGACTAGATATTCGAGCGACAGGTGATAATGATAGGATGATTCGTAGCTTCGGGGCTAATACTGATACGACAACGATTATAGGTCTGGCCTTATCAAATGCACTTGTAGCTGCTTCTGGAGCTCTAGTGGCGCAACATCAAGGTTTTGCGGATGTAGGAATGGGAATTGGAATGATTGTCATCGGACTTGCTTCCGTCATTATTGGAGAGGTACTGTTTGGGACAAAAAGTATGATGCGACTCACGCTTGCAGTCATTCTTGGTTCCATTGTGTATCGATTAGTGATTGCGTTTGCTCTGCGTGCGGGTTTCCTCGCATCTGATATGAAGCTGATCACGGCGATTATTGTAATCGTTGCCTTGGTTTTACCAAACCTGATGAAGGGTGTCTGGAAAATAGGTAAAACGGTGAAAGGAGGCAAACGATCGTGTTAGAGATAACCAATGTCACCAGAGTATTTAACCAAAATACTGTGAATCAAAAAATTGCACTTAACAATATTAATGTAAAGCTGGAACACGGTGATTTCGTGACGGTGATTGGTAGTAATGGTGCTGGAAAGTCTACTTTGATGAATACGATCTCCGGTGGAATCATCCCTGACACAGGAAATATTTTTATTGATCATCAGAATGTAACCAAACTGGGTGAGCATAAGCGAGCTGCGTTGATTGGTCGAGTTTTTCAAGATCCAATGGCAGGTACGGCTCCCCAAATGACGATTGAAGAAAACTTGGCTATTGCTTATTCCCGTGGTCGTCGCCGAACGCTTTCCCTTGGTGTAACCAATAAAAAAAGGATGTTTTTTCAAGAGAAGCTGGCAATGTTAGACCAGGGATTGGAAAATCGTTTGAAAACGAAGGTAGGCTTTCTATCTGGCGGACAACGTCAGGCACTGAGTTTGTTAATGGCTACGTTTATCAACCCCAAATTATTGTTGTTGGACGAACATACGGCCGCTTTGGACCCAAAACGTGCTCAATTAATCGTTGATTTGACTCGAAAAGTAGTGGAGGAAAACAACCTGACCACGCTCATGGTTACTCATAACATGGAGCAGGCCCTGCATATGGGGAATCGTTTATTAATGCTACATGAGGGGAAGATCATTTTGGACCTTCCTCAAGAGAAAAAAGAGCAGATGACAACAAGAGATTTGTTGCAGGCCTTTGAAGAGGCAAGAGGCGGAGAAGCTTTCTCAGAAGATCGTTATATTTTAGCGTAAGCTGTCTCGAAACTTTTAAAAATCCAGAACATTCAACTAAGTAAATGACGAAAGAGGGACAAGACATGAAAGTAAATAAAAAATCACTTGCGTTCGTATCTTCCATTTTATTGGCTGGGGCTGCTTTGTCAGGTTGTGCAGGGGGGAATAATGCGAGCTCAGGCACTACACAACAAGGGAGCAGTGATGGGGGAAGTGTCTCCACAGGCGGAGAAAAAATTGTGATTGCTCTAGTTGGTCCACTTTCCGGTTCTGCATCAGACTATGGTGACTCCGCAAAAGCAGGTGCTGAATATGCACTGAAATTAAAACAGAAAGAATTAAAAGACTTAGGCCTCAATGTTGAATTAAAGCCTTTAGACGACCAAGCGGAACCAAAGCAGGGAGTTGTGAACGCACAGATGGCGATAAACGACAACAATGTAGTAGCAGTTGTAGGCCATGTGACTACCGGTTCATCTTTGTCTGCTGTAACGGCCTATGAAAAAGCTGGTTTGGTAATGGTTTCGCCCTCTACAACAGGGCCGGATTTTACTGAGGGTGGTAAAAAGGTAGCACATCGTATTTGTGCTCGTGATGATGAACAAGGACGAAGAGCGGCTATTTATGCGAAGAATACCCTGAATGTGAAAAATACGATGATCATTCATGATAAACAAGCGTATGGCCAGGGCTTAGCGGATGAAGTGAAAAAGCAATTTGAGCAGGACGGTGTTTCTGTTCTGGGGTTTGAAGGCTTGACTGCTGGAGAGAAGGACTACAGCGCAGTGGTGAACCAAGTGTTAGCGAAGAAACCAGAAATGATCTACTTTGGTGGATATTATGCAGAAGCTGGAATTCTAATTAAACAGTTGCGCGAAAAAGGATTTACCGGTGTGTTTATGGGCGCAGATGGTCTCGATTCCGGAGAAATGTTTACTATTGCTGGATCAGCAGCAGAGGGTGTCGTGTTTACTTCCACTGTTGGCGATGTAACAGCAACAGAAGAGGGGAAAAAATGGATTCAGGAATTTGAAGGCTCAACAGGCAAAAAGTTGGGAATATTTACATCGTTTGGCTACGATGCGATGGCTGTAGCGATCAACGGGATTGAGGAAGCAGCTAAAGCGAATGGCAACAAAAAGCCAACCCGTGCCCAAGTATTAGAAGCCATTCACAAAACACAGGACTTTACAGGACAGTTTGTAAACGTTTCTTTCGATGATAAAGGTGACAATAAGAATGCTCAGGTGTTTATTTATAAATATGCGGGCGGTTCTAAGAAATTTGAAGGTGAAGCAAAATAAGCTATTGACATGGTCAAGGACCCAGGTGTAATATCTGTTGTAAGAAAAAACGTTAAAAATTTAAAATACTCTCTTATCAAGAGTTGGCTGAGGGACTGGCCCGATGACGCCCGGCAACCTAATGTCTGTTTACAAGACATCAAGGTGCTACCTCCTGCAGGGAAACCTGAGAGATAAGAGGCGTAGTGGGTTTTCATATACACAAGCCTCTTTTCTTAGGAAAAGGGGCTTTTTTATATCGAGTAGTACCCAGCTTTGAATGAATCAATGTACATTGTACATGTTTTCACAAACAGCAGATATATGACACCAAAGGGGAGAAGCATTATGAAGGGTCTAATCAACAAAACACCCGTCTATTTATTCGCAATATTCTTATTATTAGGGAGTGTACTAAGTGGTTGTAGTACAACTACAACCTCTACATCAAAAGCAACATCATCCGATAACGTGACAGCATCAAGTAGTGAAGCAAAAGGGGCTCATGCTACAGCAGATAAGAAAAAACGAATTGCGTTAGTGGTGCAATTTAATATTGGATCGTTTTCGTCTCAATATATTTCAGGTGTGAAGGAAGAGGTAGAGAAGCTAGGTGGAGAACTGACGGTTTTAAGTGGGGATAATGATCTTGCCAAAATGGCTTCACATTTAGACGCAGCTGTTACCCAACAATTTGATGGGATTCTGTTAGACCATGGGCGTGCAGATAGTTTGACACCAGGAGTTCAAAAGGCCGTGGCCCAAAAAACTCCGATTGTAGCGTTTGATACAGGATTAGATATTCCAGGGGTGACGGTAGTAGAGCAGGATGATATCAAATTGGCTGAACAAACATTAAACCAAATGTCACAAGACACAGGTGGCAAAGGAAATATTGTAAAGATATGGGTAGCTGGTTTTACTCCAATGGAACGTCGTCAAATCGCTTATAAGGCATTTATGGACAAAAATCCAGGCTTTAAAGAGATTGCTGCATTCGGCTCAGCGTCTGCAAATACAGCTTTGGATACACAAGCACAAATGGAAGCGATTTTGAAGCAGCATCCAAACAAGGGAGATATCACAGCGGTTTGGACTGCTTGGGATGAATTTGCAAAAGGCGCAACACGTGCTATACAGCAAGCTGGTCGCAATGAAATTAAGGTATATGGCATAGATATGAGCGATGAAGATTTACAGATGATTCAAGATCAGAATTCACCTTGGGTTGCAACGGCAGCTGTAGACCCTTCTGATATTGGGCGGGTACAAGCGCGATACTTGTTTAAGAAGCTGAAAGGTGAGCAGGTACCAGATAAGGTAAGCTTGAACCCTGTGCTAATTACACGTGAACAATTGCCTAAGGAGCCTGTGAAAATGACTGATTTGAACAAGTACGTGAAGGAATGGGGAACTAGCACGCAAGGTCAATAAGAAAGAGCAGGGGTGAAAGGGGTTTGGCAAAAAAGTTGCCAGACCCCTTGTAAAATCCGCGCATGGAAGGGGAGAGCACATTGACAGCATTAGAGATGAAAGGGATCAAAAAAGCATTTCGCTCTGTTCCAGCTTTATGCGACGTGGATTTTGATGTGAAGCCAGGTGAAATTCATGCTTTGCTGGGGGCAAATGGAGCTGGCAAGAGTACGTTGATGAAAATTATGACAGGTGCTTATACGCTAGACGATGGCCAGATTTTCATAGATGGAAAAGAAGTTAGCCTGACACAGCCACAAGACGCCAAGGCTCATGGTATCGAGTGTGTATATCAGGAAGTGGATACAGCACTCATCGGATATGGAAGTGTGGCAGAGAATATTTTGCTGGAAGAATTTATTGAAGGGGGACGCTCTCCTTTTATCAACTGGCGAAGCCTGGAAGAAAAAGCAACACAGGCACTCAAGCGATTAGGACTTGATTTGCCCGTACAAAAAAAGGTTGAGGAATTAACTTTATCGGAAAAGCAGTTGGTTCTTTTAGCCAAGGCAATTGTACAAAAAGCTAAAATTATTATTTTAGATGAGCCAACAGCACCTTTAAGTCAAGCAGAAACAGTGCAGTTATTCCAGATCATTAAACAATTACGTGAACAAGGGATTGGAATCGTATTTATCTCCCACAGAATGCCAGAAGTCTTTGAGATTAGTGATCGAGTTACGGTGTTACGAGATGGGAAGCTGGTTATGTGTAAGCAAGCAAGTGAGACCAATCCACAAGAAGTAATTACAAGTATGCTAGGAAAAGCACTGTCTCAGGAATATCCGAAAGAGCAGGTTAATATTGGAGAACGGTTGCTTGAATGTAGAAATTTACAGGCTGGACCACGTGTACGTAACCTTTCCTTTACAGTTCATGAGGGTGAAATTGTAGGGATTGCAGGCCTAGTTGGTGCAGGGAAGTCTGAATTAGCGCGAGTTTTATTTGGAGCTGACCCACTGACCTCAGGAGAAGTGTACAAAAGAGGGCAAAAGGTGAAATGTACATCGCCAAAAGCCGCTGTTGATGAGGGGATTGTCTTGGTTCCCGAAGAGCGTCGGAGGGAAGGCATTGTTACAGAAGAATCCGTAGCTGTTAATTTAACAATGTCTACACTTCATAAATATAGTCGATTCGGTTTCATACGTTCTCTGTTAGTTAATGAAGCTGTGAAAGGCTTGATTCAGACATTACAGATTAAGGTGGCTAGCCCACAGATGCCCATTGGTTCATTAAGTGGAGGAAATCAGCAAAAAGTAGTGATTGGCAAATGGCTGGCGACTGAAGCCGATATCTTTGTGCTTGATGAGCCGACGAAGGGTGTTGACGTAGGAGCCAAATCAGAAATTTATAGAATCATCGGTAATTTAGCTAAAAAGGGAAAGGGGATTGTGTACCTTTCATGTGAGTTCGAGGAGCTGGTAGGGATTGCAGATCGTATTTTGGTGATGTACGACGGAGCCTTCGTTAAAGAACTAAGCCGGTCACAAGCAACAGAGGAAACCATCATGTATTACGCGAGCGGAGGACAGTAGTATGGCACAAGGAACAGGTAAAGAAAAGCTTTTGCATCTTCTTTTTCGATATGGAACATTAGGTTTTATTGCGTTCATCATCGTTTTGTTTAGTATCATAAATGAGTATTTTTTCACGTTTAACAACATTACTGGCATCTTAAATTCAATCTCTATCGTTACGCTGGTGGCTATTGGAGTCACGTTTACTCTTATTGTCAATGGCTTTGATATGTCAGTTGGATCTATCGTATCACTAGCTTCTGTCGTGTCAGCCTCCATAATGGTCTGGTTTGAACAAAGCATGTGGCTAGCTGTTTTGGTACCGATAGTAGTAGGAGGTCTTATTGGGCTATGTAATGCTTTTCTTGTGGTGAAAGTCAGAATTCCTGATTTGTTAGCAACTTTAGCTGCTCTCTACATTGTGAAAGGAATTCATCTGGTATACACGAAAGGGTACTCGATTACTTCCAAAATGGTCATGCCAGATCAGACAACAGCACCAGGAGCTATATCTCCATCCTTTTTGAAAATTGGACAAGGGACGATAGCGAACGTTCCCATCTCTGTTATTATCATGATTGTAGCAGTAGTTCTGGTGTATGTCTTTCTTCATTATACGCGTTACGGACGTTTGCTCTATGCGGTTGGGGGTAATCGGGAGGCGGCTCGCCTATCAGGGGTTCCAGTTGATCGCTACCGTGTTCTAGCCTATTTGCTATCAGGACTCTTTTGTGGTTTGGCAGGAGTTTTGATGACGGCGCGTATCGGGACCGGACAGGTAGATGGAGGCGCTCCTTTGTTAATGGATGCGGTCGCGGCAGCATTTGTCGGCTATTCTGTGTTAGGGGCTGGTAAACCAAATGTCGGGGGTACTTTTGTAGGGGCTGTTCTGATTGGTGTACTTTTGAATGCTTTGACCATGCTCAATTTGCCTTACTATGCACATGATATTGTAAAGGGTACTGTGCTTATTTTGGCATTGTCAGCTACTTACTATCAGTTGAGACATCGTTCCAGGTAAGGATGGAATGGGCGAACCCAGATAATTTTGGTATACTACGGTTATTATTTTAACGTGTCATTTACTGAAGTATTCCATAATTCCAACAACTGGAGGTTCCTCATGAATATTACTGACATAGAGATCAGACGTCAATTTGTGCCGCTGATTAAACCTTTTAAAACAGCCTTGAGAACGGTAATTACTTCAGAATCGATCATTGTAAAAGTGACGACCGATACTGGATGGTATGGTTTTGGGGAAGCTCCTGCCACTGTGGTCATCACTGGTGATAGTCTTGATAGCATTGAGGGGGCTATTCTGCATGTCATTCGTCCACAATTAGTCGGAAAATCTCTGTCTAACTATGAAGATATTTTTCAAACACTCCATCGTTGCATTGTGGGCAATAATAGTGCAAAAGCAGCAGTTGATATGGCTATTTATGATCTAGTAGCGCAAAAAGCCAAAATGCCGTTGTATCAGTTTTTAGGAGGCTTCCGAAGCAGTATGGAAACCGATTATACGGTTAGTGTAAACTCTCCTCAGGAGATGGGAGAGGACGCCGTTTCCTATTTGCAGGCTGGCTTTGATACGCTAAAAATTAAAGTAGGCAAAGATAATATTGAATATGATATCCTGCGTATTCAGGAAATTCGTAACCGTGTAGGCAATCAGGTCAAAATTAGATTGGATGCTAATCAGGGCTGGGGAGTCAAGGAAGCGATCCGCTCCATTCGCAAGATGGAAGAGATGGGATTGGCTATTGAATTAGTGGAACAGCCGGTTAAAGCATATGATATTGAAGGTCTAAAGATGGTTACGGACCATGTGGATACGCCAATCATGGCTGATGAAAGTGTATTTGGTCCAGAGCAAGCCTATGAAGTAGTAACAAAACGTGCTGCAGATTTAATCAATATTAAATTAATGAAAGCTGGCGGTATTTATAAAGCTCAACAAATTAACCAATTGGCCGAGTTATGTGGCGTAGAGTGCATGGTAGGAAGCATGATTGAGACTCGTTTGGGAATCACTGCAGCTGCTCATTTTGCCGCAAGTAAAAAGAATATTACCCGCTTTGACTTTGATGCCCCATTAATGTTGCGGCATGATACAGTAAAAGGTGGCGTCGTGTATGAGGGGCGATTCATGAAGCTAACCGATGCGCCTGGATTAGGTATTACTGATGTGTTGGAGGTAGAACACACATGAGTACAAGTAAACAGCAGTATGTTGTTAGTGTAAATGTAGCAACCCTTTGGACATCTCCTGAATCACCACGTGAGTTAGACCAGCCTGCATTACAAAATCCTGCTCAGCTCCTTGAGTGGTTGAAGGTTCTTGGCTATCACGAGCGGCTGGAACTTTGTGAAGCAAACAAAACACAGACGCAGGTATTGTTTGGAACAATTGTTCAAGTAGAGGAAGAGGCTGGAGATTGGGTAAAAGTGCTCGTCAGTGACCAGCCTACTCTCAAAAATAAAAAAGGGTATCCTGGATGGATGCCTCGTACTCAATTGGCTCTTGTTAATTGGCCAATATCTACACCAGACGAGCTAATTGCGATCGTACAAGCGAGCAAGGCGTGCTTGCATGTTGAAAAGGAAGGTCCTAACAAAGACGTTAGTGGAGAAGGTATGCTCCAGCAGAAAGCAATAGAGCTAGAATTGAGCTATCTGACTGCACTGCCTGTAGTCGAACAAGAAGATATGTGGGTTCGAGTACAAACACCAATCGGAGAGCGGTGGCTGAAAAAGTCAGATGTGTCTATTCGTACACGTGATGAGAAGGGCGATGTGTCAGGAGAACTCATTGTGCAAGCAGGTAGGCAATTTCTAGGGTTGCCCTATCTGTGGGCTGGAGCCTCTTCATTTGGCTATGATTGTTCAGGATTTGCTTATTCCATGCATAAAGCATTTGGCAAAATAATTCCTCGTGATGCTTCCAATCAGGCAAAATTTGGTCTGGAGATACCGCTTGAAGAGGTACAACCTGGAGACCTGTTGTTTTTTGCCTATGAACAAGGAAAGGGTACTATTCATCATGTAGCCATCTCCCTGGGAGGTACACGTATGCTTCATGCTCCTAAGACAGGACGGTGTGTAGAAGAGCTAGAGATTATAGGACACTCTGATTATGAGCCAGAACTATGTATTGCCCGTCGCTACTGGCATGTAACAAAACCTGTTTCTATTCATGACGATAAGTAATCCTAAACAGCGCTAGTACATCATAAACAGATGAAACAGCCCATCATACCACTAGGAAGCGGTATGATGGGCTGTTTTCACTTATGTACGATCATTTGAGGATGCAGGTTTATAAATGTAGTGCATATGCTTTTAAAAGGAGAAGGGCAAAAAACTGCACTTCGAAGAGTAGCAGTTTCGGATCATAAGTCATAGGATTAAAAAAATGATTTCAGTGTACAGTCCTTACGAGTATACATAACGTTTTCGAAAGAAATCCTAACATCTTCAAAAAGGATGGGATTATGATTAAAGGTACGAGCTGAATTTCGGTAGCGAAGCGTAGGTGGTGTGTTTTACGAGCTTCTTTTTGGACCAAACAAAAAGAAACCGCCTCCAATGGCTACAATAAAGATGGTAATTAGGAGTGTGAACATATAGGAACCTCCCTCTATAAGTAAAAGTACTGAAAGAAAACAAGTGAAATTTTTGTGTCTTACTTATAATAACACAATTTTAACACATTTTTGTAACAATGTATTCATTAGTTTGCCCTAAAGCTTGAAAAGCTCTCCTTTGAGAAAATCCGTTTCTGTTAAAAAAGCCGCTCATAACAGCGTTTGTCGTCAAAAGAACTCTGGATTAGTAAATTTATGAAAGTAAAAAAGCATAGGAAGCTCGCTTAACCTGAAAAAAAGAAAAACTTGGAACCAGAAGAGTAGTCTCTCCATGTTTCCAAGTTTTTTACATACGTAAAGGCATCCACAGCGATTTTTATTCCATGACAAGTGCTTGTTCTCGTAAGCTTTGTTTAAGCACTTTTCCTAAGCTATTCTTAGGCAGTGCATCCGTGAATCTAATTTGAGGAATTTTATAAAGAGCGAGTCTTTGTTTGCAGTATTCGATAACGTTATCCTGCGATAGGCTACTTCCTGTTTCTTTCACTATATAGGCACACGGGATTTCACCCAAAATTTCATCTGGGACAGCAATTACTGCCGCTTCTAAAACCTGAGGTAATTGCATAATAACATCTTCTACCTGATCGGGATATACATTCCTTCCACCAGACACAATGACATCCTTATATCTTCCCATAATATATAGGAATCCTTCCTCATCTAATTTGCCGCTATCGCCAGTATGTAGCCAATCTTCTCTCAACACCTTATTTGTGGCGTCAGGATTATTCCAATAACCCTTAAATACATAGGGGCTTTTCACAACGATTTCTCCAATTTCTCCGATAGGAAGCTCCTCACCTGTTTCGGGATGGATAATTTTACATACAACTTTTGGCATGAGCTTTCCAGCAGATTCGGCTTTTTCCAGACCCATTTCAGGAGTATAAAAGCTAATTCCAATTGCTTCTGTGCATCCATATGTGATTGACATAGAAATTCCTAGTTCGTGATATTGTTTGATTAACGTAGAGGGGACTTTTGTGCCGCCTGTGCTGGCAGTTTTAAGTGATGTCGTTTTTCTCTGGCTTTTGTTAAATTCATGTAGCATATAGGTAAAAATATAAGGGAAAGCAATCATCATCGTAATGCTCTCTTGATCAATCATTTCCCAAATTTTTACTGGATCATAATCATGCAAAAAAACAAGCGTATTACCAGAGACGATACTGTATAACATGTTATTAATCGAACTTAGGTGATAGAGATGGTGGACGGCAAGGAATCGTTCATTTTGATGAGCAGTGGAATTGGAAAAAAATTCTCTAAAGGATTCGGAGAAACTACGATGGATGAGCTCACAAGCTTTTGGATTACCAGTGGTACCGGAAGTAAAGCAGTAAAATGCGGTATCGGTTTCGCTTACGGTAATAGAGGGTTCTGTAACAGGATAGTTGCCCATAAAGATTTCTTCAAATGTTGCAGAGGTATCCATTCCTATACCAACTAGTATGGAAATGGGGAGTAGATCCTTTTCAGGAAGTGTTTTTGCAAATTCTTGGTCATAGAAGAGGATTTTCGGCGCAGATGTTTTGATGATACCTTCTAACTCATAAGAGGAATAAGTAAGATTTAATGGAACAACAATTGCCCCAATTTTTAATGCGGCCATCATGATAGTAGGAAAAGGGTGATTATTTTTACACAAGATGGCCACCCGATCACCTTTTTGTATGCCTATTCCCAATAAATAATGTGCCAATTGATTGACTCTTTCATTATACGTTTGAAATGAATAGCGGGTGGACCCACCAACGAGAGCTTCCAAACTAGGTGTTTTCTCAGCACGAATTTTTAGCATTGTTTGTAAGGAATACATAAGATAACCTCATTTCCTATTATTTTCAGCCGGAATGTAAGAGCTGTTTTTGAAAAAGATTAATCTTGTTTATGTATAAAATTGTATTTTAAATATTTAGTTATTATGTATAATTTTACCTTACGTAAATGATTTTGTACATAAAAAGCAGCTTAGAAAAGGCTGCAAAAAAAGATAACATAACTAAATGATTTGTAACTGATTATAGCTAGCGTATCGATAGCTATAAGCTTTTTTCATAGATTTGCTATCTAGATATGGTGCTACTTTTGCCCTTTTCACTCTGTTCCCTCTATAATAGAGGCGGAGGTGTGAGTAGCATGTTAATTTCAGCGACAACCAAACTCTACTATCAAAATCCTTATTGGCGGGAATGTACAGCAACCGTCTTACACCAAGTCACCGATGAATTTCAGAAAAACTGGGTTGCATTTGACCAAACCATCTTTTATCCAACAGGTGGAGGCCAGCCACACGATACAGGATACATAGGGCAACAAAAGGTACTAGATGTTGAAGAGAGAGAGGGAGTAATCTGGCACCAAATAGATAGCCCACTCGTTTCAGATGTAAAGCAAATTCAGATGAGAATGGATTGGGAGCGACGCTTGGATCATATGCAACAGCATGCGGGGCAACATATTTTATCCGCAGCATTTGCTGAGGAATATAGGGCGACTACCATCAGCTTTCATTTAGGTCAAGAAACCTGTACCATTGATTTGGATATGAAAGAATTAACCGATGAGATGGCAAAAGAAGTGGAAGCCTATGCGAATCAAATCGTGCTTGAGAATCGGGATATAACGGCACGTTTTGTAAATGAAGAAGAGCTAGAGAAATATCCGTTACGTAAAAAGCCGACTGTTGAGGAAGATATTCGTCTGGTTATTATTCCGGACTTTGACTACAATCCTTGTGGAGGAACACATCCAAATCGTACAGGTGAAGTAGGCCCGATCCTTATTTTGCAGTGGGAGAAGCATAAGGGGCATATTCGTTTAGAGTTTACAGTAGGTAAGAGAACAGTAGAGCGATTACATAGTAAGCATGCTTTGCTAAGACAGGTTAGCCGTCTTTTACAAACGAATGAAGCTGATTTGCAGGAGGCTGTATTACGATTACAAGCGGAACAGAGCTCAATAGCTAATGAGCTGTTACAAGTAAAAGAAGAGTTGCTCTCTTATGAGTCAGCCGAGCTACTTCGTAAAGCAGAACCACTTCCTGATAGGATGTTTATTACGCAATTGTATGAAGAGCGTCCCTTGTCTGAGCTTCAAAAATTAGCACAGCTCATAACGAATCAGGCAACGAATGCGATTGTTCTTTTACTTACAGGTGGAACGAAGCAACAATTTGTTTGTGCATGTGGGAAAGAGGCACATATTGAAATGAACACCTGGGTAAAACGTATTCTACCACGTGTCGATGGAAAGGGTGGAGGTAATATATTCATAGCACAAGGTGGTGCAGCTTCTACTTATAGTCTGGAGCAAATTCATACATATGCAAGAGAAGAATTGTATGCCTTGCTAGAAAAATAGGTTATTGAACGCTTTCAAAAAAAGCTATACAATAGAAAGTAGTTTTAGATGAAGAAGGTGTAAATTTATGTCAGAGGAACAAGCTCCAAAAAAAGTTAGCCTAGCTGAAGCGATGAAACAAAGACTGGCTCAGAAAAAACAACAGTCAAATGACAAGGAATTTCAAAAAGGGAATCAATCAACTAAAGTTCTAAAGACGCAAAACAACAAGAAGCCTAACAATCAACGTAGAAGAACAGGCGGCTCATAGGATTTTTGACAACCAAAGCTTGGCATGAGCGAATGGAGAAACGCGAAATGTTTCTTGTTCGCTCTTTTACTTTTGAAAGGGTAAGCATAGAGTACGTTCGTTTTATCTATATACAGAAGCACCATGTTTTTCTTCGATAAGCAGGTATTGCCGAACAGTTTTGCCATTTAACTATTGTTGAATGTTATCGAATAAGGTAATATTACAATAATGTAAATCGCATATGGATTGGTTATCATGACATAAAACAATACAAAGACAGGAGTCTAGTGATTATGAGTCTTTTTCTCTCTGTTCTAGGAACAGTTTTTATGGATGTGAAAGGATTTCCGTTTCAAGCATATGAGGCCAAAAACCGGAATCTAGGTAATGTCCAATTTGTTCATGGCGGAGTAGGACGTAACATTGCTGAAAATCTTGGGAGAGCGGGCTGTCCAACCGCTTTTGTATCGGTACTAGAAACAACCGGTATGGGTCCAGACGTTGAGAATCGTTTGAAAGCAGCAAATGTAAGTACGGATTATTCTCATTATACCAAACATGGTGGAATGGGAATGTGGATGGTTATTCTAGATGAGACTGGGGAATTACAAGGCTCTATTTCTCAAATGCCAGATTTAAAACAGATGGAACAATTGATTAAGGATAGAGGAGAAGAAATCGTTCAGGCTTCCTCCCACATTATTACTGAGTTGGACTTAAATCACGAAATCATATCTCTAATCACGAGCCTAGCCAAAAAGCATAACAAACCAATCTATGGTTTGCCAGCTAATATGGAAATCGTGCTTGAACACCCAGAGCTTCTACATGAATTTGATTGTTTTGTTTGTAATAATTATGAAGCGGACAAAATTCTCGGTATTGATTTTACCAATATGGAAACCGCGGATCAATTAGCGGTACTCACTGACTACATGAATCATTCCGGTTTACAACAAATGGTAATTACGTTAGGTGAGAAAGGCTCTGTATTCTATGACAAGAAGACGGGAGCTCGAGGACACCAGCCTGTATTCTCTGTGAATCTAGTAGATTGTAGCGGTGCAGGAGATGCTTACTTCTCTGGTATTGTTATGGGACTCTCTACAGGTTTAACTCTTCAAGAAGCGGTTATATGTGGCACTAGAGTCGCAGGATGGACGATTGAGTCTACAGAGAGCATCTGTCCTGATTTGATGGAGAAAATTGAACAAAACCAAGAGATGCGTGACTTGCTTTTTCGACATAAATTAGTAGGGCAGGCATAGAAAATAAGGAACTAACCCTTGTGGTTGGTTCTTTTTTTTGAAGCTTCTTTTTATACGATTCGTCACAAGATAAGAAAATTATTTTACATAATAATTAATTTTTAACAATGGGTCATGAAGATAAAGTTTATGCTTGTCGTATTTCCTTTATATCCATTAGGCATACTGATTAGCAAAAAAGGCGATGCCTTGTACAGCGTTAGGAGGCATGTAGAAGCAATGATTGGTTATCAAGTAACCTGGCAAGATGGAGGTCAAATTAAAAAAATACTCGATGATTTCTCTATTCCTTATCGTTTGAAAAACCAGGTAGGTCAACTAATTTTTTTGTTTCCCCAGTTACCTTTTGGTAAAGATGTGTTTATTCGCGAAGTATTTTCATTATATGCCAGTACACTTTCTTCCCAAAATGAGCATAGTTAGCTTTTCATCAGAGGGTTGGGTTTCAGCAGAGGTATTTGCTGGTACTACAACCCTTTTTAAATGGAGTAAAAAAAATTAAAAAAACAGTAGTATTGACATTTGATATGTAAAAAAATCCCAAAAAATAAATTGAATTTGGTTTTCAAAATTTTAGTAATACTAAACAAAATAAACTGATTTTTGATTATATACATGCATTACATATGGTTTTTAGCCTATTTCTGATATTTTTTTTCAAATTTAGTGAAACTATTTGCTAAGTCTTGAGTCTATAATAGAAGGGAAAGTTATCCAAAAAAAACACAAAAGGGTAGCAAATGCTTGCCTGATAAAGACCTTTTAAGGGGACAGGCCTTGTATAGGAACTGAAAGGAGTTACAACATGAAAAAAACAAGTTCGATCCTGTCATTGGTGGTGCTCATGTCAACGGCCATCACACCGAGTGCTTTAGCAAGCCAGTTAAAAGCCCCTGTGCTTGTGGCTAGTAACACAGATGCATACCGATCAATGGATCAAATTAATCAAGGAACGTATCTCACGGAGAAAATCATGACGAAGGATGCGGCGAAGAAAACGATTGAATTGGAACGATCGGGGTTACTTACATTAGCGAATGATGTACAAGTATATCAATTATCTGGCGATTCGCTCGTTCCAAAATCTTTGGCAGATGTGCGTGTTGGTGCTGAAAATGTCAGAGTATATGTAAATGGGCAAAATCAAGTCAACCAGTTGATCCTAGAGGGAGAAACACGCGCAGATCGGATGCGCATAGGATTATACAATACAGGCTTTGGTTCGCTTGATCACACTACATTTCAAGCAAAGTCAGCAGAGGGCTTGTACCTTATTGATAAAAAAACGAACCAGCAATATGAGGTTGCTCCCAATCAAGTTGTAAACATCACGAATCAGGGCAACACTCTAACTGTTAGCGTTAATAACCAAACGCTGGTTTCTATGTCGGAACGTCTTTATGTGGTGCCTGCTGATAATAAAGATGGGATGACAGAGGTGTTGAGTCTCAAGCGGGCGCAAGGAACACCTAAATATCGAGGTATGCTGGAAATTAAACCATCCACATCTCATGGTAAGCTATCTATCATTAACGAATTGTCTCTTGAGCAATATTTGTTTCAGGTAGTACCGAGTGAGATGCCAGCATCCTTTGGAGAGGAAGCATTAAAAGCACAGGCAATCGCGGCACGTACATATGCCTTAAGCGATTATTATAGCAATCGCTATGCTGCAAAAGGCTTTCATGTAGATGATAGTACGATGAGTCAGGTTTACAACAATACCCCAGAAAATGCGACCGTGACAAATGCAGTAGAGGCAACAACAGGTCTCATCATGAAGTATCAGGATGAGCTAGTTGATGCACGTTATTTCTCATCTTCTGCTGGAGTGGGGGCAGGACGTCACGAAATTTGGCCTGATACGATTACACAACAGTTTCCAGGAAGCAGTGTTCCTTATTTGATTCCACAGAGCTTTGTCATGGAATCTCAAAAGAAAGAAGGATTTTTACCAGTAACAATTGCAAGTGAGGAAGATATGCTTTCTTTTGTCAAAGATTTATCAATCGTGAGTGTGGATTCCCAATCTCCATTTTTCCGCTGGAAAGTTGAATTATCCAAAGGGGAGCTACAAAATACGATTAACAAGAATCTAGCTGCTCGTGCTGCCGCTGATCCAAATGGGGTATTTATCAGCCATGGTGATGGGGAGTTTGTGAAGGGAACTATTCCTGCTAGCGGTGTAGGTGAACTATATAATCTTTATGTTAATAAACGTGGTCAGAATGGAAACATTCAGGAGTTAATTCTGGAAGGAAGTAATGGTACTTTTAAAGTGGTAAAGGATTACAATGTACGTTATTTGCTTCGTCCTACTAAGAGCTATACCGGTGGTGGAGATGTTATTCTTCATCGAGCTTCGGGTGATTCTTCTCAATATGACACAAAACAAGCAATGAAGAATTACAGCCTGTTGCCATCTGGCTTTGCTGCCTTTGAAGTAAGTCGAGATGAACAAGGTAATCTTCAAAACGTCATCATTTATGGTGGTGGAAATGGTCACGGCGTAGGGATGAGCCAGTATGGTGCCTCGACACTTGATAAGCTAGGGCTACCTGTAGAGCAAATTCTCCAAACCTTCTATCCTAACCACCAATTGGTAAATCTGTATCAATCTTAGAATGTAGAACTTTGTTGAATTCTTGTGTAAATTATGTCATTAAGAAAAGATGGCCGTTTGGTCATCTTTTCTTATAAGGTTTCATTCACAGAAAAAATAGTTTACAATTATTGGATTGTTCACAATCAGACATATTTCTTGATAGTATAGGTGCTACTTTGAAAGGTTTATGGTAAGATATTTTGGTCGGAAACACCTCATACTAGGTAGGACCGGCCGACAATTGATTAAAAGAGAGGCTTACAAAAAATGAATTGGAAAAAATATTCTCTGATAACGTCTCTGTTACTCCTATCTAAATTCTTTTGGTTTAGAATTTTTATCTACGATGACCGCAACCCTTTTCGTTTGCTATGGGCCGAAACAAGCTCTGTTCTGTTGATCGTCGTAATCTTTACCTTACTTTTTTATAAGCGTAAAACATTGATGTATACGATTGCTAACTTTTTATTGTCTAGCTTTATGCTGGCTATCGTTGTGTATTTTTCCTACTATGGAAAAATCATGACCTACCAAGCCTTCATGCAAATCGGACAGGTTAAGGACGTTTCTTCTAGTGTATTTTCGTTAATTAAACCACAGTACTTTGTGCTCTATCTGGATTTAGTTATTTTCTTACTCTGGTATCGATCTGTGAAAAAGAAAAAACAAGAGGTAGCCCAGGCACAGTTGGACATGACTTTGGTAAAACGTCTACTATTAGCAGCTTGTTGTGTGGTGGTTCTGTTCTCTTTAGAGGGGGTAAAAGCAGAACGAACTGCCGGAATTCAAAACGAAACAAAAAAAGCGCAACAACAAGGTTTAATTACTTTTCAGGTCAATAGTTTCTTGAAAGATCAGAAGGTTCCTGTATGGAATGAGGAGTATACAGCACGTATAAAGCAATTAAAAGCTGAACGTGAAAAACAGCAGCCGAAGCAATTATTTGGGGCTGCAAAAGGCAAAAATGTGATGGTTATTCAAATGGAGGCTTTCCAAAACTTTGTGCTTAATAAAAAAATAAACGGTGTTGAGATCACTCCAAATCTAAACGCTTTGATTAAGGAAAGCTATTATTTCCCACACTTTTTCCAACAGGTGGGGCAAGGAAACACCTCAGATGCTGAATTTATTAGCAACACGTCGATTTATCCAGTAGGGACGTCACCGATGTCTGTTTCTTTTGGGGAAAGAGAAATTCCGAGCTTGCCTCGCATGTTAAAGGAACTAGGCTATACTAGTATGACTTTCCACGTAAATAAGGCAGATTTTTGGAATCGAGACGTAATGTATCCGGGGCTAGGTTTTGATAAATATTATGATACTGAATTCTTTGGATATGAGGATATTGTTGGGCTTGGCCCATCTGACGAGATTTTATTTGATAAAACCTTAGGGGTTTTGGAGGAACAACAAAAGCAAAACCGACCGTTCTACTCTCAGATCATTACCTTGTCGGGACACCACCCTTTTGTTATTCCGCAAGAGAAGATCACACTTTCATTACCACCAGCTTGGGAAGGGACAAATGTAGGGAACTATATACAGGCCCAGCATTATGTAGATAAGCAGCTAGGAGCTTTATTTGCGAAAATGAAGCAAAATGGACTCTGGGATAATACGGTTATTGCTCTCTATGGAGATCACTATGGCATCACACAAGACGAACAGGATAAAGATGGGAAACCGATTATCGAGAGCTTGACGGGACATGTTTACGATAAAGTGGATGCGTTCACGGTACCACTGATTGTTAAGGTTCCAGGCAATATAACGGGCAAGACGATGGATAATATGGGTGGTCAGATTGATATTATGCCAACTATCGCTAATTTAGTTGGACTTGATCTTTCAAACACCACTTATTTTGGTCAGGACTTACTCAATACAACGCACAACGTATTGGGAGAACGTTTTTATATGCCAAGTGGTTCCTTTATTAATGATGACATTCTGTTTATTCCTGGTCAGAGCCTTGAAGACGGTTCTGCTACCAATATCAAAACACATGAAGCTGTTGTTGACTTGGAACCTTACAGAAAAATGTATGATGAGATTCTAGAGCTTTTGTCTATATCTGATGCTTACGTGAATCAATTACCAATGCGAGATTAAGCAGGATCATAATTTTTGAAGAGCCGTTGTTTAAAGACGGCTCTTTTTGTTGTATAAACCTAACAAAAGAGGACAGCCTAGCTTTTTTTCGTGTATAATAATGGATATTACACAGACGAAAAGAGGGTTATAATGCGCATTCAATTTCATGGACACTCTTGTGTACAATTGACTCATGATCATCATTCCATCATTATTGATCCATTCTTGACAGGAAATCCTATTGCCACAAGTAAGCCAGAGGATATAAAAGTAGACTATATTTTATTAACGCATGGACATGGTGATCATATTGGTGATGCGGTACAGATTGCCAAACAAAACGATGCTACGATTATTTGTATGGTAGAGCTAGCCCATTATCTAGGCTGGAAAGGTGCCAAAACCATGGGATTTAACATTGGGGGAAAAGTTCAGCTCCCATTTGGCTCAGTAAAAATGACGCAAGCTTTTCATAGTACAGGCATTGTTTTTAACGACGAACAACAGATTATTTATACAGGAATGCCGGCTGGACTCGTCATAAATATGGGGGGTAAAACCCTTTATCATGCTGGAGATACGGGGCTTTTTGGTGATATGAGACTAATTGGTGAGCTGCACCAACCCGATATTGCCTTCTTGCCAATAGGTGACCATTTTACAATGGGACCAGAAGATGCATTACTTGCTGCGGAGTGGACAAGGGCTAAAACAGTCGTACCCATTCACTTTGATACGTTCCCTCCAATCAAGCAGGATGGACATGCTTTTGTTAAGGAATTAGTGAAAAAGGGAGTACAAGGCAAAGTAATGCAACCGGGAGAAAGCTGGGAGGTATAATGGACGATCGACAGATAGAAAGTGTTATTAAACAAATATCAACCCGTCAGCGTGGCATCTTAGGCCAAGAAGAATCTCGCAGAACAGCGGTGCTTGTTCCATTGATCCGTAATGAACGTGGAGAATGGTCTATTTTGTTCGAAAAGCGTGCTTCCACGTTAAGAAGTCAGGCGGGCGAAATTTGTTTTCCAGGTGGACATATTGAACCAAGCGATCACAATGAATGGGAAGCAGCTAGACGCGAAACTTCAGAGGAGCTAGCTCTTGATCCTGGTAAGATCATGTATGCAGGAGATTTAGATATTTTAGTTTTGTCTTCGAGCTTACTAATTTATCCTTATGTTGGGTTTGTGCATACGAAAATCTCTGAGCTTACTCCTAACCCAGACGAGGTGGAGGAAGTTTTTGCTGTCTCGTTACAAACCCTTTTGGGCACCATACCTGATCGTTTTGATATTGACCTACGTTTTGAACCAGGTGAGGATTTCCCATATCATCTAATTGCGAATGGGCGAAATTATAAGTGGAGACATGGAAAGCTACCTGAATATTTTTATGAAGCAGAGGGTCACATTATCTGGGGATTAACTGCACGCATTCTTATGCATTTTTTACAATTTTTTCGCAAGCAATCAAAGAAATAAGTATCAACGAAACTTATCGGAAAAATAAGGGAGACATGGTATATAAGGGACTGAAGTCCTAACTGTATCATGTCTTCTTTGAGTTTTTATTTTTTGAAAAATACAAATAATGAATATAAAATGAATAATTGGGCTGGTAAATGAATTGTATTTTACGAATTTATAGTTCTAGGCTTACCTGTTTTTGCTTATTTAAGAGTAAGGGTACCTTTCGTGTGATTGTAGGTTCCTACTTAACATGCATGGCAATGCTTGGCTTTGTTTACTCTATATAGAAGAAGGAGGAAAGCAATGAAGGGAAAAAACAGTCTTACGCTGTGCTCGCTGCTTACAGTGGTGCTTCTTATGCAGCTGGTATTTACACCTGTTACCGCTTTGGCAGGCAAAATGGAAGCAAGCATGGTTGGCCGTCAGATAGATTCGTTGCTTGAAAAGCTTTCGCAAGAGGATGTAAGCAAAGGGATGTATGCAGGAATCTCTGTATACAATCTAAATAAAGAAGCCTTCTTATATCAGCATGAGGCAGATAAGAATTTTATTCCAGCATCTAATATGAAGCTGTTCATTGCAGCAGCTGCTTTGGAAGAATTAGGTGCTGATTATCAGTTTAAAACCGAAATATATACAGACGGAAAAGTGAGCCAGAATGGAACACTTCAAGGTAATCTCATAGTAAAAGGCTACGGTGATCCAACTTTAGAAACAAAGGATTTACAAAAAATGGCCACTGAATTGAAACAAAAAGGGATCACAGGCATTCAAGGTCAGGTGTATGTGGATGAGAGCTATTTCGATGATATACGTCTGGGGCCAGCATGGATGTGGGATGACGAGGTGTATGCTTATAGCGCACAAATCAGCGGATTGTCTTTACATAAAAATAGCATGGAGGCAGTAATCACACCTGCAAAAGAAGTAGGGAAGCCAGCTTCTGTTAGCATAACACCCATAAATGAGTACGTAAAGGTTATTTCGACTGTCACCACAACGGATAGTAAGGAGAGCGAGGTCACTGTTGAACGAACGATTGGGCATAACCAATTAATCATAAAAGGTACAATTGGAAGAGATGCCATTCCTTATAAAGAAGACGTTACCATGGAAGATCCTGTCCTGTACGTTGGGGATGTGTTTCAGTCTATCCTACAGTCAGAAGGGATTTCGATCATCGGGAAAAAAACGATTCAAAAAACTAGTTTAGTCAAAGGAACACCTATCGTGACTCATTATTCTCGTCCTTTATCAGAGATCGTTCTAGCATTGAATAAAGATAGTGATAATTTTTATGCAGAGATGCTAACCAAGACATTGGGGGCGGTAAAAAAAGGAAGCGGTAGTTGGCATGCTGGTACAGAGGCAATCACCGAGGTGTTACGTGAGGCTAAGTTTCCAGGAACATATTTACAGGTAGATGGATCAGGATTATCTCGTCTTGATTTGATCACACCAAATCAGATGATAGCTCTTCTCCGTTATGTGCAAAAGAAAGAGTATCAAAAAGCATTTGAAGCTAGTTTACCTATCGCTGGTATTGATGGTACATTAAAAAGCCGTATGAAAGAGACCAAAGCAGGTAGTAATCTGATAGCCAAAACCGGTTCAATGGGTGGTGTAAACAGCTTATCAGGGTATGTTACGGCTACTAATGGGGACAAACTTGCTTTCTCCATTATGATTAATGGAATCTATAAATCGAAGTACGCAACTCAGCTACAAGATTCGATTGGGAATGTGCTTGCCGAATACCCTGTTCTACCAGAAATACCCAATGAAGTATCAGCTAAATCGACTTATGAATTAAGTGCACTGCTTGACCCGTTGTGGGAAGATCCAGCTCTAGCCAATGTGCATGGTAGTATGATTGTTACTTCTTTAGATCGAGCAGGATCAAAAGTGACCTTGTATGAACATCAGGCGGATCGTTTGTTGATACCAGGTACGATTATCAAGGAGCTATCAAGCATTGGAGCGCTAGTAACATTGGGAGAGAATTATTCTTTTAAAACAGAAGTGCTCCTGTCGAAACCTGCCAACGCTAGTGGTGTGGTAGAGGGGGATATTATTATTAAGGGCTATGGGGACCCCACTTTACGTGCAGATCATCAAAATGATGAGGGGCAAGGACCCACATTGGAACAATTAGTTGGTTTTTTAACAGAAAAAGGGATTACACAGGTGAATGGTAATATTCTAATTGATCAGAGCTATTTTGACCGTCAGTTAGTAGGATTGGGCTGGCCGTGGGATGCTGAGAAGCAACTTGCGAAAATAAGCGCTCTCACAAGTGAAGCTGGAAAAGTAAAGCTTACTTATAAGCCTGGCTTGAAAAAAGGTGATCCGGTTATCTTTGATATGTGGCCAAAAACAAATTATGTAGTCATCTATCAAGATGCATCCACAGTCGGTAAGGGAGCAAATAATACGTTTATTATGAAAAAAGAACGAGCTAAAAACGTTTTTCGTTTGCTTGGAGAATTGCCAATGGGAACAAAAGAGCAGCAGGAGCTTGTCTCGGTAGAGGAACCAGCCATTTATTCGGGAGTACTATTTCTACAGAAAATGAAGGATGCAGGTATCAAGGTATCGCCTACTAGTAAAGTACTTTTAGGACAAGTGACAAAGGAAGCGATGAAGCTAGGAGAGGTACAATCCTTGGCACTGCAAGATATCCTGACCTTGCAGAATAAAAATGATGATCATTTGATTGCAGAAATGGTCAATAAAACGATAGGAATAAGGAAAGCGGGAAAGGGAACGACTGAAGCGGGGATAGCGGCTACCCAGGAGATTCTGAAGGCCTGGCGTGTAAATACGAATTATGACATGCTTGATGCTTCAGGTGTGACCCGTTATAATCTTCTTTCAGCAAGACAACTAAACGATGTCTTACTTAAATTAGCTGGGCAAAAGGAATATCCATTGTTTTACAACTCCTTACCCATCGCCGGTGTGGATGGGACACTGAAAAACAGGTTAAAACGCACAGATGCTCAGGGAAATCTGCGGGCATTGAGTAGCCAATTACAGGGTGTATCGAGTATTACCGGTTATGTTACTACAAAAAAGAATGAGCGTCTTGCTGTGACGATAATTCTAAACGGTTATACGAGCTCTCCAGAGCAAATGAGCAAATGGGAGGATAAAGTATTGAAATTATTAGCTTCTTATCATGAGTAAATGCCAAAGAGGGTCTGAAGGGGTTGTGATATAGAGGTGAATCTTTTTCGTAGCAAAAAAGGAAAGGTACAGAGAGTAGCCAAGCTCAGCAATAGAGCTTGGCTTTTCGGCACATGTAAAGTGTTTTTTTCCACTCATTCTTCACAAATGTAGCGACTTCTTTTGTGTTCATTTTTTTATACAAGCCTTTACGTAGAAAACGTTCGAACATGTGGGGGAATGAAAGGTCAATATAAAGAAGCCCTAGCTCGTGTGACTGTAGCGGATTTTCCTGTTGATATGCCTGTAAAAAAGACTTGAAGCGTGATGCGTTAAACGTTTTATGTTTACGCATGATCATAAAGTGCATTCGAGAAATGTCCTTGGAAACAAAATCGTGTCGGATGTCTTCCCAATCGATGAGATAAGGAGTGTTTTTGTGAAACATGGTGTTTCGAGGATGGTAATCCCCATGACATAAATAATGTTGATCATCTGGATACGATTTCCATTGGTGGTAAAATGGATAAGCAAGTAACTTTTTATAGGCCCATTCTGCACGCGATCCAAAACGTTTGCAGTAACGTACAATCCATTTGATTTTAGGAGATTCAGAGCGAAGATGCTTCTTATACCACTCATCAATACGTCTTTTATCCGCTTGATATTCATTTTCCCAGTCTAAGGCTCCCATGGCTCTACAGCCAGTTGGGGGAGAAAATCCTAAAGAGCGTTTATGAAACCGACCGATGAGTGAGCCCAGCCTTAAAATGTTTTCCATGGATGAAGCAGTGGGACTTTTTCCTGTAATCCATTCCTGTAAAATGTATTGTTTGTTTTCGAATGTAAAGTATGGTTGTCCGCTTACTGTTGGGTATTCACGTGGGATCAAAATGTTTTTTTCATGCAGATGCTCTTGAGCAGCCCGGATGTAGCGCATACGATTCTTCTGCTCTTGCTTTCCTTTGAGGAGATAAATGCCTTGATCGGTTATGATTTTACTTACATGTACAGATGAGATTCTACTTAAATTTTTACTCGAGCGTATTGTCAATCCATATTGTTCTTTCACTTTTTCCGCAAGACGTTTGTTCATGAGAATGCTCACATCCTCTAAGTCGTTATCTCTTCAGTTTATGACATACGAACAGTTGTGTACCTGTACCACTTGATTCTTGCCAACCGAGCGTCAAAAATCATGGAGCTACATGCTTGGTTTTGGAGTACGGTTGGTGGATTACAAAGTGCTATTTTCTTGGTTTGACAACGGTATGTCCTCATCATACAATGATGCATATGAAAGCAAAGCGGCACACATTTAGATGGAGAGCCGCCTTCGGGAAGGAGATGTGGCTGTATGAACCGTGCACTACTTATTATTGATTATACAGTTGACTTTGTCGCGGATGAGGGAGCACTAACATGCGGAGCACCTGGACAAGCTATTGAGAATCGCATTCTTTCGTTAATCGAAGAGTTTCTGCAAAACGGGGATGAGATTATCATGGCCGTTGATCTTCATGAGGAGAATGATCCTGACCATCCTGAGACAAAACTATATCCTCCTCATAACATTCGTGGGACACATGGCCGCGATCTTTATGGGGGTGTTCAAACGATTTATGAACAAAATAAAGAACGTATGATATGGATGGATAAAACAAGATACAGTTCTTTTACAGGAACCGATTTGGATATTCGTCTGCGGGCAAAAGGTATCACGGAAGTGCATTTGACTGGTGTATGCACGGATATTTGTGTACTTCATACAGCAGTTGATGCGTATAATCGTGGATTTCAAGTGGTCATTCATGAGGATGCCGTGCAAAGCTTTTCGTCTACAGGGCATGAATGGGCCTTGCAACACTTCAAGAATGCGATGGGCGCTACCGTCGTGTCAAAATAAAGGAGCTGCCAGCTGTGAACTATGAGAATTTGACGTTACATACGGACAAATATCAGATCAACATGATGTATGCTCATTGGAAAAATGGTACGCACAATCAAATTCGTGTCTTTGAGGCTTATTTCCGGAAGCTACCTTTTGGGAATGGCTTTGCTGTGTTTGCCGGATTACAACGGGTTATTGAATATATAGACAATCTACACTTTACGAAACAAGAGCTGGAGTATCTGGCTGAGCAGGAAGAAAATTATGAACCGGCTTTCTTAGAAGAACTAGCAAAATTACGTTTTACAGGTCAACTTCGTTGTATGGCAGAGGGTACTATCATTTTTCCAAATGAGCCATTGCTACAGGTAGAAGCTCGTGTTTTTGAAGCACAATTAATTGAAACCGCAATCCTAAACTTTATTAACTACCAGATATTAATCGCGACAAAAGCGGCACGTATTCGTTTAATTGCTCCAAACGAGACTTTGTTAGAGTTTGGTACCAGACGAGCACAAGAAGCAGATGCAGCCGTCTGGGGAGCACGCGCAGCTTATTTGGCGGGTTTTGATGCCACGTCTAACATGCGGGCTGGTATGCTGTTTAAAATCCCTACAAAGGGTACACACGCTCATTCTTGGGTGCAGGATCATGCTACAGAGGAGGAAGCGTTTGAGAAATTTGCAAAGGCACTTCCTGAAAATGTGGTTTTGCTTGTTGATACATACGATACATTAAAAAGCGGGGTACCTAACGCCATCAAGGTGGGAGAAAAGCTACGCAAAGAAGGTAAACGCTTGAAAGGCATTCGGTTAGATAGTGGGGATATAGCTTATTTATCGAGAAAAGCTCGCAAGATGTTAGACGATGCCGGATTCCCAGAAGTAGCGATTATAGCATCCAATGATTTAGATGAGAATGTTATTTTTAACCTAAAAATGCAAGGAGCTCAAGTAGATACCTGGGGTGTTGGAACCAAGCTAATTACGGCGGAGGATAATCCGGCATTAGGTGGAGTTTATAAGGTGGTAGCCAAGAAAGAGGAAGATCACTACATTCCTACGATTAAAATCTCGGGAAATCCAGAAAAAATTACAACACCAGGAAATAAGCGTGTATATCGAGTAATTAACAAGGATACGGGCAAGGCAGAAGGGGATTATATCGCAATGGCAGAAGAACAGGTTCATGGTCTGCCACGAATTATGCTATTTGATCCCGTTCATGTTTATCTCCATAAATTCGTGGAGAACTACGAGGCAATCGAGCTGTTACAAACGATCTATACAGATGGAGTCTTGATGTATCAGTCGCCTTCTTTGGAAGAAACGAAAGAATATCATAAACAACAATATCAACTGTTCTGGGATGAGTATCTACGTAAATTAAATCCAGAGAGATACCCAGTTGATTTAAGTCAATTAGTATGGGATACCAAAATGAATCTTATATCGCAGCATAAACAAAAATAGAATAGATAAATAAGAGGGCGTTCGATTAGTCGAATGCCCTCTTCGTTTGTTGTAAAGTAAAGTTTTATTTGCTTTTTATGAATTTCTCACTACTCATTATGGTCTGATCCTTCATTCTTTTTTGATTGGTGGGGAAGGTCAATCGTAATGGTAGTACCTTTGCCTAATTTGCTCTCTATCTGCATTTCTCCACCATGATTGCTAACAAGACGCATTGTAATAGGCAAACCTAAACCGGTTCCTCCTTCTTTTACAGAGAAGAAAGGATCCATCACACGTGATAGATACTCATCAGGGATACCGTTTCCAGTATCAATAATGCGAATACGTACACCTGATGTTGTTTCGGTACAAACAACTTTTAGTTGGCCTCCTTGAGGCATTGCCTCCATGCTATTTTTCATTAAATTTAACAAAACCTGCTTCATTTGCTCCTGATCAACATAAAGAGAAATGGTTGGAGGACAAATAAATTTCATCTCAATTCCATGCAGAAGAGCTTCTCCCTTAGTTAAGGTAAAGATGGAGTTCAATAGCTCTAAGGCAGGAATTTCACGATTTATAGGCGTTGAGGGTTTTGACAAGAGCAACATTTCTGTAACAATTTTGTTCACACGCTCAATTTCTTGTAGGACAAGTGCCAAGTGGTATTTTTTACGTTCTTCCTTTGTGAGCTTTTGTTGTAATAGCTGAATAAATCCGTAGATTACTGTCAGAGGGTTACGAATTTCATGAGCGGCTCCAGCAGCTAATTGTCCGACTAAAGCTAGTTTTTCTGATTGATTAATATATTGTTGTACCTGTTCTTGTTCGGAAATATCGGATAAAACAACCATCCATCCCATATTTCCTTGATCGCTATCACGCAGGGGTACATAGGAAACTAAACCAAGAAAAGGTGAGTTATTCTTATGTAATAGCTCCATTTTTTTATTCTCAAACCAAACCGAATTACAATCAATACTAGGATCGTCTTTCGATACCCAGACTTGTGGAGTCACTGTGCGTGGATATGATTCTTTATCTAGTTGCACTAATTCTAAGGCTTTGCGATTAATATAAACTTCACCAGTAACAAAATGGCGGGTAATAATCCCTACAGGTAAGGAATCAAGAATCTGTTCTCGAACATGCTTTTCTTGGGCTAAAATTTGATTTTGACGTTCTCCTTGTTGAAAGAGAATGGAAATGTTACGCGACATCTTGTTACATTCTTGTGCTAGTTCATAAAATTCATCGCGTACACTGTACGTAATTTGTTGACCAAAAGTCCCATGTGAAACCTCTCGCACTTGTCTCAGGAGTGAGCGGATAGGACGCATTAGTTCTTTCCGGAAGTAGAGTGTACAAAATAAGCCGAACAAGATAGAGGCTACCGAAATGGTATATGTAATAATCAGCGAAAATTTTAATCTCTTGCTACTGTTAAGCACTTCTTCTGATGTTTTCGATTCAATCGTTCGTAAGGATAAACTGACGAATTTCTCTAAATAAGCAATTTTGGGGTCTACCTCTGTGGTCAAAACGAAGGTTACAGCATCTACGTTGTTAGCCTTGAGCAATGGATCTACTTTATTTAGAAAAATAAGATCTAATTCATGAATAAGATCGATGATTTGGAAAAATTCCTTGTTTTCCTCATTTCGTTTTAACATTGTAAACGTATCTCGTAGCTCAAATACCGTATAATATTTTTCCAGATAGTTCGGTTCACGAGTTGATACATACATTTGTAAGGCAAACATCTTGGTATACAATTGATTTTTTAGTTCTAATAAAGCATTGGTTTGCGGAACAACCTTTTGCGTTAAATGAGATTCCTCAGAGGTTACCTTGGTGATCTGATAACTATTAAGAATTGCAACGGAGCCAATGAGAAGCATCATCACAAAGTAACTTAACATCATTTTCATCTGAAATCCCATGTTGCGAAAAGGGGACATTAATATCCCTCCTAAGCCATTATCAATGGGCATTGGCTCGTTTTAATTTTTCTATGGTATGATTCATTTCCATTTGGATGGAGACAGGAACCATCTTTCCATAAGGACCTAAACAATTAACGTTTTCATTAAGCCCATACAACACAGTACCACTTTGAAGCTTTTTTTGAAGATATTGTTCAATTAAGGTTGTATAAATTTGTTCTACGTCTTGCACAAGGCTAGAAATTACATGGTTCGGAGCTAAGAAACGCTGGTCACTAATATATCCGATAGCTAGGACATTTCGCTTTTGCACCTCATTTATTACTTGTAAATTAATACTATCACCGGCAGAGTAAATCACATCAGCTTTATGCTCAATCATTAAGTTACGAGCTGCTTTGACTGCAGCCTTCGTATCATTGTAATCGGGTATAAACTTGATCAAAGCTCTTGCGGAAGGATCTGTTTCTTTAACTCCACGTGCTAAACCCTTAGCAAGTGGCTTATCATTGGGCATATCTGCAACGATAAAGCCCACTGTTTTTGTTTTGGACATCAGTGTAGCCAGCTTACCAATAATATATCCCGCTGGTTCCATATCAAATTGAATGACTGTTTGATTTGGATAATGGGCGGTTCCATTGAGAGTGACAAAACGTGTGTTCGGATAAATTGCAGCTACCTCTGTAAATGGTTCTGAGAAAACAATTCCGTGACCCATAATTAAATCATAACCTGAATCTGCTAGGTTGGACGCGACTGCCTTAATTTTATGTCTATCCACTTCTTGCACGATCTCTAGGTCAAAATGGTACTTGTCTTGTAGTTTATACATAGTCTGTAATGCTGCGCTATTCCATGCTTGATCGAAAGTAGGACCTTCTAAAATTAAAGCAATTTGGTGCTCGGCTACATTTTTTCGTGTGAACTCTTGGATTTGTTTCATATTTAAAAGAAACTGAAAGGTTAGGAGCAAAAGTAACCAGATTACCAAAGCTCCAATAATGTAGACGAAACCCTTGGATTGTTCGGTCACTTCATTTCCTCCCATAGGTGACATATACCATAATTGAACATTAGTTCTCATTTGCAAGATTCGACAAATAATAACAATTTCCTGCTTGGTTTAATCATACATATTAATAACATAAAAGATGTTTTTTTGAAATAAGTAAATTTTATCCTTTGAAAGTATAAATTGTAAGAAAAAACGAGAGATAGGCTAAATGATACAAATATATCAGGAAAATAGACATATTGAAATAAGTTTTTGCTAATGGTAGTCAGTTTAATGTGATCCTAACAAAAAAAGCAGGAGTTTTCCCATCAAAAACGAATCCAAATAGATAAGGGGGAGATAACATACATGTTACAATTTAAGAACTTTCCATATGAACGAATTGATATGTCACAATTAAAATATGAATTTACTGAACAGTTGAATAATTTTACAGAAATGAGTACTTATGAACAAGAAGAATCAGCCATAGACGCCATACTCGCCTTACAGCGTAAATTTCTTACCGCTTGGAGCATTGCTAGCAATCGTTTTTGTATGAATACGGAAGATGATTTTTATAAGAAAGAACAAGAATTTTACGATGAGCAGGTTCCTTACTTTGATGAGTGGAAGAACCAATATTATCGTGCCATCTTACATTCTCCCCACAGAGAGAAGCATGAGCAAAAGTGGGGTAAGGTTTATTTTGCATTGGTAGAAAAGCAAATGAGTACCTTCTCTCCAGATGTTCTTTATGATCTGCAAGAGGAAAATAAATATTGTAGTGAATATGTAAAATTGATAGCAAGTGCGAAGGTTGAATTTGAGGGTAAGGAGCTATCCTTACCAGAGCTGGGGCCTTATCAGCAATCAACTGATCGGGATATCCGTAAAAAAGCTATTGAAACAAAATATCAATATTTAAAAGATCATGAAGCAGAACTAGATCAAATTTTTGACAAGCTTGTTCAAATCAGAACGACCATTGCTCATAAACTGGGCTTTCCTTCATTTGTGGAGCTAGGCTATGCACGTATGCAGCGAATTGACTATGATCAAGAGATGGTTAGCGTATTCCGTGAACAAGTGAAAAAGCAGATTGTACCGGCTGTGAATCGCCTTAAAGAACGCCAACGACAACATATTGGAGTCCCGACTTTAACTTATTATGATGATCCTTTGTTGTTTCCTTCTGGGAATCCAGTACCAAAGGGGGACCCAGAGTGGATTTTAGAAAACGGGAGAAGAATGTATAAGGAACTATCATCTGAGACAAACGAGTTTTTCCAAATGATGGTAGATAGAGGCTTGCTTGACGTGTATAGTAGAAAAGGCAAGGCAGCAGGTGGCTACTGTGATTATTTTCAGGCTCAACAAGTTCCATTTATTTTTGCCAACTTTAATGGAACCTCACACGATGTTGTTGTACTAACACATGAGGTAGGCCATGCCTTCCAAGCTTATTCAAGTAGACACATTCCAATGCCTGAATGCATCTTCCCAACTAGTGAATCAGCTGAGATTCACTCCATGAGTATGGAATTTTTAACATGGCCATGGATGCCTCTCTTTTTTAAAGAAGACGCTGAGAAATTTAAATATGAGCATGTACATGATAGCCTTTCCTCTATTCTATATATTTGCATGGTGGATGAATACCAGCATTATGTATACGAAAACCACACGGCGAGCGTGGAGGATCGTAAACGGGCTTGGCGGCAGCTAGAACGGGAGTACCGTCCTTATTATAACTTTGAAGAGAATGATTATTTGGATCGAGGAAACTACTGGCACCAGCAGCGTCATATCTTCAAGTTTCCATTCTATTATATTGATTATGGTCTTGCCCAGATCTGTGCCTTCCAGTTTTGGCAATTAGCTAATAAAGATCGAGAACAAGCATGGAAAAACTACTTGCGTATTTGTGAGGTAGGAGGTAGCAAAAGCTTTACGGAGATCGTGGAGCTAGCAGGGCTACATTCACCATTTAAGGCAGGCTGTCTTGATTCAGTAGTTCAGGACATAGTAGACTGGTTAGAACAAGCCAATTATGAAAATATGTAAGAATGTAGTAGTATATGAATAGAATGACCGGGTGTACGTGACAAGCTACTACGTACGCCCGATAATCCGTGATCTTCAAACATTCAGGTTTCAATTCATAATAAGCACGCTTTTCCGTATATTGGTAACGAGTCATCTTCTTAGCTTTGTTGTTTTGCTAGTCTCTCTATCTCTTCATTCACCACATAAGCGAGATCGTCATTTTCATACATGGTTAACATTGCTAGTAGGGTTTCATTTTCAATGGTGCCAGCTTCCTCCTCGGGAACAGTTAGCTCCATTATTTGGTTAAGTAACGGATTTTGACCTTGCTTGGGATAAGCCCTTTGATATAGCTCATGTGGGTCAAGCCTATGATTCACGCACCATTGTGCAAAGACAAGAATCATCATATGTTCATCATGTTGATATTGTCGGATGATCTGTTCCTCTATTTCTTTACGGCTCATTTTATTTTCTCCTTTACGATTACACTTCTACTTGTACAAGACGCCCATCAGGCAAACGGATAACATACTCTTTACATACAAGTGTTGCTTTACAACAAGGGCTTTTATCCTTTTTACGCGCTTTTTTTAAAATATCTGCCTTTGTGCCGCACTCGGAACAGTATGTCTGATATCCTTCCAACATTTTAACCGCAAACAATGGAGCTCCTATACGCCTACATTCGGCTACGAACTCTGGTGTACCATCTGCAAAGGGCTTTTTTTGCAAGCACAGGTGGTAATGAACAAGCTCATGTTTGAGAGTGGCTATGACATGCTGGGCACCAAATTGGTTGTATTGCCACAGACTTTGTACAATTTTAATAGGCTTTTGATGTGTTCGCTCAAATATAAACCTTCCTGCGGCATCCTTTACTGATTTATCCCATTCGATAGGAATTTTACAAGGGCGGCCAAAATATTGAAGGCTTAATTGATTACCAATTTGATACAATTCCGTTGAGGAAGAGGTGTCAATTCTCCAAACGGTACGCTCTTGAAAGCTAGTAGAATGTGATAAAGATTGTTGTTTTTCTTTTGTAAACTGTTTTATTTGCTGAATCAATTCATAAACGTCTTGATAGGAGAGTTTCTCCAATATCAGCTCACGTTTTGGGTCCACAACAAAAAGATGGGCGTATAAATATTTTAACATGAGGGCGGTTGGTTTTTGGTTACTATTCATACCTCTATTGTAGCGAGAGAAAAACAAAGATGGCAAGAAAAAATAGCTACTTTTAGAGACGAGGTACAGTTCTTCGGATTACATTAGAAGGTGTTTTCATGTAAAATATTTAGAAGAAAAATGAATAATGTGATAAGTCTGTTGTTATTTATAAGTAAATTTATAGCGTAGAAGGGAGAAAGTCTGTATGAGTAAAAAATACTTTAGTCTAGATGAAGCGAATGAATATATCCCGTTTCTAGAAAAAGAGCTCCTTTTTTTACGAGATCAAAAGCGCGAAATTTCTGATAAATACCACCGTTTACAAATTGTTAAAAGCCATGTTGACCATATTGGGATTAATGACCTCGCCGATCATGAGGTTTTTGAATTAGAATGTCAGTTGGAATTTTTGCATATGGAGTATACCATGCATGCTGAAGCGATTGAAAAGCATGGTATGAAGGTTAAAGAAGTAGAGCTTGGGTTGGTGGATTTTCCAGCTATTCTAGATGGAGTAGAGGTATATCTCTGTTGGAAGTTAGGGGAGGGGAGTGTTAGCCACTATCATGGAGTGGAAGAAGGATTTCTCGGTAGAAGAAAAATTTCGTAGTTTCTGCTCGATTTCTTCTTCGTCTATGAATCAAAACTAACTCATAATACGAACGAGGGATGAGCTGAAGACATATGCTTGTCCCTTTATTTTATTTAGCTTTAGATCGCTGTTCTTTTCATATACAAAAGACTAGTCATCCGTTTTTGCAGTTTAACAAAAACTGGTTGCAAGAAAATGTATATATAGGGTCGAATGTAAGAGGAGGATGTTTTTTAGTAGACAATTAAGGATCGTAAAGCTGGAGAGGGAAAACAATGCAGACTGAGTTAGCCACGTTTTCATTTCTGATGAACCAAGTAAAAGACATTATCTTCTTGATAAAAGTAACAGCAGATCATCAATTTGTTGTGTTGCAGGTAAATGAAGCATTTTTAGAAGCTACTGGATATAAATATGAGGAAATTGTCGGGAAAAAAGTACAAGCATTCCTCAAAGAAGAATTAGTGCTCTTTTCTTTGGATAAATGCCAAGAAGCCGTACAACAGCAATCTACAGTCGAATATGAAGAAAGCCTGAACGCTCCGTTTGGTACATCTACGTACGAAATTGCCTTACATCCCATCCAGCAAGTAAACTCAACTCAGTTTGTAGTAGGGATTGTACGCAACATTACAGAACGTAGATTAATAGAAGAAAAATTGTGTAAATCTGAGAAGCTATGGGTAGTAGGCCAGCTTTCAGCGGCCATTGCTCATGAATTACGTAATCCCTTAACCTCTTTAAAGGGGTTTCTTAAATTAATGGAGAAGCAAATGGAAAACAGGGATGAGGGGATAAAGAAGTATTTACAGATCATGGGGGGAGAATTCGAGCGAATCGAACAGATTGTTGATGGATTTATGCAGCTGTCTTTACCAGAACCTATACAACGTGACTTTCTATACCTCCCAAGCCTTGTAGAGGAAGCGATTGAGCTGTTCTATGAAGAAAATCAATCACTAATCCTAGATATCCAGATTGATTTTCATTTCTATGGAGAAATACCCATGGTTAGCTGCGATCGCGATTTAATGAAGCGAGTTTTACTCCACCTTTTCATGAATGCAGCCGAGTCAATGCCTGATGGTGGAGATATTTTTTTGACGGTGTATGTAAATGAGTTAGAGGTATGTATAGCAGTAGTGGATGAAGGTATCGGCATTGAAGAAGAACGCTTACAGCGATTGGGTGAACCCTTTTATTCGACGAAAGAAAAAGGAACAGGAATGGGACTTACTATGTGTTATCAAGTTGTGAAACAACACCAGGGGAGAATTATGATTCATAGTCAGGAAAAGGAAGGAACGATTGTTACCATTGCCCTTCCCATAAATCCTTTATAAAAATTCGACTTTTTGAAAAGATAGGTAAAGATTCATTAAAGAAGAGGGATAAGAAGCTTGATACAGCTCATACGTATAGAAAATGGGTTTGAAAAATAACCATGCATCAGACAACTAGGGGGAATCGTACATGAATAAAGGACGTACATTACAAGTTGGAGATTGTGTTGGGTTACTAGCTCCCGCAAGTCCAGTAGAGAGTGATCGAGTAGAGAAAGCGATACAAGAGGTAGAAGCAATGGGATTACGTGTTAAAGTAGGGCCTAGTAGCTACCGATCCTTTGGCGGATATCTGAGTGATACACCGGAAAATAGGACTTGTGAATTGGAGAATATGTTTAGCGATCCCGAGGTGAATGCGATTTGGTGTCTGAGAGGAGGCTATGGTACACCACAACTTTTAAACTTATTAGATTACTCTATTATAGCAGAGAATCCAAAGCTATTTATTGGCTATAGTGATATTACAGCTTTGCATACGGCATTTATGCAAGAGGCTTGTTTAGCCACCCTACATGGTCCAATGGCAGCAGTAGAACCAGTTAATGGTTTTAATCACATTTCCAAAGGGTACCTAGAACGGGTACTTTTTTGTGCAGAGCCATTGGGTGAAATTGTAAACCCGCCTGAGATAGCTACTCGTTGTCTTGTGCCTGGTGAAGCTTCTGGCGCTATTGTAGGGGGAAATCTAAGCTTAATTTGTGCGACGTTAGGAACAGAATACGAGCTTGATACGACCAATAAAATTCTATTTTTGGAAGATATAGATGAGGAGCCATCTCAAGTGGATCGCATGTTAACTCAGTTAGCTTTAGCAGGAAAATTCTCCGATGCAAATGCAATCGTCTTAGGCTCATGGGAGGCCTGTTTGCCAAAAGAGGGGAAAGAAAGCTTTACGGTGGAGGAGTTATTTGAAAGAATTATTGTTCCCTTTCAGAAACCTACATTAGCCAATATGCAAATCGGACACGATTCCACTAATCTCCCTTTGCCATTAGGTGTAAGAGGTACTGTTATCTCTCATGAAGGAATACTCTGTGTGGAAGAAAGTCTAACGATAGAATGAGGATTGTGAGAATTTAGCTATGATATGTAAGTAGGATAGGGTATAATACGGGAGGCGTCTCTTTTGATGCCCGTCCAACTATCTCTTACATAACTGGAGGGACACGAACATGAGTGTACATATCGAAGCTAAAGAAGGCCAAATTGCAGAATCAATTTTATTACCAGGTGACCCATTGCGTGCCAAATACATTGCTGAAACATTCTTGGAGAATCCAGAATGCTTTAATAATGTTCGCGGTATGCTAGGATTTACAGGTACTTATAAAGGAAAACGTGTTTCTGTTATGGGAACAGGAATGGGTGTACCATCTATTTCTATCTATGTTCATGAATTAATTAATTCATATGGCGTGAAAAATTTGGTTCGTGTAGGTACATGCGGTGCGATCCAAAAAGACGTAAAGGTTAGAGATGTCATCATTGCGATGTCTTCCTCTTCAGATTCTGCCGTTAACAAAGTACGCTTTAACAATATCGATTACGCACCAACAGCTAACTTTGACTTGTTGAAAAAAGCGTATGACGTAGCGACTGAACGTAACATGCCGACTAGAGTTGGTAACGTATTTACAAGTGATTCATTCTACAATGATGATGCGACTCGTCTGCCAAAATTGGCTGAATACGGAGTCCTAGCGGTTGAAATGGAAACAACTGCGCTGTACACAATCGCAGCGAAATTTGGAGCTCGTGCGTTGTCTGTCCTCACAGTAAGTGATCATATTTTGACAGGTGAGGAAACAACAGCTATGGAGCGTCAAACTACCTTTAACCAAATGATTGAAGTTGCATTGGAAGCAATTATTGCAGAAGCGTAAGAAATTGTTATAGTCGTCCTGCCTGTTTAATCGGGCGGGACTATTTTTTTACTTAAAAATGTTTCAAACTACATAAAAGCGGTTACAACCAATATGTGGAATTTAAAACATAGGGAGATGGTCATAGTTGATAGCTCAATTAATCGAGCAAACCGAGCGTGCAGAGAAACAATTAGAGCGTATTCGTCACAGGCTTTTGGGCATTCATCAACGATTAGATAGTACCGAAAACCGTTTATCGAAAATTCGGAGTCAACTAGTAACCATCGACCAGCGCTTAACTAACATTCAAAAAGGCTGTAGTTAACTTATTAAAATTCCACAAAAATAAGCCTTATCTGCAAAAAAGATAGGGCTTACTACTTTTATAAAGGTGATAAACTGTTCCTAGACAGAATTGGGTTTGAAAGTACAAAACAATGATTATACTGTTTCATACATATGAGTAGCAGGAGGAGAATCGTATGTATGTTCAGCTACAAAAGGATGCTCAAGGGCAGTTGGAAATCATTGTGCTGGGTGAAAAGGTACAGCTAGATAGTAATAATGTAGCCCTTCTTTCTGGGCGTTGGGCAGAAGCATTAAAGCCTAGTGATTTGCCCAATGGCATTTCATTTCGTTTGGTAGGAGAATTAAGTAATGGACTCGGATTTTTTAAAGAAGATCACGTTACCTTTTCTAGAGGGAAAAATGGGACAAGTCTTGAATTTAAGGTAAGTTCGATTTACTACTATCATGAATGGGACGGTATGTTTTCGTTAGATGATACCATTTTGAAACGTAAGCTTGTATTACAACAATCAGATCAATTTACGTTTATTGCACACGTGAAAAAAGAGAAATGCACTCATTTACGCTTTTGCTTTGAGCTAGAATCGACAGAGGATCAGTCTTTGGTAGAAATACTAGAGATGGCCATGATTCGTTTAAGTTATTTGGAAGGATATGGATATACAATGTGAGACCCAGAAATGCTGGGTCTTTTTTTGAGGAAAAAGGCTCAAAGCTTGTATGCTTGTACGGTTCCAAAGAAATTATTTTTTAATATATTACTGGTGTATGGCAAGCATTTGTAAAATTTTCTGTGCCATGGTTATTTTGTTATAGAGAGGTGCTATAAGATGGAACTTTGCCGATTTTTTTGCAGATTGCTTGGTTACAAATCTTGTATTCCTCCGCTGAGAAACGTATGTAACAGGTTCCTAAATGTAGAGGTGGATATCACAACGACAGCGGGTGAAATTTTTATTTTTGTTGTAGAAGTTGGAAACGGTTTCGTGAAAGGAATTGATTCGAGTAATCATATTGTGCTGATACCCTATACAGCTGTGCTAGCTATTCGACCAGCTAGCTAACGACAAACCATTTAAGAATATTCTCTTAAGAAAGGGGTTACAGCAATGCTTAGAAAAGAGCTAGAAGATTATGTGGGCTTTGAAGTACAGGTCCATGTGTTACAGCGTATTATTAATGGGATCTTGCGAGATGTAACGAATGCTACTGTAACGGTTAGGACACTAGATGGTCCCGGTTATGATGAGTATGTGGATGTCGAAGTGCCTATTTTGAATATCTCCTTTGTAACCATTCTTTAGGTCATGAAAACACACTCGCTTTTTAATAGTATTCCAGTCCAAAATGAAGAAAAGCATTGCTCTGATTAGTAAAAAAACGTCATCTCCCCGTGGTGGCTTTTATCAGGGTGATCTTATTGTCAAGATTCCGTATGTAAAGCTTTAAACACTCGCTGAATTAGCGGGTGTTTTTTTATAGGGATGGTTTGACTGACCTAATTGCTTGGAATGTGATTTCAAGCTCTCTTGGTAGCGTAATACCAAGTACAAAAATGATCTGTAATTTTAATTTGTCTGTGGATGTATGTATCAATCTGCTTTTTTAAACAAATATATTTGAAAAGTATAAAATGTCTTGATTTTATAAATATTTTTATTTAAAATGTCTGTAAGTCACATTTTCCTTTTTTTTGCATAAGAAATATATATTTTCCAAAAGAAAGGAAGGTTTGTATAGTTTGGTCTACTTGAAAAGGTGATGAAAGTGCAAGTAAATTAGGGAGGGATTTAGATGAAAAACTGGGTTCAGTTCAGAATAGCAAGACCAACAGATAAATTTGAAGAGGTTATCAGCTTTTATGAAACAGGTTTAGGGTTAAAACGGATAGGTAGTTTTGAAAATCATGAAGGGTATGATGGAATCATGTTTGGGTTACCTGATGCAGAATATCATTTAGAATTTACCAAGCATGTGAACGGAAGTCCTTGCCCAGCTCCAACAAAAGATAATTTACTGGTATTTTACATGCCTGATATAAATGAAATTCAGAAAATTACCGCTAGATTGCAGTCTATGGGATATTATGCGGTGGAACCAGAGAATCCTTATTGGAAAGAAAAAGGTACTACCATAGAAGATCCTGATGGATGGAGAATTGTATTAATGAATGCAGCAGAGTAAGAGGCTGAGAAACGTTTACTTTAACCTTCACCTAACAAAGAACAGCTCAGAGGATGTAACAGCATACGTTTAGTACGGATTTGTAGAGCCTGTTAGAATCACATTTTTAACAGGCTCTTTTGTATAAAATAGTGTCTGAATCTGATTTTTCTGGATTTGTTTCTGGTATCCATATTGATCTTCTATCTATAGGTTCGGTTATTAGTTTACGCGGTGACGCCCTTTTTGTTTTAAGTAAACTAGGCTTACTAGAACAGGTGAAAAAATGTGGGGTTGTAATAGAGACAAGGCGTTTTGTTCATACAGATGGCAGTGAGTTGAGAAATATTGACTTCAGAAAGTTTCATATACAACAAGGTGGTTCAATTGGGATTCATCGTTTTTCCTTACATCAAATCCTCTATGAGGCTATTAAAAACCAAATTGAGATTAGTTTTAATACTACAATTCAATCTTTCACACAAAACGAAGAAAGTGTTCAGGTTTGTTTTCAAGACGGTAAGGAAGAATCTTTTGATTTCGTGTTTTGAGCAGATGGTATCCATTCCCAAATAAGAAAATTGATCATGGGCAATCAATTTGAAGAACAGCTAGATGTAGGATTTTCCGTATTTACAATTCCTAAGCCTGCGCTCCTAATCAGAAATTTGGATACAAACCAAACACTAGAGTCATTAATGCCAGGTTATTATGTTCAATGTGACAGAAAAAATCAATCAAAGCAGCTTACTTCTCTTCATCAGACAATCGGGTTATGGCCTACTTTAAGAAAGCACTTCTTAAATATTTCCCAACCTTTCTTATGAATGCCGTGTTAAAAAATCTCTTCATCGTAAAACCACAAAATACCTCAAATACTTTGTAAATAGGGTTGGAACAGACTGTAGTGCCAGTACTCTAAAAACTAAAATTCCATAGAATGGGGAATCTGAACTAATGAACAAATATCATATGAATGTAGAGTATTTACAAGAATTTGGGAATGCAATAGGCAACACCTCTCTAATCAACATCCCTTGCCCTGCACTTCATGGAAAAATATATGCGAAGTGCGAATGGGAAAATCCAACCGGTTCTATAAAAGATAGGGCCGCTTATTTTCTAATGAGAGAGTTAATTACTACTCATCTGAATGAAAACAAAGAAGAAGACGTACATGTCTTAGAATATAGTGGAGGAAGCTTAGCTGTTTCCTTAGCTGTTATATGTAAAAAACTTGAAATACCATTAACGTTAGTTCTAAGCGCTGCTTCAAGCAGAAGCTTATTAGATAAAATAGCTGCTTTGCATGCGGAGATCATCCTTGTTGATAAATCAAAGGGTTTTTGGGGCGTTATGGAAGAAACCATTAGACTTAGTAAAGAAAATCCAACGTGGTCATTTCTATATCAACATGAAAATAAAGCGAATTTGTTGGCACATAGAATGGGGACTGGCCAAGAAATTGTCAAGCAACTAGCAGGTAAAAAGATTGATGCTTGGGTAGCTTCAGTGGGAACTGGAGGAACCTTAATAGGAGCATATGAAACAATTAAACAAACACACCCCGATGTTGAACTTCATTTGGTAACACCTGCTGAGCTTCCCTATGGAAGTGAGCAACCTCCAAACGGTTTGAAAAAATATGCAGGATCAGGTGGATTAGGGCTAGGGAAAAAACAAACCTTTGTCGCTAGCCAAGAAATGTGCATTACGAAACAATGGAGTTGTACTTTCGAAGAAACCTTAGTGGAAATGAAGAATTTTTATGAGCAAACAGGTATACGTATTGGAACATCTGCAGCAGCAAATGTAATCATTGCCAAAAAAGTAGCAAGTAAACTTGGGCCAGAATCTACTATTGTTACTGTTTTTCCAGATAAAGGATCAGCAGAAGAATGGGAAGAAGCTGATAACCTTTAAACTAGAGGGAAAGGGCCGTAATGATTAGATTGCGGGTGAGAGGAAAGGAGTCGACCTACAGAACATAGATTTCTGTAGGTTTTTTCTGTTCCAAAAAGAAATGAAAAAAGTTGTTATATCATGTAACATTTATCAAATGTCTCCGTCAAAGGTAATGAAACAATAAAAGAACAAATTTGCTACATACGAGCTGAAAGGCTGATAGAGTAGAAATCATGCATTGTTTTGACTATCTATTAACAAAATTAACATTTTGTATTGAGAATTTGGGAGGTTTTTACAAATGAAAAAGAAAATGATCGCAGTGGTTTTAGCGGGAGCAACCCTAGTAGCAACAGGAGCATACGCACAAGAGAGTGTATATGATAAATATGTGAAAACAAATGTTTACGATGCAAGTGGGAAGGTGATTGGGCAGACGAGAGCAGGTACTGTTTCTTTACCTGAGGCGAAAAATAGTAAAATGACGATGGATCAAGTATATGAAGAGTTAATGAAAAAAATGGAGATGGTTCCACTTTATAAAGAAACAACCGTTAAACGTGATCAAAAAGGAAAGATCGTAACTTCCACAGCGAAGGAATGGTATAGTCCTTTAGACAAAGGATATCGGATTGAGGAAAAAGACAATACAGGGGTTGTCACCTATAATGTATTTAATGGTAAATCCTCTCTTACTTATCGTGAAGGTGCTAAATCAGCAAGTGAAATCACGGCTGCATCTGAACAAAAGGTAGTAAACAACGATGTTTTTTATCTACGTGAATTAAAAAACAACCACCAGCTACAATTCCTAGGGGAAGAAACCATTAACAATCGTGCAACGTATCATATCATGGCGATCCCTACTGAAAAGGATGATCTTCAAGTAGAGATGTGGATGGATAAAGAAACGGGTGTTGCCATGAAGTCAATCACAACTGTTTTTGGCTTACAAGGGATCACTGAAGTAACAAAATTAGATTTTTATCCTGAGTTTACAAAGGGATTATTTGAACTTACAATGCCTTCTGACGTAAAAGTTTACAAAGATATGCAATTCGCACCGCAAAAATAAGCAATGGATATTTGAAAACAATCTAAAATTGTATAAAAAGTGAAGGAAACCCTTGAGTATCTCCTAGTGTAAGGTGGGACTTGAGGGTTTTTCCTATGCAGAAATACACTTGTACAACACATTCCTTGGTTTACATGACTTATAATAAAAGAAAGGATAAAAAAAGAGATGCAAAGATTCAGCTGGAAGGAGAGTTCATCTATGGAGGAAATCATTATTATTGGAGCTGGCCCATGCGGTTTGTCAGCGGCTGTGGCATTAAAAAAACGCGGAATCAATCCGCTCGTGTTGGATAAAGGAAGCTTGGTACATTCAATCTATCGCTATCCTACCTATATGATTTTTCATAGTACCCCAGAGCTATTAGAAATTGGGCAGGTTCCCTTTACTACTCCGAATGAAAAACCGACGCGCTTGGAGGCCTTACATTACTATCGAATGGTTGCCAAGCGTCATAATATTCGCGTGCAGACCTATGAAGAAGTGGGAAAGATCGATAAAGTCGATCATCATTTTGTTGTGTCTAGCACAGATCGCTTCGGTTCTGCCAACCAATATGAAACAAAGCGCGTTGTGATCGCTACTGGTTATTTTGACAATCCTAACCGCTTAGGCGTAACTGGAGAAGAATTGCCAAAAGTAAGTTCCTTCTATACAGAGGCTCATCCTTATGCAGGGATGGAAGTAGCTATTGTAGGGGGGAATAACTCTGCTGTGGATGCAGCTATGGATTTAGAACGGGCGGGGGCCAAAGTCACAGTGATCTGTCGTAGTGAGGAGATTTCTTCTCGTGTGAAAGCGTGGACTCGTCCTATATTTGAAAGCTTGTGTGAAAAAGGTCGTATCAAAGTGTACTATTCTTCAGAAATCCAAGAGATTACAGATAGAATGCTGACAATAAAAAAACCTGAGGGATTTACGCAAATTCCTAATGATTTTGTCTTTAGTTTAATTGGTTATCGACCTGATCGTCAGCTGTTACAAGCTTTGGGAGTAGAGCTAAATAAAGAAACGGGAGCGCCGATATTTGATCCAGCTACTATGGAGACGAATGTTCCCGGTGTATTTGTTGCAGGAGTGATTGTCTCTTCTTTACACGCTAATGAAATTTTTATTGAAAACGGCAGGTTCCATGGCGAGGTACTAGCTGAGAGCTTGGCTACGTTATAGATGAAGTGACCTAAGTATTTGCTTATTCTAGGTTGAGAACAGATGAGCCGAGATCCTTTGTCAGGTTATCGGCTCATCAGTCATACTAGAATTGCTTTATTTTCGTTTATAAGTCAACGTGTAAATGACGACTCCAAACAAAACAGAAATTGTTAAAACAAGCGACACATTGCTGTATAAAAAAGCAGTAGAAACGGATAATGTCGGAAGTATCGGGAAATCAAGTAAGTGTTTCGATAACAGTCCACCCACAATCGCTACCCCAATTCCTTCTGATAAAAAGCAGGATAGGTTAAGCATTCCCATTCCTGCACCGGTTTCTTCAGATGCGAGTGTTTCAGCAACACTAGAGGAGATCACGGTTTTAACAAATGAGAGACCTCCAAAAGTCAGTATCAACATTACGGTTGTTAGCCATGGAGATTTATCTACGAACAATGAAATAACAAGGAAGCTTAGCACTATAAAAAAGGCTCCAAGATACAATACAAACGTATTTCCTCTTTTATCCACCAGACTTCCACCAAGGAAACCGAAGAAAATGACGCTGATCGTACCGGGAAACAGGATACCTCCGCCAATCATCCCTGTTGACAAATGATATACATCCCTCATCATATAAGGAACCATCGAAATAAAGCCAGCAACGGTACCTAATAGAATACCTCCTACCAAAACGCCCATCAAAAACATCCGATTTCCAAACAAAGCAGGTTCAATAAAAGGTTGTTTCGTACGACGGATATACAGAGAAAATATCAAAAGCACGACAACGCTGATTAGTAAATAGAACCAGCTATTTTCCGTTGAATATAAGGTAAACAATACAATCCCAATGGATAGCAATACGGCTCCAAGTACGTCCACTTTTCCCTTACGTGAAGGTTCGTTCGGTAGTACTTGTATAAGGAACGGGAGTGAGATCAATGTGATTATAGGGAGAACAAAAAGGAGAGACCAGTGGAAATGATGCGAAATAGTTCCACCGATTGCAGGTCCAATTCCCTCACCAAAGGCAACCATAGAGCCGATCATACCAAAAGCCCTGCCCCGACTTTCTGCATTGATATACCTTGCAACAATCACCATGAATATAGCTGGTACCGCAGATGCTCCAGCTCCCTGAATGGCACGTGCAACAATAACAGCAGGAAAGTATGCTTGTGCAAGTAAACCAAAGAGTGAACCCCCACTGTAAATCAAAAGGCCAATAATTAGTAACTTCTTAACCCCATACGTATCAGAGATTTTGCCATATACGGCAGATCCGATAGCAAAAGCGATCATGAAGCTCGTATTGATCCAGTTTACATAAGAGGGCAGAAGACCATATTGTTGGGCAATATCAGGGAGGGATACATTAAACACTGTTTCATTAAAAACGCTAAAAAAGGCAAGAAAGCTAAGCCACAAGAGTATTTTTTTTACGTTTCCAAAGGTGTGGATTGGTAGATCAGCTTCTAGGTCAGTCATTGGGTTGCTTCTTAATTCATTTCCATCCTTTTTCACCAAATGATGCCCCTTCCCAAAGTAAAGGGGAATCGCGCAGGTTACAGGGCAAATTATGCGTTTTCCCCTTGGATTTTTTGCGCCCGAATCATTACTGTGAACTTCATATAAACGCCTCCTAAAAAAATATATGTAACATTATATCATAAATAATTTTTGAATTGCCTTAATTTGTAAAACTAAATCTAAAGAGTCTTTTCATCTAATTTTTGTCATTTATTTCAGCCTTGAGGGTAGACTACAAGGCGAGGTGATGGAAGTGGGTAGCCAAAAGTTGCGAGCCATACGTCTTCAAGCTAGAAGTACCTATGTGTTCGTTTGCTTGCTTTTGTGGGTCAGTCTTGTTAATGGGAGCTCCTCTATCTTAGCTCATGAAATAAAGGTAAAGCAGGTGAATCAAGTTCTTGCTGGTATTGATGTTCTCTTATTACATCCTGAGCTGTTAGCTGGTAAAAAAATTGGACTAATTACCAATCAGACGGGGGTAACCAAGGATTTGGTTAATGATCTGGACGCGTTACTTCAAAAAGGTCTGAACGTAGTTGCGCTTTATGGTCCAGAGCATGGGATATGGGGTGTAAAGCAGGATGGTGAGCCAACTACATTTCCTTCTGTACCGACACATGTAAAACAACATCCTATCCCCATATTTGAGCTATATCAAAAGAGACCAGAACAGATTGCTATACTTTTTGCTTCCACGGATATTCTGTTGATTGATCTACAGGATGTGGGGGTACGCTATTACACCTATGCTTCGACTCTAGCTTATGTATTGGAGGCTGCTAAATTGGCAGATAAACCAGTCATGGTACTAGACCGTCCCAATCCGTTAGGTGGAGTTAGGATAGAAGGACCTATATTGGAAGAAAAGTGGAACTCATTTATAGGAATAATGCCTATTCCTCTGCGCCATGCAATGACGATCGGGGAGCTTGCTCTCTTTTATAATGAAGAAATTATGCCTAACAAACGAGGAGGGAAGGTCAATTTACGAGTGCTTCGAATGCAAGGCTGGAAACGTGAGATGACCTGGGAGCAAACTGGACTATTATGGGTAGCTCCTTCTCCTAATCTACCTACAGTAGATTCTGCTTGGCTATATGCTGCGACGGGATTACTAGAAGGAACAAATCTTTCAGAAGGAAGGGGGACAACACATCCATTCGAATGGATTGGTGCTCCTTTTATTGATGCGCATCGATTGCGAGTAGATCTTGAAGGGGCAAATCTTCCAGGGGTAGCAATTCGCGAAGCACATATGGAGCCGATGTATGGTAAATACAAAGGACAAACCATACATGGTGTGCAAATTTATGTAACAGATCGAACGGCTTATGATAGCACCTTAACGGGGCTTACATTGTTACATATTATTAGGAAACGTTACCCTCAGCATTTTAGATGGAGAGAGGATGGCTGGATTCACTATATGGCAGGTACTCGTTCTTTGCAGGAGGCAGTGGATCATCATGACCTTACCTCAAATACTCGCAATCTACAGCAGATGATTCGCACGTGGAGAGAAGCTTTACAACCTTTTGTAAAGGTGCGTCAAAAATATCTGCTTTATCGTGAAAGTGGACCGGGAAAACGCGGAGAGGAGATGAGAGATGAAGTGAATCAGGCGATTGAGAAGGCCATTGAAGACAAGATAATTCCAGGTGCCGTAGTAGCAATCGTTTCACGAGGAAAAAGGAAAATCGAACGAGCATACGGGCATGCCTATCTTTATCAAAATAAAGCTGGAAAACTAGCAGAGAAGCCCGTAAAAATGACGGAAAAACATTTATTTGACATCGCTTCCCTAACAAAGTTATTTACGGCTGTGTCGGTTATGCAATTAGCAGAGAAACAAATTGTGCACCTAGATAAACCAGTGGATACGTATCTCCCTGATTTTGCATGTAATGGAAAACAGAATATTACCATTCGGCAGCTTATGACCCATACATCTGGATTTGCCCCTAGTATACGACTGTATAGGATACCAGGTGATCGTGAACATCGGATGAAGGCTGTATTAATGCTTAGACTCAAAAATCATCCAGGTGAAAAAGTAGTGTATAGTGATCTCAATTATATTGTGCTGGGGTACTTGATCGAACAGTTAACGGGTAAACGTCTGGATCAATATATGCAGGAGAATCTATTTAACCCATTGGGGATGAAACATACAGGATTTTGCCCCAAAGTAGATAAGAAGAAAATCGTAGCCACTGAACAACAGCCATGGACAAAACGTGACGTCATCTGGGGAAGTGTACATGATGAGAAGGCATGGGCCTTAGATGGTGTGGCTGGACATGCTGGATTATTTAGCAATGCAGATGATCTATTACAATTTGCTACTATGATTCTTCATAACGGAAAGGGAAGTAGAAAACGAGTCCTAAGAGCAGAGAGTGTACGAGAAATGCTCTCGAATCAATTATCAAATACTTGCTCGAAACAAATGGGGCTTGGATTTGAGCGAGATCAACCCTGGTACATGGGGCATGGTTTTGTCACGCCAAGCGTAGGACATACTGGATTTACGGGCACTTCATTGTTAATAAATCAACAACAACAGTCTATCGTGCTGTTATTAACGAACCGAGTGCATCCGACTAGAGAGAAACCCTCCCTCAATGCTTTGCGCCAAAAAATTGCTACCTTGGCTGCAATAGAAGGGGAGTAATCAACATGTGACGGAGGCCTATTCATGAAACGAAAGCATATTTTCGCTTATACGTCAGTTAGCTTGATTCTCTTTGCTTGTTTTTTCATTCCCCTTTTATCAAAGGACAGAGCAGATATCATGCGAACTTCAACTGTTTCCACTAATCACCCTACGGATTTATTGTTCGCGCAAAATCTTCCTGAAACACCCAAGATATACTTCACCAAACAGATTCAATTACAGGCATTACATACCTATGCCGATGGGCATCTCACCAAGGCCCAAGCTAATATAAGCTGGAGCTCAAGCAATACGCAAGTAGCAACGGTTTCGAGAGAAGGACTTTTAACCATACAGGGTAAGTTGGGTCAAACAGTCATTCTAGTGTCAGATGGAACCTACCATGATCGCTTGGTTCTTGAAAGAATGGACAAGAAAAGTGTGAAAATCCTTGCTGAGAAACAGGATAGATACGATGTTATTCCTCGGATGCTTGCTAACATGAGTGTGGCTGAAAAAGTAGGACAGACACTAATGCCAAGTTTTAGTATGTATGGTGGAAAGCCTTTCCATGAAGTGACACCAGAAATTGCGAATATGATAAAGAAGCTTCATTTAGGTGGCATCATTTTATTTAAAGACAGCTTAGATGAAACCAAACAAATTGTTCAACTAACGAATGCTCTTCAAACAACTCAACATAAATTTGGTTTACTTATTGGTACTGATCAGGAAGGGGGGATTGTTTCACGACTGAAACAAGGGACAAATATGCCAGGTAATATGGCATTAGGTGCAACAAGAAATCCAAATCTAGCATATCAGGCAGGACAAGTAATGGCAGACGAACTGCTTTCACTTGGGATCAATTTGGATTTTGCACCAACCATAGACGTCAATAATAACTCTAAGAATCCAGTGATTGGTGTACGCTCTTATGGTGAGAACCCACAATTGGTAGCCGAAATGGGGACTTCCTTTATTGCAGGTATGCAGACAGCAGGAGTCGTGGCTAGCGGAAAGCACTTTCCCGGACATGGCAATACTTCGGTAGATTCCCATGTAGGCTTACCAGTCATTTCGTATGGGAAAACACAGTTGGAACAAGTTGAGTTCATCCCATTTCGACAAGCGATTAAGGAGGGGGTAGATTCTGTCTTAGTCGCTCATATAGCTTTTCCACAGATCGAGTCCACAAAGGTAATGTCTAATCAAAAGGGTAAATCTATTTACCTACCAGCAACCCTATCGCCTAGGCTCATCCAAGGTTTATTACGCAAAGAGTTTGGTTATGATGGATTAGTTATTACGGATGCTATGGATATGGGAGGTATTACACAACATTTCGAGACAGTGGATGCCAGTATTCGTGCAATGAATGCTGGTGCGGACATTATTTTAATGCCCCCAGATGTTGAAAAGGTAAGTCTAGGAATGCAGGAAGCTGTCATGGCGGGAGCGATTAAGAAAGAACGTTTGGATGAAGCTGTCAGACGAATACTGTCAGTAAAGATTAGAAGAGGAATTTTTCCAAAGGAACAGAGGCCAAGTGTACCTATCCTTCAACAAATCGCAGAGAAATCCATAACTTCAGTGGCCCACAAACAAGTGGAGCGAGCAATTGCTGAACACTCCATTACAGTGGTCAAAAATGACGGGTTGTTACCTCTTCATCCCTCTTCGACACAGAAAATAGCTGTGATTGGTTCGCAATATACGAGTGAACTGACTAAGGAAATCCAGAAATATCATCAGAATACAGTAGCGATTACTATTGCCCATGTGGTCACAGCTGAGCAACAAAAAGAAATAGATCGTGCCGACGTATTGATGGTATTGCCAGATTCATTCTCAGGTGGCATACAATCCGTAAATCAGGTATTAACAAAACAGATTCAACAAAAGAAAAAGCTAGTAATTATGATTTCTACACGAAATCCATATCAACTGACTTATTTTCAAAACATCCCTGTGTATGTGGCGCAATATGGATATGCAAAAGTAAGCTTTCAAGCCACAGCTGCGATTCTGTTTGGTAAATTGAAAGCGAAGGGAAAGCTACCTGTTACGATCTACGATACGAAAGGTAAAGTTTTGTATCCCTATGGTCATGGACTTTAAGGATTAAAATAGAGTGAAAAGGGATGCTGTTGCACATACTACCAAAAAAGGTGTAAAGGTAGGTTTATTTATGTGGATTGCTTCTAAGCTAGGAATAGTCTTGATGCTATGTGGAGCACTTGTATGCTCCTCAGTCACAGCTTCTGAACAAAAAATTCCCGAACCCATTAAAACACACAAAGTTGCCCTCATCATAGACGATTTTGGCAACAATATGAAAGGAACAGAGGAAATTCTTAATTTACCTATTCCTTTAACCATTGCAGTCATGCCATTTCTGCCAAGTACAAAAAAAGACGCAGAAATGGCCCATCAAAAGAAACACGATGTAATTGTTCACATGCCGATGGAACCAATGAAGGGTCCTAAAAACTGGCTAGGTCCTGGAGCACTTATGAGTAATTTAAGTGACGAGGAGATTCGTCAGCGAGTGAACAAAGCGATTGACGATGTTCCGCACGCAATAGGCATGAACAATCATATGGGATCTAAAATTACCCAAAATCCGCGTATTATGCGGATTGTATTGCAGGTATGTAAAGAACGAGGGCTTTTTTACATTGACAGTAAGACCTCTTATAAAAGCATTGTTGGGCAGGTCGCCCGAGAATTGCAGGTTCCTTACATTGAGAACATGATATTCTTAGATGATGTGCATACGACTTCACACATCGCGAAACAACTGAAGCTCATTAGTGAAAAAGTGAAGCAAAATGAAGCATGTATTGCTATCGGTCATGTAGGCCCGGGTGGCAAAAAAGTTGCCAAAGCCATACTCAGCTATTTACCTCAATTACAAAAAGAAGCCACTATCATGCATGTATCTCAAATGGTAAATGAGAAACAAGCTACACCCACAAAGACTGAAAAGGGGACGAAAAAATAAAGAAAAAACGATCACAGCCATAGCTCTATCTCAGGTCAATTTATGAGTGATTGGCTGCTTTTTTTTGTTCAAAAATAGTCTTTTCCTTCCTGAAAATGTTACTATCTAACCTACTCCCACAATGGATGGGCAGTATGTTACAATAGGAACTGTACTTGCTAGTAATGTACAGATAGGGAGGTGAGATGCACGTGGTGGATGAATTAATTGGTTTGTCATTACCTTATGTTTGGTTGCTCTTCTGGGTATCTATAATCGTGATTCCATGTTGTCAATTACTATTTACCCACATCGTTGGTAAACGTCAATCAATGCAATACGAAGAACGTTTTGAATGGCGTCAACAGCTGGTGACAATGCCAATACGTTCGTCTTTTATTAACTTATATCGACGCGTACCTATGCGAAAAGAGAAGCGAGCAACCACGTCATCAGATGATACACTCCCAATCGTTCTCCTTGTTTGTTTATCGAGTTTGTAAACAATGAGGAGGATTTGTTCATGAAAGCTGTACGTAAATCATTACCTGTATTTTTACTTGGTGCTTTGGTGTTGTTACTGAGCGGGTGTAGCAATACGGCTCCGATAACATCAGATAGTCCTGGTATCTGGGATCACTTTTTTGTTTATCCATTCTCTTGGTTGATCCAAAACGTTGCTAGCGTAACAGACGGTAATTATGGGTTAGCAATTGTCATTATGACGCTGTTGATTCGAACTCTTTTATTGCCTCTCATGATGAAGCAAATGAAAAGTGGAGCTTCCATGAGAAAGCTGCAACCGGAAATTGATAAACTGAAAAGAAAATATAGTAATTCCAATCAGGACCCCAAACAAGCACAAAAAATGCAAATGGAAATGATGGAACTGTACAAAACAAGCGGAGTCAATCCAATGGCAGGTTGTCTACCCGCTCTCGTTCAAATGCCGATTTTAATGGCATTTTACTTCGCGATTCGTCGCACACCAGAGATTGCTGACCATTCATTTATGTGGTTTAACTTGGGTCATGCTGATCCGTTTTATATATTGCCTTTACTAGCAGCAGCTACAACCTTTTTCCAAACGATGCTGTCAACCAAAATGACTCCTGCTATGGGAGCTAATAATATGAAGATTTTCTATTATATGATGCCGATCATGATCTTTATGGCAGGGATGAATCTACCAGCAGCACTTCCGCTGTACTGGGTCGTGGGTGGAGTATTTTCACTCGTGCAAACCTATTTTTTAAATAAGGTGTATCATCTGCCGCTAACTACTTCTACTAGTACAAAATAAACGAAAATGATCACGAAGAGGATAGTTGTTCATTTGAGCATGGATGACTATCCTCTTTTCTTTGTTAAAAAAGAGTTGTATTTTGCAGCCCACTAGACTATTTTTTTTGAGGAAGGTTCATCCATAAACCACAAAATATACGAACACTGTTTGCAAATAAGAATAGTTGCCCTCTGACGGAATCAAATCGTTAGAGGGCTGTTTATTTTGTATACCTCTGAAGTAGTTGAACATACAAGCCATTCTTGATCTTCTTAATAAAATACTATAAAGGAGGTAATAGAGATGACAATACAATTCCGGGCTAAACTGCGAGGTTCTGAGGAAGTCCCACCTGTTTTCACAAATGCTACTGGAACCGCTACGTTCAAGCTAAGTGCAGATAATAGCCGACTTGATTTTCGTTTATCGCTACATGAGCTACGTAACCTGACTCAAGCTCATATTCATATCGGGGCAAGAGGAGTTAATGGACCTATAGTGGTATTCCTTTTTGGACCAGTACAACGTGGTATTAGTGTATGCGATGCTACTGTGACTGGATCTATTACTAGTGCAGATTTAGTTGGTCCACTTCAAGGAAGAACACTCGCCGAATTAGTGCAACTTATTTTAAGTGGAGAAACCTATGTAAATGCTCATACCACTCAACATCCTAATGGGGAAATACGTGGTCAGATACGTAGAGTTGAAAAAGTTTGTATTTGTAAATGCTAGGCTTTTTACTCATTGCTTTAAGTAGATAGGATCAAGACTCAACGCCTATTTCAGCAGAATGGGCAAAATTTTGACAGGCTTTAGATGTACCGTTTTGTCAAAGCTAATATCTGTTTGGAAATGAAAAGAAAACCTTTTTAGCAAACCGCCTGTAACAAGGCGGCTTTTTTAAGAAAAACTTCAATTAAATGAGATGTTAGGGTATGGAAGTAAAGACTAGTAGTGAATGGTAGCCTATATGAAAAAGTCATTTCTTATTTTGTAAAGAAACGACTTTTTATATATCAGCTATGGAGGAAGAAGGTAAAAATTCAGAGATCGATTCTTATTAACAGGGGAGCCATATTACAACCTCAGTTCCTCCCGTGTGTGTTTTTCGCATTTCAATGCGCCCATGGTGCAAATCAACGATTGATTTGGCGATTGATAAGCCAAGACCGCTTCCTCCTTTTTCACGAGTTCGAGATTTATCTACTCGATAGAACCGTTCAAATACATTTGCACGTTCTGCATCAGGAATTCCCACACCAGTATCTTTTATATGAATCTCAACCCAAGATTCGGTAGAAAAGACATGAACCTCTACAAAGCCTTCCTCTGTGTATTTTTTTGCGTTATCTAACAAAATATCAAATAGTTGACGAATTTTACCTGTATTCATAGGCAGTGTTAATGGAGTATCCCAAGAAAAGTGAAGCGAAAGGTGTTTAGGAAAAACTGTTGTCCAAGTGGTACGGATTTCTTCTAACAAAGGAACCATATCTTGAGTCGCAAATGTGGCTTCTCTAGAAGTATTATCCTGTAACTTAGCAAGAGATAGTAGATCTTCAATCAACTCAAAAAGGCGAGAACACTCTTGAAGCATGGCAGAAAGCGCCTCATCTCTTACCTCAGGATTATGCTTTCCCCAGCGTTGAAGTAGTCGTGCATAGCCTTCAATGATGGCGAGTGGCGTTTTAAATTCATGAGAAGCATCTGCAATAAATTGTTGTTGTTTACTGAAGGCATCCTCTACACGATCTAATAGAGAATTAAAGGCTAAGACTAAATCTTTGATTTCAACATCATTCGTGATTATGGGAAGACGTGTACCTAAATCTTCAGCTTCTTTTTTTTGAATCTGCTCAATCAATTGGGTTAACGGCTGTAGTCCAATTTGGGTCAATTGATAGACACCGATGGCTGAAATGACAAAGGTAGAGATAGCAGACCAGCAGAGAATTTGAATCAGAATCCGAAAAATGGGACGGATCTGTTCATTGTCCTGAATGATGGTTAGTAAGAGGACATCAGGAAAACCAGGTAATTGAACGGATTGCATGGAGCTAATCACATTTTTGGGATTACCTAAGTCCTCTTCCGTCCAACCGGTACCAATCACAGAGGCTAGGGTTTCTTTAGTAGCGGTTTCTAATAGAATCGCTTGATGAACATCAGCATATTTCAACAGTACATCCTTTACAACTTGAAGATTAGTTGTTTTATAGTCCAATGTTGCTTTATGTAATTCATTTAAAATCGTAACAATCTTCTTTTGTAGTTGCTTTTGTTCATATTGATAGACCAAGTTACTAGTAGACATGTAGACAAACAAATTCATAAATAACAAAAACAGAGTCATTGCAGTAGTCAATATGATGGTTAACCGCCAAGTTAAGGAAGTGGGCATACGTCTAGCTACTTTTTTTAACATTTATTCCACCCGCAAGCTGTAGCCAACTCCACGAATGGTATGGATTAATTTTTTGGCTCGTTTTCGTTCAATCTTATTGCGTAAGTAGCGGATATACACATCGACTACGTTGGTATTGCCCATAAAGTCGAATCCCCAAACCGCTGTCAACAATTGTTCCCGTGTCAAAGCTTGTCCCTGATGATTGGCCAAGTACAACAATAGATCAAATTCTCGTGGGGTTAAAAGAATTTCCTTCGTATCGCGGAAAACACGACGGTTCTGTACTTGGATTTCAAGAGAGTCGATGTGAAGAATTTCCTGGTTCTTGGAAACAACCGGGCGAAGATTAGCACGGATTCGGGCAAATAACTCTTCGATAGCAAAGGGTTTAGTTAAATAATCATTAGCACCGCTGTCTAGTCCAGCAACAATATCGGTAACCTCATTACGTGCCGTAAGCATGATGATTGGTACCTCACTCCCTGTTTCTCGGATACGCCGACACACCTCAATACCAGAGATTTGAGGAATCATGACATCCAATAGAATGAGATCGTACTCGTTTTGTAAGGCTCTTTCAAGTCCAATTGCCCCATCATGACAAATCTCTACTTTATATCCCTCATTCATTAATTCCAATTGTAAATAACGTGCAAGGTTTTTCTCATCTTCTACTAAGAGAAAGCTCCCTGTCGGACTCATGCTCCCTGTCACCTCTGCTTTGTAAATCTATGCTGATATTCCAAAAAACAGGTATATCTGTAGTAGTGTAACCAGCTTATCCCTCTTTTACCAATTATCATTGACTATTGGTAGGTTCTCTACTAGCAGATGGACAAGCTTACAAAGAGCGGAACGACTTTACTACACAAGATAAACAGAAAGCTTTCTCGCAAGGCTATTTTTATTCAAGAGCTTTATCACGATTAAAAGAGGTAAATGATCTAGTTCAAAATACAAGCATGAGTAGATTACTTTGGAAGGTTAGCGACTTGGGGGAGCGCATATGCTACTTAGAAAATCCTCCAGTTATGAGCTCTTGTGATAAAGGAGCAATACTTGTTTCCAGACTACTGTAAAAATGCTGAACGGCAGGAGCGTACAATAGGTGCTTTTGCTGATTATAGGCTCCAATTTTCATGTTTGTATCCTGTAACGAATGCAAATAATTCTGTAATAGATGAGCAGTTTCACTTTTGGGATAATCGCGTAGCGTTTGACGATAGTAACCTTGCAAACCAGGTTGCAGCAGCGGTGTTTGCGGTTCATAAACCGGACTTTGCGGCATTCCTTTTATATAACAGAACAAATAGGCGCGGTACATAGAATAGACAGTGTTGCGTTTTGCGCAAGAAGAGAGCTTGGCGAAATGAGACTGTCGGAACACACGACAGTCTCGCTTAGGTTACTCAGATCGGGTGGATCAAGATTTTTTAACTTGAAAGGTATGGTCCAACAGCACCCAGTTTTGCCTAAAGGGAATGCCTAATCTCCAATAGCTGATTCCACGTAATTTCAGCTCCTGCAATAAAGAAAACTTAGCACGCATGGAGCGTGCATCTTCAAACCAGACTTCATGCTCACGGCCTTGTTCATCGTAATACCGAAAGTGTGGTGCTTGCGCAACCGAGTCATATTGAATCGATTGCTGGTAACGTCGGGCTAGGTTAACCGCCTCTTTAGGACTCACTACTTTCGCATACTTGCCCCCTGGACGATAAGGAAGCGTCCAGTCATAGCCGTATAAATTTTGTCCCATCATTATTTTTTTAGAGGGAATTTCCGTTAGTGCATATTCCAGAACGCGACGTACCGGTCCGATTGGCGAGACAGCCATCGGAGGACCCCCACTATATCCCCATTCATAGGTCATGATAATCACAAAATCAACAATTTCCCCATGGGCACGATAGTCATGAGCTTCGTACCATTGTCCTTGTTGTGTAGCGCTTGTTTTTGGGGCAAGCGCTGTTGAGATCATATATCCATTTGCATGAAGACGGTCCCTTGCTTTACGTAAAAATTGATTATAAGCTTCACGATCTTTGGGATAAAGGTGTTCAATATCAAAATGAATGTCACTGAACCCATATCTTTTCGCTCTCTGTATAATCTCATCAAGCAAGCGATTTTGTTTTTGCTCGTCATGTAAAATTTCTCCACCTAATTCCGCACTAAACTGATTATTTTCTATGTTTGTAATCACCATCATCAAGGTGGCTCCATTTGAGGTGGCGATAGCAGGCAAATCGTCCAACTCGAGTGAGGTAAGGGTTCCATCACGTTTGATTTGGTAGCTAAATGGAGCAATGTACGTTAGATAAGGTGCTGCTTCGCGAGCAGTCCGTTCAGTTACAGCGAGGTTTCTACGTGGCTCTATGTAAGCATTAACTACAATCGTGGGCTGGGGTGGCTGAGGGATGGTTAAGACCATGCCAGGATAAATAGGTCTTGAAGCAGAAAGATCATTTGCTTCTGCTAATTGTTGAACAGAAACATTAAATCTAATCCCAATCTGATAAAGCGAATCACCAGGCTGGACCGTGTACTGCTTAGGAGTAACGATTACGAGTGATTGACCTACTACTAGGCTTTGTTGGGGCGTAAGATCATTATCGTTGGCGATTTGTTCTACAGAGGTTTTATATCGATTGGCGATCCGATACAAACTGTCACCAGGTCGGACAACATAAATGATCATGAGGCCACCTCCTTGTTGTTTATCTATTTTACTCATATTCAGAAGGAAGCTAATTTAGATACTATTTTTCTTGGATGTATTGGGAGGGAATTACGTGATGCTTGTTTTTTATCAAGGGCATAATAAGGAGAGGAATGAAATGTATGCTTCCCATTCTATCTTTGATTGGGGAGCATTTTTGGGTTAAGGAAACAAGCCATTATCAAAGTTTCTAATAGGGGTCCTACCATGACCCTCCCCCTATTAGAAGTAAAGAATCGGTTAAATGTCAAGAGTAGAGAAAATAGCCTCAAAACGTTTGGGAGTTTCTAAGTCGAATAATTCTGTATATCAAATAGGCTTCCTTGTTTTACAATAGACACTGGGAGTCACCACCACCTCTTAAGTTTAGATCGCACTTAACTTATTAGAGATTTGGGGAGGTACTCCTTTTTCTATGCTCAAAAACCCTTGAGCCCGTAGGACTTATAAAATTGATTAAATTTTATTAATAAAATTTGAATTTTGATTGTTTGTTATTTTTTATCTCTTGCTTCTTAATAACTCATCCGATAGAATTGCTATATTGATAAACAAAAATAAAAAAACATGAATCAGGAGTTTGTTATGAATAATTCTTCTTTGAGATTTTCACAAATCCTCACGATTGGGTTATTGCTATTTGCTATCTTTTTTGGTGCTGGAAATGTGATTTTCCCTCCTGCATTGGGACAAGCAGCAGGAACGAATATGTGGATTACCATTATCGGTTTTATTGTGACAGATGTAGGTCTTTCTTTACTAGCAATAATAGCAGTTGCTCTTGCGGGTGGTAGTTTTGATAAATTAGGGGCAAAGGTTCATCCAACATTTGCAACCGTACTAAGTATTGTTATCTATCTGGCTATTGGTCCACTTTTTGTTATTCCACGTACTGGAACAGTATCTTTTGAAATGAGTGTGGCCCCTGTATTATCTGAGGGCAATGCGGGAAGATGGTGTTTCCTATTCATTTTCTTCGTTATCACATACCTCTTATCGCTAAACCCCACTAAATTAGTAGACCGTATCGGTAAAATCTTAACGCCTGTCTTTTTAGTTATGATCGGAGTTATTTTAGCGAAGGCTCTTATCTCCCCAATGGGAGCATTTGCTGAGCCAACAGGGGATTATGCTGAAATTCCTTTTTTTAAAGGATTTTTAGAAGGATTTTTAACGCTAGATGCTATTGGTGCTTTAGTAATTTCTGTTATTGTTGTAAATACGATTAAGCAATATGGGGTAACGGAAAGAAAAGCGATTGCCAAAAACATGATTTATGCTGGAATAATTGCTTCTATTGGATTAATGCTTGTTTATTTTGCTTTAGGGTATATTGGAGCTTCTAGTGTTTCACTTGGAGTAGCAAGCAATGGAGGAGAACTTCTTACAAATGTGATGAATCATTTATTTGGAGCAAGTGGGAATTTGTTATTGGGAGCAGTAATCATTTTTGCGTGCTTAACAACTGCTGTTGGCGTTACAGCTGCATTTGGTAACTATTTCTCAAAAATGTTACCAGGTATTTCTTATAAAAAGATTGTCTTGGCTGTTTGTTTATTTAGTTTCGGTATCTCCAACTTAGGACTAAATGCGCTTCTTCAAGTTACAGGGCCTGTATTAATGGTGCTATACCCAATTATCATTGTTTTAATTGTGTTATCGTTTCTTGATAAGTATATAACTGGAAAACCATCTGTTTATATTGTTGCAATGACAGTAGCAACCATTTTTAGTCTCCTTCAGGTACTTGAAGAACAGGGGTGGATGTCAGAGAGCATCATCCGTTATGTACAAATGATTCCCTTTTACCAATTGAAAATTGGATGGATGGTGCCAGCTGTTATTGGTGCTATTGTCGGATATGTCATGCCACAAAAGCCAGTGAAAAAAAGGCGAAAATTAACATAAAATAGAGGTGCTCCCACATCTTTGTCTAGTTTAGAGTTATGGCATTGTTTACATGAACGGACACTGTAATTTCAAAGAGCCCATTCCAAGCTCTTTCCGACAAATCCGATAAACCAAATAATAGAAAAATGCCAAACTAATGTTCCAGATCAAATGGACGAGAGAAGAAGCCCCATCCCGATATGTCTCTGGGACCGTCTACTGAAAGTGTTCTCACCATTAGGTCACATTATATAGAAGGAACGAGTCGGTGACATTCCTTTGCTGTATCAAGACTAGCGCATCCTGGCAGCTTGCGCTAGTCTTGAGCAGATGTAGCTCGGACATCCAGGTTGATCAAGGCGCAAAATGAGTAATCGGTAGCCACAACACCTATTGGCGGGCCCGAGTAGTTTAATACTTAAAAAGTAATAATGTTTACCCATTTTTGCTCTATTAGCGTCGAACATTCTCTAGACCAATACTACTTATATTTAAGCGTTGTGCTCTTTCTTTATGTACTAACTTTAATAGTCGTTTTATCTTACTAAGAGGTTGCGAAACCTCATGTCTTAAAATATCCCCAATTAGAAAAAATAAGTGAATTAAATAGTGGTGCTTGTCACTTCTGGTTTTTTTTCAATTTTTGTATCACTGAACATAGAGTGATAAAAAAAACCTACAACAACAGCGATTGACGTTAAGAATGCAGCAAAAAGATACAAGTTCGTCATACCGAATTGGTCCGCAAACCACCCCGCGAGTAGGATATATACGGTAAACCCAAGTAACATGAAGAGAAAACTACGCTTTTGTAGACGTTTTACCAGAGCCACTACAAGAAGCCCCCCTACAATTGACCCGGCGAAGAAGGAGCCATTCATGAGCCCCAACCAACTTTCATCACGATTCAGGACTTGCTTGACGAAAGCCAGGACGAACACACCAATCCAGGCTGTATCTCCATCGAGAAAAGACATTCCAAACACAAAACATTGTAAGATAATTATCGGTTGTATACACTAGAAGTTTTACTTTCTTCTGGTCGTAGTTTTTGACAACTTGTACATTCAACAAAAAAGCGTGCAGACCTCCATACCTTTCGGTATTTTGTCTACACGCTGAGAGCTTGCATATGGCAAAGCTCTTTCTATTTATTTATACTGATGCGGCCAAGTGAATTTCATCTTCGGTTAAATAGCATTGTGGATCAGATGCCCAGAAATCCCCATAGAAACCTTGTGCACGAGGCCGGAAGTTCCCGTTACAGACGGAGAAGTATTGACAGGTTGAACAACGCCCATGAATCTTGGTTTTACGGTCACGCAATCCAAGAAGAATAGGATGTTCTCCTTGCCAAATTTCTGCGAAGGATTGTTCGCGTAGATTTCCAAGAGCAATGTTTTGACTAAATTGATCAGGATGAACAATTCCACGGTGATCAATATTACAAAAAGCGATACCAGAACGATTACCGCCATTGCGTTGCAGTTTTTCCCAGATGCGTTCTGCTAGCTCGGGATTGGTCTCCATCACTTTTAGATAGAGGTAGATAGCGTCTGCATGGTTATCAACGGTCAAAATTTCGCGTGGTTGTCCCGATTCTTGGAAATAATGAATTTTTTCAATAATAAAGTCTAAAGCCTCACGTGTTTGCTGATGAGTAATATCATCCTCGACTCCACCACGACCTGCATAAACGAGGTGGTAGAAACAGACGCGAGGAATGTTTTCTTTTTCAATCAAGTCAAAAATATCTGGCAAGGCTTCAATATTGTGTTTATTCATTGTGAAACGAAGGCCAACCTTTTGACCCACAGCCATGCAATTCCGGATTCCACGAATGGCTAGATCAAAGGCGCCTTCTTTTTGACGGAAAAAATCATGTGTCTTTTGCATACCATCTAGGCTTATGCCAACATAACTAATACCCAAATCTTTTAAGCGCTTTGCCTTTTTCTCATCGATCAGCGTGCCATTGGTTGAAAAGGTAATACGAATACCTCTAGAAATAGCATGTTCTGCTAGTTCAAATATATCAGGCCGAATGAGAGGTTCCCCACCAGAAAACAGGATAACGGGTACTTTCATATCTGCTAATTGGTTAATGACATCATGAGCTTCCTCTGTACTCAGCTCTCCCTCATATTTTTTATTTTCGGAACTGGAGTAGCAGTGTAAGCAGTGAAGATTGCAAGTTTTTGTAATATTCCAAGCAACGACAGGTCCATGCCCCTGATGAGTTCCTGTTTTTTGGTTCCGAGCAGCTTCTGAATATCGTAATTTATCTCCGAAGGTCGTAGTTGTTTCAAGTAAACTGGAAAGTCCTATCATCATATCCTCCCTTAAGCCTTTGTACAAACTTTCACGGCCTAATTCTAGCAAATTGCTGGAAAATAATTTGTGAGGAATATCACTTCTTGGAAAAGGCAACTTGGTTACAATCAAAAAAGAGTAAGGAGGGATTGGTATGCTGGAATACGAGAGCGATTTTGCTATGAAAAAGAAACATGAACACATATTGCTTTCCTATTTGTACAATGACCATAGTGAACTGGATGGAAGACTAAAGCACATTCTGTCACTCATACGTTATGGAACAAAATGGAACGAAGAGTTACATGAAGATTTGCATCGTTTCCTTCAATTCCTTCAAACAGATTTCCGTCGGCACATTATGGTGGAGGACGATATTCTATTTTTTACGTTAACAAATCGACTGGCAACGTTAGAGGCGCCATTACTGCTCATTAAATCAGAACATGATCGCTTATTAGAGATATCAGATCGCATTGGGTCAGAATTGAACCAGTGTGTGTTACAGGAACAAAAAACATCTACGATGGTTTGTTTGCTTAAGCAATTTGATGAGCTATTTGAAGAGCATACAATTAAGGAGGATAGGGTGTTGTACCCGATGGCCAATCAACTGCTGACGTTAGCTGAAAAAGATATCTTGTATCAGACAATCTCCAAACATTATAAATAGATACCATCTTGCCAATGGAGTGAGTGAACTACATGAATTACGACCAGAATCCTTTTATCGTGATTTGGGAAGTGACACGTGCATGTGCTTTGCGTTGTTTACATTGTCGTGCGGTAGCACAGCCCAATCGTCATCCAGATGAGCTGAGTACAGAAGAAGGTAAGGAATTGTTAGATCAAATCAAAGCCATGGGGAATCCGCTTCTTGTTTTTACTGGTGGCGATCCATTAATGCGTGAAGATTTATATGACTTAATCGATTATGCAGTAAAAATTGGATTGCGCGTTTCGATGTCTCCTAGCGCTACACCACGTGTAACAGAAAAAGCGATCGTAAAAGCAAAAGAGGCCAGATTATCACGTTGGGCTTTTAGTTTAGATGGTCCTACAGCAGATGTGCATGATTACTTCCGCGGGACACCAGGCTCGTATGATATTACGGTAAAGTCGTTGGCTACTTTGCGAAAGCATGGTCTACCTGTTCAATTAAATACAACGATTTCTGTTTACAATGCGCATTTATTAGAGGAAATGTCCCAGATGGTGGAGGAATGGGATGCAGTGCTGTGGAGTGTTTTCTTCTTAATTCCTACAGGAAGAGGGCAAGCAAGTGATGCGGTATCCCCAATGGAGCAGGAGCGCATTTATCGCTGGCTGATCGAGAAGAGTCAGACTGCTAGCTATAGCATCAAAACAACAGCGGCACCTGCTTATCGGAGAGCACTTTATTTTGCAACCCAAAAAGACATGAAAACACAACCTGAGCAAGTAAAAAGAATGGATAATCTAGGGCGCTCGGCTGGGGGAGTTACGGACGGTAAAGGATTTGTGTTCATTTCTCATGTGGGTGATGTTCAACCAAGCGGATTTTTACCGATTTATTGCGGAAATGTACGCAGTACACCTCTGGCAGATTTATACCGTAATCATGCAGTCTTTCGATCGTTACGCTATCCGGATGGCTATTCGGGAAAATGTGGCGTCTGCAACTTTAATCAGGTATGTGGGGGATCACGCGCCCGTGCTTATGCAATGACGAAGGATTATTTGGCAAGCGATCCTTCATGTATGTACATACCTCCAAAATGGGAAGAAGGTTATGGACAAAAGCAACTGGGCTACTTTTAATAGCACATGTGATCGTGAATAGAAACAGAGAAAAAGAAGCAAGAGATGTTATGTTGACATGTCTTGCTTCTTTTTGTATTCATTTTTAATTTTTTATACATTCACAAAAGAAAAGATGTTTTGTACAAAATGTGAAAACGCAAAATCATGTGATTAAAATCACAAAGTGCTATGTGAGAGTTGGATATGATTTGTGATGAAAAAGGTTGTTTATATAAAAAAGTTCAATTTCGTTTATAAACATGGGTTGAGCGTGTTTGAACTTAGTAGAGGAGGTAACCTATGTCAACAAAAGGAGTAATGAAATGGGAACCGGAGAATCCTGAATTTTGGGAATCTACAGGTAAAAGAGTGGCGAACCGTAACCTTTGGATATCTATTCCAGCCCTATTACTTGCTTTTAGTATTTGGTCCATTTGGTCGGTTGTTGCTGTTAATCTCAATAAAGTTGGATTTCAGTTTACACCAGATGAACTATTTAGTTTAGCAGCTCTTCCAGGTCTTTCAGGTGCTACGCTGCGGATTTTGTATGCATTTGTTGTTCCGATTTTCGGAGGACGTAATTGGACCGTATGCAGTACAGCTTCTTTGTTAATCCCAGCAATTTGGATTGGATTTGCTGTGCAAGATCCGGCTACATCTTATGAAACAATGGCATTGCTCGCAATTTTATGTGGTTTTGGCGGTGGTAATTTCGCTTCTTCCATGGCAAATATCAGTTTCTTCTTTCCACAAGCCAAGAAAGGCTCTGCCTTGGGTTTAAATGCGGGACTTGGTAATCTTGGTGTAAGTGTAGCGCAATTTCTAATACCAATAGTAATTGGAATTAGCGTATTTGGTAATTTCGGTGGTGGTCCACAAACAAATGGTACAACGCAATTATGGCTGCAAAATGCTGGATTTATCTGGGTAATTCCGATCATACTTACTACAATTGCAGCTATGTTTGGGATGAACAACCTTCCGATGACACAATCGATTAAAGATCAATTGGTTATTTTTAAACGCAAGCATATGTGGATTTGTTCATTTTTATACACAATGAGCTTTGGATCTTTTATCGGGTTTGCAACAGCATTTCCTTTGTTAACTCAGCACCAGTTTCCTGATGTAAATCCGTTGCAATATGCCTTTATTGGTCCTTTATTAGGGGCATTAGTTCGGCCGGTCGGTGGTATGCTGGCTGATAAGCTGGGTGGGGCAAGGGTAACTCTCTACAATGTTATTCTGCTGATCGCTGCTACGGCTGGTGTCATCTACTTCATGAATAGTAAAGCATTCTGGGCATTTTTCGCCTGTTTCATCGTGATTTTCTTCACAACGGGAATATGTAATGGTTCCGTTACACGTATGATGCCTACGATTTTCCCGCCAAAAGAAGCGGCACCGGTCATAGGTTTTACATCGGCTATTGCGGCATATGGACAATTCTTTATTCCAAAATCCTTTAGCATGTCAATTAAGTCTACAGGTGCTCCAGATATTGCTTTATATGGGTTCTTGGTGTTTTATGCTGTAGCTTTAGTCTTGTTATGGTATTTCTATGCACGTAAAAACGCAGAGGTAAAGTGCTAGATAATAGGCCGGCTTGATTTAAAAAAGAGTCTTGGTTGCCAATAACCAAGACTCTCTTTTAAATCTGACATATTTCATTGGGACAATCATCACAGCAGATGGCATCTTTTAAAAAGGAAAGATCTTTAATTAAAATATTTCCTTGTGCATTTTGCTCGATGACATCTTGCTTCTTTAAATCAGACAGCATGCGGTTTACACTTTCTCTGGTTAGCCCAATAAATTGGGCCAAATCCCGATTGGTGAGAGCAAGCGTAATGTAGATGCCTTTTTCATGTTGTTCTCCGTAGCTATTACTTAGTCGAATGAGAGTGGAGTATAGTGCTCCAATTTTTCCATTTAACAACAAATCACGGAATTTAGATTGGATGCGGCGATTCATGATACCCATCCACCGCAAAAATTCAGCACAGAACAGCCCATTCTTTAGTAGAAGGCGTTCTAATGATTGTCGGGGAATAATGTTGATTTCACCCGCTTGCAACATGCTGGCGGTAGTGTTGTAGCTTAAATTCTCTTCAAACAATCCGGGTACACCAACTAGTTCTCCATCGCTAAAGACTTGCAGGGTTAATTCTTTTCCGTCCGTCGTGGTCTTGGTCAGTTTCAATTGTCCGGATCCAATCAGGTATAAATGATCAGCCTTGTCTCCATCCATGAAAAGCACGGAGCCAGCAGCAAATTTTTTAGAAATAGAAATCTCTTTTAGATGCTGGGTAAAGTCGGGGGAGACTTGTTGAATGAATGTAAATCCTTGATTGCCCACAACGAGACCTCCATGCAAATTGACGTTTTCTTTGCGTATTTATTATAGCGATCAATAACTAGAAATGAAAGGCACTATTTCAAAATGTTAAAAATTTGTGCAGGTTCAAGTGATACTCATCACAATGAGCATGAAATGAATTAAGTACAATGACAATCGATTATCACCTAAAAAAGAAATAACAGGGTAATAAAAACTAAAAATTCCAAGGGGGTAGTTGATCATGGATCGTGCTTTTGCATCCAAATTTGCCAAGAGAGCCTTTTGCATTATCTTGGTGCTGTTTTTCTTATCTTATGTAGGATCAAGGTCATTTACACATATGGATTTAGCATTATATGGCTATATGATTGGAACATTAGTGTTTATTGGTGGGTTTTTATATCGATTTGGTGCATGGGCAGACCGTCCACCTACAAAGCTTATCATTAAAAAAGGGATAAAGCTGCTTTTCCGTAAAAATAGTCCTCAAACAGCGACTGAACAGCTGGTGACTTATCGCTTTATCTGGAATCGCCATTGGTATCGCTGGACCCAACATATTCTGATAGGCTGGGGCTGTATGCTTGCTGCTTTCGTTACCTTCCCGCTTGTATTTGGCTGGATGTACTTTACTATGCCGGTTAACGGAATGTACACGGTTGTATTTATGGGAATTGATTTGATGACAATTAAAGCGGATGGATTCTTAGCTTATTGTTTTTACAATGGCCTGAACATTAGCGCCTTTATGGTGATTTCCGGTGTTTCGATGGCCTTGTATCGTCGATTTAAAGATATGCAAGCTCGTGCAGAACAAAGCTTTGTATATGATTTTTTACCGTTATATCTATTAATGGCTATTAGTATTACAGGCCTATTCCTGACAGCATCCAACCTCTTTTTTGCAGGTTTTGGACATCCCGTATTAAAAATGATTCATCAATTTTTTGTGATTATTACATTAATTTATCTACCATTTGGTAAGCTGGCGCATGTGCCATTCCGTCCACTCAGTGTGTTTGCTCGAAATTATCGTCTTCATTACAGTGAGCAATCAATGAAAACCTGTAAGCTATGCGATGCAAAATTCGTCTCAAGGGAGCAGTCAAACGACGTAATTGAGGTATTACAACAAAATCATATCTCTTTTGAGATGCAGGAGGGCTTCCACCTAGCAGAGCTTTGCTTGCCATGCCGTCGTAAATATCGTATGTCCCGTTTTACAGGCAAACCAACACATCACACTTTGAAGGAGGAGGGCAACCAGCATGCCAATGGATAAATTTCTTAAACAGGTTCCCAACAAAATTCATCCAGGTGAAAGACTTGTTGATACACACTGTAGTTATTGTGGAATGCAATGTGGCATGAAATTACGGGTGGACATAGCATCTAACAAGATCATTGGGGTAGAACCTCGCTACGATTTTCCCATTAATCTCGGTAAGCTCTGTCCGAAAGGAACGACAGCATATCAACAGGTGAATCATCCTGATCGGCTTAAACGTCCGTTGATTCGTGATAATGCTACTTTAAAAGGAACGCCAGAAGGCTTTCGAGAAGCTAGCTGGGACGAAGCCTTAGATCTTATTGTTCGAAAGTATAAGGAACTGCAAGAAAAGCATGGAAAAGATACTTTGTCCGTCTATTCTGGAGTTTCCATGACCAATGAAAAATGTTATTTGACCGGTAAATTTGCTCGTATTGCTTTACAAACACGTTATATTGATTACAATGGTCGTTTTTGCATGTCATCTGCGGCGGCAGGCTTAAACCGTAGCTTGGGGATTGACCGAGGCTCCACTATTCCATGGACAGATGTTCATCAGACAGATTGTTTGTTTATCACTGGATCAAATGCAGCGGAGTGTCATCCAACGAGCATGTTTCGTATTTGGGAAGTACAGAATCGAGGGGGATACCTAATTGTAGTTGATCCACGGGAAACACCTTTGGCGCGGCGAGCAGACATTCATTTAGATATTCGTCCTGGAACTGATTTAGCCTTAGCGAATGGAATTGTTCATTTGTTGATTGATAAAGGGTATGTCGATGAAGAATTCGTGAAAAACCACACAAATGGTTTTGAAGAAACACAGGAATTGGTAAAAGACTTTACGCCAGAGTATGTGAGTGAAATTACAGGATGTAGTGCAGAGAAAATAATCCGTGCAGCAGAGATTTATGGGAAGGCTCCTGATGCGATTGTCATGTTCTGCCGTGGTGTGGAACAGCAATCTAAAGGAACAGATAACGTATCAGCATATACGAATATGGCTTTAGTTACCGGGAAAATTGGACGTCCAAAATCAGGGGTTGCCACATTGACAGGACAAGGTAATGGACAAGGTGGACGTGAACACGGACAGAAGGCGGATCAGTTACCAGGCTATCGTAAAATGGACAATCCAGAGGATGTAAAATTAGTAGCAGAGCGTTGGGGTGTACCTGTTTGTGAGATGCCGTCAAAAGGGGTGTCTGCCTATGAAATGTTCCAACTGATGCTAGATAAAACCATCCGTTCTCTATACTTGTTATGTTCTAATCCAGCAGTAAGTGCACCTAATCAGCAACATGTGCGGTCAGCACTTAAAGAACTTGATTTTATGGTTTGTGTCGATTTCTATTTATCGGAATCGGCTGAATACGCAGATGTGATTTTACCAACGACAACCTGGGCAGAGGATGAAGGCACTACTACCAATCTTGAAGGACGCGTGATTCGTCACAAACAAGCCCAAGCTTGGTATGCAGAATCTAAGCCTGACTGGTGGATTCAAATTGAAATTGCCAAACGAATGGGACGGGGAGAATATTTTAGTCATTTACAATCTCCACGTGATATATTTTCTGAACTAACGGAGCTGTCTCGTGGCGCTATTGCAGATTATTCGGGAATTACGTACGAAAAAATTGAACAAAATCATGGCGTTTTCTGGCCTTGTGCGTCAGATGAGGATCAAGGACAGCCTCATTTGTTCCTAGATAAACAATTCTATCATCCAGATGGTAAGGCAAAAATTTGTGCTCTACCTTATCGCCCTCCAGCAGAAGAGCCATGCAAGGAATATCCATTGCGTTTAACAACAGGGCGTGTAGTCTTTCATTACCTATCTGGTAATCAGACACGCCGGATTCCCTTTTTGAAAGAAATGTATCCCGAACCATTGCTAGAGGTTCATCCCAAAACAGCAGAAGTATATGGCATCAAACATGGTGAGATGGTCTTATTAAAAACGCGTCGTGGTCAAGCCAAATATAAGGTGAAGGTAATCGAAGCGATTCGACCTGATACTGTTTTTGTACCCTACCATTGGGGGAAGGACGAATCTATTAACCTGCTTACGAATCCAGCACTTGATCCTTATAGTCGTATGCCAGAATTCAAGGCATGTGCAGCTGAAATCGTCAAACTAGACAAGGGAGGAAAAGTCCGTGGCTAAGCACACTTTATATATTGAAATGGAAAATTGCATCGGGTGCCGTAGCTGTTTAGCAGCCTGTACGCAGTGTGGAGGCCATGATATGCGTAATCGTAATTATGTATTGGAGACCGACCCGTTTGTCAGCCGTCAGACGATTCCGCTTATGTGCTTGCATTGTGTAAATCCTGCTTGTGCCAGAAGTTGCCCTGCTCAAGCGATTCAGATAGCAGACAATGGGGCGGTTTTATCCGCTTTAGTAGAAAAATGCATCGGCTGTCAAAATTGTACGATTGCTTGTCCGTATGGTATCCCTAAATTTGATGAAGAACAGAACCTGATGTACAAATGCGATCTTTGCTACGATCGATCAAAGGATGGGATTCCTCCTATGTGTGCTTCTGTTTGTCCTACTAATACCTTGCAATGGTTAACAGAAGAGGAGTTAGCCCAGAAGCACGCTCAAATAGAGCTAGCCAACGGTAAATGGACAGCCAGCATGCTTGGTGCCCTAGAAGGGGAAACAAATGTCAAGATTAGTCTGCCTGGCATCTTACAAGGAAAACAGAAGCTATTCTAAGGGAGGGTGTCATACGATATGGAAGATAAACAGAAAATGATCGTCCCAAAGCAGGATGATAACTATACACATAATATTCATCGAGATAATGAGCGCAGGCTGGATCGACGTGGATTCATGAAAATGATGGTAGGGGCAGCTGGAGTATTTGCAGTGGCCTCATTACCATGGGGAACACTAGCTGCACGTGAACTTCTTGGGTTTTCACCTAAGCAGGAAGAAAACATTCTAAAAATAGCGGATATAGCGCAGGTCGGGATTGGAGAAGCAGTCAATTTTGCTTATCCAAGTAAGCATGACCCAGCGCTGCTAGTACGAATAGGGAAAGATGAATACAGAGCCTATCAGAATTCTTGCCCACACTTGAAATGCCCTGTGTTTTGGAATAAGGAGCAACAAGAATTATTATGTCCGTGCCATCATGGAAAATTTAGCGTTATGACAGGAGATCCGATCGCTGGCCCACCCAAACGTGCTTTACCGGAAATTAAACTAAAAATTGATGGTGGAGCTATTTATGCGACAGGGGTGAAACCATATGAAATCTAGCCACTGGAGAGTTATTTGCATGTGCTTGCTATTGTTGGCAAGTATCACATTTGTGCAATTGTGCGTCGATATGTATTATGCCCAACGTTATGCTGAGGTGCTGTTATATAGCGGTCTAGCTGTCATTGTTGTACCAGTGGCTTCCTTTATCTATTTCCTTGATAAACGGAGATAGTTGATGGCCGATCTGAAGGAGGAGTGACGATGAACGTAGAAAAACAGGAGATTCATTTTTTGCAAAAAATATTACCTCGTTTTGTGAATTGCGCTATGGAGATTCAGATCATTGATGTAGCTGAGGATGCGGAAAAAGAGGTAGCACCTCCGATTCATCGTCATTTGGCTAAATGGGAATTGATTGAAAACGATACGATGGTTCGTTTGTATTTTAATTCCTATCAGTTTATTGCTATTCCTGTGATTACAGATGGGGGTAGCCTGAAACAGGTAGGGGTACAGATTAAACAGGACAACCAAGCAAAGCCGGAATGTGATAAATATCTGGAGAATGATCAAAGGGATTATGAGCAACAGACCGTGCTTCAGATGAATGATAGGGAGCGGAAATTAATCTATCAAATTGTCTTTAGCAGACCCTCTACAAAGAATTGATACAGTTTAGACGAAAATTATCCTGTTCTCCTAAAAATGAATCTCTTTCATTTTTAGGAGAACGGGATTTTTGTACAGGGTGCGCCTACCCTTGTTTCCGTTCATACGTATCAGGAGAAACAGCCGCAATAAATGGACTCATGTCTTGGAGGCAATAGATGTGAAGTTCGTGCATAGCCCGGGTACATGCTGTATAAAGTAGCTTTCTATCGCTTTCTTTTCCATATTGGTTTACTGAGGCATTATAGATTAGAACGGCATCAAACTCAACGCCTTTTGAAAGAGAGGCAGGAACGACAAGTATGCCTGGCTCAAAGCTAGCTGTGTCTTGCTCTACTAGCCGTATGGATAGCTCTGTTCGGAGAAGCTCATATGCTTCTTTACTTTCTTGCATTGTTTTACAAATGACAGCAATGGTACGATGTCCTTTTTGTTGCAATTCTTGTAGACGTTTTGAAAGACTGTAGGTAAGCTGAGCGACGCTTCCCACTATTGCTAGAGTAGGTTTTTTACCGTCTCGATTGAATGGAATAATGTCTTTTCCACCTTCAACAAGTTCACGTGTAAACAAAACAATAGGGCGGGTGGAACGATAGCTGCGGGTGAGTTGAATGATTTCACTTTTGTCACGAGAAAATGTGGACGTAAATGCTGTCCATTCGTGAGTAGGCGTTGTATGGGCTAAAATCATTTGATTGTAATCTCCAAGTAAGGTCATATTACTAAAAGGAAACATTTTTCTAAAGAAGGCAAGCTGAAAGGGCGAATAATCCTGTGCCTCATCTAGGAAAACATGTAAAACCCGTGTATTCGCTTCGAATCCTTTGATTAATCCTTGCAGATAGAGATAGGGAGTAGCATCTTCATAAAAAAGCTCACGATCACTAAGCTTCTCAAGCGTCAAGGAACAAATGTTATCCCATTGTTTTGGGAGAGTAACCGTATACTTTTCTGTATATAGAGGAGTTGTAAACAACCTTTGATAGATCGAAGGAAAATCAAGAAATCCTAACCGTTTGATTCGTGCTCGCAACGGCTTAAAATGTTTGTTTACAATCATGCGCGCTAGTACTTTTTTCTCTTGCTCATGATCGTCAAATGAATTTCCTTTCAAGCGATTTTGTTTTACTAATTTTTCATAAGCTTGTTGGAAATCATCCTTATCCAAAAGTTCAAGCTCATCCTCCACCCAAGATTTCGCTTGCTCTTTTTTTGCTTGTATTTTTAATTGAGTAAGTAACCAGTCAGCTAGCTGTTTGATTCGTAAGGGGATGGAGATCGAAGGATCGAATGAATAGAATTTGTCAGCAACTTGTTTTCGGCTGATTAACACATCTCCTTGAAACTTTATATCATGAAAAATAAGCCCATGCGTACCTAACTGGTGAACATAGCATTCAATTACCTGTATAAAATCAGAGGTAGCCTTAAAGCGAATTGCCTCTAATCTTGTTTTATAATCTACCTCATTACAAGCTGTCTGAACATACTCTAATTGAGAAAAAGGGTCTTCCATTTTAAAGGTTTTCCCGATACGTTTACTCAAATAATCCTGGAAGGTCGTTTGTTGCATGTTCTCTTCACCAAGCTCTGGTATCACGGTAGAGATGTAGCTATTAAACATCGCATTAGGTGAAAATAAAACGATTTGGTCCGCACTTAGTCGATCTCGATAGCGGTAAAGCAAGTATGCGATGCGTTGTAGGGCGGCGGAGGTTTTGCCGCTCCCAGCCGCTCCCTGTACGACCAAAAGCTGACTTTTTTCATTACGTATAATCTGATTTTGTTCACGTTGGATGGTAGAGACGATGGTTTTCATCTGATTGGTTCCTTGTTTGCCAAGTACCTCTTGTAACAGCTCATCTCCAATAGTGACGCCTGTATCAAATAATCCCTCGATAGTACCATTTCTAATGATAAATTGTCGCTTTAATTCAAGTGATCCTGTTACAATGCCATCTGGTGTATCATATTGAGCCTCTCCAGGTGGATAATCGTAGTATAGGCTAGCAATAGGAGCACGCCAGTCATAGATCAATAGCTCATCGTCTGTTTGATTAAGAAGAGAGGCGAGGCCAACATAAATACGTTCTGCCTCTTTTTTCTGTAAGGCATGATCAACAAAGTCAATTCGACCAAAGTAAGGAGATTCACGTAAGCGTGTTAATGTACGTAATTGATTTTCGGTATGCCCATGCGCACGTTCCCGCTCTGATAATATTTCTGCTTGTTGCTTGACACTAGCATAGGTTTCGGCAGCCTCATGGGGATCGTCTAAATTTACGGTCACATCGTCCCAAAAAGTTTTACGCATTTCAATTACATCAGTCTGAAGAACATGTACGTCAGCCTCGTATTGTTTCATCCGACGATCAATTTCTTGAATGACTTGATTAACACGTTTTTGCTCTTTTTTCCAATTCTGATCTGTCATAACGAATTCATTCGCTCCTTTTTGATGAAATTGAATGTGTAGAAGGGATTGACAATGACATCTTTAAATGATAAAATCTAAATAGGTAATTGCGACCGTTTTAAAACTTTGTGTTGAAGCATCTTCCATTCTACCATCATGAATGGAATTTTTCAATGTAATTTACAAGGTCTTCCGTACATAACGTAACAGTTTCTAGATCGTTTTCTTGTTGAATATACCTCCCGACTACTTCAATAGTGGACGGGGGGTTTTTGATTGGAAAAGAAAAGAGCCTGCAAATAATGGTCAAGCCCCCGTTTTGTAGACAGTAAGAAAAACCCCGGCCGTTAGGCCGCTAACTGACGCCTAAATTCACTAGGCGTCAGTTTATTTAACTTCAGTTGAAGACGTTCTTCGTTGTAAAAATAAATGTAATTTTCAATTCTCCTTTGAGCATCTTGAAGATCTCGTATATCATAGGGATATAGGGCTTCGGTTTTCAAATGAGAAAAGAAGCTTTCTATCGAGGCATTGTCTAGGCAATTGCCCCGTCGGGACATGCTGATTTGGGCGCCAACCGTAGGCAGCATGTCGTGGTATGCATGGGACGTGTACTGGGAACCTTGGTCGCTGTGAACGATCAAACCAGTCACGTCTTTTTGCATTTCAAATGCTTTCCTAAAAGTCTCTAGAACAAGCGCATTGTCATTTCGAGTACTGATATGATAAGCGATAATCTCATGCGTACATAAATCTTTGATTGCAGAAAGGTAGATACGTTCTTCACCGATGCGATATTGGGTAACGTCAGTTACCCATTTTTGATTAGGCTCTTGAGCGGTAAAATCACGTTTGAGTAAATTATCTGCAACACGTCCATCCGATACCTTTGCTTGATGGGCAGTCATATAGGCACGTTTACGGCGAATGATGGCTTTGAGTCCCAGATTTTGCATGATGCGTAATACTTTCTTATGATTAACCCTACAACCAAATTGGCGTAACAGTTCGGCCTGAATTCGGCGATATCCATATATTCCTTTTCTTTGTTCATAGATCGTTCTGATCCGTTTTTTCATCGATTTATCCCTATACAAGTTTCTAGTAGAGAGGTACTTGTAATAGCCACTTCTCGAAACTCCTAACACCTTACAAACCTCAGTAATTGGATATATTGTAGACAAACTCTCCACAATTCGATACTTCTTCCTTACACCCCCCGCATCCAGATTTCCAAACACTTTTTTAGGATTTCATTCTCGCGCTTCAGTTTTTGGACATACCTATCCTGATCAATATAGGCCTGACGACGTCCGCGTCGATCTAGAAGTCCAAACTCACCCTGTTGTCTGTACTTTCTCATCCACTTTTTTAAGCGATCTTTGTCCTGAATTTCCAAATGCTCTACAATTTGTTTATACGTCCACTTTTCCTCAATGTGTAAACGAATAGCTTCCATTTTCAATGATTCTGGATAACTTTTAAATTTTTGTCCTTTAACCGCCATAAAAAAATACACCCCCTAAAGTCATCGGATAACCTTGGGGCTTTTTCCAATGTCTACTTTAAGGGGTGCACTTCATAACATCGCAGGCTCTTCTTTTTGTTGCAGACAAATTTCACATGAATAGTCTGTAGCTGGTCCCAATGTAAGTCGTTTTTTCAAACCATTCTGTCTACTACTGACGTTCTTTAGTAAGTCCTCCAAAGGCCACTGTAGATATGCCCGTAATTGGCGAACCATTTATTTTGTAATTGGTAGGAACAGATGCTTTACCTGATCCAGCTCCACTCAATGTGAGGGATTTCCCAGGTGCTATTTCCGTTGCCCAACTTGGAGGCTTAACTTGGTAACTGTTTTGACCAGGTGTTAGTGTCGCATCCCAAACAGAAGTAAGCTGGCCTGAATAGTCAAATTGTAAGGTCCAATTTGAAATAGGTGTTTTCCCTGTGTTGGTAATTACGAGGGTAAAGTTGTAGCCCGTATCCCATTGTGATGTTACCTGAAAGTCCACCTTTGCTTGAATTTTGTTTGGATCAGGTTCGGTAGGGCCTTTAGGCTCCTGTTTGTATTCGATTGTGACGGTATGTGTTTGTCCTTTGGCAACTTGAACAGTGGCTGGTTTAACGATTGGAGAGTATTTGTAGGTGGTATCCTCAAATGGTTTTGCAGTGATGGCATAAGTACCTGTTGGCACTTGATCCACTAGCTTCTTTTGTCCAAAAGCGACGCCATAAGCAGCTCCATTAAAGGTAATTTCAGGTGTGAAGGTGTAAGACTGGTTTGCAACTTCTAAGGAGATAGCTCCATATTCCGTAGGGGTGGTGCCGGATTTGAAACCATTTGCGATCACACTAATCAATTCTTCTTTCGGATCACCTGTCACTTCCCAGACAATGATACCGCCATATCCATTTTGGTTAACAAAGTTTACTTTTTCCTGTAGGGAGGTTGGATCTTCATAGGTAAACATTTGTTGTTTACTTTCACTGTAAATATAGGGGGCTTTGGAAACAGGATCGTAATACTTTTTGAAGGAGGAATCTTTTTCTAATACATCTTTAACATGGTAGTAAGGATTGTTACCTGCATTACGACCACCATCCCAAATTCCCTTTACACTTTCAGGAACAGTGGAGGCGAACAAACCAGGCAATTCAGGTATTGGTCCATCATTTTTTACTTGTCCCCATCCACGCGAGTAGAAAGGAGAGCCAACAATTAGCTTGTCTTTTGGAATGCCATACTTTTCAAAGTTTTTCAATGCTTGAGCTGTATTATAATTAACTTTGACTAATTCTTCATAAGGTTCTTTCGGATTTGGGAAGAGAGGGGAGTGATGACCTGTTTTATTTTCCCACGCGCCGTGGATGTCATAGGTCATTACATTGATGAAATCGAGGTATTGGGCATATTTATCAGGTTCGGTCTTGGCGATTTTATCCAATCCGCAACCTACCGCGGCTGTTAGCTCGTAGTATTTTCCATCTTCTTGTCCAGCTTTAGTAAGCGCTTTCCTAAGATCTTTTAAAAGGAGAGTAAAGGTTTGCTTTTCGGTATCATCTGCTTTTGGTGTACCAAGATCATTAGGATTATCTACTTTGTCAGGATCACGTTTAAAACCAGGGTATTCCCAGTCGATATCTGCTCCATCGAATTGCCATTGACGTATAAAATCGACCACACTCTTGGAAAATTTGGCTCTTGCCTCTGGTGTTTTTGCCACGTCATGGAACCCGGCAGACCTAGACCATCCACCGATAGAAATCATAGTTTTAACATGGGGATATTGTTTCTTATGCTTGCGAATAGAACCTAGTGTACCTGCATCAGGAGAACCCCACGTTGCTCCATCCATTAAGGCTTCCGTCGCTGCATATTTATCAAAATAATCGATAGTTCCTGTTGCCATGTTAATGTCTGCAAATGCATAGTTGAGATGAGTAATTTTACCCCAAGGAATTTTGGCAGGCGTATAATTGTTGTGTCCTGCATAAATCCCCCATTCTGGATAATACGCTACAATTCGCTTGTTATACGGAGAAGCAGCCGTCTTCGAATCTGAGGTTGAGGAGTTGCTCCTATTCTCGGCAAAGGATGTGTTTGGTATAAGCATTGCTACCAAAACGAGAAGTGTAGATAGCCATGAGAAAAATCTTTTCATTTTTCAGCCTCCTTTTTAATATTTTTATCTACTATATTCCTATTATTTCCTGATTGCCGATTTTTTTCAATACTTTTTTTAATCTGAAATCATAAAAAATATTTTGTTAATTAATAATAGTTTTTTGTAACGTATTTTTCTTTTTGTTAAATTATTTATAAAAATATGCAAATAGCTGATAGTTTCGGCTTGTATCTATGAAGTATCGAATTTTGCACCATCTCATAGGGAAAGGAATCGAACTTTAAGAAAAGAGGAGACAGACATATAATGAAATCAACAAGTAATGGATGCGCTTACAACATTGATGAGACGGGGAGGAGAGGAAGGCATGCTGTCTTCGCGATCACGCGAAATTATTAAAACGTTGGTGTTAGCACCAGAACCACTCCGAATAAAAGAATTAGCAAAAGTCTTTCAAGTTAGTGAACGAACCGTCAAATATGATTTAGAGCATATCCGCGCTTGGCTTAAAGAACGGAATATACCTTTGTTATCTCAACCGAATAAGGGAATATGGCTGGAATGTCAGGAGCAAACCAAAAATCAGGTAATGGATTGGTTACAAAATCACAGGGCGAACGAAATTTTTTTACACCAAAACGAAAGGACTCGCTATATCGCTCTAGAGCTGTTATGTGAAGCAGAATATCTACGGATCAAGGATTTTACGGAGAGTTTATTGGTAAGTCGCAATACTATCATCTCAGATCTTGATGAGGTAGAGCGGTTCTGTAGCTATTGGCAATTGCAATTTGAACGGAAATTACGTGTTGGCTTACGAATTGTTGGTACAGAACTTCAGCGTAGGTTAGCACTAGAGCAGTTAATGTTGGATTTACTAGATGGCTCCGATATGTTTCAGCTAGTCCAGAGTATTTCACAAGAACAGGTTAGTATGGCTCTCGTTACCCCTATTTTTCACAGATTGAAAATTGGAGAAGGGGAAACCTATCGATTGCAAGAAGCATTAAATCGCATAGTGCTTCGTATAGGGAAAGAGCTACGGATTCACCTGTCAGACCGAGTACTTATCAGCCTATTGATACGTATAGGTATTGTTGTGCAGCGTTTACGTAGCGGATATGGCAATCAACTAGATACACTAGAGATTTCAGCTATTCACCAATTTTCCATTTTTACCTATTTTCAAGATGAGCTGCAAGTCCTGTTTGACCAGCTGTCCCTTACAATTACTGAGAAAGATATAGCATTTATTTGTATGCCGACCATCGGTATGATAGTAGATCCACATGCATATGAGCATACGGTCGATTCCTACGAACAAGCAGAGATTTATGCGCTAACTGATGAGCTCATTCAAGCTGTATCCGACAAATGTGGAATTATATTTCGAGAAGATCCCGGCCTTATGGAACATTTATTTGCGCATCTAGCTGATCGTATTGTGAAATACAGAAATGGTGTTTTGGACCCGAATCCGCTGACCGATGATATCATCCGGACGTATCCTTCTTTGTTTACAGCATTGAAGCAAATTTGCTTAGAGAAGTTTGAGAAATATCAAATTCTACTTTCTAATTCTGATATCGCTTACATTGTGCTACATTTCCAAGCCGCTCAGGAGCGTTTATTAGGACATAGGCGAGTGCGTGCATTAGTTGTTTGTGGTACGGGTCGGGGAGTAGCAAGATTTCTACAAACACATTTGGAAAAAGAAGTAAAAACATTACAAGTGGTAGGCCTTTGCTCTAGTTTAGAGGTTGATAGCTTTCTACAAAGTCGCTCTGTTGACCTAATTGTTAGTGTAATCCCTCTACAGGCGAAAGTACCTGTTGTGCAAATAAATGCCCTGCCAACGAAACAGGATCGGGAAAAACTACAATCTGTTTTGAACTTGGTAAAAGCAAAGCAAGTCGAAGAAGCTTCGCAAGTAGGAAAATGGAGAGCTATAAGAGAAAAGTCATCTGCAACCATCCACACATCTAGTGTAGCAGGTATATCTTCTTATGATCCGTTATCAAGAGGGGAGCGAACAAATTCTTCTTTACTCACGAAAAACATGTCATCTGCCATGATTCAGGAAATGGAAAATATAACACAGGACATTATCCTGCAAGGGTTTGAGATTGGGATGAAATTGACTAGCCAATTCGCTCATCTTCTACCTGAAAAGAGGCAACAAGGCTTGCTTTTACACGTTCTGCTAATGATGAATCGTCTGTCACATGGTAACTCGTATCTAAACTATGAGACAAGCGGATTGCAAGAATCTCGTCACATGCAGGCCTATCGGAACGAATTAGCCCAATTTTTTGAGCAAGAACACCTTACGTTGCCAACTAGTGAACTAACTGCCATCATGCGATATTTCACAAAAGAGAGGAGCTAAAATAAAAATGGACTACGATTTACTTCTTTGCAATGGACATGTGATAGATCCAGCTAACAAGCGGAATGGTCGCTTTCATATTGGGATTCGAACGGGAAAGATTCAAAAGGTTTGGGAAGCAAATGATAGTCTGCCTCTTCCAACTGCCGAAAGGGTGATTGATGCGAAAGAATTCATCGTGACACCTGGACTAATAGACCTGCATGTGCATGTATTTACGGACAATACTCCGCTTGGCATTCAAACAGATCGGATTGGTGTGCAGCAGGGTGTGACAACAGTGGTGGATGCTGGGAGCGCTGGTGTGGAAACCTATCCTACTTTTTTGGAAAAAGCCGTTACGAATAGTGAGACGGAAGTGCTCGCTTGGATCAATATTTCACGATTAGGGCTATGTGGAGGACTTTCGGAGTTAGCTGATTTATCTCAATTGGCACCAGAAGAAACAGCTCGCCTAATCAAAAGTGATTCACGTATCTGTGGTATCAAAGCAAGAATGAGCGCTTCTGTTGTAAAAGAAAACGGAAGTAAACCCTTGCATGTAGCCAAAAAGGTCGCCAGAGAGCTGGAAGTGCCCGTGATGGTTCACATTGGAAATGCACCTCCAGCACTTCACCAGGTATTGGAATTACTAGAAGCTGGGGATGTTGTCACACATGCGTTTCATGGAAAAAAAGGCGGTATTTTTACAGAGGAGGGTAGCTTACTTCCGGAAGCAGAACGTGCGGTAAAACGTGGTGTAATCTTTGATGTCGGGCATGGTACATCTAGTTTTAGCTTTGCCACGATGAGACGTGCTCTACAGGTTGGGCTTAAACCGTACACCATTAGTACAGATATTTATCGGCATAACATAGATGGTCCTGTACATAGTTTGGCAATGACGATGAGTAAATTGCTAGCGTTAGGTGTTTCTTTGGATGAAGTGATAGAGATGAGCACACTCAACCCTGCTAAGATCCTACAAAAAGAACAAGAGGTTGGAACCTTAACAGAAGGGACACGAGCTGATATAAGCCTGTTGCGAGTGAAAAAAGAGTCTTTGCAGCTAACTGATTCTGAGGAGGCTACCCTCACTACATCGAGCTATTTGCAACCAGAGCTCACTATTAAATCAGGAAAGGTATTGAAATGTATATGATGACAAGCATCGTAGAGGAAGTAGCTATATTATCTCCAATGCAAGATACAGAAGCGTGCGAGCTAATCAGGTTGCTTGAAGCCATACAAGAGCTGACGAACCAGATTGCGTTGACGATTAGCAAGGACCGCTGGATTGCTATGGGAGTTCACCTGCTAGCCTTTATGAGACGAGTTCAAAACCAGGAGAAATTACCTGCCATTGATGCATCTTTAATGGAGGAAGGAGATGTGCGGTTACAGCAAATCTCGCAAAAGGTATTGGATGCTTATGGGCTTCAATATGGCTTTTCGCTAGAACCAATTGAAATTTTTCTTTTACAAGTGCATTTAGAAGTAGCAAAGGCTGTTCTAGAAGAAACGAATTAGGAGGGAATTGTAATGGGTCAAATTAAGGTGGTTATTGGAGATCGTTTGGGTAAAGGAAAAAATATTGCGAAAGGTATTGAAGCGGCTGGAGGGATACCTATCCTTATTCCAGGAGTAGGAGCAGATATGAAGGTAGGAGACTACATGCATAAGGAGAATGCCGATTTTGGCTTATCTTTTTGTGGGAGCGGTGGAGCAGGCGCTGTTACAGCTAAAACGAAATATGGCTATGATATTGAATTTGGCTTACGCTCCATAGATGCTGGAATAACTGCTTTGCGCGAAGGAAAAAAAGTGATTGGCTTTGGGTTTATGGATACCGAGGAATTAGGGAGACGGATGACAGAAGAGTTTAAAAAAATGAAAGGGTAGGAGGAAGAGGAGAATGTATAAAGAGCTTGATTACACGTTGACGTTAAGTGGGAGCGGAGATTCTAAAGAAGCTGCTTTTCAACAGGTGTTTGGTCAGATTAAAAACCAGATGGCTCGCGAAATTCCCGATCTTATTTTACGAATTGAACCAATGGATGTTAAGGTTTTGAAGGCAAATCAAATTACCTATAAAGAGCGCTTTCTAGGGATTTTGTTTCCACGTACTAGAACAAAGTATTCGATTGAAGTACGCATTTTGGTCCGTTTACGTGTAATTGAGCTATCAAAAATAGAATTTACAGAAGCAGAACAGTCAACTTCTGGTAGCGGGCTATTGAAATTTGCGAAGAATCCTAACACGTAAGCACGGAAAAGAGGGAGTAGCAGATGGGGATCACCTTGGTTATTATTGTAAAATCAATTATTATTGGTGCGCTCGTTGGGTTTGGAGTTGGAGCAGGGGCAGCTCGCATGTTTCACGCTCCCAATGTGCAAGGGATGGGTGCTTTTCGTACCTTTGGTGAATTAAATGCATGCGAAGGAGATCCTATATCTCACTTTTCATTCGGTTTGGGCTTTTTATTTAATGCATGGGCGTCTGTTGTAGGTGCAGGTGCTTTGACACAGGATGTTGATCATCGTATTATCCCAAACTGGGCAGCAGCAGGCTTATTGTGGAAAAATCGGAATGTTTCTGAAACTTTACATAATCCGAAAAAAATGGCATTAGTAGGAGCGCTTGTAGGTATTGTTGTGGTTGCCCTATTAAACTCTACAGCTTCCTCCATTCCATCCTCCATGCAATTAGTGGCGACCAAAGTATTGGTGCCTGCTGCTAACTGGCTGATTAACCCAATCATGCCAATCGTTTTCTGGATGGCTGCGATGGATGCTGGTAAACGTACCGGTTTATGGGGTACGGTGCTGGGGGGATTTGCTCACTTAATCATGGGGAATGCTGTCCCTGGTATTGTCCTTGGTATTTTAATCGGTAAAGGTGTTGACGATAGCGGTTGGAACCGTATTACGAAAACCTTGGTGGTTGCGGTAGTGCTATTGTACACATTGAGTGGTTTCTTCCGTGGTTTCGATGTAGCGTTCCTGCATAGTATTCAAGTGGATATTCCTCAATGGCTTATTGATTTACACAAATTGTTTGGATCAGAGGTGAAATAAAATGGATCAATCGTTAGAAAAACAAGGCTTTTGGATGTCTGAATGGGCTTTTCCTATCTTTGTTGCTTGCTTATGCTCTGGAATATTTGCTGGTACACATATGTATTATGTGCATCATGTAGGGGCGTTTAATGATATTGCTATCGTAGCTATGCTAGAGGCAGGTATGAAAGGCGGAAGCTATGGTGCTGCTGCTGCATTTGGAGCTAGCTTTTTGTTTGCCCGAGTTTTAGAAGGTCCGTTAGTTGGGATTTTGGACATCGGTGGTGCCCTGCAAACGGGAATTGGTATTGGAGTACCTGCGATGTTGCTCGGAGCAGGGATCGTTGCTCCAATAGAATCATTTCCGTTAGCGTTGGTAGTAGGTGCCGGTCTAGGTTTATTGATCGGGGTAATTATTATCTTAATTCGGCGCTATACAGTAGCTGGTTCCACCTCAACCTTTGGGGCAGATGTCATGATGGGTGCGGGTAATGCCGCCGGTCGTTATTTGGGACCTTTGATTGTTATCACAGCGATTATGGCATCTATACCAGTTGGAATTGGTGCAACAATTGGCGCCGCCTTGTTCTATGCGTTTAAAAAACCGATTGCAGGTGGAGCAATCATTGGTGCCATGATTATGGGAGGTATTTTTCCGATTCCAATGTAAAAAAGGAAGCTTTTGAATTTGCCTAACGAAAACTCCCACTACTCTAGTTTTTTCAAGTACGCTAGAAACAGAAAGGCTGAAGAAATTATGTCAATCTATCAACAGCTAGGTCTTCAAGCCGTCATTAATGCGAGTGGAAAGATGACGGCGCTAGGTGCAAGTGCTGTCCACCCCGAGGTGGCGCGTGCTATTTCAGATGCCTCGATGGATTATGTGGATATGCAGGAGCTGTTAACTGCGGTCGGGAAACGTATCGCACAAGCAACAGGTGCAGAAGGAGGCTGCCCAACGCTCGGGGCCTCGGCAGGTATAGCAATTGCTACAGCGGCTATTATTGCGGGAAGCAATCTGGCAAAGCTAGAGAAAATTCCATTTTTACAAGGTGTTCCAAATGAAGTGATTATACAGAAGGGGCATTCTGTTCATTTTGGTGGAGCTGTCCCACAAATGATGGCTTTAGGGGGAGCTCAAGTGATTGAGGTAGGCCATGCCAATTTGGTAGAGGCTGAACATATTGAAGGTGCTATTAGCGAGAAAACGGCCGCGCTCTTTTACATCAAATCTCACCATGCCGTACAGAAAGGGATGCAATCTCTACAGTCCATGCTAGAGATCGGGCGTCGACATCAGCTCCCAGTGATTGTGGATGCAGCTGCTGAAGAAGATTTGCACAAGTATGTTCAAATGGGGGTGGATTTGGTCATTTACAGTGGTGGTAAAGCCATAGAGGGACCAACCTCTGGTTTTATCTGTGGCAGACAGCACTTAATTGATGCGTGCCATGCACAATACAAGGGCGTAGGGCGTGCGATGAAGGTTGGTAAAGAGGCGTTGATTGGTTTAGTAGTGGCACTAGAACGTTACGCCAATAAGCGAGATACGGGTAAGGAGCAGAAGGAGCGAATGCAATCATTTTTGGAACAAATAAAAGACTTGCCAGGAGTCAAAGGGCGTATTGTTCAAGATGAAGCAGGTCGCGAAATCTATCGGGCACAACTAACCATTGATCCAGCCATAGCTGGTATGACGGCTATTGAGCTTACACAAAAATTGAAGGAAGGGAATCCCTCTATTTATACCAGGGATCATTATGCCAATGTAGGAATCATCAATATCGATCCGAGACCCTTGCTTCCCCAACAAGAAAATCAGATTGCTCTACGTCTACGTGAGATTTGGCAAGCATAAAAGGAGGACAATGATGGGTAGCAATGTAAAAGTACGCGTCAATTTATTAGCAAGAGATCCTGAGAATGCAAAAGATATCATGGAGATACTAAACGGACAGGTATTAGTTGGCATTATGGTAAAATCATTTCCAAGTGTCGAACTGGCGGTCGAAAAGGTAGAGGAGTATCAAAGAGCAGGTATTCCCGTATCAGTAGGCTTAGGGGCGGCTGACCCCACCCAGTGGAAAAAAGTAGCTGACGTGGCCAAGCTCACCATCCCACCGCATGTGAATCAAGTATTTCCAGCAGCTGGTTATACAATTGGACTATTGGAGGGGGAAGGTGCGACAAATACAGTCGTCAATGCGGTTATTACCCCAAGCGGTACCATAGGCAAGGTATATGTGACGACAGGACCTGAGAGTCAGAAGTATGAAGAAGCTATCTCATGTGAAGCAGCGGCAGCATTAATTGCGGACATGGGCATACCTTCCGTGAAATTTTATCCGTTAAATAATCGATTAGATGAACTGGCTGCCATGGTGAAGGCTGCTGTAGAAGCAGGTATTACGATTTTTGAGCCGACAGGTGGAATCACCGTCGAAAATATGGCTGAAACGGTGCGCGTTTGTATCGCAAATGGAGCTAGAGAAGTGATCCCACATATCTATACGTCCATAGTGGATAAAGCGACTGGTTTGACAAAAGTAGAAGATGTGCAAGCCTTAAAGATTTCATTGGCAGAGTGGTTGTAGGGTGTATTTGATTTCAATTTAGAAACGTAATTTCCAAATCATCCCCTTTGAGTAGACAGTGTGAAATCCCAATTCATGTTGGGAATAAACACTCTATTTGGAGGGGAATTTTTTATGGGAAATTTTAGATTATGGAAACAAAATGAAATGCCCAAGCGGATAGACGATCTGGAACCTGCTATTATTGCAGTAATGTTAACTTTATTTAGAGGTGGATACAATGAAGCGTATCACTATTTTAATAGCTGATGATGAGACAGAGATTGCAGAATTGATTGCGTTACATGTAAAAAAAGAGGGATACCATTATATTAAAGTGTCTGATGGGCAAGGAGCTATTCATGCAGTCCAAAATCATTCTATTGATCTAGCGATTTTAGATATTATGATGCCAAGGATGAATGGTTATGAAGTAACTAGGCTAATTCGAGAACAGTCTAACGACCATTGCTTTTACCAAGTCTCAGCGTTTAGAAAAGCTGATTGATGAATTATTCGAAATAACTAGAATGAACTACGGAATGCTTACAATTGAAAAAAACCAATCGATCTAAGTGAACTGCTCATACAATTAACAGAAGAACTATACCCTGCTTTTGAGAGAAAACAACTGACAGCTAGATTGAATGTAACTCCGCATCTGAATATCCGCATCTGAATATTTTTGGGGACGGAGAACTGCTGGCGCGAGTGTTTGAAAATCTTTTGACCAATGCAATTCGTTATGGAAGTGATGGTCAGTTTGTAGATATTACCTGTTATCTGGATGTAGAAGATGTGGTAGTGGAGGTTGTCAATTATGGAGATTGCATTCCTTTAGAAGAGCTGCCGCATATATTTGAAATGTTTTATACAGGTGACCAAGCACGAACCCATCAGGGAGGAAGCACAGGTCTGGGATTATTCATTGCGAAAAATATTGTGGAGCAGCATAGATGTGGATGAAAAAGTGGGGTTTTTTACTTGTCATCTTATTTTTGTTGTTGGGATATAAAACGATCCTACAGGATGCGGATTACACAAAAAAAGTAATATCGATCGTGAAAAATATGAGGTCACTTAGTGTCCTAATTCCTAAACTGTAATGAAACTGACAAGAAAATGGAGATGAAGAATCATTCGATGAATAAAAAAGGGAAGAGGTATAAATGACCACAAGAAACAAGTAGGGAGGTATATGATATGCGAAAAAAATGGTGGGCATTGCTACTTACAGGGGCACTTGTGATTGGAATAGGGAGCTAAGCGGTCTTTTCTGGTGAAAAGCAACAGGGCGTTTCCAGCACAATGGCAAAAGCTGAAAAAGGGGATTTGGAAAGTAAGATTCTAACTTCAGGGATCGTCAAAGTCAGAGATGAGTTCACGAAGTGGAGCGATTGGACGTAGGAGTGCGGATTGAAACGGGAATGGATGCTTGCGTCTTTGACAACAACATAGTGGTCGCTCTTACAAATAAGCCTTCTAAAAATAGGGAAAGGCTTATTTGGCTTGGCCAACTGAAAAATCCCATGGAATTATCTAATCAGGATGATGATGAAACATTAAAGATCATAGCTGTAAGGAGGGGAGCCGAACGACGTGCTCAAGATTGTAAAGATGCAGGGGGAGTTCCAGAAGTAAAAAATACTTTTCCTGGTATTGGATTTGATGTAAAATGTAAAATTCCACAATAATCAGTAAGAGGAAAAAAATGTTCTACCCTCTGTTGATTATAATCTTAGTTATTGGTTGCTTTGTTTTCTTGAGCCTTCTACATGTTAGAAACTACAAGTTTGCAGAAGTGCAATCACAAGATTGTAAAGAAGCTGGAGGCATTCCAGAAGTAAGAAATACTTGGGGTGGATTAGGATTTGTAATTACATGTAAAACAAAAGATTTAACATAAATACCATTTACCATAAAACGCGAATTTACAACGCTAAGGAGCTTTGGCCATAAAGTTAGCCGGTTTTCACCACTCTAAGGTGTAACCGGCTTTATTGCTATCTATTCTTGGTTCAATGGCCTCAATGATTCTAAGGTGGTAACTCCTTTTGAGTCAAAACGGTACTCGTCAAGAAAGTTGATATGTTCCCATCCTAATGGAGACATATTCTTTAATAAATCCTCTCGTAACGCGCTTTTACTTCGGGGTAGGTCCGTAGCTTTGCCTAAATAAACCGTATTCCAAACACTAATTGCATTAATCAGGATGTTCAAAGCACTTGCTCGCTGCAACTGATCCTGCAAAGCACGTTCTCTGAGTTCCCTATGTTTCCCAAAGAAAATGGCTCGTGCCAGTGCATTCATTGCTTCTTCTTTGTTTAACCCCCGTTGGATACGGCGCCGCATCGATTCGCTTGAGATGTAATATAGGATAAAGATTGTCTTTTCAATTCGTCCCATCTCTCGAAGTGCTTTGGCAACTTTGTTCTGGCGAGCATAGGAGCCAAGCTTACCCATAATGAGCGCACAGGGCACTTTACCCTCCCGAATAGAATGTCATTGGGGGTGCAATAGTGTCTGGAGAGCGAAATGCACAGATAAATGCCGTAGACCCTCCTAAGATCAGGGACCGGATGAGTTATTCCGGTCCTTTTTTCGTTCACTCAGTATGGGGGGGGATGTTTTCGTCAAAATGTTGTTGGCGGTACCTCTATAGGTAATGTAGAAAAATTCAACAGGTGGTAGGGACGAAAAACGTGTACACCGTTAATCAAAATACAAATCGAAGGCAAACTGTCGGCGTCTTGGACGTTGGCACGATCAACGCATTGCTTGGCACCAACCTCCCATCCACGGAAGTTTGGATGTATTCTGGCTTTATCAAGCATGTGAAGAAAAAGCATAAGGGGAACTTTGAGGCCTACCATCACCTGATCCCGGACATCATTGCTAACCCGGATTATGTTGGCCAGAATCCCACAGAGCCGGACAGCGTAGAGTTAAATCAAATGCGTTACGCCGGATCTGTTGCTGGCAATTAAGCTCGATCCTACTGGATACCTGTATCTTTCCAGCTTTTACGACTTGAAAAACGGCCCGTACAAGATTCAACAACAGCCATAGAAAAGGCAAAAGACCCTCAAAACGAGGGTCCCTTTTTCGTTGGGTAAATGGCAGGGCGGCGTATCCTGCATCTCTTTTAACCCAGAGGGCGCATGAGAAACCTTTCCCACCTCACCGCTTCAGGAGGGATTTCTAGGAGTCCTTTCAGTTCATCAGCAAGTCTTTTTTTGTATTCCTTTTTCTTGCTTTGCAATAAATTTCACCGCGGATTTATGGTAAATCAATTTGTAGTCCGAATTCTCGTTTTGCATCCTCTCCTGATACATACCTTCTTCACTATTTAACTGTTCTAATTCTTGTGTAGACAATGGTTCATGATCCGGATACACCATATCAATTTTTTCTCAATCTTTAGGTTTCTTTTTTGAGCGTTGAACAAGAAATTCTAAAAAATCAAATGCTGCTTTTTCATCTTGTTGATCAAGATGGTCTATCAATCTTATACAATTCTTCTTTACGAATAGCCATGTGTTAACCTACCTTCAGTATTGTTTCAAATGTCCGCTAACATATTGCTGGTTCTCTTACACTAAATAAAGTCAATGCAACTCATCTTATCCAAGCATTACAACAAAATGGAAAACCTACCATGTTAGGGCGAGCAATTGGGGAATCTGGACGAATTTTTAAGACACGTTATTTGCTTTTATACTTAAAAGATGAGAACTATCGTCGAAAAATTCTAACTCAGTTAAATAGAGGTGAAGCAAGACATAGTTTGGCCAGAGCTATATTCTATGGAAAGCGAGGCGAGCTTCATCATTCTTACCGAGCAGGCCAACCTAGTTTAATAGCTAGCTGTTTCAATTTTTAAAATATCTATAAATGAATTGTATGTACAACTATATAAAGTTTTTATATTACAACCTCTTTTATAGCCCGTCCCATATAAAATACCTAACATCGAAAAATTCTATTTTAATTTTTTATACTTGATTATATATTTTAAAAGTGTAACATATAATCAATGGATAATTTACCTATAAATGGAAGGTGGTATACAATGTTAACCGAATTACAAAAAAATTTTTTCTCCCGGTTACAGATATCTCCAAAAGAAGATGTAACCTTTGAAGATTTACATGGAATTCTTCTGCAAATGGGATATGTACTACCCTATGAAAATTTAGACGTTATGGACAAGAATATCCGAAAAATTTCTAGAGAGAATGTCCAAGAAAAATTACTATTAACCCATTGCGGAGGACTATGTTACGAGCTTAATTCCTTATTATATTATTTTTTAATTGATTGTGGATTTGATGTCTATCGAGTATCTGGTACGGTCTACGATTTAGGGGATGGTAAGTGGAAACCTGATGATGGGCATGTGATTATTATTTTAAATTATAATAATCAGAAATATATTATAGACGGGGGGTTTGCCTCACATCTTCCTTTATATCCAGTCCCATTTAGTGGGGAAGTCATCTCATCTCAAACAGGAAAATACCGTATTCGTAAACAAAATACTGAAAAAGGAACCTACCTACTAGAAATGAAAAAAGGAGAAAATGGGGAGAGCGCTCAATTCCTTGATTCTGAACCTACAAATACATGGCGCACTGGATATGCATTTACATTAGATGAAATAGATACAAATAAAGTAAATGTCATACAAAATATTATTGTAGAGCACCCAGAATCTCCTTTTAACAAAGGATGTATTATCTGTAAATTAATTGAAGATGGGCATGTTTCACTTACTAAACGAAGTTTTACAGAAACCAAAAAAGGCCAAAAAAGAAAACGAACCATAAATGAAGAAGAGTATCATCAGATTCTTACAGAAGTATTTAATATTGTTCCGAATAAATACCTCGATAAAACTTTAAAAAGAGGCTAGCTTAATCAAACTAACTCATATAAAATTTCTCTACCACTCTTATGCAGTATCACAAAAAACCAGGCTGTGGAGAAAACTTTCTCCACAGCCTCTTTTTATGTGTCAACACTGATAAAAAAGAGGAAAAGGAGAGATTTATTATGATAGGGGCATGAAAAAATCCTCGTGATAAACGTGTATCAGTTTCTGTAGAAGAGTTAGTTCCACCAGAACATTTTCTTCGTGCCGCATACTTTTTGTTTGTCCGTTCGCTCCTTTTTTAGCATGTTTTAAGAAGTTTCTATTTTTAATAATAAGTTTCTTAGTAGCCCCCCTGACGGGGGACCTATCGGTGGGCTGGTATTGAAGGGAATGTGGTTATGAACTGTATGGAAAAAAACTTTTGGAATGCAAATACGAGGGGGAAACAACTGCGGATAAAATGTTAGCTGATGAGCTTATTTTGATTTTGATATTGAAAACACAATGGAAAGTTAGTGATGCAATGGGGATGAATCAAAATAAAGAAATGTCCGAATATAGGGGATTCGGACGGTCGCTCTGATAATAACTAGCGTCCTTTCATATATAGGAGGGTGAAGAGGAAAATACATTACCTCTTTCCCTCCTATAATTAATTTTTATTTATAACTAACTCTATCAGCTTCATAGTATTGCACATCTAAAATTTTTTACATGTGTTGGCTTTATAGCGTACAACGGTCACATAATAAATATCCACTTTATCAGCAGAATCCCGAACCTTCCAATCCCATTACTAAAGGCCACCCTATCATGCTTTGTTAGCAATCGCTTCAAAGGTAATCATTTTTGTTGTTTTTGTTGGATATACACCAAACTGATAATCAGCAGAAATGATAATTTGATCAAATCCAATTTTCTCAAGAATCAATCTAAATTCTTCTACACCATACCAACGTAGGGGAAAACGTTCTAGCTCTGTTTCTATCAGAGTACCTTTTCGCCATTTCTCATACCTGCCATAAGAAATGCTATATTGATTAATATGATCTACTTCAACTAAGGTATCTTGATACGTGATTACATCAGCATTGTCACATGTCCACGCCCTTGTTGAGGTTGTACCAAAGGTAAACTCTGTTTGTAAAAATAGATCTACGATGAATTTCCCGCCGTTCTCCAAATTGTGATAGAAATTCTGTAAGGCTCTGATGGAGGATTCTCTTTCATAAAGCAATAAAAATGTGCCAGTAGGTACGATAATCGTTTCATACGAAGTAGGTGATAAATAGGTTTCCATATTTGCTTCAAAAAGGGTAGGAGATAAGCCTCTTTTTTGACAGTGATCCTGGCAGATTCGAAGCATTTCTGGTGAGCTATCGTAACCATCTACGTGTAGGCCACTTTCCAATAGTGGAATAAGTATCCGACCTGTACCTACAGCTGGTTCAAGGATTTTTCCTTTATTTGAGAGTAACCTTTCCTTATAAAATTCTACATCACCAAATGAACGACCAATTGGTTTATCCAAATCATATACTTCTGAAGATAAATGATTATAAAAACCCAGCATAGTAGTACCTCCTTACTTATCAGAATATTATATCACTTTCTTAGCTGAATGAAAAAGTCCGCTTGCCACATGAATTTTCATGTACAAACGGACCTCTTATTTTGAAAGGATAGCTAGTAAAAAAACCTATCCTTCTTTTGAAAATGTAAAGTTTCGTGCTATATATAAAATCGGTGTAGAAGCTGCCGAAACCACAAATTTAATCAGATAAGTCGTGATTAAAATGTGAAACCAAATATTCATAGGCAGTTCCCCTAGGAAAGCAATGGTGCAGAAGATTACGGTATCAACTAATTGGCTAATTAAAGTACTTCCGTTATTTCGAATCCACAATTGATTTCGTTTCGGACATATCTTCTTTAAAAAAGTATAAATACGCACATCTAAAAACTGGCTAATAAAGTATGATGTTAAACTAGCGATTGCCAGACGTGGTAAGAGACCAAAGATCATAGCTAACGCATCTTGTTTCGCCAGTTCGTCTGGATGGGGCACAAATTTCAAAGCCATCTGCATGATAATTGTTGTGGTGATTAGCGTAAAGAAGCCAAACCAGACGGCTTTTTTTGCCTGCTCTTGCCCATATTTCTCATTGAGTAGGTCACTACATAGATAAATGGTAGCATACATCGTATTTCCAAGCGTCATGGCAAAACCAAACAGCTCGACGATCTTCACCACTTGAATGTTGGCGAGCACGGTGGCAAATCCAATCCAAGCATACAAGCCTACTTTGCCAAAAAAACGATAGCATACTAAGAATAATATAAAATTGACCAGCACAAAGCCAATCCCAAACCATAAATTAAACATGTATCCTCCTAGTTTTGATAACGCGGGAGATCTCGAACCGCGAAGAGTGTATGAAGTTGTCACAACGATTCATTGTAACAAGCTTCACCCTGTGGTTCAATGCTTTTTTCCACATCAGTAGTTATTCTTTGATTGAGGGGTATCGTTTAACCAGCTTTCAAAGAAATTTTTTAGAGAAAAACAAACGAATACAAAAAGCGCTCTTCCTACCAAAACAAAGAAGAGCAGCAAATGGCTACCCCCTATATTTGAAATTGCTATAGAATCATATCAAAAACTCCATCGACCCATTCAGGATTCTCAGCTATATGATATTCTCGGCATAGATTATTGTGAACCTTCTTATATTCTACGATGATGCAATGTAACACATGGAGGATTTTAACTGAATCTCTACTACAGTCCCAGTTTGCAAGAAGAGTTAGTTGCCAGTTTTGCAAGTTACTCCTGCTTCCTTCCATTTTTGCCCAATCATCAAGAGTATTCGGCTGTGTTCCTGCCTCCATAAGCCATGCTGCCGCCACTAAGAAACGCAAGGTGTCGACGCATTGTAGGGCATAGTACATTTCTTCTCTCATTACCCTGCGGTAAGTTTCGTGAACATAAGCAAAAACTTGGATCGCGATATTTCAATGTCTTCGGTGGTCGGTGTATATAATAATTGCATGGACTGCTCCAGAATGTTCGTCATCATTCCATCCGTATCATGGATAATCCGTATATTTTGTAACCAGATGGAGGGCTGCATTTCTTCTGTTTGATAATAAAAGGAGTCCACCATTATAAAAGAACAAAAATGTGCAACACTGTAATTTGCTAACGGGTCATCCTCATAAAATAAAACGTTCCCCCAGTTTTTCGCTCGTTGCTTCTTGTTTGCCCGATACTCTTCAAAAAACTCATCTTTGACGATAATGGAAGATCAATGTCGGAATACAGATCGGTATTTTGGTTTCCAATTGAACCTCCATAAAATACGGACAGTATATTTGGATCGTTTAACAAATCCAGCTCTATTTTTTTCATGATGCTTTGACGGTGCTTGGGAAGCAGTAAGTCTCTTTGTTTATGCTTAGTTTCAAATCCCACACATAATGAAATCAGTCCTTTTTTAGTTTTGTGCTACCAATTAGGCTTTGTATTTCAGCCATATGTCAAGCGGAGACCATCCAAATCCGGTACAAGAAACATCCTTCCATTAGCCCCCAATCATGCTCACTTATAGGGAGCTCCTTTTTTCTTTTACCCATAAGTTTTTCCTATATGTAGATAGAGACCCCTGAAAGACGCTTGCCAACAGGTTCTTAGCAAAACAACCAATGTCGACCCATAATGTGTTCAAGCTGAACCGGAATTCCGAAAAAACGGGATAAAAGCTCGGGAACAAGCATGTCATTAGTCCGACCAGAATCAAAAATGCTCCCATCTTTGAGCAAGAGCGTATGCGTGAAACAAGGTAAGATCTCTTCAATATGATGGGTAACGTAGATAATGGTAGGGGCATTAGGTTGTTTAGTAAGTGTATCAACGTATTGTAATAATTGTTCGCAAGCTATGAAATCAAGACCTGTTGTAGGTTCATCTAAAATCAACAACCGCGGGGATGCCATTAGGGCACGAGCTAATAAAATGCGTTGTCGTTCACCCTGTGACAAAACCTGATAGGTACGGTGCTGTAAATGAGTACAACCAAATTGTTCTAATAAGGCCTTTGCCTGCTCTACTTCACCTTGAATCGTCGGTTCGTATAGGCTTAGAGAAGCGTGTTTACCAGATAATACAATATCTATGGCGGTATCACTTCCTCGTAGCTGTTGTTGCAGAGAACTACTAACAAGACCAATTTCTTTACGTAACTGCCGCAAGTCATAGGTACCAAATTTTTTTCCAAGAACCTCAATTTCTCCAGACGTAGGCCAAAGATAGCCGTTTAGGAGTTGTAGGATGGTAGATTTACCTGATCCATTTAAACCTAGTAGACACCAATGCTCTCCAGAATGAATGTCCCAGCTTATCTCTTTGAGAATAGGTGTATCGCCACGTTTCCAGCAGATCTTGTATAAGGTAAGGATTTGTTCAGCTTGCACGAACAGGCTCTCTCCTTTTTCGTCATTTTAAACATTGTACTAATTTTCTGTCTCATTTATTAATCTAGAAATGAAAGGACATGAGTGGAAAATCGTTTAATCATGCGTTTTGCAAAGAAGGATGCAAGGCAATAACACGAATAAAAATCATGTTTATATAAAAAATGTTCGGGTTTAATCTTGATTATTCAAAAAGTGATGTTATAATCAATAGGGTTTGTAATTTCCTAACATTTTCAAGGGGGCAACTTCTATGAATTATGATGTTATCATTGTCGGAGCTGGTCCAGCAGGAATTTTTACGGCTTATGAATTGATTCATAAAAAACCGGATTTACAGATCCTGTTGATTGAAAAAGGGCACAATATTTACTCGCGTCGCTGTCCCATCCTTGAGAAAAAAATCAGTAAATGTCCGCCTCCAGCAGGTCGAAAGGATTATAGTGGGTGTTTGCCAGCTTGCTCTATTACCAATGGATTTGGGGGAGCAGGGGCTTATTCAGATGGAAAATTCAACATCACGACAGAATTTGGCGGCTGGATGACTGATTATTTAGCACCTTCTGAAGTACTCGAACTGATAAAATATGTAGATGAAATAAACTTAAAACTCGGAGCAACACCCCATATTACTGATCCAACTACGGATGCGGTCCGTGATATAGAACGTAAGGGGCAAGCAGTTGGACTTAAACTATTACGTGCTAATGTTCGTCATTTAGGCACAGAGCAAAATTTAGAAATTTTGAAGAGGATCTACGAAGAGCTAGAACCACAAATGAAGATGATCTTCAAACAGGAAGTGGAAGATATCATTGTTGAGAAAACAGACAATGGGAAAGAAATTCGCGGGATTACCTGTAAAAAGGGTCAGGAGTATCGGGCAAATAAAATAGTTATTACTCCTGGCCGAGACGGTTCACAATGGTTCGGTGAGATATTGAAAAAGCAGGGCTTACGGTTGATTAACAATCAAGTAGATGTGGGAGTTCGCGTAGAAACCACCAACGTGGTGATGGAGGAAATCAATAAGCATCTATATGAAGGGAAATTTTTATTTAAGTCTTCTACGGATCAAATTGTGCGTAGTTTTTGTTCCAATCCAAGCGGTCATGTTGTCGTAGAGAATCACAGCGGGGTTATGGCGGCTAATGGTCACGCATATAAAGATGAGAAGCTTGGTTCGCCTAACACGAACTTTGCCTTGCTTGTGTCTCATGTATTTACTGAGCCATTTGATAAGCCGAACGAATACGCTAAAGAGGTATCACGACGTGCTAATGATCTATCCAACGGTTCGGTGATTGTACAACGCTTTGGTGATATAAAACGCGGTCGTCGTTCCACAGATAAGCGACTGAAAGAGGGATTTATTGAACCAACGTTAAAAGAAGCTGTTCCAGGTGATCTCGGATTAGTATTACCTTATAATACGATGAAAAGCCTAATTGAAATGGTGGAGGCACTTGATCATGTTACGCCAGGTATTGCCAGCGAACACACCCTGTTTTATGGAGTAGAAGCGAAATTCTATTCAGCACGCCCACATTTGAACCTCCACTTTGAAACGGAAATTATTGGTTTATACGCTGGTGGTGATGGAGCAGGTTTAACACGTGGACTCGCGCAGGCAGGGGCATGTGGAGTTCATATCGCTCGGGGAATTTTACGTCAGCTATCTTAAAATATGGAAGAATACAACTACATTTTGTCACAACAGTATGATTGTCAAGTCCATTTCTTGTGCTATAATGTTTTCAAATGGGTCACACCTCATTTACTTAATTAAATTTATAGTTTTAGGTGATGGAAGTTTGGTGTAAATCCAACGCGGTCCCGCCACTGTGATAGACTGTTTTTTAGTCTTAAGTCAGGTCTTTTACCTAAAAACTATTGAAAGGCTAACCATTTCGAGGCGAAGGTGGTTAGTCCATGTCTAGTGATGTTTCCCGCCTCGCTAGACTTTTTTAATGGAGAAAGGAGCGAATATGTTAAAAAAGGTTTGTCAAATCGCCTTACTTGTTGCACTTGCAATGGTAAGTGTAATAGGTTGTTCAAAAAATGAAGTAGCACAAAACACAGCAGCAGAAGAAAAGGTTGAAAACAAGGTCGTTGTACAGGGTTCAACTGATCAGGGTAAAACAAAAGATGCTGAAAAAACGATTCAATTCAAAGGGGATCAAACCTTGTATGAGTTGATGAAAACCAAATTTAAAGTGGAAGACGATAATGGATTTATTACGTCAATTGAAATTGAAAAACAAAATGGAGCAGAGAAAAAGTATAGGCTGTACGAAGTGAACGGAGCACCCACGGTGTTTTTAATTTCGGACTAGCACCACTTTTACTCCTTTGTTACACAAATTGACAAATCAACATTTTGATAAGTCTTGACAAACAGAACAGGCACAATGTAGTGCTTGACGAATCTTATCAAACCTTTGATGCAAAAGGTTTTTATACACAAAGACGTGTATAGTGTTTTTAAAAATAACAACCAATACATAGTTGACTATATGATAAATATAGTAGTACAGTATTGATAGAAAACAGAATACAGGTTACACAAAGACGTGTTACTTATGTAGATAGCAAAGAGGCTTTTAAAGGGAATATTCCCTTCTAAAAAGCCTCTTTTTTTATTTCAAATGGAGGTGTCAGCATGGATAAGGTAAGTTTTAAAACAGACATTTACATGGGACAAGGTGCTTTGAATCGTCTACAGGATCTGAAAGGGAAACGGATTTTTATTGTCACCGACCCTTTCATGGTTCAATCGGGAATGATTCAACAAGTCATTAACCAAATTGATGAAAGTAATAAGCACATGGTTTTTAGCGACATCGTTCCAGATCCACCAATCGAAGTTGTTGTGAGTGGGATGAAAGCACTCAGTGAGTTTGAAACTGATACGATTGTTGCACTTGGAGGAGGCTCCGCTATTGATGCCGCGAAAGCAATGAAATATTTTACGAAACAAGTGTCCGCACAACAAGATATTCCTTTCATTGCTATTCCGACAACAAGTGGAACGGGTTCAGAAGTAACCGCATTTTCAGTCATAAGTGACCAACAAAAAAATATTAAGTATCCACTTGTGTCGAATGATATGACTCCTGAAGAAGCTATTTTAGACCCAGAGCTAGTAAAAAGTGTCCCTGATTTTATTACAGCCGATACGGGAATGGATGTTTTGACGCATGCCATCGAGGCGTTTGTGTCTACAAAAGCAAATGATATTTCTGATGCTCTTGCGGAAAAGGCGATGAAGCTTGTCTTTGAATATTTAGTAAGAGCATACAAGGATGGTAATGATTTAGAAGCACGTGAAAAAATGCACAATGCTTCATGCCTTGCAGGAATGGCCTTTAATGTTACATCACTAGGCCTCAATCACGGAATTGCCCATGTAGCTGGAGCTAAGTTCCACATTCCTCATGGCCGCATGAATTCCTTACTGCTTCCACATGTCATCGAATTCAATGCGAATTGTGGAACAGGGTATGGCGAAGTTGAAAATCAAAAAACAGCTAAGAGATACGCTGCTATTGCAAAAAGCTTAGGTCTACCAGCAAGCAATACGAGAAGTGGGGTACGTAGCTTAATTAATGCGATCAAGCAATTACAAAAACAATTAAAAATGCCAACAAATTTGCGGGATTGTGGTATCGAGTATAAGCTGCTAGAAGAAATGAGAAATGCGATTGCAGAAGGGGCGCTAAAGGATGGATGTACAATAACAAATCCACGTGTGCCAACGGAAGAAGACGTTATTGGAATTTTGAACAAAATGTTTCAGTAGCGAATATTTTGTCGAAATTCGTCTAATGAAGTATTGACATCGTTTACAAGTTCAAATATAGTGAAATTAACACAATGACGTGTTAAGAATTTTAATTGAGAGCGAAGAGGCTCCTTAAAAATTGCCATGTGTATTTTTTAAGGGGCCTTTATGTGTTTTTAAAGTTTTTTCAAGCAGATGGGATGAGGTTTATGAGCCAAAACAATGAGAAACAACGTGTTATTCAAGAGTATGTACCGGGTAAACAGGTCACACTAGCTCATATCATAGCTAATCCGAATCCAGATATTTATAAAAAGCTAGGATTAAGTAGTGATACGAAGGATGCAATTGGTATTTTAACCATTACCCCAAGTGAAGCATCGATTATCGCTGCTGATATAGCAACGAAAGCTGCTGGCGTACTTATTGGTTTTGTGGATCGTTTCAGTGGATCAGTGGTGGTTACAGGCGATGTATCCTCTGTGGAGTCCGCATTAAATGAAGTGTTGCTTGGCTTACAAGATATTTTAGGATTTTCAGCTACGAAGATAACGAGAACGTAGTTATGAAGAAAATCATTTTAACAGGAAATACAGGATGTGGTAAGACCACTTTATGCCAGCGACTTCACGGACATGTGATCGCCTATAAGAAAACACAAGCCATTGAAACTTTCGACCAAGCCATTGATACACCTGGGGAATGTATAGAAAATAGAGGTTTATATAGAATGTTGCTTGTGACAAGTGTCGATGCGGATGTCATTGGCCTTGTGCAAGATTGCACAAACGAGGATTGTTATTTTCCACCCTCTTTTGGCTGTGTATTTGCGAAACCAGTTATTGGTATCATCACAAAAGTAGACATTGCCAAAAATGCGGAGGACGTGAGAAAAGCTAGGGAATACTTACTAGCAGCGGGTGCTTCGCAAATTTTCGAGATCTCCTCTACTGAAAACATAGGTATAGAAGAGCTACAGAACTACTTAAATGATGATGAATAAGATTTGAGAAGTATTTATTTTTCTTAGACAATGAGGTGTGGTACCCATGAATGGAAAAATTGTAGTAGTCGATGACGAGCCTATTACAAGAATGGATATTCGTGAGATTTTAAAAGAAGCGAACTACAATGTAGTAGGGGAAGCTTCAGACGGTTTTGAGGCCATTGAGTTATGTAAAAAGCATTTGCCTGATCTAGTGATTATGGATATTCAGATGCCTATCCTAGATGGATTAAAAGCGGGAAAAAGAATCCTTTCGGAGCAATTAGCTGGTGGCGTCGTTCTGTTGACAGCCTTTAGTGATAAAGAAAGTATTGAAAAGGCTTCTAGTATTGGTGCTTTGGGTTATCTAGTGAAACCACTTGATGAAAAATCTTTCATACCAATGGTTGAAGTTACCATCGCCAAAGGAAAAGAATTTCGTAAGCTAGAAAAAAACTATACAAAGGTCTCTCAAAAGCTAGAGGAACGAATTGCAATTGAGAAGGCAAAAGGGATTTTGATGAAAGAAAATGGTTTTTCTGAAGAAGAAGCGTATCAGACCATTCGTAAATTGAGTATGGATAAAAGATGTCCTATGATTGAAATCGCTACCACAATCGTGATCTCTTATGATTAGAGAAACCATTACGCAGTTGTGTAAAAAACATACTCATTTATCAGACGCTGAGATTCAGAAAATCATTGAAGTAGCCCATTCTAATGAATTATTTGATTTGCAGGAGGGAAGGGACCTTTTTATTGATGTCCTTTCGAAACTGACAAACGAAGCTATTGTTGTCTACCATCAAACTCATGGGATAGCGCAATCTTTGTATCAATGTCCTGTTGTTGGCGAAGTTGCTTTAAGGGAAAATGAGCCTGGTGTACTCCGGACGTTAGAAACAGGAGTTATGTCAGTAGGACTTGTTGCAAAAACCCAAGAGAACCAATTGGTTCGACAAACGGTATATCCAATTCATCTAGATGGAAAAGTCATTGCTGTACTTATCTATGAAAAAGATGTAAGTGAAAACATCAATGCTAATTTTAAAGTAACCAAAAACGATTCCCAATACGAAGATATAGCATCTACCGTAACAGCTATGATCAGATTTAATGAATCCGTTATCAATCAGCTTGATGACGCTATATTAATCTTTGATAAAGATGGTTTTTTAAAACTGAAGAATAGCAAAGCGGATAGACAATATAAAAATTTGGGGTATTTAGAAGATATACAGGGTCTACATTACGATAACCTGTCTTTAGATCAAACTTTGTTTGTAGAAGTAATGAGGGAATTTGACGAGACAAACCTAAGTCAATTCCAGAAAGATGTACATGTTGCTAAGTATTTCTTTCAAGTAAAAAGATTGTTGATTGATGAGCGTGACTTGCGTTTAGTCGTTATTTTACATGACGTAACGGAAATTAAAGATAAAGAAGCTGAAATTATCTCAAAATCTGTGGCTATCCGTGAGATTCATCATCGTGTTAAAAATAATTTGCAAACGGTAGCTTCCTTACTGCGTATCCAATCTAGACAATGTGAAAGTGAAGAAGCAAAGAAATGTCTGAATGAGAGTGTAAGCAGAGTACTAGCTATCGCTGCCACTCACGAGCTACTCTCTACACAAATAGAAGCTAACGTAGATTTACTTGAAGTTATCGAGCTAATCGCAGCTAATATTCAACGTTGCTTTGTTAATTGTAAGAAGATAGATATACGTATAGAAGCTAATCAAAAAATTTGTATAGATAGTAATCGCACAGTTGCTATAGCGCTTATTATCAATGAGTTGCTACAGAACTGCTACGAACATGCCTTCTCTGATCGGGAGGAGGGAATTGTAAGGGTTTCCTTGTGTGTAGAAGGAAAGCTTGCAACCATTGAAGTGGTGGATAATGGAAAAGGTTTCTGTGTCGATAAATGTTCACAAGAAAGCCTAGGTTTATCTATTGTCACAAGCTATGTTAAGGATAAACTAAAGGGGAGCATGAAAATTGCTTCTACCGAAAATGGAACATCTGTTACTTTTTCTTTCAAAATATAATATTGATACTACAAAGACGTAGTATGAAATAAGCAAAGAGGCTTAAGGTTATATATTCTCAGTTGATGGGGATGTATGTAACTTTAAGCCTCTTTTCTTTTTTCTACTAGCTATAAGGGGGTGACAAAATGAAAGAGGAATTGCTAAGCGTAGGTATCGATATGGGAACATCAACAACCCAAATTGTGTTTTCTAAGCTGTATATTCAAAACTTAGCCTCAACGTTTTCTGTTCCACGTATCGTCATCACCAATAAAGAAGTGATATACCGAAGTGATATTTGCTTCACGCCATTGCTCTCTGCTAACAGAATTGATGTTCAACAAATTAAGGTATTTGTGCAGGAGCAGTATGAAAAAGCTGGCATAAAAAAAGAAGAGATTCAAACTGGCGCCGTTATTATTACCGGCGAAACGGCACGAAAAGAGAATGCGAATGAGGTATTACTTACCTTGAGTGGCTTTGCTGGAGATTTCGTTGTTGCAACAGCTGGTCCTGATCTTGAAAGTATTATTGCTGCAAAAGGAGCAGGGGCACATACGTATTCGAAGGAACATTCCACTTCAATTGTCAACATTGACATTGGTGGCGGTACTAGTAATTTAGCGGTATTTAGCCACGGAGAATCACAAGATACGGGTTGTTTAGATATTGGTGGGCGATTGATCAAGGTAGATCCCGTGACTCATGAAATCATCTATATCGCACCTAAAATCAACATGTTGATTCAAAAAAGAGGATACGACATACAGCTAGGACAAACCGCTACAGCAGAGAAGTTGCAACCAATCATCCAAGAAATGGTTTGGCTTTTAGAAGAAAGTGTAGGTCTAAAAGAAAAAAGCGATTTTTATGAAACGATTCTCACTCATAGAGGATTAAAACTTGACAAACCGATTTCATGCATTTCCTTTTCGGGTGGCGTAGCCGATTATATCTATCAGCATGAAGAGAAGGATGTGTTTCATTACGGAGATATCGGCATCTTGTTAGGAAGAGCTATTGCTACCTCTCCACTTATGACACAAATGAAAGTCTTTCATTCTGTAGAGACAATTCGTGCAACAGTTGTTGGTGCTGGTTCTCATACTACTGAAATAAGTGGTAGTACGATCACTTATACAGAGGAAACGTTCCCGATTAAAAACGTACCGATTCTAAAAGTAGCTATAACGGACGAATCAGGAGACGAAGAGAAACTAGCACAGGCCATTCGCGAAAAATTAGAGTGGTTCAAAGTAGATAATGATTTACAAAAAGTAGCGATTGCCATTGAAGGGAAAAAGAATCCTAGCTTCCCCGAAATTCAGATATACGCTAAAGGAATACACAAGGGGATGGCTGAGCTACTTGAAAGAGAGTATCCATTCATAGTGATTGTTCACCATGACATGGCGAAGGTACTAGGACAAACCCTATATGCACTACTGAACTACAAAAAAGATGTTGTGTGCATCGACAGTATTCAGGTAGACAATGGTGATTACATTGACATTGGGAAACCAATTGCCAATGGAAAAGTATTACCCGTAGTGATCAAAACACTCGTATTCAACTAAGAGATGTACAAATGAGAGGAGGAGCTTTTGTGATCTTAAAGACGAAATTATTTGGTCGGATGTATCAATTTTCATCCATTATCGAAGTCCTAGCAAAAGCGAATGAAGTAAAATCTGGGGATACATTAGCCGGTGTTGCTGCTACTTCAGCTGAAGAACGCGTTGCTGCTAAGGTTGTTCTAGCTCAACTAACATTAGCTGATTTACGTAACAACCCTGTAGTTCCTTATGAGAAGGATGAAGTAACACGCATCATCCAAGATCAAGTGAACGAAAAAATTTACGCTGAAATTAAAAACTGGACAGTTGAAGAATTGCGCGAGTGGATTCTAAACGAGAACACAAAAGAGTCTGATATCAAACGCATTTCCAGAGGTCTAACTTCTGAAATGATCGCAGCAGTAGCAAAAATCATGTCCAACCTTGACTTGATTTACGGAGCAAAAAAAATCCGCATTACTGCTCATGCAAACACAACAATTGGTCATGCAGGTACGCTATCTGCTCGTTTACAGCCTAACCATCCAACCGATGATCCAGACGGTATTACAGCTTCCTTAATGGAAGGTTTAACTTACGGTATTGGTGATGCGGTACTTGGTTTGAACCCAGTAGATGATTCCACTGAAAGCGTTGCGCGTGTCTTAAAAAGATTTGAAGAGTTTAAGCAAAAATGGGAAATTCCTACACAAACTTGTGTATTAGCTCACGTAACTACACAAATGGATGCTATCCGTCAAGGAGCTCCTACAGATTTGATTTTCCAATCCATTGCTGGTTCTGAAAAAGGAAACGAGGCATTTGGTTTTAATGCTGCGACGATTGCTGAAGCTCAACATTTAGCTTTGCATGAAGGTACAGCTACTGGTCCAAACGTAATGTATTTTGAAACAGGACAAGGTTCCGAATTGTCTTCTGAAGCTCATCATGGAGTGGACCAAGTAACAATGGAAGCACGTTGCTATGGTTTTGCTAAGAAGTTTAGTCCATTCCTTGTGAACACAGTTGTTGGCTTTATCGGACCTGAATATCTCTACAACTCTAAGCAAGTTATTCGAGCAGGTCTTGAAGATCACTTCATGGGTAAATTAACAGGTATTCCAATGGGATGCGATGCTTGTTACACCAACCATATGAAAGCAGATCAAAATGATATTGAAAACTTAGCTGTATTATTGTCAGCTGCTGGATGTAACTTCTTCATGGGTATCCCTCATGGTGACGACGTAATGTTGAACTATCAAACAACAGGATACCACGATACAGCTACATTACGTGAGCTGTTAGGCTTGACTCCAATTAAAGAATTCGAACAATGGATGGAAAAAATGGGCTTCATTGAAAATGGAAAACTTACGAAAAAAGCCGGAGACGCTTCTGTGTTCTTAAAGTAAAGAAAGGAGGAAACAACAGTGAACGAAAAAGAACTAAAATCCATGATTGAAAGCATTCTATCTCAAATGATGGACAGCCCTAAAGAGGCAGTAGCTACACAAGAAATGGTATCACAAGAAATGGTTACTCAAGCAATCGCAGCAAGTGGTCAACAACATCAAGAGGAATCTATGATTAGTGATGAATTCTTGGACGACATCACAGAAGTTGACATTAAAGCACAGCTTTTGATTCCAGACCCTGAAGATAAAGAAGGGTATCTGAAAATGAAAGAAAAAACCCCTGCTCGTCTTGGGATTTGGAGAGCAGGCCCACGTTATAAAACATCTACATCCTTACGTTTTCGTGCGGACCATGCGGCAGCACAGGATGCGGTATTCTCCTACGTACCTGAAGAATTTGTAAAAGAAATGAATTTGGTATCGATTGAAACGCTTTGCAAAGACAAAGATGAATATATCACTCGACCAGATTTAGGTCGTCAGCTATCTCCAGAAACCATCCAATATGTAAAGCAGAACACAACGCAATTTGCGAAAGTTCAATTGGTTGTTGGGGACGGATTAAGCTCTGCTGCAATTGAGGCTAACCTACGTGACATTCTACCATCCATTACGCAAGGTTTAAAAATGTATGGAATCGAAATCGGTAATATTTTATTCGTAAAACATTGCCGTGTACCTTCCATGGATGTCATCGGTGAAATTACAGGAGCAGATGTTGTATGTCTTCTAGTAGGGGAAAGACCTGGTCTAGTAACAGCAGAATCAATGAGTGCTTACGTTGCTTATAAGCCAACAGTTGGTATGCCAGAAGCAAAAAGAACAGTTATCTCCAATATTCACCAAGGTGGTACACCAGCAGTAGAAGCTGGGGCTCATATTGCAGAGCTAATCAAAACCATGATTGATAAAAAAGCTTCAGGTATCGATTTGAAAATGTAGGAAAGGGAGGAAGTCTGATGAGAAACGAGCCTATTTACGCAACAGTATTAGGAACTAAGCTGATCTCTAACGTGAGTCCTGATATGGCTGAGAAGCTAGAACTAAAACCACATCACAAAAGTTTGGGAATCATCACAGCTGATATTGATGATGTGACATATACCGCATTAGACGAAGCAACCAAATCAGCTGATGTAGATGTTGTTTATGCAAAAAGTATGTATGCGGGATCAGCTAATGCATCTACAAAACTAGCTGGTGAGGTAATTGGGATCATTGCAGGTCCAAGCCCAGCAGAAGTGAAAAGTGGACTTAGTGCTGCTATCAGCTATATCGAAGACTCAGCACATTTCGTAGGTGCCAATGACGATAATTCGATTACGTATTTCGCACATTGTGTCTCCCGTACAGGTAGCTATTTGTCTCAAGTAGCTAATATAAATGAGGGCGAAGCAATTGCCTATTTGATTGCACCTCCTCTCGAAGCAATGTACGCACTTGATGCAGCTTTAAAAGCAGCAGATGTGAGCATTGGAGCTTTCTTTGGACCTCCATCTGAAACCAACTTTGGTGGTGCCTTATTAACTGGTAGTCAATCTGCATGCAGAGCAGCATGTGATGCATTTGCAGCAGCCGTTCAATTTGTGGCTGACAACCCTACCAGTTACTAAGGGATAATCCATGAAAAATCAAGCATTAGGACTTGTTGAGACGAAAGGACTCTTGGGAGCAATGGAAGCTGCTGACGCTGCTCTCAAAGCCGCAAATGTTACATTCATTGGTTTTGAAAGATTAAAAAAAGATGGTTTGGTGACAGTCAAGGTAACAGGTGATGTTGGAGCAGTACAAGCTGCCGTTGAAGCAGGAAGTGCTGCTGCTAGACAACTAAACTGTCTCTTCAATAGTCATGTCATTGCAAGGCTACATGAAGAAACAGCTAAAATTGTCACTGTTGATTTACCAAAAGAAACACCAAAAAAAACGCCTAAAGAATTACCTGCAAAAAACATCCAAAGCACTCCTCTTGAAGTAATTACAGAAAAGAAAAAGCCAGAGGCAGCACCGGTTGTTGATCACGTAGAAGAAGTCTCTGTTCAACTAACTGAAAACGCTCAAGAGGGAACACAGGATGAAAATGATGTGGTAATTCAAGAGCAACAACTAGAAGAAGCTACCTCCCTTGTTTCTTCTGGTAAAAAGAAAGAAAAACGACTAGAAGATATGAAACTAGCGGAGTTAAGAAAAATAGCTTACAAGTTAAAATTAACAACCATTTCGAAAGTGCAAGTAAAGTATGCAAAAAAAGATCAGCTTATTAAAGCGATCGCACAACATGAGGGAGAGAAGGAGTAAAAAATGGAAGTTCTAGACAAAGACCTAATGTCCATTCAAGAGGTACGTACTTTAATCAAAAAAGCAAAAGAAGCTCAAGTCAAACTAGCTTCCATGACACAAGCACAAATTGATTCCATTGTTAAAGCGATGGCAGATGCTGCTTATGAGAATCGTGAGAAGTTAGCTAAAATGGCAAACGAAGAAACAGGCTTTGGTCGTTGGCAAGATAAGATTGTCAAAAACGCATTTGCTTCTAAGCATGTTTATGAAGAGATTAAAGACCTTAAAACCGTTGGTATCTTGAATGAAGATAAAGAGAATAAAACAATGGAAGTTGGTGTACCTGTAGGTGTTGTAGCTGGTCTAATCCCATCAACAAATCCTACTTCCACTGTTATCTATAAAGCAATCATCTCTCTTAAATCGGGAAATAGTATTGTATTTTCCCCACATCCAAATGCACTACGTTGTATCTTAGAAACAGTAAAAATCATTAGTGAAGCTGCTAAAAAAGCAGGTTGCCCAGATGGTGCTATTGCTTGCATGACTGTACCAACTATCCAAGGTACAGATCAATTGATGAAACACAAAGATACAGCTATGATTTTGGCTACTGGTGGTACAGCTATGGTAAAAGCAGCTTACTCCTCTGGTACACCAGCAATCGGTGTAGGACCTGGTAATGGACCAGCATTTATTGAAAGAAGTGCTAACATTCCATTAGCAGTAAAACGTATCCTTGATTCTAAAACGTTTGATAACGGAACCATTTGCGCTTCTGAACAATCCGTTGTTGTAGAAAGAGACAACAAAGCTGCAATTGTTGAGGAGTTCAAAAAACAAGGCGCTTACTTCCTTTCCAAAGAAGAGAGCCAAAAACTAGGAAAATTCATTATGCGTGCAAATGGCACAATGAATCCTCAAATCGTAGGAAAAAGTGTTCAGCACATCGCGAAATTAGCTGACCTACAAGTTCCAGAATCAACACGAGTTCTAATCGCTGAAGAAACAGAAGTTGGAAGCAAGGTTCCATACTCTCGTGAAAAATTGGCTCCAATCCTTGCTTTCTACACAGAAGACAACTGGAGAACTGCATTAGATCGTTGCGTTGAGATTTTAAATAACGAAGGTGCTGGACACACAATGATGGTTCATACGAACAATGAAGCTATCGTTCGTGAATTCGCTTTGAAACAGCCTGTATCCCGTATCCTTGTTAATACACCAGGTACTTTAGGCGGTATTGGTGCAAGTACTGCTCTATTCCCAGCGTTAACATTGGGTTGTGGAGCGGTTGGAGGAAGCTCAACTTCCGATAACGTTGGCCCACTAAACCTACTTAACATTCGTCGTGTAGCTTACGGCTTGAAAGAATTAGAAGATATTGTAGAAACAAGAGCAACTGAAGTAAAAGAACCTACTCTTGAAGCTACTAATAAAGAAGAATTGATCAGCTTAATTGTAAAACGCATTTTAGCTGAAATGTAAGATCCAGTTACGCTATAAACTTGGCTAGTTCAAGTTTACTTATATACATGATGTGTTGCACATCAGATGTACTATTTCAAAAATCATAAAAACATTCTAGGAGGAATTTTATTATGGCAAACGCAAACGCATTGGGAATGGTAGAAACTAAAGGTCTAGTTGGAGCTATTGAAGCAGCAGATGCAATGGTAAAAGCAGCAAACGTTACATTGATTGGTAAAGAACAAATCGGTGCAGGTCTAGTAACAGTTATGGTACGTGGAGATGTAGGTGCGGTTAAAGCAGCAACAGACGCTGGAGCAGCAGCAGCAGAACGCGTTGGAGAATTACTATCTGTACATGTAATTCCAAGACCACATACTGAAGTAGATGCAATCTTGCCAAAAACTGCACAATAATTATAGTCGGATGGATGCAAATTTTTGCATCCATCTCCCTATCTACCATATTGGGGTCAGGTAAGCTTCTTAGCTAACAATTGTGAGAAGCTTTTCCGACGAGGGATGTGAACATATGGCTCTTATCACAGAAAACGATTTGCGAAAACACTTTAAAAATCAAGATGCAAAAGATACTAAGATTTATGAAGTGAAAAAGGGCGTCATTCTCACGCCTTCTGCTAAAAGTTTTTTAACAGATCATCAGATAGAGCTACGCTACTTTGATGAGAACGCAACTCAACAAAAAAGTGCTCATGTGCCAACAACGGAACTTTCAACTAAACCATCCATTCGCTATGAAACAATCTATGGTGGATATCTTGAAAGTAAACCAGAGCATATGACTCATTTATATGGAAATCTCCTTGTCTATAAAGACCATCCTCGCATCATTTTTCGTGGAAAACTAGATTCATTAGAAGCTAAGATTCTCCAAGCTCAAATTACTGGAGTAAAAGCAGGGCTACCAAAGCTGGCAGCTGATTTGGAAGAAGTACTTCTATTTGTACGAAATATTTTGCGCTGTGAAGTTCTCGGTGAGAGGCTGACTAATATCCAATTGTTAGATATGACATCTGATGAAATAAGAGAACAATCTCATCATCCTAAGAAATATTTCGGGTTAGATCATTTTAAGCCGAGCTATGAAATGGGTGAGATGGTTGTTGCCTTAAATTCATTGCGTACTTTCACGAGAGAAACGGAATTGTTGGCTTATCAAGCATTTAAACAAGAGCATGGAAGTGTGGAACGTGAAGACATTATTCAAGCATTGAATCGTCTATCCTCCTTATTTTGGATATTAATGTTTCGCGTTCGTCTAGATAAATACAAAGCTTGAGGAGAGAACTATGAAAAACGATCTGATTGAAAGCATTGTAGATGAAGTAGTAAAACGTGTTAATGAAGAGATGTGTGTTCCTATTGAAGCATCTGGGAAACATGTTCACTTGAGCAGAGCTGACATTGACACTTTGTTTGGCCCAGGCTATGAGCTGACAAAGATGAAAGATTTGTCTCAGCCTGGACAATATGCTTGCAAGGAACGGGTTACGCTAATTGGTCCTAAAGGTGCTTTGCATAATGTAGTTGTACTTGGACCTGAACGTAAAGAGACGCAAGTAGAGATCGCTTTAACAGATTCTGTTGCACTAGGTGTAAAAGGGATTATCAAAGAGAGCGGACAGCTAGAAGGAACACCAGGAATTGTAATTGCCTCAGCTACTAATATGGTTCAATTGCAAAAAGGATTAATCGTCGCAAAACGCCATATTCATATGACTCCTGAAGATGCGGCAAAACATAATGTTGCCAACGGTGAAACGGTTCAAGTTAAGGTATTCAGCAGTCGACCATTGATTTTCGATGATGTAATGATTCGTGTAAGTCCTTCTTATGCAACATTCATGCATATTGACTATGATGAAGCGAATGCGTGTGGATTTACGAAAGGTACTATGGGGAAAATTTTGAAGAAAAGTACCTAGGAGTGTGAAAAAATGAACATAGAAGCTTTAGTCGAAGCGGTTACAAAAGAGGTATATAAAAAGCTCCAAGGTATGAAGCTTTTGCAGGAACAGCCAATCAAGCGGCAAAAAGCAATCATTATGGACAACCAAGCACACCCTGAAATTGAAGCACAAATCGAGTCACGCTACGATTTTCAATATTACGATGAGCAGACGAAAGATTGCGATCTCGTTATCATCCCGACTATTTGCATTCAGCTACTAGGGAATCTGGCAAATAGCATCAGTGCGGGAAGTCGTGAACGTTTTATTTTAACCATGCTTTTAAAAGGTAAAAAAGTAGTCGCTTTAGAAAATTCCATGGTTTATAAAAAATATAAACAGACGGCAAACCCGGTGTTGTATAAGCAATACGAGGAGTTTGAAGAGAGAATCAAGAGTTTTGGTATTCAAATGGTTCAAGTATCTGACTTACTCAATACTGATAGCAAAGAACACAAACCAGAGGTTGCAAGTGCTAAGCAAGAGAGCGAGATTGAACGAGAAGAAGTTCGTCAGGAAGTTATTTCTAAAAAGCTGATTACAGAATCTGATTTGAAGAAATTTCATCTGCGCCAAGTGAATCAAATCATCGTGAGCAAAAACAGTATTATTACACCACTTGCAAAAGATTATATCAAAATGCAGCAGATTCAAGTACGGAGAAAATAACGGGGTGAACGTATGATTGTTGGAGAAGTTGTCGGCAGTCTTTGGGCTACGAGAAAAGATGAAAAGCTAAATGGGTTAACGTTTCTAGTAGTTAAACCGCATTCATATGATGAAAATACTTCAAAGGAATGCTTTGTTGCGGCTGATCATGCCGGAGCGGGTATAGGTGACACCGTTCTTGTAACGAAAGGCAGTGCAGCAAGAAGCTCCATGAAAGATCAGAACGTACCCATTGATGCAGTTATTGTGGGTATTGTAGATTCTCTGGAGATGAACAATGAGTAGTTCCATTGGCATTCTTGAATTAAGAAGTATAAGTAAAGGATATGAGACGGCTGACTTCATGCTAAAAAAATCCACCGTGGATATCCATCATATGCGTTCCATTTGCCCGGGTAAATTTCTAATCATTGTTAGTGGTGATACTGCAAATGTACAAGAGTCCATGGAGACCGCAAAACAGGCCTCAAAGGATTTTCTTGTGAGTGAGTTTTTTCTAAATGGTGTTCATAACGACATCGTTAATGGTTTGAAAAAAAGCTACTCAACTGAGCCTATAAATGCCATTGGAATTTTCGAAACATCCAACGTCTCATCTGGTATTTACGCGATAAACCTTGCCTTAAAAGGTGCCCATATCTTCTTGAAAAGAATCAACCTAGGTATGGGTATCGGCGGCAAGCTCGTCGCTGTCATTACTGGAAGTGTAAGCGATGTTGAACAAGCGATGGATATAGCTGTTACGTCTATCGATCAAAAGCGAATCGTTCATTATACCGTTATGCCATCACCAAGTGAAGAGATCAAAAAACAGTTTCGGTAAGAGCGGAGGAAGTATGTATGGGAATAAATGAAATCATTATTTACCTAATGGTCATTTTTATGGTTTTGGGTGCGATTGATAAGTGTATTGGGAATAAATTTGGCTTAAGTCAACAATTCGAAGAGGGTATTATGGCAATGGGTTCCTTAACGCTAGCCATGGTAGGTATTATCTCTTTGTCTCCTGTATTAGCCAAAGTGCTTAGTCCTATTGTTGTACCTTTATTTGATGCACTAGGAGCAGACCCAGCAATGTTTGCTACTACGATTTTAGCAAATGATATGGGTGGCTTTGCATTAGCGCAAGAACTAGCGAAAGATCCAGAAGCAGGAATGTTTGCAGGGGTTATTTTAGGTGCTATGTTAGGGCCAACGATCGTTTTTACGATTCCAGTTGCTCTAGGTATTATTCGTAAAGAAGATCACAAGTTCTTAGCAACAGGTGTTCTAGCAGGAATTATTACAATTCCGATTGGTTGTATTGCTGGTGGACTAGTTGCTGGTTATTCAATTGGCATGATTTTAACCAATCTAGTGCCAATTCTCATTTTTGCGGCTCTTATTGTACTAGGATTAGTGAAATTCCCGAATGGAATGATCAAAGGCTTTACGATCTTTGGCCAATTCATCGTTATTGTGGCAACGCTTGCATTAGCAGCTGGCATCATTGAACAACTCGTGGGTCTGACTATTATTCCAGGACTAGCTCCTATCTCAGAAGGTATTCAGATTGTTGGAGACATTTCCATTGTCTTAGCAGGAGCGTTCTGTATGGTATTTGTTATTACAAAGGTGTTTAAGAAGCCATTGCTTAAATTGGGTAAAGTACTTGGAATGAACGAAGTTGCTGCAGCAGGTATGGTTGCTACTCTTGCTAATAACATTCCGATGTTTGGAATGATGAAAGATATGGATGATAGAGGTAAAATTATTAACGTTGCCTTCGCTGTATCAGCAGGATTTGTTCTTGGTGACCATTTAGGATTCACAGCAGGTGTTGCAAAAGATATGATCTTCCCGATGATTGTTGGTAAATTAGTCGGTGGTATTACAGCAATCTTTGTAGCCATCTTCATTTCTAAAAAAATGATTGAGGGAAAAAAAGATAAAGATAATAAAACGGAGGTTGCGTAAAATGGAAAAATTAGACATCAAAGCCATTGAAGAAATTGTCCGTAAAATCATTACTGAAAAAGTAGGGGCTACTACAACACAAGCTCCTGAAGAATTCCCAAAACATCGGGATAGTAGCGGTGTTACCTCTATACCTTTACAAACTGTGCGTGTAGCAGAAACAGATCGTTTAGATACTGGCAATAAAGAAGATATTGTTTATTGCAAAGATCTATTTTCATTAGAAGAAAGCCCACGTCTAGGTTGTGGAATTATGGAAATGAAAGAGACAACCTTTGACTGGACTCTTAACTATGATGAGATCGATTATGTTATAGAAGGTTACTTAGAGATTATCATTGATGGTCGCAAAGTTAGTGCAAAAGCAGGAGAGATTATTTTGATTCCTAAAGGAACAAAAATCCAATTCTCTGTACCTGAATTTGCTCGCTTTATGTATGTAACGTATCCAGCAGATTGGGCAACTCAAAAATAATCGGATACGTGAAATACACATTAATAACGTTAATAAAAATGATATAACGTTGATAATTAGGTTGTCGAGGATACTCGACGGCCTTTTGTTTGTTTCAAATAAGCAAATAGCGGAAATATCATATAAAATCAAAGTTTAGTAAATAATAAAACAATAAAGTAAATTATAAAACCATCCGATCTATTCTTCTATTCGTTATAATTTATAGTGTAACAACTTGGTTATACTACTAATAGACAAGGGGGGGTATTATAGTGAGCTTTAGTCGAAAGAATATCATCTCGTTAAGCATCGCACTAGCTGTACTTGTTATTATTCTGTTACTCCCAACACCAGAAAATTTACCACTTGCTGGTCAAAGAACCCTAGCTATCCTAGCATTTGCCGTTATTTTATGGGTTACGGAAGCGGTTACATATCCAGTGAGTGCGGCTTTAATTGTTGGGCTTATTGCTGTTTTAATCGGATACTCACCAACAGTTGAAGACCCAAATGTCCTGTACACAACTAAGAAAGCGCTTACTATGGCGCTGGGAGGCTTTAGCAATTCAGCCGTAGCGTTAGTTGCGGGGGCATTGTTCCTAGCTGTAGCGATGGAAATCACTGGCTTGCATAAGCGTATCGCACTATTGGTACTATCAAAAGTAGGATCAAAATCAAATAATATCGTACTTGGTACCATTCTTGTAAGTATTGTTCTTGCTCTGTTTGTTCCGAGTGCAACAGCACGAGCAGGTGCCATTATTCCAATCTTAATGGGTATGGTTGCTGCTTTTGGTCTAGAGAAGAATAGCCGTCTTTCTGCCTTGCTGATGATTACAACTGTCCAATCCATTTCGATCTGGAACATTGGGATTAAAACGGCTGCAGCTCAGAATATGGTCGCTCTGGGTTTTATGGAAACCGCTTTCAATTACCATATTTCTTGGGGGCAATGGTTCATCTATGCAGCACCTTGGGCAGTTATCATGTCTGTCATTCTCTACTTTGTTATGACGAAATTAATTAAACCGGAGCTTAGTGAAATACCAAATGGCCGAGAGTTAATTAAAAAACAATTGGCCGAGCTAGGTAAGCTGACTTCAAAAGAATGGCGTTTAATGATAGTTTCCTTACTACTCTTGTTCCTTTGGTCTACAGAGGGAGTCTTGCATACGTTAGATTCCACTACAATTACACTTGTGGCAGTTGCCGTCCTTTTATGCCCTGGCATTGGGGTGTATACTTGGAAGCAAGTAGAGCAAAAAGTAGGATGGGGAACGCTAATTGTATTTGCGGTTGGAATGTCCTTAGGGAACCTTTTATTAAAAACAGAGGGTGCTCAATGGATTTCCAAAGGTATGTTTGAATCAATGGGTTTAACTGCCATGCCAGTGATTACTGTTATTATCATATTGACATTATTTAACATTTTGATACACCTAGGATTTGCTAGTGCAACCAGTTTGGCATCTGCATTTATTCCAATTGTTATCGCATTGGTAACTGCAATGGAGCCTACGTTTAACAAGCCTGGTATGGTCTTAATTCAGCAATTTGTTATTAGTTTTGGATTCCTATTACCAGTAAGTGCACCGCAAAATATGCTTGCTTACGGCACAGGTTCCTTTACAACCAGAGACTTTGTTAAGTCGGGTGTACCTCTTACCATAGCGGGCTTTATTCTCATAATTGCATTTAGTATGACTTATTGGCAGTGGATGGGTTTACTTTAGGACGCAAAAGGTTTAAATTGTTTAATGGGATTGATCTCCTTCTATTTGAAACCGCTTCGATTAGGTATTTTCATCCAAATAGAAGTTTAATGGAAATAAAAGGAGATCAACAAACCTCAATTTCGTGCAGGTCATGATCACAACAAGACTGTAGGAGGGTTACAAATGAGTATGAATAACAAACTGCCAGCTAGCCCTTGGGCAGAATTTTATGGACCGAATCTTGGTTATGTGTTTGAGCAATATGAGATCTATATGGAAAATCCGGAAGAAGTACCTGCAGACTTACGAAAATTGTTTGATAATTGGGGATCGCCGGTCCTTCCAGAAGATGGTCTTCATAGTCAGGTAACAACACCTGAAAGCTCCGCACCAAGGACGTTGCCATTTGCAAAAATGAAGAAATTCGTTGCTGCTCTTCAGTTGGCAGATACAATCCGTGGGTTTGGACACTTAGGTGCTAATCTCTATCCTTTGGAAGCTCAGATTCCACAAGCGGATATGTTGCATTTGGATCAATATGGTTTGACCGAGGCTGATCTTCGAGATATTCCAGCTGAGTTCATTTGCAACCAACAGCCGGGTCGTTTCGCGAATGGATGGGAAGCGATCCAGTATTTAAAAGAGACGTACACAAGCAATATTGCCTTTGAATTTCAACATGTGGATGAAGCAGAAGAAAAAGCATGGATTCAAAGCATGATTGAGTCTGGCGAAGTAACTAAGGAACTCTCTTTGCAGAAAAAGACTGATCTTTTAAAAAGATTGAATGAGGTAGAAGGTTTTGAAAAGTTTCTACACAAGCAATTTGTAGGAGCAAAACGCTTTTCCGTAGAAGGTTTGGATGTCCTAGTTCCTGTCATTGATGAGATTGTGGATCACTCGGTTCAAGCGGGAACACATGATGTAACCATCTCTATGGCGCATCGCGGGCGTTTAAATGTATTAACTCACGTACTGGGCAAACCTTACGAAGATATTTTTAGTCAATTCCAGCATTCGCCAAAAGAAAAGCTGGACAAGGCCCAGGAAGCTAATGTCGGCTGGACAGGTGATGTAAAGTATCACTTTGGGGCGGTTAAAGAGATTAAGAATGGCGACAAGACAACACGTATCACAATGGCGCACAATCCAAGTCACTTGGAAGTGTCAGGGTCTATCGTAGAAGGCTATACGAGAGCAGCTCAAGATGATCGCTCTCAAGCAGGCTATCCAAGACAAGATGTAAAGAAAGCTATTTCTATCCTTGTTCACGGTGATGCTGCTTTTCCAGGACAAGGTGTAGTTGCTGAAACTCTTAACTACTCTGGCATCAAGGGCTATAAAACGGGCGGAACAGTACACATCATCGCTAACAACCGTGTGGGTTTCACCACGGAAAGCGAAGATTCAAGATCTACTCGATATGCGAGCGATATCGCCAAAGGGTACGGAATTCCAATCATTCATGTGAATGCGGATGATCCTGAAGCATGCATAGCTGCCGCAAAATTAGCCTTCCAATATCGTAGCAAATTTTACAAGGATGTACTGATTGACCTGATCGGCTACAGACGTCTTGGACATAACGAAATGGATGAACCAATGGCAACAAACCCGATGACCTACATCGTGGTTCGGAAACATCCAACGATAACTCAAATCTACAAAGATCGTTTGATCGAAAGAAAAGAACTGTCCAAAGAGCAAGTAGACGCGATAGAAGAAGCTGTCAAACAGACATTTATGAAAGCTTATGAGAAAGTAAACAAAGCACATGACGACTCTGGATTGATTCCTGATCTACCAGATGCGGTCAAAATTGGTTATCCAAACGTAAAAACCTCTGTTGATTTGAAAAAATTAGTAGAGATTAACGCGGATTTATTAAAATGGCCTGAAGGTTTCCATGTCTTTGATAAACTAGAAAAAATCTTATCCCGCCGTCAGCAAGTCTTCACGGATAACGGGAAGATTGATTGGGCACATGCAGAAGCTCTAGCATTCTCCACTATATTAGGAGACGGAACACCTATTCGTCTAAGCGGTCAGGATTCTGAGCGTGGTACGTTCTCTCACCGCAACATAGTATTACATGATTCTCAGACGGGCGAAACGTATTCTCCATTGCATGGTTTGCCATCTGCGAAAGCTTCTTTTGAGGTGCGCAACAGTCCATTGTCTGAATACGCCGTACTCGGATTTGAATATGGCTATAATGTTTTTGCTCCAGAAACGCTTGTACTATGGGAAGCACAATTCGGGGATTTTGCAAACACGGCTCAAGTAATATTTGACCAATATATTTCAGCTGGTCGTGCAAAATGGGGCCAGAAATCAGGTCTTGTGATGCTACTGCCACATGGATATGAAGGTCAGGGACCAGAGCACTCCAGTGCGAGACTTGAACGTTTCTTACAGCTTTCTGCGGAAAACAACTGGACAGTAGCTAATCTTTCTTCTTCTGCTCAGTATTTCCATATTTTAAGAAGACAGGCTGCCATGTTAAACAAAGACGAAGTAAGACCATTGGTGATTATGTCACCGAAGAGCTTGCTACGTAATCCTTCTGCGGGATCATCTATTGATGAATTTACTAAAGGGGAGTTTGCAACGGTTATTGAGCAGCCAGGTTTAGGACAAAAACCTGAAGCAGTAGAGCGCTTAGTATTCTGCACAGGAAGAATGGCTGTTGATTTGTCCGACCAAGTAGCGGACGTCGGAAAATTTAATTGGTTGCAAATTGTTCGAGTTGAGGAACTATACCCGTTCCCAACAGAAAAAATCAACGAGCTAATTGGCAAATACAAAAACCTGCGTGAAATTATTTGGACGCAGGAAGAACCAAGAAACATGGGAGCATGGACTTTTGTAGAACCACGTTTAAAAGCACTAGCACCAAAAGGAGTAAATGTATCCTACAACGGACGTATGAGACGCTCTAGTCCGTCGGAAGGAGATCCAGTTGCTCATAAAAAAGAACAACAACGTATTCTTGCACAAAGTGTTACTAGAAACTTGGTAAGGGTGTGATAGAGATGGCAGAGGTAAAAGTACCAGAATTAGCAGAATCCATTTCAGAGGGAACAGTAGGTAAGTGGCTTAAACAGCAAGGTGAGGCAGTAGCCATGGGGGATATCCTACTTGAATTGGAAACCGATAAAGTAAACGTAGAAATTATCGCTGAAAATGAAGGTGTGTTAACGCAAGTATTAAAAGAAGAGGGTGACACCGTTAAAGTGGGTGAAACCATTGCAGTTATTGATGAAGCTGGAACAGCATCAACACCAAAAGCGGAAAGCAAACCTGCGCCAACTTCACAACCTGCACCAGAAGTAAAAGCACAACCAGCTGTTACTCAAGAGGAAGAAAGTAAACAGTCTGTAGTAGCTTCTCCAGCGGCTAGAAAGCATGCTAGAGAACGCGGAATTGACCTAAATGAAATTACTACAATGGATCCGTTAGGTCGCGTTCGCAAACATGATGTTTCTACTTTTGATCCAAGCCAGCAAGTAGCTACACCAAAACAAGCAGCCCCTGCTCCAAAAGCGGCGCCACAAGCCGAAGAGGTTAACCCTGCTAAACCAGTTGAGCGTCAAAGAATGTCTCGCCGCCGTCAGACGATCGCAAAACGCTTAGTAGAGGTACAACAATCAGCAGCGATGCTAACTACTTTTAACGAAGTAGATATGACCGCGATTATGGCTCTACGTAACAAACGTAAAGATGCGTTTGAGAAGAAAAATAATGTAAAGCTTGGCTTTATGTCCTTCTTTACAAAAGCAGTTATTGGTGCGTTGAAAAAATTCCCGCTCCTAAATGCTGAAATTCAAGGCGATGAAATCGTATTGAAGAAGTTCTATGATATTGGTATCGCTGTATCTGCACCAGAAGGCTTGGTTGTTCCAGTTGTTCGCGATGCAGATCGCATGAGCTTTGCTGAAATTGAAAAAGGAATTGGTGATTTAGCTGTAAAAGCAAGAGACAACAAGCTAGCTTTGTCTGACTTGCAAGGTGGAACGTTCACTATCACAAACGGTGGCGTATTCGGTTCGCTATTGTCCACACCAATTCTAAATGCTCCACAGGTAGGTATACTGGGTATGCACACAATCCAGACGCGTCCAGTAGCGATTGATCAAGAACGTATGGAAAACAGACCGATGATGTATATCGCGCTTTCCTACGACCACAGAATCGTTGACGGTCGGGAAGCAGTAGGATTCTTAGTAACAGTGAAAAACCTATTGGAAGACCCAGAATCTCTATTGCTAGAAGGCTAATATTCACGTATGAATACGGTCTGCCTCTTCTTTGCCTGAGCGCGGTGAAGCAAGTAGGAGGGAGGGGCAGACCTTTTTATAAAAGTAGTACAAGATAGTTGAATTACAATGGTTCCTACCAGGTAACAGGAGGATAATCGATGAACATTCATGAGTATCAAGGAAAAGAGGTTCTGCGACAATATGGGGTTGCGGTTCCAAACGGGAAAGTAGCTTTCACTGTTGAAGAGGCCGTAGAAGCAGCAAAAGAACTAGGTACGAAAGTATGCGTTGTAAAAGCTCAAATCCACGCAGGTGGACGTGGTAAAGCTGGTGGTGTAAAAGTAGCTAAGTCGCTAGATGAAGTAAAAGCATACGCAAGCGAAATTCTGGGCAAAACGTTGGTAACTCATCAAACTGGTCCAGAAGGTAAAGAAGTAAAACGCCTTTTAATTGAAGAAGGTTGCGATATTAAAAAAGAATATTATTTAGGTCTAGTTTTAGATAGAGCTACTTCCCGCGTGGTATTGATGGGCTCCGAGGAAGGCGGCACTGAGATCGAAGAGGTAGCAGCTGCAACACCTGAAAAAATCTTTAAGGAATATATTGATCCGGTAGTTGGCTTAACGCCATTCCAAGCTAGACGCTTAGCATTTAACATCAATATTCCTACAGAGCTTATCAATAAAGCCGCAGCGTTTATGACAGCTTTGTACACTGCTTTTGTTGAGAAAGATTGCTCAATCGCTGAAATCAATCCGTTAGTCGTAACAGGCGATGGGAACGTAATGGCATTGGATGCAAAACTGAATTTTGATTCCAATGCATTATACCGCCATAAAGACATTATGGAATACAGAGATTTGGAAGAAGAAGATCCAAAAGAGATTGAAGCATCTAAATATGATTTAAGCTACATTTCCCTAGATGGTAACATCGGTTGCATGGTAAATGGCGCAGGTCTAGCAATGGCTACAATGGATATTATCAAACACTTTGGTGGAGACCCTGCCAACTTCCTAGATGTAGGGGGCGGTGCTACTGCTGAGAAAGTAACGGAAGCCTTTAAAATCATTTTGTCTGATAAAAATGTAAAAGGAATTTTCGTTAATATCTTTGGTGGAATTATGAAGTGCGACATTATTGCTACTGGTGTAGTTGAGGCAGCGAAACAATTAAGCCTTGAAGTACCATTGGTTGTTCGTCTTGAAGGTACAAATGTTGATTTGGGCAAACAGATTCTAACAGACTCTGGTTTAAACATTACCTCTGCTGACTCAATGGCAGACGGCGCTCAAAAGATTGTATCACTCGTGGGTTAATGGTTAGGGGGAAAAAATAAGTGAGCGTATTTATTAATAAAGATACAAAGGTAATTGTCCAAGGTATTACGGGTTCAACAGCTTTGTTCCATACAAAACAAATGTTGGAATACGGCACAAAAATCGTAGGTGGAGTAACTCCTGGTAAAGGTGGTACAGAGGTAGAAGGCGTGCCAGTATTCAACACCTTGTCAGAAGCAATTGAGAGCACTGGTGCAACGGCTTCCGTTATTTATGTACCAGCTCGCTTTGCGGCAGATGCGATTCTAGAAGCGGTTGACGCTGAGTTAGATTTGGTTATTTGCATCACTGAGCATATCCCAGTTCTCGATATGGTAAAAGTAAAACGCTACATGGAAGGCAAGAAAACTCGCCTAGTAGGTCCAAACTGCCCGGGTGTTATTACTCCAGATGAGTGCAAAATCGGTATCATGCCTGGTTACATTCATAAAAAAGGCCATGTTGGAATTGTGTCCCGCTCTGGTACTTTAACTTATGAAGCGGTACACCAATTAACAGTTGAAGGTATCGGCCAATCAACAGCAGTAGGTATTGGTGGAGACCCGGTAAATGGAACAAACTTTATTGATGTGCTGAAAGCATTTAATGAAGACCCTGAAACGTATGCGATCATTATGATCGGTGAGATCGGTGGTACGGCTGAAGAGGAAGCGGCTCTTTGGGTAAAAGAGCATGCAACGAAACCAGTAGTAGGCTTCATCGGTGGACGTACAGCGCCTCCAGGAAAACGCATGGGACATGCTGGTGCTATTATCTCTGGTGGTAAAGGGACAGCAGATGAAAAAATCCGTGTAATGAACGAGTGCGGTATTAAAGTAGCAGAGACTCCTGCAGTAATGGGTGAGCTATTAATTTCCGTATTAAAAGAAAAAGGCCTGTATGACAAGTGCAAAACTCACTAATCGTACCAAGCTAAGCTGGTAGAGTAGAGTTTAAAAAAGGGTAGAGCGAGCAGATGAAGGCTAGGCTCTATCCTTTTTTATTTGGTGTCAAAAACATTGATCCATACAATGTTTTCGCTTTTTAGAGTAAAGGATGATAAAGTTGGGCTTCTAATTTGGGTTTCCCCTAAAAATTAAGGGTTAGCAGCTCCTTAGGAAAGGTAGTTAATACTTCGACTCCGTTTTCTGTCACTAGTACATCGTCCTCAATACGAACCCCACCTATGCATGGATTATAGATTCCTGGTTCGATAGTAAAAACCATCCCCTCCTGAAGGACGCCCTGCGCTTTACTGTGAACTGAGGGATATTCATGAATTTCTAAGCCAATACCATGACCTACACGATTAATAAAATATTCTCCGTATCCTTTGTTTTCAATGATGTCACGGGCTGCGAGATCAACACTAGCGATAGGAGTATGAGGACGAACGGTTTCAATGGCCTGAAGATTAGCCTGTAGGACAGTGTCATACATATCTTCAAGTACATGATTTATTTTTCCAACAGCAAACGTTCTTGTCAGATCAGAGACATATCCACTCACAAAAACCCCAGCATCGATTAGTAGTAGTTCCCCTACTTGAATCGGCCGTTCTGTTGGATCTGCTACGGTATCGTTATCGCCCCGACTAGTTGGATCATCAGTATGAATCATGAAGCTTTGGAGAGGGTAGGAGATTCCCACATAAACAAAAAAATCCCCTTCCAGCGTTATAGCCAGAAGGAGTAAATTATTTTACTTCATTTGTTTGTTCAATTCATTTTTCCATTCATGAAGAGTAGATTCAATCAATCCTTTAACTTCCTCATCGGTTACTTTAATTTTTTTTCGATCCATACTAGCGACAAAGTACTTAACAGCCTCATTATATTTCTCTGAACCTTTTAAATGAACAAAAGCTTGCTCAACATATTGCACAGCACGTAATGCATGTTCTTTTTTAATTTTACCTTTTAGAAACTTAACTAAATAAAAAATAGCCCATGTTCCTACTGCTAACAGTAGAAGATGAGCTACATCTAATACGATTTGACCTAATAAAATACTCATTTTATCATACTCCTTTTTACATTATTGCTTTCTTATTTAACTTCTTTTAGAACGTATTCAACTGCTCGGTCAATAAAAGTAATTACCTCGGCACGAGTAGCAGGTTGATCTGGATGCAAATTACCTTTCTCATCTCCTAGTACAATGCCTTTCTCATACAAACGATCAGCGGGATCAGAAACCCATTTCATCTTTTCAGGAATGTCTTTAAAGTATTTTGACATGATATATACCACCTTTTCTTTTGTAATAGTTGTTGTATTTTTAGAAGTATCACCGTGTAATGCTTTTCCAACTTTCTCTTTAAACAAAGTCCACTCATCAGGATTGTTTACAAACCATCTATGACAATCCTTCCAGCCAACAACTTCCTTATGTAGCCAAAGATCATTTTCAGTTAGGTTATAACGTTTCAATAACTGCACACAAAATTCTAAAAGAGGATTGATAAGCTTCAGAAGTCATCTTCCCACTCATATCTATATGGTTACATTCAATACCAATCGTGCAGTTGTTCGGATATGTACTTAAACGTTTCAAAGCAGAATCAGTGTATGTTTTTGATCCTACGTGATATGCTATTTCATTTTCAGGAATACACCTCAAAATATCTCCATTTAAATCAATAATGTAGTGAGCTGATCCATAATTTGTTTTTCCAAATTTACGATTCTCAAAAAATCCCCATGTATTGATTGCCTTTTGCATGGGTGCAGCTACCCAGTGAATGACAATTCCTTTGATCGTTTTCACTTTCACACGAGGTCTGGAGTAGTCGTTAGGGGTAAGTAGTTTTTCAATTATTTTCAAATATAATCGCCTCCAGTTATTGCAAAAAGTTCACAGCAGATGCATTCAATCCGAGTAATACACAGAGGATGATACCGATCAGCATAATTAACTTATTAGTGGTTTCTTGATACCATTTCTTTTCATCATTACCTTGAGACACTTTTGTTTCTGAAGACTTAGATTCTCGAATGAGCCTAATTTCTTCACGCTGCTGACGCATCTCTTCACGTTGTTGGTCAGCAATAGTAGTTAGCTTGGTAATGTTTTCAGTCATAGTCACAATGGCATCATTAAAAAGCTTCTCACTTTGTTTAATACTCAAGTTAATATCTCGGATATCTTCTTTTGTCTCTTCTTTGAATGAATTGAGTTCTCTGTGTAGATTCTCAATTTTCACTTCTAAAACTTGATTACTGGACATGGTAACAGTTCCTTTCAACGTAGAGTTATATGCAACTTGTACATATTGACTAGCCCCCTTTCCATCGAATAGGAGTAGATTTGTGAGGTTTTGAGTCTATAATTTGAAAACCACCTTTCTTGTTTTAAAAAATAAATAAAATTATTTAATCTAATATTTTTTATTGTTATTTACAAAAAAATACAATAAAGTTAGGATTAAGTTAAAATCAATAAAGGAATCAATGAAATTATTTATAAATTATGGAAGGGGAATAACTTAAAATGGCTGAAAGTTTAACTTTCACAACGTTGGGGGAACTGATAAAAGGAAAACGAATAAATTTAGGTTTGAGTTTGTCAGAAGTATCTAGGAAAATTGGGGTTAGTAAAGGGATACTATCTAAGATTGAATCGGGTGAAACAAAACGCCCTGAACTAAGGAACCTTAAATTAATTGCAGATGGGTTACAGATTCCTTATGACGATGTAATTGAACTTTATATAGAGATTGAGCATAGAAATAGCATTTTTGAGGATTTTCTTTGGGAAGCGATTGACATTTCTAGTCCCTCTATGATTGAAAAAGTGGCGTTAAAGTTCCTTGAAGATTCAAAAAAAGATACCTTCGAATCATTAGAGGGTATATTTGCAATTGCTAATACTATTACAAACAATGATGCTAGATTAGCACTTTACAATACTATAATTAAATATGCGAGAGTACATGGTGTACCAATGTATATAGCTAAAGGGTTATATCAAAAATACCTTATAGAGAGAGAGGACTTAAAACGGTTGGAGGAATCGTTTAAAGTAGGAGAAGAAGGTTTGCATTATATTGATTTTCTATCTGACGGTGAGAAAATAACGTTCTATTTCAGAATGTCACTACATGCTCATAACATTAAGAAATACTTTGAATGTATTGAACTATGTGAGGCTGGGATTCCTTTAGAAGAAAAAGATACAGAGCTAAAGGCTAGAGCATACTTAGCAATGATTAATTCATATTCTGAGCTACATAGCTATGACAATGTTGAAAGTCATCTGGAGGTCTTTAGGGAATTTGAGCATGATTTTGTCCCAGAATCAACTATGATAACACAAGCAGTCACCAAAGCTAAGAAAAAAGAGTTTGACATAGCATTACCAATGTTGGAACAATATATGCTTGAATTAAGTAAAGTCAATAAGATACATGTAGTAAATGAACTACTGGGAATATATTCTCATTTGAACACCACAGATTCAATAAATGAAATAATCAGCAAGGAAGAAGACTTATTACCAGATAATCCGCATACACCTTATAAAGTGGCATCGCTTGCAAGATACTATCGGCAAAAAGGCGCTTACCAAATAAATAAAGGACTTCTTGATGAAGGTATGGACAGTTACATTAACAGTTTAACAGCATACGGTGAAATAAACGCACTTACAGAGATAATGGAATGTTTGCAAGAGATTTTCACCCACTTCTCCAAAACATCAAGACCAATTGATTTGCAATATGTAAAAAAGTTAGAAAAAGCGTATAATGAAATAAGAGGGAAAAATTAACAGTGGAAGGAGGATTACAATGAGAAAGAAATACGCTCTAATGGTATTATCTCTAAGTTTAATCGCAAATATTTTCGTTTTATCAGTGGATGAAATAAAGCCCTCAGAAAATCAGGTATTTTTCAGTGTGAGTGCAAATAATGCTGATCCTGGTCACTAATTCATTCTAAGATTTTTCAAGGCGCTGTTAATTAGCGTCTTTTTTTTGTGGAAATTTTGTGATTTTTTGTCGAAATTTGAAGAACGTTTCATATTCACGTTTTTTGAAGGCGAACATGCATCTTTTGGTAAAATAATCCACAGGAGGAAAAAAGGAGGATTTGAAATTGTTTTTATAATTCAAAAGGGACGTTCCCTAGTCGGCATACTAACTGGAACGCCCCAGCTTGAATAACAAAAATTGTTATTCGGATTTATTGTATCACTTAAATAAAGGAAAGAGAAATGGAAAATTTCAAATCAAAAGATGATCTACAGAAGCTTATAGAAATCCTCCGCCAAGAATTAGCACAATTGTATTTCAAAAAAGGCTCGTTAGTACACCCAGCCGTACTACAAATGAGCCAACAACTAGATGAATACATCGTTATCTTTCAGAAGCTTAGACGTTAGTTTGTCGATATGAATAGCTGTACGGAAAACTTTATGAAACCCAGTAGGGGTATAATTATTATAGCCGTTTTTCAGCTATTCATTGAGACGACTAGGGGAAATTACAACATGTTTATTTGGGACAATTCACTTGGGTACTTTCTGTCAAGAGCCATCTGCAAACAAGACTAGTGATAAGCGATGCTGGCAAAAAAATATTACTCAAGTTTGTTTTACCACTCGCATACAGAATATGAAAACAGAAAATTCTCAACTAGAACATGATTTACAGAAACATTTTGATCTGCTACGTCAAGGATTAGAGATGTTGTATTACAAAGAAGGCTCATTTTTACATCCAGAAGTATTGCAGATGACCCAACAATTAGATGAGAACATCGTTGCATTTCAAAAAAACAATAATTAAATTCAAGAAAAGCATTTTTGCTAGGTTAAAAAGATAAGTGCATTCCAAACCTTTTACTTCTTGTAATACCATTTTTTGTTGTAATATAATTAAAATGGAGGTTTTTAAATGTTTAAAAAAGTATTGCCTGTAATGTTTACTCTTTCTTTGATAGCTACGGGAGTTGTATCTGCGAATGAGCCGACTCAATCACAAAGTCACACAAAACTTCCGCAAGTACAATCTAATGCCACGTATTATTACTGGAAAATAATCGGTACTGAGAACCTTGGCAAAGTGACAAAAGGTGATTGGATAGTGGACTATATCGGCTATCCAGCAAAAGGTGCAGGAGAGGTGGATTCATTTTCTATTTCTACTTCTTACTCTCACTCAGTAAGTGGATCAATTCAAGTTGGGAATGATATTATATCAGCTACTGTTGGATATGAAATAGGGGACGAGGTACAACTAACAGTACAGAAGGCATCAAGACCGCTTGCTAAAGGAGAATATGTTAAAGCTAGTTACAGAAAAACTTATCTACGTACGCTTATAGATCAACAACAGTATTTCTATGATTTAGGGAACACATATCCTCAAAACAAATATGCAAAGGGTTATGCAGACGAGGCAATTAAGCCTGAAATTAAACTAGATTATTATAAAACGAATGCATCACTTACACCAGAAGAGGAAAAACCTTACTTTACCGAAATTTTTGAGTACGTTAATGGAGAGTATGTAAAAGTTTCTGAACAAACCCATTAATGGTACACTTTGGAGGGTGCATATGAAGACAACAGGATTAATTATAACTTCGTTAGGACTGATTGGACTCTCGCTAGTATTAGGAATAGCAAAGTTAACCATGTATGTTGACAAAATGATTGGTAGTTACCACCCAGATTGGACAAAATATTTAGAAATGGGCACGATACTTCCTGTAATTATTGTCTTAGTTATAGGAATTGTTTGCTTATTTATTAAACAAAAATGAACATTATGAATTAAGGGCAATGAGCTATTATTTGCCTTGGAAATGTCTTTTGTATTTAATTGAATCTCCCCCATGGGGCGGCTCATTCTAAACACTGTGATGTAAGACCGCTAAAGCTTCTCAGGCTCGTAGGCGGTCTTACTTTTTTCATTTATTAAATCTCATCCTACAAAATAAATACATAGCCAGCATCTGAATCATATTTTAAATTCCTCACAGTAATCCTCGCATGTATGTCGCTAATTCTTCTTACCCTTACTGTAATACTAGCTGGAATTTTTACATCCCGATATCCTCTAACTTTGATTTCTGCATTTAAAAATCCTGAATTAACCTGAATGCTACAAGGGAAATCTCTTACATGTCGGACAAACATTTGACTAGAGAAAAACTTCCTTGATGGAATAACAATCGAGCCACTAAGTTTATTATTTCTCGTTGTCGAACAGTCAATGAACTTGTAAGATCACGATTTCTATCCTTCTTCTCGATACTGAAGGTAGATGGCAAATTCTTTACATAAGCAACTTTAATATTTGCACGTAGTTGTTTAAAACGTTCTTTTTTCTCAATGCTTAGATTGGAGAATAACCCTTTATGTTTTGCTACACGTACAGTCAATGAAGCATCTAGATGCCCCATACGTGGCTTTTTCTCAATTGCCATAGAGCTTAGTAAAGATGTGTCTTCTAAACGTCTTACAGTAAGTTCAGCAGGAACTGTAGCGTCTCTGGCTTTCTTCACAATAGACATGAAAGCAGACATTGTATTGTTTCGCTTGCCTACCACATCCATTGAGCAGCTTAATTCGGTATCTACTGATTTTCTTAAGATAGATACCTGTGCAGCTAAGTCTTTTGCTTTGTATTTGCTGTTTACATTGATGGAAGCTGTTAGGGTATCCTCACCGTTTGCACGTATAGACAAAGTTGCTGGTAGTTTGCCTAAAGCTAAACTGGATATGAGCTTATAAAATCCTACTTCTAATATAGGGGGAGTGGATGATTCTCTAGTCTGCAATTGAATAGTTGATTGCTCATTTTGTTCCTCTGCAAATAAAAAAACACCATGATTGGGTGTTTTACCTTCATACCATTCTTTAACTAAAGAGAAGACATCAATTTCAATATATCCATCAGCATGAGTAATGTACTTTTCAGTTATCTTTCTGCCTTGAGGTGGTTGATTGCTCCATGTAACATCATGTTCTCGCCAATCATCGAGAATTTCAAACAAAGCAAGATTAATGGGCGATTCTAAGTATCCACAGTAAAGCTTTAACTTAGCTCGTTTTAATTCTTTTCCTTTGGGTAGCTTAGATAAATCAAACCCAACCAATCCACGGAATCGCTCCGAATTAGTCCTACCAATTAACATGCTAGGGTCTGACCCATAGCTAAGAGTAGGGATGCCCTCACGAATTGTACTATCTTTAATGGAAGCCAACTCATGAACTTCTAATGGTCGCTTCGATAGTTTCAAAGCGACCTGTCATTTTGTTTTTAGGAGTAATTGTAATAAAGGCTGGAAAATGATTTAAATAGGGATACTTATAGAAGCAGGAATGGTAGGCTGCCTAAACCCCCATACAGAAAACGTCTCCTTCATAGTATTGTTCAAATATAATCACACCTTCTCATTGTATTGAGAATTAACATTCAGAGGCAGGTTCATCTTCTGCATTGATTTCTATAGTGTTGGTGGATTCAATAACGATATCTTCAGAATTAAGTGTGGTTTGGAATTTATAAGGGAGTGAAATAGAGGTCAGTAAAGCCTGTGGCTGGATATACTTGTTTTCCATTCAACTTAACATTAAATCTAATTCTGTCATTTTCCTCATCTCCAAAAGTCAAGTGTTTTCCCAATTAGATCGCCGATAATACAGTTTCTAAAAGAAAAATGAGTGATGGAGTTAAGCCGGTAATAGATATACGAAATAAAGAAGCGTTAGCAGTATTTAAAGAATGCGATTACTTACAAGTTCAAATTTATGAAGAACAGATCATTGTAGAAGGGTATCAGCAAGCGAAAGAAAGTATTGTAACTAAGGTTGGTAATAAAATAAAAAAGACTTTTGGGCGTAAAAGTAAAATAATAGATATTACAAGTATATAAATGAAGGTTTCTTTCATAAAGTAAAAGAGAGTTTAAAAAACCTTTCGATACCTCTTCAAATAGGATCTTTATTTAGTGGTGCTGGCATTATGGATTTAGTTTTTAAGCAAGCAGGGTTTGATATTGTATTTGCCTTAGAAGAGAACGCTGACGCTGTAAAAACATATCGTTATAATCATGGGGATCATGTCGTACATGCTTGGGACTATCGTTGGTTCTTCCTTTGCAGAACGTTGTTTTGAATCCATTTAAATCACCCTCCTACTAGTGGATACCCTTTCTATCTTGTATTCTAGGTTTCTCTATTTTTAAAATCTGTCCAGTTGGGATAGAATTTAATCTAACATAGGATACTGGTGAAGCTTATCCTTAACAATTGGATTACTTCTTAGCAAGCCTTTTAAGCTTGCTAAGAAGTAATCCACTATGTGAAAACCGTACCTTCATTTTATCAATTTTGATTTGGTCATAGATTCGATTCGTTCTATGATATAGAAGGAAAGTCTCTTTTGCTTTCTCTCTTTATTCTATAAACTAATGTTCAGCCAATAATATTGTACTCCAAGGTAATAAAGGGGGCGGTCATGGATACATAATGGTTAATACTCTGGGAATGCATCTTTATCGATACATAGCTTTTCTATACTCAGCTAAAATTTTCGGCCAAATCTCAGTAAGGGTTTTCTGATAGGCAAAGTTTTTAATCGCGTAATCACGTCCAGTCTTTGCGATTCGAATCCGTTCATCTTCATGCGTTAGATAATACTTAATTTTCTCTACTGTCTCTTCGGGAGAACTGGAGACTACACAATTTACTTCAGGAATAAGGTTGATACGAACTGCTGGGGTATCAGAAGTAAGTAAAAAACCTCCTGATGACAAGACATCAAAAGTGCGATTGCTCAATTGATCGTTACAGCTTTGTAAACTAATGGAGATTTTTGCAGAATTATAAACCTTTGGTGTTTCAATATAGGGTAAAATACCATGTAGCATTTCAGGAGGTATTATTTTATTATGGTGAAGATGAACATTTTCCCATCTTTTTCCCCAGATTCTAGTATGAAAAGGCTGCTCGAAAAGAGGAATTATAAGATCAGAAATACTCTTATGTCTAACTTCACTTTGACCAAAATGCCCGTTTGCAATTAAAGCGACATCACATTGATAATTTAGATTAATTGGTACAGGTTTGTGAAAAGCGGGATTACAGCCTACATTAAAGAACGTAGCAGGTATCCCTAAATTAAGATAATTTCGTATGCAAGTAGTACTTCTTGTTAAAACATAATTAGGTTCAATCGTTTTAACATATAAAAGTGACCATTTTTGATGGTGTAGCCAATCTTCTTCAGCAAAATAAACATGAAAAATATTATGTTTTTGGAGAATTTCTTTAACTAAAGGGAACTTTCCTTCATTGTGGAATGACACATGCCAGATATCCCATCCCATACTAAATGCCATATCTGGATGAAATGTATTAATTGCTTGTTCCAGTGTGTCTTCATTAAAATTTTCTAAATAAATGATTTCGTGACCTAGCTTTTCAAGCGCATTTCCAATTGAATAGCGAAAAATATCAAATGATAGTATAGCTAAAATTTTCATGATGTAACTCCTCATCATAAAATTATATGGAGCAATAAGTCCATTCATACGAAAAAAACTCCTATACAGGACTGGTAAGATGGCTTTTGAATTTGTTACAGGATATGTTTTTTGAAGAAAAAATGATTGGGTGATTTAGCTGGAATAGAAAGAATGGTTTGAAAATGGGGATAAAGGTAATGATACTTCATAAAAAAGTTTTTGCTATAGTAGTTTTATTTCTTAATGGAGTAAACATTTTCATAATCATATCATTGTAATCAAAAAGAGAATTTTTAAAATGATTTGAATTACATATTGGCGAACAAGCAGGACTGATATACAACACACTTGCCGATTATGATCTATTTCAGTATGACAATAACATCAAACCGGATTATGCAAATGCTACTGTTGTAGTGTATTGGGATGAAGAAGAACAAGAATGGTTGTCATGATATGATGAAGAGAGACTGGAATTGATGATATTAACGAATATTTTGAGCAGAACGAGTCCTAAAACAACGAAAACCTGCATATCTCCCATATAGGAAATAAGTGCAGGTTATATCAATAGTCTATACGTTATATAACAGAAATATACTACAAGTGATGATTTTACAAATGAAATATCACTTATGAAGTAAAATAAACAATGATAGAGGAGTGATATTTATGTTAGGTGTTAAATCATGTTCTATAGTGCTTGGTCTAATAACAGCAGCAGTATTTAATCCACTAAATGTTTCAACTCAGAATCAGTATTCAACGTTCGTCTATTAGATAGTCAATGTTATTCCATCGAATATATGTATTAATCAAATAGTGCAATCTTAAAAGGATTCAAAGGTGCTTAGTTCTTTTTTGTTTAAGTCATAATCAATTATAATTATATTTATTAGACTGCTTATAAAAACAGGTAATAGATATGCATGGAAAACTCTATCATCCATCCATTTATAGATATGAATCAACGATTCATAATGAGTTAAATCGAGAATTTGAACAGGAAGAAGAAAGAGCCGTTGTTGTTAGTGATTTAACATACGTAAGAGTCAATCAGAAGTGGAATTATGTATGTTTATTTGTCGATCTCTTCAATCGAGAAATCATTGGGTATAGTGCTGGTCCAGACAAAGATGCACAATTAGTCTATCGAGCATTGTCTTCTATCCCCGGCAATTTAGAACATATCAATCTTTTCCATACAGATCGAGGAAACGAGTTCAAGAACAAATTAATTGATGCAGCATTAGAGACATTTAAAATCAAACGATCGCTACGTGTAAAAGGATGCCCATACGATAACGCAGTCGCAGAGGCAACCTTTAAAATTTTTAAGATCGAGTTTGTCAAAGGACGTCATTTTAATTGTTTAAAAGAATTGGAACTGGAATTAATGGATTATATCTATTGGTACAATCTTATTAGAATACATGGGACCCTTGGTTACAAGAGCCCTATTCAATATAAACTTGAACGCCTTAAAAAAGCTGTCTATTTTAGCGTTGACAGTCCAGTTTCAATATCTATGAATTATTAATCAGAGCTAATCGGGCAAGAGGTATTGAAATATCATTTAATGATGTGGTAAAACTGTTTCTTCAATTACTGGAATGACTTTAACTTTAACCTTAACCAATGTAATAAAGGAAAGTCACATCATTGATGACTGGAACTGGATAAGAAAGTATCAAATGAAAGAGAAACAAAGAGTGTCTTTATTAGTGCACAACCCTCTGGTATTAGGTGTGTTTTGCAAACTTCCTCATGAGACTTGGATTGAGGAGGGTATTTCGTTAGGTACCGTACATAAATTTAATATTGGATATTTTATAAGGGAAGATCGAATATCAATACCTCATTATGATATAGATGGAAATTAATTGGAATCCGTGGCAGGTCAATGTTAGACATCTTCGCAAAATAATCAAGCTTGTTTCAAAATAATGCATTTCTTATTTGATTCATATAATATTTCACTCTACAATAAAAGAACATTCGTTCGATCTGGGATAATGATAGATGAGTTTGTTCCATATTAGGACGGAGTGATGTTCATGTTTTCATTTTTTCAGTATAATTGGCAGGTTAGAGATGAATGGTTAGAGTGGTGTAAGCACTTACTACAGAAGAGCTGTTGATGAATCGGATTGGGGAAGTTGACAATATTCTGTATACTCTTTTGCATATTATTGATGTCGAATATAGTTGGATTTGTGCCATCCAAGGAACACGAGATTCATCATATTGGTCAACTATCTGTCTGGGCGAGAGAATTACATAGAAAACCAGTTTCTGCAAGTTTTCTTGGGCGGGAATACCTAGATTAGGAGTTTAACCAAGTATTATTCTAGTTTATCTAGTTTATTGACCATATGCATCGTGGGGGAAAGGGGACGAATGGACCTTTTTGATGTGAGCTATTGTTTGTTTACAATAGATCTCACCATCAAAAAGGTGTGAAGACAGATAGCTGAAAAAATGGTAAAAAAGTAAATGCGTCAGAGTTTTCGCTTATCATCCATGTTCTAAGCATTGATTCTTTGGCTATATACGAACTCAAGCATTCGTATCATGTAACGTCCATAGCTGTTCGTCAAATTTTCCATAACGAGAAATGGTTAGCGCTTTGATTAAAGCATGTCCTTTTAACAAAATTTCCTCAAATTCCTGTTCTGGATCGGATAGACTTACAATGGCACCTCCTACACCTATTGTTGTAGATTGTGGGGACATCACAATCGTTCGTATGACAACGTTGAGGTCAATCGTTCCGTTTAATCCGAGAAATCCAATGGCTCCAGAATAGATGCCACGAGCATCCGTTTCTAATTCATCGATGAATTTCATCGTTCGTAATTTAGGAGCTCCAGTCATTGAACCTCCTGGAAAAGCAGCACGTATGCAATCGATAGCTGATAATTCAGGTCTGAGTGTCCCCTGAATGGTAGATACCATCTGGTGTACGGTTTGATAGGATTCAATAGCCATTAATTTGGGTACACAAACACTTCCAGTTTCACATACTAGCCCTAAATCATTACGCAGAAGGTCGACAATCATGAGATTTTCGGCTCTGTCCTTTTCACTGCTACGTAATTGTTCTTTAAGGCGCATATCCTCCTCAGGATCAGAACTACGACCTATTGTGCCCTTTATAGGCTTGGTTTCAACCAATCGATTTTGATCGATTTTTAGAAATCGCTCTGGAGATGAGCATAAGACACTTAGGTCATTAAACTTGAAAAAGGCGGAGTAAGGAGCTGGATTAATCTCGCGTAGAATTCGATAGGTCAATACTGGATCAAAATTCTCTTGAGTTCGAATTCTATTTGTTAGACAAATTTCATATGTTTCTCCGTCTAAAATATATTGCTTGCATGCTTGTATGTGATCTACATATTGTGAGTGTGATTGACTCAACTGAAACGAAAGTGGTTGGTTGCCATCTGTATTTGGGATTTCTAAAGCTGGTTGCAGTGGAAGGTTTTTTAGCTTTTGTTCCATATTTTCAAACCACTGATCAGCTGAAGCGGGTTCATCAGATGGCACAATACTAACCAAATAGATACATTTTTCCTGATGATCAAAAGCAATCATGCGATCGGAATAAATAAACATTGCGTCAGGGGTTGTCGCAGTGTGGTGTATCTTAGCGCCACATTCTGCTTTTAATTCATAGCCAAAGTAACCGACGAATCCCCCATTAAAATCAAAAGGCAATTCAGCAGATTCTTGTTGCATAGTGTATAGCTCACGGTCTAAATAATCCAAAATACTCTCAGTGATTTTAGCTTGTCCTGTGGAATGCTTAATTTTGATCTGTTTTGTCGCTGTTTCATAGGAAATCACTTGGCTTAGTGGACCATCGTTTGTTCCCATAAATGAAAAACGTGACAAATTTGATTCTACACGACTGCTATCCAGCCAGTACGTATATGCTTCTGTTGAGAATAAATGAAGAAATACTCTTTCTGGTTCTACATACATCGTTATTTTTCGGCTGATAACCTTGACAGTTGGCAATGTATCTGTCTTTTTGCGAGATATCCCCTGAGGGACAACTGAATGAAGTGGAATGTTAGACAAAATACACATCTCCTTATATATGTTAATACGTAATTATTGTTTCTCTAAAATGGTCTCCCTTAGATAGTTACATAAAAATGATACCTATTGCAAAATTAATTTTTGAGAAGTCTAAAAGACTTGTGAGTGGATCAAGGGAAATCTGGATGGAATTACTTATCTTAAGATGATTTATTGATCGTCGATTTTCGCTTATTATTGATACAGCATGCTACTTGAAAACAAAGATTATCGAAATAACAATTCCAGTGTGATGCGAGCATGGCTTTCTGCAATGGAAAGGAGTAAAGACTTTGAAGACTTTATTAATTGACAACTATGATTCCTATACGTTCAACCTTTATCAACTTTTCGCGTCTACAAGTGGAGTGTTACCAACAGTCGTTCGAAACGATCAATTTACATGGTCGGAATTACAGAACCTGTCGTTTGATAACATTGTCATTTCACCTGGACCAGGAACTCCTACAAATGAAAAGGATTTTGGGGTTTGCCGAGAGGTCTTGCGTGAAGCCGAAGTCCCAATTTTTGGGGTTTGTTTGGGGCATCAGGGGATTGGTCATATATTTGGTGCCAAAGTAACTCATGCACCAGAGGCGATGCATGGGAGATTGAGCAAAATTTGGCATAATGAGTCGCCGATGTTTAGAGGAATCCCACAAGGTTTTCAAGTGGTTCGGTATCACTCACTTATGGTTGAGGATAGGCTCCCTGATTGTCTTGAGAAAACAGCGTGGACAAGTGATGGCATCATTATGGGATTGCGTCATAAAGAACGGCCCATTTGGGGAGTACAGTTTCATCCAGAGTCGATTTGTACTGAATTTGGCCAACAATTAGTTGAAAACTTTACAGAGCTGACCAGAAACTATCAGTTTTCAGAAAAAGTGCAAATAGAGAGCTCTGCAAATCAACATTTACATTCGAAATGTCTAGTCATTTAATTCGAACATAAGAGACTTGAATAATGTAGATTCCCCTTCCAGATAGCGTGAGTTTAGGAGCGCATTGGAGGGGATTTTTTATTTTTTCTATTCGGGTAGCTTTCCATTGAAGTGATTTTTCCTGACTTGTTTAATTAGCTAGCCAAATGTATATCATTTTCATTTTTTTGTACATTTCCATACGAGAGGATATCTTCCTTGTAGAATTGATTGGAATAATATCATTTGACAACTTTAATTTACAGATGTAATATTTAAACCAAGAATTACTATTACATCTGTAAATATAAAAGGATAGGTGATTTATGACTAACATACCCAAAATCTCAGAAGCTGAATGGGAAATTATGAAGATCATCTGGAAGGACAATCCGATCACAGCTGAGAATATCATTCATGCTTTACCCAAAGACATCATGTGGACCGAGCAAACAGTTCGTACGTTTTTAAATCGATTACTGAAGAAGGAGGCCATTGGCTATGAAAGATCAGGAAGAAGCTATGAATACTATCCTCTTATTTCTGAAAAAGAGAGCCGAAGAGCAGAAAGCGAGTCTTTTTTAAAGCGAGTCTTTAGTGGTGCGGCAGGTATGATGGTTACCAATTTTTTAGAAGAAGCCCATCTATCGGAAAAAGAGATTGATGACCTACAAAAATTATTGCAGGACAAGCAGAAAAAAAACCACGAGAGAGGCGATAAATGCTAGTGGATAGAAAGAATCTGCTAGACTTTCTCAAAGAAGGTAATAAACATGAATATGCTAAATGAGATTTTTCTCTGGATAGTCGAGTCTTCAGTAGGTGCGAGTGCTGTGGCGTTATTCGTGCTACTTATAAAGAAGCTGTTTACACATCGTTTGAGTCCTCGTATTCATTATGCACTCTGGCTGATCGTGGTAATACGTCTGCTGGTTCCTGCTTTTCCTAGTAGCTCAATTAGTATCTTTACAGCTTTAGAAGTCAGTTCGAATTATGTGTTAAAGGGCTTGGGATTCATTTCAAATCACCAGGATAGGATATTCGGACAAGCCGTGGAAAGCTACCCGCAAGGTGAACATCAAGTAAACCGTGAGCTACTGAGAAATGATCAACCTGGATTTGCTCAACCTGAAGCTACAACAACAGCTACCCAAGGTGCAGAGGGTCATCAGCTGCAAAATGATGAAAGTACTGAATCTAGTAATCGTATGTATACACTATGGATAACAATATTATCAATTGTGTGGTTAGTAGGCTTCACTGTCATGCTCTACCTGCTGTATGGATACAAGCACAACATGAAACAAAAAAATCGTTTTCTTACAAAAGTTACAGATTCAAAATTATTATCCATCATGGATCAATGCCAAAAAAAATTTGGCATAGACAAATCAATTCCCATTTATACAGGTGATACCGTAAAAAGTCCGTATATCGTAGGACAGCTTCGCCCATGGGTATATTGTCCTCGGGAGGTATGCAGAGGGATGAGCGATTCAGAGCTCACTCATATCCTGTCTCATGAGCTTGCCCATTATAAGCGAAAAGATATCCTGTGGAATACGTTAGGAATGCTTGCTCTCGCAATTCATTGGATGAATCCCTTGGTTTGGATTTGTATGAATAAAATGAGGGCCGACATGGAGCTTGCTTGCGATGCCTATGTCTTGGAGGTAATTGGAGAGGAAGAGACGGAAGCTTATGGGATGACAATTATCAGTTTTTTAAAACGATTTTCTGTCAATCGAGAGCGTCCCCATCTTCTTTATTTTTCTAAGTCTAGCAAAAAGGGTTTAATAGAGAGGAGAATTCGAATGATTAGCATATTTAAAAAAGGATCGTACAAGCTGTCGGCAGTTGCAATAGTATGTGGGGTTGTGATAAGTGCTGTGACGCTTACCAATGCATCTGGGTCGGTAGCAGAGGTTCGTTCTGCCGATAAATTAAGAAATGAACATATTCTATTTGATCCGTACTCATTCAAGATTGATACGCAAGAGGAAGCAAGGATAGACGGTTTTGCAGATAGTAATAGATTGCAAAAAGCGGAACAGAGAGCTAGTTTTAGGTTTAAGGTTCCTGAATATATACCTGAAAATAATGAATTTTATGGTATTAGTATAAGAATTAATCCAAAGGAATTGCTTTCAGCTCAGAGGGGCACAGAAACAACTCACAAGGATATAAACAAAGTAAGCGTACGTTATAATGGAAGCGGTATACTCAATTTATCGGCAAATAATGCGGGTTTAGGGATTGAATCAGCTTACGCGAAAATTAAAGAAGATTATAGTCGAGTAGAGAAGGAGAAATTATTTGTTAATGGGTTAGAGGTAACAAAAGTTATCGTTTCACCACTGTATGAAAATTATAAAAAATATTATTTCATATGGTTAGATAATGACAACATACAGTACCAACTAGAATTATCAGAAAAAAACCAAGAACAAGTAGAAAAAATAATAACCTCGATGAAATATCCTGATCAAGCCTTATATGATCGGTATGTTAATAATAATGATCTTATCATACCCATTTATGATAAGGATGATTTTATAGAGGCTCAAAAACTACTTGAATTCACCCCTAAATTGCCAATGAAACTATCAAACAAGTGGATAGCAGAAGAGGCATACGTGACGAAAAAAATAAATTTCAGCTTTCCAGAGAATGAGGCAGAACGAGAATATAGAGTACTCAGTATGAGATTTGCTAGTACGGATAAGCAGAAAACAGATGGGATTTCAGGGTTTTCCTTCAACCAAATCAGGGATAGAAAAATGTTTATGGATATGAAAAAGAACGGGCATGCTCCTTTCGAGCGAATAGATGGAAAGAAATTTGTTGTCAAAGTAACACCAGTAACCATAGAAGGAAGGGAAATACTAAAAACAGAACCATATAAAATTGATGAGGAAATGAGTTCTACAAGAGAGCCAGATATCACCTCTTATTTTTGGCTCGAAAATGACATATGCTACAAAGTATCCTTTACAGAAAATGGAGATAGTCAACAGAAGGTGATAGCTTCTCTAATCAAAGAAAAAATGGTTGATGTAAATAAGCTAGAATCAATGAAATAATTGTTGGAACAAAGGGATGGAGTCAGTCAGAAGAATTTGGACTCTATCCCTTTTGCTTACATAAAAATATTGAAAAAATCTGAAAACTAATTATAATAAAAACTGAGAGGTGATTCAGGTGTCAGAAATGGAGCGACAACTAGGGCAAACAGCCACGATACACATGACAAAAAAAGGGCTAGAGACTAGACAAAAATTGTTGACAGCAGCTGAGCAGGTATTTGGTGCAAGTGGATACTATGAAGCGTCCATCGTTATGATTACACAAGAGGCCCAAGTAGCTCAAGGCACTTTTTATAATTACTTTCCTTCCAAAAAAGCAATTTATGAAGAGCTAATCAGACAACTAAGCCGTGATTTGCGTTCCAAAATCAAGATTGAGGTGACTACAGCCCATTCCCATGAAGAAGCTTTGCGTCTTGGATTCCAAGCATTTTTTCGTTGGGTAAAAGAACATCGGAACCTATATGGGATTGTACAACAAGCAGTGTTAGTAGATGAGGCGTTGTATCGCTGGTACTACGATAAGCTAGCGAGTGGATTTATCAAAAGCTTGACTGCTGCCATGGAAGAGAAGGCTTTTCGCTCACTAGATAAGGAGACGTTAGCTTATTGTCTGATGTCAATTGGACAGTTTTTAGGCATGAGATGGGTTTATTGGGAAAATCAGGAGGTACCAGTGGAAGTATTTGAAACAGCGATGAGCTTTATTCTGCAAGGTATGGGGAAAAAAGATGAGAACACGTAAATAGTAAAGGAGGATGTCTATGCATGGGATTGCTTACTGGATTGACCAGCGAGCACAGAATACTCCTAATCGAATAGCCATCATTACAGAAGAGCAACAGCTTACCTTTAAGGAGATGGGGCAAAAGGTGAATCAGTTCGCTCGATTTCTGCAACAGGAATGTCAGGTTGCCGCTGGAGATCGGGTTGGAATTTTATCACAAAATAGCACGTCCTATGTTTTATTGTTGTTTGCCATTGCTAAGCTAGGCGGTATTGCGGTTCCGCTCAATACACGATTGACCGCGAGTGAGCTTTCTTATCAGATAGAGGACAGTGGGACCACTGTGTTGTTTACGCAACATGAATTTCAACCTGTAGTCAAGCAACTGGGAATGGACGGTCATTTGAAACAAATTATTTGTATGGATCAAAAAGAACAGTTTCTATCTGAAGAAACGTTAGAATTAGCAACCAATGTTATTGAATCTAATTTTGAAAACGCTATCAAAAAGGTATCAACTGAACCACTCGTTCATAAAAAGATAGATGCTAATGCTCCTTATCTAATCTGCTACACCTCTGGTACTACAGGCCGTCCAAAAGGAGCAGTATTAACCCAAGAAAATATGTTCTGGAATGCGATTCATAATCTGACCTCCCTAGATATTACATCAAGTGATCGCTCTATTATATTGCTTCCCTTATTTCATATAGGAGGAATTGGGCTGTTTGCTTTTCCAACGTTGTTTGCGGGAGGTAGCATTGTTATTTTGGGTAGATTTAATCCAGACAAAACCTTAGAGATGATTCAACAGTATCAAGTGACAATCGTTATGGGAGTCCCGGCTATCCATGATGCGCTTAGAAGAAGTACATTGTTTTCCACTACAGACCTGAGCTGTGTCCGTTGGTTTTATAACGGAGGTGCTCCTTGCCCACATGAGCTGATTTTGTATTATCAAGACCGTGGTCTTCCTTTTGGACAGGGCTTTGGTCTAACGGAGACATCACCCACTGTTTGTATGCTTTCAGCTGAGGATGCATCGCATAAGGTTGGTTCCATTGGTAAACCTGTCCTCTTTTGTGAAGTTCGGTTGGTGGATGAATATGATCAGGAGGTGGCTAACGGAGAAGTAGGAGAGCTGGTAATTAAAGGTCCCCATGTGATGAAAGAGTACTGGAATTTACCAAATGAGACAGCAAAGGCAATACGAAATGGTTGGTTTTATACAGGTGATTTAGCAAGAAAGGATGAAGATGGTTTCTTCTACATTGCTGGCCGTCGTAAGGAAATGATTATTTCTGGTGGCGAGAATATTTATCCTTTAGAGGTAGAGCAAGCGATTGGCTCATTGCCGGAGGTAGTTGAAGTGGCTGTGGTTGGAGTAGCGGATGAGAAATGGGGGGAGGTAGCGAAGGCTTTTGTAGTTGTAAAAGAAGGTGCTACGCTTACCGAGGAAATGCTCCAACAAGCGTGCCTACAGATAATAGCTAAATATAAAATGCCTAAATATTTCGTTTTTTTATCAGAATTGCCTCGGAATGCGACAGGAAAAATCAATAAAACAGCTCTACAAAAGATAGAAACGATTCATTGATGAGGAAGGTGGATGAAACAATGAGTTATAAGATCGGACAGAGTGCCTCTTTTAGCCGAACCATTACCGAAACAGATTTTGTGATGTTTGCCGGATTAAGTGGGGATTATAATCCCATCCATGTTGATAAGGAATATGCAAGTGATACTCGGTTTGGACAGAGAATTTCCCATGGACTACTCACAGCCAGCTTATTATCCCGTTTACTAGGAATGCATTTGCCAGGTGTAGGTTCTGTCTATAAAGATCAGACCTTACAGTTTAAGGCCCCTGTTTTTATTGGAGATACCATCACAGCAACTGCTACTGTGCAAGAGTTCAATGAAGAACGAAGAAGTTTGACTTTAGTAACAGAATGCACGAATCAGCACGGCAAAGTAGTCCTTACTGGAATAGCTACCATGGTTGTGCCAAGAGAAGGGGAGAAGGTATGAATAGACAGCAAAGTGAGCTGACGAACATTTCAATCGGAATTGAGGCGACTGGTGTTTACTTCCCTCCTCACGTAGAAACAGCAGACCTCCTAGCCGAAAAAACGGGTATTCCGGCATCGGTTATTATTGAAAAGTTTGGACTTTATGAAAAGCATGTGGCAGATGACACGCTTCATGTAACTGATCTGGCGGTAGCAGCTGCAAAATCGTTTGTGGGAAAGAAAATTCGTCCAGAAGAGCTTGATGTCATTATCTATTTTGGTAGTCCGCACAAGGATTATTACGTGTGGTCGTGTGCAGCTAAAATTCAGCATGAGCTAGGTGCTACAAACGCGTATGCCTTTGAAATTATGAATGTAAGCTCCTGCTTTCCTATCGCATTAAAAGTGGCAAAGGATATGTTAACGGCTGATAACAGTATTCACAATATTCTGTTGATTGCTGGATGCAAAGAATCAACCATCATAGATTACGACAATCCACGATCTCGGTTCATGTTTAACTTCGCTGATGGTGGAACTGCTGCATTAGTTACACGTGGAGCTACTAAAAGTCGAATTTTGCAATCTGCTATTATCACAGACGGATCATTCCACGATGATGTCAAAGTACCCGGAGGTGGTAGTAAAAACCCTGCCAGCCACGATACGGTAGAGGAGCGACTCCATTATATTGACGTCACCAACCCTTCCAGTATGAAGGAGCGTCTTGATCCCGTCTCCGTTCCTACTTTTATCAAGGTAATAGAGATAGCGCTTCAAAAGAGTGGGAAAACCACGAAGGACATTAAACTGCTCTTGCCGTTGCATACCAAGCGTTCTATGTTTCGAGAATTATTACAACGTCTAGGCTTATCTGAGGAGCAGGCGATTTATTTGGATCATCATGGACATATGTCATCATTAGACCCATGTATTGGTTTTCACTTTGCACAGGAGCAGCATCAGTTACATAAAGGAGATATTGTAGTAGCAGTGAGTGCTGGTACAGGTTATACCTGGGCAGCTACCATTCTTGAATGGTTGGGAGAGGATTCATAATATGAAAAGCCTGGAAAATCGTATATTTTTCCATAAGCAACCAAGAAATCAAAAGCTGTTCACGACCAAACTACTCGCAATAATCTGTTCAGTAGCTCTATTTTTGCTAGTAGGCTCACCTGTTGCTGCTTCGAGCTTTACATATTCTGAAGCTTGGGGAAATCACGCAGATGATTCTTCGATGTTTCGAACCCCAGTCGCTATGGCGAAGGATCATTCTGGCAATTTATATATGGCTGATATGGGAAATCATCGGATTGTGAAAATGAATAAGTCTGGTAAGGTTTTAGAAACCTTTGGGAGTCTTGGAGACAAATCAGGGGAGTTCAACATGCCATTTGGAGTCGCTATTGATAAGTTGGGTAATATTCTAGTAGCAGACACAGGTAATTACCGGATACAAAAATTTGATAGTCAATTCCACTTTTTGAAAAGCTGGGGGACTCGTGGCAAAGGGGAAGGCGAGTTTGGATTTCCACGCGAGCTAGCGGTTGACAGCAAAAATAATTATTATGTTACTGATGAATACAATCATCGTGTACAAAAGTTTGATCAAGATGGTACGTATTTACTAACGATTGGAACCTATGGGAAAGGGCAAGGAGAGCTTGCCCTCCCACAAGGAATTGCAATTAGCCCGACTGATGAGGTATACATTGCTGACACGTTCAACAACCGAATACAGGTGTTCACAGATAAAGGGAAGTTCGAAAGACAGGTTGGAAGAGGTGAATCTGGTATCGGTCCCTATCAGTTTAATTTTCCTAGAGGCATTAATTTTGAGCCCTCCTCGGGTGCATTTTTCGTGGCAGATACTTTTAACAATCGTATAATGAAATTTGATCAGCAGGATCGTTTTCTGTATACCGCGGGGCTATTTCCGATTTTAGTCTATCCCAATCAGGTCCTACCAGATGGGAATGGATCATTTTATGTAACAGACACAGGTAATAACCGAATTGTTGTCTATAAAGATGCTACGCTGAGTGCTGTGCTAGTAGATCGTTTTATCGGAGAGGCACGTGGTGACAAAAAGCAATATGCTGGTCCATTTGATGTAGAGATTGACAAGAGTGGCAATATCTTTGTTGCCGATTCATTTAATCATAGGATTTTAAAGTATAACGCTAGTGGGACTTTGGTGGGGAAATGGGGAAGCAATCTGGGAAATGGTGGCCCTATTGCTTATGGCAGTTTGCCTGGCCAATTTATTGTTCCACGTCAGATCGCCATAGATGCTTACGGATTTGTATACGTTGCTGACTCTGTGAATCATCGCATTCAGAAATTTACCAACTCAGGTATTTTTGTAGCTACCTATGGTTCGATGGGGTATCTCAGTGGCTTTTTTCAATTTCCAGCAGGTGTAGCAGTTGATAGTAAAGGAAATATCTTTGTAGCTGATACAGTGAATCATCGGATTCAAAAATTTAATCCATTTTTTATTTATATGACAGAATGGGGTGAAAAAGGGACAAAAGACGGCCAGTTTAATCAGCCAATGCAACTTGCCATCGACTCAAAAGATAATGTATATGTGGTAGATCGTAATAATCATCGTATTCAGAAATTTGATAATAGCGGACGCTTTCTCACCAAATGGGGTACAAACGGTGGAGCAGGTTCAACAGATCCGTTGGAGAATTGGAAGGAAGGAAAGGGAGATTTATTCCTGCCAATCGGTATTGCCATTGATAAGCAGGATCGTGTTTATGTAACGGATACCTCGAACAATCGAATGGAACTATACGATCAAGAGGGAAGATTTCTTGAGGAGTGGGGCCAGTTTAGTGGAGTAGACGGTGATTTTTTCTCTCCCCAGGGATTAGGGATTGATTCGTCAGGAGCCCTTTGGATTGCGGATGGACTGTTGCAACGTATTCAAAAATTTGTCCCATCCAAGTAAGTAAAAAGTAGACCTCTATTATGAATTTTGATTTATCGGTTGAATATACTTCAAATACCTGATAGAGAGGAGAAACAGTTATTATGAGTCGTATAAATATGCAAAAGCTACAAGATAAAGTAGTGATCGTAACAGGAGGCGCCAACGGAATAGGCAAAGAGACCGTTAAGCTATTTTTAGCAGAAGGTGCTAAGGTGGCCATCGCTGATTACAATCAAAGTGCAGGAATCACTTTATTGGAAGAGTGCCAGCAGGCTGGTTTTGAACATGTTAGATACGTACAGGTGGATGTTTCAGACATAGCAAGTGTAGAGCAAATGGTACAAAATGTAATCGAAGCATTTTCAACAGTGGACATTCTGATTAACAATGCCGGTATTACACAAGATGCTATGCTAGCGAAAATGACGGTAGAACAATGGCAACGGGTGATCGATGTTAACTTAAACGGAGTCTTCTATTGTACAAAAGCGGTCATTCCACATCTCATCGAGAAAGGTGCTGGAAAAATCATTAACACATCATCCATCGTAGGGCATGCAGGTAATATTGGCCAAACCAATTATGCAGCATCCAAAGCAGGAGTAATTGGCATGACCAAAACCTTTGGTATGGTATTGTTAATGCTCCGACAAAAGATAACTTCCCATATAAACAAAAAAATCCCCTTCCAGCGTTATAGCCAGAAGGGGTAAATTATTTTACTTCATTTGTTTGTTCAATTCATTTTTCCATTCATGAAGAGTAGATTCAATCAATCCTTTAACTTCCTCATCGGTTACTTTAATTTTTTTTCGATCCATACTAGCGACAAAGTACTTAACAGCCTCATTATATGGAGCAAGTTAATTATGCGATGATGGTAAGCGCAGGATTGATTGATGAAAGAATAACAACCGGATTGCAACCGTATCAAATAGCAACAAGTATCAATTTTGAAAATACAATGGTGGTATAACGGAGGGAAACAAGAAATGGGATTAGTTGTTGCAATATTCTTTTTTATAGGATCTCAATTATTTAATAAATAAGTGTATTTTGGAAAGGTTTAACAACTGATATAATAGTCTATGAATCTAGTACATAATTGAGTTTAGTTTGTAGAAATGGGGATACCTGAGTGATACTAGTCAAATTAAAAGATGAAACTGTTTACGAAAATGATGAACCGATATAACTTTTGTTGATTAAAGAAGGTAGTGGCATTTTTCTTATTGTACTAACGGGCAGAAGTAGCTCAATATCTGGAGTGTGATAATCATGAAACAAAAACTAAAGGTGATTTCAATTGCTGCTGTATCTGGTGGAGGAAAGACCACGGTAACAAAATCATTGATTAATAAGTTAGATAAAACTAAGGCTCTGTATTTTGATGACTACGACTTTGAAGGTCCAGAGGACATTTGTGAATGGGTCGAGAAAGGAGCAGATTATAATGAATGGAACTTGCTCCCATTGATTAAAGATATTCAGCTACTTCTTAAAGACGAGTCACTGAAATATATAGTCCTTGATTATCCATTTGCATATTTGAACAATGAAGTGCGTGATTATATTGATATGGCTATTTATATTGATACCCCTTTGGATATGGCTATGGCTAGACGACTCCTAAGAGATTACAAAGAGAATCCAATTGAAGATATACGGAATGATTTAACAGACTATTTAGTAAGCGGAAGGCCGGCTTATTTGGAAATGGAAAGGTCAGTTAAACCCAGTTCAGACGTTATCATTGAGGGTTATTTACATACGTCCTCCATTGTGGATCGAATAATAGAAGAAGTAACAATTAGGTTATCTTGACTAACTAACGGGGCTTTAGTTGAAGAAGGAGCCAAAAATAATCAAACTTTTTTAAAATACTGTATATAACTGGAGTAGTGCTTGAAAGCAACTTTCGTCAACCGTAATTATTACACTTAATTAAACTGACCGTTAGTTCAAACTTCTCATCTAAGTTGTCAATCTGATAGTAAAGAGGGCTTTCCACCAATTCTCCTTGGATCACGAAAATCTGCTCACAGAACATAAATAAATGTGTTACACCATAAAAAATTTCGAGTAAATCAATACTTCTAACGATTTTGTTGACATTTAATAAAAAATATTGCTCCAGTTCAAAATATAGCTGCGATAATAAATGATAAAGAGATAAAAATCGAATTGGACAACTTAAATGGGGACTGATTCCCTCTTGGTCAAAAGATGAGAAAACGGCTTATAAAATGATTAACGCTAAAGCGGAAACAATCAGAGAAAAACCATCATTTAAGAATTTGTTTATTAGAAAACGGTGCATAATCCCTGCTGATGGGTTTTACGAGTGGAAGCGGATCGGCAATGATAAACAGCCAATGAGAATCATGATGCGAGATGAAGGTGTATTTTCATTGGCTGGATTATACGATACTTGGATAAATCCAGATGGAATAAGAATAAATACATGCACAATTATTACTACTAAGCCTAATACTTTAATGGCTTACATACATGATCGAATGCCAGTAATAATCAAGAGAGAAGATGAACCATTGTGGCTAAACAGAAATGTACAAGATGGTGATTTATTAGAGACATTACTACTACCATTTGATGAAGAACAAATGAAAGCATATGCTGTGTCTAAAATGGTAGGTAAAGTTAAAAATGATCTTTATAAAGACCTAACTTTATAGAATCGATTAAAATAAGCTGCTTAACATATTGTACATGACTAATACGTTAAGTAGCTTATTTTCTTAAATAGGGATATGTAAGTAGAATACATTCTTTTGCGTTTTACAGAATATTACATTTGGCTTATAATCGTGTAATGAGAACAAAGAAGAGGGAGCTATATTAATTAGCTACGGAAATTGGTACCGGCATATCGGCTTATATTTATGGGGAGCGATGGTGCGGCTAATCAGAGGCGTTATGCAAAAGAAGATAATAGTTGGTTGAATCTATCACGCTCCTCCAAAAAAGGGCAATGGCCGCTGTATTGGAATGGAACTAATCGCGAATTTTTAATCAGCTTATTTGTTTCCTGAGCTTGGGTAAACGGAACGACTTTATCATGAATTCCATGAATAATTAATGTGGGCACATCGATCTGTCCAAGGTCGTTGTAAACATTCTCGTCTCTTAGCGTGACCATAATGGCGGAAGTCGACCAATTCGCAGCTTGTAAACCCATTAGAAAGAACCATTCGGATTTCGGTTCAGAAATGTACTGAAAGAAAAAAATCCCCGTTTGGTTTTGCAGCATTTTCGGACGGTCATTGTTTGTTTCTTCGATGATTTTATTCGTAAATTCTTTTGGAACGCTTGATGGAGACGCAGCGTCGATCAGGACGAGTTTAGATACCCCGTACCCTTTGTAACGAGCCATATAACGAATCGAGATCGCGCCTCCGGTAGAGTGTCCTGCCAGTGTTATGTTTCTTAGCTGTAACGCTTCGATGACCATACGAAGATCACCTGCTAATCTGTCAAAACCGTAACCGTCGAATGGCTTATCCGAATTGCCGTATCCTCTCCAGTCCATTCCGATACAACGATATCCGAGCTTAGGAAGGAAATTGAACTGATATTCGAACTGGTTATGATTTAGCGGCCATCCATGAATAAAAAGTATCGTTTTATTTCCCTTCGGATTGATGTCCTCTATAAATACTTTTACGCCCGGTTCCACAGTAACGAAGTATCCCAAGTGTATCACCTCAATTTTAAAAAATGTACTTCCCCATTAAGATATTCGCCCTAGGCAAGGTGAATGCCTAATTTCGGCGTCAAATTCGGTTGAAATTATTGAGTGGATAGCTTTTGAAAACAACCCTGTCATTCGAACAAATGTGATAAATTTAATGGGACAGGAAACCCTTGCAGAAATGAACAGAATGGTGAATTGAAGACCAAAACGTTGTTGAACTATGGAAGTAGATTAATTCACTTTTATAAAAAACATGGTTTTGAAGTTGAGCTATTAGGCGGTTGGAAAGATTAAATGGGTTAACAATACGTATATTAAATAAAAGATGGTTTTTATTAAAAGGGAGAGAAATTGAATAATGATAGCCAGATTAGAGAATATGCTGTTATTTTTAGAAAAGCCATTCAGTCAATGCCAATGAGTGAATTTCCCAAATCATCATATTTCGATAAATTTCCTAGAGGCTGCTGTGGAGATACAAGTAAACTCTTTTCAAAATTTTTATCTTCAAAGGGTATCGAGACTTTTTATGTATGGGGCATGAGAAATGGATATAGTCATGCTTGGGTGGAGTATGAGGAAATAATTATGATTTGACTGCTGATCAATTCGAAGAAGTACATGAAGAAGTTATAGTCACCAAGAATAGAGATTGGCACTCACAGTTTATAATACAAAACAAAGTGGCTCATGATTTTGAAGAATTTAATGATTATAACGCAAATAGGCTGGGTGAAATCTATAATAATATCCTAAATAAGTTTATGAAGAATTGAAAGGAAGATGATATATGATAGCAATTTATACACGTACTGCAACACACGACACTGAGGCAGTACAGCGGCAAATTTCAAAATGTATGGATGAAGTAGGAGCGACCATATATTTCCTATTAACTGAAAAAGATCCAGAATTACCTTCCCATTTCTACAACTTTCGAAGGAATTAAAAATCCCCTCTCAATGAGAGGGGCATCGTAACAAATAGACTTCTATGTAATCGGAGATTCACTTAACACAGTATCAGTAAGAATAGTAAATCCAGCCTTCATAGGTAACAAAGCATGTAATTGAAGGGGAAGTTTGGGTACCATAGTTGGTGCAGACTGGTCCAGGTTTAGCTTTTAAATTTCCAGCATAACCTTTTCCATTATCGTAAGGAATCTCAGATGGAATCTGTCTCTCGGTTTTTAAATTTTTATACTCTTTTACTATAGTTTCAAATTTTTTGTCTACATCAGCTGCAAATGAGCTCGAAGAAATTGAAAGTAAAGCAATTACAACAGCAAGAATTAAATAACCTTTTTTTAGCATGTGTTAATACCTCTCTTTATTAGAATATACTAACAATATAAGTTATAAATAAGAAAATGTCAACAATTCAAACAATTGGGAATTATTAAGATCCCTATCCTGCGAAAAAGGAAAAAGCTTATTGCCGCTAGAATTAATGTTGCAAGTGCCACCATAAGTGGATAGGAATTGGAAAAACGAGAGCCAAATTTTGAAACATTGATATTACTTTCAAGACTATATGGGATGTCAATTGACCAATTGTTAGAGTGCAATACGACTGATGACGTTTCATTTAGTGTTGAAAGTGAGCCATGGATTTTCGAGATATTAGCAGCGAACCAAGAAAAGAAAAATCCTATAAAAAAGATATGGGAAACAATTAGAGATTTATAAATAAGATGAAAGGAGAGTTTGATCGGGGGAAAGAAATGATAAAATTTTTATCGGAAACAATTAAGAGAGTGGGAGTATTCACTATTGCATTCCTAATAGTTGGGTGGTTTTTACAAGATATAGAGGAATACGGTTTCTATACTTGCTTAATAATTACGTCTTTACTAACGTACTTTTTATTTGACAGAAAAAAATGGTCGCTAGGCTTAAATAGTAGCAACTTAATTTGCTGTTGCTAACGGATTTACGGGAGGATTCCTGTCTATTATTTGTGTATTTTTCATTGTTTTATTTTTTGAAGGGCATAAAATAAATGGGTTTTCTTTTGATGCAAAAGCATTATTTGTATGGACGGTTTACTGTATTATTTCAGCTTTAGGAGAAGAAATTGTAGCCAGAGGATGTATTTATGGTTTTTTGAAATACAAATTTGGTGCAATAGCATCAGCAATAGTTAGTTCTGGGTTATTTGCAATATTTCATCTGTTTAGATCGGGTATCAATGTTTTTGTCATAATTACCTTGTTTTTAGCTGGACTGATGTATTCATACATGAGAGAAAAATCAGGAGCAATTTGGCTTTCATTTGGTTTCCATTTCTCATGGAATTACATCTCTGGAATTATGGGAATATGGCGAGATAAAACTATCGTTTTAAAAACGGATATATCTCAATATTCTTTGATAAACGGAGGAGTGTATGGTATCGAAGGAAGTATTTTTACTTTGATACTTTATCTCTCTATTGTTGTTATATTTGTTAAATATGTACAACCAAATCATTTAAGAGTACAAATAAAAAGGTAATTTCATTCTAGAAAGAAAGATGCTATGAAAGCTAATAGTTGGACAGTATTCTTTATGCTTAAGCCTTATACAACATTACATACAACTGTACTTACATCTAGTGTAAATATTGATGAAAACATAATTATTAAATTGGCTAAAGAAAAAATCGAAGAGGAAATTGGATTAGATGTGTTTGAACTAGCTGAGAAACTAGGGAAGAATGAGAGTTTTGGTACGGGGTGGATAGCTATAGAAGATAATCAAGAAGCAACTGAGAAAGAAATTGAAGCAATTGGTACTATCCATGAAGTTAATGGGCAATGAAGCAAATGAGAGATATTTTCTTCAACAAAAGGAGGAGTAAAGTTTATGTTAGAGCTAATGCAAGTTATAACTTATTCCAACGATAAAGAGAAAGTTCTTGAAAAAGAACCTCTACCTAAAATAGTTTTTAATGGTGTAATGGAAGTTGCTAAATATCTTTATTTAGAAGAAGAGCTTGATTTAAAACATTGCATAGATGAACATCTGGTTTCAGAAGATTGGTTTGAACATGGAGATGATTTTTTTAATGAAACTGGCTATAAATATACCAAACACTACTATTTCATTAACAACTTCCAAGAAATAAAGGATATTAGTTTGAAAGCAGCAATGGAAATAGTGGATGCATTATACTTAGTAGAAGAACACACTCACACAATAAGGAAAGAGGTTAATGAAGTTGGAAAGAGATTTGCAAATGATGCGTATTTAGATAACATTAAGTATTCAATGGATATTATTAAAGTTAAGAAGAATGTCCTTTTGCGATATGGTTATTCTCAAACTCAAATGATAGAAATGATAAGGCATTTACATCACAGAAATTATCATTTTGCGGATAAACAATGAAATTGGTATTTTAACTAATATGGATTTGGAGGAATAAATATGGCAAAGAATACTACAGAAGATTTCATAAAGTCTATAGAGCAAAAAGCATTTATTATCCAAGAAGGAGGAGACGAGTTTAGATTTAGAAATTACATATCAGCAGCCGATATATTTTTTGACAAACATCAAAAGTACACAACAGATAGAGAGTTTTTCTTGAAATTCATAGCGGACAAAGTGATAAGTCCAAACGAAGATGAAGACATATTTCAAAGATTAAGTTTACTACAAGATAAAAATTTAATAGAACTAGGGCATCTGTATGTTAATGGAAATACAAAGTTTAAAGGTCATTTTGAAGAAATAAATGATCAAGATGATTTTTTCATACGGTTTAAACTAGCATTGGAAAGCTATAAAAAGGAAGAAAATGATTTACATAATCAAAAAAATCTAGGGGTTCAGAGATTGAAAGGGCTGGATACTATTACAAAACTTGCACAGCAAGTATCTAGTCCCTATTCAAGTATTCGTTATCTAAATGTTGTTTATCCTGAAATGCACCTATTAAAGCATATAAGTCAACATGAAAAGACATTTAATGATTTTTCAAGAGTGCTGTCTCTCGGTAAAAATATTAATGATACATTATATTATGGGTCATTGGCTACCAAAGCAATGCAAGAGCAAATTAAAATTCCAAATGTAGAATTGCGAAAATTACCTGATTTAAATAAGGTTTTCAATATCACAAAAGTTGCTTTAGAAGCATTTAAGTCAAGTAGTGAGATAAGTAGAGCAACTTCATTGAGATATAATTTTGATATTTACAATAGTATAAAAAACAACTTGGATTATTTAGTAGAAAATAGCAGGATAAATAATACTATTTTGGAAACAGCGAAAATATCTGCTTTTAGTTTATCATCTTTAGAAACATATGTTCATCATTTTAGATCATATCTTAATTTTTATGATTTTGATGAAACTAGCCTCCCTGAAAAGGAGCTATTACACTCAGCTTTAGATGCTGAATTGCAAGATTCAGGATTCTTTGAGTCTAATTTATCTGCAGAAGAGAAGTTAGATGCATTAGACCAAAAATTGCAAAGTCCTACTGAAAGACCAGAATGGGTAAATCAAGTTTTATTATGGCTTGCAATTCATGTTGTTAATTTTTTTATACTCTTAATAATTAGCAGTTCTATTTCTGGCAGCTTTAGTGTACCAGTTCCATCAATAGATTCTGCTATGTTTATTACTTTACTATGGCAAAAGTCTTTTAGATATTCAAAAAAAGACAAGCTAGAAGTAAAAGAAAATCCATGGCATCGTTCAAAGACGATTGCTTATCTTGAAAAGGAGCAAGAAGTTATTTTCATGAGAAAAAGAAAAGATTGGTCTTATGTTGATTTTAAATACAATAACGAAAGAAAAAAGGGATGGGTTCTATCAAGATATATAGAAAGACAGTAGAATCAACATATTGAAGAAGGGAGGGGAGGTTATTGCAGAGAACTTTGATAATAAATAAACATGTTTTTCAATTTAAAGGTAAGAAATATTTCTTTGATGTTGCTCACGACTTTACTAGAATATATCTAAACGTATTCCAAAAAGGTGTTCCTGTCATCTGCGAAAGGTTTTCCCCTCTTTTCAATCAAATAATGAACATTCTGTCTGAGCGGTACTCCTCATCCTTATCTAAATCATTAAACACTGAAGAACAGCTAATAAGTGAACGAGTTAGAAGAGAATATAAAATCGACTTTGACACTAGCGGTATTGAGAATGAAATTGATTTGTTTGCTCGGGAAGATTTTAGATGTTATTCAGACATCAATGTGGCTAAAAGAATTTATAGTTATATTAAGTATCATCATCCCGATGCAATTTTCATTGAATATGATGGATATTTTTTTGTTTCAAGGAATGTTAAAGGTCATGAGGGAATAAAGAAAAGATTGCTACTATACGGAGATGAAATGCGAACGAAATTGAAAGAACTGGAAAAGATAATTGATAAATTGAGTTATGCTATTTTGGATTAATAAAATGGGGATTTTAAGAGGAGAAAACACCGGAGGAAGATCACAGCGTTTCCACTGAATATAATTTAATGATTGATTTAATTAGACAGAAATATAACGAGATTTAATAGCAAGCAAATCTCATAAGATAAATGATTAAGGGTGGTACGATGAAACAGTTAACTGATTGGGCAATACTTACACTTTATTTTGTATATGTTTGGTTGGCTCTATTAATTACTTTGTTTATTAGTAGATTTTCAATTGATAGTTTCGAAACAATCTTTACAATAGTCTTTAGCATTGGAGCATCTGTGTTGTGCTTTTTTCTGGTATTTAATGTAACTATACTATTTATTAGTAAAAGAAATTGGAAAATGCCTGATAAGAACAGCTTTTATAATCCACTTTCCAAGAACGTAGAATTACATTTAGGTAGTTCAGGAAATATTCGATCTGCATTATTAGTAATAAATAGAGCAAGAGAACTTAAAATGAATGTATATTTTGTTTCTGATCATATCGACAGTGAATCATTAATAAAAATTGCAAATAAGTATGGTTTTAAAATTGAAATTAGAAAGGCAACATTTGTTCAAAAATTAATGTATATACCGAAAACTAAATTTTACAAAGTACTTAAAAAAGCAAAATCTAGAAATTATGAATGTATTGAATGTAAAATTTTAATTAGAGAAGATAAGATAGTTAAAAAAGAAAATTTTAAAGGTGTGATTAGAAATTTTTAAGGAGATGAATTTCAGATAGGAACACTAGAAAAAGCAATTGTTATAGCCACTAAAGCACATGCTGGTCAAGTTGATAAAGGTGGTAATCCGTACATACTGCATCCGTTAAGAGTGATGCTAAAAATGAGCACTGAAGAAGAAATGATTGATGCTGTATTTGCTTTAACAAGACAAGACGGTGAAACTTATATGGACTTTATTAAGCGTGCAAAACGTAACCCGATTGCAAAGGAAGTAAAAATGGGAGATATAGAAGATAACTGCGATTTGACACGTATATCTAATCCAACTGACCAAGATTACAGTAGAATTAAGCGGTATAAGAAAGCAATTAAGGAATTAATGTCTTCATGAACGTTCATATTCAATTTTTGGTAGACTGGAGTTTAAATAAAAATGTTACTTTAAGACAGGGGAAATAAGATGAAGGTTCCGAAGTACATAAGAGAAGCTATTATCAAAAACGCTAAAGCGAACGAAGTAGCAATGCAAACCGATCGAATTGTACGTGATTGGCTAGAAAAGAAAAAAATCTATAATGATTCGGTTATTGATATGTATATAGATAATTGTGATATAGGGAATGATCCCGATGGATTTATTAAATTCTTAGAAAGTGATTCATTTGAAAAAGGAAACGATAATCGTTATTGAGAATGAACATTTAAAAAGTAAAATATGGTAGCGTGATAACTAATAGTGATAAGGAGAAGAATGTTATATGCACTTCCTGTTAGAGTATTATATAGAAGGATCAGCGGACTAAAAGAAGTTTCTGAATACTATGAGGCAGTGCCAGAACATATTTGTGAATACTGTGCAGAATTGAAAGAGATAGAAAAAATTGAAGTGATACATTTTGTTACGAGATACATACTTAGAAAGAATTGATAAAATACTGTTTTTATTCGAACTTTAAACTGTAAAAATAACTTAATTAGGTAAGTTTGCACTTTACTAAAGAAAACGAGCCTAAATAATTGCTTTTAGGCTCGTTTAAAATAATAGAAAATTTGATTAGTATATCGAAGTCGTGAAATCAACCGGGATATACTGTTACATTACCTTTGACATTTCCTATAATTTTCAATCTATATCTTGAATCCTTGTCTAATTTGAAATACCAACCTGCTCCTCCATGAACGGGATTTGTTTCTCTTTTGACCTCAACAAAGCCCCCTCCTCTAAATCCCAAACTATCATACTCCATTAATAGTACATCATAAATTCTATTTGTATCATTAGTGTAAATTGTAGTATCTGTTCTAACTTCAATTTTGCTTTGATCTGTAATATCATAGGGAATTAAATAATAATCTTCAACAAAAAAACTAGCGCTCCACAATTCTTTTGCCTGCTGAGGCTGAATAGATTGCTCTTTCTTAATATTAGATTCTGCAATGGCAGTAGTCGTTAAACCAGAGTTGGTGTCTATATTTGTTTCGTCAGAAGTACCAGCAAATACAGGACTAGATAGCAATAATGATGAAGCAATAATACTAAGTGTTGATACTTTTAATTTATTGACCATTCAAGACGCTCCTTTTTTTGGTTTAAATGGAATATAATTACTATTTAAAATATACCTTAGATTATGGAAAAATCAAACATTATTTTATGGCTGTTGTTTTACATAGTAGTGGAGTATTTCTTTTATTGCCTTGTCCCCTTATTTTACTTATAATCATCAAAGTGAGGTGATTATAAAATGTCATTAATAGTTAAAATTTCCATTAAAGATGATAAGGGCAAAGAGGCTGAATTAGAGTTACAAGAAACTGACAGCCTTTCAAAATTGGTTATCGTGCAAAATGTGTTTAACATATTTGGTATTGATAAAGATATACTGGAAACAGTAAAAGAATTTGAAAAAATAGGTAAGGCTTATAGTCATTTCTTTGATAATATGAAACAAGAAGAAGAGCAGGTAGAAGAGAAACAAATTAATAAGGACTCGAGCAGGAGATTATTGCGACTACACTAGCTAACAGGGGTAGTCGTTTGATACATATGAGCAATTAATACTATAAGAAAAAAACAACATTATATTAATTAAAAAATAAAATTGAAATCGTATGATTGTTTATGATATAATAAAGATGTGGGAATTAACTGGTTGTGGAGGTGATTTTATGATTTATTCAGATTATCAGGAATTGCAAGTGTACCTTAGACATGAGATTAACATTAAACGAAAATCTCAAGGCTTAAAAATGAATAAATTAGCTGAACTACTCGGAATAGATAATGTAACCAATCTAACGAGGATTCTAAGACCCAGTGATTCAGTGGATAGAAAATTCAACGTAGAAATGATTGATTCCATTGCATCTATCCTACAACTTCCAGAAGGGCATTTTTATCCTTTGTTTTTAGGTGAGTTAAAAAGAAAAACAAAGAAGAGCGAAAGCGGCACTTTTATCGAAGGAAAAACAAAAGATTTTATTAAAAGATGCTTAGACCTGTCATTGTATGATATTGTGTCAGAATTGATTGAAGAAGTTATAAATGAAAAAAATACAAAAGTCATCTTTGATCTAGCAGAAGAAATTTTTTTTCATGCAGAAGAAAAGTACCCCTATGATCCAAGCACTGTAAGCTACAGCCAACCAGAATATGCCCATGCATTGTATTTATATCAGCTCATTTCAGAAAAAGAGAAGAGTTTTTCTCCGCAGTTAGCGGTTTGCTATCTAAGAATTTTTTATTTACTTAGATTCGATCCACAACAAGTACATGAACGATTTATACTAATGAAAAACTTTATTCGCTTTATGCCAGAGGATGAACAATTAGTTGCATATGAGCGAGTTTGCGCTTACTACAAGATGTATTTTAAGTGGGACAAGTTATATGAAGCAGCAGTTACTTTAGAGGAGTTAGCAAAAGAGAAGAACGAAGATAAGTTTGGTTTTGCATTAGTCTCTAAAGGGTTTGCTCTAAATGGGCTACAAAGATTTAATGAAGCTTTAAAGGTTATTAATGAATATAAAAACATTGATGGCTTTAAAGAGCAAGCAATGATAAATCATTTAATCACACACATACATCTTGGAGATATGACCAAGGCTGATGATCTTATTGAAATTGCACTGGAAAACCCTTCTCCAACTAGAGAATCTACACTTGCAATAGTTCTTGAAAAATATTCGGAAACAACTCAAATAGATCCTGCATTAAAATTAATTGAAAAATGTAATCAACGTTTAAACTTAGATAAGAATGATAAAACTCATCTAGCTTTTAAGATTATGAAGTTTAAAAGGGCAGAGGGGTTAATACATATACAAAATAAAGTATTCGAAAAAGGAATAAGTAGATTACTGGAAGCGGCAGAAATTGCAATTAATCTAAATGTAACTCTTGAGTTTGGTGAGTTAGTCGCTTTATTGAGTAAAAATATTGAACATGCAAATGAGAATCATAAGAAATTATTATATAAATTATATAATAACAATGAAAGGAGGTGATCATTAATGAAAAAACTATTACTTTCAATGCTTACAGTATTATGCCTTGTTTCATTGGCATCAGTAGTAAGTGCAGATGCAGGAGAACGCCCAGTAGCACGAATGGACGCAGGAGAACGACCATAGAAGTAAGTACATAATTACCTTAAAACCTCTCAATAACTTCTGAGAGGTTTTTTTATTTAAGAAATTGTCGAATTATGTCGTAACAATTCCATTTTGTATATATTTTAATTCTTTTGGATATGTGTTTAAATGTAAATAGTAATAAAAAAATAGAAATATCCGTTAAAACAGTATATAAATTAAAAATTAACTAACTGCTGTATGTAATTAGGAGATTCCAGACTAATATCAAGGGGAGAAGGTATTCGATGTTGATTTTTCTAGAAAATCATATAAATAAAATAATATATGCAAATGGAATTTTCTCTTTTGAAATTGATAATTCTAGCTTTGACTTCTGTGGCTCAATAACAAATCAATATATCACAGTAGGAACCACAAGCGGAACAGATATTAGGTTAGATGTGACTAAGGCTACTGTAGTGGGAAAGGAAGTGTTTGATGAAATAACACATTTCGAGATACATATGAATGTTCGCATAAAGTTAGGAAAAGAAGAAGAGCTTGAGGGCGTAAAGCCAGCCTTCTGTGCTGAGATGATGCTTTCATATTTAAATCTAGACTGTGAATTCATTGAATTAGAATTTGGAAAAGAATCCTATGTTTTTAAAGTGTTAGAATCAGATATTAACTGGATTAATTGACTCCTATAATAAGGAGTCTTTTTTGTTGTCATTATACATTGCTAAACTGTATAATAGAAAATAAAAACGATTATAATTAAATTTATATATTATTTCCGAAAGAGGATGATCGAGTGCAAATTGGTGTGACTAGAGAAATGGTTGAAGAGGTATTGGCTCAAGCCATAGCAGAAATTAAGACTAGCAAAAAAAATGTATACTCTTTTAAAAAACTTCTATCGTTACATGGCATAGGTTTAGCTGACTCTCAGCGCATCATAAATGGTAAGACTCCTTTGAATCAAGTAGAAAATAGCATACTGTGTTTATTTCTTATCTATATAAAAGCTTTTATCAAGGAAGATAGTGAATTAAAAATAAAAGTAGAAGCACAAAATTACTTTACTTCAAATGAGATTAATGAAGTAAAATTAATGGAGATCGTTTCTGAAAGTATTGAGAATGAAAGTTTGCTACCTTATACGTTTACAGAAGCGAAACAATTCGAACTTGATGATTACGATACCTTTATTACCGAGAAGCAAATTTATGAATTAGTGGAAGGGAATATCATACAGTACAATTTTGATACGCAAAGAGAGGCAAAAATAATTAGAACAAGCAGTTCCCCTACAGGTATTATTAAAGTTCCAAAACTTAATGAAGAAGCAGTGAAGGAAATAACTAAATTGATTTTAGCAGGGAAATTAGTTAGAACGAATATAACATTAAATGCAAGATTAAACTCATCTGATTCTGGACAAGAGTTGCTCTTTAATCAGAAAGATAAGACCTTAACTGTAACTGAGGGAACCAAATTAGATTGTTTGGATGGGTTTCATAGGTTAACAGCTTTAGTTAATGCTCTTAAAGTAAACCCTGATATTAAGATGACATTTGGTTTAAGAATTGTTAATTATAGTACAAAGAAGGCTCAAATCTTATTTTCTCAAATAAATACTTTTACCAGTCAGAGCGCCTCAAGATTAGCAGAGATGCGTCAAAGTTTTTCTTCTTATGTTGTTAAGCAGCTTAGAGAGGAAAGTGTAATAGGAGACAAAATATCTTCAAGTGACTCGCTTTCATTTGATCAATTAGTAACTTTCAATGTTCTAGACTCAGCTATAGATGAAAATTTTCATCCAACAAATATTATTGAGGCTAAAAATGTCGTAGATATATTAAAAGAGACGTTTGATTCTATTGCAATGAAATACCCTAATGAATTCATTGTCGAAGTAGATAATTCTAAGAAAGAAACTGTTGTAAATCAAAACCAAATGTTTAATGTTTATGTGATGCTAGCCAAAAAATTAAATGATTTAGATTTACCATTAAGTGATATAACAAAAGTTTTGAGTAAATTTGATTTTTCACGTAGCAATCCACTTTGGCAAGATGCAGGTATTCTAGACCAAAATAAAAATATAACTCCAAAATCTAAGAGAAAGATACTTAACTTGTTTAAAAAATTAAACATTGAAGAGGAGATAAAAAATGTCTAATTTAAAGTATGAGGATGGTTTTTTCAATGAAGAGTATAAAAAAGCTTTTTTAGACAAGTACTCAGATAATATTAGAACATATGAGTTGTATGCTGGAATTTTGAAAGCAAGTAAAGATGTTGAAGAAGAGAAGGGGAAAGAATTAGGAAATTTTAATACAAGTGATTTAGATGATTTATTCACTCACTTTAACCCTGTTAGCATAATAGCTAGCAATGTCAACATAAGTATTGTTAAAACCTATATAAATTGGTTTATAGAGAATGGATACAGAGAAAATAATATTAACCCAGTAGTTATGTTAAAACATGTAGAAGGATATGCTAGGCAGTTCATAGATGAAAGTGTACAACAATATTATTCTAAGAAAACAATTGAAGAAATTGTTGATTATGCAGCAAATAAACAGGATGCTGTTATACCGTTAGCTTTATTCGAAGGTATGGCAGGGAAAGAAAATTGTGAGATAAGAAATTTAAAATACTACGAGGTAGATTTCGAGCGAAATATTACCTTGTTAACTGACTTAGATGGCAGTAAAAGAGAATTGATTGTTTCTGATAAATTAATCGAATTAATAAAAGCAGCCTATTTAGAAACAGAATATCTTAAGAACAACGGACAGGGGGTTCCAGAAACATCACGAAATCAAAAAGAAAGTATTGAATTGTTAGAAACGGGCTATATATTGAAGCCAGCTAATACTAGAGTTGTCCATGTTGATGCGGTGAAAAAACATGTTATTTCAAGACGTTTAAACGTAATAGGACAGCATTTTGGAATTCATAATTTCACCGCTCTAAAAATAACAAGATCGGGTATGATTTATATGGGGTATCAACTATATAAAAGAGACGGTAAATTAGAAGAAGAGCAATTAAATGAGATTTGTGAAAGGTTCAATATACAAAAAACGCCTTCAGCTAATAATTATGCTCAAATCCATCATAGGATTAGAGAGTACGTTAACTTGGATGTTATTAAAAAATTGTACGGAGAATAAGAGTAAAACCCTCAGAATTTTGACTGAGGGTTTATTTGTTAGAATGAAGAATAAAAAATTACCAAAAGGTGTTTACAAATTTGGAAGAAAGATATAAAATGAAAATAAATAATCTTATAAATAATGAAGTTGATTGTAAGAAGTGATCTATAAAAAGGAGATTAAAAAATGACCTCAAAGAGTCTTGCATAAGAAAAAATATCTTATTAATTAAAAATTAATTATCTCATTAAAATTATGTTTAGCAATAAAATCTGGCTTTCATTGGATGAAAGAGAGGTGAGTAAATGCTACCCGAAAATGTAAAACAAGAACTTGAAAGTGCCTTTGAGTATATAGAAGCTGCATATGATTTGTTACATGGACAAGATGACTGTTACGATCCAAAGCAAACAATTTTTGATTTCATATATGAATTTGATGAGAGCAAGGACACTGTTAGAGGTAAGATTAATGTTCTTTACCGAGCTTTGTTGGTATTAAGCACAGAATACAAAGCTGATCCTGCTGATGACAAGAGTTGGAGGGAATATTATGACTAATGCTGAAAAACAACGTGCAATTGCATTAGGTGAGCAACTTGGAATAGAAGTTACATTTGATAATAAAGAACCGGGTATTTTTATTGGGGATATCAAAATGAGCTTTGAGGAATTGTTTAAGGATTGGTTTGATGATTTAAACAAGGAGGGGAAAACTTGAATTATTATCAGGCAATCGAATTAATGAAAAATAAGAAAGCAGTAGAAAGTCTTGTTTCTTTTACAGTGTATGAAATGTCAAGTGAGGGTTTATTAGCAGAAGGTATTTTAGTTCCATTTGAATATTTGACTCCTGAAGAAGCGAATGGGGAATGGCGTGAAGTCGATGTAATTGAGAGCGAGGAGGATTATAATAATCTATCGAGTGAACAAAAGGAACAGATGCTTGTGGATGTTATGAAACATTATCAGTTCGTTAATGAGTATAAGAGTGACATGCATTAATTTTTAAAGAAGGGATATGAGGTGTGCATTAGTTATAAGATAAAACATGAATTTCATCGACTATAAAGGAGGTGCTTTTTGTACTTGGATATTTGGCTCACGAGTGATACACATTTTGATCACTCAAGCATTATTGAGTATGAGCAGCGACCATTTAAAAACAAGATTGAGATGACAAGTATTCTTATTGATAACTGGAACAGTGTAGTTAAACCAAATGATTTGATTTTTCATCTTGGAGACGTGTTTTTTTGTAATGCTAAAAGAATGGAGGAAATCGCCAACCAACTTAACGGTAGAAAGATTTTAATCCGTGGTAATCATGATAAAAGATATACTAATACAAAATTTAAGAAACTAGGGTTTGACGTTTACAACTATTATTTCATTAACAAAATGTTACTTAGTCACTATCCGCAATCTGAAACCCCGTTAAGAGTTGCAATCAAAAGTACTGATTTAACCGGAAATGTTCATGGTCATGTACATTCCAAAATTGATAATTTAGATCAGAATATCTATAAATGTGTGGATCTGAGTCAATATCTTGGACACAAAAAAGTTAAGTGCTAGGATACGTTTCTCAGCAAATCTTCTACTGCTTGTGGTGTTTTGTAGCCTAAACCTCCATGTATCCGTTTGCGATTGTACCAGCCTTCTAGATATGTAAAAAGCGCAAGCTTTGCTGACTTATAATCTATGTACGTCACATGGTTTACTTCTTCTTTTTTCAGTATGGCATGAAATAACTCCGTGCAGGCATTATCATAGGGGCACCCCTTTTTGCTACATAAGTGAATGATGTGGTATTCCTCAACACGCTGTGCGAAATCTTGACTTGTGTACTGTGTACCTAAATCGGTATGAAGCACTAAACCCTTTGCGGGTTTTTGAGTGACGTATGCATTTTCTAACGCATGTAAAACTAACCCTACTGTCATATTCTGAGAAAAAGAGTATCCAACAATTTTCTTTGAATGTAGATCATGAACGGATGCCAAATAGCACCATCCATCTCGAAGAGTATGGATATAGGTAATATCTGCTACCCATTTCTCGTTAATAGATGTTGTTGTAAAGTCTTGATCTAGTATATTAGGTCTTTCTATTACTCTATCTTTACTAGATTGCGGGCGGAATTTCTTCCTTGTAATTGATCGAATGTCTGCCTTTTTCATAAGTCGCTGAGTTCTTTTCAAACTAATAGAAACACCTTTACTTCTTAGCAGAAAGTGAATTTTTGGAGCACCATAACGTCCCTTACTTTCCAGGTGAATTTGCATGATTCTTTTCGTAATCTGCTGGTTTTCATTTTCACGAGGGGAAGCTTCTTTCTTATAGGAGTAGTAAGTGCTCCTTGGTATATTTAGTACCTCACACATAATCTGGATAGGATGCTTTTCTTTATTCGTCTCAATGAATTGGTTTAACTCAGCTACGTCTATTTTTTCGCGAATATGGACATAGCCTTTTTTAGAATTTCATTTTCCTGCTTTAATCGGAGCATTTCTTTCTGTATAGCAACAACTTCTTTAGGTGTTATGGCTTGTTCTCCTTCTCCGAAAGAAGTAAATTCTTTCACCCATTTATAAATGGTTACTTCTGAAACGCCATATTCGCTAGATAAACTCTTTACCTTTTGACCAGAATGATTAAGTTCTACAATCGTTCTCTTAAAATCTTCGTTATATTTCTTGTTCATACTTTTCATCCGTACTCATCTCCTCTACGTTCGTTGTAAGAACTTAACTAAGAGGTGTCCATGAAACTACTCCAATAGCTATATTTATTTAACTATTATAAGAATTGACAATAATGACTAAACAAAGTAATATTTTATAAATAAAGCATTTTCTGATAAATACGGAAAATGCATAAATGATCTATCAAAAAAGGAGAGAAAGTAATGTTTAAGTGGTCAAAATTATTATTATCATGTCTGGCAGTAGTTTTATGTGTGGGTTTATTTTCACAAACAACATTCACTCAAGAAACAACTACTCCAGATGATTTTGACTTGAAGTTGGATAAGGCTCTGGCTGCCGATTCGGAGGAGCAGGAAGATGAAAAATCGAGCCCTGACAAAGTGCAGGCGAATGTTCGTGGTCTTATAAAGTTAATTGATCTTGTTTTTAAAAGGAATAATACCGCGAAAAAAGTAGTGGCAACAAAGGAAAAAATCCCAACGAAATTATCTGGACATGCTATGGATGAAGCATTTATTGATGGTATTACTAGTAAAATGATTGATAAAATACTGTCTGGAAAGTCATCTGGGGCATTTAAATTACAAACATACAGAGATATTTCAGGGGCTCGTGTTATTGTTGATCCAAACAGTAAAATTGTTATAATCATGGATTCAAAGAAAAATAAAATTATTACTGTGTATAAGGACTCTGGGAAATCAATTAAAAACAGGCCAGCGGACGGAAGATGGTCGCCAATTAATTGGTTTTTCGAATAATAGCAGTGTAGTGTAGAATACAAAATATTTCAAGAAGGTCGGTTATATGAAAATTGTCTTAAAAGATACAATGCATGACGGAAATTTTATTGAATTTTCAATTCTCTATCATATGAAAGAAGAAGATGAAGGTTCAAGGCTTGTGCTTAGAACATATACTGATAATCGATTGGAAAAGGAACTTGAGTTTGGATGGACAAATCTTGTCCTCAATCTCTTTATAAAAGCGCTCAAACAATTTCCTCTCGAAGAATATGATGGTTACTTCTCACATTTTGAGAAACACCTTGAGTTTTCTTGGGAATATGACCCTTCATCTGAAAAATTTAATCTGGTCTTTGATCTATTAACTGATGATGAGTATACGTTTTCAGTGAGGACAACTCAAAAATGTATCCAAGAATTTGGAGAAGTATTTGAAAACGGAATAAAGACGGCTCCTAGCACAGAAAATTATAATGCTAATAAGGAATAAGGAATAAGAAATAAGAAATAAGAAGAATGATAATAATCGCCCATAAAAGATTCTTTTATAGGGTAAATTATAAAATAAAAATATGTATTCACAAAGATGATATTGTGTGGTGTTATTAGTTTTATAAGAGAGGTGATTGAGTGGGATAGAGTTGAACAAGAGTCCTCCTGAAGTTTATTAAAAAATAAAAAATTAAAAAACAGAAGGGAATATATGGTTAATTATGTGACTGTTTATATAAAGTAAAAATAAATAATAAAGAGATAAAGTAAATGATTAAAATGAAAAAAACTAATATTTTTGAAGTGGTCGTCATACCTGAAAAGCCTTGGCTGAGAGAAAGAGGTGAGGAAGAGGAGTATAAAAAGGCTGAAGAATTAAAAGCGAGTATTATGCGACATGTTGATGATATTGGAGAAATTTATATAAACGCCAAATGCGTGTATGAAAATGAAAGAGGAGGTGAATTTAATACACTTTATGATGCCCTTGCTAATCAGTACTACTACATTGATGAGTGTTATGAATATCAGTATATCCTTCCTAATGCTGGTTTAGGGATAAGGGAGTGCGCTTTTAGTTTTAGAGAGTTAATTGAAACGGCATACAGACATCCATGGCAATTTGAACTAATAGAGTCGAGCATAGAATTAACACAAGATAAAAAAATGTTTTTACAAAAGGTAATCGAAGTTGGCTTAAAGGATGCAAGCAAATAAAAGTATATTTTACTGAAAAGGGTTGTGCTAATGGATCAGGAAACAAAAGATATAACAGCAATGTTTCTCTTCATAATTCTAATTTTTGCATGAGGTGAATTAGGTATACAAGGTGCTTGCTTGATATTTGGGATACCTCCATTTAGTTATTTGCAAAGTGTTGCAATTTTTACAGCAATAATCTTCTTTTTAGCTATGTCATTGACGTTTTCATGTCCCAAATAAAGAGGGGCGACTATTTTTGTCGCCCGTGTGTTCTAATCTTTGAAATAGTAAAATATATAGTCACAATTTACACTTTGATAGTAGTAACGTTGCCAATTATCTACATTTAAATAAACATATGTTTTTCCATCTTTATATTCTCTAGTTAAGTAGCCAATATTTCTATCCACTGTCCATTCCCAAAACCCTCGATATTCCCAAGAGTCAGGATGAACTTTAACGAGCATTTGACTGCCAGTAATTTTGACATTCACAGATCCTCCATCCCAATTTACTCGTTGTTTCTGAATTTTAGAATTATAAACATTAGCTGCATCTACTTTAGATGCAAGTAGGAATGGGGACAGTAATGCTAAGGAAAAAATTGATAACATAAATGCAATAATTTTTTGTTTAGCTAACATGATACACTCTCCTTTTTTTGTATATTACGCTTAATAATACACTGGATAATTTTAGATTATGCATAAAATAAATTAATTTCAAAAAAATATACATAAAAAGTAATAAAAGAAGGAATTGATTAGGGGGATGGACGATTGAAATTAGTAGACATCGTATTAAAGGATGGTACGAAGCTAAGTAATTGTAGTATTTACGATGAAGGTGTTAATGGTGAAGCGTCTATACAAAACGAGGATGAACTTTAGACAAACAAAACTAGTAGTTCGTACTCTAGGTAGAGATATCTACGGAGATAGATATTTTTTGGAAGCAAGTTACTATAAGGATATAAGAGATGAATATTCGTATTTGACTAAGGTAATTAGACGTAGCAATTGTAAATATAAAGAATATGTTGAAAAGGTTTTAGAATACATAAGAGAGTTTAAAGGATTTGAGAATTTCCATGTAAAAGGGAAAACAAGATAAAATGCAAAAAAGAGAAAGGTACATGAACTATACAAATAGTCTAAGTGAGGCTACACACTGGAAAGCTACTTTTGATTCTAATTGGAAATGTAAAGAAACTTTATCTGGTGTGACATTAGAAAAGGTATATGAATTAAAAAGAGGACAAGAAGAAGAGTTGTATGTTATTGATGATAAAGGTGATTTAAGTACAATTTTTCTTTGTCACAATGGAGAATTAGTTACGATAAAAAATTTATATGGAAGCGAGTCAGGTGCATGACTGAGTATTATGTCAAAAAGCATCCAGAATTGAATGAGGTTGTTGATAAACACAATCTTAAGTTTGACTTGGACAGTTGGGGTATGGGGGTAAAAGTTTTTTATGAGGGTGAAGAAATCGGATATTGGTTTCAGAGTTTAAACGGAATTAGTATGCAGTACACAATAGAATTTGGACTTCATAATGATTTTCATGAAAGTTTTACACTATTAAGCGAAGGTATTGATTACAGAATTAATACGTGCTTAACCAAATGAAAAGTTGATTTCATTACGTTAAGTTATAAAAAAACAGAGGTACTTCTAAAGATGGAAGTACCTCAATGATCTATTTCAAATGGTCAATTGTAGTTATTAGCTCTTTCTCGCTTATAGAAGGAAGTGTTTCTGTTTCGAAAACATTTGTGTATTCGTTATTTTCTTGAGCGTTCAGGCTGTTTGCTTCATTTAGCTTGAACAATTGGTTTGGAGTGTTTGGAATTAGAACGTTCTTTTTAAGTTCCTCGTCATACTCACCATTTAAGAAGAGTAGATAGTTTCCCTGCTCAATTTCTTGATTTTTCTCATCTACAATATTTACCACGGAACTCCCAGCGTCAAATCCAATTAATCTATATAGTTCGATCGTGTTGCCCTCGTCAATCTTTTGAGATGTGAGGTTATTATATACTTTATTGACCTCCACTTCATAAACGTAAAAGATAAGATTGCCTACTTTCTCTTGTTTATACTTTTGAGGGACTGATCCATTAACAATTACTTTTGAGTCTTTAACAATTTCTTCAGTGTTTTTGAATGTTTTCGATAAAGCTTGGCTATGTGAAGGTGTAGGGCTTAGTTCTTTGTATGCCAAAGCAGAACCAACTCCTATAACTAAGGCAGACGCAATAATTAGACCATAAATCTTTTTCACACTGTATCTCTCCTAACTAGGAAATTTATTTATACAGGTATCCAAAAAGAGATGATTTAGTTCCAAGTCAAATGGCAGGATATATTGTAGATAGAAATGATAATGCTATTTCATTCTATGATAATAGATTCCTTGACTTTAAATTACTATAAATTTACAAAATAGTTGAGATGTGTGTGATTGGATGGTATAAATGGTTATAAATTACAAATTATTAGGAGGAATAATAGTGAAAAAAGGCGTTTTGTGTAGTTTATTGGCTTCAATGCTACTTATTAGTAGTGCGTTTACATCAAACATACAAGCAAAAGAGGTATTAGATAGTGAGGTAGTTGCTGAAAAGCTTGCTATCCAACAAAATGTACCTAAAGTTATTGAATATTTGACTGTCCACGAAAAAGAGAATTACTCAGGATTATATCAAGACAGTGATGAGATAGTGATACTGTTCAAGAAGACACCAAATGATACATTAAGAAGAGAAATTAAAGATATGCTTGGTAAAGGTGTTAAATTGACATTCAAGGAATCGGAATATTCCGAAGGTGAGATAAATAGGTATGTAGAAGTTCTTTATGAGAACATAGACAAAGAAAAAAGTGGTGTCTTATCAATTTCTACCAGCATTAAGGATCAGAAAATTCAAATTGGTCTTGCAGAAGAAAGTGGTAAACCAAAGTTATTAAGCAATGAGACACAAATTAGTATGTTAGCAGAAAATCACAATATTCCTCAAGAGTTATTACGTTTTGAGACACAAAAGAGTCCTGAGCCTTTAGTAGATAGAGCCTCAATAAAGGTTAGACCAGTAAATGCTGGAGTAATGATTAATTTTGAGGGGAAAGGTTTTTGCACAAATGGTTATTCTGCTAAAGACTCTTCTGGCAACCATTACTTAGTATCGGCTGGACATTGTTCTGACGAGATTGGTCAAACAGTGAATCAAAGTTATAAGAACGACAATAAAATTGGGAAAGTTTATGAAAATGCATTTTCTTATGGCACAAAAGCAGATGCACTTTCTATTAAGGTAAAATCATCTATGACAACCCCGTGGATATATACAACCAACAGAGTAAACGATTATAATATAGTAGGTCAACAGATAGCTGACTGGGAAGGTATGGAGATTTGCACATCTTTAGGAAATACAGATAAAGAACTGTGTGGTTGGGTCAAAAGTACAAATTGGTCAGGATTTGTTGGAGGCTTAACTTGGTTAAAGAACCAAAAAACGCTCTCTATAGATGTTGCTGATGTGGGAGACAGTGGTTCCCCAGTGTTTACGTTTGGGGCAAAGAAAAATGTAGCAATCTATGGTATTATCTCTGCAACCGATGGTAAGGTAACAGTCATGTCTCATGTAAAAAACATTAATTCAGAATTGGGGATTAAACCAATACTTGGAAAAGAACAATAAGACATTCGGGTCTTACATGTTTGAAATATGGTGTAAGACCCGATTAAATAAGGAGTAGATTGGGATGATATATTTACTAACTTTTATATATATCATAATAGGAAAAGTCATCCTGTTCGCATATTTCGATCCCAAATTTTTTGGTTATACAATTCAATACTATCTCAGCACTAGTATTTTCTATTTACTTTTATTAGGATTTATAATCATTTCAATAAGGAGTATATTGAGTAGAAAAGTAGATAATGGTCGTATAAATACTTTTTTGTCCCTAGCTATCTTTGTTGGTTTCTGCTGCTTGGCTTTATATATAGGTAAATATATTGTTGAAAACCATATGGCACATCTACTTTGAAACAATATTATTAGTCATTAGGACTATTAGTGGACAAATGACTAATAATATAATATAAAAAATAAAAATATGTATTTACATGGTATTTGATATATGGTAATATTATCTCTAGAAAGAGGTGATTAATTGGGATAGAGTTGAATAAAAGCCCTCCAAGCAAACGATTATATAAATTAAAAAATAAAAATAAAAGGAGTAATATCACATATGGCAGAAAAGAAAGGTTTAGGGTTGCCACAAACAAGAGGAATATTTAAATTGCGTGGAATCGCTACAGGAATGAAGCGAAAGAATGCTTTAAAAAAAGGAACTACTAAAACAAATCAAAATAGAAATGTACTTTCTATTGGGGTAACAACAGCACCAGAATCAACAGTATATGTTTCCATAGAAGGTATGGAAAAAGATAAAGCATACTTTGGGAAGAAGTCAGAAGAAGAAGGTAAAAAAGGAGAAACAATTGAAGTACCTTGGGCTAAACGGTTTGAGAAACAACCAGAAGGGTTTAAGCTATTTGGAGTTACAGTTGGAATTGAAAAGGATGAAAAAGGAAGTAATATAGTTGAGACTCTTACAGAGTTTGATGCTACAGCAAAGCTATTTAAAGGATTGGAAGATGGCGAGAGCGTCTTTGTTTATGGTGAAATTGAATATTCATCGTATATGCAAAAAGATGAATTGGGTAGAAATAAAAAATTTATTATAAAAAACATGTACAAAACTACGGATGTTATCAACTTTGATTCAGATGACTTTGAGGAAAAAAATGATTTCAAGCAACGTATGATTTATATGGGAATTGAGAAAATACAAGACAAAAATGATCCAAGGTATCAAGTTAATGCGAAAATCGTTACTTATCAGACTGTAGAAGATGCAGATTTTATTATTCAAGATAAATCGTTAGCAAATCAATTTAAAGCTCATCTAAAACCTTATCATGCTATTGATATTTGGGGGAATATTTACAACAAAGTTGATACGGAAGAAGTTAATGACTCATCAAGTGCCGTATGGGGACAAGAAGACAGCTTTAAGAAAACAAACAATAATTATATTCGTGAACTTGTTATAAATGGAGCAGATCCTAAATCAATTGACAAAGATACATATTCAGAAGAAATAATTGAAAAAGCGATTGGAGCTATGAAAACCTTTGGGGAGGACGTATCATCTTCCGACTGGGGGACTGGAGGAAGTATTGACATTAAAGATGAAGACATTCCTTGATAATCAATTAAAAATAAATTATAAGATAATATACATAAAACAAATAATACATAGATGAGGTGCATTAATTGGCGAAAGCAAAACGAGGTAGTGTTATTAAAAAGGGACTTAAATTCTTTCTATATGGAAAACAGGGAACTTGGAAATCTTCATTTGCACTTGATTTTATGAAAATGAAGAATGAAGACGGTCGCCCTTTGCGTGTAGGTTATATTGATTGTGAAACTGGAAGTATTGATAATTATTTAGGGGATATGTCTGATCAAGGAATTGATCTTAATAACCTACTTTTGGTTTATACGACTTCATATGTTGAAGTTGAAGAATGGGCTACTAAAATGATGAATGATGAAGATTTGTTTGTTGAAAATGATGACGGAGAATTAGAGGTTGCTCTTGATGCAGAGGGGAATCCTTTTAGAGCAGATGTAATTGTGGTAGATGGAATTACCATTATTAGCGATAATGTTAAGTTTGCTGCAATTGGAGTATCTGAAAAGCGTGCAAAATTTAAAGCTATAACTCAAGTCAAAAGTGCAACTGAACAATTTGTAGCTGAGGCAACAGCAGGACTAGAGTTTAAAGATTATGACAAAATTAAAATGAAAGGGAAAAATTTATTACGATCTTTGATTACTGGGACTGACAAGTATGTATGTGTAACAGCAAGAGAAAAAGTAAAAAAAGAAATGCGAAAAAATGTAGATGGAAAGATGCAATTAGTAGAGGTAGGAGTAGTACCTGACACTTGGGATGGAGCGGAATACGAATTTTATACAGTCCTTCATCATTATGAATATGAAGACGGGACAATTAAAGCTCAAATTGACAGAAAAGACCGTACAAAGGTATTTGTCCAGAATGAAATTCTAGACAATCCAACACCGCTATATTGGCAATCAGTAATTGATGATAACAAAGGAAAAAAATCAAATGTAGTAAAAGAATCGATTGAGTCTAGTATTAGTAAGGATGAAAATTTAATTAGCAGCGGTATTAGTGGTCTAAACAGTAATGAAAAAGAAGTAGAAATTACAGCCTTAGAAACTGTTGAAGATTATTACAATGTAATTGATAAGCATATTAAGAGTTTGTCTGACCAGAAGAAAAAGGCACTTCGCCCAAAAGTACAAAAAGCAAACTTACCAATGGATTATAAGTCGATTGAGGACATTGAGAAATTGAAACAATTTTTAAAAGTCATAACAGAGTAGCTAGGGGAGATAATTCTCTCCTTCTTCTCTATACCAAGAGGTGTTTGAAGGTGTTTTTTAAGTGTAACTATTGTGATCCTTCTGTTAAAAGAGGAGAAAAATCTATTAAGTCAATTGATTCTAAGAAAGACGATTTTTTGCAGGATCAAAGAGGAAAGTATTATCATACAAATTGCTATAGAGAGTACCTTAGTTTAAAGAAAAAGAAAAAAGATGATGAGATTGAAATAATTATTCAAAGCATAAAAGATTCTCAACTGGAGAAAAATCAAATTCAACAAAATAAGAGAGATTTTTACAAATAAATTAAAGGCTATTATGACACCGATTTGCCAGCATATTTTTGTATAAAAATTAGTTCTATTGTTAGTGGAAAGCATGAGCAGATTCATTCTCCTGTAGGTTATGATATTTTGTTAGATATTTACAAACATATGGAAAGGTACTTAAGTAAGAATGCAACCAAGAAGAGTTTTAACTCTATTAGCTCAAGAATGAATTATGACTTAGCTGTAATTATTAGCAATTTAGGGGACTACAAAAGGTTTAAAAATAAACAAAATGAAGACATGAAGTTCTCTAAAAAGATTGAGGAAGATATTAAAAAAGATCGCATAAATAGAGAAAGAATTAAAAGGGTTCAACAGAAAGAGGAGAAGGATACCTTTAATATAATGGACATTATGGATGACTTGCTGATTTAGGGGGTGTTAAGGATTAATCAACTGCAACGAGATATTTACGATTTAACTAGTGAAGCGTTATTTGTAGGTGCATTATTTGCAAAACCAATATTATATGTTGATTATGCAGAGCTAATTAAATCTAAGTATGATTTCTATAACGAAGATACGAAATTTCTTTATGACATGCTAGAACTGTGTTATAAAACTTTTTCTCAGGATGTAACCGAAACGAAAATAAATATTTTCATGCAACAAGAGAAAGAAAGACATTCTCGCTATAGGAGAATTGGTGGATGGAAGACAATAGAAAAGCAGATTGTTTTGTCTGATCCAGATGATATCAAAAATTATTTTGACACTGTAAAAAAATATTCCCTTGTAAGAGAATTTGAGAAAAAAGGCTTTCCTATTAAAAAAGTATTGCAGCATCCAAAATTCCCTCAAATGAAAGCAGAAGATATAGTAAGATCAATGAGGTTTAACGTAGACAATATAAACACTGTAATTGGTGGGGGCAAAAGCTCAGTCGTCTTAGGAAGTAAATTTAAAAACAAGTTGGTAAAATGGCGTGAAGCTCCTGATTTTGGGGCAGAGTTACCATTTCCTTATTGGAGTCAGCTTTTTAGAGGGCTACGTAAAAAGAAGTTATTAATAGATGGGATGCTCTCAAATGAGGGGAAAAGTAGAAGAATGGCTAAAGTAGTAAATTACTTTGGAGTACTTAATCAAATACCTGTTCTTGTTCTTGTAAATGAACAAGATGAAGATGAATGGTATGGAATGCAAGCACGTGAAGATATCCCAAAGTTACTTGAGACAATAGATAAGCTGGAAGTGTATAGAGATAGATATGAAGCTTATTGCGATGGGTACAAGCAAGGTCAGTATGACATACAGATGGATAATCTCAATGGCGAATAGAAGCATTTCTTACTATTAGGTATATCAATACATAGGAGTGACAGTAGAAAAGGGGACGGAGACAACCGAAAAGACCTTTACTAAACAGGGTGCAGATCAGACAAAACGAGAACTGATGGGTGGATTTAAGCTTGGGGATAAAGTCTGGTTTGTCAGAAGGGAATGTAAACCGATACCTTGCGATATGTGTTCAGGGAAGGGAGAGCTAAGGGCTAAGGCTATTGAAGTACCTGAATCTTTCAAGATAAATTGTCCTAATTGTAAGGGGTACGGAGAGAAATCAAATTATGAGTACAGTGTAGCACAAGGGATCATCCGAGAGATCAAGATACACACTTGGGCATGGGAAAAATGCTTTGAAAGTACATTCTACATTGAACCAACGAGCTATAGAGCAAATGATTCTGTGGAAAGCAAGCACAGTAAGATATTCCATACCGAGGAAGAGTGCCAAAAAGCGATCAATGTTATTTTAAATCCCCCAAAGCCAGCAGAAAGTGATTTAACACAAGCTCAAATGCTGTGCCGTGTCATTGAAACTAGCTAAGTAGATCAACGACACGGCACAAGATAATAAGACGATTTTTGTATAATACCCTTTGATAGGGCGTAACAAAAGAAGGAGGGATAAAAAACTTAGATAGTTGGATGAAAAAAGTAAGTTAACACATTGTGCAATTAGTCAAAAACAAGGTAGTCATCAAAACTTTCTCCATCCAGCGTAAAGAATAGTTTATACCACCCAAATTTTTTATCATTAAAGACGATTGGGATGTAGGAGACAACATAATCAAATCCATATGAGATTGCCTCATAGGTTGCATTCTCATCCCATTTATCTATGTACAATGCTACTTCCTTCAGTGCTACAGTTAAATTTTCTGGTTTATAGTTATCGCCAAATAAAGATTTTAATCCTATGGCATCTTCACTTTGGAAGTTCCGAAAACATCTCCAAAATCCATTTATTGATCTGGTTTCGACATCATGCTCAAGGCACCATTGCTTCAAAAAGCCACTATTCATTAGATCACATCCTTAAATTGTTTAACTGTAATTTACCACAATAGTTGTCAAGGGAAATAGCCTTGAATAAGGAGGTAACACAATGACCGAACAACAAAAATTCGAAACGCTGGACATATGTAAAATGTGCCTAAATACAGAGCTAGTAAACAGCGAGAAGTTATGCAGAGAGTGTGCTAGAGAACTGGAATAGTTAGGGAGGCAAATATGACCGACCAACAAATAATTGTAACACTGGCAACTAAGGTAATGGGATGGGAGCTTTTAGCCAACGATGGGCTTGGATGGACGTGTCAGAGACCTGATGGGGTGTTTGTTTATGAATGGAGTTGGAATCCACTCGAAAACCTAGCTGATGCCTTTCAAGTGATGGATAAGCTATTTATTGCATTGATACCTCAAGCTGGCAATCCACCAGAAGATATGAAGTATTTGGCTGTCTTTGATGATAGTCCGATTGGTCCGAAGATTGAAGTATTTGCAAAAACTGCTCAAGAAGCCATATGCAAAGTTGCTATGGAGTGGGTTGCTTAACACTACGGTAATGCAAAATAGTCATTTGCAAATAACAAAGAAGTGTCCCAAAGGACACCCTAATTGAACAGCATTATTTATGATCTTGAAAGTGCATAGATTTCAACCAAAAAGTTTGCTTGTGCACCCTTGGGATTCCCAATGTAAAGAGAGCGAGTAGAAACAACATCTGTGATTTTTTCGCTAACTACTCCAGTAAGATGAGTAGGATCATTACCACCACTAACATCTTGACTGACAGCAAAACTAATTTGATTAGGATTGGAAACTCCACTTATTACCCATTGAAAATTAATTGTGTTTGGCGGAAGGACTTCCGTACCAATATTTGAGCTAGAACGATGCGATTGACCAGGCAGCGGGGAAGGAGCGGAATAAATAGCGCCGATAAACGTTGACTTAAGTTCACTCATGAAAAAACACCCTCTCAGAAAAGTAACTACATGATGATCTTATTTCAAGAAAATGGTAAATATACAATCGATTTTAAACAACTTACTAGAAGTACGGGGGTTGGATCAATGCCTGAACCTCCACATGAATGCATTTATACACATGTAGCTATAGACCTTGAAGATTAAAAAAATGTGTGGAGGTGTTCTATTGAAGGACTATCATCCAAGCTATCCTCAAGAGAGCTTCGTTTGTGGAAGTATATTAACTTTCAGAAAGAGGGATGAAAAAGGAATATCACTGATTACTGGTACAGTGCTTAGTAACAACAAATGGACGCAAGATGGCAGACCATATATAGAAGTGAAATTCAATCAGAAGATTTATAAGTACATTACAAATTGGGATATGATGAAAGATTGATTTTATCACATACAAAATAAATATTTGAAAAGTCGAACATTCCAAAGTAACAGTGTTATACTTAAGTTACGTTATAATACAGGAATGGGCTGATTAGTTGTTTAGAATTGTAAATGCTTTTGCTTATGATAAGAACGGTGATCCGATTGACAATATCAAGCGTGTTATTGTTAAACCAAACAACAATGATTCAGGAGCGAAAGTAAAAGTAGTTATTAAAGCCAACTCTGAAATTCGAAATATTATTAATAATAGTGTGAGTGAAAACAAAACACCTATTTTAAACCGGATTATCGGCAATTTAGAAGGATTAAATAAAAGAGTTGAGTTAAGAAATGTGCATCTTATAATCGACCGTCAACTTCCCTCTGAGTCAGGCTTGTCTGATGAATTAATGATGCTTAGGGGTGTGGCAGATAAACATTCATTCGTAGATTAATCTATGAATGAATAATAAAGTAAAAATATAAAATAAAAAGATCGTAACGAAAGAAGGAAAAATAAATTCAATTGTAAGTAACGAAGAAGCCATAGAACTTTTAAATACAACTAGAAGTAATGTATTCAGAGAATGGAGAAAGACCAGATGTTTTGATTAAAGATGATGAATAATTTCGAGAAGTTTGTAATGCATTAAGCCATATCAGAAACAGTTATAAAAGATTTATGACAAAAAACAACATGATAGAGATATTGGCTATTGCAGCAAATACATATGGGCTTGGATATTACGATTTTGAAAAGGGCTTTTTGATTAATAAAGCTGTACATAATGAAATTGTAGTTTTAAAAGTAAGGAGAGAGACGTATGAAGATTATAACCAGTAAAAATAGTCGTTTCATAGTTGGGATGACAGGGAAAGCTAAAGAAATCAATGACTACTTTAAACTAATTAAAAATAAAAAAGGGGAATTAAATTATAGATGATGATTGTTAGACCATATGTGCTTACATGGGAAAATATTAAAGAAGAAAGTTTAGAAGCGGTCATTACAATTCCAAGGTACTCTCAAATTCTATCGTTTGAAACAAGCGATCGAGAGTTAATTGTAAATGTACTTATTGACAATGAACAAAAGGAGTTTCATACAGTTCCAATTAAGCTAGTTCAGAGCGGAATAGATGTGAGCGATCTTTACGATTCAAAACTTATATTTAATCATACAGTTCGATTTAACAATAAGTCATACCATATTTTTTGCAACGAATATATCTAAGACACAATAGAAGGGGGCGCTATGCTAACACAGCTTTTAACTATGTCGTTGCTTTTGCAATTATATGGAGGTGTAGTTGATAAAGCATTAATTGCAAATAGCGAGAAACAAGCTAAGAGCCAAGAGGTATATGCAGCGACTGAAAAAGTACATACATATAAGCAATACGACATTCCATTGTCAAATGACTTACAGAAATACATATATAATCAAGCGGAAAAGTATGATCTGAGCTATGAATTAATGCTTGCCATCGCACATACAGAATCAACATTTAGACCAGATGTTGTCTCATATGATGGATCTAGTGTAGGACTGTTTCAAATCAACACAAGAAACACAATTAATTGGCTAGGAGAAAGCGTTGGACTTGATAAACCAAATGCAAAGAACCCATATCATTCAGCTAAAATGGCAAGTTGGTATGTAAATTACTTAAAGGAAAAGTATCTTAGCGAAGGATATAAAAAAGATACCGTTATCAAAAGAGTGCTGATTGGTTACAGGTATGGAGTAGGGAAAAGTGCAAAATATGTAAGACAAAATGGACTACACCATAAATACATAGAAAAAGTATTAGTATATAAAAACAAACTTGAAAGTGGGGAACTAGATGCAAAATAAAAAATTTGAGGAAATGGGTACAGAGATTGGGAAGCTTACAGACTTAAAACAAGAAGCATATGGGAATAGCGTAGATAAGTCATTTGAACTGATGAAAATTTTCCTTAAAGAATATAAAAGTGACGATGATACCTACACAATCCCAGAAGTTCTTTTAAAACACTTATTGCTACAGGTTCGGATGATCGATAAACAAAATAGAATTTTCTCCAATCCAAAAGGGGATAAAATGGGGGAATCTCCTTATCAAGATTTAGTTGGCTATAGTCTGCTTGGGACGGACATGACTCTTTAAAAATATCAATAAGAGTGAAAATTTTCTTTGGTGTATCTTTTCCAAGAGATTTGTGAGGGATGTATAGAGCGCAAGAGATTTACAATGTCTCTTCTCCCTTTATAATGGAGCATTCCAAAGATATCTTGAGTGGCTAATATAACATCGTTTGAATTAAAGTATCGAGCATAATATCTCATTGCTTTATCTGAGGAAAACTTACTGTTAAATTCACTCTTTGGTATCAGCACGATTGGAAAAGATACACCACAATGTGTAATCACAGTTGCTTTAAACGTCATATTCTCACCTCATGAGATGATTTATTTAAAGTTTACTTCTAACCCTTATTTTATTGTTTAAGAAGAGGAAATATTCAGGATAAAATGGTGGAAGCTGCATTTAGGAGGGATACTTATTTTGAATTTGTTCAATATGTTTAAAAGAAAGTCTAAGCCCGAAATAAACTTAGAACAAATGTGTCAATTGGTGCGTAGCCATAGTGAGATTGTAATGGAGTGGAGTTAATATAGTTTCATGGACACATCTTAGTTAAGTTCTTACAATGAACGTAGAGGAGATGATACGGATGAAACAAAAAAGTACGAACAAGAAATACAACGATGATTTTAAGAGAACGATTGTAGAACTTTATCATTCCGGTCAAAAGGGAAAGAGTTTAACTAGCGAATATGTAATTTATCTTTCAAGTGAAGAAAAGCCAAAAGATATGAATAATTCATATGGATATTGGGAAGGAAAAACATATACTTTTGGAGGGATACTTATACCAGTAACAGGGGATCGCATTAATGGTAATACGAAAAGATATAAGTCAAAGCAAAGAGCAAAAAATATGGCTGAAAAACTTGGTGATAGATGTGGTTATGTTTTGTCTTGGGTGGTTGATGAAATTTAATACATTTTGAATTTTGAAGGAAAGTAAATATGTTTAAAGTGTACTTAGTGATAGAAGTGTATAAAGATGGTATAACAGGATTTACGTTTAATGAGTTCAAGTATAAAAAAGATGCTGTGGGATATTTGAAAGAGTTTGAAATCCAGTTGATGAAGTTAGCTCAGAACCATACCAAAATCATACTTGATAAAGATTGTGATCAAGATGAAGTTCAACCAGAAGAAGAACCTGAAGCCGAAGGAAATGTCATTTACTTTACTGGCTATAAAGAAGTTGTAGAAGACTTAGAATCTAAAACTGAAGCTGAAAAGAATTTTGAATTAAGGGAGAAATTTCTTGAGGAAAGAAAAAAAGAAAAACCTCAAGTCAATCAAATAACAGAACTAAATAAGAATAACTTTCTAAAAAATAGTCGTAAGCGTTGGTGGGAATTTAGTGAATAAAAAATTATAGCAGTTGGCGACTGCAAACCACTCGGAAGGATAATGAGCAATTGTTTCTACTAATAGGGAGCTATCTAATTACTGTGCTCTTAGCATATTACTCTATAAGATATCTTCGAATACATAAATTTATTTTCGAATCAAAAATTGTAAACCTTGCTGATCTGATAATGTACCTTATTTTTATATTTTGTCCGTTTGTAAATCTATACACAATAGCAGATGCATTATTTACGTTAATTTTGAACCTGCTTTCAAATATTAAACTAAATAAAAAATAACTTTCATTGGAGGAGGTAGGGCTATTTGCTTAATATTGAACAATTGATAGACCTTGAAAAACTAGTAGAAGAAAAAATTTCATTAAACAGAGAGATAAATCAAAAATATGGAATGACCGAGATTGGAAAATACACTCAAAAGCAAAGAGGATTAGATATTTTAAAATATGAAAAATTAAAAATTGCATTAAATGACTTAATAGGAGAAGTCAATGGACGATAACGAGTTAGAATACAAAAAGCATAAGCTTGAAGTGATTTTTTGGTTACTATTTTGGTCATTGATTATTGGTGGATGTACAGCTACAGCTATTTGGGGACGTTAAAAAAGGAGACATAAAATGAAGAAGTTGTTGGGTATCGTGATGTTTATTGGTGGAATAATATTAGGCGTTTATGTGGGTGGTTGGCTATGCTTCATAGGTGGTATTGCAGGGCTAGTTGATAATGTATCCGATGCAATAAATGGTAATGGGATTAATGGTTTATCAGTAGCTATTAATGTAGTGAAAATTGCAGTTGCTGGCTTTGCAGGATGGATCAGCGCAGTTGCATTAATATTCCTAAGCCTAATGATTTTAAGAAAATGATAGTAGGGGCTGAGTAGAAATGTGGATGGTCTATGATCGAATGGAAGGGTTGATTAGTATAACTGATGACGAACAAGAAGCACTCCGTGACTATGAAAAGCAGAAAGAAGACAATAAAAAATATGTTCAAAACGATGGAGAATTCCAAGGAGATGAAAGAGTAATTTTAGCTCTGATCAAAAAAGACTTCTTCTGTGACGACACGAGAAAGCCAGAAATTATTTACGATGGGGACGATAATGAGGTATTAACAGAGGATACTTATTGGGAATGGGAAGAGATTATATATTGATGGGATGATTGTTTTACATAGGAGATAAGTATATGAAAACTATAAAATTTATAGAAAAGTATCATCGTAAAGTAAGTTTTGCAATGAATATATCAATCTTTGGCTATTCAGTATCTTGTTATATAAACGAACTCTACAAAGTAGCCTATGAAATGTTGGTATTAGCAATTATTTTTATGGCGTTCGATCTATTAAACTATAAGCTTACAAAGGATTGAAAGAGTTTTTATCAGATAAAACCAAAAGACCCCCTGTAATAGACAACAGGGGGAGAGTGGAATATATTTTTATTTTAGTATTGATAATACATCCAACCAGAATTTGTCCAATTACAACCATCGGAAAAGCAGTCGGTACCAACGCCTCTCTTTAATGTACCTATATAACCATGTCCATCATCATAAGAAATTTCATCAGGCGCTTCAAAAACAGTATATTTTTTTGTGATACTTGCCCAATAGCTATCACTAGCTGTGGTGTTACTAAGCTGACTTTCATTAGCAAATGCTACGGAAACGGAAAATGCCGAAACAACAACTAGAGCGAAAGCAATTATAGATTTTTTAAACATAAAAACACCTCCGAAAATGTATTATTTTGTAATAATCAGATAATAGAACATTATGTATTTAGTGTCAAATAATGTAAGTATAAGGGCAAGAATATATTATAGTGAAAGAAGCAGTAATTTTAATAGAGTAGAAAAGTCAAGCAAATCAGAGAAAAAATGAAACTGAAACAACCAGTTGCCCAATCTTATTTTTTTGTCATTTGTCAAAGGATCAACATGGTGCAATTAGAAATACAATTGATAACTTGAAAGTATTAGAGTTATAAAATAAGAAGCTAAAGGAGATTCATTGTGTACCAATGCCCAGAATGCAAGGAAAAACTTGTATGGCTCACAGATCAAGACAACGGAGGCATTATAAGTAATGAGTACTACTGTAATAAATGTAATATTGAAGTTATTAAGTATAGAGAGTTAATAGCAAAAGATTAATGATAAAATAAAAACTCTGCATCTTTTAAATGATGCAGAGTAATTTTACAAAATATATATTAATTAGCGCAAGGTAACTGTTTGAGCGACGTTTTCTCCAATCCAATCCTCATTATGGAATATCCATTCTCTTGAATCGTATTTAACTGTAAAGGATGTTGGGAACCAACCAGACTTATATCCTGAACCATCTGAATAGACTGTAATGGATCTGATTTCACCAAGATGTCTACTGGCAGATATATAATAGGTGTCATTATCGCCCGGTTCAAAATCATCATAACCGGGTAAATCCAAGAGTACTCTAGGTGAAGTACCATCTGAACCGTTCAATGTTAAATAGATGTTCGAATTAGTTCCTGCATCCTTGACGTCAGCAGTTTTTATCGTAACAGCATAATTATAGGAAGCAGCCACATCGACTTGAGGATTTACACTAACTTTGTGATTACTGTTGGAATTCTGAGAAATGTCACTAGCATAAACACTTTGACCAGCAAATAAAAGAGCTACTGCCATCATTGTAGATAGAGCGAAACGTTTCATAAAAACCCTCTCCTTTATTAATGGTATTTTATGGATCAATTAAATTATACTTCCATTTTATGGATTTTGCAGTTATCAGGAATGTTTAAGCAATTTTTTAGGGTATTTGTGTTTAACGACAAAGCAGGTAATTTCAAAACTCATATAATAAAATCAAGAATTTATTAGCGATGACAAATTGGTATTAAGAATAAAAATAAACAAGGAAGTTGGGTTGATAAGTATGCTAAGGTCTTTTGAAGATGACATATTAATTAAAGGCGAAGTAACTCAAATGCCAACAGAAAAGTATAAAAAAATGAGAGACGCTTTGTTTGCTATATCGATATTGGGTTTTGCTAAAACAGGGGATTATGAACTAGATTGCGATGAAGCAGTTGATACGTTTAAGATAGCTAAAAATTGTGCTAGAGATGCTTTGGGGATGAAACAACTTTAAACAACCCGAGAGAACTGACAAGCTCCCTCTTTCTATAAACAACAAGTCAGAAAGGAAACATAATGTTAAAAGGATTTAAGGAAATAGTAGATACACTTGATAAAAGAGATAAGGCTAATGCTTTAAAAACTATGGAAACTCTCTCAAAAGAAAAGGTTGAAATAAAAGAATTGAATAAAACGTATTGGGTGTCGGAATGGTCTTGGACTCCGATTTCAGATGGAATACGTTCCTATCAACAACATTTAAGACAAATTAAAGATTTTGGGGAACTGATTACATATTATACTGGAACAAACTATAGAGTATATTTTCCTTGGGATGTTTATGAGACAAAAGAAGAGTGTGATGAAGCATGTAGATTAAAGAATAGCTTTGGTTACGATTGGCACATTGCTTACTATGAATTTATTAAGCAACATACAACGGATTAAATGAAAAGTGAGTTTTATTTAGGAGGATCAATTGATTTACATCTTTTATGGAGTTGCACTTATTTTCTTATCTCTTATCATATGTTGGCGTTTATCTCAGCAAATTGATGATCATGAACTCAATAGAACAGAAATAGAAATTTATATGCTCACTTTAGCAACATTACTAGCAAAAGATGGTTCCAGTGTGTTGTTTAACTACTTGAAGTTTTAAAGGAAGAAATTAAAATATATGAGTCTATTTTACATAAAAAGGAGAGTGCGGATGACACTACAAGAATTTATTAATATGATGATTACGGCCATCGATATATACCATCACCGACATAATTTGTACCAATGATTGACAAGATATTTACCACTGAATGACAGCATATTTACCGCCTGTATAATTAGTGAAACAACCAAATGGTACGACGCTTTTTATATAGAGCTGTTTGATTAAAATAAAGATTAACCGTTTATAAAAAAGATGAATCGGAATTTTGACTGAATTACTTTAAAATCAACAGCTCAAAACAGGTAGGTGGAATACAAGATTGACGTTTGACAAATCACTTGATAATATATTAGACATCTAACATATTGGTGGGTGATTTTTTGTCTTTATATGAACAAGTTAAGCGAATTAATGAAGCTGAATATACAATAAACCGTTTGATATATAAACATTATAAGCAATTTTTAAATTGCAGCATCACAACACAACAAGCGGTTGTATTAGATATTGTGTACTTAGAAAAACGTATTACGGTCGGTGAAATTGCGATTGAAATGAATATTAGTTCTAGCGCAGTTAGCCAATTAATTGCGAAATTAGAAAAGATCCAATATATCAAACGAGAAATTAATCTACAAAATCGACGTGAAGTATTTATATCGTTAGATAAAAATGGATTGGAGTATTTTTCGAAGCAAGTTTATGTAGAGCAGCAAATCGCAGATAAAATTTACAGCAAGCTTTCATCAAATGAGGTAAACGAATTAGAACGCATTGTTGAAAAATTAAAGGAAATTGCTATGAAGGAATTATAAAAATTTCTTCATAGCAAATATGTTAGATAACTAATTTATTTAGGGGGTTAACAAGTGAAAGATTTACTTAAAAATATCGCGTTTAACGGTGCGGTGTATTATGAAAAAAATGGACAAATCAAGCAGTATTATCATGGTTATCAAGAACTCGAAAAGAAGCACCTTATTAACAAAAATACGCAATTTAATCTGGCATCATTAAGTAAAATGTTTACAGCGGTAATGACGTTCCAGCTAATCGAAAAAGGACAACTACAGTTAGAAGATAAAATTAAAAGTTGGTTTAACGTACCGCATTTTACAGAAGTAACAGTTGCACAATTACTTACACACACATCTGGTATTCCAGAATATATCACAGAAGATTTAACAATGAGAGTTGAAACATTTATCGAAGTGGTGCTACCACAATATGCGCCAAAAGAGCATTGGTCTTATAGCAATACAAATTATGTTTTGCTTGCAAAAATTATTGAGGAAGTGAGCGGCTTATCGTATGAAACATATTTACAACAATATATTGCGGAACCATTAAATCTTATCTATACAACAACACAACCTACAAAACAATGGGAAGCACAAGGTCAAACGTATGATTATGAAGAGCGCCAATATAGAGAAGCAATTGAGGACCAATATTTACACAACAGTGAAAAATATAATAATGGCTATGGTGATGGTGGTATTTATGCAACAGTGACAGAGGTGGCAAAGTTTTTAAAAGCACTTTGGCAAGGTCAGTACATTAGCAAAGAGACTGTGAAATTTATGTTAACACCAACAGAATACGCTGAGCATTATAGTCATGGTTTTATCATTCAAGATGAGTGGGTAGGTCATACAGGTGGATGGATTGGTTGCTCAGCACAAGCATTTATTAATAGATCAACAAAAGAAGTGATTGTGTTAGCGACGAATCAAGAAGTATTTCCGCAATATGAACAAGAAATTATGAATTGCTTATTGGGAATTCAGTATGCTGTAGAAACACCAAAACATGTAGTAATTTTACCGGTCACTAATAAAGATGATATTACGGGTCGGTATGAATTAGCAGATGGGCTTGGCACAAGATTTACGATTGAGAAGGGTGCACAATTTATGATTTCATTTGAACATCAGCTGTCTGTGCCACTTTTTAAAATAGATGAGTCGTATTATTGGGTACGGAATACGATGAGTTATGTAGATGTTGCGAATCATTTATTTATGGATGAAGGTGTTGAAGTACCTTATCAAAAAGTCGATTGATATAGTCAGGAAAGTTATACTTGTATGAAAAAAAAGAACATGTGCAAGAGCATTTAAACAATTTTAACAACATCGGTACTTTATTCCATTTGCTTTGTTTCAGAAATCGTTATTCTTTAATCAATTGTAAAGAACCATTTCGATCAATCTTTTTTCAAAATGGCTTCTTTTATTTACCGTAAAATGCAGGTTTCTACGATATTTTTGATCAAACCATATTTTATACCAACTATAGGAGGCATTTTTTTATGATCCATTATCGAAAGATATTGGAATTACATGATGAGGGGATCAGTTTAAGAGGTATTGCCGCAAGTACTGGAAATTCCCGTCAGAAAGTGACTGAGGTCATTCAATTAGCTGGCGTGAACGTCATGGTTTAGGCAGCGAGGTCTGATATATGGCTATTTTGACAAGGAGAGGCTTATCCAAAATGGAAGAATATTATTATTGGAGTGCAAATAGAACATGGAGTCCTTTTTCCCTAGAATTAAAGGAAAAACTATTTGAAATATACGGGGGAGAGCCTTTTCTATACACATGGACTGAACAGGATATCCATGAAGGAGCAAGAAAAATCATAAAAGAGTACTTCAAGGTTTAAACTCACACTTAAAATACACAAAACCCCTTCTCTAACTACTTACAAATAGTGAACTTGAGAAGGGGTTATTGGTAATGTCGCTGGCACATCGTGGTAAAGCATTTGTCAAAGACTGGTACAAAAGATGGCAGAGGTGGTAAATTGTCATGACCGTAATCATATGAAGAAAAATGAATTAATCAGTACTGGACTATATAAAGGGCTAAAGAACTAGGCAGGAAGGGGATAACGGTGAATGCAGTTGCCCCTGGCTTTATTGAAACATCAATGGCTTTAAAGGTACCTGAGAAGGTACTATCAAATTTGATTTCTCAGATACCGTTACATCGTCTAGGGCAGCCATCTGATATTGCGAAAGCGTATCTTTTTTTAGCTTCAGACGATGCGGACTACGTAAACGGTACTGTGTTAGAAGTTAATGGCGGGTTGTCTATTTAAAACACGTTATTATGAAGAGCGCTGATCTCAAAATGATTGGCGTTTTTTATTAACAAAGTTTAAAAATTACTTTCTTGGATAAAAAAATGCTGGATGAAAAATTTTATTCATTGAATATAAGAGAGGGTTATTTGGATGATATTCTTTAAATTCAATAACGGCCCATTTTTTCATAATAATAAAATAATTACCTTTTTTTGAAAGAGTTAATATAGTAAATTTTGGATTTTGGTCTTATAGACATTGTTGGAAAGTTTAGGTATATTAAAAATATGGAAAATTATTTTCAATTATATCCTTTAATAGTAAACTTTATATGAAAAAGTAATTTTTTGTCCCTTAAGAATTAAAAAATGTTTACATTTTGTTTTGAATTTACTCATAATTCACTTTATAGTGATTTAATCATCACATAAAGCAGCTAGAATATTTATTTTGGATGATTACGCACAAATCGTCGCATTAAGGCAATATGAATATCAAAGGGAGAGGTAATTTTAATGTTAGTAAAACTAGACGAGTTACACTCATTTATTGGTGATACGCCTCTTTTACAATTGAAAAACGATACCATTAATCTTTATACCAAACTCGAATTTCAGAATTATAGTGGAAGTGTGAAAGTTCGGCCAGCTTACTACATATTAAAATCTGCAATTGAGAGAGGCGAAATAACCCCTAATACCACTGTAATAGAATCAACTTCTGGAAATTTTGGCATTGCATTGGCATTGTTATGTAAAAAATTAGAAATCCCTTTCATTCCTATTATTGATAGCAATATTAATGAGGTATATGAAAAGATTCTACGTGTAACTGCTACAAATGTGATCAAAGTAACCGAGCGAGATGAGACAGGTGGTTATTTGTTAAATCGAATTAAAAAGGTAAATGAACTTCTGACTACGATCAAAGATTCATTTTGGACAAACCAGTATGCAAACCGGGATAGCTTTCTTTCCCATTATCATGGATTAGGCAAGGAAATTGCAGATGCCTTTGAACATCTAGATTATGTGTTTATCGGTGTTAGCTCATGTGGAACCATTGCTGGAATATCTCGCAGATTGAAAGAAAAGTTTCCATCTATTAAGGTTATAGCAGTGGATACAGAGGGTTCGGTTATATTTGGGGATAGTCCTAAAAAACGCTTTATTCCGGGGATTGGTTCTAGCATGGTTCCAGAAATACTCAAGGAGGCTATTATCGACGAGGTAATTCATGTACCTGAGTATCGAGCAATCCAAGGTTGTCACGAAATGCTAGAAAAACATGCTTTATTTGTTGGTGGCTCATCAGGAAGCTCTTATTATGCTATAAAGCATTATTTTGCCGACAAGACATTTCATACGTCACCGAATGTAGTCTTTATTTGTCCTGATAGCGGTTTATCTTATGTGGATACAATCTATAACAAAGATTGGGTGGAAAAATTCTGCATAAATCCAGTAGAAACGATTTAAATCATCATATAAACGTTTACATAATGCACTGTTTTTGGCTGATATTTATTACTAAAAAACCAAAATATGTAATGGGTGAGTGATGAATACATGAGAGATTTAGCATTTGTGTTTTCTGGACAGGGATCACAATATGTCAATATGGGAAAAGCGTTATGCGATCAGTACGCCATTGCTAGAAGAACCTTTGAAGAGGCTGAACAGATAGTAGGATTTAATTTACTCAAACTATGTATAAAAGGTGATCTTGAGGAGCTGACCAAAACCGCTAATGCTCAGCCAGCCATTCTAGCTACAAGTATTGCCCTTTGGCGTGTTTACATGCAGGAGATAGGTGTCAAACCTCGTTTCGTCGCTGGACACAGCTTAGGTGAATATTCTGCACTTGTTTGCGCTGGAGCGATGAAATTTTCACAGGCAGTACGTTTAGTCCACAAACGAGGGTTATTTATGCAGGACATTACTATTCAAGGAACTGGAGCAATGGCATCTGTTTCTGGAATAGACAGGTCTGAGATTGAAAAGGTTTGTCTAGAATATTCAGATGAGACGAACTTTGCGCATCTTTCTAATATTAATTCTTCACGTCAAATCGTTATTTCTGGTCATCGCCAAGCGATTGAAAAGGTAGCAAAAATACTTGAAGGGATGGGAGCTACAGTAATATTCTTGCGTGTTAGTGCTCCATTTCATAGTCCACTGATGCAATCAGTTGCTACCTCTCTACAGGCGGAGCTTCAAAAAAATAGGTACCAGCCCATGCGTTATGCGGTGGTTGCTAATGTCAATGGACAACCTTACACAAGCAGTGAACAAATTGTAGAAAACTTAACCAAACAAGTGACAGCACCGGTCCAATGGCTTGCCACTATGCAGTTTTTTTACCAAGAGGGCATTCGAAAAGTGATCGAGTTTGGGCCTAATAAGGTCTTGCGTAATTTAATGAAAAAAGAGTATCCAGATGTACTTTCCTATGCTTACGATGTAGCACAGGATGTTGCTGGTGTAAAAGAAATAATGGGTTTCCCGAAGGACCATCAACCATTTGTTCCTAGTGTAATTACAAAATGTCTTGCTATTGCGGTTGCGACTCCAAATCGAAATTTGGACGCTGATGAGTATCAAAAAGGCATGATTGAGCCCTATCGGCGGATACAAAAGATGCAATATGAGCTAGAAGAGGCAGGTGCAGAACCGACCATAAAACAAATGCGTGAAGCCCTTGATATGCTTACATCGGTATTTTTAACCAAGAAAACCTCAACTGATGAACAGAAAAAACGCTTTGATGAGATTTTAGAAGAAACCGGGACGGGCTATCTGCTTCCAGATCTACAGGATTACCGATTTGAAAATTGATTTTACCGTCACTTTACTAAGGATGACGGAAAAGGAGCTTTTCACTTGGAAAAAAAACCTGAAGTAACTAAAATTTATCCGCTGACTCCCTTACAAGAAGGTATTTTATTTCACTCCATTGTACATAACGATTCGGGAGCCTATTTTCAGAGCTTGACTTTTTCAATTGAAGGTAACGTAGATATTGATATTTTTTTAAAAAGCGTCAATGTATTAATTGAACGTCATGATATTTTACGTACAGCTTTTGTATATGAAAAAGTAAAAAAGCCGATGCAACTGGTGCTTAAAAAACGGGAATTAACTAGCATTCATTTTGAGGATATTTCCAGTTTGAGCGAACAGGAGGTTTATGTACAAGGTTATTTAAAAAAGGATAAGACACGAGGATTTCATTTGGCTAAAGAAGTCCTTATTCGTATTGCTATTTTTCAGACATCGACAGAGTGTTATAAAGTGGTTTGGAGCTATCATCATTTAATTATGGATGGTTGGTCACTTGGTATTATGTTTAATGAATTTTTACAAATTTATGATTCTTTTGCTTTTCATAAAAAGCTAAAGCTTGAACCGGTTCATTCCTATCAGCAATTTATACAATGGCTAGAAAAGCAGGATAACGAGCAGGCGAAGGAATATTGGGAAGGTTATCTAAAAGGATACGATCAATTGGCGATGGTGCCAAGTTTGATCAATAAAATGAATGTGAATGGTTATGAGGCAAAAGAGGCGGAATTTGAGATCAATTTTGAAAAAACGCAACAGCTTAATAAGGTTGCGCGGCAGAATAATGCTACATTGAGCACGGTATGGGAAGCAATATGGGGATTGGTTCTCCAGCGATATAACAATGTAGATGATGTCGTGTTTGGATCTGTGGTCTCCGGTCGAAATGCCGAGGTAGCAGGAATTAACCAGATGGTCGGATTGTTTATTAATACAGTTCCGGTACGTATCAGAACCGATCGAGTAGAAACGTTTGCACAGCTTGTTCAAATGGCTCAAGAAAGCTCAACTAAGGCAAAAATGTATGATTTTTTTCCACTTTATGAGATGCCAGTAGGAACAAAGATGAGTCAAGGACTCATTGACCATGTCTCCATTTTTCAAAAGTCACCAATAGATATGAATGAGTCAAGTAACGATTCAGGCACTAGAGGGCTTGGTCAAACGATAACCCATGTTGAGTTATTGGAACAAACCAACTATGACTTTAGCATCATGGTCATCACCGGGGAGTCGTTGATCATTCGAATGGGCTACAATTCCAAAATACATAGTTACCAATACATCAAAAGAATCTTTGGTCATATTCAGGAATTGATAGAACAAATCATTGCTAATCCAGAAATCAAGCTTAGCCAACTTAAGATTACGACTCTAGCAGAAGAGATTGAACTACTTGAGCAATTCAATGACACTCGTCTTCTATATGATCGTAGCAAGACCATTCACGAATTAATTGCTATACAAGCTAAAAAAACACCTGATCAGATAGCGGTAGTATGTGAAGGAGCTCAGCTTACATATCGTGAACTGGATGAACAAGCGAAAAGGGTCGCTAGCTGTTTAATCGATAAAGGAGTGTCTCCCAACACAATTGTTGGGTTAATGACCGAACGTTCATTGGAAATGATGATCGGCTTACTTGCGATTCTTAAAGCCGGTGGGGCATATTTACCAATTGATCCGACATATCCTGAGGAGCGTGTGAAATACATGCTCATAGACAGTGGCGCTAAGTTGGTACTTACCCAACGCCACTTAGTCTCTGATATCCAAATGGGGCAAGAATACATCTATCTAGAAGAAGCGTTAGCTTATGAAGAAGAGTCTTTGTGGAAAGAAAATGCTACTACGTCAGAAGATTTAGCGTACGTGATTTACACTTCCGGTTCAACAGGGCAACCAAAAGGAGTAATGATTCCCCATAGAGCCGTTCATAATTTTATTCAAGGAATTACTGAGAAACTTACTTATACTGCGGGAAAAACAATCCTAGCTCTTACTACCATTTCCTTTGATATTTTTGTAGTAGAAACCTTAGTACCACTTTCTCAAGGAATGCGTGTAGTTATTGCAACAGAAGCCCAGCAACGTGACCCGAAATTGTTGAATGAGCTGATCAAGGTAACAAATATCAATTCTTTACAAATCACACCCTCTAGACTGCAATTACTTTTATACAGTGAGGCAGATTGTTTTAGCCAATTGGAACAAATCATGATAGGAGGAGAAGCACTTCTACCGTCCCTATTAGCTCAGCTTAAAGAACGTACACAAGCCTGCATATTTAATATGTATGGTCCTACAGAAACGACCATTTGGTCATTAATACAGGACTTGACTAGTGCAACTACTATTACAATTGGAAAACCAATAGCCAATACACAAGTTTATATTCTCAATAAACACAATAGCTTACAGCCAATAGGGATAACAGGTGAATTGTGTATAGCAGGTGACGGATTATCCAAAGGTTATCTGAATCAAGAAATACAAACTGCGGAAAAGTTTGTTTCGAATCCATTTCAGACAGAGAGCTTCATATATCGCACTGGAGATTTAGCAAGATGGCTTCCAGACGGAACGATTGAGTTCAAAGGTAGAATAGATCATCAAATTAAGATAAGGGGCTTCCGAGTTGAGCTTGGTGAAATTGAGAATTGTTTATTAAAACACCCAGCAGTTAACGAAGCAGTGGTAGTGGTGGAGAAGATTGGTGATTCACAGAATCTCTGCGCTTATTACGTGGCGGAACATAACGTGAATACTCATGAACTTCGTCAGTTACTTAGCCAAGAATTACCTGAATACATGGTTCCTGCACACTTTGTTTCCCTAAAGGAACTTCCGCTTACAGCTAACGGTAAGATCGATCGCAAGCGATTATGTAAACCGATCGAAAGTATACGATCAAATGAAATGATCATTCAACCTCCTAATACGGATGTTGAGCGAGAGTTAATGGAAATATGGAAAAATGTGTTGAACCGTGATGTCATTGGTTTACATGATAGCTTTTTCGATTTAGGCGGGAATTCAATTCTATTAGTACAGATGCATGCCCAAGTAGATAAAAAGTATATCGGAAAAATAGATATTGGAGATGTTTTTTCCTACTCTACGATTGCAAAGCTAGCCAGCTATATTGAATCGAGGACAGAGGACAATATACCATTGATCGAAATTCCAGCCATACTGTTTCCTCCAGAATATTTTGATGGAAACGAAGTTAAAAAAACGAGTACCCGATTCACTTTTGCTTTTCAAGATGATATGGTTGCTGGCTTAAATATGGTAGCAGATCGGTACAGTGTAGATATAGCTGATATTTTACTTGCGATGAATCTTTATTTTTATTCTGAAATCTGCGAATTGACTGATGTCACTATTCAGTGGCAGATAACAGACAATAGAACCATTCCTATTAACGTAAACATGAACAACATTGAAGATTTTGGCGAATTATTTAGACAGGTAAGAGGAGCCCGAATACAGCCAAATACCCTTGAGATATATTCTATTCAAACATTAGAAAATAGCTTTATAAGAAAAACGAGTAAACAAGTATGGCCGTTATTTACCGAATACTTTTCTCAATCAAATGAATTCAATCGCTTGTTTGATATTATATTTGCATTGCAAATCGAGTCAACGACGGTCGCTTTTGAATGTCGATATGATCAAAAGAAATTAAACCATGGAAAAGTGGAAGAACTAATTTATGGGTATCTCAAGCTACTTTCTCTCATGCTAGAAAATGAGAATAATTCAACTATCTAATCGGGATGGAAAAGAGGGGAGATAAGTGAAGAAGAAATTACTAGATTTAACTGGGATAAATTTGACACAAAAAGATGAACGCACGATTGTTCAGATGAAAAGCGTGAAAAAGAATGACATTGCAATAATCGGAGTTTCTGGACGCTTTGGAGAAACGCAGAATGTAGATGAGTTTTGGGAGGCTTTGCGTAACGGTAGTGATTGTATTCGTACGATCCCTGAGTCACGACAGAAGGATATCGATCGGTTTATTAACCATGTGCAACCACATATGCAAAAACGGTATTTACATGCTGCCTATTTAGAAGAAATTGATCAGTTTGATTACCAATTATTTTCAATTTCACCTAAAGAAGCCAGTTTAATGGATCCTAATCAACGCCTTTTTTTAGAAACAGCATGGTCAGCAATTGAAGATGCTGGCTATGGTGGACAAAAAATTATGGGAACCAGAACAGGAGTGTTTGTTGGTTATAGCGCTGATTCAGACTCAGGGGAGGATTATAAGCAATATATCAAAAATGTTGCTCCATCTCTGTCTGGAGCAGCGGTTCCCGGTAACATTAAGTCTATCATCGCTAGCAGAATTGCTTACACGCTCGATTTGCATGGGCCAAGTATGGTAATTGACACAGCTTGTTCATCTTCTTTGGTTGCTGTTCATTTGGCGTGTCAGGCGATAAATAATGGTGAGTGTGATATGGCTCTTGCAGGAGGAGTCAAAATTATCATGCTTCCCTTAGGTGAAGACTCTGATTCAGGAATCGGTATTTCTTCACGAGACGGACGAGCCAAAACCTTTGACAATCGATCAGATGGAACGGGTTTTGGTGAGGGTGTTGGCGTTGTAATGTTAAAAGCTCTTGATCAAGCCATACATGATAAGGACCATATTTATGCTGTGGTCAAAGGAAGTGCTTTCAACCAAGATGGTCATTCAATTGGAATAACTGCTCCTAACTCACTAGCACAGGAAGATGTGATTGTTAGGGCTTGGCAAAATGCAGAAATAGAACCAGGGACAATTCAATATATTGAGGCTCATGGAACCGGGACATCTCTAGGTGATCCAATTGAAATTAAGGGAATCCAGCGAGCTTTTGAAAAGTATACGAATCAAAAACAGTTTTGCGGTATCGGCTCGCTAAAGACTAACTTTGGACATCTCGACCATGCAGCTGGAATTGCCGGTTTTATCAAAAGTATATTGGCGCTAAAACATAAGGAAATTCCACCTACAGTGAATTTCCAATATCCCAATCAAAAAATCTCCTTCGACCACTCACCTGTCTATGTTAATGATTGTCTAAGAGAATGGGAATCTAATGGGCATCCGCGGCGTTGTGGAATCAGTTCATTTGGATTGAGTGGTACGAACTGCCATATCATTTTGGAAGAAGCACCAGAACCTAAGTTGCGTACTCAACTACAAGATCAAACATCAAAGCCGTACATCTTATCATTGTCAGCAAAAACAGAGGACGGATTGCTTCAGCTAATAAATGATTACCTTCAGTTTATTAGTAAAAATGAGAATGTAAGTATAGCTGATCTTGCGTATACGTCTAACACAGGTAGAGGACATTATGAGTCTCGATTGGCACTAGTAGCATGTAACTGTAAGGATTTGATGGAACAACTTTACTTATGTAAAAAAGAGGGAATTGGTACGAACGAACGAATGGGTTGTTATACGAATTCATTTAAAGTAATTAATGAGCAGAAACCTATCCGTAGTGAAAAAGAGATAACGGAAGCTGATATTAGACAGTTGACTGAGCAGGCCAATTCTTTAATTAGCCAGCTCGTAATGGTAGAGCCTTCGGAAGTGCTACTTCAGCAATTGTGCCAATTATACGTCAGTGGAGCTGAAATAGATTGGGAAAGGCTGATGCAGAAAGAACAAGTTCACAGGATAAGTCTTCCCGTATACCCATTTAATCGAAAGCGTTGCTGGGTGGAGCCGGAAGCTGAAAATTCTTACCCAATCATAAAAAAATCATTAAAAGAACTTGATCTACCCCTACTTGATCGATTAGAAGCAGATTCGATTGAAACTATTATTTATGCAACAGATTTTAATGTGGACAAGCACTGGGTACTACATGAACATATCGTCAATGATAAATTTGTTGTACCTGGAACCACTTATCTCGAAATGCTACTTGAGGCTTGTTATCAACAAATACCAACTAGACAAGTTCAAGTAGAGAATCTTGTTTTTCTTGCTCCATTAATTTGTGAACGTGGTGAGTCTCATGAGGTCCAGACCATTTTAAAAGAAAATGGACAATCCTATGACTTTATTATTGCAAGTCGATACAACGGAGAATGGGTGAGACACGCTCAAGGGACAGTAGCATTTGGCGTACATTATGATGCATCAATGATAAAGCTTGAAGAAATAAAAAACAGATGTGACATTGAGCGCAATGAATTCATTCAATACGAGGAGGATTTCTCTGGATCTGGGGCTATCATTACAGGCCCTCGTTGGAATAATGTGCAGCATACTTATATCGGTAATGGTGAAGTACTTGCTTATTTTAGTCTTCCAGAACGTTATGAAGCAGATAAAGGTTTGTATCATTTTCATCCTTCCTTGATGGACAATGCTGTTAACTTAGCCATTAACACAGTAAGTCAGGATTTTTATCTGCCGTTTACATACCGTATATGTAAGGTTTACAGCACAATGCCCAACAGATTTTACAGTCATCTCAGATTAAAGTCTGATCAGTCTGACAATAAGGAAATCATTAATTTTGATGTGACGTTGGTAAATGAAGAAGGCGTCGTATTTGCAGAAATAGAAGATTATGCGATTAAACGTGTACATCAAATGGACTTGGGAGTAAACAAAGCAAATAAATCTCCCTTTTATTACGGGATAAAATGGATTGAAAAAGAGATAAATCCTAGAGAAGAAAGTTCCAAAGATCTGGGAACTGTCCTTATCTTTAAAGATGAGACAAGCATTGGTGAGCAGATGATTCAGGCATTTGATTCCATTGGCAGGCCGTGGATTCAGGTTGAAATGGGAGCAGAATTTAAAGAGGTTGACCAACGTACCTATAAAATAAATGGTCTTCAAACGGACTATACCACCTTGATTGGGTTACTGAAAGAAAGAGGTATTACTCAAATCATACACTTGCTATCTGTTATGGAAAAGCAGGATGTCAATGATCTAACGGACTTGGAAGAAACGCAGAAGAGAGGGTATGAGAGTCTCGTCCGTCTGACGAAAGCATTATTAGAACACAACATTCATGAGGAGATAGAGATATTGCTTGTGGCTCCTTATGTATACGAATTGAATGAACAGCAGGAATATATTCATCCACATTACGCTACCATGTTTGGATTGGGAAAGGTGGTAAGTCAAGAGTATCCTCATGTATTGTGTAGAGCGTTAGATATTGACAAATTTACTTCAGGGGATACCATCCTTGCCGAGCTAGGAAGAAAAGACAAGGATTATCTGGTGGTGCACCGTAATAATCAAAGATTTGTGGAGGAATTTTACGAATGTAACCTAGACGATGTTGCTACTGATTCTATCGGAATTCGTGAAAATGGAGTTTATGTAATTACAGGTGGTCTTGGTGCAATTGGACTTGAAATGGCTAATTATCTTGCTTCCCAGGCCTCTGTCAATCTTGTATTGATTAATCGATCTTCATTACCAAGCAAAGAGCTTTGGGGACAAGTAGAACAACAAACCCAGCCCAAATTATATCGACAAATCACAGCAATCCGTAAGATAGAATCGCTGGGAAGTAATGTTACGGTAGTAAGCGCCGATATTAGTGATCAGGATGAGTTGCAAGCTGTACTTACCCAAGTCCGATCACAATTTACTACCATCAATGGCATTATCCATAGTGCTGGTGTAGCTGGTGAGGGATTTATCCTACGCAAAGAGGAAGTTAGCAGTCAACCTGTTTTATCTCCAAAAGTAAGGGGTACCTGGTTATTACACCATCTGACTAAAGATCATCAGCTTGATTTCATGGTACTGTTTTCATCAATTAACTCACTTTACGGTGGAGTTGGACAAGGGGACTATACTGCTGCCAATGCTTACCTAGATGCATTTACCTCATTGCGCAATCGCCATACAGGGAAGACATTGACCATCAATTGGGCTGCATGGAAAGAAGTAGGGATGGCTGTGGAATACGGAGCTAATCACGATTTAGGATTCTTTAAGTCCTTGTCAACTCAAAATGCCATCCAAGCATTTCAGCAAGTTTTGCATAAACGGATGAAAAGAGTAACGATAGCAGAAATCAATTATGATAATACCCTTGATCATATGGATACTCTTACATTTAATCTAGAAAAACCTATTATATCCAAATTGACAAAAATGAGTAGGTTAAAAGAAATAAAACAAGGAGCGGTAACGTCCCAAGCATTACCAGACATTATGGTGGCGGGGCGTAATGCTGGTGAGAGTTATTCTGTAAATGAGCGATTATTGGCTCAGGTATTTTGTTTGGAATTAGGACTTGATGAAATAAATATCTACGATGATTTCTTTAGTCTCGGGGGAGATTCTATTATTGCCGTCAAGATCGTAAATTCAATTCAAAAGTATCTGAATAAGAACATTGGAATCAGTGAAATATTTCAAAATTTAACTATTTTTGCACTTGCAGCACATCTTAGTTCTCAAGAAGAAGGTAATAAAAAAATCATAATCTCTGAGCAGAATACAGAAGCACCAAACATCGTGTTGGAATCGGAGGAAGGAATTGAACTAACAGGTATGCAGCGGCACATCTACTTCCTTCAATCCTATAATCCGTTTATGACTGAACTTACCATGCTTACCGAAAAAGAGCTTTCTACATCTGTTGACATTGAGTTGTTTCAAAAAGCTGTTGACGCAGTTACCCAACAGCATGAGTCTCTACGGACAATTTTCCGAGAAGAGAATGGACTACCCAAACAAGTCATTTTGCCATTTATGAGTGTAGAGACAGAATACGAAGACCTATCCTTTGATTCAGATGCAAGCCAGCTAGCTAAAAGAAAGCTGAACGAAGCTAGAATTCGAGCTTGTCAGCTTTCAAAGTCAACATGGCGTCCGATTTTGTATCGTTTACCAGAAAAGAAAACTCTCTTTGGTCTCATTATTCACTCACTGATTGGAGACCAGTGGAGTTTGGAGTATATTGCTAATGAAATTCTTCAAGTTTATAACGATCTACTAGAAAATAAAGAGATTGCACTTCCACCTACGGGCAACTATATCTCTTGGATACGCGATCAGCTTAGTTGGGAAAAGAGTGAAGGGTTTCAAACAGACCAAGCATACTGGCAACAGGAATTACGTAATCCTCTTCCTCAATTAAACCTAGCAACGGATTTTCAACGTCCTAAGACTCCAAGCTATCAAGGAAGCTTTTATCCTTTTCAGGTAAAGGATGAGGAAGTATGGAAATCAATTCAAGAAACAATCAAACGGGTAGATATTTCCTTGGAAACCTATCTATTGTCTGCCTATTACCTTCTGTTGCACAAGCTTACGCTTGATACAGATATCATCATAGGGATGACAGCTCGTCACCAAGGTGATTCAGATAGTAATGAAATTGTGGGGGCACTGACGAACATCTTCTGTATGCGTGTGAAGGTAGAAGAAACAGAGACGATTGAAGAACTATTTGCCAAGGTAGAAAAAACGAGATTTGCAGCTACTACACACAGTCGTTATCCATTTGATGCTATAGTCGCCCAGGTTAATGCTCAACGTAGTCAACGAAGTTCGATCTTTTCGACAATGTTCCAATGGCATGAATCAATGCCTACTTTAAACGATGGTGTAAGCTTGTACGATTTAAGCTTGGTAGGTGTGGCTAACACAGAACAACTACATTTCCGATTCGAGTTTGATACAAATCTTTTCAAAATAGAAACGATAAGTAAGCTAGCACAGTATTATTTGAATATCTTGTATGAAGTCAGCAATAGTGGTTTACGCATTCCAGATGTACAGCTTTTGTCTCAAAATCAGATGCAAGAATTGAAAGCATCGCAGGTATCAAGTGTCATGGGAGATTTTGAATTTAATTTCTAACTTACAAAACTAACTAGAGGAGAATCCCAATGCTTACGCAAACAACTTCCATATTTGAACAACTAGAGTCTAATGTTCGTTCTTATTGCAGAGCTTTTCCAGATGTTTTTATAAAGGGAAAAAATTCAGCTATGTATACCAAGTCGGGAGCAAAATTCATTGATTTCTTTGCAGGAGCTGGAGCTCTCAACTACGGGCATAATAATGATTTTATCAAAAAAAAGCTTATTGCCTATTTAGAAACCGACGGGCTTGCTCACGGTTTAGATATGCACACCTCTGCCAAAGAAAACTTTTTGCAGACGTTTAATGACTTGATCCTTCGTCCCAGAAATTTGGAGTATAAAGTGATGTTTTGTGGACCTACTGGAGCAAATGCGGTAGAAGCAGGACTAAAGATCGCCCGTAAGACGAAACAACGCTCAGGTATTTTTGCTTTTACAGGTGGCTTTCATGGAATGTCTTTAGGGGCTTTGTCTGTTACCGCCAATAGTTACAATCGTCAGGCGGCAGGCGTTGATTTGCCTCAAGTCACATTCATGCCGTACCCTACTGATTTTTCTTTCGATACGATTGAATATATCGATAAAATGATTAGCGACAGTCATTCTGGTATTGCTAAACCAGCTGCGATTATTTGTGAAACGATTCAGGCAGAAGGCGGTATTAACGTTGCCCCTACTCAGTGGCTTCAGAGGTTACGTCAATTGTGTGACAAGCATGATGTGCTATTGATTTGCGATGAAGTTCAGATCGGATGTGGTCGAGCAGGCTCTTTCTTTTCATTTGAAAGAGCTCCTATTGTTCCAGATATTGTAGTACTTTCCAAATCTATTAGTGGCTATGGTTTGCCAATGTCGCTCTTGTTGTTTAAACCAGAATTAGATATTTGGCAACCTGCAGAACATAATGGAACATTCCGTGGTAATCAACTAGCCTTTGTTGCTGCCGAAGCTGCCTTACATTACAGAGAAATGGAACAATTAGAAGCAGAGGTTCTACATAAAGAAAAGTTTGTGAAACAATTTTTAAATGAACATATTGCTAGCTTGCACGACCAGATTGATATACGTGGAATGGGGTTAATTTGGGGCGTAGATGTAGCTAGAGTTAGTGGTTCAGGAGTAAATGTTGCGAAAAAAGTAGCAAAGCGTTGCTATGAGCGTGGCTTAATCATCGAGTGTGTAGGTCGCAATGATACAGTGATTAAACTTCTCCCTCCGTTAACCATTGAATGGAATGAATTACAAAAAGGATGCGATATATTACAACAATCAATGAGGGAGTGCTTGAGCAGTTTATAAGCAGACAAGATCCAAAAAAGTGAGAGGAGATCATCTACAAATGAGATATCTACATGAAAAAGACTTGCTTACCATTGGAATGAACTGGGATGAAACGACCTCTGTTATTGAACAGGCTGTGAGATGCTTGCAGCAGGATGACTTTGCCCAACCGATAAAACCTTATTTACGATATGGGCAAGAGCAAAATCGAATTATCGCTATGCCTGCTTTTGTGGGAGGTACGATTAATCAAGCAGGGATTAAGTGGATTGCTAGCTTTCCGAATAATATTCAACAAGGTATTCCCCGAGCGCACAGTGTCACCATTCTAAATAATGCAAAGAATGGCGTTCCAGAAGCTATTATTAACACAGCCTTACTTAGCGTCATCCGCACAGCTTCCGTTAGTGGAATGATAATTAAACATTATGATAACGTTCGCACTCTCAAAGATATCACAGTTGGTATTATCGGCTGGGGTCCGATCGGTCAATATCACTTTAAGATGGTTACTGCTTTACTAGGAGATCGAATTAAAAGTATTTACTTATATGATCTTAGTCCAATTGAAATCGCGACAATTGACTCGTCTGTAAAAGATAAGGTTATCATCGCTAAAGGGTGGAAAGAAGCCTACCAAAATTCAGATATCTTCATAACATGCACAGTGTCCAAAGCACCATACATTGATGCTAAACCAAAGACAGGTTCTCTCCTACTCAATGTTTCGTTACGTGATTTTACTACAGATATTTTTCCGTATGTAAAAGATTCAATCATTGTAGACAACTGGGAAGAGGTATGTCGGGAAAAAACAGATATAGAGTCTATGCATTTGTATTGTGGTTTACAAAAGGAAGGCACGAAATCCATTATTAACGTGGTTTGTGACAATGCCATGTCTAGTTACCGTGAAGATCAGAATATTATGTTTAACCCCATGGGTATGGCCGTTTTTGATATTTCGATGGGACATTATTTTGTAAGAAAAGCAGAAGACTTAAAGATAGGACAACTATTGGAATAAACATAACATGTAAAATGGGGGGATTCCAATGAGTACCAATTTTTTGCATAATATTCTACTAGCAAGCGGACAATTTGAGCAAGAGCGTTCCTATTGGCTTCAACAATTGGAAGGAGTCACTGATTTTAGTGGTTTCCCCTTTGAAACACGCCCTATTGCCAACAAAGTAGAGGACATGAATACGGTCAGTTATCCAATTCCACCTGCGATAGTGGCAATTATCAAGCGAATGAGTAACAACTCAGACTATGGAATATACATGTTCCTTCTTGCGGGGATAAAGTATCTTTTGTCTACATACAAACAGCATTCAGATATTATTGTCGGGATGCCTGTTTTTCAGCAACAAGAGGATGATAAACAGGCTTTTTCCAATATCTTGCCAATCCGTTCTAATTTAGATCGTTCACTAACCTGGAAACAGGTGCTCCCTACATTAAAAGGTACGATAACAGATGCAGTGAAAAATCAAAACCTGCCATACAAATCAATTGCTGGCTTGTTGGGGATTTCAAATGAAGAAAAAAGTAGACCGAACTTTGGAACTATCGTTTTGCTTGACACGATACATGATCAAGCAAGTGTAGAGTCGATTACTGCCGACATGGTGTTTCACTTTAAAAAACATGATGAGGGTCTAATACTCCAACTAGATTATCACCCAGGTCTGTATAGTGAAGAGAGTATTGGACAGGTAGTGAATCGTTTATTCGTCGTTTTGCACATGATTACTAGTAAAACGGGTGAATCACTTCAATCAATGGATCAACTCCTTACGCATTGGAAAGGTTCATATACGAATGTATCTAAATTACAGCTACCTGTGGAACACTCACTTTCAAACGCTACACCCATTAAATGGGGGAATAAAGAATTTACCCTCTCTCATGAGGAAAACAAACGACTTACAGAACTAGCGGAAATAGCTGGTAGCTCTCTTTCAGTTGCGCTATTTAGTGTTTGGCAATTGCTTCTTCACCGTTATACAGGCGAAAATGACATTTTAAGTGGATGGATAAGACAGGATGAGCCTAATAAAAGTTCTCCTCTCTCCATTTATAGTGATTTTTCGGGTAATCCTAGCTTCATTGAGTTGCTTCGGCGCGTTCAACGTACAATAGACGCTATCATAATTGAACAGCAGTTTTCGGTTTATCAGCTACCTGCCTTTCAAATTTTATTTGTAACGGGAGAGATAGATTATCCATCATGGACTGATGATACAGAGCTTGCTCTTACTATTTCTCAAAGAGAAACAGGGTTAGTAGGTACAATCTTTTTTGATACAGAACGCTTTAGAGAGGATACGATCCAACGATTAATACAGCATCTAACTACAATGCTTAAAGATATTATGGTTCATCCTGATATCTCGATTGGGCAGATTTCTCTGTTAGATGATTCTGAGCGTGACTTACTACTTACTGCGTGGAATGATACGAATACTCCATTTCCTAGTGAAGCGCTTGTTCAAGAGTTATTTGAAGCGCAGGTCAGACAATATCCAGACCAAATTGCGATTATTGATGGAGAGATCCAGCTTACCTACCGAGAATTACATGAGAAATCTAACCAGATGGCTCATTGCCTTCAACGATTAGGAGTGCAGCCAGACACGCTCGTAGGGATTAGTATGGAACGATCGCCAGAGATGATCATAGGCATCCTAGCTATTCTTAAAGCGGGAGCGGCTTATCTCCCGATTGATCTAACCTACCCTCGGGAGCGAATTTCCTTTATCATCCAGGACTCACAATTAACTGTGCTGATTACGAAAGAGTCTCATTATCAACAGTTTGCAGACTATGACATGACAGTAGTGTTAATTGATAGCGATGTTCAGGGGTTTGATCAAGAAAGCTTGTCAACACCTAGTAGTAACGCTACTGCTACGAATATGGCTTATGTTATCTACACCTCTGGTTCAACAGGTATCCCAAAAGGTACAAGGATCACACATCAGAGTATTAATCGTCTCGTAAAAAATAATTCATATGTAGATTGGGAGCCTACTGATCGTTTAGCGCAGATCAGTAATACGTCCTTTGATGCATTTACCTTTGAATTGTGGGGTACGTTGCTTCATGGGGCTACGCTTGTACTCATTGCGCCAGATGTTGTTTTATCTCCTTACGCTTTCCAGAAAGAAATTCATCATTATGGGATTACTATGATGTTAGTAACGACTGCCTTGTTCAACCAATATGCAGGGGAAAAACCTGAACTGTTTACAAACATTACGGTTTTATTTGGGGGAGAAGCTGCTGATCCTAAGTGGGTAAGAGTAGCCTTAGAAAAAGGTAAGCCGAAGAAGTTAATTAATGTCTATGGACCAGCAGAATGTACAGTGTTTACGACAACACATCATGTTACTCAAGTAGCGGCTGGTGCTTTATCAATTCCAATCGGGAAGCCTATTGCTAATACCCAAGTCTATGTCTTAGATCAATATTTACAAGTAGTCCCTATCGGGGTTCCGGGTGAACTGTATGTGGGGGGACCTGGTCTTGCACTAGGATATTTACATCGACCCGAAATTACAAGTGAGCGCTTCATAAAAAATATATTTTCTTCAAATGAAACGGATCGTTTATATAAGACTGGGGATATTGTGCGTTATTTGCCAGATGGCACTTTAAGCTATATTGGACGCGAGGATGATCAAGTTAAAATACGCGGATTCCGAATTGAATTAGGTGAAATCGAAGCTGTTTTGGGGCAGCATTCAGAAATTCGGGATGCGGTAGTAATGATGAGAGAAGATCAAAATAGTAACAAACAACTGATTGCCTATTTTACTGCCTACAAACCAGGGGTAGTAACCACTAGTGAGTTACGCAGTTTTGCAGAGAAGAAAATACCAATGCATATGATTCCTGCTACGTTTATCTATTTGGATCATCTACCGGTTACACCAAATGGAAAAGTAGATCGAAAAGCATTGCCAGCTCCTTTTCTTGAAAGAGAGGAAGGGAATACGCCGTTTATTGAACCCGTTACTGATACAGAGATAATCCTATCCGAATTTTGGAAAGAAATTTTAGGAATTGGTCGCATCAGTATCATCGATGACTTTTTTAATAGTGGCGGTCATTCTCTTCTTGCTACTCAGCTTTTATCAAGAATATACCATGCCTTTCATATAGAAATATCATTACGAACGTTCTTTGAAAATCCAACGATCCAAGCAATGGGAAAACAGATTGACCACATCATATCTTCAGGAGAGCAATCGGTATCCGTTCCGCTGGTTCCTGTCTCACGAGATGATGATCTTGTCCTTTCGTATACTCAACAAGGAGTTTGGTTTATTGAACAACTGGAACCTGGAAGTGCAACCTATAATGTCCCAGTTGCAAACACACTCAAAGGAAATTTAAACATTGATGCTTTGGAGCGTGCAGTAAATGAGATCATTCGGCGACATGAAATTTTGCGCACCAGTTTTATCTCGAAAGATGGAAAACCTTATCAACTCAGTCATCCATTCCAATCCATTCGCATTCCTTTGATTGATATGAGTGATGTTCCTGCTCCAGAACGCCATCAGCGCATTATCGATATGGCCAATGAGGATGCTAATCGATCGTTTGATTTAACGAAATGTCCGTTGGTGCGTTTCATATTATTTAAAAAAGATGAAGAGAGTTACGTCTTTTATTACACCATGCATCATCTTATCATGGATGGTTGGTCCTTACAGATATTTACACACGAATTATCTGTTTTATATGAAGCATTTAGTCAAGGCAAACCTTCTCCTTTACCAGAAATGCAGCTACAATATGCCGATTTTGCTGCATGGCAGCGCAAGTGGCTAGATGGTAAAGTGATGAATCAACAATTAGCCTATTGGAAAAAACAGTTGGCTGGGAACTTACCAGTTTTACAATTACCGATAGACCGGACTCGTCCAAGTGTAGCCAGTGGCGCAGGTCAGCGTGACACTTTAGTTATGCCGAAAGAACTTGTTAATAAATTACATGTTCTTTGTAAACGTCAAGGCGTGACTCTTTATATGGCCTTACTTTCAGCATTTAAAGTACTGCTTAGTCGATATTCGGGAGAAAACGATATATTAGTTGGTTCTCCAATTGCTAATCGTACACGCTTAGAGACAGAGGGTATGATTGGATTCTTTGCTAATACAATTGTATTACGTTCTCAATTGAGCGATAACCCAACATTTACTGAACTTCTAAAACAAGTACGCGAGGTTACTCTTGAAGCGTTTTCCAATCAAGATGTTCCATTCGAAAAATTAGTGGAAGTATTACAACCTGAACGTACAAAAAACATCACCCCAATTTTTCAGGTCATGTTTACATTGCAAAATAATCGTCGTACCGATTTTAAACTCTCTGATGAGACACTGATTCATCCGGAAATTGATAGAGGCACGTCTATGTTTGATCTTTTATTTGATATTGCAGAGCATCCAGATGGTCTGCTGTTGGTAGCAGAATATAACATGGATATATTTTTTTCAGCTACCATCGGCCGTATGATGGAGCATTATCGGGAGCTGCTCGAATCCATTGTGGAGCTTCCAGAGCAACCAATTTCTGATCTAAATATGTTGACAAAACAAGAAAAAATCCAAATTCTCGAGGATTTTAATGATACAAAATGTGATTTTCCACTAGACAAAACCACGCATGAATTATTTGAAAAGCAAGTGGAATGTCGACCTACTGACATTGCTGTTATACATCGGGATCAACAAATGACGTATGAAGAATTGAATGCTCGGGCCAATCAAATGGCGCGCTTTATCCGTAGAACCGGTATGAAAAATGAAGAGATAATAGCTGTTTTCTTAGAACGTTCCATCCCAATGATGGAAAGTATCCTAGGTATTTGGAAAGCAGGTGGGGCTTACATACCTATTGATACGGCCTACCCCATACAACGAATTATAGGTATTCTCGAAGATTCAGGGGCGGCGGTACTGATCACTACATCGAAATTTGTTACTCCAGAGATTATACAGAACTATAGGGGTACCATTATTTGTATTGATGATCAAATGGACGCCATCAATCAAGAAAGGAAAGACAATCTAAGTGTTATCGTTGAGCCTGACCATCTTGCTTATATCATCTATACATCAGGATCAACAGGTAAGCCAAAAGGGGCGATGGTAGAGCATATCGGATTAAACAATCATCTACACATGATGATAAAGCAACTTAAGTTGAGTGAAGATTGCCGCATCGCCCAAACTGCTTCTCACTGCTTTGATATTTCTGTGTGGCAATTTTTTACATCTATTATCTTGGGTGGAACTACTATCATCTATGATAATCAGATGACTATGGAGCCTACCTCTTGCATTGAAAAGATTATTAAAGATCGGATAAATATCTTTCAAGTTGTTCCATCTGTTTTGTCCGTTATGCTGGATCATGTGGAAGAAACCAAATTGTCTCTAGAGTGTTTTCGATATGTAAGCGTCACAGGAGAAGCAATTAAACGTAGTTTGGTAGCCAGATGGTTTAAGCTCTTCCCGCATATTCCGTTAGCGAATGCATATGGGCCTAGTGAAGCATCAGACGATGTTACGATTCATATCTTAGATCAGTTGCCCCAAAGCGAAATCGTTCCTATTGGTAAACCTTTGCACAATTTTAAGATTTACATTGTTGATGAAAAAATGAATCTCTGCCCGGTTGGAATTAAAGGCGAAATTTGTGTGTCTGGTTTAGGGGTTGGACGAGGATATTTGAATGATCCAGAAAGAACCGCCAAAGTATTTATGGAAGATCCGTTTGCTGATCATAAAGGAGTACGACTTTACAAAACGGGAGACATGGGACGTTGGCTTTCTGATGGAACACTGGAGTTTTTTGGACGTAAAGACTATCAAGTTAAAATTCGTGGGTTCCGTATTGAATTGGAAGAAATCGAAAACCAAATTAACAATCATCCCGATATTTTGGAAACGGTAGTAATGGATATTGAGGATACAAGGGGTCAGAAAAGTTTATGTGCCTATGTAGTGTTGAAACAAGATGTCCCTATTAATCAACTAAAAAGGCATTTATCAAATACGTTACCTGACTATATGATTCCAGCCTTCTTTGTAAAAATGGAGAGGCTTCCCTTGACTACAAATGGGAAAGTGGATCGTAAGGCGTTGCCAAAACCTGATCGTAATGTTGTAGAAAGCAAATACGTAGCACCACGTACCATAATTGAAGAAAAAATAATTGCTATCTGGGAAAGTGTGCTTGATACGAGTGGAATAGGTATCGAAGATCATTTTTTTGAAAATGGTGGGCATTCACTGAAGGCAACAACGGTTATTTCGCGTATCAATAAAGAATTACAGGTAGATATCTCCCTGCGTGAAATTTTTAACAGCCCAATCATTAAGGATTTAGCACAGGTTGTAGAGAACAGTGCCAATAAAGCTTATCCGATGATTCAACCTGTAAAAAAACAAGAGGCATACCAGCTTTCTTCTGCACAAAAACGTATGTTTATAGTAAATCTACGAGATTCAGAGAATATAGCCTATAATATTCCGAACATGTTTATTATTGAGGGGAAACTGGACAAACAACGCCTTCATCAAGCCCTTCAAAAACTGGTGGAGCGTCATGAGATTCTTCGCACTTCTTTCGGATGGGAAAAAGGAGAACCTGTTCAATATGTTCAGGACAAGCTAGAGCTAGACTTGAAAGAAGTAACATCAACACACGAACAGCTTCACAGCGTTGTTCAGTCACTTGTGGCTCCTTTTGACTTGGGCAAGGCACCACTACTGCGTCTTTTTGTTGTCACGGTGGAAGAGGGATACCATGTGCTTGTCTTGGATATGCATCATATCATAATGGATGGATCATCCATAGCAATTTTGCTAGATGAACTGGTGCAGTTCTATCAGGAGAAGCAACTTCCAGAGCCAAGAATTCAATACAAAGATTTTTCAGCTTGGCAAAACAAACTATTGATGTCAGAGATCATGCAAAGTCAAGAGAAATACTGGCTGGATCAGTTTACTGGTCAATTACCTGTGCTTGCACTGCCAACAGACTATCCCCGTCCGTCAGTGAAAAGCTTTGAGGGTAGTTATGTTGAGTTCTGTGCTAGTAAGGAATTGACGTTAGGATTGCGAAACTTAGCCAGTTCTACAGGTACAACACTTTACATGGTTTTACTTGCTGCATATCACGTGCTGCTATCAAAATATGCTCGTCAGCAAGACATCATTATTGGAACACCGATTGCTGGTAGGCATCATGCAGATCTTGAAGAGGTAATCGGCATGTTTGTTAATACATTGGCCATACGTTTACAATCTGAGACTCAGCAGACATTTAGTGAGTTCCTGCTTGTAGTTAAAGAGCATGTATTACAAGCCTTTGATAATCAGGATTATCAATTTGACATGCTCGTAGAAAAGCTAGATGCAGCAAATGATGAATCTAGGAATCCCTTGTTTGACACGATGTTTATACTACAAAATATTGAGGAGCCTTACATCACAGAAGGTAATGATGTTACTGATAAGCTGTCCATATCTCGCTTTGATTATAAATACCGTATGTCTAAATTTGATCTCAGTGTCATTACGATAGAAGCAGATGAGGAGCTAGTATTTCAATTTGAGTATGCCAATACATTATTTTCAAATATTACGATAAACATTTTAGGAGAATCCTTTCTTAAGCTACTTACTATAATTGTGACTGAGACAGATAAAAAATTATGTGATTTGGAGATTACTGAGTCCATTGATCTGATTGAAATGGATATTTCTGATCAATTGAACTTTCATTTCTAAATAAAACTGCTAAGTAGTAAGACCTTGGGATAAAACCCATGGTCTTACCTTTCTTCCTTAATTTATTATAGTATTAGTGAAAATTTTTAAATTGTATGATATTGTTAAGTTGTGGAATTTTCTGGCGTTGAAATTTTTTCTTTTTTCATCAACTTCTTTATTTATCTATGCCTACTAAAAAAAGCATAAGAAATTATGCAGATAGGTACATTCTATATCTGAATAGAAGGCCGAAAAGAGTACAAAAGGAGTGGATGTGCGTGGGGAAAACAATGAAGATTGAAAAAACGAACGTAGAAGAAATTTTGGGATTAACGCCTTCTCAAGAAGGAATATTGTTTTACTATTTATATAATCTTGAAAGTAGAGAGTATTATGAACAATTGTGTCTACATGTAGAAGGCAGGGTTCAACCAGAACTAATAAAGCAAGCATGGGATTACATTGCGCAACAGAACGAGATGCTACGAACTATTTATCGGTGGGAAAATTTAGAAAAACCGGTGCAGATCATTTTAAAGGATAAGCCAGTACCTTTTAGACAGATTGATTTATCGATGGTACCTATAGAACAACAGATGGAAAAACTTGCAAATCTAAAGCTACAAGACCTCCAAGAGCCATTACATCTACATATAGAACCGTTCCGTATTACTTTGTGTAAATTGACGGACAATCATTATGAAATGATTATTACGAATCATCATATTCTGTATGATGGATGGAGTAATGGTGTTTTACTTAGCGAATTTTTTCAAGCTTATCATAATCTCAAAGAAGGACAGGAAAATACGGCAAAAGAGAAAAGTAAATTTAAAGATTTTATCAAATGGAGTCAATCTCAGCAGGAGAAGGAAGAAGTTACTCTATTTTGGAAAAGCCTTCTTGATGGATTCGATACAAAATCAGATGTACTTGCCCGTAAAGAATATAACCTTGAAGCTTCGAAACAGGGGAAAAGCTATACATATGGTTTCACACAGAGCTTGACTAAGCGTTTAAAAACATTTGTACAAGAACAAAATATTACAATCGCTACCTTTTTTTACACAGTTTGGGGCATGGTGTTACAACGCTATAATAACAATCAGGATGTTGTGTTTGGTGTAACTAGTTCAGGGCGTACAGCGCCGATTCAAGGGATCGATCAAATGGTAGGTCTCTTTATCAATACACTACCGTTACGTGTAAAAAACCGTTCAGATGAGACGATTATCGATTTGCTACAAATGGTTCACCAACAAGTGAAAGAACGAGAAGCTTTTGAAGCAATTCCACTTGTTGATGTCAAAAAATGGACTCAATTGGATAACCAGGAATCGTTATTTGATTCTATTATGATCGTCCAGAATTACCCGATTGATTTTAGCCTGATGAACAAATTTTCCGATTTGTCAGTCCGGTCCTACGAGATGAACGAATTAACCAATTATCCGCTATGCTTGGAAATCGTCATGAAAGAGGATGTAGAATTACGAATCACTTATCACCAAAATCGTTTTGACGAATCTACCATCGAGCGTATTGCTGGGCATGTGCTACAAATGATAGAAGAGATACTAAACGACCCATATGCAAACCTCTTTTCTATTAAGATGATAACTCCTCAAGAGAAAACGTTGATCCTTGAGAAGTTTAACGATACAACAGTAGATAATTTACAAGAGCAAACCATTCACCAGTTATTTGAGAGTCAGGTGGAGCGTACACCGGATCAAGTAGCGATAGTCTATGAAGGTGCGCAATTAACATACCGTGAATTAAATGAGCGAGCGAACCAATTGGCACGTACTCTGAGAGCAGAAGGAGTAGGACCTGATCAACTGGTTGGTATTTTGGTCGAGCGTTCCTTGGACATGATGGTTGGGCTACTAGGAATCCTGAAGGCAGGGGGAGCTTATATCCCGATCGATCCAGTGTATCCAGAAGAGCGCATTCGCTACATGCTAGAGGATACGGGTGCCAAACTGGTAGTGGCACATAGTCATTTACAAGAGAGAATCACCTTTGCTGGAAAATGTCTCGCTGTGGATGAAGAATCTTCCTATCAGGATCTCACAACCAATCTTGAACCGATTAGTACTCCATCTGATTTAGCCTATGTTATGTACACATCAGGTTCAACAGGTAGGCCTAAAGGAGTCATGATTAGTCATCAATCAGTTATCAATCAGGTGGATGGCATTACGGATCGAATTGATTTTTCTCCAGGGAAGTCGATCCTTTGTATTACGACGATTTCATTTGATCCATTCATTTTGGAAACGTTCCTTTCGCTAAGTAAAGGGGTAAGGGTTGTCATAGCTAGTGAAGCTCAACAGGCTGATCCGAAAGTATTGAGTGAAATCATTTGGAAAGAGAAAATTGATATGCTTCAAATGACACCTCCTCGTATGCAAATGTTATTGTCTTCCATGCATGGCACAGAGCGTGTCAAATGTTTAGAGGGAGTTCGTGAGATTATGCTGGGGGGAGAAGCCCCACCTGTTTCATTGCTACAAACCTTGCGTACCTACACGGGGGCACGACTGTATAATATGTACGGTCCCACGGAAACCACTGTTTGGTCATCTGTAGCAGAAATAAAGACAGGAGAGGCTATCACAGTCGGTAAGCCGCTCATGAATAAATACTTCTATGTTTTAAGTGCTCAAAATCAGCTTCAACCAATAGGTGTGGCAGGTGAGCTATGTATTGCGGGTGAAGGACTAGCAAGGGGCTACTGGAACCTTCCAGAATTAACGGCTAAAAAGTTTGTAGAAAATCCATTTGTGCCAGGGAGCCTGATGCATAAAACAGGCGATTTGGCAAAATGGCTCCCAGATGGAACCATCGAGTGCTTAGGGAGAATCGATCATCAAGTTAAAGTTCGAGGCTATCGCATTGAGCTTGGAGAAGTAGAAGCACAGCTTGTGAAAATAAAAGAAGTGAGAGAAGCTGTCGTAATCGCGCGGGAAGATCAAGATGGGACCAAGCATTTGTGCGCTTATTTTGTGGCGGATAAGCAATTAACGGTAAATGAACTAAAAAGAAGCTTGTCGTCTGAGCTTCCTAATTACATGGTTCCCTCTTATTTTATGCAGTTAGATAAATTACCTCATTCACCAAATGGAAAAATTGATCGTAAGTCTCTCCCTGCTCCAGAGGGGATTAGCATCAACACAGGAGTAGAATACGTAGCGCCTCGTACAGAGCTAGAACTCAAAATGGTGCAAATCTGGAGTGAAATTTTACAGGTAGAAAAAATAGGAATCAATGATAATTTTTTTGAACTGGGTGGACATTCACTTAGAGCATCCCAATTTGTCTCGAAATTACGAAAAGTCTCTAACAAACAGCTTTCGCTACGAGCAGTATTTAATAGACCAACAATTGTAGAATTAGCGTCATTGGTAGAAAATGAAGCATCTTTAGATTACGGGAAAATTGAAAAAGCACCTGTACAAGATTACTATCCGATTTCTTCTGCACAGAAAAGATTGTTTGTGTTAGATAAAATGGAACAGGGTTCAACGACCTATAACATGCCAGGAATGATTTCACTAAAGGGCAACGTAGATCGTAACCGTATGGAACAAGCATTTCGTCAACTAGTGGATCGCCATGAGGCTTTACGGACATCTTTTCATTTTATAAATAATGAGGTAGTTCAACAGATCCATCCGAAGGTTACGTTCTCCATGTCAGAGTACTCATTACAGGAGAGTGCGAATGCAGAAATAGATCGGTCCGTATTGATCACCCAAATAGTTGAATCTTTTGTGCAGCCGTTTGATCTGCAACAAGCACCGCTCTTAAGAGTCAAGCTTGTACATATAGAGAAGGAAGAATATCTTCTCTTGGTTGATATGCATCACATCATATCAGACGGATCAACGATTGAATTGTTTATTGAGGAATTCATGAGCTTATACGCGGGTAAGTCATTACCTGAATTGGCTATTCAGTATAAAGATTATACGGTTTGGCACAATTCACAGGTAGCTTCAGATGAATGGGATAAAAAAGAACAGTATTGGCTATCACAATTTGCTGATGAAATTCCAATATTGCATCTTCCTACCGATTTTGCCCGTCCTCCAATAAAAAGCTTTATGGGTGATCATGTGTTGATGAGGCTGAATAAAGAAGAGACTGCCGCGATCCATCAATTTGCTTTAGAAAACAACGTAACTCCTTTTATGGTACTTCTTGCGACATATCATTTCTTGCTGGCTACATATTCAGGCCAAAATGATCAAGTGATTGGAACGCCATTTGCAGGGAGAACACATGCTGATTTGCAAAATGTAATGGGGATGTTTGTAAATACGTTACCGATCCGTAATCGCGTGGAAAAAGGGGATAGCTTCGTTTCCTTTCTTGCAAGAGTGAAACAAAACGTATTGTTAGCTTATGAACACCAGGAGTATCCGTTTGAGGAATTGGTCCAAAAGCTGGATGTTGAACGGAATGTAGACAGAAATCCATTGTTTGATACCATGTTTATCTTACAGAATATGGACAGTAAAGAGCTGACTTTAGATGATATGACAATTAGTCAATTGGAGTTTCCAAATAAAACATCTAAATTTGATCTAACTCTTGAAGCAAAAGAAAAGGAAGGACGATATCATTTCCGCCTAGAATATTGTAAAGACTTGTTTCACAAAAGAACGGCAGAGCAACTAGTAAAACACTTTATTCATTTATTAACAAAGGTTACGAAGAGTCCTGATTTTACTTTTGATAGTCTGGAATTGTTATTACCAGAAGAAAAAAATCAGCTTCTCGTTGAATTTAATGATAGGGTAATGTCCTATGACCAGGATAAATCGATCCATCAATTATTTGCTGATCGTGTAAAGCTAACTCCTAATCAAATCGCAGTCATGTGTGAAGAACGATCGCTTACATATCAGAAATTAGATGATAAGGCTAACCAAATCGCTCATTATTTACTCGAGCATCATCAGGTACAACCGAATCAATTAATTGGAATACTTATTGAACGTTCTGAATTCATTTTAATCGCAATGCTTGGAATTCTGAAGGCAGGAGCTGCCTATGTACCAATTGATCCTGTATTACCCGATGAGCGAATAAAGATAATCGTAAATGAAGCAAGCATAAGTGTTGTCCTATCAACTTCGCGTTTTATCCATCAGCTTAATGCGTTGCAATGGGAATGTCCAACTTTACATACCTTTGTATGCCTTGACAAAGACGAGATTACTTCCATTGACTCCAGCCAAACAAGCGAACTGCTTGATCAGAAATTGTGGAATCATATCGGTTCAGTCGGGGATGATGAGATTTCTATTGGCGGCTGGGTAAGTAGCTATACGGGACAACCATTCTCACTAGAGGAAATGAGTGAGTATAGTAAAAACGTGCTGCATAAGCTAAAACCTCATCTAAATTCTCGAACGAGGGTTTTGGAAATTGGATGTTCATCAGGTTTAACTATGTTTGAGCTAGCTCCCTATGTTGGTTCTTATTATGGTACTGATTTATCTGATGTCATTATTGAGAAAAATAGGCAAAGAATGGTGCATGAAGGTGTTTCTAACATTAAACTTACCACTTTACCTGCTCACGAAATTGATCAATTGGATGAACGAGATTTTGATGTAGTGATTTTAAATAGTGTCATTCAATATTTTCCTAATCATAATTATTTACGCTTTGTTTTAGCAAAAGCACTAGAGTTGATGGGGAAAAATGGGGTTTTATTTGTTGGCGACATTATGGATTTGTCGTTGAAGGAACAGATGATACAGTCATTAACGGAACATAAGAAATCACAGAGTGATGATGATAAACATCGTACAAAAACAGAATTTACAACTGAATTGTTTATCTCGCGTTCTTTCCTAGAAGATTGGCTATTGAAGCACGACGAGGTTACACATGTTACTTTTTCTCAAAAAGAACACAGCATTGAAAATGAGTTAACTCGATATCGATATGATGCATTATTTACTATTGATAAAGAGTGTCTACCAGAGGATTCCCTGACGAAAAAGAATGTGGACATTCAAGGCAGGCAGCAACAGGGTGCTTCTATTATAAATAGACAGCCTACACAAGCAATAAATACTCAAATAGCTGCTCATTCACTTTGTTACGTTTGCTTTACTTCTGGCTCAACTGGGAAGCCGAAAGGTGTAATGATTGAGCATCGTGGTGTGCATAATTTTATAGAAGCTGCTGTAAAAATCATTCCTTTTGAAGAGGGAAAAAGGCTTGTCTCTGTTACTAATATTAGCTTTGATGTACTAGTGTTGGAGACCTTTGTCCCATTGCTAAAAGGAGTTACTGTAGTTATCGCTACGGAAAGTGAACAACGTGATCCTAAACGCTTGAGCAGGTTGATCATCAACAATAAAACAAGCATGATACAAGTCACTCCTTCACGTCTTCAGCTCCTAATGAATGATAAGGAGTGTCATCACAGCTTACATCTGCTTGAAATCATTATGATCGGTGGAGAAGCTTTTTCAACTGTTCAATTAAAAGGACTGCAAGCCATCACACAGGCCAAGCTGTTCAATTTGTACGGGCCTACTGAGACGACGGTTTACTCCGCGATTGCTGATTTAACTCACAAAGAAACAGTAACCATCGGTCAGCCAATAGGAAATACTAGTATCTACATTGTAGACAAACATAAAAAACTGGTCCCCATTGGCGTCCAAGGAGAACTGTGTATAGCGGGGGATGGTGTAGCAAGAGGTTATCTGCATCAGCCAGAGCTGACCTCAGAAAAGTTTGTGTCCGATCCGTTTCATGCTGACAGTACTGTGAGAATGTATTGTACAGGTGATCTAGCAAGATGGTGTGAGGATGGTACGCTTGAATATTTGGGACGATCTGATCATCAGGTGAAAATTAGGGGATATCGCATTGAATTAGGGGAGATTGAAGAACGATTACAAAGCCACGAAGAGATTACGGAAGCTATTGTTCTTAGTAGCGAGGATACTTTTGGCAATAAAATATTGATTGCCTATATTGTCGCCCAAACCGAGCTTTCGGTTGCACCTCTGCGTGAGTTTGTAAAAGAAGCACTTCCTGAGTATATGGTTCCGGCACATTTTGTACAAATAGAGAAGATGCCGCTCACGCCAAGTGGTAAGGCTGATCGTAAAGCGCTCGAAAATACCACATCTAGACTTTCTACAGGTACTGCATTTGTTGCGGCCTCAAATGAGGTAGAAGAAGTGTTGCTTTCCATTTGGGAAGAATTACTTGGAGTTACAGGCTTTGGTATTCACGATAATTTCTTTGACCTTGGTGGAAATTCTTTATTATTGGTACGAATGCACAGCCGTGTGGATGAAAAATATCCCAATCATGTGACTGTTACTGATATGTTCACTTATCCATCCATTAATAAGATCGCTACATTAATTATGCATGGTGATATTGAGCAAGCTAGAACCTTTAGTTTACCAAGCATTTCTATGGCCCGTGATTATTTTGCTAGTAATCAGATGAGTGAGGCAGGTTCTTTGTTTGAAGCAGAATTAAATCCTGCTACTGTGATGAAATTACAGCGATTGGCGGAAGTAGAACAAGTGACGATAGAGGATGTATTTGTTGCTACTTATATGTTTTTGCTCGCTCAAATTAGTGGGTCTAAACAATTATCCATTCAGCTATTAATGCAAACTCCAAATCAGTTCATGTCATTAGACGCAGATATAAGTTCAATGACTAATTTTTCTGAGTTGTTCCGCTATGTCCATCAGAAACAGAAAGCGGAAGATGATATCAAGGTATATGAGCCAGATAGTCTCTCTGGACTTGTCATGACCAAAGAACCATTTACTATTACTCCGTTACTTTACCGAAAAGGACTTGCAACGAAGCGTAGTGAGATGAATGACATATTTGATATCCTGCTTGAAATTGAACAGGGCAGCAAAAATATATACCTCCGTCTTGATTATCAGCAACAATTGCTTAGAAGCGAAAAAATGAAAGAATTGCTTAATGCTTATATGAAACTCCTTACAATGATCTTAGAAAATTATTAAGTTTCACAAGGATCGGTATACTCAAAAAAGTGTTGCCTGATTCAATTCATGGAATGCATAAAGGATCAGGCAACAGCCATTGTAACCTGAAGAAGAAGGAGTGAGACATTTTTGCTCAATTTTCATTCATTTAAACTTGACGATCTAATTAACGAAGATGTAAGTGAAATTAAAGCTGTTGATAAGAAATCCATTGCAATTATAGGAATGTCTGGTCAATTTCCCATGGCTCCTCATTTAGAAGCTTTTTGGAGTAACCTTTGCAATGGGGAAGATTGCATCACATCCTTTCCTGAAACGAGGAAGGGCGATACTGAAGTGTATTTACGTACGGTTAAGTCTTCTGCGGAAGCTACTTATTACGAGGGTGCCTTCTTAGAAGAAATCGACAAATTTGATGCTTCCTTTTTTCGACTTTCTCCTAAAGAAGCTTCTTTCATGAGTCCAAACCAACGTTTGTTTTTGGAAACAGCATGGCATGCTCTTGAAGATGCGGGTTACGGTGGTGAAACATGCAAAGGGAGCAAGACAGGAGTATACGTGGGGTTTAGTGGAGATGCCTTGCATGACTACAAAGGGTTGATAAATGAAGTTGGACATGAATCGATCCCGCTGTTTATACCAGGTAATTTGTCGCCGATTATTGCTAGTCGAATTGCTTATTTATTAGATTTGAGAGGCCCATCCTTAACAATTGATACTACTTGCTCCTCATCGGCGGTGGCTATTCATACCGCTTGCCAAGCTCTTCGAAACGGGGAGTGCAATATGGCAATTGCGGGCAGTGTAGGTCTTCATTTTATGCCGTTAGACAATGAATTAAAACTAGGGATTGAATCATCGACACGACGTACAAGAGCTTTCGATAGGAATTCAGATGGAACAGGCGCGGGAGAAGGTGTGGCCGCCCTTATTTTAAAACCTTTACACCAAGCAATTCATGATCGTGACCATATCTATGCAGTGATTAAAGGAAGTGCGCTTAATCATGATGGTATGTCCAATGGTCTGACAGCACCTAATGTGCTGGCTCAAAAAGAAGTAATTCTTGCTGCTTGGCAGGATGCAGGCATTGAACCTGAAACCATCTCTTATCTAGAAGCGCATGGTACGGGTACGGCGTTAGGTGATCCTATCGAAGTAGAGGCCATCCAAAAAGCATTTCGTACATTCACGGATCGAAGCCAATTTTGTGCAATCGGTTCTGTTAAATCAAACATTGGTCATCTAGGATCAGCAGCTGGCATAGCAGGGATTATCAAGTCGGTTCTAGCATTAAAACACAAGAAAATCCCACCAACTCTTCATTTTGAAATGCCGAATCGTCAGATTGCATTTGAGGATTCGCCGGTATATGTTAATACGGTTTTGCGTACATGGGAAGCAAATAAAGAACCTTTGAGATGTGGCGTTAGCTCATTTGGATTAAGTGGTACCAATTGCCATATCATCCTGGAGGAAGCTCCCGTACAGGAGGATGAGGTAGCAGATTGTTTGCCTCAGCGAGTTGAGGTTTTAGCGATTTCTGCCAAAAGCTTGACCACTCTTCAAGTGCTGGTACAAGAATATATCAGTTTTTTGTCAGATAAATCAGATGAGATTCTATCAGATATTTGTTATACGGCTAATAGAGGCCGCTCACATTATTCTCATCGTCTTGCCCTGACATTTTCTACTAAGCAGGAGTTAATGGAACAATTAGAACAAGCAGCTATCGTATTATCAACAATTAACCCAAATGAGTCAAGATCACATGTTGGTCATAACTTATACTATGGAATACATAAGATCGTGCGCGAACAACAGAGTGATCTTTCGAGAGGAAAGGTTAGCGAACGAGAAATTCAAGGATTGACGCAAGAAGCAAAAGAAGTAGCCCAGAAATACCTAGATACAGACCGGACAAATTCTGAAGCTTTAGTTAGCTTATGTCAGGCTTATGTGTCAGGAGCGCTTATTGAATGGGACCTTATCTATAGTAAAGAAAATCGAAAACGGATGAGCGTACCTGTATATCCTTTTGATCGCAAGCGACATTGGATTGAATCCCGAACAGCGTGTAGAGACGAAAGAGAGGGAAATATTTTGAAGAATGCACAGTCTAACATCTCTGAAGTAAACAACGATCATTTCAAGAATCAGAGAATGGAAATGATTTTACAGAACGTAAAACACATGGTGTGCACGCAAGCAGGAATAGATGAACAGGAATTTGATGTGCATGCTAATTTTTATGATCTAGGATTTGATTCTATTCTATTTATTCAACTGAATAACCAAATCAAAGATACATATGGTGTTCAAATATCCTTTAATATGTTTTTTGAAGAATTAAATAACACATACAATCTAGTAAATTATCTAGCGCAAATCTTACCTAGCAGTTTCTTTGTAACTGACATGAAGTGTGAGGCTATAACTACGATACCATCTCAAGAAAATGTACAGGCAACAAGCATCGAGTCCTCTTTGCCCCACGTTTCTGACTATAAACCAGTTCTTGCGGGTAATGGACAGACCGATTTAGGTGGGCTCGAACAATTAATGAGTCAGCAATTAGAAATAATGGCAAAACAACTGGATGTATTTCGTTTCCTACAGCCGAAAGCTCAGGAGGAGAGCTTAGTCCAAGCTCCTATAGCAATAGATGAGCATCGTTTACAAACTAGAGGAGAAGCTACGAATGTAAAAGAGACTCCCGTTGGTTTTAGAAGTCTAGCAAAAGAAAATAATAAAAAAGAAGTGTTCGTTCCCTATCAAAAGGTTTCTTTCGAGTCAACGCATAACGTAACAATGCAAGAACGTAGCCATCTACATGATTTTATAACTAGGTGTTCTGACAAAACTCGCTCCTCCAAGTTGTTAGCGCAAAACTATCGTAATGTACTTGCTAATAATCGAAATGTGGCGGGATATCGTTCCACATGGAAAGAAATGATATACCCAATCGTTAGTGATCGAGCCATGGGCTCAAAGTTATGGGATATCGATGGAAATGAATATATAGACATATGCATGGGGTTTGGGGTTAACCTACTTGGACATAATCCTACCTTTATAACAGAGGCTATTAACGAAGAGTTGAAGCGAGGTTTCCCAGTTGGGCCTATGTCACGACTAAGTGGAGAAGTGGCTCAATTAATTTCTGATATCGCAGGAGTAGATCGGGTTGCGTTCTATAATTCAGGTACGGAAGCAGTTATGGTTGCTGTCCGGATAGCGCGAGCTTTTACAGGACGTTCGAAAATTGCTATCTTTGCAGGTTCTTACCATGGTAGTTTTGACGGTATTTTAGCTCGCTCTGATACAGCTAAAGAAGATGGAAGCTCCAAACCGATGGCTCCAGGTGTTCCAACAAGCATGAGTGAAGATATTCTGGTGCTTGAATATGGAAGTGAGAAGGCCTTGCAAATCATCCGGGAAAATGCCGATGATCTAGCAGCGGTGTTGGTTGAACCAGTCCAAAGTCGTGATCCAGAATTACAGCCAAAAGAGTTTTTACACTCCCTGCGTGCTCTGACAGCTGAGCTTGGTACAGCCCTTATTTTTGATGAAGTGATTACCGGTTTCCGTATCCATCCAGGAGGTGCCCAAGCATGGTTTGGTGTTCAGGCTGATATGGTAACCTATGGAAAAATTGTTGGAGGCGGGATGCCAATAGGTGTTGTTGCCGGAAAAACGGCCTATCTAGATTGTATTGACGGGGGATACTGGCAATATGGAGATCAATCGTATCCACCAGTTGCAGAGAAGCGTACATTCGTCGCAGGCACATTTTGCCATCATCCCTTAACCATGGTAGCCGCCAAAGTGACTCTAGAGCACCTAAAACAACAAGGGAGTACCCTACAAGAAGAGGTAAACCAACGAACAGCTCGTATGTGCCAGACTTTAAACTCTTATTTCAGAGAGCAGAATGTCTCCATTCGAATGGTTCACTTTGGCTCGTTGTTCCGTTTTGTAGTAAAAGGTACGCAAGAAATATTATTTTACCATCTGCTGTTACGTGGTATTTACACCTGGGAAGGAAGAAACTGCTTCTTGTCCACTGCTCATAGTGATCAAGATGTTGAAAAGATTATTGATGCAGTTAAAGACAGCATAGAGGAGATGAAGAGAGCAGGTTTTTTTTCTAACACTCCCTTAGAAGAGAACATAGATAAGGGAGTTAAAGACGAGTTACAGGTACCGCTATCAGAAGAACAAAAGCAATTATGGTTTTTTTGTCAATTGGGAGAGGAAGAGTCGCGTTCGTATAATGAATGCTTCGTGCTTCAACTATCAGGTCAATTAAAATTGGATGGAATTCGTTATGCAATACAGCAACTTGTTGATAGGCATGAATCTCTACGAACAACAATAAGTGCAGATGGCGAATATCAGTGTATACATCCCAAAATGGTGATTGACGTCCCATTGATTGATTTTCAGGATCAAAAGGGCATGGATGCAAAAAAACAAGCGCAAGCTTGGATGGATAACGAGGGTAAACAAGTCTTTCATCTGGAAAAAGGTCCGTTATTCAAAGCCTATATCCTGCAGATAGAAAAAGACGTTTATCAGCTAGTTTTCATTATTCATCATGTTATTGCGGACGGTTGGTCAATAGGTATTCTTGTTAAAGAATTGGAGTCCCTTTATACCGCTGCCTATCATCATCAGAAGATAGATCTCCCTGAGCCTATGCAGTATCGAGATTTTATAGTATGGCAAGACAAGCAGCAGAATCAGCTTTCAGAAGCATTACCTTTTTGGGAACAACAGAGTACAAAATCGTTTGAAGTACTAGATTTTCCGAGCTCAAAAATGAAGCCTGCAAAACGTAGCTACATAGGAAATCGAACAACTCTGATTCTAAAAGCCGATGTAGCGAACAAACTAAGAGAGTTTAGTAAGAAACAGAGAAATAGCTTATTTATGACTCTTTTAGCCTCTTTTCAGGTATTTTTGCATAAGATAACAGGTCAACGTTCTATGTTTATTGGCATCCCTAGTGGGGGACAAGCGCTTGCAGGCTCCTCGCATTTAGTAGGGCAATGTGTAAATATGCTACCTATTCATGGCCAAATTGACCCAGATCTGACCTTTGCCGAGGTTAGTAGCTTAGTGAAAAAGAATGCCTTTGAAGCTTACCAATATCAGCATTGCTCAATGGCTTTAATTGGCAAAATGCTAGCAGCTCAATCAAATAGTCCTAAGCTACCTGGAATTACTGCAACCTTCAACATGGATCGGCCGACAGGCAATTTACAATTTCCTGAATGTGCAGTAGAGTTTGTACCTTTTCCAAAGGTTTCAACCAAGCAAGATATCGGGCTTAATGTTATTGAAGTAGGCTCTGAATTACATCTTGAGTTTGAATACAATGCTGATCTCTCAGAAAATGGAATAATAGATGGGTGGATCAACGGTTTTTCTAGATTAGTAGAAGACTTGGTGAATGATTCTGACCGCTCACTTTCAGGTATTTCACTCTTAACACATCTGGTAGCATCACAGGACTTGAAAGAGAAGAAATCTCTAGAAAGTAAGGGGCAACTGTTTATTCATGAGCAAGTAGAAAAATGGGCGTTAGAATATCCTAACAAGAATGCTGTTTTATGTGGTAATAACGAAATTACTTATCAATTGCTTCATGAACAGTCTAATCAATTGGCTCGCTGGATTCAGCAACTGGATGTAGAACCCAATCAGCAAATTATCATTTGCTTACCTACTTCTGTCGAAGCGATTGTATGCATTCTTGCTGTAATAAAAGCCGGCTATACGTACACCTATATAAATAAAGAAGCGACCGATATAGTACAACATGCAGTAGTCATGACACGCGAAGCAACACCACTTGTCAAGGAAAACGCTAAGCAGATTATTGATCTACAGGAAATACAGGAAGATGTAAAACAGTTAGCTTCTTCAAACTTACAATTACAGAATAGCGCAGATAAAATTGTGCAAATCGTTCAAGGTGTTGGTGGTTTTACTCATCAACAGCTCATGTGTTATGCAGAAGCAATCAAAGAAAAATGTAAGCTTACAAGCACTGATTGTGTGTATATTGCTTCGTCTAATGAAGTAGATTTTTGGGAAAAGTTGTGGATACCGGCACTGGTAAATGGAGCGACTCTGCGAATAGCTCATCAAGAAGATGCTTTATTCGACTATAGCAATGACATTGGAAAAATCATTTTAGTTCATAAAGGAAGCAAGTTAGACGAGGATACAAAGCGAATGCTTACTTCCCTACAAGAAGTTGATCTTCTCAAGCTTGTTGTCCTTGATACGGAAGTATTGCTTTGTCATCACCTACCTAAATGGAGGGAATTTTTGCCGAATGGTTCGAGGCTGTTGCGCTCTTTTAGCATGAAGCAAGTTCCGATGCTAATTACAGTACACGAAGTATCTGATTTGGAAATGGCGTCACTCCAAAAGGTTCCTTTAGGATATCCAATAGGCTTTTTTCAACCAGATATAGTAGATGATCAGAGACAGCCAGTAACCTTGGGTGTAGCAGGGAATTTGTGCCTTACATGGGGACATGGTGATAAACAAAATGTGTATGCTACCAAGGAATTAACTCGATTACTACCAGAAGGTGAATTTGAGTATATAGGAAATATAGATAAACAGGTGAAACGCAATAACCGTCGGATTCATACACACGAAATTGAAGCGGTGCTTGAGCTATTTCCTGGTGTGGACAGGGCAATCGTGAGGATAGCTGATGATCAGGGTAAAAAGAAAGAGCTTCTGTCTGCGTATCTCTTTACTGGTCAGCCAGATCAATTGGATATTCAGCAACTTCGCTCGTTCTTATTATCCCATCTTCCAGAATACATGCGACCTACTCATTTTGTAAAACAAATGGTAATGCCTCTTCGAAGTGATGGAAGTATAGAACTTACTGAATTACCTGATCCATTCTCCTGCCAAGGATATGAGAATTGTTCTACTCCACCTGCCAACGATACGGAGGAGAAAATTTGGTCTATCTGGAGTGATGTTTTAGGAACAGAACAATTTGGTACGGAAGATAACTTTTTTGATCTTGGTGGTCAATCTCTACAAGCATCTACCATTGCCATGAGAATGCAGAAGAAATTTGATTGTTTTATCCCTTTGCACCATATGTTTCTCTATCCAACCATCAGGGAGCTAGCGGCTAATGCTGTAAAGGAAACTGGTGTGAGTGTACCTATTTTTACGAAATTAGCAATACAAGACTATTATCCGGTTTCTTCTGTCCAAAAACGATTATATGTTCTATCAGAGCAGCAAGCCCATAGTGGAACCAGCTATAACCTCCCTGTCGGGGTTTGTATCGAAGGAATACTGGACTATGCAAAACTCCGTGAACAGATTAAGCATGTTATTTCGCGTCATGAATCATTGCGCACATCTTTTCACCTTAGAGAGGGTGAGATTGTTCAACGAATTCACGATGAAGTAGACATTCCATTGGTGTTTATAGAAGGAACAGAGGAACAGCTAAGTAGTATCACAGAGGAATTTGTTCAACCCTTTGTGCTTTCTGAGGCACCTCTAATACGCCTGCAACTAGTAAAAATAACAGAGGAAAAACACGTTTTGCTACTGGACATGCACCATATTATTTCAGATGGACTAAGCATGAATATCTTGATAAAAGAACTGCTTTATTTATATCAGGGTGAACAGTTGCCAGAACTAAGTGTCACCTATAAAGATTTTGCAACCTGGCAGAATTCATTTCTATCCACAGAAAATGTGCAGAAGCAAGAAGAGTATTGGCGCAATGTATTAGCCGAACCGTTGCCAGAATTAAACCTGCCTGTTGATGTAGCAGTGAATACGGGTCAAAATGGACGGGGCCACGTGCAAAGTTTCAAGATTGATTCGGAAACAACAGAAGCTCTTAAAAAAATCAGTGATCAGTGTAAGGCAACCTTATATCATACACTATTTGCCGTTTATGAGATTTTTCTTGCTAAATGCTGCTATACCGAGGATATAGCGGTACTCACTGTGACCTCTGGTCGTACTCATCCGCTAGTCGAAAATATGGTGGGTATGTTTGTCAATACACTACCTGTCCGCTTACAAGTGACAAGTAATAAAACATGGCTACATTTAATTGAAGAGATGAAACAGCAGATTGTGGAAATGATTGAAAACCAGGACTACCCACTTGAATATATGGTAGAGCGACTTCAATTCCCTATCGAAAAGGTTCGCGCAGGTTTTACGTATCAAAGCGCAGATCATGAATTACCAAATACCTTATCGGCAGGAGATTTAACGCTGACCCCTTTTGAGGTTAAAAATTCAGCTACTCGTAGTGATGTAAGCTTGCTAATCCAAGAAACGAATGATGGCTTATCCTGCCTTATGGAATGTAATGCTGCTATTTTTAACGAAACAAAGCTGGATGTATTGATCGATTGGTTCAAAAAGCTACTTATAGAACTGCTTGAGCATCCGATGAGCAAAATTAGTAAGATACAAATGAGCAATGGCACGGAAAACTCACTATTTAACCATTTGGCATTATCAAAAGCTGATTATGAATGTGTTTATCCATTAACAACTACTCAACGAGACATGTATTACGATATCTTGCTTAACCAAAACAATGGGCTATCGTATCTCTTCGTCTCCTCCATAGATCTCCCAGCAAAGATCAACAAAGAGCTATGGAAGCAAGCAACTGAGCATGTTTTTAATCAGACACCGCAGCTTCATGTTCATCTAATCAAGGATGGGGCTGCAATTTATCAAGCTGTTAAGAAAAATAGTCCGTTTTCCTACGATGAATACGAAACTGATGGAGCCGAAACAAGTGCTTTTATAACCAAGCTGATAGAGCAGGAGCTAAACGTTTCATGGAACTTATTTGAGCCAAAGCTTGCCACATTCGTATTTGCTACTGATCAGGCTGGGAATCATACGTTTTGCATCTTAGCTCATAATCTCATCATTGATGGTGTAGCAGTAAAAATTATTATTGAGCATATCGCAGCGAGCTATGAAGCTTTGGAGAACGGTACAGAATATAAACCAAAGGAAACAGAGAGCTTCTCTGCTTATGTTTCGAATAACTTACAATCGTTTGATACCAGTATCATCAAAAACTATTGGAAGGAAAAGCTCTCTAATGTGGAGCAGCTTGCCACGAGTGGTATAGAGAAGCAATCAGCAGTCGTAAATCAAAGAACTCAGATACCTGTTGAACTGTTTGCACAGATAAAGAGATATTGTGAAAAGGAGAAGGTGCGGCTTTCTCATTTCTTATGGGGAGTATATGGTTTGTTGGTTAAAACTTATAGCAACCAGCAATCCGATTTTCTGATACGTAATATTATCAATGGACGACCACGTGAGTATTCACGCACAGTCGGAAACTTTTATCAAGTGACACCTCTATTGTTTCCACGTCATATTTTTACCCCTGATATGGAGATGAAAGACTATTTCGCTCACTTGATGAAAATGAAATCAGAAGATGTTTCATATCGAGATATTTCCATGATGGAGCAAAAAAATATCCTGGGAGAAGAAGAGATATCTTTTTACTTCAATTATCTTAACTTTACGATGATTCCCATTTGTCAAGAGATGGTTCATATTGATTATTATCATCTTCATTATTCTGAGCGACAGGTGAATATATGGGTCAAAGCGTTTTCAGATTCAGTTGAGCTTTCCATTTACTATGATCAACAGGTATTTCCGGGTGAATCATTCTTAGATTGCTTCATTCATATAGCTAAGCAGATTACAGGTGGAAAAAATACCTTGTCGGAATTAGATTATCTGGGAAATCAGGCGGAGATAATCAATCAATTCAATGCAACAGAGCGCAATTTTAACACAAAACGTTCCATTCACCATTATGTGGAAGAGTATGCGTTGAAACAACCTGAGAAGGTAGCGCTACGTTATCAAGATTGTCGGATTACCTATCAAGAATTAAATGAATGGGCGAATCGACTTGGCCATTTCCTAAGTAAAACAGGACTGACAACAGAAGGATTAGTCGGTATTTACATGGAGCGATCACCACGTATGGTAGAAAGTATCCTTGCTGTTTGGAAGGTAGGCGCTGCTTATACACCAATTGATCCAGAATACCCACTAGATCGTGTATTCGGGATACTTCAAGAATCGAAAGCGCAGGTGCTACTAACTACTAGTGATCTGGTGAGCGACACAGTAAGAGCAGGTTTTATAGGAAGAATAATCTGTCTCGACCAAATAGTAGATGACCTTATGAAGGAAAGTGGAGATAACGTAAACATACCACTTGATATGAACCAGCTGTCTTACGTCATTTACACGTCTGGCTCTACTGGAAAGCCAAAAGGTGCGATGGTGGAGCATATCGGGATGATGAACCATATTTTTGCGAAAGTTGATGGAGTAGAAATAACGGCAGAAAGTATTGTTGCGCAAAATTCTTCCCATTGTTTTGATATTTCGGTCTGGCAGTTTTTTGTTGCTCTTGTATCAGGTGGAACTACTGTTATCTATCCAAATGAGTTGATTCTCAATACGAAGCACTTTATTGAAAAAGTTAAGCAGGACAGTGTTACCGTATTAGAGGTGGTTCCTTCCTATTTGTCAGTAATGCTTGATCTACTAGAAAAAGAGGTTCAAATCTTCCATTCACTTGAGTACCTGCTTGTCACAGGAGAGACTCTAAAACAAAACGTAGTGGAGAAATGGTTCAAACTTTATCCTTTAATTCCAATTATCAATGCTTACGGTCCAACTGAAGCATCTGACGACATCACTCATTACTATATGGATTCAGTACCAGTAATGTCGACTATCCCAATTGGACAGCCATTGCAAAATTTTAATATTTACATTGTGAATGAAAATCTTCAGCAGTGTCCCATTGGTGTCAAAGGTGAAATTCTTGTTTCTGGAATTGGGGTAGGTCGTGGATACCTATATGATACTGAACGGACTCAAGCGTTATTTATGGATGATCCGTTTACTGATGAAAAAGGACGCCGTATGTATAAAACAGGGGATTTAGGGCGATGGCTCCCGGGCGGAATCATCGAATTCTATGGACGTAAGGATCATCAGGTAAAAATTCGTGGCTTCCGTATAGAGTTAGGTGAGATTGAGAGCAAGCTGGTTCAAATTCCATCAATCAATGAAGCCATTGTAACCGACCTTGAAGATGAGTTAGGGAACAAGTATCTTTGCGGGTATATAGTCTGCAAGAGCAAGGTAGATAACGCAGAAGTGAAGGCAACCTTATCGAAAGTATTACCTGGATATATGATTCCTTCCTATCTGATCCAATTAGATCAGATGCCGGTGAATACAAATGGAAAGGTAGATCGTAAAGCGTTACCTGTACCTGTAATAGATGCAACAAGAGAGGTAATGGAAGCAGAAAATATAACAGAAGAAAAATTGATACAAATCTGGGAAAGTGTGCTTGGAATAAAGGGTATCAGTGTGACCGATCATTTCTTTGAAAACGGTGGGCACTCATTAAAAGCAATCATGCTTTTATCACGTATTCACAAAATTTTTGATGTCGAAATGAGTCTGCGGCAAATCTTTGAAATGCCGACGATTAAGGAACAGGCGATGTATCTTCGCAATGCGGAAAAGAGCATGCATTTTTCCATTCAGCCTGCACCAAAAAAGGATTGTTATCCCCTTTCCGATGGACAGAAACGCCTCTTCCTACAACATCAACTAAATATGGAAAGCACCAGCTATAATATGCCAGGCGTAATGTTGATGGAGGGTGAACTGGACAAGGGACGACTTGAAAATGTTTTGCAAGAAATTGTAAATCGTCATGAAAGCCTTCGTACCTTGTTTGACCTAGTAGATGGGGAGCCGATGCAGATCATTCAAGAAGAATCTCAGCTAACCCTCAATTACATGAATGTAGAGGAGCGAGATATAAATGAACAAATCAAGCTTTTTGTCCGTCCGTTTGATTTGAGTAAGTCTCCACTACTTCGGGTGACAATAGCGGAACTGTCCGATAAGCGACACTTATTATTAGTCGATTTGCATCACATCATTTCTGATGGTGTGTCTATGGGCGTCTTAATTCGCGATATGATGGATTTATATCAAGGTAAAGAGCTTGCTCCACTTCCCATTCAGTACAAGGATTTTACCAATTGGCAGGCACAAGAGGGCAAAAAAATCATGGATACACAAGGAGAATACTGGAAAAAAATATTTGCTAATGAAGTTCCCGTTCTCTCGCTGCCAACGGATGGGGATCGCCCTAAAATGAGGAGATTAGAGGGTGAACGTATACGTTTCGTGCTTGATTCAGATATAAGCCAAGGAGTATATGAGATAAGTAAAAAGAGCAATACAACCATTTTCATGGTGTTAATGGCGACTTATCAGATCTTACTGGCCAAATATGCCAATCAAGAGGATGTTGTAACAGGTACTGCTGTTGCAGGGCGTTCACATTCTGATCTTGAAAACGTTATGGGGATGTTTATTAATATCCTACCAATACGTACACAGCCTCAAAGCGGTAAAACATTCGTAGAATATCTTGGCGAAGTGAAGCAACTAGTTTTGCAGGCATTTGAGCACCAGCATTATCCGATGGAACAATTGCCAGAATTATTGAAGCTTTCACGTGATCTTAGCCGCAATCCTCTATTCGATACGATGTTTAATATGCAAAACATGGAAATGCCTGAATTGGAATTGGATGGCATTCGGGTTTCACCTTATCCATATGTTACTAACGTCGCAAAGCTCGACCTAACGTTAGAAGCAAAAGAGCAATACAACCAACTTTATTTCGAACTGGAATATGCGACAAGCTTATTTACACGGGAAACCGCTGAACGAATGATCCGGGATTATCAGCATATTCTGCGTTCGATCGTATTAGATGATCAAGTAAGATTACGAGACATTGCCTTGGAAAAATCTTTTACTAAAGTGAAAAAATCGATTCAAACAGAAATCGACTTTAATTTCTAATGGCGTATCGAAAAACAAAACCTGATCACCCTTGGGCTAAGAAATTGGTCCTTTGGGTGATCGGGAATTTATGAAGAAAACCTCGAGGAAAGGCTTGATCAGAGGTAATCATGCAAATGGAGAGGGGGAAAAATTAGCGATGGATAACATTACACAAAATCTGCTTCTCTCAAGTGGAGAATTAGAAGAAGAGCGGCACTATTGGTTAAAAAAGCTAGCTGGAGCAGAGCAGATGACCATCTATCCACCTGATTTTTCAAGAGGTGAGCAGACAGATACCGACATGACGAGTATACCTTTTACTTTTCCTGATGAAGTGAGTAAATGGATTGTACAATTGGTCAACGGGTCAGAGTATGGCATATATATGGTTCTTTTAAGCGGAATCAACTGTTTACTCTATAAATATACTGGTTACGAGGATTTGATCATTGGAATGCCTGTGTTCAAGAATGATGCCACAGCAGACCTGAGTCAGCTACTTGCCATACGAACGCAGATGACACCAAGTGATACCTTTCGTACCATTTTGCATCAAGTGAAGCAATCTGTAATGGAAGCTGATCGCCACCAAAATATTCCAATTATGAAAATTTTAAAAGAAGTGGGACTGTTAAACGAAGATCAGCGACTCCCTGCTTTTCCAGTGGTAGTAAGCCTTCACAATATTCATAAGGAAATAAATAATAATGATGTAGACCTTCATTTTCACTTTCACTATTCAGGAGAGCATCTTACTGGGGAAATCGTATTTTCTCAAGCAGTTTTTTACAAAGAGACTGTGAATCAAATGTTCAAGCATCTCTTCCATATGTTTATGACAATAATGGAGGACTCTACTAAACCATTAGTAGAGCTACAAGTAATGAGTGAAGAGGAGTCTAATCAAATAATCCATGGCCTTAATCGGACAGAGAGGCCCTTTGCACGAGAAAAAACGATTTCAGACTGGTGGGACATACAAGTTAAACAGACACCTGATCAGATCGCTGTGGTGTATAAAGACCAGTCACTTACCTATAAAGAGGTAGATGAAAGAGCTAATCAGATTGCCCAGCATTTGCGTCGCCATGTCTCCATTCAGGCAAATGACTGTGTCGGAGTAATGGTTGAGCGGACAGAAGAAGTAGTGATTAGTTTACTAGCAGTTCTCAAATCGGGAGCAGCTTATGTACCGATTGATCCCACTTATCCAACTGAGCGTATAGCATATATGATCAATGACAGCAAGATGAAGGCAGTAGTGACTCAATCCGCTTATTTGAATCATTTTGATCAAGATATTTCTGATGACTGCAAAAATATTTCTTTTGTGGTTCTTGATCGGGTTCAAGAACTGATGGCACAGGAGCCAGCTTCTGTACTGGAGTCGATCCATACTGCTGACAATCTAGCTTATGTTATCTATACGTCAGGCTCAACAGGCAATCCTAAAGGTGTTATGGTAACGCATAGCAATGTAGGTAATTTTTTTATCGGGATGGATGAAAGCCTACAGCCAATAGAGGGAGATACGTTTCTATCGGTAACGACCATATCATTTGATATTTCTGTTTTGGAGCTATTATGGACAATAACAAGAGGAATTCGTCTTGTCTTGGTAGATACGCAGGAGGACACATTTGGTAGCTATGATAACTACCTTGACCTACCAAATGTTGAGATGATCACAATGATGCAATGTACCCCATCTCGACTTAAACTGCTTATGGACTCTCCTTACTCGCAACGTTTTTTACAGTCTCTTCGGGTTTTGTTAGTAGGAGGAGAAGCATTTCCTGCCCAATATGTGGACGAGCTACATATGAAAACCAATGCAAGAATATTCAACATGTATGGTCCTACAGAGACTACAGTTTGGTCTGCGGTCTATGAAATACCTAGACAAGATACTAAGCAAAACAACAACATAACAATAGGAAAACCAATCGCAAACACTCAAATCTATATTCTTGATCAACATCAAAAGCTGGTGCCTATCGGGGTACAAGGGGAGATTTGTATAGCTGGTGAGGGAGTAGCGAAGGGATATTTGAATCGCTCCGAACTGACAGAGGAAAAGTTTGTATTGAATCCCTATGGTAAGACTCGGGATGAAAAAATGTTTAAAACGGGGGATATTGGCAAATGGCTCGCGGATGGAACCCTACAATTTCTCGGACGTGCCGATCATTTGGTAAAAATACGTGGATACCGAATTGAATTAGGTGAGATAGAATATACATTGAATCAGCATCCTGAAATTTCCAATTCTATCGTATTAGCTCAACCAGACCATCAAGGAGATATGCAGCTCTCAGCCTTTCTAGTCATGGATCAAGAAGGAAAGAGAGAACCATCAACGCAGGAAATACGTGAATATCTTATGCAGCATTTACCTGTGTATATGATGCCGCATTTTTTTAGTAAGATATCAATTTTTCCGCTTAAACCAAACGGAAAAATTGATCGTCAAGCGCTCTCTATGCTGACTCGTAGTGATGAATCATCTACTACGTTTGAAGCGGCTCGTGATGAAGAGGAAGAGGTACTTACCACTGTTTGGAGGCAGGTACTTGGGGAGGATAAGATTAGTATTCATGATCGCTTCATTGACTTAGGAGGTGATTCAATAAAAGCCATGAGGGTTGTTTCTGAACTTTATAGGCTTGGATACAAACTTCAGGTGAAAAACCTGTTTGAATATCCAACGATCATTGAATTGCGGCAACATGTACAGCCAGTAAATCAGTGGGTCAATCAGGATATTGTTCAAGGAACCGTTCCATTGACACCTATTCAACACTGGTTTTTTGCCCAATTGATGGAAGAAAAACACCATTATAATCAATCGGTAATGTTAGATAGCCACTCTCCAATTGATTATGAAAGCTTGATTAAGGTTTTGGACAAACTGACTGCTCATCATGATGCCCTTCGGATAACTTATCGACAGGAAGAAAATGGTGTTGTGCAGACCATTCGGGATACAAGTCATCCTGTCTATGAATGTCAGATTTTTGATTTAACAGGTAAATCAAAAACAGTAAAGGATGTGAGGAGTGACATTCAAAGCATATGTCGAGAGCTGCAATCAAGTCTTGATTTGTGGAATGGCAAGCTATTTAAAGTTGGTTTGTTTCACACTGATTACGGTGATCATTTATTTCTTACCTTCCATCATTTGATTGTCGACACCCTTTCTTTACGAATTTTATCAGAAGATTTAGAGCTGGGTTATCAATTGGCAGTGAACAATCAATCTGTTTCGTTTCCCGATAAAACGGACTCTTATTTAACCTGGTCACAACAGCTAGGCGAATATGTTAACTCGTCTGAGTTGCAAAAAGAGCTTTCTTACTGGATAAAAATAAGGGAAGAGTCTCTTGGAGCAGGTAGTGCTTTTGGAAAAATAAGCGAAAACGAACGGTTGGCAGTAAGCCTTTCAGCTTCAGATACTCAGCTATTGCTAAAAGAGGTTCATCGGGCTTACAATACCCAAATTTATGACATCCTTTTAACGGGACTTGGAATGTCTCTTCGCTCATGGATGAAATCGGACAAGATACTCATTGATGTCGAGGGTCACGGACGTCACGAGTTGAGTGAGCAATTGGATATAACCCGTACGGTGGGATGGTTTACCACAATGTATCCAATTCTTTTGGACATGAGTCATCATGCTGATCTTTCGACGCAAATTAAAGAAATGAAAGAGCACTTAAAGAGGATACCTAATCAAGGAATAGGATATGGACTACTCAAATATCTTGGAACTGATATGAATAAACAAGCATTGTCAGGTGAATCGCAATCAACTCTCTTATTTAACTATCTCGGACAAGTGGATACGGATAGAGAAGATACTATTTTTCAGTTTTCCTCCATTCCACCAGATTGTACCATCAGTAGTGTTAATGAACGTACCCATAATCTAATCTTCACGGGGATGGTACAAAATGGAGAGCTGACATTTTGGGTGGACTATAACAGAAATGAATTTTCGCGAGATACTATGCAAAGTGTATTGGAAGGGTTTTTCAGACATCTGCAAGAACTGATCCGTCACTGTACAAGTAAAAAGAGCCAAGAGTTTACGCCAAGCGATTTTGGAGACAAAAATCTATCGATGTCAGATTTGGATGATATTCTAAGTCTGTTAGAAGAGTGATCTCTTATACATGAGCAGAGGTGAAATATGGAGACAAACAACGCACAAATTCAGAAAATATATTCTCTCACTTCGACACAAGAAGGAATGCTATTTCATTCCATAATCGACCATACATCTGGAACATACTATCAGCAAGCAGTCTTTACAGTAGATGGCTTGCTTCAGACAGATCTTTTAGAGAAAAGTTTTAATCTCCTCATTGAGCGGTACGAGATTTTTCGGACAATGTTTGTATATGAGAAAATTCAAACACCCAAACAAATTGTATTGAAGGAGCGGCCACTTCAGATTCAGGTCTTCGATATATCACATCTTGATAATGAAAAGAAGGAATCCTATGTCGACGAGTTTATAAAATCGGATCGATCAAACGGGTTTGATCTAACTCATGATACTTTATTTAGAGTAACAGTCATTCAAACAGGAATTGATAGCTATTACATTATTTGGGGATACCATCATATCCTTATGGATGGATGGTCATCTAGTATTGTATTAGATGAGCTCTTCCACATTTACGATTGTCTTCGGAATGAAAAAATATGTGAATTTGGAACTGTGCAACCCTTTAGCCAGTTCGTCCAATGGCTAGAGAAACAAAATCATGAGGAAGCCAAAACATATTGGAAACAATATCTTGATCAATATGAGCAACCAAGGAGTCTACCAGCCTTTGGTGAAGGTGGTACATCAGGAAAATTTAAACATGGGGAAGTTATCTTCGAATTAGATGAGAAGATGACCGAAAAACTGATACAGATTTCTAAACAACGCCAAGTTACTATCAATACGATATTTGAAGCATGCTTCGGTGTATTTTTGCAGAAGTACAGCAATCATACAGATGTGGTATTCGGATCGGTTGTTTCGGGGCGTCCTCCTACGTTACTAGGCAGTGAAGATATGGTTGGTTTATTTATTAATACCGTTCCGAAACGAGTGAAATGTGAAGATAATCAAGTTTTCTCATCCTTATTACAAGAAATACAGCAAGCTTCACTTGAGTCCAAAGATTATGAGTACTATCCTCTCTATGAAATTCAGGCGCTATCTCAGTTGAAGCAAGAGCTGATCTCACACCTTTTGATTTTTGATAATTATCCACTCTCAAAAGGGTTAGAACGTTTGCAAGATAAACAAAATATGGGCTTTTCTGTAACAAGCATTCAATTTACTGAACATCCAAATTATGATTTGACTTTGCATATTCAAATCGATCAAGTGGTAAAGATAAAGATTATTTATAATAAACTGGTTTACATAAAAGAACAAGCTGAACAATTCAGAACACATTTTATGCATATTCTTCATACGGTAACGTCTGAATCAGATAGTCTGATTGCTAATATAGAATTATTGGATCAAGCAGAAAAAAATCAAATCATTCATAAATTCACCAATAATGAACAAGTCTTATGTGGTGAAAAAACAATTCAAGGCTGGCTCCAGGATCAAGTAACGAAAATTCCAGATGAAACAGCAATTGTTTATCGTGATCGAACATTGACCTATCGTCAACTAGACGAGCTTTCGAATCAGCTTGCCCATTCTTTGCGGGTACAGTATCAAATTCAGCCCAGCGATCTGATTGGAATCATGCTAGACCGTAGTGAACAGCTTATCGTAACCTTGCTGGCTATTTTAAAATCCGGGGCAGCCTATGTACCTATCGATCCAACGTATCCAGTTGAGCGTATTCGCTATATTATTCACGATAGCCAAATGAGAGTACTCATGACGGAATCACGTTTTCAAAACCGAATAGGTGATACATCTGAATCGGTTATCCTACTCCTTGATCAAGTACATGATCAGCTGGTAAATCAATCAATTGATGTACCCCATGTGATAAACAAAGGATCAGATTTGGCCTATGTTATCTATACATCTGGCTCGACAGGTAATCCCAAAGGTGTAATGGTCACGCATGCAAATGTAAGCAACTTTTTTACAGCGATGGATCAAAAGCTGCAACCTAATGCAACTGATGCTTTTTTATCAGTAACAACGATTTCCTTTGATATTTCTGTGCTAGAACTATTCTGGACACTAACACGTGGAATCCAAGTTGTCATAAGCCCTGATGATACATATGAAAACTACGACAGTTTTTTGACAAATAAGGAACAGCCGCAGATGGATTTCAGTGTATTCTTTTTCTCAAGCTACGACCACCAAAAGGTAGATGAGAAATATTCATTGCTTTTGGAGACAACCAAGTTCGCAGATGAGCATGGATTCAATGCTGTATGGACTCCAGAACGTCATTTTCACGAGTTCGGTGGGCTATACCCTAATCCATCCGTCATCAGCTCAGCGCTTGCTATGATTACTCAAAACTTACAGCTCCGCTCTGGTAGCATCGTATCCCCTTTACATGATTCCCTGCGTATCGCTGAAGAGTGGTCAGTCGTGGATAATCTTTCAAAGGGACGTGTTGGCCTATCGTTTGCACCGGGCTGGCATGTGGACGACTTTGTTTTACGCCCAGAAAACTACGAAGAGCGTTATGCTCATATGTTTAGACAAATGGAAGAAGTCCGTCAATTATGGCGCGGTGAGAAACTAACTCGTATAAATGGAAAAGGATATCCTATAGAAGTTCAATCATTTCCAAAACCAATTCAATCTGAGGTTCCAGTTTGGGTGACGACAACAGGGACCGCTGAATCCTTTATTCAAGCTGGAAAAATGGGAGCCAACATTTTAACTCATTTCCTTGGACAGGACATTCATCAATTAGAAAATAATATTCGCCTTTATCATGAGACTCTACTCGATAATGGGCACGATCCAAAGCTGTTCAAAATTTCTATCATGCTGCATACCTTTATTGATGATGATATTGAGTATGTACATGACAAAGTAAAAAAACCGTTTTGTGATTATCTAAGATCTAGTGTCAGCTTGATACGTAATTTGGCTAAAAATCTTAACATCGGCACAGATATGCTAGACATGAACAACGTATCAGAGGAGGATATTGAGCAAATTTTAGAAGTTGCTTTCCAACGCTATTGGAATACGGCAACCTTACTTGGTACACCGGAGACTTGCAATAATTTAGTTGAGCAGCTCTATCATATCGGTGTGACTGAGATCGCTTGTTTACTTGATTTTGGTATTGATCATGCCTCTGTTGTTCAAAGTTTGCATCACTTAGCTGCTTTCAAGGATAGGTACGCTAAAAAAAGCGAGAAGGAAGCTTTAGCTGGCGACACAGTTTCACGAATTCGACCGATAACCATGATTCAAACTACGCCATCAAGGCTCAAGATGATTGCCGCTGATCCTAGCTCTCAGAAATTTTTACAATCTCTAGAGACCTTATTAGTGGGCGGTGAGGCTTTCCCTTCGTCACTGATGCAACAGCTACAAAGGCAAACAAAGGCAAACATTTACAATATGTATGGTCCGACAGAAACAACAATTTGGTCGGCGATCCATAAAATAGCTGACACAGAGCAAATTGCCTACATTGGAAAACCGATAGCTAACACCCAGATTTTCATTCTTGATGAGCACCATCATCTTCTACCGATAGGGGTTATCGGTGAAATTTATATCGGTGGAAAAGGAGTAGTGAAGGGTTATTGGAATAAAGAGAATTTGACTCGAGAGAAATTTATTCCGAATCCATTTTCTTCTGATCCACGTTCTCGTTTGTACCAAACAGGTGACTTAGGACGATATCGAGCAGATGGAACACTCGAATTTATTGATCGGAAAGACTACCAGGTCAAAATACGTGGCTATCGCATGGAGTTGGGTGAGATTGAAACAGCAATCCTTAAACATGAAGATATTGTAGAAACAGCGGTTACTACTCAAACGGATGAAAATGATGATAAACAACTCGTTGCCTATATTGTCTGGAAAACGGGAACAAATCAAATAAACAAAAATGTGACCCAACTTCGCAGTTTCCTTGCGGAGAGGTTACCTAGCTACATGATCCCTGCTTATTTTGTATCCTTGGAACAATTACCCTTAACACCAAACGGTAAAATAGATCGGAGTGCTTTACCGATAGACTGGACATTGATAGACACGGGCGTTGAATATGTGGAGGCTTCCAATGATAAAGAGGATGTATTAGTTACTGTTTGGCAAAAAGTCCTTGGTGTTAATAATGTAAGCGTCCATGACAATTTTTTCTCTCTAGGTGGAGATTCGATACGAGCGATACAAGTGTCTTCCTTAATTCAAAAATATCAATACAAAATCCAAATTAACGATTTATTCAAATACCCAACTATCAGAGAACTGTCTATGTATGTGAAACAAATTAAAACGAAACGGACAACTAACCAATTGGTTGAGGGGAACGTACGTTTAACGCCTATTCAACATTGGTTCTTTCAGCAAAATGTAACAGATGCCCATCATTACAATCATGCAGTCATGATTCATCATGAACAAGGCTGGGACGAGCTATTGCTACAAAAGGTATTTACACGACTCGTCGAACACCATGATGCCCTGCGTATGACTTTTCATGTAGAAGGGGAGCAAGTAATACAGAATATCCGTGGACTTACTGATCGGCTCTTTGATTATACATTGATAGATTTCAGGGGTAAGCATGTGACACCAGCTACGCTCGAAGCCGAAGCATCTAATATTCAGGCTGGATTTGATCTTAGCACAGGTCCATTGATGGCAATTGGACACTTTAAAACGGATCACGGTGACCATTTGTTGATAGCTATTCATCACCTAGTAGTTGACGGAATATCTTGGCGAATTCTGCTTGAAGATCTTGCAAGTGGCTATATGCAGGTACTAAATGGAGAGGCGATTTATTTTCAGGATAAGACGGATTCTTTTAAAGAATGGTCAACAGAACTACATGTTTATGCCAATAGTCAAACCTTACGAAAGGAATCTTCTTATTGGGAACAGCTGGCTAACGTACCGATGATATCCTTACCTCAGGATCATATTGTAATCGATGATTGTATGGAGGATAGTAAGACATTAACTATGCATCTTAATCCGGAAGAGACTAACCATTTGTTAAAAGAAGTTCACCATGCCTACAATACGGAAATAAATGACATATTATTGACGGCTCTTGCTCTTTCGATGAGAGAGTGGACTGGTGAAAGTCGCACCTTCATACATTTAGAGGGCCATGGTCGGGAGCCAATCAGTGAAAATATAGACATTTCACGGACGGTTGGCTGGTTCACTTCTCTTTATCCTGTGTTGCTTGAAACAAAAGAAGAAGATATCGCCTATCATATTAAATACACAAAAGAATATCTACGAAAGGTTCCGAATAAGGGAATTGGCTATGGTATCTTACGTTACTTAACATCTGCTGACAAAGGGGAAGCGAGCCATCTTATTATAAAACCCCAAATTATGTTCAATTACCTGGGGCAATTTGATCAAGATATCTCAACTGATGCCTTTAAAATCTCACCTTATAGTACGGGGCCAACCCTAAGTCACAAAGTGGAGAGACAGTACAATTTTGAAATTGTGGGTATCATCCAAGATAGTTCTTTACGGCTTCACTTTGAATATAACCAAAACATGTACGATTCCAGCACAGTACAAAATATTATTGCTTTATACAAAAAACATTTGCTTGAAATTATCAACCATTGTCTCAATAAGGAAGGAAAAGAAATCACTCCAAGTGATGTGGGAAATGATACGCTCTCAATTGAAGAGTTGGCTGATTATCTAGAGCATTTATAGGAATAAGAAGGAGAGATTTGTATGCTACTTATAAAAGAGCTTGAGCATCAAATCATGATGGAAATGGAGCAGGCCCGTGTACCGGGTCTGGCCATCGCCATCATTCATAATAAGGAATTAATATATGCAAATGGATTTGGTGTTACTAGTGTGCAAGACTCAGGAGTAGCTATAAGTCCTCAGACTTTATTTCGTATAGGTTCGATTTCTAAGTTGTTTACGTCTACGTTGATCATGAAATTAGTAGAGAATGGGCTTCTTGATTTAGATACTCCAATCATAAATTACATTCCCTGGTTTTCACTTCAAAATCCAGCCTACAATGGTCTGTTAACCCTTCGTACTTTATTGAGCCATTCAGCAGGATTCAGCAACGGCGGAGACTATCTCGGGAGTAGAGAATCAGATGGTTTACGTCGACATGTATCTGAGGAGCTTTCAAAAATGAAATTGATGGCACCACCAGGAAAGCTTCATACATATAGTAATTTTCATTACAATCTAGCAGGCTGTATAGCAGAAGAGGTTACTGGAAAAGCATTTGCTACTTTAATGCAAGAACTGGTTTTTTCACCTCTAAAAATGAACAGTAGTACATACGATCCGCTGTTTGCAATGACACACTCACTAGCGCTGCCACATTATATAGATGATGATCAGATTTGTGTATTGCATCGCTTTTTAGAGAATACAGCATATTATCCATCTTTTTTTGCAATGTCAACAGTCACCGATTTGGCTAAGTTTGCCCTCTTACATATGAATAAGGGATGCTACTTGGGCAAGCAATTACTTCAATCTGAATCCATTCAGCAAATGCACGAATATAACACACCACTCTATAACACGTATCAAAGTGGATTTGGGTTGGGGTTTTTCTTGCAAGAAACAGAAAATGGACTTCGCATCTCCCGGCATTTTGGCGATATTAGTAGCTATAGTGCTGATTTTGTTATGCACACAGAGGCTGGGAGTGCTGTAATTATCCTTAATAATCGCCCCTTCCAACATGACAAGATCACCCGTCTCGTTTTTGATCAATTACAATTGCCGCATTCTCACGTAAAAACCTCAAAAGAATTATTCAAAGGTAGTAGTAACGAGGAGGATTGTTTAGGTATCGCAGGAACCTTCTTTGGAACTAATGTGGGGATTGCAGAAATTACGAAGGAAGATCAGTCTTTGCTGATCTTAAATAACCAACGAATTAGGCTTCAGATTAAGACAAGCGATTTCTTACAGGGTTATGACGAAGAGGGTAACCATGTGATGAATATTGGAGTGATAAGGGAAGAAGATGGCTGTGTGCAGTATCTTATGATAAACAACAATCGTTGTCATCGTTACTTATTGCCATCTGGTAGGACGTCTCTATCAAAAGAGGCACTAGAAGCTTGTTGTGGAACCTATTCACATCACGGATTTCCAGACTGGGTTTATCATGTAACCTACCAAGATAATAAGCTCATCATGGAAGAGGATGGGATTACAGATGTTCTTATCCCAATTGAACATGGTTTATTCGTGAGTGATACTTTTAAATCGGTACAATTTCACATTGATGAACAAGGACAGGTTCCCTATTTTTATCTACATGGCACTTGGAAAATGGAACGATTACATCGGTAATTATCTCTATTCAAAATAGGAATAATCTATCTTGCACCTCTAGGAGGCTTTCATTCATGACGACTAGCAAAATTACAGAAAATCTCATACTCTCCAATGAAAAATTAGAAAAAGAAGAAGTATACTGGCTAGATCAGATGAACGGGATTAGTGTGCTTTCTACGTTTCCTATCGAATTTTTGCGTACATCGTTGGATGAATTCCAAAAGGGGGTTATCACTTATTCGTTTTCGGAAGTGATAACAGAAAAAATTCGGATGATTGCAAATCAATCTCCATACGCGATATTGACTATTCTTGCAACTGTCCTTGCAGATATTCTTTCACGTTATACCGAAGCAGAGGATATTGTTTTTAGTATGCCTGTTTTTAAACAAAAGAAAGAATTGAAGACCGTAAACAAATTACTACCGCTGCGTATTCAGGTACAACGTAATGAGATGACTTTTAAACATTTACTGATGCAAATGAGTAAAAAAATCAATGAAGCGAGTCAAAATTCAAACTATCCATTTCATCAGATAATAAAAAAATCTGGATTGCAGGTTGAAGATGGTATATTTCCATTGTGCAATACTTGCATTATGTTAGAAGACATCCACGAGAAAATTAGCGTAAGCCAAATAAAAGCTGATTCGCTATTTATCTTTTCTCAGAATAAGGGTAATCTACAACTCACTCTTGAATATAATGCTAGTTTGTATAGTTATGATCGCATGCAAATGATCGTTCATCATGTAGACAATTATCTCTCTGAAGTGATGAGAGAACCTGATAAAAGCCTAATGGAAATTTCATTTTTAAGTGAAGCTGAACGTCATCAATTACTTTATGATTTTAACTCGAGTAGTTTTGACTATCCACGCCATAAGTCGGTATCTCAGCTTTTCGAAGACCAGGTAGAACGTACGCCTGATAGGATTGCTGTTGTATTCGAAGGGAAACAATTAACCTATCGTGAATTAAACCATCGGGCGAATCAAGTAGCTTGGTTCTTACATGAACAAGGAGTTAATGAAGGTACAATTGTCTGTTTTATGGTGGAACGTTCTCTTGAATTATTAATTGGCATCCTTGGTATTATCAAATCAGGTGCTACATACCTACAAGTGGACCCGGATTATCCAAAAGAACGAATTAACTATTTGCTTACCCATTCTCAAACTTCTGTGATACTAACCCAGCAAAAACATAAAGACAACGGCAATCTAAAACAGGCTCGCACTTTTATCATCGAAGATATTTTGACGCAATCAAATGTTCGTACTGAAAATTTGAATCTACTTTATCAACCTGAAAATCTTCTGTATGTTCTCTATACATCAGGTTCTACAGGCAATCCAAAAGGAGCCATGATCAAACACCATTCGTTTGTCAATCTATTATACTGGCATATCAACAAATTGTCGTTTTCAGAGAATGAACGGGCGCTGTTAATTGCACCTAGCAGTTTTGATTTGGCACAAAAAAATTTGTTTAGTGTGTTACTAGTTGGAGGGAGATTGATAATCTATTCTCCAGGTCCATATGATTATCGCCATATGTCTACTGTGATCGATAAAGAGCGGATAACAATGATCAACTGCGCTCCTAGTGCCTTTTACCCCTTGGTTCATGGAAATATCGACGATGATTTTGTTAAGCTAAGTAGTATTCGCCACATTAGTCTTGGTGGTGAACCGATCAACATGGGTAATCTACAGCCTTGGATCAAATCGCCCCATTTCAAAGCGGAGCTCTCAAACACATATGGCCCAACAGAGTGTACAGATATTTCTGGATACCATGTTTTGAATAAGGAAGAATTACATCAAATTACTATGGTTCCTGTGGGCAAACCAATTCACAACGCCAAGTTTTATATTTTAGATAAATATTTGCAATTGCTTCCACCGGGGATTCCAGGTGAATTATGTATTGGTGGAGAAGGAGTGGGAAATGGTTATTTTAACGCTCTAGAGCTAACAAATGAGCGTTTTATCGATACACCTCATTTAAGCGTACCACGTGTCTATAGAACTGGTGATCTGATGCGTTGGCTAAAAAATGGTGATCTTGAATTTATTGGGAGGATTGATCATCAAGTAAAGATTCGAGGTTTTCGTGTCGAGCTGGGGGAAATAGAATCAAGGCTTTTACAATACCCTGGCATGAGAGAAGTTATTGTTCTTGATAAAACAGACGAACACGGGATGAAATATTTGGCTGCTTATTTCGTGTCAGAGAATGAAGTGACTCTTGATCTAATTTCTAATTTTGCTCAAAGTCATTTACCAGAATATATGATTCCTTCTCAATTTATGCAGTTGCCTGAATTTCCGCTTACTCCAAATGGGAAAATCAATCGGTTGGCACTGACTCAATTACAAGATTACCTTACTTCATTTACTTCATATGAGGTTGCAAAGACTCCTCTGGAAGAAGAATTGCTAAGAATTTGGAAAAATATTTTGAAACTCGAAAAAATCGGGATACATGATAATTTTTTTCGGATAGGAGGTCATTCCCTTAAGGCAATGATGCTAGTAACTATCCTGTACAAAGAATTCAATGTGAGTCTTTCAATCAAACAAATCTTTGATAATCCCACCATTGAGTTATTGGCGCAGTTGATTGAAGTATCTGGTGACTCTGCCTTTATCCAAATTCCATTGGAACCAGTGGAAGAGAGGCCGTATTACCCAATCTCTGCTGCCCAAAAGCGAATGTTGATTGTTGACGAACTAAATCAAGGGGATACAAGCTATAACATTCCTTCCTGTGTAATTATTGAAGGACCAGTCAATCCAGAACGTTTTGAGACAGCTCTTATTCGACTCATCGAGCGTCATGAAGCACTCCGTACCTCTTTTGAGTGGCAAGGGGAAGAGCAGGTTCAACGAGTACATAAACAGGTAAAATTTCAAATGAGTAAACGCAAATTACAAGAGGAAGAGGTTATTGATTTAATTAGAGAATTCGTAAAACCATTCCATTTATCACAGGCCCCTTTGTTTCGCGTCGGCTTGTATGAGCTAGGTCCAGATCGTTATTTTTTGATCATGGACATGCACCATATCATTTCTGATGGCATATCTATGGGAATCTTGGTCGAAGATGTTATTGACTTATATAAAGGACAGGAACTTTCGCCACTACCGATACAATATAAAGATTTTACACACTGGCAGAATCAATGGTTTGCTTCTGAGCAAGTAAAAAAACAAGAATTGTATTGGTTGGATACGTTCGCTGGTGAACTTCCAACTCTTCGCTTGTTGACGGATTATCCACGTCCTCGAATACGTACAAACGTAGGGGACAGAATTTCCTTTATGCTTTCTAAGGCTGAGAGTGATGAACTTAATCGAATCGTCCAAGATAGTGGATCTACCTTATATATGATTCTGTTAGCGGCATATAATATATTGCTGTTCAAGTGTACAGGACAGGAGGATATCGTTGTTGGTACTCCTGTAGCAGGGAGACAGCATGCTGATCTGGAAAGAGTAGTAGGGATGTTTATTAACACCTTACCAATGCGTAACTATCCTCAAGATTCGAAAACATTTGCAGAATTCTTTACAGAAATAAAGATACGAACCCTTCAAGCGTTTGATCACCAGGATTATCCTTTTGATGCTTTAGTAGAAAAACTCAAAATACCAAGAGATTCGAGTCGGACTCCACTATTTCAAACCATGTTTACTCTACAAAATATGAACCAAGCAAAGATAGAATCGGAAGAATTAACTTATACACCGTATGACTTTTCGGATAATACCTCCAAAATGGATTTATCAATTATTGCCGTTGAGACTCCTGATGGCTTATTATTTGATCTGTACTATTCAAGTAACTTGTTCAAACGAGAAACGGCTGAAATCTTAGGGCAAGCGTATTTACAGATTATGAAGCAAATCCCATCTCGCTTTGACAAGACGATAGCTTTGAGCTTGAATTTAACTCAGGTGAACGCAATTCGTCAGCTCAAACAGATGCTTTTGAGGATGAGGAATTCGATTTTTAATGAAACGTCAAAAAAAGTGTAGTAGCAAGGTAATCATCTCCTGCTCCTGCACTTTTTTTGTCTTCTTCGAGGTAGATCGAGTTTGTAGGAACATTTTTCTACAATTTATGAAAGAATAATATCCAAGATTTTCTGCCATGTGCATAATATCCCACTAGTGGTGCATACTTAACATACAGTCTAAGGACATGTAGAGGTGATTGCATGCCCAAACATCCTTTTTTTGAACGAAGTATGAGAAAAGGTCTCACGTACACTGATTCCAAAATCCAAAATGACCGAGTTACGACATCACTTGAAGACAATATAAATCAAATACTGTCCAAGCTTGATCAGATGCCAGATCTTACAGTACAGCGCTTTTCGTGGAATCAAGGGGAAGAAGCCGCCATTTTATATATGGAGGGACTATCTAATAAAAAGCTGATCTATGAAGATGTACTTTCTCCTATATTAAAGGACATGACCTCACTTACACAGATTGAGGATTCTTCGTTAGTAAGCTGTGAAATGAAGCCAACACACTCATTTGAGATGATTGAACATAACCTGCTCATAGGTAAAAGCATCTTGTTGTTTAATAACCATGTCACAGCATATCAGGTCAGTACAATTTCATATCCAGATCGGTCTATTGAAGAGCCATACCTTGAGCCAACGATTAAAGGCGCGCATGATGGCTTTGTTGAGAATGCCTCGAAAAACCTTGGTTTGTTACGTAGATACATACCTAGCCCCGAATTAAAGCTTCGGCAGATGAAGATTGGAGAGCGGGGAAAAGTCAATATTACTATGGCTTATTTGGGGGATGTAGCTAACCCAGAGGTCATCGAGGAATTAGAACGACGCATTCAAGCACTGAGTCAAGATGTCATTATTAATATCGGGGAATTACAGCAATTAATCTCGAAGAATACATTCACAGTATTTCCGCAGTTTTTAGTTACAGAACGGCCTGACACAACTGCGATGCAAATTTTACAAGGGCGGATAGCAATCATTATGGATCGTTCTCCAGGTGTACTTATTGCACCGATGAACCTGATTGGTTTTTTGCAAACGAAGGATGATTATAATGTCAATTGGCTACTAGCCTCATTTGTGCGAGTGCTCCGTTATATTGCTTTTATGATCTCTCTTGTGCTTCCAGCATTTTATGTAGCGACAATTTCATTTCACTTTGAAGTGATTCCGTTAAAGCTGCTGTTATCCATTGGGGAATCCAGAGAAAAAGTGCCATTTCCGCCAGTATTAGAGGCTTTAGTAATGGAGTTGTCATTGGAAATGCTTCGGGAAGCAGGCCTTCGTTTACCAGGTCCGATTGGCCAAACGGTAAGTATTGTGGGTGGTATTGTAATCGGGCAGGCTGCGGTACAGGCTGGTATCGTGAGTAATATTATGGTGATTGTGGTATCCATCACAGCAATCGCTTCCTTTATCATCCCTTACTACGATATGTCGTCTACCATTCGTCTACTTCGTTTCCCCATGATGATGCTTGCTTACTTCTTTGGTTATGTAGGGATTATTATGGGTTTAATGATCATGTTTATCCACCTCATTACACTTACTTCGATTGGGATGCCGTATGGTTCGCCACTTTCGCCGGTTCGAATGAAAGAATGGAAAGATGCTATTGTACTTGCAGCCCCAAAATATTTGACAACCAGGCCTCATAGTGCAAGACCAATACAGGAAAAGAAGAAAAAGGCTACTGATCCAACAGATAGGTGATGGTAGATGGATTATGTAAAGCACAATCAAATAACGCTGTATCAATATATTTTTTTAATTGTGGGCAATCAGGTAGGATTGGGGATTTTGTATATCCCGCGAGATTTAGCACGTGAAGTAGGAATAGATGGTTGGATATCCATTGTGTTGAGTTGGATCATTGTTTGTATTGCTAGCATTATTATCACAAAAATGATGGCCAGAAATCCAGAACTTACGCTACGCCAGTCTTTACGCTTATATTGTGGTCCAATTATCGGATGGATTGTGTATTTTTTGATAGCGGTTCATCTTATCGTTTTTACTTATGCGATAATAGCAGGATCTATTTTTTTAACACAGATATGGGTTCTACAGAGAATGTCGAGCTTCTGGCTGATGAGCTTATTTGTTATCCCTATTTATATGTTGTGTTCTCATGGTTTTAAAAACATTGCTCGATATGCTCAATTTGCTATTCTGATTAGTGTGTGGATGCCTCTGCTGTTGTTGTTCCCCTTACAATATGCAAATCCGTTTTATCTGCTCCCTATCATGCGTGAAGGGCTCGACCCTGTTATAAAAGGTGTCATGCCTGCTATCACATTTTTTTGGGGCTTTGAAATGATCATGTTTTTCTATCCTTTTTTAAAGGATAAATCAAAAGCAACAGCAGCTGCCCTCATTGCCAATACCATTTCTATGCTGGTTTTGTTGTTTGTCACCATCATCTGCTTTCTCTTTTTTTCACAGGAACAAGTGGCTAATTATATGTGGCCTACTCTTACATTATTAAAATTGGTGGAGTTTCCATTTTTAGAGCGTTTCGAAGTCATTTTTCTGTCGTTTTATTTGTTTATGCAATCGATTTCTTGGATTACCCTTAGCTACTTTTCTGTCTACACCCTAGAGAGTCTATGCAACGCTAAGATGAAATCGAAGCACTTTCTGATTTTTTTAGGATGTCTTGTAGCCATTTCTATTTTCTATTCACCTAGTTTTTCTGAGGTCCGTAATTTTTTAGAGCTGGCACAGCCACTCAGCTATTTCGTAAGCTATTTGTTTCCTCTCATCTTCTTACTGTATCTTGTCATGTTTCAAAAGGTCATACAGAGGAGGCGTGAGAGATGACTAAAAAATATCACATTCAAATTTTCATGTGGATCAGTCTGTTCTCGTTGTTAATGAGTGGGTGTTCGCAACGGATCAATATTGAGAATGCGACGTTTAATTTAACACTTGGGTTGGACAAAAAAGGAAATGATCTGTATTACTATTCCGTCAGTCCCGTATTTAATAAGGATGCTTCTAAAAAAGTAGAAGCTCATGAGGTCAGAGCATCCAGCATTCGCAATGCACGTAATTTCTTTGATGCTAGCTCTATTGGACTTTTAACAACTGCTAAATTACAGCAGGTTTTGATTGGAAAAGAATTATTGGAATCACATGATGTATTCCCGTTATTAGATGTTCTGTATCGGGACGTGACTAGTGCTAGCAATGCGAATGTTTTAATGGTGGATGGGCCAGTGAAGGATGTTATCATGTTTGGAGCAAAAGACAAGCCACGTCTGCCCATATACCTTGGTCAGTTGATTGATTCGACAGCAGTGCGTAACCTGATTTCACGTTCGACGTTACTCGATTTTCAATGGACGGTTATGGAGAAGACGATTACACCTTATATCGGAATTGTCAGTAAAGAAAAAAATCAATTGAATATAAAAGGGACAGCTTTATTGAATCAGCAAGGAAAAGTTGTGACCACTCTTTCACTACAGGAGACTACAATTATGCATATGCTTCAACGCTTTCATAGAGGGTTGTTTTCCTTGTCACTATCGCTTAAAGAAACCAAAAATAAAGCTGACAGTAAAATCATTAGCGCTACCTTTGAGCGTGTGACACGCAAGGTTCAGCTAGTAAAAAAGGATGATCAATTCTACTACACGATTCATCTTAAAATGGATGCGAATCTAAATGAAAGCATAAACCTACTTTCTAAACAGAACACGATGAAATCAATTGAAAAGTTTCTGGAAAAAGCAGTAAAAAAAGAAGCGGATAAAGTAATAAAAAAAATACAGCAGCACAAAGTAGATCCTATGGGCTTAGGCGATTATATGCGAGCGTACTATTATCCTGATTGGAAAAAGCTGGAGATGGACTGGGGAAGTGCACTTGCAACTATAAATATTAATATTGAACCTGAAATTAGGGTAATCTTCAACGGTTTAGTTCAAGAATAACAAGGCAATAGTTACGCTATACAAAACAGAGAAAAGCGAGTAGAATAACTGTATTATAACAGATGAGGGGGAGAACGTGTTATGGTGTCATGGGAACAAGTTGAGCATATGCCATTAAAACAAGTCGTAGATGAAGTGATTGAACGACACACTAGCATTCATGCAAGTTGGAGCATTCCTCCTCGATCAAAAAAGCTATCAGTTGCTCATTTAGTCACGCCGGATACCTTATTGTGCCAGATTAGTCTATCGAAAAGCCTCCATCGTTGGGTAATTAGGCAGAGCACAGAGTCTGGGGATTTATTGCTTGCTTGGACAAATATTGGACTTTTAGTTGAAGGCACGATGAAATGGTTTCTTAGCGTTTTTCATGAGGAAGTTCGACAAGACTGGGAGAACCAAGTAGTAAAATTTAAAGATCACTATTCCCAAGAATCGTTTTTATACATGATGAGAAAATTTTTTCACCAGCGTATTTGGTTTGGAAATGGAGATTTTGACCGATGGGTGATGCATGTTCACGAATGTCGCTTTTACGGTCTTAGTGATCAGCAACAATTGCAAGGTCGTATGGAGCGGATTGATGAGGCTGTTCGTGTCTACTTACACTTTTTACGTTTTCATCAGGAATTAGTCGAACAGCAATTCATCCATCAGGCAGAAGAGAGTAAGGGGTAATGACCCAAAAGAATTTAGGCATCTCTTGAAAGGCTAAAGGGAGGTGCCTATTTTATTTTGGTAAAAAGGTTACAACGTTCTCACTATTTCTAGCAAAAACAAGTATACTAGAAACAGATAAAACAAGGAGGGAAAGTGCCGTGCATAAAGAGTTATCACCTGCTTTTGTACAATTAAAGAACGAGCATGGTCCGCTCCGTCAATTAATGGAAGAGTTATATGAACAGGCCGTTACAATGGGGAAAACAGGAGATGAGAGAAGCTATGTTCAAACTCTGCGTTCATTAGAAGAGAAAGTAGATAGCTTTTTGCTTATGCTAGAAAAACACGCCAATCGTGAAGAGGCCTTATTTTTCCCTATGATGTATACATTAACGGGTGGAGAGAACGGACCTATTGCTGTCATGGAGGAGGAACACAGGGAAGCGAAACAGCACTTAGCACGTTTCAAAGAAAAAATGAGCACAGTAGGTTTGAGTATTGATAAGAACACAGCTATAATTACTGCCGATCCAGTAGCAAAAGCCTATGTAGTTTTATCCGATCACTTTATGAAAGAAGAGATGGTTCTTTTTCCAATGGCAAATCAGCTGCTTTTAGAAGAACAGAAGGACGAGCTAGAAAGACGGTTAACAGAAGCAGACAGAAAAAAATAGGATGGATCAGATAAAGGAGACTGTTCAATGTCTGGGCAGTCTCTGCGACAGTCAATGTCTTGTGAAAAACAATAGGCTTCTTTGTGACAAAACATTCTGAAAACAAATCAAACCCATATATAATAAAGAGAAATAGTGGGGAGGTATGGAAATGAGAGAAATTCAACGAACTCGCCGCAACACATTAGGGGATATTGTCAGAAGAAGTAGTCGTCGTTTTCCGAATAAAATGGCTCTTCGCTTTGAAAACGAAGAAGTTACCTTTCAACAACTGGATTCTTTAATAAACCAAACAGCTCAATACATTTGCTCTCAGGGTTTGCAAAAAGGTGAACGGGCTGCTGTGTTATCTCGAAACTCACTTGATTTTGTAATCGTTACGTTCGCTCTAGCAAAAGCGGGGGTTATTATGGTTCCGATTAACTATATGCTGAATGTAGAAGACATTGCATATATTATGGAACATGCAGAGATTCAGGCTTGTTTCGTCTCGCCGGAATTCCTAGCTGTAGCGGATAAAGCGTATGAGATCGTTGGCTGTAAACTACGACTACGCGCAATTATTTCACACCCTGCCGATCCCATTAAGGAATGGATGCCGCTACGTAGCATAATTGCTCACCTGTCAACAGAGGAGCCAGATGTGGACTTGGAAGATGATGACATCGCTCATATTATGTATACGAGTGGTACAGAGTCCAAGCCAAAAGGTGTTATGCTAACTCATAAAAATTTGTTAGCCGAATACGTGAGTACAATCTTAGATGGTGATCTGACGGAGCAGGATATTGCACTTCATGCTTTGCCGTTGTTCCACTGCGCTCAACTCCATTGTTTTTTAGGTCCCTATTTATATGTGGGTGGTAGTGGAATTATTTTGGAACAAGCTACGCCTTCACTGATGCTCAAGACAATAGAACAATTTGGGACAACCCAGCTTTTTTGTCCGCCTACTGTTTGGATAGCTTTATTGCGTTCTGAGGATTTTGGTACACGTGATGTATCTACCTTACAAAAATGCTATTACGGAGCTGCCATTATGCCTGTAGAAATTATCAAAGAGCTTAGCCTGCGCTTACCTCAAAGTCGGTTGTATAATTTTTATGGACAAACAGAAGTAGCTCCACTAGCAACCGTCTTAAAACCACAGGATCAACTGCGTAAAACAGGCTCGGCTGGAAGACCTGCGTTACATGTAGAAACGAAAATTTTTGATGAGCTGGGTAATGAAGTACCTATTGGCAACATCGGTGAGATTGTGCATCGGAGTAGCCACGCCATGCTTGGTTATTATAAGGATGAGGAGAAAACGAGAAGTGCTTTTCAAGGGGGCTGGTTTCATAGTGGTGACCTCGGTTTCATGGATGAAGAGGGCTATATAACAGTGGTAGACCGTAAAAAGGATATGATTAAAACAGGAGGAGAAAATGTAGCAAGTCGGGAAATAGAAGAATGGATTTACCAGCATCCCAAGGTTTCGGAAGTGGCAGTGATCGGTGTTCCGCATCCATATTGGATGGAAGCAGTTACGGCTATTGTGGTACCCAAAGCAGGGGAAGAAATAGTGGTGGATGAATTATTGGAATTTTGCAAAAAGGGACTTTCCTCCTTTAAAGTACCTAAGTTCGTTGTTTTAGCGGAGCAGCTACCACGTAATCCTAGTGGGAAAATTGTAAAGAGAGAGCTACGCATAAGCTATCAGACGTTAGGTGAAACTGATAAGCTACATAGGTAAACATTGATTAGGGGTATTCTAAAATAGTTATTATAAAATGGTTGACTTACATTTTAGTTGTAACTATAATTGTTACATGTTCATTAATAATAATCGTACTGTTTAAGAATTCTGTGCAAATTCATAGTAGATGAACATGCATATTCTTGGATTTTTTATTGTAACTACGGTGGTTACGACAATTGGAAAGCTGAGGTAATGATCTATGACGATAAAAATTAAAGCTTACTCTGATTTTATATGTCCATTTTGTTTTTTAGGAAAAGGTCCTTTAGATGAGATCGTTAAGGAAAAAGATGTAGAAGTAGAATGGATGCCATTTGAATTACGTCCAAGTCCTTATTCAAAAATTGATCCATGGAAGGAACCTGATAAGCTTAGCTCTTGGGATTCATTTATTCTCCCCACTGCTAAAAAGCTAGGGGTTGACATGCGTTTACCACGTGTTTCTCCGCATCCATATACACACCTGGCGTTTGAAGGCTATCAGTACGCGAAGGAACATGGAAAAGGTAATGAGTTTCACCATCGAGTGTTTACTGCATTTTTTCAAGAGGAACAAAACATTGAAGATATCGAGGTGCTGACAAAACTAGCGGGTGAAGTTGGACTTGATATGGATGAATGTAAGGAAGCCTTGGTAACACGAAAATATAAAGAAGTGCATCAAGAGCTACTGAAGCATGCCTATGAAGAGGCGCAAATTATGGCTGTCCCAACGTTAGTGATTGGCGACGAAGTGGTTCAGGGGTTAGCTAGCAAAGAAACCTTAGCAAAAATTATTGATAAGGAACTAGGTAAAAATAAGACAACCGAATTTGATGGATTGCAATGCTCTTTGGATGGAGAATGCTAATAGAAAGACATCGGACTTCCTTATCTAAATCTGGAGGATACAAATAATGGGGCAACCAACCAATTTAGAAATAATTCGCAGCACATACGAAGGTCCATCTTCTTCAAATGCTCAGCATTTACTTGCAGCACTCTCGGATTTCGTAGAATGGACTGAAGCTGCAGGTTTTCCATATGGCGGAACATACATTGGTGTAGAAGCTGTCATGCAGAATGTATTTAGCCGTTTGGCAACTGAATGGGAAGATTATAAAGCAAGTGTGCATTCTTATCATGAAGTGAACGAGAAAGATATCATTATCGTTGAAGGGGTTTATTCCGGAACCTATAAAAAAACAGGGAAAGCATTTCAAGCCGATTTTGTACACATTTATCACCTTTGTTCTGGGAAAATTGTTAAATTCAAACAATACGTTGATAGTCATGTGGTTCAACAGGCTATGATATTTTAATTAAAAATCGGTTAAAATGAATAAAAGATAGCCGCTAGTAATAGGCAGAATATTTGGGGCAACTAGGAACGAAAGATTACCACGTTCTAGTTGCCTTTTTCTATTCTTTTTATATCGTTTTCGTACCTTTCTTATCGGAAATAAAATACCAAATTAATGCTATACTACATACTAAATAACATGACTTGAAGGTAAGCAAAAAATCGTTCATGTAGACACGACAGGCTGATCAATTGATAAAGGACCTTTTTTCGAAGGAAGGGGAATCCGTTATGATTAAACTAGTACTTATTCGGCATGGACAAAGCCTATGGAATCTTGAAAATAGGTTTACAGGGTGGACAGATGTGGATTTGTCAACGAATGGACTTCAAGAAGCAAGAGAAGCAGGAATGATTCTGAAGAAAAATGGGTATGTGTTTGATGTAGGATATACCTCTGTTTTAAAAAGAGCAATTCGTACCTTATGGATTGCTTTACATGAAATGGACCTCATGTGGATACCTGTTTATAAAACATGGCAATTAAACGAACGTCACTACGGAGCCCTTCAAGGTTTAAATAAGGCGGAAACGAGTGAAAAATATGGAGCAGAGCAGGTTCAGATATGGAGAAGATCAACCGATGTACGACCACCTGCCCTAACAAAAGATGATAAACGCTTTGAAGCCTCTCATCCAAAATATAAAGGGTTAAAGGAAGGGGAATTTCCTCTTACCGAAAATCTAGAGGATACCGAAAAACGAGTGTTAGCGTATTGGAATACTGAAATTGTTCCCACGTTGAAAAAAGGACAAAAGGTTATTATCTCTGCTCATGGTAATACCTTACGGGCGCTAATCAAATATCTAGATCAAATTTCAGCAGACGGTATTGTAAGCTTAAACATTCCAACTGGTATTCCGCTTGTATATGAATTGGATGATCAATTAAAACCAATTCGTCATTACTATTTATGTATGGACGGCAAGGTTCCTGAAGGCGAAATCCCTAAGCATATTGATATGAATAAATAAAAGTCTTGTTTGGCTTGTAATGCTTACGTTTCAATAATGAATTGTAGGGAGTGAAAAGTAAGATGAAGATGCAACGCGGAAAATTTGAGGGATTACAAAGGTTATCGAATGATAAAGGAGTAATCGCTGCCTTAGCCATTGACCAGAGGGGCTCTATGAAGAAAATGATTCAAAAAGTCAAAGGAGACTCCTATCATATTGAACAGGTCAAGGTTTTTAAAGAGGCTGTTTCTCGTGAATTAACTCCTTATGTTAGTGCGATTTTATTAGACCTTGAAACAGGAAAATACGGTATTAAAGCCAAAAATGATCGAGCAGGATTGTTACTTTCCTATGAAAAAACAGGATATGATGCTACCGAGCCAGGGCGCTTACCAGATGTCATAGAAGATCTGTCTGCTCTTCGAATTAAAGAACAGGGAGGAGATGCCGTCAAGATTTTAGTCTACTATGATCCAGACGAACCCATTGAAATTAATGAAAAGAAGTATGCATTCTTAGAAAGAGTAGGTGCCGAATGCAGAGCGGTAGATATACCGCTTTTTGTCGAACCCATTGTTTATGATCAATTTGTGGAAGACACAAAAAGCGTCGAGTTCGCAAAAATAAAACCTGCTAAAGTAAAAGCATCCATTCGAGAATTCTCAAATCCACGTTATGGAATTGATGTATTAAAGATAGAGGTTCCTGTTAACTTCAACTATGTGGAGGGATTTGGAGATGGGGAGTATGCATATACAAGAGAGGAAGCTGCCAGACATTTTAAAGAAGCTTCAGATCTAGCTACTTTACCATTTATCTATTTAAGTGCAGGTGTTACATCGGAATTATTCCGTAAAACAATTGAGTTCGCCATTGAAGCTGAGTCTGCATTTTGCGGTGTACTTTGTGGACGAGCTACATGGTTTGACGGTGTTGCTGCTTATGGGGAAGGAGAAGAAGAGGGGCTACGTCAGTGGCTACAAACCAAAGGGAAGTATAACATCGATCATTTAAATGAATTATTAGATAAAGCCTCTCCATGGTGGTCCATTTATGGAAATATAGAAGACATTCAAATTATAGACTAGTCCCAGCCCCTTTGTAGAATAAAGGTAAACCGGATAGAAAGAAGAGAGTAAAACCAGTGCATTGCTGTAACTACAGGAGTGTACTGGTTTTATTTGTCATTGTATGTAAGATAGAGCGTAGGATTTGGAGATCATGAGAACGATTACAAAAATAGCTTGACGAAAATTATTACCTTAATTTAAAATTAATATGAAAATAATTTTCATCATAGAACTGGGGAGAAGAAAATGAGCGTATTCTTTGAACAAGCACAGCGCTTTGGGAAATCATTCATGCTACCTATCGCTGTTCTTCCTGCAGCGGGTTTATTACTTGGTATCGGGGGAGCGTTATCGAATCCCAATACTTTGGTAGCGTATCCATTTTTAGATGTACCTTGGTTACAAGCTATTTTCACCATTATGAGCTCAGCAGGTTCCATCGTGTTTGCTAACCTAGCTATCATCTTCGCGGTTGGGATTGCAGTAGGTTTGGCACGTTCTGATAAAGGAACTGCTGGACTTGCGGCTGTATTGGGTTATTTGGTTATGAACGCTACAATCAACGCGATGCTTATTATTACGAGCAAACTGGCAGCTGAGAATTTAGCAGCCGTTGGTCAAGGAATGACGCTTGGTATTCAAACATTAGAAACAGGGGTTTTCGGTGGTGCTGTTGTGGGTGTTCTAACAGCTCTCCTGCATAACCGTTACAACAAGATTGAGCTACCCCAATTTTTAGGATTCTTTGGTGGTTCACGTTTTATTCCCATCATCACTTCATTTGCCTCTATTTTGCTGGGAGTAGCTATGTTTCTTGTATGGCCACCCATTCAGGCAGGGATTTTTAAGCTAGGTGGCTTAGTTGAATCAACAGGGTATATTGGTACATTCTTCTACGGATTTATTCTTCGGCTACTAGGGCCTTTTGGCTTGCATCATATTTTCTACATGCCATTTTGGACGACTGGCCTTGGCGGTTCGTTAGTTGTTAACGGAACATTAGTAGAAGGAACACAGAAAATTTTCTTTGCACAATTGGCTGATCCGAACACAACGCAATTTTATATTGGAACAGCACGTTTTATGTCGGGGCGCTTTATTACCATGATGTTTGGATTATTAGGAGCAGTACTTGCCATGTATCAATGTGTAAAGCCAGAGAATCGCAAAAAAGTTGCAGGTCTATTGCTTTCGGCAGGTCTAACATGCTTTTTGACAGGAATTACGGAGCCGATTGAATTTTCTTTCTTGTTCATCGCACCTGTTCTATATGCTGTACATGCATTCTTTGACGGTTTAGCGTTTATGATGGCTCATGTATTCCAAATTACGATTGGTCAAACCTTCTCTGGTGGATTTATTGATTTTGTTCTGTTTGGGATTCTACAAGGAACTGCGAAAACCAACTGGTTATATGTGCCGGTAATTGGTGTTTTCTGGTTCTTCCTATACTACTTCACTTTCCGTTTTGCGATTAAGAAATTTAATATTAAAACTCCGGGACGTGAAAATGATCAGGCTTCAACCGCGACTGAAACGGATGTAACCCAAACGAATCGCGCAGCCAGTATTATTGAAGCCTTAGGTGGCAGCGAAAATATTAAAGATGTGGATTGCTGCGCGACTCGCCTACGTATGACTGTTTTTGACGGTGAAAAGGTGTCTGAAGAAGAACTGAAGAAGACGGGGGCAAAAGGTGTCATTATGAAAGGAAATGGAGTTCAGGTTATTTATGGACCACACGTGACTATCATCAAAAATGAAATTGAAGAGACATTGGGAGTGTAGGTACCGTGAATGAGATGACAAACGAAGCAATAAAAGCACAAATGAAACATGGTCTGGTAGTATCATGTCAAGCCTTGCCTGATGAACCCTTACACAGTGCGTTTATTATGGGGAGAATGGCACGAGCGGCTGAAGAAGGCGGTGCTGTTGGTATTCGAGCCAATACGAAGGAAGATATTGCAGAAATTAAAAAGCAGGTCAACCTACCAATTATGGGAATCGTCAAACGAGATTACCACGATTCAGAAATCTATATTACTCCAACCATGAAAGAAATAGATGAGCTAATCGAGATAGGTTGCGAAATTATTGCGTTAGATGCGACTGATCGAATTCGACCATTTGGGAAAACACTAGAACAATTTGTTCAGGAGGTAAAAGAGAAATATCCTCACCAATTGCTAATGGCGGACATTGCTACCTTGCAAGAAGCGAAAAAAGCAGAGGAGCTTGGCTTCGATTTCGTTTCTACTACGCTTGTTGGTTACACACCTCAGAGTATCGGGCATAGGCTGTACGATAACGATTTTGCCCTTCTGAAAGAAATGCTCACGTGTATTTCTGTACCAATGATTGCGGAAGGAAATATTTTAACTCCTGATATGGCAAAGCGTTGTTTGGAATTAGGGGTTTATGCTGTCGTTGTAGGAGGAGCGATTACGCGACCACAGCAGATTACAAAACGCTTTGTTGATCAAATTTTGAAAGCAAAAGAATAGGTATTTACTCATTGATTCTCTCTAGCAGTAAGGGAGAAAAGAGGTGAATGAAAAAAGAAGGCTTCGCCGATTGATAGGGAAGCCTTCTTTTTTGTGCCAAGATTAACCTTGTTTATGCTGATAAAGCACTCGCAAGGTTTCTTGTCTTTTAGCCAATAAATGAGTATCCTCGGCTAACAGCATAGAAATGACATCAATGATGAAATAGAACGCAAGCTGGCTTTGCACGAATTGCAATTCATCACTGCGTCGTAGATTCGATGTGAACAGGACTATATCGGATGTATCGGTGAGGGGCGTGTGATTATAATTCGTGATGCTAATTACGGTCGCTTCATGTGACTTTGCCTCTCTTGCAGCATCAATGACTTCACGTGTCAACCCCGTGTTTGATAGACAAATGACCAAATCATTGCTAGTTAAAAGTGAAGCATCCATAAGCATCATATGAGGATCAATAATCGCATCGACAAGTAAGCCAAACCGAACCAATCTGTTTTTCATCTCCAAGGAGGTTAAGCCTGAACTACCGATTCCATAAATATGAATGACACGCGAGTTCATAATCAATTCAACGATCCGTTTGATAATAGCCGGGTCAATCATTTCGATAGTAGATTGGATGATCTGCAAATAGGTATTTCCTACTTGAGCAAACGTATTTTCACTCGGTTCCACAGGAGCGACCTCACGACTCAGCATAATTTTAAACTCGACAAAATTATTACAGCCGATCTTCTTACAGAAGCGGGTGATGGTCGAAGTGGAGGTTTCTACTTTCTGCGCTAATTCTTTAATATTAATATTTAGCATTAGATCTTTATGCTTACGGATATACTCTGCGATTTCTTTTTCCTTTGAAGAAAGCAGGTGATAATTAATTTGGATGCGTTCGAAGACTCCTGCTGTAGACAAAAGTTGGGCACCTACCTCTCATGAATGAAATACTTTTATTATACTGTTTGATTTAAAATTGGACAAAACATATTCATAACCTAGAAGTGGATGACCCTTTTTATTTACCTTGTGAAAACCGATGAAACTGATTTGCTAGGAACCTTTTCTTATTTGGGCCTGATTCTGCTATCATAAGTACGAAAGTAATACCGGATAGAGCAAATTTACATGCAAAAGGAAGGATCAAAACAATGAGCTTTCAACTGAGTCGAAGGATCATTAAAGCCCTGTGCGGCCAGATCTCTTACGATAAAGGTGACGTATATTATCAAACGGGAAAAGTGATGATTACGCATTATGACCCGAATCAACAAAGCTATGAAGCAACGGTAAATGGCAGTAATGGTTACCAGGTTACGATTACATTAGAACAGAGAGGGGGAGTAAATGCAGAATGCACATGCCCCAAGCTTTCTTCATACGACAAATTTTGTCAGCATATTGCCGCTGTATTGTTAAGCATACGAGATAGTGATCAGGATAGTAGTGCAGTTCTCCGTTCCGTTAATACTCAGGTACATGATAGGGGAAAATTTGCTGGTTCTACGGATAGGCCTGCTCCGTTTCTCGATCAAAATCAAATGGCAAATCATATGCTGAAGATGTTCAGCCACAAATCGTTGCGTCCAAGCAGTACGCGAGCTTTCTTAGATACAAGGGATGTACTTGATGTAGAGTTTATTTGTAGACCCTTCCATTATGGTTATGGCAAGTACATGTTTGGCCTTGAGCTTAAATTAGGTCCAAAGCGACTATATGTTGTTAAGAATATAAGAGAATTTCTTGGTCGAATGGATCGGCGAGAAGGGATTCTTTTCTCTAAACATTTTGCTTATGATCCCGAGCATCATAGCTTTCAAAAAGAAAATGATGAAGTGCTCCGGCAATTAATCCAAATTAGTCAGAACGAGAAGATGTATCGAGATACATGGAATAATTTTGTCCATGCCAATAGTAAGAGCGGTGATCGCATGCTACTAATCCCCCCCTTTTCATGGGAGCCACTTCTAGCCCTGCTAACGAAAGCTCCATTGGTGAAGCTCGGACAGGGAGAGCGTCTATTCGATGGTATCCATTTATCCGATGAGCCATTACCCCTACAATTTGAATTCGATCAAGCGCAGTCTGAAGGCTATCAGTTGGATATTCAGGGATTAGATAAGCTCACAGTAATGGAATCATATGGTGTAGTTCTCTCAGAAGGAAAACTTATAAAACTACAGCATGAACACTGCAAACGGCTCATTGAGCTAAAAAATTTGCTCGAAACATCTCACCAGAATCAAGTCCAGATAAAAAAAGAGCAAATGGAACCTTTTTTGGAAAAGGTGATACCCGGTCTGATAAAGCTAGGAAGTGTCCATATCGCCCAAGCTGTTTCTGAGCAAATTGTGCAAACACCTTTGCGGGCAAGGCTATATTTAGATCGTGTAAGAGATCGACTACTAGCGGGCCTTGAGTTTCAATATGGGGATATTGTCATCAACCCTTTGGAGGGCACAAGCCGGAAGAAAGACACTGACCCGATTCTCATGAGGGATGGTGATCAGGAACGACGAATTCTTGAACTGATGGAAAAAAGTTCTTTTGTGATGACGGAAGCAGGATATTTTATGGATGATGAAGAGGCAGAATATGAATTTTTATACCATGTCGTTCCACAGTTAGAGAAGCTTTTAAAGGTATATGCGACTACGGCAGTAAAAGTAAGACTTCATACGGGGCATACCCCGCCTAAGGTAAGCGTAGATGTAGATGATCGAATGCAATGGCTTGAATTTAATTTTGACATGGCTGGAATTCCCGACTCAGACGTCCGAAAGCTATTAAAATCGCTTGAAGAGAAACGGAAGTATTATCGATTACCTAACGGAGCATTATTACCGCTGGAGAGTGTGGAGTTCCAGGAAATCTCTAACTTTATGGATGAAATAGGGATACGAATGGAAGAATGGAAGGAAGCGAATTTACGCCTTCCATTAATCCGAGGACTTCATTTGATCGATTCACAGGAAAGGGGAAAGAACGTCAAGCTGGGTAAATCATTTCGACGGCTTATAGAAAATATCCGAAATCCTGACAATCTGGATTTCCCAGTACCAGATAGTCTGGCTCACGTACTTCGAGATTATCAGGTGTATGGATTTCAATGGATGAAGACGCTAGCTCACTATCATTTCGGTGGAATTCTGGCAGATGATATGGGACTTGGAAAAACATTGCAAAGTATCGCATTTATCGCCTCCGTACTACCAGATATCCGAGAGCAGGGAATGCCAGCGTTAATCGTCTGCCCAGCTTCTTTGGTGTACAACTGGCGAAATGAGCTGAAAAAATTTGCGCCCGAAATTCGGACGGTTATCGCTGATGGTAGCAGAATGGAGCGTAGTAGCATCATACGAGACGCATCTAAAGTAGATGTTATTATTACCTCTTACCCACTACTGCGTAGGGATATAGATTTGTATGTTGTCCCGATGTTTTATACTCTTATTCTGGATGAGGCCCAGGCTTTTAAAAATTATGTAACTCAGACAGCACAAGCGGTAAAGGAGATCCAAGCCAAATATCGCTTTGCTCTTACTGGAACACCTGTGGAAAACAAATTGGGGGAACTGTGGTCGATCTTTGACGCAGTATTCCCCGAACTGTTTCAGAATCGGAAGGCATTTCATAATGTAACACAAGAAATGGTAGCTAAGAGGATTCGACCCTTTTTATTACGCCGTTTGAAAACCGATGTACTGAAAGAATTACCCGAAAAGATCGAATCGATACAGGCATCCACGCTTCTACCTGATCAGAAAAAGCTGTACGTGGCCTATCTGGCAAAATTACAGCAGGAGACATTAAAACATTTGGGTGAGGATGGATTTCAAAAAAACAAGATTAAAATTCTTTCTGGTTTGACCCGACTTCGCCAGCTATGCTGTCACCCTGGTTTGTTTGTCGAGGGCTATTCAGGAAGTTCCGCCAAGTTTGAACAATTGCTAGAGATTGTTCAGGAGTGCTTAAGCGCAGGGAAGAGGCTACTAGTGTTCTCACAATTTACCCAGATGCTTGGATTTATTGGGCGAGAGCTAGGTTATCTTGGAGTACCATACTTTTATTTGGATGGAAACACACCGACTGCCGAGCGGGTTGAGCTGTGCAGCAGGTTTAATGAAGGTGAGCGCGACTTATTTCTGCTTTCCTTAAAAGCTGGTGGTACTGGCTTGAACCTGACCGGAGCAGACACGGTTATTCTGTATGATCTGTGGTGGAACCCGGCTGTAGAGCAGCAAGCAGCTGATCGTGCACACCGCATAGGACAGAAAAACGTAGTGCAAGTTGTTCGACTCGTCACACAAGGCACCGTAGAAGAGAAAATGTATGAGCTCCAGCAGAAAAAGAAAAATTTAATTGAGGAAGTAATTCAGCCAGGTCATGAAGCTTTGTCTACTTTAACAGAGCAGGAAATTCGGGAGATTTTGATGATCTGATAAATAAGCCTGTCTGAAGTCTCTTGGTGTTTTAAACAACTCTCAATGATACGAACTTCTAGAAACACTCCGTATCATTGAGAACACCTATTTTACAAATATAGAATAGTACTATAAGATTATATAAATTCCAAATGTTGCATGCTCATACAGTTCGACTATTATAAATAGCTAAAAACGGATGGTAGACAGAATGAATGTAAGATTATACAAGAGTAAAAAAATCATAATGAAATAACGGAGGAATTAAATGCCAAATAAGAAAGCATACGTAAACGTTGAACTATTAAAACCCATGCATATAATACCAACCAACATAACATGTATTCAATGTGAAGGAAATGCCTCTTACATTCAGTGTGCGATTCCAAATCGAGAAAACAAAACCATTCAGATTATAGCTAGATCAACGTATTGTAAAAACCATGTAGGATTAATAGCTTCAAAACGAGATATTCCAATAGCGAACACTGATGAAGAGCTCAAAAGTTTGAGAGTAAATGGCGACTATGATGAACTGTGGAAGAAACTATTAAGCTGATCATTAATTTTTTCAATGCGAGTGAAGTTTACATAATAGAGCAGAGAGTGAATGAGTGATGATGCTTGTGAGGAAAGAGACTGATAGCCTCGCTTTTCTTTGCATGCATCCGAACTATAAGGGACAGGGATACGGTAGCATTTTGTGGAGTTTTGTAAAAGAAAAAGCAGTTGAATGAGGGATACTCAAGTTTACTATTGATAGTGATCCTCATGCAAAAGAATTTTATCTAAAATTAAAGATCGAATACTACCATTATTGCAGTATGAATTCTAAGCAACTGCATCTGCCATATTACCAATAGCAAAAAGGATATCAACTTACATCAAATGAGTGTAAAAAAACCAGTCACAAACACAAAAGCTAATGTGTTAGACTGGTTTTTCATTTTTCTATATAGCCTACATTTTTTCTCTAAAAATTTAGTGGGGGACCATATAGCTACCTAAAAATCAGTAAATGTTGGTGGCATGCAAAGGCAATGTTTGGACATGTTTTAAAAAAGCCGTAACCCGCTGATCTTCTTCTTGAGGATATTTATAATGTAAATGGTTTGCCACGTATTTTGCTGTACTGCGAAATAAATTCCCCATTGTAAAGAGCGCTTTCCATGTACCTTCGTAGCTCCCATCGGCATAGGTGGATAGAAGGGACTCCCAGCTTTGCTTTGAAAGATACTTTTCCAAGTACTTTCCATTTTTTCCTACACTGACTGAAAAATCAGTTTGGACACCAACCTTCCATTCCAGCATGGTAAGCAGCATTGGTCTTACACACAAGCTAAGGTGGTCCTGTGCGTAAAGAATTTCTCTTCTCCACAACCCTTTTGCTACATAAGTGGAGACCCACCAGAATTCATTGCAACAATCTGCAAAAAATTCAGCAGACGGACGTTTTGCCCAATAATCTACATCGGTTGGAGGAGGGATCTCAGGAAGAGCGTTATCTTTGTCCATTAATATGATCAGTAGCTTATCTTCTTTGCAATACTCTTCTGCTTCATGTAGGGGAATTAAGGTAAGGTCAATACGGTTTCCATCCGTAAACAACATCAGGTACGAGAAACGTCTACCTAACTCAGGGGGAAACATGGACATGGCCTCAGGAGTTTGTAAAATGATTCGATCCCCAAAAACTTGAATCCACTTGGGATCTCGAATAAAGGAATCCATATCGGTTACCAGATAACTAATATCAAAATCCTGAAACATGTCTTTGGGCACATTTGGATTCGTTCGTGACCCCTCTAACGCTACTGCACGGATGCGTTCATCGTTTTTTGCAAATCCGAGGATCATATCTAGCATTTCTTGTTCAGATCTCATGATTTTTTTCTAACCTCCGTATTTTTAAAGTAGATGAATGTAGGAAGCCAGCAGGTGGTCCACGAGTTCGAATCGTACGAAGGCTAGTTTTGCAAATAGGTTATAACTTGTTAAAGATTTTCTTCAAGATGCTCCTATCCTTTCATTGGAAATTGATTTATAAATGAGCGGTTAACCCAGTTGATGATTTATTTACCTCCCAGAATAGCATGTGTATAAGGTGTGCACAATAGTCAAGCTATTATGGAAATTTGCCTATTGTCGAGGTGAACCTTACAAAAGTGTTATATTTACGTAAGGTTATTCAATAGTTGAATTATGATGGAAATGTAATAATAAGAGCATAAGAAATCATTAGAGGTGAATGTTATGAAAGGAAATCATATTTTATCTTCTTTATGTTACTTCAGTGTCTTTTTCGCACCATTTTTATTACCGATTATTGTCTATTTCGTAGGTGACAAAGCTGTTCAATTTCATGCTAAAAAAGCATTGTGGACACATCTTGTTCCCTATGTCACCTTAGTTATTGGACTCGTAGTATCAGGAACCATTGGATTGAATCAAGGAACGGAGACAGCAGTCGGATTTAGTATCGTAGCTACTTATGCTATTACTGCTATTGTGATGATTTACTATTTCATTTGGAATATTGTTAAAGGTGTAAAGGTATTAAATGAAATGTAATCTTACACAGAGAGTTCGGCTATATTGTTTGTTTCGTTTAGGAAACCGTATGGATAAAATCTATACGGTTTTTTTCTTATTGTTGTAATAAAACAGAAAGATCGTCCGTCTAATTTGTGTATTTCTTGAATTGGAGTGAGAAAATGTGGAATGTAATCATGAGGTCGAACGATTATTTATTCAATACAAAAATGATATTTACAATTATCTAGTCTACTACACAGGGAGCACGGATGGTATGTACTGCACCCCAATTGTTAGACACACCCAACAATTGGGGTGCAGTACATGCTGATCGGGTGAAAAGATTAATTCAAGAGTTAAATGAAGTTTGGGACTTAGAAAGACCAGAGTTCGTGCTTCATAAAAAAGAAGTTCGTCTTACAGATTTTTTGATAGATATAGAAGATAAATTTATGTATTTATGCAAACAAAAAGAGGTGATATTCTCCATTATTCACTCGTTTGATGCTGAGTGTCGAGCTAGCTTTGACTCGTTTAGGGTAGGGGAGGTGATAGAGAATATTGTTTCCAATGCTATAAAGCATACCTCAACTGGGGATAGCATCCTACTTGAAGTTTTTTTAATAGATAGATCCTTTAGAGTTACTGACTCAGGAGTTGGTTTTGCAGAACAAGAATTAGCTGTTATTTTTACTAAATATCGTAAAGGGAACAACAGTGGTATACATAAATCAAGTGCTGGACTTGGTTTGTACATTTGTAAATTGATTGTGGAAAAACATGAAGGGACAATCAAGGCGTATAATCACGGTGAGGGTGGCGCTGTCATAGAGTTTACGATTCCTGTGTGACTTGTAGTAACTGAGAATTTTATATTGAAATCGTGGAGATGAGCAAGGTATGTAACTTTTGGAAATGTCTTGTTTGCAAAAAGAAAGAGGTTGAAAAGGGTATGGTAGATACCAACCCTCCTACCTCTTTCTATGTGCCATCCCTAGAAGCCTTTATACTGAGGTTCTTCTTGTTCCAATTGTTGAACACGAGATTCTAATTGATCAATAATGGTTTGTGCTTGCTCAGCTGATTGTGTAAATGCTTGCTTTGCCTTTTTATTTTGTGTACTTAATGCAAAGGTTTCTAAATTAGCCTGTGCACTTTTTAAACTAGCTAATGTTTGTTTTACTGATGAAGCTACTGTCATCCTTATCACCTCCGGATTTAGTATGTCTCTAACTCTTTGGTTTAAATACAAGTGCCCCTAAAAAACCAAAAATAATAGCAGCAGAAATACCTGCACTGGTCACTTCAAAAATGCCTGTAATGATCCCGATGATTCCATCGCGTTGCATTTCTGCCATAGCTCCATGGACTAGGGCATTCCCGAAACTCGTAATGGGAACGGTAACACCAGCTCCAGCCCATTTAATTAACGGTTCATACCAGCCGAGTCCATCCATAATGGCTCCAACTACCACTAGGGTCGACATTGTATGAGCAGGTGTTAGTTTGGCAACATCCATTAATAACTGCCCAATGACGCAGATGATGCCTCCTACGATAAATGCCCAAATAAAAATGCTCACTCATTTCCCCCCCTCTCAATAGCTACAGCGTGTGCTATGCAAGGAATCGTTTCATCTTGTTGAAAACTGAGTGGTGAAAGTAAAGCGCCTGTTGCCACTACTAAAATTCGATTCCATTCCCGATTAGTTAACCGATTAAGCAAATGACCATACGTAACAGTAGCACAGCATGCACAGCCGCTACCTCCTGAGAACACCTCTTGATTGTCGTTATAAATTAATAATCCACAATCTGTAAAAGCTTCTTCACGAATGGAGAACCCATGTTTCTTTAACAATTTTCCAGCAATCGAATGGCCAACTTTTCCAAGATCACCCGTAACAATCAAATCATAATAATCAGGTCCAATTTGCATATCTCGAAAATGGGCTTGTATAGTATCTACTGCAGCGGGAGCCATAGCTGCCCCCATATTAAGAGGATCAGTCAGACCCATATCAACGACCTTCCCAATCGTAGCAGAGACAACTTTTGGCCCTGTACCTTTAGGTGCCACAACAGCAGCTGCAGCGCCAGTTACCGTCCACTGTGCAGAGGGAGGCTTTTGTGAACCATATTCTGTGGGATAGCGATACTGTTTTTCAGCAGTCGAATTATGACTGCAAGTACCAGTAAGAACATAATTAGCTGATTGGCTATCTATCAATTGAGCTGCTAATGCTAAACCTTCCATGGACGTTGAACAAGCACCAAATACACCTAGATATGGTACCCCAATGGTACGTGCTGAAAAGCTTGAGGAGATAATTTGGTTCATCAAATCTCCTGTAATCAGATAATTGATATCTCCTTTTTGTAAACTCGCTCGTTTTACTGCGAGGTCAAATGCCTCTTCTAGCATGATTTTTTCTGCCTTTTCAAAGCTGTCTTGTTCCAGCCAGGTGTCACTGTGAAGAATATCAAAATCATTCGCAATTTTTCCTTGTGCTTCAAAAGGTCCACCAACCGTAGCGGTGGATAAAATCGTTGGTTTGCTTGGAAAAATCCATGATTGATGTCCTTTTAACATCTTAAGATCCTCCTATACCTACCGCATAAGTAAAAAACCATTTTAGTAATGCGATGAAAAACGCGGCAACTACTCCAAAAACGATAACAGAACCTGCTAATTTAAACATGTTACCGCCTACCCCAAGTACATACCCTTCACTTTTGTGTTCAATAGCTGCTGAAGCAATCGAATTGGCAAAGCCAGTAACAGGAACAGCAGTTCCAGCCCCTCCAAATTGTGCCAGCTTGTCATAAACGCCAAAACCAGTCAGAAGAACAGAAATAACGATTAGAACAGCAGAGGTCGGATTTCCAGCGCTTTTTTCATCAAAGTGAAAAAAGTGAATGAAAAAGGTTTGAATAACTTGTCCTAATAAACAAATCAAACCACCAACCCAAAAAGCTCGAATCGTATTTTTAAGCACAGGTCGGGGCGGTTCTAACGCTTTTGCAAATGCTTGGTATTCGATTTGGGTTGCCGTTAATTTTTTGTTTTTTGTAGCCATCTTTAACTCCTTTATTAATGTAGTCAAAGTTAATTTGGAATACAAAGCCAGTTTTTATACCTTACTTTCATATATAAAAAACCACAAAGTAACACAACCTAAATGAGACAGAAGGTATTAGAAGTTCTAGGGAGGGTATTTATGCCTGAATTCTGGGAGATTGTTTTTAGATCAATTGTTACGCTTTTTACATTATTGTTCTTGACGCGATTAATGGGAAAACGTCAAATTGCCCAAGCCACTTTTTTTGAATATATTGTGGGTGTCACAATTGGTTCTATTGCGGGATTCATTTCTGCTGACGTTGATGATAGGTTTATGAATGGGTTTGTTAGTATGATCATTTGGGCCCTTGTACCGTTTCTTTTCAGTTATCTATCGGTCAAAAGTAAGACAGTGAGCGATATGGTTGAAGGAAATGCTCGTGTGTTGATCCAAGATGGTAAGATTATGGAGGACAATCTCAAGAAGGAGAATTATACAGGTGAGGAATTGTTAGAACAATTACGCCTAAAAAATGTATTCTCGATAGCTGATGTTGAGTATGCGCTATTAGAACAAAATGGTCAGATTAGTGTTCTGCTAAAAAAAGAAAATCAACCACTTACTTCCAAAGATCTGAATATCCAAGGTGCTCCAAGTAGAGAACCTCAGACGGTCATTTTGGATGGAAATATTATGCTAGAGCCGTTGGCAACCACAGGTTTATCAAAAAGATGGCTTGAAACAACTTTAGATAAGATGGGCATCGTCTTAGATAACGTTTATATCGGACAAGTAGATAGTTACGGGCAATTGAATGTAGATTTATATGATGATCAAATTACGGTACCGGTGCCACAAGAGAAACCATTGACATTGTCCACGCTAAAAAAATGTCAGGCCGATTTGGAGACTTTTTCTCTTGAAACGAAAAATGATGTGGCTAAAAAGGAATATGAGCAGGGTGCTCTACGCTTAAAACAAATGATAGAAGGGGTAAAATCCTTTTTACAAAGCTAAAAAGGGTTACGATATGGACGCTTTGAATAGAAATATAGGAGGCCGAGTATAAAATCGGTTGCAACTTGCTTGAAAGGTAAGCTATCCTTAATTGGATGGCTTTTTTGCTTTCTATACATATAATTTAGAGATAAAAAAATAAGTGTTAAAGATATGAGAAATCTAGGAATTACGATAATAAATTAATAACATAATTAACTTTATGTAAACAAATAATGATCTGAATACTACCAAACTACAAACATTACGTAAATATTTTACAAAGTTCTTACAAACATATCACAAATTCACCATTACCTTGCCATGTTCCACCAAATCGTGTTACACTCACAAACAATTACAACATTTTTATATCCATGTTACGGTGTTTGATTTAAGGATCAGACTTAAAAGGGAAGTTCGGTGAAAACCCGATGCGGTCCCGCCACTGTATATGAGGAGCTACATCCGATACACCACTGTTCACTTTTACAGAGAATGGGAAGGGAGGATGATTGCGACGATCCATGAGCCAGGAGACCTGCCGTAAGATGTAACACTCCCACGAGGATGGGCAGGTGTTTGGGTAGGTCGTGTGGTGATATTATACATACGCCTATAAGGAATTGGTTTGTCCAAAAACCCAAGCATCTGTCTCCTTTTGGAGCGGATGCTTTTTTGTTTCAAATCTCAGAATAATAAAATGTTAATGGGACGTACAGGTCCAACTCGGTGCTACCTGCACCTGAAGCTTGGGTGATCACCAAGCTTCTTATTTCAAATTATGCTTTTGTTTACTTTGCATTACACAGGGGGGAGAAGCATGCAACAAACCGCCACGACAGCCCCAACGTCAGTTAACAGCATCGGTACACATTATACAAAAAACTGGATAGCGAAATTGATTGGAAGCGGCGTGGTTTTATTTTTATCTATGACGGTGGCAATCATGCTGGGACCAGTGCAAATTGACCCAGTTACCGTTTGGAAGGTAATAGGTTCACATGTTCCTTTTGTCCAAAACTGGATAGTAACTGATGTACCTAACGCTCAAATGCATATTGTTTGGGATATTCGAATGCCACGTGTTTTATTATCTGCGATTGTAGGTGCCGGCTTGTCTATTGTTGGGATCGCCATTCAGGCATTGATTCGTAATCCTTTAGCTGATCCCTATATCCTAGGAGTATCATCGGGGGCATCGGTGGGGGCAACAGCAGTGTTGTTATTTGGTAGTTTGGGGGTATTTGGTTCGTATGCGCTTTCTTTAGCGGCTTTTTTAGGCGCTCTAGCTTCGATTGTATTGGTGTTTCTTTTGTCGCTGGTAGGTGGGAGAGTGCAATTAATACGTCTGTTGTTAGCTGGAATAGCTGTTTCTATTATGTTGTCAGCGCTTACTAGTTTTTTTATTATGCTGGCACCGAGAGCTGAAAGTCTTTCAAGTGTTCTGTACTGGATGATGGGGAGCTTCACTCGTGCCAAGTGGGAGTCACTTGTATTGCCAACTATTGCGGTAATTGCTTTCTTTCTATTTTTATGGATGAATGCACGCAACCTAAATTTGTTGATATTGGGGGAAGAAACCTCTACGCTGTTGGGTTTACATCCAGAAAATATGCGTAAGATCCTACTGATTACGATTTCCCTTGTTACAGGTTTACTGGTTGCTGTAAGCGGTAGCATTGGCTTTGTTGGTTTAATGTTACCCCATATCTTTCGGTTGTGGGTGGGGTCTGATCATAGGAGGCTAATTCCTCTTTGTGCCTGTGGAGGGGCGATTTTTATGGTCTGGGCAGATGTATTAGCAAGGTTGATCATTGCACCTGAGGAATTACCGATCGGAATAGTCACAGCGCTTTGCGGCGGTCCATTTTTTATCTGGTTACTACGTCGTAGGGCGTACACGTTTGGAGGAAGCTGATGTGACCGTAAAATTGGGCGTGGACAAGCATGTAGAGTTAAAGCAAGTAGGCTATGAGACCCAAGGGACATGTATTTTGCAACAGATAGATTTACACGTACAAAAAGGAGAATTCGTTGGCTTACTTGGTCCAAATGGTAGTGGTAAATCTACTCTTCTTAAGCAAGTATATCGAACCCTTTCACCCACGACAGGCAGTATCTTCCTACTTGAAAAAGAACTTGGACGATACCAGCAGAAGCAATTAGCAAAAGAACTGAGCGCAGTGGTACAAGAAACACAAATTCAATTTGATTTTAATGTATACGAACTTGTACTGATGGGACGTTCTCCACACAAGAGTATGTGGGAAAATGAGAATAAGCATGATATAGCCTTAGTGGATCAGGCTCTAGCTCAAGTTGGCTTACAGAGCATGGGTGACCGGAGTTATTTGAGTTTATCTGGTGGAGAAAAGCAGCGTGTTTTATTGGCTAGAGCTATTGTGCAAGAGACCGATCTTTTATTGCTAGATGAACCAACTAATCATTTGGACATTCATCATCAATTGGGGATGCTACAGTTGCTAAAACAACAGCAAAAAAGTGTACTGGCTGCCTTACATGATCTCAATTTGGCTGCTATGTTCTGTGATCGTCTCTATATGCTAGAAAAAGGGGTTATCGTTTGCTCAGGAACTCCTCAAGAAGTGCTTCGACCTGAAATTTTAGAACGAGTGTACAAGATTCAAACGGAAGTAACCGTTCATCCCATTACAGGCAGAGTGAACATTAATTATATGATACCAGACCATGTTTGTAGTTGAATAAATGAAAAGGTAGGAAAACAAGATGAACAACGTAAATAGGCAAAGTTCCAGTATGAAGAAACAGGGCCTTTTGCATAGAGGTCAAAAGATGATGATTACGATGTTTGCAGGGCTTACGTTAGTAGTCAGCGGCTGTGGAAATGGGGCCACTCCCCAAGCAGCTTCCACTAACTCTCAACCAGCTGCTGAGAAGATGCAAATTAAAAATGGAGAACATACCTTAACATTTGAACAAGCTCCTAAGCGAGTAGTGAGCATGAATCAGCACGTTACTGAAATGCTTCTAGCATTAGGTGTTGAAGAGGTAATGGTTGGTACCGCTTATCCTGACGATGAAGTCTTGCCCGAATATAAGGCAAAATATGATCAAATCAAACTTTTGTCTAAGCAGTACCCTTCATTAGAAGTCTTTTTAAGTGTAGAACCTGACTTCGTAATCGGTAGAAGCTCTGCCTTTACAGCTAAAGGGATTGGCAGTGTTGAGGAGCTACAAAAAATTGGTATCCCAGCTTATACCATTACAGGAACGGTATCTAAGCATCCGACGGTCGATGAAGTCTATGAGGATATGATACAGCTGGGTAAGATTCTACAGGTGGAAGATCGTGCTAAGGACATTGTTGCTAAAATGAAAACAGACATCCAATCTATTCAGCAAAAGATAGGAACCATAGACAAGCCAGTCAAGGTTTTGGTCTTTGACAGTGTTAATTCAGGTCTATATACAACAGGAAATTCATTAGAAACTCGTCTAATAGAGATGGCCGGTGGACAAAACGTATTTGGTGATTTGGAAAAGTCATGGAGTGAAGTGAGCTGGGAGGAAGCAATTAAACGTGCTCCTGATGTTATTGTAATCAATGATTATGATAAACCAAGTGCAGAGGAAAAGATTAAATACTTATTAGAAAATAAAGCACTTTCCGATATACCTGCTATCAAGAATAAGCGATTTGTTAGCTTGCCACTCTCTGATGTATTTGAAGGTGTTCGAAATGTGCGAGCGGTAGAAATACTTGCAAAAGGATTTTATCCAGAGAAATTTTAATACACTGTCGCACAAGTAGTTCAAAGGTAAGCATATGTTGGGATATGGTTGATTATTTTATCTGGAGCATGCGCTTTTTTTATTGACATAATAGGAGGAAATTCTTTAGTTGTACGTTATAAATAAAAACGCAGTTATCCCTGCAACCTTTTTGTAACCAAATCGGTCAGAGATTGTGCATAGGTACATTCATATGGATTGATACCATTTGCACCAGGATTTGTGTGGGAGGATTCAGTTCAACAGATTCTTTGCAAGGAGTCATGTAAGGAAGAAATGAAGTATCCATCTTCCTTATTTTACCTCCACCTGTATTTATACTGACGAGGTAAATAACTAGATTCAAGACACATTGATAAAAACAAGCTAACAAACCATTTCACAGCAACAAGCGAAAAGTTGTTTTATAACGTCAAATAACGATGATTTGAATAAAGGCCAACTACTTTCCTTTTTGAAGAAGGAATCTGTTAGATGAAATCCTCCCATACACTTTAACCGCCATGCTGCCACCACAGCTATGGCGGTTTTTTTATGAGGCTCAATTCAACTATTTATGCCCTTTCGTTGGGAGAAGGGAAGGTAAATTCGCCTTAACAGGATACTGATTCCGTATGCTAATTAACTCCGATACCGTAATCATTTCATATCCGCGTTTTTTTAGCTCCGGCAAAATTATTTTCAATGCATCTACGGTTTGTTGACGATCACCACCGTGGTCGTGGAATAAAATGATATCTCCATTTCGTACATTTCTCAGCACTTTGTTGACGATCTTTTGTACCCCGGGATTCGTCCAATCTTTTGTATCTTGATGCCAGGACCACATGACAACCAAGTATCCCATATCTTTTGCTGCACCCACAATTTTTTCATTATAACTACCACCAGGTGGACGAAATAGAGTAGGTACTACCCCTGTTGTTTTTTGAATAATGGATTGAGCAGATTCCAATTCAGTTTTTATTCGTTGTTTTGAAAGGCGTCTCATATCTGGATGGGTGAGTGTATGATTTGCCAGCTCGTGATGTTGCTGTACCATCTGTTTTGCCAGCTTGGGATTTTTTTGAACACGGGTACCGACCGTAAAAAAGGTGGATTTAACCCCATATTTCTTTAATAGCTCTAAGATTTGAGGGGTGTAGGACTCGTTTGGTCCGTCATCAAAGGTTAGGGCAATTGCTTTCTTTTCTGTAGGCAAGTCCCAAATGGCTTCTCCACGTTTTTCATAATAATCGCGGTTTTTTTGTCGGATCGTTACCTCAAAGGCGAGGGGACGCCCGATGAGTAGCTTTTTCTCAACAGAAAGCGGCGTTATTTGCTTTGCATAAAGGGTATCAGACCAAGCTTGTGAAGCCAGTAGGCCTATAACAAGTAGCAGGCAGAATGTATAGCTGATTTTACGTAGCATGAAGGGCTCCTTTCGATCCGCTTTTCCTTCTTGAACCTTCTCAAGAAATTCTTACACACATGCTAGTATGCACTTTTTTTTATCAAAGCATGAGATATAGGCGGAAAGAGGATGGGAAGAAAAAAGCCCTGCTAGTAAGCAGAGCTTTTGGAACATTTTCTTATTTATAGTCACCTAATAGATAATTATAGAAGGGAGCATCTACATAAAAGGGATAGGAAGTTATGTTTACCTTAGGATCAATCTTCTTAAAACCAGCAACTACTTGAGCCGATTTATCGTTTAACGAGAAGGATTGGGCCATGTAATTGTCTTTTTCCATATAGTTATTGGTAATCTGTTTATAGCCCTTCATTTCATTCATGGAGAAGTAGAGGGGCTGCCACCAAGATGAGATAATCAATCCCGATTGATCTTCCTTGTCTTTTTTTGCATAAGAGTGAATGATCTTATCAAAGGCTTCTTTATCAGCAACAGATGTGAATTCAAAACTGATATCGTATTCTTTGGAGTAGGCGATGTATTTTCCGTTATCAATCTTTACTACTTGATAGTCAGGAGTGATGACAGGCTGACCCCATTCGGCTAAATAGATAAAAGCAGAGGTTTTTGGCTCCAGTTGTACTTTTGCTATCAATCCTTCACTTTTTAACAATCCGATCAGTTGAATGGCATGCGTTATGTCGCTATGGCCATAGGTGAGCGAAAGAGTCGGGTCAAAACGTGGAGAGAATCGCTTATCTTTGAGATTATAGCCTGTGACGATATCTTGTTTAAGTGTTTCATCTACGATTTTTTGTAATTCTTCCGCTTTGATTAGACTGGTGGTTTTCCAAGAATGATAAACCTTACCATAAATATCTTCATCGCTTGTTAGACCAAGAAAATGCTTATATTCACCTTTATATTCCAGAACTTTTCCGATCAACAAAGCTGCTATTTCAGGAGAAACAGCTTGATTTTTGATAACGGTTTGAGCAATAGATTCCGGGAGTAGCTTTGTATCGATTGCTACGGCAATTTCTTGCGCTACCTTAATAGGAAGCTGCCCCGTTTTAAACGTGAGGGAGGCAGAAGCAAAGGCTTTTTTTACTTTAGCCTCCGGATACGTATAGGCTAACTCTTTAAGACCAGCAGCGCGAACTGCATAAGAGACGGCATCTTGTGTTGCTAAGGATTCGTTTGGTTTCAAAGTTGTGGAATTGATGATCCCTTGTTCTTGCAGAGCAGGAACAGCTTGTGCTAGAGTAGAACCCGCTTTTGCATCTGTAATTGAAATTTTGCTTTCTTTGGATGGTTGCAAAGCAAGTATTGTCGTTAGTGCTTGTAGATAATCAGCTTGAGTTACCTGTTTTTGAAAGGTGAGCTGATAATTGGTTTGTAAGAATTGAGCATATTCATTGGAATGAAGGGTAGCAACTGAAGAAGATGCTCCCTGAGACGCAAGCAGTAAAGTCTCCTGAGCATAAACAGAGGAAGACGTTGTTAAAACGCTTAAAGCTAAGACAAAAGCTAGTCCAGACTTTTTCATTGGATGCAGGGTTCGTTTCATGTTTGTTTGGCCTCCCAATTAGATAAATTTTAACTGAACTAAACTTTTTTGCAGAAAAAGGTTTAGTTTGCTACCTATTAGTAAATTCCATAAAATTACAATATAAAAACGTTTTATATCCATATTATAAAGGGATAGAAGAGTTTTTTAAAAGGATTATTTTTTTGGAATGTAAGTAAAATACATTAAAATTTCTGTTTAGTAATCAAAAAAAACAATTTAACATACTAAAATACGTACAATGTTCCGTTTTAACTTGATTAAATTCGGATATTAAAATAAAATAGGATTGCACCACTCGATTGTTGATTTATATTTGGTAATGTTGTGTTTTGTGGCATTTGCACAGGAAACGAATGATAAGACAGAAAAAACAACAGGGAGGTTTCTTATGCATAAGTGGGAAGCTATAGATGAAGCTAACAGATATATACAAGAAAGAATAGATCAAACGCCAACAATCGGATTGATTCTAGGATCGGGCTTAGGAGAATTAGCGGATGAGTTAGATGATGCCATTGTTATTCCCTATCAAGAGATTCCTCATTTTGTGATGTCGACAGTGGATTATCATGCAGGTAAGTTGATCGTTGGTAACCTTGAAGGGAAAACGGTTGTCGCTATGCAAGGTCGCTTTCATTATTATGAAGGTCATAGTATTGATTCGGTAACATTTCCTATTCGAGTAATGAAAATGCTGGGAGTTGAGCAACTTATTTTGACAAACGCCAGTGGTGGCTTACATATAGACCAGCAGCCAGGGGATTTAATGTTAGTAACGGATCACATTAATTTGATGGGGATAAATCCGTTGATCGGGGCTAATGACGAGCGACTAGGAGATCGCTTTCCTGATATGAGTACCACATACTGTAAATCCTTAGCTCAGGTAGCGAAACAGGTAGCAACACAGACAGGTGTTTCCTTAAGAGAAGGTGTCTATGTAGCTTTTACAGGTCCTTCTTTTGAAACACCGGCTGAAGTTAAAATGGCACGAGTAATAGGAGGAGATGCAGTAGGTATGTCGACGGTACCAGAGGTGATTGTAGCCAACCATGCTGGAATTAAGGTGTTGACTATCTCTTGCATTTGTAATTTAGCTGCAGGTATTTTACCGCAACCTATTACGGCTGAAGAGGTTTATGAGGCAGCGGGACAAGCAAAAGAGAATTTTTCTAAGCTGTTACGAGGTATCGTGAAGAATATGTAAGTCACCAGGTTATATGAATAGGTATTAAATAAAAAACAGAGGTGTAAGTCATCATGGATTTTCTACGAGGCCTCCTTGGGGTAATTGCTGTACTATTTATTGCATTCTTGTTTTGTAACAATAAAAAAGGGATTAAATGGCGTCCAATCATTGGAGGTCTAGCTATTCAGTTTCTGTTTGCTTTTATTGTATTAAAATGGGAGGCAGGTCGAGCTGCGTTAAGTAAGTTCACCGATGTCATGAATCATATTATTAGTTATGCGAATGAAGGGATCAACTTTCTTTTTGGTGGACTGTACACTCCTGATTCTAAAATTACGTTTGTCGTAGCATTTAATGTTGTTCCGATGGTTATTTTCTTTGCAGCCCTGATTTCAGTTTTGTACTATGTCGGTGTTATGCAGCTTTTTATAAAATACATTGGTGGCGGTATTTCTAAAATATTAGGTACGAGTAAGGCTGAGTCGATGTCAGCAGCTGCGAATATTTTTGTAGGTCAAACAGAGGCACCTTTGGTTATTCGTCCCTTTTTAGGCCAGTTGACTCGCTCAGAGCTATTTGCTGTGCTTACGGGGGGGCTTGCCTCTATAGCAGGAACAATGCTTGCTGCATACTCCTTGCTAGGAATCCCGATGGAATATTTGCTGGCGGCTAGCTTTATGGCAGCTCCTGCTGGATTAGTTATAGCCAAGCTATTCTTCCCGGAGACTGAAAATATGAAAGAACGGGAAATAAAACTGGAAAAAAATGAATCAACAAATATATTCGATGCAGCAGCACGTGGGGCTGGAGATGGCCTATATTTGGCACTTAATGTAGGAGCGATGCTGTTGGCATTTGTCGCCTTGGTCGCGTTGGTGAATGGTGTGCTTGGCTATGTTGGGGGATTGTTTGGCATGGAGTTAACCTTACAAAGAATTTTTGGGTATCTTTTCTCCCCTCTGGCTTTTGCAGTTGGTGTACCATGGTCTGAGGCTCTTCAAGCCGGTTCTTATATTGGACAAAAAATCGTATTAAATGAATTTGTTGCCTATATTGATATGGCTAAGAATATGGCAAATTTGACACCTAAAACAGTAGCGATCTTAAGCTTTGCGCTGTGTGGATTTGCTAACTTTGGTTCCATGGCGATGCTGATTGGGGGACTTGGTTCACTTGTACCTGAGCGTCGTAGTGAAATTGCTCAAGTTGGAATGAAGGTTATCTTTGCGGGCACATTGGCTTCCTTGTTAAATGGTGCGATTGCTGGGATTTTCTTGTAAGGGTGGTATTAAACAAAAAACGCAGTTTCCAACCCTATATGGGCAGGAAGCTGCGTTTTTTCGTACCAATAATGTTTCCACGTTTTCTCGCAAGTAAACCTTAGGAGGAAGTAGTGGGTTCCTCGGGAGCAGTATCCATATTCTCATCGTCGATCTCGATATTATATCTGCTTAATAGTTGTCGCCATTCTACAGATAAGGATTGGTCTGTTACCACTTTTGTGATGCCTTGGAAGTCGGTAATAAAAGTGAAACCAGCTTTATCAATTTTTGTATGATCTAGCACTAAGATTTTTTGCTCTGAATTTTTTAACATAAGCTTTCTAATTTCTGCTTCAAATTCGTTAGAGTCCGTAGCGCCTCGTTGGAGATGAAGACCCGTACAGGAAACGAAGGATGCATCGGCAAAATAATGGGAAAGGGCACGGGTTGCTGAATGACTCACATACGAAAGGGAGCGCCGTTGTAGCGTTCCGCCTGTAGAGATTAGCTTTACATGCTCAGCATCGGACAACTCTAGCTCGACCTTAAATGAATTGGTTATAACCGTAAGATTCTGTTTATTTTTTATTTTTTTGGCAATATATAATGAAGTAGTGCTGGAATCAAGCATGATTGTATCGCCGCTTTTAATGAGTTGAGCGCATTTTTCTCCTAGTTTTTCCTTTACATCGACATAGTAGCTTTCACGTACCCAGAGTGGGAAATCAGAGCGTAGTCCATCTTCTAAAATAGCTCCTCCATAAGTACGGACCAAAATGCCTTCCTTCTCTAATTTGTCTAAATCACGACGTATGGTCTCTTCAGAAACAGTGAATTGTTTACTGAGCTCGGTTACCATCACATTTCCTTGTTCAAATAGCATATTCATGATTTTTTTGCGACGTTCGATTGCTAACATAATACCTCCCAAAACAATGATCTATCCCAATTGACCTACAGGCAAATATATCTGTTCTCTTGCCAAAAAGGATACCAAAAATAACGTTGTAAAAAAAGATGGAAAGAAAAGAAAGTTGAATTGTCGTGACAAGGGAAGAGAAATACGGGGAAAGAGTAGAAAAAGTTTGATGAAAGGGCTGGAAAGCGGTTGAAAATAGGGATCTAGATTAGTAAAATCAAAATACCGGTCATTATATATGTTTGATTTTGTGGTTTTGTGTGTTTTTTAGATTAGTAGCAGAAAATTTTTTGTTTTTTTGCTATAACAGAGATAGAAGACAAACAGTAATTTTATGCCGTTCATACTTGATTTGACCGTTTACAAATAGGGGGAGGCTCTCACATGGCAACGTTTATTCAATCGGTTCGTTTTGAAAACAACACTTTATTTATTTTAGATCAGACGAAACTTCCAACTTTGAAAGAATTTTTAGAAATAGACAACATAAAAGATGCCTGGGATGCCATTAAGGAGCTAAAGGTAAGAGGAGCACCCGCGATTGGGATTGCTGCCGCTTATGGGCTACTATTGGGAATCCATGATGCACCAGAGGACTCCTTCGAGGCTTTCTACGATGTATTCACAAAGCATAAAGAGTATCTAGCGTCTTCAAGACCTACAGCTGTTAATTTATTTTGGGCGCTAAACCGTATGGAACAACGTGCACTGGCTGATCAGCACTTATCTGTCACTGAAATTAAGCAACGTCTCGTTACAGAAGCGCATGCGATCCGTGATGAGGACGAGGAAACATGTCGCATGATTGGTGAATATTCGCTGACGTTGTTTGAGGATGGTATGGGAGTGTTGACGCATTGTAATGCTGGTGGGATTGCTACGGCACGTTATGGTACAGCACTTGCGCCTATTTATTTGGCAAAAGAAAAAGGCTGGGATATCAAAGTATTTGCCGATGAGACTCGTCCTCTTCTACAAGGAGCTCGTCTAACAGCGTGGGAATTACATGAAGCGGGTATTGATGTTACGTTAATTACGGATAACATGGCGGCAATGGTGATGTCTAAAGGCTGGGTACAGGCAGTTATAGTGGGATGTGATCGAGTTGCTGCTAATGGTGATGTAGCTAACAAAATTGGAACTTATGGGGTAGCCCTACTGGCAAAAGCTCATGGGATTCCATTTTATGTAGCAGCACCGATGTCTACTATCGATCTTGAAACTGCTACAGGAGCCCAAATTCCGATTGAGGAGCGAGAAGCAGGCGAAATTATTGAAGGGTTTGGTAAGCAGACAGCACCGATTGATGTCAAAGTCTTTAACCCTGCCTTTGATGTGACTCCACACGACTTAATAACAGCGATCATTACAGAGAAAGGCATTTTACGAGCTCCTTACGATAAAGCGTTGACAGATCTGTTCCAAGCCACTGAGAAAAGCAACTAGATTGATTCACGGGACACAAGGAGGACAAACTAATCATGAACGAACCAACGAACGAACAGATGCAAAAGGAAGCTAAAATAAAACAGGATATCTGTGAGATTGGGCGCAAAGTATATGAAAAAGGCTTTGGTGCGGCTAACGATGGAAATATTTCGGTTCGTCTTTCTACCAACGAGATCTGGATCACTCCAACCGGTGTAAGTAAAGGAGCTTTGCAGCCAGAAATGCTGGTCAAAGTAAATGGACAAGGTGAAGTGCTAGAAGGAGAACTTCGACCTACTTCTGAGATGAAAATGCACTTGAAAGTATACGAAATGCGTCCAGACATTGGTGGGATCGTTCATGTTCACCCTCCGTATGCTACAGCTTTTGCAATAGCGGGGCTTCCATTAGATTTTGCAACTTTGCCAGAATCGGTAGTGCTACTTGGGACCATACCTGTAGCGAAATATGCGACTCCCTCCACGCAGGCTCTCCCTGAGTCCATTGCTTCTCACGTCATGAACCATCAGGGGGTTCTGCTAGAAAACCACGGGGCACTTACATGGGGAAAAGATCTTCAAACCGCCTATTATTTGATGGAATCACTAGAATTTACCGCGAAAATTAACTGGATTGCAAGACAAATGAATGGGGCTCGGGAATTGTCAGTAGAACGGGTACAAGAGCTGGTAGCGTTGCGAGAGAAAATGGGTTTCATGGGGGAGACACCAGCTGGAGTCATTTGTCCACCAGGAATTGATGTATGCTCTGCATTTGAACAGTCTACCTCAATCGAAGAATCTCAAACGCTGACTGTCAAAATAGATGAACAACAAATGGAACAGATTGTTAACCGGGTAACCGAGGCGGTTATTTCCCGGTTACAGCTTCCAAAAATAAAATAGGAAATGCATCCGAAAGAAAAAAATGCGAAGCCTACTTTATTAAGGTCTTCGCATTTTTTTTGGTTGAAAGTTACGTAAAAAAAATCATGTATACAATAAAACAGATGTGATAGGATATAGAGATGCTTCTACTAGGAAGCATGTATTAAAGGGGGGAATCAGGTGGAAACCGTAAAAAAACCGCATATCTTATCAAATCCATTTATACGCGTTATTCTAATGTCTGGAGTATTTTTACAGCTAGGCACTTGGGTGCGAAATTTTGCTATCCTTTTGTATGTTATGGAAGTTACCCATAATGATCCTTATGCGGTCTCCATGATTTCTGTAGCGGAATTTGCTCCTATCTTTATTTTCTCATTTATAGGTGGGACGTTTGCTGACCGTTGGAGACCAAAAAGAACGATGGTGTGGTGCGATATTTTAAGTGCCGTTTCCGTTTTTGGTGTTCTACTTACTCTCATGTTTGGGTCTTGGAAAGCAATATTCTTTGTTACGCTGTTTTCTGCTATCTTGTCTCAATTTTCGCAACCATCGGCAATGAAACTATTTAAACAGCATGTTCCAGCAGAACAGTTGCAAGCAGGAATGGCGATGTTTCAAACGCTAATGGCAATCTTCATGATTGTTGGACCAGCTATTGGTACCATGGTATTTCAGAGTTTTGGAATTGATGTTTCGATCGCCTTGACAGGAGTTGCGTTTTTAGTTTCAGCAGCCGTGCTGTATAGATTACCAGCCGATCAGAAGCCCAAAAAGAACGATGTTACCACAGGTATTTTAAAAGAAATGACTGACGGGTTCCGTTACGTCTGGTCAAAAAATGTATTACGGACTCTAAGTTTTTGCTTTATGATGGCAGGCTTAGCAGTGGGGTTATTACAGCCATTGGGTGTATTTATAGTAGTGGAGCAGTTAGGCTTACCTAAAGAGAATTTACAATGGTTTTTGATGACCAATGGTGTAGCTATGTTAGTAGGTGGGGCTTTGGTGATGACGATCTCTAAAAAAATCTCCGCTCAGAAACTATTAGCTATCGGTATGATTAGCAGTGCCATTTCGGTCATTGGAATTAGCTTTTCACAAAATTTTATGCTAGCACTTGCTTTTCAATTTATTAACGGATTATTCTTTCCCTGTATCCACATTGGGGTCAATACTTTGATCCTAATGTCCGCAGAAGAAGATTTTGTTGGACGGGTTAATGGAGTGCTTAGCCCCTTATTTTCCGGAATGATGGTTGTGATGATGAGCGTATCTGGTGTTGTAAAGGAAACGTTTACGTTACAAGGAAGCTACCAAATAGCAGGATTATTCTTTGTAGTCGGGGTCTTTGCGGTGATACCACTGTTTAAACTTCAGCTACAAAAGCCAGAGCATACAGATAATGCGTCTCAACCAGTCTCTGAACCACAGCCGGAATCATAGGGTATGCATTATCTTTTACGCATTTGAATAAAGAAAACACACAAGTCAGCTGGTTATACTGGTTTGTGTGTTTTCTTTATTTATATGTCAAGGATTAGCTTACATATTCCATTCCAATTGTCTGCCGCCGATAATGTGATAATGTAAGTGGAAGACGGTTTGCTGACCATGTTTTCCGGTATTTGTTACCACGCGGAATCCGTTTTCTTCTAAACCAGCTTCCTTTGCTACCTTTTGAATCGCCAAGTGGAGGCTACCAATTCGTTCTTTATCTGATTCATCCAATCCCATAACGGAGGAAATATGTTTTTTGGGAATTACCAGGATATGTACAGGTGCAATGGGATTTATATCGTGAAACGCGTAGACATCATCATCCTCATAGACTTTTTTGGAAGGAATTTCTCCTTGAATAATTTTACAAAATAAGCAATCCATATAAAAATCTCCTCTCATTGATTAATATTCTTCCTCTTATTGTAGTAAAATTCTAATCAATTTACTAGTTTACTTACCCAATCGGCTCATTATTTTCTGGGAAAGCGCAAAAAGAGACAAAAAACCACTCGTATGTATACAAATAGCAAAATCCAACATACTAAAAAATGAAGGAAATTGTTACAAGAGTGCGAAAGTTATCAGTAAAATCAAAAAACACAAGGCATTTTATATTTCATTTTTTGTAATATTCCTTTACAATGTTAGAAATCCTTTATCATAGTAGAGAAAGAGAGTGGGGGAACCATGGCACAACAAGCGACAAAAATGACGGAAAACTTAAATCCGTACGAAATTGTTCAAAAGCAAATTGAGAATGCTGCGAAATTGCTTGATCTTCCTCGAGCAGCGGTAGAGATTTTGAAAAAGCCCAAACGTGTTGTCAGTGTATCTTTTCCAGTGAAGATGGATGATGGAACTGTTCGTGTATTTGATGGATATCGTTCGCAACATAATGATGCTATTGGTCCAACTAAGGGTGGAATTCGCTTCCATCCACAAGTAACTCTTGATGAAGTTAAGGCTCTTTCTATGTGGATGTCATTTAAATGCGGTGTGGTGCATTTACCGTATGGTGGTGGTAAAGGTGGGGTCATTTGTGATCCACGAACGATGAGTCAAGGAGAATTAGAGCGTGTCAGCAGAGGATTCATGGAGGCTATTCACGATGTAGTTGGACCCGAAAAAGATATTCCAGCACCTGATGTCTACACGAATGCGCAGGTAATGGGATGGATGATGGATACCTATAGCCGTCTAAAAGGTGCGGTTACGCCGGGGGTTATTACGGGAAAACCACTAATTCTTGGCGGGTCAAAGGGTAGGAATGAGGCTACAGCACGTGGCTGTGTGTATACGATTCTAGAAGCTTTACAAGAAAAGGGCATGTCCCCTACCGATGCAACAGTAGCCATTCAAGGCTTCGGCAATGCTGGGCAAATCGCAGCTAGACTTTTGCATGAAATAGGCGCTAAAGTAGTAGCTGTTAGTGATTCAAAAACAGCTATCTATGCAAAAGCAGGGTTGCATATACCTGATGTCATTACAGCAAAGGAAGCGGGGTCCTTAGGTAATGTAGCTGGGGCTAGCCTCATTGCACATGATGAACTGTTAGAAGTTGAAGTGGATATTTTGATTCCTGCTGCTTTGGAAAATGTGATTACTTCAGCTAATGTAGATCGAATTAAAGCGAAAATTATTGCAGAAGCTGCAAACGGTCCAACAACACCAGCAGCAGATGAGGTCTTGCAACAAAAGGGGGTCCTGGTCATTCCAGATATTTTAGCCAACGCAGGTGGAGTGACGGTTTCTTACTTTGAATGGGTGCAAAACCTCATGAACTTTTACTGGTCAGAATCAGAAGTAAATGACAAATTAAAAGACGTAATGGTACGTTCTTATCAGGAAGTAAGTCAGATTGCTAAACAATATCAAACAGACAGAAGAACAGCTGCTTTTATGATCTCTTTACTTCGCATCACAGAGGGAATGAAAGCGAGGGGCTGGATATAATTCCTTGCTAACACGATCGATTTTTCTTATGATAACTGTATGATATGTTATTCCCCGCCGGAAACTATACCCGGCGGGTTTTGCTGTTCCCCCACGTTCCTGTAGGTGCTTTTATAGTATGTTGATCAGGTTGGTCAGCGTGTTCAATTCAGTCGCCTTTTTTAAGTAATAAGGAAACCCTTTCCTTATTAGGATCGTCACTTACGTTGTACAAATTTTTTTCCGCATGAAGCAGTTGAACAGACCTTGTGATTGGAAAGAGGAGGAAAAAAGGAAATTATGAAAAGCGTACGCACTATTTCAGCTACAGCTATACTTATCGCACTATCTGCTTCATTGGTTGCTGGGTGTCAGGAAACATCGAATAAGACGCCATCTACAGGCTCGGAGAATGCTCAAACCACTGAGACTAAGGGGACGCAATCTGGTCAACCAACAGAGCCAGCAACAGACAGTAAGGAACGTACCGGAAATGAGCCTACAGGTGCATCTTCAGGAAATACTTCAGCACCGGCTACCTCGACGGAAGGCACAACAGACAAGTCGGGAAGTAAATTACAAGCAGTGACTCCAGAGAGCATAGAGGTACTTGTTAATAAACAGTATAAGTTACCTGATAGCTATAAACCTCAGGATCTTGTCTATCCAGATGTTCCTTTTTTGTTTAAAGAAAAAATTGAAAAGCGTATGATGCGCAATGAAGCAGCAGATGCTCTACAACAAATGTTTGCTGGCGCTAAGCAGGAAGGCATAATGTTGGCGGGGGTATCCGCCTATCGTTCTCATACTACACAAACAAATTTATTTAATCGTTATGTGAAAAAAGATGGAGAGGAAGCGGCCAAAAAGTACAGCGCAGAACCAGGACACAGTGAGCATGAAACAGGACTTGCCATTGATGTTTCGGGAAGTACAGGGAAATGTGCAGCAGAGGACTGTTTTGATGGTACTCCTGAAGCTGTTTGGTTAGCTGATCATGCGCACGAATATGGATTTATTATTCGCTATCCAAAAGGGAAAGAAGCCATTACGGGCTATCAATATGAACCATGGCATCTGCGTTATGTTGGTAAAGAAGCAGCTAGTGAGATTCATGATAAGGGTATAACACTTGAAGAATATTCAAATGCTCCTACAGCATAAAACTCTTCCATGGAATAATTTTTTTGAATTTCGTTGGTAAAGATGTGACCCTTTTGGATTGTAAATCGTCTTAGTAGATAGGGGATTTTCCTCTACGTAAGGAGTGGGTTACATGAGTATGAAATTACAATCGCTCACAGCTAGCTTTTTAACAGCGAGCATGCTGTCAATAAGTCCTGTTTGGGCAGAAGAGATGACAAGTAGTATGCAAACCAAAAGCAAAGAAGTTGTGACCATACAAACACCTGAGAAAACACATTCAGAAATACAAAAGAAGATAAAACAACCAAAAAATGCTTCCATAAAAAAATCTGTCCATGGAGACATTCAATCGAATAATAGGTGATTTGTATTCAAAGGAACCAAAAAGGAGCGTGTGCTTAGAGAAGGCACACACTCCTTTTTTTGATTGAAGATAAAAGTATTTGTTCTTGTTATGATTCTCAGAAGGCAAGTAACGACCAGTGGTTATTTTTTTTCTTCTAATAAATCTAAAAAATGCTGGAAAGCTTTAGAAACTCGCTTTTTACGATGATATACAATTTGACGGAATACCCTGATATCTGGATGTGTAAAAGGAAGAATGGCGAGCTTTCCCTGTCTTACCTCCTCAATAACTGCAAGTTTTGGCAATATCGAGACCCCTAAACCATACGAAACACATTGCTTGATAGCCTCTAAACTGCCAAATTCGTACGAAAGCTCCGTTTTGACCCCATTCTGTTGAATTACTCTTTCTAACATATCACGATAACTACAGCCTTCTTCGGTCACAATCAAAGTTTCGCCTTCGAGATCATGAACGCTCATTTGTTCGAGGGAAGCTAGTGGATGATCCGGATTGCCAATTAAGACAAGCTGTTCTTCTGTTAATACATGACAAATCAAATCAGGATCATTGTGTTGTCTGTCCATGATGATTGCAATATCAAAGGTGCCATTTTTAACACCTTGGACTAAATCACGACAAATTCCCGGTTGTAGAAAAAGCTTGATACGTGGATGTTTCCGGCGAAGTGCTTGTAGATGAGGAGGTAAGTAAAATGCTGCTAATGATTCGACTGTACCTATAGTAAGCAACCCAGTTAACTGAGTTTGCTCGGATAAATTTTCTTTCACCTCATCTAAAAGAGCCAAAATCTGTGAAGAATAATGCAACAACTCTTCACCACTATCGGTTAATCTAATTTTCCGACCATAGCGTTCAAATAAACTGGTCTTAAATTCTTCTTCCAGACGCTGGATTTGAGTTGTTACACTTGATTGGGCGTAGCCTAGTATTTCTGCGGCTCGTGTAAAGCTTTGCTGTCTTGCCACTTCGCGAAAGGTTCGAAGATAATATATGTCCATGTTTTCCCTTCCTATCAAAATTATCGATTGAATTTATCAAATATTATAGATAACACCGATGGGAAAGTATATGGTAAAGTGAGGTCAACTTATTCCAGGAGGACTATTATGACAACGCAAAGTGTAGCAGCTCAAACCTTAAAGAAAACGTTGAACCTGCCTCAAATTGTAGCTTTATACATAGGAGCAGTACTTGGATCAGGAATTCTGTTAATTCCCGGAATAGCTGCTGAAATGGCTGGACCTGCGTCTTTATTGTCTTGGATTACCATGTCATTTGTAATGATACCGATGGCGATTACTATGGGACTCTTATCTGCCATTCATCCCAGCGCGGGGGGTGTTTCCCATTTTGTTAGACTCGTTTATGGTAATCGTTTTGGCAATTTAGTTGGTTGGTTCTTTTTATTGTCAGTTCCCATTGGTGCACCGATCCTGGCAGTAACAGGTGCTACCTATGTAACCACACTGTTAGGCTGGGAGCATAGCAGTGTGTATCTAATGGCGACCATGATAATTGCTGTTGTTGTGGGCATGAGCTTTTTGGGAATGCAGGTGACAGGGCGCTTGCAGACGATTGTGGTTTCCTTTATTTTGGCCATTTTGGTATTGGCCATTGCTTCTGCCGTACCACATGCAAAGCTAGAGGCCTTTACACCATTTGTTCCACATGGTTGGCTTTCGATTTTTCAATCTGCTAGCTTATTGTTCTGGTGTTTTATTGGCTGGGAGGCAGTAACTCACTTGTCAGAGGAGTTCGTTGATCCAAAGAAAAATGCCATTAAAGGAGTCATGATTAGTTCAGGTCTAGTAGCCCTTCTATATGTAGGTGTAGCGATCATGACGATTGCTACCTCTAGCTATGGTGGAAGTACCAAAGCTTCACTTAGTACGATGGTACAGCTAACTTTTGGTCAAGCGGGGGGCTGGGTGGTTGCTATTACGGCTCTGTTTATCTGTTTAGCTACTGCAAATGCTTACGTAAATGCAGCCGCGCGAATTGCTTTTTCGTTAGCGAAAGAAAAAAGTGCTCCTGCCTGGATGGGTACCTTACACTCAAGAACACAAGCTCCTTTGGGAGGACTTCTTTTTCTTAGTGGTGGTTTTGTACTAACGTTACTGTTACTTGCAGGTGGAGCTATCTCACTAGAGAAGCTGATTCAGGTACCAAATGCTACTTTTATGGCTACATATCTAGGCGGGTGTCTTGCCGGAATCAAGCTTTTGCGTGAAAATAAATGGGGGTATATCTCTGCATGGATTTCTCTTGTGGTCACCCTGTGTTTATATCCTTTCCTTGGTTGGGGTGGATTGTACCCCATATGTATTTTTCTACTGGTACTTATATTTGATAAAAAGAAGTGTAAACCTATATAGGATGCAGGATCTGAAAAAGGAACTCCCTTTGCAAACAAAAAGACCCACGAATGTCAGTGCTTCGTGGGTCTGCTATAGTATGTACCTATAGATCTTATGAAGAGAAGGGTGTTACCAGGTCTCTTTAAAGTTACCTACAATACGTTTAATTGGTGCCACAGTAATAAAAGCTTCTGGATCAGTAGCAAGTACTATCTTTTTTGTTTCCGACCATTGGTGTTTTACAATAACGCACATTAGTACCTGTTTGTCTTGATGTGTATAGGCACCACTCGCATTCCAAATGGTCACGCCACGTCGAACGACTGATTTTGTGATCGCTTCGGCTACCTCATCCCCTTTTTTGGAAATAATAGTAACTGTAATCCGATCGATATGATTCAGAACCAAATCAACTGTACGAGCTCCAATGTACATAGAGATGATTGTATACATCCCTAGCTCTGGATTACCAAAATAGGACGACGCTATCACGATTAGGGCATTAATACACAGTCCAAAAACGCCCATCGGAATTTGAAAATACTTAACAGCGATTCTGCCTAAGATGTCTGTTCCACCAGTTGAGCCACCCACGCGTAGTATAAAGCCTGTTCCCATACTAGCAATTAACCCACCAAAAACAGCACCCAATAAGATATTGTGGGTCCATAGTTGCTTTTGTGGAATCACATTGAGAAAGATTGAGATACAAACAACTGCGTAAATGGTATAGCAAATAAATTTCTTGCCAATTTTAAGATAACCGAGAATCAATAAAGGAATGTTTAGTACAAAATATAAAGTACCAACACTCATCCCTGTGAGTCGATAAAGAAGGGTACAGATTCCAGTTAAACCACCGGGTAAAAGCTGATGGGCGGCAATTAGCGTATTAGCTCCAAAGGCAAACACTGCGCAACCGATTAGAATGCCTAATAGATCACGACAAACACAACAAACTGGATGGTAAAAAAAGCGTTTTGTTTTCTCAGGAATGTCAGCAGTACTCATGTCGTTTCGTCTCGTTCTCCATTATTTTTTCTAGTTTGTAATACTCGTATGATTTTACCTAAAGCTATGCCAAGATTCAATAACAATTAAGAGTTTGAAAAAGGCAATGATATGAATTTTTATACGAGAGCCAGCGTGACAGAGAGCAACAATGTCTGTCAGGTTGGTAAAGTTCGCATATAGGCTAAAAATGCTCCTTTTTCTCCAAATTCGACAACCATCACGTTTGACTGTATGCTTATTGATATGACATCATTAGTAGCAGAAAGGGGGGAAAGTGATGGGGCAGTGTATCGTATAGGAGAATTGGCTGTTTTGGCAAACATTTCAAAGCGAACTGTGGATTACTACACCAATTTAGGTCTCTTGCAACCGAAGCGGTCTTCTTCCAATTATCGTTATTATGATGAGTATGACTTAGAAATTTTGCAGATGATTGAGCAATGTAAGTCATTACACATGCCGCTCTGTGAAATAAAGGAATTGGTAAAGAATAAACGGGAAGCACCCAATGCAGAACAACTGATGGGATTGACAAGAGATGTTAATCAACGTATGCAACAGCTCGAACAAGAAATGAGTTTGCTGACAAGCCAGATTAATTCTCTGTCGGAAGAGGAGCAACATGAGATTCGACAAAAACTGTCGGTACAAGGAACCACGCTTTTACACTCTTTGTTACTACTTTTGCCTTACAAGCAGGAAAAAAATTAGAGAGAGAACGACTCGATGGAGGTGAACACCTTAATTCAGCGATGGATTAAGGTAACTGGTTGGAGATATTTAATTTAGTCATGGTATTCATTTTGATTGCCTTTACTGGATTTTTCGTGGCGGTAGAATTTGCGATAGTCAAGATTCGTACGAGTCGCATTGATCAATTGGTTGCGGAAAAGAAACCAGGTGCATTAGCAGCAAAGAAGGTAATTACCAACTTGGATGAGTATTTGTCCGCATGCCAGTTGGGAATAACGATTACAGCAATGGGTTTGGGATGGCTAGGTGAACCTACTGTACATCATATGTTACAGCCCCTTTTCGAAAGAATGAATATTTCGGGAGGAGTAGCCAATACCCTTTCTTTTATTATTGCGTTTGGAACCATGACATATTTGCATGTGGTAGTAGGAGAATTAGCTCCTAAGACTTTTGCTATTCAAAAAGCAGAGCGAGTAACTCTGTTATTTTCAAAACCATTAATTTATTTTTATAAAGTGATGTATCCATTCATCTGGGTTTTGAATGGTTCCGCGCGCTTTCTTACCGGGGTATTTGGTTTAAAACCAGCCTCTGAACATGAAATGGCTCACACAGAAGAAGAGCTACGACTGATCTTATCAGAAAGTTACCATAGCGGTGAAATCAATCAAACCGAATTTAAATATGTGAATAAAATATTTGAATTCGATAACCGGATTGCGAAAGAAATCATGGTACCGCGCACAGAAATGGTAGGTCTCTATCTGGATGACCCGATAAAAGAACATATCAAAACTTTAAAATCTGAACAATATACTCGTTACCCTGTTTTTGGCGAGGATAAGGATGATGTAGTCGGGATTGTAAACGTTAAAGACTTCTTCATTCATAGCTTGGGTGAGAGTGAGCTACAGATTACGAGTTTGAAAGAGTTTACTCGTCCTGTCCTAAAAGTAATAGAGACTATGGCCATCCATGACCTCTTAGTGCAAATGCAAAAAAAACGTATTCAAATGGCTATTTTGTATGATGAATATGGGGGCACTGCTGGATTGGTCACTTTGGAAGATATCATTGAAGAAATAATCGGTGAAGTCCGTGATGAATATGACGAAGATGAACGCCCTCGCATTCAAGAAATAGGGATAAATCATAAAATTATTGATGGGAAAGTGCTGATAAGCGAAGTAAATGAGATGTTTGATCTGTATATGGATGATGAAGATGTAGATACCATCGCAGGCTGGATGCTTATGCAAAATCCTGATTTACGAAAAAATGTCCCGATTATATACGAGGGCTACGAGTTCCGTATTTTAGAAAAGGATGTTAATCACATTAAACGTGTGGAGATTAAGCCTGTTGCCGAGCCAGAAACAGAAGCATCGGTTGATAAGGAATAATCCACATGTAATCACAACGAGTAAAGTATAAGATGCTAGAAGGCATTTCTGGATTAGCTTATTCGGAAATGCCTTCTAATCATTATCCTAAAAATATGGACAAAGATTATCAGGGATTCTGTTAACTCTCAATTGAATTTTGGGCGTAAACCATGTAACATGTAATACATGGTTTACAATACCTAAGAGTTTATGTAGGCTAAACTACTGGTGCTTTATCTTACAGGGTAAGCGCAAAGCGAGCAGGTCATACATACACATTGGTAAACGGCATGATTACGCTGTTGACTGTTAAGTGAAGCATAAGCTCTCATCCCGTACTTTTTAGAAAGGGGCGAGAGCTTTTCAATACTTATTTGGATAAAAAGGAGTTTTAGAGAATGAGTGTAACCATGGACAAAATCGTCGCTCTTGCCAAACACAGAGGATTTGTATTTCCAGGATCTGAAATTTATGGGGGTCTTGCTAATACGTGGGATTACGGTCCGCTTGGTATCGAGTTAAAGAACAACATTAAAAAGGCTTGGTGGAAAAAATTCATTCAAGAATCTCCGTACAATGTTGGAATTGACGCGGCGATCTTGATGAATCCGAAAACATGGGTTGCATCTGGTCATGTGGGCAATTTCAACGACCCAATGATCGATTGTAAAAAATGTAAGGCACGTCATCGAGCAGATAAACTGATTGAAGATAAACTCGCAGAAAAGAACATCGAGCTAGTTGTTGATGGTCTACCTTTTGAAAAAATGCAAGAGCTTATTTCAGAACACAGCATTGTGTGCCCAGATTGTGGTAGCCAGGATTTCACAGATATCCGTCAGTTCAACCTGATGTTTAAAACATTCCAAGGTGTAACGGAATCTAGTACGAATGAAATCTTTCTACGTCCAGAAACGGCACAAGGTATCTTTGTAAACTTTAAAAATGTCCAACGTACTATGCGTAAGAAGATGCCATTTGGTATTGGACAGATCGGCAAAAGCTTCCGTAATGAGATCACACCAGGTAACTTTACGTTCCGTACACGTGAATTCGAACAGATGGAGCTTGAATTCTTCTGCCAACCTGGCGAGGATATGAAATGGTTCGAGTTCTGGCGCAACTACTGCTTCCAATGGTTGTTGACATTGGGAGTAAAAGAAGAGAACGTTCGCCTTCGCGATCATAATGAAGATGAATTATCTCATTACAGCAAAGGCACTAGCGATATTGAATATAAATTCCCGTTTGGTTGGGGAGAGCTTTGGGGTATTGCAAACCGCACGGATTTCGATCTGAAGCAGCATATGGAGCATTCTGGGGAAGATTTCTCTTACCTTGATCCTGAGACAAATGAACGTTATGTACCTTATTGCATCGAGCCATCTCTTGGTGCAGATCGTGTAACGCTATCATTCTTGATCGATGCGTATGAGGAGCAGGAGCTTGAAGGTGGAGATAGCCGTACCGTTTTACGTTTCCACCCAGCGCTAGCACCTTATAAAGCAGCTATTTTCCCATTATCCAAAAAGCTGTCTGAACCAGCTATGAAAGTGTTTGCGGACTTGTCCAAGGATTTTGTGGTAGATTATGATGAATCCGGCTCTATTGGTAAACGTTATCGCCGTCATGACGAGATCGGAACACCGCTTTGCATTACGTACGATTTTGAGTCCGAGCAGGATGGCATGGTAACGGTACGTGATCGTGATACAATGGAACAAACACGTGTAGCGATTGCAGATTTGAAAGCCTTCATTGAAGCTAAAATTTCTTTTTAAGCATGTACAATTTGCTACAAGCATAGCTCGATAAATTACCTTACTGGTTTGATCCTATTTCGTAAATATAATAATTCTTTCATCAAATATTTTGGTGTTACAAAAAGCCGTTCTTTATCCAGCTTGGAGAGGGCGGTTTTTTTGTAGGGAAGAATGTTTCAGAGAGAACCAGTATCAAGCTTTACTAGAGCATCGGAAGTATCTAAAAAACGTAATTGGTAAACGTTAGCTTGTGTACGTGTAGCATATATGGTTTGGTAAGAATCTGGACCATAAATACTTGATTTACAATTTGCAAGATTCAACAATTGACTATGATAATCTTTATCAACTAAAATGAAGAAAGAATGATACTAAATAGCAAGTAATGGTTGTTACGAACGATACATATAAAGGGAGTGTAAGTTCATGTTCATCGAAACAAAAACGATTATCGTAAAAGAAGGTACCTCAGACTTGGTCGTTAAGCATTTTACTGGTGAAGGCGACATTGAGAAGATTGAGGGCTTTATCGATTTGAGCGTGTTAGTAAAACGCACTCGTAAAGGCCATGATGAAGAAGTCATTGTGTTAATTCGTTGGGAATCAGAAGAAGCCTGGAAAAGATGGGAGACAAGTGAAGCGCATCTGGAAGGTCACCGACAAAGCCGTGGCAAACCAAAGCCAGATCATATCGTAAGTTCAACCCATGGCGTGTATGATGTAAAGTCTAGTAAATCTGCTATCGTACAGTCATAATGAGAGAAATGCTGTAAAAATGACGCTGGTATAGCGTCTTTTTTCATGTTGTTCTTCCTCCTAAAACAGATCTAAACGTATTATTTAAGGAAAATTTTAGCATAAATTAAGCGTGTCTTAAGGTATAGCTCTATAAACTTATAAGCAGGTATGTTACCATACAAGTAGATAAAAGGATAGATTTCCTATTGTTAAAATGGGAATAGAGAGAAGAGAGGAGCCTTTCATACTACCTATGAACTTCATAAATAAAAAGAGAATAATAAAATGGGGGAGCATCTTACTTACTGTTCTTTTCCTTCTTTTTATTATTCCAGTGTCCACTCCTTTGTTACTTGCCTTGCTGACGGCGATCGTATTAGAACCCTTGATTGGTCTTATGCAAGAGCGATTCAAGCTGAGGCGGAATCCTTCTGTGTTGATTGTATTTTTTTTCTTTGTTCTAGTTATCGCTTTAAGTGGATACCTTATGATAACAAAAGCGACCACACAATTCTTGCAGGTAGTTGAGAATATTCCGCATTATATTGATCTGGGTTCCGCGCTTTGGCAAGAGGTGCTGGATCAAATTTGCGCTTTTTCCGTAGGTCTACCAAATGCATTAGTTGAAGAGGTCGCCAAACAGATTAGTGTATTAGTAGGGACAATAAAATCAGGGCTGTTATCCTATGTTAATGCAGATACAATTAAACATATTGTAACAAAAGTACCTGCTTTTTTCGTTAATTTTCTTGTTTATTTAATCGCCCTATTCTTTATCATGGCTGATTTAGATAAGCTCAAAGCTTCGTTTTATGCAAAATTAACGGAGCAAACCGAACAAAGGGTCAAATTTATTTTTCATAAAATAGCGTCATTTTTTACTGGCTTTTTTAAAGCACAATTCTTGGTAAGCTTAGTTATTTTTGCTGTTACGTTCGTTGGATTGCTCATTATTCAGCCAAAAATAGCATTGTTTATGGCGCTTGTCATATGGATTATTGACGTAATTCCGATAATAGGGTCTATTGTGATTATGGCGCCATGGTCGATTTTTTATTATGTTACCGGTGATTCTGTCATGGGAACCAAGCTGTTATTTCTAGGGATCGTCCTGTTAATTATCCGACGAACAGTCGAACCTAAAGTGATGGGCAAACATATGGGCTTGTCTCCTATTGCTACCTTAGCCTCTCTATTTATTGGTATTCAGCTATTTGGTGGGGTGGGTTTACTCGTAGGTCCTTTATTAGTGATCACTTATAAGGCAATGAGAGAGTCTAGTATGCTCCAAATAGATTTTAAGCTATAGCTGAGTTAACCAGTAAACAAAATAATGTAAATGGGTGATCTACCTTTTTTCGAGTAAAGAATAGTTGCTTACTAGGTATTAGAAGAGAACTTTATACGTACGGCAGAATATAATGAAATTGTGATGATTTTTCTATTAGTTTTCCATATTATTTCTTTATTTTTCTAGTAGAATAAAAAACAGCGAGGAAGAGATTACAAAACCATGGAAGGAGAGAAGAGCATGTCTTATGAAATTTCATATTTTACTGGACCTGTTTTATTATCGATGGCTATGATCGGCTTCTGGTTCTCTACGGTTTTGGTACGGAAAGATCTTCGCACACAAACCGTTGAGGCAAGTATCCAAGACGTAAGTGAACATCATAAATTATTGAAAAAAATGGATGATGCCACCTATAAAGATGTTACACAAAAATTGCAAATGAAAGCTAAGAAAAAACAGAAGCAATAGTAGCAGGGACATAGGAATACCGAAAGAGCATGTGAATTGGACAATGTATTACAAAAAAGTGAAAAAGTAAGCCTCCCATAGGGCTGTCGGATACAATTCCGGCAGCCCTATTACATTATGAAAGGATTTTAGAAGGAACTAGAGCTCTTTTTACCTGAAATCATGATTTAATATAAACGCTTGGTGTAGCTATCATGTAATAGGTTTGCTACATCCTCCGCGGAAAATTTAGCATGCTCGGCCAACATTACTGCTGGTTTGGGAAGGCTTTCCTTTGGTAGCCAGCTAGTTGGTTGCCAGAGGCCAGAACGTTTAAACGCTTTAGCGCAATGTACAAAACATTCGTTCACTTCTACAGCAATTCCCAGTTGAGGCACGCGGCCTTGCACTTGCATTGGTTCGAGAAGCTCTTGATCTGTAATGACCCGTGCTTTTCCGTTAATACGTAATGTTTCTTCAAGTCCTGGAATGATGAAAAGTAAACCTACATATGGATTGGATATAATATTTCGTAGAGAGTCTACTCGACGGTTGCCAGGGCGTTCAGGTATGAGAAGATGATGGTCATCTAGTACATGAACAAATCCCGGATGGTCTCCACGAGGAGATGCGTCACAAAGGCCTTCTTTGTTGCTTGTAGATAAGACTAAAAAAGGTGCCTTCGCTAAGAAGGAGCGACAATGCGCATCTAAGAATGGAATAACCTTGTTACTGGCTAGAGGGCTTGGTGTACCAGTCAGTGTAAGCAGTTCTTCTTCAGATTGGATAGTGTGTTGAAAGGGCTTCATCTAATCCAACTACCTTTCATAAAAAGATATGTTATATTATTGTAATGTTCTATAAAATACAGGACAGAGTTCATCATATCATATTTTGAATATTTTGTTTTGGTTACCTTTTTTTCTTGGACAAGATGAAAACAACATGTAGCAGTAAAGCTAGAGAAAGAGAGTGAGTAACTGTGTATTCCATTAGCCAAGTGGCGAAAATGGTAGGAATTCCTACTGTTACCCTTCGTGCATAGGAAAAAGGTACTGATCTAACAATGTTTCTTATGTAGATATTGGATAGAACAAACCACCCGGCTTGGCTCGCTCGATTTCGCAGGGTGGTATTTGGCAATGATTATTCAGATGGTCTTTGCCAGTGCGTTCGTCTCCAGCTGTAATTCTCCTTGCAGTCCTTGTAAAAATTCTCGTAATGTTCTGATTTGACTGACCAGTCCGCTGAGGGCGAATGTGAGTGCGAGTAGAATATCTTCTTTTTCGCTTGGCTCTTTACTCTCATTAGACAGCGTAGAGAGTAGCACTGCGAAACCGAAAGTAGCTTGCCTTTCTAAAGCAAGAATTGCTCTTTGTGTTGCCCTAATTCTTGTTGTTGTAGTAAAAATGTCAACCAAAAGGCTTTTTTGAAAGTCAGTGATCAAAATAAATTCCTCCCTTCATGTGAGCAATTGTTGAATGACGGCTAAAGTTTGTCGTAATTGATCATTAATATCCTCAAAATCAACTTTTATTTCGTCAGCTTCATGCAGGAATTGACTTGTGAGTGTTTTAATATTTTCCTCGATTTCTTCCAAACGTCTACAAAGACTGGCACTCATGGTTCATAACCCCTTTCTTTTCTACGTGAGCAATGCTTGTTCAATTAATATCTGAATATTCTGAATGAGAAAATTTGATTCATCTGCTTCTTTTCTGCTCTCTCTTCTTTTATGTTTTAGTCTGCATTTGAATCTTTTAATGGTCCGAACGATTTTCTTAATTTCCTTTTCTGCACACTTGTTATTACTCATGGTATTCCCGCCCTCCATTTTCAAAAGTTTATCAGGGATGTTATATATAATGCGAAAGTGAAGAGAAGGGAAATAGACAAGTGCCAACCAATAAGCCCATTTTTTGAGAGTCCTAGATTTGTACCAATAGAAAAAAGCCGGCATGGTTTACCTGCTTTTTCGTCTCTGTTTATGAGTGTTCGGGCGATTGAATCGCTAACGAAATTTAGTTTACCAGAGCATGCTGAGGTGTTACGTCAGCTTCACGAAAATAAGAAATTGATCGAGAAACTATCATTGAAGAGGATGAGCCAGCCGAGTTTTGTTACAGGATATCTGACTCATGTCAGTATGACTATGCGATAACAATTAGCTGGTGGAAAGAGACAAAAAAGGTCGAGGAGTAATTGAATCAGCATGGGGATGGGTAGAAAGGTTGATTCAACGTTTAAATAAATCAAGTTAAAGAATGATGAGGATCTCTGGTGGATACCTGTAGAAGATGTGGTTGCTGTCATAATTACATAAGCAAGGGAACTTATTTGAAGAAGAACTAAATTAACATAGCAAAGCCCTCCCACATTAGTGAAGGAGGGCTTTGATCGTAAAAAAATCACAATCGTATCTCCTTAAATTTAGGAAACGATTTTCCTTTTGCAAACCAACTTCAAGATACGTAAAGGACATAACAGTACCTAATATATGCAAGAAGTGGTTTTTTATTTGAAAAAACAATAAACATTTTCTATCAAAATAATTCACAGGCTTTTAACGAATAGTATCAGGTCAATGATTTACAATGATGTATAAGGTTTGTATAATTGTGATGGCTTGTGAATATTTGATTTATTTATCCAAAATATATTAACAAAGGTGATAGAAAAATATGGGAAAAAGCTTTTTATTTTTGAGTTGGTTTCGAACAAAGTCAGAAGAATCTTCACAAACAAAAATGTTTAAAGAACAGATTGCAAGTAGCCAAGTCAGCATGAATATTAAGCATTCAGAAATTGAAACCCAAATGAAAATGATTCGTCTGAGTCAAGAGGATTTAAAAATAGCTAAAGCATTGCAGCCAATTATAGCGGCGCATATTCATGATATTGCCAAAACCTTTTACAAAACAATTCTTAGTGTTCCTCACCTAAAACAAATTTTGACCAAGCATAGTACAGTAGATCGACTGGCAAAGAGTCTAGAGTTACATTTGATGGATATGTTTGATGGACATATAAACGACGGATTTTTACGAAAACGCTTTAAAGTAGCAGAGGTTCATGTACGCATTGGATTGGAGCCGAAATGGTACATCGCAGCATTTCAAAATGTTCAGGAGCATGTATTGAGAATTATTTTTGATCAAATTCTAGATTCGAAGCAATTATTAGAAGCAAGCATTGTGGTTTCTAAAATGTTTAACTTTGAACAACAAGTGGTACTTGAATCTTATGAGAAAGAAAATATGCGACGTGAGCAAGAATATCGAGGACGTGAGCAAATCCAAACAAAAATGGCGGATATTAGCTTTATGCTTGCATCATTAAGCCAGCAAACCACTTCTTCGGTGGAACAGTTGATTTCTAGCGGTCAAGATATGAATATAGCTGTCCAGCATAGTGCGGACAAATCCAAAGAGACCCTTCAATTAGCGAGTGAAGGACAGCAACGAATGAAAGAACTGGAGTCACGTATTCGAGATATTAGTAATGGTATGAATGATATGGAAGGGTTGATTGAAAAGCTGAGTCACTCTTCAAATGAGATTCAAAAAATTGTAAATCTTGTACAACAAATTGCAGAACAGACGAATCTCCTTGCGCTTAATTCCGCTATTGAGGCTGCTAGAGCTGGAGAGCATGGACGTGGATTTTCCGTCGTCTCTCAAGAAGTACGTAAGCTGTCCGAACAAACTAGACAATCCGTTCAAGATGTTTCTTCACTGATTGCCCAATCGAGTCAATTTATGCAAGAAGTCGTTTCCTCCATCCGCCACATTCAACTCCTAGTAAACAAGGGACAAGAAGAGTCAGATCAAACAGAAGTAGCACTCAATCAAATCGTAATTTCCATGCAAACAAGCATAACCGAGATTGACCGAGCCACTACCAAAATGGCCCAATTTATTGAAGATGTCGAGATGATTGGGAATTCAACCTATAAGGTTTCTCAATCAGCCCAAGCATTAAATCAGTTACAAGATGAACTAGAACAACAAGGCAACAGGTAAGGTAAACTCACGAAGGGTAGCTAATTAGAAACGCTTAAAAGAAAAGGGGAATTGTCATATGGAGATTATTTTTCCCGAGAAATTACAAAAGGGGGATATGATTCGTGTCATATCTCCTTCCCGTAGTTTAGGGATTATTGCGAAGGAGATACGTGAACAAGCATTATATGTGTTAGGTAAGCTGGGGTTACGCGTTACGTTTTCAAGACATGCAGAGGAGATGGATCATTTCTCATCATCAAGGATTGAGTCAAGGGTAGCAGATATCCATGAGGCGTTTACTGATCCTGAGGTGAAAGGTATTTTGACAACTATTGGGGGTTTTAATGTTAATCAACTGCTACCTTATCTTAATTATGAGTTGATTAGAAACAACCCTAAATTATTATCTGGATACTCTGATATTACAGCTCTACAGAATGCTATTTATGCAAGAACAGGGCTTGTCACTTATTCAGGTCCTCATTTTTCTACGTTGGGTATGAAGCAAGGTCTGGAATACACGGTCGAATACTTCCAGAAATGTTTCATGGAAAATAAAGAGATAATCATACAATCCTCAGAGACTTGGAGTGACGATGCTTGGTATGCTGATCAAGAAAATCGTGAATTTATTCCAAATGAGGGAGTGTACATGATCCAACCAGGAGAAGCTAGGGGTAAAATATTAGGTGGAAATTTATGTACGCTAAATTTATTACAGGGAACCCCATATATGCCAGATTTGAACGATGCCATTTTGTTCCTAGAGGATGACTACCTTAGTTTTGCTGAAGAATTTGATCGTAATTTACAATCGTTACTCCACACTCTTTTATACCGAGGGCAAGTGAAAGGGATCTGCTTTGGTCGCTTTCAAAAACAATCAAACATTTCCCCTAATGTGTTAAAAGAGATGATTCTGACGAAACGTGAACTACAAAATATCCCTTTGATTGCTGGTTTAGACTTCGGACATACCTCGCCTTGTTTTCCATTTCCAATAGGGGGAATGGCGGAATTCGTGGCCAACGAACAAGGAACCGAGCTTTGCATTTTAAGACATTAAGTACTTAAAACGTAAATGGCAAGTTATACAATGTCAAACGTCATTGCTAACTTGCCAAAAATTTTCATTATTTATTTGAAAAAACGAATGACGTACATGATAAGTGATAGCACCACGCTAATAATAATGCAGGTAACGACAGGAAAATAAAAACGAAAGTTCTCCTTTTCTACCACGATGTCACCGGGTAACCGCCCTAGATGCAAAAAGCGACCACCTACCTGCCAGAGTAAACCTACTACAATCAAGACGACACCGATTACGACTAAGGTTTTTCCCATATGTACTCCTTAACTGCCACCATAACGATCAGAAATGATCTGCGTTTACAAAGCATTTTGCTTCGAAAGCTGAATCATTTGATACACGTCTACTGGTTTTTTTGTTTTCTCTTGAAAAAGATGCCCATTTTTTACATGATCAATGTACAAGACACCGTCCAAGTGGTCCATTTCATGCTGGATACAACGTGCTTTATGCCCTGAAGCCTCAATAATTACTTCTTCCCCCAGACGATTTAATGTTTTTACCACAATCGATTCAGCTCGTTTCACAGCACCGTACATACCTGGTAAGGAAAGACATGCTTCATATTCAAAGGTTTCTCCCGTTCGAGAAATAATTTCTGGATTCATTAATTCTACTAATCCGTCACCACAGTCCAGGACCGCAATTCGCTTTAAGAAGCCCACTTGTGGCGCTGCCAGGCCTGCTCGACCAGGATCAGCATAAAGTGTATCAATTAAATTTTGTAATAATTTTTGTTCCCGATCTGTGATGCTGGTAATAGGCTTGCATACTTTGCGTAGCACAGGATCACCAAGTTGTCGAATCATCAATTCAGCCATGTTGAAATCAATCCTTTCCTTCTCGGTTTATTCATATTGTTTTCCTTCCATGATTTACAGTTATTGTGTTAAAAAAGGACTGTAAATTTATGTATCTATTCATATTATACGTTTTATCGGCTTGTTAGTGAAAGGGTTAAGATTGTTGCTACCCCCTTATAGTTACAGAAAATAAACAAGGGACTTGTCAGCACGAAAGGACAGCCTCTTGTTTATTTTTTAGACACCTTGATTATCTCTAAGCTCGATAATCGTTCCTTCAGGAGCGAGCAATTTTAGTAAGCGCCCGTTTTCAACGGTATAGATTTCCTGTCCATCCTTCATTTTTACGTGGTAGCCTAAACTCTTCACTCGTTGAAGCTCTGACTCCAAATTTTCCACCCACAAACACAGATGGCCAAGTCCTTGGGCATTGGCGTTAGGAGGATCTAGTAATTCACCAGCTTTCCCAGTTTGAAGTTCGATGTAAAAGGAATCTAGCCTTAACCATGTATTAAAATCACGTTGGTGAAAATGAGGTGTTTCCTGGACGAGCTCAAATCCTAATACTTCTTGATAAAACTGTAACGATTCCTTATATGTATTCGTTTGGATACAAATGTGATGAACATATTTACGAGTCATGTTATTGCTCCTTAAGCTAGTTGTTTTTAAATCGGATCATTTAAATCGTAACTACAAACTGTTCATTACAGCAAATCAATCTTAATAGTCAATCTCTTCCCAATCCTGTAAATTTATATTTGAATTTTTTACTAGATTAGTAAAGCTGTCAGCAACATAATAAATAAAATCTGGATCATGAACATAGGCGATAATCTGTCCTGTTTTTCCGTCTGAGGCTGGATCATAATCTAGCATAAGATACAGACTGCCGCCCGCTAATTGAGCAAATGGAAACCATTTCTTGTTAAATAGATAAGGCTTAATTCTAGCATCTAGATGTGAGATCTCTTGTTCATCATAATATTCGCTAAGGAGTTCATCATTATCGCAAAAATAGCCTTTTGTTTCTTTCATTTCGTCAAGGGAGTATAAATAAAAAGGTTCTATACAGCCTTCACCATATTCAGGATATAAAATATGAAAGTGGTAGCCGCTACCATTCTTATAACGATAAAATTCTTTAAAATCTTCAGGTAGCTTGATATCAAAGAGCGTTTCAATTTCCTGAAGGTTTTCTGCGGATGCCCCTTTCAAAGAAAGATAATTGTCATATTCTTCTTGTACATCTTCGCCGACTTTAATAGATAACAATCGTTCAAGCTCTTCAATCTGTTTTTTCATTGTGCTTATTCCACCTCTATATTATCTATACAATGATATGTATTACCATTGATTATACTTGAATATAGGCTGGTGTAAAAAGAGCGTAGTTTGTTTTACTTTCGTATACCATCTGGTGCGATAGGGGGATGCTCTTATTGCAGGAATCAGGGAAAGTTCTGATATTGAGATGCCTTGGGGGAGGATGGAGTGGTTCTCTTACAGGTAGAATGGATGCGAGTGAAAAATTGTAGAAAACTACCTACAAAATAAAAGTTCATCTACTGCTTACTCAATCAACATATTTGGAGAGCAGGTATTTTCAAGATTTTATCACATCTATCTTAAAAACTCGGCTACTCTAGTAAACAAATCCCTTGATGAATAGGGACTTGTACAGACTAGTAGCCGAGTTTTATTTTGAAACGGAATGCAACTATAAATGGGTAAGGATAAAATGATTAGACAGCTGAGAGCTTAGGCCAGAACAACTCTACTCCTTGCTTGGTTAGTAATTGTTGATAATCTTTTAGCTTGGTAGAATCCTCCCACACTTCTCTAGGTTGATATCCTTTTTCGACACAAAAAGCGGCTAGCATCCCTGCTGACTCCCCGATATTCCATTCGACGGGATGCAGTCGATAACAACCGTTCGTGATGTGAGTCGTCCCAATGTTTTTGCAAGCAGGCAATAGATTATTAACTCGAATAGGAATTAGCGCGCCCAATGGGATTTGAAATGGCAAAGAGGCAACATCTATATAGTTTGTACCTTCCGTGGTTGGATGCAAATCAATGCGATAGCTACCAATACCAATCGTGTCTAGGAACGGTTCGGCTCCCTCATCACCCCTCCATTCTGCACTCACATGCTGTTCAAGAACAGTAAATGCTGCTTTAATACGTCGAGATTCTCGAATGTATGGATATTTAGCTAATCCATCCGTAGTTCCCATCACATCAGGTCGTAAGCGTAATCCAGGATATCCTTCCTTACCATCTGGTCGAGGTGCCTCTGTTTGCATCCAGTACAATAGCGATAAGCTTAATTGTTTCGCTTGATACAAATGCTTAGAGACATCTTCTTCTGGAAGGTCATAAATAGGGGCTAGCCAATAATCGTTTTGTGGCCAGTTTACTAGAGTAATATCTGTAGAAAAGGTACCAGGAACAAAATTTAATTGATCAATGATTCGACGATAGGTATATAAAGAAAATTTTTCAGTATCAGGGAACAGGGAATATTCAATTGGTTGTAATGTTCTAGGGTCTGCAGCTGTAAAGCTTAGCTGACGAGCTGGCCAAAAATCAGGCTTGTAATTCCGCCAAAAGTCGTAGTCTGCTGGTTTATCTATGATGTGGTTTTCTCCTTCCACATAGTCCATAGCAAACACATATGTCGAAGCTTGAATGTCAAAAGGTCTTGCATCCCCGTCTATAGCATGAGGCTCACCCGTATCGTATTGAGATTCAGCTCCCGTAACATATTCGACGTTAGCCATTGGTAAAAGATCTCCGCATTCTGTAGCATCTAGGAAATAAAGTGCTTTTATGGAAAAGGTAATACCGCTATCACACTGGGAAAGCGTAACAGAGCAAATGGTATCCCCATCTGTTTCAACAGAAGTCGCTTTGCAGCGGGTTATAATCGTAATCAGTCCGCTATGTACATAAGGTGCTAACATTTCTTCCATGACGGATAAATAGACACGTGGATCGGCACATAGCCGACTGACACTGCCGTTACCAGGATCAAGATTGTATGTTAATCGAGCTTCTGTCGTCAACGGGAAATGCTGACGGTAGTAGTCGCGCACCTGATTACGAAATTGGCGATAGGTTTGGGTACAACCGAACTGTTCAATCCAACGATGTTCATCAGGTGGAACGGCTTGACTGGTAAATTGCCCTCCAATCCAGTCTGTCTCTTCTGTAAGTACTACTTTTTTTCCGAGTCGTGCGGCGCCTAATGCTGCTGCAAATCCGCCTACACCGCCACCAATAATGGCAACCTCTGTTTCTAATTCCTTATGCATCTAAACAACCTCCTTTAGTGTATATGAAAAAACAGGGTACATATTGGTTTTAACACAAAAAGAGGTAGTTGAAACCTAAAATTGTAAAAAAATAAAATATTTCGCAAACTAATTGCTAGGAAGGGCAGAATAATAGACGTAAGGGTCTTTTGGTGCAGGAACCTGTGAGATTTGCTTCGCTTGTAATACGAGTAGTTCATTGCCTTCATACGTTGTCAAACCTAATGCTCCATTCACCTTAACCCAGCTATCTGTCTTAAATTCCTTGGCATTGGGCGATTGAACGAGAACTCCAGATACCTGTGCGTCTGCGGTACAACATGACACAGAGAAACGAGCCACTACAAATTCATTTTCTTGCATATTGGGCTGACGGTAGACAAATCCCATCAGTTCTAACGGATGGCCATCAAATTCATGAGTAAACACAGATAGTACAGTTAAACCATCTAAAAAGTTTTGATCGGTTAGTTTCAGGATAGGCTCCTGGTACAACGAAGTAGCGAACTCCTGATAGAAATCACCAAAACCCTCAAACATCTTCCGGACTTCCTGTGTAAAGAGAGTAGTGGGGGGACGCTTAAAAGTAGTGCCATTGGTGTTTGGGCCGGTAGTTGTAGTAGGGTTTGTACTAGCTGAAGTATTTGCCTGAGAGCTAGATGACTCTATGTCTACAGAGTTATTTGTAGCATCTACACGGTTCTTTTCATTCTCCTTTGAAAGTAACTTTTTTGCATCTCCCTGCAAAAGATTAATCCCTTTTTGCTTGGCTATCGCACTATCTAGCACTTTATCAGGCATAAACAATCCCATAAAAACAGGAAGCAGAAAGAGTCCATACACAAATGTACTACTCCAGCGAGAAGATGGTAATCCATGTAACTCACCACAATCGCATATTACTTCGCTTTGATTCTTTGACTGTCTTATTTGCCAAAAACTGCTTCCCGTTAATAACAGTAAAATAATAAAGGTAACATAACATAAATTATGTAAACGGGGTGCCAGATAAAAAGTAATGGAGCCTGTCCAAAGCAGATGAGCTAAGACCAGCGAAAAGCCTAGCAAGATAAGGCTACGCATATAATAATGATGTTTCTTCGTTCGGTGATGCATCATCCAGACCTCCTCTTATAAAGGATAGAATAGGGTTAGTAGCAAGACAGATAACGTGACTAAACAAATAAATTTGGCTACGAAACCGATTCGGAAAACATTTGTAGCAGTAACGTATTCTTTAAGTCGATCATCGGACCAAACACCATGAAAGCAAGTAAAGAACCTTTGCTAAAAGTGTTAGAGAACGACGCCGCAATAAAAGCATCTGCTTCCGAACAAAGGGAGAAAATAAACCCGAGCCCCATCATTGTTAGATTGGCGTAGAGGGGAGTATCTGCAAAAGAAATCAGGTCATCTCTAGCAACATACAATCGAAATCATTCCGATTTATTTTCGGGGGATTTTTTCTTACGTATAATTAAGATGAAAAAGCCTATTACATCGTTTACATTTCTGACACAGCTGATTTTTCTAACAAATTGACATCTGTTCTGTCTGTGAACTATACTTTTCTTTGCAAGTAAGTGCTTGCATTCATAAAAACTAGGGTGAAAAGAGATGAGGAAAGAATCGACAAATGATAAAATTCTGCAGGCTACAATAGACTTGTTAAAGGAACAAGGCTACAGAGCTACGACTACAAAAGCAATTGCCGAAAAAGCTGGAGTCAATGAAGTGACGATTTTTAGGAACTTTGGCAGTAAAGACAAAATTATGGAAATGATCGTGCAAAGGCACACTTTTCAGATGGACAACATAAGAGATTACTTCACATGGGAACTGGAAGTGGACCTGTTACATATCGGCCAATATTTTTTGCGGCAACTTACTGACATGCAGGATATTATTTCAATTAGTTTTCGAGACCCAACTGTGTTTGCTGAGCTTGTGAAAAAAATCTCGATACAACCAAATCAGTTTAAACAAATGCTGACTGATTATTTTGCTAAAATGAAGGAAAAGGGTAAGATAGCTGATATTGATTGTGTTGCTACGGCAGAATTATTTATTTGTCTCACCACAGGCTACTTTTTTATGCGATTTAGTCTGTGCCGTTCGTTAATTACGTTGAATGAGCAAGAAATAATACACCATACTATAAACACATTCATCCGAGGGATATCACCTGGGACTCCTTCTGATTAGTTTTGCACGAGATTTGGAGAAAGAGGAGGAGCATTTATGATTTTTAGACCAAAGGACGATAAATTTTTTAGCACGTTGAGCCAGATTGTAGGTATAATTGAGGAGTCTGCTCATTATTTTGCCCAGTTTCCTGAGAAGAACGATGGGGATCTGGTTACCTTCTCTAGTGTCATGAAAGACTACGAGCATAAGGCAGATACACACATACATAAAGTAATTATGGAGTTAAATAAGGCATTTATCACACCGATTGAGCGTGAAGACATCTTGGCTTTGGCTGTTAAGCTGGACGATGTGCTAGACGGTTTTGAAGAGCTGTCCTCTCGCTTGGAGATTTATAATATCCAAAAGTGGGACGAGCACATGGAGGAGTTTACTGTTCTATTACTCGCGGCTACCAAGGAGATTACAGGAGCAACCGATCTGCTGTTCCAAAAGAAAATGAATGAGATTCATCCCTATGTAGTAAGGATTAACGACCTAGAATCAAAAGCGGATGCAGTGTTAGATAGAAGTATTCGTCAACTTTTTGCTTCTCAAAAGGACCCGATTGCCATCATGCAGTATAAAGAGATTTATGAGATGTTCGAAGGCGTTGCAGATAGCTGTGAAGATGTAGCCAATGCACTTGAAACGATCATCATGCGAAATGTCTAAAGAAAAGGGGTTCCATGATGGATAGTGTACTTTTTATTTTGGTTTGCATCATCATCTTAGGTTTGACTTTTGATTTTATTAACGGTTTTCACGATACAGCCAATACAATTGCCACTTCCGTTACCACAAGAGCGCTGCCTCCCCAAGTAGCGATTGTAATGGCGGCTTTGATGAATTTTTTTGGTGCGTTATTGTTTACAGGTGTAGCCCAAACCATTACGAAAGATATTGTCGATCCTTTTTCCCTTGAAAATGGTTCGATTGTACTTCTATGCGCCCTAATTGGAGCAATAGCTTGGAATCTCATTACGTGGTACTATGGAATTCCTAGTAGTTCGTCACATGCGCTGGTTGGTTCAATTGCTGGTGCTGCTATCGCTTCAGAAGGTTTATGGAGCTTAAATTATTCAGGGTTTATTCGTATAATGGAAGCTTTGCTCATATCGCCTGTCGTAGCGTTGGCTATTGGGTTTTTAGTCATGTCCTTATTCAAAACCGTATTCCGCAATTCTAATCTGGCTAAAACGAACAAGGGATTTCGCATTTTTCAAATCATGACAGCTGCTTTGCAATCATTTAGCCATGGAACCAATGATGCTCAAAAAACAATGGGGATTATGACGATGGCTTTGATCACAGCAGGCTTCCAGACAACTACAGATATTCCAACATGGATTCGTGTATCTGTCGCCTTAGCAATGGGACTCGGTACCATGGTAGGTGGATGGAGAATCATTAAAACAGTTGGAGGCAAAATTACCAAATTAAAACCGGTTAGCGGTGCGGCAGCAGATTTGTCGTCAGCCTTTATCATTTTTGGATTTACTTTCCTGCACTTGCCTGTTAGTACCACACATGTAATTTCTTCCTCAATTATGGGGGTAGGATCAGCACAGCGTGTGAAAGATGTAAAGTGGGGAGTAGCACGACGAATCGTGTTCACTTGGATAATCACTATGCCGATAACTGCACTGTTATCAGCTGGTTTATACAAGGTAGTCATGCTATTTGTGTAAAAGAATACACCTAAAAGATAAAGAAAACCGATTATGTTCATAGAGGAGCAGAGTCTGTTTGAAAGCTACCCCCTACATGTTCTTTGGAGGTATATCTTTTAGGTGTTTTTTTTGTGTGAGAAAAGGTATAAAGTAGGGGTAGCGGCTATCTAATCATGGAATAGGGGGGAACGCAGATGGTAAATAGTCGTTTTGCAGTAGCTATTCATATCCTTTCAATCGTAGCATCTACACCCTGTGGACAGGCTACATCGGCTTATATAGCTGGCAGTGTAAATACAAATCCTGTGGTAATTCGTCGCATTAGCAGTATGTTAAAAAAAGCAGGAATAATAGAGTCTAAGGTCGGAGCCCCAGGTGCCACGTTAACGAAAAGCCCAGAGGAGATATCACTTCTTGATGTTTACAAAGCAGTACAAAGCCCTGATGAGCTATTTGCAATCCATGAGGAACCTAATCCGGCATGTCCAATTGGAAAGCAGATCCAACATACTCTGACTGATGTTTTTTTGAGTGCCCAGCAGGCGATGGAGCAAGAACTGGCAAGTAAAACAGTAGCAGATGTGTTACAGGGAATGGGTATGGGTAAAAATGTAACAGAGTAGGCCTCATCATCACGTATGAAGCGTATTAACATATTGTTCATCTAAAGCTAGCGATCGGTCTTTCGAGAAAGATTGTTAGCTTTTTCTAATCAAGGATATCTGTAAATATTATTGATTACTGGAAGCTCGTTTTTCCTTGACACTTTACGTACAATAGAAAGGGAAGAGGGTGATCGATACATGCTACGAAAGAAAAATATGGCGGAACTTTTGGAAGAGTTTCGGTCCGACGAGCGGATGAAACAGAACATCGTCAACTGGACGACGATTCCGCCTCGTGATCCACAAGTGGTGCCATTCCCAGAACAAATAGATGAACGGATCGCACAAGCGTTGAGTAGACGAGGAATTTCCTCTTTATATACACATCAAGCGACAGCCTTTCGCCATATTCAGAATGGGAAGCATATTGTGGCTGTAACACCAACGGCTTCAGGAAAAAGCATGTGCTATCACTTGCCCATTTTGCAAACGTTGGCTAATGACACTCAGGCGAGGGCATTATACATGTTTCCTACTAAAGCCTTGGCCCAGGACCAAAAGAGTGAATTACATGAATTAATTAATGAGATGGAACTACCCATAAAATCGGAGACCTATGATGGGGATACACCTGCTACTATTCGGCAAATGGTCCGCAAAGCAGGAAATATTGTAATTACAAACCCAGACATGTTACATTCTGCGATCCTGCCTCATCATACAAAATGGGTCGCTTTTTTTGAACATTTGAAATATGTGGTAATTGATGAGCTACACACCTACCGTGGTGTGTTCGGGAGTCATGTTGCTAATGTGATAAGACGTTTAAAGCGTATTTGCTCATACTATGGTTCTCATCCACAGTTTATTTGTACTTCTGCAACCATTGCCAATCCATTACAATTAGCAGAACAGATTACCGAGGAACAGATGGAGCTCGTAGATAATAATGGGGCTCCCACAGGGACGAAGCATTTTATATTTTACAATCCACCTATTGTAAATCATCAATTAAATATTCGTCGTAGTGCAACATTAGAAGCTCGAGACATTGCATCCGCTTTTTTGACAAATGGAATTCAAACGATTTTATTTGCGAGAAGTCGTGTGCGTGTGGAGATACTTTTGACCTATTTACAAGAGCTGATCCGCAAAAAACTGGGACCCAAAACAATCCAAGGCTATAGAGGCGGATATTTACCGTCACAACGACGACAAATTGAGCGTGGATTGCGGCAAGGTGATATTGCCGGGGTGGTTAGCACGAATGCACTGGAGCTAGGAGTAGATATTGGACAATTACAGGCATGCGTTATTACAGGTTATCCAGGCTCCGTAGCTAGTACCTGGCAACAGGCAGGAAGAGCTGGGCGTCGCCAAGATGAGTCTGTTGTTGTTATGGTTGGTAGTTCTTCACCACTTGACCAATATATTATTCAACACCCTGAGTATTTTTTTGAACGAAATCCTGAGTCAGCTCGTATCAATCCTGACAATCTAATTATTCTCGTGGATCACATCAAGTGTGCAGCATATGAATTACCTTTTACAAAAGGAGATACATTTGGTCGAGCTGAAATAGTAGAAATTCTAGAATTTTTAACGGAAGAGCAGATTCTGCACTCCTCCAAAGGAAAGTGGTTCTGGATGAACGATTCTTTCCCAGCCCATAACATCAGCTTACGCTCTGCTTCACAGGAGAACGTGGTGATTGTCGACATTACCGACCGTGGACAGGAGAAGGTCATTGGAGAAATGGACCGTTTCAGCTCAATGACATTGTTACATGAAGAAGCGATTTATCTGCATCAAGGGGTGCAGTATCAAGTGGAAAAGCTGGATTATGAAGAGAAAAAGGCTTTTATCCGTGAGGTTAAGGTCGATTATTATACAGATGCTAATTTGGCGGTACAATTAAAAGTACTAGAGTCAGATGCTACACGAAAGCAGAAGGAGACTGAATTGGCTTACGGGGAAGTAGCTGTTAATGCTATGGCAACGATTTTTAAAAAAATCAAGTTCGAGACCCATGAGAACATCGGATCAGGACCGATACATTTGCCAGAAGAGGAATTGCATACGAATGCAGCATGGATTAGTTTCCCAGAGTCCATTTTACAAACGATTGGTCAAGAGGAGGTAGAGCTTGGGCTAGTTGGGGCTGGACATGTACTGCAACACGTTGCCCCACTATGGGTAATGTGTGATCCGAAAGATTTACATGTGATCTCACAGCGCAAAGCAGTTCACTCGAATCAACCAACGATATTCTTCTACGATCGCTATCCAGGTGGCATTGGTCTTAGCGAACAGGTGTATAACCAGATGGAAACCATACTTGCTAAAGCAGAAGAGATGATTAGCTCATGTCCATGTGCGTCAGGGTGTCCTTCGTGTATTGGATATGTGGAACGGGATGGAAAAGAACTAGCACTATCTTTATTGCGGGTGGCGCAAGGGGGGACAGCGTTTGTCTCTTAAAAATAAATTGCAACGGATGAAAAAGCATCTGACGCTTGATAGTAGCATCGAGCATATGGACCAAAAGGAAAAACGTGCTGAGCCAGAAAAACAGAGCGAAATATCAGTGTTCAATTCACATAAACCAGAGGAGTTCGAATGTAAGCAAAGTGTACATGAAACACCTCAATCGCAGATTCCCTATGCAGATACATGGCGACGGCTTCAAGCCAAACCATTCTTTGGCGAAGAGGAGTATGCTATGGTGCGAGAGGTTCGTTATCCCTTAGATATGATTCATGGGAACTACGAATTTTCGGCTTTACTTGACGTTATTCATAAATGGAACGAAAGCGGTTTGGAGCATCCTCTGTCTATCGCTAACAAACGCCCGGAGGATTTACTTTTTTTTGATACAGAAACAACTGGTTTACATGGTGGGGTGGGAAATACCATCTTTTTATTGGGCTATAGTAAACTGGAACAGGATGAAATAATCGTTCGTCAGCATTTTTTAACAGACCCTTTTTCTGAAATTACGCTGTATCAGTCATTTTTAGCTGATGTTAAGGAGTCCAAACAATTAGTTACCTATAATGGAAAATCGTTCGACTGGCCTCAAGTAAAAACTCGACATACGTTGGTACGTAAGGATGTACCAGCCTTGCCTGTGTTTGGACATATCGATTTGTTGCATGGTGCGAGAAGATTATGGAAGAATGAGCTCGTTTCATGTAGGTTGTCTATAGTAGAACAACAAAAGCTGGGGATCAGGCGCTTGGAAGACGTACCTGGTTCACTAGCTCCAATGCTTTATTTTGATTATGTTAGAGAGCGGAATCCAGAGCATATTGCTGGCGTGCTTCAGCATAACGAAGTAGATGTTCTATCCCTTATTACACTCTATATTCATATCTCGAATATGCTACTGTCTGTAGAGACTGTGACGATGTCTATGGAAGAGCGATATGAAGTGGCGCGTTGGTATGAAGCGGTCGGATCAGAGCATATGGCTCTGTCTCATTATAGGGAAGTGGCTCGTAGTAAACATCCCTATGCCGTGCGGGCAAAAGCTGCGCTGGGGCATATATTCAAGCGTCAAAAGGAGTGGAGTAAGGCTCTTTATTGCTATGATGCTTGTATGAAAGACAAGGAGTGGGGTACTGAGGAAATTTGTATCGAGGCAGCCAAGATTTGTGAGCATCAATTAAAAGAATATGATAAGGCATATGCATACACAAAAATGGCCTTCGAGCGCTGGCAAAAGAAAACGGCATATTTGCGGCAAAGGAATAAAGCAGAACGCGAAATGTACGAAAAAAGACTCTTGCGATTAGAGAAGAAACTAGGGCAGCTCTAGTGAGAGCTTGTTTGTTGAAGATGTTACAAAGTACATGTGAACTACAATTTAACCTTATCAATTTACATGGTTTGAAAAAAGACGTTTCCTCAGTAGGCTGTGACAGGTACGGAAGGGAATGTCTTTTTTATCTTTCATCAGATAGAAAGCTCAGACCCACAGCAATAAAGATTTGATTTCTTTATTTTCCTACTGAGTTATCATCTTTATGAGGAATAACTCTTTTCTTCCTTCTTAATGCGGTACTTCTTCTATTTTCAAACCGAATATTTGTGGAGGCTCGATATGATTTGCTTGCATGTACGAAGAAAGCTGACCTCGATGATGAATTTCATGTTCAGTCATTGCCATTATGATTCTCCAAGCACTGACTTCATAGCCTAAGAGATTTTTCACCTTCATCGTTAATTGCTCATGCTCTAACTGCTGAAGGCCTGTTAAAACGGTACCATGGCAATTCTGTAGATAATGTATAGCCTCTTTCATAGTCCTGCCTTTATCGGGATCATGCCCATAATACTTCCATTCATTTTGTCTGATCACATGGTAAAACATTAATTCTGTAGAGCCCAAATGTCGAACGATATCACCAATTGAAAATTTGTGTTCATCGGGACGCCAGTCGATGAATTGCTCGGGAATCACGGTCAAGTACTTCAAGGTTCGTTTTCGAACCCCTTCGAAATTTGATAGTAATTCTTCTTTCGTTATCATGTAATCTCCCCTTTACATGTAGCATTTCCTCTCCTACATCTTAAAGCTAAGACAGGACTTCTTCCATAAAAATTGCATACAAACTGCAATTTAATTCCAGTATATATAGATCTTTCAAATTGTTCATTAAGAGTGATTTTTACTGAGTCCTTTCATTACAGATCGTAGGGGGAATAAAATTACCCGGGGCACATCTGGCATTATCGCTGCTAACATTAACATTCAACAAATGATGAAAGACCAATTACAAATCATTTTGTAAATGAACATTTTCAAAGATATAAAAATGATATGATCTTGTGTGGGAGGGGATAAGAATGATTTTTCAAAACGGAAAAATAGTTGTTAGGAAACTAGCAGAGGAACATAAAGAATGGCTTGTAAGATGGCTCACAAACCCGATTGTATTAGAATACTATGAGGGAAGAGACAATCCTCATGATGTAAGTAAAGTATCGCAAAAGTTTTATGATGACAATGGAGAAGAGACCCGTTGTATCGTTGAATATGATGGACAAGCAATCGGATATATACAGTTTTACTTGGTAGATGAGGAAACCAAACTTGATTATGGCTACGCCGACACAGAAGTTGTTTATGGAACAGATCAATTTATTGGAGAGCCTGAGAGATGGAACAGTGGCATGGGCAGACTACTCGTTCGGGCAATGGTGGAATATTTACATAAGGAAAAAGGAGCAGATAGGGTAGTTATGGACCCTCAAACATGGAACGAGCGGGCGATCCGTTGCTATGTAAGGTGTGGTTTCGAAAAGGTGAAATTACTGCCGAAACACGAATGGCATGAAGGGGAATTAAGGGATTGCTGGCTACTCGAACACAAAAATCATGAATAACAAATAACAACAAAGCTTAATGAAGTGGATGGGCAAAATAAACGCAAAGTGGATGGTCTCTATTATTACCATCATGAGGTATGATAAATAAAACGGTAGAAAGAGTTGAAAATAATGACTTACCTCATACCTTTCATTTTTTTGATCGTTTTGGTAGCTGCTATTGGGACTATCATGGTAGGGATAAAGCCAAAAGATCAAAATTATGGTACGAAGACAAAAAGAAATCTGACAAGATTAACAATGTTTTATGTAATATGTACCGTTATTTTTTTGGGAATTTTCTTTTATTTCTTTTATAAGTAGAAGTATGATTTGAAGCGTGCATGATAAAACAATCCCCAGCAGGCTCGTGATGAAATGAAGGTTTAGTAACGTTGAGAAGCTTGGTATTGTCGCCGAGCTTTTTTTGAATGTCAAATTATTTTGTTAACATCCGATAGACTGCCCAGACACTATATCCATATAAAAGTGCACTTATATAAAATAAAGGAATCCTCTTTTTCATAGTCCTCTCCTTAACCTGAGTTGCCTAATTTACAACTATACAAGATTACTACCATATGGATTAGTATTTTCACTAATAATCCTGCCTTAAAAGGAATGAAATGTAAGTATAAAAAATTGCTTAAATTAAAAATTGAAGAAACTTTGTAAAAAATTAACTAAACAACAATTGAAAAATAGTGTACTCTTATTTATGGATAACAAAAATCAAGGGAATCTTGAGGAGAGAACAACTTGTTAAAACGAATACGTAGTCAAGTACAAGAATCAATGTGGGGAAAAATAGTAGCAACAATTTTTACATACTGGTATTTTCTACTTTTAATTGTGATCTGTAGCATTGTAGCTGTTCTTGTAGAAGTTGTGATTGGATACAATATTCAGCAGATGGTCTCTTATTCTATGAATGACACTCAGGATCGTATGAGCATCTTGTTGTATGTGTTTGGAATATGTGTCGTTATCGGAATGGTTTCACACTTCTTTGTGAAATGGATATCTACGAAATTCAGTTCCTCCATTATAAGAGATTTACGAAATCGTTTTGCTGAAAAATTAGAACATGCAGCCTTTTCCTCTGTAGAAAAATATAACACTGGTGATCTTTTATCCCGATTTTCTAACGATTTAACAATTGTGCAACGGTTTTTGACAGAACATTTTCCAAAGCTAATCATAGAGCCGCTAATGTTTATTGCTGCTTTTATATACCTCTTTTTGGTTAACTGGAAACTTATCCTTTTTAGCTTGTCTTTAGTTCCTTTTGCATTACTTTTTGCAGCTTTGATAAGTAAACCTCTAAATACCTACTCCTACGAACTACAACAACAGGTCGGTCGTACAGCCTCTATTATGAAGGACACTATCTCAGGAATTCCAATCATCAAGGTGTTTCATTTATATGAATCTTTCTTTCGGAAATTCAAAATGGCAATCGAACAAATGTTACAAAAGAGTCTACAGATTGAACGTAGACATGCTTGGCTAAATCCCCTTCATATTATATTTATGTCAAGTCCTTTGGTATTTTGTATTCTGTATGGAGCTTACCTAATCGCTCATCAAGAATTGAAAGCAGAGGAGTTAATTGCCTTTGTTTATTTCTTGGGACATATTATACAGCCTGTTTCGGTTATTCCTGACTTAATTATTCAATTTCAACAAGCACTCGGGTCGTATAGACGTACGGGGGAAATTCTATCGTTGCCTGAAGAGAAACTCCTTTCCATAGGTTCCGTACCAAAACATTACTTATCCAAAGCCCTTTGCTTGCAGTTTGAACGAATCTCCTTTACATATGATGGACAAAAACCTCCAGTTCTACATAATTTACATTTTGAATTAAAAACAGGTAGGCATATTGCGCTCGTTGGACCAAGTGGAGGTGGCAAATCAACAATTGTGAAACTACTTTGTGGCCTTTATGTTCCAAATACGGGCCATTTCCAGGTCAAAGACGATCCTTCCTATTCACAAGATTGGGATGCCGCTTTGTTACGATCTTTCATTGCTTATGTACCACAGGATGTCTTTCTTTTTTCTAAGTCAATTGCCGAAAATATTGCCTTCGGAAAAGAAGATGCAACCCTAGGTGAAATTGTAGAAGCTGCGAAATTGGCGAATGCACATGAATTTATTTCGGGGTTGTCTCAGGGCTATCAAACTGTGGTTGGTGAGGGAGGCTTCCAATTATCCGGTGGTCAAAAGCAACGGATAGCCATTGCGCGCGCCTTTATTAAGAATGCACCTTTTATTGTCATGGACGAGCCTACTTCAGCTTTGGATGCTCAGTCAGAGCTTTTGTTCCAAGAAGGACTTAAAAAGCTTTTAGAAAAAAAGACGGTTGTGATGGTAGCACATCGCTTTTCTTCCATTCGACATTGTGATGAAATCTGGGTGTTGGATCGTGGAAATATTGTAGAACGGGGAACCCATCGCGAATTAATGGACGTAAACGGATTGTATCGGAAGCTCTATAATCCACAGATTGAGCATCACCATCTCATACAACCTAGTTTTTCAGTGGAGTAAATGGGAGGAATACAATGGAATTACAAGGATTTCAAAAAGCCTATTCAGAATGGAAGGATATGCTAGTATTTCTAAAATCGCGACGTCGAGCCTATCTTTTCGCATTACTGGCCGACTGTACCATTATGGGAGCATTACCAGTAGCAATCAGTTTTGCGCTCAATGAATTAATTACAGCATCAGTCAATGGTAGCTTAGAGCAATTGATCCGGTCAGCTATCCTGATTAGTCTAACCTTTCTTTTATTTAGTGCAGTTGTTCCTATCATCCACTACAGTCTACAACGAATCATTAAGAAGACAATGGCTGATATAAGAGTAACACTGTACGAACATCTTACGAGGCTACCCGTTCCCTATTTTGAAGCTAATCACCCTGGGGAAATGGTATCTCGTATCATTAACGACGCACACAACATGGAAGAGGCATACGGAGAGAGTATGCGCAATATTTTACAAAATGCGATGACTTTGATTATGGTGACTACCACGATGTTGATCATGGATTGGCGATTTTCTTTAATCTTTATTGTGTTAGGTATTGGTATCACTTTTGTTAATGTGCGTTTTGTTCAGCCATTGAGGGAGACAAATGATCGGCTTCAGGCAAAATTAGGGGAAATAACTGCAAAAATTGCTGGATTCATAGAAGGATTGCCTATTATTAAAACATTCTCTGCTGGGAAAATAGTTAGAGAGGATATAGCTGATACAAATAAGGAGTTAACCCAAACCGCAAATAGTCAAGGTTTTAAGACTGGATTATTAGATGCTATCAATTTTTTGTTTAGTTTTGTTATGTTTGGCGGTATGTTAGTAGTTGGGCTGTTTATATATTCTAAAAATCAACTAGGTGTTTTAGGGCAATTGGTGCAGTTACAGACGACTATGGTGTTTATTTTTTTGGAGTTTGGCAGAATTATTGCTTCCCTACAGCATTCCTTATCAGGCTCAGCTAGAGTCTACGGATTGTTGACCCAACCAGTTGAAGAAATCGATCTGGTCATTACTGATAAAACACTTCAGCAACAGTTAGATTATGTGAAAAATTCCTCATCTATAGAAGCATTTTCGCTACAGGATGTTGTTTTACAACGTGGTATGGACCAGGTATTAAATCATGTCACTCTGTCAGTTAGGGTAGGTGAATTAGCTGCAGTTGTGGGAACAAGTGGTTCTGGGAAAAGTACGTTACTAAAAGCGCTATTAGGGTTTTATCCCCCTGCGAAAGGCGACATCTATTTCTTTGCTAAAAATGCAAAAACTCACACGCTTACACAGGTGAGAGAATTGATAGCATATGTTCCACAGGATCCGCATTTATTTGAAGGAACGATCGAAGAGAATATTAGATTCGGGAGGCCGGATACAGAGGAAGGGGAACTTATTGAAGCAGCAAAAGCTGCATTTGCTCACGAATTTATTCTGGAGCTACCTGATGGATACAAAACACGAATTGGAGAGGATAACGTACGTTTATCAGGAGGTCAACGCCAGAGAATCGCCATTGCGCGTGCTTTAGTATCGAAAGCTCCGATTGTTTTGTTTGATGAGCCTACGTCTGCTCTGGATTCACATTCAGAAACGTGTGTTCGTGATGCGATTCGTTCATTGAAGGATCAACGCACCGTCATGATCGTAACACATCAAATGCAAACAGCAGAAATAGCGGATGTCATTTTTGTTATGGAGCAGGGGTCTATTGTGGATCATGGGTCACCTAATGAGATGAAAGCGAAAGAGGGACCATACTTACGTTTATTTGCAGGGGAAACAAGTTCTAACAAAGCAATCTCTATCCATTAGTATAGTACGATCATTAATAGGGCACCTTGTACACTTCATTATGAAATTTACAGAAGTACATATTGACGTTCATAGAATTTACAAAAACTTCAATGGAAGAATAATACTGATATGGTATAATGAGTCGTAAATGTTCAATTTTCTTAAATAATATTTTTATGCAATATATGAATAAGGTTAAAGGTTTGCTGATGCAACAATATATCGTTCACTAAGGAAGGAGATCGAGTATGGTAGCATACAACCGTTTCAATTATCCTTGAGTAAAAGAGGTGATGGTACATATTTGGTAGATTTATAGATTCATGTACACAAAAATTTTTTCTCATATCCTATTGATTTATCTGCATAAATAACGCTCTTTCCATCCACAAGCAATTCCTACATCTCTAGACAGAAATCCCATAAATCATAGATTAACGCGCGTCATTTTTCCTAAACATACAGTCAAACACTGCAACATGCTGGTAGCATCTACATAAGTAAGCAATCATAGTATTTTTTATCCCTAAAACTATAATTTCTAACAAGAGGTGCAGCAATATGAATAAGGACTTGATTCAATTATTTCCGTTGACTCAGCCTCAACAAAGGATTTGGTACTCTGAGTTACTTTATCCAAACACGGGTGTGTCGACGATTTCATTGACAATTAAAATGAAAGGCAATATTAATCTGGGTGCCTTGCAACAAGCTTTAAATATGATTATTTGCCGGCACGATGTCTTTCGGATTAAAATAACAGCTCAGAATGGGTATCCACAACAATATCTGGAGGAGTATAGCGACAAAACATTCGAATGTTTTGATTTTTCTGGAGTTGATGGGGAAGCTCAGGCACTAAAATGGTTGGATCAGCACAGTCGTACACCGTTTGAACTTTTACATTCAGATTTGTATCAATTTGTCATTTGCAAGATTAGCGACCAAGAATATTGGTACAATGTCAAAATTCATCATATTGTTTGCGACGGTATCTCTGCAAGAATGTTCATTAATCAAGCAAACGAATACTATTCCCAGATTGCTAGTGGCCAGCTTCCAGAAATAGCAGAGAATCATTCTTATTTCGACTTTATACAAACGGAGCAAGAGTATGAGGAATCAGACCGCTATCAAAAGGATAAAACGTATTGGGTGGATAAATTTAGCACCTTACCTGAAGTGATAGGGTTTAAATCATATAATCCTTTTACCTTAAGCACAGCTGGAAAAAGAAAAAATATAATCTTAGAAGATAGCTTGTATCATAACCTGTACGAGTTTTGTAAACAGACTAAGAATAGTATGCTTACAGTCTTTATGACTGCGTTGTACATCTATATGCATAAAAAGACAACACAGAACGATGTTTCAATTGGTACATTCTATGCGAACAGAACTACCAAAAAGGAAAAAGAAATGTTAGGAATGTTTGTTAGTACAGTGCCAACACGAGTATACGTAGATCCTGACATGGACTTATCTTCTCTTTTACAAGTTGTATCAAAAGAGCAGGTTTCGATCCTACGCCATCAAAGATTCCCATACAATCGAATGATGGAAGACTTACGACAAACACATCAACATAAGGACCTGCAACGTCTTTTTGGTGCTTCCGTACAGTACCGCGCCATGAATTATTCGCAGTATGAAAATGTTGGAATTGAGGTTGACGAGAATTTTTGTGGAGACGTCATAAATGACTTTGAAATGAATGTTATTGAATTAGACGATCATAAGATTCTGTTTCAACTAAATTATCGAGCAGAGTTGTTTACAGAAGAGGAGATGGAACAACTAGTTCAACAGTTCTTTATCATTATTGAAACAATCATTCATCATCCTACTTCAAAAATTGCGGACATCTCGTTGCTTCGAGAAGAAGAGAAGAATTATATTTTATCAGTATTTAATAACACTCAAGCGGACTATCCACGTGAAAAACTGATTCATCAACTGTTTGAGGAACAAGCAGCACGTACACCAGAGCAAGTGGCTGTCATTTGGGAAGGGGAACAACTCACTTATCAGGAATTAAATGAAACCTCCAATCAACTAGCGTATTTTTTAAGAGAGAAAGGGGTTACTGCTGATAGTGTTGTTTCCATTATGGCAGAGCATTCCTTGGAATTGGTTGTAGGGATTCTCGCCATTTTAAAAGCCGGAGCTACCTATTTACCAATTGATCCTGATTATCCAGAAGATCGAATTCAGTATTTGCTAGAGGATAGTCAAACAACTATTTTGCTAACGCAGCAAAAATTTTCTACTAAATGTACTTTTAACAAAGAGATTTTTTACTTAGACAATCAAGAGCTATATCAGGGAAGTACTGCCAATCTTGAACATATAAACGACATGTATGATCTAGCTTATATCATTTATACCTCAGGTTCCACTGGAAATCCGAAGGGAGCTATGATCACTCATCAGGGGCTTGTCAATTATATTTGGTGGGCTAGAAAAGTGTATGTACAAAATGAGACTGTTCATTTCCCACTTTATTCGTCCATTTCGTTTGATTTGACCGTCACGTCTATATTTACCCCTCTTGTTTCTGGGAATACGATCTACATTTATAGTGGGGAAGACAAGGTACAGGTTATTCAAGACATTCTTACAGATAATAAAGTTGGAATCATAAAACTAACCCCTACACATCTAAAACTAATCGAAGAATTCGATGGTACGAACAGTAATGTTAGAAGATTTATTGTTGGTGGCGAAAGCTTACATACGCAGCTCGCTAGCAAAATAGATCGTAATTTCGGTGGGAATGTCCAAATTATGAATGAATATGGACCTACGGAAACAGTAGTAGGCTGCATGCTCTATGTATTTGATCCGAATAATACTTCACATAACTCTGTACCAATTGGTGTACCCGCCGACAATGTAAGGATCTATCTATTAGATACAGCATTGCAGCCAGTGCCAATTGGTTTCATTGGAGAGATGTACATTGCTGGGGATGGGGTTGCCAGAGGCTATTTAAATCGACCTGAGCTAACCGCGGAAAAATTTATAGAAAACCCCTTTAGACCTGGGGAAAGAATGTATCGAACAGGTGATCTTGCGAGATGGTTGCCAGATGGAAATATGGAATATGTCGGCCGAATTGATCACCAAGTAAAAATCCGTGGCTACCGTATTGAGCTTGGCGAAGTCGAAGTACAGTTATTGAAAATGGAAGCAATAGAAGAAGCAGTGGTAGTCGCTAGAGAAGATGCACACGGTCAGAATCAATTGTGCGCGTATTTCGTAGCAAACAAGCTATTGACAGTAAGCGAGCTAAGAGCCGAACTTTCACAAGAGCTACCTACGTATATGGTTCCATCCTATTTTGTACAATTGGATAAAATGCCACTGTCTCCAAATGGCAAGATTGATCGTAAAATGCTACCAGCACCAGAGGAGAGTATCCAAACGGGTGTAGAATATGTAGCACCTCGCACTGCTATGGAACAGACATTGGTATCTATTTGGCAAGCTGTATTAGGAGCTAAGAAAATTAGTGTATTAGATAATTTCTTTGATCTGGGAGGAGACTCCATTAAGTCTATCCAGATCTCTTCAAGGATGCTTCAGGCAGGCTTTAAGCTGGAAATGAAGGATTTGTTCAGCTATCCAACCATTGCACAATTGGGTCGACATATTCAGCTTATTACGAAAATTGCTGACCAGGGTGAGGTAGTGGGGGCTACCTTACTGACCCCGATTCAGCATTGGTTCTTTGAACAAAAACTAGTTGAACAACATCATTATAACCAAGCTTTCATGCTTTTCATGAATAAAGGTTTTGATGAAACAGTGCTTCGCTCAGTCATACAAAAGATTGCCATTCATCATGATGCATTACGAATGGTAGTTCGTGAAACAGGTAATGGATATGAGACTTGGCATCGAGGAGTAGAAGAGGGTGAGCTTTATAGTCTTGAAGTAATAGATTTGAGAGATGAAACAGACTGCACCCAAACGATAGAGACAAAAGTAAATGAAATTCAAAGTAGCATTTCTCTGACAGAAGGTCCATTTCTCAAATTGGGACTGTTCCAATGTCAAGAAGGGGATCACCTACTGATTGTCATTCACCATTTGGCGGTAGATGGAGTTTCGTGGCGAATTTTATTCGAAGATATCGCGAGTGGCTATGAACAAGCCCTAAAAGGTGAAGCAATTAGTCTCCCACAGAAAACGGATTCCTTCCAAACGTGGGCCGAGCAACTATCTCTTTATGCAGACAGCGAGGAATTACAAAACGAAGTATCATACTGGCAACAGATTGAACAAATAGATAAGACAGATTTGCCAAAGGATTTTAACCAAGAACAGTCAGTTGTTGGAGAAAGTCAAATCATAGCAGTACAGTGGACGGAGCAGGAAACAGAGCAGTTGCTAAAACAAGCAAACCGAGCCTACAACACAGAGGTTAACGATTTATTGCTTACAGCTTTGGGAATGGCTATACACGATTGGACTGGTACAGAGAAAGTGCTGGTGAATGTAGAGGGACACGGTCGTGAATCCATTATTCAAGATATTGACGTTACCCGTACAGTAGGTTGGTTTACAAGCATGTATCCTGTTGTTCTTCAGATAGGAATAGATCAAGATGTCTCTCAACGGATTAAACTAGTCAAAGAAATGATGCGTCAAATTCCACATAAGGGGATTGGTTATGGTATTTTACGCTACTTAACCGACTCTGAAGATAGAGACATAGGCAGAGCAGAGCCTGAGATCAGTTTTAACTATTTAGGTCAATTTGATCAGGATTTACAGCATAATGCTCTGCAACTGTCGAATCATTCAAGTGGAGCATTTGTAAGTGGACAGGCAGCGAGGAAATATACACTTGACTTGAATGCAATGGTCACTGGTGGATCGTTAAAACTTACAATTAGTTACAGCGCCACTGAATATCGCAAAGAAACAATGGAGCGATTAGGGGAACTATTACGTGTAAGCCTACATCAGGTGATTGTACACTGCGTAGCGAAAGAACAGGTAGAATTAACGCCAAGCGATCTGTTGTTAAAAGGACTGACTGTTGAGGAATTTGACCGGTTTGTTGCACAAACGAAGCATATTGGCGAGATTGAGAATATTTACTCCTTGACACCGATGCAGAAAGGTATGATGTTCCACAACCTGATGGATTCACAGTCAGGGGCGTATTTTGAACAATTAACGTTTGAAATACAGGGAAGCTTTGATGTCATTACTTTTGGTAAAAGTCTGGATTCCCTCACACAAAGACATGCAACATTGAGAACCAACTTCTACAGTGGATGGAAAGACGATCCTGTTCAGGTCGTTTATCGACAAAAGAGCAGTGAGCTATACTATGAAGATTTGCGCGAATTGGACGAGGTAGATCGTGAGTTGTACCTGACTACCTTTACCAGCAAGGACAAAGCAAGAGGATTTGACTTGGCTGAAGATTCTCTGATGCGTGTTTCGATTTTACGTACAACAGCAGAAACCTATCATTTCATTTGGAGCTTCCATCATATTGTGATGGATGGCTGGTGCTTGCCAATAATGACTAAAGAAGTGTTTGAGGGCTACTCTGCTATTCTGCAAAAAAGACAACCTGAGTTGGAGGACGTAACGCCATATAGCCAGTACATCGATTGGTTAGAGCGTCAAAATCAAGAGGATACAATCAAATATTGGAGCAATTTTTTGGCAGACTACGAGAGTCAAGCTCTCTTGCCAAAAGAGAAGCCCCAGAACAGAGAGGGCTACTCTGCTAAGAAGTTGACTAAGGTGCTTACTAAGACACTGGTTGCCCAAATGAATCAAGTCGCGAAGCAACATCAGGTGACAATCAATACGTTCATGCAGACTGCATGGGGCATTTTATTACAGAAATATAATGGTAATCAGGATGTTGTTTTTGGTAGTGTTGTTTCGGGAAGAAGCGCCGATATTCCAGGTATTGAAGGGATAATTGGCCTATTCATTAATACCATTCCGGTACGGATTCGTTGTGAAGGGGAAGAAACGTTAGGCGAAGTATTGCGAAAAGTGCAAGAGCAGGCTTTGGAATCGCATGCTCACGATACACATCCTCTCTATGACATTCAAGGTCTGACTACACAAAAACAGGATTTAATTAACCACATCATGGTGTTTGAGAATTATCCTGTGGAGAATGAGATGGGACAATTGGGAATTGGTAAACAAGCCAACTTCACGATTGTAGATGTAAAAGTAACAGAACAAACAAACTATGATTTCAATATAGCTGTAGTACCGGGCGAAGAGATGAAGCTTTTACTGGATTATAATGCGCATGTATATGATGAAGCAGGCATTGAGCGAATCGCGATGCACTTTGTTCATATGCTGGAGCAGATCATTGAAAATCCACATGCCCGCGTAAATGAATTAGAAGTTGTGACACCTATTGAGAAAGCGCAGCTTCTCGATGTGTTCAATGATACTCAGGCGACCTATCCGAGCGAGAAGACAGTGTACCAGATGTTTGAAGAGCATGTAGAGAGAACCCCTGATCAAGTAGCGGTCGTTTATGAAGAAAAACAATTGACTTATCGTGAATTAAACGCGAAAGCAAATCAACTAGCACGAACCCTGCGGGCAGAGGGAATTCAGGCAAACGATTTAGTCGGAATCATGGTAGAACGATCTTTAGAAATGATAATAGGTATCTTTGGGATATTAAAAGCTGGAGGAGCCTACGTGCCAATTGATCCAGAATATCCAGAAGAGCGTATTCGTTATATGCTGGAGGATTCCGGGGCAAAGCTGCTGCTCATCCAAAGTCATTTGCAGGAGCATATCGCATTCAATGGAACACTCCTAATGCTCGATGATGAGATAGTGTACAGCGCTGACGATACCAATGTTGAACCAATCACTGGACCTAATGATTTGGCTTATGTAATATACACATCTGGAACAACGGGCAAACCAAAAGGTGTCATGGTGGAACATCATGGGCTGTGCAATCTACAAACGTATTTTGAATACAATTTGGGACTGAGCGCCGATGATCGAACCGTGCAGTTTGCCAGCATGTCATTTGATGCAGCGTGCGCAGAGTTTTTTAAAGCATTTATTTGTGGCGGAACACTATATATACCTTCTACTTCCGTCATTATGAATTATCGTTTGTTTGAAGACTATATAACTACCAATCAAATTACTGTCGCGGCCTTGCCTCCTACTTATGCAATTTATCTGGAGCCAAGCAATATGCCTAGTTTAAAAACGTTGATCACTGCTGGATCCGCTTCCTCTGTTGAGTTAGTGCAGAAATGGAAGGATCATGTGTCGTATTTTAATGCCTATGGTCCGACTGAAGATACGATTTGCTCTTCCGTATGGTCTTATGACCAAGAGTCTATGTCTGAAAAAGTTGTACCTATCGGTCGACCTCTTAAGAACCATCGGATCTATATTGTTGATGCAGACGGTCATTTACTACCTATCGGTGTTCCAGGCGAGCTATGCATCGCTGGAGTAGGTCTAGCACGAGGTTATCTGAATCGACCAGAGCTTACAGAAGAAAAATTTGTTAATAGCCGTTTTAGAGAAGGCGAGCGAATGTACAGAACGGGCGATCTGGCTAGATGGATGTCAGATGGTACCATTGAATATTTGGGTCGAATTGATCATCAGGTAAAAATCCGTGGGTACCGTATTGAGCTTGGTGAGGTTGAAGCGCAGCTGTTGAAGATAGATTCGGTTCAAGAAGCGATTGTCATAGCCAGGGAAGACGAGGCAGGGCAAAAGCATTTATGCGCCTATTTTGTTGCTGAAACCCAGCTGAGTATGGCTGAACTCAGAAGCGAATTATCTCATGAATTACCTACTTACATGATACCGACCTACTTTGTGCAATTGGAGCAAATGCCACTTACTTCAAATGGAAAAATTGATCGCAAAGAGCTACCTGCACCTGAAGAAAACATGCACACCGGGGTGGAATATATTGCTCCTCGGACAGAAGTGGAGCAACTGTTGGTATCCATTTGGAAAACGGTTTTAGGAAGTCAGCAAATAGGTATCATGAATAATTTCTTTGATCTGGGAGGCGACTCAATAAAAGCAATCCAAGTCTCTTCTAGATTACTTCAATCAGGATACAAGTTGGAAATGAAGGATTTGTTTACATATCCAACTGTAGAAAAGCTAAGCCCACAGCTTCAACTGATTAGCAAAATAGCAGATCAAGGGGAAGTAAAGGGTCAAATAGATCTTACACCAATACAGCGGTGGTTCTTTGAACAGATGCCGGTTGAATCGCATCATTTCAATCAAGCATACATGTTATATCGGAAGCAAGGGTTTAAAGAGTCTGCACTTCGTGAGGTAATGCAAAAGCTTGCATCTCATCATGACGCTTTGCGAATGGTATTTAATCAGACTGAGAGTGGGTATGAGGCGCGAAATCGCGGCGTAGATGAAGGGGATTTATATACTTTAGAAGTGTTTGATTTCAAAGAGAAAGCAGATTGCTCTAAGCTGATTGAAAAGAAAGCAAACGAAATTCAAAGTAGCATCAACATAAATGAAGGGCCGCTCCTGAAACTTGGTTTGTTCCATTGCTCAGACGGAGACCATTTATTGATTGTTATTCATCACTTAGTAGTAGACGGAATTTCATGGCGAATTCTATTCGAAGATCTTGCTACAGGTTATGAACAAATAATGAATGGAGCAGCCATTCAATTACCACAAAAAACGGATTCATTCCAAACATGGGCCGAACAATTATCTTTCTATGCAAATAGTGAAGCTATGGAGAGGGAACAAAAGTATTGGCAACAAATTGAGCAAATAGAGATGCCACTATTTCCAAAGGATAGTCCACAGGCGAAGAAGCTGGTGCGAGATAGTGAAATTGTTACCGTTCAATGGACTGAGCAGGAAACGGAACAATTGCTAAAACAAGCGAATCGTGCGTACGGAACAGAAGTAAATGATCTGTTACTAACTGCACTTGGGATGACAATCCATGCATGGACGGGAATGGAGCAGGTCTTCGTTAATCTTGAAGGACATGGTAGAGAAGCTATCATTGAGGATATTGATATCACTCGTACAGTAGGGTGGTTTACAAGTCAGTACCCAGTAGTTGTAGAGGTACAAGCGGATAAGAACCTATCTCAAAAAATCAAGACAATAAAGGAAGGGCTACGCCAGATTCCTAACAAAGGGATTGGGTATGGCATCTTGAGATACTTATCTACACTGCAAGACAATCCTATATTCAAACTAGAACCTGAAATTAGCTTTAATTACTTAGGTCAGTTTGATCAGGACTACCAAAACAATGAGATGCAATTATCATCGTATTCAGTTGGAGACGTAGTAAGTGAGCAGTTAGAAATGAAAACCGCTTTGAATATAAACGGTATGATTTCTAATGGGCGCTTGGAGATGTCAATCAGATACAGTAGCAAAGAATACAAGAAGGAAACAATGGAAGAAGTAGCTATGCTGCTACAAGCATCGTTACAGAATGTGATTACACACTGCGTGACGAGAAAACGCACAGAACTTACTCCGAGTGATGTGTTGTTAGCTGATCTGAGCATTGAGGAACTTGATCAGATAGTGGAACAAACACAGGAAACAGGCGAAGTGGAGAACGTATATGAATTAACTCCGATGCAGAAAGGTATGTATTTCCACAGCCTGATGAATCCACATTCAGGTGCTTATTTTGAACAAACAACCTTTGATTTGACGGGAAGCTTTGATATCAATGCGTTTGCTAAAAGTTTAGATGCATGGGTACAAAGACACGAGGCATTACGAACAAATTTCTACAATGGCTTAAAAGACCAGCCAGTTCAAGTGGTGTACCGATATAAAAAAGGTGAACTTTACTACGAAGATTTACGTGAAATGGATACAGCTACACGTCAATCCTATGTCGCTACTTATACGAGTGAAGACAAAGCAAAAGGATTTGATTTAGCCAAAGATTCATTGATCCGCGTATCAATTCTTCGCACAGAGGAAGAAAAGTACCACTTTATTTGGAGCTTCCATCATATGGTGATGGACGGTTGGTGCGTGTCTATCATGGTCAAAGAAGTCTTTGGTGGCTACATTGCAATTCGGGAAAATAGACAACCTGAGTATGCTACTCTAACTCCGTATAGCCACTATATTGAATGGCTAGGACGTCAAGATCGAGAGAGTGCAGCTAGTTACTGGAGCGAGTATTTAGCCGGGTATGAACAGCAAACGTTGTTGATCAATGATAATAAGCAGGGTAAGGAAGACAATGCTGATGGTTATGCAGCAACCAAATTAAACTACACGTTTAGTAAAGAACTTACCAAGAGATTGGATCAAACAGCTAAGCAGAATCAAGTAACAATTAATACATTGATGCAGACGGCATGGGGAATTATGCTCCAGAAATATAATAATCACCATGATGCTGTGTTTGGTAGTGTCGTTTCTGGAAGACCAGCTGACATACCTGGTGTTGAAAATATCCTTGGTCTGTTTATCAATACAATCCCGGTCCGTATCCGTTGTGAAGCAGACGAAACGGCTGTACAGGTAATGAGAAGGATTCAGGAACAAGCATTGGCATCTAATGCGTTTGATACCTATCCGCTCTACGATATTCAGGCGCTTACAGAACAAAAACAGGATTTAATCAATCACATTATGGTGTTTGAGAATTATCCAATGGAACAGCAGATTGAGGAATTGGGAAGCACTGGACAGTCAAAATTTGCAATTGGCAATATCGATACGGTAGAACAAACGAACTATGACCTTAACCTGATCATCATGCCTGGCGAAGAATTGGGAATTTGCTACGGCTATAACACCTTAGTATATGATGAAACGAGCATTGAACAAATACAGGGTCATTTTGTTCACATTGTCGAACAAATCGCTTCCAACCCGCAACTACGTGTAAGTAAATTAGAATTGGTTACTGCAACTGAAAAAGAACAAATTTTATCTGTATTTAATGATACAAAAGAGATTTATCCGCAGGACATAATGCTTCATCAATTGTTTGAATGCCAGGTGGAACGTACACCAGACCAGATGGCGATTGTTTGCGAAGAAGAAAAGCTTACCTATCGTGAATTAAATGAACGGGCTAATCAATTAGCGAGAACATTGCGAAAGCAAGGTATAAAATCCGATCAATTAATAGGAATCATGGCTGAGCGGTCGCTAGAAATGATCGTCGGGATGTTAGGGATTTTAAAAGCTGGCGGGGCTTATGTGCCGATCGATCCTGAGTATCCTGAGGAACGCATCAGCTTCATGCTTGAGGATGCGCAAGCTGCATTGCTCCTGACACAACGTCATCTACAGGATCGAGTATCGTTTACAGGTACAATTCTATTGCTAGATGAGGAAACATCTTACCAGACAGAAGCTTCGAATCTGGAACCGATACATGGACCACAAGATTTGGCTTATGTCATCTATACTTCGGGGACAACAGGTAAGCCTAAGGGTGTTATGGTAGAGCATGCAAGCATTGTAAACACGATTCTTTGGAAGGCTGACTCTTATCAGTTTTCAACGGAAGATCGTGTGCTGATGGTAACTCCATTTGTATTCGATCCATTCCTTACACATTTATTCGGACCTTTGGTATCGGGATCAACCGTATATGTACTGCGTGACGAAGAAAGTAAGGATCCTGAAGCGATCAAAACAGCAATTACTCAGCATCAAATGACACACTTCCAAAGCTCACCTAGCTTTTTATGGGCGATTGTCGAGACAATGAAACCACAAGATTTACAGTCAGTAAAAAATATCGTAGTTGGTGGAGAGAAGATCGTTGCTTCACTTGTTAAAAAAGTGACGGAATTGAATCCGAACATTGAAATTTGCAACGAATATGGTCCGACAGAAAGTAGTGTAGTTACTACATCACTATCAATTACGAAACCAGAACAGGAACTGTCAATTGGAAGACCAATTGCAAACAAACGTGTTTATATCGTAGATCAACACAATCAGCTTCAACCAGTTGGCGTAGCCGGTGAGTTATGCATAGCTGGTGCAGGATTAGCTAGAGGTTATCTACATCTTCCAGAGCTTTCAAGAGAGAAATTCGTGGAGAATCCATTTGCACCAGAAGAGAAAATGTATAAGACTGGGGATTTGGCGAGATGGCTACCAGATGGAACCATTGAATATTTGGGACGTATCGACCATCAGGTAAAAATTCGTGGGTATCGTATCGAGCTTGGCGAGGTGGAAGCACATCTGTTACGAATCGATTCTGTGCAAGAGGCGATTGTGGTTGCACGGGAGGAGCAAGAGGGGCAGAAGCATCTATGCGCGTATTTCGTAGCAGATAAGCAGTTAACTGTAGGTGAGATTCGAAGCGTAATGTCTCAAGAATTACCTAGCTTTATGATTCCAGCTTTCTTTATGCAAATAGAACAGATGCCTCTAACTACAAATGGAAAGATTGATCGTAAAGCATTGCCTGCACCAGAGGGTGGCTTGCAAACAGGAGTAGAGTATGTAGAGCCGCGTACACCGGTTGAGCAAACACTGGTTTCGATTTGGCAGGCTGTATTGGGAAGCCAACAGATTGGTATTTTAGAGAATTTCCTAGATCTTGGGGGAGACTCTATCAAAGCCATTCAGGTTTCTTCCAGATTACTTCAAGCAGGATATAAGCTTGAGATAAAAGATTTGTTTAAATATCCAACAGTTGCTCAATTAAGCCCACATCTTCAATTGGTTAGCAAAATTGCAGACCAAAGGGAAGTGGTTGGTGCGACAAAATTAACACCAATTCATCACTGGCTTTTTGAACAAAAATCAGCTGAACCACACCATTTTAACCAAGCGGTTACCTTGTATCAGAAGCAAGGATTCGATGAAGTGGTACTGCGTCAAGTAATACAAAAGATTGTGGAACATCATGATGTTCTGCGGATGGTTTTCCGAGAAACCGGCGATGGGTATGAGGCTTGGAATCGCGGGGTGGATGAAGGGGAGCTATATAATCTTGAGATAATTGACCTGAGAAACGTGATTGAACTAGCACAGGTAATTGAGGCGAAAGCAAACGAGATTCAAAGTAGTATCAACATAACAGAAGGCCCATTAATGAAGCTCGGACTATTTAAATGTTCCGATGGCGATCATTTGCTGATAGTGATTCACCACTTAGCAGTAGATGGTGTCTCTTGGCGAATTCTGTTTGAGGACATTGCGGCAGGTTACGAACAAGCGTTGAATGGACAAGAAATTCGTCTACCTCAAAAAACCGATTCATTCCAAACTTGGGCTGAGCAGTTGTCTCACTATGCCAACGGTCAGACGATGGATGCTGAACGAGCATATTGGAATCAAATCGAACAGATGAAGATGATTCCATTGCCTAAAGATCAGATCCAGAAGGAGTCATTAGTACGAGATGGGGAAATCGTTACTATACGTTGGACAGAGCAAGAAACAGAGCAGCTCTTAAAGCAGGCAAATCGCGCCTACAATACAGAAGTTAACGATCTGTTACTAACAGCGCTTGGAATGGCTATTCATGCGTGGACAGGAACGGAACAAGTAGTAGTCAATTTAGAAGGTCATGGTCGGGAATCTATCCTTCCAGATGTTGATATTTCACGTACAGTGGGCTGGTTCACTAGCCAGTTCCCAGTTGTGTTGGAGACGGGCACGAACAAGAATATCGCTCAGCAGATTAAGACTGTTAAAGAGGGACTTCGTCAAATCCCGCAAAAGGGTATCGGCTACGGGATTCTCAGATACCTTTCTGAGCCCAAAGATGGTATTACATTTAAGGTTGAGCCTGAGATCACTTTTAACTACCTAGGACAATTCGATCAGGATTTGCAGCGCAATGATATGCAATTCTCACCTTATTCAAGTGGAGCAGCTGTTAGCCAAGATAAGGAACGTAGATATACTCTGGATATGAATGGTCTGATTTCCGGAGGAGTATTGGAACTTACGATTGGCTATAACGGTAAGGAATATCAACAGGAAACGATTAAGCATGTTGCTGATTTGTTACGTTCCGGCTTGCAAGAGGTAATTAGACACTGCGTAGCTAAGGAACGTACAGAATTGACACCAAGTGATATCTTGTTAAAAGGTCTGACTGTTGAAGAACTAGAACGTTTAGTGGAGGATACTCAGCAAATAGGTGAGATTGAGAATGTCTACCCGTTGACACCGATGCAAAAGGGTATGTATTTCCACAGTTTGATGAATCCATCGTCCGGAGCTTACTTTGAACAAACAACCTTTGATTTGATAGGAAGCTTTGATGTCGTTGCTTTTGGAAAGAGTTTAGATATCCTGACACAAAGGCATGTTGCATTGAGAACAAATTTCTACGATGGCTGGAAAGACCTACCGGTACAAGTAGCTTATCGAAATAAACGCAGTGAGCTTTATTATGAGGACCTGCGCCAAATGGATAAGGAAAAACAGGATGCTTATCTCACTACCTTCGCGGTTGAAGATAGAGCAAAAGGGTTTGATTTGGCCCAAGATTCACTCATTCGTATATCCATTTTACGTACAGGTGAAGAAGCGTATCACTTGATCTGGAGCTTCCATCATATCGTGATGGATGGCTGGTGCTTATCTCTCATGACAAAAGAAGTGTTTGGTAGCTACTTTGCCATTCGAGGAAATAGGCAGCCTGAGCTTGGAGATGTAACACCATATAGTAACTATATCGAGTGGCTGGCACATCAGGACGATGCTGAGGCATCCGATTACTGGAGTAACTATTTAACCGGTTATGATCAACAAACCTTGTTACCAAAAGGGAAGACGTTACACAAGTCTGAGGGTTATGTTGCTTCGAAGCTTACTCGTCAGCTTGGCAAAGAGCTAACCGAGCGTTTACATCAGGTAGCAAAACAAGCACAGGTGACAATTAATACGTTGGTACAATCAGCGTGGGGAGTTACCTTGCAAAAATATAATGATAGCCAAGATGTTGTTTTCGGAAGCGTCGTTTCTGGAAGGCCAACCGAAATTCCTGGAATTGAAAATATTATTGGTTTATTTATCAACACAGTTCCCGTCCGTATTCGTTGCGCAAAAGAGGAATCTTTTGCAGATGTAATGATACGTGGACAGGAGCAGGCTCTTGCGTCTCAAGCATTTGATACTTATCCGCTATACGATATCCAACGACTAACTGCACAAAAACAAGATTTGATTAACCATATTGTCGTGTTTGAAAATTATCCAATGGGGGAACAAATTGAGCAGTTGGGTGATGGCGATGGTGAAAGCTTTGAGATTGCAAATATCGAAATTATGGAGCAAACCAACTATGATTTCAACCTATCTATCATTCCAGGAGAAAATTTGGATGTTTGCTCAGAGTACAATGCAGTTGTCTATGATCAGGATAGCATTCAACAGATTTTAGGCCATTTTGTACACATTCTGGAGCAAATTGCGGACAATCCACAGATTCTTGTAAACGATCTGGAACTAATAACAGAAAGAGAAAAGACAGAAATCCTTGAAGTATTTAATGATACTGACATGCCTTATCCACGAACATTGACAATTCAACAGCTATTTGAGGCACAGGTAGAAAGTGCCCCAGATCAGGTAGCGGTTGTTTATGAAGGAAGTCAGCTAACATACCGTGAGTTAAATGAAAAAGCAAATCAGCTGGCTCGTACAGTAAGAGCTACTGGAGTACATGCTGATCAATTGATAGGGATCATGGTTGAGCGCTCATTAGAAATGATAGTCGGTATTCTAGGGATTTTAAAAGCCGGGGCCGCCTATGTACCGATTGACCCTGAGTATCCTGAGGAACGCATTAGCTATATGCTGGAGGATGCAGGAGCCAAGTTGCTCGTGACCCAAACTCATTTACAGGAGCGTGTAGCTTTTACAGGAAGAATCGTAATGCTTGATGATGCAGCAGCATATAGCAACGATGATTCCAATCTAGAACCAATCCAAGCTCCAAATCATTTAGCGTATGTGATTTATACATCAGGAACAACAGGTAAACCAAAAGGTGTCATGATTGAGCATCAACAGCTGACAGCAATGGCTCATGCATGGAAAGTAGCCTATGGGTTAGATGAAGAGCGGCCAAAAGTATTGCAGTGGGCAAGCTTCTCCTTCGATGTATTTACGGGAGATTATGTCCGTTCACTATTACATGGCGGAACCTTGATTATATGCCCAAGTCATTCAAGACTAGAACCTGCAAGTATTTATGAGCTAATCAGAGAACATAAGGTTTCTATTTTTGAATCGACACCAGCAATTGCTATACCGCTCATGGATTATGTTTATGACAACCAATTGGATGTTCTTTCATTGAAAACGCTAATTGTTGGTTCCGATCAATGTCCACCAGATGCGTTTGCGAACCTGATAACTAGATTTGGCTCACACATGCGTATTCTTAACAGCTATGGGGTAACAGAAGCGTGCATTGATTCTAGTTTCTTTGAGCAGACGGACTCTCTTCTCGTTATGAATATACCGATTGGTAAGCCGTTACCTAACGTAAAAATGTATGTTTTACATGAAAACAATGTGATGCAGCCAATTGGGGTACCAGGAGAATTATATATAGCTGGAAGCGGTGTGGGACGAGGATATTTGAACCGTCCAGAGTTAACAGCAGAGAAATTTGTAGAGAATCCGTTTGTTTCAGGAGAACGGATGTATCGAACAGGTGACTTGGTAAGATGGCTACCGAATGGCAATATTGAATACTTGGGTCGAATCGATCATCAAGTAAAAATTCGCGGGAACCGAATTGAGTTAGGAGAAGTAGAAACACAGCTCTTAAAAATTGCGAAGATAAAAGAAAATGTAGTCGTTGCCCAAGAAGATCAAGCCGGAAGAAAGTATTTGTGCGCTTACTTTGTAGCAGAACAAAAACTATCTTCGAGTGAGCTAAGAGGGGCATTGTCACAGGTGCTACCGAGTTTCATGGTTCCTTCGTATTTCATGCAAATGGAGCAATTACCGCTTACACCGAATGGGAAAATCGACCGTAAAGCGTTGCCTATCCCAGAAGGAAATGTAGAGAACGAAATCGAATACGTGGGACCTCGCACAGCGGCAGAGCGAATGCTTGTTTCCATTTGGGAAGCTGTTTTGGGTACAAAAGCAATCGGGATCATGGATAATTTCTTTGATCTTGGCGGCGACTCGATCAAATCTATTCAGGTTTCTTCACGCTTATTACAGGCAGGTTTTAAGCTGGAGATGAAAGATTTGTTCCGCTATCCGACTATAGCCGAGTTAAGCAAGCATATTCATTCGGTTACAAGAATAGCTGATCAAGGAGAGGTATTAGGGGAATCGTTGTTGACACCGATTCAACGTTGGTTCTTTGAGCAATCCTATGCAGATCCAGATCACTATAACCAAGCAATGATGTTATACCGGACAGAAGGCTTTAATGAAACAGCTCTTCATAAGGTAATGGACAAAATTACGGAACACCATGATGCGCTACGGATGGTAATTCGCGCTTCTGAAGGTGAGTATAAGGCATGGCACCGTGGAGTAGGTGAAGGAGAATCCTATAGCCTAGAAGTTTTTGATTTCAAAGGCATCGCCAACTGCGCTCAAGCGATAGAAGAGAAAGCAAATCAGTTGCAGGCGAGTATCAACATGAGTGAAGGACCACTTCTAAGGCTCGGTCTATTCCGATGCGAGGACGGAGATCATCTGCTTATCGTGATCCATCATTTAGTTGTAGATGGGGTTTCGTGGAGAATTTTGTTTGAGGATATTGCAAGTGGTTATGAACAAGCAGGTAAGGGAGAGGCCGTTAGCTTCCCGTATAAAACAGATTCGTTCCGTACATGGGCAGAGCAATTATCCCAATACGCAAACAGTGAAAAAATCGAGCTGGAACGAGAATATTGGCAGCAGATTGACCAAACAAAAGCCACTCCATTACCGAAAGATAACAGACAAGTAACTTCGTTGATGAAGGACGTTGAATCTGTCACTGTTCATTGGACAGAGCAGGAAACCGAGCAACTGTTAAAACAAGCAAACCGGGCATATAACACAGAAGTAAATGACTTATTGCTGGCAGCCTTAAGCTTAGCGCTTCATTCTTGGACAGGAATGGAACAAGTGCTGGTTAACATGGAGGGACATGGCAGAGAGGCTATTCTTTCGGATGTCGATATCACACGAACAGTAGGATGGTTTACGAGTCAGTATCCTGTCCTTCTACAGATGAACGCTGGCAAACAGCTGACTACATTAATTAAAACAGTTAAAGAAGGTCTCCGCCAAATCCCGCAAAAGGGAATAGGCTACGGAATCCTAAGGTATTTGTCTGACGGCCATCAGGAGCATACATTCACAGCTGAACCTGAAATTAGTTTTAATTATCTCGGTCAGTTTGATCAAGACTTACAAAACAACGCTATTGAGCTATCTCCTTACTCAAAAGGCTCAGACATGAGTGCAAATGCGACCATGCAATATGCCATGGATATGAATGGCGTGATTTCTAATGGTGCCTTGTCAATGACAATCCATTACAGTGGCAAAGAGTATCATCGCGAAACGATGGAGCAGTTTAGTAAGCTTTTACAAGAAAGCTTACGTGAAGTAATTGAGCACTGCGTATCGAAAGAACGTACAGAACTGACGCCAAGTGATGTTTTACTACGAGGTCTAACAGTAGAAGAGCTTGAACAGATTGAAGTTCAAACCAGACACATTGGTCAAATAGAAAACATATACGCAATGACGCCAATGCAGAAGGGGATGTGGTTCCATAGTCTCATGGATCCACAATCAGGAGCTTATTTTGAACAAACGACGTTTGATGTGCTTGGACGCTTTGATGCTACTGTTTTTGGACAGAGCTTACAAATGCTGTTCCAACGCCACGAGATTTTTAGAACAAACTTCTACAATGGCTGGAAGGACCAACCGGTTCAAGTTGTGTACCAAAATAGAACCCATGCACTTCATTATGAAGACTTGCTGGGAATGGATGAAGTTGAACGCGAATTGTACATGCAAGACTTTATCCAAAAGGACAGAGAAACTGGATTTGACCTTAGTCAGGATACATTGTTGCGGTTGTCCATTTTACGAACAGGTACAGAAGAATACAGAGTCATCTGGAGTTCCCATCATATTCTAATGGATGGCTGGTGCTTATCTCTGGTTGCTCAAGAGGTGTTTGAAAGCTACTTTGCCATTTTGCAAAATAGAGAACCGAAATTGGCAGAGGTACCTCCTTATAGTGCTTATATCGAATGGTTAGAACGCCAAGATACGCAGGAAGCATCTACCTATTGGAGCAGTTATTTGGCTGGGTATGACCAACAAACGACGGTGCCTAAGGAGAAGGTACAAAGGAAAGAAAATCCTGTATTCGACCATCGTTTCTGCGATTTGGGTCAAGAACTGACTGCGCAGATGAATGGGCTAACAAGACAACATCAGGTGACAATCTATACGTTAATGCAGACTGTGTGGGGGTTGATGCTTCAGAAGTACAACGGTAGTCAAGATGCTGTATTCGGAAGCGTGGTTTCAGGAAGACCGGCTGATATTCCAGATGTTGAGAGTATGATTGGTCTGTTCATTAATACCATTCCGATCCGTGTTCGTTCGGAGGCGGGTGATACTTTTACTGAAGTGATGAAACGAAGTCAAGAGCATGCATTAGCATCCCATGCGTATGACACGTATCCACTTTATGAAATCCAAGCCTTGTCTGAACAAAAACAGGATCTGATTAATCATATTATGGTGTTTGAGAACTATCCGATGGAACAGCAAATGGAGCAAGTTGGTGGTAATGATCCAGATGCCTTTAAGATTGCTAACGTTTCGATTGTAGAACAGACAAACTATGACTTTAATCTAAATGTTTTGCCTGGGGAAGAGATTAGAGTTCATATTGAGTACAATGCGACCGTGTTTGACCAAACAGGAATTGACAGGATTCTAGAGCATTTTGTTCATATGCTACAGCAAGTGGTCAAGGATCCATATGTACCTATAAATCAACTGGAACTGGTAACAGCTGAAGAAAAAGCACAAATCTTACATGGATCTCACAATATTGTAGCTGATTATCAAGAAGAGAAGACTGTCCAGCAATTGTTTGAGAGTCAGGTGGAACGTACACCAAATCAAGTAGCAATTGTATGCGAAGGTGAGCAGCTGACTTATCGTGAACTGAATGAGCGAGCAAATCAGTTAGCAAGAACCTTGAGAAGTAAGGGAATACAAGCGGATCAACTGATAGGGATCATGGTTGAGCGTTCTGCTGAGATGATGGTTGGGATTTTAGGAATTCTAAAGGCCGGTGCTGCTTATGTACCGATCGATCCTGAGTATCCTGAAGAACGTATCAGCTACATGCTAGAGGATGCGAGAGCAAACCTATTAGTTACGCAGAGTCACTTACAAGATCGTGTTTCCTTTACGGGAAGTATGGTGATGCTTGATGACTCAGAGGCCTATAGTGAAAATGCTTCAAATCTGGAACCGATACAAGATCCAAATCACTTAGCTTATGTCATCTATACGTCTGGAACAACAGGCAAACCAAAAGGGGTAATGATTGAGCACAAGCAATTGACTGCCATGTCCAACGCTTGGAAATTAGCCTATGGGTTACATGAACAAAATCCAAAAGTCTTGCAATGGGCTAGTTTCGCCTTTGACGTATTCACGGGAGATTATGTACGTGCTCTCTTGAATGGTGGGGAATTAGTGATTTGTCCGAGTCATGCTAGATTAGACCCTGCTAGCATTTATGAGCTAATTAGTAGACATCAGGTTACCATTTTTGAATCAACACCAGCTATAGCAATTCCACTTATGGATTACGTCTATGAGAACAAGCTAGATATCCACACCTTGAAAACGCTGATTGTGGGTTCAGACCAATGCCCTGTAGAAGCTTTTGCTCAGTTACTAAGTAGATTTGGTGACCATATGCGTATTCTTAACAGCTATGGTGTAACAGAAGCGTGCATTGATTCAAGCTTTTATGAGCAGACAAATTCTCTCTTGTCGTTGAATCTACCGATAGGAAAGCCATTGCCTAACGTAAAAATGTACATTTTAGATGAGAATCGTGCTATCCAGCCTGTAGGCATTCCAGGTGAGCTGTATATTTCTGGAATAGGTGTGGGGCGTGGTTATCTGAACCGTCCTGAATTGACATCTGAGAAATTTGTAGATAGTCCATTTGACGACAACGAAAGAATGTACAGAACAGGTGACTTGGTCAGATGGTTAACAGATGGAAACATCGAATATGTAGGTCGGATCGACGATCAAGTAAAGATTCGTGGAAACCGAATTGAGCTAGGTGAAATAGAAGCACAGCTGTTGAAAGTACATTCGATTGAAGAAGTTGTGGTTATAGCCCAAGAAGATTCTGGTGGACAAAAGCAGTTATGCGCCTATTTTGTAGCTGACAAGCATCTTACTGTAAGCGACCTCAGAGCAACATTGGTACAAGAACTGCCTGGATATATGATCCCGTCTTACTTTGTACAGCTTGAGGAGCTGCCTCTAACACCAAACGGAAAAATTGATCGAAAAGCATTGCCTGCTCCAGAGGGTAGCCTGCAAACAGGGGTAGAGCATGTAGCACCACGTACTGCATTAGAAGCTTCCTTAGCGCAAATTTGGGAAGAGGTACTGGGGATCTCAAACATTGGAATAAAGGACAACTTCTTTGAGGTTGGAGGTCACTCGTTACGTGCTACAACGTTAGTGGCCAAAATACACAAAGAGTTGGGGGTAAACGTAGCGTTACGGGACGTATTTAGTTCTCCAACGATTGAGCAAATGGCAGCAGGAATAACAGACATGGAATCTGAAGCTACGTATGCTTCTGTGCCTATTGCTGAGCCAAGAGATTTCTATCCTGTCTCATCCGCCCAAAAACGATTGTATATCTTAGGGCAGATGGAGGGTGGAGAGCTCAACTACAATATGCCGAGTGTCCTTTTGGTAGAGGGCCCGCTTAATCGAACATTTTTAGAGGAAGCCTTCAGAAAATTGATTGAACGTCATGAAGCACTGCGAACTGGATTTGAAATGATAAATGGAATGCCAATCCAGCGAGTGTATCAGGATGTGGAGTTTGAAGTAGAGTATGCACAGGCAACAGAAGCAGAAGCGGAAAATCTCATTCGCGCCTTTGTACGTGCATTTGATTTGGAAAAAGTGCCACTTCTGAGAGTAGGACTCATCGAGCTTGGTATAAATCGACATCTCCTCCTGTTTGATATTCACCACATCGTTTCTGATGGTGCATCATCAAGCATTTTGATACAGGAGTTCGTTCAATTATACAAAGGTGAGGAGCTGCCACCACTTCGAATTCAATACAAGGATTATGCAGTTTGGCAACAAGAGGAAGTACAAAGTAAACAAATGGAGAAACAAGAAAAATATTGGCTAGATGTTTTCCATGGAGAAATTCCAGTTTTGGATATGCCAACTGACTTTGTCAGACCTGCCGTACAAACGTATCAAGGAGACACATTTGAATTCTTTATTGATGAACAACGAAGTAAGGGATTAAAACAAATCGCAGCTCAGACCGGTTCCACTTTATTTATGGTCTTACTGGCTAGCTATTCAGCTATGCTTCACAAATATAGTGGACAAGAGGATGTCATCATTGGAACGCCAATTGCAGGTAGACCTCATGCTGATTTAGAAAACCTGATTGGTATGTTTGTTAATACACTAGCGATCCGGACGCAGCCGGCAGGAGAGAAATCCTTCTATGACTTTGTGCAGGAAGTCAAAGAACATGCGTTAAAAGCATTTGAGAATCAGGAGTATCCGTTTGAGGAACTGGTTGAAAAATTGCAAGTAGCGCGTGACTTCAGTCGAAATCCACTGTTTGACACAATGTTTATCATGCAAAACGTGGAGAATGAGGAACTTGCTATTGAAGGATTAAAATTTACTCCTTATGCAGATGAGCATGGTGTTGCCAAGTTTGATTTAACGTTAAATGCAATGGAAGAAGCAGAAGGCATCAGATGCGGAATGGAATATGCTACCTCACTATACAAACGTGAAACCATAGAACGGATGGCAGAGCATTTCCTACAGGTGATCGATGGTATTATAAGTGATCCACGTGAGAAGCTAGCTACTCTTGAGATGATAACAGCGAATGAGAAGGCATTCATTCTCGAAACATTGAATGATACAGCAGCAGAATATCCACGTGAACAAACGATCCACCAGTTATTTGAAGATCAGGTGGCACGTACACCAGAGCAGGTAGCGGTGGTTTACGAAGGACAACAGCTAACGTTCCGGGAACTAAATGAACGAGCTAACCAATTGGCTCGAACACTACGTGCTGAAGGTGTACAACCAGATCAACTAGTCGGTATTATGGTGGAGCGTTCTTTAGAAATGATGGTCGGTTTATTAGGTATCTTGAAAGCTGGAGGTGCTTACGTACCGATTGATCCAGAATATCCAGAAGAACGTATCCGTTACATGCTAGAGGATGCTGGGGCCAATCTGGTCGTTATGCAAAACCAATTGCATGATCGCTTAGCTTTTGTTGAAAGACGTATTTCCTTAGACGAGGAAGCTTCCTATCATCAAGACAGATCAAATCTAGATGTGCTGGGCAGTTCTAATGATTTGGCTTATGTCATCTATACGTCTGGGTCGACAGGTAAACCAAAAGGGGTTATGCTTCAGCATCAGTCGGTCGTGAACTTGATCCAAGGTATCACAGATCGAATTGATTTTGTCCAAGGAAAGTCCCTATTGTCTGTTACCACTATCTCGTTTGATATCTTCGTATTAGAAACGTTCCTGACATTAAGTAAAGGGGTAAGAGTCGTTCTGGCTAGTGAGGATCAACAAACAGATCCACAAGCATTGAGTGATGTGATCGTAGAACAACAAATCGATATGATTCAAATGACACCATCTCGTATGCAGATGCTGCTATCGTCTAACCATCTCGAGTGCTTACAACAGCTACATGTAATCATGCTAGGGGGAGAAGCACTACCTGCTTCCTTGCTGGAGATGTTGCGTAAGAATACATCAGCCCGTCTATACAATATGTATGGACCAACGGAAACCACTGTATGGTCGTCAGTCGCAGATGTGACAGGTGAAGAACAAATAACAATCGGTAAGCCGCTTGTAAATACCCGCTTCTATCTGTTAAGTGCTGAGGGTCAAGCTCAACCAATCGGGGTTGCAGGGGAGCTGTGCATCGCTGGTGAAGGACTGGCAAGAGGTTACTGGAATCGTCCTGAGCTTACGGAAGAAATGTTTGTTGAGAACCCACTTGTACCAGGAGAGAGAATTTATAAAACAGGAGATTTGGCCAAATGGCTTCCAGATGGGACGATCGAGTATCTAGGGCGGATTGACCATCAGGTAAAAATTAGAGGCCATCGAATCGAGCTTGGTGAAGTAGAGACACAGCTATTACAAGTAGGCTCGGTGCAGGAGGCAGTGGTAATCGCACGTGGAGATCAAGAGGGGCAGCAGCAGTTATGCGCTTATTTCGTAGCTGAGCAACAACTGACTGTCCATGATCTAAAAGCTCAATTGTCTCAGGGACTACCAAGCTATATGGTTCCGTCTTATTTCGTTCAACTGGAACAAATGCCACTTACACCAAATGGCAAGATTGATCGAAAGGCACTTCCTGCCCCAGAAGGCGGCATACTCACTGGATCAGAATACGTGGCACCTCGTACATGGATGGAAGCAAAGCTGGTGCAAATTTGGCAAGAGGTACTAGGATTAGAAACGATCGGCATAAGAGATAACTTCTTTGAAATCGGAGGGCATTCCTTACGAGCAACGAACTTGGTAGCGAAGATTTATAAAGAAATAAATAAAAATCTTCCTCTTCGGGATGCATTCCAATACCCGACTATAGAGCAAATGGCCAAAGTAATAGAAGGAATGGAACAAAGTACGTATACCTCGATTCCAGTTATTGAGGAAAGGGATTTCTATCCTGTATCCTCTGCCCAGAAACGCTTATACATTTTAAGTCAGTTCACAGGTGGCGAAATTAGCTACAATATGCCAGACATTGTGATGATCGAAGGCTCGTTGGATCGACAGCGGGTGGAGGAAGCCTTCCAAAAACTGATCGAACGTCACGATACTTTACGAACCAGCTTTGAAATGGTCAATGGAGAACCGGTACAACGAGTTCATCAGAGTGTTGACTTCACCATATCGTATGTGCAAGCAAGTCTTGAAGAAGCGGAAGAACTTGTACGTGGATTTATTCGCGAATTTGACTTGCAAAAAGCACCATTGCTACGTGTTGGTCTGATTGAAACAGAACCTAATCGCCATCTCTTACTATTTGATATGCACCATATCATTTCTGATGGAGTTTCCATGGGCATTCTAATTCAAGAATTTGCCCGACTATATGCTAAAGAAGAGCTATCACCGCTTCGCATCCAATACAAGGATTATGCTGCATGGCAACAAGCGGGAGTTAACAGTGAGCAAATGAAACAGCAGGAAGCATATTGGCTGGATGCATTCCGCGGAGAAATTCCTGTACTAGATCTGCCTACTGATTATGTTCGACCAGCTTTACAAAGCTTTGCTGGTGAAACCATTGAATTTGTAATAGAGGAAAATGACAGAGAAGGCCTAAAGAAACTTGCAGCCCAAACTGGTTCTACCTTGCACATGGTTATGCTTGCAGCCTATACAACGCTCTTGCATAAATATACTGGCCAAGAGGATGTAATCGTTGGAACTCCGATTGCTGGAAGACCACATGCTGATCTTGAGGATATGATTGGTGTATTCCTGAATACCTTAGCACTTCGCAACTATCCGTCTAAAGACAAATTCTTCTATGAATATCTGCAAGAAGTGAAGGTAAGTGCTCTCAAAGCATATGAGAATCAGGATTATCCGTTTGAAGAATTGGTAGAAAAGCTGAAAGTAAGCCGAGATTTAAGTCGAAATCCTCTGTTTGACACAATGTTTGAATTTATCAATTTGGAGCAAGGCGCGCTAGAGATGGAAGGTTTACGTGTTCAGCCTTATCCAAGTGAAAATACTGTGGCTAAATTCGATTTAACACTAGAAGCAATTGAGAGAGAAGAAGGCATCGTATGCACTTTGGAATACGCTACGTCTCTGTTCAAGAGAGAAACTGTGGAGCGTATCGCGGGGCATTTCAAACAAATTATTTCTGCTATTGTCCAGAATCCACAAGCTACGCTAGAGTCTCTAGAAATGATTACTTCGATAGAAAAAGGGACAATTTTAGAGGCATTTAATGCTACAAATATTGATTATGCACGTGAGAAAACGATCCATCTCTTATTTGAAGAGCAAGTGGAACGTACTCCAGATCAAGTAGCAGTTGTACATGAGGGCGATCAAGTAACCTATCGCGAACTCAACGAGCGAGCGAATCAATTAGCCCGAACATTGAGAGCTGAAGGCGTTCAAGCCGATCAGTTAGTCGGTATTATGGTTGATCGATCTGTGGAAATGATGGTTGGAATCCTGGGAATTCTCAAAGCTGGCGGTGCGTATGTGCCAATTGATCCGGAATATCCAGAAGAGCGTATCAGTTATATGCTGGAGGATGCTGAGGCAAAACTTTTGGTCATGCAGAGTCATTTAGTAGAGCGAGTATCCTTTACTGGAAAACTCGTAATGCTAGATGATCCAGATACCTATCATCAGGATGGAACGAATCTACAAACAGCATCAACTCCCGACCATCTTGCTTATGTCATCTATACATCAGGAACGACAGGTAAACCTAAAGGTGTCATGATCGAGCACAAGCAGGTTACTTCAATCGCTGCTGCTTGGAACAAAGCATACCGATTAGAAGAGGATTCTGTCAGATTGTTGCAATGGGCAAGTTTTTCATTTGACGTATTTACTGGGGATTATGTTCGAGCTTTGTTACATGGTGGAAAATTAGTGATTTGCCCGAGTCAGTCCAGATTAGATCCTGTTCGTATTTATGGATTGATGAAAGAGTATGGAATCACAATTTTTGAATCTACACCAGCCATCGTTATTCCACTGATGGAGTATGTGTATGAAAACAGCTTGGACATTCGTTCTTTGAAAACGTTAATTGTAGGGTCAGATCAATGTCCGTCAGATGCCTTTGCTCAACTGGTGAGCAGATTTGGTTCACAAATGCGGATTTTAAATAGCTATGGTGTAACGGAAGCATGCATTGATTCGAGTTATTTTGAACAAGTAATTACCGTGCCCGCAATAAGCTTACCTATTGGTAAACCGTTGCCTAACGTAAAAATGTACGTTTTAAATGAGAACCATGCTATTTTGCCGATAGGTGTGCTAGGTGAACTGTATATAGGCGGAAACGGAGTAGGGCGAGGATATTTAAACCGTCCAGAACTGACGGCAGAAAAATTCGTGGATAACCCGTTTGTTTCGGGAGAGAAAATGTACAGAACCGGGGATTTGGCAAGATGGTTGTCGGATGGAAACATTGAGTATGTTGGCCGGATTGACCACCAAGTAAAAATTCGTGGTAATCGGATTGAACTAGGTGAAGTCGAAACCAAGCTCTTACAGACACCATTCATGCAAGAGGCTATAGTGGTTGCTAAAGAAAATGAGGCTGGGGTTAAACAATTGTGCGCTTATTTTGTAGCGACCAAGGCACTGACCTTAAGCGAACTTCGAAGCACATTATCTCAAGAATTGCCTGGGTACATGATTCCGACCTACTTTGTTCAATTGGATGAAATGCCACTTACACCAAACGGTAAAATTGACCGCAAGGCTTTACCTGCCCCAGAAGGAAGCGTGCAAACAGGTGCAGATTACGTAGCTCCGCGTACATCGATTGAAAAGACGCTTGTGTCTATCTGGCAAGCAGTACTAGGAACGGATGCGATAGGGATCATGGATAAATTCTTTGATCTTGGTGGTGACTCTATTAAATCTATCCAGGTTTCATCACGCTTGTTCCAAGCAGGCTATAAGTTGGAGATGAAGGACTTGTTCCAATATCCAACCATTGCCGAATTGAGCAAACGTGTTCAATCGATTACGAGAATGGCGGATCAAGGTGAAGTGGTAGGCGAAGTGGAATTAACACCGATTCAGCGTTGGTTCTTTGAGCAAGCGTACACAGAACAACATCACTATAACCAGTCGGTTATGTTGTTTAAAGAACAAGGCTTTGATGAAGGAGCACTTCGCAAGGTGATGCAAAAGATTGCTGAGCACCATGATGTAGTGCGGACCGTGTATACACCAACGGAAAACGGATATAAAGCAAGGAACCGTGGTATTGAGGAAGGCGAACTGTACAGCTTAGAGGTAGTTGATTTCCGAGATGTATCCGATGGTGCGAAAGCGGTTGAGGCAAAAGCAAGTGAAATGCAAAGAAGCATTGACATAAGCGAAGGACCACTTATGAAGCTTGGTTTGTTCCATTGCACGAATGGTGATCATTTGTTGATCATTCTTCACCACTTAGTAGTAGATGGCGTCTCATGGCGCATTCTATTCGAAGATATTGCGACTGGATATGAGCAAGCGCAAAACGGAGAGGAAATTTGCTTCCCGCACAAAACAGATTCATTCCAGATGTGGGCTCACCAATTGGCTCTTTATGCTAATTCAGATGCGATTGATCGGGAATGCGAGTATTGGCAACAGCTTGAACAAATTCCGAAAACTCCGTTGCCAAAAGATAATGTCCAAGCTACTTCGATCATGAAAGACAGCCAGTCTATTATGGTGCATTGGACGGCAGAGGAAACCGAGCAACTGCTGAAACAAGCTAATCGTGCTTACAAGACAGAAGTAAACGATTTGTTGCTCACAGCACTTGGCATGGCTATACATTCTTGGACTGGAATCGAACAAATCCATGTGAACCTGGAAGGTCATGGTCGGGAGTCTATCATTTCAGACATGGATATCACCCGAACGGTAGGCTGGTTTACAAGTCAATATCCAGTAGTTCTCGAGATACATGAAGGAAAACATGTTTCCCAGCAAATCAAGAGTGTTAAAGAAGGACTTCGCCACATTCCTCAAAAGGGAATCGGTTATGGTATTCATAGATATTTGTCTGAGCGAAACGAGAGTATATCTTTTATAGAGCCAGAGATCAGCTTTAACTATCTAGGGCAGTTTGACCAAGACTTGCAAAACAATGATATTCAGCTATCTCCATATGCGAGTGGGGCAGAGACCAGTCCAAATGCATCTATGCCGTTTACACTTGACATGAATGGTTTGATCTCCGAAGGTGCTTTAACAATTGAAATGAATTACAGTGGCAAAGAGTACCAGAGGGAAACGATGGAGCAGCTAGCTGAATTGCTACAAGCAAGTCTCCGTGAAGTAGTAACACACTGCGTAGCCAAGGAACGTCCTGAATTAACACCAAGTGATGTCTTGTTACGTGGACTGACTGTTGGGGAACTTGAACAGATCGTCGAACAGACCAGCCGTGTAGGCGAAGTTGAAAATATTTATGCAATGACACCTATGCAAAAGGGAATGTGGTTCCATAGCTTAATGGACCCGCAGTCTGGTGCTTATTTTGAACAAACGACGTTTGACATCAGTGGAAACTTCCATGCAGAGATCTTTGAAACTAGCTTACGTATGCTGTTCCAAAGACATGAAATATTTAGAACGAATTTCTACAATGGATGGAAAGAACAGCCGCTACAAGTCGTCTATCGAGAAAAAGATAGCTCTCTTCACTATGAAGATTTGATGGCGATGCATGTGGAAGAGCGAAATGCTTACGTCAATTCCTTTATCAAGAAAGACAGGGAAACAGGGTTTGACTTAAGTCAAGATGCATTGATGCGTGTTTCTGTTCTTCGGATAGGAAAAGAAGATTACAAAATTATCTGGAGTTCCCACCATATTTTAATGGATGGCTGGTGCTTATCTTTAGTTGCATCAGAAGTGTTTGAATGCTACTTTGCCATTCTGCAACATAGAGCACCACAATTGGCTGAAGTCTCGCCATATAGTGCCTATATTGAATGGCTGGAACGCCAAGACAGTAGGGAAGCTTCTAGCTACTGGAGCACTTATTTGGCAGGTTACGATCAACAAACGATGGTTCCAAAAGCGAAGTCGCCAGTCAAAGAAGCTGAGCAAATATTTAGGACGAGCTTCTGCGATGTAAATAAAGAACTGACGGCACAAATGAACACACTAGCAAGACAACATCAGGTGACAATCAATACATTAATGCAGACCGTTTGGGGCATGATGCTTCAAAAGTACAATGGAACTGATGATGTGGTCTTTGGAAGTGTAGTTTCTGGTAGACCAGCGGACATTCGAGACGTTGAGAACATGATCGGTTTGTTTATCAATACAATTCCTGTACGTATCCATTGTGAGGGAACCATTTCTTTCTCTGAGCTATTAAAGCAAAATCAAGAAAAAGCCTTAGCATCTCATGCATATGACACACATCCACTATACGAGATTCAGGCTCTGACAGAACAAAAACAGGATTTGATTAACCATATCATGGTGTTTGAAAACTATCCTGTTGAAGAGCAGATGGAGCAGGTAGGAAAAGATGACGAAACGGCATTTGAGGTTACGAACGTCAAGATGGTAGAACAAACCAACTATGACTTTAATCTCATTGTCATTCCTGGTGAAGAGATTAGAATTCACGTTGAGTACAATGCCGCTATGTATGATCAAGCGGGTGTTGAGAGGATTCTGGGGCATTTTGTTCATGTTATGCAGCAGGTGATTAATAACCCAGCCATTGCTGTAAACACGGTGGAATTAGTAACGCATCAAGAAAAAGAGCAGATCGTTGAGGAATTCAACCATACAGCAGTTGCTTATCCACAGGAGTACATGATTCATCAATTGTTTGAGCAGCAAGCAAAACTCACACCAGCTCAATTGGCGATTGTATATCAAGATAAGCAAATAACCTATCTTGAATTAAATGAACGGGCAAATCAACTAGCGAGAACATTGCGAATGAAAGGTGTACATGCTGATCAATTGGTGGCCATTATGGCTGAACGCTCTACAGAAATGATCGTCGGCATGCTAGGAATCTTGAAGGCTGGCGGTGCATATGTACCGATTGACCCAGAATACCCAGAGGACCGGATCCGCTACATGCTAGAGGATGCAGGTGCGAAGTTGGTAGTTACGCAACAACATTTGCAAGAGTATCTTTCCTTCTTTGCTACTGATAGGCTTGTGCTTCTAGATGATTCTGCGAGTTATCAGGAAGAGAGCTCTAATTTGGAGCCAATCCATGGACAAAACGACTTGGCCTATGTCATCTATACCTCAGGAACAACTGGCAAGCCTAAAGGTGTTATGGTCGAACACACAAGTATTGCTAATACGATTCATTGGAAAGCAAATGCATATGGGTTTACGCGAAACGACCGCGTGCTGATGGTTACTCCATTTGTTTTCGATCCATTCCTTACACACTTATTTGGTCCATTAATATCTGGCTCAACGGTGTATTTGTTACCGGATGGAGAAAGCAAGGACCCTGTAGCTATTAAAAATGCTATTACAGAGCAAAGTATTACTCATCTGCAAAGCTCACCTAGTTTCTTATGGAGTATTGTGGATACGATGAGTCCAAAAGATCTGAAGTCTGTAAAAAATATCGTAGTTGGGGGAGAAAAGATCGTTTCGGCGCTAGTTAACAGAGTGATGGAAATGAATCCACACATTGAGATCTGCAATGAATACGGTCCAACAGAAAGCAGTGTAGTCACTACTTCTCTATCGATTACGAATGCAGAGCAGGAGCTTTCTATCGGATGCCCGATAGCAAATAAACAGGTCTATATCGTCGGTGCTCACAATCAGCTTCAGCCAATTGGGGTAGCAGGAGAGCTATGCATTGCGGGAAGTGGTTTAGCTAGAGGATACTTGCATCTTCCAGACCTTACAGCGGAGAAGTTCGTAGATAATCCGTTTGTAGCCGGTGAACGGATGTATAGAACAGGTGACTTGGCTAGATGGCTACCTAATGGCAAGATCGAATATGTAGGTCGTATGGATCATCAGGTGAAAATCCGCGGTTATCGGATTGAGCTTGGTGAGGTAGAAGCACAGATAATGAACGTAGCACCGATTCAGGAAGCCATCGTCATTGTAAAAGAGGGAGAGGCTGGACAAAATCAGCTGTGCGCCTACTTTGTTTCTGAAGATCAGCTGAAGGTAAGTGAACTTAAAAAAGCATTGAGCCAGGTCCTGCCTGAATTCATGGTTCCATCTTACTTTGTACAATTGGAGCAAATGCCTCTGACTCCAAATGGAAAAATTGATCGAAAAGCGTTGCCTGAGCCTGAAGAAAGCATTCAAACCGGAACCGAGTATGTCGCACCTCGAACAGCAGTGGAAGCAACATTGGCATCGATTTGGCAAGAAGTGCTTGGTCTCTCAACCGTTGGAGTGAAAGAGAATTTCTTTGATGTGGGAGGACATTCGTTACGTGCAACCACTTTAGTTGCCAAGATTCACAAAGAGATGGATGTTGCTGTACCACTAAGGGACATTTTCAAATATCCGACGATTGAACAGCTGGCTCAACTGATAGCTAGCATGGAGCAAATCACATACGCCTCGATTCCTGTTATAGAGGAAAGAGAGTACTACTTGGTTTCTTCCGCTCAAAAGAGACTGTACATTCTGAGCCATCTTGAAGGCGGAGAGCTTAGTTACAATATGCCAGGCATTATGATGGTAGAGGGCTCGTTAGATAAGGAACGTGTAGAAGCGGCGTTCCAAAGATTGACGCAGCGACATGAGTCATTACGTACAGGCTTTGAACTCGTCAATGGGGAACCTATGCAACGAGTACACGATGGAGTGTCATTTAAGCTGGAGTATTGGGAAACCAGTCTTGAAGAAGCAGAACCGATTATTGAAGGGTTCGTACGTTCGTTTGATCTCAAGCAGGCTCCATTATTGCGGGTGGGCTTACTTGCAGTCGATGTGAATCAATATATCTTGCTATTTGATATGCATCATATTATCTCTGACGGCGTTTCCATGGGCGTTCTGATGCAAGAATTTGTCCAGCTGTATCGGGGAGAAGAGCTATCGCCACTACGAATCCAATACAAGGATTATGCAGCTTGGCAGCAAGCAGGTATTCACAGCGAGTGGATGAGCAAGCAGGAAGCATATTGGATGGATGTCTTTGCGGGTGAAATCCCTGTTTTAGACATGCCAATTGATTATCAACGACCTGCATCCAGAAGCTTTGAGGGAGAAGCCGTCGAATTCGTAATTAACAAACAGAGAAGCGAAGGTTTGAAAAAACTAGCAGCCGACAATGAGTCTACCTTGTATATGGTGTTGCTTGCCGTTTATACAACACTGCTTTCTAAACAAAGCGGCCAGGAAGATATTATTGTAGGTACGCCGATTGCAGCAAGGCCGCACGCTGATCTTGAGTCTATCATCGGAATGTTCGTCAACACATTAGCCATTCGTAATTACCCAGAAGCTGATAAGTCCTTCTTGGCTTACTTGCAAGAGGTCAAAGACAGTTCGTTACAAGCTTTTGAAAATCAGGATTATCCATTTGAAGAACTAGTTGAGAAGCTCGATGTGAAACGGGATTTAAGCCGTAACCCGCTGTTTGACACAATGTTTGTGTTGCAAAACACGGAGCAAGGAGATCTGTTCATAGAAGGCTTGCAACTAAAACCTTACGGGGAACAACCAGTAGTAGCTAAGTTTGATTTGACTTTAAATGCAGAAGAGCTTGAAGACAGCATCGTTTGCAGCTTTGATTTTGCAAGCTCCCTGTACAAGCGCGAAACAATAGAACGACTGGTCGAACATTTCATGCAAGTGATCGATTCTGTTCTTGGAAATCCAGAGGAACAGCTTTCCTCCATTGAGATGATTACGTCGAATGAAAAAACTACAATTCTTGAGACATTTAATGATTCACAGGCTGATTATCCACGCGAGAAGGCAATTCATCAGCTATTTGAAGAGCAGGTAGCACTTGTGCCAGATCATATCGCGGTTGTATACGAGGGGGAACAGCTTTCTTATCGTGAACTAAACGAGAAGGCAAACCGACTTGCAAGATCATTAGTAGCTCAAGGTGTTCAAGCAGATGGGTTAGTAGGTATTATGGCTGAACGATCTTTGGATATGGTTGTGGGAATGCTTGCTATCTTAAAAGCAGGGGGAGCCTATGTACCGATTGATCCGGAGTATCCAGAAGAACGGATTGCCTATATGCTGGAGGATTCAAATGTGAATCTGTTATTGTTGCAGTCACATTTACTAGGACGCGTAGCTTTTGATAATAAAGTTATATTACTAGATGACGAACAATCCTATCAGACAGATCATTCTAATTTGGAACTGCGATCTGGACCAAGGCATCTAGCATACGTGATCTATACGTCAGGGACAACAGGTAAGCCAAAAGGCACCTTGATCGAACATAAGAACGTGGTTCGTCTGTTATTTAACAGCAAAAACTTGTTTGATTTTACTAATTCTGATACATGGACGTTATTCCATTCGTTCTGCTTTGATTTCTCCGTGTGGGAAATGTACGGAGCACTTTTATACGGTGGGAAATTGGTTATTGTGCCTCCGTTAACAGCCAAGAGTCCGAAGCAATTCCTTCAGCTGCTTCAGGATCAGCAAGTGACGATATTAAATCAAACACCAACTTATTTCTATCAATTGCTTCAGGAAGAAGCGAATGATAATAGAAAAGAGTTGGCCATACGAAATGTGATTTTCGGTGGAGAAGCGTTAAGTCCAGCCTTATTGAAAGATTGGAAGGCAAAGTACCCACAAATCAAGCTAATCAACATGTATGGAATAACAGAAACCACAGTACATGTCACGTACAAGGAAATTACAGAAGCAGAAATCTCTCAAGCGAAAAGTAATATCGGTAAAACAATACCAACCTTATCAGCTTACATTCTAGATGAACATTTGCGTCTGCAACCTGTAGGAGTTAAGGGAGAATTGTATATTGCTGGTGAGGGATTAGCCCGAGGCTACTTAAACCGTCCTGAGTTGACGAATGATCGATTTGTTTCTAATCCTTTTGTACCTGGTGAGCGCATGTATAAGACCGGGGATCTAGCGAGATGGCTTGCAGATGGCAATATTGAGTATTTAGGCCGAATTGATCATCAAGTAAAAATTCGTGGCTATCGTATCGAACTTGGAGAAGTGGAAACTCAGCTTCTAAACATCGAATCTGTGCAAGAGGCGATCGTGATAGCACATGAAGACCAAAGTGGCGAAAAATACCTATGCTCCTACTTTGTGGCAGATAGTGAGCTGACCGTAAGCGAGCTAAGAAGAGCATTATCGCAACAGTTGCCTGACTACATGATTCCAGCTTATTTCGTTCAATTGGAGCGGATGCCACTAACCGCAAACGGTAAACTAGATCGAAAAGCGTTACCAACACCAGAGGAAAGTCTGAAGACTGGAAGAGAATACGTTGCGCCTAGGACCCAGGTGGAAGAGAAGCTAGCCCAAATTTGGCAGGAAGTACTAGGACTATCCCAAGTAGGTATCACGGAGAATTTCTTCGAGATCGGAGGACATTCATTACGTGCTACGACCCTAGTTGCCAAAATACATCAGGCATTAGACACAAGCATTACACTCAGAGATGTATTCCAAATTCCGACGATTGAGCAGATGGCTGATCGAATTGCCAATACAGAGAAACACGCTTATATATCCATTCCTCTTGCAGAAGAAAAAGACTACTATCCAGTGTCTTCCGCCCAAAAACGTCTCTATATTTTGAGTCACGTTGAAGGTGGAGAGCTTAGCTATAATATGCCGGGTGTAATGACAATAGAAGGTCAGTTGGATTGGATGAAGCTAGAGACAGCATTCCGTCAATTGATTGATCGTCATGAGACATTACGCACAGGCTTTGAAATGGTAGATGGAGAGGTAGTTCAACGGATATCTAAAGACGTTGAGTTTACAGTAGAGAAAATCCAAGCGAGAGAAGAAGAAGTGGATGCACACATTAACGGTTTTGTGCGGAAATTTGATCTTCAACACGCACCGTTGATTAGAGTTGGCCTTATCGAAATAGAGCCAGATCGCCATATCTTGCTCTATGACATGCACCATATCATTTCTGATGGTGTTTCGATGAATATCCTAATGCAAGAAGTAACCGAACTGTATGAAGGCAAGGAATTGTCCCCATTGCGACTTCAGTACAAGGATTATGCGGTTTGGCAGCAGCAACGAGCCAAGAGCGAACTCTATGAACAACAAGAGAACTATTGGTTTGGTGAGTTCTTTGGTCCATTACCTGTCTTGGATTTAATGATTGCTTATCCGAGACCTGCGGTACGTAGTTTTGAAGGTGCCGAGTATGAATTTGTAATTGACCGTGCTTTGGCAGACCAAGTAAACCAATTGGCTGAAAATAGCGGAAGCACATTATACATGCTTCTCATGGCTACCTACACGATCTTGCTTTCTAAGTACAGCGGACAAGAGGATATCATTGTTGGTACCCCTGTAGCTGGAAGACTCTCGGCGGAATTGGAACCACTTATCGGTATGTTTGTTAACACGCTCGCAATCCGTAACTATCCGCAGAAGGATAAGACATTCCACGGATACCTAGAAGAAGTGAAAGAGCGTACGTTACAAGCATTTGAGAACCAAGAGTATCCTTTAGAGGAACTGGTGGAAAAACTGAATGTGAAGCGGGATGCAAGCAGAAATCCACTCTTTGACACAATGTTTGTCATGCAAAATACAGAGAATCAGGAGGCAACCATTGGATCGTTATCCGTTACTCCTTATGTGCAGGACCATACTGTAGCTAAATTTGACTTAACATTGTCAATGAGCACAGAAGAGGGAGAGATCAGAGGAGCATTCGAATATTGCACAAAACTTTTCAATAAAAACATGATTGAACAGTTAGCAAATGATTTCGTGCGGATACTATCAGAGGTTATTAGCACTCCAGACAAAAAGCTAGGGGAATTCGATTTAGTAGAGAATTCAGCTAGTAATCATGACCTAGTAGAATCCATTTCGTTTGATTTCTAAGGAAAAAAGAATATTTTTACGAGCATGTGCTATAGGCGAGTTCTATAGCACACGCTCACCCTTCATTTTTTTGCACTCATTCATTTTTTGCGAATTCGAGAAGGGGTGTGGATGTAGTAGTATGACACCTCGCGATTGTTTACGTTCATATGTGAATAAAAAGTTGGAGTGATGCAATTGAAAGCTCTATTTGAAAAAGAAAAGGCTTTTTGGAGTAGCAAGTTCGATACCGATGATCAAATCGTAATTCTCCCGTATAACAGAACGTCCACTACTAGTAGAAATACTGACAGCTACCATAGCATTTACAGTACATTACCACCTCAGATTTTCCAAAGAATTAGTTCCATAGCAGGCGGATCGCAGTTAGCCATCTTCATGGTCTTGTTAGCTGGTATAGAAACCTTGTTGTCTAAATATACTAGCCAAGAAACGATCATTGTGGGCGTACCAGGAATTCGAACTTCAAATGATGCCCAACCGCTTTCTAATCAGCTATTATTTTTGAAAAATGAAGTACATAGCAAGAATACTTTCAAATCTTTATTAAACCAAATGAAATCATCCATCAGTGAAGCGATGAAACATCAGAGTCTTCCCTTTTGGAATTTTATAGATAACCTGAATGTTCATTACGATTCAAATCGTGTCCCTATTATTAATACCATCGTGTCATTAAAAGAGATTCATCCACTAGATTTCGAGGAACACGCTGCTTTTGACATCCATTTTCAATTCGATTTGGAAAATGGCTCTCTTCAATTAAATACGATTTATAACGTAAATCGTTATGATCATGAACTGATTACCCAAGTTGGAAGGCACTTATCTCATATTTTATCCATTGTGTTATTTGATCTTGACCTTTCATTAGAACTAGTTGATCTCTTATCAGAAGATGAACAAGAACAGCTTCTACTTACGTTCAATAATACGACCACCACATATCCTAGAGAGAAAACGATTCAACAGTTGTTTGAGGAACAGGTAGAGCGTACACCAGATCAGGTGGCAATTGTCTTAGATGATAAGCAACTAACCTACAAAGAGCTAAATGAAAGGGCTAATCAATTAGCAAGAACCCTAAGAAACAAAGGGGTCACTACAGGACAATTAGTAGGGCTTATGGTTGAACGCTCTTTAGAAATGATCATCGGAATTTTCGGGATTTTAAAAGCAGGGGGAGCCTATGTACCGATTGATCCAGAATATCCGAATGATCGTATTCGCTACATGCTAGAAGATTCAGGAGCAAAGATATTTGTATTGCAAAGTCATTTACAACAGCGAGCAGATTTCGAGGGAACGTGCATTTTACTAGATGATTCAGAGGCTTACAGCGAAGATAGTTCCAACTTGGAGCCAGTAGCAGAAGCTACTGATGTAGCTTATGTCATTTATACCTCTGGATCTACTGGAACACCTAAAGGTACACAAATCAGACACCTCAGTGCTACAAGAGTGGTAATGAAGACAAATTACATCGAGATTAGCGAAGAAGATACGCTACTACAGCTTTCTAATTATGTGTTTGATGGCTCTGTATTTGATATCTACGGAGCTTTGTTACATGGTGCAAAGCTAATCCTCATTAAAAAAACAGATATGCTTGACCTCCATAAACTTAGTAGTGTGATTGAGCAACAGAATGTAACGGTCTTCTATATACCTACCGCATTCTTTAATACGCTGGTAGATAATCAGCTAACATGCTTTCAAAACATCCGAAAAGTTTTGTTTGGAGGAGAACGTGCATCTGTTAGTCATATAAGAAAGGCATTTCATTACTTGGGACCAGAAAGACTCATACATGTGTATGGTCCTACAGAGAGTACTGTCTTCACCACCTTCTATCCCATTAACTCTTCTATCGAGGAAGACGTTGCTACCGTACCGATTGGGAAACCCTTAGCCAATACATTGGTGTACGTAGTGGATCAGTTCAACAACCTCAAGCCAATCGGAGTTCCAGGTGAATTGTGTATAGCAGGAGAGGGGTTGTCGAAGGGATATCTCAACAGAGAAGAATTGACTGGAGAAAAATTTGTAGATAATCCTTTTGTACCAGGTACTCAAATGTATCGCACGGGCGATTTAGTTAAGATGCTACCAGATGGAAATATTGATTTTTTAGACCGGATAGATAAACAGGTAAAAATCAGAGGATTCCGTATTGAGCTGGGAGAAATTGAAAATGCCCTGTTAACATTCCCAGAGATCAACGAAGCAATTGTTGTGGATGGAATAAAGGATGGAAATAAATATTTAGCAGCGTATTACGTAGCAAAAGAGCCAATTGAGGCAAAAGAGCTACTCAAAAATCTGTCGGCGAAATTACCCGAATATATGGTACCTGATTATTGTATATCACTTGACCAGATGCCTCTTACTCCGAACGGGAAAATTGATCGAAAAATGCTCCCTGCTGTTGAGGAGAGCTTACCAATAGAAGAGTATGTAGCACCCCGTACCTTGTTGGAAGAAAAATTAGAGGATATCTGGAAAGGGATTTTAGGGTTAACTCAGGTTGGAATAAAAGATAACTTTTTTGAAAGAGGCGGCCATTCCTTACGAGCAACAGCCTTGGTGTCTACGATTCAGAAAGAGCTACAAAAGAATATACAGCTAAGAGACGTGTTTCAACATCCAACGATTGAACAGATGGCTCAGATCATTGAGAATATGGAGCAAACGGCTTATTCAATCATACCGATTATGGAGGAAAAACCTTATTATCCTGTCTCATCGGCTCAAAAACGACTCTATATTCTGGGGCAGTTAGCAGGTGGGGAAATAAGCTATAATATGCCGAGTGCTTTGATTTTGGATGGGGTGATAGACAGAGAACGTATAGAGAAAGCTTTTCAGCAATTAATTGCTCGTCATGAAATATTGCGAACTAGCTTTGAGCTTGTAAACGGTGAACCAATTCAACGTGTACATAAGGAAGTTCCTTTCACCATGGAGTATGTACAGGTTGCCAATGAAGAAGAAGCGGAAGGAATTATTCGTGATTTTACAAGAATGTTTGATCTACAAAGTGCTCCGTTGTTACGGGTGGGACTTGTCAAACTTGCCCAAGAACGCCATATCTTATTGTTTGACATGCATCATATCATCTCTGATGGAACCTCCATGAGCGTTCTTATTCAGGAGTTTGCTAAATTGTACAAGGGAGAGATATTGCCTAAGCAACGGATTCAGTACAAAGACTACGCTTCTTGGCAACAGCAGCAGATAAAAAGTGAGTGGTATCAGCAACAAGAGAATTATTGGCTCCAAGCATTTTCAGGTGAACTGCCTGTCATTCAACTTCCTACAGATTATCCCCGCCCCGCTGTGAGAAGCTTTGAAGGAAATCTTCTGGAGTTTAGAATCGACAAACAAACAAGTGAGGAATTAAAACAACTGGCATCCCAAACAGGATCGACCTTATATATGGTGTTACTAACTATCTACACGACGCTACTTGGCAAATATAGTGGACAAGAAGATATCATTGTTGGAACTCCGATAGCGGGAAGACCTCATGCAGATCTAGAAAGCATGATTGGTATGTTTGTAAACACACTGGCAATACGCAACTATCCAAGGGGCGAAAAAACATTTTACGAATATTTACAAGAAGTCAAAGAAACTTCTCTGAAGGCGTATGAGAATCAAGACTATTTATTCGAAGAGCTGGTAGATAAGCTGGATGTGAACAGGGATATGAGTCGTAATCCACTGTTTGATACGATGTTTGTACTGCAAAATTTAGAAAGTAAGGAGCAGGAGCTAGAAGGCCTGCGTATCACGTCATATGCAAGTGAACATACGATTTCCAAGTTTGATTTGACCTTATACGCAATGGAAGATGCAGATACAATCCTGTGTAGTTTCGAATATGCTACAACACTATACAAGAAAGAAACAATCGAGCGTATGGCGAAGCACTTTTTACAATTGATTGACGGGCTTTTGAGTAATCCACATGCGAAGCTGTCCACCATTGAGATGATGACAATGCAAGAGAAGACGTTGATTCTCGAAACGTTTAACAATACGACAGTGGAAGATGTAGGGGAGCAAACCATTCACCAATTATTTGAGACTCAGGTCGAACGTACACCGGATCAAGTAGCTGTGGTTTATGATGGTGAACAGCTGACATATCGTGAGGTAAACGAGCGAGCGAATCAACTGGCACGAACCCTGCAAGCTGAAGGCATAAGGTCAGATCAACTAGTCGGTATTTTGGTGGAGCGTTCTCTTGACATGATAATTGGATTGTTAGGCATCTTAAAGGCTGGTGGGGCTTACGTACCGATTGATCCAAGTTATCCAGAGGATCGAATCCGCTACATGCTAGAGGATGCGGGAGCTACGTTCGTAGTTGTGCATAGTCATTTACAAAATCAAATCATTTTCGATGGATTTAATGGAAAATGCATCGTTATGGAGGAGAAGGCTTCCTATCATAAGGATACGTCCAATCTTGAACCCTGCAATAGCCCATCTGATTTAGCCTATGTCATTTACACATCAGGCTCGACTGGTAAACCTAAAGGGGTCATGATTACTCATCAGGCGGTTGTCAACCTGATACATGGCATCACAAAGCGGATTGAGTTCGCTGAAGGGAAATCTCTTCTTTGTGTTACTACTATTTCGTTTGATATCTTTGTGTTAGAAACGCTCCTCTCGTTAAGTAAAGGGGTAAGAGTCGTACTTGCTACCGAAAGTCAACAGACGGATTCACAAGCTTTGATAAATGTAATTTCTGAGCAACAAATTGATATGATTCAAATGACTCCTTCTCGTATGCAGATGCTTTTGTCATCTGTAGATGGTACAAAGCAAGTCAAATGTTTACAGGATGTACGTGAAATTATGCTTGGCGGAGAAGCACTTCCCATCTCTTTAGTCAATGCTTTACATGAGCTTACATCGGCGCGCCTATACAATATGTACGGTCCGACTGAAACAACCGTATGGTCATCGATTGGGGAGGTGGCGGTGGGACAGCCTGTTACCATCGGGAAGCCATTGATGAATACACAATTCTATATATTAAGTACTGATGGTCATCCTCAACCTGTTGGGGTAGCTGGTGAGCTATGTATCGCTGGTAAGGGATTGGCAAGGGGCTACTGGAATCGTCCAGAATTAACGACCGACAAGTTTGTAGAAAACCCGTTTATACCAGAAAGTAAGATGTATAAAACAGGTGATTTGGCAAAATGGCTTCCTGATGGCACGATGGAGTATCTAGGTCGAATCGATCATCAGGTAAAGGTGAGGGGCTATCGTATTGAGCTTGGAGAAATAGAAGAACAGCTAAGGAATATGGAAGAGATCCGAGAAGCGGTGGTCATCGCACAGGAAGATCATGCTGGGGTGCAACACTTATGCGCCTATATTGTGGCAGAAAAGCAATTGACCATAAGTGAGCTAAAAATTAAATTGGCCTACCAACTTCCAAACTACATGGTACCGTCTTACTTCATACAGCTGGATAAAATGCCGCATACACCAAATGGGAAGCTTAATCGTAAGGCTTTACCTGCTCCAGAGGATAGTAGTATCCATTCGGGAGCAGAATATGTTCCAGCCCGTACATGGATGGAATCGAAGCTTGTGCAAATTTGGCAAGAGGTTCTGGGTCTTCCCAAAATCGGAGTGAAGGAGAATTTTTTTGATATTGGTGGACATTCCCTGCGTGCTACCCATTTGGTCGCTAAAATTTATAAAGAGTTAAATCAAAACGTTCCGTTGCGAGATGTTTTTCAAAATCCCACTATTGAGCAAATGGCTGAGATATTAAAAGGAAGAGAAAAAATCGCTTTCACTTCTATTCCAATTATTGAAAAGAGAGAATACTATCCAGTTTCCTCTGCCCAGAAGCGGTTGTATATTTTGAGTCAACTCACTGGTGGAGAAATTAGTTATAATATGCCGGATGTGATTCAGATTGAAGGAGAACTGGATAAAGAGCGATTAGAGATGGTCTTCCGAAAGCTGATTTCGCGTCATGAAACATTGCGAACTAGTTTTGAACTCGTCAACGGGGAACCTATGCAGCGAATACACCAGAATGTGGAGTTTTCCATAGAGTATACCAAAGCGAATGTGGCAGAGGTCAAGGGACATATTCAAAGCTTTGTTCGTACGTTCGACCTTGAGCAGGCTCCATTACTCCGAGTTGGGTTAATTGAAATAACGAAGGATCGTCATATTATGATGTTTGACATGCATCATATTATTTCAGATGGTGTCTCCTTAGGGATTTTGATACAAGAATTTATTAGCTTGTATAAAGGAGAAGAGTTATATCCACTTCGTATTCAATACAAAGATTATGCGGTATGGCAACGAGAAGGCGTTCTGAGTGAGGAAATGAAGCGACAAGAAGCATATTGGCTTGATGTCTTCAAAGGGGAGATTCCTGTACTCGATTTGCCAACCGATTATATCCGTCCAGCCATGCAAAGCTTTGAGGGAGATACGATAGAATTTGTTATTGATCAAAAAAGCAGAAATGGATTAAGGCAGATCGCAGCACAAACCGGTTCCACCTTGTATATGGTGTTACTAGCAGCTTATTCAACACTATTACATAAATATACAAGTCAAGAAGATGTGATTGTTGGAACGCCAATTGCTGGAAGATCTCACCCTGATTTAGAGCCAATTATCGGTATGTTTGTCAACACTTTATCTATTCGTACCTATCCTGTGGGTGAGAAATCCTTCTATGAATTTGTGCAAGAAGTGAAAGATACGGCATTAGGAGCGTATGAAAATCAGAATTATCCGTTTGAAGAACTAGTAGATAAGCTAGATGTCAATAGAGATTTGAGCCGGAATCCACTGTTTGATACAATGTTCGAGCTAAAGAACGTAGAGCAAGAAGAATTGAGTATCGAAGGATTGCAACTTTCCCCGTACGAAAATAACCATGCGGTATCTAAGTTTGATTTATCCTGGAACGCGGTGGAGGAATCCGAAAGAATCGTATGCTTGATTGAATATGCTACTTCCCTTTATAAGAAAGAAACAGTGGAGCGAATGGGACTGCATTTTGTCCAACTAATTGAGGACATTGTGAATGATCCACATGCACCACTGTCATCTCTTCAAATCATAACGAATCGAGAGAAAGAGCAAATTCTCGGGTTATTTAATGATACGACAACGGATTATGCCGAAGAGGGAACAATCCATCAGATGTTTGAGAATCAGGTGGAACGTACGCCAGATCAAGTAGCTGTCATTTATGAAAATAGTCAACTGACATATCGAGAGCTCAATGAACGTTCTAATCAATTGGCGAGAACCTTGCGAAATGAGGGGGTACAAGCTGGTCATTTAGTTGGTATCATGGCTGACCGTTCCTTGGAGATGCTGATTGGAATCTTCGCAATTTTGAAAGCTGGCGGTGCTTATGTGCCGATCGACCCAGGGTTTCCTGAGGAACGTATCAGCTACATGCTAAAGGATGCCAATATGAAGTTATTAGTGCTACAAAATCATTTACGTGATCGGATACCTTTTGATGGGAAACGAATTAATTTACAAGATGAACAAATGTATAGCGAGGACAAAACTAATCTCTTACCTGTAAATAGTTCGAGGGATGTAGCCTATGTCATCTACACATCTGGTTCAACAGGCAAGCCGAAAGGGGTTATGGTCGAGCACCATTCTGTTATTAATCGACTCATGTGGATGCAAAATCAATACCCTATCGATGAAACAGATATTATTTTGCAAAAAACCTCAATCACGTTTGATGTTTCGGTTTGGGAGCTGTTTTGGTGGTCCATGGTAGGTTCCAAAGTATGTCTATTAGCGGTCGGGGGGGAAAAGAACCCTGAGCAAATCGTTGAGACGATAGCTAAGCAAGGCATAACTACGATGCATTTTGTTCCAGCGATGTTGCATGCTTTTTTGGAGTACATCGAGCAATGTCCAAGAAAAGATGTAAGAAATAAGCTTCATTGCCTGCGACAGGTGTTTGCAAGTGGAGAGGCCTTAACCCCTTCGCAAGTGACAAAGTTTAATCAAATTGTTGCAACGGTGAATCAAGCGAAACTAACTAATTTGTACGGCCCGACGGAGGCTACTGTTGATGTATCGTATTTTGATTGCCATGCAGATCAAGAGCACGCTATTGTTCCAATAGGAAAGCCTATTTTTAATACGCAGCTCTACATTGTCCAAAATGAAACCAATAACCTCCAACCGATTGGGGTAGCAGGAGAGCTGTGTATAGCGGGAGTGGGGTTGGCGAGAGGATATTTAAATCGTCCTGAGCTTACAGCAGAGAAGTTTGTGATGAACCCGTTTACGGCCGGAAAAACGATGTATAAAACAGGAGATATGGCTAGATGGTTACCAGACGGTACCATTGAATACCTGGGAAGAATTGATCATCAGGTAAAAATTCGAGGCTATCGTATTGAGCTCGGTGAAATCGAAGCGCTACTTCTAAAAATAGCTTCTGTTGATGAAGCTGTGGTGACTGCAAGAGAGGACCATACCGGTCAGAAGCATTTGTGCGCTTATTTTGTGGCAAAACAGCAACTTACAGTAAGCGAATTAAGAAGTTCGCTATCACAGGATTTACCTACTTACATGATACCATCCTACTTTATACAGCTTGAGCAATTCCCTTTGACTTCAAATGGGAAAATCGACCGTAAAGTACTACCTTCACCAGAGGGTAAGCTTCATCTAGGGGTGGAATATGAAGCTCCGCAAACACCAATGGAAGCTCAATTGGTCGAGATATGGCAGGAAATACTCGGTGTATCCAAAATAGGTAGAAAAGATAACTTCTTTGAGCTAGGCGGGCATTCTTTAACCGTACTCGAATTAGTCAGGAAGATCTACATGAATATTCGAGTGGAGATTCCAATTCGGGTGGTGTTTGAAAAGCCTACGATTGAAGGAATGGCTCCAGAGATTTTAAGGCCCATATTCGAAAAAAATAACAGCAACCCAATCATGAAATTAAACGAGCATGGACACGTAAATGTGTTCTGCTTCCCTCCCGCAATCGGTCATGGCATGGCCTATATCGAGCTGGCGAAATTGCTTGAGAATCATTGTGTAACATACGGTATTGACTTCATCGATGAATATACAAATGATGAGGATTTAATGGAACAATATGTAAAGATAGTAACTGACGTACAGGACAAACAACCATATGTGTTTCTAGGCTATTCGCTGGGAGGAAATCTGGCATTTGAAGTAGCAAAAGCAATGGAGCTAAAAGGCTATGTGGTATCGGATATCATCATGCTTGACTCTATAAAAAGAAATGGGGCATCAGAATTCTCGGAGGATGAAGCAGTAAAACAAGTCGATGCTCTACTAGAAGACATGCCTGAACAGTATAAGCATTTTGTAACACCGACATTTACGCATAAAATTTACTCATACGCTAAGTATCGGGATAAGCTTGTAAATACAGGTTCAGTTCAAGCTAATATTCATGAATTAATTGCGAAAGACTCTACAAAGTTAAATTCTGAAGAAGGTAATTGCTTGTCATGGAGACAAGCTACACGTAGTAACTATTCTGAACATCAGGCGAAGGGAATTCATGAAGAGATGCTTGACCCTGAAATGATTGAGGAGAATGCCAAATTAGTACGCCATATTGTCCAGAAAATCATTGATGAAACGTATGCTGTTTCTTCTCATTCTACTGATCGTTTAAGATAGAAAGACTAGTGTAGACAAGAATGTGCACATGTTACGGGCATGATATTCACAAATGAGTATAGGTGATTAGATCGACCTATCTCTATTCGTGAACCATCATGCCCGTAGCTTTTTAAAGAAACATTTTTATTCGTTTTTCTTGATGAGTTCATGCAGCATAAACTATTTTTGCTAGAAAATCTAGGAATAAATGGTTTTCTATGCCACTTTCCTTTTCTGTCGTTGCGGTTTATCACGCATTGAAGAGAGAACGGCAGCGCATAAACAAATTACAGCGGCTACCCAAAAGACAGTATGAAGAGCTGTCATATAGGCTTCCACATTTAATATATCAGTACTACTAGAGTCGGGTTGATTGTCTGTTAGTCTATTTAATTGAAAGGAGAATAGTGAGATAGCAAATGTCGTCCCTAATACCATCCCGATATTTCGGACTAATGCATTTAAACCGCCTGCCGTACCCAATAGTTTAGGTGGAACTGATCCTAGGATACTTGCATTGTTTGGTGATAGAAAAAGACCAGTGCCGATTCCCAAAATACCCATATGCATTGCGACAAGCCAAGCAGGTTCATTAGTTGTAAGCTTAGTGAGCAAAACAAAGGAAATAGCATTAATCACCAAACCTGAAATCGTTAAATAATAAGTACCAATTTTATCAGATAGCCAACCAGAAAACGGAGCCACTATCGCCATCATCACAGCATTTGCCATCATGACGTACCCCACGATGTTGGGGGGAAATTCTAGCACCAGTTGCATATAAAACGGCATGAGAATTGTTATACAAAAAAGAGAGAGAAAAGACAGGAGAGTCGCAAAGCTTCCTGAACGGAATGTACGAATTCTAAATAGAGAGAAGTCTAGCATTGGATGTGAGATTCGTGTTTCACGTCGATAAAACAAGACGAAGATTACGAATGAAAAGAGAAGACCACCTAGTGTAATACCTGTTGTCCACCCATGTTCCTCTGCATTAGAAATGGTATATAGGAAGGTAATCATACTTGTCATATACATAATGGAACCAAGATAGTCAAAAGGCTCACCCACGCGTTTCTGGTGTTGTTTTGGCATGATACGTAGAGCTGCGATAAATCCGACTAAACCGATCGGCACGTTTATCCAAAAGATAGATTCCCAGCCAAACGAATCAACTAGAATTCCACCGATGGCGGGGCCTGACAATGAACCAAGCGATACCACCATTCCCGTTATTCCAAGAGCACGACCACGTTCCTCTTTGGGAAAGGTACTAGCTATGATAGCTTGACTATTAGCCATTAGCAATGCGGCACCAGCAGCCTGCAGGACACGCATACCAATTAACATCCAAATGGATTTCGACAAACCGCATAAAGCAGAGCCGATCAAAAAAATTAAAAACCCTAGATTATATAAGTTCCCACGCCCAAAAAGATCAGATAATTTTCCAATAATGGGTAGAAGGGAAGCGATTGCTAATAAATAGGCGGTTACAACCCATTGCACGATATGTAGGGGAACCTGCAATGTATTGGAAATACTAGGGAGAGCTACATTCGTGATGCTTCCATCCAATGTTGACATAAAGATGCCCAGAGATACATTAGCAAGTATCCACCAGCGAAGAGTAGTCCTTATAGTAGGTAACTGACCTTCCTGACTCATCTTAATTCCTCCTTTATATAACGAAACGGTTTATCCTTTTTTTATGAGCATACGAATAGTCTCAGAGAGGTCAAGGTTGCTTTTTTGACACAAGGATAGTAGCTTTTGGTATGTTTCCTCGTCTAATCTGACATGGATGGCATGCTGTAGTCGATTAAGCTCGTGTTTTCGTGGACGCCCCCGTCCTAGTTTTTTATAAAAAATTTCTTCCTCGCTGGGCTTTCTGTCAACAATGATATATCCTTGTTTTTCTATCCATTCATCCCCTTGATTTTTCTTCCAGACAAAAAGTGCGTTTTTGCGGACCTTAGCTAGATATATATCCATTTGTTCATCAACTAATCCATGTTCTATTGCTGTTTTTATCCATTTTTTCTCGAAAGCTTGGGCGAATTCTTGAAAGGAGCAGTATCGATTATCCATAAATGAATTCCACCTTTTTTGTTCTACAAAAAATATAAACCTGTTTCCAAAAATAGGCAACGTTTTTATTTTACAAAAAATGTAAAAAATATTTTTTTATTAGTAAACCAGCATAAACAGGAAAAAAATATGCTCTTCGCTTGCAATTTCTGAAAGTTTGGTTATTATTAAAAAGTAAGTTCATTGATGTCTAAGGCTGGCTGATTACAGTCATTCTATTCATCCTGTGCTTTCACGCATACGCGTACAGAGTATGGAGGGCTTGATAACTGGTATATACCACTGCTAAGTATTAACCCACCATAAAACAGCTTGGGCAACGTTTTTACGTTTGCGCTGGTTGTTTTGTGGTGGGTTATTTTTATTTTTTGAAGCAGATGGAAAAAGAAGAGGAGGAAATAACCCTTGAACAAAATGATTTCATTCACCATTAATGATACGTGGCACCAGGCAGAAGAGGGCACCAGAATTCTTGATTATCTGCTTGATCATGAGATAAAGCATCCCCATATTTGCTATTCACCTATTTTAGGTCCAATTCAAACATGTGATACTTGTACCTGCGAAATAAACGGACAACTGATGCGAGCTTGCTCTACTGTTGTAGAGGAAGGAATGAGTATTCAGACTACCTCTTCACGGGCTAAAGCAGCACAAAAAGAAGCGATGGATCGTGTACTTGAAAACCACATGTTGTACTGTACTGTGTGTGATAATAATAATGGAAATTGTCGTGTACATAATACTGTAGATCTGATGGAGGTGGAGCATCAGGAGCGACCGTTTCGTGAAAAGGGCTATGAGGTGGATATGTCTCATCCTTTCTACCGATATGATCCGAATCAATGTATATTGTGCGGGCGTTGTGTAGAAGCATGCCAGGATTTACAAGTCAATGAGACATTGACCATTGATTGGGAACGAGACATGCCTCGCGTAATTTGGGATCAGGATAAATCTATTAATGAATCCTCCTGTGTCTCCTGTGGGCATTGTGTCACTGTATGCCCATGCAATGCTTTAATGGAAAAAACTATGCTAGGTGAAGCTGGTTTCATGACAAATATTGGGGAAGATTTACTTGATCCAATGATTGAATTGGTGAAGGAAGTAGAGCCTGGTTACAGTGGAATATTGGCTATTTCTGAAGCAGAAGCAGCTATGCGTGAAGCTCGAACGAAGAAGACGAAAACAGTATGTACATTTTGTGGAGTAGGCTGTAGCTTTGAGGTGTGGACGAAAGGGCGCCAAATTTTAAAAATTGAACCATCTGAGGAAGCACCGGTCAACAGCATTTCGACCTGTATCAAAGGAAAATTCGGTTGGGATTTCGTCAATAGCAACGAACGATTGACAACACCGTTAATTCGTCGAGGAGATGAGTTCGTTCCAGCAACATGGGAGGAAGCGCTTACACTTATTACGTCTAAGTGGAAAGAGATGAAACAAAAGTATGGCGGTGACGCATTCGGCTTCGTTAGCTCATCAAAAACAACCAACGAAGAAGCTTACTTGGTCCAAAAATTAGCTCGACAGGTCTTTGAAACAAATAATGTAGACAACTGTTCGCGTTATTGTCAATCTCCAGCTACAGATGGGCTCTTGTCGACTGTTGGTTATGGTGGCGATTCCGGTGTGATTACAGATATTGCTACTGCAGGGTTGGTCATTATCATCGGAGCAAATCCGACAGAAGGTCATCCAGTTCTGGCGACTCGGGTGAAACGAGCAAAGAAATTACATGGTCAAAAACTGATTGTTTCAGATTTACGCAAACATGAAATGGCAGAACGTTCGGATTTGTATTTACATCCAAACCAAGGAACAGACTTTGTCTGGTTAACAGCGGTAGCTAAATATATCATCGATCAGGGCTGGCATGATGTAGACTTCTTAGCAGAACGTGTTAATTACTTAGAAGAGTATAAGAATGCAATTCAAATCTACACACTGGAATATGCAGAAGAAGTGACTGGAATTTCTCAAGAGCAACTAAAGGAAACAGCCAAAATGATTTGTGAGGCAGACGGTACATGCGTACTGTGGGGAATGGGTGTTACCCAGAACGTAGCAGGTTCTCATACATCAGCAGCAATCGCTAACCTTTTATTACTCACAGGAAATTTTGGACGACATGGTGCGGGAGCGTACCCACTACGTGGACATAATAACGTACAGGGCGCTTGTGATATGGGGTCATTGCCAAATTGGTTACCAGGTTATCAGTCCATCTCAGATGATGAGGCTCGCCAAAAATTTGAAAAGGCATATGACGTCAAGATTTCGAATAAACCAGGCTATACGAACATTCAGATGTTACAGGCAGTAGAGGAAGGTAAATTAAAAGCAATGTATTTGATTGGGGAAGATATGGCCTGGGTTGATTCCAATTCTAATCATGTACAGGAAACTTTAAGTAAACTTGATTTCTTTGTGGTACAGGATATTTTCTTTACACGGACAGCACAATTTGCAGATGTCATTTTGCCAGCAGCACCTTCTTTGGAAAAGGACGGTACGTTCACCAATACAGAAAGAAGAATACAACTGTTATATCAAGCATTGCCTTCATGGGAGGAATCTAAGCCGGATTGGTGGATCATTACCCAGCTTGCTAACCATCTTGGTGCCAATTGGGAATATACACACCCTGGTGATATTATGGACGAAATTGCAAGCCTAAGCCCGCTCTTCTCAGGAGTCAGCTACGAAAGATTGGCAGATTGGAACAGCTTGATATGGCCTGTATTGCCAGATGGTACAGATGAACCGTTACTTTATATCAATCGCTTTAATTTCCCAGATGGAAAGGCCCGTCTTTCCTTGGTAGAATATGTACCCCCTATTTCCTATCCAGCGGAATTTGATCTAGTGGTCAATAATGGGCGTTTATTAGAGCACTTCCATGAAGGGAATATGACGAATAAATCAAAAGGGATTCAATATAAAGTGCCAGAAGTATTTGTCGAGGTGCCACCAGATCTTGCTTGTGAGCGGGGGGTAAAGGATGGCTCTTTAGTACGCTTGGTATCCCCATATGGAGCCATCAAATTACGGGCGGTTGTAACCAATCGAGTACAAGGAAAAGAGCTGTATGTCCCGATGAACTCAGTCAGTTGCGACAATGCCATTAATATTTTAACAGGAAATATAGGAGATATTCGTACGCAAACACCAGCTTATAAACAAACCAAGGTGCGTTTGGAAGTACTTGAGCATAACGGCCAGAATCCGTTGCCCAAAAATAACCCACGCAATGCCAAACGAAACCCACAGCTGGGTGTGCAGGTAGACCGCAAGTGGGCACGGACTGATTACGAGCCTATTGCAGATGTGAATGTAGCAGGAGGGAAGCAATAATGGCCAAACCAATTACCAAAATAGCCGAACCAACCGTAACAAAAGAAGAAGACCAGGAGCTGCATCTTACTCAATTAAAAGAAGAGATTGCCATGCATGCCGAAAGTATTCGTCAATCCGTAAAACTGTTGGATGAGCTACATCAAGCAGGAGTCCTAGAAACGGTGCAGTCTATGGTTCAAAGTAAGGAAAAGATGGCTGGCATCGCAGTGAAGCAGTTGGTAAAGCCAAATGTAACCAAATCTATTAATAACGTCATGGCGTTAACAGAAGCCTTAGCTCAAATAGAACCAGAGATGACCAAGAAGCTGGTCTCAAGTCTAACACATGGTCTACAAAAAGCAGAAGAAGCCAGCGCTAAAGAGAGTAAAATTGGTATGTTTGATCTGTTTAGAGCACTACAAGACCCTGATATTAACCGTGCAATTTCTTTTGGCTTACATATGTTGAAAGGAATAGGAGAAAATCTAGGGGAGCAAGAGAGGCAAAAATAGAGGTAGGATTTCTATCGAGTGGTATGTAAAAGAGGCGGCGTGTAACCGCCTTTTTTACTATCAACATACATGAAATATGAAAAGGAATAGAAGTACTTGGTTACCAATTATTAGAAGAATAAGCCAGAAAAACATTGTCTCATAGAATCGTTGAAAAGTGACAAATATCCACCTCAGAAAAACAAACATACGTTCTAATTAACCGTGAAAGTCCTTACGGAAATTTATTTTTATTAAGAAATGCATCTTTTTTTTATAAAGATTGTGGAAGTGAAATTTTGTTACAGATAAAAAAGGCTTACTAACAACGTTTTTAGATTAATAACAGAAAATTCCTAACAGTTATATTATAAATCTTACGGATGACAAAACAAAGCTGGTGTGGTACGGTAGCAGTAATCCATACCTGGCGGAATAGTGTTCACCTGACGTGTACACTTCAACACCAAGAAACATAAGGAAGTGAAATGATGAAGAAATTAGGACTTTTACCCAAAATTATTCTAGGTATCATTTTAGGGGTAATTATTGGCTCCTTCTCGCCTGAATGGATCGTCAAAGGCACTGCAACATTTAGTGGTATGTTTAGTAATTTTCTTGACTTTATTATTCCATTGATTATCATCGGATTTATTGCTCCTGGTATTGGGGAGCTTGGAAAGGGTGCTGGAAAGCTCTTAGGATTAACGACAGCAATCGCATATGGTTCTACGATTGTAGCAGGATTGGCCGCCTATTTTGTAAGCACCAGCTTTTTCCCACATATTATAGAAGTTGGGACACTAACTAGTGCTTTCAAAAATCCAGAAGAAGCATTAACCCAGGCTTACTTTACGATTGAAATCCCTCCTATTATGGGAGTAATGAGTGCACTTATACTTGCTTTTACCTTGGGACTAGGATCTGCGGCCCTCAAGGGAGATACCCTCCTAAAAGTAATGGTTGATCTTAGGGGAATTGTTGAAAAAGTAATTTCCTCTGTTATCGTACCACTATTGCCTGTGCATATCATGTGTGTGTTTACGAATCTGACATATGCTGGACAAGTACAAATGATTATCTCTGTATTCTTTAAAGTCTTTATTATTATTATTGCCATGCATATTTTGTATCTCATCGTGCAGTATTTTATTGCTGGACAACTGGGACGTAAAAACTTTATCTCTTTAATTAAGAATATGCTTCCTGTCTATATGACAGCGATCGGAACACAATCTTCAGCGGCTACAATACCTGTAACCTTACGTCAAGTAAAGAAAAATAAGGTAAGTGACCAGATCGCAGACTTTGTAGTTCCCTTATGTGCAACTATTCATCTATCTGGAAGTACGATAACACTGGTCAGCTGTTCTATGGCTGTAATGATGTTGAATGGAATGCCTACTTCTTTCGGAACTCTATTTCCATTTATTCTAATGCTGGGCATTACCATGGTGGCTGCTCCAGGTGTTCCAGGTGGAGCCGTAATATCAGCACTTGGTTTATTGCAAACCATGCTTGGATTTAGCCCATCGTTGACATCACTAATGATTGCTCTTTACATTGCACAAGATAGTTTTGGAACAGCGTGCAACGTAACAGGTGATGGAGCCATTGCAATTATAGTGGATCGTATTAAAGGCGGGCGAAAAATACAGGAGTCTGCAGAACAGATGGAAGCTATCCTATAATAATGAAAAAGGACTCTACTCTTTGTTTGGGTAGAGTCCTTTTTACTTCAAAAAACGCGTTACTCTTTTTTACATAAATGAAAAACAATTGATTGATAAATAAAAGTTTGCTAGATGTTTTCTTTTCACAAAAGGGAATTCCATTTATACTTCTAGGGAAAGCAATCATGTAAGGAGTGGATTTCATGCAGGATATCTATCGCGCATTTGTGCTGGATGTTGTAAATGGTCAATCCAACATGCAGATACAAGAACAGACTATAGCTGATTTACCAGATGGAGAAGTGACGATTCGTGTTGCCTATTCCAGTGTTAATTTCAAGGATGGCATGGCGACAATCCCGAATCGCATCATTCGCAAATACCCAATGGTTCCAGGAATTGATTTGGCAGGAGTAGTAATCGCTTCTACGGATGAACGCTACCAAATAGGCGATCAGGTGATTGCTACGAGCTATGAAATAGGTGTATCTCACCCAGGTGGATTTAGCGAAATTGCTAGGGTTCCAGCTAAATGGGTTGTGCCTTTACCAGAAGGCTTGACGATGCAGGAAGCTATGATTCTGGGTACAGCCGGCTTTACAGCAGCCCTATCTATTATTCGGCTAGAGGAGAATGGTTTGTCGAATGATCAGGGGCCGGTTCTGGTAACTGGTTCCACAGGTGGTGTTGGTAGTGTTGCTGTTGATATTTTGGCGAAAAATGGATACGAGGTAACGGCCAGTACTGGAAAAGAAAGTGAGCATGCCTATTTAAAAGAACTGGGCGCCACAAATATTTTACATCGTAATGAGGTTATTGCTACGGATGAAAAACCAATACGCCAACAGCTTTGGGCAGGAGCAGTAGATCCAGTTGGGGGGAAAACATTAGAGTATCTCCTTTCTACCATCAAGTATGGGGGTTCTGTTGCTGTAAGCGGATTAACGGGGGGAGCGGATGTGTCTACAAGTGTATACCCCTTCATTTTACGTGGAGTGAATCTACTTGGAATCGATTCGGTCTATTGCCCGATGGATAAACGTAAAGTGGTATGGCAACGTCTAGCGTCTGATCTAAAACCACAGCATTTGACAGATCAGATGGTTAATGAAATTTCATTAGAAGAATTGCCGAAGACACTTTCTCAAATATTAGAGGGTCAAATACGTGGACGGACGATTGTAAGATTGTAGTTGATACCTAAATGGGAACGAAAATTTGAGGAATAAATAGCATCAAAACACTAGGTGTCATCTACGACAATCTGATATTACTTTGTTTTAATAAGAAACAAAGCAAACAAGGCTGGCATTCCAACCAGCCTTGTTTACTTTTGAAATTTACTAGGTTGGCTACTCATGTTTGAAACAACTGTCCTTCTAACGCCTTGATATATCGTTCAGCAGAATTTTGCACGGATTCATTAGCATGCTCAGCTACGGTTCCATGAAACGCGTTATATAGACGATTAAATGGCAAATCCTTTACTTTATCGGCCATTGCTCTTACTTTATTAGCAGGTAATGGAATCAAATTGGGATAGCTATACATAAAGCTTACCCAAGAATTGTCTGCCACCACTTGAATGATATCTCCTGTTAAAAGCACACCTTTTCCGTTATTTCCATCCTTCCAATGCAAGACAGACCCGCCTTTAAAATGTCCTCCTAAACGATGAATAGTCAATCGATCAGTCAAGGAATGAGATTCTCCTGACCAATACACGATATGTTTACTGGGACGAGTAATCCATTCTTTATCATCTTCATGAACATAGATAGGGGCGTTAAAGATTTCAGCCCATTCCACTTGAGTGGAGTAATAATGTGGATGGGAAAGGGCGATTGCTTGGATTCCACCCAGCTTCTCTATTTCCTCAATGGTTGATTGATCCAAAAAGGTTATACAATCCCACAAAAGCTGAAAACCATTACTCTGTAGGAGGTACGCATTTTGTCCTATAGCAAATTTGGGTTTCGTAGTAATACTGAATAATCCGTCTTCTTTTTGTACAATTTCATTCGTATAGTCTGCATTTTGCTGTAGCTCCTCTAGCGTTGTCCACGCTTGTCCAATAGGGTTCACAAATTGTCTTTCTTCCTTACAGATCAGGCAAAAAGGGGGAGCTTCCTTGCTTTTTGGATATTGAACTCCGCAGGTAGTGCAGATGAAATGGAACATATGTAGCCTCCTAAATAGTAGTATTTTTAATACTTTCTATATTATCATATATAGAAAGTAAACATAAGCTAATTATTTTTGGAGTTGAAGATGTTTTCATCATAAAATCAAGCTGATACGAAACCAGTAAACATTACCCCACCATCTCGTACAGAACTACTATAAAAATCAGAATTATCTATCAATATTTACTCAAATTAAAAAGAGTTTGGATTATTGTAGGGTACTTACCTTGCTCATGCAGGCGATAGTAGAGACTCCGAAAAAAATTTTTTACATTGATCTTCTGTGCATAAGAACCTATCGAAAAATCATCATCGAGCTGATCGAAAAAACTTTTGATCCACAGATTGATTTCATCGCTTGTAAAAACTTCTCGATTCAACACAGATAAAATTGCTGTTACCATTCGTTCATCTTCTTCATGTAAATAAGTCGTTTGTGTGACTGTGATTTTTACTCGTACAACATCAAGAATTTTTTGAAGATCAGCTTTTTCGATTTCTAGGCATTGCGCTAAATCATCGAGAGCATCTGCAGCATGAGCCGTTGCGTGGGCCCAGCCTTTTCCGGCGACATACCCACGAAGATCTATTTCCTGTGCTATGTATTTAAACACATTTTCTTTTATCTGATGAATTTCTTCTCCTTTCAGAAAAGGATTGTTTTTATGTGCGATCAGGATTAGGGGGATTAATAATACGGAAAAAGAACGTGTGAACACCGAATCAGTACCAGTTTCGCCAATACGGTAAAACAAGTGCTGATCGTTCAGAATGATGGTAAGTAGTTTGCTCATTTCTTTTGGAGAAAGCACGCCATCCAAGATCCATTTTGAAAACACTGAATAGATTAACTCATCGCGCAACTGGGGATCTGGTGAACCAATACTTGAGGTCATTTCCAGGGCTAACTCAAAAGCATTAGGCGGTGCTTCAAAGTCATTCGATTTGATAGAAAGTAATTTTTTCTTAAGCGACATGTTATCCCTTTTTACAAAGTAATGTAGTACAAATATTGAAACATTTTATCATGAGTTATCCTTTTTGAAAATAAAGAAAGGTAACATAATGTTGTGGGGAGATAAGGAGGGGGTATATGAGAGGGATTATACTGCAATTACTACAATGTACAGATTGCGGTTTTGAGGAAGCAGAGACGCTTTTTTGGAAAAGAAAGAAGTTTGACGACACCTTGTCAATTCAGTGTACATACAGAAATTGGCTGGTTAAGGATGGGGGACACGGGGAATACAAGCAAATAAAAGCTGATTTTACTTAATAGTTATTTTTTTACTAAAACATAAATCCAATCAATCAATACGAAAATTTGTAATGCAGAAACACAAAAAAACATAAAAGACATCGTACGGTTTTTTTTCAACTCAAATGACCCTAAAGAAGCCATGATAACAGCTAAGCCCAGCATAGTAAATATTCTTAAGAAAGGAGCATCTGTTATAAGGGAAGCTATTGTAATTACAATGGTTATTATTGAAATAACGTTAAACCAAAGAGGGTTCTTTTTCATTAGACTCACCAAGTTCCTTTTTTAGGAAATTATAACATACAAATTGACCTAATGTATGTAACAATACGATAATGGAGAAGGCAATGACTTATTTGGAGCAAATAAATAAAATCGTAGGACAACTCCCACTAGCTGTATTAAAAGACATTAATCAACGTGTAGGTGATTGGCCTGCAAGTGGAGGAAGAGAGGACGATCCGTATATACAACAGCAACTAAGAGCATGTTTTGAATAAAAATTGATCAATTCATGCTCTTTCTGTATGTAATTGAATCTTTTTTTATAAGGCCATGTTAAAGAATATTGTTGATATGTTTAACGAAATGTGTAACTTCTAATTCAAAGACGTAACTCTCTTCAATCAAATTCATCTTTATCTTTATTTTTTATATCTATTTGCTAACTTCATAGTGAGGAACTGAGGAATCAAATTCAAAAAACTAACCAACATGAATATTTGATATGGAGTTAGTGGCTTAAAATAGCCACCCCATTGTTCGTTTCCCATCATCTTACTGATGAAATAATATGAAATTATTCCAGATACTAGATTGCCAATAATGTGAGAAATTGAGTTACTAAAGAAATTAGCGAAGAACGCAAGAAACGAAGTCGCTACAATCATTATTAAATAGCCAAGCATTGAGCGGTTAGCAAAGTCTTGGTGCATCGAAAAATAGACAAATGGAAAACCGTATAAACAGACTATTAAGATGCTAATTCCTATTTTTTTAATATTTTCACCTCTTTTTGTAATTTTAAATAGAACAAATATCATTCTTTCAGCCATTTTTCCATAACCTCAGTCGCCCTCGGTTCGTTGCAGAGCAAATATCAGCGCATAGTAGGGGGATGAGGAGTTTGGGAATTTTTTGTTAATACAAATTGCAATATACAGTCAAGCCAGATGCATTAATGGGAATTGTATGAAAGCACAGCCTTCTTGGAATTACATTCAAGCCTTCCATAATCTCTTTGTTTCCATTAATTCTTCTTCATTGAATTCCATCCTGTAGATATCGGGTTTTGAAGTCTTTAATAAAAACTCCAAGTCGTATTGACGATCAAAGTACCCCATCATTAATGTCATAACAGCCCCATGAGTTCCTATTACAATTTTCTGTCCTGTATATTTCTTTAGAATTTTTTTAAAAGCTGTCACGGAACGATTCTGACAATTCGTAATAGACTCCCCTCCAGGTAACGAAAAGTCTGGATTAGAAAACATCTTCTTTACTAATGGATACAATTCCTTATCAGACAATATCTTATCGTCACTTATAAAAACCATTTCTCTAACATCTTCAACAACTAATATTTCTTTACCTAAGGACTGGGCTAATTCCTCGATTGTTAAAATTGACCTTCTATGCGGACTTGAAATGAACGTGTCTATTCCCTCATCTTTTAATAATTCAGTTATTATATGGGCATCTGACCTACCCTTGTCAGTCAGCTCACGTGTTCTCTCGTTTCCTTCTGTTTTCGGTGATTCGCCATGTCTCACCATGTAAATGAAAGTTTTCATAATATCCCTCCATGATTTTTAAAACCAAATAAATCTTTGTTTTACATCTAATATTAATCAACACAGTTTTACTAATCTTCAACAATCCTGATAGGTTCCTAATAGATTAATTTGCATAATCCTCTTAATAAGAACGTACATTTGTATTTCAAGGAGATGTTTTTGTGGCTAGCAAAATACTTGTCCACTTGTAACGAAATTTATTTTGCCAGAGTATGCAGAGATTTTACACCAGTTTCACGAGGATAAGACACTGAGTGAGAAGCCGATCATTGAAGAGGGTGAAGTTAGCCAAGTTTTACTACCGGATATCTGACTCACCTTAGTATGACTATGCGAAAACAATTAGCTGGTGAAAAGAAACAAAAGTAATTCGTGGAGTGATTGAATCTGCATGGGGATGGATGGAGAAGTTTGATTCAAGGTTTAAACAGATCCAAGCAAAAGAATGTTGAGGTTTTTGGTGGAGTGGGGGTCAATATATTTTCTTAGCCTGTTTATATCAGACCTTTCAACGAACAAGTAAGTATCAAGCAAAAGAATTAGTAGCTTTATGGGTATGGATTAGTCAAAATATCGCTAAAACCTTTTTAACTCAGTTATGTAGCTGTTTAGAAGCATCAACAGAAGTACTCATCAGTCCTGAAGTACTGAATCAACGATTTAATGCCGTAGCCGTGCAATTTCTACAACAAGTACAAATATTTGGGGACATTTAATAAGAATATTCATTCCAACTTTTAATTTCATATCATAAATGTTGTTGGAATCCGAGTTAGCGAATTGATCTTGAATGTCTGTAGCTGTAATACAAAGCTTGTAGTTGGTGTTACTTGGTAAATAGGGGTTGAGCCCGTATTATAATATCTTACATTGGCATTCAGATAAGCTGAATCGCCTTTGTTAATCTCTGTTGTACTTCCGCTGGAATCTTCTATTGTACTTTCGAGGTGGAGTTTGTATGTGAATAATTAGGTGTAATACCACCAAAGAAACCGTCTTTGCCTCTGCCCAAATTAAAACCTGCTTCTTCTGTGTTAGAATAAGTACTGCTGGTAGTAGTAGTATGATTCTCTGTTGTTGTAAAATTCTCAGTGGAAGATAGAATCAATTCTTCCATGCCAACACCTACAACAGGATATGTAGCAACTAAAGGATTACTTGCTTCTTTGGAAATGGCTCCATCAATTTGACCAGAGACTTTTTCAAAATCGGAATAGGGATCGCCAACTGTATGGAATCGGTATGGATTCGATACATATTTTGTGTATGTTCCCTCAGGCTGCCTAGTTTTTTTAAGCTGTTTACTTGATTTTAGCTAAATGCGTACTGAATTGTCCAATCTTGCATCCATCCTCTTCTTCTAATGGTTGTATCAACTGTAATTAGCGTATTCTCGGGTAATCTCCTTTTAAGGCTAATGAGGTATAATCGTACTAATAATATATTCTTGATGTTTGGATACTATTGCGAATAGAACTAATGCACATAGCTTCTACATGTATAGAGCATTTCGATAATGGTATCATTGTTGTTAAAACTTTGTTGTAATATCTAATTTAGGTTTAATAAGATGTGTTAGTCTCCCTGTTAAACCAGAACGACTAGCGATTCGATTTATCCAATCCTCATTGCTAATACTTATAATCTCATCCTCCAGTTACTGACGCAAAAGTATTAGGGTAATACCTGCAACGCTACTATTTATCATTTTCTAGAACGCTAAGTTAATAGCGTTCTTTTTTTGTCGAAAAATTTATGGCCGTTGCGAATAAAGTCTTTAAACGGAAATCGTAGAACAGCATGGTAAAATATTACTTCGAAGGGGGGATGGGAATGTCATTAGATTTTTACAATGAATAAATTAACTACAATAATTACCTTGTTACTATTAAGTTTTCATTATATTATAGCTATGTTTTGCCAATTTAGAAGGTTAGAGGTGATTGTCTCATATGTACAACAATTTTAGAAAGTGGACAGCAGGGGTATTGATAATCACGCTGTGTATCAGTATCTTGCCAGGAGGTGAAGTAATTGCTTTAGAGCAAACAGATCAAGCAATACCGTTAGGGCCAACGACAAGCCAGACGTTGGAACAGAGGGAAACAGTGGAAATTTTACAGCCTGCGAAGGAAAAGACGCTTAGCTCTGATCCTTCTTCTCTAGCTACACCAGAAACGACAGCACTTTCAGAAAACACGGATTCAACAGTTGAACAAAAACCTGAGAAAGAATCTGGGGTAGAACCGGATCAAGAAAACCAGCAAAAACAACAGACCCAAGAGCCTCAAACAAACTCCGATCTCATTTCTATACCGGAAGTTGAATCTTCCGTTTCCTCTCAGCTTACTCCAGAGAATGAGGTAACACTTGAAAAAGAAACCGTGGAGAAAATACTTCAAGAACAAGAGACAAAACAAGCCGTTACCATTTCTCTTACTTCTGAACGAACATTACCACGAGAAGAGCTTGATCCAAGTAAACTAGTAGAGCTGGAGAAATCGATGTATGCAGCAGCTGCACCAGAGGTTACTTATAACGACAATCAATATAGAGGTCAGCTAGTTAAAGGAGAATACTTCGCTACCGTACTAGATAAAGAAGATCAAAAAACAGTGATTCTTAGCATTGAATACAAGGGAAACATTGAGCGTTCCCCGCTTACCCTGGAGCATTTTGAACTGGGGGACGAGCAGTCTACGGAGAAGCCTACGGTCTCGGTTCGCAAAAAAAGACCAATTCTAGAAGATGAAGAACCACCAACAAAACCAGGTCTTTTAAAGGCATTTGAAACAGATGATCAAAAAATGGTCATTAACTGGACAGGCTCTAAAAGCAACGTTGCGTTAGCGGGCTATGAAATCTATCGAAATGGGAAGCGCATTGCGATTACAAAAACGACTACGTTTACGGATACAGATAAAGACCCCTTGGTTTATAGCTATGTGGTACGAGCGATTGATATAGCCGGTAGACGTTCCGAGCCAAGTAATGTCGCGGTTCCTATTCCCTATAAAAAATCGGTCCAAATCTATAAAAAAGAACGGTTTTATGATGATACATCCTGTGCAATCAGAGAGGAATCTGCTTTCAGAGAGGCACCTAGCCGAATTACCTATCAGGATAAGGATAACTATAGTGGGTATGTAAAGAAGGACAATTACATTCTCATCGGGTGTGGCGGAAAAAATGAGGACAAGTACGCTGATATCGACGTGATTTACAAGGGCGAGGTTCATCGAAGCTTACATGAACTTACCACGAAGCCGGTTAATCTCGTAGCATCAGCTGTTAGCTCGAACGAAGTTACCCTAACATGGGACCCTGTCATAAAACCAAACGATCCTATTCTATCGTATACCGTGATCCGAAATGGAGAGAATCCCAAAAATGTAAGCGAGAATAAGTATGTAGATAAGAATGTACAGCCTGGCATGCAATATCATTATCAGGTCGTCGTAATCTTTGAATCCTTAACCGTATCGCTACTTAGCGATGAATTGAAAGTTCAGATACCAGGTACCGTGACGAATCCGCAGCTAATCCTATCTACGAATGTACTCCAGGAATCAAGTCAAAACGATGGTAGCATAGCTACGCCTTTAAGCGTTTATCTCAAGCAGGGGGTTTTTGCAAAAGAACTCTCTAGCGGGATCACAATTGAAAATTTGCCAGAAGGTTTAACGCTATCGACAAAGCGTGATTCAGATAATCAGATAACGATTCAATTGAATGGGAAAGCAAAGGTCCATGATAAGCCAGTGGACAGCCTCATTCTGAAAATAGATAAGAATTGTATTGTTGGTGCGACTGCTGAAACAAAGAGCGGTGCCTTCACGATTGCTTTTCGTGAGAACAATATCGCAGCCTTGTATGAGTACGAATACAATGAGCAGAATCAATTAATCGCTATCAAAAAAGATGGAACGGTTATCATTCGCTATCTATACGATGAAAATGGAAATCTACTAACGAAAAAAATAGTACAGGAATAAAGTAAGGATTTGGGAGGAATTTATGTATAGAAAATGGGTTTCCCCTTTCTTATGTGTAGCCATTCTTTGGACCGGGTTGTTCACGAACGTAAATGTTGTGGGAGCAACAGATGCGCCAGTGAAAAACGAGGAAATAAGCAGAGACACAAATGAAAAGGATACAAAAGATTGGATCATAGAGGAACAGAAAAAAGTAGAAAAACAGAAAAAAGAACCAACATCTACTAAAGACGAGGTAACAAAAGAACAAATAGCCCAAATGACGTGGGAACAGCTTCCTCTTACATCCGTTCAAAAGCTTTTTGAGCACGGTGATCGTACCCTTTTACAAATCGTTGCCTATTTTTATACCGATTTGCATCAGCTTCTGACAGAAGAAGAGATGAATCAGCTGTACACGTGGAATGATGAACAGGTCATGGACCAGATTTCCACCTTATCAGTGGAGAAAATAAAGCTGTTAGAGCAAAATGCCCCTAGTGTCATTCACGCTCTGCAGGAGTGGAGAGACAAGGATAAACCAAAAGCTAGAGTAAAGCGTATGGCATTGGCTCCTGCCTCAAGCCCAAGCATGCACTTTACAGAAACGGAACAGCCTATTCGTTACTTTACCAATCAGGTGGAAAATCCCGTAGATGATATCTATCTAACCTCGAATATGCTGGAAACAGATTTGACACTTGAGGGAAAGCATGGAATGGATCTGGTAATCCAGCGACGATATAACTCGCTGTCTAGTAAGATAACGGCTCCAGGGTTTGAATATAGTGAAACAGCGAAAGAGAATCGAACCTACATTGTAAGAGAAGCCGGTACTTTACCGCATACGGTAGGTACGGGCTGGAGCTTTAATCTTCCAACCTTTGAAGAGATTACAAAGGAATTAGGGATTGCCGTACATGATTATAGTAACCAACAGTTTTATGAAGCGAAAAATACGAAACACCCTGTTTCCCAGTTTATTATGTCAGGGGACGATTGGAGTACGATTGATAGCAGTAAAAAACTTCCCTATCGTAATATAAAATTGCCTTCTATTATGACGAACAGAGATTTAGGTTTTGCAAAAGATGGCTATTCATACTCGATTGAATATCTGGAAAAAGAGAGTACGTATCTTGTTGTAAAGCAAAATATCTATGGAGATAAAATTACGTACAAGATTCCAGATTATAAAAATACGATCGAAATTACGGATACGGTTGGGAGAAGAGTGGAGATTGGTTATGGGAAGGAAAGAATGATTGATTCCCTTAAGGTGTATAACCAAAAAAATAGCCTGATCAAAGAGCTTAGATATCATTATAGAGATCCGAACAATACACAGCAGCTAGAGAGCGTAGAAGAAGTAAAAGACGGGAAATCAACTACGATTGCTAGATATACCTATAAAACAGCGACTGCGGAATACAACTACATCAAATCATACGAATTGCCAAAAGAAAATAACGCGGCCGTGAAGCCAGACCAGATTGAGTCGGAAGCTTATCTATCAAAGGACAAGCAAAAACGGGAATTTATTGAATATCTATTACTACAAAAGGTAGAGTATCCTACACAGGGAGTAACAGTAGATTATACCTACAGCACCTATAATCCCGAGCCTGCCAATCCTTTTGAACGGGGAGTCATTAGGCTTTATCAGGATAAACAAGCAATATCCTACTATACGTACCATCCGGTTACCTCTGTTCGATTTAGCTATGATCAAGCGTCCTCCCTATTTGGGGATGCCGAAAGAAAAAGCTTTATTTATTATTACAAATTCACCAATCAAGGAAAGCCGACAAAAGAGATTTGGAAGACTCCTAAGTCTGGTATTACTCGTTTGAGTAACCATCCGCTACGTCAGGGAGACGTAGTGACAATAGAAGAAACCAATAGCTTTTCTTCGCAATCGACGGAAAGAACCTATCGGATTAATGACAATGAACATTTTAATTTGGTTCTGGAGAAGAAGACAAATCCTAAAGAGCAATCCGAGCAGATAGCAGCAGATGGGAAAAACTATCGATATAACCCGGTGAGTTATACCAGCTACGCCTATGAAGGGATTAAAACGAAGCCATCGTATGTCTATCATTTTGTAGATAACCTACCAGATGGCGAAGCGAAGAAGTATTTATTTGAACCTCAGATTGATAAACGCGATAAGATTGAAAACCTTTCTTCCGTAGCAAATGAGACGATCTATGAGTATGACGAAAATGGGGATGTCACAGAGCAAAAGGATCCGAATGGTTTGATTACCAATTTTACCTATAAAGAAGTAGGTACATTGCGACTGCCTGTTCGTATGGAACAAGTTGCGGGAGATGGACATGCCAAGAAGCAAGAATACGTTTACAATCGGGACAATCTACTGGAATCGGAGACCATTACAGCCAAATATCCAGGTCAGGAATATGAAGATAAGCTTCTTCGTACCTACAAGTATGGGGACAAAAAGCTGCCTATTTCTTTCATAGAGGTTCAATTTGGAGCAAGTGATGAATTCTCGCATTTCTCGAAGGCTTTTACCTATGACAAGAATGATCTACATGTCTCGACGGAACAAATTACGGTCTATAACGGAGAAAACTCGTTAGAAACATATTCCTTTACCTATAGGTATGACGATTTAGATTTTGTAGTAACCAAACAATTTCCGGATGAGAGCATAGTAGGGTATTTCTACGATGAACTTGGCAGGATTCAAAAAGAAATGTTTATTTCGGCAGAGGGTGATAATCGGGAGAAAAAATATTCGTATACAAATAGCGACCGTAAAGTGATTACTACATTACCTAACAAAACGGGTCTGATCACGGCGTATACGCCTGCTGGAGAAGTAGTGTTTTCTGTAGAGGTGGATAGTCAAGGGAATCAACGTACTCTCGTAGAAAACAGCTATGCAGAGGATGGAAAACGATTAATAGCGACGTATCCGTATGGGAAAAAGGATAGAGGAACGACGTACAGCTATCACAGTGATGGAAGCTTAAAGGCTGTCATCGACGCACTGAAACGTACGACTAACATGCAATACGCCAATCAGGCTCAGGATGGCAGTCTTATCACACCTGTAGAAAAAACGATTGCTCCGAATGGATTAGAAACCACACAGCTTTATGATCGCTATGGACAAATGATCACCAACATGGTTCATACCGCAGACGGTACTTTATCAACTGAAACGCAGATGCAGTATGATCGATTTGGAAATCCAACTCACAAGCAGATCACAAACGAACAGGGGGAAAAACGTAGCTGGGACTATAAGTATGATTTACGTGGAGAACCCATCTATGTAAAAGACCCGGAAAAGAACGTATATAAATTCCAATACGATGCAAACGGGAACCTGATGAGTACCTTCGAAAATGACAAGGAGACGGCCCGTTACGTATACAATGGTCTCTCATGGAAGCTTCGCGAGATTGACCCAGCAACAGAAAAGATCAAAGAGAATTACGAATATGATCGGAGTGGGAATCTGGCAAGCTTTACAGATCAAAAGGGAAATACTCGGAAATATACCTATACGCCATTCTATGAGCTAGATACGATGCAGGTCTTATCGGGTAAAAAAGTAGTAGAAACGGAGAAGAATACCTACGATCAAACGACACGTCAGCTCCTAACGCAGCAAAACAACGATTCGAAGGTTTTCTATACGTATGACGGCTTTTTACGCCCAACCTCGATGACCACATTTGGACGTACGTACGAACAAAGATACGAGGATGAAGATGATACCCCCGACTCGATTGTGTATCCAGATGGAACTGCAACAGCATACACCTATGATGGGCTAGGACGTATCTTATCCGTCAAGCATCCAGGAATGGGCAAAATCACCTATGAGTACGATACATCCACAACAGGGGATACCGTGCATGTCCAGTATCCAAACGGTACCAAAATCGAGAAAGGCTTCAACTCATTTGGCCAGACAACAGAAGTGCAGCATATCCTATCCAATAATAAGGTGTGGGAAGAGCAAAACCAATATAATGGCTTTGGAAATATAGTAGAAACAACGGTGAACCAATCCTCTTCTACGTTCGGCTACGATAAACTAGATCGGATTCGCAAGGAGAAAACACCGACAAGAGAACAAACGTACACGTACGACGAACGCGGCAACCGTCAAAGCATTGTAACAGCCAAATCACCAACGATCGCAGACAGTTCGTACACCTACGATGTCCTCAACCGTCTTAAAACGTATACAAAAAACGGAAAAGAAAGCACCTACACATACTATCCGGATGAGCTTAGGGCAAGTAAAGAAATCGACGGCAAAACAACTCACTATGTCTATCTAAATGGCAACGTGATTGAGGAGCTGGATGAAAAGAACAACCTCCAAGCCTGCAACATCTGGGGGAATGAGCTTCTCTACCGCGATGATGTGAAAGGTGAAAAACAAGGCTATTACTATACAAATGCCCATGGTGACATCGTAGAAATAAAGGATAAGGCCGGGCAGACCCTTAATAAGTATGAGTACGATCTATGGGGAAATGTGGAAAGCAAGCAGGAAAAAATGTCCAATCCGTTCTTGTATGCAGGTGAGATGTATGATGAAGAATCGGGCTTGATTTATCTGCGTGCCAGATATTATGATCCAAATGATGGAAGGTTTATAACGGAGGATACCTATAAGGGGCAAGTGGATAATCCGCTTAGTTTGAATCGGTATACCTATGTCCATAACAATCCTGTGAGCAATGTTGACCCTACTGGGAATTGGTGCGAATCTAAGGATGGAAGGTGGGCACATCCTGGCTCATGTAATAACAAGGGCAGTAAATCCAGCTATGATAGTGATCACAATGGAAGTATTATTAAAGAAAACGGTAGAAAAATAGATATATTTGAGTATGAAATGTCTAATGATGGAGTAAGAGCGTTAGAAGGATTTGAAGATCCATTTACTTACATGACAGGTGTAGGGGGCTTAATAAAAGGAGCTGTAAAAACAGGAGCAAAAAAGGCTACACAGGGAGCTACCGAATTATTAATTAAGATGGACTTACAGTTTTTTGCTAAGGGAACTGGTAAATACACGGAACCTTGGATTCAAAAAAATGCTTATAAAGCTATTACAGACAAATTTGGTAAAAACGGGGCCCATAAATTTGCAGAGGCAATGAAAAAAGGTTTAGTAGGTCCAAAGGGACAAGAAGGGATAAAACAACTTAAAGGATCCCTTAAAAAAAATGAAATAATATATACACATGAAATAAAAGTTCTTGACAAACAATTGGGAGACTATCGAGTTTATGGACACTTCGATAAAGAACGTTCACAGTTTATATTTGATTGGTTTGATAAAGGATTGCATAAATAAAAATGTTAATTCGGGAGTGAAAGTATATGACTTTTGATGAATTACGAGAATGGTCGATACAACATAATGTTGAGAGAAGGACAAAGGAAGGGTTTTTAGATGTAATTACGAACATAGAAAAAGATTCTCATGATAGGATTAATGAATATTTTGGAGAAGGATTTAAGCCTGAATTTCTGAGAATCAATATTTATAAAGTTGCCTTTACAATAGCGAATTGGCCAGAATGTGATTTTAACTATATTGCATCTTATGCAAAAATTGAATATAAAGGAGAGGATAAGGGACTTTATAAGCTAATTTTTAATTATGATGGTGAAGTAGAAGATGATTACTGGTCTTCCAATGATGAGTAACATTTTTTGCAGTCTCCCTGAGCAACAAGGCTCAGGGAGGTATGCTAGATGAGGTGCTTTATAGAATTTTAATTAACTATTAGGTGAAAATAGTGATTTACATTGTCTAGCTTCATCCTTGTTAAGTTATCTATTATGTCATATTGATGGAGCGTATATGTCAGCTTCCCTCACAGTAGGGAAGCACTTGAGTTATCTCCTGACAATATTCGTTTAAAAGAAAATCCGTTTGTTCATGCCCCAAACGAATATCTCGTCAGGGGTTTCTTTTTTTGAGTTTTGTAGGAATGATAAAAGGGGCACATCTGGCTCGTAAGATCAGTAAGTTCAGCTGCGATAGTGCTCAAAATGAAAGTATTGGACTGTCAACACTAAACTAGACAGCTTTTTTAAGGCGTTCAAGTTTATATTGAATGGGGCACTTGTAACCAAGGGTCCCATGTATTCTAATAAGATTGTACCAATAGATATAATCCATTAATTCCAGTTCCGATTCTTTTAAACAATTAAAATGACGTCCTTTGACAAACTCGGTCTTAAAAATTTTAAAGGTTGCCTCTGCGACTGCGTTATCGTATGGACATCCTTTTACACGTAGCGATCGTTTGATTTTAAATGTCTCTAATGCTGCATCAATTAATTTGTTCTTGAACTCGTTTCCTCGATCTGTATGGAAAAGATTGATATGTTCTAAATTGCCGGGAATAGAAGACAATGCTCGATAGACTAATTGTGCATCTTTGTTTGGACTAGTACTATACCCAATGATTTCTCGATTTAACTCATTATGAATCGTTAATTCATTGCATATAGTCTTATAGGGCTTGAATTGAGCTATTGTATACGAAGATACCAATTCCTGCTCATTCATAATCCTACCGATACGGCGTCTTGATTCAGTATAGCCCTGTTTCCTCAGCTCTACTTTGATTTTACATGTACCATAATTCTGGCGACTAGAACGAAAGATTTCAATTATTTTGGAAGTGAATACATTCTCGGATACTCTTTCTTTTGCTTCGTAGTAATACGCGCTTCTGGAAAGTCGTAGGACATTGCACATTGCTGATACCAAGTATTTGTGTTGATTATTTTTGAAAATGCCCACGGTGACATTATAGAAATAAAGGATAAGGCCGGGCAGACCCTTAATAAGTATGAGTACGATCTATGGGGAAATGTAGAGAGCAAGCAGGAAAAGATGTCCAATCCGTTCTTGTATGCGGGAGAGCTATATGATGAAGAATCGGGCTTGATTTATCTACGTGCCAGGTATTATGATCCAAATGATGGAAGGTTTATAACGGAGGATACGTATAAGGGGCAAGTGGATAATCCGCTTAGTTTGAATCGGTATACCTATGTCCATAACAATCCTGTGAGCAATGCTGATCCGAGTGGACATTTTCCAACACCTATGGAAGCCGCTGAAATGGCAGGACATATTTATAGTCAATCGGGGGATCTTTCTGGAGGTTGGAAGTTCAACTATGCCATCACAGGTGGTGATAATATGGTGATGGGAGTATATTCAAGAGTAAAAGCTAATGGAACAACTGAATATGCGCTGGTTAATAAAGGGACAACGGCAACGAGTTTGAGTGACTGGAAAAATAATGCCGAACAGCTTTTCGGTTCATCAGAAGATATGAAGGCGTCAATTAAAAATTCGATAGAATTTGTAAAGAATCATTCAAACAACGAAATAACTATGGCTGGGCACTCGAAAGGAGGAGCAGAAGCAGCAGCAAATGCGGTGGCATCGAATAAAAACAGTATCATATTCAATCCTGCAACCGTCAATCTGAAGGCATATGGGCTAAGTTCTTCCAATTATAGCGCCAGTATGACTGCATTTATTGTAAAAGGTGATATTCTAAATTCTACAGAAGCGGGGTTCAGTAAACCTATAGACAAAGCGGTGTATTTGCCTCAACAGCACCGAGGACATTGGTATGAGCTTTGGCAAACAAGCACTGTTGATAGGATAAAAAATCATATGATGGACGCAGTCAAAAATGCGCTAAAGGAGGCAGGGTATAATTGAGGATTAACATTTTTTCAGTTTCAATTATGGTGTTGATAGCTGTTGTTGCAGTAATAGTATATTTTACTGTTTGGCCGTGGGTTATGATATCTTTGGGGATTTCCTTACTGTCAAATCCAACAAAACCCGAAATCACATCCGGTGAGTTTCCGTTTCGCTTAGTTTATATGATTAATGGAGAAACGAAAGTAATTGAAGACACTTTGATTTGTGAGTATGACGGAATTGAAATGGATGAAGGGCATGGAAAATACCGTAAATGGAAGGAACGCCTAGCTAGCGGAAATCAAAAAATACTTTTATTGAATGCCGATGGTGCTTCAGGGATAGCATTTAGTAACAATAAAACATTAAGTCAAGTAATATATTATGACCCAGGACCGGCTTGGTATTATATGGGCGAATATGAACGTGGTAACAAATATAAGCATGGTTTTCCAAATGCTTCGTTTTCAGAACAATATCAGGATGGGAGCGGTGCGAATGGTATTATACAAGCAGATGAATTGCTTGAAAAATATAATATCAAAATGATAAGTTGGGATTATACCCAACCAATAAAGAATAATTTTTCTGCAACCCCAAATTAGAGGAGATGATGAATTTAACCACAATGCGACTAATCATAGTGTTGTGGTTCCTTTTTAGTTGGAATATGTGTGCCACCTCGCACCTCTAATCTAGAAGGTGGGAGAGAACGAAGCAATAAAATTTTTGTATTCAAGCCTAATTTATTGAAACCCCAAACGAGCAATCAACTACTCGTCTGGGGTTCTTTTTGTTCGAATTTCGTACTGAAGATAAAATACTTCTTAGAAGCGGGATCATACAAATACAACCAACAAACAAAACACCAGAAATTAACAAATCCACTTGATAAACTTAGAAGGCTTATTCCAACTTGAATGATGAGAGGGAATGGCCTTTTTTTGCATGTTCATAATAAAGGAGGAAAAAGAAAAGGGTAAAACAAGCACAAGCAGAAATACGAGGCAATCTTAGAGGAAGTAAGCAAACGAACAAGGAGAAAAACGTAGCTGGGACTACAAGCATGATCTGCGAGGAACCTATTTATGTGAAAGACCCTGAAAAGAACGTATGATGCAAACGATGCAGGTCTTATCAGGCAAAAAAGTAGTAGAGACAGAGAAGAATACCTACGAGCAAACGACACGTCAGCTCCTAACGCAGCAAAACAACGATTCGAAGGTTTCCTATACGTATGACGGCTTTTTACGCCCGACTTCCATGACCACATTTGGACGTACGTACGAACAGAGGTTGATGAAACCCCCGACTCGATCGTGTATCCAGATGGAACTACAACAGCTTACACCTACAATGAGCTAGGACACAGAGCAAAACCAATATAATGGCTTTGGAAATCTAGTTGAAACAGTAGTGAACCAATCTGCGCAACATTTTGGCTACGATAAACTGGATCGGATTCGTAAGGAAACAACACCGACAAGAGAACAAACGTACACGTACGACGAACGGGGCAACCGCCAAAGCATTCTAATAGCAAAATCGCCAACAATTGCAGACGGTTCGTACACCTACGATGCTCTAAACCGTCTCAAAACCTATGCCAAAAATGGGCAAGAAAGCACCTATACGTACTATCCGGGTGAGCTTAGAGCAAGTAAAGAAACAGAAGGCAAAACAACTCACTGTGTCTATCTAAATGGCAATGTGATTGAGGAGTTAGATGAAAAGAATAACCTCCAAGCCCGCAACATTTGGGGCAATGAACTACTCTAAAACAAAGAAAATTAGTGACGTTCACCATGAGAGGTTAATTCTTATTTTCCCTGCTTTAAGTGGTGCTCTGAGGAGATTCTCATTTGAACACCCCCCATATATAGTTGTAAAGATAACTGCTTAGGTGTATAAAAACCAATGGGCAATAGGATATATTTTACGTCACGGTTTCTCCATGGGTTATGGGTCACTTCTGTTTTTTCCAAATGGTAATACATGCTATGATAGGGTCATACGTGTTTTTGACAAAAAATGATAAGAGAGTAGAGAAAAATTAGGGGGATTTTATGCTAAAACGTTACGTAACAGCGGGCGCCGTACTAGCATTGTTAGGTGTAGCCTTGGGAGCTTTTGGTGCTCATGTATTAGAAAAGATGCTAGATGCTAAAGGTTTAGCCACTTTTGAAACCGGAGTACGCTACCAAATGTACCATGCATTGGGCTTGTTATTCGTAGGGCTGTTAGGAAAACAAGTAGGGGAATCTGCTATGTTGAAATGGGCGGGTACCTTTTTATTAGCTGGTATTCTCATTTTCTCAGGTTCCTTGTATCTCTTATGTGTAACAGGAGTCAAAATGCTAGGTGCAATCACTCCGATCGGTGGTGTCTGTTTTTTATTAGGCTGGTTGTTTGTGGTTTTGGCAGTCAGACAAAAATCATAAGAGGAGCAACGGTGTAATTTGTCTTAGCTGACGTAGTTTACCGTTAACAAATGATGACAAGACCAGATGCTCCTCAAATGAGTGATCCATGGAAATCATTTACGAGTTTGCTAAAACCTCCTTTGGGTCCATATGAAATGGAACATATGGACCCGAACTCTTCATAAACAGCTTTCCCCAGAATTTGTAGGTTTGCTTACAGCCATTCATCAAAGGTACGAATGTACCATTTTTTTATGAAATGGGTGAGAAGAGCATAACTAAGTAGTATCCCTACTAGCCATGGGAAATATTCCAGTGGTAACGGCTGTAATCCAACACTTGCTCCAAATGCAGAGAAGGGAATATAGATTCCTGCTATTATAATGATACTGGTTAAAAGTAAAACCGGAAAACTAGCTCTACTTTGAATAAATGGTATTTTTTCCGTACGAATCATATGCACTATGAGAGTCTGAGACAATAATCCTTCGATAAACCAGCCAGATTGGAATAAGGATTGATCAGCAATGGTGTTGGCTGCAAATACATAATACATGACGAAATAGGTGGCATAATCGAAGATCGAGCTAATTGGACCAATGAAAATCATGAATCTCCCCACCGATTTCGCATCCCATTTTCTTGGAGTCTGTAAAAACTTTTTATCCATATTGTCCCATGGAATGGATAGCTGTGAAATATCGTAAAACAAATTTTGAATTAATAAATGAATGGGTAACATGGGAAGGAAAGGTAGAAATAAGCTTGAACCCAAAACACTAAACACGTTACCGAAATTAGAACTGGCTGTCATTTTGATATATTTAATGATGTTTCCGAACGTTCTACGTCCTTCCATAATTCCATCTTCTAATACCAGTAAGCTTTTCTCTAACAAAATGATGTCTGCTGATTCTTTTGCGATATCGACTGCTGAATCAACCGAAATTCCCACATCTGCCTCACGCAAAGATGCAGCATCATTGATTCCATCCCCCATAAACCCCACGGTGTGTCCTTTGTCTTGAAGTACGCGTACGATTCTTGCCTTTTGTAACGGATTTAGTTTGGCAAAGACTGTTGTCTTTTCGGCTAGATCAGCTAACATCTCATCCGTTACATCATCAATTTCTCCTCCAATGATAACTCGATCTACCTGTAAACCTAAATCTGTACAAACCTTACGAGCAACCACTGCATTATCACCTGTAAGCACTTTCACATCGACGCCGTTTGCATGCAGTTTTTGTATTGCACTCGCGGCACTTTCCTTTGGTGGATCTAAGAATCCAATATACCCTACAAGGATCATTTCACTTTCGTCTTTGACACTGTATATATGTTCGCGTGGATCAGAAGGCTTGATGGCAACGGCGATGACGCGCAGACCATCTGTATTTAAATCATGTACCACTTTATTTATGTTTTCCACAATTTCCGATGTAAGGGGCATGATCTGTCCATTACTAGATACTTGAGTACAATTACTCAGAATTTCTTCCACAGCTCCCTTACAAATGAGAAGACGTTCTTCGTTGTTTTTTAGTACCACTGACATACGGCGGCGATTAAAATCGAAGGGGATTTCATCTATTTTTTGCACATTTTTCTCGTCTTCCAGAAGGTTCATTCGTTGGGCATGCTCGACGATCGCAACATCTAACAAGTTTTTTAATCCTGTTTGATGGTAACTGTTCAAATAAGCATATCTCAACACGTTCACATTGGGATTACCGAGAATATCTACATGTTTTTCTACAACGATTTTATCTTCTGTAAGTGTTCCAGTCTTATCGGTGCATAGAATATTCATAGCTCCAAAATTTTGAATCGCATTCAGTTTTTTCACAACTACCTGTTTTCGTGCCATGCTGATTGCACCTTTAGCTAGATTAGCCGTTACAATAACGGGAAGCATTTCTGGTGTTAAGCCAACAGCGACGGATAATCCAAAGAAAAAAGCTTCCATCCAATCACCTTTTGTAAAACCGTTTATGAAAAAAATGATGGGGACCATAATCAACATAAAGCGAATAAGGACAAAGGTGATACTGTTCACGCCTTTATCAAAACTTGTCAACGGACGCTTATCTATCAATGCTTTTGCCATGGAACCGAAGTAGGTAGAAGAACCGGTTGAAATCACTAGGGCAGTGGCGGTTCCGCTTATCACGTTTGTTCCCATATAACAAAGATTGGAAAGCTCTAAGGCGTGAAGTGATTGATCAGCAGTAGCTTGTTTTTCTACGGGAAATGCTTCCCCAGTGAGAGCCGATTCGCTAATAAACAAATTTTTGGAATTGAGAATTCGAACGTCTGCTGGAACAAGATCTCCGGCGGACAGATGAATAATGTCACCAGGTACCAGCTTCTCCATGTCGATTTCTTGTTTTATAGATAGACGGGTTACGGTTACAGTTGTTTTGACCATCGCTTTCAATTTTTCTGCGGTTCGTTTGGAACGGAACTCCTGGGTAAAGGTAATAAGTACACTGATGGAAACCATTGTGCTAATGATGACGGATGCTTCTATATCATCTGAAAAATAGGAGAATATATCTAACCCAAGCAAAATTAGAATAAACGGATTCTTGAAGCATGAAAGAAGTTGTACATACCATGCTGGCTGTTTCTCTTGGGCAATTTGGTTTTGGCCGTATTGATTTAATCTCTTATTGACTTCGGATTCTGATAGTCCCGTCACAGTTGTGTTCAACGATTGCAGAAGATTATCAATATTCGAAGTCGATGCCTCAATTAGACGAGAAGAAATGTCGTGGTTCAACGATTTATTATTGAGATGTTTAGCTTGTTTCATGTTAGTAAGTACCTCCCGAGTGTGAAAAATAGACACAAAAAAACTCTCCCTGTAAGAGAGAGTGAGCTGACTATTTTTCTATGCACTCGCATGTCACATACGCATACTTAAATACACCCATGTTGTTGGTAAAGGAGGGCGAAAAAAAGAGCATAGCAAACATGTAAGAGCATAGAAAATATGCTTCTCTCTTGTTACAGAATGTTGATACAGCTGTTTATATTGACTACTAGGACTGCCTTCCATGTGGAAATCCCCCCTTTACAAAATGAAAAACCCTCTAGGATAACTAGAGGGTTTGAAGTATGCATACCAAAATAAGCATTTTCGTTCCCCCTAGTCGAGTTTTGGCACTATACAACGTAAAGAGACTAAACACGATCTCTTAGCCACCTTAAGAAAAGCCTTAATCCGACAGTTCCTGTTCTACCCATGGGCATCTTTCGATATTTCTGGGCAGTGGCCTATGTTTGTATAGGAGCCTCACCTAACGAGGACTTAATTGTTAAGTGAATCATACTGAAACAATTCGTAATTGTCAATAGCAAAATAAATTTTGATAGTAAATAGGTGAAAAAATGATTTTGTTAGGCAATAAACCTGTCGTTTTACTTAATTTCCTAGATAAGCTTGTTCAAATAGATTCTTTAGTTCTCCTTTACTAGGGGGACGTGGATTCGTAATTGTGCATTTATCCTGCATAGCCACCTCGGCCAAACTATCTAGCTCTCGATAAAAATCCTCTTTTTTTACCCCCGCTTCTTTTAGAGATGCGGGCATTCCTAGATCTTTTCGAAGTTTTTTCACTGCGATAATTAGATTCTTCACTCCGTTTCGTGTATCGGAGGAAGGTAAATTCAAAAGTTTAGCAATCTCTGCATATTTATTGGACGCGATACTAAAATTTCGATCCGTATATCCTTTAATGTGGGCGTTGTATTCAATAACGTATGGCAACACAATGCCATTGCTTCTTCCATGAGGGATATGAAACTTTGCACCAATGATATGTGCCATACTGTGGCTGATCCCAAGTGAGGCAGTATTAAAAGCGAGACCGGCTATACAGGAGGCATTATGCATTTTCTCACGTGCTAGACGATCTTCTCCATTCCGGAACGATTTTTCTAAATAGGCAAAAACAAGACGAATGGCTTTCTCTGAAAAAGCGTCTGTAAAGTCCGAAGCAAGTGTTGATACATAGGCTTCCAGCGCATGAGTTAACACATCGATCCCAGTATCAGCTGTTATGAAGGAAGGAACAGTTTTTACGAGCTCAGGGTCTAGGATCGCTTCAGTTGGCAGCATTTCATCAGAAACAAGGGGGTATTTTACATTTTTGTTACGATCCGTAACCACTGAAAAATTAGTTACCTCAGAACCAGTTCCACTCGTAGTTGGCACTGCGATGAATGTTACTTCTTTTGCAGTTGTTTCTTTCTGATTCATACGATTGTTAAAAAGACAAATTGCCTTTGCCGCATCAATAGCTGATCCACCACCTAAAGCTATCACGATATCGGGATCGGCTGCACTCATGACCTGTATGCCATTCACGATGTTTTCAAGTGGAGGATCTGGCACGATATTATGAAAAATAGTGATATGTTCGTTTTTTTCTTCGAGCTGTAGTTTTACTTTATCTATCATCCCCGATTTAATCATAAAAGGGTCTGTCACCACGAAAATACGTTTATTCTCTATACTTCGAAGGCTAGATAATGCGTCTGTCCCAAAATGAATGAGCGTTTTTATTTGAAAATGATTCATCACTTTCTCCTTTCAAATCAACAAATATCTATCACAAAGAATGTCTTTGTTTTCATCTCTTTCTCCTTTTACAGAAGGCATAGTGTTATTTTGGCTTTCATTAGCCTGATTTATTTCAACCATTTTTTCATAAAAGCATGTTTTACAAAAAAGCATACTTTGTCTAGCTAACAATCATAATAACTATGAAGTGGGTGATGAAGTATGGAAGAGAAACAACGTGTCATACAAGAATATGTTCCAGGAAAGCAGGTGACCCTAGCCCACTTGATTGCGAATCCCAATCCTGATCTGTATAAGAAACTGGGGCTTCTCTCTGAAAATATCAAGGCGATTGGAATCCTGACCATAACACCAAGCGAGGCATCCATCATTGCCGCAGATGTAGCCACAAAATCAGCAGATGTTTCCATTGGTTTCGTAGATAGATTCAGTGGATCGCTTGTCATTACCGGCGATATTTCAAGTGTGGAATCTGCGCTTCGAGAAGTGTTGAATATGCTCTCTGAAGTATTACATTTTTCAGCTACATCCATAACGAGGTCATAGCTATGGGAAAAATAATGATGCTAGTAGGTAGGACAGGCTGTGGAAAAACAACTCTCACTCAAGCCCTCATGAATACCGAACTTAGCTACCGCAAAACACAGATGATTGAAACGGTAGAAAATATTATTGATACACCTGGTGAGTATATCGAGAACCGAAATTATTACCGTGCACTTATTGTAACCTCAGCAGAGTGTGATTTGATTGGATTCGTACAAGCTTGCACGGATCAAGCTAGTTTGTTCCCAGTTCAATTTGCTAGTGCCTTTGCAAAACCGGTGATTGGGATTGTTACCAAAGTAGATCGGTGCAATCAAGCGGAAGAGCTGACGCGTGCTGAACGTTTTTTACGTGAAGCAGGGGCAGAACAGATCTTTCATGTGAGTAGCTATGAAAAACAAGGTCTCGAAAAAATCAAAGATTTGCTCGCAAGAAACACTTGAGGTGGTAACAGAATGAAAGAAGAAGTGCTTAGTGTCGGTATTGACATTGGGACATCAACCACACAGTTGGTATTTAGCAAGATTGGCATCGAAAATACAGCATCTGCCTTTGGTGTTCCTCGAATAAAAATCGTGGATAAAGAGATTATCTATCGAAGTGATATTCATTTTACTCCGCTACTTTCGCAAACCGAGATTGATAGTGACGAGGTTCGGAGGATTGTAGAAAAAGAGTATCAACTGGCGCATGTTCAGCCTGAAGACGTACAAACCGGGGCTGTCATTATCACAGGTGAGACTGCTCGAAAACAGAATGCAAGAGATGTTTTGCAACGTTTGAGTGGTTTTGCTGGAGATTTTGTTGTAGCAACGGCAGGCCCTGATTTAGAATCCATTATTTCAGCAAAGGGGGCTGGAATTGACAAGGTATCGGAAGAAAAGGGGGCTACTGTTGTCAATTTGGATATTGGTGGTGGTACCACCAATCTAGCTGTATTCAACGAGGGAGAGTTGGTGAATACGGGGTGTTTGGATATTGGCGGTAGACTCATAAAAATAGAACCTTCTTCACGAAAAATTACCTACATTGCCGATAAAATCAAACAGTTAATCAACGCGAGGAACATACAGGTGAAAGAAGGTGATACAGCTGATATCGAGCAGTTGCAAAAAGTAGTCATTGAAATGGTAAGCCTGTTGGAACAGTCCGTCAACCTGATACAGCGAACCCCATTTTATACAACCATTGTCACCCATCATGGAATTGACGATAGTATTCACCCGCAATACATCTCTTTTTCTGGTGGAGTGGCTGATTATGTCTATCATCCAGAAACAAATGATGTACTTTCATACGGGGATATAGGAATTTTGCTAGGACAGGCAATTCGCCAATCATCTCTTTGTGAAAAAATGAAATTGGTGCAAGCTGAAGAAACCATTCGGGCAACGGTCGTAGGAGCAGGTACGCATACAACCGAGATTAGTGGTAGCACGATTACATACACAGAAGAAAACTTTCCTATGAAAAATCTGCCTATTTTAAAGCTAACAGGAGAGGATGAGTCTCAAGGCTTTGCTCATCTACAGGATGTCTTACAAGAAAAATTACGCTGGTTCATATTAGAAAACGAGTGGCAACCTGTAGCCATTGCTATTCGTGGGAAAAAAAGTCCAAGCTTCACAGAGATTCAGGAGCTTGCAAAAGCATTAATCGGTGGTATGGAAGCATTAATAAAAGCAGATTTACCCTTGGTGGTAATTGTTGAAATGGATTTTGCCAAGGTGTTAGGTCAAACGATGCATAAGCAACTGCAATTTTCTAGAGAGGTCATATGCATTGATAGTATCCGCTTAGAAAACGGCGATTACATCGATATAGGAAAACCACTGGCAAACGGCCGTGTGCTACCTGTAATCATTAAAACTCTAGTATTTCATTCCTAACAGTTATGAGGTGACGGCGTTGAAGCTTAAAACATCCCTTTTCGGCAAGGCATATCAATTTAAAAATGTTATGGATGTCATGGCGAAAGCAAACGAAGAAAAATCAGGAGATAAATTGGCTGGTCTCGCTGCAGAAAGCTCCGAAGAGAGGGTAGCAGCTAAAATTGTGCTAAGTGAATTTACAATAGCAGATTTGCGTAATAATCCAGCAATCCCCTATGAAGAAGATGAAGTGACACGAATCATTCAAGATGGAGTCAACGAAAAAATTTATAACGAAATAAAGAACTGGACAGTTTCTGAGCTACGTGAATGGATTCTTGATGAAAATACCTCAGAAGAAAATATCAAGAGAATCAGTAGGGGTCTAACCAGTGAAATGGTTGCGGCAGTTGCTAAGCTTATGTCGAATTTGGATCTCATTTATGGAGCTCGGAAAATTCGTATTCAGGCCCACTGTAATACAACAATTGGCTATGAGGGCACCCTATCAGCACGATTACAACCTAACCATCCTACAGATGACCCAGATGGAATTACAGCTTCCTTAATGGAAGGGCTTACATTTGGCATTGGTGATGCTGTTATTGGGTTAAATCCTGTGGATGATTCTGTTGAAAGTGTAAGTCGGGTATTGAAGAGATTTGAGGATTTCAAGCAAAAGTGGTCAATTCCTACACAAAACTGTGTATTGGCACATGTAACTACCCAGATGGAAGCAATACGTAAGGGAGCTCCAGCCGACCTTATTTTCCAAAGTATTGCTGGCTCTCAAAAAGGAAATGAAGCCTTTGGAATTTCAGGAGACATGATTGAAGAGGCACGTCAGTTGGCACAAAGAGAAGGAACGGCAACAGGACCGAACGTCATGTATTTTGAGACAGGACAAGGCTCTGAACTGTCTTCTGAAGCTCATCATGGTGTGGATCAGGTAACGCTGGAAGCACGTTGCTATGGTTTTGCAAAAAAGTATGATCCATTCTTAGTAAATACAGTAGTTGGATTCATTGGACCTGAGTATCTGTACAACAGTACACAGGTAATTCGCGCAGGTTTGGAAGATCATTTCATGGGGAAACTAACCGGTATTTCCATGGGATGCGATGCTTGCTATACGAACCATATGAAAGCGGATCAAAACGATATTGAGAATTTGGCGGTTCTCTTGTCGACAGCTGGATGTAACTACTTTATGGGCATTCCTCATGGAGATGATGTGATGTTGAACTATCAAACAACCGGTTATCACGAAACAGCAACTCTGCGCGAGCTACTTCAATTAAGACCAATTACTGAGTTTGAAAAATGGATGGAAAAAATGGGATTCATCGAGAATGGAAAGCTGACAAAACGTGCTGGGGATGCATCTGTTTTTCTAGCATAAGGAATGGAGGTTAGAACATGCTTCAAGAAAATGACATCAGACAAGTAGTAGAACAGGTTTTAGCGGAAATGACCTCCAATACAGGTGTAGGGAGAACGGAAGGAAAAATTGAAATTAAATCGGCCAAGCCACGACCTGAATCCAATGTTGGGGGTGGATGGACCGTCCAGCAGCAGATGCCTTCCGATGGGGCTATCGATGACATTACGGAAATTGATCTGAAAAGCCAATTGTTAGTGCCTAATCCAGTAGATGCCAGAGGTTATTTGAAAATGAAAGAGCGGACACCCGCTCGCCTAGGAATTTGGCGTGCAGGCCCACGTTATAAGACAGAAACTACACTTCGCTTTCGGGCAGACCATGCTGCGGCACAGGATGCCGTGTTTTCAAATGTAGATGAGCAATTCTTACAAGATATGAATCTCTTTAGCGTACAGACACTTTGCAAGGATAAGGATGAATATTTAACGAGACCTGATTTAGGGCGAAAAGTATCAGAAGAAGGTTTACAAAAGATAAAGGAAAACTGCCAGAAGCAGCCGCAAGTTCAAATCTATGTGTCTGATGGGCTAAGCTCAGCTGCGGTAGAAGCGAATGCGAAAGATATTTTGCCAGCCATTATACAAGGATTAGAAGGTTATAAAATTCAGGTAGGAACACCATTTTTTGTTAAATTGGGTCGTGTCGGTGCCATGGATCAAATCTCCGAGGTACTTGGAGCCGATGTAACCTGTGTACTAATCGGTGAGCGTCCAGGTCTGGTCACAGCAGAGTCGATGAGTGCTTATATCGCCTACAAGGCCACAATTAACATGCCAGAAGCACGTCGCACAGTTATCTCCAATATTCATAAAGGCGGGACACCTCCTGTAGAAGCAGGTGCACATATTGCAGAATTGATTAAGACCATGTTGGAGAAAAAAGCAAGTGGAATCGATTTAAAACTATAAACTCCCCATTGTCCTTAGGAGGGAATTTTGAATGAAGAATGATGCACTTCGGGCGAATGTGTTGAGTGTAAAAATCATCCCAAATGTGGCTCCCGATATGGTAAAAGCATTTCAGTTGCAACCAAATCAAAAAAGTTTAGGGATTATCACGGCTGACAGCGATGATGTGACCTATACAGCTCTGGATGAAGCGACGAAAGAGGCAGCTGTTGATGTCGTGTACGCCAAATCAATGTACGCAGGGGCAGCTAATGCTAACTCAAAACTGGCTGGAGAAGTAATTGGAATATTGGCAGGTCCTAATCCAGCAGAAATTCGAAGTGGCTTACATACGGCGGTCGATTTCATCCAAAATGGAGCTCATTTTACTAGTGCTAATGACGATGATTCTATCGCTTACTTTGCCCATTGCGTTTCTCGACCAGGAACGTATCTTTCCAAGATGGCGAACTTACAGGATGCAGAAGCCATTGCCTACTTGATCGCACCGCCTCTGGAAGCGATGTATGCCCTTGATGCTGCTTTGAAAGCAGCGGATGTTAAGCTGGCTACATTTTATGGCCCACCCTCTGAGACCAACTTTGGTGGTGCGCTACTAACCGGAAGTCAATCAGCTTGTATAGCAGCTTGTGATGCATTTGCCGAGGCTGTCCAATACGTTGCTGAGAATCCACAGAGTTACTAACTAATAAGGTGATCCTATGATAAAAAATGCCTTAGGGCTCATTGAGGTAAAAGGTTTGTTAGCATCAATAGAAGCAGCAGATACCGCCATGAAGGCAGCTAATGTTACGTTGATTGGTTTCGAGAAAATAAAGAATGGTTTTGTTACCGTAAAAATTACTGGAGATGTATCAGCGGTTACTTCTGCTGTGGAAGCAGGGGCAGAAGCGGTGAACAGATTTGGCACATTAATTTCGAAACATGTGATCTCAAATCCAGATGATAGTTTGTATGGGATGGTTGATCAACCACATGTTCTACCATTCCACACAAAAGATAACAGGCAGAAAACACAAATGACTCAAGCTCCACCAAAGACTAAAGCGCTTGAAGTAGCGGACAATTCATTGACAATCGAAGAGGAACAACGCCTAGATAATGAAACGCCTTCCGCTCCTAAAGAGTCTATTCCTATTGCAATATCAGGACCATTGACTAACTCGGAAAACTCTCTAATTATATCTCCTAACAGCCCCGTGGAACAACTGGGGAGTATGACAGTAGGTGAGTTAAGAGAGGAAGCCAAACGGCTAGGAATCGCGACGATTAATAATAGACAAGTGAAACAGGCAAAAAAAGCTCAGCTTGTTCAGGAGATTACCAAATTGCATAAAAAAGGAGTAACAACATGACGCTTTCAGATAAAGATTTACTTTCTGTACAGGAAGTAAGAAATCTCATTAAAAGATCGAACACGGCTCAAAAAGCTTTGAGCAAGATGTCCCAGGAACAGATCGATACAATCGTAAAAGCAGTGGCAAATGCTGGTGTTGCTCATGCAAACCGTCTGGCAAAGCTAGCAGTAGAAGAGACTGGGTTTGGTATCTGGGAAGACAAGGTAATAAAAAATTTGTTTGGAAGCCAGGTCGTGTATGAGCATATCAAGGATTTGAAAACCATTGGAATTTTAAACGAGGACACAGTAAAAAAAGTTATCGAGGTAGGTGTGCCAGTAGGGGTGATTGCTGGATTAATTCCTTCTACAAACCCAACCTCTACTGTCCTATATAAATCTCTTATTTCCATCAAAGCAGGGAATTCCATTATTTTTTCCCCTCATCCAAATGCGAAGAAATGTATTTTGGAAACAATAAAGATTATTAGGGAAGCAATTACATCTGCTAGTGGTCCTGAAGATATCGTAACTTGTATGGAGATGCCTACTATTCAAGGAACCAACGAGTTGATGAAGCACAAAGACGTTCAATTAATTTTAGCAACAGGCGGCTCTGCAATGGTAAAAGCAGCCTACAGTTCTGGAACTCCAGCAATCGGTGTTGGATCAGGTAATGGGCCTGCTTACATTGATAAATCTGCAGATTTGCAGAATGCGGTCAAGCGTATTTTCGATAGTGCAACCTTTGATAATGGAACAATTTGTGCTTCCGAACAGTCAGTTGTCGTTGAAAGATGCATGAAAGAGAAAGTAATAGCAGAATTTAAAAAGCAGGGAGCTTATTTTCTAAACCCTGAGGAAAAGGAAAAAGTTGGGCGATTCATTATGCGTGAAAATGGTTCAATGAATCCGCAAATCGTTGGGAAAAGCGTACAACATATTGCCAATTTAGCTAAGATCACCGTTCCCGCTGGCACAAGACTTTTAATCGCAGAAGAAACAGAGGTGGGCTATAAAGTAGCTTTCTCACGGGAAAAACTGGCTCCTATTTTAGGCTTCTACACAGCCGACAGTATGGAGAAAGCGTGTGATTTATGTGTGGAAATTTTGTTACATGAGGGTGCAGGTCATACCTGCATTATTCACGCGCAAGATGAGGAAGTTATTCGTTATTTCGGTGTACGTCAACCTGTATCTCGCTTTTTAGTAAATACACCAGCAGCACTGGGTGGAATCGGGGGCACAACCAATTTAGTTCCTGCTTTAACATTGGGCTGTGGTGCAGTGGGCAACAATTCTACTTCAGATAACGTAGGACCTATGAATTTGATAAATATCCGTCGCATTGCTTATGGGGTTAGGGAACTAGAAGCCCTTCGTCCACATCAAGCGTCTTGTAACACACAAGGAGGATTTGGGGCCAATGATGATTTGGTGAATTCCATAATCCAGAAAATCCTGCTGGAATTGAGGCAGAGCAACTGCATCTCGTAGCATTTTGTTGTAATCAGATGACATGAAAAACGGAGGAATTGAAATGGCAAGTACAAATGCGTTAGGTATGATCGAGACAAAAGGACTTGTGAGCGCGATTGAAGCAGCAGATGCCATGGTGAAAGCAGCCAATGTAGAACTGGTTGGTAAAGAGCAGGTTGGAGGCGGCTTGGTAACCGTGATGGTTCGTGGGGATGTTGGGGCAGTAAAAGCAGCAACAGATGCTGGAGCAGCGGCAGCAGAACGAATTGGAGAATTGATTTCTGTACACGTTATTCCGCGTCCTCACACTGAGGTGGATAGCATTCTTCCCAAATCGAGGCAACAACAAGCCTAATTACAGGGAACATACTATCCCTTACAAGCTTTCATTTGATGGAAATGTTTGCTGAAGGCTACAGCGGATAGTATGCCCTCTTTACATAATCAAGCATATGACTGAAAAGAAGGTGTGGAATTGATACAAAATCAATTTGATCAAATCGCAGAAAAAGTAGTGGCTGGAATTAAACAAAAACTGTTCATTCCCGTTGAAGCTTCAGGAAGGCATGTGCATTTATCTCGAAAGATCATTGACATCCTATTTGGAGAAGGATATGCACTTACAAAAGCTAAGGAATTGTCCCAACCAGGGCAGTTTAGCTGCGTAGAGCGTGTAGATTTGATTGGTCCTAAAGGAACGATTAAAAATGTGGCTGTATTGGGGCCGGAAAGGCAAAATACCCAGGTGGAGGTTTCTTTAACGGATGCAGTTGCTCTAGGGATTAGACCACCTCTTCGCGAATCAGGGAATTTAGCAGAAAGCGCAGAGATTACGTTGGCTACACAGCTTGCATCCATTCCCGTCAAAGCTGCAATCATTGCCAAACGTCACATTCACATGTCGGCTGAAGATGCTCAATGGTTTGGTCTTTCCGATAAGCAAAATGTATGTGTGGAAGTACTTGGAACAAGACCGGTTATATTTCAAGATGTAACCATTCGGGTGAGTCCACATTTTCGTACATTTATGCATCTCGATTTTGATGAAGCTAACGCATGTGGTTATCACAAAGGTACAGTTGCTAGACTCGTTAGGAAGTGACGAGTTTGGAAAGACAGCAGCTCATCGAAGCTATTACCAATGAGGTTATTACTCGATTGGACACGCTTCGCTTGCAGAAAAAGCCTAAAATATTCGTTTTCTCTCCGAATGAAAGCGAATGGCTTGCGATAAAATCGTTCCTCACTGAAAAATTTGATGTTCATTCTGTTGTGGCTAATGATTTACCATGTGCACAAGAGTGGTCTGATGACCCCTTGGAATGTAATGTTCAATCCTTTTCCTTTATCCTGCTAACGGGATTGCATTGCTGTACATTAGCTTCAGTAGCATTAGGGCTAAATTCCTCTGATAACGTAATTACTCAAGCTTTGTTACAAGGTAAAAAGGTATACCTATTGCAAGAAGGCCTCGAATATCGGCAATATCGTCATACAGCTTCAGCTCATTTATATGAACTGTATCAATCATACGAACAGAAGCTTGTTACCTTTGGAGTGACTTTGATCAAAAAAACAGACATCCATCTTTTAGGTCAGGAAGGGTGTCATCTGGAGAAACAGCAGACACAGGTAATAGGCAAAATGTCTTCTGAACAACTTGATGATCACATATCTTCCTCCGTTAAAACAATACACTCAAATGGTGCAGGAGAGCATGATATTCATTTGAGTGGGGAACGAACACTTATGCATGCCCCAGAAGAGGTGTGGCATATTAAGCAGAGAGTGATATCTGAATCAGTATTAAAAAAGTTATTTTTACAAGGGGCTCAATCGTTTACCATTTTACCGAATGCCATCTTAACTCCACTGGCTAAAGATTTCGTACGTATGAATCAACTTATTGTCAAGAAAACAAAGCAGGAGGGCAAAAACGCATGATTATCGGAAAAGTCATTGGTAACGTTTGGGCCACAAGAAAAGACGCAAAATTAGATAGTCTTAAACTTATGATTGTTTCTCCCTCCGAAATTTTTGGTGGTGAACCAACGAAAACCTTTGTAGCCGCGGACGGTGCAGGCTCTGGTATTGGTGATTTGGTATTGGTAACGAAGGGTGGCTCGGCAAGAGCAGCTTTTGATCAAGTCAAAGCACCCATTGATGCAACGATCGTTGGTATTATTGATAGCTATGAGCTTAGAGACTCGTGTAAGGAGGACAGTGTATGAGTATTAATGAAATTATCATTTACATAATGGTAATCTTCATGACCTTGGGGGCAATTGACAAATGCTTGGATAATAAATTGAATTTGGGTGATAAGTTCGAGGAAGGAATTATGGCGATGGGATCGCTTACGCTCGCGATGGTGGGGGTTATCTCATTGGCACCTGTCCTGGCGACGCTGTTAAAACCCATCGTTGTGCCTCTTTATACGGCATTAGGTGCTGATCCTGCCATGTTTGCCACCACTTTACTAGCGAATGACATGGGAGGATATCCGTTAGCAATGCAGATGGCAAGCAATCCGGAAGCAGGACGCTTTGCGGGTATTATTCTTGGTTCCATGCTCGGACCCACTATTGTATTTACTATTCCTGTTGCACTTGGCATCATTAAAAAAGAAGATCGTAAATTTCTCGCTACGGGGGTTCTAGCTGGGATCATGACAATTCCCATCGGTTGCTTGGTAGGTGGATTGGTTGCTGGCTATGACCTTGGGATGATCTTACGTAATCTGGTCCCGATCATTCTGGTAGCACTAATCATTGGTGTTGGACTATGGCTAGCCCCGAATGGAATGATAAAAGGTTTTAGCGTCTTTGGCAAAGGAGTTGTCATTGTTATTACGCTGGCACTAGCGGCTATCATTATCGAAACCTTAACAGGTGTAGTAATTATTCCTGGAATGACTCCTATTTGGGATGGTATAGAAATCGTAGGCTCTATTGCTATCGTACTGGCTGGTGCATTTCCAATGGTGTATGTCATTACTAAATTTTTTCAAAAGCCATTACTGAAGCTAGGTTCATTACTTGGTATGAATGATAAAGCAGCCGCAGGACTAGTAGCATCCCTTGCCAATAACATACCAATGTTTGGCATGTTAAAAGAAATGGATACACGGGGAAAAATAATAAATATCGCCTTTGCGGTTAGCGCTTCGTTTACCTTTGGGGATCATCTAGGGTTTACAGCTGGTGTAGAAAAAGATCTTATTTTCCCAATGATCGTAGGGAAACTGGCGGGTGGAGTCACCGCAGTGCTAGTTGCCATCCTAATCGCTTCTAAATCAAAGCTAGCGGCGGAAAGTGAGGAGAAATAAATGCAACCAGATACAGCAACTCTTGAAGCGTTAGTTCGTAAGATCGTGTTGGAAAAGCTGAAACAACTTAACAAATCACCTGATGTAGTAGAAAAGAATATTGATCCGAGCGGCGTAATGTCAGTGAAAGTAAACACTATGAAACTGGAACCTTTTGATACGGGAAAAACAGGTGATCGCGTCTATTTGAAAGATGCACTACATTTACAAGAGAGTCCTCGGCTTGGGTGTGGACTGATGGAGATGAAAGAGACCACATTCGACTGGACTCTAAAATATGATGAAATCGATTATATCATAGAAGGAACACTAGAAATTGTAATAAATGGTCGTCGTATTATCGGAAACGCAGGTGATATTATCCTCATCCCCAAAAATACGAGCATTCAGTTCTCGGTACCAACCTATGCGAAGTTTTTATATGTTACGTATCCAGCAAATTGGCAAGAGCTTGATTGATTATAAGAAGAGGATCGATAGCCGTTTCAACAAGGCATTGATCCTCGTTGTTTAAAAACCGAATTTTCAGTTGATTTAAAAATACAAAACGTATAGTTATACAAAAGCAGGAATTGGGCATAAGTTTGGAGGGAGATATCGATGCTGATCCACCTAAACCTGGACACGTCATTTTCAACGCTTTGGTGAAGCTGTACAACAGAGTAACATTGGCTTAAACAGTCATAAGCATTGATGAATTATTAAAAGCTACATGGGTAGAGACAGCGAATGAAAAATATGATATTGCCATGCAGGTAATTAACGAGGATCTCCCGTATTTATACTTTTATCATGATTACAAATGTGTTTGATCTTTCTACGAAGCTGGATGGTTTTTGAGCATGTGCCAGACGGAATTTATTTTGACATCTACCATGCCGAAAAAGTAAGCGGTGATCTGTCAAAAAAGTACATTCAAAAGTATGAAAACAGAAAATATTCTGGTCAAATAACCAAAGGAGGTTGTTTTTTAATGTTACAGCCAATGTTCGAGAGCTTGGAACAGCTTTTTCCTGAGTTAATTGATTTTCGTCGAGATTTACACATGTATCCTGAGCTTTCCTTTCAAGAAGTAAATACACCTATTAAAATAGCAGAATATTTAAGCAAAATAGGACTGGAGGTAAAAACGGGGGTAGGCGGCAATGGTGTGCTTGGAGTGTTAAAAGGAGGCAAGCCAGGGAAAACTGTTGCTCTGCGTGCTGATTTCGATGCTCTTCCCATTCAAGACGAAAAGGATGTCATATATAAGTCCCGCGTACCAGGGGTTATGCATGCATGCGGCCATGATATTCACACAGCAGGGTTACTTGGTGTCGCTAAGGTTTTGAGCGAGTATCGTGAATACCTGCCAGGAACAGTAATCTTTATTCACCAGTTTGCAGAAGAGTTATTGCCTGGTGGTGCAGTCTCAATGATCGAAGCTGGATGTCTTGACGGGGTAGATGTTATTTACGGTGCTCATGTTTCTTCAGATCATCCTGTAGGAGTTATAGGTGTAAAAGCTGGCTATATGATGGCAGCAGCAGATTCATTTTACATTGAAATTACTGGTAAAGGGGGACATGGCGCTTATCCGCATAAAGCGATTGATCCGTTAGTGACTGGCAGTCAATTGGTACTAAACCTACAGCAAATTGTCAGTAGACGAGTTGATCCTCTTCAAGCGGCGGTGTTGACAGTAGGGGGCTTTCAAGCGGGTAAAGCGTTTAATGTAATTCCGCAAACCGTGACCCTCTCTGGAACCGTTCGTACCTTTGATGAGATTGTCCGACAAAAGATTGAAGTCTCCCTTGTACAAATTGCTAAAACCACCTGTGAGGGAGCGGGGGCAACGGTAACAGTTGACTATCAACGGGGCTATCCAGCCCTTTGTAATGACGAGACAGAAACAGAGCGAATTTATCAGCTTGCCAAGCGATTAGTAGGTGAGGAGCAAACAGAAGTGTTAGAGGCTCGAATGGGTGCGGAGGATTTTGCGTATTACCTACAACATGTTCCGGGGACGTTCTTCTATGTAGGAGGACGAAATCCGGAAATTCAGGCGATGTATCCACATCACCACCCCATGTTTGACGTGGATGAACGCTCGATGCTTGTGACTGGCAAGCTGTTTATTTCTGCGGTTATGAACTATCTGACTGAGGGGAAAATACTACCGGAGGCTCAGGAAGCGAAGGTGGGATTAGAGACGTAGTACAGGAATAGTAGGAAATAGGATAGGAAGAAAAAGGGAAAGTGAGAGGTTTTTGTATGCATTCTGTTCAGATAGACAGGATGATGCAGGACTTCTCGCTTTTTTATTATGAGCGATAAAAAAATAATCCGTTAAACGTCAAGAATCATCCGTTTACAGGCGGAACAGCATTCAAATTTTCTTGATAATAAATACAGATTTGAGGTAATAGGGAGGCGATCAGAGCTTATTGGAGTGGAAAATACTCTGAGGTGAACAAAAAATAGAAGCAAAAGGGTCGTTCTCTTTTGCTGTAGAGTTTCTTTGAATCAATTGTGACGATTGTTGCAAGAATTACAAATTACCAATGGAGGTGGTTATATGGAACCCAAACGTGTTATTTTCCTATCGTTAATGATTTGTTATATCGGCTTAGGTGTTATCAATCCGGATCTGGCCCCGTTGATCCGTGAGATGGGCCTCGACGAAATGCATGCAGGATGGATCATATCAGCTTCTGCCCTCATCTTGTTACTTGGTGCTCCGATATGGGGACAACAAAGTGATCGGTTCGGTCGTAAACCAATTATGATTGTTGGTTTGCTTGGGTTTTCGTTCAGTTTGGTTCTGTTTGCTTGGCTGGCTTGGATTGGTTTACAGGGAAAAATAGAACTTACTTTCCTTTTTATCCTATTGTTGCTTTCACGGACGCTGTTCGGTCTGTTTTTCCCCGCAATGACTTCCTCCGGGCAGGCTTTAATGGCCGATTTAACTCCGTTGAATGAGCGGGCGGCAGGAATGGCGATGATTGGTGCGGCGAGCGGGATTGGTTTTCTGATCGGTCCAGCCATGGGCGCAGCACTAGCAGGGATTCACCTCTTGTTTCCGATTGTCGTTGCTGCTGTTCTATCACTATTTGCGGCCCTTTTGGTGTATGCACGTATTCCACGTTTTACACCGAAGTCATCTGGTGAGAGAAACAAGCTGAACCTACGTAAGCCAGGCATACGACCTTATTTATTGATTGCTTTGTGTCTGATGAGCGCTCTCGTTATGCTACAGGTGACAGCAGGTTTTTATGTGCAGGATAAATTTGGACTAAATTCCAAATATACGGCGCTATGGGTTGGTATTAGTCTGTTTTGCGTTGGTTTTATGATGGCATTGGTCCAAATGGCAGTCATTCGGAAACGCTCCTTCATGCCTCGTACCTTGCTCCGTATTGGTCTCCCGATACTAGGGACAGGTCTATTACTTCTTGTTTATATTGATCATTTGTTCGGCTTCGTACTCTCTTTTTTACTGCTCGGTGTTGGAAGTGGGTTCGCAATACCGGGTTATACGGCAGGTGTTTCCATGGCGTCAGGAGAAGAGGAACAGGGAGCAGCAGCAGGATTGACTACGGCGGCAACAGGGGTGGGCTCCTTTGTAGCCCCAATCGTTGGAACGGCATTATACCGAATCCAGCCGGAAGCTCCTTATTGGTTAGCATTCCTTGTGATTGCTTTGCTGTCAATGTATGTCTGGAGCACGCATCGTGGGCTTGATATACAACAAATAGCTATAAAAAACAACTTGTGATGTTTACGAGGAAATGGTGGAAAGGTGGTTTTAGTGGAAACTACATTTTCCATCATTTTTTTATGGAAAGTCTTCCTATCTAATTATTAGTTATGTTGTGTAAGTAGGGCTTTTCATTTTTTAAGTCATATTCCCTTTGTTCTTATGCTTTTTTAGGGTGCATTCTACTAGAGAAAAATTGATTGTTTGCACATATTGGATTTCTATCCTAATACTTTACTATGTTTGGCTTTCTTGTGGCAGATTGGTCTAAGGAATGGAAAACTGCTCTTTGGAATGCTATACTTCGCTCTGTAGTCAGGAAGCATGTAAAATATTGATTTTTTTGTAGAATGCTTCAGATGAAAAAAGTTTTAAAAGATGGATGTTAAGAATAAAAATACGATTTGGTTCGGGTTGAAAGGAGTGATAACTCTGTGAAGAAGAGTAGTATTGTAATTCCCCATGAACATGGCGGTTGGGCAATGGTTAGCGTCCCGTTTCTTTTCGGAATGCTGGCTGGAAAACCTCAGTGGATGCATATCCTTTTATTTCTTGCTTGGTTGTTTCTCTATTTGTCGTCGTATCCGTTCCTTCAATATGTGAAAAGAAACACAAGGCTTGAACACTGGGTGAAATGGGGATTATTGTATGGTTTACTTGCCGTTATATGTTTGGTACCACCACTAATAAGCAATCCATTCCTTTTCTATTTTGGACTACCGCTGTTCATTTTGCTTTTGGTAAATGTATGGCATGCAAAACGTAAAAGCGAGAGGGCGATCATTAACGATTTATGTGCCATTCTTATTTTCTCAATGGGAGGAGCGGCTTCGTATCTTTTCGCTGGTGGGGAATTTGATTTAACAATGTCAGCTATTGTATTGTTCAGTTTTTTACATTTTATGGGTAGTGCATTCTTTGTAAAGTCAGTCTTTCGTGAACGAGAGAACAAACGTTGGACCGTGTATGCTCATGTCTATCATGGACTACTGCTATTTGTTCCTTGGATAACAGGCTTTCCCTGGATGACGATTGCTTATATTTTTTCAACTGTGCGAGCTTTTGTCTACGCTGGCAAGGCCATGCGTCCATGGAAGGCTGGAATTATTGAAATAATAGGTGCCGTACAGTTTTTGATATTATCTAGTAGTTTTATCTCATGAACGAATAACATTTCCATACATAAAAAAAACGTTAGTGCCTTATTAATGGCTTCAAGCCTCAACAACGTTATGCCTTGTCGTCAAAACTTTCTCACTAACTGAGCATTTCGGTACACGGTACTCGTTAATAAAACAATGTTTGCATAACGGTACACTTCTTTTGATAAAGCATATCTCTATTATGTGGGGCAAAAAAAAAAGAGACTGTCCGATCATAGAAGGAAAGTCTCTTTTTCTTTCTTTGCTTAATCGATGGAGATTTCAGTGGAGGCTTCGATGAAAATGCCATTGTGAGTACTACGATTGCTTATTTGTAAAAAATATTTTTTTCCTTTTTTTACATCCCATGTAGTTGAATCAGAACCATCTTTTTCTACCTTAAATACCTTACCTACCTGATTACCATTATCATCCCATAGAGTATATCTAAAATGTGTTCTAGAACCATCGGATGATTGATCTACAGTAAGAGTCAGACTATTGCTTGAAGCTGTGAATCTAGGTGTATCACGTCTTTCCTCTGGATCAAGAGTTAAGCTTTTGTTATAAATAGAAGCTATCACTACAGCGGCACTCTCAGGTTGGGCTTCTTTTGCGATAACAGGAGAAGCCGAAACTAGTAAAGCAAAAACGGAAGCAATTCCAATTAATTTTTTCATTTACAAATCACTCCTTAATATGCATTTTATTACAATTAAATATTATTAAAATATTCTATAATTGTCTATATTATTTTGAAAATTAGCAAAATACTACTGAAGCCTGCATCGGATGGTCATACCCCTGAAGATTGTCGGAGGCTCTGCGAAATTCATGATGCCTCACGTCTTGATGAATTGAGTTTGACCGTGAAGCGACGAAAAAACAATTTTAATTTGATTAAGTAAAAATGCTTCCTTTACGAAAGCGTGAATTTAACTTACACAATGAATAATAATTTATGCAGAACCGTTGGAGAGCTATCCTTGTTTGGAGTCAGCATTTATTAAAAATGTACATGGAGATTTAAAATAAAGTTGAACCGTATTTCCTCTTTGGATATGATGAACGAAAGAAATTTTTTATGTTAAAGAGGGAAAAAACAGCTGTTTATGATCAACAAAGGCTGAATAGCCTTATTATTAAATTGACAGCTGACTGAATTGCGTAAAACTCTAAGGTAAACCTGCATAAGAGATTACATGGGATGAGCATGTTGTAACAATTATTCTATGTTCTTGAATGTTCTAGGATTTTTGAAAGAGGTTGAATAGATGGAAATAATACAAGATGTACAGACACTGATCAGGGAATCACACAAAAAACAGCTAAAATATTTGTTTTTCTGGGGGAATACCCCGAAGAAGGATGGAATTGTAGATAAATCCTGCTTCAGCCAGTGGTATCCAGCTTCCTTTAAAGAGGATGGAATTATGTACGCAACCGCAGAGCATTATATGATGGCGAAAAAAGCGGAATTGTTTGGCGATACGGCGATGCGTGACCAGATTATACAGCAGAAGCATCCGAATCAAGCAAAAGCACTGGGGCGCAGGGTTCAAGCTTTTGATGATAGGGTGTGGAATGGACATAAGCTTGACATTGTTAGACAAGCCAATCTACTGAAATTTAGTCAACATCAGGAGTTGAAATCTTATCTACTACATACAGGTAATCGAGTTCTAGTGGAAGCAAGCCCTTATGACAGAGTTTGGGGGATTGGACTCGCACAGGATCATCCTGATGCTGAACGTCCACAGCACTGGAGAGGGGAGAATTTACTAGGCTTTGCACTTATGCTGGTAAGAGAACAATTCCGGGATTGTATAAATAAATAAATGCTAGAATATTCACAAGAGAGGCATACATAACGATGAAGTTGCACCCTTTGAGGATTTCCTCCAGAAGGACTGTGGGAAAATGTAATATTCGAAGTTGATCCATTACCTGAGGATATAAACTTAGTTTTATGGTTCTGTATTGTTTAAGGCTACTCAGAAGCAGATTAGAGCTTGTAGAATGGCTGGAGTACACAATGTTTCATCATCGGATGCCATCTTTGTGATATAGAGATGTTGCTTTCCAACGTGAATGTAGATAGGAGACGTATATGCAAAAAATCCGCAGAACGAAAACGATAGAAGGAACGAAGGTACCTGGCTTTATTTGCAATGGGGGGAGCTATTTTTTTATTTATGTAGACGTTTATGAGGATGGGATGGTCAATTGTTGGGAGCTGGTAGATTTAGATGGATTGGTTCATAAACTGAATAGCAATTGGCTTGTCCCTAGCGTCCCACAAGGTGGAGCGATCTCTATATTCGGCTTGGGTTCGTATGAGGTGGCGGATGCACAGTGGATTTTTGATCAAGATCAATACATTAACCTGATTCACGACACGGTCAAACAACTTAATCCTTCACACAGCAATATCTATCGTATCTCTGAGGAAGAGAAGGAGTTATGGGAGACCAGAAAGGTCCTACATTCTCCAACCCCCGAAGACTTCCGTGTCAATCATAAAATTGGTTATGACACTGTATCTGGTCAAGGATTCACAGCATTCATGAAGCATGAGGGGAAGAACTATCTGGTGCGAATTGTTGTGTATAAGGATGATATTGTGGTCTGTTACAATTCATTCTTTACATATGAATACAGCATCGAGAGTGTTAAGGTACTATGGGACAATAAAGTCTTATTCACTTCGTTTGAAGAACCAACTACCATCGTAATTGATCGTTTAGGCGAGGTTACATTCTCAACAACTCAGTATGCAAATGAAATCAATGATAAGTATGATGAATTGCAGGATATGCATAAGAAACTCAAAGGAGAAAAGACTTCAATTGATCTATGTAGACAGGCATACTATGCTTATTTGGAAGATCCGTCAGAGTTTAATCGAGCCAGGCTTCAAGAAAAGTATGAACTTGTACCCGAGCATCAGCGAATGTTTTTAGGAGATATGGATTCAAGGGATTCGGATTATATTCGAATTATCTATTACCCAGATGAGAAGAGAGAAGTCTAGTTATTTTAAGATACTCGGTTTGAAAGAATCAAGATTCTATAGAATAGAAGAATCGATTTTTTATGTAAACCATGTTCATGTACTCTCAGCACATAAACAAAGAATCGGTGATAAACACAATGAAGGAGAATAAACTATGAACAGTATCGATACCGTTCAAAAGAAACTATTGGATTATTTTCATGTTTATGTGGCTTCTGTCTTAGAAGAATTGGATGAAACTAACATTGATGCCCTACTAGATAAGCGGGATGATCCTGCCTTCTCAGAGGAATGGATGCGGGTTTATGCTGAAATTTCTCAGATCAAGAAAACGGAAAACCTGGCTTCTTTATATGCTTCCATGGAGGAAGGGCTGCGCAAGATCATATTTTTGAAGGTGCTAGAAATTACTTCGGCTGATGATTTGGCAGCATATATCTCAGATGATTTTGGATTGATCTTAGATAGTGTAGTGTTGGAATATAGGGATGAATGGCTAAACGGTCTATGGAGTGAGTATCAAAAGAAGAGAATTCCACAGGGTGAATTGCAACCCTCTAAACGTCAAATTGTTCTGGAAGAAGGCTATGATATACATAAAATAAGGAGCAATCCGTATGAATAGTCAAGGAATGAAGGCTTATCGATACAATCGGGAATCCAAAATTTATAAGCTCCACTATGTGTGTTTTACATGTCGAACAGCATTCAAGCAACCAAATCCATACGACTTAGCAAGGCAGTATGGCAAAACCGTGCTGCCTTCTCTTGGACATCAAGAAAAAACGAAAAAAGCAATAGAGACCTATCGTACATACTATAACCGGGTAGTGAAATGTCCTACTTGCAGTAGTTCTATGACAAGAGTGGGGCTACAGGTGAGAGTACCGGTGAAGAACGATCTCAAACGCTGGGAATCTTTACGTGTCTTGTGTTTATGTGGTTTCGATCAGACAAGTGTAGAAGAGTTACCTCAAAACAAGAGGCAGCTACTCTTATTTCTAGAGACCAACAAGACATATTTTGAGCAATTATTGTCTACTCGTCATGCTAAGATGCTAAGTGAAATGACATCTGACTATATTGCGAGAATCTCGGAGCGAATAAGTGCCATAAACCAGCAATTTAAGAACTTGTCTTAATCAGCATGAGGCTAATCAAAAATTTCCGGAGGTTTCACCGTGGACGAACAAAGAAAAGATAAGCTCGTAAGCGATTGGAAACAAGTCTTTACAGCATCTTCAAGAAAAATTCACATAATAGAGGCTCAAGAACAGAAAATAGAGAAAATCAAAGAAAAATACAATATTCCAAAGGATTCTTTCATTGGTAATATCGTTTATCAAACGGGTGGAATCCTGATTGATGATTGGATACGGGTTCTAGGTTCGGGTGAAAGGGATATCCTTACTTGGAACGAGAAGCTTGGGCTTCCTAATGCAATCATTGTAGCAGATGATGTATTAGGTGGCTTATTTGCGTTTCTGGACAAAGCTAGTACAATCCATTATTTTGCTCCTGATAGCCTTGAATGGGAGGATCTTGAAATCTCCTATGCAGAATTTATACAATGGCTAGCAGAAGGTAATCTTGACCTATTTTATGAGTTGTTCAGATGGGATTCTTGGAAGGAAGATGTGGAGCATTTGCAAATAACAGAAGGAATATCCTGTTTCCCATTCTTGTGGCTGGAGGAAACAACAATCGATCAAAGAAGTAAAAAAGTCGTATCACTTGAAGAGATTGTTCGAATAGAGCTTGAGATGAGCAACGTTATATGAGTAGCGGCTTGAGAAGGGCTGTGCATTTCAAAACAAACAGGCTTACTGTTTTTTCAAAGATACAACTATAGGAACCTTGAAGTGAATGAAAAATTGAGCGCCAGAAATCCTATTTATAGGAGGTCAGGCGCTTTTACTTATGTAATTTTTACAGCCATATTTCTGATTCAGACGGATAGAAGCCTGGGAAATAGATTCTATGATTAGCTTTTACGCTCTTCTGATGGGCCTCAACATTCTACAGAGTTTAGAACAATTAGTGATGATTTTTGATGATTTTTGATGATTTTCAACATTTTTTCACATTTTATATCAAAGGGTGATAAATCAAATAGCAGCCTTAGAGCAAGTAAGATAGATCATCAAGGAGATTCAGATGGCGTTTATGAAAGTAACGTGATTTTTCAAGAGGACGGCATCTATTACGTACAAGCCTATGTCAAAGCACATGGAGTAGATTTACTCCCTACAAAGCGTATAATTGTTGGAAGCATGTCAGAAGAAGAGCAACAAGGCATGGAAAAAGAAAGGGATCAGCAGGGAAATAAAGCCCAACATGAGCACTCACACCATCATTGATAAATATTGTCGTTTCGTTTTTTCTAAAAGGGGCAATCTACGGGGTATTTTCAGACAAATAGGTTGAGGTAAGTCTGAACGCTATGAGCGGAGTTATAGCTAAGATAAGTAAGGGCAAAAGGCTTTCCAGATAACCTTTCATGGAAAGCTTTTTGCTTTAGGAAAATCAAATTAGATAAAGTTATTCGTGAAAGAAAAGGCCCTTAATCAAGGGCCATCCATACTACTCTTGTCGTTTAAAATTCTCACTGTGCAAATACGTTACCGCACCTTTATACGAGTTGTAGGAATCCTCCAGATTGTTTCCCGTATATACGTTAAACAATTCATCCTCTTGTAGTAATCGTAGCGTATCACCTTTTTGATTTACCCAAATCTCTTCAATTGGATCAGCCGAATCCAGTGCATCCTCGTTTGCTACATATTCTGTTGATAAATGTGCGATAGAGTCAGCAACCAAGCTACGCAGTTGCTCTTCGGAATAATCGCGGATATTGACCATACCTTTTGGACCAGTCTTTTTTTTCGGAAGGTGGCCAGCATAGACAAAGCCATTTCCGTTTGGATGAAGATGGTTCACAACAATCTTTTTGTCACGTAGGCTTCCTTCAAAATGATAGTTCAGGCGCCCTAGAGAAACCTCTTTTTTTGTTAGTTCTGGGAACGATTCAATAATCGCTTTTTTTTGTTCAAAAGTTAGCATGCAATCCTCCGTGGTTCTATATCTTCGAGATATACTATACATATCATGAAAAAGTATACCATAAGCTTCCTGTGGATGAAATCATAGAGAAAAGGAAGCCTGCCTCTCTAGTAAGAGACACGCTTCCCATGTACTCATCTTAAGCAATAGGGGGGAGCATTTTTGAATCTTTAACCATAGAGGAGCTGCAAATCGGACAAACCGGTACTTCGTCAAAAGATAAATTTTCTCTCATCCAGCAGATACAATCATCTTTGGTACATGCCCAGATAGAGGTTTCAACATCTTCTACCGGCTCTTCTTGTTTGCGAGAATAGTACATTGCAAAACACCTCCAAGCTTCTTTGCGAAACTCTTATGCCTTTTATCCTAAACCTTCCAGAGGTCTTTTTATTCAAAAATGAAGAAAGAAGTATAAGTCTCACTTCGTTGAAAAGTTAGGCAACAAGCAAAAAGTTTTTTCTGTCAGTAACCTTATTTTTTTACAAGCAAGAATCAGAGTAGTAGAATAGAGTATGGTAATGCAGGAAAAGAAGAAGAATGACATGCAGGAAGGTGATTGTAGTGACGCATCAGTCAGAGATTGAAAAACGTAAATCAGAACATATTGAGATTTGTTTACATAAAGAGGTAGCCAACCGGTTGACCACAGGTCTAGAGCAGTATCATTTTTTACATGCGGCCCTTCCAGAGATTCATTTTGCTGATGTCTCGTTACATACCACTTTCTTAGGAAAACATATGGGGACTCCTTTTTTTGTAAGTTCCATGACAGGTGGAACGAAGAATGCTGAACAAATAAATACCAAACTAGCTATTGCCGCTGAGGCTAGAGGTTGGGCCATGGGGCTTGGTTCCGTACGTGCTGCATTGGAGAGTGAAGAGCTTGCTCAAACCTTTAGAGTGAGAGAACACGCTCCAACGATCCCAATAATCGCAAATTTAGGCGCTGTTCAACTAAATTATGGCTACACGGTCAAAGAATGTCTTCGCTGCGTAGAGCTGGTTGAAGCTGATGCGCTGGTATTACACGTAAATAGTATGCAGGAGATTTTTCAACCTGGCGGAGATCATGATTTTGGGCATCTACTACCAAAGATTGAGCAGGTTTGTAAGGCGAGTCAAATTCCAATCGGGGTGAAGGAAGTAGGGTTTGGCATTGATTCGCAAACAGCTAGACGCCTCGTGGATGCTGGAGTTTCTTTTATTGACGTAGCAGGGGCAGGGGGTACATCCTGGATCGAGGTTGAGAAGCACCGATCGAATGAACCAATGAAGCAAATTGCCGCAGAAGCGTTTCGGGATTGGGGTATTCCGACAGCTGTTTCCTTACAAACCATTCGAGAAGAGCTTCCTTTCTTCCCTTTAATCGGAAGTGGTGGTATTCATAACGGGGTTGAAGCGGCAAAAGCGATTGCTTTGGGAGCTGATTTAGTTGGATTTGGTCGTGCTCTACTTGAAGCGGCTACGACATCCGTTGAAGAAGTGGTGGCACTTATGGAACGAGTAGAGTTTGAGTGCCGTGCAGCGATGTTTGGAATTGGTGTGGCTACGATTGAAGGTCTGTCAGCTACAGATCGCTTATGGTCGATAGGTGAATTAAAAATCAATCGAGGTAAACGATGAAAAATGAATTGACCAAAATGAACTCTTCTGTTATTTTATTTGGTTGTATTCGTTAAATTGTTTCGGTAGATTTTTACAGCATGAGAGGAGAGTACGAGCGTGTTTTCCAAAATGTTATCCACCTATCCTCGAACCTTGTGGATTTTGGCGATAGGGGCCATTATTAATGTTACGGGGATGTCTTTTATTTGGCCTCTAAACAATATTTATATCACCCAGGTATTGGGTAAACCAGCTACGGTAGCTGGACTCGTCTTGATGCTTCATGCTGGTATGGGAATCATCGGAAGTATGGCAGGTGGCATTTTACATGACAAGATTGGCGGAATTAAAACCATCTTTGCTGGGGTACTTATCTCAGCTGCCTGCGTTACCTCGCTAGCTTTTTTCCGAGTATGGCCATTTTATGTTTGTATGATGGGCGTACTTGGCTTTAGTAATAGCATGGTATTCCCGGTCCTCAATGCGATGGCTGGAAGTGTCTGGCCAGAAGGGGGACGACGCGCATTTAACTTGTTATACTTGTCGCAAAATTTAGGTGTAGCGGTTGGTTCTGCGTTGGGTGGAGTGGTAGCTAGCGTATCGTTTATGTTTGTTTTTTTAGTGAATGGTGCAACTAATTTAATCTTTTTAGCCGTGATTGGCTTTGGATTAGATTTAAAGAAGATTGCGGCAGAGACAGCTACGCGAAATTTGCAAAGAAAGACAGAGAAAGCTAACAAAGCTTCCAAGGATGAACCCTCCATCTGGAAAACACCCTCTGGTTTATCCTTGATCATTCTTGGCTTAGGGTTTGCGATAACTTGGATTCCCTATGTGCAATGGTCGACCAATCTATCTTCTTACATGACGAAGTTAGGCTACTCGTTATCCCAATATAGTTTGTTGTGGACGATTAACGGAGCATTGATAATCCTAGCTCAGCCGCTGTGTGCTTATGTCACACGTCATTATTTATCTAATCTTCGTTCTCAGATGATCGGTGGCTTGTTTATCTTTGTTTGTGGAATGGGTGTTTTAGCGTTCGATCAAGCTTATAGTCATTTTGTGTGGGGTATGATAATCGTAACTTTAGGAGAAATGCTATTATGGCCAGCAGTGCCAGCCGCGGCAGCAGAACTTTCGATTCCCGGTAAAGAGGGATTATTCCAAGGAGCTGTGAGTGGTTCAGCAACTGCAGGGCGTATGATTGGTCCATTCATCGGGGGGCTTTTGTACGAAAGCTTCTCACCAGTCTTTATGCTGTACGTGATGATTGTAATTTGTGTGTTACCCCTCCTTTGTTATCTCTTTTATGATCGCCCGTTATATGGCAGTCTCAGAGATCGAATTTAATCAATAAAGGTAAAACTAACATTAATAAAAATAGGCTGTTTCGTGATAGGACTAAACCTGCAGAAAACAGCCTATTTTTTAAACTTTATTTTCAGGACTCTTTTGGAGTACTTAGTTTTATCTGTGCTTTTTCAGGAATACCTGCCGGAGTTACTTCCGTCCAGCCTTTTCCATTTAAGCCTTTCGCATAAACCTCTAAATATGCACCTTTACGCAGGTTTTTAGAAGCGGTCATGATAAAGGTATTTTTTTCTCCTTGATCATCGTATCCAACGAATTGATATTCCCACTGTGTATCATTTAGTTTTTTACCATCAGTCTCCACGACCGTATAGTAAGGCTTTACCGGAATAGTAGGGTTGAGACGATCAAGCATAACAGATTGACCTCTTAGAGCAAACAGAAGAAGGAGTATACCAGCTACGATGGCTGCTAGAATGATTACAAATTTGTTAATAGACACAAAATACCTCCCAAACATATTTCAAGTAGTGTTGAGTACAAGCCTACTCGGTTTATGGATATAACAAAATGCATCTAGCTTACAAGCAACTTACACTTCTGTAAGAAAGAGCTGTTCGTATAGCGTGGGAAAAAACGGATAAAATAAAGAAGATTTCCAACGGGTGGAGGGGCAAGTGTGGAGATAACAACCAAACCGATTGTTGTTGTAAGTAAATGCTTGGAATTTGCGGAGTGTCGTTACAACGGAGATGTGCTTTCGGATGTAACCGTTCGAAGCCTGGCTCCTTTTGTGACTTTTATTCCTGTATGTCCCGAGATTGAGATCGGTTTGGGGATCCCGCGTGAAACCATTCGAATCATTAAAGATGGTGAGCAGCACCGACTCGTCCAGCCTTCAACACGAGTAGATCTTAGCCAACAGATGGATGCCTTTGCCGATACCTTCTTACAAAATGTAGGAGAAGTGGATGGTTTTATTTTGAAAAATCGTTCTCCAAGCTGCGGAGTAAAAGATGTCAAAGTATATAGTGGTTGGGAAAAAGCACCTGTTGTCGAAAGTGCTCCTGGTTTCTTTGGTGCTAAGGTAAACGCGTATTTTCCTCATGCGGCTATTGAGGAAGAGGGCAGGTTAAAAAACTTTACCATTCGAGAACATTTCTTTACGAAGCTGTTTACGCAAGCGTATTTTCGTCAGCTAAGAATGGAACCTACTATTCGGAAGCTCATTCAATTTCATGCTGAAAATAAATATTTATTTATGGCATATAATCAAAAGCTAACCAAAGAATTAGGTAAGATTGTTGCAAATCACGACAAAAAAGCAGAGCAACAGGTCTGGGACGAGTATGCTACCTTATTACCTAACATGTTTAAGCGTACAGCCCGGTATACCTCCAACATTAATGTCTGTGAACATATTATGGGCTATTTTAGCAAGAGGCTTTCTACAAAGGAAAAGGAGCACTTTAAACATTTATTACATCGGTATCGAGAGCGAAAATTGCCACTAAGTAGTATGACCAGTCTTTTGAAATCCTGGGTATTTCGATATGAACAAGAATATTTGTTACAGCAACGCTTTTTTGAACCTTATCCGGAGGAATTAATTGATTTAGGAGACTCTGGGAAAGGAAGAGATTACTGATAAAGATGCATTTGTAGTAGTTGGTACACTTCGCCCTGGTATGAAAAGCTGGTCTAGGATACGTGTCGTGATCATGTGTTTAAGTTAAGCCACTTTTTTACATTTATAAACCAGAAGCATCCTAAATGGACTAATTTAGTTAATTTACAAAGAGAAGATGTAGAGAATTACATCTGCTATCTTCGCAGGATTCAAATTAAAGGTGAAACCCCACGAAACACCTTTATAGTTCAGGCCCTGAGTAAGATCAATACTTTTATTAACATTGTGCAGAGATTTGAAATGGAAGTAGACTTTTTGCTAGTATCAGAAATTTGTCACTTAACCATTTGTACACTAAAAACAAGGTTCTCCATAAAGATTAATTTACTTCGGTGAAGACATTTCCTCTTGTGTTTCTCTTCTAGAAGAAAGATTTAATTTGACTTGATCGCTAAATGCTCTCGCTAACAGTTCAGCTTCCTTTAAGACCGAATATCTCAAATTCACCAGTAAGTGTTTATCATCTATCAAATGCGCCAACGAGCCAAATCCTCCTGGGCTTCCGCCATTCGCTCTTGTAACCTGCCGATCATTGTGTACTTCGTTAAATTCTATTCCTATTACATAAATTTTAAAATTTTACCTAATAATTCCATAATATAAATTAAAACCGATTAATGAATTTCTGATTGATTACGACCTTGCGAGGGCGGCTTCATTTGCTCGAGCAACTGATGGACAAATTTGTAGATAAAATCGAACGACACATACAGGCGTAAAAACAAATCCCCACACACGTTAGCTGGGTATGGGGATTTCCACATCGGTGAGCAGTTTAAATGAAGGGCCACTTTCCACTCGGGAGGTGGCTCTTTTCTTGCGTTTTTTAAGGGCCCCCAAAAATAGGCTTTTGCAGGAGGATCCAATCAAGGATGATCTTTCATACATATAGTGTATATTCGCTGATGGGTATTCGTGTAGCGGATGGATGTCACCCGTTCGACAAAGGTGTTCCTAAGTATCATATTTTAATGCTGGAGGTAGTAATCATGGATGATTTCCAAAACGAACTTAAAAAGTTGAAGATTGACAAATTCAGCGGTGGAGATGTATCGCCTTGGGAAAATGAAAGTCAGCAAGATGCAATGCTAGTTCAGAGAAGATGCGGAGGGTGTCATCACCGCTGTTCGTGCAATTGCTCGTGTAGCTGTTCATGCAGTTGTTCATGCAGTTGTTCATGTAGCTGCTTTTGTATTTTCTTCAATTGCTCCCGATGTGGTCGTTGTTCCCGTTGCTTCTAAGATCTTAAAGGAAATATTGCTGCCGGAGAAAAAGAGAGCCCCTGCACAGTCAAGTAGTTTGGCTACCAGGGGCTTTGTTCACAAAAAGATCAGGTATGAGGGACAAATAGCCATACATAAGATTACGGTGAAAGTGCTGGCGCGTTATTTGGGGAACTGCGAACAGTAGGAGGAGTGACATGACAAAATTAGATTCTTCTATGCGTCTAAAAGTGAAAAGGGACACTTTTTTTCTTCCTGATCAAAAGGGAAATGTGTATTTTCGGAATAACGTAGGCTCATTTCGTATGGAAGGAAACGGGATTGATCAGTGGATTGAAAAATTATTGCCGGTGTTTAACGGGGAAACCACGTTGGGCGAGTTGACGGACAGATTGCCGAAAGAATATCAGGATCGTGTGTTTGAAATCGCAGAAAATTTATTCCGAAACGGTTTTGTTCAGGATGTAAGTCAAGATCGTCCACATCAGCTGACGGACAAGATTCTGAAAAAGTATGCTTCGCAAATTGAATTTTTAAGTAATTTGGCTGATTCTGGCGCTTATCGTTTCATGTCTTATCGTCAGGCTAAAGTGCTGGCGATAGGCTCTGGTCCGATCTTTGTCTCATTGGTTACAGCGTTGCTGGATTCCGGCTTGTCCAGGTTCCACATGCTGGTCAATCGTTCGCTGCCGACGGATCGACAGCGGATAGTGGAGCTGGCGTCTCATGCCCGCAAAGCGGACTCCGAGGTAGCCATAAAGGAACTTGCGCTACAGGTGGAGGGAGTAAATACTTGGCGCGAGGCTGTGCAGCCGTTTGATGCGATTTTGTACGTTTCTCAGGAGGGTGATGTAGAGGAACTGCGGGTTCTTCAAGCCGTTTGTAGGGAAGAGGGTAAAGTGCTGCTGCCCGCGATATGTCTGCAGCAGGTGGGGGTGGCGGGACCGCTTGTGCATCCAGACTCTGAGGAATGCTGGGAGTCGGCGTGGCGCCGTATACACCAATCCGCGCTCTGCAAAGACGAAAGGCTGCATGCGTTTTCTTCTACAGCAGGAGCGATGCTGGCAAATGTAATCGTGTTTGAATTGTTCAAGACCATTACGGCGGTGAACGAATCGGAACCGAAGAATAAGGTCTACCTTCTTGATCTGGAGACGTTGGAAGGAAACTGGCATTCGTTCATGTCTCACCCGTTGATGACAGGAAAAACGAAAGTCAAATGGATAGAAGATCTTGATGAACACCTCGAACAAAAAAAGGACTCAAGTGATTCGAACGGTCTGATCCCTTATTTCAGCACATTGACATCAGCAGAATCAGGGATTTTCCACATCTGGGAGGAGGGGGGCTTAAAGCAGCTTCCATTGGCCCAGTGCCGAATTCAGGCAACTGACCCGCTGTCGGAGGGACCGGCCGAGCTGTTGCCGGAGATGGTGTGCACAGGGATGACGCATGAGGAGGCTCGGAAGGATGCGGGGCTGACCGGAATAGAAGCGTATGTATCGCGTATGGTTCCCACGTTCTTGACGGGACAAATGCTAGAGCCACATGATTTTGTCGGGGTCGGAGCGGGGGAGACCGCAGCGGAGGGTGTCAGCCGCGGGTTGCAGAAGTGTTTGTTCCAAGAACTGAGCACGCAGCATATGGATCAAAAACCTCCTGTTAATCAGGTGCAATTGAGTACGGTAGAAGATGAGTATTGCCGGTTTTATTTGCAAGCATTGATCACCATGCTAGGAACACCGAGGATCGGAGTGGGAGCAGAAGTGTTCGGTTTCCCTGCAGTGTGGGTCGGTACAGGTGAACGCTGGTATGGCAGTGTAGGTTTAAATGTGACCATGGCGTTGCGTAATTCGTTGCAGTATGCCTTGCTAGTGGCACAAAATCAGGCGGAATTTCGCATGCCGCTTGCGTTGTCCCGTGCATCCGTTCTTTTGGAAGAACAGGAGCAAAACAGTCTTGCGATTCCCGGACTAGACGAAACAGCGCAAACAGAGATCTTGCAGTCCGCTCTACAGGTTTTGAAACGGAATCAGAAGCGGCTCTTCCTCTTGGATTTGGCGCAGGAGTCCTTTTTGAAAAAGGAACTGGCAGGAGTATATGGGGTTTTGCTGCGAGAGGAGGAGTCCCGGTGAGTTCAGTCGTTTTGGTTGTCGGAGAAGGGCTCTTGGCGGATCTCGTGTGCAAAGAATTGTCTGCTCCATACGAGGTCGTTCGTCAGACCGATTTGAAGGCCCAAATGCCGAAAACAGCGGAAATAGCTCTGGTGTTGCACGATGCTTGGAATCCTTTCGTACATCGCGAGGCGGAAGCGGTGTTGCAAACATCTGGCATCCCTTGGCTGCGCGGTTTCGTTTCGTTTGGTGAAGGCGTGGTTGGGCCGCTGGTGCGTCCTGGTACGCCGGGGTGTTCGCAGTGTGCTGATCTGCGATATCTGATGGCGGGACGTGAGCGTCAAGAGATATGGGAGCTGCAACAACGGCTGGGCGAGCAAGCGAATATCTCACGTGATGCATGGGCATCGCACACGGGGCTTTTGCAGATGACTCACGTGCTCGTGGCAGAGGTACAGCGGGTGCTAACAGGCGAGCAAGCCCACTTGGAAGGTCGGTTATTTTTGATCAACCTGAAAATGTTAAGGAGTTCTCGCCACTTCATTCTGCCTGACCCGTCATGTGAGGTTTGCGGTCAGATGCCCGAAGATTCGGCGCTTGCAGCTCGCATATCACTAAAACCTAATCCGAAGATCAGCGCCGACAGTTACCGCTCTCGCCCCATGGACGATCTCAAGAAGGTTTTGGGTAAAGAGTATCTGGATTACCGAACAGGCTTTTTGAATAAAAAACTGCGTGATCTGGTGTCGCCGTTTGCCGATGTAAGTGTTAGTCTGCCGTTGTTCACTGGGGACGAGGGGACAGCAGGGCGGACGCATTCGTATGAGGATAGCGAGATGACAGCCATATTGGAGGGCTTGGAGCGGTACTGCGGAATTGCACCTCGCGGCAAGCGGACCGTGATCCGCGACAGTTTCCACAATCTTGCGGGTCAAGCGCTCGATCCCGTCAAGGTAGGGCTACACACCGAGGAACAGCATGAGAGACCTGATTTTCCGTTCGTACGGTTTGATCCTGACCGACCAATGTATTGGGTATGGGGCTACTCGTTCTTGCAAGAGCGCTCGATTTTGGTTCCGGAGATGCTTGCCTATTACGGGATGGGTGATAAGGATTGCTTTGTGTTTGAAACTTCCAACGGATGCGCGTTGGGCGGCAGTCTGGAAGAGGCGATTTTCTACGCCATTTTGGAAGTGGTGGAGCGTGATTCATTCCTGATGACCTGGTATGGGGAGCTTCCTCTTCCTCGTATTGACCCCTTTTCGATTCACGATCAGGAATTGCACTTGATGCTCTACCGTTTGCAGGCGGTGGCCGGTTATGATGTCTATGTGTTTAACGCGACGATGGAGAATGGGATTCCCAGCGTTTGGACACTGGCGAAAAACAGAAAAGAAAAGGGAGTCAATCTGATCTGTGCGGGCGGCGCTCATCCGGACCCTGTGCGGGCGTTGAAAAGCTCAATCCACGAATTGGCCGCTATGCTACTGACATTGAACGAGAAGTTTGAGGCTAACCGTGAAGAGTATGTGCGTATGTTCCACGATCCGTTTCTGGTGAAAAAGATGGAGCATCATTCTATGCTGTACGCTTTGACGGAAGCGGAAGAGCGCCTGCAATTTTTGCTGAATGATCATCGTCCATTGCGAACGTTTGAAGAGGAATTCATACCGAAGCCAAAGTATGGCGACTTAACCGATGATTTGAAGTCCCTTCTCCAGACGTTCCGCCGATTGAATCTCGATGTGATCGTGGTGGATCAGACGACACCTGAAATCTTGCGGAACGGACTGCATTGCGTAAAAGTACTGATTCCGGAGATGTTGCCGATGACTTTCGGACATCACCTGACCCGCGTTAAAGGACTGGATCGGGTACTACAAGTGCCCATGGAGCTTGGGTATACGAAGCAGCCATTAACGTATGAACAGCTCAATCCACATCCGCATCCGTTTCCATAAATCGTGATAGGGAGGGAAAAGGATGAGACTGGATACTTTTCTGCACACACTTCATTTCGACACAGAAAAGGCACTACCACTTGACTTCGAGGTGGACTGGGAAGACGCACCCTTGCCATTTAAGCTCTACCGTGGCTTGCCTGTCATCCCGTTGTCTGCGGAAATACCGCTTATGCTGGAGGAGCGACAAGCGATCACGAAACCAGATCTGCGAGAAATGAGTCATTTTCTCTGGTACGTATACGGTCTGACTCAATTCAGCGAGTCTGTCTTTGATCTGAATACGATGGAACAAGCTTTTGGACCGATACAATCGTACCGACGGTTTGTTCCGTCTGGCGGTGCGAGGTATCCAAACGAAATATACGTATATCTGAAGCTGGAAGGTGCCCATACCGGTATCTACCATTATGATGTCGCTCACCAGCGATTGGTTTTATTGCGTAAAGGAAATTTCGATGATTATATGGCTCGTGCTCTCGGCAATCGCTGTGATCTATCGACTTGTTTTGCGACCGTTTTTGTGACGACCATGTTTTGGAAAAATTTCTTTAAATACAATAACTTCGCCTATCGCCTGCAAGGCCTGGATGCTGGCGTGCTGATAGGGCAATTACTCGAAGTTTCGAAACGGTTTGGCTATGAATCGGGGGTATATTTCCAGTTTCTCGATCGTGCGCTTAACCATCTGCTGGGGCTGTCAGAACAGGAGGAGAGCGTCTATGCGGTCATCCCGCTGTCGGTGGAGCCGGGGAGTACGTGGTTTGGGAAAGGGAATGGCGCAAATGGAAGCGTCACGGCCGCTGAATTGTGTCGGGAGTTGCGAACGGTAGAGCACGATCACTACGTACGGTCGCAACGGGTTCTGCCATTCCCGATGCTGATCCAAATGACCGAAGCGTCCCAACTGGAATCTCTACAATCGTTTCGGCGGTTTGAAGGAGAAAAGAACATTACTTATGAGGGTAACACAGTGGCACTCCCTCAAGTAGGGCGGTTCTTTTATGATCTGGGCTCGGCCTGCAGAAAACGGGTTTCGCCGGAATTGGGTTTTGTTTTAGGCAAGGTAAGCCAACAGCAATTGGCTACTTTATTACAAGAGGCGACTGCTTCCTTCCAATATCGAAACGATTTGGATGAGGACCAGGGGAACCGCCAACCCCGTGTCTTCCTGTATTGCTGTTTGTACAACGTAGAAGACATTCCGGATGGTGCCTACCGCTATGACAGTGAAGCTCATGCGTTGCGGCAGATACGTCTTGGCGATCATCGGCTTTACCTGCAACAAGGCATGAATCTGGACAATGTAAATCTGTTTCAGGTACCGCTCTGCTTTCATGTGGCAGGGGATAAAGATCACCTCAAAGCAGCACTGGGGTACAGAGGGTATCGCATCCAGCAGATGGAGGCGGGCATGCTCGTGCAACGTTTACTTTTGGCGGCTACTGCTCTCGGCATGGGCGGGCACCCACTGCTTGGCTATGACGTGGAGTCCTGTGATAATCTCAATCAGATGGATTCGCATGGAAAAACCAGCTTGATCCAGATTCCGGTTGGTCCCTATCGTCCGAGGTCCCGATTGGAGGGGAGTTTGCATGGCTAGGGGTGAATGAGAAGAAGCAAAAGGTTGTCGAGACATCACTCGGCAACCTTTTTTTATCCGCGTATAAAGGGTATAAGAAATTGTGAAGATTCTGGAATAGAAAGGGCTTACTACTCGCCCTTGATGTATATTGAGATTATGGGTGAATCAGCAACACGACAGTACATCCAAACGTAATTGAAGTAAGAGGTGGTTTTATTATGGAACAACTTTCACTCACTTTAGTAGGAAAACCGTCGGCTCGAATGGAAAAGATCTAAAATAGGATCACTACAAGAAGATGAAATTTTAATACGAACAATTGCTGGAGCTATTAGCATTGGTGCAGAAATACCTCAGTATAATGGTGGTCGTACTATTGTTGTGGTGGGTAAAACATTTGCTTAAAAAAGAACATGATAATTTAAAAGACGATATGCCAACATCTTTTTCTACGACCGATAATATATGGAGTCGATATAAAGAAGAGAATTTTGAAATTATTCGGGTTACTTGGCAAGAAAAGAAAGTCATTTATGCAGAAACAATCAAAAAAAATGACCCTAGTGTCCGACCGTCACTTGTTCCATATTATGAGGATTGCAAGGAAATTTTTTAAGGGTTTATGAGATTTTGAAAGGTAATCTTTATAATATTTTCTTTTAATTGTAAACATATAAATGAGGAATTGTTTTTTCACAACGTCGGAACATACGAACTACACCTAAAAAAGTATGTTGCATGTTCAACTAACGGGTTCGATAGTTGAAAAGTGGCAGACACAACAGAGGCAGTCTAGGACTTTATTTACTCTTCTTAGTCCGCCGTTGCGGTTATTGAAGGTTTAGAATAAAATAGGCTCCGTGAGGAACCTTTTCCTTTTTAAAGTACGCATTTTATACTTTATATACATGTATCCAACGTTTAAAGCGTTGGATACATGTAAGTTATTTTAAATTAGTCTTGATAAATGATGAACTATCATTTCGTTTTTTGTCCTCGATACAGAAGGAAAATATTCCTTCGTGCTGATGTAGAAGAACGCTTTAAACAGTTAGTACAAGAAATATGTGAAGAGTTGAAAATTGTCATAATCGCCTTAGAGTGCGATAAAGACCATACACATATGCTTTTGAATACTGCGCCCACACGTAGTCCTGCTAATATTATGGCAAAAATTAAAGGAGTGACTTCTAAAAAGGTAAGAGAGGAATTTCCTCATCTTCGACACTTACCAAGTCTATGGACACGTTCTTATTTCGCATCTACCGCAGGAAATGTATCGAGTGCGACTAGTAAGCGATATATCTCTACGATTAACGCACTGATTTCTGAAATGGTTGCGTAAAAGAAAACAACTAAAAAGACGACAAAAGATGTTCCTGCAAACCTTCCAAGTGCAGTCAAGAATCAAGCTATTAAGGATGCAAAAAGCGTATTTCAGAAAGTGAAGAAAAGCAAGTACGCAATGATTCCTATTCTCAAGAAGCCTGTTTGCGTGTGGAATAACCAAAACTATTCGTTTGATTTCACCCATATCCATCTGCTTTTGATGATAGATGGAAAAGAAAGAAAGTACCTGTTCGTGCATTGTTGGTTGATAAACACAACCGTAATCTAAATTTGCTGAAACACAAATTAGGTACGCTTCGCGTAACACAAAAAGCAAACAAATGGATGGTACAAATTTCCGTCACCATTCCTACAAGCGAAAAAACAGGAACAAAGATAATGGGTGTAGATGTAGGTCTGAAAGTTCCTGCTGTTGCAGTAACAGATGAGGATGTACTCGTTTCTTTGGCCATGGCAGACAAAAACAAATATGTCAGACGTAGGTTTAAGTCAAAACGTAAGAAGCTAGGGAAACAAAAGAAATGGAACGCTATTTGCAATCTTGATAATAAAGAACAGCGATATATGAAAGATCAAGACCACAAGGTGAGTCGTGCTATTGTGCAATTTGCGGTAGATCACAATGTTTCTGCCATTCGCTTAGAACAGTTAACGAATATCAGACAGACGACAAGAACAAGTCGTAAAAACGAAAAGAATTTGAAAATACATGGTCATTTTATCGTCTATCCCATTCATTGCGTACAAAGCAAATATGTTTAGAATTAAAGTAGAGTATGTGAACCCTGCCTATACTTCGCAAACGTGTCCTGTCTGTTCCGAAAGGAATAAAGCACAAGACCGCACATACAAGTGTACATGTGGATTTCATACTCATCGTGATAGAGTCGGTGCAATGAATATTCGATATGCACCTGTGATTGATGGTAACAGTCAATCAGCATAGGGAACTATATGTTCTGCCCTATGAGGGGTGATGGCACACCCTTATCTTGCACGTCAGCTATACTAGAAATAGACTTGGTTTTTGGTAGAAAGAATCCCACTGGCGTTAACCAGCTTTGCCCCTTTAGGGGTGGGAGTGTCAATACTGCATACTATTTCATCTAGATAGAGGAGATTTGATGCTATGGATACCTATAAAAAACAGAAACTTGTTCTGGATTCGCCCGTACAGATAAAAGAGCAAAGAATTGACAGTAGGTTACGACAATTAGGTCAAATTGGTAGGACGATGGAACAGGGCGTTACGAGATTGGCGTTGACAGCTGAAGATATGGCAGCACAATGTATAGTTGCTAGTTGGATGAAAGAAGCTGGAATGCGTGTTCGTAAAGATTGTTTTGGGAATATAATTGGTAGAAAAGAAGGCAACAATCCCCATGCTCCTGTCGTAATGCTTGGGTCCCATATCGATTCAGTTCCTAATGGTGGTAGATTCGATGGTACGGTTGGAGTAATTGGAGGAATTGAGGTTGTTCAGGTTTTACATGAAAATAATGTGCAACATGACCACCCTATTGAAGTAGTTGCTTTTTGTGATGAAGAAGGAGTTCGCTTTTCAGATGGCTTTTTTGGGAGTAGGGGGATGTGTGGCAAGCTTACCCCAGAGGATTTGGAAAGACACGACAATCAGGGTATGACCAGAATGGAAGCCTTACAGCAATGTGGCTTTCCTTCTCAACAATCAGGATCAGATGTGCGGAGTTCTGAGGGAATAAAGGCGTATCTAGAACTACATATCGAACAAGGTCCATATCTACAAGCAGTGAATGAGCCTGTTGGGATTGTTACCAGCATTATGGGAGTGAAATTGCTGTCCATCAAATTGATGGGGCAGTCAGGTCACGCAGGTACAGTACCAATGAACATGCGACACGACCCGATCATGGCTGCAGCCGAAGTAATTTTGGGAATAGAAAAAATATGTAGTGCTGATGCTAGCAAACCTACCGTGGGGACAGTGGGTACAATCGGGATAGAACCAGGTGCTTGCAATGTAATACCAGGCTCGGTTGAATTGACGGTTGATATTAGAGATATAGATGAGAGTCGGTTGTTACAGATTTTGACAGATATAGAGGACCTCCTCTCAGAAATTTCCTTGCGACGTGGGCTAGAATATCAGATTGAGAATGTGTTGGCGATAAAAAAGGCGGATGCCGCCGCTGAACTTGTACAGATGTTTCGAGAGATTGGCTTGAGAAGACAGAACGAACTGCCGGAGATGTATAGTGGTGCAGGTCACGATGCGATGATTCTGTCTGAGTTAACACAAATGGGGATGTTATTTGTTCGTTGCAAGGATGGGATTAGTCATCATCCTGAAGAGTGGTCCCATGCTTCAGATATTTGTCTCGGCGTAGAGTATTTGTATGAAGCGGTTTGTCGATTAGCTATCTAGTCTGATGAGTGTGAGACAAGAGGGCGGTGTAGTGAAAGGGGCATAATTCATGGAAAGCGTAGAGGAATTGCAACAACAGTTCCATAACATTGAAGTGTGGGAACAAGAGCAGAAAGATTTATGGTTCTGGGAGAAAATAGGGCGCCTTCCGTTTGTATGGTTAGATCGAGCTGTCCCAAAGGTTTTAAAAGAAAAGGTAGGAGATTTGTTAAACGAATTAGGTGCCTATATCCAGACGGGCGGGAAATATCTAATCAAGAATCAAGATGTTTGGAGCCGATTTAGCAACCCACCAAATACGATCGAGCAAGTGCAAATAAGACCTCTACAGGAAATGGATCAGGTAGCCCTTCAATTAACGGAATCGCGCACGAATGTTGCGATGGTTCAAGGCGCTACTACAGGCTTTGGCGGTATGTTTACACTTGCGATAGACATACCAGTTATTATAGGCCTTTCCTTAAAAGTATTGCAGGAGATGGCACTTACGTATGGCTATGACCCGCATGACAAGATAGAACGTATTTTTATTATTAAATGTTTGCAATTTACCTCTGCAGATGTTGTTGGCAAAAAGGCAATTTTAGAAGAGCTGGCTGTTTTTGATGAGGGAGAAAAGCATCAAGAAATGATTGCTCAGCTACAAGGCTGGCGCGAAGTGAGCTTGACATACATGGATAATATGGCGTGGAAGAAGTTATTCCAGCTAATCCCCATAGTTGGTATGTTTTTTGGTGCATATACGAATCGTACACAGATTGCAGACATAGCGATGACAGGGCAGATGCTCTACAAGAAGCGGAGAATCTTACAGAGATTAGCAGAACAAGACAGAGCGAACCTATAAATCAAATGTAAGCATTGCAGAGTATCAGCTGAAAATCTACTTTACAATTGCTAAACCGTTCTGTATACTATGGAAAAGTTTACAAAAGGAGGTGCAGGTACATGTCAGGAGCTGTTCAAGCGTGGTTTGTGGTAGAAATGTCCAGTCAGACACATGATTTCGTTAACAATGGGAGAAGTCTGTCCATTTTTCACTCTACTATCAAAATCGAACAGTTTCCATTAACGCGTACCATGCATTCATAACCTCCCTTTCATTCATTATTCGATCATCCTGATTGGATTCATTTAAGAGGAAAAAAGATGCTACAGGTGGTAGGTGCCTGTGGCTTTTTGTGTTCTCATAAAATGTACGAGGCACTAATGATATGAAATGATTCATGGGGTATGTTAACGCTTGTGTAGCGCTTGTGAGGGGCTGTTTTCCAAGGAGGAAATAGATCATGATCATTCTTGCTGCAAACTCTCTTTCAAAATCATTCGGAGCCAATATGGTATTAACCGATATCACTTGTGAAGTGGACCGGTTGTCACGTATTGGTATTGTTGGACCAAATGGGGCGGGAAAAAGCACACTTTGCACCTTGCTACTGGGCTTAGATACCCCAGATTCAGGAACTGTTTTTCGAGCAAAGGATGCTACCTTTGCTTATTTATCACAACAACCTTTATATCCTAAGGAATGGACGGCACGAAATGTCATTGAAAGTGCCTTTGCCAAGGTGCAAGAAATAGAGTTGTCCATGCAATCGTGCCAAGAACTCATGTCAAATATCGACGAGTATCAAAAATTATCAACTGAGGAACAGGAAAAATTATTATTTCGCTATCAACGATTGCAGGATACTTTCGAACAACTAGACGGATATATGGTGGAAGCTAGTATTCAAAAGGTAGTAGATGGTCTGCGATTGTCCACGTCGTTACTTGAAACCCCTTTTTCTTTGCTTAGTGGGGGAGAAAAAACAAAGATTGGCTTGGCAAAAATTTTATGCGAAAAAAGTGATGTACTCCTCTTGGATGAACCTACTAACCATTTGGATGTAGAATCAATGGAATGGTTAGAACAATTCTTACGTGAATATCCTGGCACTATTTTACTCATTTCCCATGATCGCTACTTTTTGGATGCAGTGGCTACAAGCATATGGGAGGTGGATAGTGGAGAACTACAAACCTATCAAGGGAATTACAGCGAGTTTGTAAAGGAAAAAGAGGAACGTTTATTACGGCAATTCGCGGATTATCAAGAACAACAAAAGAAATTCAAGAAAATGAAAGAAGCAATTAAGCGACTAAGGGAATGGGGAAACCAGGCTAATCCTCCCAACGATTCTTTTCATCGCCGGGCCAAGAGTATGGAGAAGGCATTGGAACGAATGGAGAAAATTGAACGTCCACGTCTCGAAGCTGATAAAATGGACTTGTTTTTCCGAAGAACAGATAGAAGTGGTCAAGATGTAATAAGAATGAATGCTGTGACGAAAGCTTTTGGGAATGTGTGTCTTTTACAGGAAGCGAATTTCTCTATGCGATATGGTGAGCGGAAAGCTTTGCTGGGTTCCAATGGGAGCGGTAAATCTACGTTTCTTAAAATGATTTTAGGGGAGCTAGAACCGGACGCAGGTAATATAATGCTAGGAAGCCAAGTAAGGGTTGGATATTTATCACAACAGGCGTTAGAGGGAGATCCTAAACGGCGTGTGATTGATGCGTTTCGAGAAGTCGCGATTGTAACAGAAGCACAAGCACGGCATATGCTGGCTCGGTTTTTGTTTTATGGTGAGCATGTATTTAAAAAAGTTGGTCAACTCAGTGGCGGAGAGCGGATGCGACTACGGCTGGCTCAGTTGATGAATCAAGACATTAATCTATTTATACTAGATGAGCCTACTAACCATTTAGATATTGAAGCGAGAGAAACATTGGAAGAAGCCCTACTTCAATACCAAGGCTCACTTTTCATCGTATCCCATGATCGATATTTTTTACAAAAGATGATTGAAGGTGTCTACTGGATTGATAATCAGCACTTGACCCATTATGAAGGAACCTATGAAGAAGCGAGAGAAAAGCGCAAAAAGCACCAATTAGCTCACAATCATACAATGGTAAAATACAAGCAAAAAAGCTTACATGTACAAGATGCACAAAACAAAGAACAGAGTAATAATGATCAGCTCCAAAAGGTACCTGATGACCAAGCTGAAACTGTAGAATTTGTACATCAAACTAGTCAAACAGAGAATAAGAAACAGGTACAATTAGCTCCTCTCAATAAAGCAAGAGTACCTAAAGTGAATCCTTTTAAACTTCAGCAATTAGAAACTGAGATTGCTCAAAAAGAAGCGCAATGTGAGCAGTGGCAGCGGGAAATGGAGCAAGTTAAGAACGACTATGTACAGCTTCTTCACTACCAGAATCAAATAGCAGAACAAGAACAAGAGATCAAGCAGCTTTATGAAAATTGGTACGCTATGCAAGGAGAAGAATAGTTTGAACCCAGTATGGTAAGCAAGAGCAGGCAGCAATCATTCGAAGGAAGGAAGCTGCCTGCTTTTTTATATACCTTAATATTATAGAGGTTTGCGTATGGGGGAGATAGTGTGTAGTTTTTGCGTTGTAGGTGTTCCACATGCAAAGAAGGGCTTTTCTCTATAATTTACGAGTTGTTCGATTTACCGCTTTACTCAAAGCATCATCTAGTACATGGGCATATTGCATCGTAGTATCTATTTTTGAATGACCTAATTGAGCTTGAAGCTGATGAGGATCAGGGTTTAATCGCAAAAACTGGGTAGCAAAGCTATGACGTAACTTATGTACAGAAATGTCTGGCATTCCAAATGCACTTCCATATTTTTTTACTAATTTCTGAACGGAACGTAGATCGATGCGGTGGCCGATTGGTTTTGTAGGTGATACCGTTAGAAATAAAGCATCCTCATTAGCAGGTGGCTGATACTTCTGACGTGTATTCAGATAACGGAGCAAATATTCCTTTCCCCAATCACTGAAGAATGGGGCATCTTCCTTTTTTCCTTTTCGAATCATTAGTACCTGATTTTTCTCCAGTACCACGTTTTGAAGGTTCAAATTAACAATTTCAGATACACGAAATCCTCCAGAAAGGACTAACGCGATAATGGCGACATCTCGATCCCGATTTCGATAATGAAAATGTAGCTTTTTCTTGGTATCACAGAACTGCAAGTAGCCATGGTACACAAAATCGACGAATTTTTGGATTTGATCATCTACTAAAATTTTAGAGCGGATAGCGTTTGCACGAGCGAGCGGTGTAACCTCTTCCACATGTAACTCAATTTTTGCCATCACGTTTCGCTGCAAGTAAGATTCACCATGTTCATCCTCTGAGAGTGCAGATAAATAGTAAAACAGGGACTTTAAGCTAGAAAGCTTGCGAGATATTGTCAAGTCACTGTATTCTTTTTTTGCACTTTTAGTGGGTTTAGTTAATAGTAACGAACGCTCAAATAGATGAGAGTCCTGTAAATAGAGAAGATAGGATTCTACTGTTTCTTTGCGTAGTCCCTCTAGCTCATTGAGTGTAATCTCGCTCATTGCTTGGGCAGTGGAGAGGCCCTCTGCCATTAGCCACCGAAAAAAGAATTCAAAATCACGTAGATAGCCGAGTAGAGTCGAGACGGAAGCGCGTTTCGATCTTTTATGATCCACATATTTTTCAACAAACCAAGGAAAAGAAGGGATTCTCTCAAGGAGTTGTAAGGAATCCCGTTGTTTAGTTGTAGACATGAGAATGACCACCTATCCTTTGCTCAACTTCGTATATCGAAATAAATACATATAAAAATTTCAATAATCCGTTATCAAAATGACTTTATACTGGTACAATGATATATCTGTAAGGGCTGTAGATAGCTTACTATTGATTATAGAACATTTGTTCTTGTTTAACAAGCTATATACGTGGGGTTTTGTTATCCTTTACGCTTATTGATTGGAGACTAGTTAGAAATTTTCAAGTGACAGTTACATTATTAGATAAGATGCAGCAACCTAAGTTAACGTTGCGTTTTACATGAGTAGAGATGTAATTATTAAGGAAAAACAGATAAAAGAGGCAATTTTTACATGAAGTGTAGCTGGTTGTCTTACCTATCAGTTCGTCGAGTTTTATTTTTGACTTGTAGGCATTTTGTAGCTTGCTCTTTTGATAGAAACATTGTATGCTAGGTGACAAGACTACATTTAGTGTCTCATATGAATGTTATATACTACATACTGATAAAAGTTACTTTACCGCCGAGAATTAGGTGTCATTTTGCGACTTAATAGGGAATCTGGTGAAATTCCAGAGCTGTCCCCGCAACTGTAAGTGTGGATGAAATGAGCAGACCACTGTATAAGCATGTCTCAGGCGACTTATATGGGAAGGGCTCAAAGTAAAGTGAAACACAAGTCAGTAGACCTGCCCATTCTCTTAGTTTCGCATCTTCGGGGAGTGGGAAGTTGGAACGGTACTGGGATTAAATAGTAGCGGCTATTTGCTTTGCTATTTTTTCTTTTGTTGTGCCGTTTTAAAGCTCACCCATGAAGGGATGAGCTTTTTATGTTGGCAAAAAGTAGCATTTATCAGCAGTCAGCTTACTACCATCTTATGTCCTTTATACATGAAAGGGGGGTGTATCGATGCTGATCGTATATGATTCCAAAACAGGAAATGTGAAGCGTTTCGTCCAAAAACTAGATTTCCGATGTATACAAATTTCCGATGATATCGTCATAAACGAACCTTTCATTCTGATTACATATACAACGGGATTTGGACAAGTTCCTGAAACGACACGACAATTTCTAACTCAACACTCTCAATGGATGAAGGGGGTTGCAACTAGCGGGAACATGAATTGGGGGACTCGCTACGGATTAGCAGCTGACCAGATTGCCGACCAATACAATGTGCCATTAATCATGAAATTTGAATTGAGCGGTACCAAAAGAGATGTAGAAACTTTTAAGCAGGAGGTATTTCACTTTGTCCACGCAACTACCACAATGGATCACGTTGAACAACGAAATTATGGTGAAGAAAGACGGGAAATTTCAGTTTCATAAAGATTTAGAGGCAGCGAAGAGTTATTTTGTTGATTACGTAAATCAGAATACAGTCTTTTTCCATAACTTACGTGAGAAGATTAACTACTTGATTGAAAATGACTACTATGAAGCTGAAGTGTTTGAAGGCTATGAATTTGCCGATATCGAACGGGTCTATCGCTATGTATATGATAAAAAATTCCGCTTCCCATCCTTCATGAGTGCGTTCAAGTTTTATCATAACTATGCGATGAAAACAAATGATGAAAGCAAATTTCTTGAGCGTTACGAGGATCGAATTGCTGTAGTTGCCCTATTCTTAGCAAAAGGGGACAGCGAAAAAGCACTGCAATATGCAGACTTATTAATTTCGCAAGAATACCAACCTGCTACTCCTACCTTCTTAAATGCAGGTAAGAAGAGACGTGGAGAGCTAGTTAGCTGTTTCTTACTTGAAGTAGATGATTCTATGAATTCGATTGGGTTCTCTATTAATTCGGCCTTGCAATTAAGCAAAATTGGTGGCGGTGTGAGCTTGAATCTAAGCAAAATCCGTGCGGCTGGAGAGCAGATCAAAGGATTAGATGGGAAGGCTAGTGGTGTTCTTCCTGTGATGAAGCTATTTGAAGATGCGTTCTCATACGCAAATCAGCTAGGTCAACGCGATGGTAGTGGAGTTGTTTATCTCAATATTTTCCATGCGGACATTCAAGAATTCCTAGATACAAAAAAAATCAACAGCGATGAGAAGATCAGGATTAAAACCTTGTCACTTGGCGTTGTTACTCCTAATAAATTCTTCGAGCTGGTAGAAAAAGATAAAGACATGTACTTGTTCTATCCTCATACTGTGTTCCAAGAGTATGGTCAGCACTTAGACGATATGGATATCACTAGTATATATGACGAGCTGGTAAATAACCCACGTGTCCGTAAGAAAAAAATCGGAGCACGTGATCTGATTATGAAATTAGCCCAAATCCAGATGGAATCTGGTTATCCATATATTATGTATGTTGATAATGTCAACGAATATCACGCATTAAAAGAGATTGGTCGAGTTAAATTCTCTAATTTGTGCAGTGAAATTGCCCAACTCAGCGAAGTTTCCTCCATTAATGATTATGGGGTGGACGATGTTATTAACCGGGACATCTCTTGTAACCTGGGTTCGCTTAATATTGTAAATGTAATGGCGAATAAGAGAATGAAAGAAACGATTCATTTAGCAATGGATGCTCTTACAGAAGTGAGTGACCGTACAAATATTTCGATCGTTCCATCTGTAGCAAAAGCAAACCGCGAGCTTCATTCTGTTGGCTTGGGAGCTATGAATCTACACGGATATTTGGCTAAAAATAAGATTCCTTATGAATCGAAAGAAGCGATTGATTTTGCACGTACATTCTTCATGATCTTGAATTTTTATTCATTAGAACGATCTATGCTTATTGCAAAAGAACGAGGAATTACTTTCCTAGATTTTGAGCGTAGTGAATATGCATCAGGTAGTTATTTTGAACGTTATCAGCAACATGATTACTCACCAAAAACAGAAAAAGTTCAACAATTATTCGAAGGTCACCATATTCCAACAAAGGAAGACTGGGCTCGTTTGCAGGATGAGGTACAAACCTATGGACTCTACCATGCCTATCGTTTAGCGATTGCTCCAACAGGCTCCATCTCTTATCTGCAATCCTCTACAGCATCAATCGCACCGATTACACAACGTATCGAGGAGCGCGAATATGGTGATTCCAAAACCATTTATCCAATGCCATTCTTAGATGATGATAATTTCTTCTACTATAAAGAGGCATATGATATGAACATGTTCAATGTAATTGACCTAGTAGCAGAAGTACAGGTGCATATAGACCAAGCGATTTCTACTATTTTGTATGTAAAAGATGACGCGACCACACGGGATCTGGCTATGTATTATATCTATGCCCAGAAAAAAGGTTTGAAGACGCTGTATTATACCCGTACAAAGAAAAAAACCATTGAGGAATGCGTTAGTTGCAGCGTATAAGAGAGGAGTATCGCAATGTCTAAATTTGAAGCAGTGAACTGGAATGAACCGGAAACCCAGTATACCGAGATGTTATGGACGCAAAATACATCTCAGTTCTGGTTAGATACAGAGATTCCAATTTCGAAGGATTTAAAATCATGGACGAACCTCACGGATAATGAACGGGATACGTACATGAAGGTATTAGGTGGATTAACATTGCTTGATACGGAACAAGGAAATGTTGGGATGCCAATGATTGCCCAGCATGTGAAAGAGAAGCAAAAGAAAGCCATTCTGATTTTCCAAGCGGCGATGGAAGAGATTCATGCTAAGAGCTATAGTACTATTTTTACAACAGTAGCTAGTTCAGAACGCATTCATGAAATCTTCCAATGGGTAAAAGAAGATAAACATCTACAATATAAAACAGCAGTGATTGATGAAATCTACAGAAATATCAAAGATGGCGACGATATGAGCCTATATAAAGCGATGGTAGCTTCTGTATTCTTAGAGAGCTTCCTGTTTTATTCCGGGTTCTTCTATCCACTGTTTTTAGCTGGTCAAGGGAAAATGGTAGCCAGTGGAGAAATTATCAAGCTGATCATTCGTGATGAGAGTGTGCATGGTGTATTTGTCGGGTTGTTAGCCCAAGAAGTTTTTGCAAGATTAACAGATGCTGAACAGAATGAAGCAACCTTGTTCGTTGATGAACTTCTTCAAGAACTATACAAGAATGAATTAGAGTATACGGAAACACTGTATGATTCAATTGGGTTAACACATGAAGTGAAAAAGTATATTCGTTATAATGCCAATAAAGCTCTTATGAACTTAGGGGTAGAGCCGATTTTTGATGAAGAAGAAGTTCACCCTGTTGTATTAAATGGTATTCGTACAGAAACAAGTACGCATGACTTCTTTTCCACAAAAGGAAGCGGCTATCAAAAAGGGAAAGTGGAGCCGTTACACGACCAAGACTTTGATTTCTTGAACCAGCGTGTTAAAGATACTTCTTATTAGTAAAGTTATGTGATGCTTGACGTCGAGTAACAAACCTCGCAAGTAGGCAGCGACTAGGTCGGTTACTTGCAAATGAAAGCTAACAAAAAGAACCATAGTTGGAAATAGAACCCAACTATGGTTCTTTTTGTATAATTTGGAAGTGTAAATAGATTGAAAATTCGGTTGAATGTACAAGCTGTATGCGATATATTACATATTGAATGAATAAGGAGGGAAGAGATGCCAATTCCTAGTGATTATGTAGCACCTATTAGAGTGTCCGCCAAAGACTGTGCCTTCTCTCACATTCAAAGATGGATCATAGATGGAACACTAAAGCCAGGAGAGAAATTAGTAGACATTCAACTGGCGGAAGCATTGAACGTGAGTAGAACACCTGTCAGAGAAGCTCTGCAATTACTTGAAGCACAGGGATTGGTTCACATGCTACCAGGAAAAGAGACGAGAGTGACCAATCTTGAGAAGGAGGATATCTTAAAAGTTTATCCTACACTTGCAACATTACACGCCTTAGCAGCCGAATTTGCTTCTGTACACATCTTGCCTCAACATATTGAACAGTTACAAGAATGGAATGCAAAATTTGCAGGGGCGATTTCCAGAGAACAGCCTTTTCAAGCGATGGAGTATGATGAACAATTTCATAATCTAATCACAGATATAGCAGACAATCCGTATCTGAGCTCATTTCATGTTTCGTTACAAAATCATATCCGCCGTTTTAAATATGTATTTTTAAAGCAACCGTATGAGATGAACCAAGCTTCCATTCATGAACATGAGGACATTATTCATGCGTTACATACTGGGGATAAAGAAAAACTTGAAATGAGCATTAAACAAAACATTCTCAGACCCATGCGAGAATTATATGCACTCATGTAGCAAATATAGATAGAGAAACAACAGGGAGGCTTTATGATGGGACTTGTGGAGAGAATCAGTTCTTTTGCAGGAAAGACATTTACAGTTTGGGTTTTGTTGTTTTCTGTCATCGCCTATGTATATCCTGAACATTTTACATGGATCGGGGCTTATGTGATTCCATTACTTGGAATTGTGATGTTTGGTATGGGTTTAACCATTTCTGCATCTGATTTTAAAGAAGTATTTCGCCGTCCAAAAGATGTTGCATTAGGTGTAATTGGACATTATCTTGTAATGCCACTACTAGCATTTTTATTAGCTTATTTCTTAGAATTACCTCCAGAAATTGCAGTTGGGGTTATTTTGGTAGGGTGCTGTCCAAGCGGTACCGCTTCCAATGTAATGGTGTTTTTATCAAGAGGGGATGTGGCTCTTGCAGTAGCAATCGCTTCTGTATCAACGCTACTTGCACCTGTTGTTACACCGTTTTTAATCTTATTGCTAGCAAGTAAATGGGTAGATATAAATATCTGGTCTTTATTTTATTCGATTATTCAGGTGGTTATCATTCCGTTAGCTCTAGGGCTTTTTGTGAAAAAATATTTTGGAAAGCAGGCAGCCGCCAGCGTGAAAGCATTACCATTGGTGTCGGTAGTGGCAATTGTGATGATTATCTGTGGTGTAGTGGCTGGTAATCAAGCAAAATTAGCTTCAGCAGGGTTGATCATTTTTGCTGTTGTAGTACTTCATAATGTACTTGGCTTTCTGTTGGGGTTTCTGTTTGCTCGCCTTTGTGGAATGGATCTAGCCAAACAAAAAGCTGTTGCTATGGAAGTAGGAATGCAGAACTCTGGTCTAGGAGTCGCGATTGCAACCGCGCATTTTTCTCCCTTAGCAGCAGTTCCAAGTGCTATTTTTAGCGTCTGGCATAATATATCGGGTTCTGTATTGGCATCTATCTTTAGTAGAATGAAAGAGAAGAATGAAGTGAATATGGATGAAATGACATAAAGGGAAAAGGGCCGATTGATCTCTTCTTATGGTTCCTTCACTCAAATGCAATTTTTGAGCGATGGCTTTATTGCGAAGACCTTGGTTCAAACCTTTTAAAATACCCAGCTTCCGTTCGGTTAATTCATAGGGATTATGAAAGTTGACTGCCATCATGGAGATGAGCAAATTTTCGTGAAGAGCTGTTCAAAGCGTTCATGGATCATTACTATCCAAAACCAGCAGAAGATAAAACTTATTTGAAGTCTACCAAAAAACAGCTAAAACGATTTGCGGGTGTTTATCAAGATTTGCGATCCCCTTTTGGGGTGTTTCGAACAACTGTAGCTGATGATTGGCAAAACAGATCCCTGGGCTATGGACGGCATTACATATGTGGTCTCAAAAGGCCTCTACGGCCCAGAAGTTAAACCAAATAATCGAGGAGAAATCGATTATAAATCCAAGCAGCCAATGCTTCGCCAGGAGGCGGCTGCACTGTTAAGTTTATTTTCACAACGATTTGTCTCGAATCAACAGTAAATGAAAGAAATAAAGTTTGCCACACCACAAGCTGGAAGAAGTATAATCCCTAGATTGTAGAGAAGCTGAAGGTATCCCGGAAGGATCAAATATTTGGGTTGGATTAAGAGGTACACTACATGTAAAACAAAAATGCCGTATAGATCGTAACGAAAATCTTCATGCAAGGGTGTAGTTTATGCTACATCCTTTTTTATTAACCAAAATTGGATAGAAGGATCTTTCTTAAGAAGGTCACCATTAAGGCAAATGGGGATGCAAATACCCCCACCTTACAAATTTGTAATACTAATGTCACCTTATTAAATAGTAAACATTTCCCCCTTATCTTAGAATACAAATTGTTCAAGTAAAATATGTAAAATCAAAACGAATGGTGAGGAAAGGAAGATTAAAAAATTTATTAATTTTGTGATTACCAGTATTGGCATTTCTATGGAGTATGTGAAATGTGTGCTTGACGTTGAGAAAAATGTGGCTCGTAATGACCAATGAAAAATTTCTGCAATTGTAAAATTGGAAGACGTGTAATCAGCTGAAAAACTTGTGTGTAATTTGTTTGTAAAGAAATTTTTTGAGGAGGCTATTATGAAGAAACGTTGGTGGGGTGTTATTGCAGCTGGAGTAGTAGTCGTCGGCGCCTATGGTTATTTGAAAATGACCGCTGTCGACGCAACGGGCCTTCCTGTTTCCGTCACTCCTGTTGTAAAAGGAAGCATTGAAAACAAAGTAATGGCATCAGGAATGGTTAAAGCGAAGCAAGAGGTTACGCTCTTTTCCCCAAATAATGGGACCTTGCTCCAATTTAACGTTCAAGAGGGTGACAATGTTACGGCAAATCAAGTTATTGCTAGTATAGATGTGACCGATCTATCAAGCGAAATCGCTTCTATTAATGCGCAAATCGCTTCGCAGCAGGCTGAACTAAATCGTGTAAAATCGGGCAAAGAGCCTGAAACGATTGCCCAACAAGAAGAACGCGTTCGTCAAGAGAGGGAAAAGGTTGCATCTGCACAGAAGGAATACAACCGTACCAAACAACTGGTCGAGGCTGGTGCTTCTCCAGCAACTGAATTGGACAAGGCTAAGGACTCTTTATCACAAGCGCAATCATCTCTTACAATGTCCCAAAGTGAACTAGCCCTAAATAAAAAAGGTCCAAAAAGCACAGATCTTGCTTCTGTTCAAGCACAAATTAATCAGCTAAACGTAAAAAAAGCAGAGCTAACGAAGCAAAGCTCTCAATCCACAGTGGTAGCTCCATTCACAGGTACCATTTTGAAAGTGGATGCTAAGAATGGTCAAGCCGTTACGAAGGGTACAGAAATGATTACGATGGGTGACCTATCAAAATTACAAGTAGTCGCAGATATTAACGAATCAGATGTAAAAGATATTCAAGTAGGGCAAAAAGCACTCGTAAGTGGTACTTCTATGGGCAAAGAAAAAGCAGAAGCTACCGTAACTCGTATTTCGCCACTGGCAACGAAGATTCAAAAAGGCGAAACGACAGGAAAAACAAAAGTAAATGTAACATTGGAATTAGATCAAGCCATTTCTGTGCTAAAACCTGGCTTTAATGTAGATGTGGATATTATGATCACCAATAAAAACAACATTCTTGTTGTCCCTTTCCAAGCCGTTGTGAATGATCCAAGCGGTTCATTTGTATGGGTAGTAGAAGACGGCATGGCAAAAAAACGTCCAGTAAAAACAGGTACAGAAAGCGACTTGAATGTAGAAATTACGAACGGTCTACGTGAAGGAGACAGCGTCATTAGCAGTCCTTCTGCTGATTTGATGGAAGGCATGCCGGTAATGGCAATGGAAGCAGGCGTACCTGGAGCCGTATAAAAGGAGGGTGACAGATGTTAACCGTTACTGATATTCGTAAAACCTTTATGAACGGTGATTCTGAACTTCCCATCCTAAAAGGAGTTAATTTTACCGTTACCAAAGGGGAATTCGTCGCGATCATGGGGCCCTCTGGTTCTGGTAAATCCACCTTTATGAACATGCTGGGTTGCCTGGATCGTCCCTCTTCCGGTTCTTATGTACTGGACGGAGTAGAGGTCACTACGTTAAACGAAAATCAACAAGCTGATCTTCGAAACCAAAAAATTGGGTTTGTCTTTCAGGCATTTAATCTATTACCACGTATTTCTGCGGTTCGCAATGTAGAATTACCTATGCTCTATGCAGGCATTTCTGCTAGTGAACGTAAAAAGCGTGCAGAAGAAGCTCTGATTAGTGTAGGTCTAAGAGAGCGGATGGATCACAAGCCGCCACAGATGTCTGGTGGTCAAAAGCAACGTGTAGCTATCGCACGCTCTCTCGTTAATCGACCCGCTATTTTACTAGCCGATGAGCCGACTGGAAACCTGGATAGCCGTTCTACAACAGAGGTTATGGCTATTTTTCAAAAATTACACGCTCAGGGAGTTACCATTATTCTTGTTACGCATGAATTGGATACAGCCCAACACGCAGAACGTATCGTTGTCTTTAAAGATGGTGTCATCATTAAGGATGAAAAAGTGAAAGAACGACTCTTCGCTGTCGCAGATGGAAACGAGGTGTTCACTACATGAACCTCATAGAGAGCTTTCGTATTGCCATTGATGGTATTTGGTCCAATAAATTACGTTCTATTTTAACCATGTTAGGTATTATTATCGGCATCGCTTCCGTCATTGCCATTATGACGATGGGTAAGGGCGGAAAAGAAATGATGACAAGTCAGTTCGGGAATGTAGCTGATGCAAAGTTTACCACAAGGATAAACTGGGAGAGCGATGAACCAGTTCAAGATGATGATTTGACCATCGATGATGCCATTACATTGGAAAGAATTAATCCTTACATAAAAAATGTCATGGCTCAAATCTATGGTAGTGGAACCATCAAGGATAAGAAAAAAGATATCAGTGCCCAAGTTTTTGGTACAACTGGTAACTTTTTAGAAGTAAATACGAGCTATAAGATTGATAAAGGTCGTTTCTACACCAGAGACGACGATAAAGAGCAACGTGATGTAGTTGTATTAGACAAAGGGTTAGCTGATAAATTGTTTCCTCAGGGAAATGCGGTAGGAAATCGTATTTACATGTCAGATGCCTCCTTTGTTGTTATTGGAATCCTCAAAAATGATATGCAGGGCTTTATGGGCGGTGGCATGCAGGATATCGTGTACATGCCTGCACGAACCTATCTCAATCATAATGAAAAAGCAACCGTGAACATGTTCCACATTCAAGCAAAATCAAATGCTACCATTCAATCGGCAATGGACTTTACCAAACAATATCAAAATCGTGTACATAAGCATAACGATCATTATATGGTAAAAAACAGCGCCGATGATTTAAAAGAAATCACGAAGATGCTTGACATGCTTACGATGGTCTTCTCTGTTATCGCCGGAATTTCTCTATTAGTTGGTGGTATCGGGGTGATGAACATCATGCTAGTCTCTGTGACAGAGCGTACGCGTGAAATAGGGATTCGGAAAGCATTAGGTGCTAAAAAACGGGATATCTTGACCCAATTTTTGATCGAATCCATTATTGTCTGCTTAATTGGTGGTGGTGTAGGGGTAGGTCTTGGTCTTGGACTAGCTTCTATTATTATCTCATTTGCAGGCATGCCTCCTGTTACATCTTGGGAAAGTATTCTTATCGCATTTGGCTTCTCTAGTGCAATCGGGATTTTCTTTGGAATCTACCCTGCAAACAAAGCCGCCAAGCTTGATCCAATTGAAGCATTGCGCTACGAATAATCTGGAGAAAAATTCGGAAAAGATGAAGATTATAGAAAATAGGATGCCGTGAAACCATTTGTGTGGGAGAGAACGGCATCCTATATTTTTTATATAACTTTTACTATATTGGGGAACTGTGGGAGGGTTAATTAATCTGTTAGATGTCATTATCAAACGAGTGAAGGCCCCCAACTTTTGCCACCGGCAGCCTTGGCATAACTAGTAATCACATCCATTGAAAAAAGACACCTCAAAAAGATTATCAGATAATTGCTTCTTGTCAACTTTCCTTCCATGAAGAATAAAATGGAAACTTGTGAGGCAGACTTCACTCATATGAACAATCGTGAGGGTGAAGAGGATGTCTGAACAGTACGGAAAAGTAAGTGAACGGATGTCAGATAATATTCAACTGCTGGAATCCATTTTCTCTGACGCTCCTGATCTGGTCTACCGGAGCATCGAATCGCCGCACGCACCTGAAACGATGCTTGTCTATTTCGAAGGCTTGATTGATATGAATTCAATTAATAATGATGTCCTTCGTCCGCTAATCGAATCCTTGTCTAATACAGAGGGAACCCTCCCTGTCAGCGTGGGTAAAATCAAAACGGAATCCAATATGACACAAGTCGAAAATTTGCTGTTGAATGGCAAGAGTGTGCTGTTTCTTTCCGGCTCCACAAAAGCTTACATCCTTGATACAAGCGGATGGCCGCAACGATCAATTACTGATCCGTCGATCGAAACGTCAATCCTCGGCTCTCATCAGGGATTCGTCGAAACGGCCTCTCAAAATATTGCCCTAATCCGGCGTTATATTCCAAACCGTGAACTCAAAATTAAGCAGGTTAAAGCAGGTGCGCGCTGCCCGATTAACCTGTCCATTATATATCTGAACGACGTGGCCGATCCAGAGGTTTTGCAGGAGCTTGTTCGACGCATCGAAGGACTAGATGTCGACTGTATCATTAATACGGGCGAACTGGTCGAGCTTATCGAGGATAGCGCATTCTCTCCGTTCCCGCAGCTATTGATAACAGAGCGAGCTGATTCTGCCGCCTCTCATATTTTGCAAAGTCGATATGTCGTCGTTGTGGACCGTTCGCCAAGTGTGCTTGTCGGGCCGGTGTCGTTCGTCTCGTTCTTTCAAAGCGTGGATGATTACAGCATGCGCTGGATCTATGCTTCCTTCATCCGCTTGCTACGTTTCTTTGCTTTTTTTATTGCTCTGTTTTTGCCAGCGATCTACATTTCTTTCATTACGTTCAATTACGAGGTCATTCCCATTCAGTTAATCCTATCCGTCGCAGAATCCAGGGAAAGGGTTCCGTTCCATCCGTTTCTGGAGGCTATCATTATGGAAGTAACATTGGAAATGATGCGGGAGGCGGGAATCCGGCTACCGGCCCCGATCGGACAAACTGTCGGACTCGTTGGCGGTATTATTATCGGGCAGACCGCCGTCCAAGCGGGAATTGTCAGCAATATCATGGTTATCGTCGTTGCCTCTACGGCAATCGCATCCTTCATCATGCCTAATTACGATATGGGAACTGCGATTCGCTTCCTGCGCTTTCCGATGATGCTGGTTGCCTTTCTATATGGTTTTATTGGCATCGTAAGCGGTGGCATGCTCCTCGTCTCTCATTTGACTTCGCTAACATCACTCGGTGTCTCCTACGGTACCCCGTTAGCTCCTATCCGTTTTGCCGATCTGAAGGATACGTTCATACGCCTCCCACTCTGGTTGATGAAGACGCGTCCTGCTGGAACGCATCCTCAACAGTTCCGGCGGCAAGGGGATAATAAACCGGAAGGAGGCAGTTCATCTTGAATGGAAACCGCATATACTCCATCAGTTTTATGCAGTACACCTTGTTGATTCACGGCATTCAAGTGGCGACCAGCGTCTTGTCCCTTCCACGTCAGCTTGCGGAGATTGCCTCGACCGACGGCTGGATTGCGCTGGTACTGTCGTGGCTGGTTAATCTGGTTTTCAGCATAATTATGGTTGCCGTAATGCGGCAATACCCGGAAGATAATTTTTTTAAATTGTTGGAGCGGCTCTTTGGTAAAGCTATCAGCAAGTTCATTATAGCGCTGATTGCTTTGCATTTTGCATTTTCGGCATGGTCCACATTCATCTCCACCATGTTGTATACAAAGGCATGGTTCCTGACTATGACGCCTATTCCGTTTATTTTACTGTTGGTCGTTATTCCAGTCTATATTACAGCGCGGAAGCATATTCTTGCTATCGCTAGATATTGTGAGATTGTGTTCTTCCTGACCATTTGGATGGTCCCGGTGCTGTTAATACCATTGCGTGAAGGCTATTTAATTCATCTGCTTCCGGTTATTAAAGAAGGCTGGGGACCTATTCTGCAGGCGATGCCGACAACGACGAAAGCTTATCTCGGATTTGAAATTTTATTTATCATCTATCCGTACCTGCGTCGCAAAGATCTGGCAGTCCACGGTATCGTACTGGGCAATACGTTGACTATGCTTATTTATGTGTTCAGCACGCTCGTCTGCTTTATTTTTTTCAGTCCGGATGAGATTCTTGATTACAATCAACCGGTTTTGAACTTGCTGAAGCTCATCGAATTCCGCTTTCTGGAGCGTTTTGACATCATTTTTCTGGCTATGTATCTATTTGTCATCTCCACCTCACTGATTCCATTTATATATGGCGCCTCCGTCAGCGGAGCAAGCCTGTTCGGTACAAAGAGCCATGGCCTGTATGTGCTCGTAATCTGCATCAGTACAATCTTGTTTGCCTCGTGGCTGAAGCCTTCCTGGTTTGAATCGTTACGCTGGAATCAGTGGGCAAGCTATTCCGGCCTGATAGTGTCTTATCTCCTGCCCGTTCTACTATACCTATCCATCAAGATTTACCAGAAGATAACGCCTAAGGAGGCGAGTCGTTAATGCGCCGGATAATCACAATCGCAATTCTGCTGATCGCCTTATTTCCGGTTTCTGGATGCAACTATACGACGATCGAGAATATGACTCTGTCGTTGCTTATCGGAATGGATCTGGATAATGACGGAAATCTGGTGTTCGGGATCTCCAGTCCGGTCTTCTCGAAGGAGGCGAAAGATAAAGAAGAAGAGTTCGAGGTCCACTCGACAACATTGCGCCATTCACGCGAAGGCTTCGATAAACGGTCGCTTGGCTTGAACACGGCAGGCAAGACACAGATCGTGGTTATCGGAAATAAACTCGCCAAGCAGAAAAATTGGTCAACGCTACTCGATCCGTTCTATCGGGATACAAAAAGCACTGTCTTGGCGCGTGTCGTCTATTATGATGGTCCGATTGACGAACTGATTCGTTTTACACCCAAAGACAAGCCGCGCTTGCCATTGTATTTGTCAAATCTCGTCGAAACAGGTCTGTTCCGGAATGCGACGACCAAGACCACATTACAGGAGTTCCATCGCCAAATGCAGGAAAATGGCATTACGCCAAGCATTACAGCCCTTCGTAAGGAAACAGAGCTTGTCTTGTCCGGGACTGCGTTATTGGATAAAGCTTCTCGCGTCAAAATGGTAGTTGATTCAGATGAAACCAAGCTGATTTATATATTGCGTAAAAGAACAAAGGGGGAATTTCCTTTTACGTTACATCTTCCGAATGCTCCGGGACAATACATTGATAAAGTGGACACGAAACAGATTAGCATCAATCTTCAGGGCATCGAGACAACAACGCGAGCCCGGTATGAAAAGGACCATTTCATATTTGATGTGAATGTTCGCTCCACCGCCTATGTTTCAGAACGGCTATTCCCGTTCAAAATTATGAAATCTCCGGAGGGATTGGAAAAAATGATTGAGGAAAATTTGGAACAGAAATTCGCCACCCTGATTCGCAAATTACAAAAGGCGAAACTTGATCCGGCTGGATTCGGCATGTACGCACGGGCCTACGCCTATCCGCATTGGAAAAAGGTGAAGAAGAACTGGCTGGACAATTTTCAGAAAGCAAGAGTTAATATAAAGGTAAATGTAAAAATCATTGGTGTGGGTTCCGTCACTTAATCAACGCCGGATAAGTTCCGTATTGCTCTGCCGTGGACAATGAACTGCCACCGTTTATGGACAGGGTGGGTGAGCGGATTTGAAAAAAGCCCCTAAGTGAAGTTATGAGGAAAAGCAAGTCATGAAATGAAAGAAATCAAGCCCTCTCGGTGAAGAGAGAGCTTGATTTTTATCCTTGTAATGTGTAGTTGGGTTTGCATATCGAAATAAGAAAAATAAGGCGATCACTCCAGCAACCTGTGCATAAGCGGCATGATGAAGCTCTTTAGTATATCCAAGCAATATATTTTAGACAAAATGAGTCTCACAAAGATCGATGTTCCATTTCTAAATGCAAATCTAGAACTTTATTATTTTTAATGAACGTTCTTAGTTAATGGGCAGATTTTTATAAAAAGGTACATGTTGACACATCAGCGATTTCAAGGATATTATAGACACAATAAATCTTTAATTGAGGTGCAACCATGAGATTCACAAAAGCAACAAATTATGCTCTGCACACCATGCTCATGCTGCTTGCCGCTTCTCCGGTCAAGCCGGTAGGCGTTCAGCAGTTGGCAGAATCCCAAGGCGTTTCACCGACCTATTTGTCCAAAATTTTAACGAGGCTCGTGAAAGCAGGTATGATCGAATCGATTTCAGGAGCCAACGGAGGCTATCGGTTATCCCGCAAAAAAGACGATATAACATTTTTGGATATTATCCATGCGATTGAAGGCACTAGCTCCTTATTTGAATGCGATTTTCTACATGGCGACGAATGCTTGATTCAAGCTGTAATGATGGAAGCGGAAGAGAAGATGGAGTCGCATCTCAAAAAAATGAAATTAGCGGATTTGGCCCAAAAGCAAATGTAAGACGAGCCACTTTATGTTGAAAGGAGGTGTACGGTTCGCTGTGTATAAATAGCTTTTTTTGTTTTATTATAGATATAAAATGTCTTTAATATCTTTATTAGAGGAGATGAGAGTCATGCTTTACGATTGCGCTATTATTGGCGGAGGACCCGCTGGTTGAATGCAGCTCTTGTGCAAGAATTGATTGAATGAATCCTTTAACAGAAGATGTAAGGAGAACTAGATAAGTATAGTGAAAGAATAAATGAATGACAGGAGGCTAGTGTGTATGGAAAATATATGGCACGAGCGTTTTAATTCGGAGGAATATATGTATGGGGAAGAACCTAACGTATTTATTCAACAACAAGCCTTTCGATTAGAAAAATGTCAAAAAGTTATAGCATTTGCAGAGGGTGAAGGTAGGAATGCTGTTTTTTTAGCAAAAAGAGATCATGAAGTGACAGCAATTGACTATGCTGAGAGTGGTCTACAAAAAACGAAAAAACTAGCTCAGAAGTACGCCGTTGATGTGCATACTAAAAAAATAGACCTATTGGTAGATAACGTATCAAACGAGGAATATGATGCGGCAATAATGGTATTTGGACATTTTCATAGGGATGATCAGAAAATGATTTTTAATAAAATGAAAAATGCTATAAGGTCTGAAGGGATTATTATGCTTGAGGTGTACTCCAAGGACCAATTACATTATGGTACAGGTGGACCCACAGATCTTACTATGCTTTACGAACCACAAGAAATTCTTACTTGGTGCGAAGGTCTTGAGGTGATCCATTTCTTCTATGGAGAACAAGAGCGAGTGGAAGGAAAAGCACACACCGGTTTAGCCCACGTCATTCAACTTGTAGTAAGAAAAAGAAGCTAACGGAAATGTCGTGAAGAGCCTTATTGGCAAATATAATCTTATAGAAACGTATAGCATCGCTTACGCCAGCAGGCCTGATGTCACCTCCTTTCAAATCAGTCCTGCTTTCGCTATGGTTGACTAGGACAGCACCTTTAGGTGATTATCGCGCTATTACACGAAATGGCACGCGACATAATGATTGGTTCCAATCTCCCGATAAAGGGGCGCTTGCTCGGAGCACAATGAGGTTGCATACGGGCATCTTGTATGAAATTTGCACCCAGATGGCGGATTTGCTGGACTGGGAATTTCACCTTGCAACACGATTCTCTCTCGTCTGACTGTGGGATTTGGAACAGGCACAGCCGATAGAAGTGCTTGAGTATAGGGATGTTGGGGATGTGCAAATAATTCGTCGCGCGGGGCCACTTCCATAAAGGAGCCTAAGTACATCACCCCAATCGTTGTACAAAGGTGTTCCACCACGCTTAAATCATGCGAAATAAATAGATAGGTAAGTGAGTGCTTTTCCTGTAAATCCTGAAATAAATTGATAATTTGCGCCTGGATGGAAACGTCGAGTGCTGATACAGGCTCATCCGCAACGATAAAATCAGGCTGTAAAATAATCGCGCGAGCAATGCCAATGCGTTGTCGTTGACCACCAGAAAACTCATGAGGAAATCGGTCATAGTGATAAGGGGCAAGACCGCACAAGTCCATTACTTGTTGTACACGTTCACGTAGGTTGCGCTTGGCTACCAATCCATGATCAAGCAACGCTTCTCCGATTGCATCTCCAATCCGAATACGAGGATTAAGTGAGCTGTATGGATCCTGAAAAATAAATTGCATCGCAGGGCGCATCTTTCTCAGCTCTTTAGGTGAGAGGGTAGATAGATCAATGCCATTATAGTAGACATCTCCTGAAGTCTTCTCGAGCATTCGCAGAATCGTTCGTCCCGCCGTGCTTTTTCCACTTCCCGATTCTCCGACCAGCCCGAATGTTTCCCCCTTTCTGATCGAAAAGGAGAGGCCATCAACTGCTTTTATTTGCCCTTTACTAGATGGAAAGGGACCGTCGGCTAAAGGAAAATATTTTTTTAAATGTTGTACATCAAGTAATAACTCTTTCATGCTTGCTCCTCCTCATACAACCAGCAGGCTACTTTCTGTCTATCGGATACGGGGGATAGATGAGGCTGTTTCTTTAGACATTGTGGCTTACGATGCTCACAACGCTCGGCAAAGTAACAGGAATCACCTAATCCAATTGGATTGGGAACTTGACCTGGTATTGAATAAAGTCGATTGGTCCGTTGGTTCATCACTGGTTTGGAACGTAATAATCCCTGTGTATAGGGATGCTTCGGTTGGAGAAATAAATCAATAACAGGACCTTCTTCTATCACTTTGCCTGCGTACATAACAATTACATAATCAGCCATTTCTGCAACGACGCCTAAATCATGCGTTATCAGGAGGATAGAGGTGTTTGATTGTTGTTTAATTTTACGTAATAAATCTAATATTTGGGCTTGAATCGTTACATCTAGTGCCGTAGTAGGCTCGTCAGCAATCAGTAGACGCGGATTACAGCTAAGAGCAATGGCAATCATGATTCGCTGGAGCATACCACCACTTAATTGATGGGGGTAAGAACGAGCAATTTCTTCTGGCCGTGCAATCCCTACTAAGGAAATCAAATCGATTGCTTTTTCGAACGCATCTTTTTTGCTAACATGAAGATGCTCGATTAATGGTTCCATGATTTGTTCTCCGATGGGTAATACAGGATTCAAAGAAGTCATAGGTTCCTGAAAAATCATCGCTAATTCATTTCCGCGTAACTGTTGCATGTCTTTAGCAGAAATTTTCAATAAATCCCTATGATCAAACCAGACTTCACCATTGACGATCGTACCCATAGGTCCAGATATAAGACCCATAAGAGACATCGCTGTAACACTCTTGCCGCATCCAGATTCACCAACAATACAGACGATTTGGCCCTCCTTCATTTGAAAGCTAACATCATGAACGGCTTTGACAATCCCTTCATCAGTATGAAAATAGGTAGACAGATGTTTGACATCTAAGACTGTCTCTTGTTCCTCACCAGTGTGTATATTTACATTTTCTGCTTCAGAAATATGGATTTGTTCTTCACGATGTTCCAGCGGATTGGAGTTAAAAGGCTGTTTATTTGAACCATTCATATGTCGGCCACCTACTTTTTCATTTTCGGGTCTAAAGCATCGCGCAATCCATCTCCTAGTAAATTAATGGAGATGACTGTTACAAAAATGGCTAAGCCAGGCGGAATCCAGAGCCACGGTCTTTTTTGAAAATCAATTAAGGTGTTAGCGGAATCAATCATGTTACCCCATGTTGCTGTAGGGGGGACGACGCCAAGTCCAAAATAACTAAGCGTTGACTCACTCAAGATTGCCCCACCAACCCGCAATGTTGCTACAACAATCAACAAAGGAAAAATGTTGGGAAGTAGGTGGCGAAATAAAATTCGACTATTGCGAAGACCTAAAACTTTAGCTGCTTGAATATATTCCTGTTCGCGTAGACTCAGAATTTGACTGCGAACGAGGCGCGCTAAACCGGCCCAGCCAACGATACTAAGCATAATCATGACAATATATAAGCGGTAATTAGAAGGAACCTTCCACTCAGATAATACAGCTGCTAAGATAAACAGCATCGGTAATTCAGGAATTGTCATCAGGATATCTGAGACACGCATGATGATTGTGTCGATCCACCCACGAAAATATCCAGCTAGAACACCAAGAAAGGTTCCAAGAAAGACAGAGAGAACCATGGAAGCGAGACCGACAGTTAAAGAAATTCGACCAGCTTGCATAAGCCGAGTTAAAATATCCCGACCCAGAGCATCCGTTCCTAGCCAATGGGACATGCTTGGTGGTTTGTTGATCATTGCTGCATTAATTTTTCCTAATGTATAAGGGGATAGCAGTGGTCCTAGAAAACAAAAAAGAAAGATGATGACGAGAAAACAAAGCCCTATAATCGCTATATTATTCTTCTGTAATTTTTTGAAGGATTGTCCCCATAGTGAGGACTTAGAATAAGAGGCAGTCTGGATGCCAGTCTCTAAGTCATTTTTAACAATAGTATTCATGCTTGCTCCTCCTATTTCAGTCTCACCCGCGGGTCGACAACACCATATAACAAATCAGCCAGCAAATTACTGATAATGGTAAGTAACGCGATGAACATGGTAAATCCCATTAGTAAGGGATAATCTCTAAGTGATAACGCTTGCATATACACCTGACCAACTCCGGGCCAGTTAAAAATTTTTTCCGTAATAATTGCTCCTCCAAAAAGGGCGGGCAGTTCAAAGCCGAGCAGGGTAATGGCAGGTAGCAAAGCATTGCGAAGAGCATGCTTGTAGGTAATCACTTTTTCTTTTAAGCCTTTAGCGCGAGCTGTTCGAATAAAGTCCTGACGAATCACTTCTAATATATTGGTACGGAAATACCGAGTTAGGGAGCCAACACTCAACATGGTTAATACTGTAACAGGCAAAATCATGTGTTTAGCAACCTCAATAACATAGGCCATACCCGTTGCATTGCTACCAGTTGTAAGAATTCCTCCAGGCGGCAATAATGCAAGGTCAACTGCAAATATTTTAATAGCAAGTAAACCTACGAAAAATGCTGGTAAGGCCATAGCGGCAAAAACGCCGATTGTTACAAGCGAATCAAACAAAGAATATTGTCTAGTTGCGGAAAAAACACCAATCGAGATGGCAATGATCCAAGTCAATGTAGTGGAGGTGAACGCGATTAAGAAAGAACTCCAAATATATTGTCCTAAAATGGTTGTTACAGGCTGCTGATATTGAAGGGAATATCCCAAATCTCCTTGTAATACATTCCCAGCCCAAACAAAATAACGCTCTATAATGGGTTTATCTAAACCGTATAACGCTTTTAGCTCAATTTTTCTCTCGGGACTTAGCTTAGGATTGGTATCCACATAATCACCCGGGGTAAGTGCAAAGAGAAAAAAGATTAAGAGAGAAGAGCCAATCAAAGTTGGAATCATAATCATCAGTCTCTTGAACATGTAGGTTTTCATTGACAGAGCGCCTCCTAGCAAAAACGTAGATGGAATGGTAACCCTCATCTGAAATGACTAAGGAAGATGCTCAGTCCCTACCTAGTACATAGGAACTGAGCATGTTCGATTGTCCTCTTATTCCACAATTTTCAGGGTAGGTAGGCTTGAGCTTATACCGGTGTAACCGTTGGGTTCAAATCCTTCCACTCGTGCATTATGACCTGATAAAATTTTTCGATAATTCAGGAAAATAAACGGAGGATCGTCGCTTAATGCTTGATAAAGTTCCTTATAAGCTTCTTTGCGTTTTTCAATATCAAGCGTACCTACACTTTTTGCAAGCAGTTCATCTACCTTAGGATTGGAATAACCATGTGTATTTGTAAAGCTACCTCCACCCGTAGAAGAGAACTGAATAACACCATCAGATGGATCTCCTAGCATCGTAGTAGAAAAGGAAGCAAGATCGTGATCACCTTTATCTGTTCTTGCTACAAGTGCTGGGTAATCCATTAATTCTGCTTCTAGTTGAATACCGATTAATTTGTAATTTTCCTTCGCGATGGGAATGAGAACATCACTTACTTTACTTTTCGTAGTCAAGTAGTGAAGAACTAGTTTTTTCCCGTCCTTTTCCCTGATGCCATCTGAGCCTTCTTTCCACCCAGCTTCATCCAGTAGTTGTTTAGCCTTATTCACATCATAAGCATAGGGATTCACATCTTCAGTAAACGCCCAGGATACAGGGGCTACAGGCACATTAGCTATTTGTGCATAACCCTGATAGGCAGCATCCACGATTTGTTGACGATCAAGCCCATAGATTAGCGCCTGTCTAACACGTTTGTCTTTTAAATAAGGCTTGCTATGGTTAAACGATAGATAACTATAGGCAGTCGAAGTATAAATATTGATGTTTGCAAAACCAAGACTTTTTAAAAGCTCCAGATTATCTGCATTAGCAGGGAAGGAGCCATAGTCAGTCTCGCCCGTTTGGAAAAACTGAGTTGTATCGCCATCGGTTGTTTTATAAATAAAATGGGTAATGGCAGGTTTACCCTCGTAATAATACTCATTGGCCACAAATCTCACTTCTTGACCGGGGATAAACTTTTCAAACTTGTAAGGGCCAGCTCCGACCGGTTTTGTATGCAATGTACGTAGGTAGTCAAGCTTACCTGGTTCATAACCTTTTCCATAATAGGCTTTGGACAAAACGTGACCACCAAGTAGGAGAAGAGAACGAGCGTTTACTTTCTCTGTGGTAATCTCGATTGTTTGTGGATCGATTACTTTAATTCCCTCAATGGTTTTTGTTTTACCTTCTTTATATGCACTCCCGCCTTTAATGTGTGCTTCAGCGATTTCTGTTTCCCCGTCATACGTTTTATCATGCAAAATAGTTAGAGTGAAGGCGACATCATTAGCAGTCAAGGGCTCTCCATTACTAAATTTCAGATTTTTACGTAGGTGAAAGGTATATGTAAGCTGATCGGTGGAAATGTCCCACTTTTCTGCTAATTTCGGAGCTGGTTTCCCATTCCTATCAATATCAACAAGTGGGGAAAACATCACGGAGGTAACGTTCCCATCATAACCATTGTGATAAAAATATGGATTAAAAACCCCACCTGGTTCTGTTAAAGCTACTACAACCGTGTCTTTTCTATTTTTAGCCGATTCAGGCGATTTTGATTTGTCTGTAGCAGCGATAACCACGTCACCTGCGTTTTGAACTTGCAATGTTTGAGCCTGGGCATCTGCCTGTTCACTGGTTGGAGCATTAGAGGTGGATGGGGGTGCTCCCTCGCTATTGCAACCGACTAATAAGAAAGCCCCTAACAGAAATGTGAAGAATGAATGTATAAAAGCTCTACTCATAATGATCCTCCTAATCAATTGTAAAATGTAGCCTCATTATATTCCTATAATTCCGATCTGTAAAGTATGAATTAAGATATTTCTGTTATTTCGAGAAATGAAAATTTTTTCATATGGTTGGATACGTGCATAAAGGAAATAGAGCGTAGAAAAACATTTGACCAAATCTCTAACTAGAAATTTGGTCAAGTCGCCTTTCGTATTCTTTTGTATAGCTTTCTCATATTGTTGGCTACTTAGTTAAAAAATCTTCTGTTGTTCACGATCTGCTTTTAAAATCTCCACTGCTTCACGGAACCGTTGAGAATGCACAATTTCACGTTCGCGAAGAAAAGAAAGGCTATCGATTAGGTCGACATCATCAGTCATATTAATCAACCATTGATATGTAGCCCTTGCCTTTTCTTCCGCAGCAATATCCTCATACAAGTCTGCAATTGGATCACCCTTTGCTTGAAAATATGTAGCCGTGAAAGGAACACCGGCTGCATCATGAAAAAACAGAGCCTTATCGTGGCTTGCGTAATGTGCGCCAAGACCTGCTTCTTCTAGTTGTTCAGGAGTAGCATCCTTCGTTAGCTTATATACCATTGTTGCAATCATTTCGAGGTGGGCAAATTCTTCTGTGGAAATATCGTTTAGTAGCCCAATGACCTTGTCAGGAACTGTATAGCGCTGATTCATATATCGTAGAGCAGCTGCTAATTCTCCATCAGCTCCACCATATTGTTCCATCAAATACTTTGCCATTTGAGGATCACATTTGCTTACGCGAACAGGATACTGTAACTTTTTCTCATAGATCCACATTCAAAATCCCCCTTTCTTACACCTGCCAAGGCCAAGGTACATCTTTCCACGACCATGGGTATTGGGCAAAGCTATTGCCAAAATTCATCAGAGGTCCGAATGAAGATTCGAATTGGCGCTTCAGTGTCATACTTTGCTGAGCAGTATCGTTGAATTGCTTAATGGCTGCCATGTCAGTAGGGTGGGTGTCAAGATATAAGTTTAATTCCACTAGAACAAAGTCTAGCACCTGAATTTGATGAAGCAGCTCATAAAATTGTTGCTGTTGTTCATCCGCTTGAGTACCATGATCGCTCACTTTTATTTTCCCCCTTTGTACGGATTTTCATATGGCGCATACAGAGCAGGCCAAAGGGTTCCTAGACAAAGAGCTTTGTACGGATCAAATTGGGGTAAATTCGGGGGTTGAAATCCCAAATAGAGTTGTGGCGGCGTCTCATAGGTTACAACCCTTTGTGGCGGACAAGGATCACATGGACCGATGAAAGGATAGTATGCCTTGCGGTTTCGACTCATATGATTGCCTCCTTTCCTGTAGATGTCCTTATATGCTTATCAATTGGACAAGAAGAGTAGAACTGGAAACATAGGTAAAAAGAGAATGAATTCATATCTTGCAGCCTAATTTTGGGCAAGATGGGGGGATGCTGGTACAAGGTGCGTGCGAATACGGTCAGCATGTAAGTAACACAAGTCCCCTAAGGTAAGAAAAAACGCAATTGAATAAAGATGTGGAATTTTGTGTGAAGTTGTATTATGATAGCAAACATACCTAGATAAAAGAGTATAGTTGTTTATGTTTTTCGTATTAATATTATTGAATTAAATATGTGGAAATAGGTTCTTTGAACGATCAGTATCAAGGATGAAAAGGGAAGCACGGTGTAAATCCGTCACGGTCCCGCCACTGTAAAAGAGGAGTTAGTGCAAAAAATACCACTGATCCATTAGGATTGGGAAGGTATGTGCTGATGATGATTCTTAAGTCAGGAGACCTGCCTATTTCGACAACACTGTGTGACCTACGGGAGATAGGGAGGTGTTAGGATAGCTGTGGCAGTTGTATACGTATATTCACTGCTTGTTCAAGCATCTCTAACCATCTTTTGATTGGAAGAGATGCTTTTTTGTTTGAGTTGGTTCTTTAACGAAAAATAACCTGTCTAGGAGGGCGAACAAGCATGAGCAAAGGAATAAGCAAAGGAATAAGCAGCAGTTTAGGATATCCACGCATTGGTGAGAATCGCGAATGGAAAAAGGGATTAGAAGCATTTTGGGCTGGAACAATTAAAGAGAAGGAGTTTCTTGCTCAAATGGAGCAAGGTAGACTCCAGCATTTACAAAAGCAGAAGGAAATAGGTATTGACCTGATACCGGTCAATGACTTCACCATGTATGATCACATGTTGGATATGGCTGTGATGTTCGGTTATGTTCCAAAACGCTATGAATATGCTGGTGGGGCAGTACCTTTGTCCACCTATTTTGCTATGGCTCGTGGTAACCAACAAGCGGTTGCTTGCGAAATGACCAAATGGTTTAATACCAATTATCACTACATTGTGCCGGAATTTCAGGATATCAAACCCGTTCTTACAGAAAATAAGCCGCTTCTTGCTTATAAAGAGGCGAAAGAGAAGCTGGGCATTAACGGAAAACCTGTCATGGTGGGACCTTATACTTTTATTAAGCTATCCAAAGGGTTTGATCCTTTGCAGATACCAGCTATTATCTTGCAGCTCATCCCTCTTTATGTGCAAGTACTGACTGAATTAGCGCAGGAAGGCGTGGAATGGGTTCAAATGGATGAGCCGATTCTCGTAACATCTTTATCCGAAGACGAAATGAAGACGATCTCCTACATCTATGAACAACTTCATGAGGCTGTTCCACAACTACAAATCATGCTACAAACCTATTTTGGTTCTGTTACATTCTACAAGGAAGTAATCCATTTACCTGTTGCAGGAATTGGGTTAGATTTTGTCCATGATGCGGGACGTAACTTTGAACAGATCACTACAAGTGGATTTCCACAAGACAAAGTACTTGGAGCCGGTATCATTGATGGCAGGAATATTTGGCGCGCCAATCTGACCCATAAGACAAATCTTCTCTCAAAAATCAGAAGTCACGTGGATGCATCACGTATCTGGATTCAGCCATCTAGTAGTTTGCTCCATGTTCCGATCAGTTTAAACCAAGAGACACAGCTTGATTCACTAGTTAAAGATTCATTGGCGTTTGCAGATGAAAAACTAATGGAAATCAAGCATGTTACAGATTGGTTGCACAACAAAGAGGAAAGCGTTAAAGAGATTTTCGCTCTGAATCAAGCAATTATAGAACGAGTAGCGAACTCTGTAGCTAGAAATCGCCCTCGTGTACATGAGGCTGTGGCCAGCTTGGATTTAGATCAGATAGAGCGTGCATCTGATTATGAACAACGGCGACAACAACAACAAAACCTCTTGCATTTACCGATTCTCCCGACTACAACGATTGGTAGTTTTCCACAAACAACAGAGGTTCGTCAGGCGAGAAATAAATGGCGGAAGGGCGAATGGTCGGCAGAACAATATGAACAATTTTTACAAGCAGAAATCCGTGAATGGATTGACATACAAGAGAAAGTTGGGCTTGATGTGTTGGTTCATGGGGAATTTGAACGGACGGATATGGTGGAATTTTTTGGTGAAAAACTAGGGGGATTTGCATTTACTAAGAATGGATGGGTGCAATCCTATGGTTCTCGTTGTGTGAAACCGCCTGTAATTTATGGAGATGTAGAGTTTATTGAACCAATGACAGTCAAGGAGAGCATCTATGCTCAATCTCTTACATCTAAACCGGTCAAAGGAATGATCACAGGTCCAGTCACTATATTAAATTGGTCCTTCGTACGTGACGATATTTCCAGACACCAGGTAACCTATCAGATCGCACTAGCCTTACAAAAGGAAGTAGAGGCGTTGGAAGCAAGTGGGATTACTATGATTCAAGTCGATGAACCAGCATTACGTGAAGGGCTACCGTTAAAGAAAACGGAGTGGGAAGCGTATTTAGATTGGGCAGTAAAAGCATTCCGGTTAACCACTTCTTCTGTAAAAGACACTACTCAAATTCATACTCATATGTGTTACTGCGAGTTTCATGACTTTATAGATTCTATTAGCGATCTGGATGCTGATGTTATTTCGATAGAAACATCGCGGAGCCATGGTGAACTAATCCATTCCTTCCATAATCACTCCTATCTAAAAGGTATTGGTCTAGGTGTCTATGATATTCATAGTCCCCGCGTTCCAACTGTGGAAGAGATAGTGAAAATGATTGAGAATGCTCTACAGGTCCTTGAATCCAGACAATTTTGGATTAATCCTGATTGCGGGTTAAAGACGAGAGGTCGTACGGAGACGATTGCTTCTTTAGAAAATATGGTGACAGCCACTCGGTTGGTCAGAAATACGATAACGGCTATTCCTTAGTACGTTGAAGTAGAATCTGAGAATTTAATAACGGGGGAAAGAAGAGTAACATCACGTGCTTAACTTACGCTTATTGCTCTAGATGATATGGGAAAACCTACGTTAGCTCCACCGATCATCCCGGAAACAGAAGAAGAGTAACGACAGTATGAGCAAGCATAGCAGCGTTATGAAGATCGGAAAAAACGTAGGATGGAAAAGGACAGACAAATGGGTTCTGCTGAAAAGACGTAAGAAAAGAGAAAGCAAGGAACTGAAACGAAACAGGTTAGACGACGGGCAGCATTTCTAGTTAGGGAGGGGGTTCCTAATTACTGGAATGCTGCCGTTCCTATTTAAACAGCACCGATTAAAAACCAATATGCTTTACCAGTTTTCAGTAAAATGCACAGGATAATAGAAGAAGGGAACAAAAGAAGTAAGAATTTTTACAGTACACTTCTAAATGAGAAAGATATTCACTTTCAGTTTTTGATCGTTTATACTTAGCAGTAATGTTTTCACTAGTAGACAAGAGAGAAAAGAGTGATAAATTCGTGTTACGTCGGTTTTTTTCCTATTATCGCCCTTATAAAGGTTTATTCATTTTAGATTTTACATGTGCCATTATTGCAGGATTGCTAGAATTAGTATTTCCATTAGCAGTCAATCAATTTGTCGATAAACTACTTCCTGGGCAAGATTGGTCGTTAATTGTTGGGGCTTGCTTTGCTTTGTTAGGTATTTATGTTCTAAACACAGCTCTTAATTATGTTGTTACGTATTGGGGACATATGCTTGGCATAAATATTGAAACGGATATGCGTAAAAAGCTGTTTGACCATATCCAGAAGCTGTCGTTCCGTTTTTTTGACAATAATAAGACGGGACACTTAATGTCTCGCATGTCGAATGATCTTATGGAAATTGGAGAAATCGCTCACCATGGACCAGAGGATTTGTTCATTGCTGTAATGACTCTATGCGGTGCATTTGGGGTAATGCTGTATATTAATTGGCAGTTAGCATTGCTCACATTTCTCGTTATTCCTTTTTTGATCTGGTTAACGGTATTCTTTAACAAAAAAATGACGTATGCTTTCAGAAGAATGTTTACCGATATCGCAGACTTTAATGCGAGAGTAGAGAATAACATTGGTGGCATTCGAGTGGTACAAGCATTTGGTAATGAAGAGTATGAGAAAGCACAATTTGCTATTAATAATGGACGTTTTCGTTTGACGAAATTACTTTCTTACAAGATCATGGCTATGAATATGTCAATTAGTTACTTACTTATGCGACTGGTGACACTGTTTGTATTGATCTGTGGAACTTGGTTTGTCCTTAAAGGTCATCTTACAGCAGGTGAATTTGTTGGGTTTGTGTTACTCACAAATATATTGTTTAAACCAATTGAAAAAATCAATGCAGTTATTGAACTTTATCCAAAAGGAATTGCTGGCTTCAAACGCTATGTGGAACTTTTAGATACTGCTCCAGACGTAGCTGACTCTACAAATGCAATCGCTGTAGATCATTTACAAGGAAACATTGAATACCATGATGTTACTTTTGGCTATCAAAATAAAGAAAATATCCTAAACAGTATCAATTTAACAATCCGTGCAGGTGAAACAGTAGCATTTGTCGGTCCATCTGGTGCTGGAAAAACAACATTGTGTAGCTTATTGCCGCGTTTTTATGATGTTACCGCAGGGCAAATTACCATTGATGGATTAGATATTCGAGATTTGAAGCTAGAAGCCTTACGTAAACAGATCGGGATTGTCCAGCAGGATGTTTTCTTGTTCTCAGGGACACTTCGAGAGAATATCAAGTACGGGAATTTACAAGCTAGCGATGAGGAAATCTGGAATGCTGCCCGACATGCTAAATTGGAAGAATTCATTCACTCTCAAAAGGATGGTTTGGAAACGATTATTGGTGAGAGAGGTGTCATGCTGTCAGGTGGGCAAAAACAACGTCTCGCTATTGCGCGCATGTTCTTAAAGAACCCACCTATCCTCATTTTGGATGAAGCGACATCTGCTTTGGATACAGAGACAGAACTGGCTATCCAGAAATCACTCGAAAAGCTATCTGAAGGAAGAACGACACTTGTAATCGCTCACCGTTTAGCAACGATTAAAAATGCTGATCGTATCGTGGTCGTGACAAAAGACGGAATTACAGAGCAGGGGAATCACCAGGAGTTACTTGCAGCCAAAGGGGTATATAGTAGATTGCATGAAGCGCAATTTTCTACACTGGTAAGATAGAATCATGTTTACGTGTCACTGAAAAAGCATTCCACGAATATCCCAATAAAATGGATAAAGTGGGATGCTTTTTTATATAGAAAGAATCCTACATTTTCTTGTCTTGAGGTTGTTTGACTTGAAAGGGGAATTGTCAAATCGTTTGTGGTCTTCGATTAGTCATCATTTTTTCTATGTAAAAGTAATAAAAGATATGATACTATCGTTTGAGAATGATAATCAGTTATGTAAAAAGAGGCACTTTTTCATGGATTCGGTACTGAAAAAGATGCTTGTTTATTTTTATAAGCAATCCATGATACATACGACTAGGGAGCAGATGCATCTTTTTTCAAGACAGATAATTCATAGAAATAGATGTTTAACAGGATGAATTTGACAAAGGAATGATAGAGAATGGTATCCCACGAATCACACAATGAGCAGGGTGGGGCAACGAAACAGTTGAAACAAAAATCGAGACCCGCAGTTGCTCTTATAATGATTATCGGTTTGTTAATAGCACTTGCCTTTGGAATGGTGGCTTCTATTTCTTTGGGAGCAGCAGATATTGATTTTTTGACGGTTTGGTCAAGCATTTTCTCTTTTGATCCAGACCTAACCTCCCATCAGATTATTCAAGAATTGCGCTTGCCTAGATCAATAGCAGCAGGTTTAGTAGGGGCTTTTTTAGCTGTATCGGGAGCTATTATGCAAGGTATGACTCGAAATCCGCTAGGGGATCCGTCCATTATGGGTGTAACGAATGGAGCGGGGTTTGCGATTGCGATTGCATTCGCTTTTTTTCCAGGTCTGTCAAACATGAGCATGATGGTATTTTCCTTCTTGGGAGCAGGATTAGGTGCTGGTCTCGTATTTGCTGTTGGAGCGTTGTCTAAGAGTGGACTAACTCCCGTAAAACTAGCACTCGCTGGGGCAGCAGTTGGAGCGTTACTTACTTCACTATCTTCTGCTATTGCCATTCATTTTAATGTAGCTAAGGATATTAGCTTTTGGTTTGCAGGTGGGGTAGCAAATACACCTTGGGCCAGTGTTGGTTTGTTATGTATCGTAGGTGCAATAGGATTTCCGATTGCTCTACTATTAGCACGTTCGATAACGATTCTTAGCCTAGGAGAAGATGTTTCTAAAGGCTTAGGTCAACGAAATTTTCTTATAAAAGTGATTTGTATATTGGTTGTGTTACTTCTTACGGGGGCATCTGTATCGGTGGCTGGTTTTATTGGATTTATTGGGCTTGTCATTCCACATGTAACACGTTCTTTAGTAGGCGTAGATTATCGATGGATTATTCCGTGCTCTGCTCTACTAGGTGCACTGTTACTCATCATATCCGATATTGGTGCTCGTTTAGTAAATGCACCTTTTGAAACACCAGTAGGAGCTGTCACTGCCATTCTGGGAGCGCCGTTCTTTCTGTATTTGGCTAGACGTGAAGGGAGGGGCCTATAATGCAAGTATTACACAAAGGAAGAAAAAGCCCCTGGTTAGTCCTTGGATTGATCACATCACTGATAATCGTAGCTTTTTTTGTCAGTTTACATTTAGGAGTCATTCGCATTGAGCCTTTGGATGTCATATCAACTTTGTTTGGATTTGGAACGGCGGATAACAATCTGATCTTATTTGAGTTCCGACTACCACGGATGGTTATTGCCTTGTTAATCGGAGCTGGTCTTGCTATTTCTGGAGCCATTTTACAAAGTGTCTCACAAAACGAACTGGCCGAACCAGGCATTATAGGGATAAACTCTGGGGCGGGCTTGTTTGTCGTCATCTATATTTATCTATTTAGTGGTTCGATGACAGCTATTAGTACCATGTCCATCTTTATTTTGCCATTAGTAGCATTAGCCGGAGCTTCTCTCTCTACCTTTCTGATTTATCTATTTGCCTGGAAAAATGGTGTAACCCCGACACGTCTCATTTTGGTTGGGATTGCTTTGAACGCTATACTGGGTGCATTATTAATTGTGTTTCAGCTTAAAATGAACGATACAGATTTTATGAAGGCTATGGTTTGGTTGTCGGGTAGCATTTGGAGTACAAATTGGACGTATGTATTAGCTACGATTCCGTGGATTGTTTTTCTTATTCCTTTTACCATGTATAAAGCACGCTATTTAAACGTGTTACACCTTGGCGATGATATTGCTGTGAGTTTAGGAACCGCTGTGGAGAGGGAACGTAGAGTATTGCTGTTAACGGCTGTTGCTTTAGCAGGTGCCTGCGTGGCAGTTGGAGGGGGGATTTCGTTCCTCGGATTGGTTGCTCCGCATCTGGCTAAAAAAATCGTGGGGCCGAAGCATCAGATTTTAATTCCAACGGCTGCTCTACTTGGGGCACTTCTTTTACTCACTGCAGATACGATTGGACGTAATATCTTGGCGCCTTCGGAATTACCAGTAGGGATTGTTGTTTCTGCTTTAGGAGCACCTTATTTTATCTATTTGTTAATGAAATCGAAGTCATAGTCATACTGACAGGTTATCGAGCAAAAGATAACCTGTTTTTTTGAACATATCAATCTCTATCCTCTATCTGTAATTCTTCAATTCCTTCTTCGCAACATCTTTTTCCATTCTATGTCAAGAATCTCTTCTAAGCCATCAACGAGTTTTTTACTAAAATAAGGTGTAAGCTCGAACGGTTGTACGTAATCTAACATCTTTGATTTTAAAGTGAAATAGTGGCGTCGGAGTTTCAGCCAAGATAGCTCAGCTGTTACATACATCTGCATTGATAGCACTGGTATTTGTTAATCGTAATCGATTTTTATCAAAAGTGGTAAAGAATGTTACTAAATGTCAATAAATTGTAAAAAAATATATATTATGTAAAAAGAAACTTGATTTACATTTAAGGTGTAACGTTTTTCTCAGAAACAAGAAATGAACTCTCACTATATTGAGCAACAGGTTATTTCAATAAGTTGTATTTTTTGACATATTGTGCTAATATTCAGCAAGGGTAATTTTAAGTATACAGGATAGATCACTATAGAGAGGAGGAGCAGTAGCATTTCTAATAAAAACAGCTTGTTTAATTTTTTTGAAAAACCTTTTCTTAGTAAGAAAAATGATTTTTGTTAGAATCGGATTTACCCATAGCTAGTAGATTAAGGTGTAATTTTTGGGTGAGTCAGGTCCGTTTAATAGGTTTAAATAGCAGAATGTTATCGGGTGAATTGATAGAAATTTCTTAATAGGGATTTCGAGGAATTTGCTAAGCTATGAGTCCACTTAGGAAAAAACATGTATTGATGGTAAGGCAGACAGTTATGAGAAAGACTAAGAAACCATTTTGAATATCATAAACACAAATAGACAAAAAGAATTTGCATTCATTTGGATAGTAGTACAAATTGTACTTGGTACTGGTAGATTCTTTTGGTAAAAAATTTTGCTAATATTAAAAATTTTAAGTCATCAAAAATCCAGCATTCTTCTCAGTCACAAAAAAAGATTGAGAAAGGCTTGTTTACATGATTCTTGAACTGTACCAGTACCATATTGCAAAGGAGATAAAACGATGAAGTTTACAACAAGTAAAGAAGTAGATAATCACATGCTACGAAGTGTTGATGACGATCGATATCAGGATTTTAGTTCCAAGGACACTCCTCTTCCAAAACGTGTACCTGGGGGAGCAAGAGTTTCGGCAAGGGCAATAGAGGCTAGGTGGGATTTACTGTCAGCTGGAGTTGATGCCAAAGAACAATTACTGGGTAGTCAAGCATTAAGCCAACTTGAATTGTATCAAAAAAATATTGAGAATCTTATCGGCACAATCAACATTCCGGTAGGATTGGCCGGCCCTCTACGGATCAAAGGTCTCTATGCACAAGGAGATTATTATATTCCTTTGGCAACTACAGAGGCTGCACTTGTTGCTTCTTATCACCGCGGTGCACAGGTTATTAGTGAAGCAGGTGGTTGCAGAGCCGTGATTCTGAAAGAAGCAGTTGGCCGTACTCCTGGTTTTATCTTTGAGAGCGTAGTGGAAGCAAGCCGCTTTGCAAACTGGGCAGTTTCCGAATTTGATAACTTACGAGTAGTGGCCGAGAGCACGACAAGCTTCGGGCAGTGCATCAGAATGGATCACATGATCGAAGGTAATTATGTATACCTCATTTTTGAATTTTCAACCGGCGACGCATCTGGACAAAACATGGTAACGATCGCAACGCAAGAAATCTGTAACTATATTCGACAACATTCACCAGTTCCGTTCCAGCATAGCTTTGTTGAAGCTAACTTTTCGGGAGACAAGAAGGCTTCAGCAAAATCCTTCATGACTGTGAGGGGGAAAAAAGTTTGTGCCGAAGTAGTGTTACCAGCGAAATTGGTTCGCTCACGCTTTCACACTACTCCTGAGCATATGGAAAAATATTGGAAAATGGCATTTGTAGGTGGAGTCCTGCAAGGCATGATAGGTTCCCAAGGTCATGTGGCTAATGGGTTGACAGCTCTATATCTAGCAACTGGACAAGACGTTGCTTGTGTATCAGAATCGGCCGTTGGAATTACACGATTTGAACTGACATCGAATGGAGACCTTTATGCATCGATAACTTTACCGAATGTTATTGTTGGTACAGTGGGTGGAGGTACGGGATTGCCGAGTCAGAAGGCATGCCTTGAAATCATGGGACTTTCAGGCGCTGGGCATGCACATGCGCTTGCGGAGATATGTGCCGGCCTGGTCTTAGCTGGCGAGCTGTCTATTATCGCTGCATTGGCTGCTGATGATTTTACTAGGGCCCACCATAAGCGATCTCGTGGCAATGATGGCACAATTCCTGGGATGGTGAAACAATATGTCTAATGTGACATATCAACAACTCTCTTGGTCGAAACGTTGGTGGATCTATCAGCGAGAGAGATTTCCCATTGTTCAAAATGGAATTGTGGTTGCTGTATTCAGCATTTCTACGATGCTATACTCTTCGATCCTAAGAAACGGGGCATTACCTAGTATCAAGTCGCTTGTTATTGGTTTCCTGTCGACTTTTTTGTTCTTTTTGCTATTGCGCATTGCAGACGAATTTAAGGACTTTGAAGAAGACTCCCGATTTCGTTCGTATCGGGCTGTTCCGCGTGGAGTTGTGACCCTGAAACAACTAGGGGTACTTGGCGTTTTAATAGGACTAGCTCAGTTAGGCATGGCATATTGGTTGTCTCCAAAGCTCATTCCTTGGTTAGTGCTTGCGTGGGGCTATCTGGCTCTGATGAGTAAGGAATTCTTTGTCAAGGAATGGTTGAAAGCTCATCCGATTATCTATTTGCTGTCCCATATGGTAATGATGCCGATGATCGTGATGTATATTGTGGCTTGTGATTGGGTTACAGCTTCGGTCTTAATTCCTTCTGGGCTTTCTTGGCTTTTACTAGCTAGCTACGGAAACGGAATCATTCTGGAGATCGGGCGCAAAATACGAATCCCAGAGGATGAGGAGTATGGTGTTGAGACTTATAGCTTCCTTTGGGGCTACAAAAAGGCAACTTGGATTTGGGTGTCTGTCGTCCTTCTCACGTCTTGCGTGGTTTTGATGGCTTCCGTACAGGTGGATGCTGGCCAAATTGTGATGTGGTGCACTCTGTTGAACGTGCTGATCGCAGTTCTGATGGCCTTGGCTTTTCTTAGGTCTATGACAACCAAAGTAGCACAGGCGATTGAAAAAGTTTCGGGGTTACTCATTATCTTACTGTATCTTAGTTTGGGACTTGTCCCACTTTTACTTTAATAGAAAAGGAGGTTAAAGCACATGACCTATATTCTTCAAATGAACCATATAGAGGCACATGAACTGCAAAAGATGGGCGGCAAAGCTCGTGCCCTCGCTCTGCTGGGACAGGCAGGAATGGTTATTCCCGAGTGGTTCGTTGTTACTCCAGATGCTTTTATTGCGAGTGTACCAAAAAGTCTTATGGAGGAGCTAAAGATAGCGGTCCTTCAATCCGAAGAAGCAGTCACGCGGGTTTTAAGAGATATCACTTTAGATTCCAATGTGGAGGCTATGCTAAAAAAAGAAGTTGAGTTACTCAGTGCAAATGGGGAACTGCTTGCCGTCCGCTCTTCGGCATTAGATGAGGATGGAGCTGAACACTCCTTTGCTGGTCAGCTAGAAAGTTACTTGTTTGTCAAACCTGAGGATGTGTCAGCTAAGGTTCTTCAGGTCTGGCGATCTGGCTTCAGCCAACGTATCTTGACCTATCGCAAAGAGAAGGGACTTAGCCTACTGCCTGAGCCACCAGCCGTCCTTGTACAACGAATGGTTGACTCGGAAACAGCAGGAGTTGCATTCAGTGCAGACTCCCTGACAGGGCAAAGAAAGATTGCCATTGTGGGAGCCTTGTATGGGCTTGGTACAGCGATGGTGTCAGGGGAATGCGATGCAGACACGTACAAAGTGAATCGTAGTGGGGAGATCGTGGAGCGTGAAATAGCCACCAAACTTATTGCTCATCGTTTCTCTATGGAATGTGATGAAGGAGTGGAGAGCGTAGATGTAGCAAAAGAGAAGGTGAATCAGCCAGCTCTTACGGATGAGTTGGTGCGTTCAGTTGCAGAGCTAGCTCACCGATGTGAACGTTATTTTGGACGCCCTCAGGATATTGAGTGGGCAATCCAGGATGGGAAGCTTTACCTACTGCAATCCCGTCCAATCACCAACCTAGCTGACATGATTGACCCTGATGATGAGTTTAACCTATGGGACAACAGCAATATTTCAGAAAGCTATGGCGGTATTACTACCCCTTTGACATTTTCATTTGCACGTCATGCTTATGCTGAGGTTTACAAGTCATTCTGCCGAATAATGGGGGTCTCTGGTGAGGAAATCGTTAATCGGGAATCTGTGTTCCGTTGCATGATTGGTCTTGTTAATGGACGGGTGTATTACAATCTGCTGAATTGGTACCGGTGTCTGGCATTGCTTCCTGGTTATCAGATGAATCGAAATTTTATGGAACAGATGATGGGCGTTAAGGAAGCTCTTCCTCAGCAACTTACTGATAATGTCCAGCAGCAGGTGAGCATGCAAGACAAGCTCAAGGACGCAATGCGCCTAGGTAAAACAATTGTCAAGTTGATAGGCAACTTCAGACGTTTGCCCAAGACGATTGATGTTTTTTACCAACGTTTAAACAATGCACTTGGTATTACTCGCCCAGATTTACATCAATACAGTACAGTCGAGCTTGCCAACTACTATCTGAAGCTACAAGGTCAACTCCTGACTCGCTGGGATGCCCCGTTGATCAATGACTTCGGAGCAATGATCTACTACGGCTTGCTGCGCAAGCTGACTACGAAATGGTGCAATGATGAGGATTCCACCTTACAGAATTCACTGCTCGCAGCAGAAGGGGGAATTATCAGCGCAGAACCAGCAATGCGTATGAAAAAGCTGATGAAGGTAACGAATCAGGATGCCAAATTCATCGACATACTCTGCAAAGGCTCTCTAGCAGAGATCATGAAGGAAATGGACAGGTTCCCGGAATTCAAAGAAGAGTACGAGGCTTATTTGGACAAGTTTGGAGATCGGTGTTTAGATGAACTCAAACTGGAAAGCATAAATCTGTTTGACAATCCACTGCCGTTGTTGCGCTCTATTGGATATCTTGCAGTGCGTTCCTCCCCAACTGAGATGGGACCGAGCGAAGAAGAAATACGTCGCATCGCAGAAGAGCAAGCATTCAAATCAATCGGCTTCAACCTGTTTCGTCGTGTTCTTTTTCGCTGGGTACTTAAAAATGCGCGGTTGCGCGTTCGTGATCGGGAAAACCTACGATTCGAACGAACACGGGTCTTTGGCCGCTGCCGTTCCATCTTTCTGGAGATGGGGCGTCGCTTTTATGCACTTGATCTACTTGACGATCCCCGCGATGTTTTCTATCTGGAGGTAGGGGAACTGCTAGGTATGGCAGACGGAACTGCGACATGCAGTAACCTAAAGGGTCTGGTAGCACTGCGAAAAGCTGAATTTGAGAAGTATCATGAAATGGATGTGCCTGAGGATCGATTTGAAACGTATGGCGTTATCTATAAGGGAAATACGTTTAAAGCGAAGGCTCCGAAAGAACCATTGACTGGCGATGTGATGAAAGGAATTGGATGTGCGGCAGGTGTTGTTCGCGGTCCGGTTCGTGTCGTTACCGATCCTCGTGAGGTGACGTTACTGCCAGGGGAAATCCTAGTAGCTGAGCGAACCGATCCAGGCTGGATCGTGCTTTTCTCTTCAGCAACTGGATTATTGGTTGAACGAGGAAGTCTTTTATCCCATGTATCAATTGTTTGCCGCGAAATTGGCATTCCTGGGATCGTTTCTGTAACCGGTCTGACTAGATGGCTGAAAACAGGAGATTGGGTTGAATTTGACGGTAGCACGGGGGTAATTCGTAAGATAACCCCGGAGGAGGGATCGATCAGTGCCTAATAGTGTTGGAAATCTCGCCCCACAAGTACCGATAGAAGTGCGTCCTGAACTAGCTAGCGAAGTTGATTTTTCCTTAATCCGTTATGCCCAGTGCTGGGAGGATGCTGACATCCTCCTGGATGCACTTGATATCCAGCGTGGAGATAACTGTCTGGCTATCTCTTCTTCTGGCGATAATGCTCTAGCGATGGTAAGCAAGTCGCCAGAGCGTGTTGTTGCCCTAGATTTGAGCCATGCACAGCTTGCCTGCTTAGAATTACGCGTCGCTGCCTATTCAGCTTTAACACATCCTGAGCTGTTGGAGCTAATGGGCTCAATCCCAAGTAACCGGCGCAATGAACTGTATCAAAAATGCCGTAATCAGCTCACACCAGCAGTAAAGAGCTATTGGGATTCTCAATCTGCTGCTATAGAATCTGGAATCGGAAGTATCGGGAAATTTGAACAATATTTTTCCATGTTTCGCAATTCGGTATTACCTTTTGTACACTCGCGCTATCGAGTGGAAAAACTTCTTCAGCATCGGACGCTAGAGGAGCGTCGAATGTTTTATCAAAAGGAATGGGATACACTACGATGGAGATGGATGTTCCAATTCTTTTTTTCACGTTTTGTCATGGGGAGGCTAGGTAGGGATACCCGTTTTTTCCGCTACGTAGAGGGTAGCGTGGCAACAAGGATTCTACAAAGAGCCCAATATGCCTTAACTGAGCTTGATCCCATGCAAAATCCTTATCTCCAATGGATTTTACTAGGCCACCATAGCAATGCACTACCTTATGCATTGAGACCTGAAAATTTTGATGCAATACGTAACAACCTACATCGTATTGAATGGCACTGCTTATCGGTCGAAGAATATTTAAATCATGTGGGCAAGAACGCAATTGACAAGTACAACCTTAGTGACATTTTTGAATACATGTCTGAAGACCAATATGAAAATTTACTGGAGCTTTTGGTACGAGCAGGGCGGAAAAAAGGACGATTGGCTTACTGGAATATGCTCGTTCCTCGAAGTCGTCCTACGCGCATGGAGGAGTCGCTTCGTCCACTAACGAACTTGAGCCAAGATCTTTTTAAGCAGGATAAAGCCTTCTTTTACAGTGCGTTTGTTCTGGAGGAAATCATATGAGTGGTGTTATTCCCTTACATCCTTGGTTTGGTATTGTGCTGCTGCTTGCCGCCATAGCATTGCTGATTGCTGGTCTGCGTTTTTACCAAGTCAGATTTCAACCTGAACCAGAATGGGTTCGGAAGCTTTTTCATATGAGTTGCGGTACTTTCGCATTAATTGCTCCGTGGCTTTTTGGTCAAGACTGGCCGGTGTTGGTTGTGTTAGGGCTAGTCGCAATTGTCCTACTTCTTTTCCGAGTTACTCGACTAAAGGATGGACCAGGAAAAATCTTATCCGATGTTTCGCGTTATTCATTTGGCGAGATGTATTTCGTTATGAGTATTGCCATTCTTCTCCTTTTTACAGAACCGGAAGAAAGGGTGCTGTACAGCATTTCTCTCATCATTCTCACATTAGCTGATGCGATCGCCGCTCTTGTCGGCGTTCGTTATGGTCAGGTGAGGTACGTGGTTCCCGAGGGAGTGAAAAGTATAGAAGGATCCTTTGCCTTCTTTTTAGTTGCCTTTTTGTCGACTCACATCACCTTATTTCTGTATTTTCCGATGGACGGAACGGCCAATTTAATGATCTCCATTACAGTGTCGCTGTTAGCCACCCTAGTTGAGTCTGTTTCCTGGGGTGGGAAGGATAATTTGGTGGTACCGATCGTCAGCTTCATGATGCTCAAGTTTCTCATTGCTAAAGACAATGCCCACTTACTGTTGGCGCTTTCCTTAGCTCTCTTACTGTTTATCTTACTGGAAGCATGCAGAAGAACTAAGGTGGTGTGTCCACAAGCAGTGCTGGGAATATCATTGATTTCGTATGTCAGCTGGGCTATTGGTGGAGCAGACTTTCTATTGGTCTTGCTATTACATTCTTTGTCATCGCCCATTATTTTGAAAAGTTCAAATGAACTGTTTTCTAGCAAAAAAATAGGATTATTCATCGCTACGTATACGATGAGCTTCGTATGGCTATTTTTGTATCAGCAGACTCAGAGTGAAGTTTTCTTCTTCGCCTTCTTGATCGGTCTGTTGGTTCAATCTGTATGTTTTAGTCTCACGGAAATCTTTCAGTCGTCTCAGAAAAAATATCTGTTAATTTACCTCCTTTTAAACATTCTGAAGAATTGGGCGCTGACATTGGCTGCCTTGGTGCTTCGTTCAGGTCTGTCCAGCGAAGTGGTTATCCATTCGATCTGGGCAGCTGTGAGTATGCTCATGGCTACTGGTATTTACTATCTCTTTGTTTTTAAAAGATCAAAGGCAGAGGTGTTAATTCAACCAATCTGTGCAACGGTTGGCTCTGTTGTTGGAATTCTGCTTTTTTAATTAACAATGAAAGAGTAGGGGGGAACACTCAATATGTTTAAAGCAGTACGGGTTACAAGTACCGAGATGAAGGAAGAGTTTTGCTCACTAGCTGGCCCTTCTGCAAATCGGATCGATGCTTTGGATGAATCGAATGCTGATGCTCACTGGATGATACTAGACAATGAAGGCGTAGCTGCACGTTGTTCCCTATGGTGGTCACACGTACCACCATATCAAGATCATCAAGTTGGTGTGATAGGACACTATGCAGCTCGAAATAGTGCTGCAGCTGTTGAATTACTTCAATTGTCTTCTAGAGAATTAGAAAAAAAGGGATGTACGATCGCTATTGGCCCAATGGATGGGAGCACTTGGAAAATGCACCGGTTGGTTACGAAAACAAAAGGAGATCTTCCATTCTTCCTTGAGCCGAATACACCAGTGGAATGGGCAGATCATTTTACACAAGATGGCTTTGATCCGCTAGCTCACTACATTTCTCGTATCGTTGATCTCGATCATAGAGATTTGGGGGAAGAGGAGCTGGAGTTTGAGAAAAAACGGTACAAGCAACTGACACAGCATATGAGTGGACTTGGTATTAGTGTCCGTCAGTTGGATTTGACCCGAATGGACGAGGAGTTAAAACGAATCTATGAACTTTCGACACGAGCTTTCCGGCAAAATTTTTTGTACACCGAGATCAGTGAAGATGAGTTCTTAAAACAATACAAAAGGATTGTTCCTTATATTCAACCGGAACTTGTTTTGTTGGCCGAACATGGCGATCGACTGGTTGGCTTTATGTTCACCTTACCAGATGTGATGCAATCCCAATTGGACAGAACAATCGATCAAGTAATTCTGAAGACGTTGGCCGTTGATCCAAAATATCAAGGGTATAAAATAGGTTCCTTCCTCGTAAAGGCAGTCTACGACTTAGCTCAGAAGCTAGGTTACAAACGTGCCATAAATGCGCTAATGATCGAAAAAAACCGATCAACTAGGTTCAACTCGAATGAAGGATACATCCTTCGCGATTATACCCTATTTGCTAAGAAATTGGAGAGGGAAGCATGAATATCTTTGAAATTGTGAAACCCCATATTCAAAATCGCCCAAATGCGATCGCGATACAGGATATGCCAGAAAGAGAGACCCGTCAACTAACTTTTGCCGACCTGGACAAACGCTCTGCTCAAGTGGCAGGTACTTTTAAAAAACAGGGGTTGAAGGCGGGTGATACGGTTCTACTTTTTTATCCAATGTCGATTGAGTTGTATATAACCTTGGTAGCGGTTTTTAGACTTGGGTTGATTGCGATGTTCCTTGATCCATCTGCTGGTAAAAATCATATCGAACGATGCTGTACACTGAACCCACCTAAAGCACTGATCGCAAGTCCAAAAGCCCAACTATTGAGGCTATTATCTCCAGCTATTCGAAAGATTCCACATAAATTTGTAATTGGAAAGAAATTGCCTGGAGCCATTTCTTTGACGACACAAACCAATGCAACACCGTACAGTGATTATCATACATGTTATCATGATACGCCCGCTCTCATCACCTTTACCAGCGGCAGTACCGGAGAGCCAAAGGCTACAGTGCGAACCCATGGTTTTTTAGTTGCCCAATACGAAGTACTTCGGCACAGTCTCGATATGCAATCTGGTGCAATCGATATGACAACGCTACCTATTTTTGCCCTGTGTAATCTCGGTGCTGGAATGATGAGTATTATTCCAAATGGGGATCTACGCCGACCGGGAGCAATTGAACCTGGTCCCGTCATCGCTCAGATCGAGAAATACCATGCCCAGAGAATTGTAGCTTCACCTGCGTTTTTTGAACAGCTGTTGGGGTACTGTGAAAAACATGGCATCGTTCTACCTGAGCTTACAAATATCTTCAGTGGTGGTGGACCAGTATTCCCACGACTCATGTCACGTTTACAAAGGATTGCGCCTAATGCTCGCATAATGGCTGTATATGGCTCAACCGAAGCCGAGCCCATTGCGGAAGTAGATTGGAACGAGATCCATACTTCTGACCTTACATCAATCAAATCAGGAAAAGGTCTTTTAGTAGGAACCCCTGTTCCAGAAATTCAAGTGCGTATTATTCGTCAGCAGTGGGGCAAGCCGATGGGATCTTTTTCTAGCGCCGATTTTGAAAATCTCTGCCTGACTCATGAGGAGGCTGGCGAAATTGTTGTTACAGGGCCACATGTACTTTCCGGGTATTTGCACGGAAGAGGAGATGATGAGACGAAATTTCGAGTAGATGGTGCAGTCTGGCATCGAACGGGGGATGCTGGGTATTTCGACCAATTGGGAAGGCTTTGGCTTTTGGGACGAGTAGCTGCACGTATTCGAGATGAAAGAGGGGTTTTGTACCCGTTTGCTGTGGAAAGTGTCCTGTCGTTTGACGAATCGATTGGGCGTACTGCATTAACCCAATATCGCGGTCGTCGTGTATTAATTGTTGAAAGGAGTAGCAAGAGGTATATGACCGCTGAATTGGCTAAATTGCTAGAATGGGCACAGATCGACTCCATTATCTATATGAATCAGATTCCGGTAGATAAGAGGCACAATGCAAAAATCGATTATAGTCTTTTGAACAAGGCATTGGAACAAGGAAAATTTGAGCAACAAACTATTTCCGTTTGAGGAGGACAATATGACTCTTACACTTCCACCTGGGCCAAACAAACCTCTTTACAATGTGTTCCGTACCCTGAACAATATCTTAGGAGACGTCGTGTACTATCCGTTGCTCAACGAACGTATTTATCAGTTGAACAAGCCGGAGCTCATAGAAGAGGTATCTTCTGTCTGAAAATCCTGATGCAACAGACAAAATGGTGGCTGAAATCCGTGAAGTGCTTCATGGTCGTTTGCCCGACATTGATTCCGAAGAATTCGATTGTGTTAGTTAGTCAGTATGTAATGCATCGTGATCCCCGTTATTTTGAAGACCCATTGGCATTTCGACCAAAGGTAATCATATAAAAACAGCGTGAAACGAACTCGATTAAAGAGTGGCTTCACGCTATTTTTTTGCTTAGACAAGTATGTACTTTTTATAGTTCAGAAGTCATTCATCTTATTCTTTCAATTGCGGAAACCTTGTCAACCACAATAGTATCCTGTGGGAAAAGAAACGGAAAGTATCTCAGGATTTCCGAAGTAACCGTTACTGTTTTGAATTCCACAGTTCCGATAGCCACTTCCTCATCATTATAGATAATATAGCAATTGCCAGAGAATAGAGAGATTCATTTCCTTGTCCAGAAAGAAAAAGAGTATCTAAAATTAACGGTAACAAGTCAGGATTACGAAGGGACGGAACTCCTAAAGATAGCTGGTTGATCCATACTCAGGTTAAAATTGCTCCGTTGTCACAACCAAATCATACTACACAATCAGATATGTTCTCCTATGCAACTGTTGCAGAAATGGCAAACTATATTGATTCTAAAAGAGGTATACCTGCTTAGACTGGAACTGCTTATGAAACAGAGAAAACGATAGCTCAAAGCGTACACAAAATATAAAAAAGCTATACCAACAGGAGATGATCTACCTGGGAATAGCTTTTTTACACGTATGTATAGAATTTTCCGTCTACTATAAATGTTTTTGTCTTAAACGTAGATGCGGTAGTATTCAATTTAATCTGACTGATCAAACGATGAATTTTTCAGATTTTCTCATTCTTTTTTGCAGGCTGCTTTGGGGAAAAGATATAAGAAGAAGTAATAAGACCATCAATAAATAGAATGGTTGACCAGATACCACTTGCAGCCTTTACTTGTTTCATACTTGTAAAAGTAGCGATCAGCCACTTTCCTTTATCTAATAAAGAAAGTTCAGATGGTATAACATCTCGGTTTACCACCCAGAGATAAATAAATACAGACAGATGAACAACTGCAAAAAGGATTCCATGTTTGGCGAAACCGATAAGTTCCTTCTTCGTGTGCTCCCAACCATAGAGCTGATTTTCAAGATAAGCAATATCCTCTGGTAGTGTTGGCCATGGTTGACCTTTCCATTTTGCTATTTTTTTTCGAATGAACATGTCAACCTTTCTTGCATCTTGTTTCCCGTATGTAACTGCATATAAAAGGAGGACTGCGATCACAATTTGGTAAATAGAAAATACACCAGTTTGCATGTAATCAATGATACCCAGTCCAATAATCCAAATTTCATTTAACAAAAGGAGGGTAAATGAAATCTTTGAAGCATACGTCTTTTGAAGCAAGTAACGAAATAATAAAAAAGAAAGAAATAGTAGCCAAAATGTTATTTCGGCAATAATGAGAAGCCCCCACCTGTTTTCTACGATAAGGTTAGTCATTATCATCACTCCTATACCAAATGATAAACAAATTTATGATTATTTTCAATTTTTATACGATATGAATATCATGATTCAACCATAATGAGTATCTTGGCAAACGAATACCAAGCAAGAAAGCGAAAAAGCAAATAAATTTCCCCTTACGTTTGCCTTTTAGGAAGTTTGATATACTCTAGAAAAAGAAATAGATATATCATACGGGGGAAAAAAGAATGTCAAAAACGCAACGTTTGATTGAAATCATGATGACAATTAATGCAAAACGAAAATTCACGGCTCGGGAATTGGCTGAGGAATTCAAAGTTTCGTATCGCACGATGTTACGTGACTTGAATGAATTAAGCGTGTTAGGAGTTCCTGTCTATTCAGAGGTAGGAGCAGGCGGTGGCTATTATTTATTACAGGATCGGATGCTCCCGCCTATTTTCTTTAAAGAAACCGAAGCAGTTGCTATGTTTTTTGCTTATCAATCGTTGCAATTTTTTGACTCTCTACCCTTTCAATCAGAAACGAAATCAGCATTAAAAAAGTTTTATCACTATTTACCAGAAGATGTAAAAGAACGGATTGATCAGATGCAAGACCGAATTGTCTTCTGGAATCCTACGTACGCTCAATCTGCTCTCCATTTAGAAGTTCTATTAGGAGCGGCTATTGACCAATCAATTCTTACCATTCAATACGATGGCAAAAAGGGTATCGCCGAGCGAAGGATTCAACCTATCGGCCTATATAGCTATAATGGATTTTGGTATTGCCCAGCTTATTGTTTTCAACGACAAGCGTATCGATTGTTTCGGGCAGATCGGATTAAATATGTGGAGAAAAGTTCTACAGAAGTAGGTGCTTTAAAACAGGGTCACTGGCAAATGGATTGTGAAAAGGAGGGTTCGGTTAAGCATAGCTTAGATAATGAAAAGCTGTTATATGGCTCCATCATGGATTGGCTTACATACAGTGAACAGAACGGGAGAAATCTCGTTCCTTTTATCGTTGAACTGACGAGAGATGGTACACGACAAGCAAAATCAATATTGGATTTGGTGCGTGTGGTTGAAGAGCGCACTGATGGGACAGGCTGGATAGATACAAGGATTCCACGTGCTGAAATTCCGTTCTTCGCTGAGCTTGTTTGGAATTTAGGCATGGAGGTGGTGGTCAAGGAGCCGCAAGAACTTATTTCTTATGTGAGGGAGAAGGCTAATAAAATGGTGGAGCATTATCGGTAAAAGCTACTTCCTTAATGTGTTAAACCATGACAGGATTTGTCACTATTAGCTGTTAGAATCGAGAAAGGAAGAATCAAAGAGTATGAGGGGATGAGGAAGCATGTCTAATGTCATAAAGTTACGCGATGAACTATTTCGTCAAATGAAAGTGGGTATGAGTAGTACGATTTTACTCCTACAGAAAGTGAAAGAGGAGGATTGGGTGTATAGACCTGCTTCAAACATGCGTACTCTACACGAATTAGCTTGTCATCTAGTAGCAATTCCGGAGGTAGACCTTTTAATCATGCAAGAGAAAGATGAAGATACGATTAGACAGGTTGAACAAAAGTACAACACATTGGATAAAGCGAATTCCTTAGCACAAGCCATGGAGCAAGGATACCAACTGTGTATTTCTTATCTGTTATCTATGTCAGAGGATGAGTTTTTAAACAAGAAGACAACACCTTTTTATCATGAGCATGCATCTACTCAGGCCCACTGGTTTACGGAGAGCGTCACGCATATTTTTCACCATCGTTCACAGCTATTTACTTATTTAAAATTACGTGGATACGAAGTGAACATGTTTGATCTGTATGTCTAATATTGTTTTGTAATGATTTTAGTAGATGTTTGCTAAGGTTCGTTGATGAAGGAGGGATTGATTACAAATATCCTGAACTCATAACGAACTTTTTTATGTGGAGTGGTTTCAAATTTTGAACCTTTATGAACTCGAGATGATCTAAACCTATCAATAATAGAGAGATTTATAATTATGTAGTAATCTGTATGAATAATGAAACATAATTGAATGATGGGGAGATGTTACATAAATGAACCAAGCGACAAGAAAAAAAGTCCGTGAGTTAGGAATACTGATTGGGACGTTACCAACTGGAAAGAAAAATTGCATAACGGATGTTAGAGGTGTAAGAGTCGGTCATGTAACTATAGATCGACATCTAGATGACGGGAAGCAAGACTATGCATGTACCGGTGTTACTGCTATTTTACCTCATGGGGGTAATCTATTTTTGGAAAAAGTGATAGCAGCTAGTTATGTGATCAACGGATTTGGCAAAACTACAGGTCTTGTTCAGGTAAATGAATTAGGAGTGCTGGAATCCCCAATCATGCTCACCAATACGTTTTCGGTACCGGCTGTTACGCAAGGTACCCTACAGGAAATGCTAGGACAAAATCCTGAGATTGGAGATACAACAGGAACGATCAACTTGGTCGTTGGCGAGTGTAATGATGGTTATCTAAATACAATCCGTAGATGTATTGTTCAACCAGAAGATGCTAGACATGCGATCAAGGTTGCGACTGAAGATCAGGCGGAAGAGGGAGCTATAGGGGCTGGAAAAGGTATGGTTTGCTTTGGATATAAAGGAGGGATAGGCAGTTCTTCGCGGTTCATCCAGGTAAATGGAAAAGACTATACAGTTGGGGTACTCGTGTTAAGCAATTTTGGAAAAAAAGATGAATTTCAAATAAATAAATATAAAGAACATCTAATAGATGAAGAGCTTCCATCCGAAGCCATTGAACATACGTCGGATGGATCAATCATCATTGTTCTTGCTACAGATGCTCCCGTTAATGAGCGTCAATTGTTGCGGATGGCCAAACGTTGTGCCATTGGACTTGGCAGAACGGGTAGCTATTATGGTCATGGTAGTGGAGATATAGTGATTGCCTTTTCAACCGCGCATAAGATTCCTCATCACAGTGAACACATTGTGGAGAATCGGATTCAGCTACGAGAAGATCATCCAGTGATGAATCAATTATTCACTGCTGCAAGTGATGCGACAGAGGAAGCAATTCTTAACTCACTGTCTAGAGCTGTAACAACGAAGGGACGTAATGGAAGAGTGGTTGAAGGATATTCATTCGCATAGTCAAGGTGAGCAATGGGGAAAGAAATCATGAGATACTGGGTTTCGTTTGACATGAAACCAAAAGGTGTCATATAATCATAAAGCGAAACCAAAAGGTGTCGTATTAACTGGTTATCTATTTGTCTCCTTGTGACTAGTAATTCGGGATAGTTTGGCACGAATGGAACAAAATAAGACATTATGTGGAAGCCCTTCGTCTTATGAGAAAAAACGGTTATAGTCATCTTTACGATTTCGTGTCGACTGATAGCATGTAAATAATTGATTGTTGGAGGGAAGCAGATGGGAACAAATCATTCAAACAAGATTCCGGATATTCACCAAACGATAGTTTGTAATGCATCAATTGAAAGAGTGTGGGATGCTGTTGCTACTTCAGAAGGAATTGCCGTGTGGTTTATGCCTAATGATTTTAAGCCGATCGAAGGCTATGAGTTCCAATTGAATGCGGGTCCTTTTGGCATGTCTCCTTGTAAAGTAGTGGAGCTTGAACCGCCTAATCGTCTTTCCTTTACATGGGGAAAAGATTGGACCGTTACTTTTGAACTAACTAAATTAGAGGATGACAAAACCGAATTTACGCTGATCCACAGTGGTTGGGACCCAGATACAATCACAGAGTTCGGTGAAACACATATGGTTGTACGAGACAGAATGGCAAATGGTTGGGTTGGTTTACTGAAAGCATTAAGCACGCACGTCGAGGCTTAATATGAGTGCACCAGCTCATAAGTATGATGTGTTTCAAGCAATTGCTGATCCAACGCGACGGCAGCTATTAGAATTGTTAGGTGATCAAGAGCTATCTGTCACTGCAATCAGTAGCCATTTCCCCATGACCCGAACAGCTGTTTCTAAACATTTACGTATTTTGACAGAAGCTGGGTTACTCACAGAAACAAAAGTGGGACGTGAAACAAGGTATCGACTTCAAGCAGATCCGTTACTTGAATTAAAGAAGTGGCTCGAATACTATGAACGATTTTGGGAAAATAAATTGTCTGCATTGAAGCGTTATGTGGAAGCAGATAAATGAGTTGTTGGTAAGGAAACAGGTCGCTAAAAAGCGGCCTGTTTTTATGTTTCTACATAGCTTTGCACTAAAGTTTTATAAGTGATGAAAGGATGATTTATAGATGTTGATCGAGCACATAAATTAGCAGACAAAGAGACTCATAATTATAAAAAAACAAGCGAAAGCAGAAAAAATCTTATAATTACAGGACGTGAGTAATTAAAGGGAACGTATGTTCTTGTGAGGTGAAAACAGCATTTTTCTAGCTTTTTTATAAGTGTTTTAATGGTTACGAAGAGAAAAAATGTAATTTAATAATTTTATTTCCAATGATTTGAGCGAAAATACTCATTTTGTTCTATTGTAAAAATGGTAAAATAAAACATTTTTTATATTCCGTGAATTTGCTGTAAGCAACCATAAATAACGCGAAAAGCCAATAGCTATAAGCTTAGAGGGAGTTAGTATGTCTGGATTGAGGAGTAGGAGTTAACAGATGATTATTGATAGGAACAAATGTTCCTGCATCGAGAAATTCGTCATTAGTACCTATTTTATTTGTCTGAAAAGTTGAATTTATTTCTTAATTGGTGTAGAATTCTATCAATTGATAGTTTTAACTATCAAAAATATGAACTGATGAAAGGAAAAGAGGGATGTAAACGATGAATAATGCCAGATCAGCAACAAAGGAAGCAAGGCTTCATGCCATTTTGGATGCTGCTACGGAATTACTAGTCGAAAGGCCGACAGCATCTTTGAATGAAATTGCCGACTACGCCGGTATCGGCATTGCCACCCTACACCGATACGTCGAAAATAGGGAACAGCTGATGCTACAACTGGGGTTAAGAGCTTCTCAGGTGGTAAGAGAGACGATAAGCCGAATCCCATTAGACGAGGAAAAAATCGAATTCTATATTCCAGAATTAGTTGAGGCGCTGATTCCCCTAGGGGATAAGATCTATTTTCTTGCTCATGAGTCTACGCTATATTACAGTCAAGAGATGATTGTGGCCGAGGAAAAGGTAAAAGAACCTGTACGGCATACAATCCAGTTATTGCAGCGCAAAGGGTATCTCCGTCAGGATACGAATAGCGAATGGATTTTGAATGTTCTGTACTCTCTTCTTTTTATGACCTGGCAGCAGGTTCAAGAAGGTAACATTGCCAAAAAATCGGCTGCGGCACTTCTTTTAGATACGCTATACCACGGTTTTAAAGCAGGGAAATAATAAGTAGGCTTGATGATGCATAGCAAGGCAATTAAACTTTCTCGTGAATTTATCTGAAAGGATGTTTGTAATGAGAGAAGTAGGATATATTCCGCAACCCAAAACGTATGGTCCGCTTGGTAATCTACCCTTAATAGACAAAGATAAACCGACCCTCTCGCTTTGTAAACTTGCAGAAGAGTTTGGTCCGATATATCGATTAACACTCCCTGGCAATTCTAGTTTAGTTGTTTCTGGGCATGAACTAGTGGCTGAGATTTGTGACGAGTCGCGTTTCTTTAAAAATATTACAGGTGATTTGGAAAATGTACGTGCCTTTGGTGGAGATGGATTATTTACAAGTAGGACTGACGAGCCAAATTGGCAAAAGGCTCATAATATCCTTCTTCCTACTTTTAGCCAACAAGCAATGAAAGGATACCATTCCATGATGGTGGACATTGCCTTGCAGCTGATTCAAAAATGGGCGCGTCTTAATCCTAATGAAAGTATTGATGTACCAGGCGACATGACCCGGCTTACATTGGATACTATTGGATTATGCGGTTTCAATTATCGCTTTAACAGTTTTTACAGAGAAACACATAGCCCTTTTATTGTCAGTATGGTCCGCGCTCTTGAGGAGGCTATGCATCAAAGTGGAAGATTGAAGATTCAAAACATGCTTATGGTGGGAACAAAACGTCAGTTTACCTACGATATTCAAACGATGTTTTCATTAGTAGACAAAATAATCGAGGAACGAAAGGCGAATGGCGATCAAGGTGAAATCGATTTGCTCTCTCGCATGCTCAACGGGAAGGACCCGCAAACAGGAGAGACACTGGATGATAAAAATATACGGTATCAAATCATCACGTTTTTAATTGCAGGGCATGAAACAACAAGCGGTTTATTGTCATTTGCTCTCTATTTTTTGTTAAAAAATCCAGTGGCACGAAAAAAAGCGTATCAGGAAGTGGATAAGGTATTAACCAGCTCATCTCCTTCGTATCAGCAAGTCCTACAGCTTACATACATTCGTATGATTTTGCAGGAATCGTTACGTTTATGGCCAACAGCCCCCGGATTTGAACTTACCGCTAAAGAAGATACGATCATTGGAGGGAAGTATCCAATAAAAAAAGGAGAAGTTCTTGCATTACTCTTGCCCCAGCTTCATCGAGATAAAGATGCATGGGGAGATGATGCTGATGAATTCCGTCCCGAGCGGTTTGAAGATCCTGATAAAGTTCCTCATCATGCCTATAAACCTTTTGGAAATGGGCAGCGAGCTTGCATTGGGATGCAATTTGCACTTCATGAAGCAACTTTAGTACTGGGAATGATTCTCCAGCATTTTGAATTAATTAATCATACCAACTATCAGTTGAACATCCAGCAAACGTTAACGCTAAAACCAGGCGAATTTCAAATATGTGTTAAACGGCGAAATAAACAAAAGCTAGACCAAGCTATTGAAGAGAATGAAGTAGGAGGTGCAAACACGAGAGGGACAACAAGGCGCTGGGATCAAATGAAAAAATCCATATCAAAGGTCAACCATGCATCTTTGCTGGTGCTTTATGGATCTAATCTAGGTACAGCAGAACGTACCGCACGAGAGCTTTCCAGTATCGCGGGTTTACTCGGTGTCAGTAGTGAGATTGCACCACTTGATGATTGGCTAGGGAAATTACCGAAGGAAGGGGCCGTACTCATCGTTACCGCTTCTTATAATGGAAAGCCTCCGAATAATGCACGTAAGTTCGTGCAATGGTTGGAGGGAGCAGAGGAAGGTGAACTTCAAGGTGTCAATTATGTAGTTTTCGGATGTGGGGACCGCAATTGGGCAAATACTTATCAAAACGTCCCAAGATTTATCGATGAGCAGCTTACTTTAAAGGGAGCTAGAAGACTCTCGTCGCGTGGTGAAGCTGACACCAGCGAAGACTTCGAAAATCAGCTAGAAGAATGGCAGGAACGTATGTGGCCTGACATCATGAAGGCTTTTACGCTACAAGGAAATGAGGAAAAAGGCCGAGACACCCTTACCATTCAGTTTGTCAACGGCTTGTTAGATGTTCCACTCGCTCTAGAGTACGATGCTGTCTACGCATATGTAAAAGAGAACCGTGAGCTTGAGAGGGCTGATTGTGGGCTGAGTACTCGACATGTAGAAATCACTCTACCAGATGGGCTTACCTATCAGGAAGGTGATTATATTGGTGTATTACCGAGAAATAGTAAAGAAAATGTCAATCGAATTCTGCGACGCTTTGGATTGAACGGGAACGATCACTTGATTTTGAAGGCAAACGGACGAAACACAACGCATCTTCCACTGGATCGGCCAGTAAGTCTTCATGATTTGCTCAGTCAAAATGTAGAAGTACAGGCAATCGCCACTCGTGAACAGTTACGTGAGCTTGCAGCTTACACGGTTTGTCCTCCACATAAACGTGAATTAGAGGCGTTGTTAGATGAGGCTATCTACGAAGAGCAGATAGGAAAGAAAGGCATTTCGATGCTAGAACTACTTGAAAAATATGAAGCTTGCGAGATGCCTTTCGAAAGGTTTTTGGAGCTGTTACCCCCTCTTAAGCCTAGATATTATGCGATTTCGAGTTCTCCTAGAATCAATCCCCATCAGGCTAGTATTACGGTAGGAGCCGGAGCTGGTTCTGCTGTTAGTGAATGTGGAGAACATCCCGGAATTGACTATAACTACTTGGCAGATTGCAGACCAAAAGAGAAAATCATGATGTTCATCCGTACATCAGAGGCCGATTTCAACTACCCGAAGGACTAACAACACCGATTATTATAGTGGTCTTTGGGTTAGGAGTGTAGTCTTTCGAGGCTTTTTACAGACACATGTGGACAAAAATTCTGAACGTTGATTACCTCTTCTAGTAGTCATATTCAAAACAGGAGAGAAACCTAACTAACTATGCTATTCAACAAATGAATAACAATACATATACACACAAAAACCAGTCCAATACGTTATCATTGTGCGTTTGACTGGTTTTTTGTGTATGTGAGAAGAATCGTTTCTACTATTGTAAAGGCCAACAAATATCCTATATAGAAAGAGTGTCACTTCAACATCGTTAGTCTGCCATGCCATTTAGCTCGAGCTATTTGCATATGCTACTCTGTCCACGTTATTTTTTGAATACATTGCCCTACCTGTATGGGAATGACTGAGTCATCTACATCAGGAATAACTTCGGGTTTGAGTAGCTGATGCTTTTTCATCTGATAGTAATCAAATAAGGCTTGTTCTAGTGTCATATGATTCTGTACCAAAAAAACGGGACTAAGTAAACTTGGCAATAGCAGTTCGTCCTGCGCAATTAATAATGAAGGATTAACCGAAAGAAACACACCTTCTCTATGACCCGCTTCATAAAACGTTTTGATATGATCGTTACGAACTTTTTGCGCCTCAACAATTCGCTGGTATAAATGGGGATACATACTTTTTAGATCTTGTAATAATAAATCTGATAAAAAAATAGCTAATACAACCGAGTTTTCAAAAACCTTTTGAAAACGGCGTACGAAAGAAGTTGATTGGTTATCAGATAACTCATTAAAGTTCTGAAGGATATATTCTACATAAACTTCTACTGTCGACTCCAAGATTTCGTTTCTAGAAGAAAAATATTTATACATTGTTGCTTTACTAATATCCATATATTTTGCTATATCTTCCATTTTCAAAGAGCTAATCCCTTGCTTTTTAAGAAAGGGAAGTAGCCTAATAATCAACTCTTTTTTCATCTCTTGCTCATTTTTTCGTGATCTGCCTCGGGTGTTTGTCACTACAATGCCTCCCAATCTAAAACATCAAACTACATTATAACTCAAACTCACAAAATAAACATACAACTAGCATTTAACTGAACGAAATAAACGAAAAAAGTTTAATTAATTTATTTTGTATGATAATATAGACTTGCAAAGATAAAGTTATAGTAAAAATTAGGGAGGATATTACAAATGAATGAGATAGTAAATAATCAGATTTTACTTTCTAGTAGACCAGTCGGCATTCCAACAAGAGATAATTTCACATTCATCAAATCCTCTATTCCTCACGTAAATGACAATCAGCTTTTGATACGTACGCTTTACCTATCTGTTGATCCTTACATGAGGGGGAGAATGAATGATCAAAAATCTTATATCCCACCATTCCCACTAAATGAAGTGATAACAGGTGGAGTGATTGGAGAAGTAATAGAAACCAAATCCCCAGACTTCCAAGTGGGGGATATTGTACTTGGTTTCTTAGGATGGCAAAATTACTCAGTAATTGATGCAGGGCAAGTACGAAAAATCGATACGAATGTAGCACCGATTACAACTGCTTTGGGTGTGCTCGGAATGCCTGGAATGACCGCTTATTTTGGTCTATTAGACATCGGTCAACCTAAGGAAGGAGAAACTGTTGTTGTTTCAGGTGCTGCCGGAGCAGTGGGAATGCTTGTCGGGCAAATAGCAAAAATCAAAGGGGCACACGTTGTAGGGATTGCTGGTTCAGATGAAAAAATTCGTTATTTAATTGAAGAGCTTGGATTTGATACAGCTATCAATTATAAAACAACACCAAATATTCAATTAGCATTAGAAAAAGCTTGCCCAAATGGTGTAGATGTTTACTTTGATAATGTGGGTGGTCCTATATCAGATGCTGTTTTAAGCTTGATTAATCAGGGAGCGCGTATCCCTCTCTGCGGGCAGATATCTCTCTACAATTTAGAAAAACAAGATGTTGGGCCTAGAATTCAAGTACAGCTTCTACGAAAAACAGCTACAATGAGAGGATTCTTGGTGAGTCAATATACAGATCGTTATGATGAAGGAATGACTCAAATCGCTCAGTGGATCAAGGAAGGAAAAATAAAGTACTCAGAAAATATTGTAGAAGGACTAGAGAGGGCACCAGAAGCTTTCCTTGGATTATTTACTGGAGAGAATACTGGCAAACAATTAGTGAAAGTAACTGATTGTTAGAAAAAAATTAAATGTATAAAACAAAAGCACTAAGTTTAATAAAGTAAAAACCAGCCCTTCTATGTGAAGGCCTGGTTTTTTTAGTAACTAGAGAAAAACTTGTTGTCCAACATGAAATTTGCGTCAATAGTAGTCGGAATATTATGAATTAAATTGCGTTTATTGTAATTTTGTGCAAGATATTGTAAATTTAATTCAAGGTAAATATTTGTAAAATGGGGTTAATCTGGTTGTTTTATATGTAATTTTTTATCGGATTAACATTTTTTTACATCTATTAACACTGAAACAGATGTGTTGTAAAGCTGTAGCTGATATTTTTTCGCAATATTCATTATTATTAAAATTAATGATAAAATTACAAAAAATTGATGAGTAATATTGATTTGACCGATATATTATAAGTAAGGCTGTTGCTTGATAATACATATGTTCCTTTTTGTTTATACGGCGAGTCCTCTCATAACCTCTTAGATAAATACTTCTGTTGCCTCCCTGATACACTCCTTGATTACTATATTTACGATTCGATTTCCTTTTGTGCTGCTTTTATAAAAAGTAAGATCCATGTAAAAAGCTAATAGACAAATCTTTTGTTTGGAGCATCTTATACCACTAATACAAGGAGGTGTTAGGTCTTGGATGTCCCCGGTACTGATATCTGAAAAAATAAAGTACATGTAGAATTTGTTCGAGCACAGGAGGTTAAACTGTAATGATGCATAGTCATTTGCAATCAACACCGTATCCATATGATAAGACAATTCATCAACTTTTTGAAAGTCAAGTTGAGAAGACCCCAAACAATCCTGCCATTATCCTGGAACCAGAAAAACTTACCTATCGAGAGCTTAACTGCAAAGCAAATCAACTCGCACGATTATTGATTGAAAAAGGGGTTCAAACTGATCAAATTGTTGGCATTTTCATGGAAAGATCAATAGAGATGGTTATTGGTATTTTAGCGATTTTAAAAGCTGGGGGAGCATATGTCCCGATCGACATCGAATATCCCCAAGAAAGAATTCAATACATGCTAAAAGATAGTCAAACCAAAATCGTGCTAACTCAAAAATCTCTTGTTGGTCTTATCCGCGAAGCTGATTTCCATGACCAAGTTATTACTTTTGAAGATCCAGCAATCATCATGCAAGATGATAGTAATCTTAATTTGGTCTACAAGAGTACTGATTTAGCTTATGTTATTTATACATCTGGCACAACTGGAAATCCCAAGGGAACGATGCTGGAGCATAAAGGAATTTCAAACCTAATCGACTACTTTCAGAAAATACTTGAAATCACACCTAACGATCGAGTTGGACAATTTGCCAGCATCTCTTTTGATGCATCTGTATCAGAGTTTTTTATGGCATTATTAACAGGCGCTAGCTTGTACATGATTCCTAAGGATACAATAAACGACTTTGTAAGCTTTGAAACATATCTGAACCGAAATGAAATTTCGATTATTACATTGCCGCCAACGTATCTTATTCATTTAGATCCAGAACGCATTTTATATTTACGTAAACTCATAACAGCAGGTTCAGCCACCTCTTTTCCCCTAGTGAATAAATGGAAAGATAAAGTAACATATATCAATGCATACGGTCCAACGGAATCAAGTATTTGTGCGTCCACATGGATTGCAAAATCAGAAGAAGGACAGAAGCATTCAGTTCCAATTGGTTCACCTATTCAAAATACACAGATTTATATTGTCAATCAAAATCTAGAAAAAGTACCCTTTGGAGAGGCTGGCGAACTATGCATTAGTGGGATTGGGCTAGCGAGAGGTTACTGGAATCGTCCTGAATTAACTTCTGAAAAATTTGTTTCTAATCCATTTTTACCTGGTGAAAAAATGTACAAAACAGGGGATTTAGCAAAATGGCTATCTAATGGTCTGATTGAATATATAGGGCGTATGGATCAACAAGTAAAAATCAGGGGACATAGGGTGGAATTAGGAGAAGTAGAAACTGTTTTATTGCGGCATCACAAGATACAAGAGGCCGCGGTCATTGCTAAGAAAGATACGCTTGAACAAGCATACTTATGTGCCTATTTTGTCGAAACTGAGCAAGTGTCAATTACTGAGTTAAGAGAGTACATTGCTAAAGAACTACCCATGTATATGATTCCTTCCTATTTTGTACGATTGGATAAAATGCCACTAACACCTAATGATAAAATCGATAGAAAAGCTTTACCTGAACCTGATACCTCTTCGCTTGAAACGACAGAATATGAAGCACCGACTACTGAAATAGAACAAATCCTTGCAGATATTTGGCAAAGTGTATTAGGGAATAATCGAGTTGGCATTAGTGATAACTTCTATGCTTTAGGAGGAGATTCAATTAAAGCGATCCAAGTAGCTGCTCGATTGTATGCTCATCAGCTAAAGCTGGAGACAAAGGATCTACTCAAGCATCCAACTATCAAAGAACTTGTTCCCCTATTAAAGCGAACCGTACAAAAAAGTGAGCAAGGAATCGTCGAGGGAGTAGTAGAATTAACCCCCATTCAACAATGGTTCTTTGATCAACAATTTACAAACATGCATCATTTTAACCAATCATATGTGCTTTCTCATTCGAATGGAATTGATGAAAAGCTCATCCAAGAGGTGTTTGATAAAATTATTGATCATCACGATGCTCTTCGGATGGTATATACGCAGGAAAACGGGAAGGTTAGTCAGATAAATCGTGGAAAAGTAGGTTCGTTATACGATTTTTTTTCATTCGACCTACGATCTAATCAGGATGTGCAACAAGCTATCTATGAGGAAACCTATCGTTTACAAAGCCAAATCAATGTAAATGAAGGTCCATTAGTAAAGCTTGCAGTATTTCATTCCCAAAATGGTGATCATCTATTTATTGCTATTCATCATTTGGTAGTAGATGGTATCTCATGGAGAATATTATTTGAAGATATTGGTACCGTTTATGCTCAACTGTTGGAATCGAAAGATATTTCTTTACCAGAAAAAACGGATTCGTTTAAGGACTGGTCCTTGCAGGTAAAGAAATATGCCAATAGTAAAGAACTACTACATGAAATTTCCTATTGGAAAGAGCTTGAATCCACCGCTAAGCATACTCCTCTGCCAAAAGATTTTGATAATTCCTATGTCAAACAAAATAGTATTCACTATATGAAAATGGAATTGTCAGTAGAAGAGACGGATCATCTGTTAAAAAATGTAAATCACGCCTATCAAACAGAAATTAATGATATTTTATTATCGGCGTTGGGTCTTACTCTTTTGGAATGGGCTAAAGTAGATCAAATCCTCATAAATTTAGAGGGTCATGGGCGAGAGGACATAAGCGAACAAGCTCATATAGCACGAACAGTGGGCTGGTTTACTTGTCAATATCCTGTTTTATTGAAAATGGATAAATCAGATGATTTGTCTTATCACATAAAGATGGTAAAAGAGAATCTGCGCAATATACCGAACAAAGGGATTGGCTATGAAATTTTAAAATATATAACTGATAAGGAAGTAAAGGCTTCGCTATCCTTTACTCTACAACCCGAAATCACTTTCAATTACTTGGGACAATTCGATTCTGATCTAGAGGGTCAGGGTTTTACCCGTTCACCTTATAGTCGGGGAAATTCTCTTGGTGCGGATGGGAAGAACAATATCAGTCCGGAAATGGAAAGTTATATGGTTTTAAACATCACTGGAGTAATTGAGAAAGGGAGATTGAATCTATCTTTTTCGTATAGTGACCAACAATATAAGGAAGAGTCAATTAAGCAACTTAGCGATAGCTATAAATATCATCTTCTTCGATTGATTACACATTGTGTGGAGAAGAAAGAAACAGAACGAACTCCGAGTGATTTTAGTATTAAAGGTCTTGAACTGGAAGATGTTGATGATATTTTCAATTTGCTAGAAGAATCAATGAAGTAATGCCTAAGAGCTTAGATGGCTAATACCGTAGCAATACTACTACCTTTGAAGTTCCCATATTTTTGTATAAAAGGCAAAAAAACGATGAAGTGAGGGGTGCTTGGTGAGTACTTTTAGGAGAGAACTGGTTCAGGATATGTATGTACTGTCTCCTATGCAAGAAGGGATGCTGTTTCATTCCTTACTAAACGGGGATAATAACTCGCATTTGGTACAAATGACAATCCACATTCAAGGAAAAATAGATGTTGAATTATTTTCGAAAAGCTTACAAATGCTGGTATCCAGATATGACGTATTTCGAACCACTTTTTTGCATGAGAAAATGAAGAAGCCAGTTCAGGTCGTATTGAAAGAACGGCCAATTTCAATCCAATTTTATAATATGAGCTCCTTTGATGAGCGGAAAAAGAACGAACAAGCAGAACAATATAAAAGAAAAGATCAGGAAGCTACCTTTGATATAACTAAAGATCCTCTTATGAGGGTGATCATCCTCCAAATGAATGCAGATGAGTATCAGATCATTTGGAGTTTTCATCATATTATTATGGATGGTTGGTGCTTCAGCATTATTTTTGATGAACTCATACAGATGTATTATTCTTTAGTAGAAAACCAGCCTTTGTTATTACAGCCGGTACAAGCATACAGTACTTTTATTAAATGGTTGGAAAAACAAGATCAAGAAGCATCACTCCAGTACTGGACGAAATATATGAAAGATTATGAGCATCAAGCTGTGTTACAAAAAGATGGAGCTACCAATGAGAAAATGGAATTTTTACCAAAGCAATATCATTTTTCATTTGATCGTACGCTCACACAGCAGTTACAGCAAATCGCTCAAAATAATCAGGTTACCCTACCTATCATTTTTCAAACCATTTGGGGACTAGCCCTTCAAAAGTATAATTCATCGAATGATGTAATCTTCGGCTCAGTTGTTTCAGGTCGTCCGTCTGAATTACTTGGCATCGAAAGAATGGTTGGATTATTCATTAATACTCTTCCTTTACGTATTCATACAAAAACAGATCAATCTTTTAGTGAAGTAGTAAAAGCTGTCCATCAAGGAACGCTTAGTTCACAGCAGTATGAGCATGTTCCGCTGTATGAGATACAAAATCATTCTGAATTAAAACAAGACTTATTCGATCATATTGTTGTTATTGAAAATTATCCATTAGTGGAAGAATTGAAAAAGAACAGTGTCATGCAAAAGGTAGGATTTTCGGTTCTTTCTGTCGAGATGTTTGAGCCAACTAATTATGATCTAACCATCATGGTTCAACCAAGAGAAGAAATCCATGTTCGATTAGATTATAATGCCGCTGTTTTTACTACAGCTCTTATGAAAAGAATCGAAGGACATTTAAAACAAATTGCAGTATGCGTGGCAAATAATCCGAATGCGGCGTTAAAGGATATTACGATGCTTACGCAAGAGGAATATCATCATGTAGTGGTTGAGTTAAATGACACTAAGACTGAGTATCCAGATAAAACAATTCATGAATTATTCGTAGAACAAGTAGAGAAAACCCCTGACCACATTGCAGTTGTTTTGGAAAATAAGCATCTCACATATAGACAGTTAGATGCCAAATCAAACCAACTAGCTAGATTCTTGAGAAACAAAGGAATTGGGCCAGACCGGCTTGTCGGACTTATGATGGATCGATCAATAGAAATGATTATAGGCATACTCGGAATTCTAAAGTCGGGTGGAGCATTTGTACCTATTGATCCGGCATATCCAGCAGAAAGAATTAGCTATATGTTGGAAAATAGTGATGTGCAAATCCTTCTGACACTGCAGCATCTAATGCATAAAAATCCTTCTCCAATAGAAATAGTGGATATTCAAGATAGTAGCATTATGTTAGAAAGCATGGATCATGTTGCAAACCAGAATACCTCCAATGACTTGTTTTATATTATCTACACATCAGGTACAACAGGTAAACCAAAAGGAGTCATGCTAGAACATAAGAATATGGTTAACTTGATGCAATTTACTTTTGCAAAAACCAATATTCAATATAAGGAGAAGGTCTTACAATATACGACTTGCAGTTTTGATGTATGCTATCAAGAAATATTTTCTACATTATTAAGTGGGGGAGAGTTGTATCTCATTACTGATGACACCAGACGTAATGTCGAGAAGCTATTCACCTTTATTGAAAGAGAAAAAATAAGTATTTTGTCTCTACCTGGAGCGTTTTTAAAATTTATTTTTAACGATGCAAGCTTTTCTAAGATTTTTCCAACGTGTGTGAAACATATTATTACAGCTGGTGAACAACTAGTGGTGACTCATGAGCTTAAACGCTATTTACAAAACAATCAAGTGTATTTGCATAATCATTATGGCCCATCGGAAACCCATGTTGTAACAACATTTACAATCGATCCGAATAATGAAATCCCGGAAATCCCGTCCATTGGTAAGCCGATCTCAAACACAAGCATTTATATTTTAGATAAAGAACAAAAGTTACAGCCACACGGTATTGCAGGAGAATTATTTATTTCAGGTGCCAATGTTGGTAGAGGATATATTTATAATGCAGAGATGACAGCCGAAAAATTTAGTACAAATCCTTTTATAGCAAATGAAAGAATGTATCGGACTGGTGATTTAGCTCGTTGGTTGCCAGATGGCACGATTGAATATTTAGGTCGAATCGATCATCAAGTAAAAATACGCGGTCATCGGATCGAGCTCGGCGAAATAGAGTCACACCTGCTCAATCATAAGAATATAAAAGAAGCGGTTGTAATCGACCGAATAGATGAAAACCAGACAAGGCATTTGGTTGCATACATTGTTCAGAGTAAGGAAGTAAGTGATATCGATCTACGCAATTATATGGGGAAAACTCTTCCTGATTATATGGTTCCTTCTTTCTTTGTGTCATTAGAACAAATCCCTCTAACGCCTAATGGAAAGATTGATAGAAGATCGTTACCCAAACCTGAAGGAACGATTGGAACAGGTGTAGCCTATGTAGCTCCAGCCACTGAATTGGAACAAAAGCTTGCTACTATTTGGCAAGGAGTACTAGGTGTTCCCAAGATCGGTATCCATGATCATTTCTTTTCACTTGGTGGCCATTCTTTGAAAGCAATGAGTCTTATTTCTCTCATACAGAAAGAGTTTGGGGTCGATATTCCATTACGAATTCTATTTAACACTCCAACGATCCAAGCCATTGCAAAATATTTGGAAAGTGGCGGTGGAGATGTAGACGAAACGTATGCATCTATACCAACGGTTCCAACTAAGGAATTTTATCCAGTATCATCTGCTCAAAAGCGAATGATCATTTTACATCAGCTTGCGAAAGAGGGTACGGGATACAATATCCCAACTGTGATGGTAATAGATGGTCCCCTTCAATATGATCGCTTTGAACTGGCAGTGGAGAGATTAGTTGATCGCCATGAAATTTTACGGACTTCTTTTCCTACCGTAAATGGAGAATCTGTCCAACGAGTGAATCAAAATGTCAACATAAAAATAAATTATTTGGACTCCAAAGAAGAACAAGTTGATCAGGTCATTGAGGAATTTATTCAGCCGTTTATTCTTGAATCAGCCCCGTTAATTCGAATAGGTCTAGTTAAGGTGAGTACAGAACGCCATTATCTACTTGTGGATATGCATCATGTTATTTCTGATGGTGTGTCTGCAAACATCTTTATAAACGAATTAACCAAGTTTTATCAAGCTGAAACACTTCCTGAGCTTCGAATCCAATACAAGGATTTTGCTGTTTGGGAACAAGAGTTCTTCCAATCTGAAGCCTTTAAAAAGCAAGAAGAGTATTGGGTGTCTGCATTTTCTGGAGAAGTGACACTCTTGAACCTGCCGACTGATTATCCGAGACCTACGATTCAAAGCTTTGAGGGTGACCGCTACACATTTGGAATGGAAAAAGATCTGGTAGATGGCTTATATCGAATTGCAAAAGAGACGCAGACAACGCTCTATATGGTTTTGCTAGCGATTTACAATATTTTGCTTTCGAAATATTCTGATCAAGAAGAGGTTATTATTGGGACACCAATAGCGGGGAGATCGCATGCAGATACAGAAAATCTATTAGGTATGTTTGTTAATACATTGGCAATGAGAAATCAGCCTGTAGGTAACAAAACATTCACTGAATTCCTAGCCGATGTAAAAAACAATGCTTTGCTTGCATTTGAACATGCTGATTATCCATTTGAACACCTAGTAGAAAAAATGAAGCTCCCAAGAGATTTAAGTCGAAATCCATTGTTTGACACCATGTTTATTCTACAAAACACGGAGCATAACTCTTTTGAACTGGACGAAATAAAATGTACGCCATTTGTGCCAAAAGGGAAACACGCTAAATTTGATTTTTCTTTAGAGGCAAGCGAAGAAAAAAATGAATTGAAGTTCTGCTTAGAGTACTCCACGAGTTTATACAGACAAGAAACAATAGAGAGAATGGCAAGCCATTGGCTTCAAATCATCCGTACAGTAGTGGAGAATTCAGATATTAGCTTATCTGAAATCGATATACTAACAGAAGCTGAGAAACAGCAAGTGATTAAGGAGTTCAATGATACACAAGCCGAGTTTTCATCAGACCAAACCATCCAACAACTATTTGAACACCAGGTTAAAAGGAGACCTGATGAAGTAGCTGTTGTGTTCGAGCAAGATCAGTTGACATATCAAGAATTAAATGAAAAAGCAAACCAGCTTGCGAGATTGTTACGTCAAAAAGGTGTTCTACCTAATCAACTAGTTGGCATCATGGTTGAGCGCTCACTGGATATGGTGATAGGCACGCTAGCCATTTTAAAATCAGGAGCAGCCTTCTTACCAATTGATCCTGAGTATCCAGAAGACCGTATTCGCTACATGATAGAGGATAGTCAGGCAAAATGGGTGGTTGCCCAACCTCATTTGATGGACAAGGTGGAATGCGATGCTGAATATATTAATGTCTCCGATCATATTTTATCTGGCATAGCTAGTACTAATCTTCTTCCTAACAGCCAATCAACTGATTTAGCGTATGTGATTTATACGTCTGGTACAACTGGGAAACCAAAAGGAGTTATGCTAGAGCACACTGGTATCACTAATCTAAAAGTATTCTTTGAAAATAGCTTTGGTATTATTGAACAGGATTGTATTGGCCAATTTGCTAGCAATTCATTTGATGCTTCTGTTTGGGAAATGTTTATGGCTCTAGCTACAGGAGCTAGACTAACGATCATTTCGAAAGAGAAGATTACTGATTTTATGAGATTTGAGAATTATGTTTCCAAGCAAGGTGTTACCGTACTTACTTTACCACCAACTTATGTCATTCATCTTGATCCTGAACGTCTTCCTACCTTACGTACCCTTATCACTGCAGGGTCTGCTACCTCATTTGGTTTAGTGGATAAATGGAAAGACAAGGTGACCTATATCAATGCATATGGTCCGACTGAAACCTCTATTTGTGCGACATATTGGAAGGCAGAAGAAGAGAGTATAGGAACATATGTTCCTATTGGTATTCCTATCCAAAATGCTCAAATTTATATCGTAGATCACAGTCTTCAGCTTCAGGGTATTGGCGAAGTAGGAGAGATGTGCGTTGGTGGGGTAGGGCTTGCGAGAGGATATTGGAATCGACCAGAACTAACTGCTGAAAAATTTGTGGATAACCCGTTTGTACCTGGTGAAAAAATATATAGAACAGGAGACTTAGCGCGATGGTTGCCTGATGGAAACATCGAATACCTAGGGAGAATTGACCATCAAGTGAAAATACGAGGACATCGGGTGGAGCTAGGTGAAATCGAGAGTCTTTTGTTACAACATCCTGGGATAAAAGAAGCTGCTGTTCTTGCACATGAGGACTATCAAGGACAATCATATTTATGTGCCTATATGGTTTCAGATAAAAATTTGTCTGTGTCTGAGGTAAGAGAATATGTAGCAAATGAATTGCCAAACTATATGATCCCGTCATATTTTGTGGAACTAGACAAAATGCCGTTAACTCCAAACGATAAGATTGATCGCAAAGCTCTACCTGAGCCAGATAAAAAACAGGATACGGGTAAAGCATATGATGCGCCCAGAAACAAACTGGAACAATCACTAGCAGAAATTTGGCAAGCTGTTTTAGGGATTGAAAAGATTGGAATTAAAGATAATTTCTTTGAATTGGGTGGCGATTCACTAAAAGCTATGTCGGTGATCACACAAGTCCATAAAGCGTTCCAAATTGAGCTACCTTTAAAAGTCTTGTTTGAAGCCCAGATAATTGAGACTCTTTCAGAATATATCACTTTATCTGATAAGCAGTTCTACACGCCTATTCCAACTGTTCCTCAACAAGAATACTATCCTGTATCGTCTGCTCAAAAACGAATGTACATTCTTCATCAGCTTGAGGGGGCAGGTATTAGTTACAATATGCCCGGAATGATGGTAATTGAAGGGGCTTTAGATAAGGATCGTTTCAAACAAGCATTGCAAGAAGTGATTAACCGACATGAGAGCTTGAGAACGAGTTATCGTGTGGTACAAGAACAAATCGTTCAGAGCATTCAGGAAAATGTGGAATTTGATATGGGATATATGCAAGCCCAAGAACAGGGATTGAACGAGATTTTCCATTCGTTTGTAAGGCCATTTGATCTTGCTGTGTCTCCACTATGCAGAAGCAGTCTGGTAAAACTAGAAGAGGAGCGACATGTTTTCCTTTTTGATGTTCATCATATCGCTTCAGATGGCACATCAATTGGAATTATTCTCAAAGAAGTTGCAGACATTTATGAGGGCAAAAAGCTGCCTCAACTGCCTATTTCGTATAAGGACTTCTCTGCATGGCAAAATGAAATGTTCCTAACAGATGCTATAAAAAAACAAGAAGAGTATTGGTTGAACCTGTTTACTGGTGAGATTCCTGTAGCGAACCTACCGACTGACTATCCTAGACCAGCTGTACAAAGCTTCGATGGCGATCAGTTCATGATGAGAACAGGAAAAGAGATATTTGATGGTCTACAAAGGGTAGCTGTTGAAGCGGGTACAACACGTTATATGGTTTTGTTAGCAGCGTATAATGTTCTACTTTCCAAGTATTCTGATCAAGAAGATATTATTGTTGGTGCTCCTATTGCGGGAAGGTCACATGCTGATTTAGAAAATGTAGTTGGAATGTTTGTTAATACACTAGCTATGAGAAATAAACCAGTAGGGAATATAACATTTAAGGACTTCCTTAAAGAAGTAAAACAGAATGCCCTACAGGCTTATGAAAATCAGGATTATCCATTTGAAGAGCTTGTAGAGAAACTACAATTGGAAAGAGACCCAAGTAGAAATCCACTTTTTGACACTATGTTTATTCTTCAAAATGGTGATGTAGAATCCAGAGACTTTGATCAGCTTGTGATGCGCCCATATGAACAAGGGGATAGCCTGGGTGTATCAAAATTTGATATGGCGTTTCATATGACTGAAGGACAGGAAGAAATTTTATTCCGTATTGAATATGGCACCAAGCTGTTCACACGAGCGACCATTGAGAGAATTGCAGGTCATTTTCTGAAAATCATACGTACAATTATTGCCAACACAGAAGTTACATTGTCTGAGATTGATATGCTAACAGAAACGGAAAAACAATTGTTGTTAGTACGATTTAATGACAATACAGCCGAATTCTCATCAGATCAAACCATCCATCAATTGTTTGAAGAACAAGTAGAAAACCATCCGCATGAAATAGCTGTTGTATATGAACAGTCCCAATTGACGTATCAGGAATTAAATGCTAAAGCGAATCAACTTGCTAGGCTACTCCGCGAAAAGGGCGTACAACCAAATCAATTAGTGGGCATCATGGTAGAACGATCGCTAGACATGGTGATAGGTACGTTAGCGATTTTAAAATCAGGAGCAGCCTTCTTACCGATAGACCCAGAATATCCGGAAGATCGGATACGGTACATGATAGAAGATAGCCAGACTAGATGGGTACTTGTGCAGTCTCATTTGATGAACAGTGTAGATTCGGACGCAGAATTCATCAATGTGTCTACTGAGCTTCCGGCTACCATTGCTACTACAAATCTTATTTCTATCAGCCAACCAGCCGATTTAGCCTATGTGATTTATACCTCTGGTACAACTGGAAGACCAAAAGGAGTGATGTTAGAGCATACTGGAATAGCAAACCTAAAAACGTTCTTTGAAGATAAGTTTGGTGTGAGTGAAGAAGATCATATCGGCCAGTTTGCTAGCCAATCATTTGATGCCTCCGTTTGGGAAATGTTCATGGCTTTATTAACTGGGGCAAGGCTCGATATTATTTCAAGAGACACCATTAACGATTTCGTGAAATTCGAGGAATATATGAATCAACAAAGGATTACAGTTCTTACTTTACCACCCACGTATGTCATTCATCTGGAACCAGAACATCTTTCTACGTTACGAATTCTTATTACTGCAGGTTCTGCTACATCAGTTGGATTGGTCAATAAATGGAAAGACAAGGTGACCTATATCAATGGATATGGTCCGACTGAAACCTCTATTTGTGCGACGTACTGGAAGGCATCAGTAGAACAAAGCATATCTCAGTCAGTCCCTATAGGTGTTCCTATTCAAAATGCACAGGTCTATATTCTAGATCAGCGCCACCAGCTACAGGGCATTGGTGAAGTAGGTGAATTGTGTGTAGCAGGTGTAGGTTTAGCCAGAGGGTATTTGAATCGACCGGAACTATCCGCTGAGAAATTTGTGGAAAATCCCTTCATTCCTGGTCAAAAGATGTATAAAACAGGGGATCTAGCACGATGGCTTCCTGACGGTACCATCGAGTATCTTGGTAGAGCTGATCATCAGGTGAAAATACGTGGTCATCGAGTAGAGCTTGGTGAAATCGAAAGTCTTCTATTACAACATCATCAGATCAATGAAGCAGCTGTATTGGCACGTGAGGATGAGCAAGGTCACTCTTATTTATGTGCTTACCTGGTCTCAGAAGAAGCATTGTCTGTAGCAGAGATAAGAGGGTACCTAACAGATGAATTACCAAATTATATGATTCCATCCTATTTTGTACAGCTGGATATAATGCCGTTAACACCAAACGATAAGATTGATCGTAAAGCATTGCCAGAACCAGATAAAAATCAAAATACAGGAAAAGAATATGACGCTCCTCGAAACGATTTAGAGCAATTGGTAACAGAGATTTGGCAAGACGTTTTAGGTATAGAGAAAATCGGAATAAGAGATAATTTTTTTGAATTAGGTGGAGACTCAATTAAGGCGATTCAAGTACTGACACGTCTTACTACTGCTGGATGGAAATTGGAAATGAAAGATTTATTCCAAAATCCAGCCATTGAGCACGTTATTCCTTACGTAACACCTAGCAATAAAATGAGTAATCAAGGTGTTGTAGAAGGTGAAATAGAGCTTACACCTATCCAGAGCTGGTTCTTCACAAGCCAATTTACTGATATGCATCAATGGAATCAAGCAGTCATGCTACATGGAGAAAATGGCTTTGACGAAGAGGCAGTAGCTCTCGCATTCCAAAAAATAATAGAACATCATGATGCTTTGCGTATGGTGTACAGACGTAAAGATGACAAAATCATTCAATGGAATCGAGGCATTGAGAATACATTATTTGATCTTTACAAATTTGACTTGAAAGAAGAAGTCAACCTAGAGGATAAAATTTTAGAATTATCAAATGACATCCAAAGTAGTATCGACCTTGCAGAAGGTCCATTGGTGAAACTAGCGATTTTTCAAACAAGCAAAGGGGATTATTTGTTAATTGCTATTCATCATTTAGTAATTGACGGTGTATCATGGAGAATTTTATTCGAAGACTTCTCTACCGCTTATTCTCAAGCCCTTTCAAATCAGGAAATTACGTTACCGGATAAAACAGATTCATTTAAAGACTGGTCTATTCAGATGCAAAAGTATGCCAATAGTGAATCAAGCATCAAAGAGATTGAATATTGGGAGAAGCTAGAGAAGACAGCAAGAGTTATGATGCTCCCAAGAGATTTTGAAGAAGCAGAAAATCAACAAAAGAACACTCGCATTTTAAAAACAGAGCTTACAATCGAACAAACTGAAAATCTATTAAGAAATGTAAATCATTCGTATCACACTGAGGTTAATGATATTTTATTGACAGCGGTAGGACTAGCCTTTAAAGACTGGGCTAAAACCAATCAATTGATTATTAACCTAGAGGGACACGGACGCGAAGATATTATGAATGATATGAATATTTCTAGAACAGTGGGCTGGTTTACCTCACAATACCCTGTTGTATTAGATCTGGACAATTCAGAAGATATTTCCCTTCAAATCAAGCAAGTTAAAGAAAACTTACGACATATACCAAATAAAGGGATCGGATATGACATCCTGCGTTATCTAACGATTAAAGAGTTGCGGCCTTCCCTATCGTTTGGTCTACAACCGGAAGTAAGCTTTAATTATTTAGGGCAATTTGATTCTGATGTAAAAACCGGTGTATTCACACTTTCGCAAACAAATACAGGAAATTTATTCAGTCCAGATTCTGAAAGACCATTTTTGTTAGATATTTCATCTGTTGTTGAAGGACGAAAATTGCAAATTAGTATTGGCTACAATAGCCTTCAATACAAAGAAGAGACAATTGCAACACTAGCAGAGACATATAAAAAACACTTGTTGCTAGTTATTGAACATTGCATGTCCAAAGAAGGAGCAGAATTAACCCCGAGCGATTTGGGTGATGATGATCTTTCGTTTGAGGATTTAGAAAACATACTTGAGCTAATTTAACGCACGATTCATTTAATGTTCCTCCAATAGAGGATCGCACGTAATGATTTCGTTGGAGGAACAACATTTTTCTCTTTTCATATCACGTAGCTGAGGTGCAAAAATGAAAAAACAAGATAATATTGCCAAAGTTTATCCCTTAACTCCATTGCAAGAAGGTATGTTATTTCATTCTATTAAGGATGAGCAGACGAGTGCCTACTATCTCCAGATGACCGCTACTATTCATGGCGATTTTGATCTTCCATTGTTTGAGCAGAGTATGAATACACTGATCGAAAACTACGAGGTTCTCCGTACAGCATTTGTTTACCAAAATTTACAACGTGCTAGACAAGTTGTGTTTAAAGAGAGAAGAATGCAGGTATACTTTGAGGATATCACGCGTTTTTCTGACGATGAACAAAAGAAATATATTGAAACTTATAAAAACAGTGGGAAAGAACAAGGCTTTGATCTAACTAAAGATGTGCTAATGAGAGCTGCTATCTTCCAAACCAATGATCAAACCTATCAATTTGTTTGGGCTCTTCATCATATCATCATCGATGGTTGGGGACTCGGGATTCTTATTCATAAGCTTCTCGGTTATTATGCTGCCTTAAAAGCAAATAAATCAATTCCACGCGAAGTAACTAAGCCATATAGCGAATATATAAAATGGTTGGAGAAACAAAATAGAGAAGAAGCATTGAAATATTGGAAAAATTATTTAGACAGCTATGAACTGCATTCTGAATTCCCCAAAGACAAGAAGCAGACTGGGAAGGAAAGCTATGAACTTAAGGAGATCCTCTTTACGTTAGATCAGGACACAACAAAAAATCTCCAACAGATCGCGAACCGTAATCAGGCCACGTTAAGTAATGTATTCCATGCGCTTTGGAGCATTTTGGTAAGTAAATATAAAAATACGGACGATGTTGTATTTGGATCAGTTGTCTCAGGTAGACCTCCAGAAATACAAGGAATTGAAAATATGGTAGGGTTGTTCATCAATACCATTCCCACTCGCTTACATTGCAATGGCTTACTGTCTATTGATGACGTAATAAAAAGAGCCCGAGAAAATTCGATTCAATCTACAAAATATGACTATGCACCTTTATATGAAATTCAAAGTCAATCATTGGTAAAACAGGAGCTCATTGACCATCTTGTCACGTTCGAAAATTATCCAGACAACAACATGGATTCTCTAGAGGAAGCTTTGGGTTTTCGTATACGTATAGATAATGGAGAAGAGCAAACTACCTATGATTTAAACGTAGTGGTTGCAGTAGCACCGTGGAACGAAATGATGATTAAATTTAGCTATAATGCTAAGGTTTATGATTCAGTTTTTGTTACTAGAATGCAAGATCATCTCAAAAATATTGTTGCACAGGTGATTAACCACTCTGATGTATTACTAAAGGATATTCCAATCCTGACGGAGCAGGAAAAACAACAGCTAGTAGTAGAGTATAATAACACGGCTTCTGACTATCCAAGAACCAAAACTATCTATGAGTTATTTGAAGAGCAGGCAGCCAAAACACCACACCAAGTAGCAGCAGTATGCCTAGAAAAACAACTCACTTATCAGGAATTAAACGAAAGCTCTAATCAACTAGCACATTTTTTAAGAGAGAAAGGAGTTACTGCTGATAGCGTTGTTTCCATTATGACAGAGCATTCCTTGGAATTGGTTGTAGGGATTCTCGCCATTTTAAAATCTGGAGCTACCTATTTACCGATTGATCCTGATTATCCAGAAGATCGAATTCAGTATTTACTAGAGGATAGTCAAACAACTATTTTGCTAACGCAGCAAAAGTTTTCCGATAAACTTGATGGTAATATAGAGATTCTATTCCTAGATAATCAAGAGCTATATCAGGGAAGCGCCGCTAATCTAATAAATGAAAGCAGCATGAATGATCTAGCTTATATCATCTATACCTCAGGTTCCACTGGAAATCCGAAGGGAGCTATGATCACTCATCAGGGGCTTGTCAATTATATTTGGTGGGCTAGAAAAGTGTATGTACAAAATGAGACCGTTCATTTCCCACTTTATTCGTCCATTTCGTTTGATTTGACTGTCACGTCTATATTTACCCCTCTTGTTTCTGGGAATACGATCTATATTTATAGAGGGGAAGACAAGGTACAGGTTATTCAGGACATCCTTACAGATAATAAAGTTGGAATTATTAAACTAACCCCTACACATCTAAAACTAATCGAAGAATTCGATGGCACGAATAGTAATATTAGAAGATTTATTGTTGGCGGCGAAAGCTTACATACGCAGCTCGCTAGCAAAATAGATCGTAATTTTGGTGGGAATGTCCAAATTTTGAATGAATATGGACCTACGGAAACAGTAGTAGGCTGCATGCTCTATGTATTTGATCCGAATAATACTTCACAAAACTCTGTACCAATTGGTGTACCCGCCGACAATGTAAATATCTATCTATTAGACACAGCCTTGCAGCCAGTGCCAATTGGCTCTATTGGAGAAATGTACATTGCCGGGGATGGAGTTGCCAGAGGCTATTTAAATCGACCTGAGCTAACCGCGGAAAAATTTATAGAAAACCCCTTTAGACCTGGGGAAAGAATGTATCGAACAGGTGACCTTGCGAGATGGTTGCCAGATGGAAATATGGAATATATGGGAAGGACAGATCATCAGGTAAAAATACGGGGTCATCGCATTGAGATGGGAGAAATAGAAGCAAAATTAGTACAGCATGAAATGATTAAAGAAGCTGTCGTTATTGTCGAGAAAGATGAATCCTCGCAAAATGTACTATATGCGTACATTGTTTCTGATTCTGACTTACCTGTATCTGAACTCCGTGAACATGTAGGGAGTACTTTGCCGTCTTATATGATCCCATCCTACTTTATCCGTCTGGAAGAAATCCCTTTGACATCCAATGGTAAAGTAGAGAGAAAAAAATTGCCAAAACCTGATGGCTCCATTCGTACAGGTGTTGAATTTGTAGCACCACGTACCCTCATTGAAGACCAACTGGCTACGATTTGGAAGGGCGTATTAAACGTAAATGAAGTTAGTGTCTTAGATAATTTTTTTGAATTAGGTGGCCATTCTCTAAAGGCAATGACGGTTATTTCTCAAATATCTAAGGCATTCAATGTTGATTTACCCTTAAAGGTATTATTTGACACACCTACAATTGCGGCCATTTCTCATTTTATTGCTAACACAGAAAACGGAATGTACTCGGCAATCGAACCAGTAGCACCTCAAGAGTACTATCCAGTCTCTTCAGCTCAAAAGAGGATGTATATCCTTCACCAACTCAATGAGGATAGCGTTAGCTATAATATGCCAGGTGCTCTAATCATTGAGGGAAATTTAGACACACAGCGCTTTGAAGATGCAATGAAAAGTATAGTAACTCGACATGAAGCCTTACAGACTTCTTTCCATTCAATAGATGGTGAACCGGTACAAAAGGTACATCAATCTGTTCAAGTAGAAATGATTCGGATGAATTCCAAGGAAGATCAAATCGAGCAGATTGTTACCGATTTTATTAAACCATTTGATTTATCTATTGCACCATTGCTTCGAGTTGGTTTGGTTGCATTAGAAGAGCAGAAGCATCTCTTCCTTTTGGATATACACCATATCATTTCTGATGGAGTATCTATCTCTGTGTTTGTCGAAGAGTTTATGAAGCTCTATCATGGTGAGAGCTTGCCTGAGCTACGCATCCAGTATAAGGATTTTGCAGTTTGGCAAAACGAGCTGTTCCAATCAGAGATATTTGAAAAGCAAGAAAACTACTGGATCAACACATTAAAAGGTGAAATACCGGTACTTCAGCTACCTACAGATTCACGTAGACCAGTTACTCAGAGTTTTGAAGGGGATGGAGTTGACTTTGTCATTCCAAAACAGTTAACTTCTGGACTCTATGATGTAACAACGAAATCAGGGGCTACCCTGTATATGGTATTGTTATCGGCTTATAGTGTTCTTTTATCAAAGTATGCTGGACAGGAAGAAATTATTATTGGTTCTCCCATTGCTGGAAGAAGGCATGCTGATGTTGAACGCATTATGGGAAGCTTTATTAATACGCTAGCGATGCGAACCTATCCTGAGGCAAGTAAGACATTAGGTGAGTTCATTGCTGAAGTGAAGCAAATGACATTAGGTGCATTCGAACATCAAGATTATCCATTTGAAGCTTTGGTAGATAAATTAGATTTACTTCGTGATTTTAGTCGGAATCCATTATTTGATACGATGCTCGTGCTACAAAACATGGATCAAACCACATTTGAGCTAGATCAGTTGAGAATAACACCATATGACTTTGTCCATTCCATTTCGAAAGTAGATATGACGCTCTTTGCTTCCGAGGTAGACGGCGAAATTCGTTGTAAATTACAGTACAGCACAGCCCTATTTAAGCGTGAAACCATTGAGCAATTCGTCAAGCATTTCCAAATGATCATACGTGCTTTTGTTGAAAATGTGGAGCAAAAGCTTGCCGAAATTCCATTATTAACTCAAGAAGAGCAAGCTGAACTCATTACAAGAACAACTGGGGTAGAAGCAGATATTCCTCATGATGTCACAATGTATGACTTGTTTGAATCATGCGTAATGAAATATCCCTTACAACATGCAGTCGTGTTCGGAGAAGAAAAACTGACTTATCAGGATCTACATGAAAAAGCAAACCATGTTGCAGCTCTGTTGCAAGAGAGGGGCGTAGGTGCGAATAAGATCGTGGGAATCATGACTCCTCCATCGTTAGAAATGATGGTTGGAATCATGGGGATATGGAGGGCAGGTGGAGCTTACCTACCAATCGATCCCGATGCTCCACAAGAGCGGATTAGTTATATGTTAGAAGACAGTGACGTAGATGTTGTTGTCACTTTGAGTGATTTGTCAAATACTCTTCCAACATCAGTAAGTACGCTTTCGTTGGATAGAGAAATGATAAATCAAGATTTGCAATTGCCTAAAGCAACGAAGGTGGACTCAGAGAATCTTGCTTATGTGATATATACATCAGGTACGACAGGGATGCCAAAAGGAGTTCAAATTGCTCATCGAAATGTAATAAATTACGTTTCTGCATTTTCGCGTCAAGCTAATGTAACATTTGAAGATAGAACAGTGCTCGTGTCGTCCTACGCATTTGACTTAGGCTATACAGGGATTTTCTCAGCTATTTTGTCAGGTAGCCAATTACATGTACTGACAAAAGATGAGTATATCAATACTGAGCGTTTACTAGCGTATATGAGTGAAAATCAGATCACTTATCTTAAAATGACTCCTTCCCTTTTTAGTGTAATTGTTCAAAGTGAGTCATTCATGATGACAAATCATTGCGATTCCCTCCGTTTAATTGTAATGGGTGGGGAACCAATTCGAGTGACTGATGTGATGACGTATTTTGCTAAGTATCCTGCTGCGCAGGTCATGAACCACTATGGTCCAACAGAGACGACCATTGGATGCATCACACATTTATTGACTACAGATAATAGTAATGAATTTGCCAATCGACCTTTTATTGGTAAGCCAATCGCTAATACGCAGGTATATGTTCTTGATGCAAGAGGCCAGTTAGTCCCACCTGGCATTGTCGGAGAGCTATGCATTAGTGGTGAAGGTGTATCTAAGGGATATCTGAACCAACCTAGTTTAACAGATGAAAAATTTGTCTCAAATCCATTTATCTCGGGCACGAGCATGTATCGAACAGGTGATTTAGCGAGATATTTCTTAAATGGAAATGTAGAATTTTTAGGAAGAGCAGATCATCAAGTAAAAATTGCCGGATATCGCATTGAGCTAGGTGAGATTGAAAAGCAGATCATACAGCATAAGTCAATTAAAGAGGCAGTTGTTATTGCTGAGCAAGAAGAACAGTCTCACTCGCTGTATGCTTACTTTGTATCTGAACAAGAAATCACGGTATCCGAGTTGCGAGAGCACGTAGGTAGTGTGCTGCCAACTTATATGATTCCTGCTTACTTTGTTCGGATGGATAAAATTCCACTTACACCGAATGGAAAGGTGGATCGTAAAGCTCTTCCGAAGCCTACGGGAACTATTGTTACAGGGGTAGAATATGTAGCTCCTAGAAATCAGATTGAAATGAAAGTAAGTGACATTTGGAATGAGGTTCTCTCTGTACACAAAATTGGGGTGGAAGATAACTTCTTTGAATTAGGCGGACATTCATTAAAAGCGATGAACATGATTTCTAAGTTAAACAAGGTATTTCAAGTAGAGGTACCGTTTAAAATGATTTTTGAAAATCCAACAATTGCTAAATTAGCTCAATACATTACACATGCTGAGAAAGGCAATTATTCGGATATTCACCCCGCTCAACTACAAGAGTATTATCCTGTATCTTCAGCTCAAAAGAGAATGTATATTCTGCGTCAGTTAGCCGGAGCTGATCTTGGCTATAATATGCCGGGTGTGATGTATATTGATGGGAAATTGGATGTTCAACGATTTGAGCTAGCAATGAAAGCACTGGTTCAACGCCATGAATCGTTACGAACTTCTTTCCACTCGATCAATGGAGAAATTGTGCAACGTATACATGAAGAGATTGATTTTTCCATTTCATACTCGACGTCAACAGAAGATCAAATCGATACGCTTATCACAAATTTTATTCAGCCATTCGACCTTTCGCTTGCACCACTTTTACGTGTTGGAGTTGTAAAAATAACAGAGGAGCGTCATCTCTTCTTAGTGGATATGCATCATATCATAGCGGATGGTGTTTCATTAGGAATTTTTATCAAGGAATTTGTTCAACTGTATCAAGGGAAGGAATTGTCTGAACTTCGTTTACAGTATAAAGATTTTGCTACATGGCAGAATGAATGGTTTGATACAGGTATATTAAATAAGCAGGAGACGTATTGGCTTACTGCATTTGCAGAAGAAGTCCCTCTTCTAAATCTGTCGACTGATTTCCCGCGTCCACTGACGAAGAGCTTTGAGGGAGACCGATTTATTTTTGGCACAGGAACTAACTTGATGCAGGAGTTATATCGAATTGCACATGAGACTGGGACAACTCTGTACATGGTTTTATTAGCAACCTATAATATTTTCCTTTCTAAATATTCGGGACAAGAAGACATTATTGTGGGTACACCAATCGCTGGCAGAACTCACGCAGATGTCGATCAAATTATGGGAATGTTCGTGAATACACTGGCCCTACGAAATTATCCTGTTGGAACAAAGACGTTTAAAGAGTTTATCGAGGAAGTAAAACAAAATACGTTACAGGCCTATGAAAATCAGGATTACCCATTTGAAGTGCTTGTTGAAAAATTGGATGTACACCGTGACCTGAGTCGAAACCCATTATTTGACACGATTTTCATTTTACAAAATACGGACAAGAAAGTCTTTGAGATTGAAAACTTAACATTTCATCCATATATTACAGAGGTTAAACAAGCAAAATTCGATCTCACTTTAGAAGCAACAGAAGAGAATATGGAGATTGTATTCTGCCTCGAATACTGCTCTAAGCTCTTTAAGAAGGAAACCATTGAACAAATGGCGTCTCATTTCTTACAAATTGTACGAGCAGTAACCGAGAATCCAGAGGTCGCTTTATCAGAAATCAATATGCTCACTTTAGAAGAAAGACAACAGATACTTGTTGATTTCAATAATAATCACGTTCCATATTCGATGGGAACAATTCATAGCTTTTTTGAAGAACAGGTAGAAAAAACACCTGACCATATAGCACTCAGTTATGCAGGTCAAACATTGACTTATCGCCAGTTAAATGAGAGAGCTAACCAACTAGCTGTGTTTTTGCGAAATATGGGAGTACAATCAGAACAAATTGTGGGGATTATGGCCGAACGATCATTTGAAATGATTGTAGGGATTTATGGGGTTTTAAAATCAGGGGCAGCTTATTTACCAATTGATCCGGCTTATCCACAAGAGCGTATTCAATATTTGCTTGAGGATAGTGGTGCTACTATACTGCTTACTCAAACACACCTGACCAAACAAATCACAACTGAAATTGAATGGATAGATCTTCAGAATGAACAAATTTATGTAGGAGATGGTAAAAACCTCTCAAATGTAAATCAAGCATCTGACCTTGCTTATATCATTTACACATCCGGTACAACAGGCAAACCAAAAGGAGTCATGATAGAACACCAGTCTATTATCAATTGCTTGCAGTATCGAAAAGAGGAATACGGTTTTTCCCCTAACGATAAGGTTCTGCAAATTTTCTCATTTGCCTTTGACGGATTCGTCGCTAGTCTATTCTCTCCAATGATGGGAGGAGCGATTTCTGTCTTGCCTAGAGAAGAAGAGGCTAAAGACCCATTTGCTCTTAGAAATGTAATTACGGCTGAAAGTATCACGCATTATCATGGCGTACCTAGCTTGTTTCATGCAATTCTTGATTGCTCAACAGCTGAGGATTTCCATCAGTTGCGTAACGTATCACTAGGGGGAGAAAAAATAACTCCTCAGCTTGTACAAAAGGTCAAACAAAAAAATCCTGCTATTGAAATTAATAATGAATACGGTCCAACTGAGAATAGTGTTCTCACAACGGTTAAGCGCTCAATGAAGGTAGGGGAAACGATCACAATCGGTCGTCCTATAGCAAATGTAGCGGTGTATATCCTTGACAGCAATCATCTGTTACAACCCGTTGGAGTAATTGGTGAACTGTGCATTGGTGGTCAAGGCTTAGCGAGAGGTTATTTACATCGACCAGAGCTTACAGAAGAGAAATTTGTTCCCAATCCGTTTGTACTAGGTGAACGCATGTATAAAACGGGTGATTATGCTAAATGGTTACCAGATGGCACGATTGAGTATATTGGTCGCGTTGATGAACAGGTCAAAATTAGGGGCTATCGAATCGAGATTGGTGAGATCGAAAATGCTACTCTAACATTTGATAAGATCAATGAGGTAGTTATTGTGGTTTCGGAGGATACAACCCAACAGCAGCTACTAACCGCCTACTTTACGGCAGAAGAAGAAGTCATATTACCTGAACTGAGAGCACATCTAGCGAAAGAATTACCTGAATACATGGTTCCAACATACTTTGTGCAGCTAGAAGCTTTCCCTACAACACCAAATGGAAAAATTGATCGTAAGGGATTGCCAAAGCCAGAAGGCGATCCGGTTCTAGGAACGGTATATGTAGCGGCTAAAAATGCAACTGAAGCTAAACTAGTCGAGATTTGGGAGAATGTGCTTGGACATAAGAAGATTGGCGTGAATGATAATTTCTTTGATTTAGGTGGTCATTCTTTGAGAGCCATGACGGTGATGTCTCACGTGCATAAGGAGTGTGGTGTTGAATTACCTCTGAAGTTGTTATTCGAAAAATCTACAATTGCAGAATTAGCTACATTCATTGACCAGGCTACAAAAAGCAAATATGTCTCTATTCAACCTGTATCGCCTAAAGAGCATTATCCAGTTTCGTCCGCACAAAAAAGGATGTATATCCTTCGTCAGTTTGATGGAGCAGGAACTATTTATAACATGCCAAGTGCACTATACATGGATGGCAAGCTAGACTATCCACGCTTTGAAGATGCACTACAACAAGTAATAAACCGACATGAAGCATTAAGAACCTCGTTCCATTCTATAAATGGAGAACCAGTGCAACGTGTACATCAGTCAGTTGAACTTGAAATTTTATATAAAGAAGCATCGATAGACCAAGTAGATCAACTTGTTCATGAGTTCATTCAAAATTTTGATCTTGAAGTAGCCCCTCTATTACGTGTTGGACTCATCAAAATAGAGGAAGAAAGACATCTTTTCTTGATGGATATGCACCATATTGTCTCAGATGGTGTATCAGCAGGAATCTTATTTGAGGAATTTGCGAAGCTATATCGTGGTGAAAGCCTGCCTGAACTTCGCATTCAATATAAGGACTTTGCTGTCTGGCAAAATGAACGATTCGCATCAGATGCTTTCAACAAACAGGAATCCTACTGGACAAACACATTTGCAGGAGAAATCCCTGTTCTCAATTTACCAACAGATCATTCAAGACCGACTGTGCAAAGCTTTGATGGGGACCAAGTTGTTTTTCATACCGGAAAGCAAGTCATGGAGGACTTATACAAGCTTGCCAATGAAACTTCAACAACGTTGTATATGGTACTACTGGCTGCTTTTAATGTGCTACTATCCAAATACTCTGGTCAAGAAGAGCTTGTGATCGGGTCACCTATTGCTGGTAGAGCACATCCTGATGTAGAAAAAGTAATGGGAATGTTTGTAAATACGTTAGCGTTGAAAAACAATCCAAGTGGTATGAAGTCTTTCAAAGCGTTTTTGGCAGAAGTACAACAAAATACTTTGGAAGCCTATGAAAACCAGGATTATCCGTTTGAATTACTCGTCGAAACATTAGAAATTCAAAGGGACTTAGGTAGAAATCCTTTGTTTGACATCATGTTTATTTTGCAAAATATGGAGAAAAAATCTTTTGTACTAGATGATCTACAGATCACACCTCATGTTGCACAAAGGGGCTATTCAAAGTTTGATTTGACGTTAGAAGCAAATGAAGAACAATCAGGCCTACAATTCTCTCTCGTATATAGTACGAGGTTGTTTAAGAAGGAAAGTATAGAAAGAATGGCAGGTCATTTCTTACAAATCATCGATATTATTGCGAAACAACCGGATATAGCTTTATCAGAGATCAGTTTGTTATCTGAAGCAGAAAGGCAACAAATTGTCGCTGAATTTAATGAAACATCAACAGATTATCCAAGAATATTAGCCATTCACCAATGGTTCGAGGAGCAAGTAGAAAAGAATCCAGATCATATAGCAGTTGTATCAGAAGGGAATACATTAACGTATCGGGAGTTAAATAATAGAGCAAATCAAGTCGCATGGATACTTCGTCAAAAGGGTGTAGAGTCAAATCATGTTGTCGGTCTTTTAGCTGATCGCACACATGAAATGATTGTAGGAATAATGGGGATTCTTAAAGCAGGAGGAGCCTATCTAGGAATTGATCCTGAGTATCCTTCCGAACGCCTCTCTTACATGATAGAAGATTGCGAAGTTAACATTGTTCTTTCGTTACGTCATCTGACTTCCCTACTAGTGGAAGAAGTGGACATCATTTTACTAGATGATGAAAGCTTGAATCAAGGTGATGTTACAAATCTTCCAAGTATTACTGATCCGAATGATATAGCTTATATCATGTACACGTCTGGTTCGACTGGTAAACCAAAAGGTGTAATGGTTGAACATCGAAATGTGGTCCGGTTGGTAATAAATACCAATTATGTTCAGGTAACACCAGAAGATCGAATGATTCAAACAGGTGCAATTGGCTTTGATGCAATGACATTTGAAATTTTTGGTGCATTGCTACATGGGGCACGTTTATACCTCGTCAATAAGAATATCTTGTTGGATTCAGAGTTATTAGGTAGCTTCTTACAAGCAAACCAAATTACAACGATGTGGCTAACATCACCATTATTTAATCAATTATCGCAAGACAATGAGAGTATGTTTGCTAGCCTTACCAACTTAATTGTCGGTGGAGATGTCCTATCGCCTAAACACATTAACAAGGTAAAACAAACAAATCCAAATCTAGTAATTTGGAATGGCTATGGACCAACTGAGAACACTACCTTCTCTACATGCTTTAGAATTGATGAGGAATTCATTGATAACATACCGATTGGTAAACCCATTAGTAACTCAACCGCTTATATCCTTGATCAATGTAATCACTTGCAACCAATCGGGGTTCCAGGAGAGCTATGTGTTGGCGGAGAAGGGGTTGCTAGAGGGTACATTAACAAACCTGAGCTAACTGCAGAAAAATTCGTGTCTAACCCATTTGTTCCAGGAGAGCAAATGTACCGTACAGGTGATTTGGCCAGATGGTTGCCTAATGGAACTATTGAATATTTAGGACGAATTGACCAACAGGTAAAAATTAGAGGATTCCGGATCGAAATCGGTGAGATTGAATCTGTCCTTGCTAGACAAGACAAGGTAAAGGAATCTGTCATAACGGTAGTGGAGGACAAGGGTGGTCAAAAAGCATTATGTGCGTATTACGTATCAGAGAATGCTACTCTTATACCAGAATTGCGTGAACAGCTAGCGGAGGAGCTTCCTTCCTATATGGTACCTACCTTCTTTGTCCAACTGGAGAAAATGCCACTTACACCAAATGGAAAAGTAGATCGTAGAGCATTACCAAAACCAGATGGAGAACTGATTGCAGGCACAGAATATGTAGCACCGAGCAATCAAATCGAAGAACAATTGGTTGATATTTGGAAAAGTGTATTAGGTATCTCCAAGATAGGTGTTAAGGACAATTTCTTTGAATTGGGAGGACATTCTTTAAAGGCAATGACCGTAATTTCCTCCGTGCATAAGGTGTTCCATGTTGAATTACCGTTAAAAATCCTTTTTGAATCGCCGACAATCTTTGCTCTAGCATCCTATATTTCGGGCTTAGAAAAAGGGAAGTACGTAGCCATTCAACAAGCTGTCAAAACTGATTTTTATCCGGTTTCTTCAGCACAAAAACGGATGTATATCCTTCATCAATTTGAAGGGACAGGTATCAGTTATAATGTTCCAGGTGTGATGTTCATTGAGGGCAACTTGGATTACAACCGTTTTGACTATGCAATGCAAGGTTTGGTCAACCGACATGAGGCACTGCGGACATCTTTTAAAACGGTCAATGGTGATCCTATTCAGATGATCCATGATACTGTGAATTTTGCTGTTACTTATCAAGAGGCGTCAGAGGATCAAGTCGAACAAATCGTGGATGAATTTATTCAACCATTTGATTTGGAAATAGCTCCATTATTTAGAATACGCCTTGTTACCCTATCAGAAAATCGTCATCTCTTCTTAATGGATATGCATCATATCATTTCTGACGGTGTATCTATGCAGATTATCATCAAAGAATTTGCCCAATTGTATAATGAGCAAAATCTGCCTGAATGTAACATCCAGTATAAAGATTTTGCTGTATGGCAAAATGAGCTGTTCCAATCTGAAGTGATTCAAAAGCAAGAAGAATTTTGGCTCAATACATTCGCAGGCGAATTACCAATTCTAAATCTGCAAACTGACTTCCCAAGACCTTCTGTGCAAAGTTTTGAAGGTGACCATATCATTTTTGGAACTGGAAAACAGCTAATGGCTGACCTGCTGAGTCTATCTAACGAGACAGGAGCAACCTTGTATATGCTTTTGTTGGCAGCATACAATCTGCTATTGTCCAAATACACTGGTCAGGAAGAGATTGTGATTGGTACTCCGATTGCTGGCAGATCACACGCAGATGTAGAAAATATCGTTGGTATGTTTGTAAATACACTAGCATTGAAAAATAGACCATTAAGTGAGCTAACATTCCGTGAATTTGTAGCTGAAGTGAAAAATAATGCACTAGAGGCTTTCCAAAATCAGGATTACCCGTTTGAAAATCTTGTAGAAAAGCTACAAATTCGACGTGATTTAAGTAGAAATCCGTTATTTGACACTATGTTTAGCTTGGGAAAAACCGATTCAACCGGATTTGAGATAGATGGCCTTCACTATATCCCTTACGAAATAAAAGGGCAAATAGCCAAATTTGATATCTCGTTGGATGCTTTTGAAAAGCAAGATGAGATTCAACTCCAATTTAGCTATTGCACCAAATTATTTAGCAAAGAAACCATCAAACGTTGGGCTATCCATTATTCTCAAATTTTACAGTCTATCGTAGCAAATCCAGATAAAAAGCTTTCAGAGATTAGCGTCTTGTCAGAGTCAGAGAAAAATCAAATTTTGTATGACTTTAATGCAACGAAAACGTCTTATCCAATGAATAAAATGTTCCACCAGTTATTCGAGGAACAAGTGGAGAAAACCCCTAACAATATTGCGGTTATTAGTGAACATGAACAGCTTACTTATCAGGAGTTAAATACGAAATCCAATCAGCTAGCACGAATACTTCGACATAAGGGAGTTCAGCCTGAACGTACCGTAGGCATTATCATAGATCGCTCTCTGCATATGGTTGTAAGTATGTTGGCCGTATTAAAAGCAGGTGGAGCCTATGTGCCGATTGACATGGATTATCCGCAAGATCGTAAGGAATTTATGCTCGAGGATAGCAATGCAATGCTGTTGCTTACCTTGCAAAATCTAGCAGAACAGCTTGTATTCGAACATGAGGTCTTGTACTTGGATCAAGATGAATATTACCAAGGTGATGGTACTAATTTACAGAATGTCTCAGAAAAGCATCATATGGCTTACATTATTTATACATCTGGGACAACTGGTAAACCAAAGGGTGTCGTGATAGAGCATCAGAGTTATATCAACATAGCATTTGCATGGAGAGAGGAGTATCACTTAGAGACCTTCCCTGTTCGGCTACTGCAGATGGCTAGCTTCTCTTTCGACGTTTCGGCTGGAGATTTTGCCAGAGCTTTACTTCATGGCGGACAATTGGTGATTTGCCCAAATGAGGTAAAACTTGATCCAGCTTCCCTTTATGACATGCTAAGCAGATACCAAATTACCATATTTGAATCAACACCAGCTTTAGTTGTTCCTCTAATGGAATACATTTTCGAACATAAGCTGGATATTAGTCAGATGAAACTCTTAATTATCGGAGCAGATAGTTGCTCAATGGATGATTACAGGGCGCTACTTGGTAAATTTGGAAAATCCATTCGAATCATTAACAGCTATGGGGTTACAGAAGCTTGCATTGATTCTAGTTATTACGAACAACCGTTTGAACTTCTACATGCAGTGGGAACCGCACCAATTGGAAAACCGCTTCCTAACACCACGATGTATATCATGGATCAATCTGGAGGGCTGGTACCAATCGGAGTCGTAGGAGAATTATGTATTGGAGGAGCGGGAGTTGCTCGTGAGTATCTAAATCGCCCAGAACTTACGGCTGAAAAGTTTGTTGATAATCCATTTGTACCGGGAGAAAAGCTATATCGGTCAGGAGATTTAGCAAAGTGGTTACCTGATGGAAATATAGAGTTTCTTGGTCGAACAGATCATCAAGTGAAGATCAGAGGAGTAAGGATCGAACTTGGTGAGATTGAGTCACAAATGCGTAAGCTTGATGGTCTAAGAGAAGTGGTCGTTATTGCGAAGGAAGATCAAACGAAGGAAAAATTCCTCTGCGCATATATGGTTACGGATAGAGAGGTAAGCATAGCGGAAATACGTGCACATTTAGCAGCTGAACTACCGATAGCGATGATTCCTACTACGTTTATTTCTCTTTACGCGATGCCATTAACAGCCAATGGAAAAATTGACAAGCGATCGTTACCAGATCCAGACAATTCGTTACTTTCTAACACAGACTATGTAGCCCCTCGAACACAATTGGAATCTCAGCTTGCTACTGTATGGCAACAGGTTTTAGGCATTGATCGAGTTGGAAGTAAGGACGACTTTTTCGCATTAGGTGGTCATTCTTTACGTGCTATGATGGTTATTTCTCACATGCATAAAGAGTATCAAATAGACATTCCTTTACGTGTCCTATTTGAAAAACCAACGATTGAAGAAATAGCGCAATACTTGGAGAGCGAGCGCACGAAGCGAATTATTTCTATTCGACCTGCTACAAAGCAAGATTACTATCCGGTTTCAGCAGCACAACGCAGAATGTTTATTCTCAACCAGTTTGATGGGGTAGATATCAGTTATAACATGCCTTCTATCATGCTACTGGAAGGAAAACTTGACCTGGTAAAACTAGAAACAGCCTTTAGGGATGTAATTAACCGTCATGAGAGCTTGCGTACATCCTTCGAGGTAGTAAATGGTTCTCCTGTGCAGAAAATCCATGCAGTAATTGATTTTACTGTCGACCATCAGGTAGCTGTTGAAGAGGAATTGGAAGAAATCATTGATGAATTTATTCAACCGTTCCAGTTAAATAAGGCGCCATTGCTTCGGGTCAAACTTGTTCAAACCCGATTGGATCGATATTTGTTACTAGTAGATACACATCATATTATTTCTGATGGAGTATCATCTGGGATCATCATTAGCGAACTGGTGGAATTGTATCAAGGAAATACGTTACCAGAACTTACGATTCAGTATAAGGATTTTTCTGTATGGCAACATGAACAGTATCAAACAGAAATGTATAAAAAACAGGAAGACCATTGGGTTCAAACATTTGCAGATGAAATTCCTGTTTTAAATCTACCTACAGATTTTCCAAGACCAACTACACAAAGCTTTGACGGCGATTTAATCACAATTGGAACGGGCAAAGAGCTTATGGAAGGCTTGTACAAGATAGCTACAGACACAGGTACCACTCTCTATATGGTCTTGTTAGCGACATATAATGTACTTCTTTCCAAATATTCGGGTCAAGAAGATCTGATTGTGGGTACACCGGTTACAGGGCGATCGCATGTTGATTTGGAGAACACTGTTGGAATGTTTGTCAATACATTAGCCATGCGAAATAAACCAGCTAGATCAAAATCATTTAGAGAATTTTTATTAGAAGTAAAACAAAATGCATTACGAGCCTATGAGAATCAGGATTATCCATTTGAAGAGCTAGTGGAGAAACTAAAGCTACAACGGGATGTAAGCAGAAATCCGATGTTTGATACCATGTTTACTCTCCAAAACAGAGGGGAAGACGCTATTGAATTAGATGAGCTACGATTTGTTGCCTATGAAGGAGAAAATAAATCGAAGCACTCTAAATTCGATCTAACCTTTATCGCTACAGAAGAAAGAGACCAAATCATGATTGGTGTGGAATACTGCACCAAATTGTACCGTCCGGAAACAATCAAACGTTTGACGACTAATTTCCTTCAGATTATGAACGCGATCATAGATAATCCTGATGTGAGATTAGCTGCTATCGAACTACTGACGAATGCAGAGAAAACTCAGCTTTTACAAGAGTTTAATAACACAGAAAGAGACTATCAGCAGGATACAACGGTTCATCAGCTTTTTGAAGAACAGGTAAGAAAAACACCGGATCAAGTAGCACTTATCTGGGACAAGAAGAAATTGACCTATCAAGAGCTAAATGAAAGTGCCAATCAATTAGCTCGTACACTACGTAATAAAGGGGTCGTTCCTAATCAACTAGTAGCTATTATGGCAGATCGTTCTGTAGAAATGATTATCGGTATCATGGGTATCTTGAAAGCTGGAGCAGCCTATGTTCCTATTGATCCAGCTTATCCTACGGAACGGATTGAATATGTCTTAGAGGATAGCGGTGCTATTCTTTTACTGACCCAGGCGCATTTGTTCAATGGATTATCAGCTAATATGATGAGGTTAGATTTAGATGAGGAGCAAAATTATGTAGTCGATGGAACTAATCTCACAGTTGTGAACCAACCAACTGACTTGGCATATGTAATCTATACTTCAGGCACAACTGGTAAACCAAAAGGGGTCATGATTGAACATCATTCCATCGTGAATTGCCTACAATGGAGAAGAGACGAGTATGCCTTTAATCCAAAGGATAAAGCTCTGCAGATTTTCTCATTTGCTTTTGATGGATTTGTAGCTAGTTTGTTTGCTCCTATGCTTGGAGGGGCCACTTCGATCTTGCCAAGAGAAGAAGAGGCAAAAGATCCATTTGCACTACGAAAATTGATCGCCTCTGAATCAATCACTCATTACTATGGTGTTCCAAGTCTGTTTCATGCCATCGTGGATAGTGCTACAGCTGAGGATCTACACCAGTTACGTTGTGTCACTCTTGGAGGAGAAAAATTATCTCCTCAAATTGTCCAAAAGATTAAACAGAAAAATCCTGCTATTGAGATTAACAATGAGTATGGACCTACAGAGAATAGTGTAGTTACGACTATTCAGAGAGCAATTGAAGTAGACCAAGAGATTACAATTGGTCGTCCGCTAGCCAATGTAGCTGTCTATATTGTTAATAGCGAGCATCATTTGCAGCCTATAGGAGTAGTAGGGGAGTTATGCATAGCGGGTCGTGGACTGGGCAGAGGTTATTTAAATCGACCAGAATTAACAGAGGAGAAGTTCGTTGCTAATCCATTTGTACCTGGGGAGCGCATGTATAAAACGGGGGATTTGGCCAAGTGGCGTCCAGATGGAACGATAGAATACGTTGGTCGGGTAGATGAGCAGGTCAAAGTACGAGGTTTCCGAATTGAGATAGGAGAGATCGAATCTACTATTCTTCACTATCATGGTGTTAAGGAGGTAGTGGTTACTGCTCAAGAGGATCAACATGCACAGCAATATTTATGTGCGTACTTTGTAGCTGAAAAGGAAGTTGTACTGGCTGATTTGAGAAAATTTGTTTCCAAGGAACTCCCTGCGTACATGGTTCCTACCTACTTCGTACAGCTTTTAGAACTACCTACTACTGCAAACGGAAAAGTAGATAAGAGAGCATTGCCAGAGCCTCAACACATCGGCGTTGCAGCAAAAGAATATGTTGCCCCTAGAAACATGATAGAGGAACAATTGGCTGCTATTTGGCAAGAAGTACTAGAGATAGATCCAATTGGCATTACCGATCATTTCTTTGAAATAGGCGGACACTCCTTAAAAGCAATGCATCTCATATCAAAGGTGTACGAGTATATGCAAGAAGAGTTGCCACTACATCTTGTATTCCAGCATCCAACGATTGAGAAAATGGCAGAGTTCATTTTGCATAAGCAGTACGAGCAAAACGCGGGTCACCCAATACTATTAAATAAGGAAACAATTCGACCTGTATTTAGCTTTACACCGATTGGTGCCCACAGTACCTTCTATCAAAAGCTTGCTGAAGAAATCCATGATATTTCTTTATATAGCTTTGACTTCATAGAAGAGGACAATCGCATTGAACAGTACGTCAATGCAATTATTCAGATTGATTCTGAGGGACCGTATACTTTGATGGGGTATTCCTCTGGCGGTAACTTAGCTTTTGAAGTAGCTAAAGAATTGGAAAACCAAGGAAGACAGGCGTCCAGCATTATTTTATTTGACTCCTATTGGAAGGATAAAGCAATCGAACAAACGGCTGCTGAAGCAAGAAAAGAAATCGAAGCCTTTTTCACAGAAATAGGGGTTCATAACGAGATGTTTAATATGACAAGAGAGGATCTCGAACTGTTCATAACCAATGATTTTGTCAAACAAGGTTTTATTCAAAACATGCTCAGTTATCTGTTGTTCCACAACCAATTAGTAAATGAAGGTACTATAAAGGCTACTATTCATCTCATCCAATCAGAGTGCGAACCAGGAAACGTAGCTGCCTATGAGGCTGAAAAATGGAATGAGGAAGTGTGGGCACGAGCATCTGAACAATTTATTACCTATCGTGGCTATGGAGATCATTCGAAGATGCTTAGTGGTGAACAAGTTCCTAAAAATGCTTCCATACTCCAAGAAATTCTCCAAGCGATTTTTGTTCTGAAGTAGATTTTCTACAAATGGTAGTGTAGTTTTCGTGATTTCCCCTATAAAGGATTCGTATTTGTAGGGGGAATCACTATTTATCTTTTCGAGAGGAGCAGCAGATGAATTTTCAAAAACAAGAGCAAACACCCCTAAAAAAACCTGTGTTCCAGTGGGTATTAACGCATGTCAGACCATATCGTTTTTGGGTTTTTCTCTGTATCGTTACTTCTCTGATCGTAGCGACAGTCGAAATTTGGATGGGAATCTTAATTAGAACGATGGTAGAAAATACAAATGACTATCAAAAGCTAGTAAGCTTCGCCACCTTGATTTTCGGATTAACGATTGTCGGTTTTATTTCAAAATATTTCATAAAATATTCAGCTGTAAAATTTAGCGCAAATGCTCTACGAGATTTAAAAAATAATGTTACCTATCACATAGAAAAAATGCCTATTTCTGCGGTTGAAAAATATCATACGGGAGATATTACTTCTCGTTTAACAAACGATGCCACGTTATTGCAGAATTTTTTGCAACAACATTTCTATCAAATTTTTTATATGCCTGTTATTTTTGTTGGTGCCCTTTGTTTGTTAGTTTCTACCAATTGGAAATTAGTTGTGTTAAGTATCTCTATTTTGCCAGTAGCAATTTTAATAATGGGTGTTTTGAGTAAACCGCTCCGAAAATATACAGAAGAACTACAACAGCACCTAGGAAAAGCTAACTCAATAGCCCAAGATACTGTGTCAGGTATACATATGGTAAAAGCTTTTAATTTAGCGGATGTGTTATTTGAGAAATATTCGTCTACTATGGCTAACATTTTGCAAAAAGGAATTTTGGTAGAAAAGAAGCGAGCATGGATGACTGCCCCTGGTATGTTGCTTTTCTCTGCTCCAATCGTCTTTTTTGTAGCATACGGAGGATACTTAATTCAAACTGGGGAATTAGATCTAGGAAATTTAGTCTTGTTCAGTTATTTGCTTAACTATATTATAGAGCCACTTTCTCTCATGCCTGTATTATTTGCACAAGTACAAGAGGTATCGGGCGCATCGAAACGTATGTTCGACATCTTAGAACAGCCGATTGAACAAGAGGATAAGCCTCGATTGGACATGGACCCACATACACAACCAGTTGTTTTTAAAAATGTATCATTCGCCTATGATGGTCATGAAAAAATATTGGATCGGGTTAGCTTTACCTTGTCTGAAAATAAAACAATCGCATTAGTAGGCGCTAGTGGTAGTGGAAAAAGCACAATCTTAAAACTATTATGTGGTTTTTACCCTATAACACATGAAAATGAAGACAGCAGCATTACTGTGTACGGGCACACTCTGCGGGAATGGAACCCTACCGACATGCGAAAGTATATTTCCTTGGTCTCTCAAGAAACATATCTTTTTCCAGTTACGATTGCCGAAAATATAGCATTCGGCAAACAAGATGCTACAAGAGATGAGATCATCGCCGCGGCAAAAGTAGCAAATGCTCATCAGTTCATCATGGAGCTTCCAGAAGGTTACGAAACGATCGTTGGGGAAAGAGGTTCACGATTATCAGGAGGACAAAAACAGCGCATTGCAATTGCTCGGGCTATCTTAAAAGATGCACCTATCCTACTACTAGATGAACCAACCTCCGCATTAGACACCCAATCTGAAGCAATGGTACAAGAAGCACTAGAACAGATGATGAGAAATCGTTCGGTTCTCGTTGTTGCTCATCGCCTCTCAACAATTAAAGATGCTGATGAGGTATTGGTAGTAGATAAAGGACATATTGTCGAGAGTGGGACACATAATGAGCTACTTTCAAAAAATGGAGTGTATGCGAGACTATACAAAAAGCAATTTATTGCTGAAGAGCATGGAAGGATGGCAGAAGAGGAGGTATACTCATGTTCATAAAAAAATGGCTGAACGAACTTGTATATCTGCTATCTTTTATGGGTGCTAGAAAGAAGAAATATATTTTTGGTATGTTAGGCGATGGTTTTATTCAAGCTGGTATCGTGATCGTTTTACCGTTTGTATTTAAGGATTTAACGGATTTTGCAAGCGGCAAGGATACTACTTTGTTAATTCGAGCAGTAATCATGGTGAGTGGGACACTACTTCTAGTAAGTATCTTGTCACCTACATTTAGTTATATATATCGTCGTACAGTCAAAGAAGTAATGGCTGATGTGAGACTTATGTTATTTAAACAAGTAGGGAGATTTCCATCCCGGTACTATGAACAGCATCATTCAGGAGATATTATGTCCAGATTGAGTAATGATTTACTGACAATGGAGCGAACGTATTCAGAGCATGTGAAGACGATTGCGATCGTTCTATTTTCTTTAGTAGGATCTTTGATAGGCATGTTTCTATTAGATTGGAGATTTGCCTCCGTACTGGTCGTTCTAAGTGGAGTAACTCTCTATATTAATACACGATTTGCTAAATCAGTGCGCAAGATAAGTGATAAAACGCAGCAACAACAAGGAGTTTTAACGGAACGATTGAATGATTTTTTAGCAGGACTCCCTATTGTTAAAATGTTCCATTTGCATCGTGTCGTAACGCGACGTTACACCGAAATGAATGACCAGGTAACAGCGTCTACCATTGAACAAGGACACAAAAATGCTTTGTTAGAAGGAACCAACTTTTTCATTAACTTTTTAAGCTTTGGTGGAATGCTGGTATTTGGGATCATTATGGTTGCACAGGATGTAATTGGTGTAGGATCTCTTGTAGCGATCATTCAACAGCAACTATTAGTAACATTAGGATTTCTTCACCTGGGACAGGTTTTATCTATCTTACAAAGCTCTCTTTCAGGTGCTTCTCGTGTAATCGAACTCCTTCAGGAACCAATTGAACCTGAACGTTATTCAGCCTTATCCGAAGATCTACCACATCAAAAGGACAAGGTATTAGAAATGAATCAGGTTGTTTTTGAATATGATCCCGACGCTAAAGTGTTAGATCATTTTTCGTTGTCGATTGAAGAGGGAGAAACGGCTGCTCTTGTAGGAGCAAGTGGAAGTGGAAAAAGCACAGTGATTAAATTATTACTGGGTTATTATCCAGCAAAAAGCGGCGCCATTTGCCTATTTGGCAAAACAATTGGAGAATATACACTTCAAGAAATGAGAAATCTGATATCTTATGTTCCACAGGATGCCTATTTATTTGAGGGAACAATTGAAGAGAATATTCGCTATGGAAAACTAGATGCCACTCATGAGCAAATCGTTGAAGCTACTAGAGCAGCATATGCACATGATTTTATTATGGATATGCCAGATGGCTATGAAACGCGTGTAGGGGAACGTGGTGCCCTGTTATCTGGTGGTCAGCGCCAACGAATAGCCATTGCTCGGGCAATTGTAAAAAATGCGCCCATTCTCTTATTGGATGAGGCGACATCAGCGTTGGATTCGGGATCGGAGTATTGGGTGCAAAGAGCCTTAGCGGAACTGATGAAGGATAGAACAACATTGATCGTCGCACATCGCCTTTCAACAGTAGAGGATGCTGATATGATTTACGTTGTAGATCAAGGAAACGTGGTTGAGCATGGGCGCCATGAAGAACTTCTTAAGCAAAATGGTTTCTACTCTCGCTTATATAAGATGCAAACAAGTCTTTCAGAGGAGCATGAGTATAAAGCATCTACTGTTTAACCATTTTCCTTTCGTTGCAGAAATAACAACATACAGCTTGACACCAGAAAAAAGCTGGCTATAATTAATAAAAAGTAACTAAGTTTGAATGTTTGTTACAATTCATATGAAAAGCATTGAGAAGGATAGTAGATAATCATGTATGTGATAGAGAGCCGCCCCTAGGCTGGAAGGGTGGTGACGGACTGATTATTGAATGTCACCTTTGAGCTTTACTCGCCAAAGAATGAGGAAGAACGAGTAGTGAGTAACGGTTAGTCTCGTTAAAAGACTTGAGTCATAATATTGACTTACAGAGCTTGTTTTTGTGAAAAAGCAAGAAAGCTGAGTGGTACCGTGTAAAATATACACCTCAGAATGAGATGATACATGTCATTTCGTTCTGAGGTTTTTTATTTTTTATAAATGATGCAAAATTTCATATTTTCATTACTTGCAATGAGTAGGAGTAGTAGGAAGAGGCCCTAGATGCACAGAAATCCGTTCCACGGCTGAGAGAACGGTCACTATCTTTTTTCCGAAGTCGCCTATGAGCTGTGTATGTGAAAAGCATGTAAAAAAGTAGATGCTCAAAGTAATATACACCGGATGATCCACGTTATCGGATGAAAGTCTCTGACTTCATAATGTCTAATCCTCGTGAGTGGATTAGAGAAACTGGGTGGTACCGCGAACCTCTCGCCTCAGTCATCATTTTTTTGATGATAAGGTGGGGGGTTTTATTTATTGATAAAAAGGAGAAGAAAAAATGAAAGAGTTATCATGGAAGGAACAGTTGTATATTGGACTTATGTTATTCGCTTTATTTTTTGGAGCAGGTAATCTAGTTTTCCCACCGGGACTTGGTTTTTCGGCAGGAGAGAATTTATGGCAGGCTATGCTTGGCTTTCTAATTACTGCTGTCGGTCTGCCTATCCTAGGGGTAACCGCGATTGCTAAAAGTGGGGGATTAGATGTTTTAACGAATCGAGTTCATCCTATTTTTGCTGTGATATTCACCTTGACAACTTACTTATGCTTGGGACCCTTTTTAGTTATACCTCGTGCAGGTAACGTTGCATTTGAAATGGGAGTTGTACCCTTTTTACCTGATTTTTTGCGCGCCAATTCTTTCACTTTATCTGTATATACGTTCATTTATTTTGCTATTAATTTTTGGCTTTGTCTCAATCCTTCCAAAATGTTTGCTCGGATTGGAAAAATTTTAACACCTATTTTACTTACCATGATTACAATAATTTTTATACAAAGCCAGTTTCACCCGATTGGCGATTTTGGAAAACCAGCTGAGGCATATCTACAGTCCGCTACATTTAAAGGCTTTATGGAAGGTTATATGACAATGGATACACTAGCTGCATTACTATTTGGAGGAGTTATCGTTGCAGCTTTTGAGAGAAAAAATATTTCTAATAAAAAACAAATTGCCCGTCTTACCATGAGAACAGGAGTATTTGCTGGTTTACTATTAGCTCTCATTTATCTCATGCTAGGTTACTTGGGATCGGTTAGCCAAAGCCTATTGCCTTCTTATCAAAATGGAGGAGAGATTTTGACGGCTGTTTCCACTTATTTATTTGGACAATATGGAACGATCTTATTAGGAACAGTATTTACACTCGCTTGTGTTACAACATCTGTTGGCCTGATAACCTCCTGCGGACAGTATTTTGCGAAGCTTATGCCACGTTTTTCTTATACCGTTTGGACAGGAATTGTGTGCTTTACGAGTATGGTTATTGCTAATTTAGGACTAAATCAAATTATTGTTTTTTCTGTACCAATTCTCTTAGTGATCTATCCATTAACAATTGTTTTAATCGTTTTATCATTTGGACATTCCCTTTTTAATGGATATAAATCAGTTTATAAAATGAGCTTGCTGGGTACGGCTATGATTAGTTTAGTAGACGCCCTGCAGCAAAGCCATATAGATGTCTCGTTCATTACAGATGTATATCGGTACCTTCCGTTGTATGAGCAAGGAATAGGATGGGTGTTACCAGCGTTAGTAGGGGCGTGTATCGGTTTTTTATGGGGAAAAGGAAAAGAAAATCGGTTACAGTCTGGACAAAAAGAGAATGTATCCCACTCGTCCCTATCACAAATAGAGGAAGGTCAGTAAATGACTAAAGCTTAGTGGACAAATCGCTTTTTATTAACAAGGCGAATATCAAGTTTATTTTGATAACGTTACGTAAAGGGACCCGTGTTAGAAAACAGTCGATTTCACGAGTAAGAAAGTGGAGTCGGCTGTTTTTTTTATTACTATAGGTTACCAAAGGGTGCGAAGATTATGGTATATACCAGGGAAACAATATCCAAGTATTCCTGATTATGACCATGATTTAGTCATGAAACCAGAAATAACTCTTTCAGATATCAACCATCAGTTAAATAAAAAATATGGCTATTACTATGGTAGTAGCGGTGAATATTTAATAAAAGAGCCTAAAGTAGAACGACTTCTAGCTACCATTAAAACATGGCTTAGAGATGGAACCCGTGGTTTTTTTGATGGTCAAACGTATTTTGGTGAAGGTATTTGCTGGCTTCTTTACTTTAACAAATATTCCTATTTATTCGCCCGCTCTGACGAATTTCATCTCTTATCAGAGACAAAAATAAATATAAAATTTATGGTTTAATAAAGAGGAGAGTCATTCAGTTGTGGTTAAATAGTTACTACTGGTTGTTTTATGAGTTTAAGTTAAGCAAAGGGACAGCATAAGTAGTGGAAAGACAAGGTTTTTTAAAATAGAGTAGTTCTATAAAATAAAAGAGAGCTAAGGTAAGTTATTTAGTAATTTAAATGGGGAATTTTTAAATCAGAAACAAAAAGTAGGGAATAAATTAACTTTAAAAAGGGCAGAACTCCATTTAAAAACTCAAATAATTTTATATTAACCTAGTATTCTCTGTACTCGTTTTAGATATTTTGTGCCGAAAATCACAATTATAATGGTTTGTAAATAGCAGAAAGTTCCTTAATCAAAGGAACTTTCTGCTATTTATTAAACAAAAAAACGAATGATAAAGTAATGTTACAAAAAAAATGAAATTTATTCCAACCATAAAGAAATATGCTTTATGTTGGTAAGATTTCATTACATCTACAATAGAAAAGAGTCGATACGATGAAATTACCTAAAATGTATACGTGTTTACTAGCAACCGCACTCCTCGGTCAATTCACCACCTATCCAGAACTATCACATGCGGCTTCAAGCGAGAAAGAAGTAATCAACGACCAAGACGCTAACTTTAAAGGCTTATTAGGCTACTACTTTACTGATAAGGAGTTAAAAGAAACCGCTCTGATTTCGAATTCAGAGTCTGGTGATCTATCCGTTGATAACGATCAAATCGATGATATGTTACCTGATGAATTAAAACAATTTCAATCTGCTATGTGGACAGGATTTGTAAAAGCAGGAAAATCAGGTGAATACACTTTCTCCACGTCAGATAATGACCACACCATATTATGGATAGATGATCAACAAGTCATCGATCAATCCTCCTCTACGCAAAAAATCTACCTAGAAAAAGGGAAGCTATATAAAGTAAAAATAACCTATAAGCCAGAATCCCCTACAGCTAACGAATTTGGCTTACAGCTAAAATGGATAACTCCTGCAGGAAAGGAAGAAATCATTCCAGAGGGAAATTTACTTCTACCTGATATAAAAAATCAACCCGAGAATGAATCCAGTAGAAAAAAAAGAAGTATTTCAGCAACTTCTGATGACGGAGTTGAAGATACTGATGGTGACGGCATCCCTGATTCATTAGAAATCGAAGGATATACCTTGGATGTCAAGAATAAAAAGCTTATTCTAATGCCGTGGATTGAAAAAGTCCATGGAAAAAAAGTAACGAAATTTGGAGAACCGTTAACAAAATATACATCCTCACCTTCTAAATGGAGCACGGCTTCTGATCCATATAGCGATTTCGCGAAAGTATCAGGAATCATTGATAAGAAGGTAAAAGTGAGACATCCGTTACTTGCTGCGTATCCTAATTTACAGGTCCATATGGACAAATTCATTATTTCGAAGAATAGAAATGAAGCGTTGGAAAATGGTGGGAATACAAATAGTACGATCAGTGGAAGTACGTCCACAAGCAATACTCATTCCACAGAAGCTTCTGTTGGAGCTGAACTTAAGGTTTCCTTACTTGACTTTGGAGGAAGTGTTTCCACTAATTTTAGCGAAAGCAATTCACAGACAGTAACCATCGATCGTTCGAGCTCTGAGGGTTTTGGGAAAAACTGGTCTAAATCCATAGGCCTACATACAGGAGAAGCTGCCTATTTCAATGCGAATATCCGATATGTTAATAATGGTACGGCCCCTATCTATGAAGTAGCACCTACTACTTCTCTCGTACTAGGTAAAAACGATACCATTGCAACGATAAAAGCAAAAGAAAACCAGTTAGCAAATGTAGTGTTACCAGACCGTTTTTATCCAAGTAAAGATCAAGCAGCCATTTCCCTACAAACAAAAGACGATTTTGGGTCTAGTCCCATCACAATCAACAAGGATCAACTTGATATTCTGGAGCAGACAAAACAAATGCGATTGGAAACAGACCAAGTTTCCGGTTATGTAGGTGTAATCGATCCTAAAACAAAATTAGTTGAGGTAGATAAAGATAAGCAGTGGAGTCATATCATCCCTCAAATTGAGGAAACAACTGCTCGATTGATCTTAAAAACACCAGACGATTCAGAAATAGAAAGACGAATAGCTGCCGTTGATCCTGATGACATGATCGAACAAACGAAACCAGATGTTACATTAGGAGAAGCGCTCAAATTAGCTTTTGAATTTGAAGACAAGAACGGAACACTATCTTACAAAAATACGAGTATAGATAATTTTAAATTGGTGTTTGATGAAGAAACAGCTGCAAATATTGAAAAACAATTAAAAGACATGGAAATAGAAAATATCTATGACGTCCAATTACACGCTCGCATGAATATACTAATCTCACCAAAAAAGGATGAACCTACTGTTGATGTTGAGGTATCTGGTTGGGAAACAATAGATGGGGAAGAGTATTACTATAGATTTGGTGAGATACAAACTGGTTGGCAAACGATAGATGGGAAAAAGTATTATTTTAATGAAAATGGTGCGTTAGTACCCAGCCGAATAATTGAGGATGGTACCTATCAAATAAAAACAGCAGTAAAAAATAACAGTCTAGTTGATTGGAATAGAAACGATAATAATAATATCACTGTGTGGGAAAAGCACAATGGCAGTAATCAAAAATGGAAATTAGAATATGATGCCTCTCATCAAGCGTATGTAATTAGAAGTTTAGAAGATAACAATAAAATTATGGCTTGGAATGCTTATCAGAATTCAACCAATGTATTTGCTACACCGTTTGAAGGGAAAGAAGAACATTTTTGGATTCCTGAATCGCTAGGTAATGGTTTCTATAAATTAAAAAACAAGAAAGATCCTACTAAAGTGTTAGATGTAGATGGTTCAGGTACTTCAAACGGGTCCAACATTCAGGTAAGTAATTATAAAGGCACTGATAATCAAAAGTGGGAATTAGAACAAGTTAAAAAAAATTAAGTTGTCAGTCAACGTATGTACAATGAAATGAACATGTAGTTGATAAATTAACCTCTCTCTATACCATAGATGTCAAAAACAGCCCTCTTTTACATAGTAATCACATATTAGATGTACTAAAAAAGAGGGTTGTTTTTCTTCTACTGTCGAGTACACGGACAGACGATGATCTATTTTTCGCTGTCTATTTAGACCCTACTATCTTCTAGGATTTACTACCTGTAAGGAGGAATTTAGATGCAACACAGAAATAAAATGCTGAAAGTCCTGAGTACAACTACGATGCTGTTGGCTTTAACAGCCACTTCTCCAACGTTTTCCTATATTACTCATGCGGCAAATGGAATACATGATGTAGAAGATAAAAAGAAAGAGGATAAACAAAAAAAAGAGAAAGAAGATAAAGAAAAGAAAGAACGAGAGAAAAAGTCCAGAGAAGAAAGAATGAAAGAAATTATGAAAGGAATCGTAACAACTGAGGTTAGAAGTGAAGAAGAACAGCGATTACAGGATACCCAAGCACTAGTAAACAAGCTTTCACCTGAAGTATTGGAGATGTATGAAAAGGTGGGAGGAAAAATTCATCTGACAGATAAAAGTATTGCAGAAAATCCTACTCTCCGGGATCTCAGTGAAAAAGATAAACAAATAAAAGATAGCGAAGGAAATGAAGTTTCCTTCGATTCTCATTTTGTCTTTTCAATAGGTGGTAAAAACCCAGCTCTGATTATCCATACAGAAGAGTATTCGGAAAGCCACAGCAAAAGTAAAGAGGTATATTATGAGATAGGAAGAGCAATCGCGCGTGACACGTTAGGTGAAAGTACCTTTGCAAATGAAGCGTTTTTAGATGCGCTACATCAAGCAAAAGCAGACGAAGATGCAAGCGCCTTACTTCTTTCACATCTACCTCCTCATGAAGGTGAGTTTGATGCCGCATATGTGAAAGAACACATCAATGAGTTTCGAGAGGTGTTTGCACAGGCCTTTGCGTATTATTATGAACCTAGTTATCAACCTGTGTTAAAAGCTTATTCACCGGAAATGTTTAGGTACATGGATGACATGAGCAAAAAAGGATTTGAGGAAATTAATACTCAAGTAAAGGAAAAGCAAATAACTCCATTAGACTTTAAAAGTGATATAGATGCTGCTAAAGAATTTGGAGCTAAAATAAAACTTTCGGATACTGTAGTGACAAAAGAAGACAAAAAATTTATGGATGGTTATGTAGCATATGGTCCAATGTTAAATAGGATTTTAAGAGGGGTTGACAAACATCCCGGAATTTCTGATATTGATATGTTCATTCATGGGATCGACAGTCTCTTTAAAAAAGAAGAAGCAAAGCTTCCTAATGATCTTATTGTATATCGAAGAACTGATGAGAGGGAATTTGCTCTTCCAGCTGGGTCTCTATTCACCAAGGATGGGAATGTTAATCACGATGCAATTAATAAACTGAAGAAATTAGAAGGTAAAATAAAAACGGATAAAGGGTTTATTAGCACATCATTAGCGCTTAATAATGTTCCATTAGGTGGAAATCAGGAATCAATCCTAATACAAATGAAACTCCCAAAAGGGACTCCTGCAATTTACATGGATAATAGCTGGCTCGAGTTATTATTAAAAAGAGATTCTTCTTATAAAATTATAAATGTTAAAGGTATTGTTTTAAATGATAAGATCGTCGTCAATATAGAAACTGAGTTAGTACCAGAAAAACAGAAAAAATAAATTATATCTCAAAGGAAGAGCCCCTTTCAAATTGAAAAGGGGCCTATCTTACGTTTACAACAAATTGGTCCTCAAAAGACAACTGAGCCTTACCAAAAACCCTATTTATCCGCTATTTTTTCAATCTTTGAGGCAAGTGCTATTGGTGGAATTGACCAAGTCCATGCTGTTGCAAATACATTTAACTTTTCACCCACAGCAAAATCGTCATTAGTAGATACAGGAACTCTTATAATTTTATTTTGAGAAGCTAATTTCCACCAATTATCTTTATAGGAAAGTGCTTCTTCTTGTGTAGAAGTATTTGCCACAACCATGTACATATCATCAATAGAAATAACGTAGCCGGTGAAAGGCTGTTGTTCCTCTTTCTCAATAGAAGAGATAGAAGCATGCTGTAATGCGGATTGGTTTGAATCAGCAAAAGCTGGTGCTATTCCTATCGTAAATCCGAATCCTAATGTAAGAGTAGTTACTGCCGCTATTAATTTGTTTTTTGACATTTTCATAATTATGTCTCCTCCTTATATTTTGTCCGTACATAGTAGAATTTCTTTTTCTGCTCCGGAAAACCTCTATATATTCAAATATTTAACATATATGTCAATAATTAAAGAAAATAAACTTGGCTGAATGGTTGACTAGTGAGAAAAAGGCATCGCATTGAAAATTGTTAGGATTCGAGCACATTTTTGAATCTGCTTGTTTTGAAATAGACCGTCTCCTGAACTTATCAGGAAGCCGGCCTATTTACGTTTGAATGATGAAAGAGACAGGCATATCTATTTACATAAACATTTCGATTATATTTAATATGATGATTGTACCGCTAATCAAGGTTCCAAATTTTCCAAGATGAAAGGAGCAAATTTTTATCTTTCTCACTTTTCGCCCCAAAGTCACACTCATCCATAATGTAAAAAAGCTTGAAAGGGATGCCGTGAAAGTGATCGTAATGGCAGATAGATTATGAAAACGAGCACGTATTTTATTTACTAAGGTATAAACCGAAAAAGCAAGTAGTAAGATTGTTGCGTGTATTACTTTAAATTGACCAGCTTGATGACAATAGGTACATTCAACAGGGTTTATTATATGCGAAAGCTGTTTTGAAAAAATGTTTTCAAGAACCATCACATTTTTTCGATCAATCGCTAATAAAATAATTTGACTAACAATCACACTTACTAAGAACCCAGCTATGACAAGTGAAACCCAGTGACTGAAATAAATGCTACCTAGACTAACAAGAAAGTATATAAGAGGAATCCATATAGCTGTTACGTTAGAATTATGAAGTTCTCTTATCCCATATGCTAAAGCAGCACCTACTTGATCAAGACTAGGAGACGAAGCAAGACCAACAATCAACAAAGTATTCATTGCAAGACACTCCTTTATTATGATGAACTTACTTGAGTTAATTACCTTTACTACTTGAGAATTATCTATATCATGAAAAAGCTTTTTCTTATTTGTATGTTACGAAAACGTTTAGAAAATGTGCGTATCGCCAGTGCCCAATGTTTACTTTATCTAAACAGATTAACATTCATAAATTGACATGAGGGAGGATGGGGAATGGGAAACGAGTCAAAAGAGGCACAATTAGGAATATTAATTAAAAAGTTGCTTCATGAACGGTCAATGTCCATGCGTAAACTAAGCAAGCTGTCAAAAATCAATGTCGCAACCATTTCCCGTATTATTAATGGGAAACAAGCAGCTCGTCCAAAGCATTTGGAGCAAATTGGAGTGTGTCTTGATGTATCGATAGATCGTTTATTTTTGGCTGCTGGTTATCCGATGTCAATCTCTAAAGAGCCCCTACCATCCGATATTCATACCTCGATTGATAACATTCAGAAAGTTCTAGAATCATCAGGTTTATTCGACTGGAAATATACAACAGAGCAAGTACAACAGGAATTAGAAAAATACGAAAAGCATGCACAGACTAAAGAGGGGAGCAGAATTATTACAGAAGAATTTCAAGAAAAAGTGAAGAATGTGAATGGAGAAGGACCATTTATTGATCAATTAAAAGAAATGTATGTCCAATTTTGTCATGATGAGATTCAACCACTAGAGAAGTCTGTGATTGGTAGTGCTCTTCTTTACTTTATTTTGTCAGTTGACATCATTCCTGATTATGTCTTTCCAATTGGATATTTGGATGATGCGATTGCGGTTCAATTGACGTTGCAAAAGCTAGGGAAGCTAGAGGGGCAGGTGAAAAGAGGTATGAAGGAATGAAGGGACTAAGGGACTAAGACTTGCCGAGAGGTCAATAAAAGAATTGTTCAAGTTAGAGGTCGGATTTTTCTTGAATGAGAACAAATGTTTGTGTTATGATGATAAGAAGGTTATTGTTCAATATAAATTATATAAATAGAATCGGGTAAGCATACAAAAGAGTATATAAAACAAATTGTACTATGTACTAATTGTACATTTAAAACAAGAAAAAGAGATTGGTTTGTATAAGCTCACTCTTCCCCTTTTAGCCCAATACTTATCAGTTTAAACAAGAATATATAATTCACTTGCTAATAAGGGAGAGGAAAATAAACCCTTGTATATTTTTTCCTTTTATGTACAATTAGTACATAGTACAAAAATGGGAAGAAGGTGAAATCCCCTATGTCAGAACGAGAAAGCACTGGGTTTCTGATCAAACAAAGAGCCTTTCTTAAACTATATTTGATTACTATGGTAGAAAAGAAAAGGGGTTATGCCTTACAAATACTCGATTTTTTACAGCATGACTTTAAAAATCTTGGTTATAGACCCAATCACGCGGAAATTTATCGTTCTCTTGATGATCTTGTTGATGATGGGATTTTGTATCGGGTAAAAAAACCTCAACCAAACCTGAATGCTAAGCATAAGGAAGTCGTTTATTATCATTTTGTTTCGAACGGCGGTTATGAAGCAGCCTTGCGCTATAAGGCAAACGTAAAAACCGATTTAGACAGATGTATTGGGATTTTACGAAAAGCAGTTGCAGATAATTATTAATATAAGCTTGTTAGGGATAACCCGATTTCTGGATAAGAAATTGGGTTTTTTGAGTTTTCAGTAACTGACATGGAATTTACATGGTGGTCTTGCGGATCCTGCTTGGACACATACAGTGGGTACTATTCCAGAAGAGGCGAGACATTTATTACAAGTTACCAAGGAACCATGTATAAGGGCATCGAACAAGAAACGAATTGGAAATCGCTTAGGTGATAATGGCCATGCCACCCAAATATTCGTTGCGACAACAGGATTGTCCGTTGTTAGAGATTTCTGTGGCCACGGCATTGGACCTTCCTTACATGAGGAGCCCCAAGTTGCGCATTTCGGTAGTCCAGGTAAAGGCCTCAGATTAAAAGAGGGGATGGTAACCCATGGTTAATGTAGGTTCATAGCGGGGAAAAATGGAAAAAATGGTTGTACAGCTCGCACCGTCGATGGTAAACTCTCCGCCCAATACGAGCATACTGTGGCGATAACCAAAAATGGCCCCCTGATTCTTACTGAACAAGACTAATTCTTCTCCTATATTTCCAAATAACTATTATTCTATTTTTTCCGTAAAAGAATAATCTAAAGAAATTCAATTCGTGTGAAAAGATTATCTACAGCTTCCCTGAGCAAGGTAGGTATAAGAACCCTTCGTTTTTGGAAACAACTGTTTTCAATAAGAGGTAAAAAAAACGGAGGATAGCTGATGACACATAATCACATTGGAAGTGAAGGACTACCACGCTTTCCCGAGCCTTACTGGAGAGATTCAGTTACACTACCGACATTTCAATCCTTACAAGAAGACCTAGAGGTAGATATCGTTATTATAGGTGGTGGAATAACTGGAATCACGACTGCCTATCTTCTTGTAAAAGAAGGCTTGAAAGTTGCTTTACTAGAAGCAGATACTTTATTAAATGGAACTACGGGGCATACAACAGCTAAAATTACAGCCCAACACGGTTTGATTTACGATGAATTAATCAGTCATATGGGGCGAACAAAAGCAAGACAGTATTACGAAGCCAATTCAGAAGCACTCCAATTTATTAAGCAGACTGTTGAGGAGCATCAAATCAATTGTGATTTTAGTCAGCAGGATGCCTATATTTATGCTACCACTAAAGAGTGCGTCCATAAGCTGGAACAAGAGTTTAGAGCCTATCAACAGCTACATATCCCTGGTGAGCTCATAAGTCACATCCCTTTTGATATAAAGATTCATAAAGCTTTATCGATGAAAAACCAAGCACAATTCCATCCTGTATCCTATTTAACCAAGCTCGTACAATTGATTGTTGAAAGTGGAGGACTTATTTTTGAAAATTCGATGGCCATCGATCTTGAAGAAGGCAATCAGCCAACTGTACTTACACGCGAAGGTCGACGTGTCACAGCAAATTATGTTCTTTCTTGTTCCCATTTTCCTTTTTACGACGGATTGGGGTTTTATTTTACACGATTGTATGCACAAAGATCATATGTGATTGCCGTCAAAACCGAAAAAGAATTTCCTGGTGGTATGTATATCAGTGCAGATCAGCCCACACGATCCCTACGTTCCACAACAATGGACGGTGAAAACATTGTGCTTATCGGAGGAGAGAGTCATAAAACCGGTCAAGGTAAAGACACACTCGAACATTATAAAGCTTTAGAAGCGTTTGGTCATGAAGTATTTGGCATGAATGAAATTCTCTATCGCTGGTCAGCTCAGGATTTGGTTACCTTAGATAAAGTCCCATATATTGGAGAGATTACTTCCAATCATCGCAACGTCCTTGTGGCAACTGGGTACAGAAAATGGGGAATGACAAATGGAACTGCCGCAGCACTACTTCTTCGAGATATCGTGTTAAAAAGAGAAAATCCTTATATTGATTTATATCGGCCTTCACGATTCTTTATTAATCCAAGTTTGAAAGAATTCTTTGTACAAAATCTTGATGTCGCTAAGCATTTAATTAGTGGGAAACTTGAAGTCCCTGATCGGAAAATAGAAGATTTAACGAATGGGGAAGGTAGTGTTGTGCTATATAATGGGGAACGTGCTGGTGCCTATAAGGATGACAACGGTCAATTACACATAGTAGATACAACTTGTACACACTTAGGATGTGAAACAGAGTGGAATCATGGCGATCGGACATGGGATTGCCCTTGCCATGGCTCAAGGTTTTCCTATACGGGCGAAATTATAGAAGGTCCAGCAGAATTACCGCTAAAAAGATTACAATAGGAAGTCTACTAGAAGAGAGTGAGCAAAGAAAAAGACCGTAAAACGTTTCCTGAATACCTATAACTTACATCAATATCATACGTAAGAAATTCAATAGAGTTACTAGAAAATTGGTAGGAATAAATGAATAATTAAGAAGACCTCAGGGGATAGACACCTCGTGAGGTCTTTTTTGCTATGTCTTAATTGCGTCTCGAATCTCTTTTAGAATCTGTTTATATGCTTTTTTTGGAACCTCTCGTTACATCTCTCTGTAATTTACGCGTCTCATAACTAATAAATAATGTATTTAAATCGAAGCGAGGGATCTTTTATTTTTAATCAACTATTCTGTAAAAGGTAGGCTTGATAAGCAATGTGATTATTGTAAAAAAGCTGTATGATTTATAAGTCAAGAAACAAAGAGAAGAGAATTTAATCTTTACCAGCTTCTAAGCTCTAAAATAGCATATACGTTTCATTGGGAATTTCATACTTTTATGTTCTAAAGTAGTAAATGACTATTTTAATAATTATAGAAATGAAATTTATCTATCTTCATCAATCTTCATTTTAAGCGTTTTTATCTTAATATTTTTTAACTTTTCTATCATATAAGATTTTAATTATTACTTTTAATCTCTTATTTGGCAATAAAAAACAGAATGAAAAGACAAAATATTAATAATTTCACTTTTAAAAATAATGATACAATTGTAAAAGCACAACTTATTAACAAATATTTACACTACATTCAATTAGGAGGAAAAATTGGGATGATCAACCACGAACAGATATACCCCCTCACTCACTCCCAGAAACGTATTTGGTTTACAGAGGAATTTTTTCCTAATACCAGTATTTCGAACATTGGAGGTCTAATTAGGTTACAAGCAGAAAGGCTAGACTATGCACTGTTGCAAAAAGCAATCCAAACATTTATTCAAATGAACGATTCTATTCGCCTGCGTATTATTTTGGATTCTCAGAGTAACGAACCAAGGCAGTATATTGAACCTTATCATCAAGAAGTACTGCCTATGTTAGATTTCAGCGAAAAAACGGATCAGGATGAGTTATACTCTTGGGCCAATGAAAAATTTCAAACCCCATTTGAACTTTTACACAAGCAATTATTTGAATGTTCTGTCATTAAATGCAGTGAACAAGAAGGGTATATTTACCTAAAAACGCATCACATCATTACGGATGGTATGGCTTACGTACAAATCGTGAATCATATTATTTCCATTTATACAGAATTACTTACTGGCACAGATGTTTTAGAATCGAAGAACATGGGTTTACCAGCTTCTTTTATAGAATTTATTCATGATGAGGAAAATTACACAAGCTCAGCACGATTCCAAAAAGACCGAGAATTTTGGCACGAAGAGTTTTCTACTTTACCAGAATTTACTGGTTTTAAGGCATATGACGCTTATTCAGTTAGTACGAAAGCAAGAAGGAAAAGAATCGTTGTACCACAAGATTTACGAAATCAAGCACAAAAATTTTGCACAGAAAATAATATCAGTATTTTCACCCTATTCATGTCGATGTTTCATGCATATGTTTATCGTTTGACAGGACAAACAGACATAACCATCGGAACAACTTGCAATAATCGGACACAGCGTAAAGAAAAAGATATGATTGGTATGCTAGTTAGCACGATGCCGTTTCGTTTTCAAGGAGATCCTGAACAAGATGTTCTCTCGTTTATCCGCAATGTAGCGAAGAAGCAGAATAAATTATTTCGTCACCAGAAATATCCATACGATCAAGTAATGCAAAAAGTTCGGGACAAGCATCCTCATGTAAATAGTCTATTTCGTCTATTTGCTGGGTATCAGATCCTTGATTTTGAACAAATAGCTGGAGTTCGTTATACGGTAGAACAATTGTTTGTGGGTCATATGACAGAAGAGATTGCTTTACATATTCAAGAGCATAAAGACAAGGACTTATTGACCATTGAAATAGATTATGTAGAAAAAATGTACACAGAAGATGAAATAAGTAGATTGGCTAAACATCTTTTACGTTTGGCTCAAGATACGATTTCATTTCCAGAGAAAAAGGTAGCTGAGCTACAAATGCTTTCAGAGGAGGAGCAACACGATCTTGTTGTCTTATCAAATCAGCTTGTGAAACCATTCCCGGAAGAGAAAACGATTCATCAGCTCTTTGAAGAGCAGGTGGCTATGAATCCTGATCAGATCGCCGTCTACTTTGAGGGTTCAAAGCTCACTTACCAAGAGCTAAATGAAAAGGCAAACCAGCTTTCCCATATCCTCCGAGATAAAGAAGTCACTACGGATCAGCTCGTAGCCATAATCGCAGACCGTTCTGTGGAAATGATCGTTTCCATCTTAGCTATTCTCAAAGCAGGTGGAGCCTATGTTGCCATAGATCCTGTGCATCCATCAGAGCGTATTTCTTATATGCTGCAAGATAGTGAAGCCAACATTCTGCTAGCCCAAAAACAATATGTGAAAGATATCTCGTTTGGCGGACACATCCTAGAAATAGATGATGAGAAGCTCTTTGTTGGCAATAAGACAAATCCTACTTGGACAGTGCAAGCGACAGATCTTGCTTATGTTATCTACACATCTGGAACAACAGGTAAACCAAAGGGGGTTATGGTTGAGCATCGTGGAATTATCAATTTGCAACAATTCCTCCGTACACAATACGGGCTCTGCAAACAAGATCGTATCGTCCAATATGCCAGCTCCTCTTTTGACGTATCTGTAAAAGAAATCTTCATGGGCTTATTACATGGCGCGACATTGTATGTCCCGACCAAGGAGACAACACAAGATCCGACCTTATATGAACACTATTTGAGTAGTCATCAGATCACAGTGGCCATACTACCGCCTGTTTTTGCTGTTCATTTACATGCAGACAAACTCCGTTCCTTACGTCTCTTATTTACAGGTGGTTCTTCAACCACATCAGAAATGGTTCGCACTTGGAAAGATCGTGTGATATATGTAAATGCTTATGGTCCTACAGAGGCCTCTGTTCAGGCAACAGCATGGATTGCCGAAGAGCGAGAAGACGGCATGATTTCTATCGGTAAACCAATTGATAATGTCCAGGTATATGTTATGAATACCGAACATCAACTGCAACCAATAGGCGCAGTCGGGGAACTATGCATAGGTGGGGTAGGACTAGCGCGTGGTTATCTTAACCGTCCTGAATTAACCCAAGAGAAATTTATCGCGCATCCTTTCATTACAGGTGAAAAAATCTATAGAACTGGTGACTTGGTAAGGTGGATGCCAGATGGCAATCTTGAATATCTGGGGCGTATGGACGATCAGGTAAAGATACGTGGCTATCGTATTGAATTACTAGAGATTGAAACTCAATTGCTAGAAATAGAAGAAGTTGTTCAAACCATCGTTATCCCGTTTACCAACGATAATGGGCAGACTGACTTATGCGCTTACTTTGTGGCTACACGAGAAATGAGCATCCTTGAACTGCGCCAATCCATTGGAAAAAATCTACCAGCTTACATGATTCCTTCTACATTTATGCAGCTCGACGAAATGCCACTTACGGTAAACGGCAAGATTGACAAGAAGGCTCTTCCAAAACCTGAAGGAACGGTGAACACTGGATTACCATATGTTGCGCCGAGAAATGAGGTCGAGGAGCTACTTGCAAGTGCATGGGAAAAAGTGCTAGGAATAGACCGCATCAGTATCATGGACAACTTTTTCGAGATCGGTGGAGACTCGATTAAAGCAATCCAAATTTCCGCATGTTTGCATAAAGACGGCTTGAAGGTAGAAATGCGGGATATATTTAAACATCTATCTATTTCCGAGCTCAGCAAATACGTCAAGGTAGTTAAAAACGCCTATGATCAAGGAATGGTGGTAGGTGATGTTCCACTTACTCCTATTCAGCATTGGTTCTTTGAGAATCAAAAAAGCAATAGACATCATTTTAATCAAGCGAATATGCTGTACCGTGCAGAGGGGTTTGAGGGTGAAATAATTCGGCAGGTGTTCGAGCATATCATTGAACACCACGATGCATTGCGAATGACCTACTCAACTCTAAAAAATGGAAGTATTCAGCAGGTAAACCAAGCGTTCACTAAAGATCATTTTGATTTTGACATTTTTGATTTAAGAGATGAAACAAATGAATCGGTCATCAGAAATCAGATCAAACAGGAAGCTGACCGTCTCCAAACAAGCTTCGAACTTGATAATTGGGGACCATTAGTCAAAATAGGTTTATTTAAAACAACTTCAGGAGATCATCTATTGATTGTAATTCATCACTTAGTTATTGATGGAGTTTCTTGGCGCATTTTATTAGAGGACTTATCAACAGGCTATAGCCAAGTAGTCAGAGGAGAAGCTCTTTCCTTTCCATCAAAAACAGTCTCGTTTAAAGAATGGTCGACCCAATTGCAATCCTATGCAGCAAGTAAGGCGTTTCTTAAAGAAATCCCCTATTGGAGACAATTGGAACAAACCACAATACAACCTTTACCAACTGATGGATCTATTACAAATAATCAAAAAAAGGATAGCTCGGATATACATGTTGAACTCACTCCACAACAGACGAAACAGCTATTACAAGATGTACATCATGCCTATCATACCGAAATTAATGACCTATTACTGACTGCATTAGGTCTTACCCTAAAAAACTGGACAGGAGAAGAAAACATTCTCCTATTACTCGAAGGTCATGGTCGTGAAGATATCATGGCGAATATGGATGTTACCCGTACGATTGGCTGGTTTACATCTGCGTATCCGGTTATTTTGCCCATCAAAGAACATGAATTGTCGAAACAAATTAAGCTTACGAAAGAAACATTGAGAAGCATCCCTACTAAAGGTATTGGTTACGGTATCTTACAATATATAACCCCTGTAGAGCAGGCTGAATCAATGTCATTCCAGTTACAACCACAAATCAGCTTTAACTATTTGGGGCAATTCGATCAAGATACTGCAACAGAGGTGTTCTCATCTTCACAGTTGTCTAGCGGTGATTCAATCAGTCCATACTTTGTGCGTGATCAATTACTAGAATGCAATGGTGGTATTTTCGATGGTAAACTACAAATGATATTTACCTACAACCATCACGCTTATCAAGAATCCACAATTCAACACATTGCGGACCAGTTTAAGACAAACCTACTCGATCTTGTTAAACATTGCGTAGCAAAAACAACCAGCGAGCTAACTCCGTCTGATGTAGGAGCGCTGAATCTCTCTATCGAGGAGTTTGAAGACATCCAATCAATCCTGCAAGAAGTGACTGGAAATACAAAAATTACTAAAGTATATCCTCTGTCGCCTATGCAGGAAGGCATTCTATTTCATTCAGAATTGCAGCCTGAAAGTCCAGCATATTTTGAGCAAAACAGTATCCCGCTCCATGGTACGCTCAATCTAGCTCTTCTGGAACAAAGTCTAAACATGGTAATAGCTCGTTATGATGTATTACGGACTGTGTTTGTCCATCAAGAACTGAAACGTCCGGTACAGGTTGTTCTACAAGATCGACAAACAAACATACACTTTGAAGACATTTCTCATTTAGACGCAGTAAGTCAGCAATCATATCTTGATTCCTACAAAGAGAGGGATAAGCAGGAAGGCTTTACAATAGCAAAAGACGTACTTCTGCGCCTTGCCGTTTTAAAAACAGGGGAAGACACCTATCAATTACTCGTAAGCTTCCATCATATTATTATGGATGGCTGGTGCTTTGTTATCGTATTAGATGAATTGATACGTACGTACCATTCCCTACTAAACAAGACGGAAATTCAACAGAATCCTGTCTATCCTTATAGCGACTATATTGAATGGTTGGAGAAACAGGACAGAGAAGAGGCTCTTACTTATTGGAAAAATGATCTACTCGGATATGAGCAGCTAGCCACACTTCCGAAATGGCGCTCGCAGAAAACAAGAAACTACGTTCAAGGTAACCATCTTTTCCATTTTGATAAAGAAACTACAATCGGACTAGAACGGTTAGCAAAGCAATACCATACTACATTAAACAATGTTTTCCAAAGCCTATGGGGCATTCTGTTGGGGCGTTATAACGGAGTAGATGATGTAGTTTTTGGGGCAGTTGTCTCTGGACGAAACGCAGATATACAAGGCATTGAACAAATCGTAGGTCTATTTATTAATACGATACCTGTTCGTGTGCAACCATTTGCAGAACAAAGCTTTATTGAATTATTGCAAAAGGTAAAAGAACGCGGAACTGCGTCGTCTCAGTTCGATTACTTATCACTTGCTGAAACACAGGCAATGAGCTCCTTAAAGCAAGGATTATTAGACCATCTCCTCATCTTTGAAAATTATCCGACGCCTGACAAAGAAGGAGCATCCTCCAATGAGAAGAGATTAGATTTTGAGTTTGCTAAAATGGAGGTTTTTGAGCAGACAAACTATGATTTCAATGTACTTGTAGCCCCATATGATCAGCTATATGTAAATTTTAGATACAATGAACAAATCTATGATCCACAGCTTGTAGAAAGCATAGCTTCCCATTTGACAGAATTGGCATGTGCGGTTGTTTCCAATCCAGAAATGAAGCTAGGCAATATCAACATCTTATCTGAGGCTGAGAAACATCATATTCTTCATGAATGTAATCAAACAACAGTAGATTTCCCGCGTCATAAGACGATTCATCAGCTATTTGAAGAGACTGCTACTAGAATACCCGACAATACTGCTGTTTATTTTGAGAATGAAGAATTAACCTATCGTATGTTGCATGAGCGCACCAACCAGCTAGCTAGAACATTACGAGCGAATGGCGTAACACCTAATAGTATTGTTGGAATTATGCTTGATCGTTCCTTTGAGATGATAATTGGCATTTTGGGGATTTTGAAAGCAGGAGGAGCATATCTACCACTAGACCCGAAGCATCCACAAGACCGTTTAGAATTTACGTTAGAAGACAGTAAGACAGAAATCCTATTAACCCAATCAGAATACAATGGACTAGTAGATTTTAATGGCTTTGTCATCGAGCTAGATCAACCAGGTGCTTATCACATAGACAGCACCGATTTAGAACATGTGAATCAATCGACAGATATGGCTTATGTTATCTATACGTCCGGCTCAACTGGTAAACCAAAAGGTGCCATGATTGAACATACGTCCGTACTTAATCGACTACTCTGGATGCAAAAAGCATATCCACTTACCGAAAATGACGTCATCTTGCAAAAGACTCCGTTTACCTTTGATGTCTCTGTATGGGAAATGTTCTGGTGGGCATTTGTAGGAGCAAAAGTGTGCTTCCTCATTCCAGAGGGAGAAAAAGATTCGTCTACAATCGTAGATGCCATTGAACGCCGGCGTGTAACTACAATGCATTTTGTACCATCCATGCTCCATGCCTTCTTAGAGCATATCGATCTAAACTCGTCGGAAATCGAAAGACTCGCAAGCTTACGCACAGTTTTTGCTTCTGGTGAGGCATTGCAGGTTGCACATGTCGAACGTTTTAATTCTCTTCTTCATGCTTCGTATCATACGAAATTAGTTAATTTATACGGGCCAACGGAGGCTACTGTAGACGTTTCGGTATTTGATTGCTCGATAGAAGAAAGAATGGATACAGTACCTATCGGAAAACCGATTGATAATACTCAGCTATACATCGTGAGTAAAGAGAATCAGCTCCAGCCTGTAGGAGTCGCAGGTGAACTTTGCATTGGCGGGGTGCAATTGGCTCGTGGTTATTTGAATCGACCAGAACTAACAGCTGAAAAATTCGTTCCTAATCCGTATGTAATGGGAGAACGGATGTATCGTACGGGTGACCTTGCACGTTGGATGCCAGATGGTAATATTGAATATCTTGGTCGTATCGATCATCAGGTCAAAATTCGTGGCTTCCGCATAGAGCTTGGTGAGATCGAAACCCAAATTTTAGCTTACGAAGGAATAAAGGAAACCGTTGTCATTGCAAGTGAAGATAATCAAGGGGAAAAATATCTGTGCGCATATTTTGTAGCTACGAAAGACATGACTTCCACTGACTTGCGAGACTTTTTAGCAAATGAATTACCTAGCTATTTTATTCCTGCGCAGTTTATTCAGCTTGAAAAAATGCCGCTTTCTCCAAACGGTAAAATCGACAGAAAGGCTCTACCAAAAGACGAATTCATAGGGAAAGCAACTGAGTATATGGCTCCCCGTACTAGACTAGAAGAAAAGCTAGTTGCTATTTGGCAGGAATTGCTTGGTATCAGTCCTATCGGTATTTATGATGACTTCTTTGAACTCGGAGGACATTCTCTCAAAGCTACCGTTCTCGCATCTAGATTGCATAAAGAATGTGACGTACAAATTGCATTGAGTGATCTTTTCCAATTTAAAACAATAGATGCATTGGCAACCCTCATTAATAGAACAAAGAAGACTCATTATTCAGAAATACAATCGATTGAGCCTAGCAATTATTATTCCGTGTCTTCTGCACAAAAGCGAGTGTTAATTATTGCCCAAATGCAAGGTGCACAATTAGCCTACAATATGCCTGTTGTATGCAAATTGAGTGGTTTTATCGACAAAGACCAATTGGAAGAAGCGTGCAAAAAACTAGTACAACGCCACGAGAGTCTACGTACTTCGTTTGATTGGATTGATGGAGAACCTGTTCAAATTATTCACCCTCATATTGATTTCAACATGTCTCGTAAAGAGTTATTCGTTGATATCTCAATTCGTGAAGAAGCCATAGCTACTACGGTACAAGCATTTATTAGACCGTTTGATCTAAATCGTGCTCCGTTATTCCGAGTAGAAATAGTCACCATGGAAGAAGATGAGCATATTCTCATGATAGATATGCACCATATCATCTCAGATGGTGTCTCCACAAACATTTTGCTTCATGAACTATCTAAGCTCTATGCAGATGAAGAGTTACCTAACCAACGAATTCAATACAAGGACTTCGCTGCATGGCAGCAAGAGATGTATCAAACGGATGTAATGCAAAAGCAAGAAGCCTTTTGGCTGAAAACATTTGAAGGGGAAATACCAACTCTCCAAATGCCAACAGATTATGCTAGACCATCTGTACAAAGCTTTGAAGGTGACATCGTCTCTTTTGGCATAGATGCTGATTTGACCCAAAACCTTCGTCAAATTACTTCACTAACGGGGACAACGATGTATATGGTTCTTCTTGCAGCATTCCAGGTCTTGCTTGCCAAATACAGTGGACAAGAGGAAATTATGGTGGGAAGCCCAGTTGCAGGTAGACAGCATGCTGATGTTGAGGAAACCGTCGGAATGTTTGTTGGAACACTCGTTATGAGAGGATTCCCAGCTCTTGAAAAGACTTTTACTAGCTATCTTAAAGAAGTAAAAGAGAGCACTTTGCAAGCGTTTGAGAATCAAGATTATCCGTTTGAAGAACTCGTAGAAAAGCTTGACGTTAATCGTGACATGAGCCGAAATCCATTATTTGACGTCATGTTTGCCTTGCAAAATGTAGGAAATGAAATATTGAAAATAGATGGGGTTAAAACAACTCCTTACGAAGCCATCTTCAATCTAGCTAAGTTTGATATTACACTAGCGGCTTTTGAAGTTGGAGAAGAGATCAATTGCTACTTTAACTATAGTACGAAGCTATTTAGAAAGGACACCATTCATCGTTTGGCAGGACATTTCGTACAAGTACTTCGTTCGATTGTCAACAATCTTGATATTCAAATTTCGCAAATTGACATGGTAACACCAGCAGAAAAAGAACAGCTTCTCGTTGCATTTAATGATACAGATAAAGAGTTTGACACCCAGGCAACGATACAGCAGCTCTTTGATAAACAAGCAGCCTTGACTCCAGAGCAAGTAGCAGTATTTTTCGAGGGGAAACAGCTTACGTATCAAGAATTAAATGAAAAAGCAAATCAACTGGCACGCTTGTTAATCAGAGAAGGGATTGTAAAGGACAATATCGTTGCTATCATGACAAGTCGATCACTAGAGATGATTGTATCGATTGTAGCCGTACTCAAGGCTGGCGGTGCATATGTACCAATAGATCCTGTCCATCCAGCTGATCGTATTCAATATATGCTAGAGGACAGCAATGCACAGGTACTACTCACACAGAAGCACCTTATGGATAAAGTACCTTTTAATGGTTATATCCTCGATATAGAAGACGAAATGCTCTACCAAGGTGAAGTAACTAATGTCGAAATACAAGCTTCATCAACAGACCTGGCTTATGTGATCTATACATCAGGGACTACTGGTAAACCAAAAGGGGTCATGGTTGAACACCGCGGAATTATTAGCTTGAAAACCTATTATCAGTCAGACTTTGGCATAGGTATTCACGATCGTATGGTACAATTTGCAAGCTCTTCCTTCGATGTATCAGTGTGGGAAATCATCGTTTGCTTACTAACAGGAGCATCGTTATACATTCCGACCCAAGATACAATATACGATCCAGTTGCTTTTGGAGAATTTATTGAAGCTCACCAAATCACAGTAGGCTTGATACCGCCTGTATATATCGTCAACGTGGAGCCAAGCAAATTATCATCGATGCGTCTTTTGCTCACGGGTGGCTCAGCATCGAATAGTGACATTGTAGCAACTTGGAAGGATCGGACAACCTATATGAATGCTTATGGACCGACTGAATCGTCTGTCATAGCGACTACATGGGTTGGTACAGATCGAGAAGATGAAGCATTACCGATTGGACGACCAATCCCAAATACGAAGGCCTATGTTCTAAATGGTCAGAACCAGTTGCAACCAATTGGTGTATTAGGTGAATTATGCATTAGCGGAGCAGGCCTAGCACGTGGTTATCTCAATAAACCCGAGCTAACCGAAAAAGTGTTTGTCGAGCATCCATTTGCAGAAGGCGAACGGATGTACAAGACAGGGGACTTAGTAAGATGGCTCCCAGACGGAATGATCGAATACTTTGGACGGATCGACGACCAGGTAAAAATACGTGGTTACCGTATAGAATTAGGAGAAATTGAAGCACACTTGCTTTCTCTTCATGAAATACATGCCACAGTGGTCGTAGCGTTTACTAATGAAGAAGGACAACCCGATTTATGTGCTTATATCGTTGCTGATCATGAAATCAATATAGCTGATATCCGGCAACAGATTGGCCAACATTTACCTTCTTACATGATTCCAGCATACTTTGTGCAGCTAGATAGCATACCGATATCGGTAAATGGAAAAGTTGACAAAAAGCGACTACCAAAGCCTTCTACATCTAATTCAGATGGTAGAGAATACGTGGCACCACGAAATGAAATAGAATCAACGCTTGCAAGTATCTGGAAAGCAGTCCTAGGAGTAGAGCAGATTAGTATTCACGATAACTTCTTTGAAATAGGTGGGGATTCAATCAAGGCTATTCAAATTTCTTCCCGTCTTCATAAAGAAGGACAAAGGCTAGTTATTAGCGATTTGTTTAAAAATCCGACGATTGGACAACTAAGTAAGTATGTAAAAGCGGGTACTCAAGCTTTTGACCAAGGATCAATTGAGGGAGACGTACCACTTACACCAATCCAACGCTGGTTATTTACGGAACACAGTACAAATCTTCATCATTTTAATCAAGCGAATTTCCTCTTCCGACCAGAAGGATTTAACGTAGAGTACGTTCGTCAGGTATTTACCCATATTATTCATCATCACGATGCATTACGTATGGCCTATTTCTTAACGTCAAACGATATGGCAAAGCAAGTAAATAGAGGAATAAATGAGACGGAAGCTTCTTTTACTGTAGAAGTTATCGATTTGATGCAGGAATTAAGCGAGGAGCACGTGGCAGAACGGATCGAACAAGAGGCAAACCGTATTCAAAGCAGTATGGGCCTGCTTCATCAAGGGCCACTGGTCAAATTAGGTCTATTCAAAACTACAGAAGGTGATCACCTTCTGATTGCCATTCATCATCTCGTTATTGATGGTGTATCGTGGCGTATCTTACTTGAGGATTTTACAACAGGCTATGAACAAGCACACAAAGGAGAGCCTATCGTTTTCCCAGCGAAAACTGTTTCGTTACAAGAATGGGCAAAGCGTTTGGAAACCTACTCTACAAGTAAGGAACTACTTAGAGAGAAAACATACTGGAAACAAATCGAAGAAACAAGACTTGATCCAATCCAGACAGATTTCATTGCTAGTCCTAACCGTATGAAAGATAGTTCATCTTTATCAATGGAGCTATCCGAAACCGAGACAGCCCTTTTATTAACAGATGTGCATCGTGCCTATCGTACTGAGATGAACGACATCTTGCTAACAGCGCTAGGAATAACGCTTAAAGAGTGGACGTCAAATGATAACATTGCTGTCTTACTTGAAGGACATGGGCGTGAGGATATTATTGAAGAGATGGACATCAATCGAACAATCGGCTGGTTCACATCTGCTTTCCCAGTCCTACTCCCGATGTCTAGGGTTTCAGATGTTTCATACGGAATAAAACAAGTCAAAGAAACCTTGCGCAAAATTCCTAATAAAGGGATTGGTTACGGTATACTTAAGTATTTGACCCCACTGGAGCACAAGCAAGATATTTCGTTTACGATACAGCCTGAGATTAGTTTTAATTACCTAGGCCAATTTGATCAAGAAGTAACAACAGAAGTATTCACGGTCTCAAATATGTCAAGAGGTTGCCTTGTAAATCCAGAGATGAATCGGGATCAATTAATCGATATAACTGGTGTTACTGTTGGAGGCAAACTACGATTGTCTTTCGTATATAACCATCTTGCATTTCAGAAGGAGAGTATTGAGAAGCTAATCGAAGGTTTTACATCTAACTTACTCTCAATCATCAAACATTGTATGAGCCAATCAACAAGTGAATCAACGCCTTCTGACTTGGGTTATGCAGGTCTACCTATTGAAGAATGGGATACCATTCGTACTTTTATACAGTCTGAATTAGATACCAATGAAATTAGCAAGCTATATCCACTTTCTCCCATGCAAGAGGGCATGTTATTCCATGCAAACCTAGATACGAATACATCTATGTATGTCGAACAATACAATTTACCTTTATCTGGAAGTATGGATATTTCTAAAATGGAACAGGCTTTCAACTCTATCATCCAACGCTACGATGTGTTACGTTCGATATTTGTACATCAAGATATGACACGTCCACTGCAAGTAGTTCTTAACGAGCGTATAGCTACTGTTCACTTTGAAGATATTTCTGCTTTAGCTCAAGAGGATCGAATTGAGTATATGGAAAGCTTTAAACAAAAGGATAAAGAACGTGGATTTAAGCTATCTAGTGATAGGTTGATTCGGTTGGCTGTTCTGCAAACAGGGTTGGAAGAATACCTCATGATTTTAAGCTTCCATCATATTCTTACAGATGGTTGGAGCATACCAATAATTATGGGGGAATTTATTCATACGTATCATTCGCTACTCAATGATATTCCTTTATCACTCGGTCCCGTCTATCCGTATAGCGACTATATCAATTGGTTGGAAAAACAAGATAGAGCAGAAGCCATCTCGTATTGGCAGGAATATGTGGCAGGGTATGAACAACTGGCTACTATACCAAAGGAAAGAAAAGGTCAAGGTGTAGAATACAAGACCGAGCTGTTTGAGTTTTGCTTCGATCAAGCTATGACAAGTGGTTTAGAGCAGTTAGCCAAGCAATACCAAACCACTTTAAACAGCGTATTCCAAACAATCTGGGGCATACTGTTAGCTCGATATAATCGTGCCAATGATGTGGTGTTCGGCGCTGTAGTCTCTGGTCGCAATGCAAACGTTACAGGCATTGAGCAAATGGTCGGTTTGTTTATCAATTCAATTCCTGTACGCATACAATTGGATGCAGAAACAAAGTTTATTCAGTTACTGCAACAAGTGCAAGCTGATGCCCTTACCTCGTCTGATTATGACTATCTCTCACTTGCCGATATTCAATCCACAAGTGAATTACGCCAGGGCTTACTTGATCATTTGATTGCTTTTGAGAATTATCCGACTCCAGCAGAGGATGGAAATATTCATTTAGCTAAAAAGGTAGTAATTGATTTTCAACAAATGGAGGTATATGAGCAAACCAACTACGATTTCAATGTAGCAGTGGGTCCAGGTGAAGAACTTTATATTAAGTTTATGTACAACGCGCATGTCTACAACAAACAAATGATGGAGAACATTGCAGCTAATCTCAAACAAATCGCACGGAGCATTCTTGCAAATCCATCTAGTAAAGTAAGTGATATAGACATTGTTCCTGCTGAAGAAAGACAAAAATTACTAGTTGAGTTTAACCATACACAGGCTCCATTTGAGAAAGAGAAGACCATTCCTCAGATTTTTGAAGAACTGGTAATGAGATATCCCAATCATCCTGCTGTCTATTTTGAAGGTGATCAATTAACGTACCAAGAACTGAATGAAAAAACAAATCAGTTGGCACGTGAACTACTTACACTTGGAGTGACGACCGATCAGATTGTTGCAGTTATGACAGACAAAAGCATCGAAATGATTGTTGCTATCATGGCTGTCCTAAAAGCTGGAGGTGCCTACTTACCAATTGATTCATCTTATCCAGATGAGAGAATTGCATATGTATTAGAAGATAGCCAAGCTACAATTCTTTTGACACAAAGTCATTTACTCGGATCAATTCGTAATGACTTCGCTACCTATCAAGGTAAAATTTTGGAGCTTACTGACGATAGACTGTATCAAGGCGATACAACTAATCTCAATGTATCAATCACACCAACCGATCTTGCATATGTTATCTATACGTCTGGAACAACAGGAAAACCAAAAGGTGTAATGCTTGAGCATCACGGAGTTGTTAAGTTAAAGCAGTATATCCATGATCACTACGGAATGTATAAAGAAGATCGCGTTTTGCAGTATGTTAGTCCTTCTTTTGATGCATCTGTAAAAGAAATTTTTGCTTGCTTGTTAAATGGAGCAACATTGTACGTACCTACGAAAGAGACAACTCAAGACCCTACTTTATTTGAAGATTACGTGAATCGTCATCATATTACGGTAGCGGCGTTACCACCTGTCTTTCTCGTACATGTAAATCCTGATAACATAACATCTTTGCGGCTTTTATTTACTGGTGGCTCTGCGATTACTACCGATCTGGTCCAAGCATGGAAGGACCGAACACTATACGTCAATGCTTACGGTCCAACTGAAGCGTCTATCCAAGCGACAGGCTGGATAACAGCAGAAAGAGCAGATGGAATCTTACCAATTGGGCGTCCAATAGACAATACCCAAATCTATATTGTTGGAGTTGATTATCAATTACAGCCGATTGGCATTCCAGGAGAACTTTGCATAAGTGGAGTAGGTCTGGCGCGAGGTTATCTCAATCGCCCTGATTTAACACGTGAAAAGTTTGTAGACAATCCATTTGTTTCTGGCGAAAAAATGTATAGAACAGGTGACTTGGCAAGATGGCTTCCTGATGGAAATATTGAGTATCTTGGTCGTGTGGACGATCAAGTAAAAGTCCGTGGTTTTAGAATTGAGCTAGGAGAAATTGAAACCCAATTGCTAACACACGATGCCATCACTGAAGCGGTTGTCCTAGCCCTCACGGATGAAGGGGGACAAACTGATTTATGCGCTTATTTTGTCAGCACGCGTAGTATAGCCGCTATTGAATTGCGACAATATCTTGAGCAAAGCCTGCCATCCTATATGATCCCAGCATTCTTCATCAATTTGGAAGAAATGCCTGTGACGATCAACGGAAAAATAGATAAGCGCAGTCTACCAAAGCCAGACAAAAATGTTGATACAGGAGCAGTTTATGTGGCACCACGCAATGCTATTGAATCCAAGCTGGTTTCTATTTGGCAAGAGGTACTGGGCGTAGAACGAATCAGTGTCCTTGATGACTTTTTCGCACTGGGAGGCCATTCATTAAAAGCCACCGTACTTCTATCGAAAATTCATAAAGAATTCGAAACAGGGACATCTCTTCGTGAGATTTTTAAACACACGAAGCTCGAAGAAATGGCCACTTTAATTGGTCATGGACAGAAGAATGCTTTTGAAGAAATAGAACCAGTGGAGATAGCAGAAAGTTACCCTGTCTCTTCCGCTCAAAAACGACTGCTTATCCTAACACAGTTGGAAGGAGCTGAACTTAGCTACAATATGCCAATGGCCCTGAAGCTTTCAGGTGATATCGTAGCTAATCTACTGGAAAGCTCATTCCAAGAGCTAATTAATCGTCATGAAAGCTTGCGGACATCTTTTGACTGGACAGATGGGCAAATGAGACAGATTGTTCATGAATCTGTAATGTTCCATATGGTTCATACAGTGGCTTCGGAGAGTGAGCGTAATCAAATCATCTCGACATTTACACAACCATTTGATTTGAATCAAGCACCGTTGATGAGAGCTCATCTTGTCACTTTTAAGGAGAAGGAACATCTCTTATTGCTTGATATGCACCATAGCATTTCTGACGGGGTTTCTATGAGTATCATACTCACGGAGTTAGCTAAAATCTATGCAGGAGAAGAACTCCCTGCATTATCAATTCAATATAAAGATTTTGCTATGTGGCAACAAAAAATGTATGAATCCGATGCAATGCAGAAGCAAGAGTGGTACTGGCTTGAGAATCTCTCAGGTGACTTGCCAGTTCTACAAATGCCAACTGATTATCCAAGACCAGCTGTTTATAGCTTTGATGGTGACAATCTTCCCTTTACTGTGGACAAGGAATTATCAAGCGCTCTAAGACAACTGGCAATGGAGACTGGAACGACCATGTATATGATATTACTGGCAGCATTACAGGTTACCCTTGCCAAATACAGTGGTCAAAATGACATTCTTATCGGAAGCCCGATTGCCGGACGTCCACATACTGATCTACAAAGAATCGTTGGGATGTTTGTAGGTACGCTAGTGATGCGTGGGTTCCCAGAAGCCCAAAAGAGTTTTTCAACCTTCTTATCTGAAGTGAAAGAAACAGCGCTTCATGCCTACGAGAATCAAGACTATCCATTTGAAGAGCTGATAGAAAAACTAGACCTCAAGCGTGACATGAGCCGTAATCAACTCTTTGATGTCATGTTCACTCTACAAAATATGGATGGTCCAGAAAATGGATTGACTTTTGGTGAAGCAAATGTCTCCCTATATGAAACTAGGCAGAATATGGCGACTTTTGATCTTACTGTGACTGCTCATGAATCAACAGAAGGGATTAGAGTTGATCTAAACTATTGCACGAAATTGTTTAAGCGTGAAAGTATTGAGCGTTTTTCTAATCATTTTACGCAGGTACTGCGTGCAATTGTTAGAGACCATCATGTTATTTTAGCTGAGATAGACATGGTGACAGATAGCGAAAAACATCAATTAGTAACAGAATTTAATGATACAAAGATGGATTTCCAGTCTGATAAGACTCTTCATCAACTCTTTGAAACGCAGGCAGAATTATACCCAAGTAATAGAGCTCTCTATTACGAAGGACAATCTTTGAGTTATCAAGAATTGAATGAAAAAGCAAATCAATTGGCTCGCTTACTCGTCGCAAAAGGGATAAAGGCGGAGGATAACGTAGCAATCCTAACAGACCGTTCTCTTGAAATGTACGTCGCTATTTTAGCCATTCTCAAAGCGAATGGCGTTTATGTACCAATCGATCCAGCTTATCCAATGGAGCGTATTCGCTTTATCCTAGAAGACAGTCAAACACAATTTCTGCTTACGCAAACAAACACTGACTTACGTGCCAATGTTTCAGACAACATTGAAGTTATTCAATTAAATGATCAATCTCTGTACCAAGGAGAACATGAAAACCTAGCATTGCCAGCCTCACCAAACAATCTTGCATACATTATATATACATCCGGTACGACAGGAAATCCAAAGGGCGTCATGCTAGAACATCGTGGAGTGGTTAACCTGATAGATCATATTCGATCAGAGTATGGCATTTGGGAGCAAGACCGAGTCATTCAATACACAAGCCAATCATTTGATCCATCTATCATGGAAATCTTCTTGGCATTACTCAATGGGGCAGAGCTATATATCCCAACCAAGGAGACAACTCAAGATCCTGCTTTGTATGAGAAATTTATCAATAAACACCTGATAACTGTAGCTGAAATTCCTGGAGCATTTGCTAGTGTAGTTAACCCGGAAAGACTCATTTCTCTTCGTTTTGTTTCAACAGGTGGCTCCGCTTTGACACCTGGAGTAGCCAAAGCATGGAGAGATTACGTTCGCTTCATCAATGCATATGGGCCGACAGAGACCACTATTCAATCAACAGAGTGGGTTGTAGAGGAACGAACCGATGGCGCTCTACCGATCGGACGCCCAATAGCAAATACACAAATCTACATCTTGAATCCATCAAATCAACTCCAATCCATTGGAGTACCAGGCGAATTATGCATTGGAGGTGTGGGGCTTGCGCGCGGTTATCTCAATCGTCCTGATTTGACAGAAGAGAAGTTCATTGATAACCCGTTTGTTACAGGTGAAAAGATATACAAAACAGGTGATTTAGCTAGATGGCTTCCTGATGGGAACATTGAGTTTTTAGGTAGAATTGATGATCAAGTAAAAGTACGTGGCTTCCGCATCGAGTTGCTCGAAGTAGAATCTCATATCCTAGGACTTGAAGATATTTCGGAAGCTGTATTGACTGTAATCCAGGATACAACAGGCCAAAATCAATTATGTGCCTATTTCGAAGCAAAACGCACAATTACCGTTTCCGAGCTACGAGAGCAACTAGCAAAAACGTTACCAGCATACATGATTCCTTCCTATTTTGTGCAATTGGAGAGCATGCCGCTCATGGTAAACGGTAAGATTGATAAAAAGGCTTTACCGGCAGCTGAAGCAAATATGGTTATCGGTAGTGAGTACATTGCTCCACAGACTGAGATGGAGGAGAAACTTGCGGATATCTGGGAAGAAGTGCTTGGTATGGTACAAATCAGCGTAGAAACGGATTTCTTTGAATTAGGTGGACATTCTCTCAAAGCAGTACAGCTTGTCTCAGCTATTAGTAGAGATATGGGGATAGAGATGCCACTTCAGTTTGTATTCCGCTACCGTACCATTCGTCAATTAGCCGAGAAGCTGACAGTACTGCAATATGTACAAGTGGATCAAGAGGCACCTGTTACCCTGCTTAATGAAGGAGGAAAGCCAATCGTTTTTGCCTTCCCGCCAATCGCAGGTTTAGGTGCTGCATTCAAAGAAATCGCAAGCGAGCTTCCGGAATACTCGATCTATTCATTTGATTTTATCACGAACGATCATCTTATTGATGAATACATCAATCACATAATGAACATCCAATCAGAGGGGCCATATCTACTGATGGGTTATTCAGCAGGGGGAAATGTGGCATTCGAGATTGCCAAAGTACTAGAAGAAAAAGGTCATCAGGTTCAAGGAATCATTCTTCTTGATACGATAAGGCAGACCGATTACCAGCTCGTAAACGATGAAGAAATTCGTGAAAATGTGGAACTGATCGATAAAGCTGCAGAAGAGAATGAAATATTCAAGGTGGCGAGTATACGGAACAAAATTGTCCAAAACATCGAGAATTATGGTGCATTACTCAATACCATAATCAATGACGGTATGGTTGAGGCAAGCATCCACCTCATTTTAGCGAAAGAGATTGAGCGTGAAGAGGAACTGAAATGGAAGAAGTCTACAACGGGCACCTATATGGAATATCAAGGATATTCTAAACACCATGAGATGGTTGACAAGCAATTTGCTAAACAACATGCTTATTTAATCAATGAAATTTTGGCATTGCTACATCAAGTTGAGATATCCCATTAAGAAGTAAAATTTACATGGAACTGGGTTGTTTCATAACATCGAATATTCCCAGTTCCTTTCTTCTATCTCATTGTAAGGAGAACAAGTATGGGAGAAATGAAGTCGTTATTTACGAATAAAAACTTTACCTTGCTCATGATTGGGCAAGTCATTTCGTTTACAGGCAGTATCATACAGCGTTTTGCTCTTTCCCTGTATGTCCTTGGAATCACTGGCTCTGGTACATTATTTGCTACCGTACTAGTTATGTCATTAATCCCAACCATTTTACTAGGTCCAATTGCAGGAGTATTCGCTGATCGGTTTAGTCGTCGAAATATTATGATTGTGCTGGATATACTTTGTGCGATTATCGTTGGTATGATGTTGCTCTTGTCTAAAAACGGAATGCTAGACTTACCAGCAATCTATCTGGGAGTGATTTTACTGTCGGTTTTCACTGCTTTTTATGAACCGGCTGTACAAGCATCTATACCATCATTGGTAGGGGAGAAGCAGCTTCTTAGCGCTAATTCACTTAACAGCTTGTTCATGACGTTAGCCAATATGACAGGTCCTATTCTAGCAGGAATATTATATGGGACATTGGGCTTGGATGCCTTACTGCTGATTAACGGAATTAGTTTTTTATTTGCGGCTATCCTTGAAATGTTTATGGTTATTCCACAAACAATACGTGAGAAATCTTCCAATGTCATTCAGGAATTTAAGAGCGATTTGAAGGAAGGGTTCAAATTTGTATATAAGAGCCAATATCTTGGGAAGCTGATATTTGCTACTCTAATTGCAAATGTATTCATATCGCCTATTTTTACAGTTGGGATTGCCTATATCACAAAAATGAGCTTAAAAATGTCGGATCAGATGTACGGACTGAGTGAAGGTGTAATCATGGCAGGTAGTCTCATGGCTCCAATCGCCTTGGGTCTATTAACTAAAAAACTAACAGTCAAAAATGCTTTTGTTTCCATGCTGTTGCTATCAGGTATTTTCCTGTTTGCTACTAGTGGCTCCATTCTTCCGTCCTTCACAGGAATCTTCCCAGATGCAACGATTCCGTTCTGGATATTTACCACGTGTGGATTTGGTATCATGGCTTCCATTACTATCCTTGCTATTGTTGGGATGACCATGCTACAAAATGATACGCCAAATGAAATGTTAGGACGTGTAATGTCACTTGTCACCTCCATGACAATGGCTGCAATACCGCTAGGCCAATTAATGTATGGTTTACTGTTTGATCGTTTTGCTGATAGTAGTTATATTCCCATGTTACTTTCAGCTATTGTCAGTGTAATCCTCAGTCTTTACATTAAAGTTTCACTGGCTGGATATAAAGAAAGAGATGAATCAGCACCTCAAAACCCCGATTCGACCTCTGCTTAAAGATTATTAGATGACAAGATGCTCTTCGGTAATCTCGCATAAACAAATTAGTTTAGTAGAGTGGAGAAGCGAACCTAAAAATAAGAAATGAAACGTAGAAATCATTTAAAAAGAGTCGTGCTTTAATAGCGACTCTTTTTACGTTCAGATCGAATTGAGATTGGGTTTTTTAACTGTGTACAATGATGGATCGAGACTTGGGAAGGTCATAGGCTTTTTTCTGCATTTCCGCTCATTTCTACGCACAAAAGAAAGTATTTTTTCAAATGTAGGTACACGCCGTGCTCTCAATAAATGTTGTTCCATAGAATGTTTAACATGTCAAAAAGAAAAGAGGATACCTGTGGGAATTGGAAAAATGAGAAAGCATAGGGAAATGTTACAGCATTCCATACTGCGGCACCATTTACCTGAAACGCACTGGCTTACAAATCAAAATGCTTTACAGATGCTCAAATCATATTCGACTATCTTTATTAAACCCGATCACGGTAGCGGAGGTTCTGGGATAATTAGAGCTAAAAGAATAAAAAACGGTTATGAGGTTCGATGTGGTTCTAAACAGACTCACGCCGGTTCAGGCTCGCTGTATAAGACGATTCAGTCTTATTGCCAACCATCTAAGCGGTACCTTGTGCAGAGAGGAATCCATTTAGCACCTTACAATGGCTCGATTTTTGATATCAGAATCTACATGCAGAAACCGAAAAAAAAGTGGATTATTTCCGGTATGGTTGCCCGTGTGGCAGCTCCAAATCTTTTTGTTACTAATTATCAAAAAGGAGGTTTTGGGGTACAGCTCAATCAGGTTCTATTGAACCTCTTTGCAGATAGAGAAAAAGTGAATACAATACGAAAAAAAATAACAAATCTATCCTATCTAATTGCTCGAACGATGAGCAAACATCATTCGTTTCGTGAATTGGGAATTGATATTGGAATCGAGAAAAGTGGCCGAATTTGGATTATTGAAGCTAATTCGAAGCCTGGCCATAAGCTGTTCACTCAACTTGCTGACAAAACTTCGTTGCGTAAAATTAAGAAAAACAAGCGTCTAATTAAAAGAGAAAAACTCCAAATCAAAAAACACCGACAACAAAGAATCTAACCATGATATAGTAACACATAAAATACTAGGGGCGAGATAGATCTATAAATTAATCACTATTTATGGCATTCGACAGTAGAAATGATGTCTAGTGACAAAAACTAGATGAACAAAAAACGAAAAGTGATTATCCCATATCTATAAGGTTTTAGCCGAAAAAGGTATACAGGTTTGTCCCATTGTTTTGGACACAACCTGTATACCCTTTTGATTTTGGACACAAACCTTATATACCATCGTAGCACTTCTAATAAAAAAGCGGTAGAATTAATATATAATGATAGAGTTAGGAAGGAGACATTAGGAAATAACGAATACCTTACATAAGGTTCCAATGCTTTCAATTGAGGTGAAAGAACATTGTAAAAATCAAGTAAACGTGAGAGGAGCAAAAGGATGCAGGGTTCATTTCGTTTTATAACTGATACGGCCACAATGTGTGTTTACGATCTCGGAGAGCTGCAACACCGCTTGGATGATACGCCAGACTGGTGGTCGAATCCGGAAGACGAGCTTGCAGAAGTGAATGCGGGTAACTGCTTATTTTTTAATCTGAGTCAAGACGGGGTCTATGAAGTCAATTGGATAAAAGCGGATGAGGACTTGGAGGCTGGTGGGCCTATGACAGAAGTGCTGTACTTTCGTGTGTCCGTCGGTAGCGTATTTGTTGGAGCCGCAGATGATGTAACGGGAGGCGGTCTGGAGCCAGACCATACATGCGAGGGAGTTATTATAGAACTAGAGCCTGGCAGTTATGCCTGTATGGCGCAGAGAGAAGGAAACCAAATCAGGTTGGCTTTAAGCAGAAGTGAAACAGACACTAATAGACGGGAAGACTTGATTCGAATATAATGATTACTCTAGCAGGTATCTGGGACTTCTACCTGAATCAAAAAGATAAACGATCAGCCATCCGAAATCGTATCCCTGGCTGCAAAAGCTAGAATTGCAAGCCTGGGCAAGCTTGGCAAGAACTCAGGGATATTCATTTCCACATAGAGTGACATTTCTATTATTAGTGCAAACCTCTTGACCGTACCATCAAGATCGCAACCGTTGAAACAAATTTCTATTATTTCACGTAAGAAGAATTATGGATTTAGAAGAAAAAGATTTGACCTATGAAAACGAACAGGCTGACATACTCCCTAATAGCATTGAAAGAAAAAGACCGAACAAACACCACTACATAAAGAAAGGAAGAACATATACAGAGTGAATATTTTTAAACAATTTGGCGACGCCATTACAAATAGTATTTTTTTACAGGAAGAGCTGCGAAAAGCTCATGCATTTATTCAAGAATACAATTTACCCATAGAAATGGTAGAAAACAACCTACATAAACAAATCATCTTAATGGAAAATTATGCAGGAACCCGCTTCTTTCAGCAGGGATTGGCCAAATATAAAACCGTGAACATCCTGTTGATGACTCTCTCTGTTATCGTAATGCTACTAACAGGTATTATCGCCGGACTGGAGTATCTGAAGCCGGAGCTAGGCGTGGTCGATTTCTTATTAACATTTATGTTTACACATTTTAATTTGTCGATAACTTTAATTAGTATTGTGTTTGCTGCAGTAATCATATTACCCATCATCAGATCTTATTACGCCAAAGCACTGCATGGCAAGGTGCTAAATCAAGCATGGCAAGCGGTTTGGCAACATGTAAATTCAGAACGTAACACGCTATAATTTAATCGAACTAATTCATCATAAAGCCTTTACCAAGCAGTAAAAAGAACCAATGCATACACCTTAAGTGGAATGACTATCTTGCGAGAGCTTGAATCTATTGGACATTGTACTCTAAGGTGTATTTTTGTGTTTTGCAGGCTGTTATGTTTATGGAAATGCTAGAACTAAAGAAAAACACGTTTTATAAAATAATGAAGGAATAAAATAAATTCGTGACACATTATTCAAGAATAAGAATAAGGTATAGTTGAGAATATGAAATTCAAATGATAATATAGCTATATGGCTATATTATCATTACAGAGGAGGTGAATACGGTAATGGATTTGATCCAACTATCTGCTGCCTTAAAAGCTTTAGGCGATCCAACTCGATTAAAAATTATTGCTCTTTTAAATCAAAGAGATTGTTGTGTGTGTGAATTAGTCCCGATTTTTGGCATTTCTCAACCATCCATTTCACGACATATGAGTCGACTAAAAACAGAGAACTTAGTAAAAGAAACAAGAAAAGGGCAGTGGGTCTTCTATTCATTAAACCGCACAACCATAGAGAAAATCGGAATTTCTTTATCTCAGTTACCAGATTGTAAACAAGACTTTGAGATGCTAAAAGAAGCTAATCTTTCCATTACATGTGAGTAATCTCGAAGAGATACAAAAGAGATAAGGAGGTACCTCTAATGGGTACTCTAAGTAAAAAACGGTTATCGTTTTTAGATCGATATTTAACAATATGGATCTTTTTAGCCATGGGAATTGGTATTGGGTTAGGTTTTATCTATCCTCAGTTTGTTTCAGGATTAAATAGTTTGCAAGTCGGGACAACATCAATACCATTGGCCATTGGTCTAATCTTAATGATGTATCCACCTCTTGCTAAAGTACGTTATGAAGAGATGGGGCGGGTTTTTAAAGATACGAAGGTATTACTACTCTCACTTGTCCAAAACTGGATTATTGGTCCCATTTTAATGTTTGGATTGGCAGTTATTTTCTTATACGATAAACCAGAATACATGGTCGGCTTGATTATGATTGGCCTTGCACGTTGCATTGCTATGGTAATCGTGTGGAATGATCTTGCAAAAGGTGATACCGAATATGCTGCGGGCCTTGTTGCCTTTAATTCAGTGTTTCAGATGCTCTTTTTCTCTGTATACGCATATTTGTTTGTAACAGTAATTCCGGAATGGTTAGGATTAGAAGGTGCTGTCGTAAACATAACCATGTTGGAAGTGGCGAAATCAGTTCTGGTTTACTTAGGAATTCCGTTTTTTGCTGGTATGCTCACTCGTTTTACGCTGATAAAAATAAAAGGTCGCCACTGGTATGAAAAAGTATTTATTCCAAAAATCAGTCCGATTACTCTAATTGCCTTACTTTTTACCATAATCGTGATGTTCTCCTTAAAAGGAGATACCATTGTGAGTCTGCCTTTTGATGTCATTCGCATTGCCATCCCACTTTTGATCTATTTTGTAGTAATGTTCTTCGTTTCGTTCTATCTGGGGAAAAAACTTGGAACAAATTATCCAGTCACTACAACACTTGCTTTTACAGCAGGTAGCAATAATTTTGAGCTTGCTATTGCTGTAGCTGTTGGTGTATTTGGTATCCATTCTGGTGCAGCTTTTGCAGCTGTAATTGGACCGTTAGTAGAAGTGCCTGTCATGATTGCCCTTGTAAACGTAGCCTTATGGTTTAAACGCAAATATTATTCGAATCAATTATTGTAAAGGTAGGATGCACCTGAAAAAAACGATTTACTTTTTGTGTACTGGGTAGAAGCCAAATGGCTGAAGGTTAATATCTAGGCGATTCATGGGAAGTATTTTCGGCTGGTATTGAAGCTCATAAAACATTTGGGAGGTCTTACTATGAATGAAGTAACAAAAGATCAAATCAGAGAATCGGTTCGAGATAATTATAAAAAGGTAGCACTTAGTACAACTGATAATTCAAGTTGCTGTGGTCCTACAACTTGTTGTTCACCAGATTCAGATGTATCACTTCAGTTTGGTTATTCAATTGAAGAAATTAAATCAGTACCTGCTGGCTCAAATCTTGGATTGGGTTGCGGAAACCCACAAACAATAGCCGAATTAAAAGAAAATGAAGTAGTTGTTGATCTAGGGAGTGGAGGAGGATTTGATTGTTTCCTAGCTTCAAAACAAGTGGGGAATAAAGGTAAAATAATTGGTGTTGATATGACTCCTGAAATGATATCGAAAGCAGGTGCAAACGCTCACAAGAATCAATATACAAATGTAGAGTTTAGACTTGGTGAAATCGAAAATTTACCAATTGCAAATGACACTGTGGACGTAATTATGTCAAATTGCGTTATTAACTTATCTCCCGATAAGGGAAAAGTGTTCCAGGAAGCATATCGTGTACTAAAATCAGGTGGTCGCTTGGCCATCTCAGACATTGTAATGACTAATGACTTACCTGATGAGATACGTAAAGATATTCAGCTTTATTCTGGTTGCATATCTGGTTCATCACCAATAAATGAACTAAAACAATATTTAATTAATGCCGGTTTTATAGATATTCAAATTGATCCGAAGGATGAATCAAAAGAATTTATAAAAGATTGGGCACCCGGTAAAAATATCGATGATTATATTGTATCAGCAGTTATTAAAGCCATTAAACCATAAGACAATACGGTATAATAAGGTAAAATTAACGATGTGTGCATTAAGATGAACTTAAATACTGTGACATAAATGTGGTTACCATTAAACAATGTGGTAACCACATTTATGTCAATTAATAAGAGCTTATTCGTGGGGTAACCAGATTTACGTCAATAAGGTAACCGAATTTGTGTCATTAGACAACAACAAGAAATGAAAGAAATTTGCAACCTTTTAAAAATACCTATTTCAGTTCTTAAAACAGCCATTTCATGAACTGAAATAAAGTAATGAAATTCATTCGTTTTACAGACATATATCCCTGGCTTCTCCAATTCATATTTCCAGTGTTAATATGAGCCGGATAGACTTACTCATTGTTTTTTGTTTACTGAAGCTTCATATCCAATTTTCTTATCGTATTTAGTATTTCCATCGCCAATTCTGAAAGTAAACACATTGTAGAAACATTACTCAATACCATTATACTAGTAGATGGTTCTATCAACTTTATATACGATGCATAAATCGGTAAATGCAATATTCCAACCATATTCATAATAATTGCTGGTTTTTTAACATCAAAGTTATCTGAAGGCAAACTTCTCATCTTTAATAGAAATCATCAACGTTACGGATAAATGAGATTTCTTTTTTTGTTTTATTTGTTTACATAATATATATTATCGGACTCAATAAAACAAACAAAAAATAACCAACCCGCTTTTGAGTTTTACATAGTAGCAGCGAGTTGGTTTGGTTATCGTAGCTATAATTCTTTTAGATTTAAATTCCTTTCCATTTACTTATATTTATAGTTAACAATCAGAATCCTCGGCTAATGATTTTTTATATTGGATTCTTCGTTTTTATCTCTTGTTCTTTCTTTTCTTGTTTTTCCTCATGAAATTCTTTTTGGACTAAAAGACCTAGACTCATGTGATCTACTTCGTCTTTTGTTAGCATCTTGTTCTGGAATTAGAGGAATCAGCTTTTCTACACACAGAGCTAATTTAATCTCGAATGAAAGTTTTGTTCGCTTAATCTCCTTATTTTGTAAGCACATACGCTTTTATTTTTCAAGTTCATTAAAGTCTTACATGTAATTCCCGATATATAAATTACAGGATCTCCCTACCCTACCTTACATATTTGTAATTTTTATGAAGTATGAATCGATTCTTTGTATTTGCTATTTATTTTAAGATAAATTATATCCTACGTTTTAGCCTACAACGTATAACCTGAAAGCTCTACTGCACATAACAGAAATGTATATAAATAAACGATATAAGATTAGGAGGAATATACAAAATAATGTTAACATTATACTTAGAAAAAGGAATTCTTCGCTGTATCCAACTTGCTAAACTAATAACAAGTGAAAATAGGTGGTTTACAATCTCAGAGCTAGTCCAAAAATTAGGAGGCTCAAATCAAACGATCCGGAAAGACATTTCATTCATAAAAGAAGTGTTACCACCAAACTGGGAGCTAACCTGTCAAAAAGGTAGAGGTATTCAATTAACAAAACCAACAAGCTCTTCAAATAATGAACTGTGTTGCTTGTTATATAGACGATCAGTTGCTTTTGAAATTTTTGAAGAGCTGCTACAAGGTAATGTAAAGGCAGTCTGTCATTTGACTGAAAAATTATTTTTACAACCCCGCTCTGTCTACTCTCATCTTAAAAAAATACAGAAGCATATCCAGCTATACGGATTACATTTAGAGACGAAACCTTTGAGGATTGTTGGTAATGAAGCACAAATCCTTTTAATGTTTTATGATCTTTACTTACAGGCATACTCAGATAATGAATGGCCCTTTACTGAAATACAACAAGAAGTAATTCTTCAGAATATCCGTCATTTCGAAAATCTGGCAGGAGTAAATTTTCACCAAAGTTCTAGGCGAAAATTATCTTTCTATCTAACCATTTTCTTTAAACGAAAGCTTCAGGGTCATGTAGTAGAGTTAGAAACGTGTAAAATAGATGCTTATGTTAATACAAGTATCTATCAGAAGGTGTCCTTAATAGGTGAAAAATTATCCAATGAACTCAATATTTCTTTAACCATTGATGACACCGTGCTGATAACCATCGCTATTAATGCTTCTCGATTTACGTTTAAAGATATAAATCTAGCTAAACAAACGTTTCTCCAATATTTCAAAGAAGGAAAAATAGCTATCTATCAATACGCTAGGGATTTTATCATCATGTTAGAACAAGAAACTGGACAACACTTAACGGATAATGAAGAATTCATATTTGACATTTGCAATTATTTAAGAAGAATTCCTTATCGATTTCAGCGCTTATCCATGATCAAAAGACCAGAAAAAATAACAACAAAATATATTAAAGAAAAGTATGGGGTAACGTTTGAACAGGTAAAAATAGCTTTTGATACTTTTGTTAAAAAATACGGGTTAGCCAGTAATGCTTATGAGGAAGAGGTTGCAAAGGTTACCCTACGTATAGAGGCCTCTAACATGTTGGCTTCAACTGCTCATAAGAAGGCATTGCTTGTTATTGCAGAAGGAGATAGCTGGAAGGCTTACATAAGGGCTGCACTAGTACAACGATTTGGTGGAAAGCTTCAGTGTGTTCAAAAAGATATCAATGACTTCACAAAAGACGAATTAGTAACTATGGGTATCGATTTGATTATTACGACAACCCCTCTGGAAATCGAAGGTATATCAACCATCTGTATAAACCCGATTATTTCCCAAAGTGATATTGATAACATAAGGGACTTTATAGATGACTGTTCATAACCTGAAGTTTCTCCTCTATCCCCTATCTCAATTCATACTTATACACCGTATAAAGATGCATGTGTGCAGTTATACAATGCCTTCTTAGTCAACCGCTTCTATCATGACTTACTTTCGTCAACTCTTCGGACTTTATCGTTTGTTCATCCGTATTGATTCCCCCCTAGATGAGCTTGTATGGTTCGCAATCTGGAAGTTAACAAGCTCATCTAGGGCGTTTTAAATTGTACATTTTTATACCATTACTTATAAAAAACAACATTTGTTAAAAATAGTTTTTGCTATAGTGAACAGCTACGTGTCTCTGGTACGATTTACTTGTAAGAAAAACTCTCAATTAACGGAGGATTAAAAAGAATCGTATCAACTTTGGGAATAAGGTGAATAAACTTTAACAACCTTCAAGAGTCTTACATTATTTCAAACCTTCATTTTTCCAAAATAATCTAGTGATATAGAATCGAAAGTATTTGATTTAGAATCATTGCTTTTGAAGCATACAAAAAACGAAATTTCCCTCTCCGCTCTAAGCACTTCTACTGGAACGGTACTAAATCTAGATACTGAAAGCAGATGTAGTCTTTGGTGAGCAAGAAGTCATTGCCGATTCATTAAAGAAAAAAACGAACTTTAAGACAGCGAATGTATTTATAAATGAAGATCCTGAGCCTCAAGCGTTCCCAACGAGAGAAATATCAGAAAATGTATCAGATACTCACTCTAAAATGATTACACAAGGCTTTAAAGCAGGAGCAAGCGTGAAGGCAGGCTTCGACCTAGGTTTTACCAAGGGAGACGTTACACTGAACACTGAGTACAATAAAAGTGATCAGGAAGGCAATACAACAGTCAAATCCAAAACGATTAAGTACCCATCGCAAACCATTACAGCTCCGGCGAAATCCGTAGTAGTATTAGAATATAGTCTAGAAGAGAATAAAGCAAAAGCCTACACGGACGTCAACGCCGTATTAGCAGGAAACTATGAGAAAAAGTACTTCTTTATCCCTGCCCATAGATATATTCCTGATCCGCTTGGTATTGGCATATTGACTGATCTAATAGAAACTGGTGATATTAAACCGGAAAGGGAAAAAACACAGAGGTTTAACTTATATGATGAATTAGCTAATAACGATTTACTTAAAGATGAAGCTCCGGTTACACTAGATGAAAAGAATAAAAAAGTAATTTTAAATGGTAAAATATTAACAGATTCATCTGTATATAGTGATAGATTTGTTATTAAAAAGAAAACATACTCCCTTGAGGAATATGAGCAGCTCCAGAAAAACGGAAAAAGTGGAAGAAGTAAGAGGGATGTTTCTAGCTTAGATGCTTCTAAAAAGGACTTTTCTGCTTTGACTCCGATCGATGAAGAAACATATACCGTTGAAGGCATCGTAACTGAAAAATAAGCTAGTGAAATCAAAAAAGTAATGATCCTCGCTCCCTGCATGTAGTCTCTAAATGTAAAAAGGGCTCATACCCAGTAGCCGTATGAGCCCTTTTTATTACATCTTCTATCCAAGTGTATCCTTTATCTGCGAAATAGCTGTTTTACGTCTACAATGTTATATGTTTGTGTCGCTTGAAAGCCTGTCCCCTTCTCTCCTGCTCTTTCAAAGCCTATACTACCATGTCGTGTTAACAATCATAAGAATAAAAACGATCGATAAATAATTAATAGAGATAAAAAAATTCGTTTTCGCCCAATTTTCATCATCTTTTACATATAGTCCCCTCAGGGTGTGAACCAACCAAATCACTCCACCCAAAACTGAAACTGCCAGGAATATGATACCTACATAGCCATAATAAAACATGAGTATAGCAGCTGGGATCAGCAACAGAACATAGGGAATCATTTGTAATTTCGTACGTTTGATCCCCTTTACGACCGGTAGTAGCGGAAATCCTGCTGCTCGGTACTCTTCTACTCTCCGAATACCAAGCGACCAGAAATGGGCAGGCTGCCAGAAGAATAAAAGAGCAAACAAGAGCCAAGCACCTATGTCAACTTGATTTGTTACTGCACAGTAACCGATTACAGGTGGCATAGCACCAGAAATACCACCGATCGATGTACTCCAGGTCGAGCTTCGCTTTAGCCACATCGTATAAATTACAATATAAACAAACCAGCCAAGAAGGGCCAGCCAACCTGCAACAGCATTAACGAACGTGAATAACAAGCCAGTTCCAAGAATACCGAGCAATATTCCATAGCTGAGAGCAAAGTTAGGCTTTAAGCGATCAGTAGCCATCACGCGGTTTTTCGTCCGTTCCATCTTCTGATCAAGCTCGCGATCCCAGTAATTATTAGTGACGCAGGCCGATGCAATCATAAGCGTAGAGCCTATTAGCACCCAAACCAGATCTACCCAGTCTACCCTCCATTTGGATGCTACCCAAAAACCAGCTACAACCGCAAATACATTAAGCAGAAGGAGCCGTGGTTTTGTCAATGCAATCATATCCTTAAACACGAAGTAAACCTCCTGAAATAAGACAAGGTGTCAAAATTACACCTAAGAATATTTTTAATAACGGAAAATTTCACTAAATTTATACCAATTACAATATCATACATAAAAGTAGTAGTAATTACAACCGAGCCTCTCTTTTGTTCATTATTACGCCACTTGGAATGTAACAATCGGTACAAAAATAATAGGTCTTTTCACAAAAAAATCTTTCCTTATAGCCTAATTGGCTAGTCAGGAAAGATATCTTTTGTCTATAAGCTTAGATTTTTAGTACGTACAGATATGTGCTTGTTGGACCGAACGGGATACACCTTTCGATTGTCAGCCCCGCTTTTTGGAAGGTAAGATCATATTCCTCTTTTGTCGGGATGTCTACATCCATAAATGCATGAACTAACTCAAATCCTACATTAAAAATTGGTAGTCTTTCTTTCAGATAAGAAATAGGTGTTCGTAACGTATCTGAAATTAGGAAATATTTAACTTTCGGAAAAACATTTTGAAGTCTATCAAAGAGAGTTTCTCTAATCTCCACTATATTAAAAAGATCATGCATCATCATAAAACTAGTAACTACCTCTACTTCCTTTAGTAATTCTATATCCTTATGAGATGGGTTCATATCCAAAATGTTTCCATGAAGAAGAGTAATACGGTTAGATAAGCCGTGTTGTTCTACATTTTTTCGAGCCAAACCAATAGCATCAGAGCTGATATCTATACCAATCCCTTGCCTTTCTGGGGAATGTTTTAGCATGTTGATTAATTTTCTTCCATTCCCACAACCGAAATCACAGATAGATTGGAATGGCAAGCTATCCAAAACCTCTGATAATAGGTTTTCTAGTATATTACTATTCATTAAATCTGAACCAAGTGCAACCTTGGCTTCATCTCGGAGCCCAGACCATTCTTGCTCTCCCGTATGCAAGTCCCCTAATCTACGGAGCATATCACCATAGGCACCAACGCTCCAAATGATATATCCAATCTGTTTTCGCATCTCCTCACCAAGTAAAGTTAGCTGAATGAATTCGTCCTGATAGTGGTTGATATAACCTAGGACCTCCCCAACCTGCAATAATGCTTTAAGCCGTCCTATCTCACTTCCCGTCTGAAGAGCAATATCTGCTATTGAAACTTTGCGGTTGCTGACTATGTCGAATAATCCTATTTGGTGAAAAGCATATAATAGATTTGCCCCCAGATAATGGTTAAAAAGCGTTTTGGGATCATGTGATACTTTAGTTTGGTCTAGTACCAAATTCATCTGATCTCCCACCATTTTATTTATTTTGACCTTTCAAAATTGTAGCTATGACTCGTGCGTTTTCGGTCAAATGTGTAGGATCAATAAGCATATTCATATGTTCACCCGATCCTTTGTGCACATAAACCTGATTGATAGTGGAATTTTCCCAAGACTGAATATCGTCTCTTGTAGTCTCATTAGAAGTGATGATATGAATGTTCGCAGACAGAACGCCTTCATTGATCACTTTATTGGTATAGTCGTAGTATTCCTTAATCAGATCGATGTTTTGATCTGCCACGGTGCGAATACTTTCACCCAAATGCTGTGCCATTAGGTTTACTAGTGCCTCTGCTTCTGATTGAATTTTTTCGATATCCAATTGTAAAGCTTCTACTCTTAGGGGAGCATCGACTATGATCAAATCGCTTACAGGTAGACCGTGTTCTTCTAATTTTTTAGCTACTTCAAAAGCCAGGTTACCTCCAGCTGAATACCCCAATACCACATACGGTCCTTCTGATTGAGCTTCTTTTATATAATGTACATACTGCTCAATTCGATCTGCCCCCCTAATAAAATCAAAAGCGTGTAGAATACAACCTGATAATTTTTGATGTAGGGCCTTATAAAGTACACCCTGACCTGTCATTGGTGGGAAACAAATGACTTCCTTTGTATGATCTGTATTGTCACGGAAGGAAATAAATGGTTTCTTTTGCACTAAACCCTTTTCGAGCAATTGAGCCATTTGTCGTACGGTTGGATATTCAAAGACATTTCGCAGCAAAAGTTCAACCTGGAACGTCTCTTTGATTTTGTCCACCAATTCAGCCGTCTTCAAGGAATGGCCACCCAGATCAAAAAAGTTTCCCACAACGCTTACTTGCTTAAGATTAAGCACTTGTCCCCAAATCCTTGCCAACTTACTCTCCCACTCATTCTTTGGAGGTACATACTCAATCATATGTTGTGAGAAGCTCTCCTCGGGTGCTGGTAAAAGATCTCGATTGATTTTACCATTCGTGGTTTTTGGTAGAGAATCCACAAAAATATAATAAGCCGGTACCATATAATCAGGCAGCTTTTGTTGCAAATAGGTGCGTAGTTCCGCGGAAGATATTTCCTGCCCTTCTTCAATCACTATATATGAGACAAGACGATCCTTATTCGTTGTATCGCTATGAACACTCACCTTAGCTTGATTAACGCTAGGGTGTTGAACTAAGACATTTCCAATTTCATCGAGTTCAATCCGATATCCTCTAATTTTTATTTGATTGTCTCGGCGTCCAAGATATTCTATTGTACCATCCACCAAAAAGCGCCCAAGATCTCCTGTTCGATATAAACGTGCAGACTGATCTTGCGCAAATCGATGGTGAACAAATTTGGCCGCTGTTAATTCAGGTTGATTCATATATCCTCTGGCTACTCCGACGCCACCAACATAGATCTCCCCTTTAACCCCAATTGGAACAGGGTTGAGAGAATCATCCAGTATATAAACCTGCATATTGGCAAACGGACGCCCTACTTGACCTGGTAGGCTCTCTTGTGTACATAAATGCACGATACTAATAATAGAGGTCTCCGTTTGACCATAGCCATTATATAGTTTGCGTGGTCCCTTACTCCATTCGGCCATGTCAACTGTGCAAAGCTCACCTGCGCTTAACACCGTCTGCAAGGATTCTGGTAGCTCATCCGGGTTAAGCGTTGCTAGAACAGAAGGTGTAATAAACATAGTCGTAATCTGATTTTCATGTAAAAATGCAAGAAGATTCTTCCCTCCCGCTCTTACATCTGGACTCGTTAGGCATAATGTAGCCCCTGCACATAGAGAGGAAAATATTTCGTGAGCTGACGCATCAAAACTGATAGAAAAAAATTGGATAAGCTTACTATCTGAAGTAATGTCGAATGTGTTAATGGTGTCTTCCGTTATGTTACATAAGCCCTGATGCTCAATCATGACACCTTTTGGGTCTCCAGTAGAGCCAGATGTATAAATAACATAAGCAAGACTGTGAGCATTCGCTTGTGTTGGAGGATTTTGAATATCCTCACATGCAATCGCTTCTTGTTCGCTATCTAGACAAATACACTCCCTTCCTTCCTTGCTCATCAATTCATTTAAATGTTGGCTTGTAAGGACGATTTGAAGACCAGAGTCCTCTAGGATATATCGAACTCTTTCTATTGGATAGATAGGATCAATCGGAATATACGCCCCTCCTGCTTTTAAAATCCCAAGCACACCAACAATCATTTCAATTGAACGTTCCATATACAAACCGACGAGCGTTTCACGTTCTACTCCTCTTTTTTTCAATAGATGAGCCACTTGATTAGCACGTTTGTTTAACTCCTCATAGGTAATGACTTGATCATTATGCTTGAGAGCAATTTGATCTGGTGTTTTCTCCACTTGGGCTTCAAATAATTCATGAATGCATGCATTATCAGAGAATGGCTGATTGGTTTTATTCCAGTCAATAAGTAACTGTCGTTCTTCTCCTTCTGTTAACATAGCCAAATCACTAATAGAGGAATGTGGGTTTTCTAAGATAGCATGAAGCAAGCGATGCCAATGCTCACGCATCCGCTCAATCGTGTCTTTGCGGAACAAATCAGGTGAATATTCAAAAAAACCTTCCAGCCCTTTTTCGGTTTCAGAAAAACCTGCTGTAATATCATACTTTGCTGTTTCAGCATCAATCATTTCGAATTCTACTGTAAGATCTGGCAACTGTAATTTTTCTTCTGGTACATCGACATACACGAATATAGCTTGAACTAACGGGTTGCGACTGACATCCATGGGTACTTTCAATTCATCAATTAATAAACCGATTGGCATATCCTGATGCTTGTATACCGCGAGAGCCGTTTCCCTTACACTATGTAATAATTGGATAAACGTCATATCTTTAGACATTCGAGTGCGGAGTGTACCCATCGTTAGGAAATACCCCATTACATCCTCCATCTCAACTCGGCTACGATTGGCAAGTGGAGTACCAACCAAAATGTCTGATTGACCTGTATATCTATATAAAAGCAATTTAAAGGCAGCAAGTATAATCATGAAAGCAGACGCATTCTCTTTTTGTCCGATCGCTTTTAGGCCATTTAATACTTCGAGTGGTGTTTGAATAAAGCATCTGGCACCACGGTAGGTAATAGCTGGTGGACGAGGAAAATCAGTACTGATATCCAAAACATAATCACAGTCCGCGAGCTGCTCTCTCCAAAATGTTAGTAATTTTTCTTTGGTCTCACCTTCAAAATAATTTCGTTGCCATTCAGCATAATCTGCATATTGGATGGGAAGCTCTGATAGCTGTACGGGTATACCTGTAAGCACCGCCTGATAATGCAAAGATAGTTCTTTGAAAAAAATGGAGAAAGTAATACGGTCGATTACAATATGATGAACAGTCATGACTAACATCGATTCTGAATTGCTTACGTGAAACAGTTTGAAGCGGATCAGCGGACCTTTTTTCAAATCAAAAAGGCGCTGTACCTCTTCTTTCATCTGTCTCTGTACTTCTTCATCCCGAATCTCATCTGGAACAAGACGAAGATCAACCTCTGGAACAGAGATATGGAGTTCTGGTAAGACAATTTGACGTGCTTGTCCATCCACACTGTCAAACACGGTACGCCATGCTTCATGACGCTTAACAATCTCATTGATGCTCTTCTCTAAAGCCCAGTGATGCACAGTGCCTGTTAATTTAGCCGCACCATAAACGTTATAGGTGTGACTTTCTGGATGCATTCGATTGAAGAACCACAAGCGTTCCTGATCATAAGTAAGTGGACTCGCATTCGAGTGCCCACGAGGATTAATCATTTCTTTATTGATACCGATTTTGTTCACGTCTACATTTTTCTTCTTCAATTGCTTTTCTAGTAATTCACGTTGTTTGTCAGAAAGTAAATTAATACGGTCCGTCAAGCTTTTCATAAGGACAGCTCCTTTTGATTAAATGATTTTTTTAGATCAGTCAACATTCTAATGCTATTCATGATCGTCTCGTTATCTATACCGAAGTCAACTAAGCAGGCCACCTCATCCACGCCAATATCAATGAGAGTCTCGATCAGCTTTTTACATTTGTCATAGCTTCCAAATAATGCACTTTCTTGAAAATAAGACTCAAAAGCATGATTTACAATGACATCGAAATCAGAGGCAGACATGGATGAATAATCTGTAAGAATATTCTTCTGTTGTTTCATAAAGGTTTTTAAATATTCCTTCATCGGCTTCTCCACCTTCACCTTGACCTCTTCATCACTTGTTCCTAAGCAAGTATGGAGCATCACAGCTACTTTGCGAGATTCGGGTAAAAAACCACTTTGGGACAAAGTCTTACGATATAAATCAATTTTCGCTTCTAAATCTGCTAAATCTCCACCCGTAATTCCTGTGAGAATATTAGCTCCAATTTGGGCCGCACGCTGATAGGTTTCTGGACTTCCGTTCGTCGCAATCCAAATATCTAGTTCATTTTGCAACGGTCTAGGGAGAGTACGTATTTCGTGAACAATTCCGTTGACATCTGTAAAAGGAATCTGCTCACCAGCCCATAGCCTCTTTACCAATTCTATAGAGTTGAACATCCCGTCTTTTCTAGATTCGTAGTAATCAGTAGCTTGTACAGGGGCAATCAAAAAATCAGCAGGATGCCATCCCGTAGCAAATGCAACTGAAACACGCCCCTTTGAAAGATTGTCCACCACAGACCATTCCTCTACAAAGCGAATTGGGTGATGTAATGGTAGTACTACGCTTCCTGCCCTAAGCTCAATACGTTCTGTAATCGTAGCTAGAGCTGCGCTTAACACCGAAGGATTTGGATATAACCCTCCAAAATCCTCAAAATGTCGTTCTGGTGTCCAAACTGCTGCAAACCCATTCTGATCAGCAAAAGCTGTCGTCTCCAAAAGTAAGGAGTATTTATTCCGATCCTGAGTAGAACCATCACCTGAGAAAAAGAAGAGACTAAATTCCATCTTATCCATATTTCTTTTTCTCTTTGGTACAAAGCTGCTAGAAGCGCCATTTCGATTTTTCGCTTCCTGCTTAGATAATCCCGCAGGAAGAGGAGTTTGGATACCTTTTTGTTTGAGTCGTTGTTCAAGTAAAACCCGTTGTTCAGGAGAAAGTGCTGCTAACCGTTTGTCTAACTCGTTCATCATTTGTTCTCTCCTTTATACCTCGCTAACAAGTTTATGTGATAGTTCCTCTGGTGACATCTTTTCTATTTCACTCAACATACGCTCGATTTCATCCATCTCCTCTTGTCCGATCTGAGACGTCGTTATCGCTTGAGCTAACTCTACAATAGATGGAAATTGGAAAAGAATATCCATCGGAATATCGTTATGGAACGTATTTCGCAAACGTGTAACAAGCTGAATGGATAATAGAGAGTTACCACCTAGTTCAAAAAAGTTAGCCTCAATACTGATTGCAGAAACACCAAATAACTCTTGCCAAATGTCAGCTATTTTCTTCTCCGTCTCATCACGTGGTGCGATATAGGCATCACCTTCTTGATTGTGATTTCGATCAGCACGGTGAGACTGAGCATTTGTTTGTAAGGAATCGTATTGAATCAATTCATGAATCGCAGAATGAATGTCTTGCGTAGAAACAATCACTTGAGAGTAGTCGCTTGTAAGAAGACTGTTCAAGACCTGTGCGCCTTCACTGGCTGTGATTCCGTATTTTTCTTGCAATTGTTCCATATGCATCTGCATTTCTGACGACATCCCTGTCTGACTATGAATCCAATTATCGTTTCTCCACATTCCCCAGTTAATTGCAATAGTAGGAATACCTTTTGCAGTATGATATCTAGCGAATGTATCCAAAAAGACATTTGCTACACAATTGTCCATCTGACCTACACCGCCTGTTAGAGAGAATGTACGCGAGAATAGGAGCATAAATTCAATATTCATTTGACCTATGATCTTTTCAAGGACGAGTGTGCCGTACACCTGCTGTGAAATGTTTTGATAGCAAGAATCTTTACTTTTTAATGGAATGAAACCAGAACCAAGTCGCTCTGCAGCAAAAACGATACCTGCAATCCTTCCCACGTTGTCTTCCGCTAAACGAATCACTTGTCTCATTGCCTCTTCATTTGTCAGATCAGCAGAATAATAAAGTAATTTTTCGCATTTTTGCGTAAGGAGAAGGAGTCTTCTGATTTTGTTCGCAATCTCATCATCTGCATCATGGGCTTGCAGGTAGCTATCCCATTGATCAACTGCTGGAAAACCAGGATCACCTATTAAAACCAGAGAAGCTTTTACTGATTTGGCTATCTCTTCACTTACTGACAACCCTATTTCCTGAGTCACACCTGTAATAAGATATACTCCTTCATCACGGAAAGAAGGCGAATATGTACGGTACTTCTCCTTTGGCAGCCTTATTTGTTCAAATTTTTGAATAAATCGGTGGGTACCGCGAATAGAGACCATAAAATCGGATGTAGCACTTAATATCTCATCAAACACTTGTTTTAGTAATCGATCTGATGTTTTGGAAGACATATCTGTCAGTTGAACGTCAATGCAGCGTGTTTTTATCTGCTGATATTCTTGTGATATAACACGTAGAGGTCCTATTATGGTTGATCGTATAGGAAGATGGATCTCCTCATTGGCTATTTCTTGTAGGTTATTTGAAAGAGCAATGATTTCTATTCTTTGCTGTAATGTATACATTCCTAATTGTTTAGCAATGTACATCATGCTATATAAACCATAATGCTCTAACTGTTCATCTTCCTGTCCTGGTTCTTGTTTGTCTATAGGCTGAATGCTCCACATGTGAACGATTTTGTCTGGCATAAAATCGTGCATATCCAATGTTGTAAACAGCTCATGATAAGATTCTTCACTTCTGATATCGATGGTATAAGCGTTCTCTCCAATTTTAGAAAACTCTCGCCCAGGAACCACAGTCACTACTTTAAACCCAAGCTTTTCAGCGTGCTCTCCTACTCGTTTCCCTAGCCCTTGCTCGTCTTGAAAAATCAACCATCTTTGATTTATATCAAAGGTTTCCGCGTCCTCGATAGACCAAGCTCTGCTCGATTGATTCCACACCGGAATATAGAACCAATCAGCCATATCCCTTCTCTTTTGATCCAATGTATCGAATTGATTACTTGTTGGTTTCTCCTTTTTCTCTAGGAAGTAGGTCTTTCTTTCAAAAGGATAGGTTGGAAGATGAATACGACGAGCATTTTCATGATTCCCTAAAGCATAACGATTCATCTCTACTCCATGGCACCACAAGTACCCCACCGCTAATCGTATACTAGCCACATCCGATTGTTCCTTTTTCGCAGATGGCAACGTAGTGATGGTAAATGATTGTTGAGCCTGTTGTGCTTCTCTATGCTGACGAACGAGAGAGACAAGCGACTGGCCCGGTCCTACTTCAACAAAAATACAATTGGGCTCCTCCATCAGAGTGCGAACTCCTGTAGAGAAGTGAACGGTTTCTCGAAGATGTCTTTGCCAATAAAGAGGGTCTGTTGCTTGCGCAGAGGTAATTTTTTCACCAGTATTGTTAGAAATATATGGAATTAGCGGTTCGTGGAAGGTCATATTCTGTAACGATTCATAAAACTCTCCTAACATTGGCTCCATCATCATCGAATGGTAAGCGTGAGAGGTAATCAACCGTTTATAAGTAATATCCTTTGCTTCCATCAATTGCTCTACGCTAAGAATATCTTCATATGTACCCGCAATGACAGTAGATATCGGACTATTCACAGCTGCTACACAAAGCTCCCCACCATGTTCTTGCAATAATTCACGTGCCTGTAATTCTCCTAGTGCTACCGCTAGCATTGCACCTTTATCCATCTTTTGCATCAAGCTACCTCGTTTTGAAACCATGCACAGAGCGTCTTCCAATGACATTACGCTGGCAAGGCAAGCTGCGACGTACTCACCTATGCTGTGACCGATCATAGCATGTGGACGAACACCCCATGATTCCAGCAATTTGGCTAAAGCGTATTCGATGATAAAAAGGGCTGGTTGGGCATAGATCGTTTGGTTTAATTGCTCTTTAGCTTGTTCTTCCAGCTCCTCAATTGGATACATCAGCTCACGAATATCAATACCAATGTGGTTCTTTACTCGCTCAGCACAATAATCCACTTGTTCTCTAAATATTCTCTCAGTCTCATATAGGTCTCGCCCCATATTCACATACTGTGAGCCTTGACCGGAAAACATGAATACAATAAAGGGGCTTGGGAGCGTTCTTCCTTCTACGATCAGCTCCTTTGGGCTACCCTGATAGTGAACGGAAGGAATATACTCGTCTCGTAAAGTCATTTTCGCGGATGTAGTATCACGAGCAATCACAGCACTTCGATGGGAAAATTCTTTTCTTCCTGCTTGTAGCGTATATGCTACATCCCCTAGATTTACTTCTGGATTTTTGTCCAAAAAATCTGCTAGATTTGCTTTTGCCTGATGAAGAGCAGTCTGTGTCTTGGAAGAAAGAGGTAATACTTTCCACTCGGTAGGTGCATCCTCTTCTCTCTTAGCATACACAGGCGCCTCTTCTAGGATCACATGTACATTTGTGCCTCCTATACCAAACGAGCTAACTCCTGCACGACGAGGATGATCACCTGTCTTCCACTCTGTAAGCTTAGTGTTTACATAAAAGGGACTTTGTTCAAAGTCGATCTGCCGATTCGATTCAGAAAAATGAAGGCTTGGAGGAATTTGTTTATTTGAAAGTGCCAGCACTGTTTTAATTAAACCCGTCACTCCAGATGCATTATCAAGATGTCCGATATTGGTTTTTACAGACCCAACCGCACAAAAGCCTGTCTTGGTCGTATGCTCAGAGTATGCTTCTGTCAGTGCCGCTATTTCAATCGGGTCTCCAAGTATTGTTCCTGTTCCATGTGCCTCTATGTAACTAATCGTTTCTGGATTAACATCAGCAATGGTAAGAGCATCTTTGATTACCTCTGCTTGATAAGTAATGCTTGGAGCAGTATAGCCCACTTTCTGCTTACCATCATTATTAATAGCTGTTCCCTTCACGACTGCGAGGATATGATCATTGTCAGCCAAAGCGTCCTCTAATCGTTTAAGCAAGACAACTCCAACCCCATTGCCGATTACTGTTCCTTGTGCTTTAGAATCAAAGGCACGACAATGACCATCTGGAGACAAAATACTGCCTTCTTGAAATTCGTGATTATTGCTTTGATCTGCCTTAACGGATACTCCACCAGCCAACGCCATGTCACATTCGTATGTCAACAAGCTTTGGCATGCCATATGTACGCTTACCAAGGAACTGGAGCATGCTGTCTGCACCGCTATACTAGGGCCTGTTAAGTCTAGCTTGTATGATACACGCGTGGAAAGAAAATCAGGTTGTGTACCAAGCATGATCTGAAAGCCTCCAAGGGCATCTACAATTTCGGGGTGACTATGTACATGGTCTAAATACCCGGATTGCCCACTGCCTGCATAAACCGCAATTCTCCCACTATATTTCGCCGGATCATATCCTGCCTGTTCCAAGGCCTCATAAGCAGTTTCGAGGAACAAGCGTTGTTGAGGGTCTGTGACTTCTGCTTCCCGTGGAGTCATTTCAAAAAATGCTGCATCGAATTCGGCCATATTTTCCAAAATTGCTATTGCTGGGATCTTTTTTTCACTTTTTGGCTTAAAGAAATGAATTGATTCTTTCCCTTGGCGAAGGTTATGCCAAAACTCTTCTATATTTCTAGCACCTGGAAATCTCCCTGACATACCGATAATGGCAACTGAGGATTGCATATCCTCGCTTATCAACTCATGCATCTTTTCTTACCTCCCACGTTTTCTTATCTGTTTTTGTTTCTGCATCGCTTCTTTACGTTTTAGAGCTATTTCCCTATTTAGAGTCAAAGTTGGCACAATACTCATCTCCTGACTAAGTCTCTGTGCCAATGTATGGATGGTGGGATAACGAAACATCTCAATAACCGGCAACTCTCTTCTGAATATTGCATTAATTTCTTGGTGAGCATAAAGTAACCGATAGGAATCCCCACCAATATGAAAAAAGTGATCGTGGATGCCTATTTGCTCAGTTCCTAATGCTTCCTGCCAAATTTTAGTCAAAGTGCTTTCTATTTCTGTGATAGGAGCTACAAATGCTGTATGTTCGGCCTTACTATTTGATTCCACACAAATTAATTTTTTTCGATCGATTTTGCCATTTGGGTTCAATGGAATATCTTCAAGTATCTTGATTGCATTTGGAATCATGAAAAATGGAAGCTTTCCCTGTAAAAATATTCGCAATTCTCTTGTTAGAGAAATAGAAGATTCTCCATCTGAAGAAATAAGCACAACATATGCGACTAGCTTCTTTCCATACTTCTCATCATCTTCTACTACTGTCACACATTGCTTTACTACTGGATGCTCGCATAGAACATGTTCGATTTCTTTTATTTCAATTCTATGTCCACGTATCTTCACCTGATCATCGATTCGACCTTCGTACGCAATACGTCCATTTGGTAAAAAACGAGCTAAATCTCCAGTGCGATAAAGTCGAATAGCCCCATCCCCAAGCTCTTTAAACTCAACATAGACGAACTTTTCCCTAGTCAAGTCCTCTCGATTCAAATATCCACGTGCTAAACCAGCACCACCGATATACACCTCACCTATCACTCCAACAGGAACCGGCTGTTGGTTCTCATCTAAAATAAATATTTTAGAATTTGAAATAGGGTGTCCAATATCAGGTGGTACTGGTTTGTCTAGCTCTTCTGGTATATTTGTTACTACATATTCGCCACTAGTTGAACATACTGTTGCTTCGGTAGGTCCGTAAGAATTAAAAAAACGACGACCTTTCCCCCAGCGAACTGCAACAGTAACAGGACAAACTTCTCCACCTACCTCCAAAGTTTGAAGGTAAGGTAGCTCGGCATCAGGAAGTATGGCCATGACGGAGGTTGGGACTACTGCCATATTAATTCTCTTCTCATGTAACCAATCAATCAATTGTTTGCCTGGAAATAAGCGTTCTTTCGTATCCATGCATACTGTACCGCCGCTAGCAAGTGTAGGAATGATTTCACGCACAGAGGCATCAAAGCTAAATGAACAGAATTGTAGTATCCTGGTGTCAGATGATATTTCATGCAAATCACGTGTTGCAAAAATTAAATTGCTAAGACTTCTGTGTTCAATCATGACACCTTTGGGCCTGCCAGTCGAACCAGAGGTATAGATGACGTAAGCCAAATCAGTAGGATGTGGGGAGCATAGTGTCTCCAACTGGCTATTTACGCTTGATGCACGCTTTATTTCCTCTATAGACTTTAGTACATCTATCTTCTCACCCAAAAAATCAATATCTGATAGATCAAGCTCTTCAGTTGTAAGTAAAATAGATGCAGCACTATCCTCCAGCATGTACGCAATTCGTTCCGGTGGGTAATCAGGGTCAATAGGTAGATAGGCAGCACCAGCTTTACTCACAGCTAGTATGCTTACAATCATCTCGATGCTACGTGGAAGCATGATCGCGATTATGCTTTCCCGCCCAGCTTTTTTTCGTAACGTATGTGCTATACCAGTAGATAGCTCATCTAATTCTAGATAGCTTAGCGTTTTCTCACCAAACTCTACCGCATGATGCTCAGGTATCTGACTCACTTGTTCTGTAAATAAATCAACGAAGGTTTTCTCTAGCGGATATTCTTTTTCTGTTAGATTCCAATCCACCAAAATTTTTGTTTTTTCTTCTAAAGAAAGCAAGTCCAACTCTTTCATGCACTTCATCGGGTTTTTCAGGGCGCTTTCGATAAGTGTTCGGTACCGCTCGCTCCATATCCCAATCTCTTCTTCAGTAAATATATCCAGATGGTGATCAAAATCTAGCTGATAGCTTTTAGTCTCGCGCCTGTCTTTAATATGTAGAATTAACTCCTGTGGCTCGTAACCACTGAATTGTATGTCAGATGTATAACTCAAATCATCATGCATATCGAATTCTAACACCTGAAATTCCATTGCAATTAAAAAGAGCTGCTGGACATTTGGGTGCTGCTCCCTCACCTTAGATAATAACGTTTGGTAGGGATATTTTTGATGTCGCAGCATTTGCCTTTGCTGTTTGGCGATCTCTAGACAATAGGTGACAAAATCCGCATCAGGATTTACCATATGACGAAATGGGATCGTGCTTGCAAACATGCCAAATGTATGTTTATCACGAGAACTTGATCGATTGCTAATAATATGTCCCACGATAATATCTCTCTTAGCTGTGATCCGATAGAGGTATAGGTAGAAGGTTCCAAGGAAAAATATATTAGGGCTAATCCCAAATTTTTCGCAAAAGGAATCAATTTGATCACGTAGATCATTTTGTATGAACAGACTATGGCGTCCACTAGCGATATTGCGAGACAGCCCATCATGATTAGTAAGACTAACTAATTCCGGAACCTTTTCGAATTGACTGCTCCAATAGTTTTCATCCGAAGTAAAGCGTCTAGACCCAAGATATTCCCTTTCTCTATCAAGTATTTCTATATAAGAAGGCTTTACTTGTTTCTCCCGCTCTTCCCCTCTGGCTAGATGCTGATAGCAAGCAACGATTTCTTTTATTGCATACAGCATAGCTACACCATCTGCAATCAGATGACTGAATTTCATATATAGCATTGTCTCTGTATCTGTTTTTTGTAATATGGCAAAGTAATACAACGGGCCCTCGGAGAACGAAAAAGGCTGTTTCGTCATTTGGCTTAGCCATTCTTGAATCGCTTGCTCTCTCTGATGATGAAAACGAAAATCAAATATGGGTATACTTGGATGGATGTCTTCGGAAATGATTTGCATTGGGAACTGATTGTTATCGGATTGACTGAAAATGGTGGTGAGGCGAATTGAGTCGTTTTCACTGATAAATTGATGGATGGCTTTAATCAAAATATCATGCTGTAGGCTCATAGAAAATGTAAACGAGGTAGCGAGATTCGTTGCCCCTAAATTTGGATAGATATTCTCCACAAACCAAATTCGCTTTTGTGCATTGGTCAATGAATAGGACGGAACTGCTTCTACATGCATAAAATGCTACCCTCCCTTATTTTTAGAGTTTTTAACTACACCAAACCTGCGACAGAACCTTACCTTCAACTTAGAAACCAATAATTGTATAAATTCTTATCGATTACAAAGTGAATGATAGATAAATCTTCTTTAACTATTGGCTAAAAATGGGCTAAAAGATTTTTTAGGCATTCCTCCTGGATACATAAAAGTGATTTTTGGGTATATATTCATTATTTAACAAATACTTCACTAATTATCCTAATTACCCTTTGAAATGTCAATAAAATCTGAATATTTTTATTAAATATAAATTAAAAAGCAATTAAAGGATTATATTCCAAAATATAGAAATAAGTAAGTGTTTCTAATTTTATAACAAGGAGAGTGTTTGAAAATGAAAAAAAGTCTTGCAGCCCTGATGGTTACCACAATTTTAGCCAGCATGTATATTTCCCCAGCTTATGCCTTAACAGATCAAGCAGGAATTGACTCAAAGTCTACTAAAAATGTAAAATCACTGGATGCAAGGGTTTCCGATCCTAATCGGTTCAACGGGTTACGTGTTAAGGTAGTCGATGATCCTACCGTATTTATCATTATGGATGGGAAGAAAAGAGGGATTGTAAGCGAGGCAGTATATTTCAGATTATTCCGTTCATGGGATGGCATCCAATCATTCTTATCCCTTGATGGTATCCCCGATGGACAGGTTATCAACGAAAACACACAATTGATAAAATATCAAAACAATCCGACGGTATATTTAGTAGATCATGAGAATGGAAGAACTGTAAAACGTGGCTTTGTCAGTGAGGCGGTATTTAACAAATACAGCTTTGATTGGAATAAAATAATTACGCTTCCAGCTTCCATGCAAAATACAATTCCAGACGGCACTCCAATCAGCAATTAAATGGTACTTTAAATAGTATAAAGAACACCTCTTAAAGTGCATGTTTGTCTTGTCTGTAAGATAAGTTGCCAACTTTAAGAGGTGTTTCTATGTCATTCATCATATTGATATCACGGTAATTATGTAGCATTTTCCTCTTGTAAAACCAGTTTGTTAACTGGCTACCGTATTTTAGCCCCCCTCACCCACATTCTAAAGCTTTGAGGATTCCTCAGCCTGTTCTCCAAGGTATCGTTAACAATTATGTGTCTATCTATCGAACAATGCCCCTCGATTTATTAACCCAAGTTTTCTTGGCCTCCTATTTATTTTTCAGCTACCACTTCATAAGAACCCCTCTGTTTTATAGATTATATCTCCAATCAATTGATCGATCATCTCCGATTGCTTCTATCTACCCTAACAATCTTCCAACTATGATACGTCTCACATCATAGCTTACAATTGTCCGATCTGAAAATGTTTTTTTATCTGCCTGTGTAGAATTATAGGAGTTCTAAAATAACTTATGATAAACTTAACACATTTTAAGTGATTGAGATCACGACGTAAATTTAAAATTATTCATATTCTTAATTCAGATACAAAATTTAAAAAATGTGGAGGCATTCATATGGAACATACATTTACCGAGTCTTCTATTATTGGTGATATCGTTACGAAATTTCCGAAGGCAAGCGACCTTTTTAAATTATATAGAATAGATTTTTGCTGCGGTGGTAATAGACCCCTTAGCGACGCTATTAAGGAGAAAAATTTAATAGCAGAAGAGGTTATAACAAATTTAAATACTCTTTATCACGATACTAAACTTTTACATGAATCTGAAATTGATTGGAAAAATGCCTCTTATAGTGAATTAATTGACTATATTGTGAATAAGCACCATCGCTATTTAAATGAAGAGTTGCCTCAGTTAAGCCCTTATGTAACAAAAGTGTTACGTGTTCATGGATCAGCACAACCACATTTAGCTAAAATCCACAAGCTATTCCATGAATTAAAAACAGAATTAGAGCAGCATTTAATTAAAGAAGAGACAGAAGACTTCCCGTTGATTTTAGCATATGAGCAAAATGCAACGGAAGAAAATTATACGAAATTATGCAAAGTGGTGGAAGCATTGGAGAGTGAGCATAGCCACGCCGGCAGTATTATAAAAGAACTTCGTACCATTACGAATGACTTTACTCCTCCAGAAGGAGCTTGCGGTACTTATCGTCTAGTCTATCAACGTCTTGAAGCACTTGAATCCGATTTGTTCCAGCATATTCACTTGGAAAATAATGTTTTGTTTCCGCGTGCAATTGCACAGACGTAAGTTAGATTAAGAAGCGGCATAATCATTATGTAACGATTATTGGCAATATCTTTGTCTTTGACTAATCATCTTATTTTGCATGAGATCAATCTTCAATTAGATTTTAATTAATATGAGACAAACGTATTTTTATTTAGGTAACTGCTTTTCATAAGAAATGGGACATGAGTCAAAAATCGCTCATATCTCATTTCTTATATATTTTATAAGTCGGCCTTATAGAAACAGTAACCTAGTAGAGTATTTTAATTTAGAAAACGATGAGAAAAAACCTCTAGCCTTCCTTATCGTCCAGTCACTGTTCCATGTAGCAGTTTAATATTTCTATGGAAAGAATATGCCGAGATTGGCTAAGGAGTTGTATGTATGAAAGAAGGAATGATCAAGAAGCATTTACGGAAGATCCCCCTTTTTACAAAACTTTTAGAAGAAGAGCTTCAATCCATTGTGGATATTTCTCAAATGCGAACTTACAAAGCAAGGTCTTTTGTATTTATGCAGGGCGATCCACTTGATCGTGTGTTTTTTATCCATTCAGGTAAGGTAAAAATTCAAAAAACGGATGCAACGGGAAGAGAACAAATTATTTCTGTGCTCCAAGCTGGAGAAATGTTTCCCCATGCCGGTTTTTTCCGAAAAGGTACTTTCCCAGCAAATGCCGAGATACTTGAGATTGCACAATTAATTGTTATTCCAATCGGTGATTTTGAGAATATTTTGCTTCAGTATCCTCAATTATGTATTACATTGTTTAAAGTTCTCGAAGAAAAAATTGTGGATCTCCAGAATAGATTAGAAGAAAAAATTCTTCATGATATGTATGAACAAATTATTATGTTATTACTTCGCCTATGTAAATCAAATGGCATACAGATACATGATAAATACAAATTAACCACTCAATTTACGAATCGAGAACTCGCTAATATGATTGGAACTTCACGGGAAACAATTAGCCGCACAATTAATCAGTTAAAAAGAAAGAAACTAATTGATATTGATGAAAACGGCTTTTTCATTATTATTCCAGAGAAATTACAAGAAGAAATCGCCTAATTGAAGTACCTACCTTCCTTCCTATCTTTGAATATAAACTTTATCGTTCAAAATTAGAGAAGGTCGTCTTTCAATGACCGTATTGGGTCTATACTACAACGCTTCCTTTCCACAGGTAACGTGACCTAGCCTGGTCAGCAATTTTTTCGATTTATTTTTTGTGCCTCATTCATTGTGACTTGATGTTTCAGTTTTGCAGTCATTGTTTATCTGTTTCCCTTAGCTGCTCTACTACGAGTGTTAACCTTTTTTAAAAGTACATTTGTGATTTCACTCACAATCTATTCATTCTCTTAACCCACATTGAGAATGACTATCATATATCCCGAGGTGCGGATGACGAAAAGATGCTTAGCTGTAGGCAAATAATTTGGACGTTCAACATATTACAAAACCCGATATGCTACACACGTCTTATCAAAGTGATGACTTGCCAAATAAAAAGTTGTTTACCGATGCAGGAAAAAAGCTCCCCTAGAAATGATAATTGGAAGAGTAAAGGAGAATTCTTATGAGTGAAATAATTAATAATCGTGAACAAGAAAGTATGAATACATTTGAAAGACAAGCTATCTTAAAACAAATTATTAAAAATCTTCATCAAGGAAAAAGTGTGGAAGATGTGAAAGCTCAATTTGAAGAAGCCGTTGGGAATATTACCGTTGCGGAAATTTCCCAGCTCGAACAGGCACTCATGGAGGAAGAAGGAATTCCAGTGGAAGAAGTACAGCGGTTATGCTCGGTGCATGCAGCCATCTTTAAAGGTTCCATTGAGGAAATCCACAGATCTGAAAAACCCGAAGATAAATCGGGTCATCCGATTCATACATTTAAGCTTGAGAATAAAGAAATAGATATGCTTGTTAACTTCAAACTTAAGCAGCACTATGACCATTTCGAAAAAGAAGATAGTGAAGAAAACGTCTATACGCTAATCGGAGACTTAAATCTGTTGTTGGATATTGATAAACATTACAGCCGTAAAGAAAATTTACTTTTCCCTTATTTAGAGAAATATGGTATTTACGGGCCAACAAAAGTAATGTGGGGAGTCGACGATGGCATTCGTAGTGCCATTAAAGATGTCAAACAAAAATTAACAAACTATAGTGGAGATAAAAAACAACTTTAGATGAGATTGCCTCTGTAATAAGTGAGGTAAATGAAATGATTTTTAAAGAGGAAAATATCTTATTTCCAATGGCACTTCAAACTCTTACGGAAGACGAATGGGTTAAAATTGCTCATGAAAGTGATGAAATTGGCTATTGCTTAACAGGCCCTGGCGGAGTGTGGAAACCTGAAAGAAAAGCGATGACAAAGCAGTCGATATCTGAAGGGTTCATTCACTTAGAAACAGGGATACTATCTTTAAAGCAATTAGAGCTGATGATGAACCACTTGCCCGTGGATATTACGTTCATTGACAAGGATGACATTGTACGCTACTACTCCCATGGAAAAGAGCGAATTTTTGCCCGCACAAAAGCAGTAATTGGCAGAACAGTCCAGAATTGCCATCCTCCGAAAAGCGTTCATATCGTTGAAAAACTATTGGAAGACTTCAAATCGGGAAATAAAGATTGTGAGGATTTCTGGATTAAGTTTCAGGACAAATATGTATACATTCGTTATTTCGCTATAAGAAGTGAAGATGGAGAATACATGGGCACCCTTGAATTTACTCAAAATATTAATCCTATTCAAGAAATTCAGGGCGAAAAACGCATCCTCTCATAAGTTTGAGATTGTCATGGGTCACTTGACCGTTTTCTAGGGAGGATGAATTCATAGCTAAGTAACGATTCATCCTCTTTAAGCGGACAACACACTTGATTTATTACCCCTGCTATCGTAGCTTACAATATAAATCTGAAACAAGTCTACTACTGATATAACAAAAACCAGTCCATCAGGAAATAAACTGTTAGACTGGTTATTACATAACACTACTTGTCCATTTAATACACCAATTTTTATGTGTGTTAATCACCAAATGCAAATATTATTTCCGCCTCGCAAACTAGCTCCCCATCAACTGTAGCAATACCTTTGCCTTTGCCGATTGCACCTTTTAATCGAGTAATATCAATCTCAAGACGAAGTTGGTCTCCTGGTTTTACCTGACGTTTAAAACGACAATTATCTATACCTGCTAAAAGCCCCAACCGTCCTTTGTTTTCTTCTTTAGTTAGCATCACAATTGCACTTACCTGTGCCAATGCCTCTATAATTAATACACCTGGCATAATCGGATAATTTGGAAAGTGTCCATTAAAAAAATCCTCATTTGCTGTAACATTTTTTATACCAACTGCCCTGCATCCTTCTTCTAACTCCAATACCCTATCCACTAAAAGAAATGGATAACGATGCCTAATAACATCCATAATTTGTTGAGCATCCAACATCACTATTCCCCCTGAATAATAATCTATTAACTCTATATTATCACCTGATACTAATAGTTGATACTATTAACGTTATCTTTTTCAACTTAACTTCTTATTCGTTTAGCTAGCTATTCCTTAGGCTAAGGTTTGTTATATGGATCATGTTTTGGATCATTCATAAGCAACTCTATATTCTCCCCTACCTTCCCGTTATAAATTGAAACCACAGTCAAGCCATATACCCTGTAAATGGTACTCATGCCTATATCAATCCCCATACACATTCATACAGTATAATAAATTAGGAAAAGGGGTTGTAAAATGAGAAAAATACCTGTTACAGGCTTTCTAGTCCAATCTAATGAATTCTCATCAGAACATTCACACGAATTGTATATTACGTCTTGGAATGGTATGCCTGTACACACACATCCATTTTCTGGTACTACATCATTCAATGATGGACATGATCATCAATACATTGGAGTAACCGAGCCTGCTCCAACGGGTGTTCCTCACGTTCATCGCTATTATACAGTTACTTCATTTGATGATGGTCACACTCATGTGATTGAAGGAACAACTGGCCCAGCAATCGGACTACCACGTGGAGGGCATGTTCATTACTTTGAAGGCTATACAACAGTTAACGGAAGACGCCCTCATTGCCATCATTACAAAGGAACCACAGAAAATGAGATTGATTAAATTGTAGGCATAATTTGCGTAACAGCATGGTATGTATTGACACTTGTATCCAATCAAGAGCAGGCAAAAGAGCTCGCAAATTAATGTGAGCTCTTCCTTATATAAGTCCAACATTTTATCTTGACTAACAATTGGATTCTGGAGTATTCCTTCTTTGTTTACTACTGTTTTTTGCCCCCTCTAATGCCATTTCAAATGCATCTAAAATTTCAAGAAAATGTGATGCCTCTCTAAAGACATGATCTGCAAGAAGTGGAGGAATAATGCTCTTGATGCGGCAAGCTTCGATTAAATCACGAGCTGTTTTTTTGAAATCACGGAGTTGACGAACAGACACTTTATTTTGATCGACAAACTGCGATAATAAAGGAACGGTTTGAGACTGGGGACTCATGGAATCTAAATCGATCGCTTGATATAGAAGCTGGTCAAAGTCATGGCTAAAATCACGAGCTTGCTCAACTAGTTTTCTTTCAGAAGGATCAAGTAAGTGATTAATGAATTTAGCATGATCAGCCATAATCTTAAGAAAGAAGACATTTTCATTAATAATAGCATCAGGCAATGGATCTAAGGTTCCGGTGTTAAGTTGTTCCAAACGTTTAGCAAAGTAAGCAGCTTCTCTGCTGACGTGATCCACTAATAACGGTAGGTTATTACCTCCAATTTGACAGGAGATGATCAGACCTAATACCCTTCGTTTAAAAGCCCAAATTTGATTAACAACAGGAAGAATTTGAGCATTAAACTCATATATATATTGAGGATCAACATCTTCTGTTAGAGAAAGAGCCTGGGCCTCTATATTTTCGAATATTCTGTAAAAATGATCAGCTTCATTTATTAACTGTGTATCGTCACAATTAAAACCTAGTTTCAAAAAAAGGGAATGTTCTTTCATTATCCTAGACCAAAAGCGGACTTCCTCAAGTGATCTAATTACGAATGCATTCGCCATCCCATGAATCCTCCTCAAATTATGTATTTTCCCAGAAGTTTATGCAGGAGCGATGTAACAAATGTCTGTTACCTCATTTTTACGTATTGAACACATACAGATTTTTCATAGAAAGAGTAAAAACCACCCTGGTTATCCAAGGTGGTTTCAAGATTTACATCGTTTTCGAATTATCGTTTGAAGAAGATGTAGAATCAGTCTGATTAGATGGTACCGATGATTCATTTGAGTCTACTGTTGGAGACTTCTCACTTGAAGAATTAGGATTAGTCTCCTCTTGCAAATCGTTGGATGTCTCCAACGTGTGATCCTTTTTCTTTTTAAAAATGTTCGAGACTACTTTAAAGATACCACCCAACACAAGAACGACAACAATCCATGCTTTTTTCAGAAAGATAAGAATAAGTGCAAGAAAACCTACTTTTTTGGCAACAGCCAAGCCTAATCCACCCAGAACAAGTCCAGTTAAGCCATAGTCAGCTAACTTGTCTGTGGAAGCATCATAGTCACTGTACCGATTTCCTTCTTTCAATTGGAACTGCGGCAAAATTTGTTCCGTCAAAATCTTTTTATCCTTCGCCAATGTGGCTGGATCAGATACAAGAATAAAAGAAACATACCCTTTTCGTGTTAACAATCGCAGGTTGTAGTTAATAATCGGGTTTTTTTGATTATCTTCGGCAAGCATCGACCATTGTAAGGTATGTGTCTTTGCGTCATAGGAAGGGGGCACGTCCCAGCCTACTACATGAATTTGCTCTTCGGGCTTGCGTTCTTTATTGTGTTCTTCTGTTCCCTCTTTGTAACTCTTCAAAATCGCATCTTTATCGATATCGTTTTGCTCATCATCCATGATGTGACCTACTTCATCATATTCCATGACTACGTACCAATTTTCTTGATCCGAAGTAGGATACACACTTGCAATTTCACGTGATGATGCGAACTGCTTTTGAACCGTTATCGTATCTTCCTTGTTCAAATAAACGAGTTGATCTGGGACTTTAAAAGTAGCTAAATGGTCACCTACATCAACTTTCGTCCCCCCACTCACCCACTTTAGATTCTCTACTGCATAGACCGAAGTAGTAAAAACGGTAATAAGTAAAATAAGAATGATTGAATAAATGCTTTTTGCTCTCACCTAGATGCCTCCGTTGTCAAATTAGTTATATGTACAAACGTAATCTTAACAATTGATCCAATAGTAGTAAATGATATATAAGTTGTAAATAATTAAGTAGAAAGTCATAGGAAATCAGTAGCTAACCACATTATTCAGATAAATATTTTTTTACATGAGTCTTTGGATACATTTTACAATTTATTCCCTAAAATAATCCTTTTTGTATGCTCTACTACTACTTATCCTTTTAGATAGGGGGCTGTACCCTGTAAGCCAACAACTATTTTAAAATGACCTACTAAATTGGATACTAGCCCCCTCAAAAAGCAGAACAATCTGGTTTACATAATAAATATTATGTTTATTATGTACTATCATGTCTTTTCTATTTAATTGTTATCTTGCTTCTTATTTTTGTATCAGTTTTCAAGAAATCCCCAAACAAAAAGGTTATTCCCATAAATGATTTCACTACTTATATAACGGTGCTATTTTATCAATCCGATTTGTCCATATCCCACCCGAATAATTGTTTGGAAGTCGTTTAATATCTTCATGAGAGTCAAATCCACTTGAAAATCCTCCCCCATCTCCTCCTACAATAATGACTCGTGCGTCCACTTCATCCATCCGATTCAGAAAACGATTCGGCCAACCCCATAGCCACGGAGCGACTTTATCCGGTATGTGTAACTCGCCATGCTTTAGACTAGAGGGAACATAACCAGTCCATCCTATTGCAATATAACTAAGAAGATCTTTTTTCATCGAAGCCTTTGACATGGTTCGTAAACTAGGAATACGTTCCTTTATCGCAGCAATTGGTTTATCTCCACCATACACCGTTAATTGGTCAAGACGGCTAGCTGGTAGTTTTTGAAGGTACGCAGCCATTTGAATTCCTTCATTGGTATCATTACTTTTGATATGAATCAAAAAAGAACGATCGGGAAAATGGTTCAGTACTTCATCTAATGTTGGCATTACATTAATTCCTTTACCTCGAAATGGATATGTTTTACCACCATCAGCCGTATACCCGTACCCGATATCAAGTCGTTGCAATTCTTGGGTTGTATAATCTCTTGTGACCCCCTTCCCATTTGTACGACACTCAAGGGTCCAATCATGGAAAACAACAAAATTGTTATCTTTTGTCCATTGAACATCAAATTCCACTATATCCGCACCAGCTTTAAAAGCAGCCTCCATAGAAGGAATTGTATTTTCCAAATAAGGATGCTCTGGAGTAGTAATCCGTTCAGCTGTACATGTTTCGTTAGTGATATCCTCCATACTAAAGGTCTGAGCAAGCCCTCGATGAGCAAGTAAAAGAGGAGAGCCCTCATGTCGATTCGCAAGCAAAGAGCTATTGTTACCATAAATAAATACGAATAGGACAAGAAGTATCCAGATAACTTTACGTTTAAGCAGTTTCTTTATCAGTTTCATTGTTTTCTCCTGTTCCACATATTGTTGAAATACCTTACATCATGTTCGTTTTTTAATACTTTTAACATACTATAACCCATCTGTTTTGTTTTACAATAGTGACGAGATGACATTTTACTCATATTAAAATGATAGATCGTTGCTTGATGGTTGGTTTGAGTTGACTCTTCCTTCAAATAAAAAAGAGCAGTCCTATTGTCATTTTCATGACTTTAGAACTGCTCCAGTCGAAAAACCATCTTCCATTATTTACATTGTGCCAGATTAACTTGAGTGATGCGAGTACCTGCTTTTCCTTCCAAAGCTAAATCCGCCTGGTCCAAGGAACAAATAACAGCAGTTCCTCCTTTTTCAGCGAAACCTATGGCTGATTCCATTTTAGGTCCCATGCTTCCTGCACTAAACTGTCCTTCATCCGCATACTGCTTGGCTTCTTCCAATGATATCGTCTCAAGTGATTTTTGATTTGGTTTGCCATAGTTCACATACACATTTTGAACGTCAGTCAAAATCATAAAGACATCAGCATTCACATCTTGGGCAAGCTGGTAACCACTTCGATCCTTATCGATAACCGCTTCCACGCCCTCAAGGGTTCCATCCGATTGACGGGATACAGGAATACCTCCTCCACCTGCAGCAATTACGATGGTCCCTTGATCAGTCAAAGATTGAATTAAATCAGCTCCGATGATGGATTTAGGCATTGGAGACGGTACCACCCGACGCCAGCCTCTTCCTGCATCTTCCTTAACAATCCAGCCTTTTTCTTCTGCAAGGCGCTGTGCTTCTTCTTCACTGTAGAAAACACCTATCGGCTTTGTTGGATTTTGGAATGCTGGATCTTCTTTTGATACTTCCGTTTGTGTCAGCATACTTACTACAGAATTGTTTAGTCCGAGCTTTTGAAGCTCATTTTGTAGGCATTGGTTCATTATATAGCCGATAAAGCCTTGAGATTCGGCACTACATACATGAAGTGGGAACGGCGGGACTACTTCTTTTGCTTCGTCCTGCTGACGCAATATATTTCCCACCTGCGGACCATTTCCATGTGTGATAATTACTTCATAGCCCTGCTTGACAATACGTGCGATTACCTCGCAGCTTTTCCGGATATTTTCTAGTTGATTCTCATAGGTTGCCTGCTGTTTAGGTTGTAAAATAGCATTGCCACCGAGTGCAATTACAACTTTTTGTGCCAATTTGAGTTCCTCCTTATTATCAGCAAACCGATCAGTATGCCAAATGCTGTATCCAGACCCGAGCTGTGTCCTACACGTAGCAGTTCTCTGGTCCTCTCATTCAAGCTGACTGAATTATTTTGTAGAAGAGAATGTAAAACATCTGTCACCACCGAACTGAAATCCCGCTTCAGCGCATACTTCAGGTATTCACGACTGATATCTGTTGTCAGGTCTTCTCTCTCCACTAGCCTTGATAAGTGCAAGCGGAACGAATCCGTGAGCACTTCCGTTACTGCATCCACAGCAAGCAGTCCCACCAGCATGTCATCTCCGGAAGGTGTGAGACCTTTCCCTCTTCCAATCCAGTACCTAAGAATTTCATCTATCTGTGGTAAGTTCTCAGTTAAAGCCACATCCATCAGTTGTAAAACCTTTTGTTCCCTTTCCGAACAGCACACAAAGGTTTCCATCATGTTGCATTGGATAAAATGCTCTACTGAAATATCAGCTCCTGTAGGCTGACTATGCATCACTAGCTCAGTTGCAAACGCATCCAAAAGATGGAGCAGTGATTGCGGATGCCTCGTAATCGGTCCAACACTAAGATGATACGCATGTTGCGGGTTCAATGTAATACAAAACTTGGAAAAGAGAAGAGCCGACATGCCGTTGTTATAGTGAACCATTTCATTTTGCTCGATCAACGAAACGAGCTTTGGCAAGAACCTATCCTCAAGATGGATGCCAAAAGGAAGCAGTCCGTTCTTCGCACTACCGATAAAAATAAGTCCATCTCCCATACCGATATTCCATCCATTCTGAAACACACTATGGATATAGCCCGGTTTGTCTGTCTGGAGGAGAGGGTGTACAGACTGGCTGTACATCCCGTTTATCTGTAGTAAATCTTTCATGTCGCTCTCCCCTGTCCTTCGTTTTGTTAAATCAATCCTAGTTTTTGGGCATAAGCTTCTAGAGCTTTTTCAAAGCAAGCGAGAGGTGCACGAACCGTACCTGCACCAATTTGACCTACCCCAGGTTCTTTGTGTGCAATTCCTGTATTAATTACTGGTGTAATGCCTGTTTCTACTACTTTTCTTGCATCGATGCCAAGGCAAATACCTTGGAAGTTCCACGTAGGGATCGTAAAGTTAGGGTTATGGTCAATGCAGATTTCCGTCATCTCATTGCTGGTTGCCAGCGCATCTTCAAATCCACCCGCACCCACAAAACGAGTAACACCAGGAGCTGCCACCATGGCCATACCGCCAACACCGAATGCTTCTGTAATAGCACTATCACCGATATCAGGATTTGCCATCTCTTGGGAGTAGCCTGTGAAGAACAAGCCCTGCGGCGTATTAACAGGGGCCGTAAACCATTCGTCTCCCATACCGCTGATACGAATGCCAAAGTTTTTTCCGTTTCTTGACATAGCTGTTACTACGGTACCGTGTTCAATCGTTCTTGCAGCATCTAAAACCGCTTTAGAGGTTGCCATAGCAACATTCAGGAAAAACTGATCAGTATCTGCTAGGAATTTCACCACATCGAATTTATCTTTTTCGGACGCATCCGTTTGTAGGATATACGGACTTATTTCTTTCAAAAACACAAGGGAAGCTGCGATATTCCGTTGATGGAATTCGTCTCCCATCGTAATTGCCTTTGCCATCATTACATTAATATTTAAGCCGTTTTCGGTTTGATATAAAGCTTTAGAAAGGGTAGGCCCCAATACATCTCTCATCCATCTCAGACGCTGGATAACCTCCTCAGAATAGGCTCCAAACCGTAGCACTTTTCCAATCCCTTCATTCATTGTGCAATAAGCACGGTTTCCATCTGTCTGATTTTCCACAACCAGAAGCGGCATATTGGCTGAAGTGATGCCGCCCATTGGCCCTACAGCTTTGACATGATGGCACGGAATGAATGTGATGTCCCCTTGTTTTAGCATGGTCATCGCTTCCTTCTCATTCGCCGCCCATCCTTCGAATAAGGATGCTCCGACGCATGCCCCTTGCATTGGGCCTGTCATGTCGTCGAATTGAATTGGCGGACCCGCGTGAAGAAGCACCCGCCCGTTTAATTCTTCCACTACGGATTTAGCAGGAACTACGTCCACTAGAAAAGGAGCACCGGCTATAATTTTTTGAATAACTGCCTGATTTGCTTCATCGATTGTTTGATATGGTCCGTACATGCTACATCCTCCTAATTGGATATTAATGTATTCATATGCTGTGTAAGCGCTTAGGTAAAACAAATTCCTCAGGATAAAAACAACAGTTTACTTGAGTAGGCTCAAAATCTTACGCATTCTTTCATTTCCTCCAGCTACCGGTCGCCAGTCAAAATGCACCGTACTTCCGCCGTAGCTAGTTACTGCATGTACAAATTTCTTGAGTCCTACATTCACTACTACCGGTTTTCCACTCAATAGCTTGATGATAGATTCAGAAACCTTACTACCTTCTTGTTCATACTGCTCACTAGGAATCAATGATTTCTCCTTGTCCTTAAGCTGGATGCCCATCATTGACAGAGCTGTCCGAACAGCCTGATTATTGCTCTCTTTAACAATAACGCCAGCTTGCTCAAGCTTGTTCTTTTGCTCGTGGTAATCTTGCGGATCTTTTTCAGTTCCGCACACCGTTGCCACGAAATACAGGTTTTTGCCTCTTGCCTTGGCGCTACCTTGTGCTTTCTCAATGACAGGCAGTAGTGCACCTGCCATATCGTCATGGGAACCGTATCCTAAAACGACATCCAGTAAAATAATCGCTGTGGATTCATCTGAAGCTGCCTGCTCGATGTAATGAATTCTCGTTTCCGGATCAATCATCGGGTGAGGTTTGCCTTGTGTATATTTGTCATCTCCTAGGTCGATTACTTCATGACCTTTAGCTTTTAGCATATACCCGTCTTCATGAATGAGTTGTCCCAATTCAAGCCCTTTTGACATAAGGATAGCGGTTTCATAAGCAAGCGTACCACCCGAGTACAGACCTTTAATTGCGGTTTGCTCTGGTTTCAGCTCAGCTTTCGGAGCTTCTATATTCAATATGTTGTAATTCACCTTGACTTCTTTGCCTTTAGACAGATCCACAGCAATCATGGCAGTCTCTTCCAGCGTATGGGCATAATATACACTACCTTCATGTGCTTCAGGCTCTTCGCCTACGAAAATAGCGACTACCGGTTTTGATATACGTTGCAAAAGCTGGACCACCTGGTTACGAACTTCTTTGGCAGGAGGTTTTGAAATGACTACGATCACTTCCGTAGCATGATGCTTTTCAAGTCCTCCAATAGCATCTAACATCGTAATTGCCCCGATTGTTTCAGAGAGGTCACGTCCGCCAGTTCCGATTGCATGGCTTACTCCTCCGCCCAAGCGGTCAATAAGCGTGGTTACCTCTTGAATGCCAGTTCCTGAGGCACCTACAACACCGATGTTCCCTTCTTTCACCACGTTAGCGAAAGCTACCGGAACACCGGATAGAATCCCAGTTCCGCAGTCAGGTCCCATGACCAGCAACCCTTTTTCATGCGCTTTTTGTTTCAGTCGTAGCTCATCCTCAATAGCAACGTTATCACTAAAAATAAAGGCATGTAGCCCGCGGTCAAGTGCCTTTTCTGCTTCTTCCGCCGCATATTGACCAGGTACAGAGATCAGGGCTAGATTAGCATTAGGCAGAGCCTGCATCGCCTTATCCCAAGTTCGAACGGACTCGAATTCCTGCTTACTACTGCTGACAGCTTGATTTTTCAATTCATCTTCAATGGTGGTCAGCACTTCAGCCACTTTTTCTTCATTGTCTGTATCAATCACGATGCACATATCGTTAGGTCCCGCTTTTTCTAGTTCATCCGTATACATGCCGGTATTTTGGAAAATTTCTTTATTCGCAGGGGTCCCCATCATAATGGATGCCTGTTTTACACCATCCATCGCAGAAATTTTGTTGGTTAGGAGCATGAGATTAACCGAATCTTGATAGGAATTTTGTTTAATGATGGAATATAGCATTAGTACGTGCACCTCTTCCGTCAGATAAGTTGTTATTTTCATTAAAGCGTCAAAGCGTCAATTTAATAAAGAATCAAGGTGCTGCTATAGGATGATATCTCCTTATAAGCTAGCTGTGAAATTACTTTGCAAAAGGATCCTTGTTGTCGTATTGGTTTTTATGAACAACGTCCGAAACCAAATAATCATACACGTCATCCACGATTTCGATCCCGTTCATCTCGCTCTCTTCCTCGCGAATTTTACTACGCTGTCCCGGATAAGATACTTCTTTAAAACCGGGGGCAGGTTTCATCTGGTTCAAATCTCCCATCGTATTCGTAATGTTTTGTAAAAATCCAGTTAGGCTTGTAAAATAAGTCGGATTAATTACGATATGAAGCTGTCCCAGATTTCGGTATTCTGTCAAGTCATGATACATAGAGGATACCTTATTCCCGAACGGCAGTCCGAGTAAAATGCCGGATAGTACATCGACCATCATCATTAGACCGTATCCTTTAGGTCCAGCGATTGGCAGCAACGCGTTCACTTGGAAAGGATCTGTCGTTGGGTGGCCTTCTTTATCTACTGCCCATGTATTTGGGATCATTTCATTTTTAGATCTGGCATGTAAAATTTTTCCCCAAGCCTGTACCGTTGTCGCCATATCAAAAGTAATCATTTCATCGTCACTACTAGGTGCAGCAAAGGCAATCGGATTTGTTCCATAATAAGGTTCTGAGCCACCAAATGGTACAACCATCGGATCAGACTGACAGAGCGAGATTCCAATCATCTTCTCTTTGGCTGCCTGCTGTACAAAATAAGATAGGGCTCCGCTATGACCGATTCTTCTAACACCAACTACCGCAAGTCCGTTTTCTCTTGCCATTGCGATAGCTTCATCCATCGCTACTTTCGCCGCTACATGCCCTGCTCCATTGTCACCGTCAAAAATAGCAGTGCAAGGACCTGTTTTTTCAAATGTAAAGGTAGGATACGTATTGGTACCGCCCTTAGCAATCCGTTCGGCGTAGTATTCTACACGCATGGCACCATGAGAATGAACACCTCTTGCATCGGCATGTACCAGAACGTCAGCTACTCCTTGTGCATGCTCCTCCGTCAATCCGGCTTTATGGAGTTTGCGGGTGATTAAACCCTTCAGTTCTTGCTTGCTTACTCTCATTTGTGCCACCATACCTTTCTAACCACAGCGCCTATTTTATTTGGCAAAAGGGTCTTTATGATCATAGGCGTTTCGATGAACGATGTCTGAAACCAGGAATTCATACACCTCATCTACAATTTCAATGCCGTTTTTCTCAAATTCTTCCTGAATCATGTCATTATTCTGTCCAGGGAAAAGCACCTGTTTAAAACCGGGTGCCGGCTTGATTTGGTTCAAATCGTCCATGGTAGTAGAAATATACTTTTTAAACATGTCTGGATCAGTAAAGAAGGCAGGGTTAATGACAAGATGAAGTTGACCAAGATTCCGATATTCAGTCAGATCATGGTACATCGAGGAGACTTTATCCCCAAATGGAAGACCGAGCAGAATACCTGAAAGCACGTCCACCATCATCATTAAGCCATATCCTTTTGGACCGGCAATCGGAAGCAGGGCATTTACCCTGAAAGGATCTGTTGTTGGATGGCCTTCTTTATCTACCGCCCATGTATCCGGGATAGATTCCTGCTTCGATCTGGCATGAAGAATTTTTCCCCAAGCCTGTACCGTTGTCGCCATGTCCAGTGTCATAATACGCTTATCATGGCTAGGTGCGGCAAAAGCAATCGGATTGGTACCGTAATATGGCTCAGAACCGCCGAAGGGAACAACCATCGGATCAGATTGGCACATAGAAATCCCAATCATTCCGGATTTTGCAGCCTGACGTACAAAGTAGGAAAGAGCTCCGCTATGTCCAATTCTTCTGACGCCAACAACGGCTACTCCGTTTTCTTTAGCCATCTTGATAGCCTCATCCATAGCTTGCTTAGAGGCCACATGACCTACTCCATTATCCCCGTCGAATACTGCTGTGCAGGGACCCGTTTTCTCGAATGTAAACTTCGGATCAGTATTTAAACCACCTTTTGCAATCCGTTCTGCATAGTATTCTACACGCATGGCACCATGGGAATGAATGCCTCTAATGTCGGCATGGACCAGAACATCCGCCACACCTTCAGCATGCTCTTCCGTTAAACCAGCTTTGTGCAGTTTATTTGTAATCAGGTCTTTTAAATTCTGTCTGGATACTCTCAATTCCCACACCTCTATTACATTGGATTTCAGTAACAATGTGATCGCTCTTAGCTATAACAAGGAGAATGGTAAAAAGTTGTCCACCTTTTACCATCGTCCTCGTCTGCTGAGGTCCTCCTCTTAGAGATCCGCGTCTCGGTTGCAGTCTTTAGAATAGACATAAGCAAGTTTCTCTCGACCGACAGCGTAGCAAGCCTGTTGAACATATGGACCCATGAAGATGTAATCGCCTTTTTTCACGGGAATCCACTCGTTATCAAGGTTGTACACACCTTCACCGGAAAGCAAGTATGCTCCATGCTCCTGAACATGCGTTTCGATGAATGGATGGCATGCCCCTGGATCAAAGGTCAATATATGAAAGTTCATATCAAAAGCTATTTCTTTTGGTAGGAGATCCTGAATTCGCATATCAGTCATGCCGTCATAGTCTTCTTCTGGAATATCATTTGAGTTACCGGTAACGACCCATGGTTTCAAATCTTTTAACGGTTTATATTTCTGCTTGTACAAGAACAGTCTGCTGTCACCGTCTTTGAGATTTTCCAGATACATTGTCGTTCCTGGTGGGCAGTATAGGTATCCGCCACTTGTCAACGTGTACACCTTATCATCAGCAGATGCCTTAACTTCTCCTTCAAGGACATATACGAAGGTTTCGATAAGTTCTTGTCCACCAAAGCCGTCCGTATTTTTGCCTCCCTTGTGCATCGTAACCACATAATCGACAAAGCTAGCTCCAAGCTTCGGAGTTGCCAGAATAGACATCGAGCAGTTGTCAAAACCTGGAACCACGTTATTAACTAGACCTTCCGGAGCAAGTAAAGCATATTTCCCATGTTTTATGATGGAACGGCTGGATAGTAAGTCAGTTGGATATCCCATGATATTTCTCTCCATTTCTCTCTACGATTTTTGTGAAAATGATTCCGTCAGTATGATACCTAGAAATCATTTGCTAAATTTGAATTCTTGCTCATCATCAGGTAACCTCTTACTGCGCGAGTTACTTCTCATATTTGCAAAGAACAGGAATACCGTACATACAATAATAATACCGATAGCAAGATAAAAGCCCAAGATTTTACTTCCCGTAGCGTCCGAAATCAAACCGGTTACGAACGGAGCGACTACAGATGACATCATCCCAAAAAAGTTAAACACGCCGAATGTAGTGCTATACCCTTGTTTAGGGGCAATGTCTGCCACGTAAGAGATCATAATCGGATCGACGGCTAGTTTACCGAAGAATCCATACATGATTAAAAACAAAATGAGTAATTCGTTATTTTGAATCGCTACTGTCAGATACAGTGTAACTGCGGCAATGACTTGTAACAAAATAACAACCATAATCTTTTTATTCTTAAACTTGTCAGACAAACGGCTGAACAATAGAGCACCTGGAACAGAAGCAAAGGCAACCAGAGCCGAGGCAAATCCGATAGCAGCACCCTGAAATCCTCTCTCCATTTGCAGGTAACTAGGAAGCCAGGTTACGATCATGTAATACCCGTAACAGACGGAAAAGTAAATGACGTAAGCTGAAATCATGCGGATATCGCCAAAAAGCGTTTTCATCGTTGCTTTATCATTTGGATCTTTTTCTTTGCTTCCTTCAACAGCATTTGCTGCCGGCTTTTCCTTAATAACTTTTGCAAAAGCAATAACGATAATAATAATCAAAGCACCTGTTACATAAATTAAAGGTCTCCAGTCCCAACCAAGCCCCTTCACCATGTACGAGGAACCGATATATCCAATGGCCATTCCGAGAGCCGAACCGCTGTTGATAATGGCAGTGGAGAAGCCTCGCTTTTCATTCGGAATTGCAGAGGATGAGATCGAGTAAGCCGGTCCATAATAGGTCCCTTGTCCAAGTCCTGCCAGAAAACTTCCCACAAGCAGGAAAACCAGAGATGGTGCGATCCCGACCGTAAAGGCTCCAAAAGCAAAGATCAAGAAGCCTGGAATCAGCATTATTTTTCTTCCAAATTTATCAGCAAGAAATCCGGATGGAATCTGCATAGAGGTATACGCCAGGAAAAACATACTGGAGATTAGACCCATGCTGGCATCTGATTCAACACCAAGCTGCACTTTAATTTCCGGTAAAATCGGGTTAAGTACAGTTCTGTAAATCCAGATGACAGTCCACCCAAGACAAAACAGAATGACGACCTTTTTCCAATACTCAAGACCACCTTGTTTAGCTGCTGGGGTATGTTCGTTCATCTCTTTTCTGCTCCTTATGATGAGAGTATGGGCAGACGATACGCCATGACGATCGCCTATTCTTTGTATGCCAGCTCATAAAGAGTTCCGATCAGAGCTTTCACGCCCTCTGCCAGATCATGTGGCTCGGTATACTCAGCTGGGTTGTGGCTAATTCCCTTTCTACTTGGTACAAAAATCATTGCCGCTGGAACAAATGGCGCTAGGATTTGGGCATCATGTCCCGCTCCGCTGTGCATCAGCTTATAATTCAAGCCGTTTTCCTTACACTGACTTTCGATTACTTCGACCACGCGTTTATCCATAGGAACTGGGTCTGCATCCATCCACATATCGACCTTTAATCCTACGCCCATTTCTTCTGCAATAGCATTCATAGAAGCCATAATCTCTTCAGTAAATTGGACAAGCGCTTTTTTCTCAGTATGGCGAATATCCATTGTAAATAGGGTATAGCCCGGAACCACGTTAACCACGTTTGGCTTGACTTCAATTTTGCCCACCGTCGCTACTAACGGATCTCCGTGTTTTTTCGTTCTATTCATCACGTCACAGATCATGGTGCTAGCTGCATGAACGGTATCCTTGCGGTAACCCATCGGAGTCGTACCAGCATGGTTGGCTTCCCCTGTCACTTCTACGGTAAATCTGCGCTGGCCTACAATACTATGGACTACGCCTACAGATTTTTTCTCGTTTTCCAGTACACTACCTTGCTCGATATGGATTTCTACAAATGTTTTCAGATCTTTGCGAAGCTCTGTGGATTCCTTGCGAAAATCAAATCCGCACTCTCTCATCGCATCCACGAAAGCTATGCCATCAAAGTCTGCGATGTTTTCCACTTCTTCACGCTTTGCTGTACATACGATATTTTTGGAACCCCAGAATGCATAAGGGAAACGACTTCCTTCTTCCTCAGCCATGGATACCACTTGTAGATTACGTAGCGGGTTCCCGTATTTTTCCTTTAGGTATTTAATCGCAAGCAATCCTGCGATAATACCGTACTGACCATCGTACAATCCACCATTACCTACCGTATCCACATGAGAACCGGTCAAAATGGTTTCATCTTGGTACTTGGTTCCCTGTAGGCCTCCAAATAAATTACCTACCTCATCAAAGTGAAAGTCAAAACCTTCTTTATTCATCCAATCCTCTAAAGCTTTTTGAGCCTCCAGCCACTCTTTGGAGTAGAGAAATCGGGAAATGCCCCCTTCAGGTTCTTTCCCAAAATGACCCAGCCACTCCAAATGCTGTACGATCTCTTTACTTAACTCTCCCATACTCACTGTTCCTTTCTATGATGATGAATTTGATTCAAATGACGTTACCTTACTTGCATCCTTATTGTAAGCGCTTACTAATATAGAGTCATTAACAGTAGTGGATAAAAGTCGAGCTAATTCTTTATCCAACTTGGGTAAAAAAAAGACGGGCACAAGCCCGTCAATCATACATTTCTAGTTTTATTTATCAGTTTTTACCAAATTTAGAATCTTGAGGCCTACACGGACTCCTAACATCTCTTCTGAGTCTTCAAAATCCATGCCAGTTATTTCTCTGATCCGCTCCAGTCTATACATGACCGTTTTGTAATGAACAAATAGGTCATGAGCTGCTTTTGCAGCATTTTGGTTATGCTCTAAAAATACTTCTAGTGTATGTAGCAAATCATTTTTGATAGCATTCTTGCTTTCGACTAATCTACTTAAAGAAGGTGGGATAAAAGAGGTTAGTACGGCAGGGTCTGGAAATTGGCAAAGCAGTCGGAAAAGACCAAGCTCAGCAAAGGCGGTAATCGATTCTTTACCATAGAGCTTCTCCCCTAGATCCAATGCATCCTGCGCCTCTTGATATCTTCCGGAAATATCCATTACGGTTTCTGCCACATTACCGATGCCAACTTGTACCACAATGTCTTTGGCTTTCTCACGAATATTCTCCTGAATCTCACGTGCTTTCTCTTTCACAGTGGGTAGCCAGTTTTTCCCCTTCCCTTCCTGCTGGTTAACCGGTAAAAGTAGAATAATCGTATCTCCCCGTCTGCGCAGAATACCATCCGCAAAATGGGAACGTACAACTTCGTGTAAATAGCTAAAGGTTTTTGTTTGTAATCTGCGTGAACTTCTGGGCTTGTTCATTTCGTTTTGACTCAGAGAAGTAAACTCTTCTTTCACATGAAACAAAAGCACAGCATATGAACGGTCTAAATCCCAACCGATCAAATTAGCCCGATGATACACCGTCTCTAGCATTTGGCTTTTTCCCGCTAAAAGGTCGTCAATAATGTCGTTTTTAAATTCCCGCTCCACTTCTGCTACGGCAAATTGTTTGACTAGTTCAAGGGAAAGAGCTGTAGCGGCATTTTCGATCGCAATAAAATCCAGCTCTTCCAGTTGCTTACGAACTTCTGTGATGACGAGATGTACCTTAATATGATTGATCGTCCGAATTGGCACGACTAACTGCTCGACTAATTTAGTTTCTGATTCAAATTCAGTAACCTGCGCCGTTAACCAATAATAAGGGAATTTGGTTTCGACTGTTTTCCCACGTTCTACAATACTCTCCTGTTGTTCTGTTGGCATCGTGTATGAGGATGTCGCCGTCATACAAATAAAATTCCGATCATAAATAGCGGCAGGGTTCCCAATCAATTCCCCTAATGTAGTGATAATGGATTCCAGACCAGCATCCGTTAGAGAAAGCGCTGTGAAACGGTCATGCACTTCTATAAAGTATTTAAGCTTCATCACCTGATTATTAAACAGCTCTTCCATAACCGGATAAAGCACGTCCACATAAGGAATGTCTTGGGGAATCTGAATAATAGGCAAATCTGATTTCTCGCCTGCTTCCACGATAGCATCCGGGATTTTTTTGACGAATCGGTGGTTTTTGATCATCAAAGCACTAACTCCCTTGTCAGCAAGACGAGAGACAAATTCTCGCTGTTCCTCCTCCGTATAATTACGGATTGGATATAAGCTGGTCAGTAGCATCTCCCCACCCTTCAGCCAATCTGCAATATCGGGAGCTTCCATTATTGTGATCCCTTTAATCACATTGGAAAGCCCTTTTTTTCCTCCTAATACCACCGCATCCTGTAATCTATCCATTTTCAGTAGATGTTCTATCCTAAACTCCATATCCTCAACCTCAACCCCTTCAGTAGAAATAATCTCAGCTGTCTTATTATGTAGAGAAAAGGCCCCATTTTCTAATGTGTTCCCATACCAGCTATTGAGTCTTGCGTCGGAAGACAGTACTATAAGCATACCAATACTAACAGTAGAAGTCTTCGTTAAGATACATAGTAACAGAAAAGTCGGACTCAAAAGGAGAAACGAAATGAGAACAATTTGTTATAAAACGGTTAACGGAATCAACCTGCTCGGAGATTTTTACAGCGCCAGCAACACCAACTCCCCTGTAATCGTCTATATCCATGGGGGTGGTTTTATTTTTGGATCGAGAAAAGAAATTTTGCAGGAGCAGGTCAAGCAGTATAATCAAGCTGGATTCCATGTTTTCTCTATCGATTATCGATTGGCTCCGGAAACCAAGCTCCCAGCTATAATCGAAGATGTTCGGGATGCACTTCGGTGGGTTTGTGACCAAGCCCCGAGCATGCTTGATATCGAGCCATCAGCTATAGCTGTAATAGGTTCTTCTGCGGGAGGTTATCTCGCGTTACTTGCAGGCTCTAAAGAGTCATATGTGAAAGCAGTCGTCTCTTTTTACGGTTATGGGGATATTCGAGGGGAATGGGTGTCAGAGCCTAGTCCCTTTTACTTACAAAAAACAATCGTCCCAAAGAAGTTAGCCGATCAATTAATCACGAAAGAAATACTCACAGAAAGCTCCATCCAGCAAAGATTCGGTCTTTATTTATATTACCGTCAGCAAGGTAGCTGGATTCGGGAGACTACGGGACTGGACCCCATCCAAAATAAGGAGGAGCTAAGACCGCTCTGTCCGATTGAGTGCGTGGACCATTCGTCTCCCCCTATTATGCTCCTACATGGGGAAACAGATCATGATGTTCCCTGTGAAGAATCTATATGTATGGCGGAGCGGTTAAAACGTGCTGGAATCGAGCATACGCTTCTTACCCTTCCTGGTGAAGACCACTTGTTTGATCGACAGCTGGATAAAGAAAACGTCCAGCAGGCATTTGCCCAAGTGCTTGACTTTCTGCATCGTCATTTGACTTAAAATACTACGAAGAAACCTATTTTTCTTGTAATTGCCACCACTCTTTGATCGTTCCTGCTTCCAGCGAGCATGACTATCTACTTATTCGTCCTATTCTTTCCTAAAATAAACAAAACCAGTTAAAAACACAAAAATATAGTGTTTCTGTAGTTCTTTATTACAAATGTTAAGAACTACATGTAATCGCATATGTACCTAGATATCAAAATTAAAGAGGCAGTCAGGAACAAAAAAACACGTTTCTGACTGCCTCTTTTTATTTACCTATCGAATCCGTTAGTTCAACAACTTTTCCGTTACTTGTGATACGGCTCAAATTAGTAGGTTTAAAGTAAAGACCACCATTAGTTGGTAGGATAATAGAGGTATGTTTATTCAAGTAAAGTTTTTAGCGTTTCTAAATCGTCGTATTCAAATAAAACCCTCTACGTTTTTCAACTTTGCCCTACTTATGATAAGACTCCCTGCTTAACTTGATGACCGGCTCCTAGCGGACCAACTGGTCTGGCTTTTATTTCGTATACAAATTCTTCATCAGCTCGCGGTTTTTTTCTTGAACAAGTCATTGTGCGAGGAAACCATTCCGTACGTGTTTGCATCAGGCGTCACGTATTGCATCGCTTTGTTCACAGCATCGCGGCATCTTCCATTACTTATCTAGGTGCTTTTGCACACCTTCTAGAAACTTGATTCGACTATAAGCGGGACCTCCTTCCATAAGAGGATCAACCACGTTGACATATACGTGATCTTGTTTAAAGGCATTCAGGTTTTGTATAACGGGATTCTTTTTCAAGTCTTCAAATGCATGTTTCGCATCTTGCGTTTCACTCGTAGAGAATTGTACAAATAAATAATCCGGGTTCATTTCCGCCAGCTGCTCGATAGAGATCGCTTCTTGCGTTTTCGCCATGCTTATCTGTTGCGGAACCTCCAAACCAATTTCGTCGTATAAGACAGGGTTAAAGTAAACATCTTTCGGGTAAACGAAAACTTGTGACCCACGAATGCGAACAGCGGCTACTTTTTTGCCTTGAAGCTTTTCTTTTAATAATGCTTTTACTGCTTGTGTATCTGTTTCATATTGGGATAGAATCTTGTCTGCCTCTGCTTGCTTTCCCGTTAATTCTGCCATTAGCTTCAAATTAGATTCCCAGTCTGTAGCAATATGCGATACCAAAATAGTGGGAGCGATTTTTTGCAATTTCTCCACCGCTTCTTTTTGGAACTTGGATGAACCTAAAATAACGTCTGGCTTTAATAGCAATATTTTCTCAAAATTGGGTTCCTGTTTTTCACCGATTGATTCCGACTTGCCCGTTACCGAAGCAAACATTTCCGGAAACTTTCCACCTATCGATATTGCCCCTACTGGATGAACGTCAAGCACTACCGCATCCTCCATCGCTTCCATAGCTCCAGTAATCACAATTTTTTCTACCTTTTGCAAAACGGTATACTTTTCACCGAGATACTCAATCGTTCTTGTTTTGCTCGCTCCTGCATTGTCCACTTCGGCTCGTGCTGTTTCTTTATTGTTGCTAGAGGTTGAACTTGCTTCATTCGGTTTTTCTCCTCCACATGCAGCCAAAACCAGCATGAATAATGCTATCAACCCAACCAGCATAAGCTTTTTATTCATTTTTCACCTGAACCCCTTTTTAAAAAAATCTCGAAATAGAAATTTTGATTATCCATATCTAGTTCCATTCTTGAACCTTGTCTCCGAGCGATGGCTTATGTAATCCCCAAATGCTCACGCAAGGTGACACCTGTATATTGGCTTCTGAACAAGCCTCGTTCAACCAATTGTGGCATCAGTTTTTCAAAAAATATTTCCATTGATTTTTCTGAACCGCCCGGAAGAGCTATAAATCCGTCAATCGCTCCAGCCTCAAACCGCTCAATAATATCGCTTACCACGTCATCAACCGTTCCAACGGAAACCCAGTGAGCAGATCCGACAACCTCCGGCCTTGCCAACACCTCTTCGACTGTAGGCTGATGGTTTGTAATATACCGGCGCAACAGCTCAGCATGAGTTCGGCTGCGGACTGGCTGATTCGGATCAGGCAGCATATCGGCAGTTACGCGATGATCCAAAGCAAAGCTGCTTAAATCAAGGCCGAGCACTGATTTGAGCGATGCATGTCTGCGATCCATACTCAAATGTGCGTGTGCAGCCTTATGTAATTCATTCGCTTCCTCGCGAGTATCGGCCAAGAAAAAATATAATCCAGGCAAAACTTTAATGGCGTCCGGATTTCGTCCATGTTCTTTGGCTCTTTTTCTCAGATCATTTCGCAATTCCACTCCGGATTCAAGGTCTGGCATCGCCGCAAAAATAGCATCCGCTACTGTTGAGGCAAAATTCCGTCCTGTATCCGACGCGCCTGCTTGAAAAAAAGGAATGGATCCCGATTTATGGGTGGGCATAGTAAGCGGTCCCTTGACACTGAAAAACTCACCTGAATGATTAATTGAGGAAACCTTATCCCTATCAGAAAACATGCCTGACTCGCGGTCCATTACAATTGCTTCATTCGGAAAACTTCCCCAGAGCTTGCGTACGACATCCGTAAATTCCATTGCTTTCGCATATCTTTCTTGCGCTGAAGGCATGGGGGAATCACCGAAATTTTCGGCGCCTTCTATAGAAGTGACAATATTCCAGCCAGCTCGTCCATTGCTCAGCCAATGCAAAGACTGAAGCTGCCTGGCAACAACATACGGCGGATTAAAAGTCGTAGAAATAGTCGTAACCAGCCCGATCCGCTCGGTTTCACGAGCAATCGCTGCAAATATCATCGTAGGGTCAGGGCTACCGAAATTAGCGGAATCACCCAACATCTGTGGGCTCACATAAAGATAATCCGCCCTGAAAAGAAAATCGAGCTTTGCCTTCTCCGCTATTTTTGCCAAATCAATGTAATAGTCTATAGAATCCATTTTTTCCACACCGCTGTCTGGGCGCCGCCATCCGTCTCCTTTCATCCAAGTTGCAGACAGGGACAATCCGATACACAATTGTCTATTTTCAGTCATTTTTTACCACCCTTTCCTTCTAAATAATCCGATCAGAGGCATGCTTAAGAAGGCGAAGTCGACCGATTGAACATTCAGCAACAACGCCGCTCCATGGCAACAACGCTCCGACGATCATGATGAGAACCGCCTGTATTTGAGCCAGGATCGGCAAAAACGTTATCGGTGCCGAACCTTGCCCCGGTATTCTCGGTCAAATCGACCATTGACGAGCCACACCCTTACATTTACTTATTCACCCCCAAAAACCTAACAATGATTCTCATTATCAATTAATAGTGTAGCAAGGACTGAAACAAAAGCAAATGCACAAATCACGAATGTTATATGCATCATTATCTAATCTAGGTCTTTCTGAGTGATTAAGTAGCTGATATTCAGGACAGGGCAACGACGGTACAGGAAGGAAATACTGAGGTAAACAGGAAGCAACCTGCGCTCCAGATTCATCACCAGCCGTTGCAGCGTGATGACGCACTCGCTCGTTCGTCGAGGGGGGCTCGAATACAGCCCAGCCCATATTTGTGCTTGCCTTCTTCAATGGAATACATAAATCAGAATCTCAATATATAGGATTATCTAATTTATGTGTGTACGCGGAGGGAGACACACCGAATTTCTTTTTAAATACTCTACTGAAATATAGCGGATTGGCATAGCCGACACTCACAGCAATATCGCAGATGGGATAATTGCCTGCTTTAAGTAATTCACTCGCTCTTTCCATACGATAATTGATGACATAGTCGATTGGACGGAACCCCGTATATTTGTGAAAGAAGTATGAAAAGCGTTTGGGACTCATTGCATGCAACTCAGCTAACTCGTCGAGTGTCAACAGATTCATATAATGCCCGTTAATGTATGTAATGGCTTCCTCTATCACCTTTTTACTTGGAGAACTGCCACTCTCTTTATGCCTGCAACCTACCAGAACTTGATGCATGATGCTTAAGAATAATTCCTTGACACGAAGTTTCCCAATCCCGCCAAGAGTATGGGCATTCTGATGGATCATGATCAGTAATTCTATCACTCTCGGATTTGCTCCCGGTTCCAGCTTGAAATGAGAGTCGCATACATGACCGCTATTTTCATCACCTAGCTTGTCAAATCTATAAAAAAGCAAATAGTACTCGTACTCTGATTGGCCTATAACTTGCGATTCAAGTTGCATGCCTGGAGCCGCATGAAATACTGATCCTGGATGTAATTCGTAGGCAGTCCCATTCACACACATTCTAGCTTCTCCACGAATGGTAAAAAGAAATCCATCCCTTACAGTCCTAAATTCACGCAATATACTTTTCGGCTGGATGACTAAACGGTAGACACCTTCTATATCATAGGAACCACTAGCAAATATCTCGGCTAATTTATCCACATCTATCATTGTACTGCACCTGCTCCCTATCCAAATATTGTACACCTAAGCTACTTTCAATAATGTCAAACAAGAGTTTTATCCCTCGCGGTGTCAGCCTGGCCGCTATTTGTTGGGGACGGCCGGGCTATACGCAAGATTAAGCCATTCACTTAACAGAGCATCAAGTCATTTTTTAAATGGCATTTTCACAGTATTAGTCTATCATAAGACCAAGCGTAGAAAACCTACTAACAACGCAAAAAAGCCCACGGGAGCCTTTACCCAAGAGCATTACTTCATCGTTGGTACCGATGAGAGGACTAGAACCTCAACGGGTCTGCCTATTTGATTTTGAGCACGGCGTATATAGCCAAATAGTGGCGTGTCTGGAAAAGAGGGCAGACTTTTACCGATTTTCAACCCGTAGTGGTGTATAGGTTTACCGTTGCTTTACCGCTATTTATGATAGGTTCAGCTTAACGAAAAGTAGGCAACTCAGAGTTGCATAAATAACAATAGGGCTGTCTTTTGTCATCTTTTACGACTTCTGGGACAGCCCCATTTTAATATAGGAAGCAGCTATGATCGGTTTATTCTATGACTTGAGCTAGCTGGGTGAAAATGACTCCCAATGCAAAAGCTCCTGCGTCTGGATATCCGATGCTTCTTTCACCGACTGTACCTGCTCGGCCCATTCTAGCAACAATGGACTCCGTTTGCTTAGCCCCTTGTACTGCGGCCTCTGCCGCTTTGATAGCTGCCATCTTGACATCAGCGCCCTCTGTGGCACTTTGCTCCCAGGAATCGGAAAATGGAACAAGTGCATCAATTAAAGTCTTATCACCGACCACCGCTCCTCTTCCAAAGGATCTTTCTCCCGTGTCTTGGATGCCTTTGACAACAGCCTTCATCATGCCAGCAAAATCTGTGACGGATAATTCGGTCTTGTCTTTGACAAATTTACTTGCAGCTCGGAATGCCGATCCCCAGATGGGTCCGGAAGCCCCTCCGCAATGCTCCATTATGACCATGGAGCACGCATGTAGAAAATCCCCTATATTGGCTACATTGTGTTCAGTAATTTCCGACCACTCATTTTTCAATTGTTTAAAGCCTTTTGCCACGCTCATGCCAAAGTCTCCATCACCGGCATGGGAATCCAGTTCACAAAAAGCAATTTCATTCTCTATAATAACCTCACTCATCTTATCAATCAGATATATCAGGTTGTGTAAAGAGAAAGTATTCTTATCGATCTTTGCATATTGCTTATCTGTCTCGCATTGATAAGAAATGGTTTGATTCACTTGTTGCGACTCCAATACTGCTTCATCAACACGCAGCTGGGTGAACGGTTGGTTAATTTGCAGCGCAGGAGTGTCACAGCTTGCCTCCAAATAATGCTTTAATTGATCGTCTAATGAAATAATCGATACCGAAGCACCTTCCATGTCGATACTTGTCATGTAGTTGCCAACAAATACTTTAAAGATGGATACGTTGCTATTGTTGATTTCACGAACAACCGCGTTTGCAAACAAATATAGTTCTTGTAATGGCGATCCACCGAATCCATTAATCAATACACCGATTTCTTGTTGTGAACCATCGCTTATTTTCATGTCGCGGAACAAATCTGTTACCATTTTCTTAGCCAGTTCATTGGCAGAAACAAGCTTTTCTCTACGGATTCCAGGCTCCCCGTGAATGCCTACTCCATACTCGATCTCATCATCACTCAGTTCGAAGGTAGGCGTCCCTTTAGCCGGAACAGTACAAGAAGTAAGAGCAAAACCAATGCTTCTTGTACGATCTATTGCCTTTTGAGCAATTTCCTTTACTTCTCTTAATTCTTTTCCTTCTTCCGCGGCAGCGCCGGCAATCTTATGAACTAATACTGTTCCGGCAACGCCCCTTCTTCCGACCGTGTACAGACTGTCTTCCACTGCGATATCATCATCGACTTTGACATAATCGATAAGCACACCATCTTCGCCTGCAAGATGTGCCGCATTTTTAAAATTCATAATATCTCCGCTGTAATTTTTGATGATCAACAAGGTACCTTTCTTACTAGCAGAAGCTTTGATTGCTTGATAAATCTGAATCTGGGATGGCGAAGCAAATACATCCCCGCAAACCGCAACATCTAACATTCCTTTCCCAACAAATCCTGCATGTGCAGGTTCGTGTCCACTGCCTCCACCGCTAATAAGCGTGACTTTGTCATCATTAATTTCCTTTTTCTTGATAATTTTATATTTACTATTAAATTCTAGATCCGGATGTGCAAGAACGATTCCACTGCACATTTCTCTTACTAGCGTTTCCGGCTTATTCATAATTTTCTTCATATTACTCACCCTTTTTCTTAAATTCCTGCCCGATTTGATCCGCCACCATAATAGCTGCTACTACATCTTCTTCAGTCACCGGAAAAGGCATGGAATGAATAGACTCTTCCAGTATACAAGCTTTCTGGGCGACATTGAGCAACTCGGATCTTGTGACATTCGTTACGCCAATATCAGCGAGACATACTGGAAGACCCACACTTACACAGAAATTCAATACCTCGTTTATTTCTCCCTTGTTTGCATTTTCAAGGACTAATTGAACTAGCGTAGAAAATGCGACTTTCTCACCATGATAATACGAATGGGTTCCTTCCAACGCGGTTAAGCCATTGTGAATGGCATGCGCTGCTGCCAGACCACCGCTTTCAAATCCTAAACCTGATAACAGAATGTTTGTTTCGATAATATTTTCAAGCGCTGGAGTGACGATATTGGAATCACAGGATATTTTAGCTTTTAGACCGTCTTCAAGCAGTGTTTCATAGCAAAGCTTGGCAAGGGCAAGAGCAGCTCTTGTTCCTTTAGTTGGCTGACCAACTCCTGCATTTGCTCCACAAGGAAGTCCTGCATTCACATTCGAATAAGAGTTAGCGGTCGCTCTTGCTTCAAAGTAAGTAGAAAGCGCGTCCCCCATACCCGCAACTAGAAAGCGTGTAGGAGCATTAGCGATAACGTTTGTATCTATCAATACTACACTTGGACTTTGCTTAAAGTAGGCATAATCATCAAACTCTCCTTCTGGCGTATAAAGAACCGCAGAGTGGCTTGTTGGCGCGTCCGTCGCCGCAATTGTCGGCACAATAATTAACGCTTCTCCTTCTGCTACACATTTCGCAGTATCAATTGCTTTACCCCCACCTAATCCAATGGTGCAAGAGCAAGCATGTTCCTTCGCAAGCTGTTTCAATCTATGGACTTCATTTCGAGAACACTCTCCATTGAAACCGCTCTCAATTATCGTTACGCCAAATTGTGCAATGGTATGTTCAAGCTTGTCTTTTACACGTGTTATATCATCTTGATGAGCAATAAGTAGAGCCGAATCACCAAATGTCTTGATGAAATATCCCAGATTGACTAATTCATTCTCACCCTGAACATACTTAGTTGGACTAATAAAAGCTTTTCTCATTTAAATAATCCTCCTCTGTGCTATTGTATCCCCATTATAGAGCTACCTTGTACAAAGATCATTGGACGATTCACTACAATTAAAGCGCTTTCACGTCGTATTATCTTATCCTGCAAGCACCAAAATGGTATTATCTTGTCCTGCCATCCGACTATTATGCTATAATAATACGAGGGTGCAAAAGGAGAATTGATCATCATGACTACGCATTTTAAATTGGAAAAAATTATTGATTTGGAAAAGTGGCAGAAACTCCAGGACTCACTCTCTCTGGTCACTAAAATGGCCATTATTACAATCGACTATAAAGGCGTTCCTGTAACGGGGCACAGCCAATGCCAGAGCTTCTGTCAGACGATACGAAAAGATGCTGCATTGTCCGAATACTGCCAAAAATGCGATGCAAGGGGTGGACTGGAGGCTGTGCGACTCAATCAACCCTATATCTATCTTTGCCATTTTCATATTGTTGATATTGCCATTCCTATTATTGTCAACAATCAGTACATTGGTGCTATTATGGCGGGACAAGTAAAATTGGGCGACAATCCGCTGGAGCTGGAACAAATAGTAACTCGGCCAACAAATGCCGATACCCATAAAAAGCTCCTCGGCTTGGACCAAGACTATGCTTCACTACCTGTCTTGTCCTATGACGAAATAACAACTATTTCTGAAATGCTATATCATTTATGCAATTATATTGTAGAAGAAGCCATAAATAAAAATTCAACGATCGATATGTACCGGCATGCGTTAACTACGAACAAGCCTGTTATTGATTCTATTGCCGATCACTCGTATCGTAATATCCAAACCATAAAAAAAGAGCTGGAAAATACACTTATTGATAGCCAGATCATAAAAATGTCTACCCATAAAAGGATTTCTTCTAGTGCCATTCTTCAACCGGCCTTTGATTATATTTATGCTCATAAAAATGAGAACTTCAAATTAGCGGACATGGCTGATATCTGCCATGTTAGCCCAAGCTATTTCAGTCGTATGTTTACCAAGGAAACCGGGGAGAATTTTTCTGTGTTTATTCCACGCCTGAAAATGGAATGGGCTAAACAAATTTTAGAGACAACCGATCTGTCCATTTCTCAAATCAGCAATGAATTAGGATTCAATGAGCCTAGCTACTTTATCAAAACGTTCAAGAAATTCGAGCGGATAACACCTTCTGTTTATCGTAATGTGTATAGCAAAAGAGAGTAAGCTAGCGAAATAAGGGGTTAGAACAAGGGCATGTCGCTGTGGAAAGGACGCTCGTTCTTTTTTCAATTGTTGCCTATTGGATAAGGCGACGAACAAAGATTAGGACAGTGTATACCACATAAAGAGGAGTAACCGGCTATTTTTTTATCCTCTGTATCAGAGTCCAAACTCCAAACTCTTATTTTAGAGCACACCTCCCCTTTATCTATTTCAGTCATCGTAATATTGAGAATTATGACATGGAAAGTGTACTGTTTTGTACGTATGCGATGTTTATTAAAACGCAGTTTTCATAAAAGGGAATGATGCAACAAAAAATAAAAGCTCTAAAAAAATAGAGGCAATCCCCTGTTTGTAGGACAGGGGATATTAAGATGGATAATATAAAACCATACTTAATCGAGTTAATGTTATCCCAGAATTATGATAGGTATGGGGGCTGTCAGCCTTAAATCTAATAGAATCACCATTTCTTATTGTATAGTCATTGTTATTCACTCGTACAGTTAGTTCCCCCTCAAAAACAGTTAAGAACTCTTCCGTTCCCTCCCTATGCGGATCAGAACTTAGAAAGCCTCCTTCTTCGATCTCGACTGAATAAACCTCAAAGCGTCTATCATCTTCGAAGGGAAAGTAAGGATAGACTCGATATTTTCCATTGTCTTCAGATAATGTTTTACTTTCACTTCTTAAAACAACTTTTGTATCTGGCTGTGGATTATTTATTAGTGAAGTAAAAGAAATCTTTAATCCGTTTGCTATTTTCCAAATCGTTGTAATAGTAGGGCTCGATTCCCCTCTTTCAATTTGACCTATCATCGTTTTACTTACTCCAGTTAATTCTGCAACTCTTTCAAGACTTAATTTCTTCCTTTCTCTAAAAGCCTTTAAGTTTTTCGCAATAATAAGATGTATCTCCTCCATAAACACACTCCTTTCCCTCTGTACAATATAACGTTTATTTCATACAATAAAAAATAAGACGTTATATTGCCCGTTTTGTACATTATAACATACATCACAGAGGGGGTTCTTATATGCCTTTATTATCAATGTTGTTATATGCTTTTGTTTCTAGTTTTACCCCAGGCCCGAATAACATTATGGCAATGTTATTTGCTAATAAATACGGCTTTAAAAAAACATTTAGATTTTGTTTAGGAGTAGGTGCTGGTTTTTTTGTTATAATCATATTAAGTTGTTATTTTAACCTGGTCCTTAAAAACTTTATTCCAAAAATTGAATTTATTATGTCTATTATAGGTGCAACCTATATGATGTATCTAGCTATAAAAATTATTACTAGTAAAAATAATGATCAAGACAATGACGGGGGCAAGAATAACAGTTTTTTCGCAGGTATGCTTTTACAATTCGTAAATCCCAAAGGCATTTTATATGGTATTACAGTAATATCAACCTTCATCATTCCATATCATACTGAACATCTCAGCTTATTATTTTATTCAGTACTTCTAGCTTTTATTGGTTTTATGGGAACTTTTAGTTGGAATGTATTTGGTTCAATTTTTAAAAAGTTCTTATCAAAGTATAGAAATCAGTTTAATGTAGCTATGGCTTTATTATTGATATATAGTGCAATTTCAATACTTTTTATATAGGGATGAGAATCTCAAAAATATGTATTTTCTGTTTGATTTACGGAACGGAAAACCTAACAGCCACCTGCAAAGTGGGCTTCACTGCACGGCTTTCATACCAATAAACAAAAACCACAACACGATGATTAGCCAAATTGCTGTTAGTTGCTCATAGATTAGCGTATGCTTTTTTTAATTCTTTGTTGTTTCTTGTACTCTTTTAAAAGTTCTTTCATTGTGTTCATCTTCCGATACCCCCTCCTGGCAAGCCCAAGATATAATTGTTTTGCCGAACATATATACGGGCTCCCATTTGGGGGCTTATTTTTTTGTCTTAAGTCTCTAGTTTTTTTGTCCTACACCCCTTTTGCTACGTTTAGGTGTGGAAGGAGGTGATTACCATGACTAAGCATCTGTATTTCTACGTAAGTTTTTGAAGATGCATTGAACGGTTCAATCGGGAACTAACTTAGCTCAGCTATACGAATTACTACCTGAAGCCACACGACATTGTTTTTGTTTTCGAGCGTGTAACCGATTTGAATCACGCCCATTTTGAGACATCTGTTTGGACTAGACGTATAATCATATTAAACGACGATTGCTCGAATAAGCAGAATGTTACTTATATGTGGGAGGGATCTCTAAGTGAACCGTTGATTCTCCCATCAAGATTGAATTTCATTAGTGGTATAAGCCTCGGCAAAACCATAAGATGTCCATTTTCCTCCAGAGTGTAAACCTTATCCATTGACCCTTGTGAACCATAAAAAACATAAAGAGATATTTAATATTTCTTTTTATAATTACCTAAAGCAAGCAGAGGCCAAATGTACCGGTAGCTGTGGTAGTGAAAGTAAAAACCGCCGGGTAATCCGGCTCCTGTCGGATAGGAGAGCCTCCAGTCCTGATTTTTTTCGGAATCAATTAAAAATTGAATTCCACGTTCAATCGCCGGAATTGGCTTTTGGAACACTGAAATGAGGGCATCCACTCCCCACGCGGTTTGAGAAGGTGTACTGACACCTAAAGAAACATATGTTTTAACAATATCGCTCTTACATGACTCTCCCCACCCCCCGTCTTCATTCTGGATTTTTAATAACCACTGTACAGCTTTCTGAATTGCAGGATGTTCAGAAGAGACTCCGACAGCAATTAGGCCGGTAGCAGCGGCCCATGTGCCGTAAATGTAAGAAATGCCCCAACGTCCGTACCAAGAGCCGTTGGCTTCTTGGTTGCTTAGAAGCCACTTCACCCCTCTTTGAATCTGGGGATGGCCGATGGTAAATCCTGCACTGTTGCCGAGAAACTCCAAAGTCCTACCTGTTAAATCTGCCGTAGAAGGGTCTGTACTAACTGCGTCTGCCGCATCGAAGGGAAGCCAGTTTAATATTCTTTTATCCGTATTTTTCTCAAATGCTGGCCAGCCTCCATCGGCGTTTTGCATCGATAACAGCCAATTGAGACCTCGATCCCATGAATGGTGGAAGGTCGGGTCTGTTTCTCTTAATTTGCTTATTGCTTTTAATGCAGCCGTTGTGTCATCGACGTCGGGATTGATGGTATTGATATTGGAAAAACCCCATCCCCCTGGTAAAACAAAAAGATTTTTCATCATCCAATCACCATATTTATGATGCTGGCGAGAGAGTAAATAGCGGCCAGCGTTTTGAACTACAGGGTCAGATGCAGAAACCCCGGTTCCTTGCATAGCATGAGCCAATAAAGCGGTATTCCAGACCGTTGATGTCGCAATCTGAATATGGAAATGTCCATTGGTCCGGCAAGTCATTGCTTTCAGCCCTGAAATCGCACGGGTGATCACTGGATGATTGGTCGAATATCCAAGGGACAGTAGAGCGAATATCATAAGAAACGTGGAAGTGAAATAGCTGTACAAGGTTCCATCCGGTTCAATTCTTTCCAGTATAAAGCGTTCAGCCTGACGTAGCGCCATATTATGGATTTGCGACGGAAGGTAAGGAAGATTCTTGAAACCATCCAAGATCGTGTTAAGAAGCGCACGGTATTCATGGGATCGTTGATTTGTCAGATATGGATGGTTGCCCAATGCTGTTGGAAGGTCGTTTTTTCGAAGATCGGATATGTCTGGTGTTCTTTTTGTTTTCATTACGAACTTACGGTCTGCAACGACCAATATCGGTGCGATATGTACTCTTGCATATCCGACAAAATCGAAGAAATTGATGGGGAACCAGTGCGGCAGCAGGATGATTTCAACCGGGATTTGAAAGTATCCCTGCCAAGGATACTGCCCTGTCAATGCAAGAAGGATTTTTGTTAGCATACTTGCCTCCGAAATTCCGCCTTTGGTTAATATAAACTTCTTTGCTAATTGCATGTGCTCATCCGTTTTCCGGCTGTGCCCTGAAAAAAGCAGGGCATAGTATGCTTCAATGGTTGCAGACAAATTTCCTTCCTCTTCATCATGAAACAGCTTCCAGGCTCCGTTTTTCTCCTGCCTTATGGTAATGCGATCAGCCAAACTTCTAATTAACTCCTCGTCATCAATCATCAAGGTCCGTAATAGGATTATCATATATGCATCGGTTAGTACTCCGCTTTCCGAACAATAACGCCAGGCGCCGTCAGCTGATTGAGCTTTTTGCAATAGATGAATTATACGTTTAATTTCTAATTCAATTTTTTCTTTCATATTTCAAACATACCTTTCTAAAACCCAAGTGTAATGCCTATATCCACTCTATTCATTTTCAGACGAGGGGTTCTTAAAAGGAGAGGAGAAAGCATGGGAATCCGGATCCTGAAGAAGAAATTTGACTGGTTTAAACAAAGTCAATTTCCACCCTTTCTTAAAATAAACAAAGAATTGCAGAAGAGATTGAAAGATGTCAACAAGCCTCTCAAGAAAGAAGCGGAATTACCCGAACAAGATCAAATATTGATTCGTCAAATTAAAGAATCTACACGCCGGCTAAACTTGAACAATGTAACGCGGACTACGGCGTATTTTGACTACTATCGAAAACATCCAGAGATACACTGGGCCTTGTTGGGTCACATGGTGTCGCGAAATGGCGGCTGGAATATGACGGATTTGAAGGGAGAGCTTCTGTCCAAATTACTTTCCGACGCGGAACAGAAGGATTATTTTCTGTTTTTGGAGCGCGGCAATTGGTTGATTTTCCAAGATATCTATCCTCAATTTTTGCTGTATGAGGAAAGTTTGAAAAGAGAAGCGAGCTTGTTCTATCTGCTTTCTTTTTTTCATGTATCCGTCTTTATGGAGGTTATGTGGAATCATTTCTGGAAAAATGGAGACCGCTATCTTCTGGCGATTGCCCTAGTCATCAACGAGCAGAGCTATCTGGAAAAAAGGGTGATACAGAATCCCCATTATCAAAAAACGGTTCTGGAAACGAAAGAGTTCAAAGTTCAGGATTTATTGAGTTTAAATCAAATTCTTTTCCCGTGTTGTAACAATATGAACAAGATTCCCGGGCAGGTACCTGACCTTATCGGTCAAACGCTTCATCATTTTGCTTCCCTTCAAGAACGCATATTAATGGGTAAACGATTATATTCAGTGCTATTTGGCTCTTCTGAAATTCTACAGGGCGTAATAAACTGGGCGGCGGATCATCCGCATACGGGTTCCCGTAAAGATTACTGGCCCCATCTGTTTAACGACGTAAACGAATCTGTGCCATCTATGCCTGGAACTCCCTATAAGAGGCGAACGGATGATTGTCAATTGAAAGCTGGTGCCAATCGATTATTCAGTCCAAAATTACAGTACGCTTGGAAAAATATAGAGCAAGATGAAGCGGAAATCTGGGATTGGTTTGAGGATTGGAAAATCTTAACCTACTTTATCAACCAAGAAAAAAATGTAAATGGGGAGATCTATCATAAATACTGTAAAACACTGGAGAAAATCGAACTTGCGGTCATGGCCAAAACAGCCATCTTTTAGAAAGAAACTTAAATCTTATGTTCCAACAATGATATTTGTTTCTTGGTTGGGAACTTATCTGGATCTCATCTTTGTGGAGAAGCAATTGTATTCTTTTCCTATGAGGCCGTTTCCCGATATTTTTAAAATCAATATTATGTTTACTCTGTGTATATTGCCGATTGTTACAGCTATCTTTCTGAATTGCTTACAGTCGATGAACTCATGGCAAAGAAAGGGAATCGTCCTGTTTTCCGGCATAATAGAAGCTGGAATTGAACAGATATCTGAAAAACTGGGATGGTTTGCCCACAGCAGCGAATGGCGGCATTTTTATTCCTTTTTCGGCTATATACTATTTATGTGGCTTGTTTGGAAATTTCATCTATGGATAATTCATTTATCAAAAGAAGCCCCTCAACAATAATGGGGTTCAAACCAAATATTTAATGATACCAAATCTTTCTTCTCCGTGATGCGTACTCCTGACCAATTGTCCGAGCCGACATATGCGATCGGACTTGCTGTCAGGGGAAGCGGTATCAATCGTAATGAGCGGAATTCCTTAATCGACCGTCTTGTCAATCAAGCGGCTGTATGTAGTGCTGCGTACGCCCTGCAGAAGAATATACAATCGAATCAGCTATCTCCAAGGTGAGGTATGGATTCAGCCATTGATCTATTGTTGATGCAAGTTCCCCAGAAAACCACTTCTGTCACAAGATGAAGATCTTTGGATTTAATTTGACGGAAGCAAATAAAACTGATATCCAAGAAGGATAGAACCACACTGAGATCATCAGGGCTCTATCCTTTTTGGATTGATTATTTCCCGCCAGCGCTCGTCAAAACGTCAACCATTTCCTGATAGCCGTGTTTTTTGCATGCTGCAAAGGTGTTACTCCACTTCTGTCAGCCAGATTCACATCGGCTCCGTGCTCAACCAGCAGATTTACGATCTCCTGATGATTTTTGCCGCCATTTCCAAGAATAATGGCTTCCAGCAGAGCGGTCCAGCCCAGGTTGTTGACATGATTCACATCTACATCGGAGTTCATGAGCAGCTCTCGAACAATCTCAACATGCCCGCGATCAGCCGCCGGAATAAGGGCGGTACCTCCATAACGGTTGGTAATCGTCGTGTCAGCGCCTGCTGCAATGGCTGCTTTCAAAAAATCCAACTTACCTTCCGCTCCTGCATAGAGTAGAGGATTGTCAAGTTGATTGTCCCTGATGTTGATATTGGCCCCCTGCTCGACTAGAAACGTAAACAGCTCTAATTGGTTCGTGTGTACGGCAATCATAACAGAGGTTCGGCCTCTTTCATCCGTAGCGTCAATATTAGCGCCATCCGCCAGAAGTTTCGAAATGGCTTCTTTGTCTCCCTGATTTGCAGCTTTCAACAGAGCACGATTCAACTTGTCCATTTCTTCGTTCACCACTTGGGTTGTTTGCTGATCTCCGCTTGATAACAAGGAGTCCATATGTATCTTGCCCCCCGCAAGAGCGATAACCAAGATCAAAAGACTAATTCCGCGTAGCACAGCGAACCCACACCTTTCCATTGATTTCTAAAGCTTCATCTACAGATTTGTTATTTGACCGTCAGCTCAACCTTGGACTGGCCGGCCCAGTCGCCAACGGGAGTAACGGTATAAGCTGCTCCTTTAGTCAGTTTGCTGCCCTGCACAAGATCGAACATGCCCACTGCACCCTTGCGGCTGGAATATTTATAAGTACCGGTCAGTTTATTACCCTCTGCATCGGTCAATTCCACACTGCGGCCGGAGAACAGCTCATCTCCCGGGTCCTCCGCCAAAGTAACGGCAATGGATGTTTCACTGATTGCCTCCGCTTTGACGATTTTCAGCGGTGCGATATCCTCGGCTACGAATGTCGGATTGGCGATTTCCGTCCAATCCGAGGTAACGGTATACTTAACTCCGGGTGTCAGCACCTGACCTTTCGGCAAACGGAATTTTGGTTCTTGCCTGCCATCCGTTGATTGGGTGAACGGGACGTATTTGGCTACGATCGGTTGACCGCCTTCCGGTGTGATCATGACTTCTCTGCCTTGACCGGAGGAGATGATCTGATAGGTTCTTCCATCCGCTCTGTTGTCCTCATCCAGGACGAATGCATTCGCTCCGCGGCCGCCGCTGTATGCGCTGATAACATATCCGTAGTCTACGACTCCGTTAGCCTTGAGAGCTTCCAACTCGAAAGTATCGTTCGTAACCTGTCTAGCTTCTGTCATGTCAAGTTTCGTTTCGTTTCCTGTAAATGTACCCGCTTTTTGGTCTCTGTAGGTCAGGGTATGCGTCGTGCCTGGTTTTTGTACGGTTGTTGGTACGATATACGTAGCAATCGAACCCGTTTTTAACCGCGGCATATTATTCAAGGTCAGTCCATCGTTAAATACAAAGTCTTCTTTTGCCTTGGCAAAGACTTCATTCTCGTCTGTCAAAGGAGCGTCAAAAGTCACAATCAAGGTAATGGCATTCAGCGGACGAACGCTCGTAATTTTCGCATTTGCTGAAGGAATCGCCTGACGAGCGATATTCAGCAGGTACGCTGTTTCGCCGCGAGTGGCATTGTTATCGGCTCCATAAAAACGCTCCATCCAGTAATTCACAGATTTCATATCACGTTTCAACGCTTTGGACACGATTTGTACTAACTCCGCATGTGTCACAGTTCCATGTGGATTAAAGCGTCCTTCTTCCGCCTGCATGATTTCTTGTGCTACCAGTTCAGCGGCATAATTGTAGTACAAATCATTCTGATTTACATCTGTGAAGCTTGGCAACTTGCCCCCTTTCCCTTGAAGACCAAACGTAAGGACGACCATTTTCGCCAGTTCGGCGCGAGTGATCTGGTTCTCAATCCCCATGGAGCCTTTTTCGTAGCTATGCATCACGCGAAGCTCAGCCAGCTTGTTGACTGCTTGTTGAATTTCCTGTGATGAGAGACTCGTTGATGCAGCTTCTACATGCAGAGCGGTAAATGGAACGGATGCCGTTCCCAAGGTAGCTGCCAGCATCAAGACAGCCAGTTTATTAGAATATTTCTTCATCGGTAACTCCTCCTTAAGATAATAGGCATGGTAGTAGTTCGTCATAACTGTATGATAAAGGAGGGATATAAACCCCAAAGAAACAAGGGATAAACCGATTCTAAAATTTTTCTTAACAAATTATAAAATTGATCACACGGAAAATCGGTATCCGGCCCCCCAGACAGTTTCGATATACTGCGGGTTGGAAGGATTGACTTCTATCTTTTCTCTCAACTTGCGAACATGTACGGTAACGGTTGCAATATCCCCACTGGAATCCATGCCCCATATTCGTTCAAATAACTCATTTTTGCTAAAGACACGATTGGGATGGCTTGCCAAAAACTCAAGCAGGTTAAATTCACGGGTGGTAAATATCACTTCTTGATTTCTTACGTAGACTCTGTGGGCAACTTTATCAATGACCAGGCCACGAATATGAATTTCGGACTTATGATCAGTCTCCTGTTTGCCCAATAGCCGTTCATATCTCGCTAGATGTGCCCTGGCTCTCGCCACTAGCTCGCTAGGACTGAATGGTTTGGTAATGTAATCGTCGGCGCCAAGATTAAAGGCGCGAATTTTATCAATCTCTTCTTTTTTCGCAGAGACAATCAGAATCGGCACTTCCCTGCTTTGTCTGATTTGATTGCATAATTCAAAGCCGTTCATCACAGGAAGCAGCAAGTCCACAATAATAAGTTTGTAATCCCCATGAAGCGCAAGCTGTAAACCCTCATTGCCTGAATGACATAAATCAACGAGAAAACCATTTAGTTCAAAATAATCCCGCTGCAGCTCAGCGATCGTAATTTCATCTTCAATGATGAGGATTCGTGTCGTCATAGGTTTGGTATACCTCCTTGGTTCGTCAATCGTTTCAGGGTAAAGAACAGGCTCGTGCTGATGCCTAGCTCGCTGCTTACCCAGATGGAGCCTCCGTGTCCTACTATGATTTGATTCGCAATGGCAAGCCCCAGTCCGCTGCCGCCTGTTGAAGAATTGCGGGATTGCTCTGCACGATAAAATCGTTCGAAAACATGGGGTATGGCTTCAGGTGGGATGCCCTTCCCATTATCCCGTATTTCAATAGTGACCCATACTAGGGAAACTTGTACGGAGACGCGAATCATTTTTTGTTCTTTGTCCATAAAATTCTGAGCATTACAAATAATATTAAGTACTATACGTTTTAATTTCTCCACATCGGCAAGTACTTCAATGCTCTGATCTGGACGCTTCCCCCACTCAAGCAGGATTCCTTTTTTCTCCAATTCATAATACAGTTCATCAATACACTCATCTAAAAAACTAACAATATCTACATGCTCAAAGAAGAACGGGACTTGCTTTAAATCGAGCCTGGAGTAGAGAAATAGTTCGTCTACGAGTTTATCCAGATCGACGGCTTTTGAATGAATGATGTTCACGTACTTGTTCATTTTCTCAGGAGTATCTGCGACCCCATCCCGTATTCCTTCGATATAGCCTTTTATATTAGTAATAGGCGTACGCAAATCATGAGAGATGTTGGAGATTAGTTCTTTCCGATTCTCCTCGTCTTTCAATCGAAGCTGAACCGATTCAAGCAGTCTCTTTCGCATATTTTCAAACGCCTCGTTCAATTGACCGATTTCGTCCTTTGAGCGCAGATCAAGTGAAAATTGGAGATTGCCCTCCTTGATGTGATCAGCCGAGGTCCGAAGCAAATCAAGGGGTTTGACGACGCTTCTGGTAATCCAGCGGTATAACAACATATTCGTAACCACGACGACGCCGATGAGAATCAGAATGAGGATGGGTAGCAGTCTGCGTATCACTTCACCAAAAGGGCTTCGCTCGCGTATTACGAAGACGCCACCTTTGACGCCATCCGAAAAGCGGAAGTCGTATTTAGCGTAGGCATAAAATCTTTCGCCAATGTTAAAGGTATTGCGAATCTGATTGTTGTCCAGATCATAGGGAGGCAAATTCTGCTCCAATGCAGGCTGGTTAAAGGTACGCGACGCAAAGACCTGATTGCTTTCCCGGCGGACGTAGAGACCGGCCCTCACGGTTTTAAGCTTGAAATCGTAGTCCAGCAAAAGCTCTTCATTTTGCAATTGATCCGGTTCGTTTTTGGCGAGATATTTTAATTCGAGAAAGATCGATTCTTCTTGTTCAGTCAGCGGATTAAGCTGGTAGTGGACTTTATAGAAATCCCGAATACTGTGAATGTCGCCTGTCGCTGCGATCGTGAACAGACTGGCAGTTAAGAAAAAGACCGAAAGGCTAATGATAAGCATACCTGTATAAGACAGCAATAGTTTAACTCTAATGGACATAGCTCACCTCGTTCGAATAGGGGAATAGAAAATACCATCGTTTTTTGACTATAACTCCTGGACTAGCTTTGAAAGTACTCTTGTATTTGTTCAATAAATGCTTTGGCTGCCCGGCTCAGATAATGGTCGGAGCGGTAAATGATTGACAAGTTACGGCTGGGCGCTCCATCCTTGATTGGTATCGTGTGCAAAACCGGATCACAAATTTGCCGTATTAACGGATGTGGCTGTACGGTTGAACCAATATTGGCTTTTACCAGATTCATAATCGAAGTAACTGAGCTGGTTTAAAGAACGGAATGGAGCTTAAATCCACGTTGGTAGACAATCTCCTCAACGATATCACGCCACAGAAAACCTTCGGGATACAGGACCATGGGAAGGTCTCTCAGCTCATCCAAATCAATGAAGGTCCGGGTTGGCCAGCGGATGCCTCTTAGATACTACCTGAACAAAAAATAGTTCATGTGGAGAAACGGATTCGGACCGTCGCCCGTATTGTAAACCCCAAGAAGCTGGATCTTTGTAAAATGGAAGCGACGAGCAGGAGGATGAGCTTAATATACCGCTGCTTGATCGAATCGGCAAAAAATAGTGCTTAAACGAGGCGGGCTCACTACTGTTAAGCTATGGTGGGGTAGTTATGTAACTTATTCATAATAGAAATGGCAACAGATAAAGTTTTATTATTCGGAATATAACGAATAATTTATAGAAAATAATTTTAGATATCAATCCATGCTAGTAGTTTAAAGTGAAGCTTAACAATGCACTAGAATCTCCGCTAGCATCATAATCCCATGAATAATCAAATCTTCCATCACCGTCACTGAAGGGCAAGGCTATCATCTTAAGTTCATGATTGACATGCGTTCTCCAGTTCTTAAGACCAAAATTATCATTATAATAATTAGCATAACCTTTATAGGTAATTTTTGAGTTGTTTTTGTTTGCTTTTGGAGGAGTATCACCTGAAGAATCAATATACCAATGAGTATCAAATTTTGTTGGATTTGCAGCCCAAGGTTTTAATTTATGGCTAGTTTCTTCGATAAGCCCATCTATATCTTCTTCCCATTTTAATGTAAGTTTAGTTGTGCATACAGGTAACCTTACAGGATCTTCAGTTGTAATTTCATCCAGCCAATATAATAATTTTTTCTTTCATTCGGAGATATTCTCAAAGGTTTAGTACTCAATTCTTTGAGTTCTTTTAGGTCTTCTTCATTCAATATGTCTTCCTCAATCTCTTTCTTTGTTAACTCAGTAGTTTTGTATATTTTAGTATCCGTGTCTATTTCTAATTTATAGCTCTGTATTCCTTTACTACGAGCCCTCCCTTCAACTTTAACATGAATTTCATCGTTATTAATACTATAGGTAATGTCATCTAATATAATATCTGATCCTTTTACCGATTTAAGGTTGTATGTTCTTACATCGGCATCCTTTGCAAAAATAGAGGTACTCATTAAAAATGGAATAACTAATGATTCAACTAGAACTTTTTTCGTTGCTATTAACGCTCCCTTAGTAAATTAAAATAAAAAATATTAAAATATCCTCCTTTTCAAACTATTTATATATAGACAGAATCGATTATATAATCCGAACTAATAAATATCAATATTTGCCAATATTTCCTGCTATTTTTGGATTAGTATCCTCATTCGTTTCTCCACCAGTAATCATTATTTCCTTCGTCTGGTCACTACCATTAAGCATCTACTATATGTTTTCAAGTACTGGTATCTGGTTTGCTTTATGTTGTTTCCTATATTTAGTCTCAGCAATATTAAAATTTAAAGGGGTAAACAAATTATCAAGTAGTTAATAACATGTTGTTTGATTAGAATAATGTTTTGTTTTTCATATATCAAAAACTAAATTGAAGATTTATTAGCACAAACACCCCATCATTTAATAGTGGACGCATCATCCAGCTTTTTCAACGTATCATAACATTTTGTCCTTCTTAGAGGCCTCTGCTACGGTTATTCGCGATTGACTTCAGCCAGCACGACTAGCTATCCGTCCATATGGAAGAAGCCCTGCTCTCCCACAAAGGTATAAGCAGGACCATTTTCTTTTACATTCTACCTACAAATCCTTGGCTATATGCGGCTTGCTGTAATGGCTCGTTCCGCCGCCGCCAACCAATACTCGTCCGCCTTTGTTGAAAATGAGCAGCTTGCTCGAACCGTTAGTTAACAAGACGGTCACTTTCGCACGATTGGCTGTTGCAATATAGATCACGTAGCCACTTTTTGACACAATGGTTCGCCATTTCCGGTCGAACTCGGATCTAACGACACGGTTGGAATAGACTTGGTTCTCGACTTTGCGGGCTGCTGTTTTTTTGAGCATGCAGAATGTCACCTCCCGTCAGTATCATCGTATGCATGCCCTGTAGATTGGAATGGACAATTATCAAGGCTTGGAAAGCCTGTTTTGTTTGCATTGGCTCTCAAACCGGATTATGATATCAGTAAACAAAGCACTACCGAAGCCGTACATCCCAAAGGAGTGAATTAAATGGCAAAAAGCAGCGCACGCAAGCACCGGGATAAAATGATCCGGGAAGGGAAACGGAATCCCGAACTTCACAGGAGCATTTTTGCTCTTGTCGATATGACCCAGCGTCGAACGAAAACGAAAGCGGAAAAACTGAAACAGCAAAAGCATAAAAGACCGTTATCCTTTCAAAGTGATGATGGTCTTTTTTTCTGCGGTTTGATCTTCGCAATCCGCTCTTCTAATCTTGTAGCTAACGCATCTGCGGTGAGGAGCAGTCCTAACTGACCGTAAAAAAACGAGCTAAGTGACCACGTTGAAGAATTAGATGCGAGAGCGGACGATTAAATCGTGAAGTTGCATGATATGATGAGATTATCGCCTGATTTATATTCTGCCTCCTTTAGCGCATTTTTGACTGAGTTCTTATCACCTAGAAAAAATGGTAACAGAGGGTCGCTTTCGGGAGGATTTATATTATCGATTAAACGTTTTTTCGCTAGAGCTACCATCGTTACGTGAACGTTTAGAAGATATTATAGAATTGATTCCCCTTTTCTTGCATGAGTATTCTCTTGCTAACGATCAAGCAGTACCTCGGATTATGCCGGATGTGATGCAAGCACTCCTTGATTATTATTGGCCTGGCAACGTTCGTCAGCTCCGTAACATTATTGAGCGTTTATCTATCTTACAAGAGAATGGAGTTATTACCTGGGATCATCTCCCTGCGGCATTAAAGATCGCTCATGAACGAAATACAGATAGTCACACGAAATCACATAGCCCATCAACAGAGCTATCTTCAGCATATGTAGCATCCACTGCATCTCCTTCAGCCAGTAATCAAACAAAATCAGACACGCATGGCATGCACAATGAATATGTGCCAGCCCGGTACGGAAGAGAAGGCGATGTGGAAAAAAACAAAAATAATGCAGGCATTAGAGCGCACATATGGAAATAAAAAAGCAGCCGTGCAACTATTAGGAAGTGGTATACCCATTCCAATCTAGCTTATGACAACAAGGCTATCCTTTTACATGTAAACTACATACGAATGCGTGCCCTACGTAAATAGTAAGATCCAATCGCTGCTAAAATCCCTAGAGTAATAAATCCTGCATAATACGTGAATAAATCCCTCTCAATGACAGTTGAGGAAAAAAGACCATCAAGCAAGGCAAAGCACAGAATAGCCCCTCCATAAAAAACAGGCTCTAACGCTGGAAACATAATAACTTTGCCATTCTTCTCTAATCGATTACGCTGATATAGGAAGATACCAAGCCCTAATGTAACAAGTAAATGAATACTCGGAATTAATAAAGGTGATGATAGCTTTCCAAACAGATTTAGTAATACTACGGGACTTATCAATAACGAGATTTATTGGAAATACATCAAAATTCAATTTGAGGCACCCATTAATTAAGAAGACAATTCCAATAGGAAAGATACTAAAAATGAAGGACAGCATAGCTTGAACCATTGTTCCCCAGCCAATTTTGAAAATGCCTGAAGAGACTTTCTGCTTAATATGGCTAAATAAACATGTCGTCGATTCCTTGCTTTTTAACTAGGTCAGTAGAAAGTGACGGAGCTTGTGTAATGATAATTTTGAGTGAGTCCGGCTACTCTGGAATATTTAGAAAAATATTGATGTTTCATTTGTTTACGTTTATGTTTGCAATCGTGTTATCCAAATTACTAATCATTAGCTTCTAATCGTTGTTTATGCGCTCGTATGTTAATCATATCTTCTTTTATTAAAAAAGTTTTCTTAGATTCAATATACCGCTTACTTTCTATACCAAGTAAATCTACATATTTTTTAATTTCTTTTTGAGTTACCTTTTAGCAGAGATTTTTATTGCATCTTGCTTGGTGTAATTTAAATCAGTCATACGTTTACATGCAGATAAGATAGATTTGAACAAATTACTATCCAGAAACTCGTTACGTTCTATTAAAATTTTATGTAGACGGGAATACAAATATTTGACTGCTACTTTAGCTTGCTGAACTAATACACCCTAAGCTAATGGTTCATTCTTCGATAACTCTCTTACTTCCAGTTTCTTTTAAATTTAAAAAATTCTTGTATATAACCATACACAGAGATAGGTGACATAATCATTTGATAGCCAAGAATAAAGAAAATAAAGCCTATAAAGTTTTTTCTAATTCTAAGATTTAAAGGTTTAAATACAAAATTTCTTTGATAAAAATAAAGAATACTATAACTGATTAGGGTTAAAGGTAAAACAAGAAGTGTTATTGGGCCAACAATCCAGTAATAACCGAAAAAAGTCAATATCAGCCCAGGAAGCCAACATAGTGTATAAGTAAGATCTAAATAAGGCATGATTAAATTAATTCCAGTTAAGTATTTAACAAATACTTGAGGCTGGTTCCATGGCTTTATTTCATTTAAACCTTCTATCATACCTCTTGCCCATCTTGCTCTCTGTCTGACAAAGTGCTTAAGGGAACTAGGTACTTCAGTAAATGAAACTGCCAATGGCTCAAAATAAACTTTCCACTTTTTCTCAAGTAAACGCCATGTTAAAACAATATCTTCACCTATAGCATCTGGCCAACCACCGACTTCTTTTACACATTGTGTCTTATATATACTAAAGGCTCCTTGAGCAACTAAAGTTCCTTGATATAGGCCTTGAAGTCTTTTAACGGACGCAATACCTAAAAAGTAATCCCATTCTTGAATTTTTGTCCAAAAGTTTTCTCTGCTGTTTTTGGTCAAAACCGAGCCAGCAACAGCACAAACATTTTCTGGGCTAGATTTCATACGTGCTACAAGATAACGTATAGAGGATTTAGGAAGCAGTGTATCTGCATCGATCGTAATGACATAAGGAGTTTCAACAAATTTTAGAGCATGGTTCAAGGCATGGAATTTTCCCGGCATTTCTTCATGAAGTAATGCAATTTCAATATCTAATTCTTTTTTTGCTTTTATGATTTCGTGAACTGTTTGATCTGTAGAACAATTATTAATAACAAATACCTTAATTTTCCCTTGATAATCTTGTTTATTTATATATTGCAAAGTTTGATAGATTTGTCTCTCTTCGTTATAGGCAGCTATAAGAACGATAATCTCATCATTAGGAAATTCATTTTTGAAAGCAGGCTGACGATCAAGAATTAAACTTATTACTAAAAAGGCATTCATATAGCCAGGAATGTATGATATACCTCCGATAATTAATAAAGCTAAAGGAAAGGATACAATATGCGCAAGGTCTTCTAACCATGGAAGCGCCAAGTAAATAGAAAAGCACATCCAAAGCAAAGCACCTGCATGACTGATCCAGAATTTTGTTATTACTGGGATATAAGTTTTCTTATAGGTATGTCCTGTATGGGGGTTAATGGGATTCAATTCAGGTTTCATGAGCTTATCCCCTCTTTTAGATATAAGATGCAGTAATAAATACCTATAAAAAATACTATACATACAATTGAAAGTAAAAATGTATTTTTTGGAAATTTAACAATTTAATAGCAGGTTGTCGAGAAACCCAATTTATTAGTTAACCTCAAGCAGTATTTGATTGTCCTGTTGCACCAAGTGCATAAAAAAAGATCGTTCTCTACCTTAGCTACTCTTAGCGAGGTGAAGAGCGATCTTTTTTATATTCTGTACAGTTGCCATCAGTAGCATCTGCGCCTGTTAATTTGTTTTTCCCCGTAAACGGCTGTAGCGAAGTCCATGCAGTTCTTTCGAATCTGCAAAACTTCGCTCTATCGTTTGATATCGCAGTCTATATGGATATCTTCCTGGCTACTAAGTCAGTTCTGACGAACCCATTCTTTTCTGTTTTCCCAACATTTCTAGTAATTACTTTTTGGCAACTTTTTGATCGGGTACATTCACGTAATACAGGACATGTCTTGCAATGATCAGCATTTGATTTATACATTCTGAAGTCAGTACGATCTGTTGTAGTGTACGCTAGCTCATGTTTTTGTGGACATATGTATGCATTATTATCTGGATTGAAAGTAAAACGCTTTTTTAAATAGCCCTTTAACGGGAGTAAATGAACGATGACTAATGACTGCAAAAATATTCTTGTCATGTAAAGCCTTACATATTGGAGCCGTTAAGTAGCCAACATCTCATGCAACAGCTTCTAGAGAATGGTTAAAATGAGACTTATTGATCTGATGTTCCAAACGATTTATATAAGGAACGGGGCCAAACTGTTAAATCCTTTGACCACCAATACCTTCCATCAAAATAAGCTTTTACTTTCTGACCAGCGAAATTGTAACTTATTGGTTCAGCTTTTGAGAAAGATTTTATATCCCATTTTGTAGTAATATTTTTAGTTGGATTGAACTTGAGAGATCCCGTCTGCAAAGGCAAACTTTCAAAATCAGGAACTAATAAAGCATATGTGTCTGTGTATAATCTTAAACCTAGTGGATCGTTTTCGATTTTTAGCAAAGTCTCAATTTTATCAATCATCATTACTTTAGTCTCTGGTATCATTGCATCTGAGCCTTGCATTATATCCTTTTCAGAAATTCCTGCTTTTCTCATCCGATCTCGAAGCATTTTTGCTCCTTGTTCAGCATCTTTACGTTCGGCTATTGTGGTAGCATTGGCCCATTTGTTTTTATATTCATTTAGTGTCCAATTGGCTGTTATTTGAGTGCTCCAATTCCCAGTAGGATCAACATTGCTCAAAGGATTGTTATGCACATACGTATACCGTTTCAAACTAAGCGGATTATCCACTTGCCCCTTATAGGTATCCTCTGTTATAAACCTTCCATCATTTGGATCATAATACCTGGCACGCAGATAAATCAAGCCCAATTGTTCATCATACATCTCACCCGCATACAAGAACGGATTGGACATTGTTTCCTGCTTGCTCTCTACATTTCCCCAGAGGTCGTACTCATACTTATTCAGGGTCTGCCCAGCCTTATCCTTTATTTCTACGATGTCACCATGGGCATTTGTATAGTAATAGCCTTGTTTTTCACCTTTCACATCATCGCGGTAGAGAAGCTCATTCCCCCAGATGTTGCAGGCTTGGAGGTTGTTCTTTTCATCCAGCTCCTCAATCACGTTGCCATTTAGATAGACATAGTGAGTTGTTTTGCCGTCGATTTCTTTACTTGCCCTAAGCTCATCCGGATAGTATGTGTAGGTGCTTTCTTTTCCGTTTTTTGTATACGTTTTAAGACGGTTGAGGACATCGTAGGTGTACGAACTGTCTGCGATCGTTGGTGATTTGGCTGTTACAATGCTTTGACGGTTGCCGCGTTCGTCGTACGTGTACGTTTGTTCTCTTGTCGGTGTTTTCTCCTTGCGAATCCGATCTAGTTTATCGTAGCCGAACGTGGACGCAGATTGGTTCACTGCTGTTTCAACTAGATTTCCAAAACCATTATATTGGTTTTGCTCTTCCCACGCCTTGTTGTTGGACAGGAAATGCTGCACGTCCGTTGTCTGGCCAAATGAGTTGAAGCCTTTCTCAATTTTAGTACCGTTTGGATACTGGGCATGAACGGTATCCCCTGTTGTTGACGTGTCGTACTCATAAGTGATTTTGCCCATTCCTGGATGTTTGACAGACAATATTCGTCCTAGCCCATCATAGGTGTAAGCTGTTGCAGTTCCATCTGGATACACAATCGAGTCGGGGGTGTCATCTTCATCCTCGTATCTTTGTTCGTACGTACGTCCAAATGTGGTCATGGAAGTTGGGCGTAAAAAGCCGTCATACGTATAGGAAACCTTCGTATCATTGTTTTGCTGTGTGAGGAGCTGACGTGTCGTTTGATCGTAGGTATTCTTCTCCGTTTCTACTACTTTTTTACCCGATAAGACCTGCATCGTATCTAGCTCATAGAATGGCGTATAGGCATATTTACGAATATTTCCCTTTTGATCCGTAAAGCTTGCCAGATTCCCACTCTTGTCATATTCGTAATTCTCTTTGACCTTTTCGGTAGCGGGGTCAATTTCGCGCAGCTTCCATGAGAGACCATTGTATATGTAACGGGCTGTCTCCTTGTCATTTTCAAAAGTACTCATCAGGTTCCCGTTTGCGTCATATTGGAATTTGTACACGTTCTTTTCCGGGTCTTTCACATAGATAGGTTCTCCTCGCAAATCATGCTTGTAGTCCCAGCTACGTTTTTCTCCCTGTTCGTTTGTGATCTGCTTGTGCGTTGGATTGCCAAAGCGGTCATATTGCATCTGAGTTTCCGTTGATAAAGTGCCATCCGCAGTATGAACCATATTGGTGATCATTCGTCCATAGCGATCATAAAGCTGTGTGGTTTCTAGTCCATTCGGAGTAATTGTTTTTTCTACAGGGGTTATAAGACTGCCATTACATCTGAACTTATTCCAACGCTGTCTTGCTGTATCCCTATTTTCCCTTCATTTACTATTGACGAACCTTCAATTTTAGGGATAGTTGATAGCTTAGTCGTTTTCATGTTATAAGGATTAGTTCGGAATGAATTGGTGATATTCATATTAACCTCCTAATTTATGTAAATAATTAAATATTATATTAACTTTTATTGAAAATGAAATCAATATTTAAATTTTTGAAAAATATTTCTTCACTAGAGATTCTCATCCGTTGAATGATTTTTCCCATATCCCTGTATCTACAGGCAATGAAGTGCCTTTTATTGTGTCTGTAATACCTTTAATTTATTTCGTAACAAACGAAGAAATTCTGGTTTGACAATACAAAATAGCTCCATTCAACCTATCTAAGGTGAGGAGCTATTTTGTATGACAGGTAAGATCTTATCGATTCCCATCCAACGTTGCAAATGTTGCTTTAAAATAAAGTTTGTCAAAAACACCTCATAAACCAGTATTTTACAATAAATAAAAGAATCCATTTTGAAAAAAGTTTGATCAAAATGGATTCTTCTCTAACAGATTTATGTTTAGTCTTCATAAAAAAGTTTGATCATTTTAGCTACGTTCTTCAACTAAAGCACCATATAGTTTAATAACCTGATTTACTGATTATATCTTCAACTTTTCATATTTAACTACATAGATATAGTTTTTGTTGCAACTGTTTGTTGAAATGCCTGATCATGCTCAACAATAACCATTGTGGAATTAAATCTTTGAATAAGCTCTTCAATCTGCATGCGCGAATAAATATCAATAAAATTTAACGGTTCATCCCAAATATATAAATGAGCTTTTTCACATAAACTTTTGGCTATAAGCAGCTTTTTCTTTTGTCCACCAGAATAATGAGATATGTCTTTCTCAAATTGAATTCGGTCAAAATCCATCTTACGTAGGATGGATTTAAATAACGTTTCATCAATCTCATGCTCTTCAATAAAGTCAGATAACAGTCCCTTCAAATGAGAAGTATCTTGTTGGACATAGGAAATAATGAGGCCTGACCCTAAATTCATTGAGCCTGTATGATGTATCGGATTTCCTAGAATTAGTTTTAGGATACTACTTTTTCCGCTTCCATTCTTTCCATCAAGTACAATTCGGTCACCTTGTTCAACTTTAAAGCTAATTGGCTTATTCACTATTTGGTCATCGTACTTAACAGACACATCAGCCAAAACAATCAATTCATTTGACTGAAATTCCAATGGTTCTAATTTTAATGACTCAGTTTTTTCCACATTTTTTAGCAGTTTTGACTTTTCCTCAATAGCTTTTTGTTGCCTTGATTCAAGGTTCTTTGCTCTCTTCATCATCTTTGCCGCTTTATGTCCTACAAAACCCTTGTCCAACTTAGAACCCGAATTCGTTGTCCCATTTTTGGAAGCTTCCACTTGATTAGACCAATCTGCTGAACGCTTTGAAGACTGTTTTAATCTCCCTATGTCTTTTTGTAGACGCTGATTTGTTGCCTCTTCGTGTTCCTGCTGTCTATCAAAATTTAACTTCCAAGAAGAATAGTTACCACTTTGAACTTCAATATTTGCCTTATTTATGGATAAGATATGGTCAACGCATCCATCTAAAAAGACTCTGTCATGTGAAATTAAAATAAACCCTTTTTTCTTCCTTAGATAATCAGAGACCATCTTTCGTGCATCAGTGTCTAGATGATTGGTTGGCTCATCAATTAATAGAAATTGACCCTCAGTCAAAAAAAGTGCAGCAAGCAACACCTTTGTTTGTTCTCCATTTGATAATGTTTTAAATGGTCGGTACATGACCTCGGCATCAACATTTAGATAGGATATTTCACGAAGAAATTCCCAATCTTCTGCTTGGGGGCAAATTTCTTCAAAGATTTCATGAGTATACTTGTTTTTATCCGAAACTGGATAAGGGAAATAATTAAATTCTACCGAAGAAATGATTTTCCCACTATACTCATAATTCCCTAATAATAAATTAAAGAATGTTGTTTTACCTCGTCCATTTCTACCGATAAATCCAAGTTTCCAATCCGTATCTATTTGAAAGTTTACACCTTCAAAAATATTGTCAAAGCTACCTGGATAAGAAAAAGTTAAGTCTTGAACTTGTATCATTGACATGATAATTCCTCCTTTGTATATCAACACTTTTTACTTTTTATACAAAGTCGGCACATCCATCTATTCTAAATTTCTCCGTATAAGTTTGATGGATATTAACGACTTATACGGAGTATTACATGCGTAACAATAGTGTCTGAATTGCTTATTTCCCTCTCTCCTTTATTTATTAGATTAAAGTTACAGATAAAAAATATCAATCTTAACTATGAGAGAATAAAAAATCCTCCCAATTTGTAATTGGAAGGATTAGTCTTTCACTTATATTAAATAAGTTCTTTTTTGCCATTGGAATCATGACAAATAAAGTGTAAACTGATTTATAAAAATGGATAGACTAACCCTATATTTTGTAGTTTGAAGTTATTCATTTCAAATAAAAATATAGATTAGTTAATCATTGTCCATCCATCAGTCCTCTCATAATTGTATTTTTATATTAACAAATTTTTTTATGGAATACAATTCAGCATCATCTTCACCTCAAATTACTGCTTGTTGCTCTTTTGATAATTTCCATACAATTGACCACAAGCAGCATCTATATCAATTCCAAATTGACTTCTAATGGTCACATTAATACCTGATGATTTTAATTTTTTGTAAAAATTAACAACATGACCTTCATCAACTTCACCGAACCTTAAAGGAGAACTGACGGTTGGGTTATATCTGATTAAATTTACATGATATAAACGTCCTTCTTTATATCGACCTTTTAATAGACTTACTACTTCTTTAGCATGGTCAATAGAATCATTCACACCAGGTAACATAATATAAGCAATATATACTTTTCTTGATGTTATTCGTATATGCTCATCTAATGTGTCCATTACATCTAATAATGGATACCTATCATTAATCGGCATCAACTTACTTCGTTGTTCATTAAAAGGAGAATGTAACGAAAACGTCAAATTGACTTGCGGATAATTCAGAGTCATTTTTTTTATACTTGGTATAATACCAATAGTTGAAATAGATAACCTACGAGGGCTTAAAGCAAACAGCGTAGGATCAGTGAGTACATCTAAGGCATCAAAAACTTGTACATTGGCTAACGCTTCTCCCATCCCCATAAAAGAAATACTATCAATTGAGTGACCTTGTAAGTAAAAATGGAGGATTTGGTCAGTTATTTCATCTGAGGTCAAATTTCTTTTTAATCCAATGTCACCTGTTGCACAAAATTTACACCCAAAATTACATCCGCACTGAGAAGATATACAAAATGATTCCCACCCAGCTTTATATTTCATATTTACCGTTTCTATTTTTTCATTTCCTGAAATTTCAAATAAGACTTTAGTGACTTGCTCAGAATGTTGTTCCTTTAAAGGAACAACATCTAAAATAGACTCTCCAAATTCCTTAACTAAAATTTCTCTTAACGATTTTGGAAGTGCATTAATTTCGTTGAATTTATTTATTCTTTTTTTAAAAATGGCATTCAATATTTGTTTCATTCTAAAATTAGGGTAATTATGTTCCCTTAAGAATTCTTTTATTCTTCTATACTTATTGTTTAGTTTTAATTGCATCTTTCTCATCCTTCCATAAGACTCTCTAGTTTTATAGGAGTAAATAGAAAGGAGTTGTCTATCCCTTAAGTTAAAAATAAACGCAAAAAAAGCACGGATAGAATTATCGGTGCTAAACTTTAAATAAAAAATATGCACAAATAAATAAACAAGGACACTAAGTCATTGCTTTCTAATTTATTTGCCATAGAGGCAAAGCTCCGATAACTGTTTTTGTATGGTTGTATAGCATAAAAAAGGACAGACTACTCCCTTTGTCTGCTAAACCATTACCAATTTTTACATTTTTACCAAATAGAATTCTAAAAACAGTTAACATTGCTTGCACCTCCCTTTGTCAAATTTATTATTGAGTAATCTAACATAAAAGTGAGTATATGTAAAGTGTAATTTGAGAATTATTGTAAAACTAACCTCCCTCTATAGTTAAAGAAAAAAATTCTGCAAAAAAGAATCTTTGATAAAATTAAAGCCGGTTAAACGGATCAGGTCTTTGGCTTGAGTCATTTACTTGGTTTTCGATTTGCCCCGCGTCTTTGAGATTTGTCTGACGCGAAACTTTATACGATCAGAAAACCTAGTGATTTCCAGAAACTTGAGAATCCTCTCCGGGGCCAAATTGATATGAAAGTGATACGTGAAAATTGCGAAGATGTTTTACGATTGGCCCATTCAATTCGAGAGGGAAAGGTGTCTGGTGCGCTTATAATGGGTAAGCTTGCTCCTATGCTCGCCAGAACAAGGTTGCCAAGCCCTTCGAGAGATGGGACGAATTGAAAAGACAATCTTTATCCTAGACTATATCTCAAGCGAATCGATGCGACGCCGTATCCAACGCGGATTAAACAAAGGAGAAGCAATGAACGCCCTGGCACGAGCCATTTTCTTCGGGAAACATGGAGAGTTGAGAGAGCGTGCTTTGCAAGATCAACTGCAGCGTGCAAGTGCTTTAAACATCCTGATAAATGCAATTAGCGTTTGGAATACAGTTTATTTAGGCAAAGCTACGGATCTATTTCGAAGTAAAGGGATATTACGAGAGGAATTATTAAAGCATATGTCTCCGCAGGGATGGGAACATGTCAACTTCCTTGGAAGTATCGCTTTGATCCGTGAGGAGTTATAACATTAGAATCATTGCGGCCGTTAAACCAGGGATAGCAATAAAGCCGGTTACACCTTAGCGTAGTGAAAACCGACTTTATTGCTTTTCAAAATTCCTTAGCGTAGGGAAAAATCGGCTTTTTGCATAGACCCCTGTATCGGTCATGCTTTTTCCATACTTTCTATAATCAAAGTCACAGCATTTTTTTCTATTCCTCTTGAAAAAGACAAGGAATAGGAACAGCCATCCTTTATCCAAGTGGCGAGGTTGATAATCGAGTTACTTCCCTTGAGTGTTACCTCAATATCACCAATTTTTACAACATCGGTTTTTTCATAGGATGTATAGTCACCACTGATATCCTCTGCTCCCTTTGCTACTCTATATTTGATTTTTTTACTTCCGTCGGAATAAATAATTTGTGCTAGTTTTCCTGAAATAACTGAAGAGTTATCCATTTTATACCCGGTTGGGAGTTTTCCCGGTACAATCAGTTCAAAGGGAACAGCTTTTTTAACCTCGTCAACCCCTTTCATATTCTTAATCGGGCTAGTAACTAAAACCCGATCCGTTCCCGGTTGGGGGCTCATTCCTTCCTCATTGTCTGCATGTGGAGATGTTTGAATCTGTTTATTGACCCCGTTGTTATTTATCAATGTTGGATAAATAGCCATAGCACCTAGTACAACGGCACAACAGGCAGCAATAGTGCTCGCAGGCCTGATCCATTTGAGGTATTGTTGTTTTTTTATCACGGTACTCGCTTCTCTTTTCCTTGACACATTACTTAGAATTCTTTCCTCCATTTGAGGAGTAACTTCGATTTTTTCCATTGCGGAACGATATTTATTCTTCAAAATCATATGCTCCTTTCAGGGTTTTTTTGAGCATATCTCTTGCCCTATACAGAAGGGAACGTACCGTAGACTCTTTCTTTTGGAGAAGAGAAGATATTTCAAATGTGGAATAACCCTCGTAATAATAGAGGTGGACGACTTCGCGGTACTTTACCGGCAGGGTATGAACTGCTTCCAACACCTCTGATTCTTTTTCCGTAATACTTTCTATTTGAAGATTTTCGGGAATTGCAATGGTTTTAAACCATGAAGATTTTAGTTTATTTTTACATAAGTTGATAGCGACGCGCATCAGCCAAGCTTTTTCATGTTCAGGACTGGAAAAAGCAGGCTTATTCCTCATCAAACTGAGCAAAGTATCCTGCAGAACATCCTCTGCATCAGAAAGATTATGTAAATACGAATAAGATAATCTTACTATCGTATTGCCGTAGAATTTCAATGCGTGTGCGACTGTCTCATCCGTACACAATGAAACATCGGGCACCTTGCTTACACTCCTTTCGCCTACAAGAATAAAATCTATGGAATCTAAGAAAGGAGCAAAGAGAAACACCCTAAGCTCCTTTCTCATTAGATAAACCTATTAATTGATCCCGTCAATGATTGTTGATAGTGTTTTCTCATTGACAGGTACGTCAAAGGATAGAGAGAAGCTGGTTCCGTCTTTTGTCCATGTAGCAAGATTGATACTGTCACCTTTACCTTTTACAGTAATTTGGGTATTTCCAACAGTAATCGTTTTAACTTTATCATAAACATTATAATCACCGCTGATATCAGCATTTCCCTTGGCAGTGCGGTATGTAATTTGATTGTCACCTTTCAAGTAGGAGATTTCTGCCAGGTTGTTGCTTATCACAATAATGTCTTTCATTTGATAACCATCCGGCAGGGTTGCAGGTACCGCAAACGTAAATCCTACCGCTTTTCGCGCTTCATCCAACGTGCTGTAGTTTACCAAAGGGTTGGGTAGTCCGATGGAAGCTGGTTTTTTCGGTTTCATCGAGTCGTTTGATATGTTGATAACATGATCTGTTATACTAACACAATTCGGATTGGTCAATAATACCTTGTAGAGGTCAACAGGTACATAGATTGATCCTTCAATGATTGCCGGAGCCACACCCAAGCTTAGAGGTGCTGTCATTCCGATTGCTTTGCTACTGTATGCAAAATAGGTAGCATTACCCATGGATAAATCAGTTTGCATGGTACCATTATCCATATGGATGGTTTGCTTCTGTTCATCCAACGTCAAGGTGAATCCAAGTGCTTCTGACGTAATTTTGAGCGGAACCATAATTTGGTCTTCCATTAGAACAATTTTTTCCGTTCCAAGCTCAACCGTCTTGTTATTGATTGTAAGAGTATATTGCACTACAGGAGATTTCTGCGACACAACAGCAGTGTGTTTCGGAGATAACACATTGGTGGTCTCAGCGGCAAAAGCAGGAACTGACATCATTGTTGCAGCACATAAACAGACAAGTATTTTTTTCATTTTTAAAACAGTCCTTTCTTTGTATGAATTGTTTTGAATGTGAACTTCTATCCTAAATACAAATGAGCAGTGAAAAATGTTGCAAGCTAAAAAAATTATTTATAATTTTAATTATGAACTCAACTTTCGCACCATAAAATTCGATGCAATCTCTTGAGACTCATGAGATTAACGCGAAAATTCAGCAGATTGACAAAGAAACACCTTTCTTGTTTGATATCATGTAAGTGACGAGCAACCATGCAAACAAGGAATTATGTGTACCCCTATGCTACACATAATTCCTTGTTTGAACAGGCATTAACTGGCTTTTCCAAGGCGTTCTCTACCCTCCAAATCGGCCTTTTTCTTCGCAAGGCTGGTATTTCCAAAACATTCGGCCACTCGAGCCTAGCCGTGTTTCAGCTTCGACCGAGGTACCATAATTTCAAAACATCTATTGTTACAATAAAACATATGTCTCCACTGTGGTGGGAACATATCAACTTCCTTGGTGAGTATCGCTTTGCCGAAAGGAGTTACTATCTTAGAATAATTGAACTAAGTATAGCAATATAGCCGGTTACACCTCTTAGCGTAGTGAAAACCGGCTGTATTTGTGTACATGGAATGCTTGGCGTTGTTAATTCGCTTTTTGCCGGCGATACCCCATCGCCATCAAGTTAAGGGTGCTAAGAGGGTATATGTGAGAGTTATTTTTTAAAATTTCTACGACTGTACTAAAGATGAGCATAACAAATAAACCTATTAAATAGGTATTTTAAGAAATATTATGCAACTTTGAAACTTTGTGACAACGTATAATCATACACAACACCTAAGATATCAAAGACGGTTTTCTTTTCGTACCGGTGAGATTTTCTCCCGTTTTTCTCTACAAGATAAAACAAACGCAGTAAAACTTTTAATAATTCATGGATGTCCTTTTGTAATCCTTCATAAAACAATAGATAATAATTCTTTATCATATAGATGGATTTGTATTCACTTAGCTCTTTCTTTTTCTTATCCAAGAGTAACTGACGCATTTTGAACATCGTCGATGAACAGAGTAAAATACTAATGAGTTGCCCATATAAATGACATTCTAAGCGTTCTTTCTTGATTCCTTTGCACTTGTCAATTTGAAAGAAAGATTTCCATGTTTTAAATAAAATTTCAATTTGCCAACGTAATGAATAGAAGTCATGGATATGTTCCGTTGGAACATTTTCTGCAGAAAGGTTCGTAATATACACGTTGAATTCCACTCAACCGTTTACTCCGTTCTTTGTAGATAATACCTTTCTTTTTTTCCTTTTTGGCTTGTTCTTTCAACCTTTTTTCTGTTTGTTCCTTTGTTAATCGATGAATAATAACACAGCTGGCAATTTTTGATACTGTCCAATGTATGCCTCTGAAACCTCCATTGTTTGACCAGGGGGCAATTGATTCATGAGTTCTTCCATATCTAACTGAATATAGAGCGTTCCTTTCTTCACGGTCCCATTTCGAAAATACTCTGGCTCATCATTCTTACGATAGATTCGAGAATTTAATTTCAAACGTGAGACATAGTAAGCTCCTTTATCATGGATCTTCTGTAAGTCATGTAAGTCAAAATAGCCTAAATCTCTTATGTACAAGTCTTTTGGTTGAATGGTTTGTAGGCTTGTTGAACCAAAGGTTTTATCATTTTCTCTTCCTTCTCCTACATAAACGTGCAGGAACTTTCCACTCAATAAGTCATACTCCAATTGAATTTTAACTCCTGCTGTATGGCTACTTCCACCCGAACCTTGATAATGTGAAGAAAACTTATCTGGAAGCCCGAATGTGCTTAAAAGTCGTGGTATATTGATGAATTTATTTCTTGTGACTGAACGAATCCTTTTTCTTTGGCTAGGTGTTCTAGAACATGAGAAGACATATGTCGTTGTAATTCTTCAGCAATCGGTTGAAGTTCGTCAAGAATCGAAAGATTCATAAAGGAAACGCCATCCTTTCCTACTACAGAAAGGATAACGTCTTTTTTGCTTTATTGATAGTGCAAAACCTTACCTATTGTCATCTACTCACGAGGCTCAGCCTTTTTTTTAAAAGTGTAATGCTGGGTCTATTTTCTTATGCTCTTTTACTGGTTTTCATGGGAGTTTAACCAACCTATCAAGACAATCAGGGTTCCTAATTTAGGAATTATATATTTCTCTATTTATTCTAACAATATCTTTGCTTGATAATTCGGCTGGGGTAGCTAAAAATTTCTCTATCACCTTATCCCGTAGGAAAGGCGCTTTTTCTTTATTTGCCTTTTTCAAAGCTTTCGTTAGTTCATCTTTTGTTAGCTCTGTGCAGTATGCAGGAGTTCCAGGCTGTTGTCTCCAAGAATCACTTAAATAACCGCTATCTACAGTGTCAAAGCCTAGCTCGTTTACTATATCCATAATTATTTTTTTTGAGATAAGGTCATCGCCAGCAACTGATATAGCAATTCGTCCACTAGTACCTTCGGGAGTTCCTTTATTTTTTAAAGTAAAGGCTAATAAATTGTTGAAAGCCTTAATTATAGGTCTACCTAATTGATTTGAAACCCACAAACTTTCAACCATCCCGTTCTCAATTTCTTCAATTTTATTGTCTCTTTGAGGATAATAATTTGAAGTGTCTACAACGATCACTTCCTCCCCAACGTTATCTACAACATGGCGAATACTTGGCAGTACGTACAGGGGGATTGATATTATAAGTACATTAATATTTCTAATTACATCTTCTACACTCACACGTATTCATGCGAGGTCTTTTCCTTCCAATCGTTCAATTCCTCGAGCATCTGCAATTTTGACATCATGTCCATTCTTAACTAATTTTTCAGAAATAATTGACCCTATATTTCCTACACCTATTATTCCAAATTTCATTTTTATTTCTCCTAATTTAGTTTTTTAATACTTTTTTAAATGTGTCGATTTTAACCCCTCGCGTTTAACTACGGCGCGGCGGATAAAGAACCCATGACCAAGCTAATCATTCTATGATCATCACGAACAAGAACACGTTTTGGCTGCATGGCGTTTGCAATTTCGCCTAGATTAGTCGGAGCAGAGGAGCCGTGCAAGTATTTATCCATGCCAACTGTAAGGATACTGATTGCGACCGCTGTTCCAATCGCGCCTACAACCTGCTGCAGTGTGTTCATGACTGCCGTGCCGTGCGGGTATAACTCCGGCGGCAATTGATTTAACCCGTTCGTTTGAGCAGGCATCCATATCATGGCCATCCCAACCATGCCATGCTTCCCCAACCTTCAGATCCTTCGCCCGCCTTACTGAAGCCGAAGACAACTCCTCCGAAACCGATCGTTGACAATACGACAGATAGTAGATCTATCCGAAGCTTTTTGACTTCGGTAATATTTTCCAAATATTTCAAACCAATCAACAAACCTATGACCAAAAGCGGCAGCGATAACCAGAAGATGTAGTGCCATGATAAATATTCTATTAATAGACCGGCTACGGTCGGTCCGGTCGCTGGCGCGAACATGATAACAAGTCCCACGAATCCCATCGCCGCCCCCCGCTTTTCCGGTGGAAATATGACAAGAATGGTATTAAACATGAGTGGAAGCAACAACGCCATGCCTACCGCCTGTAGAACTCGGGCGAACATTAACATTTCAAAATTAAATGAGAGTGCCGCAATCAATGTACCTACAATTAAACTTATGAGCGAACTTGTGAACAGCGTCCTTGTCGTAAACATTTGCAACAACAACCCGCTTATTGGCATTATTATGCCTAGAGTCAGCAAGAACCCTGTTGTTAACCATTGTGCGGTTGCGGCCGGAATTTGGAACACATCCATTAAATTAATCATTGCTATGCTTAAAGCAGTCTCACTAAACATGCCAATAAAACCGCAGATAAGCAGGGATGCCAAGATGGCACGCGTATTGTACTGTCCCTTCATCTCTATATCTCCTCTTAATTAAAATAAATTTTTCACAAAACATTGTTTGACCAATATGTACACCGCTAAGGTACGTAGAAGCGTACAGTGAAATTATTTAGTATGCTAAATATAAATGCAAGAGACGACTTATAATAAGTCACTCTCCATTTGCTTCAATAGTTGCCTTAGAAGTAAGCGATCGGCCGGTAAAATTGAATGCAGTAATTTTTCTTGCTGCTGTTTCCATTTGAAATTAACCGGTTCCTCTAATTCTTTGCCTTTGTCTGTTAGAAAAATCCGCATTACCCTAGCATCATGTTTATCCCTTGTACGGTAAATAAAATCGTTTTGCTCCAGTGATCTAACCATATTTGTTACCGTAGGCGGTTCACACTTTAAATATTCACATAACTGCATTTGTGTTATTCCATCGCCGCCTATCCACAAACGAGCAAGTAAATTATCTTGGCCTACATAAAGGTTAAGTTCCCTTAGAGATTCGCTATAATCTCGGCGCATTTTGGAAGAAATCCTATCTAACGTCTGACGAATATCACAACCCACATTATCTGTCATTAATAACTCCTCTTCTGTTATATTTAGCTTACTAAATATATCACGGTAAAATCCTTGTATCAACATGGGGTAGTACTTAAGGGCTTGCTGCCCGTTAAAATGAAGCATCAACAATCCAACACTTCATTTTCTCAGTCTACAACTTTATTTTCTCTGGACATGTGTAACAGATGAATTTCAATTTTTGGGTACAGGGCCGATGGTAGTGGAGTTAGAGGACTTTGAGGGCTGGGTGAATGCAAAGCTCCCTAAAAAAATATCGACAACGGCTATGTAGTTCGATGAGATTTGAGATCAGGGGAGTCTATCGGAATGGGTGAACATATTCAAGTCAAAGTAATTGGATTCGACGAAAACCCGGAAGAATGCATAGCATCAATGAACGGGCTGGAGATACGGATCGATCCGTTCGTCACTGACATTTGGAAGTGGGATGAACGAGAAAAAATGAAAGGAGAATGATCGTTCAGCGGCGCTTGGCACGAACATTGTTTTCTGCCATAGCGATCCGAAAGAATAGACCGACATTGATACATATTTTCTCATGGAATTCATCTGCAGGTATAATACCATCTTTAGTGCTTCCATCCGCATTTTTTTCGAAATATCTTGCATTAGGAAAACCATGTATATACGTTACTCCTTCATTCATACCACCCATATAATATTGAGCAGGACCGGATCATAATATATTTCTTTCGAATCATCAATCTCAACAACAATATTTGTGTTTTCCGCTGGCTAAATGCTCCTTCCATTCCCGATATTTACCCTGTCCCTCGTTAATTCCAATACCATCATATTCACATATTAAAGTATCTTGAATAACACTCCGTTTCCCTTTAATTTCATATTCCAAACAAAATGGAAATTCACCTTCCATTTACGGTATTTCCCATGCCCTTCATCTAAAGGAATATTCTTTGCAAAGAGTATTGGATGTTTTATCGGTTAAGTTCTTACAATGAACTTATAGGAGATGAGTACGGATGATTGAAAACAGCTTATTTGCTGTGACTTCCAAAATAGTCAAGGCCACCAAGGAGATTAAGCATTGTATTCAAAATGTTTCACATACTCCAATAACATTTGGTATTGCTGATCAAGGGCATATTCATCTGTTCCAATTGGGGATTTAAAGAAAAGTGATAGATGTTCCATTATTCCTGTCTTCCCCTTCTGAAGTGCATGATCCATAAACCGGGAAAGGTCAATTATAAGAGGAGCAGCTAAAATAGAATCAATGCCTAGCCAATTGATTTTCATTGTCATCCTCTCACCTAACCACCCTTCAAAGTCAACCGTATCCCATGCTTCTTTTCTATCTCCTCGGACAGGAAAATAATCAATCCTAACTTTATGATCAAAATGACTGTACCCTAATATACGTTCTAATCCAATGGACTTTGAATCAATCTTTGTTGAAGAATGCCTCGGATGATCCAAAATTGCACCATCTTGATTCCCTAGGATATTCGTGCTGTACCAACCAACAATATTCAACCCTCGCTGTTTGAACATTTTCCCTAAAACATGTTTATATAAAGTCTGTCCTGTCCTTCCATCTTTCCCTGCTGTCGGGACACCCTGAGTTTCTGCAAGCTTTTGCAGCGCCGGTATCTCAGCCGTCACACTCGGCGTAAAGTTCACATAAGCACATTTTGCCTTCATTGCTGCATAAGCATAAAGCATACCTGGTCGAATATCCGGTGAATTTTCCCTTAACCCGGTCTCAAATGCTTTTAATGATTGATATAATGAATGAGTTTTTGTTTTTTCTTCTGTTGAAGCGGTGTTTATCACAACAATTCTCTCAAGATCATATTTTTTCCTAAATGCCTCGATGTCTTCTTGGATCTTATCCACTGCACTCTCTAAAGTCTCAGGCTCTCCTTTCAATCTATATACTCCTTTGACAAAATCATTTACATTAGCCAGTGGCGCTTGCCAAACAGGAACATCATTGAGATTCATTTCAATCTTCTGCAAAATAGGTTCCTGAATGATGCCATGTCTTTTTACCGCTTCTATCAATGAATCTTTTTGTATATCCCATCCACCAAAAGCAATCTGGTCAAGCGGGGGTAGCTGCAGCATCTCAAATTCCTTCTCTGAAGAAATAACTCCCCTTAATGGAGCTAGATTTTGATTGACTGCAAAGAGTCCGGAAATCGTTGTTGTTGCAACTGCCCCTAGCATCCCCACAAATAACACACCCGTTTGATATGTCACTTTTTCACCTCTTCTTTTTTTCTTGAAAGTTGTAACAATAAGTCATGGACTTCGGTCGCTTCTAATGTTTCTGGAAGTTCAAAATCTTTCCCTGTTACTACAAGTGATACATAGTCCCCTTCGTCCTTTGGCGGTAAACCGTGAGATCCTTTGATTCGCTCCGGTTCTAGTGGGATTTGGAATGTTTTTGGATTTACAAACAGCTCAACTGGATCATAACCGGGCTTCCTATGAATATCCACATTGTATGCAAATTCTGGTGCCTGTTCGTTGTTTAGCCACCAGTAGTACACAAACCAACTGTCGGGTTCTGCAATTGCAACTAACTGACCCGAAAGTTCATGATCAATCTTATGAGCTCGTTTCTCCTCTTCTCCCCATACCTCGGCTATACCTGGGATTTTTTCGAGAATTGCTTTAACTGCCCCAATATCATGTGTGTCTTGAATATACACGTGGGCCAATTGATGGTCTGCCAAAGCAAAGGCTCTCGACATCTCTAAATCGAGAAAATCCATATTTTCAACATGCTTGATAGCCACATAGCCCTCTTTATTCAACGTTTGATTGATAAGGATAGGTCTATTAACTGACTTAAAGTTATATTCTGACAAAATAACAAGACGTGTGTGCTCCCTCAATCCGCGCTCTTCCAGTTGCCCGATAAAGTTTCCAATCAAATTATCAATTTCTTTAATCGATCTCCTTGCTGCTTCACTTTCAGGTCCGAACCTTTGCGCGTTATAATCTATATTGGGTAAATATACAAGTGATAATCTTGGTTTGTATTCTTCTAAAACATCTATTGCTGCATCTAAGATCCATTCACTGGACTTGACAGAAGAGAGTGGACCCCAGAAATATTTCAGATCAAATTCCCCATATTTCTCCCTCAGTTTTCCGTATAAGTCCCTCGGCTTCGAATCACACCACAAAATCATTTTTTTATCGAGATGGATAGGGGCAGGTGTAACTACATAGTCCGCTGTGCTCAGCTTGCTGAACTGCCAAAATAGCACTGCTGTTTCAGCTGTCGGGTCTTCTTTCTTCAGCTTCTCCCAGATTTTTTCGCCTTGAATTGGAACCATAGTCTGATTCCACATTGTAATCTCTTTAGTATCCAAATTGGGGAGTCCGTTACAAATAACTCCATGTTCAGCTGGCGGAATTCCAGTGATATAAGTAGCCTGTATTGATCCAGTTACAGCGGGAAATACAGGCTTAATTCTTGCGTGTTGCCCACTTTCTAATAATTTTCGAATATTCGGAGTTAATTCAGCATCGTTCAGATGTTCTGTTGTTAAACTGATAATATCTAATACAACCACGTTTTTTTTCTCCAAAGATACCATCCTTTCATCTATGTGACCGGAAAGATACGAGACATGATATAACTCAGAATTAGGAAAGAGGATACGGAAAAAAAAGCTGGCCATCCTCCGAATGAAGCGGCAACCGCCCCATCCAATAATGGAAGACCTAGTATACATGTTCCGACAGCCTTTCTAATGTTAGGTGATGTCGGCTTTGCTAGTGCCGGTAAAATTCCTGAAAAAGTCCATAACAAAAAAAAGATTACTGCAATAACTGTTGCTCCCCATGTACCGTCGAATTGCAAGAACAGAATAACAATAGCACACGTTAAAACCGCCCCTGCCATAATTTTTACTCGATTCGGATGAATGCCGTTTCCAACCTCGCCTTTGGACATCACAGTAACAGTGAAAATATATAAAAATCCTAATCCCGCTATCCACCAAAATTGCGCTAATTTATCTGGTGCCACACTCAACCCTAATAACAAATTGACTCCTCTACAAATTCCCATTGTCAACGGTCCGAAAACGTCATGATGCTTTGAATAGCGATTATAAACGAATACTAAAACAATGAGAATGCACGCAATCAAAAAACTTATTTTGGACACAAAGCTTACAGATACAATACCAGCCGTAAGGAGTACAAGACCAAAACGGAGCGCTGAACGAAGTGAGATACGGCCAGATGTCAAGGGTCTCTCAGGCCGCTCTTTTTTATCTATTTCAAAATCAAAAAAGTCATTTAAAATAATTCCTGTCGCATATATACATGCACTTGCAAATATGAGAAGGATAATCTGAATGAAGTGACTCTGATCCAAAACTACCCCTGCAATCCAAGTACCTGCCAATATATCTGCCATAGCTGTAAAGGTATTCGGAAATCGTATGAGCTCAAAATAGGTGCGAATCTTTCTCATAGGCTGTTAAGGATACTTTTCACATAGTCATAAGATTCTTTGGCAGCCTGTATCGCCTGACTTTCATAGGGGTATAATTCAATGGTAACAAAACCATCATAACCCGTTTTCTTTATAGATTGTAAAACTTCTAGAATAGGAATAGCACCATGCCCTGGTATGAGATGTTCGTGAACACGGTCCCCGGCAATATCCTCCAGATGATAATGCTTTGTATAGGGTAGCAACTTATGAACTAATGTAGCTGGATCCTCTCCGACACAAAAGAAATGTCCTATGTCAAAATTTAATCCAATCGCCTGGGAAGGAACAGCCTTCTTGAATTCAATAAATTGATCAGATGTTTCAATCAGTAAGTCCGGCTCCGGTTCAACAAGAATTGTCACACCAGATTTTTCGGCATGGTCAGCCAATTCCTCCATTGCCAAAATAAAAACTTTATTTGCCCATTCTCTTCCTACATTGATGAGTGGTCCCCCTGGTTCGGTAGACAATGTCTTTGCACCGAGTTTTTGAGCCAAGTCAATGCAGTTATGCGTATGTTCTATACGCTGTCTTCTTTCTACTTCATCTGCCTCAACAAAAGACGGGTGCCAATTATCTTTTATTCCATACAGCATGAACGCATTCAAATTTGATATAGTCATGTTTCGTCGTTTCAACCTGTCTTTAATCATTTCTAACTTCTCATTGGTCACTTCAGGTGGAAAAGCATGCGGGATATCTAGTAAGATTTCTATTCCTTCATATCCGATTTCAGCCAATAAGTCGATTGTTTTTAACAGGTCATATCTTTTAAATCCATTACTGCTATATGCGAGTTTCATGATCTTTTCACCCCTTATGAATCTAGTTTCAATTTTCCAGATTGCTCATAAAAACGGACCGGATTATTCCAAACTAGCTCTTGAATGATATTTTCCGCATACCCTTTCTTTCGAATCTCAAGCGCAGTTTTGACTACATTAAGGGGATTAGACGGGCCCCAGTCTGCTGCCGTATTGATCATGACCTTATTTGTGCTGTAATGTTCGATTATTTCAATTGCTTCGCCAGTTGAAACTTTCGTCGGATAAATTGTCATCCCGCTCCAGCCGCCATATTCGACGGAAAGATCAATAGTATCTGAATTATTATGATCTATTAATACCCTGTCAGGTTCAAGCCCTTCTTCCCTTAGGATTTCTATCGTTCTTCTTGTTCCCTCCCGCTTATTTTGGTGAGGAGTATGTACCATAACCAACATATGGAGATTCTTAGCCAATTTCAGTTGTCTGCGCATCACGTCTTCTTCCTCTACAGTGATTCTATCAAATCCAATCTCCCCAATCCCAAGACACCGCTCATGTTGCAAGTACTCGGACAGTCCATCGATTACTTGATAGGCAATATCAACGTTATTTGCTTCTTTTGGATTCATAGCTAAACAACAATAATGATCGATTCCATATTGCTTAGCACGCTGCGGCTCAAAGGTAAGCAAATGTTGGAAGTAATCAAAATAGGTCTCAGGATATCGGCGTTCACTTCCAAGCCAAAATGCTGGTTCCACAACAGCGCGTACACCAGCCAGACTCATATTTTCATAATCATCTGTTGTGCGAGAGTAACAATGGATGTGCGGATCAAAATATTTCATAGGTTTTCTCCCCTCATAAATGGCTATTCTTAAAGTATGGTGTAAGGAATTCGATAGACTCCTTTGCTGCCATAACCGGATTGTCACTGTAGGTATATAATTCTACTGTAATGAATCCTGTATATTCGATTTGTTTTACATGATTAAACAATTGATTGAAGTCAATGTTTCCCTTACCAGGTATAAGATGATAGTGTTTGTGATCTGCAATATCTTCTAAATGGATATTCCATATTCGTGACGTTAGACTTGATAACAGAGTGGGAATATCTTCTCCTATTACGTCTGCATGCCCGAGATCTAGGTTTGCTCCCAGCCTATTTGACCCTACTATTTGAATCAGTTCATTTAATTCCTTGCCGTTTTCTATTAGAAGACCAGGTTCGTATTCAATCCCTACGTTGATTTCACGTCGTTCCGCATAGTCCATAATTTCCATTAATGAGTTTATCAGGTGGTTAATTGCCTGATTTGGTGGGTTTTCAGAAAGACACCTACCACTTGTAATACTGATGTTTTTTGCATTTACTTTTGCAGCTAAATCTATTAATTGCTTCGTGTATCTAATTCTCTGATTTCTCACCTCTTCTCTCGCGTTACATAGGGACGGCTCAAATGTAGGTTCTCCAGTAGAATGTGAAAAAAATCCGGCTGCCGTATTTCCGTTTATATTTGATATTTCGAGATCATATTGTTCTATTTTTTTTTGCACATCACTTACCCAAGGGGCAGTATGCAAAGGTGGGAAAGCATGCGGAACATCCGCTAGAATTTCCACACCCTTATACCCCAAACGTCCAATCTCTGAAATAGATTCGGGCAATGTGTATCTAGTAAATGCATTTGTACTAAATGCCAGCTTCATCTAGTCTCCTCCTTCTTTTGAAATATATGTGGCACTACAACGCTTATTTGTTCAAAAAGATTTCACTCAACTGTTAAGGCAATGCCCGACATAATCTATTCATGAGTATTCTGCAAAGTTCCGCGAAGATCCAGCAGTAAAGAAAACTCAATATAAATATTATTGCAATATCCTTTGAATCCATAGTTGTATCAACAGTAGGGCCTAGCACTGGAAAACGGAATACGGAATACATACAGAATCACCATAATACCCAGATTAGTTCACTCGGCTGAATAATAAATAAAAGGAAAATTGTAAGGAGATAAGAGAGGATTCCTTGGCGGATAGAAAGCAAATAACTAAAAAGATTGGTAATGTCGCTAGAAAACTAATCAGATAGCCTATACCAGGCATAAAGCCCCCTGCTGATTGAAACATAGTGGCAAATGTACTCAGTAAGGCTGTAATAACCAACTTGGCTGCAAGAGACATCTTTTTCAAATGAACATAGTCTCCATCTATCTCTATCATCAATTGATACCAATAACGAACAAACCGTTTTATTAAAACAACCTCCTGAAAATATCCAATTAGTCACTTTCTATACTATTCATTCCCTTGTAATTTTATGCGGTATTGCCTATTATAATCAATTGAAATGACGAATGCTCCTCTATGAATATTTAAAAATAGCAGCTTTTTCTAGGGGGATTACAATGTATCGTACAGATACAAATAAAATAATTTTAATGCCAGAAAATATCTTGGTTCCATTAGGATATATAATTGAGGTATTTGCTGTAATGTTTACAACTCCCATTAACTTAACGTTATAGATTGATGGGAAATGCTAATAAGATGCTGGAATTGCTTCAGGAAATGGTAAGGTGTTAATACTTACTCCAATCGTAACAAAAGTAATATCTATGTTGCGCACCGTAGATTTATTACTACCGTAAGACCAGATAACTCCAAGAAGAATATTATTTCAGCATTACCTAGCTTTAGAGATCATCATAACTCTTATTTTTGTTCCTGATGAAAAAATGTATTTTGGGCAAGAAACCGCTACAAATTTCGGTGTGGTTGGTAAAGATAATAGCCGTTGGATGAAGCAATATCCTTTTTTCATGACCATTCCTGCTCCTTTATTCTGCTAGTTGGACAAAACTTTAGAACAAAAAATTATTTATCCGGTGTTTCAAGTGAGCAAGTATGGACAGGCGCATTCCCTCCCTTTGGTGTTCCTTCCTATTTTTCATTTTAAGGAACAAAGAATTCCATAAGTTGATGGGCATAGGGTTTGCAAGGTATTGTTGAACAAACCTTATTTCAAAGCTACAATTAGCCCTATTTTGAAATTTTCTCCTTCTTTGGATTTATCGTCATAAATGTAGTAAATGTACGATAAATACTCCAACCGTCGAATTCTATAGTTATAAATCATGGAACAATTTCAAAAATAGTACCTTGGTTAAAATCAGTCACCTTCATAGAGCCATAAACCCCTAAATATAATCTGGTTTGATCCAGATTCGTTCCCAAATTAACATAATAAGCTGATTGAGATCCAAAATTATAATCGGTTTCAATAACACTAAAATCATTTAGTTTACCATCTGTACTTGCCCTAGTATAAGCTAAAACCCCTCTAACCGGAGGTCGAGATTCTTCCTTCTGGGCAAGATCGGTAAACACAACGCTTCCCGTTAAATTTGGGATTCCATTCCCCATATATGGCTGGACTCCTGTAAGTGCAGTTCCTCCAAACTTATCGGGTCGTGGATCTTTATGAAAATAACTAGTTAAAGGCTGAAGACGCCTCACTGAAGTTTTGACTGTTTCATTGTAATAAGCCATTGTTTTCTCATCCAAAGTCGAATTCTCAGAACAGCCCCTTATAAACGAAGTAGGAAAATCACCTTCCCACCCTCGCCAACCAAAGTTAATAAATTCTTCTTGGTCAGGATTAGATCTCATTAAAGAAGCTTGAATAAGCTGAGTAACCGATATTGGTTTATAATGAACGAATGAAAAAATCGACTCTACCAAATCCTGTCCGACATTTCCCACATATTTGATATACTGATTATAAAACCTTTGAAATGAAATGCCTGTTATATTGCGAACTCCTTTAGCAATTACCGTAAGCGTTTCCTGAATAGATGAGGGAAGTTCATTAAAACGCGTGACTACGGGTGGATTATTGATAAATGTATTCTTAACTACATCAATTTCAATTATTTTACCAGCTATCTCCATATCATCCTGACTTAAATTAAATGGATCATAGCCTGATCCACCATCTCCAGTTGTTAAAACAAGTTTTCCTGTTTCAGGTGAAAAGTTTAAGCTATTAACACCGTTATGATTAAAAAATGGTCTTCTTATATTAAGTAATGTCCGTCGCTTTTGAGGTTGACCATTCGATTGTAAAATCCATTCTTCAACTGTATCTATATGATCATATTGAGTTTCTCTATTTATCCATCTTAGGTTTAAAGTTCTGGGATCACACGGATTAGGCTTAAAAGATTCAGAAAGGGCCCCTGGCCCCTGTGTTCCCGCTACTGAATAATGAAGATAAAACAAACCGTTATAATAAAATTCTGGATGAAACGCTAGCCCTAGCAATCCCCGTTCGTCATATCCAATACCAGAAACACCTTGTTCAGACTTACCTAATTTTATAATTCGCGGGCGAATATCTAAAAAAGTCCTTATAACTCCGTTTCCTATGTAAAAGATCTCTCCTACCTGGGTTGCAATAAATAATCTTTCAATTGAGTCACCTGGAAGTAAAGTTGTTTTCAAAACGGTGGGTAAATTTATTTTACTTACAATGGGTCGTAAACTAACCTTTACTTTTATCACCTAACTTTACACCCCTTTTTATTGTTTTCTATTATAAGAATATGATTAGAACTGTTCTATTAGTATCAAATTAGGGCCAGGGAGTTGGGGAATTTTCCGTTTAATATTGGTCCGTTTTTGGTAAGTTCTATGCGGATATTGAAATGGACAAATGGAAATTTAAAATTATTTAAATTACTCAATGCATTTGTAGGTGGTGTTTTTGTATTTATATTGACTGGTTTTATTAAAAAGATAAAACTATTTGCATTAGTTCGGTTAAATAAGTTTCAATTTTCTGTTCATTTGTTTTGTAAGGAGTTTTTACTGTATGGCTTTTAGTACATTACTGATAGTAAAAGGGAATTTACTTAATAATATTATGAATTAATTATTTAAAGTAACGGAGGCTTATCTTCAATAAGATATTCTAATCGGGTGCTTTAATTGAGCAACATTACATAGAGTAAATGAGTTAATCGAAGCGATACTTAGAATTAATGATTTAGATTCACTCCAACATATCTTAGAGCAAGAGGAGAAAAATACTAAGTTATAATAAATACTCCTTATAAGTACTCTGAACTAGGTAAATACTTCAAACACAAAGGAACGTTCCTAGTAGAACGTGGCTTCTTCAATGAGGGAATGGAAGCATATCTTACAAGTATGAAGTTCTATAGTGCGATTCATTCGTTGAGTGGCCTTTCGGAATGCTCTGAGGAAATATACATTCATCATTGTGAACAAAATAAAGATATGCACTTAGGGCTTCTGAATAAACTACGCGAGGTGTATAATGTGGTAAATAAAGGATGTAAAAGAGGTATATAAAATGAAAAAATATTTGGCTATATTCGTAACTGTTTCATTTGTAATTTGCTCTCTTGTTCCTATGACTAATTTATTTGATTTTAAAAGCGAGCAGGAATATGCAGCTATAAAACCAACCCGAGATGATCCACAAGGATAAAAATCTTTCTAAAAAATACTGATATGAAATATTCAAACCAAGCCCGCTCAATTGATTGCTGATATTCAGTGAGCGGGTTTTTCCTTATATAAGCACTAATATTTTTCATACGTCGACACTGATTTTTTGTCGAATTATGTAAAACGTTTCATCTGTTTGTTAATATATGGATTAAATGAAACGATATGGTATTATAAAGCAGGGAAAGGAGGAAATTTAATTTAGTAGGAGGAAATACGCAAAATAAGTATTCAATATTTATATTTTTTGTCTCAATCAGCCTTTTTATAAAACTTACTTCTTTGGTAGATTCACTAGTGGATAATAGATATCTTGCATCAGTGATTGAACTATTACTTATTGTAGTATTAATTGCACTACTTGATACATTTCTAACGAATTGGGTTAGAAGACTCTGCAAAAATTTAACATTAAACTCCCCTATCTCTATGGGATTTACATATTCCTGTATTTAATTGTCTTTAGAATAGTATGATTACCAACCTAGAAAAGCCAGAAAGCTTTATCAAGGTTTCGAATAACAATTAGAGCTGTGTAACATCTATGAGTTTTCTGTGCTACCTTTACATGTACAAAACGTTGTAATCTAGCTCTCAGAAGTGCTTCCAATTGGCTAGGCTTATGAGATAGCTACTAAAAATGAGTATATATCTTGATTCATTGAACTAGTTCATTGAAACGAAAAAATACTTGTCTTTGCCCTATAGTTAGAAGTGTTCCTTCACATTCTTTGAAGTCGGTTATAAAAGAAAAAGTCATTTCCTAAATTTAAGGAGACGACTTTCTTCATTTTATTACGTACTTGTATTTTTTCTATAATTGCACTAAATCGTAAAGAGATAGGCACATGTTTAGCCTCCCTGACAAGCTTATAACGGGTATGCTCCAAACTAGTAGTTATTTAGTGATCCGAAATGCTAAAGTGGTTTTTAAAATTTTTTTATTATTCTAGACGTTGGATGGTTAGAAAAGCCCCTTCTATACCGTTTCCTAAAAAACTCAGAGCGACATTATCACCAATTAGCTGAAGAGTAATTTTATCTCCTTTCATTAAATTGTCCTGAGTTTCAGCACCAAATGTATCAGTCTGTTTCCCTCCACTTTTAGAGGTATTAATTTCAACTGTTTTATTTCTTACTAATCTGGTAATAAGAGTAAAAGAACCGAATGTGGTGATGTTATATCTGAGTATATAACGTCCATCTTCTGGAACTATGAAAACTCTGTTCTCGTCCTCAACTGTAAAACTATTCAATCTTTGAGTGTCCGGTAGAGGGAGATTTATCCCTTCTGGTGGTACAACAATAACAAAAGGACTAGTAGGGGGTGTTAAAGTTGCAGTCATAGTGTTGATGTTTAGATTTGGACCTCTTGCTCCTGTTGGACCTGTTTCTCCTGTTTGCCCCATTGGTCCTATAATTCCTATCGCCCCTGTTGCTCCTGTCGCTCCTGTTTCTCCAGTGGGTCCTGTTTCTCCCGTTGCTCCTGTTTCTCCGGTAGGTCCCGTTGCCCCTGTTGCTCCTGTTGGTCCAGTAGGACTAAAAATTCCTAAATTTGTTGGACCCTTTTCTCCTGTTGCTCCTGTTTCTCCGGTAGAGCCCGTTGTCCCTGTTGCTCCTGTTTCTCCGGTAGGTCCCGTTGCCCCTGTTGCTCCTGTTTCTCCGGTAGGTCCCGTTGCCCCTGTTGCTCCTGTTTCTCCGGTAGGTCCCGTTGCCCCTGTTGCTCCTGTTTCTCCGGTAGGTCCCGTTGCCCCTGTTGCTCCTGTTTCTCCGGTAGAGCCCGTTGCCCCCGTTGGTCCCGTTGCTCCGGTAGGTCCCGTTTCTCCTGTTTTTCCACGTATAAATGTGCAACAAAATGTAGACGATGAAGAGGATATATAACATGAACGCTTCATGAGCATTGGATTTTTCTTAGTAAACTCATCGAGATCAGTATGTTTAATTTCATCCCATATTCTTTTTATATCGTTTAATTCTTTCACGATCCACACCTCACTTTTTATCTCAAGATATTCTACACATAAGGAATACTCTTGTACAAAAAGAGCTCTACCTTAAAATTGGTGTTTTATACAGTAAATGGTGAAAATCACCTGCAAATTGAAAGAAATGTTTTTCGCAAAATTATGAACTGTCTCATATATAACTACTAAGACTAAATAGTTTGCTGCTTTTGTTCAATGGTATTCGTGATAAATATATCATTTTAATTCTTTTATAATGGAGTTTGATTCCTCTTATGAAATAATAGGTGATAGTAGAAAAATCGTTTCCTCATTTCTCAGGAGACGATTTTTCTTCTTGTTTTAATACATGTTGCCCCTGTTGCCAATCTTGCCATTTACTAAGCTAGTAACTGATATTTTTTTTTTGAGATTTCCAATATCTCAAGCTCTTTAGCGTGTTTACTAGAATCATATAACGGGATATGCTAAAATATCGTCTGAAATTTTTGGTTATTCTAGACGTTGAATGGTTAGAAAAGCTCCTTGTATACCGTTTCCAGCAAAATTAAGAATGACATTTTCACCCATTACCTGAAGGGAAATCTTATCTCCTTTTATTAAGTTTTCCTGAGTTTCAGCAGCAAACTTATCAGACAATTTCCCTCCACTTTTAGAGGCATTAATTTCAACTGTGTTATTCCTTAATAATCTGGTAATAAGAGTAAAAGAATCGATTGTGGTGATGCTATATCTGAGTGTATAACGTCCATCTTCTGGAACTATGAAAGCTCTGTTCTCATCCACAGCGATAAAACCATCTAACTTTTGATTGTTAGGCAAAGGGAGATTTATCCCTTCCGGCGGTACAAAGATAACAAAAAGACTAGTAGGGGGTGTTAAAGTAGCAGTCATGGAATTGGCGCTTATATTTGTACCTGTTGCTCCAGTTAAACCTGTTGCTCCCGTTGGTCCACAAGGGCCTTTAACTCCTGTTATTCCTGTGGCACCCGTTGCTCCTGTCTCTCCTGTCGCACCAGTAGGTCCCGTAGATCCCGTGGCTCCCGTGGCTCCTGTTGGCCCAGTTTCCCCCATTGGCCCTGTATTTCCTGTTGCTCCAATAGGTCCCGTTGCTCCTGTTTCTCCGGTAGGTCCCGTTGCCCCTGTTTCTCCGGTAGGTCCCGTTGCCCCTGTTTCTCCAGCAGATCCTGTTGCTCCCGTTGCTCCAGCAGGTCCCGTGGCTCCTGTTTCTCCGGTAGGCCCCGTTACTCCTGTTTCTCCAGTGGGTCCCGTTGCTCCTGTTTCTCCGGTAGGCCCCGTTGCTCCTGTTCCTCCCGTGGGTCCCGTTGCTCCTGTTTTTCCACGTATAAATGTCCAACAAAACGTAAACGATGAAGAGGAAATACCATTTGAACTCTTCATGTATATTGGATTTTTCCTAGTAAACTCTTCAAGATCGGTATTTGCAACTTCGTCCCATATTCTTTTTATATCGTGTAGTTCTTTCACTATTCACACCTCGCTTTTAGTATCAAGATATTCTAGGCATAAGGAATTTTCTTGTACAAAAAGTACCTTACCTTAAAATTGGCGTATTATAACATTAGTAGAGTAAAAAACATCTACAAATTTGAAGTAAAACTTCACTCTACAAACAACTACACCCCTATCCTATATACAATTTAGTCTAGGTAGGTCTTGAGCTTTAGAATTGATAAAACGTGTTAAGATAGTAACATTACTTGGTCAATCTATAGAAAAAGTTTGTATAATCCTTGTCCTATAAGTAATACATTATTTATAAATAAAAGATACTGTCTATCTACTGGTTTTTTGACTGTTCGAGTTTAACTTTTTGCCTCACTTCTATATTTTAAAAAATTGTATAATACTCTAATGCAAATTTGTTCAATTTAGCCTCGGCAATCAGTTAGAGCTGTAAGACCATTTCCGCAGTTATCCTGCCCCTTTCTAAGACTACGTAGAAAGTTCTTGCTGTTCACCCTGGCGATTATTTGACCACGACTTCTCGACCACCAGAGCTGTGCCAAGCCACTTATCCAGTTAGCAATCAAAGCCCTTTGTCGATCATGGTATCTACATTACTGGGTAATCCGATCAGCCTTGGACTAATCTGTGCTTTACCCCATGATGTTTTGCTGGTAAGAACTCAAAGCAGGATTTAAAAAAATAAAAAAACCCCCGCCTCAATCAGCAGGGGTAAAAAAGTAGGAAAGGGGATTCAATCCTACATAATTGAAAGCCTTTAGAATATTTCTGTAATTAGTCATCTTATTCCTTTATTTAGAAAAGAGTTTAGTTTTAGAAAGTAATAATTCTCTATTCATTCAGATGTTCTCATAGCTTCTTCCTGAACCTCCACAACGTAATAAAATCTATCGTTCAAATAGTGTCCTGACTTCTGGATAAAATCCTCTAATTAAAATGTCGTCTATTCCTTTTCCATGCTGTTCCTTATTCCACAAAGCTACCTCACATTTCTTAATTTGAAACAACTTATACAATTCTTCTTTGAAGTTTTTAATAGAGTTTCGTAATTCTTCCTTTTTATAATCGGCAATATCCATATCAAATGCTAAAACAATTTCCTCTATTCCCATGTTATTTATGATCTCCATACAATATTTCCAAGATTGAATACCTGGGACTCCTAAAAATACTTCTCCAATTCTTTCTGAAGATATATCAGATTTAAAAGGACCCTCTGTTATCCATGCCCGTTGTGCCCTTTGTAATAAAACACCTGGTGTTCTTTTCTGTTGCCACTCACACGGAACTGAAACGTGTACGGGCAAAGGATTCCCCGCCTCCGTCCCTTTATATTTATTACCGCTTGTCAACCACAAGTATTTATTACCATCCGTTATACTTACTTGACCAATTGTCGTTTTTTCATTTCCTCCCATCATTGTAATGATACTTTTGTATTCATTCTTCCTTAGTTCGTTAATCGGGAAAGCTGCTATGATTTTATTTAACCATGTGACTTTCATCTCATTATTTTCTATATATGCGCTGAATTTGTCTCGGTAATCTGTTTTTATTGCTGCTTTTTTAGGTATCTCGTCTAATCTTATTTGCCAACCAACAATATATCCATATTCATTGAAAAATGGGATGAGGATACCACCTCCTGGATATTTACTTAAACTCCAATACTCATGCAGTTTCCCATCCCTTTCTACTTGAACCAGATAAGCACCTGGAAACCCCTCATAGTTCATTTTCTTCATTTTAGAAAAAGGCTGCCATGGTTTATCAGGAAACGAACGATAAGCCACGAATTTCAATCTCCTTTTCAGACATACCTCTGTTTGGAGACATTAAATGAGTTTTGTGTTTATCTAAAAGTACTAGGTTTTGAGCCAAGGAAGTTGATATCTGATGAAGCTCTTTATCAGGTAATTTTTTTGTACTCTTCTTTATTGATCCTTCTGTTACTCTTTTTATTCCATTCTCTTGTCGTTCACGTAACATCTTTAAAACTACTGCAAATGGCTCTGATGTTATTTTCATTAGGAACGTAAAAACATCTCCACCTTCTCCACAACCAAAACATTTAAAAAATTGTTCTTGTTGATTAACATTGAATGAACCTGTTTTTTCTGAATGAAACGGGCATAACCCTACATAATTCCGCCCACTTTTTCGTAAAATTACATACTCTTGAATGACATCTAAAATATCCACATTCATTTTGACATCCTCTACTGACAATTGATCTCTCATAGTTCTACCCCTTATATATCAGCTTTTTATGTTGCAATACAGTCCAGAAATTGTTCTCGTGATAAAAAGCAGCAACAGATTCAAACTAGTACAAATAATTAACAACTCTTTTTTTGCTTCTGTAACATCCCGAATTGCCCATGTAAATGGATTACAAGAAAATAGCATATAGAAACTTAATAAGATGACGATTACACTTCGTAGTAATGAAGAAATCTTTATAGGCGAAGATACCCAGTTTACATACTTCTCACACAAATCCAATAGTGTCCAAAAGGTAAAGGCTGCTCCCTCTAATACTTTCTTCATTTTTATCAGTCCTTTCTAAAATGAAAAAAGGACAGAAAAAATCCATTCTTAGAAATACGGCCAAAAATAACCGTTTCCAAAAATGGATTTTTTCTGTCCTTTAAAACTCATTCCAATAGGAACGAAACTAAAACAATCAAGTATATATACTTTTATTATAACTCTATTTCTTTATTACACGAAACCTATTTTTTATTTCTATAGCCTTTAGTTTACTTAGTCGAGATACAAGTGATGATTATTAATACCGATTTCTTTACTTGCATTAAAATAATGTAGATGCAAATGGGAATCATAAAGATTCGGATGCATTTCTTTCATGAATGGAAGCATGTCTCTGAAGGTAGAAGGGCCTACATCCACAAGCATAAGGAGCCGTTCCAATACCACGTGTCAGAACCTTAGCCCCTACGATTGCGATGATTTTGGTTTTCATGATGTTTTCCTCCCTTCCTTTCCATGGCGTTTAAGATGGTATCTTACTTAGAGTCATCCACTTTCCGTCTTCTGATGGAATGATCTTGACCTTTTCGCCTGGATTAAAGCAAGCGTAATTCATCATGTTATGGATGTTTATAACAGTGATGGTTTGACCACTATCTAGCTCGATCTGATTATGGCATTGGCTGATTCGCTTCTCATCTGCCTCACAGTCCGTATCGGTTTGAATCACACCTATGCTCTCCCAAGCTAATTCTCCTTCAAGTAATTTGGTGGTGTAGAGATTCTCTTTACCGTTTTGCTGCCAGTCTTTCTCTACTCCAAACCGTTCCTCTACTAAAGATGTAATGGCTTCAGGTGGATTCGCCTGTACTTCATTGATAGGTTCATCCTTTTGCAAGTAAAACGAAATGAGAATAGCACATGCGACAACAATGATAGATAATACCGAAGCCTTTATCCAATAAACTGATTTTTTCAAAAAAATCTCCCTCCCTATCTTTCAAATCTATGAAGTTACTTCAAGGGTTAGCTATGGATTTTAGATAATGTTAATCAGATAGTACACGGCGAGCTGTGACATAGCGTTTCGCATAATAAGACTCTGAAAATTTACTGACCTCTGCGCCTTTACCTACAGAAGTGTGTCCAAACATTCCATCGCCCATATAGATCCCTGGGATGTTAAATCCCTTTACCTTCGGTGTTAAAGAAGACTAAATCGCCTGCACGAAGTTTTTTTTCTCCACCTTGTTTCTGACTTTTACTTGTTCCTTCGTGGTTTGAGGCAGTTTCACTCCTAAGTCTTTAAATATGTACTGGATGAACCCTGAACCAGTCAAATCCTTTTATAGTTGTTCCTCCCCATAGATATGGAGTCCCAACGACCTTATCAACAGAAGCGCTCAGTGTCACATCACTAACAGCATATGTACTGCCTGAATAAGATAAGAGCCAAGTAGAGCAGCAATGATGACAACGGATAATATAATTTTCTTCAAATCTCCCTTCTCCATAAGATAGGTTTATTGTAGAGAAAAAATATATAGAAACGATGAAGAAAATGTGTAGAGCCAAGAGAAAATGGCTTCGCAGTTGTTAGACAGAGGCGTTTCTTAAGGTTACTCAAAGAAAATAGAGTGAAACTTTTATTTTCTGAATAACAAAAAAAGTGACTCCACACCGAAGTCACCCTTTCTTTCCTTTCCCTTGTTTGAACCGAACAAATCGATATATGAGATAAATGATTATACCCATAATCGCCATCCAAATACACGCTGAATTGAAAATACGGAATCCACTCGAAAACGAGTCGGTTCGATAATAAGAAGCTGAAACAGTTAAACACATCAATCCAATTGCCATAAAAAACAAGGCAATGAGCCAGTCCGATTTTTTCATGTTTATTCCTCCTGCATCGTCGGGAGAACGAATTGAACCGTAAAACTAGTCCCAATGCCCCTCTTACTTCTAACCTCAATGGAGCCACCTTGCAGTTCGACTAATTTCTTCACGATCGACAAGCCGAGCCCCGTACCGCCCGTTTGCCGTGATCTTGACTTCTCTACCCGATAGAAGCGGTCAAAGATATAAGGGCGCTCATCCTCAGGTATCCCAATGCCTGTGTCCTCTATCGAAAGAGAGAGCGTGCTAGATGTACAATGAAGATGAACATCAATATGACCTTTTTCGGTATAACGGACCGCATTCTCCAACAGATTGAGAATAATTTGCTCCATGCGCATTCCGTCGCCACGAATCAACGGAACAGATTCAGAGGGATGAACAACGAGTTCTAAACCTTTTTCCTTCGCTTTCAGCGAAACCGTCTGTACTGCTTGATCTACAACATCCTTCAAGTCCACCCATTCCATGGACAGACTGACCTTTCCTTCTTCCATCTTGGCGAGTTCAAATAAATCATCCACCAAGTGCTGAATACGTACACCTTCTTGATAAATAATGTCCAGGTAGCGATCTTTCTCTTCCTCGGTCGTATACAAACGGTTCTTCACGACCTTCGCATAACCTTCCAAGTAAGTGATTGGTGTTCGTAGCTCATGAGAGATATTTGCGAAAAACTCTTGTCGTGTATCTCGATACCGCTGCAGGTCAGCGGCTAAATTATTGATCGCTGCTGCCAGATCACCGATTTCATCTTTACTATGGATGTCTAGTCGGGTTTCTAACTCTCCTATAGCAATTTTCTTCGTCGCTTGTTGCATCAAGATAAGCGGTCGTGAAAAGAGTAATGCCATAATCCAAGTGATCCCCATCGCAAGCAAGAAAGCTCCGACGCCTGAGAGGATCAACAGATTTCGCACCGCAGCAAGAGATTTATCCATGCTTTGCGTAGATGCCATCACATAAATGGCAGAAGATATCTGATTATCTTGATAGATCGGTTGACCAATCACCATATAGCGATTGCCTAATAGATCTTCATGTTCTAAGTTAATGGTCTTTCCTGAAAAAATTTGTTTTAGATCTTTTGGCCGGATAAACGACCGATCCGCAGCGTTGTGGCCGCCTGAATGAAGCGTAATCTCACCTGTTGCATCGATATAAAACATGCTTACATTTGAAAAGTCTGCGAAAGTCAGGATCATTTCCTCCGAAGAGGTTTCCGTAGTCTCCGCCATGGTAGTGAAATGAGAGGTCATCTCTGTAACCTCTGTTCTCATTTCCGTGTGATAAAAGTTTGAAAACATCTGATAAAGGCTTATGCCAAGAAAGAGGAGAACGATAAAAAAAATCGCAGCGATGACTGATCCTAATTTCATCCCAATCCGATTGCGTCTCATCCTTCTCCTCCCTGTGCTGAAAATTTATAGCCTACTCCCCAAACGGTTTGAATAGGATCATAGCCAAGTCCTGCGCGTTGTAACTTTTCGCGAATATTCTTGATGTGGGTATCCACGACACGAGTATCACCCGTATACTCATACCCCCATAATCGTTCAACCAATTCTTCTCGAGTAAACGTGCGCTGACTATTTTTTGCTAGATAGAGAAGCAAATCAAACTCTTTCGGTGTAAAATCAATGCTTACTTCATGAATATGAACTTCACGAGCTTCTGCATGTATTTTAAGATGTTGAAATACCATGAGCGTTTCTTGAAGCCTTTGTGCTTGATTGATCATAGAGCGTCTTAACAACGAAAATACACGTGCCAACAATTCCTCAGGTTCAAAAGGTTTCGTCAAGTAATCATCGGCTCCAATGCCAAGCCCATGTACTTTATCCTTGGTTTCCGAACGGGCTGTAAGCATGAGGATCGGCATGGTTTCGGTTTCCCGAATGGTTTTACAAACCTGCCAACCATCCATACCTGGCATCATCACATCCAATATCAGAAGATCAAACGTATGCTGCTTCATCATCGACAACGCCTCATAACCAGACGAAGCCTCCTTGACCTTAAAGCCCTCTTTCAGCAGATAAATGCGAAGCAGATTCCGCATATTCCATTCATCATCAACCACAAGCACCTGAATCTTCGCCATTGTAATCACCTTCTTTATGTGTAAATTCTATCCCAAATGTAAATGATACAACCATCCATTCAACGTGTAACGTTTATTATCTCGATAACTCTCTTTTGCTTGACCTGTTCTAAGATTTTACTCATGGTATTGTTTTGATCTTTCAACATTTCGAGTTCCATTTTCATCTTTGTCTGCTGCTCATCAGATGCCGACTGCTCCGATTTATTCTCCTTCATCATTAATAAAATCATCGGCAGCATCATCAATGAGCACATAAGTGCAATTAACCACGACCAATCCAATGGTTTCAATCCCTTTTACGTTGTGATTTTTTTGTGCCTATTAGAAGGCAAGTGTGGTCTTTTTTAGTTCTTCCCATTTTATCACTATAGCTTTTCCTCACCATTCCACTTGGAGTCTCGGTAGAAGGTCCTGAAGAACCTAATAGCGTATAGGTAAAATGCTCCATAGACTCGAAATTGATAAGAATCCCTATTTCTATCGGGATAATGGGAATCGAGATCACGAAAAGCCAGATTACCTTTTTCATTTCTGGACCTCCTTCTATCCCTACAAACGAAATGTTGTCAGCATCATTCTTAAGCAAATGGCAATTTACCCGTTAATTTGATGGTTTCCGATTATTTATCTTGTTCATGAGTGGCATAAGAATCATATTAGAAAGTGGGCAAATCAATAGGATTCCACTAAGTAGATAGTTCGTTGGTTCGCCTCGATACACATTAATCAAGACAATAAGGACAACAAGTGCAATGGGAAGCACACAGCATAGTGTCATCATCCAATTGTGTGTGTTTGAACCGTGTCCATCATGTGAAGCATGCTTCGGATTATTGTTTCCTTGATTATGATTTCCGCAACAATTCAACGTTCATTCCTCCTTTTGGTGACCAAACTCATCTGTATCTCTCATTCTCTCATTCTGTGCCTTTAATTCATCTATCTCTCTCTGCATCCTTTGCATATCATCAGGAGTCCCTTTCCCGTGATTATCATGTCCGTGACCTCCACGCATACCAAACATCATCACAAACATCATGAGGGGGCACGCGAGTAGTAATAACCATGTCCAATCCATCTTTAACTCCTCCATATCCAACAAAGCTTTGTATATTTGTATTGTAGATCAAGAATGTGTGGAAACCATGGAGGATCGATGTGTCTGAAATCAGATTACAACGCAAACCAGATCTCTGGGCTGGAATCGACGAAAGAAAAAGGGATTGCCGATTGCCCCTACGGTGCTTCTATACCATTAGGGCAACCTCTTAAACCTTATTTCTTGGGTAAGTCCTGTGTTTGTGAAGGAAAAGTAGCTATCCTTCGATAAAGAACGCTTCAATCAATGGTCAGTGGAAGGCAAAATGGTCGTCTGTACCCTCGTAGACGACAGGTTGCGATGAAATCTTCGACGAAGTTCTCCCTCATCAAAAGTCAGATAAAATTGAGCAGATCCAAAAGTAAGAGGGTTTACGAACGACGGTGATGGTGACAATGATGTGCTAGCATTGGAAAAAGCAACTTATCGAAAAGTGATGCAGAACCTCTGGTGGGCAACGGGCTATAATATCGTTGCTTTCCACATGCTGCAGGAATTCTGTTTCCATTTGGAATCGTCCTTAACCCTGAGGTTGGGGCTATCTTGATATCCTTAAGTACCGTAATCGTGCACATCAGTTGCTGCGCCTTAAATAATTTATAAAAAGAAAAACTCCTGAAGGTGTACGAAACACCCAAGGAGTTTATTCATGTTATTCTGGTTTATTGTCAACACTCGGGTCAGGGGTATAGTTGCTCTGATAATCATTATACTTTACATCCGTAACCATACCTGCAGACGCGTGATGCAGATCGTGACAATGGAACATCCAATCTCCTGGATTATCCGCTTCAAATGCGATCACATATTTTTCTCCTGGCTTCACGTTGAGGGTATCCTTAATAACAGGTGCTCCATCAAGCGGTTGTCCGTTTTTGCTTAAAACTTGGAAGAAATGTCCGTGTAGGTGCATCGGATGATCATCGGTCTTCGATTGGTTCACAAAGGTGACCTTTACTTTTTTACCTTTATCAACCTTAATAGAATCGGTATTTGGGAATACCTTTCCGTTTATGGTATAAACCATCTCTCCGTCCTTCATTTCGGTATTCAGATTCAGAAGAACATCCTGATCAAAGGATTGATTCAAGGAGAACTTGGTCTCAGCTTGTTTACCGTATTTCATGAGATTGAATTGTGGTAATTGTTCAGATGCGTTGGATTCATCAGTCTGTACGGTAGATCCTTCGTATGCAATGACAGCTCTCATGTTTTTCACTCTATCTTCTCTACCATGCTCTTCAAACAGCCAAGAACCAGGATTGTTCGCTGTAAACTCTATGTCATAACGCTCGCCTGGAGCGATGGCAATCCCTTGATCCGTAATGACAGCAGGGCTATTTACAGGTTGACCATCGGAGGCAACCACTTTAAATTCATGTCCATGTAAATGCATCGTATGCGTGAGATACCCCGCATTGATCAGGCGAATTCTCACCTTCTCACCTTCTTTAACCACTAGCTTATCAATGGCACCGCCTGTCTTCCCGTTGATGGTATACAGATTATACATGCTCATATCGTGACCTTTCATAGCTTCCATGTCACTCATGTTCATTTGACTGTGATCCATACCGCTCATGTCGCCCATGTTCATCTTGCTATGGTCCATGCCTTCCATACTTTTATTCGTTTGGCTGGAATCATTCGTATTGGTTTCCATATCCATGCTGCCAGAACTCATCCATTCGTCAAGTACAAGCGTGTAATCCCGATCGTAGCTATCATTTGGATCTTCCACAATCAATGAACCATAGAGCCCTTTATCGAGCTGATTAACGCTATCTTGATGCGAATGATACCAGTACGTACCTGCGACAGTAGCCTCAAACTCATACGTAAACGTTTTGCCTGGAACGACAGCATCTTGCGTGACCCCTGGGATACCATCCATATCGTTGGGGACTGGGTAACCGTGCCAATGAATGGAGACGGGTTCCTCGAGTTCATTTTTTAAGTTAATCTTGACCGTATCTCCGACTTTGACACGAATCTCTGGACCGGGCACAGAATTGTTAAATGTCCAGACAGGCAAAGTCAATTCATTAGACACCTTCAAATTGCTCGCTTGTGCCGTGATGGTAAATTCTTTGCCATCCACTCTTTGTGTTTCTTTTGTGAGAACAATGTTACCTGATTGATTGGAATTAGAAGGGCTCTCTGTGGTCTTCTGGGTGCTATTCATTTCCAACTCGTCTTTACCACTAAAATTAGCACAACCTGCTACCACGATGCCTATCGCACCGATCGCAAGTAATAGTTTTAATTTTCCTTTCATTTATCGTGAACCTCCACTTCATTTTCTGATTCGTAATAATTATAAATAAAAAATGTGTGGAAACCATGGAGAAATCTAAATTTTTAATTATTTCCATCTGGACGTTTCAGTTTACACTAAAAAACAGGGCTTTCTATACGATTACTCTGTTCAAATCCTATCCTGCAAACAAGTAGCATTAGTGATTCATCTCGGAGGAATTCCCAATGTTGCCATGCCCCATATCTTCATGACCTTTTCCAGAAGCTGACTCGATTTCTAACATCGTATCAATCTCCCTTTGAACCTTTTCCGAAATGTGCTCTGTTGAAGAGAAATTCTTTAAAACAAGTTAGGATTTGTTTTGATATCTTAAGATTTTTTGCGTAATTCTTCTTTCCAGGATAATCAATCACATCATGAAGGATTGAGAATCGTCAAATAAAAAGGGAGAAGATATGGATTAGTTAAAAATATCTCCTCCCTTTTTATTTAATTAATATGGACACATACATAGTCTGACAGATAATGAATGCAGTCTGGTTGGTAGCAGAACGATGGCCGAAGCTAACCCTAAATCTTGAATAAATTTCTTTAAATGAATTGAGTACAGATGATTACAGAAAGTGGTTCCAATTATTACATTCTAAATCTGTTAAAAAGTAGTTTCTTTTCTCTTTTACCCTCGATTGCTGAAATATATTTCTCTACATATTTTTCTTTTACCATCCTTTTAATTAGAGGAATAAATGGCTGAATAAGAATTTCCTGTGCAGTTTTATCTAAGTATGCAAAAGGATTGAATGTACCACCTTTTAGAAATTCCACCGAAAAGGGGATGATACATAGTGGTTCTGGATCAACGTACTGCTCAAACCTTTGTAATTGATGTTTTAAATTCTTTAGTTCTACGTAAGGATGACTCTTATTGATAATCGTATATAGATGAGTTGTCCTGGTTAATTTAGAAATATATTTTAGCCTGTCACTCATAAACCCTAACTGAATTAAGTCTGGTTCGAGCACAATCCATACCTCGTCAGCTTCCTCTAGAACAAGTTTAGAAAAACCAGAATCTATGTCATGAGAAAGATCCACGAATAACAAGGGCAATTCATCAGCCGTATAGTATAGAGTTAAAGATTCTGCAACACCAAGAGCATACTATTTATTAGCGGTTTGTGGAATGAATGGAATCCAATTAACATTTTCATAAACCCAATTTATATCTTTCTGAATAAAAGGGAGTATATACTCTTGATCCCAATACTTACATACTTTTCTCGTACTTTTTACTTCATGATACCAACACTTCCAGACAGGTGGTTCTTTTTCCTTACCACCAAGAAAAGTATAGAGTTTGGGCATTGGTTGAATTCCTTCTAACACACCTACGGGTAAATCAAATTGTCCCAATGCAATAGCTAAGTTGTTAACCACAAATGAGGACCCTGCCCGATTATAAAGGCTCACTACTGCTATGGTTTTATGATTGATCGTACTTATCAGTGACTGTTTCCTTCGAATATGGCTTTCTTGTGCTGCAACAGCATATTGAATCAGCTGCTTCATACTCTCTTTTTTTTCGTGCTCCAGATCGTCATAGACATTTACTTTTTTGATAGGACTTTCATCATTTTCATGATTTACATTTTCATTAGGCTGTTGTTTCTCATCAACTTGTTTAGGGCATCGATTGGCACAATGGTTTATTTCTCCGCAATCTTCCAAGGTATATCATTAAATCTACTAATAAGCAATTGGTGGAATACCTTGCTATTCCATACCAGATAGCGCAATTCATCCATAGAGTGGTCATTTTCTTTAAGTGGAACCTCAGCTCTATCTCCAGTTGCTCCTTCTGGGTAACGGTAATTTGTTAATTCTTGAATGACCTCTTTCAGATGGTCAGAAATGAAGATGTTCGGCCTGTTGTTATTTGACATTCCACATTTACAATCCTCATCAGGATCAGCATATCTTTAAGTTGACGGAGTTTTCTGAACCCAGAAATTTGTTTCGGATCAATTTAGAGATTTAGTTTTTAACGTATCAAATACAGTACTTTACTCTCTCGTCCTATTCATTAATCATATCAGTTCGAACCACCTTCTTACGCTCCATTAGCCTTGTCCCTCTCTTTTATTCAAATAACGACATCTCACGTTATCGTCTGCAATACACTCCGTACTCTCAACATCAGCATGCTTGGTGGCTTCTGATTTCAACTTCTACCCCAGGACAATTTGCTTCATCAAATAAATACGGCTATCTTGATTTTTTTCTAATTTGACCATGTATCCTTCATGATCCTGAACTTTTGCCAGAGTAACTAATCTCTCCTCAAAATCTTGCTCTGACATCGTCACTATTAATAAAAGCTAATAAAAATCTACTAATTTTACCAATACTTAATGTTTGCCAATACTAGACATCGAAAATGGTCTTCCATATTCCAATGTTGCTGTTTACGGATATTTTCGCGATCTACAAAGACTTCCTTAATATAGACAAAGCCTCCAGAAATGGAGACTTTGCTATCGTGGTTGATCTTTGAACGGTTAATGTCCAAGATTGTCCATCCAAATTGGTTCGGCCATATCGCACGCTCCTTCACTTAGTGACCGGTATCAACAATCTAATTGGGGTCACTTTCATTGCAAGTGTGTTGGACAATCAATCGGTGTTATTAGCTACTTTAGATATTTCATCACAGGAAGAACAGGAAAACCTTCACCATCCAATAACATGTATCTCCTACTGTTATCCTCTAAAATTACTTCTTGCACCTTCATTACCTTCATCTCCAAGAACAATTCTTTTTGACGCTCGGTCTAACGACCTCACTACTTCTCCCGCTGTGGGCTACGTCCTCCAACAATAACGATATTTAATTCTTTAATAATTATAATAGACATACTATACACCTTTTTTAATATCCATATAACAAATCAACTATGTACAAAAAAGAGGATATATGCACATATATTGAACATATTGTCCTCTCATTATTATAGTATAGTTAAAAAATAATAGAGTCATTTAAAAAATAAAAAAGTTTTTTAACATACGAGTCATTCTATTCAACAATCGGGCCAGATTGTTGAATAGAATGACTCGTATTGAAAATTGGATATTTGTGTTTGAAATACAGAAGAGATTGTGAAGGTTTGCACTTAAACTAACGGGCAGGTTAGCTGTACAAGTTATAAATTTAATGGTTTAAAGTTATAGAGCATTTCTTTGAATGAGGAATGCTTTTTATTTTTGCTTAAAACAAAAACCTACAATAAAAATGTTATTCAAATTAATAAAAATTTATTGTAAAACAATAAAACTTATATTAAAATCAAAATCAGAATAAATAAGTGAGGTGCTTTTTATGGAAAAAGTAATAACGTTGTTTTTAAAAATAGCTGTTATTCTTTTAGGAGTCCCAGTTCTTGCTCTGTGCATCTTTTTGGTGCCAGAGATGGCGAATCTTGTAGCAAAATTGCTTCCACAGTTTGCTTTTATAAAATATCTCGTTTTCATCGCTTTTGATGCATCGGCTATACCTTTTTACTTTGCTTTGTATCAGGCTTTCAAACTCTTATGCTATATTGACAAAAATAAAGCTTTCTCCGATTTATCTGTAAAAGCTTTAAAGAAAATCAAATACTGTGCCATCACAATCAGTATTTTGCATGTGCTAGTTTGGCCGCTCTTCTATATCTTTGCGGAAGTAGACGACGCACCAGGAGTTATCTTTGTCGGATTGGTTGTTCCTTTTGCTTCGATGGTTATTGCAGTCTTTGCGGCTGTTCTCCAAAAACTTTTACAAGATGCAATTAATATCAAATCAGAAAATGATTTAACGGTCTGAGGTGAATAACAATGGCAATTATAATTAATATTGATGTGATGTTAGCAAAAAGGAAAATGAGCGTAACAGAACTTTCGGAGAAGGTTGGAATAACAATGGCGAACCTTTCTATATTGAAAAATGGAAAGGCAAAAGCGATTCGATTATCCACTTTAGAGGCAATTTGTAAGGCTTTAGAATGTCAGCCAGGAGATATTTTAGAATACAAAAGTGACGAAGACAGTTAAACATTGTGGAGGAAACTTAATATAACAATTATTAGGGGAGGTATAACTATGGATATTAACAATTTGATTATTGAAAATATTGTTAACCCTCATGAGCTGGAGAGAATGTATAGAAAAGACCCGAAAGCTTTTAAAAAGTCATTCTCACACGCATGGGAACAAAATCCTGATTCTCAGGTTCTTGGTGTTTGGTATGAAAGATTGCATTTCAAGGAGACGGCAAATACAGAAAAAACTTCCTTGCTTCAAAAAGGTTTCTTATTCATGGGCATTTTAGCCATTCTGGCCGGGATAAGCACCAGGGTCATTTTCCATTTTGTCGAACAGGAAGCAATTGCTCCAATTAACCTGGCTTTTGGTATAATTCCCTTTATTGCTGCCTATTTTGTTTACAATAATACTCCGAAAAAAAGTGTTATTTATTCCCTTGCAGCGTTGTTCCTAATTTCCGGGTTTTATCTTAATATGCTGCCATTAAATTATAAAGACAGTATTATCCTTGCTTATTTACACCTTCCCATATTCTTATGGGTATTGGTAGGGCTTGCATTTACAGGAAATGAATATTCAAAAGGCAGTACAAGATTAGCCTATATTAAATTTAATTTGGAATATTGTATTCTCTACGCCAGCATGGCAGTTAGCGGAATGGTACTAGCAGCATTAACCATGCAGTTATTTAGCCTTGTTGACTTGGATATAGAAGACTTCTATTTTAGTAATGTCGTTTTATTTGGTGCTGCCGCTCTCGCTATTGTGGCTGCATACCTGGTATCAATGAATCTTAAACTTGCTAAGAATATTACACCATATATAGCTAAAATTTTTAGTCCTCTTGTCCTGGTCACATTGTTGATCTATCTTATAACGGTTATATGGGTCGGAAAAAATCCATTCTTGGACCGCAATTTCCTGATAGCCTTCAACGGAATACTCCTTGGTGTATTGGCCGTTACCATATTTTCCATTATCGAGAGCGACTCAGACGAGAAAAAGAACATTTCAGATTATATAAATTTTGCCTTAATTGTTCTTGCGCTTATCATTGACAGTGTGGCTTTGTCAGCCATTGTGTTCAGACTTTCTTCTTATGGGATTACGCCTAATAGACTTGCTGTTTTAGGAGTAAACATACTTATCTGGGCAAATCTAATTTGGATTATGCTCTCCTATATGCGTTTTCTACAAAACAAATCCGGACCTTCAACTATCCAAGATGCCGTTACTAAGTATTTGCCGGTCTACGGACTTTGGGCAGCTTTCGTTACATTTACTTTTCCTATAATTTTTAATTAGAAAGGCTCTGTTAATGTAACGAAAAGTTAATCTTCTATAACGTATAAAATCCTTAGAGCCGATATTATGCAGCTTTTTATACAGAGTTGCATAGTTTTGGCTTATTTTCATTACTAAAGTTAAAAAGAGGGTATTCAAACTAGAAGACATAATATATTGTTGCAACTGGATTCTTTAAAATATGTCCAGTTTCATGTGCCCAACGAAAAAGGACTACATGAAACGTATTTGATAAGCTAAACTTGCAGGTTTTAAGTTTGAGTTTGATTTAGATTAAATGTGAAAAGATGTACTTACACTAAAGGGGGCGTTAGTTAAAGAAGAATTAAGTAATATTCTTAGTTATTCAATTAAGGGCTGATCTATACAGGTGCTTATTTTGCTAAACGTAACCTTGATAAAGCTCTATCTAGCTTTACGTATAATAACAAGGGATTAGCTCTCAAATAACAGAAAAAAGCAACATAAATGGTAAAGATGTTCATTGAACAAAAAAAGGGCCCTCAATAATTTGGGGCTTTTTTGTTTGAATAGTAACTGAACTATAACAATTTATCATTTACAAAAATAAAAAGGTATAGCTTAATAAAATAAAAATGCAAAGCATAAGAAAAGCTAGAATTTTTTCCTTTCTTTTATAGTAACTGCTCATTGATAATAGAGCTGTGATTATAAAGAATACATTCAATAAAAAAGAATCAGACTTAATAAGAAATTGGTTCGACAAGATACCATATGAAATTCCAATTACACTAATAGCCAACAGAACCATAAGCACTATTCTGGACATCATATTCATATTTTAGATAACACCTTTCTGTTCTTTCATATGAAAGAAAGTAAATACCATGCCAAATGACATGGTATTTACTCCTAGTATTTTACTCGTCTTTTGTGCAACATTAAAATATGGTTTTTCAGCAAAAAACCAATCTCCTACATCATTAAACTGATGATCGAACGGTTTAAAATTGAAAAGTTTAAAATAAACTGAAGTATCTTGGAAGCGATATTGATAGAGTTCTTTCCCACTTTTTCTATATTGATTAAATTGAATATATCCATCCATTGTTTTTCCTGCTATTAAAGTGACGAATCCAACTCCAGTAGCCCAGTCTGAAACTTTGCTCAATATTTTTTTCATATGGGATTTTAATTGCTAATTTACTTAAAACTTTAGCTCCATATTTATAAAATCCTAGCGAATGGTAGAGTGAAATCGCCGGTTTCATTGTAGGAAGAGTATCTAATCTAATATAACGATACCCGATATTTTTAGCTTCCTCAATTATTGCCGAAGCTAAATCCCTTCCTATTCCTTTTCCCTTAAAGTCTGGTTTTACATGCAACCTTTTCATTTCACAAGTTTTTTCATCTATCTTTCTTAAAGCGACACATCCTGCTGGCTGTTCATCATACATAGCCAAAAGGATACATCCTTCAGGAGACGCGTATTCCCCCGGTATATTTTGCAATTCACTTTCGATATTTTGAAAACTTAAATCGATACCGAGAGAATCTACATATTCTAAAATAGTTCACGTACTTGTTGGTGTTGATATTCTTCTATTGCTTTAACTATATCTAGCAACTCTACCCCTCCCTGATTGTAACTGAGCTTTGATTCATATTCTCACACCGATAGCCCCTTGAAAAGCCCTTCTTATGATAATTACGCAATCCTGCCCGTTCATTAAGTGTCCACACTATATTTTTAGTGTACCTTCGATACAAGTTACAGCATGACCGCCGATTAAGATTTTACCGTTATCCGTAAATCGAACTTCTACCCTGCCGTTTCGTCCTACACAATGACCCTGACTAGCAACGTAATTCGGCTTTCCAATAAGTTCAAGCTCTTTTACAAGTGTTGCTACGCAACCGTTACCGCTACCACACACTGGATCTTCATCTACTCCCTCGGTTGGGGCAAATGAACGCACCTCAAGATTAGATTCTGTATTTTCAGAAGTTAGTCCAAATACGGTGACACCTGTTACACCTGATGGAATTAATGTAGCGAGTTTCGCCATATCGGGACGCAAGCTTCGTACTTCATCTGCATTAGATAGTTGTAAAGTCATCCATACTGCTCCTACATCAATCGTTGCACTTGCTTTAATACTATTGGAATCTACCCCCAAAGCACTTGCTAGTTTAGCCGCATCAGCAGATTGTATGCTTTTTACATGTGGCTCAGGCAACGTAAGGAATAGTTTATCCTCATCAATAAAAATAGAGACTAACCCGCTACCACATTCCTGCATCAAGCATCCTTCTGTCTTTGGTTTAAGACCATGTTTAAGTAAAGCAAAAGCTGACCCTATCGTAGGATGTCCTGCAAAAGGAAGTTCACTGTTTGGGGTAAAAATGCGCAATTTATAGTCAGCCCGTGGGTCTATTGGCGTGCATACAAAGGTGGTTTCGGATAAGTTCGTCCAATTTGCGATAGCCTGCATCTGCTCCGTTGACAGTTCATTGCCATTGAGTACCACGGCAACGGGATTGCCCTTGAATGGAATGTCTGTAAATACATCTACTTGTTGGAATGGAACTTGGTGATTCATTATTTACTCCCCTTTCGAAATAGAAGTTTTTATTTTCCTTTGAAAAATGTAATCAGAATATAACTTGTACCAGAAGCATGTAAACGACACTTTATTTCATATGTCTGCTTAAGCATCGTCTATTCTCCCCAATTTGATTGGTATTATCTTATCACCCTTTTAAAAAACCACACAATAAAATAATTGTGTGGCGAACAATTTAATGAAGGCTACTTAAAAGTTGATGTAATATCATTAAGCCTTTCTCTAATTCTTCATCCGTTTTTGGAGCACAAATGGATAGACGAACTGCTTTTTCAGGAATACTGTTCCCAACCGTAAATCGTTCGGCAGCATATACCTGGATACCATGCTCTAAGGCGAGGGCTTCAAAATCTGCTCCAGTAATATTGGTTGGTAGCTGTAACCAGCGAAAAATACCTGTTTCATCATCGTGACAAACATAGTCTGATAAGTATTCACTTACTAATTGGTTTCGATAAACTGTGTTTTTTCGATTGTTTTCAATAATCGTATCGAGATTATTGGAGACAATGATTCGAGCAGCAAGTTCTGCTAACAATGGTGAAACGGAAATATTCATGTTGTAAAGTGCATTGGAAAGCGACTTTTTATATAGTTCAGGCGCGGATACATAAGCAATTCTAAGTCCTGGTGCAACGGCTTTCGATAAGCTAGCTATATAAATTGTTTGTTCTGGGGCAAATGTGGCTATAGCCTGTATAGACTCCTTGCACAATAGATGGTAAGTAGCATCCTCAATGATGAAAATATTATGTTCTTTTGCCACTCTTGCAATAGCTTTCCTGCGAGCAAGCGACATTCTGTCAGTAGTCGGATTATGATAATCCGGTATAAGATATATGCCTTTTAAATTCTCATTTTTACAAGCATAAGTAAGTGCTTCTTCGCTCATTTCTCCGTCTTTGTTTTTGATGGGTACTAATTGAATACCTAGCATAGCGGCTGTTGTTTTTATACCAGAGTAAGTATGGGGATTCGTACCAATTTTATCACCATGTTTGCAAAGGCTAGCTAGAACTGCTGTTATAGCGTTTTGCCCACCGTTAGCAAATAAGATGCTGTCAGCATCCGCACTATAACCGCCCTTACTCATAAGTCTTAAAGCTGCGTCCTTCTGCCAAAGCATATCATCCGGTCTACTATAACTGAACCATTTTCCAAAGTCCGATTCATTCACCATGTTTTTAAGTTGTAACATTAGCGGCTCATAAGAATTAGATTCCGGAACGGTTGCCCCCATTTCAATGACATTCTTTTGCTTGTCGGTGCTAAGCAAATAGGAATTGGATAATGCATCAAAGGAAACAAACGTGCCACTGCCTACTGTTGCACTTAATAAACCTTTCAATTCACATACTTTAAAAGCCTTCGATACAGTGCTCACATTGATATCCAAAAAATCCGCTAGTTCTCTTTGCGGAGGTAATTTTGTTCCTGGAAGTAAAGAACCGGTTATAATGTCTTCTTCAAGTTGATTAGCTAACGTTAGATATAGCGGTTTCAGCGTTCTATCTATGACAGGTTTCCAGCTCATCGGATAATTTTCAAATGAATTTACAGGCATCGCTTTACATCCTTTTTTCACACAATTATATGATTGTGTGGTTATTTTAACAAGTACATTAACTTTGATAAATGTGATTCACTTCCTAAGCTAACCTCCCGATAGTTATATCCCCGGTTATTCTTCGCCCTAGTGCCTCACTTGAAAGGTATAAAGGAGAGGCCATGTATGCATTGGCCAGGGCAATTTTTTTTGGTAAACATGGCGAACTACGAGATCGTGCTTTGCAAGATCAGCTCCAACGCGCTAGCGCATTGAACATTATCATCAATGCGATTAGTGTCTGGAATACTGTATATCTGCTGCAAACAATAGAATATCGAAAAAAGCAAGACAAGATTCAGGATGAACTTCTACATCATATTTCGCCCCTTGGGTGGGAGCATTTCAACTTTTTGGGCGAATACACATTCAATTTCAGGCAGAATACTTCTCTTAATTCATTGCGGCCACTTAGACTACAGGGGGATGAATGATCTATGGTCCGGGTACCACGCCCCGGTCCTGCTTAGAGTAAGAAAAAACGCCATGCCGTTCATGTGTGAGGGCTTAGCGTATATTTTTTAGCGTTAAAATGTTGGCGGTACCCCTATTAACGATATGGAGATGTTTATTTTATTTATCGGTACCCCTTCAGCCTTACTTCTATAGAATTCCATTAGTTCTAGATCATCTGGTGTAACTTTCTCCTTAAGCGGTATTAATATTAGAGCACTTTGATTAGGAGGAATCATTAATCTTTGAACTGGTATAGGTTTGCTCCTAATGACCGCATATGGAGCTTTTTTATCCCCTACCTTAATATATTGAGTATTGTTCTTGTTCAATAGCGTAATAGCTAAATAATGGCCAGTGGTATCTTCCTGTTTTTCAATGGTTCCTATATGAATTGAGCTATCATCCGTTGTAATTTTGTAATCAAGCTTTGTATTTTCTAAGATATTGTCTTCTTTTATTTCCCAATTCTTTTCATTTTTCTTTTCTACTAGGAGAATTTCTTCTGATTTTACATGTTGATTCTCTCTGAGATAAGTAAGAGTAACAGACGCTTTATATAGATTATTCTTTAATGGAGTAATACCGTTGACTTTATAAGATTTAATCTTGGAGTTTGCTTTACTCATCTCGGTTTGTATCCTTCTTGATAGAGTTTCTTTCGTTTTATGTGAGCTTATAAAGGACGCTGCGTCATTGTATCTATCTGCAATAAGAGCATCATAGTAATCCTTAGTTATTTCTTCTACCTCTTTCTTTTCTTTCTTAATTGGAGAAATGGTTGTCTCCTTGGTACTCGTTAAGTAATTCGAATTATTTCCATTAGCACTTTCCTTCATGTAAAAATATACTCCTACTGTTCCAATAAGCAAAAATAATAGAATAAATTTTTTCATATAGCTATACTAGCTCCAGAGTAATAAAGCATAATTATAACTATTGAAAATAAACGTAATTATAAGCCAACCTATTTCCAACCCAGATACCCGCATCACTTACTCTAATACTTTATTTTATCAGACAATGTTACGAGGAGTGTGTTTTATGGCATATGCATGGCAGGTCCGGCACGGACTTACATCCCCCCAATTTCAAGCTGAATACAACTCACTAGTATCCCAAGGATATCGACTCATCGATATTAGTGGTTACGGAGTAGGTGGAGTCGATCGTTATGCTGCTGTCTGGGAACAGTCGCCAGGTCCGGAGTGGCAGGCTCGGCACGGACTATCCTCCGCGGATCATCAAGCCTTATTTAGGACCATGACTGCTCAAGGATACCGTCCAGTACGCGTCAGCGGTTATGAAGTAGCCGGCAGAGATCGCTACGCATCCCTCTGGGAAAAAACGACCGGTCCGGAGTGGCGCGCTCACCATGGCTTGACCGCGGATCAATATCAAGCCGAATTTAACAACCTTATTTCGCAAGGGTTTCGACTAATAGACCTGTGCGGGTATACCGTAGCTGGTCAGCCTCGATTCGCAGTAATTTGGGATAAATCTCCAATCGTCAATTGGGTCGCTCGCCATGGCCTAAGCTCTGCTCAGTACCAGGCTGAGTTCAACCACTGGAGCAACCAAGGATTTATACTGTGGCGCGTAAGTGGATACGAGGTTGCCAACCAAAACTATTATGCGGCGATTTGGATCAAAGGACCAGCTCTCACATGTTCAGCCCGCCACGGCCTGAGTCCTGCTGAGTATCAAGCTGAGTTTAATTCCATGCTGTCCAGAGGATTCCGTCTTGTTCAGGTTAATGGAAATCCATTGCGCGGAGAAGTGCGATATGCAGCAATATGGCACAAGCCTTACTTATCCGATAGTGACCTAGCGTTCATCCAGCAGACTGTGACGACCTTCATGAACAATCACAGGATCCCAGGAGTATCCCTAGCTCTCACCTACCAAGAGCGATTAGTTTTCGCTCAAGGATTTGGCCTTGCCAATCAGGCAACCAACGAACCAGTTAGAACCAATCACCTCTTTAGAATAGCCAGCGTCTCGAAACCGATTACTTCGGTAGCGGTGTTTAAATTGATCGAAGCTGGACGGCTAAATCTTGGCGATAGAGTGTTTGGTCCAAACTCTATCCTCGGTACCACTTACGGGAAACAGCCATATAGCAAAAATATCCACCAAATAACGGTACAACATCTTCTAGAACATACCAGCGGCTGGGCGCAAAAACAGGATCCGATGTTTAGCCATTTCAACTTAAATCAAGACGAGCTTATCACAAGGATGATTGATGACGATAACGCACCATTGACTTATGTGCCGGGACGGACTTTCGATTATCTCAACTTTGGTTACTTGCTGCTCGGCCGAGTGATTGAACGCGTTTCAGGTATGCCCTATGCTGACTATGTTCGACAGCACGTCCTCGCGCCCTGCGGTATTACGGATATGCATATTGCCGGTGACACTCTCGCGGATCGTCGAACGAACGAAGTTGTATATTACCCCCAAAGCAGATGGAATCCTTACACGATCCGGGTTTCTCGCATGGACGCACATGGAGGTTGGATTGCGTCTGCAACGGATCTCGTTCGTTTCCTCGTTCGCGTGGATCGTTTCGCCTCTAAGCCGGACATCCTGAACAGAGGATCCCTAGCGACAATGTATACAACCACGACTGCACCAAGAATAGATGGAAGCCCTTCAAATTACGCAAAGGGATGGGCCATTCATCCTTCAGGTAATTATTTTCATGACGGAGACATACCAGGTTCGACTTCTATCGTTGTGCGGGCACATCACGGATATTGTTGGGCCGTGTTAGTCAACTCTCGTAACGACACACAATTGGAAAGAATGCGCACCGACCTTGACAACCTGGTGTGGACGATTATTGGGCGCATCAAAGATTGGCCGGCTTATGATTTGTTCAGAAACCGATGACAAGGCAAAGTAGAGCATCACGACTGTAGCACTCCAAATGCTAATAACCAGTATCGGTTGGCAGTCGCAGTAGCCGCAGAACGTTGGAAGAAAAGGAGATTAAAGTGAGAACCACGGATCCAAATAGAGTACATGTATTAGAAAATAAGCCAGAAGGATTCTTCTATCTTGATTATCGCACGACAAATCTCAAGTTTAACATCATTATAGAGTCCTTATGCTGTGGTTCCGTTGGTACCGAAGACGGTTGACACCGTCCGTTGCAGGTGCCACCTGAAAACTAAGAATAAGTAACTCAGTGGGTCTGATAAAGTTGATGATACCAAAACAAGCCAGTTACTGGTGGCGAGAGGATGATGCAGGACGATTGCTCGCATCAGTTGATGACGAGCACCACACCAATGCAACTTAGTCAAAAACATGCAATGACTTACGTATGTAAGTGGGAAACTCCATTGATTCGTACAAAAAGCACGCCTTAAGTTCTGTTAACTTATACGTATACTAAAAAAATGGTTGGTATTTCCAGTCGGATTTACTAGGTCACCCCACCATTTTTGGAAAACTGATGGTGCTACTCCACTAAGGGAAAGATAGCACCAATTGCTTTAAGAGATTGTGCAGCCTCCATTTCATCAAATGAAGCGAACTTACGCCTTACTCTATTCTAATCTGTAGGTCAAAAAAGGTACTCGGTGTGCTTTCTACATTAGAACAAGTTGCCTTGCTCAGGAGAAGCGCTGTGGTAAAAGGTCCAAGCTTATGCCTATCTTGTCCTCTAGGATTTTTCCGTTTATGTTCCACATGTAAAGATCTTGACGATTGTTCCAGAACAGTAAGCATATTGTTTTAGTTTCCGTGAAGACCCTTTGTATAACCGCTTGTTCTCTAATAAAATTGAAAATGTGTCTGCCCTCAAATCTGCAGGAGGGCAAGCTTAACTTTTAAGAAATCTAAACAGGCAAAAGTAAGGATCTATATCAATAACTTCGAATGTAATTAAAGAATCAATAAAGGTTTATTAGCAGTAAGAAAACAAAACAGTTCGGCTGAAGCCTCTTGAACGACGTTTTCGTCGAGCATGAGAAATCTTGAGGACGTTAGTGTTACGTTACATAATGCTAGGTAAGAAATTTTTCTTCCAGAAGTCGATGGCCCCTCATCAGGAGGGCACTGAAAAAGTCGGTTCTGTATCCTTTTTGTTTTAAAAACCAATTGTATCTTCTTCGGATCGACTACGATAAAGAGATATTGACTTTTTACTTTGATATATCTTTCATCGACTCTTCAAGATTGTTGTAAGAAGACATCATACTCTCTCACCTAGCTCCGATCTATGTTAATGAACTATGTAGGGCTATCGATATACATAGTTCATCCATCATCTCTAAGGTCCTCTCTGTGAAATGTTTAGAATTCATTATTTTGGGTGGATGCTCTCAATGTAAGGTCTTGTTCAACAAATAATAAATTCAGGCGTAAACTTTATTGTTACTTTGTAGTCGAACAAAAATGTTTCGGAACCCTGATTCCAGTCTGAAGTCTGTAGACTTTGGCCAGCGGTATGGAGCTTTGTATGTTAATCAAAAAACACGATGGAACGGAGGATAGTTAAAGTTTCATTAAGCATTCCACGAGCTTGATTAATAGTTGGACAAGAGCTCATTACCACTTGCCAATATTGCGTTCCTGTTCTGTGAAGATGGATGATTGATACTCTACATCCGCCTTTGTTTCCTGCAACTTCTGATCTAGTAACCACTACATTGGAAAAACCATTTTGCCTAAATTTTTGCTCTATAGCCCTTTTTAGGTCTGCAAGAGTATGTTGACCCATATCCGTTATACTAGAATTAGCCATAAGTGCAGAACCCTGATTAGAAAAAGGGCGACTATCCCACATATATGGGTAATTATATTGATAATGATAAGGACTATATTGGTATTGTCCATTTGATTGTAGATACAAAATAAATCTCCCCTTTTTTAACTGTATTCCTGGAGTTAGTATAGTTTCATGGACACCTCTTAGTTAAGTCCTTACAATGAAAACAAGAGGAGATGAGTCCGGATGGAACACAAAAAAACGAACAAGAGATACAATGAAGATTTTAAAAGAACAGTGGTAGATCTTTATCACTCTGGTTACTCTGTAAAGGAATTATCTAGCGAATATGGTATTTCAGAAGTCACCATTTATAAATGGATCAAAGAATTTACTCCTCTCGGAGAAGCAGGACAATCTATAGCACCTAAAGAGATTGCTGCTATGCAGAAGGAAATGCTGCGATTGAAACAGGAAAATGAAATTCTAAAAAAGGCTATGGCCATATTCGCAAAAAAGTAGAAATTGCAGAATGGAATCAATTTATTGAAGCAAACAGAGAAAAGTACTCTGTACAGACCATGTGTGAGGTACTCAATCTTTCCAGAAGTACATACTATCAATTCCAAAAGAAAGAGCCCTCTCTACGTCATAAAGAGAATCAACTGATTACAAAGAGAATGATTGAAATTCATCAGGATAGCAAGGGACGTTATGGTGCTCCCAAGATCCACTATCTTTTGAATAGAGAAGGCTTTTCTATTAGCCAGAAAAAAGTGCAACGATTAATGAATAAGGCTGATATTCGATCCATTACGCGTAAAAAATTCCGCCCACAAGGAAGCAAAGACAGAGTGATAGAGAGACCTAATCTACTTCAGCAAGATTTTAAAACAACATCTATTAACGAGAAATGGGTAGCAGATATTACGTATATTCATACTCTTCGAGATGGTTGGTGTTATTTGGCATCCGTTCTTGACCTACATTCTAAAAAAATCATAGGGTACTCTTTTTCACGTCATGTGACAGTGGATGTAGTTTTGCATGCATTAAAAAATGCCTATGATACTCAAAAACCCGCAAGGGATTTGGTACTTCATACCGATTTAGGTGCCCAATATACAAGCAAGGATTTCACGCAATATGTTAAGCAACTTCACATTGTTCACTCATTTAGCAGAAAGGGCTGTCCCTATGACAATGCCTGTATCGAATCGTTCCATGCCATTCTGAAGAAAGAAGAAGTAAACCATGTGACTTACATTGATTATGAATCCGCAAAGCTTGCGCTTTTGGAGTTAGTATAGTTTCATGGACACTTCTTAGTTAAGTCCTTACAATGAAAACAAGAGGGGATGAGTCCGGATGGAACACAAAAAAAACGAACATCATGATAGTAAAAATATTACCCATGATGTTCGTTTAAAACGTCTTTATTATTTAAATTCTGCACAGTTATCCTTAGGCCAATCTTGTTTACTGTCCCCAAATTAAAACGCGAATAAACGATTTCTTTTCCGTATACTTATCTATTTTTCTAGATGGATTGAATATTGTCTCTATACCATCATCTTTTACTGTTTCCCCCCCATTTTATACCACTAAATCGGTCTCAGAGAGCAAGTATACGGGGTGTTTGGTTGTAAAAAAACTTTCAGGAGTATTTTTCTTTACATCTTATGGGGTGCTGATTCAAAAAATCGTTAAGGGTGTAACCGAATGAAAACCTGAGCATACAGCTTTATGGCGGCACCCCATGCCCATCAACTTAAAATAATTTAGTACCCCCAAAGCGAAAAATACGCTATTCTTTCCGTAGATTCATAGGAGAGGATGGCGTTTTTTATGGAAATCTTAGACGAGCTGCAGCTTTTTTCTCAAAAGCTCCTGCAGTCTCAGGAGTTAGTTGCACTTTGTGTATGGTTAAGTCAAAAGGTTGCGAGCACATCTTTAATGAAATTATGTAGTCGTTTAGAGGCATACACTGGGATATTAATGAGTCCGGAAGGACTAAATAAGCGATTTAATAGGCAAGCCGTACAATTTCTTCAACGACTATTTTCACACCTTCTTATTCAAAAGCTATACGCTGCCGATACATTACCTCATGGTTACGCGACTTTGTTTCATAGAATCCGCATACTAGACTCCACTACTTTTCAGCTTCCGGATATCTTTGCTTCTTCTTATAAAGGATCTGGGGGAAGTAGCCATACAGACGGTGTTAAAATTCAGTTAGAATATGACCTTCTTAGTGGACAGTTCCTACACGTTGAAGCAGGACCAGGAAAATGGAGAATTTATGAACATATCTGATTACATAATGAAAATAGTGGAATTTAATTATATAATTTTATTATGTGAATATATTCACATAATAAAATATTAACGGGAGGGTTTTTATGAAAAAATTTGCAAGTTTAATTCTTATAAGTGTGTTCCTTTTTTCGAGTACGCAATTTGTTCATGCGTCATCCACAGATGTTCAAGAAAGATTACGGGACTTAGCAAGAGAAAATGAAGCTGGAACCCTTAATGAAGCATGGCATACTAACTTCAAACCCAGTGATGAACAACAATTCTCTTATAGTCCAACTGAAGGAATTGTTTTCTTAACACCACCTAAAAATGTTATTGGCGAAAGAAGAATTTCACAGTATAAAGTAAATAATGCATGGGCTACATTAGAAGGAAGTCCAACCGAAGTATCGGGGACACCTTTATATGCGGGAAAAAACGTATTAGATAACTCAAAAGGAACAATGGATCAAGAGCTGTTAACACCCGAGTTTAACTATACCTATACGGAAAGCACTTCAAATACAATAACTCATGGATTAAAATTAGGAGTCAAAACCACTGCTACCATGAAATTCCCGATTGCTCAGGGTAGCATGGAAGCTTCTACTGAATATAACTTTCAAAATTCTTCCACTGATACTAAAACTAAACAAGTATCATATAAAAGCCCATCACAAAAAATTAAAGTACCAGCAGGTAAAACCTTTAGAGTTTTAGCATACCTAAATACTGGATCTATTTCAGGTGAAGCTAACCTTTACGCAAATGTTGGGGGTATAGCTTGGGGGGTTTTACCAGGTTATCCCAATGGCGGAGGAGTAAATATAGGTGCTGTACTTACCAAATGCCAACAAAAAGGATGGGGAGATTTCAGAAACTTTCAACCTAGTGGAAGAGATGTAATCGTTAAAGGCCAAGGTACTTTCGAATCTAATTATGGAACGGACTTCATTTTAAAAATTGAAGACATCACAGATTCAAAGTTACGAAACAATAACGGGAGTGGAACTGTCGTTCAAGAGATTAAAGTTCCACTAATTAGAACTGAAATATAGTAAGTCACTTTTTGATTATCCGTCCTAGGGGTAGCACCACATGCCCATCAACCTAAGAGTTTGAAAGTACCCCCAAACGAAAAATTTACTTCTCTACAGTTAGTTATTTATGCGGATTCAGCTCATTTTTTACATCTAGCGGGTTATTCTTTGATCGTTGTCGTACTTCTGTTTGAATATAAATAAAGTAACTTCCTTTCATCCAAAAACACCCCAAATTTCCTATACATAATGGAAATCAGGGGTGTTTATCGGTATATGAAACTTCAACATTATTAATCTTTGTCTGGTATATGTAACTCTCCATGCTTCAGGCTTGAAGGTATGTAGCCAGTCCACCCTAAGGCAATATAAGTAAGAAGATCCTTTTTCATGGTTGCTTTTGACATTGTTCGTCCGCTCTTTTATCGCAGTAATTGGTTTATCGCCACCATATACAGTTAGTTGATCAAGGCGTTTCGCTGGTAATTTCTTGAGGTGAGTAGCCAATTGGATTCCTTCATTTTCATCATCCCTTTTAATATGAATAAGAAAAGAACGATCTGGAAAATGGTTAAGTACTTCATCAAGTATTGGCATAAGATTAATCCCTTTACCACGAAATGGGAATGTTTTCCCCCCATCAGCTGTATAACCGTAAGCAATATCAAGTGCTTGTAATGGCAGGTATGACACCAAAGCGTGGCGAAAGTTCATTGAACACTTCAGCCTCGTCCCTCTCACATCCATAAATGGTACTGCCGATATTTTTCATACTATCAACCTCTCTCTTGTCAAATAATTTTTGTTCCCTCAGGCAGCTGATAACCTAACCCCTTTCCTCGTTATATATACAGACAATCATAATGTTCATTTAGATAATTTTTCGAAGAAAAAATGGATAATAAAGTAATATCATACCTATAAACGAGCAAACTAAATAAAAAACAGCCTCGTATTTTACTACTAGAGAGGATTTAATATCAAGCTTTTTTTCACCTCTTTTATGTACCATTACAAATAAAGCACTATATATTAAATACCCAATAATCGCCCCTAGGGTGTTCATAAATAAATCATCAATATCTGTAATCCTATGATTTAGCAATTGACTTAGCTCAATAGCCAATGAAAAAAATAATCCAGTATATGCAACATTTTTAATTGATCTAAACTGCGGCCAAATAGTTGGTAATAAAAAACCTAACGGCATAAATAAAATAATGTTCAAAATATACGTAGTAATGCCTTCAGAAGCAAAAGGGAGCAAGTTGATTTCACCTATACGAATTAATGTTTCATATCTTCCTATTACCCATATATTCCCTATCCCCGTCACCATATACACTAGCGCGAGGTAGAAAAGAAAAACATACACCCATAGAAAATGCTTAATAGATAATTTTTTTTGCGCCTTTACTAAAAATCCAATTTGAAACACAATACAAAAAATAATAGTACAAAAATAAGTATACAAAACTATAAGTGTAAGCATATAGAATACGTCTCCTAACTTTACATTTAAACCTATGACTTTATCATTTTAGAACCTAATTCAAGAAAATGTGGTCAAAATCACTCCATCAATATTATTACCAGATATTTCATACTGTCCATTCGCTGGTACTTCAACTTCAATTGTCTGGTCTTGAGAAATGGGATAATATGAAATTGTATATTTTTTCCCATCAACACTAGCAGAAATGCTCTTTTCTTCTTTTAAATAATCCAAATATTCTTCCAAATCTAAATTCATTTCCTGCATAATCGCACTGTGAGGCAAAGCCGACATAGCGAATATGCCACGTTCCCGACAGCAATACCCATACTTTCCGCGGCCTTCATGTCTATGTGATTGTAACCAATACTTCGAGTAGAGATATATTTGACGCTGGATTCCTTCAACGCAAGTAGAATGGATTCGGAAATCTTAGATTTGTGCCCCACGCTGATACATTGATTTCCAGGAGCTAACATTACGTTGGTTTCTGATACGGCAGAGCTTGTAATGGCAGGTATAACGCCAAAGTGAGGCGAAAGTTCCTTGAACACATCAGCCTCATCCTGCTCACTTCCATAAATGGTAATGCCGATGTTTTTCATAATTAAGACCATTCCTTTCTGCGAAAGGCACCAAAACGGGGATGTCGATCGGTGGTAAATTGAAGCATATCTACAACATTCTCAAAAAGAATGAACCTTACAATCCTGGCCTCTGCCGCAAGGCGGACAAGCCGCCCGCTCACCGTGAGGTTTCTGTGGATGACGCCATCTCTATCCTTCAGCGGCAGGGTTATTTAATTACAGCTCCTGCCACTTGATTCCAGGCCTTTTTTCAAGGCCGCTGTCCGGCGGTCTGCTTTGTTGTACCGTTTTTCGATTCCGGCCAATTCGTAATTGTTTCAAACTTTTAAAGGAAGCTGCTTCCCGTCAATGGTTTCCGCGTAGCGGCGGCCATCAAACCGCATCCCGGCATAAAAACACATTTTCCGCTGCATTACCCTGACCGGCAACAGGAAAGGGAATATTTGTGTCACTCTTTTTCTACCTATGTGAACCACCTGCCTTGTATTTTAATCCACGCATAACTTGTCATATCCTTCTCTGGCGAAACGAAAAAAGCTCGTTCTTACGGTTTTAAGTCTACCGCGTAAGAACGAGCCGTTTTTTAATATTAAATTGTTAATTTCCTAAGAAAAAGTAAAGATAACCTTGAGATTTTCCTAAGAAACGATATTCATTTCTTAGGAACTCCTTTTATCAACCAAGTCTGGCAAGGCCGGAAGCTCTACCGTAAACGTCGTGTAGTTATCATTGCTTTCCGCGTAAATCTGCCCGCCATGCTGAACAATGATTTCTTTTGCAATCGCCAATCCAAGTCCCGCGCCGCCCGTATCGGAAGAACGGGCATCGTCCAGCCTGTAAAACTTTTCAAATATGGCAGCGAGCTTATCTTTGGGGATGCTTCCGGCGTTCTTGAAAACGATGGACACCACATCCCCGGAGAGGCCCGCCGTAATGTCAATGACGCTGTTGTCCTCGCTGTATGCAGCGGCGTTTTTCAAAATGTTGTTAAAGCTTATCGGGATCGCCGGTTACGGTCAAATCCTCGGAAGCATGGATAACCGCCACTATACGAACTTGCCGTTCCCACTTCTCCAAAGTACTTAATAGGTTCTGAGCCCTTCGACTGCTGCAAAGTACCTTCAAAGTAATTATCCACATATCCCTTTGAGGTTGGGGTTGTAATCCTATCAAACGTAATGTTACCAGCGGTAGAATTGCCAGCACTAGACCAGCGTTTCTGATTTTCATCATAAGAAAAAATTTTTTAATTCACACCATCTAAAGTAACCCATGTATTGCTGATAACCTTAAGTTCAGGTCCTTGAGAACTCTTGTTATCTGAATCAGTCAGCACTGTTTGACCATAAACACCAATTTTTTAAATAAAGGCTTATTTGGAAAACCTCGCTCCTGTGCAAGGAGCAATAGTATCAGGAAAAACTAGCAAGTCGTCGTGGATTATGTTCTCGCGTTATAAAACATTAAAAGCTGCCTTTGTCCGGATGGGAAACTGTTAATTGCCTTCCTGATAAAGTGATCGTTAGATGACACCTTCCATTCTCCACTACTGGCAAGATCCGCATGGGATGATCCCCTGTACTTGATATTTGTTTTGTATCTAGGTGATAAGTTCCTGAGTATTTACGACATGACGTAAAAAATCCTCAGCCACATCATGAATTGATACCTTTGATTTTTTGGTAATGATGCCTTTATGAATTAAATCTAAACACCCTCTCCCCCACTTCAAGAAACCAAATTTCTCATCGTATTTTCTGGCTAGTATACAAACCTGCTTGTATGCTGCAATAATACTGACCAAAATTGATGTCAGAGCCTTTGCATATCCTAAAAAAGTGTCAAAGAAACCGATTTATCCCATTAACTTAAAAAGACCCCCTTATTGGGAAGTCTTACAAATTCGTGAAATAAGGAGGAAAAATAAGGTAGTTGTCGAATGTTTGTGATAAGGATTAAAATCCTTCTATTTCATGTATGTTTATATAATTATAAATGTCCATCATTTTTTAAAATTTCTATAAATTTTACCTTCATTTCTTGAATAGAATCTTCTCGTGGCATATTGATGTAATTTGCTAAGTATTTCATATATGGTTCAAGATGTTCAAGGACTTGTTCAAGTGCAGCTGTATCTCCTTGTTTAGCTTGTTCCAATATTACATAAAATGGCCTTTCCTCTGTCGTAATAGTGCTAGATATTTCTTTTTGCATTTGTGTACCCCCTGTTGAGTCATATTCAACTCGTTAGCTAATTCTCTCTCTGTATACCCATCAATAATTATCTTGCGGATTATATATTTTCCTTTATCTGATGGTATATGTTGGAAAATCCCTTCAAGATAAAGGGCTGAATATTCCTTTTCATCACATGATGAGAGGACTATTTCTTCAGATAAAAGTAGTTCCTTGGAGTTTCTTTTTCTTGCTCGATATTGTAAATTCCAGGCTATCCTTTTCAGTATTTTTTGGCATTTAGTAATTTGAATTTCATCTGCGTCTATATTCATCTTATCCCCCATCCACCATTTGGATATAGTACCTTCTACTTACAAGGTAAAATATGACAACTTTAGACAACTGTTTTTGAAAAAAAGAATAAACAATGGCTAATAAATCCATATCTACAAAAAATGGCGTATGTTTCTAAAAATACGGAGGTTTTTGTATGAACAAAACACTTATCGTCCTCGCACTGTTTCTTAGTTTTTCAGTCATGTTAATGGGCTGTGGAAACAAACAAATGTCCAGTAACCAAGCTAAGGAGTTTATCACGGGATACCAAAAGACTAAATATGAAATGGAACAAGTAGAAATTAAAACACCTGATGATAAAGATGAATACATGAAAAAAATGATAGAAAAAGCAAAACCCTATCTAACAGAATCTGAGTTCAATGCATTTTTCAATGAACGCAGAGCTTTGCATGCAGTTTTTGCTGCTGAATCTCAGTCTCAAATAAAAGTAAAAGACATAGTAATTGACAAAATAGAAGTTGATAAAGATAACTTAGAAAAAGTTACAGTAAATTATAAAATTACACTACAGCTGGTTTCTTATGATGGGAAAGAACAAAATGAAAAAACACACAACGGAATAATGACCATTATTAAAGTAGGAGACGCTGCTAAGATTAGTTCGGATAAAGAAGAGATCAAGGATAGTTTATTATTTGATCTAATAAAAACAACGAACTAGATAACTCTATATAGAATGAAAAAAGGCGCCAAATTCATGACGCCTTTTTTGTCTTATTCTTGGTAAAAATGCATGTTACTTCGTGTTAAATCACTCAATTTCGAATTCTACTTTCTTTTCCTCCCCAAATACCAGATGATCTAGTAATATCCATTAAAGTGTTTTTTTACATCAACATTAAGATATGAATTGAAAAAGGACAGGGAGGCGCTTCTAAGGGTTACTTTAATGTAAGGGTAGGTTATCCACATATTTTGTACCCTTACATAGTTTAAGGACATTAATAATTACAAGTTTTTAATCTTTCATTTAAATATTTATTATAAGAATGGAACCAAGCTGTTTACATTATAGTCATCTTGGTAATCCTTTTAACAACCAGATGTTTGAGAAAGGACTGAATCTTATGGCTAAATGTAATGGTGTGGAAATAAAACAATCGAGAAAGGATTAAGTAAACGAGAAAATCACTGTGCCTCATGTTATAAGCAATGGAAAGCAATAGGAAAAAATATCGCTAAATATGATGCCTTATTGCGTTAATCGAAGTACATGTACTCTACTCTCTTGTTTACAATGACTGGGTTAACTTGATATCGTGGATTCCTGTTGTATTTCATTTGCAAATACCTTACAATATCCGGACTGTTAAGAGATAGTTTTATTATTTCCTCAAGCTAATTTTGTCTTTGTCATCTCGCAGCTTAAAGCAAGCTTTTTAAGTTTTCCGTGAGTATCTATATTCAGAGATGGATTCACTCGAATTTTTTTATCTGAACGAACCTTGCGAATAGGAACACACTGTTTTGTATCCATTTTTTCTTACTCCCCCACTATGTTTTGGATTTTTTTAAGTAAAATCAACAAATATCTCAGTAACACATTTACAGAGTTACCTAGTTACACTGTTACAATGTCACATTTACGGCGTAACACTGTAACACATTACAAAAATATATGTCCAATCATTAGTGCCTATTCATTGATTTGTTATCAACCGTGCCGTAAAACCTCTTACTTTGTTGCAACAGTTGGGACTGCTCAGGTAATTTTCTGACGATTTTACTCTCGTTTTAGGATACGACTTTTACTTGGGTCGCTTAGTTATAGATAAAATAATAACCTAAACTTCTATTTGGATGTTCTATGGTTGTTGCTATTACAGTCTTTTATAGCCATTTTATATCTAACAACATTAGTATGTTAAACGTTTCTATAAAGAATTTTCGTAAAATAAAAAAGGACAAGCAATTTTTAGTATGCTCGTCCTTTTTTGTTGTTTTAGATACCCATTTCGCGGAAGTAGTCATAAAGTCCGGCTACAATTAAAAATGCTGCGCGGTCTAGATCCTCTTCATCATCTAGCCAATTTTTATGGATCTGGTCAAGTTCAATTAATACTTTTGCCCCTGCACGATTTGTATCTCTCAATATTGCAAAGTCTGCTTCCCAAGCTCCTGCACTAGCAATAAAGGTTCCATACTTTTTTGCAAGATTATGAGCCAAAGTCTTGGAGGCTTTTCCATTTATAGGATAAAACATACCAGCTCTTCCACGTTCAGTATTTACATGAATACTAAGTAATACATCAACACTCGGGAATTCTTCATTAATGTATTTTACTCGTTTGTTAATGTCATTGTCCGCATTTCTACCACCAAAATCTTCATCAGAGGTACGTGTCATATATACTTTTGCACCTTCATCTCTAAGTAGACGTCGGAGAATTTTACTCATTTTTAAAGTAACATCCTTCTCCATGCGGTTTTTGTAAGTTTTTCCTGGAAAATCGCCACCATGCCCTGGGTCAATAAGAATTTTTTTGCCTGTCAAATCCACTAGAATTCCACCTTTATATATATTGGAGTATTCTGGCCAGAATTTCCTCTCATATATAAAGGTAAAAATCTAATTGATAATACAACGGGAATTATAATTTTTTTACTAATTTAATGCATAGTTATAATTTTCTTAGAGAATTCGTCCATTTGCTTTTGATATGCTTCGATTTTGTTGAAGTCATTTATATTCATTTCAGCTTTTCCGCCTTCAACATTATCTTTAACATAGTAGGTTTCATAAATGATACTTTCTAGTTCGTCTATCATACTCTTTATCTCATTTAGTTCTTGAATTTTATCCTCGTTTGATCCAGTTAAACTATAGTTTTTTCCAAGTTTAGAAAAAACCGCTTGCCAACTGTTTGTAATTGATTTCAGAGAATCATTACTTACAATACTATCAATTATTGTAGAATACTCCTTTATTTTTACAAGTTTATCCTCAATATCATTTATACTCTCAATATTAAATTTGTCTGAATTAAGTATCTTCTCTATTTCGTCGTATGTAGTTAAGAGAAGAAATAAATTATGTCCCGCCATAGCTTCTAGCTTTAATTCTGCATCTTTTTTTTCGTGTTGAAGACTATACACATACATACCAACCAATAACAAAATCACTAATATTACGATTTTTTTCATTATGCAATCCTCCTGGTTTTTAGTGAATAACACTTCTGTTAAACTAATGGTGTATAATTTTTTCTCTGGCTAGTTATGATTTTCAGACAAGAGAGTTATCAAATATGGTATTATCACTCAAAAAGTAGATACTTATAGTAAGCAAAAAACTCTCTGAAAAGCGAATAGAAATCCCTTAATTCAAAATATTCCGCATGAACTGAATAAACATTTTCGAATCCAAACTTATAAAAGGCTAGCTTAGTTCTGCTAATATGATAAAACTGAGTTATCACCATGATGGATTTTATTTCCATATATTCCGAAATTCCCCTAGTGTTCTGAGCAGTCATTATTGTATTTAATCCCATGCTATCTGTTATTATCTTATCACTAGGTATATCTTTTTGAACTAAGTATTGTTTCATTATTTGTGCTTCATCAAAACCTTCTTTACCAACTCCTCCACTAACAAGTACGTATTTAAAATAACCTTTGTTATAAAGATCTACCGCTTTATCTAATCGATATCTTAATCTATCTGATGGTCTTCCGTCATTTTCAACCTTATTACCTAATATAACAGCAAGATCCACCTGTTGTTTTTCATCAATTAAACCATCAAGGCTTATGATTAGAACATGTATCACAAACCAAGCAACCATAATGGAAATTACTTTTATAACGATTCTTTTCACAGTAATCAATCCTTTAATTTACCTTTTAAGGTATGATTCCATTGATTAGCCAAACGGTGGCCCTTGAATGGGCTTACCATTCTTTCATTTTATCATTTTTTTGGATATTTATGTTAAAATAGACATTATCGAGGGATTTTTAAGCATAAAATAACATTATAGTGGATAGGATGAAGTATACATCCTTTAAAGAGGTAATATTAAATACAGTTAATAAAGATGATGTAGTTACGATTGATATTGAAAGACATAGTGATAATGCCAAAATATCAATAGAAGATCAGGCTATTGTAGAGAAACTATTAAAAGAATTTTCAAGTATGGAACTTAAAAAAACAAATGATTCCATGCCTAAAATTGGGGATTATGCAGTAAGGATATTTGTAAATGGTACAGGTACCCGTGGTATGCAATTTATTAAAGACAGTAATTATATATGGATTCATAATGATAAAAAAGGAGAAGTCTATAATATTGTTAATGAAATTTCTCCCTTAAAAATAATTGAAGGTGAAAACTTTGATTGGAAGTATCCACAATGAATATTTTCTTCAACAAAGCCAATTGAAAAAGATACGAAAAAAGAATGTCCAGATTTTTTATTCCAGACATTCTTTTTTTATTTATTATAGAACAATCCAACCGTTATCGGTATGGACTCGTTTAACTACACCTTTCCCTGTTATAAATCAAATATATTTGCCATTTACGTAATATTCGATAAATGGTAGTTCGATTTCTATTCGATCATACTCCGGATTTTACGTAACCATCTTTTTCATAACTTAATGCCCAAAAACCATCGTAAACCATTTCTTTAAGTACTGCTTTTTCATTAGGTGTTATACTTGCTAAAATTCCTGTAATTCCTGTTACAATTCCTGCTGGAGTACCTGTAACGAATGCAAGTCCTAATACAGACGCTACACTACCTAAACCACTAAGCAAACGGTTTGAATTCAGTTTCATAAAATACCTGAATCGTACATTACCTGTTGTGCTTCTTGAATGTCTTGTATTTGTCTTAAATTAACAATAATTTCAACAGAATATTCTTTTACTCTCATAATATATCTTCCTCCAAAAAATTAGTAACAAGTGGATCTGAGTCAATATCTTGGACACAAAAAAGTTAAGTGCTAGGATACGTTTCTCAGCAAATCTTCTACTGCTTGTGGTGTTTTGTAGCCTAAACCTCCATGTATCCGTTTGCGATTGTACCAGCCTTCTAGATATGTAAAAAGCGCAAGCTTTGCTGACTTATAATCTATGTACGTCACATGGTTTACTTCTTCTTTTTTCAGTATGGCATGAAATAACTCCGTGCAGGCATTATCATAGGGGCACCCCTTTTTGCTACATAAGTGAATGATGTGGTATTCCTCAACACGCTGTGCGAAATCTTGACTTGTGTACTGTGTACCTAAATCGGTATGAAGCACTAAACCCTTTGCGGGTTTTTGAGTGACGTATGCATTTTCTAACGCATGTAAAACTAACCCTACTGTCATATTCTGAGAAAAAGAGTATCCAACAATTTTCTTTGAATGTAGATCATGAACGGATGCCAAATAGCACCATCCATCTCGAAGAGTATGGATATAGGTAATATCTGCTACCCATTTCTCGTTAATAGATGTTGTTGTAAAGTCTTGATCTAGTATATTAGGTCTTTCTATTACTCTATCTTTACTAGATTGCGGGCGGAATTTCTTCCTTGTAATTGATCGAATGTCTGCCTTTTTCATAAGTCGCTGAGTTCTTTTCAAACTAATAGAAACACCTTTACTTCTTAGCAGAAAGTGAATTTTTGGAGCACCATAACGTCCCTTACTTTCCAGGTGAATTTGCATGATTCTTTTCGTAATCTGCTGGTTTTCATTTTCACGAGGGGAAGCTTCTTTCTTATAGGAGTAGTAAGTGCTCCTTGGTATATTTAGTACCTCACACATAATCTGGATAGGATGCTTTTCTTTATTCGTCTCAATGAATTGGTTTAACTCAGCTACGTCTATTTTTTCGCGAATATGGCCATAGCCTTTTTTAGAATTTCATTTTCTTGCTTCAATCGGAGCATTTCTTTCTGCATAGCAGCGACTTCTTTTGGTGTAATGGCTTTTTCTCCTTCTCCGAAAGGAGTAAATTCTTTCACCCATTTATAAATGGTTACTTCTGAATATGCCATATTGGCTAGATAAACTCTTTACCTTGTGACCAGAATGATAAAGGTCTACAATTGTTCTTTTAAAATCTTCATTGTATTTCTTGTTTGTACTATTTTGTTTCATCCGTACTCATCTCCTATAAGTTCATTGTAAGAACTTAACTAAGAGGTGTCCATGAAACTATACTAACTCCAAAGGGTAAAAAATACCCAAAAGCTAAATATTTTAATATTCCAGGTTTAAAACCAAAGCCCTTAATGTTCTTGTCATGTATGAGTTTTGTGAGAAATGCTGCTATAGCTGGGGCCCACATAATCTCAAATACATAACCCTCATTTCCTTTCATGGTTCCTTTTGAGATTACTGCATAATATGAGTATCCAGTTAGTAATACGATCAATGCCAAATACGTGAAAATTTTTTTGTGCTTTTCGTCAATAAATTTCCCTCCTTGTGCTTTTTTCGTCTAAAATTTATTCCTTTTAAAACATGATTCTTTTTAAACTCCTTAATGTAAACTTTTATTTAAAAGAAGTATTTACAATGTCTTTTTATTTTTCAGTAACATATTTAATTCTTTTGCATCTTTTTTGGTTTTCAAAAATGATATTAACCAAGAGAATATATATATCAAAAGTATACTTTTGATAAAATCTGCCGTTGGGAATTTTTCTATCCAATTGTTATATATAGCTGTAAGGTATACGACCAGAATCATCAAGAAAAAATGAATTGTTAAAGCAAAAAAATAGCTAATTCTTTCGATATTAAAAATGTATGTGAAAATTCCTGCACATGCTGAGATTATAAGAACACTTATAATTTCAGCATGTGTAATAGATATATTATTTCTACACAATAAGATTATCATATATACAAATGATCCAGTTCCCAAACCATTGTATAGCCGACCTTTTAAATTCAATACAGTCCTTCTCTTCATATTTTTTGTAGTTTAGAGATAGAATTATTTAATTTTGATTGTATATAAAATGTATAGAGGATTCCTCCAAAAAACAAACCTACAGATATCCCGCTTATAGCAGAATAAATTATGTTAAAAGAGATATTATCATAAAATGATGGTGAAATTTCTAAAGCTATATTTAGAATATATTTTGCAAAGAAATTAACTAAAATAATTACTAGCGGAAGATAACATTTCTTTCTAAAAATCAATGCCTCTTTTTTGAAGAAAATTTGATATTTTTTATACATTAAATATCCGATTAAAATACCTGGGAAAATGAAAATTGTATAGCTTATAAAACAATATCCTAAGTGAGAGAATTGGGTGATAATTTTATCAAATCCCCATATCATGAAAATTACGGGAACAATAAACATTTTAGACAAATTAACTGGTCTTTCTTGAGAAATAGCAATACCTCTTTTTATTAATAAGAATAATAATATCCATACCCAAAAGGGTGTTCGCATAAGTACTTCTTTAATCATTGTATTTTCTCCTTTGATTTTGATTTAATTTAATATTTACCTCAAAAGAGAAATAAATAAATACTTTTAAGCATAAGTGGTAAAAATCAATACATAAGTGGAGAATTAGAATATTTTATTAGAATTTTTTTTAAAGAAGCAACATATTTTCTTGAAACAATTACTTTTTCCCCATTTAACAGTAGTGCTACTAGATTTCCATTTGGTATAACGGAGAATTTATTTAAACAATGAATATTAATAATTATAGTTTTTGAAATCCGAATGAAGTTATCTGGAAGATCACGTTCTAATTGGTATAAAGGTTTTTTTGTTTCGAAGATATTTTCTTTTGTATAAATAAATACTTTTCTTTCAAGATATTCTAAATAAAAAATGGTTGAATAGAAAATTTTTTCTTGCTCATTTTTTTGAGTAGACTTTGCGGTCAAATAGTTATCGGAATTATTTTCTATTATTGATACTATATCCAAAATATAAGATGTTATTTTGTGAATGTAAAAAGTACAAGATTCTTCTTTAAGCTTTTCAATAAGTTTAATGTTTACTTTCATTTAATATCTATCTTCTTTCTTTAATATGGATTTAGATATTACTTCAAAAATTTATTCAACAAGAAAAAATCAAACAGAATAATTAAAATAATTATTTCAATGGTTTGGAATGCTCTCTAAAGAAGGAAAAGTTAAGAAATAAATGTATCTGTATCGTTCGGATCAATGACTTTTAAGGAATTTATGCAAATATACATTTTCCGTAAGGGAAGTATACATTCAAGAACTGAAATAAAGGGATTTATACAACCGACCTGATGTTAGTTTTGCTAACAACACTTCCAATGTGAATTACTTGTTCAATATATTGGTTCCCGAGTATGTATTTCAACAGTTTTTTTTGTAAATACCAATCTTTCCATATTGGGTTATGTTCTTTTAATATAACCAGAAACAGTTCCCATAATTCTTCTAGTGACATTTTTGATCAAGACTATATATTTTTATCAAAATTGACCATGACATCAAGGTATTTAAATGTTACTAGAATTGTTTTGTGTTTTTTCTTGTTCCTTTAGAAATCAATATTCCTATAAAAATACTTTCATCAACACTCCTGATAATTTCCAATTCATCTATGGAATAACCATTCTTAAGACTATTGCACAAGTCACAAATATCGTAATCCATGATTTGATATAAAGCGATTGAACTACTCCCATTCAACAAAGGCAATCCATTCGTTACCTTTCCTAGTACGGTACAAAACGGTGTTGATTGTGTCAGTAATAGTCTTATTGCAACATTTACCTTTAACAGAGCCAATAACTTAAAAGTGTTTGTATAACCAGATATTAATACTGATTGCATTCTATTTACTCTTTGTTTTGTTTATTTTCTAAATCCTGAACTCTCTTTTCTAATTTTTTTATCTCATCTTGAGAATAAAACCAAAAAGTTAACGCGACTAGTGCTAATATAAAACCAATTGATCCATTTCCCATTATGCTCACCTCTTATATATTTGGTTTTCACTTAACATAAAAGTAGCTCCAATAAGTTTTGATTTTTTATCTTTTTATTTATGTAGAAAAAACATACATAATTGGAGTCGCGATTGTAGAAAGTATTAAAGTTGTCCTGTAATTCATAATTATCCCTTCATTAATCGTTTGTATTAACGTTTTCAAATTCATTTTAACATATTATATTTTTTTACCTTTTTTAAAATATAAACTTTTTGTTAAGGATAAATTGATATTATCCCCTTTGAGTAGACAGTGTGAAAAACCACTTTACGGTGGGTGCTACACTCTAATTGAAGGGGAATTTTTATGGTTATAAAAGGACAAACCTTTCAACGATATTCGGAGGAATGTAAGCGAATGGCCGTGGAAAGGGATACGCAAGTATTGCAAAAGAATTAGGAGTGTTAAACCCAACAAAGATTAAAAATTGGTTTAAAAAGAGCCGTAACGGAATTGCAGAATTAGGCATAAAAGGTAGCCACTCTCGCACAGGAAATTGCCTCGAGTGCCTGCATATTAAACCAGTGTGCTCCAGTTGAATACCGAAACACACTGGCTGCTTAGGCTTTTTTAATACTGTCTACTTGACAGGGGTAAGACCATTGCATATGCTTATTTTTTTATTTCACTGCTTTTTTCTTTCTCGAAATTACGCAGAATCGCCACTTCTACACGACGGTTCGTTGCACGACCATCATTCCTCTTATTGGAAGCTACTGGCTGGAATTCACCATAAGCGCGTGCGCTAAACTTACTTGGATCTAGCTTTTTGTTTTCCAATAGGATAGTCATAAAATTCATAGCACGCTCAGAACTGAGCTGCCAGTTAGATTCGAATCGACTGTTTCTGATCGGTACATTATCTGTGTGACCAGACACTGTTACTCGTCTTCCATCTGGTTCCAGCAGCTTAGAAATCTCAAACGCCAAATTCCTTGCTTCCGGTTTCACCTTTGCACTACCTGATGCAAAAAGGGCATTGTCCATAATCGTAATTAATAATCCTTCATCGGTTACCTTCGTATGCAATTTGCCTGTAAGATTATTCGCTTTCAAATAACCATCCAACTGTTTTTTTAGTTGGTCAAGCTTCTCGGTTTCCTGCAGATATTTCATTTGTTGTTCATACTGATTCTTGTCAACAATCTGCTCATTCCCTCCAGGCTTCATGAGGGATTGCTCTTCTGAATCGATTGGCTCAACCGGTGAAGGGAAATCTAGTACACTGGCTCCACCATTTAGAGCTACGTTAAACGATGCAGCCATTTGGCTAAACTTCTTAGCATCTACGGAGCTAGCCGCAAACAGTACGATAAAGAGGGCTAATAGCAAGGTTAGCAAATCCGAATAAGGAATGAGCCATGTTTCATCAATATGCTCTTCATGCTTCTTTTTGCGTTTAGCCATTAATGCCGACTCCCTCCTCGCTAGATCCCTCTTTCACTGCTTGGCGTTCAACAACTGGGATGTATACCATTAGTTTTTGCTCGATAGCAGTTGGAGAAACCCCCGCCTGAATGGATAGTAATCCTTCAATCATGATTCGTCTTACTTCAACTTCTCGTTGTGATTTACGTTTTAATTTGTTAGCAAAGGGATGCCAAATAACGTAACCTGTGAAAATACCTAGCAAGGTTGCTACAAAGGCAGCCGCGATAGAGTGTCCCAATGCCTCTACGTCAGCAAGATTTCCCAAAGCCGCGATCAAACCAATAACCGCCCCTAGAACCCCTAGCGTTGGAGCATATGTACCTGCTTGGGTAAAGATAAGCGCACCGCTATGATGACGCTCTTCCATAGCACTGATTTCTTCATCAAGTACATCGCGAACAAATTCAGGCTCTCCACCATCAATAATCATCTTCATTCCATTACGTAAAAACGGGTCCTGAATCTCATCAGCTGTATTTTCCAAAGCTAGCAATCCTTCACGTCTGGCAATACCTGCCCACGTCATGAATTGGCTTATCAGTTCACGCTTATCAGGTTCCTGTTGATTGGTAAAAAGGACTTTCATGATTTTGGGAATCCTTTTTATCTCTACCATAGGAAAGCCTACAAAAATAGTAGCAACCGTTCCAGCAATAATGATTAGAAAAGCAGCCTCGTTAACTAGAACACTAAGACTGGCTTCTTTTAAGTACATCCCAACAAAGACAGCTATAAACCCAAGAATAATTCCGATTACAGAAGACTTATCCATCAAGACACTCCCTATTCCTCGAAAATAATATTCCTATTTCTTATTTCGGTAAGCAAGCCGGTATGGTCTTACCCCGTCAAGTAGACAGTATTAAAAAAGCCTAAGCAGCCAATTTGAACTCATACCTGCTATTCCTTTCCCAAAAAAGTATCCTTATCTTAACAAACGGTGTTTTTTATATCAATATTTATCATTAAAAGAAGTTCAAACTTCTTTTTGGTGTTTAAGCCTCTTTTACGAGGTAGAATACATCGTTTTTTGAGAAATCTTAAGCTCTGGTTTGAAAATAGAATTAATACGATGTTATATCTGTATGGTTAGGTTGTACCATATCAGAGATTGCAGTATAAATGTTCGGTGGATATTCAGCTAGTCGATGGCATAAATACAAATACCACTCTTCCCCATATGTTAAATATATTTTTGCTTGAAATCCCTTTCTTTTAGCACGCGTATCAAATCTGGACGGACTCCATACAGCATTTCAAATTCTACATTAGGTTGTTCAGTATATTTACGACGTAGTACTTCTTGAATGATTATTTCATCATGTGTTGCAATAGATACAAGATGTTTTGCTGCTACCTTTGATTAGGCAAGTTTACAAACAAATACGTATGCAAATCTTACAGAAGATCTACGAGCAGGTGAACGTCTCCCTTCTACTCGTGAGTTGGCTTCAAATTTAGAAGTATCACGCAATGTAATCTTAGAGGCCTATGAACAATTATTAGCTGAAGGATATATTGTGGGACATCAAGGGGCGGGTACATATGTTGCTGAAGGTGCTTATTTAGGTCAAGAACAGAAAGAGGAACACTCTCCTTCTTTTAAAACAATAGATTTCTTACAAGAGGAAAAAGAAGATATTATTGATTTTCGTTCTGGTATTCCGGTATAAATATGTTTCCTAGAAAAACATGGGGACAAATAGCAAAACAAATCTATATTGATACTCCTCCCTACTCTATATTCGGTTATGACCACCCCGAAGGTCGTGCTGAGTTGAGACATGTATTATCTCGATACTTGAAGAGAACCAGAGGGGTTCATTGTCATCCTAATCAATTAATAATTACAACCGGTGCAACTCATGCTCTATATCTTATAGCCAATCTACTCATAAAGACAAAATTATTTTAGCTTATGGTAATTTGTCAAAAGAAGAAATAAAAGAAGGAATTCGTAGGTTGAAATATGCCTTAATCTATATGAGGTAAAAACAAAGAAAGAATTATTTGTACGTTAAAAGATTCTGTTTCATACCCATTAACATAAAAATAAAGGATATCCCCCTAGAACGAAACGTTTATGTGAATTTCTCACTTTGATCGTTTTTTAGGGGGATATTTAGGTTGATATCAATTTGATGAGACCCCAATGTTAAATAGAGTATTTTAAAATAAAATAATTTTTCTTTTACAAATTTTGTTTAGTATACGAAATTTTCATTAGTTTTTTTCATAAAATCATTTTTAATTAACAAGTATGTAAAAAATAAAGGCACCTTGAAGCAATATTCTATAAAATCCAAACTTCAGTTTCTAATTTTCAAACATTGCATAAGGCAATTACATAAATACCTATAAATACGGGACCATGTAAATCAAAAACAAAACCTATCATATTTGACCTTTCCCCTAGAATAGAAAATACGAAAAAGCACCCTACCCCTAATAATATGACTTCACCGAAAACCCGAACTGCGGATCTCCCGAATAAAAAACGTTCGGGTTTTCAGGCGCTTTCCCGGCTGCAACTCGCCCTGATCCGGCCGGGCCGGGATGACACTTCCCGAAAAAAATAAAAGGCCTATTTATTTTGTGAGTATTTGTTTTCAAATTCTGTTTTTGCAATTTTAGTATATTTGTTGACAAATTCTGTTTTTGCTTCCGTATATCCATCTCTGTCGTGTTCATATCTGTCTATTAAGCTCATTTTTAAGTTACTATATTCTTGGGCAACGTCTTTATGCAGTCGTAAAAAATCTCTAAAATATAATTCATTCCAATTGCCTATATATCTAACATGAAGATGAAATACTTTTTCAGCAAATCCTTTCTCTGTATAGCCTTTCATAAACATCAAATGAGGTGCTGGCTTTTGTGGTTGCTTTTCAAAAATATATCCGTTTTTCTCTAATACACTCATTAAAAACTTCAAATCACAGGCTTCTTTTATTTCAAGCAATATATCTATCGTTGGCTTTGCTAATAACCCATAAACAGAAGTACTTCCTATGTGATTTATTCGCTCAATATATTGATCACCGATTATGTTGTTAAGTAGTTTTTCCTCTTGTACATACCAATCTTTCCATACTGGATTATGTTCTTTCAGTATAATTGGAAACAGTTCCCACAATTCATCAAGTGACATTTCTGATAAACTCTTACCCATAATAGCAAACCTCCATTTTACTTAATAAATCGTTTTTATCAAACTTCACGGAATAGTCTATGGTTCAGTTTCATTCAATAATATTATCGTTCAGTTTAACGTATCAATATAATGCTTCAATGATAGCACAGTGTTGCTAGCGTATCCTTGACGAGTCGACGCCGATACTATCCGATGCCATGCCTCCTTAGAGGGCGGAGGGGAGGCGTGGCAGTTTCCCGGATTTCAATTCTTACATGCCTGAACAATTTGCCGTCGTCTCGTCTCTTACTTGGGCAACAGTCCGAATAAGATTTGTTGCAATATTAAAGTATATCACGCCTAATAAAACGGAGTAACAATCACGCAGACCAAAAGGCGAGCCATGTGATGCTTGGCGAGGTATTATACAGGTTGCAAAGGGATCATATATAATTATAATGACAAGGATCGGAATTGATTCGAAATAAGAGTCCTCGCCGGAAAGTTGAAAAATTCTTTAAATCATTAGAATCGAAACCTTTATTTAAAGTCATGTAATTTCATTTTTTCTAATTCTTTATTTCTTTTCTTCTTCAAAGATGCTCTTCCGTTAGCCCAGATCCCTAATAAAGCAACTAATCCTGCAAAAGCAGTAAGAAGTAAAAACGTCTTAAAAAACCATAAATATATAAGAGTAACTACATACACAATCGGTAAGATAGCGCCCCAATAAACATTATTTCTTCACCTTATATATTTCATATTAGTGTAAATGAATATTCATGCTTTAAAATTCAAACTCAAGTGTTTTGTATTTCGATTTAAACTCAAATCCTAGTTTTTTTCCTAATTGATTCGACTCCGCATTCGTTTCAAGCGTTGACCAATGTGGTGTTATCCCGTTTTCCATACAATTTTCCAAATACGCTGCACATACCAACGTTGCTAGCCCTTTATTCATTTCTTCTTCTTCGTATGTTTCCACACTAATCTCATGATTCTTTCCGTTTACGCAACAGGACAGGCAAGCACTGATTATTTTATTGCCTTTCAGTACACAGTACCCCAAGCCTTGTTGAAGAAAATCATCCACTGAATACCAAAATTCATCTAAAACATCATAAATCATTTTATCTGGGTCGTTACTAATAACTTCAATATCAATTTTTTTAATGGTATACCCATTCGGTAGAGGTTTATAGTTGCTTTTTAGGATATTGAATTTCTCACGATTAAACTGGTAGTAATGCTCATAATCCGATTCATACTCTCTATGCGAAATAACCTTTTCCATGACTCTTTCCCAGGTTTCATCAGGTACAAGCGTAAGAAAATAAGTGCCGCCACATGACTCATAGGTATCTATTTTTAATTGATTATCAATAAACTCACGTAGATGATAGATAAATTTTTCATTGGTAGCATCCCCGATTAAAATGCTAATTACTCCCGTTACATCTATCAACGCCGTTTGGGGTTGCTCGATATTATCTACGTAAATCGTTCCTCTGTTTGTACCGTTAATGATCGCATTTAGCGTTAAATCATTTTTTTGCTCTGGTGTTCGTAACAATGTTCTTATTTTTTGATAATCTTTCTTATCAAGTTTATAAATCATGGGTATAAGCTCCTTCTCTTTTAAAATATTGATTCCCTTATATAACTGCTTAGACATTTTAAAACCAATTTGTTCAATTATTGGAGATATCGAACGAACATTTCTTTCCCGAAGCAATTCATCCATTTATAAAAACATTCTATATTTATGACGAATACATTAAACAATATCGTCTAGTACTAACTCGGGAAATAGCTGCATTAAAACCTGAGTGTTAGCCCGATCTCCTCTCCAAAGGTCTCACCATTCGGTGTAAATCCTAATTGAGTATAAAAACTCATAGGGCTCCCCTCCCCACTCTCACAACTTGTCGTTATTTCATTTATCCCTTTCCCTTTTAAGTGCTTTACAAGTACTTCAATTGCTTGTTTTCCATATCCTTTTCCTTGATAGGGGCCCGCAATCATAAAACGCCATACATACACTCCATGGACATCTATCTCATCATCATAGTCCGATCCCTGATGTAACATGATAAAGCCGATCGCATTATCATCAGCATAAATAGCTCTAAACCATACACTTTCAGAGAAATAAGCTTGAGCTATAGATACGGCATTATCTGCAACCATTGCTCGTTGAGCCTGAGAAAGGGTATCACTCATATTACATATCTCAAGAACAGTTTTAGCGTTAATTCTTCGAAAATGAACATCCGGCATTCTATCACTCCTGTATACTCCTTAGTAATTACCTGTTGATAATTGATTGTGGGACTCATTTGGAAAACAAGTAACAAAACTGAACCTAATCTTTTTTACAGAATAAAATGGAATTAAGACTCAGGACATGCTCCAGTGTCCCGTTGACAATCCGCGTCCCCCTTCAGGAATATACGAGCCAAGTCATATAGGTTGCATTAGTAGATTTGAATAGACCTACCAAAGGTCTCACCGTCTCCACGCTTAGCCAAGCCGGATATCCTGATCAATCCTGTGTTTGGTAATCGTATTGTTAGGCCTCCTTATATTCTCTTTTTTTGTTACATAAGTTTAGATGTCGGGAAGGATGCCTAGGTTCATGTTAATTTTTTTGTATGAAGTGATTTCATACTTCCATATTTGTTTTTGTTAGTTGGTAAATCAGATTTTATATGGTAGGACGTAACTTCACTTTCTTAAACAAATGGCGCCTTCACACTATGAATGAGCCCCCATTGGTCTATGTCCAAACAATGGGGGCTCATTCTCCAGACGTAAGAGTGCCAGGTAGCTATTACTCTGTTTTTTCCTTCATCAAGGAAGCGACGATGCTTTCCTGCTGCGGTTCGTCTTCCTGAAAGGAAACTTCATAGCAGATATCGTTCTCCTTCCAAAAATAGCTGATGAAACCCGGATTTAATTTCCCGTTTATTTTATAGATCTCCGTTTTGAGTACTTCTTTTCCATCCACTTGGGATGGGCTGACCTTGACCACATCGAAGCCTTTAACGCCAACATTTCCGTTCTTCTTGATCTCCTCATAAATACCATCGTTTTTGTTTTGCATAAAATAAAAGTTATGCTCATCTCCTCTTCCCGCTTTTTTAACATAGGAAACGGATAAAAACTGGGTCTTCCAATCGTTGTCGTTGGCAGGATAACTACTGAATGGGGTTTTTTCTGAACCTACACTGGCTCCAACAGCTTTAAAAGAATCAACCTGAATAGGGAGCTTCGGGGCAAATCCGATGGCCTCTGAGGCCGAACGCAAATCGTCGGTATCATAAATTTCCATGCTTAACAGGTCATTGTTTACATAACGTTTAAATGTCTCTTGATCCGGATACTTCATGGAGGATATCATCGCCGAGATTTCGTCTTCGCTGTTCCCTTCTACTTTTACTTTTACTTGATAAAGAAGATCGTCATCCTTCCATAGATAATACGAGATCCCCTTTCCTGCCGTCATCTTTAATACAGGTAATCCTGCAATGGTCAGAGACTGCCTCTTGATCTCTACGTCTTTTCCACTCTTCCTTTTTTCATCCTGTTCAATCTCCGCACAAACGTCTTCCAACCTGGCTCCACCATAAAACACACTCAAATCACTAAATCCAACTTTTCCTATACTCTTTTCATAACGTATGAACATTTCCGTTACCAGCAGATTGCCCAATTCTTCCTCTAGAAAAAGATTGATGTGATCAAACGTATAACCTTCTGGCAATTCGTCGGGGACTTTAACTTTGAAATTGGCGGCCTTTACTGCTCGTTCCAAATTGTTATAGCTCTGCTTCAAAGGGGAAAACAAAACTGCTCGTTCCAAATTGTTATAGCTCTGGTTCAAAGAGATAAATAAAATCTGCTTCTTTGTCGTTGCTTCTTTAGCTACAGTCGGTTTTTCAATGGAACTTCCCGTAGCCTGCTCTGTTGAATTGGTCAATGTCGCTACCCCCAAACATGTAATGCATACAACGGCTAAAGCGGATAGTTTATAAGATCCTTTTTTAAACAATTTGATCATCTCAATTCTCCTTATGATTTGATTTCGATTATTTGACCCATCAAAATACAGTAAATTTGGCTGATTTTGTTGGGTAGAAAAACGTTTTAGAAAGGTAATGATTGTCATCCCATAAGGAATGGCTTCAGTTTCTCCCAGGACTTCCAATACAAGAGCGTCACAGGCGAGTTCCCTGTCTTCTCTCATTTTCCGGATAGAGTACCAAATCAACGGAGTAATCTACTAGCAGCATAGGCTTGTATATTTCTAAACTTGAAACACAACAAGGGGTTCCCATCCTTTTAGAAAACCAATACTTGCTTCCTTATTCCTAGAAAACTCTTGTTAATTCCCTAATAAGTAAACTCTACTGCATCTTTTGGTGAAACCAATGCAATATCATTACTTTCATAAAGCTATTTCCTTATTTATCTTTTGGAAGATTTGGAATAAGGGTCATAGCTACTGTTTCTACGGATCGTCTTTCCAAGGTGAATAATCACCCGTTTTATGACAACTGATATTTTGTGAATTACTGGATATCGCCTTTTATATAATAGCCAATTTTGGTTACTTGTTGATTCAATGTATGATCCGACAAGGAGTAAAGAAGAAGTGGTTGCGTATTTAATCTTTGCTGTGTAACCGAAGAGAAACTTGTTGGGCTCGATGCTATAGATTGATTTACACATGCAAACAATAATGCCAAATGTAAGAAGGAATACTGGGAGGATAAACTTCAATTTTCTAACCATACGTACACCACCTCTTTCTTGGTACTTTTCTCTATAATATCTGATCTGATAGACATTCTTTTATTGTGGGAAATAAGACAAAAAGGAGTCCATCAGAAAGCAAGAAAAATATGCTTTTTTTCTGTTGGGGTATAAGACACTTTCAATCTTTTCTTTTTTTAGTAGGCCAGCCTGCTGAAAATTTCTCAACAGGCTGGGGAACGCGCTAAATACACTCTTTTCTCTTATTTTTATTGATGAGCATCTATCGAAAAAGACGCAGGCTTGAGTGTAGCCAGACTCGCAACAAATATTGTCGCCGTGCACTAGCACCATGTCCGGTTTTTCAGTTTTCATCACGTCATCCAGCCCTTCCAGTATGCAGATTGTAATCTGGGTCAGCGTCTGACGATCCTTCATTACATTCAAATCATCAAATAGTGTAATGGAAAAGATTTCAAAGATTTCAAGCATCAGCCATCTCGGAATTACTTAGTTCTGTACAAACGGCCCCAACAACACAGTCCTGATACAATGTAGTCGTGATCATCGAGCTTTTCGTCCATCACAAATCCTATTGTGGCGAGCATCGGAGCAATAATAATTAGCTTATACTCATTAATATCGCTCGGCAGCATTACTTAATTTCTATCGACTCCATTGTTTTCAGGTTACTTATTGCTCTATCACTGCTAAATAGCAAGGTAGTCATACCTGCTACATTCCTACGACATAAAAATTCGATTGGGTACTATCTGCTTCCGCAAGAATGCAAAGAATCTTTCACTGACTCGTCTGCATACAACGAAAAACAGCGGAGCAAAGTCATCAAGACAAAGCTCCGGCGTTAATTTCGGGTCATAGTCCACTTTCCTTTTCTGGGAGGATTCAAGTTCTTCAGCCAAGAATGTACGGGCCCGGTGCAACCGGGATTTTACCGTACCTTCCGGGATACCTACAAGCTCAGCAATTTGCTTAATCGGTACATCCTCGTAATAGTGAAGCAGGATGACGACGCGTAAATCGTTATCCAAATGCATAACAGCTTCCTTTAATTCAATGGCTTCGTGCGGAACATTCACCGATCTAACGTCCCGTTCAGATTGTTTAACAATTCCGGTCCGTTTCTGTACCCTCAGTAATTGAATACATTCATTAATAAGAATGCGGAACAGCCAGGTTTTAAAATAGGCAGGCTCTTTTAAAGTATATATGGCCCTGAATGCTTTAAAAATCGTTTCCTGTACCGCATCAGCACAATCCTCGTCTCGCTTCAGGTACGTACGAGCCAAGCCATATAGGTTTCGTTCATATGTTCTAATCAACCTACTGAAGGCATCACCGTCCACATGTTTAGCAAGCCGAACATCCTGCTCAACATTTTGCTTAATTATCACATTGTAAGACCTCCTTTTTTCCTTATTACTTGTGTTACATAAGCTTAGATGACAAAAAGAGCGCTTAGGTTCATAAATAGATTAATTTTTTTATATGAAGAGATTTCATAACTTATCTGGTTTCATTTTTCCATTTTCTATGTAATTAAGAAGTATGAAAATAAGAAGGTAAATCCCTACACATAGTGGAATAAAAATACTATTCAGTATTAACTTTGTACTTTCCTGAAGATTAATCATATTTATAAGGATCTCTGGTAAAAATAAAATAATTGGAAGAATAATAGTTACCATGCTTTGCTCCATATTGCTATTCCGATACAAACTAGACTCGAAACAACAATTGCAATAACATTTCCTACCGCTCCAAACTGAATAACAGATGCCTTATAATAGTTATTTAAATAGATTAAAAGAAAAGATAGAATCATTGGAGTAATTACAAGAATACTGACAATTAACCATCCTTGTATTTTTGAGGTTTTATTGCTTGCTACATACTTAAATAAAACCATGGCTAGAGACAATGAAAATATAAAAATAAACGGATAGCCAATCAAATCAAGTAATGAGTACTCTAATTCTCCACGTATTTCATATCCCATTAAAAAAAATGCTAAAGTTGCTAGTCTTTCATATGTTCCTCATCATAAGTTCCAACACTAATTTCAAGTCTATTTTCATCCACGCAGCAAGAAAAACATCCACATATAAATTCTTCCTCTTTTTTTATAGGTAACGTTTTTAATCTTCAATAAAAGAATAAAATTGACTGCCGAATTTATCGAAATTCTCTAATTTTTTCGAAACATCCTCTGCATCCAGAATCATATAACCGTTTACGAGTACTTCCAGAATAGAAAAAATGGTAGTCATCCCTCTTACATATGCTGGTTCAGGTGGGGTTACTTTAAGCATTACATCAGCTTCAGAAGCAATGGGAGAAAGTTCTCCTTCTGTTATAGAAATGATTTTAGCACCAATCGATTTCACTGCTTTTACAAACTTGAGTTCTGCTTTTGGATGGCGCGGGAAGGATATGATAATAACTAGCCATTCTGATTCTCTATCCGTAAAGAAATAGTTAGTACAATCTGTGCCACCTGTATACAAATAAGTATTTCCTTTGATTGTATTTAAAATCATAGAGAACCATCTTGCCGGAACATGAGCCTCCATAAATCCGACAACCAATATCTTCTCTGCTTTAATAATCTTTTCTAAAGCTTTCAGACAACTTTCTTCATTAATTTCGTATGACAGTTGTTGTATAGCACTCATTTGTTTATTAAATGTTTCCTCAATAAATTTTTGAGAATAATTCTTATTTATTGTAGAATCTTGGTATTTTTGAAAGGGACCTTTTTGATGAATATCTAAAAGTAAGGATTGTTTAATTTCTTCTTGAAATTTACTATATCCCGAATAACCAAGAGCATAACAAAATCTAATTACCGTAGTTTCACTTGTATCTGTTAGCTTTCCAATTTCTTTTGCTGTATGGAGAGCTACAAGGTTAGGGTGGTCTAATACAAATTTCGTAATCATTTTTTGACTAGTTGTAAGTGTGGCATACTGTTTTCGAATTTTTTCTCTGAAATTAGAACTCATACTCATAATTTCCTTTCCTTTAAAATTGTTTTAAGTTTAACAAACGAAGTTTTTAATCTCAATAACTACACAAAATAAAGTTTAAACTTCATCTTTGTGTGGGGGTTTGTAGCATAAATTAAAAATCCCTTATTATTTTGTTACTATCAAATACAACATGTTGTAATTTCTGTTAAACAAATTTTTTGTATTTATTTAATTTAACTCTTGAATAAAATCAAAAAAGTTTCATTGATTAGTGGCTAAAATGAAACTTTGTAAAAGCACAAACTATTCTGGTATCGCTTCGTTTAAAGCAAGCGACCAAAGTTTGGATTGTTCTAAAGAACATGGATGCCATTCGATTTACGGAAATGATCTAATATTGTATGAGGAGCAACGTATACAGCAAGATAAGAGCGACGTCCTGTTCCAATGTATTCGATCCTCAGTAGGCTATATTAAACGTTTCACGACAAACATCGTCCCACGTTGGCTTCCTGCCGGAACGGATCAACAACCGACGAAAATAAACGCGGCTGATCCACTCGAACCGGCGGACCAGGTCAGTATACATTCTCATATAAGGAGCAATTTTTCAATCCGCGCTTCTGTAAGAAGCGATACTATCAGGAAAAATTAGCATACTAGAAGGGCTCATTATCCATTCATTACGAACCAGGATGAAAAACTGATATACTTTTAGTTTTGCTATCCCCCTCTCTATTAACATTTGCACCTTAATTTCAGTGTCATCACCTCCAAAGGATAATTCATTATTTATCCTTGTGGAATCCTTTGACGAGTATATGGAGTTTTTGACGTGAAGCAGCCCCGATATCATCTTATAGCAGGGCTGTTTTTATCCTATTCCCACTGGCCAATACCTTCTATGTAAATATAAGAAATCTGAGAAGTGAGGAAAGTGAATATTAAATTTGTACTCGGTATTGAAAAGAAACTGTGCAGCTGATTAATTCCTGGATATTATTGTTGTTCAAAAAGGCGAACAGTTTCTATCTGGTTTATTGGCCATCATATCAAAAGGCAAGTTACATGGAATGTGGGCGAGATCATATTCTTAAAAAACGTTGATCGCTGTATACAGCAACAAACGTCCAAGGGATTCGGACACTTACATAATGCTTATATTGCTCAATTTATTAGGCCTGTTAATAACGGTTTCCGCGTTAGTACGTCAGATGATTTAACAGAATACTACCATGCTCTTTCATTTCATAGCATACCCACCGGCTGGGAGTCCTTTCGAGAAGCGATTCCCCGTTTTCCTTGCGTAATTATGGGTATATTCGGGCTTGTGGTCCGATCTCTTCGCGTGCCATTTACCAAATACGAATCTACCTGCACCGATGGGAGGAAGTTCAACTCCCTAAGGATAGAGTACCACATCTTTGCGACACCAGGTTCTCAGCAAACGGACGCTCTTTTGCTGGTGCTATCCCTCTTTATTCCATCACTCTGCACGTTGAAAAATCAGATAGTTATATTTTTAAGCTTACTAATACAAAGTGACTAGCTGAAATTTATTGTCTCTAAATATTTCTTCAAAGGCTTTTCCATTAGGTTTCACTTTCTCTAAAAGTTCGTTTGCATTGTCAAAACAAACGCTATCTTCATTAAATTTGCTAAAGCAAAATCCGGTTGGTGTATTTGTTATTTAGTACAAACTACCTTCGTATTTAAACTCTACTTCCCTACCTTGTAATATGTCCTGCTTAAATATAGGGAAAGTATAATCTATGAGAACCCCTCCAATCGTCGTCAGTATATTTTACAAAAAAAAACACCATATCGGGTTGTTTTTTTATTGTTTTTTTAATACCAAGGTCCTCTAGTTGATGGACCTACAGGAGGCCAAGTCCAGTCATGTCTATGTGGTACCTTGGGCGCTGTTTTGAGTTTCCATGATCGTTATAGTCGATGTCAAGTTCAACTTTCATTTACCGCTTCCTGTAATCTATAACCCGATGCGGCACATTATGGAAACCTATTCTGTTAGTCCGATCGATTTCAAAATACGTAGCGTCGTTTCCTTTGCCTGTTGATTCGGGTTTGATCCTATACCATCCATGTTCGTTGCGAAAATATAGGTTCGGTCCTTCTTGACGACAAAACCAACGAACCAGCCAAACGGCGGTTCGATGCTGCCCCCCATCTTGCCGTATAACGCATGGTCACCAGATTCCTCCAGAAAAATTAGCTGTTTAACCGTTCGCATGACGCCTTTGTCGAAAGGCAGCGTCTCATTAACCAACTTGCTAAGAAACTCGACCTCCTCCAGAGGAGAAATGCGCAGCGAACTGTTAATCCAGAACTGGTCGATGCCCCCGGATATATCTTTATTACCGTAACCGATTTTATCCAACCACTCCTGCATTCGATTCTTTCCGATATCCCGGGCCATCGCTTGATAATACCACACAACGGACTCGCGCATGGCAGAGGCCAGTGTATGATCTTGATTCCAGCTCGTCCTGGACCATTTTTTTCCGTTCCACTGTTTCACTGTATTTTCGTCCTCCACGGCACCAGTTTGCAGTCCGATTAGGGCATTGGCGATTTTAAACGTCGATTGCGGCGCCTGCTGGGTCTTGGCTCTCTCCTCGTTGAATACATATGTTCGCAACGTCTTGACCTCCCGCAAAATAAACGTACCATTGCTTTCTTGCGTAAAAAAGGACGACACATTCAGTGTATCCCAAGCAATCAGATCTTGTTCACTTGCTTTAGTAGCCGGTTCCGCGTATGAGGAATCATTCGAAGCACTCAAGCAACCTCCCGTAAAAACACCCATAAGGAGCAAGACCAGAAGCATCTTGCACTTAGCGATGGCAGAGACGATAGACATGAAAAACCCCCCCTCCTTATCATAGAAAAATTCCAAGTCATCCTTACTTCTTTTGTTTAACAGAAACGGCAATATACGATTGGTCAGATTTATAAGAACATGACCATAATCAGGGAGAAGGTTAACACTTGCATCGGGCAATAATCTGGACAACCTCTCTACTGATTTTCTTGAATCAAGCATCACATCATTTTCGCCGACAATTAGCTTGACAGACATGTGGCGATACCCCAAGGCCGTTACCAACTGTCCTTTGTTTCGTTAGATGAACTTGTTTCTTCTGATCATTTAGTTCGTAAAATTAAGAAAGCAATTGATTTTACTTTTATATATGATCTTGTAAAAGACAAATATTCGGAAGATAATGGGAGACCGAGTATCGACCCTAACGTTATTCTACACAATTCTGGCTTTCCATCAGGAAAAGCAATATCAATAATATCTCCCTCTCTTAGAGGTGGTTTAATTCTTGAAATTTCAAAATCAGGTATACAAATAGATTGTGGAACCCCATCTATTCGTATATCTAAATCAGTTTCTGAACTTTTTCGTACAACCAAAATTGATCCATCCAATTCAATCGGACAATATTTATATTCAATCCGATCGGTTGGAATTGCGATATCCACTTTTTTAGCAAGTTCATAATGATATTTTTTAAAATGATAAAAAGAGGCTACTTCAGTTGCATAAACATAATCGTGGTGTTCAAGACCCAATCTTCTTACGAGTCCCTCTGGAACAATTGCATCAATTTTTGGAAGGTATCCTCCTAAAATTTTTCGTTCAAAGAGATATATTGGCCTTTCAATTGTTTGTATCTGATTATCAATATTTTCAAATACAGATGATACGGTGGAATCAATGGTATTCTCTTGATTCTCATCCTCTAATTCAACTTGTTTATCAGTGATTAGTATTTCCGCATCTGTAGAAAGCGTCCTCTTTTCTCCAGTTTCATCCAAATGAGTTATCCAATTAGACATGTTTTTCTTTTTTGTTTCGATTAAGTTTTCTACTGATTTTAATAGTTCAAAATAAGATTCAAATAAATCCTTATTTTTAGATAAATGTTCTGGCATTGTATATTCTAATGTCTTAATCATATCCTCTTTTATTTTCTGAAGGACCTCATCTAGCTTTATCACGTCCTTTCTCCCTTTCCATATTTATACAACGATGATAGCATCTATGAATGTTAACAGTGTACACTTATAAAAGAATAGGCTCACAATATCACCTGGTGTTAGCTAATTATAAAGTCAGTCATTTTAATGACTCCTTCTGTTTTCGTTCTATCATTGGTTAATCTTTCTATCCAAATAACATCATAAACAATAATTTACTTCCACATACACTAATTCCTCTCAAGTTTAAATCTCAGCTATACAATCAGAAATATCATATCTAATATTACCAACCATTTTTGAAACAGGATATGCTTTCATTAGATTTTCATCATACGGCAATAATAAGGATTCCAATAATTTTCCATCTTGCACATCTATATCTAACCGCAATGCTTCATCTTCTCGCTTGATTATTACAGGCATCCGATCATTATACTAAATGTCAACATACCTAAGAAATCAATCAGCTTTTGTAGAATCTTAATATAATGTGTCACATTTTTTCTTGATTGCGAAAATAATAGAGCATTCAGAATGGTTTATTGAGATTCGCTGAGTATCATTACGCTAACGGGCAGTATAGTGCAGATCAATAGACATCAATTAAGCGGCAGGGAACCGTTTTGTTATATCGAGCGATTTATAGAGAAGATGTCGACAACAACTAAACCTACAGAATAATATTATTTTACGTAAAAATTTTGTTTTACGGAGGCCCGATATTATGGAATTTTCAAAGGGCGTCAAAATCACAACTTTTAGTTTGTCGAACGACACTTCTACCTTTTCCATTGCCACGCGTAAATCTTCAATTTGCCCTGGGAATCCTGTATCTATTAAAACAGCCATTTCTTGATCCCACAAAAGAATTGGGTGAATAATATTCCCATGAAAATCTAGATGAAGTATTTCTGCTGACTTAGCCAAGGATTATAAAGTTAAAGTTTCAGCGGATTATCTTTTGGTGAAACGATGTTGTTACGCTAACGGGTATCGATAGTTCAATCATTTATCTATTGACTTGTTGCCTGCCATTTAGCACAGCAAAGCTGCCGAATATCTCTGCAGCAGCTTCTTGGTTGCGCTCTTGATCCCGTGTTACTTTAAGTATTTAAGTATACAATCTTTTTTTATAATAGAACCTGTTCCATTACTTAGTTACAAAAGAAGTTGCAGTAACCACTGGGAAAAAGTCAACAATATAGTAGCCAAAAAATTTTTATATTTAGATATGATATTGACTTTTAAATTCGAAAATCTCATCAACAGCTTGATGATACCCACCTGATTTTCGAAAGGATTCCCTAATATTCACAGCAGCTTTCTTGAAAGATGAGAGGCTTAACACATGATCTACGGCTTCACGTAGTTGATTTGCAGTCAAGCTTTGCATTTGTAATTTAATGCCTGCTCCGATATTGGCGACTTGTTGAGCAATTATCGGCTGATCCGCGCTTTGTGGGATTACAATTAGCGGAACCCCGTAATAGAGACCTTCATTGGTACTGTTCATTCCACCATGTGTAATAAATAATTTAGTGTATTGCAGTACATCAGTTTGTGGAACATAATTTTTTACGATGAAGTTTTTAGGAATTTCCCCTAAATCAGAAATTTGGACTTTATTCCCAATAGACATGACAATAGTATGATCAGTGTTCCCAAATGCCTCAAAACAAAGCTTATAGAAATCAATTGCTTGGTTTAAGACTGTACCCAGTGAAATGTAAATTGGGTTTTTCCCCTTGATTGCAGTAAAGTCGAAGTTTTCTTGAGTTAATCGTGAAGAGATGGATGGACCTACAAATTTATAAGTTTGGTCGAATGCTTCTCCATAAGGTTGAAACTCCCTTGTTGTATAAACGATTGTAAGTGGTGCAGGATTACAAAACACTTCGTAATGAGAATGGATCTCCACATCATATTTTTCCTTCACCATTACCGTCAGGCTTTGAAATTTATCGTTTATAGGTTTATCTATTTCTGTAGGGACTTTTATAGAAATTTGTTCCAACATTTTATCGAATGATACTTTTGTCTGCGCAAAAGAAGTACAAGAGTTGATTGCAGGAAGCTTAAGAATTTGAGCAAGTAAACGTCCACAACCAAACATGGAATCATGGATGATGTAATCAAAACGCTCTCCTTTGATCTGTTCAAGAACGCTTGGTATGACTATATCTGCCGTAAGTAAAAGACCGTTGATTCTTTCGAGTAAATAATCTCTTCCACCTGAGATAAAGGCTTTTATAAATTTTTGATCGTCAAATGTTCGTACTGAAGCTCCCGTATTCTCAATACGCTCCCGAAAAGCTTCTATAGAAAAGTACACTACCTCTTCTCCACGCGAAATAAGCTCTTGCACAACTCCAATAGTTGGATTGATATGTCCCTCTGATCCACCATTAATAAATAAAACACGCGCCATTTCTACCACTCCTTAGGTATACTGTTCTCTAAACTGTGTAAGAGTAAGGGGCACTGTCCCATACCATCGCTCGAATCAAATAATGGAATCAAGTTTATCATAGTACAATACTTGAAAATCTCAAACTTTAATCACCATATTTTTCCGCTATTCTGCCCGTTAGTTTAACGCAGCTAGCAGTCTTTATTATGAGGTACCTATTCTGGTACTGTAAACGACCATTTTCGGTTCTATTTTATAAAAAGATAAAATGAATATTTACGTTAGCATTGAGAAGGAATTGTGAGGAAATTTCAAGCTAACTGGTGCGTTTATTGAAAAAATAATAAGAAAAAAAGTCGATGGCTATATAGATTCTAATGTTAACTCAATTAACTTTTTAACTGCAGGGGATTGCCACTTCTTTGACTTAACAAGTACATATGAGTAAAAGGGCTCAAATTCTTCATTGTGTTCCATAATTTTTAATAATCCCTTCTCAACCTCATGTTTTACCGTGATATAGGGTAATGCCGCAAATCCTAAACCGCTCATTACAGCTTGTTTGATTGCCTCCAAACTCCACAGTTCCATTATTTGGAATTTCGGCAGTTTATGATTAGCTAAATATCTCTCAAACATGGAACGATAGCTGCATCCCTCTTCATTGGTAATAAAGTAGTCGGTAGTCCCATTATTTTTATAATCATCAAAGTATTGACTTTTGTTCGGAGCAGTAATTAAAACAATCTCTTCCTTGTGGAATTGATGGTAAATGCAATGATCTAACTCTAACCTTGTCCAAACCATAAAAGCAACATCGACATGTCCACTCATAAGGTCTTTTTGGTTTTGCCCACAGGTTCCATTACTCAGAATGATTTTCACATCTGGATATCTAGTCAAATACTCTTTCAAGATCGGTCCTAATCTAGAGATCGTTAACGATTCAGGTGCAGCAATTCTTATCTCTCCACTTACTTTGTCATGACTTTTCAATTGGGATATACGGTTATAAGAGTGTAACAATTCATCAACCAGAGGAAGTAATTCTTTTCCTAAGGAGGTCAAATTTAATTCTCGTTTGACATAAGTGAATAATTCTCCTCCAAGTCCTTCTTCCAATGCTTGAATATGAGAAGTAATGGTTGACTGAGTATATCCCAATTTTATAGCAGCCTTTGTGTAGCTCCCAGTATCGACAATTGTTCGGAACGTAATAAATTGTCTCATTTCCATTCGAAATATCCTCCTCTGATGCATTCAAAAAAATGATGATGACTATTTATGATTTCAATTTTACCGATAGATAGACCTATATTACAATGAAACTCATCCAAATATTTTTGATTCAGAGGAGAGATTAAACTAAATGAATTTCACAGCATTCCTTTCATACGTCATTATTACATCCATTACACCAGGACCAAGTAATATTTTAATGATGAATGAAGCAAAAAGATTTGGATTTAAAGGATCGCTACGCTTCCAGATTGGAATTATTTCAGGGTTTATTACTCTTGGTGTAGTAACCTCGTTGTTAACTACGAGTCTTTATCAGTGGATACCAATAGTAGAACCCTATTTTAGGGTCGTCGGTGCGGCATATTTATTGTATCTGGCATGGCAAATTGCCTTTTCTAAGAAAAGTAATAACGATGATACTTATAGTAAGTCTTCTTTTTTCTCAGGGCTACTTTTCCAAATTCTAAATATAAAAAGTATCTTGTATTTCTTAACGGCAATGTCAGCTTTCGTACTTCCTTATCATGATTCAAATGCGTCTACACTCTTTTTTATGAGTTTAACAATACTAATAGGTTGCACAGCATTATTATTATGGGCTGCATTTGGTTCAGCCTTTAAAAAGATATTTATAAAATACGATAAAATAGTAAATACGATCATGTGTTTTTTACTCATATATTCTGCGATTACAATTTTTTAAAAAGAAAACCCACCCCAAAAATCCTTCTAAAAAAAGATTTTGGAAATGAAGTGTGCTGGAGTTAGTATAGTTTCATGGACACCTCTTAGTTAAGTTCTTACAATGAAATCAAGAGGAGATGAGTCCGGATGGAACACAAAAAAACGAATAAGAGATACAATGAAGATTTTAAAAGAACAGTGGTAGATCTTTATCACTCTGGTTACTCTGTAAAGGAATTATCTAGCGAATATGGTATTTCAGAAGTCACCATTTATAAATGAATCAAAGAATGTACTCCTCTCGGAGAAGCAGGACAATTTATTGCACCTAAAAAGATTGCTGCAATGCAGAAGGAAATGCTGCGATTGAAACAGGAAAATGAAATTCTAAAAAAGGCTATAAAGAAGGCTTTTCTATTAGCCAGAAAAAAGTGCAACGATTAATGAATAAGGCCGGTATTCGATCCATTACGCGTAAGAAATTCCGCCCACAAGGTAGCAAAGACAGAGTTATGGAGAGACCTAATCTACTCCAGCAAGATTTTAAAACAACATCGATTAACGAGAAATGGGTAGCAGATATTACGTATATTCATATTCTTCGAGATGATAGCTATGAAACGTTTTATCGATATTCTATTGCGCATAACATAAACAGATAAAATAATAGATTCACAGGATATCCTAACAATCCACGGTTACAACTGACATACTAACAAGCTTTTTGACATATACACAGTTTGATCTGCACAAAAATTTGGCATAAAAAAAATCCATATCTATAAAATAAGGATTTTTGATCAATGAATCGTATGAGATTTGAAGGTAAAGATACTTTCCTGATTAAGAAAATGAGATAGGAATAAAATAAGGGAACCCAAACAAGCACTCGTCTTTACCATCAGTGCTGTATAGTTAGCCTACTTTTTTGTAAATATGAGCATAACTAAATTCTATTGTCTTTTTATAGGACTTGAGTAAATTTAGAGTAACCTCATTAAATTGATAAGGATGTTTTTCTTCTTTCGTTTCCTTTTCTATCTTCTAATGTATTTATCTCTTTTTTTCTTAAATCCGTCAGATTTTTCCTAGCATCTTCTTTTGAAATTCTAGTTTTTTTTTGACCTGGCAAATCAAACATATCGAAAACTGAGAAGTTTACTAGGGTTTGAGAAATCTTAGCCTCAAACCACTTGTGACAAACTCCTGTTAGTAGATCGAAAATGAATTGATAGCGTTTCGTAGCATAAAAAATAGTATCTTGATTTCCAGATAACTTATCATTGATCTGACGAATTGATAAGGAAAAGCCTTCATTTGTCCAGTGGTAATTTACCAAATGGTATTGTTTACTTTCTGCCCGGCCTCATCAAAAAACTCAAACCAGTGTAGAAATGTAGGCTAAGATATTTATTGATCATCTACCATGAGCACAAAAACAGGCTGCCTTGGCAGCAACCTGTTAATGTTTAATAGAATTTTACTTATGGAATTGTTCGAGGGTCCCCGCCAAAACCCTGACGTCGTACAGTATGACTGACGTCTCGACTTCCGTTCCGGTATATTCCAATTTTTTGAAGCAAGTTCCTCTCTCGTCCGCATTTACAAGACCAAAGCCATTCATCACCGAGATTTACACGCTGAAGGCACTCTAAGAAGTGCCTTTTTAAAACTGCTTAAAACAAAATTGACTTTACTTGATTTGTTTTTACACCTAGTTGAACTTGATTGTTGTTTACTGAAAGATTTTCTATAGCCTTTTCATTTAGATTAGCTGAATATGCATTATCAATCTCACGGTTGAACTTGAATACTACAGTTTCTTCTACATCTGATGGATTATAGAAACGTAGTACAAATTTACTTTCTTTCTCAGCCTTTTTCAACGTACTCATTACAATGTTTGACTGAACCTCTTTAAAAAAGCTAAAGTCTATAGGTGTTTTTACAGCTACCCTGTTAAGTTTCATAGCATCATGTGGTATTTTATTATAAGTTTTTACTGGAGTAAGGTACTCTTTTGTGATACGTGCGACGTTTGATTGTTGATTATGTGTTGTGATCGCAAAATCTAATGTTAGTTTTCCGAGCATTTGGGAATCTGGTGTTGGTAATTTAATCCCAGATGGCCGACCTGGTCTGCGTAGCATCTCCTCTTTTCCAAGGAAACCTACACTTCGGAATAAGGTGATCGCAATTGTGTCAAATCTCTCACCGACAATTTCATACTCTCTCGTGCTATTTGTTAAAATACTTACGCCATAGTTGTCGTTTGACAAGCCTACAAAGTTTAACATAGGATAGATGGAATCAGGGCGCTCATCCCACCCCTCTTTCTCCCACACATGTATAGCAGAATCAACGACATCACGTCTAATGGAACCGAATTGATTATCAGAAATCGAAAACGAAGATGAAATGTTTGTTGGAATCAGTGCTCTTAGACGATGATCCTTCGCATAGTTGTTTACTTCTAATTTTACTTCAATCACCGGCTTATGATTTGGAACAGTAACGACGATATGGACTTCAACTTCTCCATCCACTATTTGGGCTTTACGTTTTTCTATATTAGATGGTACTTCAAAAGTATATTTAATATCAATTGTTCCACCATATTGATTTTGGCAAATTTCTGTTTTTACATCTTTAGCATTATCACTGTATATTAGCTCTTCGTTTGGTAATGGTGAGTAGTCGTATTCATCCCCGTCATCCCCCCCATTTTCTAGCAGAAGAACATTTTCAAATCTTTGATTTAATTTTTTATCGAAAATATTTAATGTTCCATTTGGATTTACAATAATTTCGTAAAAATCTGTTTCAACCTTATTCGTTGACACATATGAATTTGTAGCTTTCTCATCGCACTGTAGGACAAAATATGTTTTATAGCCCATTGCTGGAAGTGTATCTTTAAATTGAATTGTATACTTTATGAATGGATCATAATTTCCATAATGAACTATTTGGCGGTCGATTAAACCAGGATCAGTAATTTCACTTCCAATTATCTCAAAATCAAGTTCATTTAGATCTTTATCAACAAGCTTGAAAGATTTTAGTTTTGTCATAACACTTGATGTAACAACCTCTGTCCGCTCATATGGAAGTAAATTAAATGCGGTTAGTCGATCATCCTGTTTATCTGTATCCATTGAATCGACTATTTTACGTTTATAAAAATGGATTAACTGATCGACTTTTTCCTCCGCTAGGAAGAATCGGTTGCATATTTCACGATGTACTTTATCGGAACAACAACAACCAATACTGTCATGCGCGTGGTTCTTCATAATTTCTTTCCAAATAAGTTCAATTAAACCATGATGGTATTCAAAGCCTAAGCTATATGCAATGGAAGCAAGCGGTTCTAATATATTTGTGATCTTGTTCTCTATTCTGGCATTAGCCGCTTTAATATCCATGCGAGTAGAAAAAATACTGCGATGAACACGCATATATTTGCCATCTAAAAACTCACCCTGCAATGTAGGAAGATCCTTATGTTTTTCAAGTTCAATAAAGACATTTTCATATTTGCTTAAGAAAAATTCACGTTCTGGATAGAGCTTGCGTAGTTTTTGCATAACCGTAAAAATGTTCTTTTGAATCGGCATTTGGTCATGTCCGTTCGGTAAAATGATATGGTCTGTTGTCGCCCCATTATCAAGCACAGTGAAGTATTTATCGATTCGTTTTTGAAGTTCTTTCTCATCTTCTGGCAGATATTTCCCAATCGCATATCCTAATGGAAATAATTGTACAAGAACCTTTGAACCATCATCCGTTTTCCAATAAAACTCCGTTTTATCGGTCCCATGACGTTCAGAAGTACCCCGCCAAAATATTGAATACTTAATATCAAAACCGTTCAAAATCATCGGCATCTGGGCTGATTGTCCAAATGAATCCGGGAGATATCCAATTCTCATGTATCCCCCATATTCTTCACTATCTCTTATGCCGTATAAAAGGTTACGTACAATTGATTCTCCACCTACCACCATTTCATCAGTCTGTGTATACCAAGGTCCGATAATTAATCGTCCTTCTTGAACAAGTTTTTTTAAGCGCTCTTTATTTTCTGGCTTTACAGAGAAGTAATCTTCTAAAATTGAAGTTTGTCCATCTAGTACATAGTATGGATAATCTGGATTGTTTTCTAACATCTCCATGATTTCTTCCATGTTATTAACTAATAAAATTCTAGATTCTTCTGTAGAAAAATACCATTCTCTGTCCCAATGCATATGGGGAACTATATGAACGTTTTTCATTTTATTCTCTCCATTCTATACTAAGTCTTGTTGCATTTTTTATTTCATTCTCTCTTTATCTATTTTATTTTTACGAGTCACTATCAATAACATCATTGATATTACGGCACCTATTAATGCTGCACCAAACCAAATACTTGCTGCTAGTAATAATGGTTGTCCTTGTAATAATGCAAGTGAGAAAATACCAGCACCAGGGACATTTAAACCAATATCAAAGTAAGCTACAATTCCACCAGTTATCGCAGATCCCACGATTAATGATGGGATAACACGAAGTGGATCGTTTATCATGAACGGGATTGCACCTTCAGTTATTCCCGCTAATCCAAGTAACCAGGTTTGTTTCCCTATTTCTTGTTCTTGCTTTGTAAAATACTTTTTACCGACGATTGTTGCACCTGTTACCGAGAATGCCGATACCATTTTTACAGATGCAAATGTTGCGTAAGGAACAAAGTTCCCACTTGCCATTGCACCGATACAGAACGTATATGCTGCTTTGTTCACTGGTCCACCTAGGTCAAATGAAACCATTGCACCCAGTACTACACCCAGAATGATTGCATTTACTCCACTCATTCCGTTAAGCCACTGAATTAACCCCTCATTTAAGAATGCTAATGGCTTACCAATCACAAATAACATGATTGAACCAACAACAAGTGTTCCAATTACAGGATAAAACCAGAAGCTAACAAATCCAGCGAATGTACCTTTTGGTTTTACTATCCTTTTTAAGGATTTCAAAAAATAACCTGCTAATAGACCACCAAGCATCCCGCCTAAGAATCCACTGCCAATCAAGTTTGCTGCTATTCCTGCCGCGAAACCAGGAGCCAATGCAGGTTTATCAGCAATTGAATATGCCATGTATGCTGATAGAATAGGAATCATTAACTGACCTAGAAGCGATCCGCCAAGTTGTCGTAATAGCCACAACCATGTACCTTCTTCTGCGTACAATTCTTGCAGACCAAATGCTTGTGAAATAAAGACGGCCGCGGCTAACGTCATACCACCTGCAACAATAACTGGAATGATATATGAAATACCTGTTAATAAAGAGTCTTTGATTTCTGTTCTAATAGATTTACCTTCTGTTTCGTCAGTAGAATTATTAGAATTGACAAACTCTGATTTCGGTGAATTCTCAGCTATTTGTAACGCTTGTTTTAAAATGTTTTGAGCATCTCTTAGTGGTGCTGCCACTGTTGTTTTTACCTTTGGGAGGTGGTCAAATCGATCTGCGTCTTTTACAGCTACATCGACTGCGTAAACAATCGCGTCTGCTTTTTTTATAAGTGCTTCTGTGTGTCGGTCTTCAATACCGTTTGCGCCTTGCTTTTCGACAAACACGTCGATACCAAGTTCTTTTCCTGCCTTTATTAAGGCCTCAGCTGCCATATAAGTATGTGCAATACCTGCTGGACAAGCAGTAATCGCTACTATTGTTTTATCAAGCTTTTTCACATCGCTTGTATTTGGTGCTTCTTGTTGGGATTTATCCAGACATTCGTATAGGTCTGTATTTGTCTTTGCCTGTAGTAAGTTGTTTTTATATTCCTCGTTTGATAATTTTGTCACAAGCTCTGATAATAAGGAAAGATGTAATGAACCTTCCTCCACTTTTGGAATCGCTAACAAAAAAACTAATTCAACTTTATTATTTGGATCGACGCTTTCCCATGAACCAATAGGCTTTTCAAGTGTTGCAACAGCGAAGGCTGCTTCTTTTACTGCCTGTGATTTACCATGAGGTATTGCAAGACCACCCTCGAATCCAGTAGGGGATAATGCTTCTCTATGCATTACAGCTTTATAAAACTCTTCTTCAGAGTGTATTTTCCCTTCAGCCGCTAATTTCTTTATTAGGTACCTTATTACTTCCTCTTTAGAGGAGAAAGATTGCTTGGTACTAATTAAGGATGGGGAAGTCAAATTCCTTAACAACATAGCTGTAACCCCTTTCATAAATGTGTAGATCAATATGGTTACATCTTAGCAAATAAAAAAAAAGAAGCTGGATTCTTCTTTAATTTACACAGATATCTATTTCTGATTCTCTTTCGTGTGTATTTCTACACATCATTTTTCTATAGCCCAATAAATTTCAGCTAATGCCCGTAGTACTATCATTACTGGCGTTTTATCCGTGATATTATACTCTTTAAACTTTCTATTAGGAGAATAACAATACAAATTTGCATCTGCCATTTGCTGCAAGGAATTTTTGTAAAAATGTGTAAGGCTTATTAAACGAACTCCTCTTTTCTTAGCTAACTCAGCAATGTCTAATACTTGAGACGTTTCACCCGACAAGCTAATGAGAAAAAGAACATCGGTTGCTTCAAGGTGATTGACCTCATGAATCATATCGTGGCGATGATAATAATGTTCCGCCTGCTTTCCAGCAATTTTAAGGTACTTCACTATAATTTCACAAAAAGGAGTCGTATCTCCAACTGCGAAACATAGCACCCGATTCGCCTCATGAATCATTTTTGTAACGATCACTAATTTATCTCGATCAATAATAGTAAGTGTTTTATGTAAGTTAAAAGAAAGACTATCTTTCATAGGTTCTTTTTTCTGATTAATTTCTTCCTTCAAACTAATTTTCATTTGGGAGTACCCTTCATAACCCAATTTCTTTGATAATCTTGTAATCGTATTCGGTACAGTAAAATGCTTTGCTGCTAAATTCTGTATCGAAAGATTAACAGCTTCTTCTTTATTTTTAAGGATATATTCAATGATTTGTTCATCAGTGTCATTTAACTTATATTCATATTTTTTAATTTGTTCTTCGAATAGCATCATTGGATAACACCTTCTATTCTGAGATTATGTATAGAATACGTGGGAGGAAATCCACCTGTATTTGAGAAAAGTCTACACTCATCTTAATTGAAATGAGACCTTGAAACAAGGATAGGCTGGGGTATTTTGGAGTAAGGAGCTTTCCCTTTTCGTAAATATGTTAGTTACAATTTAAGCTGTTTAAAATTGTTAGAAATAAAAGTGCGTTAGGTCGATAACTTATTTGATAACATTTTTATACAAAAAATGAAATATTAAAGTATATTATTCCTATTTTTTGCCTTACATCATCAGCTTATGTCTTAAATCCTTTGGCAACATCTAACGTATCATGTTTCTCGATGCTTTCCTTTACACGGTTCACTCTCTCTTTGTCATAACTATAAAGATCTCAGCTATCTTTTGGTTTTATCTTCTTCATTTTTCACCTCATTTAAACAATAAAATGATTGTTTGAATATTATTTATACCCTATAATAAAAACAATCAAATGAATGTTTGAATGTGGAGGTAGAGAATGAACAACGTATGGAACAAAATCATTTATAAATTAGGGGCGCCTTTTTATGATGTCTTTTTTAACTCTGGTATCTTTCTGAACGCAAGAAAAAAGGTGTTTGAAGGCCTTGTCCTACACAAAGGGCAACATATTCTTTTTGTTGGTATCGGTACAGGAGCTGACTTGTGCTTTTTTACTGAACAGGACATTCAAATAACTGCCATTGACATATCTCCTTCTATGCTGACTCAAGCCAAGGAAAAAGCAAACAAAAAAATGAATATTCAATTTTTAGAAATGGATGCCCAACACCTAGCATTCTCTGACCAATCATTTGATATGATTGTAGCCAATCTTATTCTTTCCGTTGTGCCTGATGCAAACCAATGCATGAAGGAGATTATACGGGTAACAAAAAAGAAAGGTACGATCGTAATTTTTGATAAATTTGAACCTATAAACAAAAAACTTTCTTTTAGTAAAAGACTACTCCGTCCAGTCATCTCTGTACTTGGCACTGATATTGGGCGTAACTTTGAAACAATTATTAAGCCGTACAATGAGCAAATTATAGTACAAGGAGATGTTCCGATCTTATTTAATGGTATGTACCGAAAAATTACCATGCAAAAGATATACTAAGTTCCCCTATTCCTTCTATACAGTGAAAGCTAAAAGGCTTTTTAAGGAGATGAAAAGTTGCCTCATTTCACTGTTACTATATTGGAGGATGAAGTCAAAAGTTACTTAGAAGTTCCTGTTTACCAAAGGTTCTGTATTTGACGTAATTCCAACGGATTTTAGCATTGCAAATTCTCGTTTTCGAAGGGATATGCTCGTTGAGATTGTATTAAAAATATTCGCAATCGAAATCACTGAAATTAATGCGATAAAACCATAAGAAAATACTGACATTAACATAAACTTCTGTTCATTTTGTTTTCGATATTTACACAAGATAATGCTTCCTCATCCTTTAAAAATAAAAACCAAGTAGCTCCCAAAGTGAAAAATAAAAATTGCAAAAAGAATGTAGTCTCAACAGGAAATCGAAGAAATGAGAGAGAAATCTGGCCATTTTTCCTGATGAATATCTTCTGCTAATCTACTTAGTGTCTTGTATTTAAAAGGATATAAATTCTCAACCGAATAAATCCGTCATCGGTGTAACAGATAAATTATTATGATGGGCTTTAGGATTGCTTCTCTAGCGAAGCATAGCCGCTCTAAACTCAGCTAAAATTTTTGGCCAAACCTCAGTTAGGGTGTTTTGATAGGCAAAATGTTTAATCGCGTAATCACGTCCAGCTTTTGCGATTCGAATCCGTTGATTGTCATGGTTCAGATAATATTTAATTTTCTCTACTGTCTCTTCGGCAGAAACTGGAGACTACACAATTTACTTCATGAATAAGGTTTATACGAACAGCTGGTGAGTGCTTTCGCATAAAAACCCCTCCTGTTTTAGGACGGTTAAGATGAAATCTAAAAAATTATTACTATAGGATAATGATTTTGGGAGCAAGGGTGATTGGATGTTTTACCCAAGTAATAAGTATATTTTTAGAAAGAGGAATGACCAAGTGGATTGGTTATAAAAAATCTCTCAACCATCTATGTAAGCTTCGCGGATTTATAATCAATATAAGTCACATGGTTACCTCTTCTTGCTTCATAATGGCATGAAACGTCTATACACAGGCGCTATCATTGGGACTGTTTTAACTAGGTACTCACTCGAATGATGAATGCTACACCCTAACAATCAAAAAAAGCTCCAAACTGAAGTGTCTATCCGAATTATTTTTGAGTGTTGTAATCCAACCATGCGGTCCGCTAGGAAAATTCTGAACCGCATATACGTCTCCCATTGGATGAGTTGTGAATCCTCCACTAATAACCGTTTCAGAGGATTTCACAAACATTCGACACACCAAGTATTCGTGAGTGAGCATTAAAAATGGCCACCTGTAAAGTTTAAAGCCTGGTCCATGATCATCCGTATCTACATCTGCTCGTTCGGGATTAAACACTTCCTCCCTTGTGGAATAACTATACATCGTCTCCCGCATTTGTTGAACAGAGTAATTCACAGTTGGATGTGTCCATCCATTATATAGAGGATACACAGTAACAGGAATAAAATTATTCATTCGATCAACTCCTGATATCCTAATAATATTGATGATGTATCTTATTATAGTAATGGGTTGAATGTGAAATCGTTCTGTAGGATATAGGGGAAACGCTGTAAAAACCTTGGACACACGGCATTTCGTACCGAGGTTGGTACTATATCACAATTATGGTTTCATTGTATTACTTCCATTGTGAAGGGCATGTTCATTAGTGTTAAGTTGTTACGTCAATAAACTTTTACATGAATCTTGTGCTATTTTATTTTTTATGGTAGTTGAACAATTTAAATAGACCTAGGGGTATCTTTCCTTAGGCTCACTTTTACTATTTGGACCACTTAGTTCATTTAATCGATTGGTCCAAATCCTACTCTATTTTTCTTTAGTTTGAACCACATTTTTCGGTAAAAAACACATCTCAAAATCTTACTATTTTTATTAAATCGGGGCTTAGTTTCTCACTAATGGTCCGGTGTTCCGACCACAGAAGTACCGCCCACTGTATATTTACAAAGCTATCCTTGATTGTCCCACCGTTGGACTGAAGTGAGCTCCCCAAGATAGTTAGCATGACGGATGAATCTATTCGGATAGTTTACGGATTCCAGAGAGATGTAAGCCATACTATTCCTCCTTACTGAGATAAATTTTTATCGTAACACCTTTATCTATCCTGATTGCATGTGCATAGTTGTGGTTGTTTCATCTGTCAAAAACCTACATTGGTGTTAATGGTAATTTTTATTCAATAAAACCTACTTTGGTGAGGAAATATTGTACGTATTGGATGGTTTAATTAAAAAGTCTCTTAACCGCCTAATTAAATTGGGAGGTTTTTTCGGCAGAACCTACACTTTGTTCAATGCGGTAAACTCATTCCATCAAGATGTTCGAGAAAAATAGTTAGACTGATCTCAAATAAAAAGGCAGTGGCAGCTTCGGACGCGAAAATAAAGTCCTAGACTACCGCTGCCTATATTAAGCTATCGATCTCCGTTAGAGTTCAATGATCTTTGTAGCAATATTTTTGCAAAATTCCCTGTCATGCTCCACAAAAAGAATGGTTGGTGAGTATTCAAGCAGTAACTCTTCAATTTGCATGCGAGACATAATATCAATAAAATTAAGCGGTTCATCCCAAATATGCAAATGAACTTTCTCACAAAGACTTTTTGCAATCAGCACTTTTTTCTTTTGGCCGCCGCTAAAAGCTGAAATATCCTTTTCAAATTGAACTCTGGAAAAATCAAGTTTTCTTAAAATAGATTTGAAAAGGCTTTCATCAATCCCATTGTTTCTAGCGTAGTCCGTTAAATTGCCCTGTAAATGTGAGGTGTCCTGTGAAACATAGGATATTTTAAGCTGACTTCCCTTTCTGAAAGTGCCAGTATAGTTTACATTCTCACCGCAAATAAGTTTGATAATACTTGATTTTCCGGAGCCGTTTTTACCTGAAAGCGCAATTCGTTCACCTTGCCCAATAGTAAAACTTATATCTGTGCAAACCATCTTTGCACCGTAATAAATCGATACATTTTCAAGTTCAGCAAGTTGGTTTTTATGAAAATCAAGTTGTGAAATCTTTAAGCTATCAGGGTTTTCAATATTTTTAAGGAGCTTAGACCGTTCATCAATAGCAGATTGTTGTCTTTGCTCCATTGCTTTAGAGCGTTTCATCATTTTAGCAGCCTTATGACCAATATAGCCTTTATCTACCTTGGAACCGGAATTTCTTGTGCCATTTTTCGTTTTTTCCACTTCGTGTGACCAGTTGCTCGTTCGTTTAGCAGAATCCGACAAGCGTTTAATGTCTTTTCTTAGCTTTTCGTTCTCTGCAAGCTCAAAGTTATCTTGTCTCTTTTTATTTTCCCACCAATCGGAGAAATTACCTTTTTGAATTTCGATGTTGGTCTTATTGATTGAAAGTATGTGATCTACGGAGTTATCAAGAAATGATCTGTCGTGAGACACAAGAATAAATCCGCTTTTGGTATTGAGATAATCACTGACAAGTTTTCTTGCATTCATGTCAAGATGATTGGTTGGTTCATCAATTAACAGAAAACTATTTTCCTTAAGAAATAATGTAGCCAACAACACTTTCGTTTGCTCTCCGTTGGACAATGAATCAAAGGGCCGATATAAAACATCCTCAGAAACCTTTAACAATGAAAGCTCACGCATTAATTTCCAGTGAAGATAGTCTGGAAAAATGTCGTTGATTACATCAAGGGTATTATGCTCCTTGTTTTCGACAAGGAAAGGAAAATATTCAAACCTGACATTAGCAGAAATATTTCCGCTGTATTCATATTTACCAAGCAACAAGTTGAGAAATGTTGTCTTACCTCTACCGTTTCTTCCCGTAAATCCTAATTTCCAATCGGTATCTATTTGGAAACTTACGTTTTCAAATATGTTATCGAAGCTACCATCATAGGCAAACGTCAGGTTTGTAACATTTATTAATGACATGAAATTATCCTCCTGTATGATAAATATAAAAGCTACAAGAAAGTTACTTTCTTGTAGCTCAAATAAATACAGCAAATCCAACCCCCTATAGAGTTAGATAAGGATATATTGTTTGAGTGAAAAGATGTAGTAACTTTCTTGCATATAAAGAATAAAACATGCGAAAAATATCGCTTTTCTTGTTTTATTAATTTATATATTCGCAAGAAAAATTACATGATGCTTTTCAACTCCAATCATTAAATTAAACGTATCTTATCATATCCATTTTTAAATTTCAACAAATAAATCCTGGACAATCGAGGTTACAACCACAAGACCAATCAAGAAGAACGACAAGAATAGGCAAATCTGTATATTCGAAAATAAGTTATAAGGAAAAAGCATGTGTGAAAAAAGTACGAACGCACAAATAAAAAAGACTGGTTTTCAATAACCAGCCACAATCGAACATTTAGTAAAAATTACATACACCAACCAAATAACAAATGATAAAGGAATATAGAAAAGCATAAGTGTAATTGATGTAGCAACGTTTAGCCGGTTGTCACCTTCTAAAGTCAGAGGTATTGAAAAAAAGTCAATATTGTCTGAGTCAGTGATTCTTACCTTTTCGTACAACTCGCGGAACACTTTTTCTTGTCTTAAGAAACACCCGTCCAAGAGCCAACAGGTTAAAACAAGTATAAAAGATAAAAACAAATTACTGTTTGTATCTTTTGCGGCTAGAGCCATCAACTCAGATACTACGGTAACAGATCACCTCTTTATATAAAGGAGTTTCTCTCCATTCAATTATTACAGACTGAGCCATTTTTTAAATGATTCAGTTTCGAGTTTTTCGTCATCTTATTTAAATAAATTTATCGTTGCAATTATTATCGGCATGCCGAATACATCAATGAGAAAAGCACCTACAACTGGAACGACCAGGTAAGCTTTTCGTGAAGGTCCAAAACGCCCAGTCACTGCAGCCATATTCGCTATTGCATTTGGTGTAGCGCCAAGGCCATGTCCTGTAAAACCTGCGACCATTACTGCGGCGTCATAGTCTTTGCCAAGCAACCGAAACAAAATGAAAATACCGAACAGGACAATAAATACAACTTGTACAAACACGATCAATAGCATTGGAAGCGCAAGATCAGCTACTTCCCATAATTTTATACTCATGAGTGCCATGGATAGGAAGATTCCAAGTGTCACGTCACTAATCAGGTTGATGCTCTTCATGTCAATTGCATTGGGATTTAGTTTATCTACGACGTTACGGACGATGACCGCCACAAACATGGCTCCTACATAATTAGGTAGAACAAATCCCGTTACTGATGAGAACAGCTCTCCTAAATACGTTCCTAATGCCATACAGAATGTGATGAGCAGTACTTGGATGAAGAAGGTATTTGTCGTAATCGGTTGTACTTTTTCTTCAACTATCTCTACCTCATCTTCTGTTTCAGTCGGCTTTAGATCGTATTTTGAAATTAAATATTTTACAGTCGGTCCGCCAACTAAGCCCCCGGCTACGAGGCCAAAGGTAGCTGCAGCGATCCCAATGGCTAACGCTGATTGAATTCCCATGTCTTCAAGGGTTTGTCCAAATGCACCTGCCGCTCCATGTCCACCTTCCATGGAAACTGACCCTGCCATCATCCCAATTAATGGATGAATGCCGAACAATGAAGCCATGGAGACGCCAATCACGTTTTGTGCTAAAGCCAAGAATCCGCATGCGAGCCAGTATATGACGAGCAGCTTACCACCTAATTTGATGAGTTTAAAGCTTGCTCCCAACCCTACAGTTGTGAAGAACGTGAGCATGAACAGGCTTTGAAGTGAGGTATCCAATGTAATTTCCAAAATTCCCGTCGCTTTCAGGGTCGTTACAATGGTTGCAAACAATAGCCCTCCAACAACTGGTGCCGGAATACAAAACTTTTGTAAAAATCCCGCTTTTTTTACTAGGACTGTTCCTAAAACTAGTAGTGCTACTGCGAGAAATATCGTATTTACTTGATTAAGTGCTAAAGTCATAGTTGTTTCCCCCTAAAAATCTCATGATAGCTTCATTCGTCAAATAAGCACCTAATTTTACTGTTCTTCCATTTTCATCTAAGACAGGATTCACTTCACAAATATCGAAAGAAAGCGTTTTCTCATGAGCTGCAACTCTACGCATCAAGGTTCGGACAACCATTGGTGTTAATCCAAAAGGAGATGGAGCACTAACTCCCGGGGCAAATGCTGCATTTAAAACATCTGTACAAAGTGTGAGCATGACATAATCTTGTTTTTCTATGAATTCATTTAATGCAGAAATGATGTTATCCATCCGTTCATCAGTCATATCTTCTTCATAAATATACTGGGTACCGAGTTCGTCCGCTTTATCAAATAGTTCCTGTGTATTACCGAAACGCTGGATCCCAAGCACAAAATAACGGCTATTTTTGTCATTTTCTAATATTTGCCTAAACATCGTCCCAGATGAAGGCTGATTTTCATAGGAACGTAAATCGAAATGAGCATCTATATTGATGATTCCAAGCGTAGCATCTTTTCCTATATGTTTTCGAACACCTAAGTAATGTCCATACAGCGTTTCATGTCCTCCGCCTAAAATAATGGGAGTCGCTGACTTTGAAAAGATTTTAAAAACTGCCAAACCCAATTCTTTCTGGGCATCTTCGAGTTTTTCGTTTTGACAAAGAATATTCCCTACATCGATAATACGTTTACCTTCCTCCAGTTTCCAAGGAAGACCTGCAAGTGCTTGCCTAATAGCATTCGGAGCTTTGGCTGCACCTAATCGGCCTTGATTGCGCCTAACTCCTTCTTCACATTCAAACCCGATAATTGCACAGGTGTTATCCTTGGAAGTCTGCAATCTATCTAAGTCAATCAATTCCACAATTTGATGGTAGCGAAAACTGCTTCTTCTTTCCGTATGATCAATCCTACCGGTCCATAAATCAGCTGAAACATTCGTTGGCACTTTGTTCATCCTTTCTGAAATTTCTGAAGTAGATTTGTTTTTGATTATATAATGACAAACTTATTATTTCTAATATATAATTCAAATAAATTGATAGTTTGAAGCTATAAATAAGGAGGGGATTTTTTGGACATAAAACAATTGCATTATTTTGTGACGGTTTCCAATCAGTTGAGCTACTCTAAAGCCGCACAAAAACTGCATATATCACAGCCTTCTTTAAGCAACGCTATTAAAAATTTGGAGCAAGAGGTCGGATCACCACTGCTTGATAGAAATACGAGAAAAATGGAACTGACTGACGCTGGTAAAATTTTATATAAAAAATCGATTCTCCTCCTTTCCCAAATGAACATGTTGAAAAAAGAGATGGAAGAAGTAAAGCTGACCGGCAGTGGGGATCTCATTATTGGCATCATTGAGTCAGTAAAGCATTGGATTCCAAAAGTGATCCGTGAATATCAAGATCGTTTTCCTTCCATTAACATCAAGCTAATTGAAGTGCTGAGTGGAAAAGCCGTGAAGGAATCATTGAGGAAATACGATACACATTTACTCATTACAAACCAATATATAAACGAAGCGGATATCGAATCATTCCCGTTATACGATGAAAGATTAGTACTTGTGCTGCACAGGGATCACCCTCTGGCCCAGAAAAAGGAATCCATTCTTTTACAAGAGTTAGAAAGCGAACCTTTCATAATTAGTACGGAAGGATTTCAAACGAGAGAAGATATTTTAACAGCCTTTACACTTGAACAAACGACTCCGAAAATAAAATTTGAAATTGAACGTTTTGAAACAGCTTTGACATTAGTAAGAGAAAATCTGGGAATTACGATTATTCCCGAAAATTATTTATCTGAACCAATGGATGCATCCATTGTCCAGAAAACAATTGATTCATCAGCATTGGAGAGGACTGTTTATTTAACGTTTATGAAAAATCGTTATTTGGCTCCCGCAGTCCAAACCTTTTTGGAAAATATTCGACGGAACTTTGCTCATTGATAAAAATTAATGATTCAAAAAATCAACCTACTACTCATGATCAATAAATCATATTTTGTTTAATAGAAAATTTTTTACCTTTCTTTTGTTAATTCTGCTTAATATAAACTAACATGTATAAAAGCCTAATTTTCTTCTCATAGTAAAAACAAAAAGAACTTGTAACTAATTATACAAGTTCTTTTTGCGATAATGTTTTTCGTACAATGCCATATGGCTCAAATGACAAGTTTGTTTCGCTTTGACGATGGTATTGTCAAAAGGCTTGCTTTTTGACACGCCAAAAGCACAATATTTCCATTTATTGGAATATCGTGACCCATTCTTTCTTCTCATCATTTACAGTAGCAATTAGAAACATCTGGTTTAGTCCATTACATGTCTTACTATCATTTTGTAACATTGACTATCACCTGAGTCTTTTTATCGCCATAGCTTACAGTAATAACTGTGCGACCCACACCAGTTGCTTTAATTATGCCATCCTTCACATCAGCAATTGTAACTTTTGGAGTTGTCCACAATGCAGGCTTCGTTACATCTCGATCTATTCCATCTAAATAGGTTGCAGTCGCATTTACTTGCTTTGTTTCCCCAACCTTCATATTTAATTGGACGTGATTCGTTTTAAGATACTTTAGCTGATCCACTTCAACATAGACTGTAACTGATTTCCCACCATATCTAGCAGTTACTGTTGTTTTACCATATCCAATAGCTTTAATAGTTCCTTTGTTTGCCTCGGCAACTTTATAAGATGAAACTTTCCATTCTGCTTGATCTGTCATGTCTACAGTACGTCCACCCGATAAAGTAGCCATCAGTGTTACTTTCGTCTGAATATCCTTTACATCGCCTAGAGTTTTTAATCTTACGAGGCGTGTATTCGCTACCAATCCTTGAAGAACATCAACTTCCACTAGTATAGAAACAGATTTCCCACCATATCTAGCTGTGATTGTTGTCTTACCATTACTGTAAGCTCGAATTTCACCTTTCGTAACTTCAGCAACTTTCGACGAACTTGATGACCATTCTGCTTGTTCAGTAATATAATTACTGTCTGCTGCATCTGGGTTAAGTTTAATTTGGACTTTTTCTCCCACACTCATGAAAACATTTTTTGTATTCGAAGTTAAAGAAGCTGTAATATCAACCTCTACAGGAATCTTTACTGTTTTATTACCAAAACTAGCTGAAATATCCACTTTACCTGATCCCTTGGCTTTTACCATACCGTTAGCATCTACCTGTGCAATAGTAGAGGACTCAGGAGACCAGATTGCAAGATCAGTTACATCTTTTGTTGAGCCGTCCATGTATTCAGCATTCAATGTAAGTTGAACAGAATTATCTTTTTGCATGACAAGCTTATCAATAGCAGCATCCGCTTTTTTTATTGTTATTTTTTTCACAACACCAACAGATACTGGTATAGTAGTAGTTCGATTACCATACTTAGCAGAAATCGTTGCTGATCCGTCTTTCAAGCCTGTTACGTTACCTCTTCGTACCTCTGCAATCGCTTCTGCACTAGATGACCATTCTGCTTTATCGGTAATGATCTCTTCTCGCCCTTCATAGATTGCTTTTAACACTAGTTGCTGGGATCCTCCTACTTGCAGATTAAGAGACTTTACGTCCACAACAATTTGTTGGGAGTAATCGACATCTACACCAACAGTAACTGTTTTATCAGCGTATTTGGCAGTAATGGTAGCTTCACCAGATTTGAGAGCTTTAATTTTTCCCTTGTAAACAGTTGCTACATTTTCATTACTAGAAGTCCAAGTAGCCTTCTCTGTGACACTCTGGTGTGTATTATTTGCATAATAAGCGATTAACTCAACAGATGTCTCATCCGAGTCTTTTGTACTAAGTGATACATAATCTTGATCTACTTCAAGACGTCTAGGTACTTCTACATCCACTGCCGCTTTGACTTCATTATCTCCGTACTTTGCTGTAATAATGGCTTCTCCCGATGAATGTGCAACAATAGTACCTTTATTTACTGTCGCAACCGCTTTATTACTTGTAGTCCATTCTGCTCTATCTGTAATATCTTCTTCCTCACCATTAATAAAAGAAGCTGTCAATTTTAGCTTTTTCGGACTATCTTTCAGAAGCATAAATACATCTTGTTGATCTAATTCTATGACCATAGCTGAGTCAACATCAACTTTAATCGTAGCAGTTTTCGTCCCATATTTCGCTGAAATGGTTGCTTCACCCACTCCATATGCCTTGATTGTACCGTTAATTACATCAGCTACACTTTCATTATCCGAAGACCACACTGCCTTGCTAGATACCTCTTCTTTGCTTCCATCAGGAAATATTGCTTGCAATTCAATTGTTTCAGTATTTTTACCAGAACGAAGAAGCAGAGAAACATTTGATTTACTAGGTTCTAATCTTTTTATAATCTCAACGTTAACAGGAATAGAAACGGAGTGTTTCCCAAATTTCGCCGTTACGGTAGTGCTACCAGAACTTTGTCCCACAATTTTCCCATCGAAAACGGTTGCAACAGACTGATCTTCAACCGTCCACATTGCTTTTGTAGTAACGTCCTCTGTGGATCCATCTTCATAGACAGCAGATACGTTAACTTGTTCACTATGTACCTCTCCAGTCCGAATAGTAACCGTTTGTTTGTTTTTTGTTAATGTTCGAATCTTTTTTGATACATCTACTTGTACTGGTACAGTTTTATTCAGATACGTTGCGACGATTGTAGCTTTTCCTTCTTTTATCCCTCTAATCGTACCCGCATATACAGAGGCTATATCACTATTTGAACTTGACCAAGTAGTTTTGATAGTGACATTCTCAGATTTTCCATCTACATAAATTGCCGTTGCCGTTAACGAATTTGAATCTCCCGTTTCCATGGAGACTTCATTTTCTGATAGAACCAACTGTGAGATCTCTGTGCTATCTGCAGCTACTACTGTTTCAGAACTACCTATCACTCCATTCGAAAATAGTAACATTGTGCATAATAAAATTGTTAGCAATCTCTTCATCTCTGACCTCCATGAATGTTTTTAAAAAAATATAAAATATTTCATTATTCTATTTTCTGCTTTCTATGGATTTTGTCACTATAGCCATGTCAGCATTAATGGTAAAATGGCTTCCCCAGCCCTTGCCGCGGAAAAAAACAGGCCATTAAACACGAAAATGAAAACTCGATGGGACGAACAATACTACTATTTAATATGCGACTACATACATACCTTAAAGTCAGTCATATCAATGGATCAGAAGCAGGATAAGAAAAAATGGTATTCATTTTTTGGAAAAATATAGTAAACAACAAAAAAACCACCTTCACCAGCAGGGGTTACAAAATGTAGGAAAGGGAATTTCCTACCTCGATGTCATAAGGCATGGCTTCCCCTGATAACGGGAGGGGCATGCCTGCAAAACATAAGGCTACTGCTAATTTCACTGTTTTCTGCCACATTTCCGCTCTGCCTCTAGGCTCACCTGTAGCTTACTTATTGACTATTTGATAGTCTCTATTTTGAGCCTTTCCAACTACTTACACGTTTCAATTACTCAGCCTTTGCTTACTTCATAGTGTTTCTTGTTTTACATTTACTCTAACCACTCTTGTAGCAGTTTGTTCACTGTATCAGTATCATCCGCATCATCCGCATCATCCACTACATAATCTGTTCCATGATATTTTCTTTGTCTAGGTAAAAGCCTTTCACACCAAGCTTCTCATTGGCTTGTTCTTGAGTTAACGTACCATTCTTCACTGGTTCACGAATTTCATCTAACTCTTTCTTAGCTGCTTCATCCAATTCTACTTTCCCTTTTTCGTGCCGGTCAGATAGCTTCATGAAATCGTCAGCTAGATCGGGATTGTATTTGTTGACTTAATCTTCATTAATTCCTAGTGAATGGCTTGTCTATCCTCAAGTGAATAGTATACGTGTTTTGACGGAAGGTTTGCTCTACTTTTCATCTAAAGCAAAAGCCGCAGTTGGTGCAAAGATTGCTAGTGCTAACACCCCAATCATCCATTTGATACTTTTTCTTCATTAGAATCAAACTCCTTCATAGTTAGTTTTGTAAAAGTACTTATTTACAGTACTAATTACAGGTACCAGTATACTAGAGTAGTATGTCAGATGAATGTCCACCTTAAGAAAAAGCAGAGGAGGAGAAAAATACATATAGAAGTAATCCCGCCTTAGCTTTCGAGGACACAACCGATTCAGGTCCCAAAATGTACATGATCTCTTTGCTATCACATTTTTTAACGCCCACTTATACTCTCAAGCCCACTTCTACGCTCCTTTGGGCTTTTTCTTTTTTAAAATACATTACACGTAACTAAAATACTCATCAACTCGTACTGATGAGTACCTTATACACGTACTTGTGAGTACTGAATTGGTTAGGAGCGTTTTTAAGGAAAATGTGTTAAGATTAAATCGTCTAAAAATTATAAACACTAATTTATAGACAATATTGGTTTAGGGGGTAGATATTATGACAAACAAAAAACATGTTAGCGTGCAAAATTATAAGGGGAAAACGACTAACTAATTAAACTATATAGCGTTTCCCCACATTTGAAAGGGGAAAATCATTTGAATCAAACATTATTAATTATTGATGCTCAACAAGAATTAATTGATGGGAATCAAGAAGAAAGTGCGGTTTTTAATAAAGAGCAGCTTATTAGAAATATCAATAAAGTAATTGAAAAAGCAAGAGAATCCGATGTTCCAGTTGTGTTTGTGAGGGATCTCGATGTTGCCGAAGGTAAAGGTGGAGGATTTCAAGTTCACAATGAAATTCATGTACCTACGGAGGCAAAGTTTTTCGATAAATCTGCAACGAATTCCTTTTATGGGACAGGTCTTCTAAATCATTTACGATCTCAACAAATTGAACATATTGTTGTTATGGGCTGTAAAACACAACATTGTATAGATAGTATAGTCAGAACAGCCACTATTAGTGGTTTGGATGTAACATTAGTCGGTGATGGGCATTCAACAACGGACAATGATGTTTTAAGTGCAGAACAAATCATAAAGCATCATAATAGTACTCTTCATGGGCATTACAATGTCGAACACTTTTCAGTTGTCAGAAATGTAAAGGAAGACTTGTTTCGTCCAACTCATGACTCATATAGGTAATATAAATCTAAAAGCGGTACTAAAATGTGCCGCTTCGATTCAACAACAATCGGGCGCTTTTATGAAGTAACCAAAGCCCAATTTCTCACTTACAACACCGAGAAATTGGGCTTTTTTATATTCGGATTTTCTTAACGTTGTAAACCCGCCTTTTCCTGATATTACCCCAAATAGCATATGTACAATGGAGGAACAGTAATGAATCGAAAGAAGAATGAACTGATGATAACTGATACCATACAATCAATTTACTATAATCAAGCATCTGACACATTACGCCGTGAGATCGCTTTAATGCTACATCTAGTTTGGCCAGATGTTTGTCCAATACCGGGAGAGACGATTCCGGCTGCTCACGATGCTGTACTCGATGCTCGTTCTTTCTATTCCTATATAGATGGACGATTGGTCAGCTATGCAGGTGTAGTTCGTAAGACCATAAAACACAACGATCAGACATTCAACATAGCTGGACTTAGTTGTGTCGCAACCCACCCAGATTATCAAAATCGAGGGTTGGGATTGCGAACAGTTGCTGCCGCTACTCGATGGATCGAACAGAGTGATACAGATTTTGGCATATTCACATGCAAACCTACTTTGGCCTATTTCTATAATCATGCCGGTGATTGGTCGGTCGTGTCGGATGTGGAGCTAATTGGTAGTCGTGATGAAGGCGCTTTATCCAGTGAATCCTTACAGGTTGTCGTTTTGATGCGCCTATTTTCAGCGAAAGCCCGTGCCTATGAGTCGATGCTACGCCATACTACCATTGATCTTGCCCTTCCGATCGGCGATTTCCTGTAGTGATTGGAAAAGGAGCCCAAGTTTATTTGAGCTCCTTTTTTTATCACAATCATATTTTCTTATTTGCTACTCTTCCCAAAAATCTCTTCTTGCAGACGACGACCTGTCGGTGTTGCTGCAAGTCCACCTTCAGCTGTTTCACGAAGTGCTACTGGCATTGTTTGTCCGATTCTAAACATCGCTTCAATAACTTCATCACATGGAATTGTACTAGTCACACCAGCTAGCGATAAATCAGCTGCAATCATAGCATTTGATGCCCCCGCTGCATTACGTTTTACACAAGGTACTTCTACAAGCCCAGCAACTGGGTCACATACTAAACCAAGCATATTCTTTAAGGCAATTGCCATAGCTGTAGCTGCTTGATCTGGCGTTCCACCAGCCATTTCAACAGCAGCTGCTGCTGCCATTCCACTTGCTGAACCAACTTCAGCTTGACATCCTCCAGACGCGCCAGAAATACAAGCATTGTTTGCAACAACCATACCAAAAGCTCCTGCTGTAAATAAAAATTCAATCATTTCTTCACGTGTTGGCTGCAATTTTTCTTTCAGTGCAAACAGTACACCTGGTACTGTTCCAGCTGATCCTGCTGTTGGTGTTGCACAAATGATTCCCATCGCTGTATTTACTTCATTTGTTGCAACTGCTTTACTCACCGCATCCAAAATTGTATGTCCAGATAAGCCATTTCCGCTCTTCATGTACTCTTGAACTTTCACAGCATCACCGCCTGTTAAACCTGTCGGTGACTTCACTCCTCGAATACCACGTTCTACGGCTTGCCCCATCACGATTAAGTTCTTTTCCATTCCGGCAAGCACTTCTTCACGCGTAATACTTCTTGTCTCTATTTCACATTTAATCATAATTTCTGCAATTTTTACGTTTTGTTCTTTAGCTTGCGCCACTAGTTCCGCTGCGTTCCGAAACATGTGTGTTCCCCCTGTAATTAATCCATAATGGTTACTTGACAAATATTTGATTGCTCTTTTATTTCCTCAATTATTTCGTCTGCTAATAATTCATCTGTTTCAATTACCATAAGCGCTCTTCTGCCTTTTTCCTTACGTGAAACACTCATCGTACTGATATTAATTTCATGTTTCGCAAGTATAGAAGATACAGCTGCAATTGCTCCAAAGCGATCGTTATTTACAATAAGAAGTGCCGGACTTGTTCCTGATAGTTGAAGATCAAATCCATTTAACTCCACAACTTCAATCTTGCCGCCACCTATTGAACAAGCAACGACTTCGATTTCTTCTTCTCCTTTATACAGACGAACTCTCGCTGTATTTGGATGTGGAGCATTTGCTTCTTCTTCAATAAATTCCACTTCAATTTCGCGCTCTTTTGCAATTTCTAACGCATTTGGAATTCGTGTATCATCCGTTTCAAACCCTAATATTCCACCAATTAACGCTACATCAGTCCCGTGACCACGATATGTTTTTGCAAACGATCCATATAACGAAATCTTAACTCTCTCCGGTTCGTGACGGAACAGTTGACGAGCAACTTGCCCCATTCTTGCCGCACCTGCTGTATGTGAACTTGACGGGCCAATCATAACCGGACCAATAATATCAAATACTGTGCGATATTTCATCATAATTCCCACCTAAACCTTTATAAAAAAATTACTTACTACTATTCTATTAAGCTACCGTATCTATTGCTTTTCCAGCCGTACCACGAATTTGCTCCGCTGTACGAATTGGATAGTTTTTAAATAACAGTGAGCCAATATATCCTGAAATAATACCAGATACCATAATACATAAGAAACATAATGTTACTTTCATTGGATCATTGAACCCGTACATAACCATAAGTCCTGCAATTGGCGTTGCTGTTCCTGTTGCATTATTAATAAGATCAAACATTGAAATAATAACTCCCGCTGTTGCTCCACCAATAAAGTTTGTTACATACACCGGAATTGGATTTGCTGAAATTAGATCCGCTTGCGTTAATGGTTCAATCGCAACTGCAATGGTCGTACGCTTATCTCCAAACTTCATTCGTTTAAAGAATACGTAGTTCATAAAGGACGAACTGGTTACCGCTAATGCACCAATTGCCATCGGTAACCCTGTTAATCCAAGCAATGCTGTTAATGCCATTGAGCTTAACGGTGCAGTTGCAACGACTGTAATAATACCACCTAGTATAATTCCCATAATAATTGGACTTGCATCAGTTGATGATGTAATAACTCCACCGATTTGCTTCAATGTTGCTGTTACAATCGGATCCATTCCTTTTGCAATTAATCTTGTTAATGGTGCTGCAATTACAATACAAGCAATTAAATCTAATCCTTCTGGTACGCGTTTTTCAATTTGTTTTACTAAAAATGATATAAGATAACCAGCAATAAACCCTGGAAGCAATCCAAATTTTAATACAGAAGCCCCTACAAGCATAGCATAAACAGGTGATACGCCCATCGCTAATGCAACTAAAGTTGCACCAGCTACGCCGCCTAGACTACCGGCAGATTCCCCAACCTCTTTTAAAAATGGTATACCAATTAAATCACCACCAACGTATAGCTGAAAAGCTTCAACTAAGAAACTAGCAACTGCTGCACTTGCTAAAGCTCCCATTGCTTTCATACCGTTTGGTGCTTTAAAACTAAAGAGTGAAAAAAGACTTAGTACAAATAATAGCAATATCGTTCCCTTAAGAATCTCCATGATATCATCTTCCTTTTAATCAATTTTGTTACGAAAAATGACTAAAATACACTATAAATTATGATGAATTGTAATACGCTCTCATTATATCTTGTTTTTTAGAGAACGCTTACTTTTAGTGAATTTTAAAACTTCTGAATTAAAAACCCTCTACCTTTCTTATATTAATGATATATAATTTTTTATACATCACATAATTTTTGGCATAAAAAAAAGACTCATTCCTCCTCATCGTTTGGTCTTACCCCTGTCAAGTAGACAGTATTAAAAAAGCCTAAGCAGCCAGTGTGCTTGGTATTATCCCCTTACGGTAGACAGTAAAAAAAGAGTTCATGATATAATGGACGGATTCATTACTGTTGACCGGAGGAGTTTTTTCATGCCACCAAAAAAGGGACAAGTCTTTACTCGCTATAGTGAAGAAATTAAAAAGGAAGCTGTACCCCTACGGGTCGAAGAACAGTGGAGCTATGCCACGATCAGAAAAAAACTGGGAATTAAAAGTGATGCCCAAATCATCGCGTGGGTTCAGAAATACCAAAACGGAGAATCGTTTGTGGACTATCGGGACGCTGGAATAAGAAGCACTTCAGCAGCGTAGAAGAGGAAAACTCCTACCTGAAAGCGCTGGTGGAATATCTAAAAAAGCTTAATCCGAATCTTCATGGGGAGGGAAGTTGGATAGGCAAGCCCGATTTAGGACCATCGAAAAAATGAGTCAGACCTACTCCATCACGACACTATGTAAAATTGCGGAAGTATCACGTGCTGGTTTCTACAAGTAGAAATCAGCCTTAGGATCTCGACAGATCCAATTTGAGCTGGAACCAATCTAAAAGAACATATTATTGCTATTCATCGACTTCGTCCTATTTTCGGCTATAAACGCATGCGAACATCCCTTCTCAAAAAAGGGTTCTTAGTTAACCACAAAAAGGTGCGTATGCTCATGCGAGAGCTGGGGATTCGCTCTGTCATCCGTAAGAGACGCCCCTTTGTGGGGCGAAAACCATCCGTTGTCTTTCCGAATGTTCTCAACCGAGAATTTACAGCAGAAACGATTTTGAAGAAATTTGTAACGGACATTACCTATATCCGAATTGGTCATGATTTGTCTTTTTATCGGTCGTTTTAGACGTTTGCAACAACGAAGTTGTCGCATGGGACATGTCATCTTGTAACGATCTACAACTCGTTTTGGACACGGTAAAGCATTTGAATGCACAAAGGGCCATTTTGCATTCTGATCAGGGATTCCAATACACAACAAAGTCTTACAAGAGATTGCTTGAAGAGAAACAGCTCATTGGAAGCCATTCAAGAAGGGGAAACTGTTTTGTAACGCCTGCGTGGAGTCCGTTCTTCTCACATTTGAAAACAGAAAAACCTTACCTTGAAAAACAAAGCAAGTCAAATGGAGGCTCGAAAACTGATCACGGAATATATCAATTATTACAACCAAGAACGTTTCCAGAATAAGCTTGGCGATCTCTCCCCGGTAGAGTACCGTGAAGCGATCGCCGCATAACAAACTTACTCTTTTTTCATTGTCTACTTGACGGGGCTACAACCAATCTTGACTTCTCTTTTTTGTGTTGCTTGCCATTAGTTAGTTCTTCAGTTTCCCCAAGGTAACTTCACCTTCATGGTAAAACTCTATAATAATTTTTTTATCCTCTGACAGCAACCAAGTGTCAAAGCTTACGGCTGTCACATCGTCAATTTTATTCAGAATATCATTTATATTTGACTTTAAGATAGGATCATTAACACTCCAAATAATATAAAAATTTGATTCGTTGCATAAATTTAATATATCCTCTACTTGTGTTATCTCAATCTTACTATCAAATTTATCCCAATCTATTCTTCCCCAATTAGTCAAAGGTACTAGTGAATAAAAATTGTTTTCAACTTGTTTTTTCTCGTCTTCATTTAGTATATAGCAGTTATCAAGCGCTTCAATGCATTCATCTAGTAAGTTCATAACATACCTCTTCTATTGTTATTTATTTAAGTGCTTTAGTAACGAAACAAATTTATTTTCGTCTCCTGTAAATGGTATTGCTATCTTTGTAGCATTTGCCCCTTTTCCATTCCTAAAGTCTTCAACGTTAATATGGGTTCCTTTTTTCGGATCAAAGTCTAGCCTCCATCTTACTTTACCATTTGCGGATTCTCTACCTATAACTTTTCCATATCCTTTGCTGGATGGAAGCCTACCAAACGTTGGTTTAGAATCAGCCCCTAAATCTCCAATAATATCAAATGCCTGATTTCTAGCTTGTTCATATGTGTCGCGTTTTGGAAGAACTACTTCACCAGCTCCACTAATCCCCTTAGCATTCCCCTTCTGACACTGCCCAGTCCCAAGCCCTGCCAGCCCCAGCGGATCAATAAACCCTACTGGATCGCCATTCACATAGGCAAATCGGTTAAAGGTCTGCCCTTCTGTCACGTCTCCTGCTAAAATGTCTCGATTCAGGAATCGCTTCAGTCCGGGATGATAGTATCTCGCCCTCATGTAATACAAGCCATTCGGGTCGGTCATGACACCATCTCTTCCATTATAACAAAACGGTTGGGAAGTTGTACCATCGTGCTGTTCTAATTGATACTGCTCTTTAGCTTACGCGAGGCGGTATAGACCTTTCCAACTACTGCTAGGTAACGCTATAGCCGTCAGGGTTGGTTATTTTCGTGCACAACTGATCCGCGTTATATTCATACACCGTCGTATTGCCGAGGCTGTTCGTCGCTTCATTGTACCCGTCGTAATAGGCGATCCGGCCTTCCAGTAGACCGTCACACCACTTATAAATATTACCAATAAAATTTTATTTCTTGAATAAAAAGCCCTGCTAGGAAAACCAGACCTAGCAAGGCATTCAGGCTATTTGAGTTCAACACCATCGTAAGCATCACCTAATGGGATAAAATCATTTTTCTGAAGATACCAATACTCCCCCTGGTTTTCTAACAGGTAGGTATTGTTATAAATCCACAAATGAATTTGCCACAATAGGAGTCACTTGATAACTGCGTAACTATCCTAGAAAGTTTGGTAACAACATCCCAAACGATTCCTGCTCGCTTCATTTTTCAAGTACCGGTCAGAGATCCGCAAGCTCTTCCCTACCGATGAGATCTAATATCTCGTTACGGTGGGCGTCACGCGCAAATGGACGGGTCCGCGTATAAAATTGATATCAATTGCTACTGCAGTTCTCCGTCTTCTTTCCGGAACGCATCGGCCAGCACTTGCCGTGAGGGGCTTCCTCCCCTCGAAGGGGAGAGATTCGTATGAATGAGTTTTACACAAAATCCTTGACAGCACCTCTGAATCCTCCATAAATACCCAGTTCACAAGACCAAACTTGCTCACCATCCCATCGTACAACTTTCTCCCATAATTATTTACAAACCTTAAACTTCCAAAACATAGATTCCTTCTAATTTTGAACTATCTATATACTCCTGAGAGAAATAGTCTTGTTCAATATCATTTCGAACTCTAAACATTCTTAATAGAACCGTATCATCAATATCATCATATTCAATTCCAAGTTCTTTGAATATTTTACTACTTGCTTCATCATCAGAACAAGTTAATACTAATTTAAACTTAGAATTATTGTTTAATTTTTTAAATCGTTTAGCCCAACCTTCAAGTACAATAATACCCAATTTAATCAATTCAAATTTACTTTTCTTTTCAAAATAGCTATTCAAACATAATTCATTATGATTATACTCTAATTCAGCTTTTGATGATGAATTGGCTGAACTAGTTAACAACCCAAAATCTTTAACGCCATCATCAACTTTCAGAAACAGACATTCCTCTGTCTCTAAATAGGATAAATTAATTATTCTGTCTATCACTGTTAAGTCATGACTTGATAATGTAAATTCATTAATTTTACCAAGCATATTCTCCATGATGTTATTTTTTATTATCATCACCATTACACTTCCTTCTTTATAATCCTAGTATCCTAGGAATTTCAAGCCTTTATCAATTGCTTTTTTTACAAGTGGGTCATTTAACATTTTTTGTATTTTAGGTGATGCAACTTGTTCGAATTGATGATCTGCATAAAACTTTTTATCTTCAGGATTGTAATACCATTTTGTATTTTTGGGTTCATGATAATGGATATTGCCTGGATTTTTACCTGGAGCTTGGTTTTCTATATCTACTCGTTCAGTTTTACCCCGTTGCCACATAGTTTTACTACTTATCTGAGGAGCTTTTTCTCCAAGCATTTTAATTCCATTACCACCCGTACCCTTAGCCTTCCCCTTCGGACAATCATCAGTCCCAAGCCCTGCCAATCCCAACGGATCAATAAACCCTACTGGATCGCCATTCACATAGGCAAATCGGTTAAAGGTCTGCCCTTCTGTCACGTCTCCTGCTAAAATGTCTCGATTCAGGAATCGCTTCAGTCCGGGATGATAGTATCTCGCCCTCATGTAATACAAGCCATTCGGGTCGGTCATGACACCATCTCTTCCATTATAACAAAACGGTTGGGAAGTTGTACCATCGTGTTGTTCTAATTCGCCATACACGCCGTAGCTGTAGCGGTCAGTGACTCGTCCGCTCCAATCACTCAGCATCGTGGTACTACCACGCATATCTGTATGATACGACAAATAATTTCCTTGTGCATCCTCTCGACCGATTAGGCCTTGTCCGTACACATAATAGGCTTTCGGCCTACCGTCTTCTCCTAACTCCATAAGAACACGGCTAAGCTCCTCCACTTGGTCGACTACATAGCGTGTTGTCTTTCCCTTCCACGTCATCGAAGTACGTACGTACTCGGCATCATAGGTGTAGTGCGCTTGACCTGTGCGAACTAAGCGATTGCGGGCATCGTAGCATAGGTATGGGTTTGCTCATTCTCTGTCCATGTGAGTAGATTGCCGTCTGCATCCATCTCTACTGGCTGTTCATTTACGAGGGAAAGTCGGTTGTCCTTCCCATATCCCATGACCTTCTTCGGTGTTGCCTCTACCGTCCCAATTCCTGTGACGTTCCCACCTTGGTCGTAGCTATACCAGACGCGACCACCCGGCCATTCACCGCTTACGAGTCGTTTAAGAGAGTCGTAGGTATACTGCTTTTCCTCTTCCTGCACAATTTGTCCTAGCGCATTGTACACGTAGCGATATTTCTGGAGCATGACCCCTTGGCGGTTTTGATCCCACAGACTAATGACGAAATCTTCATATGGATATTACATGAGTTATATTTGTTATTTAGAATTCATTCGGTACTGGGTAGTCCCATTATAAAAAGAAACCTTGAAAGGCACAAAGCCAATCAAGGTTAATTCCGGGTTAATCCCTCTAATTAGTAGATGGGTCAAATGGATAAGGTTCATCCCATTGGTTTATAGTGAGTCCCCATTCACGTATTTTTGTTATAGCCTCTTCACATATTCCTATACTTCCAATGTCGATGTAATAATCATAATCAAATCTTAAAAACATTGATTCACATTGTAACTGAGCCCATAAATTTTCTCTGAGAGCTAATCGACTGAGATATTCTACTTCATGTGTACCAACCACCGCCCCCTCTGTGGCTAATTGGTAAAAATCATAAAGTTCATTAGGATCACTGTCATTAAGCCCTTTTTGTTTGTTACTTTCTTTTATTACTTCCAAACTAAATGGTTTCTCCAGTTGCTCAATGATTAATGCATTTGTATTTGAACACATCATAAAAACCTTAATAGCTTGAATATACAAATTCTCAACAGTTAAATATTCATTAACAGTTAGGACTTTACCATTTATTACTTTCCCAATATCGGAAACTGATGTCCAAGATGGAATTGCCCCTTCCCCATATAGAGGAAGTTCTTGTTCTTTATACTTACTAACCTGCCAATAATATCTAATATCAATCACCTATCCTATTTAGGTATTTATCATAAGTTCCTAATCTGGTATCTTTACTAATCAAATCTTGCGGAGATTTTGCCTTTTTCCAAACCCCACCGTTATCTGTAGAACCAGTTGTTTTTCTTGGCGTATCTGGAGAGATATATTCCTTGCCGTTACTATACACTGCTCTACCATGTGACTTTTCTGGAACTCGTTTATAACCTAATATTTCAGCAGCAATATCTGCCTCTTTATCAGTCCGATACGGTCCATTAGGAGGTGTTGTCTTTTTCGCTGGGCTCCATTTCCCTGTTTTATTATTGTAATCACTAGTTCTTTGTTGCTTACGTTTATAATATCCACCATAAGCATCATTACCCGTCCCCTTATTCCCCTTCGGACAATCATCAGTCCCAAGCCCTGCCAATCCCAGCGGATCAATAAACCCTACTGGGTCGCCATTCACATAGGCAAATCGGTTAAAGGTCTGCCCTTCTGTCACGTCTCCTGCTAAAATGTCTCGATTCAGGAATCGCTTCAGTCCGGGATGATAGTATCTCGCCCTCATGTAATACAAGCCATTCGGGTCGGTCATGACACCATCTCTTCCATTATAACAAAACGGTTGGGAAGTTGTACCATCGTGTTGTTCTAATTCGCCATACACGCCGTAGCTGTAGCGGTCAGTGACTCGTCCGCTCCAATCACTCAGCATCGTGGTACTACCACGCATATCTGTATGATACGACAAATAATTTCCTTGTGCATCCTCTCGACCGATTAGGCCTTGTCCGTACACATAATAGGCTTTCGGCCTACCGTCTTCTCCTAACTCCATAAGAACACGGCTAAGCTCCTCCACTTGGTCGACTACATAGCGTGTTGTCTTTCCCTTCCAAGTCATCGAAGTACGTACGTACTCGGCATCATAGGTGTAGTGCGCTTGACCTGTGCGAACTAAGCGATTACGTGCATCGTACACATAGGTATGAGTTTCCTCATTCTCTGTCCATGTGAGTAGATTGCCGTCTGCATCCATCTCTACGGGCTGTTCATTTACATGGGAAAGTTGGTTGTCCTTTCCATACCCCATAGCCTTCTGGGATGCGGCCTCTATTGTCTTGATTCCTGTGACGTTTCCGCCTTTATCGTAGCTGTACCAGACACGACCGCCGGGCCATTCACCGCTTACTAAACGTTTTAAAGCGTCATAGGTGTACTGCTTTTCCTCTTCCTGTACAATTTGCCCTAGCTCATTGTACACGTAGCGGTATTTCTGAAGCATCACGCCTTGGCGGTTTTGATCCCACAGACGCAGCATTTGTCCAGCGGCATCGTAACTGCGTTGCTCGATGGTTCCATTTGGTCTGACAGTCTTGATCAGTCGCCCATTTTCGTCGTAGACGTAGGTAGTACGACGTCCTGCCCAGTCTTTTACCTCCGTGAGCTGTCCAGCCAAATCGTAAGTATATTGAACAATCTTCCCATCTGGATAGATGAGATGGGTCAGTTGACTATTTTCGTCATAACGGTATCGGATGGTATTTCCGTAGCTATCTGTACAAGCAGTGACACGTCCCAACAGGTCATACTCCCGATGCTTCGCGCCCGCTCCTTCTTCCTGTATCGTAACGAGATTGCCGTCTGTATCGTATTCTCTACGAACTGTGCTAACCTCGTCCTTTTGCTCGATCAGCTGACCTGCGGCATCGTAGCGATAGTGGGTTTCCTGTCCTCTGGCATTGGTACGTTTGTGCATCCAGCCTCGTTCATCATAGGCAAAATGGGTAGCTTCCCCGGTGGCATTTTGTTCCTCCACCACCAATCCACTTTGATCGTACCGAAGCGTCGTTTCGTTTTCATTGGCATCGGTATAGCTGATGAGATGACCTTCCTTGTCATATTGCTGACGATAGATCGCGGCATCGTTTTCCATAACCTCGATTAGACGAGCAACAGTATCGTAGGCATAGGTCGTGTTTTGTCCGAGAGCATTTGTCTTCTTGGTGCACTGATACAATTTATTAAAACCGTACAGCGTTGTATGACCTAGGGCATCTGTAGCGGAAATGAGATTGCCTCCTGCATCATAGCTAACGTCCTGTACCTTATTCCCCAGCGCATCCCAAACCTGAAGGAGGCGTCCGGTTTCATCATAGGCTGCTTTCTCGGTTCGACCTAATGGATCGGTAATGGAGACAATGCGCCCCATTTGATCCCGCTCATAGTGAATTTCTGCTTCATTTGGCTGGATAACGGCAATCAACTGGCCCTCTGTGTCATACCGATAGGTGGTGGTCTGTCCGAGAGCATCGGTTACGCTTTCCATCGATCCCAACACATGATAACGATAACGGGTGATTGCTCCTGAAGGCATCCTTTCTTCCACACGATGATCGAAGGCATCATAGGCAAAGGAATACTGGCGTCCAAGCGGATCGATTACCTGTACGATGTTATCGTTAGCATCATAGGTGCGGCGTACTTTGCCACCTCGTCCATCTTGGAACGAAGCAATACGCCCTACTTCGTCGTAGCCTACTTGTATGACACGACCTTCTCCGTCATAGACACCAGTGAGTAGGCCTTTATCATCGTACTGATAACGGCTCCTCACACCATTCGAATCTGTATAGCTTACGCGTTGTCCGTGCTCGTTGTAGCCAATCTCTGAGCGACTCTCGTCGGAACGGGTAATGCTTACCAAACGTTCACGCTCATCATACGTGTAGCTCGTGATGCCACCCTCCGCATTGATTTCGGACAACAGCAAATCATTCTCGCTGTATACATAGCTGGTTTGGTTCCCTAGTGGATCGACTACTTGAATCAGATTGCCTCGCTCATCGTACTGGTAGGTGGTCGTTTCTCCTTTCCCTACTGTTTCGGCAATCATTTGACCTCGGTCATTATATTCATACGACACACGGCTACCATCTTTTTCTTGTTTCTCTAGAAGTAGCATCCGCTCGTCATGAACCAAGACCTCGGTTACACCCAAGCTGTCTGTGAAAGTCGTAATCATGGAACCAGGCATGCTTTGTGTGTCGTAGCTAAAGTGAGAAGCTAGGCCCAAAGCATTCGTTTGTGCAATGACCCGTCCCTCATGGTCATAGGTATTCTGGTACTGCATGATTCCGTTAACGGTAAGAGACTCGATCTGTCCTTGATCGGTGTATATTAGTTCGCTGACCGTTCCATTCGGATCAATGAATTGGCTAAGACGACGCGACTCATTATAGTCGAATTGTACACTGCGAGAGGCATCATAAACGCTATATAATAGCCCGTCTTGTCCATATGTTAAGGATAGAGAGCGACCTGTAATCACATCTGTCATTTTGACAAGACGATTAGAGGAATCATGGATAAAGGTTAACGCTTGCCCCAAGGCATTCGTTTGTTTACTTACCTGTCCATTTCGTTTAAAGTAGTAGGTTTCCCGCGTATTTCGATTGAACAGCTCAAAACCATTCTCCAGACGGCGAAGCTCGTAGAACATCATGTCTACATCTTCTGAAGAAAACAATGGATTCTCTGCTTCCATCTGCATAAACACATTTCTTCTGCCTGTGTTCCACCAGATGGTAATCTCACCCTGGTCAATACGCTCTATGTCGGCATGCATCTCATAATTATGCGTCCAAGCTTTACCGAGTACGCCTTGTTGAAGAAGCAACGAATTGTAGTGTAGCTCAAACGTCCATGTCTCAGCTCCATACAGCTTCAGAGTAGGATGAATGATAAATTGCGCTCCACAACCAGCATGAATCGGATCGCCTATACAGCTTTTTTTATTGGCCTTCTGCATATCCGCATTTTTTGCCCTTTGAGCGGCTTTTTTGCGCTCTTTTTTAGATAATTTCTTCTTCCCTTTATATTTATTCTTTTTACCACCTATTACTCCCAAAACAGAGGATGCTACATCACCAGCCACTTCTTCTAGCACTTGGTATCCTGCTTCTGTCGCGACTTCTTTTGTAACGGCTTTTCCAATTTTGCCAACACGACTGTTTGCCATTGCCTTGAGCTTCATACTGCTTTTTATCTTTTTAACAGCTGCTAATTGATTGACAGTGCTCTTTAGCTTACGCGAGGCGGTATAGACCTTTCCAACTACTACATCAGCTACCTTTGTGACCACTTTGGCTACATCGGCGGCTTTATCAGCTACTTTGGCTACTGTTTTTCCCATTTTTAACGCCTTCGCGGCTTTCATGCCGAGCTTAGCACCGGTCGCGGCTGCTCCCGCAAATGGAATACACGCCGCCAATGAAAGAGCCGCTCCTGCATAATCTCCACGAGCTACCGAGATGCCCGCATTAGCAACATCGGCAACGATCCCAACTACTGGAATCATCCCCACCACATCTAATGCCAACTGCACGCCATCCAATAAGCTTCCCCAGAAGCCCTTTTCCTCCTCCGGCGGCGGTGGAGGCGGCGCGGGGTCCTCTGGTTCTGGCTCCGGTTCTAGGTCAGCCACTGAGACAGGAGATTTAATTAAGCCATCTACTTTTAGCACCGTTCCCTGAATATCCGTCTCCCCATCTAGCACAATACTGCTTTCCTTACACAGCAGATAAATTGCTTCCTGCGCTTTAATCTCGAACTTAGTATCTGTCTCAATCTCCAAGTCCTTTTCCGCGGAAAACATAATCGCCTTATCGCTATGTATCTCGATGCCGTCTTCTACATCCAGCTTAATAAACATCTTGCCTTCTTTACTGTCCTTAGCAGTAAGTACAAAATCAGAGCCGCCCAGCTTCATCTCCTTGCCAAAGTTCGTGCCCCAGTATTTTTCGCTTGGATTGCCCATCTTCGGAGAATCCTGTCCTGTTTTGCGGACGGAGCTCATCGCTACCGCTCCGTCCTCCTGGCTGGTTGCGAAATAAACCTGGACAGCATCTCCCTCTTGTGGCATACAGTGAAAGCCATCGGCACCTTCTGTTGAGTAGACGGAGGAATACGGAAACCACCAGGCCTTGCTCTTGTCTTGGGTTTTATCGATATCGAGGTGAACCTTGACAGTATCTCTGCGAATCTCAATAATCTTTCCTTCGAGCGAGACACCTGTTAGCTGTTCATTTCGAATCGGGTTCTGCAAAACGCCTTCCTCTTGGCAAAGGGTGTAGGTATATAACAAGCCGCCTTCAGTAAAGCGCGCTGTAGATGCCGCTACCGTCAGCTCCTTCTCCTGAAATAGCACCTTGTCCCCTAATGCAAAATACTGACCGCTTTCCGTCGTATAGTGAGTGAAGGCTGTCTCGTCTAGCTCGCTACCATGTCCCGTGGTGGCTTCCGTGTACCTGTCTAGTGATCTTGCCACACCGTAGTGATAGTCTTGTAGTTGTCCTAATTTTCCATCTGGCACACCAAGTGAGAACTTTGGTGTCTTGGAGCTTGTTTCTGGTAACAAAACCGCACCAAAGCGTGACGCCATTCGCTTGATGAACGCCCAATCTGTCTCTTTATATTGCAGCGTAAAGCCTTCTAACTTGGCACCGTTTGTAGCATAGTCGAGATAGTCTGATCCTGGATAATCCTTTAGAATCAAATCTAGTAGAGCTGTGTACGTCATGTTCTTATCTTGAAAGGATCTGGTCTTCTCTTTTATATCTAGCCGGCTTGTCAGCGAGATGCCTTCTAGCTCGATATAGTAGATGCCACGGACAGCTCGAACGCCGATATTTTCTATGAGTCCCGTAAATAGATTCCGGACCACTCTTCCGTCCTCTACCTCGTTGACCTCGATGATATCGCTACTCGTGGCCATCGCGATGTAGCTATCCTTCTTCTCTTCCGGAATGATTCCGGTTAGATAGAGCTTGGCGTGGTCGGTTGCTTTTTTGACTAGCTGTAGCTCCTGCAATGTTTGGATATCGTAGGGAGATACGACTTGAAGGTTTCCGTATCCCGCTACGTTAGCTGTCGTTTTCACACACAAGCCCCCCCTCCCAATGGGTGGTATGGTATTTCGTCAATATTGCTAGGCTTCTTTTTCCGGTTGTTTGTCCAGTTTGTTTCTTGCTCGTCCTCATTTTCATTTTTTTCCTCCTTTTATACTTATTCGGAGGTTAGTCATTCAATTGTGAATTCCCACAAGATAATTCCAAAATTATTCCATATATAAAAGCCGCACAAACAAAAAAATAAAAAACCTCCAACAGTTCATTTTTTCTGTCAGAGGGCGTAGACTTCTATTGCCATGTTTATCATTATTTCATTCTAGGTTTTACGTAGAAAAAATCGATGAAGCAAGCTTTTATTAATGTAGCAAGACAAAGATAACGCGGCGCGAGATCATTCCTAGATACCTAAGAGCAAATTTTCCCAGTATGTGTGTGAAAATCAGCAAAGATTTTTCTTTTGAAGCGTCTAAATCTACGTATTTTATACCATGCTTCATATATACTAGCACGTTCGTAATGTAGCTCTGACTTGGTTTGATTTTTGTAGTAATTCAGTTTAACCAAATTAACCCGCGAAATTACGAGTAAGGACCTTGTTTCATTCATGGTCTCTAATATAGAAAAAAGCTGTAGTTTAGAGTATAATTAACTTGTTTATTTGTACCTACAAATCAAATAAGTAGATATAAATTATATTCATTATACAAAATGGAGGTATGTAAATTGAAGTTTCCATATGATTTTTTATTTGGAGCTGCTTCAGCTTCTTATCAAGTAGAAGGTGCATGGAATGAAGATGGAAAAGGCGTTACGAATTGGGATGTTTTTTCTAAAATTCCTGGTAAAACATACAATCAGACAAATGGAGATGTGGCTATTGATCATTATCATCGATACAAAGAAGATATTCGATTAATGGCTGAAATGGGATTAGAATCGTATCGTTTTTCCATTTCGTGGGCACGTATTCTACCAACTGGTGATGGAGAGATAAACGAAAAAGGCATAGAATTTTATAACCGAGTCATCGATGAATGTTTACAATATGGGATTGTTCCGTTTGTTACTTTGTACCATTGGGATTTACCATTGACACTTGAAAAAGATGGTGGATGGACGAATAAGCGAACTGCAGAGGCTTTTGTAAAATATGCAGAAATTTGTTTTAAAGCATTTGGCAATCGAGTGAAGCATTGGATTACATTTAATGAGACAGTTATGTTTTGTGGATTAGGGTATTTAAAAGGAGCACATCCACCAGGCGTTCAAAATGATGTTCCAAATTACTTTCAGGCTACTCACCATGTGTTTTATGCACATGCTAAAACAGTTAAAATGTACAAACAGTTAAAGCAATATGGGGAAATCGGCATTACACATGTTTTCTTACCTGCCTATAGTATAGATGATCAGCCGGATAATATATTAGCGGAACGTCATGCGAATGAATATGAGACATTTTGGTTTTATGATCCAATTCTGAAAGGAGAGTATCCATCTTATGTTATACAGCAATTAAAAGTAAAGGGATGGATGCCTAACTGGACTACTGAAGAATTAGAGATTATAAAACAAAACGCTGAGAAAAACGATTTTATCGGTTTGAACTATTACCAACCCATGCGAGTGGAACGATATCATAAGGATACTACGAATGAGATGCATTCTAGAGAAACATCTACTCTTGCCCCAGGTAATCCTTCTTTTGATGGTTTTTATCGAACAGTGCGTATGCAAGACAAAACATATACAAAATGGGGATGGGAAATATCGCCGAAAGGTTTTTTAGATGGCTTGCATATGTTAAAAGAGCGATATGGTAACATTAAAATGTATGTGACGGAAAACGGGCTTGGTGATGAAGATCCAATTATTGATGGAGAAATTGTAGATGTTCCACGAATTAAATATATTGAAGAACATTTAAAAGTTATAAAGCGTGCGATCCAGGAAGGAATTCATGTAAAAGGATATTATGCATGGTCTGTTATTGACCTGTTAAGTTGGTTAAATGGTTATAAAAAGCAATATGGTTTTATTTTTGTAGATCATAATGATAATTTAAAGCGTAAAAAGAAGCTTTCATTTCACTGGTATAAGCATATCATTGAAACAAGGGGTCAAGAGCTGTAAAAGAGAAAAGTTCGTTTTAGGAGACGGAATATGAATGTAAAATATAAAAAAATTGCCGATATTTTAGAGAAAGATATTCGCGATGGAAAATTCAATGACACAAAAAAGTTACCAACTGAAGAAGAGTTAATGAATATATTCCAAGTTAGTCGAAATACGATACGTAAAGTTGTTAGTCAGCTTGTCAACCGAGGTTATATTTTTCAAGTGCAAGGAAGTGGGATGTTTTTACGTGAAGCCCCTATAACAGATTATATTCATTTAGGAAGTCTACGTGGTTTAACGAAAAATCTTGTTTCTCAAAATATCGAAACCAAAGTATTAGAGTTACATGTAATGGAAGCCGACGACACATTAGCAGAACGGATGCAATGTCAGGTAGGAACGAAACTATATTTTGTGAAGCGAGTACGAATTGTAGACGGTAAACCATTTTCAATTGAAATAAGCTTCTTTAAAAAAGACGTTGTGCCCTATTTACATGAAGATATCGCATCGAGTTCCATATATAGTTATTTAATTGAAGACTTGCAGCTCAACATCGGTTTTGCAGATAAAGTGATTAGTTGTGAAAAAATAGATAAAGAAAGTGCACAATTATTAGAAGTAAATGAACACGATCCAACGCTTCTTATTGAAAATACGGTATATCTTGTAAATGGAACGATATTCGAGTTATCTCAATCCATGTTTCATTATCAGAAGACAAAGCTTTTAAATCGAATTAATTTTAAATAAAAGGGCAAGGACAAGCACAGTATATATCCAAACATTTTCAAGCATATACCAAGGAAAAAGGCATTATCATAAGCATGTCTCGTACAGGAAACTGCCATGATAATGCCTTTAAGATAATCTTTTGATTCTCATTTAAAATCAACATACTATACCCACAAAATCTAAAGCAATTACATAATGCTAGTTTTTCAATAAATCATTGATACGGTCCAAACTGGAAGTAAGTTAAAATATGCTGCTGCACTCCCTACACCAACAATTTTTACACTAGCATTCCACGCAAAATACGCAACTACTGACGCAAAGCTACTCACATATCCTGATACAAATAAAGCATTTCCCAATTGTTTTACCGGTACATACATTGCCTTTGGAAAGAGCTTTCAGGTAGTTTAATACCCAGCTCTTCAATTTTTCGTCCTATTTTCAAAATACGACACCTCATTCCTTAACATTTTAATTGAATATCAGCGATAGCATACACAACTGCTGTACCGCTGATTTTTACTCTGTCTCCTAAAGATTTGCAATATAGCGTTCCACCACGCTTAGAGAGCTGTCTCGCTACCATTTCGTCCTTACCTAAGCGTTTTGCCCAGTAGGGAATAAAACTGCAATGCCCAGAACCGCACACGGGATCTTCATTTACATTCAACTTTGGGAAAAAGCATCTAGAAACAAAATCATAATGTTCACTTTTTGCTGTAATTAAAACCCCCAAACCATCTGACAATTTTTCCAGCTTAGAAAAATCAGGAGATGCATTTTGAACATCCTCTTCCGTTTCTAATACAAACATTAAATCTCTGCCCAAATAGGTTTCGATAGGCTTTACCCCAAGAGCTTCGACCATTTGCTTTGTCAACGTATGTTTTTCAGGCATTCTGCTAGGTAAATCCATTTCATAAAGTTCATCTTTTTTTAATACAACAAGCTCCCCGGGGGAGAGATTGATCTCTGTGGCCATGCTACTTTGGCAACAGCCTATGTAATTGCCAACTATTATGAAAATAATGTGGACAGAATTAAGTTTCAGACAATGAGTGAAGAAGGTGTACAATTACCGTCAGTACGTGAACTATCTAAACAGCTCGAAGTAAGTTTAGTTACAGTAGTAAAGGCATACACCAAACTGGAACAAGAGAATTTTGTCACTTCTATCCAAGGAAAGGGAACATTCGTAAAGGCGGACAGAAAAGAAATAGTGGATAGACAAAAGGAGGTTCACTCTTATAATTGGCAACTATCTGTTCAAGATTATTTACCTAGATCTCAGTTTGCTCAGTTTCATCATGCCCCTGAGAAGATTCACCTTTCATCCTCTATGATTGATCCGGGACTTCTACCTAATCGATATTTAGAGCGAGAGATATACCAAATGTTTTCTGAAAACCCAAGAATTTTATCACAATATGGAGAAATTCAAGGTGATGAACAACTTAGAAACGCAATGTATGAGTATGTAAAAGAATTTGAAGCTCCTACTACACCTGAGAACATTTTAGTTACAAGTGGTTCACAGCAAGGAATAGATCTTGTTGCACGCACATTTGTTGGACCAGGTGATGTAGTTGTAATGGAAGCCCCTACGTATCCAGGAGCTATTGATGTTTTTAGAGGTAGAGGAGCTACAATACTTACTGTTCCTGTTGATCAAGATGGGATGCGAGTAGATATACTTCAAAATTTATGTGACAAATATAAACCCAAAGTTATTTATACGATTCCAACTTTTCATAATCCAACAGGTGCTGTTATGACGTTTAAACGGCGAAAACAAATTCTTAATTTAGCTCAAAGTATCCAAAGTATTATTATAGAGGATGATCCATGGAGTGAAATTTACTTTGATAAGAAACCACCGGCCTCCATTAAAAGTATGGATCAGTATGGCCATGTAGTTTATGTAAAAGGTTTAAGTAAAACACTAGCGCCAGGTTGTAGAATTGGAATAGTAGCTGCTTCTGGTTCCATATTCAAACGTCTATTGGCAGCCAAAGCAAATACTGATTTAGGAAGTCCTTTGCTCACACAAAAATCAATATTACCATTTATCAAATCTAAAAAAATGATTGATCATACAAAAAAACTACGAACTGCTCTAAAGATAAGACGAGATTTGGTTCTTGAGTTACTTTCCAAACATGCGCCTTTTGAGGTATCGTGGATAATCCCGAAAGGAGGATTAAACGTATGGATTAGTCTTCCCTCTTGGATAGATACGAATCACCTCCTATTAGAAGCAAAGAAACAGCAACTAACATTCTTACCTGGATCAGCATGCTACCCTGTGGAGTTAGAAAATCATCACTTACGATTGAGCTACTCTTATATGAGTGAACAACTATTACATGAAGGAGTTACAACATTATGTAGCATTTTTCATTCAGTCATTTCATCAAAAAAACAGCATGACAACTCGCTGTTTTTTTGATGCCCGATTTTCCTTTGATCCTGAAGGAAAATCGTTTTTTAGATTGTTTGTGTAACCTCTTCAACAACCTTGATTGAATAGTTTCTCCTTTTGTAAGGGTGGATCCCCCCCTAAGCGACACTCTTCGGCCACTCCAAACAAATTAACAGCAAAAAGTCGATCCCTGAGCATACAGGAAATCGACTTTTTGTTTTTATAAGTTTACTTAGCGATTTTTTTCGAAATGTTGATGTACCCCTTTCTTATTTTAAGAGAAGGATTAGACATATACATAACATCCGAAATTTAACTGAATATTACAACATTTCAGTTAAATAATTCCAATCACATTCAAAAAGACAATAATAATCGCAATCGGAGCGACAAATCGAAGCAAAAATACCCAGCAAGTAAACAAGGACTTCCCGTAGTTTCCACCTACGAAAAATTCAGCCTCCAATATCTTTTTCTCCATTTTAAACGATACGAAAATACTAATAAACAAAGCTCCAAGTGGCATTAAAATATTAAGTGATAAAAAATCTACTGCATCAAAAATATTTTTACCAAAGATTGTAACATCACTCCATATACCAAATGAAAGTGCTGACGGAATACCTACTAAGAAAATACATAGACCAATTGTCCATGACAATTTTTTTCTTCTTTCTTGCTGACCATTTGCTATGGCTGAAACAACTGTTTCAAGTAAAGAAAATGCAGATGTTAAAGTTGCAAAGGCGAATAGTGCAAGAAATACTGTTAAGAAGAAACTTCCAAATGGAATTTGACTAAACACGGATGGTAAAACGATAAATAGCAACCCTGGTCCCTCTGTTGGCTCCATTCCCAATGAAAATACTGCTGGAAAAATAGCAAGGCCGGCAAATAGAGAAACAAATAAATTCAATGCTACAATCGTTACTGCTGATCGTGGTAAACTTTCTTTTTTATTTAAATAAGAACTATACGTAATCATAATGGAAATCCCAATACTAATCGCAAAGAATGATTGACCCATTGCGAATAAAATACTTTCTGAAGTGATTTTTGAGAAGTCAGGTTGTAAGAAAAACGTAACACCCCTCATGGCATCATCAAGTGTTAATGAACGAATAATAAGAGCGATAAACAGAATGAACAATGCTGGTAACATGTATTTACTCGCTTTTTCAATTCCATTTTGTACACCTTTTGATACAACATATATCGTAATAAACATAAAAGCAAAATGCCCGACAATGGCCCAAACTGGATTCCCAATTGTTTCGGTAAATACCGCGCTATAATTTTGCTGTGGTGTAATAAGTTGTCCTGTTACTCCTCTGAATAAATAAATTAATACCCAACCACCAACAACACTGTAGAATGATAGCAAAATAAAGCAAGTACCAACGCCAAGACGTCCAATCCAGTGCCACCCTGTATTTGGTGCAATACTTTTAAATGCTCCAATTGCTTGTTTTTGTGTACTACGCCCTATCATAAATTCAGCTAATAATAGCGGAAGACCAATTAATACAGTAAACAATATAAAGATTAAAAAGAATGCTCCTCCCCCGCTCTTTCCAGCGATATAAGGAAATTTCCATATTGCGCCAAGGCCAATTGCAGATCCTGCTGCGGCCATTATAAATCCTAATTTCGAAGTCCATTGCTCCGTCTGTTTCATCAAATTTTCCTCCTAATTAAATGACTTTATATTAATAAACAAATATTATTGACCAATCCATAAAACCTCCATTTCTTCCTGTATAAATAAAAAATGGCCTAGCATCCCTTTATATAAAGAGACGCTAAGCCATTTACTTAACGCGGTACCACTCTTATTGATTCCATAATGAATCCACCTTAGCAGTAATCGTTTGATTACGAACCTGATATCGAAGGTTAGTCGTTAAGATTTACTAAGAATTAGACTTCCGTTCCACCTTACTGCTCCTAGGCGAGTTCAAGATGTCATTTGACTATGTCGCACCAACCCATAGCTCTCTGCACAAATACATGACCTTACTACTCCTATTCATCGCATTCCAATATTCCGAATATATTTTCCTTTGAAATTACTAAGAATTATATAGGGTATATTTGCGACTGTCAAGCAAGATATTAATTTTTTTATCAAAAAAAGAAACTATAAAAATAGAAAAGAATATTTTCACAAATTTAAAACATTAGGGGCGATCCTTGTTATTTTCAAAGTTTCAATACGCGCTCCTTGTATAGAAGCAATCTACAATACACTTTTGTACGTATACTCTGCGGATTCGCTTGCTTACTCTACCGTCAGAGGGCACCTATCCTAATCTAGCAGATTCCTCAAAGCTACGCGCCAAATTAGCCATTTCAATAGCGGAGGTAGCCGCTTCACATCCTTTGTTACCAGCCTTTGTCCCAGCACGTTCAATAGCTTGTTCAATATTATCAGTTGTCAGGACACCAAAAATAACAGGTACTCCACTGGTCATAGAAAGAGCTGCTACCCCTTTTGCACATTCATTACATACATAATCAAAATGAGGAGTTGATCCGCGAATCACCGCTCCTAACGTAATAATCGCATCAAAACGCGCTGTTTCAGCCATTTTTTTTGCCATAAGTGGAATCTCAAAGGCTCCCGGAACCCATGCGATTTCAATCTGTTTTTCTTCCACGCCATGTCGTTTTAGTGTATCTATAGCCCCACTTACCAGCTTACTGACAATTAACTCATTAAATCGACCAGCAACAACTCCGATACGTAATCCTGAACCTACGAGATTGCCTTCCCAGATTTTCATAGCCATCCTCATTTCCTCATTATAGTAAAGTTAGCATATGCCCTAATTTTTGTTGCTTGGTATGCAGATATCTTTGATTGTGCTTATGACTTTTTATTTGGAGTGGTACACGCTCTACTACTTCCAAACCATAACCATTGAGCGCAACGATTTTTCTAGGATTATTGGTTAACAGGCGCAATTTCTTGGCACCCAAGTCGCGCAATATTTGTGCACCAATTCCGTATTCACGCAAATCAGCAGGGAAGCCTAGCCGTTCATTGGCTTCAACAGTATCTAAGCCTTCTTCTTGCAACTGATATGCTTTTAATTTGTTTATTAAACCAATCCCACGCCCTTCTTGCCTCATATATAGAAGAATTCCCGTTCCTGCTTCATCGATTTGTTGTAAGGCCGCATGCAATTGAGGTCCGCAGTCGCAACGAAGAGACCCAAATATATCACCTGTTAAACATTCAGAATGTACCCGCACTAAAACAGGATGTGCAGTACAAATATCTCCCTTAACAAGGGCTACATGCTCCTTTCCGTCCAACGTATTAGAGTAGGCAAAAATACGAAAATCTCCGTATTCCGTAGGCAAAGTTGTCTTTGCTTCCTTTTTCACCAACGATTCACTTTGCATGCGATAATGAATCAATTGTTCGATCGAAACAATCTTTAAGTCTAAACGTTTCGCTATTTCTAATAAAGCAGGTAAACGGGCCATGCTTCCGTCCTCTTGCATGATTTCGCAAATCACACCAGCTGGATAACCACCAGCAAGCTTTGCCAGATCTACTGCCGCTTCTGTATGTCCTGCTCTTTTTAATACTCCACCCTCCTTGGCAACCAACGGAAAGATATGTCCAGGACGTCGGAAACGATCAGCTACTGCTTGCGGATCGAGCATCGCCATGATCGTTTGCGAACGTTCATGCGCTGATATACCAGTATGCGTGTCCCTTTCATCAATTGAAACTGTAAAAGCTGTTCCATGATGATCTGTATTATTTTCTACCATCTGTCTTAACTGCAACTCGCGAGCTCTTTTGTCCTCAATCGAAACGCAAACCAACCCTCTCCCATGAGTAACCATGAAATTGATCATTTCAGGTGTTGCCTTCTCCGCCATACATAGAAAGTCTCCCTCATTTTCCCGATTCTCGTCATCAACAACAATGATGGGCTTTCCTTGACGCAATGATTCCAAGGCCTCTTCTATCGTGTGAAGCATGTAGATTCCTCCCCTACCCTATTGGTATTACACAAACCCATTGTCACGTAAAAAGCTTTCTGTTACAGATTGTTGCTTGGCACCAGCAGGATGCAAAGAATTGAACAAATCTCCCTGAGGAGCTAGTAGCCTTTCCACGTACTTTCCGATTACATCATTTTCAAGGTTTACGTAATCTCCCACCTGTTTCTTTCCGAGCGTTGTAACTGTTGCTGTATGCGGAATGATCGAGATGGAAAAGGAGTTGGCTTTGATGTCAACCACTGTTAGGCTTATTCCATCTACTGTAATGGAGCCTCGGGGAATGAGATAACGTTTTATATCTGCTCCCGCTTCGATTTCAAATAGAATGGCATTTTCATTTTGTCTTTTAGATAAAATTCTCCCTGTACCATCAACATGCCCTGATACCAGATGTCCACCTAGTCTATCTCCTAAAGACATTGCCCGTTCCAAATTTACTAGATCACCATTACGGAGCTCGCTTAGAGTCGTCCTCTTCAGCGTCTCTGGCATGACATCGACGACAAAACCGTTTCCTGTAAACTCGGTAACCGTCAAACAAACCCCATTCACTGCAATGGAATCACCTAGTTTACTCTCCTCTACCACCAAACTAGCTTTTATATGCAGACTTCCAGCTTTTTGACTGGTTAAAATTCCATTGATCGTTCCCATTTCCTCGATAATTCCCGTGAACATGATCGTCTTCACTCCTTATGAATTGATTGGATCTGTCCAAAGTGGGTAACCCGTTATCCTCAGTTCCTGTTCACTCACGGTCTCTACTGCTACATCCCTCAGCCTGATTGCATCTTTCATAAAGGGGATGCCGAATCCCCCATAGGCAACGGGAGCCTGCTCTCCACCCACGAGTGTAAAAGCGACATAGGCGATTACTTTTTGTATTGCTTTTGCTTCTAAAAAAGCCCCACTTATCTTGCTACCACCCTCCACAAGTACCGAGACAATTTGAGCCTCTCCCAAGGTTTGTAGAACAAAAGGTATCGTTAGTTGATCTTCCTGCTGCACCGTAATCCGGATTCCTTTTGCGCGCAGAAACGCTGCTTTTTGTTGAGAAGCTCTTCTTGTGGTAAAAATCCAGACCAAAGATGTAGAATCATTCAAAATAGTAGCTGTCTTTGGAATACGAAGTGTTTGATCAAGAATGACACGTATCGGCTGCTTTCCATTTTCATACAACCGAGCTGTAAGTAAAGGATCATCTTGTATTACTGTGCTGATGCCCACTAAAATAGCGTCAGATTTGGCTCTTTCCTCATGAACTTCTCTTCGTGCAACTTCACTTGTAATCCATTTGCTATCGCCTGTTGTTGTGGCCAACTTCCCATCTAATGTACTAGCTGTCTTCAACGTAACAAACGGCCTTCTCGTGTTGATATAATGAAAAAATGACTCATTACATTGTCGGGCTTCTTTCTCCATTACACCGGTTTGTACATCAACACCCGCATTTTTTAGTACTGCTAATCCTTTACCTGCCACCAGCGGATTGGAATCTACTATAGCGATGACAACCCGCGCAACTCCTGCCTCCAGTAGCGCTTGCACACATGGTGGTGTTTTCCCATAATGACTGCATGGCTCTAGGGTTACGTACACAGTCGCCCCCTTTGCCTTTTCCCCAGCCATTCGTAAGGCGTGAATTTCAGCGTGGGATTCACCTGCTCGCAGATGTGCGCCCATTCCTACGATGCTCCCGTGTTTAACAATAACAGCACCCACTGTAGGATTAGGGGATGTCTGATGCCTTGCTCCCTCTGCCAATTGGATTGCTATCTTCATAAAAGATTGATCCAAAAGTGCTTGATTCTCACGTTCGCTCCTCTCGTGTTTTTGATACTCACTCATAAAGCGTTCCTCCTTTCGGTGTTTTTTCCCGTACTTTTATACTTCTTTTACTCTTGCAAACGCACCTTGGTTACTTACATAACCTATTTTTTTACAATAAAAAATGCCCTTTTCAGTAAAAGGGCATAGAGAAATACAGCCTATCATGTCATTTTTCCAAAAAAAGGCTACAAAAAAGAGTTACTCACCGCTTACGCGTAACGCCTTCAAAAAATATTTTTGAACACGTCTAAATAAACTGTCTTCTCATTTTTGAAAAAACAGTCTGCGGTGGCCGCCACAATCTAATCTTGTGCCTCACTGAAAAATGTGATAAGCCTTGTACCTTCTCCCATCCGGACTATACCGTCGGCCTTGGATTTTCACCAAGTCAGTCGCAAAAACGGTTTGCGAGTCGCGGGCTCAGACATAATTGTCATTACCGCCGGTCGGGAATTTCACCCTGCCCTGAAGGTGGTTATGCAATTGCCAGTAGTATAACACAAGTATCCATACATGGGAACGGATACTTTTCTATCTTCTTGTCCAATGTTTTTGCCTTCTATTCATAATCAGCTACAGCCTGATCCCTATATCAAAAAAACGCGATTCTTTTTGTAGGAGTATACAGAAAGGATGGCGTTTTTGTATGAGTTTAATCATTTCAAATCTACTACATTTTCTCCATGCTCATGATCGCTTGATTGTATGCTGATCGGAGGGCTCTGTAGCCAAGAATAATGATAACTAGAGCAAGCACACCTGCCACTACGGCCACGAAAAACCCCGACCGTGCGCCAAATCTATCCACAAACCATCCAGCTACAGCTGATCCTAGAGCAACCCCGATGCCCAAGCCTGTGATTGCCCAGGTCATTCCTTCCGTAATCTGGGACTCCGGAACAATTTTTTCCACCAATCCCATCGTGATGATCATAGTGGGAGCCACAGACATTCCAGCGAAAAAAACAGCGACTGCTAACGTGGCAATTCTATCTACGAACAGAAGTGGAAGCATCGTCATCGTCGATATTGCAACGGCTCCCAGAAACTGACGATAAAGTGGAGCGTTCAACGTAAGAGTTCCGAAAATCAATCCGGCTAGACATGAACCGATAGCATAGACGGAAAGCACCATGCTGGCGGCTACCGTATTACCCTGATTTTCAGAAAAAGCTACACTTACTACATCCACTGTCCCAAATATGGTTCCTATGGCTGCGAGTGTGTACACCAGCACTCTCAAAGAACCAATCTTGATCACCGCTCCCTTGCTTCTAGTGCTAAGGGGACCCACAGCAGGTTCGGTACTCTTTTGTGCCGTGAATAGCAATACCCCTATTGCTAGAAATACGCACGACAGAAGAGGACCCGCTTCTGGGAAAACCATAACGCTTAAACCAACAGAAATGACCGGGCCGATGATAAAGCAAATTTCGTCAACAACCGACTCGAAGGAAAAAGCGGTATGCAGCTTTGGCGAGCCTCGGTAAAGCTCGGTCCATCGGGCACGTACCATCGCTGGCATACTAGGCATGCATCCTGCCAATAATGCGAAAAGGAATAACGTCCAATCTGGCGCTTGATATCTTGTACACAGTAGTAAGGCGATAATAGATAGCACGCTAACCACTGTGGCTGGTAGCAAAACACGGGATTGCCCTAATCGATCCACCAAACGGGAAATTTGAGGGGCCATCAAAGCTGCCGCTAACGCAAAGGTAGCGGCAACAGTACCCGCAAGCCAATACTCGCCGCGTAACTGAGACAACATAGTTACAAGACCGATGCCAGTCATAGATATAGGCATCCGCGCAATAAAACCAGCAGCCGAGAAACCCTTTGCGCCAGGGGCATCGAATAACTCACGATATGGATTAGGCATAATCTCCCTCCAAATAAATACCGTTTCGCAATGCAATCTTCATTCCTTACAACCTCCTTGTTGGATTCGTCAGTCAGATTAAACAACTTTACATACGTCATGTATGTGAATACCATAATACACATACATGACGTATGTCAATGCTCATTTTAAACATCCCACCAGCTTCTTCACATGAATAACACCTGTACAATCGCTTATTTTCAAAGGATTATTCCTTTGTGTGTCGAACAATAATAAACATGGGATTGAGTCAGAAAAGAGGACAATTCATTATGTACAACGTGTGAAAACAGGAGGAAAAATGGCTCGAAAAGCGCGGACGGAAATGATTGCAGAAACAAGCGCCAAGTTAGTGGGCGCGGCAAGGAAGGCTTTTGGCACGATTGGGTATGCAGACACATCCATGGATGAACTCACAGCTTCTGTGGGGCTAACGCGCGGTGCTCTCTATCATCATTTTGGTGACAAAAAGGGCTTATTGGCAGCCGTTGTTCAAGAAATCGATGTGGAAATGGATGACAGATTGGCAAAGATCTCAGAGACAGCAGAAGGAAATTGGGAAGGCTTCGTCAGTCGCTGTCGTGCTTATCTCGCTATGGCGCTTGAGCCAGAGATCCAGCGAATCGTGCTAAGAGACGCGCCATCAGTGCTAGGCAATGATTATTCTCGATCATCACAGTCTCATTGCCTAGCAACAATGGCTCACATGCTTGAACAATTGATGGAGGACCAACTAATTGCAACGACTGACTGTGAAGCCTTAGCGCGTCTATTGAATGGAGGACTCGTAGACGCTGCTTTATGGATCGCAAACTCCGAGAATGCCGAGTCTGACTTAGCCAAGGCTTTAAAGAGCCTCTCTGTCATACTGAATGGCTTGCTTTTAAAGAAGGATTATAGAGCGGAATAAAAGACACTTCCACTCCTGTACGGAAGAACATCATTACGCACTACGTCCCTCCATCTTATCGTCACTAATTTTTCAACATAAATGCCGGTATCCTTATCATAGAGGATACCGGCATTTATGTTGTCAGATAGGGATCACTTAGAATATAGTCTATCAGCTAACATTCCAAACTGATATTGCTTCGTGCATATTTATCATCCCTGAAAGAGTTGTATGAGATTACCACATGTATCATTAAACACAGCAATGGAGGTCTCATTCATGTCTATAGGCTTTGTCTTAAACACCACACCTAGCCCGATCATCCTTTCGTACTCTTTGTGAATATCCTCAACAGCAAACGCCGTTACAGGTATGCCTGCCTCAAACATTTCCTTTTGGAATGTCTTGGCAGCAGGATGGCCTAGTGGCTCAAGAAGCAATTCAATATCGTCCGGTCCTTCTGGCGAGACAACCGTTAACCATTTAAAATCTCCAGCTGGCAATTCTCTTTTTTTCACAAAGCCCAAAACATCCGTATAAAATGTGAGGGCCTTATCCTGGTCATTGACAAATATACTAGTTAGTTTAATCTTCATTGGAATCCTCCTTTCCTACAAGATGGAATTCAAGCTGAATATCTTGCATAAACCGAGTTGATGAGAGTTCGTGCTTTGATCCATTTTTATTATTATCTATCAAACTCTATTTTCCATTCCTGCTTCTTTAAACCGCTGATTGACCTACTTCTTTCTTGAAGCTTCCCTTGACAGCCATATAATCCCTGAGCTACATACAAGTGAAATGCGGTTTCTTTGTCATAAGAAAAGAATATATGTAAAAACTTCTAGTTTTTTATTTAGTTATATTGACAACATTAAAATGACTATGTAAAATAATCTCAAGAACTTGTAGAAAGGAGCTGTCTACTTTGCAAATTCCTCCAAAGGAAAAGCCAGTCTATCGCTCTCCTGATGGCTTACCTACCGACATTTGTATTTTTACGATTACATCGGAGTCCAGAAAAGATACCAACCACAAATCACTCCCCGATCGTAAGCTAAAAATATTGCTGATTCAGCGTGATCCTCAAAGTGATCGCTTTCCAGGATATTGGGCTTTTCCAGGCGGTTTTCTCAATGAACACGAAACGCTTGATCAATGTGCTGAACGTGAATTACGTGAGGAAACACATATCTTAAATGAGAAAGTACATATTAAACAGCTAAAAGCATACTACACTCCAGGACGTGATCCTGGTGGATGGATTCCAACAGTTGTTTATTATGCCCTTGTTAATGAGCAGGCATTGACTGGATATAAAGCTGATGACGATGCTGTAGATGCACGTTTGTTCACAGTTGAGGAAGCAATGTCTATGAATTTGGCGTTTGACCACAACGAAATTTTGAAGGATGCTCTACAAAAAATTCAAGAGATTATGGTTCAAACAAATATTGCAAAAGAATTTCTACCAGAAGAGTTTACATTATCTGAATTACTTCAGGTCATTGAAACGGTGGTACCCGATTTCAAAGTGGATCGCTCTAATTTTAGCAGACGATTGGTGTCAACAATAAATAGAAAAGGGATTGTTGAAGAAGTCAGAGATGCTGAAGGTTCCGCTAAATACTCGACTAAATACTCACAAAACCGAGCCAAACTATATAAATTTACAAATTATGTGCCATTTGTGAGCATCTATTAATCCCTCTTTTTTTTATTCTTTAATATGGTCATTTTAACAATGTTAAATCGAATTCATAAAATGGAGGTATTTATTTATGAACCAAAAAGCTATCCTGATCATCGATTACACTAATGATTTCGTTGCAACCAATGGTGCTTTGACGTGCGGAGAACCTGCCCAAAAAATTGAAGAGCGCATTGTTCATCTCACCAATCACTTTCTTCAAGAGGGAGAATTCGTGGTGATGGCTGTAGATGCACATGAAGAAAGAGATCCCTTTCATCCTGAATCGAAGCTCTATCCCCCCCACAATATACTTGGGAGTGAGGGGCGCCAATTATATGGCGAACTGCAAAACCTCTATAAACAAAAGGAAGTGTTTATTTATTGGATGGATAAAACCAGATATAGCGCATTTGAAGGAACTGATTTAGCGTTACAGCTTTATACGCGCGGTATTCGTCAAATTCATCTTGTTGGTACATGCACTGATATATGTATACTCCATACGGCGGTATCTGCTTGGTACCTAGGCTTTGAAGTTATCATTCATGAGGACGCAGTTGCAAGCTTTAACTCTGTTGGACACGATTGGGCATTACAGCATTGTAAAAACCAAATGGGAATGCAGGTTGTAACTAACTATTGATCGATCATGCATGATTTTCTCTCAAAAGATGCTGTAAAAGAAAGGACTGACCGAAGATGACAAAAACAATCTTTGATATTATTGATCCAAAAATATATCGCTATATTCATGTGTGCCATTTTTGTAAACAACCTACTTTTAGAATGTCACCTGAAGAAACGCCCTGCCCTATTTGTGGAGAACAAGAATTTGAAATCCTCCCATTCTACGATCCTTCTAAAGATTATGGCCTAGATGTGGATGAATACGCGATTACAATGATGTATGCTTTATACAAAAAGAACCTTCACCACACGGAAGTTGTATTTGATGATTTTTATCGTAAAGCTCCATTTGTTAAGCCAGGCAGTGATTTTACTGGCGACTTAGGGGGGTATGTTGCTTTTGGAGGTTTAGAACAACTCATTGATATTGTCGAGAATCTTTACTTTAATGAAAGTGACATTGAATATCTGCGTTCCAAAAACTTGTATGAGGAAGCTTTTCTAGTAGAACTTCGCACACTACGTTTTACTGGAAGCTTACATGCAATGAAAGAAGGCCAAATCGTGTTTCCAAACACTCCCTACATACGAATTGTTGCCCCTATCATGGAGTGTATCTGGATAGAAGCCCAGTTGCTTAATACAGTGAACAGCGAATCCCTGCTCATGACAAAAGCATCTCGAATTGTGACAGCAGCAGATGGGCAAAGTGTTATTGAAATGGGAAAAAGACGTGCTCAGGGACGAGACGCATCAGTACAAGGAGCTAGATCCGCCTATATTGCAGGATTTGACTACTCCTCTAATATGAAAGCAGGGAAAAAATATGGTGTTCCAACTACAGGTACACATGCTCATTTATTTGTTCAATTTTTCCCAACTGAGCTTGACGCCTTTCTCGCCTTTTCAGAGGTTTTCCCTGCTAAAAGTATCCTTCTTGTTGATACATTTGATGTCTTAGGTTCAGGTATCCCGAATGCGATTAAAGTAGCTAAACGAATGCAAGAGTATGGACAAAAGCTTACTGGCATTCGTTTAGATAGTGGAGATTTAGCCTTTTTATCCAAGAGAGCGCGAAAAATGCTAGACAATGCAGGGTTCCCATATGTAAAAATTGCTGCATCCAGTGATCTCGATGAGCATACGATTACCTCTCTCAAACATCAAGGGGCTAAAATTGATATTTGGGGAATTGGAACCAAATTTATCACTGCATATGATACTCCTGCACTAGGGGGAGTACACAAAATTGTTGCTCGACGAACCGAAAAGGATTGGGTGGCTCTTATTAAAATCTCTGAAAATATAGATAAGATTAGTAATCCGGGTTGCAAGAAAACCTACCGGTTATACGATCAAGATGGTATGGCAAAAGGTGATTATATTTGCCTCGATCATGAGAATATTCAAGGCCTGAAGGAAATTCAACTGAAACATCCGTTGAATCCATTGAAAATGAAGCGAGTAAGTCATTTTAGAGCAGTCGAGTTATTAGTTCCTATCTTTGAAGAAGGAAAGCTGGTCTATGATAAGCCTTCCCTTGAAGAAATCAAAAAGTTCCATCAAGCTCAAAAAAATACATTCTGGGAGGAATATCTTCGCTTAGACAATCCAGAAGTATATCCTGTTACGTTGTCTGACGAATTACGAGAACTGAAAAATACGATGATTAACGAAATACGCGAGCTTGCCTTGATAGAATCTTAAAGGAGGAACCTTCATGCGTTACGGTATTTATGGAAGTAGTTTTGATCCGATCACCTATTCTCACCTTTTTACAGCTGCTGCTGTGGCTAAACGTAAACGTCTGGACAAAGTATTTTTTATTCCCTGCTCCTCTCTACGCAGAGATAAAATACTTCAAACAGAAGATCAGCACCGATTAAACATGCTTCAGATTGCCTTAGAAACGAGCAAAAACAAGAAAAATCACTTGGGAGAACCTCTATTTGAAATCTCTACTGTTGAAATGAACGCCTTACCAGGTGAGACATACACGTACGATACGATGAATCATTTCAAGAAATTGTATCCCCAAGATGAGATTTTTTTCATCATGGGAGCTGATTTATTAGAAGGTATATCAACTTGGGGGAACGCTGAAAAATTGGTGAAGAACAACAAGTTCATCGTCATGGCAAGAGAAGGCTATCACTCCGATGATCTAATTGCTAAGGACCCCTTATTACGCAATAACGATGAAAATTTCCTTACTATGTCGAAAGGGATTAGTATGGGAATCAGCTCTAGCTATATTCGTGGGGAGCTTCGCAATGATGGTGAAGCTAGTTTTCTCTTACCTGAGGAGGTATTGGACTATATCAAGGAACATCAATTATATGTAAGAGAGGTCCGCTAAGATGACAAAACAAGCAGAAATCATCAGAAAGCTACATGTTCACATAAATACACAGCCAGAACGAGAATTTCGTAACAGGGTAGATTTTTTAAAGAAATACCTGCTTACGTCTGCTGCTAACGGCTACATTATTGGAATAAGCGGCGGTATTGACTCTACTTTAACTGGTATCATGGCTCGTGTTGCTTGCGATGAGCTTACTCAAGAAACGAGTAAACAGTATCATTTTGTGGCTGTTCGTCTCCCCTATGGAACTCAAGTTGACGAAGATGATGCTCAAAGTGCACTTCAATTCATCAAACCACATAAAAATTTGCTGGTTAACATCAAACCTGCTGTTGATACCTCTCTTGAACAGCTCAAACGATCAACTGGATATGAGCTGTCAGATTTTCTCAAGGGTAATACGAAAGCAAGAGAGCGCATGAAGGTTCAATATGATATAGCCGGACATTTAGGATTATTGGTTCTCGGAACTGATCAAGCAGTCGAAGCAACTACCGGTTTTTTCACAAAATATGGAGATGGAGGCACTGACGTTGTTCCCCTTTCCGGTCTGACAAAAGGACAAGTCAGGCAAATCCTGCAATATCTTGGAGCACCAGACTTTTTATATTTGAAAATTCCTACAGCCGATCTAGAAGATGACCATCCTCAGCTACCTGATGAAACCGCTCTTGGCTTTTCTTATGACGATTTAGATCATTATTTAACCCTTCAGCCTGTACCGGATGAAATCGAGAAAAAAATTGAAGAAAAATATAATGAAACCGAGCACAAACGTCATTTACCTGTGACTCCATTTGATGACTGGTGGCAGTAAAAAAGAGCCCTCCGGGACTTACTTTTCCGGAGGGCAAGATTTTCAAGCAATAAATCCCATTCTAACAACCTGTTCTCATCCTATCAATTACCTATACTCCAAGCACTTGTCTAGCCATCTCTTTGTACTCTTCTAACCCAGATTTTCGAGCAAATTCAGCAATGCCAACAGGTGGGCGGGCTTTTTACACTGTCTACTCAAAGGGGATAATACCATAGCTCCATTAATACGATTGTTCTATTTATTTACGATAAGAGTAACCTTACAATTACTACGGCACTTGCTCCATCTGTACATGGACTGGATGAGTCGTTACCACTTCTCCATCATAATATAGCTCTGCTGTATACGTTCCTTCTAAACTAAGTACCATAGACATTTTTAATGATGTTTCCATTTCAGAGGATTGGTCATCCTTACGCTCATGATACATTGTTATGGGACTCGAAATTCCAACGTCTTTGCCATTCCGATCCTTTATCTTCAATTGAAGTTCAAAAGTTGTCCGATCAGGTAACTCTTTTAAAGCGATAAACATGTGAAAAGTACATACAAAAGGCAATGCTGGAACCGTGATATCTTCAAGGATATGGCCTATGATATGTTTTTTATGTTCGTTGCTAAAATTGACTTTATCTACAACTAGTAATTGACTATTCATGTATGAACAACACCTCGCATCTGATCTTAATACGTATGAAAGCGTACGATCGGTATTTTCTTAAAAATCTCTTGATAGGTAAGATAAGCAGGAAAGGCTGAAATCCCTAAATCGTCAGACATCCTCCCCTGTTCATCAACCCGTAGCTTTGCATGATCGTTTATTTGACGGGACAATACCCTTGCTTTCCATTCAGGTGCCTTATAGATGATATAAATCTGATATTCAGGGAAACGGCGGCTGATTTCCGCAAGATACTCAGCGTTTCCAGGATCTGTATAAGATAGAAAGAGAAAGACACTCTTATCATGCAATTCCGTTATTTCCTCACTACCAGATACATAGATTTGAAAATACCTTTTATAATAGAAGGCTTTTGTTATCTTCATCCCGATAATCAAAACAAGTATGATGCCCCAAATACTTAGCATGAAGTTCATCATGGTACAATCATCCTTATTTTTTTCTTCATATTATACAAAATATGTAATTCCTTATAAGCATGTATGAAAAAAGCTACTGCAATAAGATAAGACATGATATTCTCTTGAGCGTATGGTAACCTCTCTAGCTGATTGGCTATACATGCTCCCCATATTGCTCCAAGTAACAACAAACTATTACGTAGGATGGCAAGTTTCATGTTTGTCTTATTTGTACTGACCCCAAAGCAGCTACAGGCAAAACTCTTTTTCTGCTTACTAGCTCGTATAAAAAGGGCAGTAAAAAAAATCATCAACAAGCCAGACAGGATAAAAGCCACATGTAAAAAAACGAGTTGGGAAAAACAAATTGCTAGAACAAATTCCATTAAAAGAACCAAAAAGGAGCTGATCATCACATATTTTCTGGATATAACATCAAAGTGTACAATAGACTGCCTAAATTCAAACATAGAAAAACACTTTGTAACGGCTGAAACAAAAAACATGAACGCAAAACCATATGGGAGTAAGAAGAGATATGACATCATTGTAATGATACACTTTCTAGAATTCTATGGAAATCTACTGCATTATAGATATCCCCTTTGCTAACAATCACACCCTTCGAATCCGCGAACAGGAGAAACGGATGGTAGGTAACCTCAAAGATTTCGATCATCTCATTATGTTTTAGTTGAATAACGGGGAACTCCCATTCAAAATAATCAACCATTTCTGCATGATCCTCGATCTCTCCATCAGAAAAAAGATAAAGCTGCATATTCTGACGCTGACTTATCGATCGAAGGTGAGGCAATAAATCGATACAATACGAGCAAAATACAGAGACGAAAACCAAAGCTGCTCCCTTAGGCAAAAAATTCAGCTCTAGTTTTGAGGAATCCCAATTTTTGAAGTGAATTTGTGAAATCGTTGTACCTATCTCTAAACCGGTATCACGAACTAGTTTTTTTGACATCGTATTATGACCCCCTATTTTCGTAAACTAATTCTGAATTATACCACTCACTTTGACATTCCCAGGTTTGATAATATTCACCCTTTGCATCCATTAATTGCTGATGACTTCCTTGCTCGATAATACTTCCTTGCCTCATATAATAGATGCGATCTACCTTTTTACCGATTCCAATTCGATGAGAAATGATAAACAGTGTTTTATCCTTCGCTAACTCTAGGATATCGTCAAATACTTTCACTTCACTGTTCGGATCTAAGGCAGAAGTAGGTTCATCTAATACCATCAAATCCAGATTTCGATATAATAGTCTAGCTAGTGCGATTCTTTGCCATTGACCACCGGATAAGTCTACCGAATCCTCATGAATGTCTCCAAGCTTGGTAGACAAACCGTTTTTTAACCGATAGAAATCTTGAATATTCAGATGTTCGAGCAGATGATATAGCTCCTGATCGTCCTTCCTTTCATTTCCCAAGCAGATATTATCCTGAATAGATACCTTGTACTTCATAAAATCCTGAAAGATTGCCCCGCAGCTTTTCCATAAGCCAGCAACATCTAGTTGTTTTTGTTCCACCCCATCATAAAAAATGGTGTTATCTGGAGCCTGGTATAAGCCTAGCAATAGCTTTATCAACGTAGATTTACCTGCTGCATTATCCCCGATAATAGCAATCTTCTCCCCTTTTTTTACCGATAGATTGATATTATGAAGCGCAGGCTCTTGTCTATTCGGATAGGTGAAGGTTAAATCGATTACCTCTATACCTTGCTTTAGCTGAAAATCTGTTATCGCCGTTTGTTTATCCTCCTTGCTCGGAGTAATCAGATCCAATTTCTTATACTCATCTACATAGCGCAGATTTTCTAATAGATTTTTGCATTGGAGAAACAGAGAGAGGATATTTCTTTCAGCCAAAGAGGCAGCCAAGGATACCGCAACGAAATCTCCAATGGTCATCCTCTTATCTGCAACAAGAAAGACCATCATCACCATAATAAGCAATCTGCTACATACAGATAACAAACTACTGATCAGTTCTGGTCTTACATTTAATTTCGTGATTTCTATATTCATGTTCATGATGTTTGTTTTCGCATCTAGCCATTTCTCTTTAAAAAAGGAGAAGGCCTGAAATAAGAGAAATTCCTTTTGTGCTTCTTTTCGAACTAAAAGGTCTCGAAAATACGTAGTTAGGTTATGAGCGCGTGCCATTTGTAAATTCATACTGACAAGTGGATCGATAACCTTAAACACAAATATGCTTTTTATAAGGGAAAACCCAATAATAATAGCACCTATGAGCCAATACCCACTTACCAGCACATAAATGGAAAGTCCTCCTGTGAGTAATGCCTTTACACATTGTATCCCTGTTTGAAAGGTCGCTTGTATTTTCATAAGTCCAAGCGACCATACCTGTATCTTTCCTAAAAAACTAGGATGCTCACGTTCTAACAATTGCATACCTGCTAGCTTGTCAATTAGTTGTTGCTCCCTGTAAATCCCAAACTGTTCATCGCATTTCGAATTATAGAATCGCAGGAAAAGATCAAACGCCTCCTGAAGCAATTCGAGGAATAGCATCAATCCAATTCCAAGTAACGCAAGATATATTTGTGAACTCACAAGATTGTCGATTGTATATTTATTCGCAATAATAATTGCATTTGATTGTAGTGCAAGAATAATACTTAAGGAACCTACCAAAAGCATGTAGGTTTTATTAAATCTCCAGACGATTTTACACGCATACAGAAATAAATGTTTCCTGTGTCGCATCCTTTGAAAAAATCCCAAATGCTCTCGGTTGCTCGTGCTATGTACAGAATCACTGCCATTGAGGTTCATTTTTAACAACTCTCCAAGGAGTAATAGACATTCAGAAACGGTTCCATTCTCATTTCAAGTGACTCCACTTCATTACGAAAACTACCACAAGTGATAATTTGACCGACACGATTCATTGCAATCATAGTAGGAACCAGCTCTATAAATAATTTTTCTCCTATTTCTTTCAGATCCGTCAACTCGATCGGAATGGAAATCTCATACTCTTCTCTTATCTGTTCCTTAGATTCCTCTGAACCATATAAGAAAATCAAATGAGAAAATTTATTGTATTTGTCAGCAAACTCTTTTATGGCATCAAATCTGCAAAACCTGCATGATTCACTCATTATGTAGATAACTGTTCCACAAGTCTCCTTATGAACCCATGTAAAATCTATGGATGGCCCATCTTTCATTAGGCTCATTTCTTCCGGGAAAAAACTACCAATCTTTTCTAAAAAACGATCTGGGTTTTTGAGGAACTTTTTGTGATTATCTGCTTCCATTTTTTAGCCTCCTCTTTGATAAAGGACTAGGAACACTCTATCTTAGACAGAGTGTTCCCTTCCCTACTGTATTTCCTATCTATGTGTAAAATCTAGCATTTTGTGCTCCATTCTGTTTTGCAATACAAATTTAGACCATTCATGCACACAGCATAAACTTGTCTATAATATTTTCTCTCTACTGGGTGACACTGATAATCTGTGTAAGCCCAACTTTTAACTGCATCTGGACATTGATTTGCGCATGCCATACCTTTCATCCTCCATTCAAATGTTAGAATTTTTAAGAATTAACTTACACATACTCTTTCATCTGTGGTGCACGGGATTACACTCTATTCCATGGAAAAGCGCGCTAGAGATATAAGAACCCTCGAACCACATTGAAAAATCACCATTTTCGACTGCTATGATAAAAATATCATTCATTTTTAAAATGGTAATATTTTCTATTTTTATTATATTATAACCAAATGAATTTGAAATCACCTTCAAGGGGGATTTTATCCGTGGTAGACAAATGTTCTAATTAAGTCTACTCTGTTGTTTACTCCAACCTTATTGTAAATATTTTTTACATGTGTTCTTACAGTCTCTACCGATATAAAATGATGCTTTGAAATATCTTTGATCGAGATATTTTCAAGAAGACAATAGGTTATCTCACACTCTTTCTTGGTTAGCTGAAAAACTTTGAATTTCTTCTCCAGTTCCTGCTCTTTGTGGGAAGTATCTACATTGTTTAACTGCCACTCTACTGTTTTTATGATGTAGCAAAAAATATTGACTATGTAGGAGATATGTTCTTCTGATTGATAATTTAAACTGACATATCCCTTTCTTTTATTATTTATATAAATAGGACTTCCAAGACTGATCCATCCTGGCAGTGCATTTGGAAACATTTCATCTCCGTATCGAATAGCAGGAGTTTTTGAAAAGCTTGCCTCTTGGATCGTCTCCATTGAGAACGCTATCATTCTCTTTTGAAAAGAATCATCCATTTCTTCATTCTTCAACTTTCCATGTGAGCACATGAAATCAATGCTCTTAGCATCCTTATTAGTTACTATGAAAAAATGAGGATTATGAAAAAAGGGCTGGACAAAGTGAATTTCTTCTTTAAGATAAGTGAGCAAATGGTTTATTGTCACTACCGGCATCTCTGTGTGCTGTTGCAACGATAACACCTCTCTACTTTCTATATTTTAATAAAATTTAACATATATTGGAAATTAACTCAAAAATTTATTGCATATTTCCCTTTAAAAAATACATTTTTTAGAAAAATGTCACAATTACACTTTCGAATAGAGTACGAAAATGCTGATGCTGGGATGTAATAACCAAAGGATTTTGATTTATAGCTGAGATATTGGGGACTAATGAATAGGGTGAAAAAACGAAGTGGAGAAATCATTTTGAACTAGTGAGGAACAGCAATATAAGTAGGTCTTCTTTTAAGGGACGCCCAGTGCATTGTTGGACTAGGAAAGGAATTACTTGAAGGACACAGGTAGATTACCTAAAAAGCAATCCAAATCTGTACAATGCAGACAGATTTGGAAGATAAAAAATGAGTTTAGACTTATTTTAGACACTGTAGAATAAGTGGCAAAAGAAAGAGACGTTCAAGAAGGATATCTGACTCAGATCAGGGCTTCCTAAACGTCTAAACAGTACAATAAGCAATATGAAAAACTTAGCACAAAAAACAAATACTAGATAAAACAAAGATAGGAACCCCCGTATATATGACAAATATTCCTCCCTTGTAATCAAACTTGATTTACAAGCTCATGTAAATGAACTTTATATAAGAAATCTCCTTCTCTCAGAATCAAAACATCTTCCCTAAAATCTCGATCATATGACTGAATCGCCTTTCCTTCTTGATTGATAAACCTTACTTCACATTTTTGTATAAACTTCCCAGAGTTATTATTTTTCAGTAAGATATATTCATCATGTTTACCATATCCTTTATCAAATAAAAAGTAACTGTTATAGGTAATAAAACCTGATGATCCTGAAATTTTAGGATTAAAAAACTCCATTTGATCATTAGCTATTTTCACTAAATGAAAGTCGGTATAGTAATAGAACCAAATCTCTTGATCATTAACCACATTTAATGCATAACAATCACATATATCTGCCTTATGATTTGAGAATACTTGTTTTCCATTTCGATCCCAACCAATCAGGCCTGAAGCTCCGATCGGTTCGACCCATCCGTAATTCCCGAACACTCCTTCATCAAAAAACCCCGTCCAAATAGTCCCGTTAGCAGATACTTGTACATTTTGAATCCCATCTCCTAGTAGCAACTCCTTGATTAGATTCCCATCCAAATCAAAAATTTTGCCGTTAAGCTCATAATTGTCAGGACCAAAATATCTTGTTCTTGCACCAACGACCAACAGGTTATCGTCATTGATAGGCTGTATAAAATGATAGTTGTATCGCTGCTTAGATAGCGACGTTTCACAGATTTTACCATCCTCAGCAATCGTTAGTACTTTATAGGTAAACAGGCTTGACGTTTTTGATTGAACAAACATTCCATCCATTCTTTCTGGTGTTTTATTCACTAGTAAGATGTATATCTTTTTGTCATAACCCAATGCTGAAGTTACTACCTCATAATCCTCTGTATATGGGCTAATATCTATAAACCTGCGTAACTCGTATGTAATTTTTTTCTTCATCGGTTTCTCCCTTCATTAAGATAGCCATAAAATACTACTATAAAAGCTTACTTTACTAGAATTAATCAATCGTTATCATAATTAGATAAGTTAAAAAATAATGTAAAAAAGGAACCGCTCAGGTCCCTATGGGTGTAGGATTACACTTCGTCTTCTTCATCTTCCTCCTCTTCAAGTAAATCCTCTTCTGTAATAAATACGATTTGCACTGCAATCACTTTACCTTCAGCATTTTTCGCGATAAATGCCTCATAACCCCCATCGCCAAATCCCGAGCTAGATACGACCCCTCCATTAATCACTCCTGCTTTTGGCTCACCCAAAGTCTGATCGCAGCAGGAAGAGTACCATCTATCCTCAGGCATGAATTTCGTTTCTCCGATTACAGAATCATCTACTCTATATATTTGATGCTCAAAGATTCCCGCTTGACCGCTGTCTACCCCTACAATAAAGTCACATGCTTCCCAATTCGTCACTTGTTCAATGTCAATTGACTTGTGATAAGCACAAACATAGGCACATCGCTCTCCCCAATCTCCTGTGTCAATTTGATCGATTAGACCTATCCATGTGCCGATTGTCGCTTCTTCTACAATTCCTGAAATACCTTGTTGACATTCATAACAAGGATCTGATACCACTAATGTCCCAGATGTAATTTGAAATGTCCCTAGATTTACGATCACTTTTTCATTTCCTCCTCACATGTAATACATATGCTAGTAAAAAAAGAACGTACACTCATACTGGATTGGAGATAAATGCTAATCTCAGCAAAATAATATTGAATTTCTGATATTAATTATACATGTTCTTTTTTCTTACAACATGAATCCTTCGTTATATTTCAGCCTTTCTTAACATAGTGACAAGATACTTGTAACAGCCTCCAACTACCGAAAGCTACTAGTAATAAAATCCCACCAAACATCACAGAGATAAAAAAATTAGACAGCTGTGATACTTGACCAAACTTCCAAATGCTCAAATGAATGTCAAACCCCACTATATATAGCACCCCGCCAATCACAGAGACAAAGGAGCAAATACACATTCCTATAGAAAAGACGCTGAGTACAGGAACCGCAAACAGACCTACTACTCCTCTACATAAATATTGAATATACCTATTTTCCATCATATATTTCTCCCTTTCATCTACATAGAACTATTTCAGAAATAAATAAGGTAGGTTTTATTCATCTAAGCCCCACCATCCTCGTTCTCACATAATTTAATATGTATATATTTTAATAACTAAAATATATTTCATTTATAACTTAATATACATATATTTTTCTGTCAACAAAATAAAATAAAAAATAAGCTACCCCATGATTGGAGTAGCCCGCTTTTGTCTTACATTTTAATCATTCTTCCATATTAATCAATAATTGTGGACAACAATTCATTTACCTGCTTAAATACATTAGCAAAATCATGTAGCTTTTCCTTAGAAAAGCCTTTAAATACTTGGTTTATTTTTTCTTCTCCTTTTTCTGTAAGAGCAACCAAAACCACTCTACGATCCTCTTTCGTACGAATTCTACACACTAGACCAAGCTCTTCTAATTTGTCACACATGGCAGTTGCAGCACCTGCTGTAATGAGGAATCTTTCGGAGATTTCAGTGATTCTCATACTATTTGCTAGTTTTAAGTCGATTAGTAACATAACATGATTTTGTGATAAAACCACATCTTTTGTAAAAATATCCATAAAAGCCTTCGATTTTTGTTGCACACGGCTCATTTCGATCATTACTGTTTGGATATCATGGTCAACGGAATGATTATCTTCCAAAATGCTTACCACCTTATTTTGCTTACTAAAAATTTAATTGACTAAAATATATAAAAGAGCACTGTTATTGTCAAGAATTAGTGATATTTCCTAGAAGACCTCATTACCTATTAATCTTACGCATAAAAAACCAGGCGCCTTTTATTCGTTTGACGCCTGGTTGTTAGTTATTTCTCTTCTGTTATATGTTCTATACTACACACACTTTGCTACACGTAGGACAAACTCTTTCAAATACTTCTCATCTAATTCGTCAAAACGATCTGTAATCGGGCTATCTATATCTAGCACCCCATAGATTTCTTCCTCTTTGAAGATCGGAATAACAATTTCGGAGCGAGATGCCGCATCGCAAGCAATATGTCCAGGGAATGCATGTACATCTGCTACTCTCATCGTGCGTCGCTCGGAAACTGCTGTTCCGCACACACCCCTACCTGCTGGAATACGTGTGCATGCTGGCAGACCTTGGAATGGACCAAGAGTTAATACGGCTTGTTCCTTGTCATATAAATAGAACCCTACCCAGTTAACTTCTGTCAGAAATTGATTTAATAGAGCAGCTGCATTACTTAGATTAGCCAGCACATTAGGTTCTCCATCTACTAATGCATCTAGTTGTTTTACAAGAAGCTCATAATTCTCTTGTTTATTACCTGTATATCCCTCTGCTTGAAACATGGATGCCGTCACCTCACGATTTTAATAGCGAAATGAGATCGTCAGTTTAATAATACTCTCTCTTTTTCCTATTATAACGCTTTGTAATGCAATAGAGGATTCAATTTACATATCTTCTTACACTTTTGTCTATTGATACACGATCTCTTCAGTACCGTCTATTATGATCAGAGAACTAGCTTTTATAACTTTTCCTTCATAGGTGAAATCATCATACAAGTAGTTTCATTGGGATCGGAATCATTCATCCAAATATCTGTGCAGCAATCCCGAATAATGTTTTGTTTCGGGGAGGTAATTCAATTGTATTTGTAATCATGATAGGAGGCTGACTTACCTTGTCAAACCCGCACGTTTCTACATAAGACATAAAAATTTCATTCCCTGAGGGGACATCAATTCTTAAATTCCCTTGATGCTGCTTGGCTAATTGATCAAATATTGCATATGCTAGATCAGCATTCGGAGCGACGATAGGACCTAGTATGAGATTAACAGGACCCAGTACGGAAAAACCATAGCCTACTACCTGACCGTCTGGATTTTTCACAACCACTGCCTCTTTTGCCTGATTATATCTATGGAGAAGAAAAACTTCTCTCTTTGCACCAAAGGCATCTTTATCTATCTCTATCACGTGTGATAGATCTTCCTTGTACATTGGCATGATAGTAACATCTATATTCTTACTAAAATCGATGGATTGATAGTTTGAACAAAGATATTTGTGAACATAATCTGTACAATGAAAGCCCATTTTTTCATACATTGGTTTTCCATCCTCTGTAGCAATAAGCATAACTGGTAGATAATCAGGAATCGATTCTACGCATTTTTGGGTAGCTTTTCTTCCTAATCCCAGTCCTCTATATTCTTGGTTAACAATCACCATGCCAATAGAAGCTAGATGTAAACCATATGGGATAATGGCTGCACTTGAGATGATTCTTCCTTCTTGATTTCTATGTCCATATACGTTGCCAGAGGACATAATTGTGTTGATCTCATTTTGATCATAGTCCCAGCCTACAGAAGACGAGAGTTCAATTAATTCAGGAATATCAGACTCATCGAATTTGGTTATCGGGGATAGTAAATTCGCTAGCTCATTCATATCGTCAGTCTCCTACTTTGATTTATGATCAGTCAAAAATATGTTCAACTTCGAACAAATACGGGTAAAAGCTTCGATTTCATCCTTTGAAAGTGCTTTTCCAATTAATTGAATAATCTCCTTGCGTGATTTTTCAGCTTTCATCAGGAATTTCTCTCCTGACACTGTTAAGACAATATGATAATAACGCCTATCTGCCTCACTCCGCTGTTGTTCAATAAGTTCTTTATGTAAAAGTTTTTTGGTTAATTTTGAGATAGCTGATACTGTTATGCCAAGTGCGCTAGCCAGTTCATTTGTTGTCTTTGGACCTTTTTGAATAAGCTCAAGAACATTGTACTGAGCCGACGTGATTCCTTCGATATTAAATTTATTATGACGGCTCACAATTTCACATTGAAACGGAATAAAGCTATCTTCCAATAATTTTGTCAAAAAAGCACCTTCTTTCAGAACCCTATAAAAATTGTTTTATAATAGAATTTGCATTAGCTTTGATCTGTTGAGGAGTTCCTTCGGCAATTACGCTTCCCCCGTCTTCTCCACCCCCTGGTCCCATTTCAATAATCCAATCAGCCTGACGGATGTCATCGAACACTTTGGTGTAAGTAGCTACATTAGAACGTGCGATTCTGCCCATTGAAGATTGATCTACTACTACGATCCGATTAATTTTTGAGGTCCCCTTTATTTGGCTATCCCACTTCTCAAGCAATTCATCAAAAACAAGCGTCGACTTCCCGGAACCTGAGACACCAACAATAGCTGTCAGGACATGTAATGGGATGTGTACATCCACATTTTTTAAGTTATGGCTATTCGCTTGTTTGATATGTAGTCCAGCATGACATTCCCTACTAGATTGCTTGGTTCCTGCTCTATTCTGTCTCAAGCATGCACCCGTTATGGAGTCTTTTGTATTCCGTACTTCTTCAGGTGATCCTTGTGCAACTAGGTAACCTCCTTTACTCCCCGCTTCAGGACCGGATATCAACAATATTCACTGAACGTCCCAACCGTTGATCGCGGATTTTTATTATAGTGCTGTTGACTGACACTTACAATTGGAGATAAGCCATAGATCTCATCATAATCAGGTCTCTGTACATTATCTGGCACTTTACCTGTAGCTCCTACAAACCTCCGTTCCCCCTCTTGGCACAAAATATCAAACAGCAAGGTAGATTTACCTGAGCCTGATACACCTGTTTCCACCGATAACTATTCCTTGGAAATTTCACGCAAATATCCTTTAAATTATTCTGTCTTGCTCCTCTAATTTCAATCCATTTCGGGTTGTTGTTCATATGATCACTACACTTGAGTTAGTTAATAGTTGACACACTCAATTATATGGCTCGTGGTCTCGGATGTAAAGTATCCCCTTTGCTATGTAATGTCAAAACCCCCTACAGTAATACATTGGATATCTTTAAGGGGGCGATATCAATGTTTACTGTAAGGGGTGCCTAGTAATGAATATGATTGCTGCTTACTACTTTATCATTCTACTCTTTTACGAATAGCGTATATGGAATAACCTCATCTTTGTATTTATAGACATACAAATAGTATAGGCCCGGTTCGGCTGTATAAGTAGCACTCATCTGATCCTTATCGATCGATACTGGATAAGAAACTGGGTTCTTCAAATCATCCTCATGGTAGAGCATCCAGTTAATTCCCGCTTTTTTCGTATGCTTCAGAATAATTTCTAAATCACTCTCTTTTTTCAGTTCAAAACGGTAGACATCTGCATTATCGTCCTCATCTAGTATCCCTTTAACAGGTTCACCTAGTGGTAACGGGCCATTTGCATCCTCAAATTTATCGTTTGGCTCACTTTCAGTAAAATCCTGTGATCCGCCAGCCAGATCTACTTGATACTTGTAGGAAACAGGCTCTTCTGTTGTTGGATACACATAAAGATAATATCGACCTGCTTTTGCCTCATGGGTCGCCATCAACCGATCGTCTTCGTCCTCATTTGGATAGGCAATGTAATTTTTCAGATCATCCTCGTGGAATAATAGCCACGCAACTCCTTTTCCATCCTTCACTTCTACTGATACATCTAATTTCCCTGGTTTTTTTACATCAAAATAGAATACATCAGCTTGATCCTTCGGGTTTATCTCATCCTTTAATTGCTTACCAAACGCTTCTAGCTTGCTAGCATTTTCAAAGGAATCATTAGAGCTATCGGACGGCTTGCTATCCTTTTGGCTAATGGTTACGGTGGTCTTTTTCGTCACTTTTTGTCCAGAATCATCAGTTACCTGCAAGCTCACCTCGTAGGTTCCAGCTTCAGCAAACACGTGTGTCGGATTCTCTTCTTGGCTTGTCTGTCCATCGCCAAAATCCCATTGGTAAGACATAATCTTCCCGTCTTTATCGTGAGTTCCTTTGCTGCTAAACAAAACTGCCTCACGCGCGATTCCCGAATACGGACCATTCATTTCTACGACAGGCGCAAGGTTCCCACTATTGCTACCTTCTGGCAATTTGCCGTGGAACACTACATCATAGGAGAATCTTCCATCCTTTGTTACCTTATAATTCACAAAGTAAGCGGTTACGGTCCGATACCCATCCCAAGATTTTTTACCTAATTCCTTTAAGTAGTCATCTGTTACTTGGTTCATTTTTTTCCAATCTTGCTCTTCCCCTGCTGACCTGTCACCGACATACGTTCCATGTAAGGTAAAGGTAGTAAAAAATTCAGATTCATGCTCTACAGTCTCTATGTCACGCAAGCCTGTAACTTCAGAGATTTCAGCATAAATATCTGCTTTCTGCTTCGGCTCCAATACCTTTAGGTAATCATCTGATACAAGTGGTACATCCCAATTTTCGTAATTCTGTACCAGTTCATCAATGGTTTGTTGATATTCGTCATTTACACGCTTGTCTTTACTCAACTGCTCGATATATCGATCAAATTGAGCTACATCATTTTTCATAATCGCGTTATGAATGCTATCCAACATTGGAAAATCGTTTTGGAATAAATGATACTGCATAGCGAATCCATAGTTGTAGAAATTCCACGAGCCATACTGGGCGTGTAGGGTATCGGACACAGACATACGACTAGATGGATCATCATATCTCATATTACCAACGACAGATTTACGTGGATGAATGCCATCTGTTCTGGTAGAGCCGGCAAAAAACTCTGCCCCACCTTCTTCAAACCAAGGCAATCGTCCATTTTGATACATCTCTCCTCGACCGAACATTCCTGGAACCACGTATCGAGCTTGTAGATAATGGGTGAACTCATGACGGAACAATTCTTCTAGTGAATAAATGCTTTGTTCAGGGGTTCTGTCATAGGTAAAGAACGTTCCATCTCCCTCAATGTAAATCCCACCATTTTCCGTTTCGTAACCATATAAAGATTTATTCATTCGGTATTCGTCAGGATTATTGTAGATAACGACAGTAAGCACATCATCAGGATTGCCCTTTTCCAGCTCTTGGTCATTACCTACAACACGGTGAAACTGAGCTTTTACCTCTTTTGCTGCCCAATAAAGTCGCTGTAGCTGTTCCTCAGTCAGTTGATCTCCTGTGCGGAAGATAAAGCTTCCTCCGTCGAACTCATATCGATTTGGAAGATATTGCTTTTTCCCTTCTTCTTTTAATTGCTTCATATCAATTTGCTCGCCGTAATAATTCTTTTCATCATAATGATAAGAAATTTGCTCGGCTGCTACATAATACAACTCGCTAAGCTTTGGATATAAATTCATTGCCTCAGTAAGAATTTTATTCCCTTTCTCTGGGGTGCTGTGGTAGTGCCCCAAAGAACCGGTGTAATACAAGCCGTTGCTTACTAGCCACGAAAGATCACTGGATGCTTGATCCTTATGAGCGACACGGAACATCTGTTCCAAATATTCATCAATTCTACCCATGAACACTTTTTGATCCTCTGGCTCACGCACTTGCCACATAAGTACATACCCAATTCCTTGAATTACGGAGTGAAACGAGGTGCTCATTTCTCGATCTTTTCCATACTCATCAAAATGATCTATAAAGTCTGAAACTAATCCAGTCATACGAGTTATCGTTTCAACATCTACCGTTGTATTTGAGATGAGTTTCCCCGTAGCACCGATTACTTCCTGTTGAGTATTGCTTCCCCATGCAAAATACTTGTTGGCCATAATGGTTTTGACAGCCGGCAGTACCTTTTCTTTATAATCTGAGTGGTCGAGGTATTTTAATTCATCATGGTAGTATCCAAGATAATAACCTGAGCGCAAAACTTCAACGAGTGTCGAAATTCCACGTGCATCACGATCGGTAAAGGAGCTGCCACTTTCCTCAAGGGCATTAATAATGGCCTGAACCCGAGCGCGATCTGAATAGAATTCAACCGAATCTGAATTAAACTTAAACAGATCAGGTATATCCTTCCATTCTATCTTGCGTAGAACCTCTACTAGCTCTGCATAGCTAAGTCTGTTTAGGTGCGACATACTGTACGTCTGCTGTTCCGTATCAGTAGCTTGAAGGGCTTGGCGTTTGACTTTTTTGCTCTTTTTCTCTAGTTGGGAAAAGGGTTCAGTACGAAGGTCCTCTTCTCCCAGTGGAGTTAGCTCGGCTCCAAGAACACCAGGACTTGTTTTGAACTGAGGCAAAGGAGGTTGCTTACTTAGTGAGAATACTGATTTGTTTACTGTGTTTGTTGCTGCATTGGCAGGTGTAGGAAGCCATATTGCACCATTTGAAAGTAAAACTGCACCTGCTGTCATCATACTTAACCACTTATAACTCATCTCTTTGATCGACTCCTTTTTTAGTTGGAATTTTATTTCCATATCATAGTTATCGGCTGAAAACCCAAAACTGGAAATATTGCCTAATACCTATTTTTTGCTAAATTGTGTCTAAATATAGAATGTTGTTAACTAATTAAGTATTTTATATAAATTGTTTATTGAAAATTCAAAAAATAAACTAAACTTCATTCTTACTTCCTTACCAAGTTTGTTAACAAAAAAATTGCTCTCACATCCTTCAAGACACAATGAACATCATAAAACTCTCAAATGGAACCAAGGGTGAATTGCGCTAGTGGGATTGTCCCCCTACTATGACATCTATTTCAGATACCGTTAAATAGTTTCTCTATTGAATTCTCATTTTTGCATAAAAAAATAGCCTCCAATACCGGACGCTACAAGCTCATCATCGTTTTTAAATTTTTTTCAGTACGGCGCGAATCCCTTCTGACTTAGCAAAACCTGATCGCCAGGAAAAACCCGTTTAAATCGATCATAAACCAATTGATAGGCAATCGGATCATACCATTCCCTTACATTTAACTCTTGATACAACGATTCAATTCCTAAGTTCCTGGTTCGTCTTCCTCCACTACCATCCCCCATAAAATAATCATCAATACAGATACGATCTACCAGCTTTATTAACTTTTTCGGAAATTCTTCACTGCTTGGTAATAATGGAGCAATGGTTGCCTGAGTAGGTACACCTGCATCTGCTAATAGCTGTAGTGTCTGTAATCTGGCCTGAATTGGTGGTGCATGAGGTGTGAAATGCTTGCGGATATCCTCACGATCCGTCTCTATGGTCATACTTACCCGAACCCTCTCCTCTAAGGACAATAATAAATCAATGTCTCGACCAACAAGGGGGCTTCTGGTTTGGATAAATAAAAAATCAGGAGGTTCTTCCACCATGACCTCCAAAAGGGATCTTGTCACCTTTTCTTTATGCTCGATTGGCTGGTAAGGGTCTGTACTCGATGACATGAAAATCGTTACCTTCCATTTACTTTTTGCCCTTTTGAGCTCTTTATGCAATAAGTCTGCCGCCTCCTTTTTGATGTCAACCCAAGTTCCCCATTCCTTCATACGAAATGTCGATACCGGCATTTGTCGTACATAGCAATAGGAACACGCAAAGGAACAACCTGTATAAGGATTCAAAGAATGAGTGTAATCGGCTAGAAATCCTGTTCCTTTATTAAGAAGTGTCTTGGGATACTTGTAAAAAAACTCACTCTTCATATTTATCGCCCCCTTCTGTATGACTTGCTATATATAAGCTTGATTATACTTATTAAGCGTACAATCACTTCGCATCATGAAAAATAATACCAAGCGTATATCTCGTTCCTGAAGTAATAGTGCTGACACCGTGCCGAATCGTTGTCTTATAATAACCGCGCGAGCCTAGTACAGGGCGATAATTCGTTGGAAAGATTAGTCCTGAACCTTGATCCAAGGTTATCACTTGCCCTCTGCTTTGCGCCCTTGGCCGTTGTTCCATCAGTAGAAACTCACCGCCTGTATAATCCATCTCTTTTTGGGATAGGGCAAATACTACTTGAAATGGAAAGGAGACATCTCCGTACAAATCCTGATGCAAACAGTTGTATCCCCCAGCTTCATATTTAAGGATTAAGGGTGTTGAGCGTGTCTGCCCTTGTTCATGGCATTGAGCAAGAAAGTCTGACAACAATGCTGGGTAAACTTCTTCACGATCAAGCTGTTTTAGCCATCGATTCGCAGTTGTAGCAAGTTGGGGATAGAAACCTTCACGAAGCTGTTGCACCAAATCTGGAAGGGGAGCTTGATAATATTTATACTCCCCAATGCCGAATCGAAATCTAGCCATATCAATCGTGTTTCGAAAATACACTTCTTTCTCATACGTGCTGATCATTTCATTACATTCATTTTTATCTAATAAAGTTGGAATTGTAGCATAGCCCTGCTCATCTAAAGTCTGTTGTAGTGCAGTCCAATCTAAGGCGGCAATCCGGTCTGTGAGGTGTTCAGGCATATTGCTTGCTCCCCTCTGTCAAACTATTTTCGTTTTCCAATTGCAGGAGCTTCGTTTTCATTTCCAAACCACCTCGATAGCCGGTTAGGGAACCATTTTTACCAATTACTCGATGGCATGGTACCGCAATTAAAACTGGATTAGCACCAATTGCAGTCCCAACAGCACGTACTGAATTCGGTTTTTGTATATAATAAGCAATATCTGAGTAGGACTGGGTTTGTCCATATGGGATTTCACAGAGCTCGTTCCATACAGCGAGCTGAAATGGTGTACCATAAAAATCAAAGTCAATAGAGAAGCTTTTACGTGTTCCTTGAAAATACTCAACTAATTCTGCTACATACTTTTCTAATTTTTCATCATCATGCACCAATTCACCATTCGTAAACCGTCTATTTACCCAATTTAATAATTCTTCAAACGGTTTATTTTGCGGGCCTACGTAACAAAGTCCCTTCGCTGTTGTAGCAATGTATAGGTACCATTCCTGATAAACCAACACCGAATAGTAAATCGTCTGTTTATTTTTTGCTACCACTTTGCAACACCTCCATGGTTTGTGTATTTTTATTTAATTGGCGAAATTTTTTAGGTGTATACCCTGTTACTTTCTTAAACAGCGTGATGAAATACGGTGTGTTGGGCATCCCAACAGTCATTGCGATATCGGCAATCATTTTATCAGATTGAATTAAATAAACCATAGCTTTATTTATTCTCGTCTGTTGGATATATTCGATGGGAGTCATACCCATAATTCGTTTGAATGTCCGATGCATATGATAAGGACTCCCATGGCATATATCAGCTAAGGATTCAAGCGTTAAGGTTTCACTGTAATTCTTCTTGATGTAATCCGTAATCTGTGCCACCCACTCAACATCAGGCAAACGTTGTCCAGTGGGTTTGCACCGCTTGCAGGGGCGGAAATTTTCTGACAGCGCCTCTTCTGCCGTAAGAAATATTCGAACATTTTCCTTTTTGGGCTCTCTAGACCTACAAGAAGGTCTGCAAAAAATACCTGTAGTTTTAACCGCATAAAAAAATTTATCATTATAAGATGCATCGTTGCTTATGATCGCTTGCCACTTCTCGTCCGTTAGATAACCATGCTCCTTCCCATGCCTTTGGATATCTTTCATTTGGTTCACCTCCATCCACAGTATACCCTCCACAACGAACCTATGTACGATTTTATGATTGTAATAGCAAGATATTGAAATTTTGTAGAAGCCTTTTATGTTAAAACTAAGAGTGTGTTTGTTTGTAATGAATGGAGGATATTTATGGAAAAGAGAGCGGTTTATCCAGAGTGGGATGCTTCTTATTTCACTGGTAAAAAAACAGAAAAAATATATTGTTTCCCTTGGTGTACGGAACTGCTTGATCTGGAAAATACGGTTCGGTTTGAAACACGAGCAAATGCTGAACAGGCAGGCTATCGCTCATGTAAAACATGCTGTTCTACTCTTCCAGTAGGCGCTTGGGAGGATCAACAGAAAGAGTTAACTCTGGTTGTGCCAAAAGAATTCAGCTTTACCGAAAATATGAAATACTTGTCCAAAGAGCCTAACGAATGCTTATTTTATAGTAAGAATCAACGAATTTATAGAGCCATACCCATTGAGGAAGAAACGCCCGTTGTTGAAATTCGTGCAGGTCAGGATAACGTGATACACATTCGATTTTTAGGAGATACAATGCCATCCCGCAAATGGGTACGGGCGGAGGTGGCCCGTTATGTAAGAGATTGGTTTGATTTGGACACAGATTTGCTACCATTTTATGATTTAGCTAGAACAGATGTATTGTTACAAAGAGCAGTTACTGAATTTACTGGATTGCGTAATATTGGAATTCCTGATCTATTCGAAGCAATCTGCTGGGGAATTATCGGTCAGCAAATCAACCTACCCTTCGCCTATACGTTGAAAAGGCGGATGGTGGAATCGTTTGGTCGAAGCGTTGAATGTGATGGTGAAAAGTACTGGATATTCCCCACTCCACATGATATCTCAGCTCTGAGCGTTGAAGACTTGAATGGATTGCGAATGACGGTTAAGAAATGTGAGTATCTAATTGGCGTAGCTCAGCTTATTGTGGAGGGCAAATTAACCAAAGAACAGTTATGGAACTGCGGAGATTATAAAAAAGCAGAAAACATGCTTGTAAAAATCCGTGGCATTGGACCGTGGACCGCTAATTACGTTTTAATGCGTTGCTTGAGGATTCCCTCAGCTTTTCCTATTGATGATGTGGGCCTACACAATGCAATTAAATATCTCCAGGGCACTCCACAAAAGCCGACGAAAGAAGAAATTTTAAAACTCTCGACGACATGGACAAATTGGGAAGCCTATGCCACCTTTTATTTGTGGAGATTTCTCTACTGACAATAGCGTAAAAGACCAAGTTTCAGTGAAATCCTTTCAACAGTAAATATCATCTTCAAGGACACACAAATGAACGATTTGAGAAAAATTTATTTGCTCGGACAGGTAAAACGATTCCTCCCTTTTTCATTTATAAAAAACGAAGCCAGTATTCCATATCGGGATACCGGCCTTTTTTATTTGATAACCAATATTTAATGTTAAATTATAGTTTTCATGTAATATCAAGGCCCTCCTGAATTAGACCACCACAGACCACTGGTTACATATTACAGCTTTAATGATCTTTCACGTTCAGAAGGAGGGTAAAACCTAATTTGTCTTTACAGTCTCCTTATTCCCACCCAGGGAGAGTATAGCAATGGTAACAAGAATACACAAAGTACCTCCCCAATCTGTAAAGCCAAAGGATACATGTAGCCAGATCACTGATAAGACAGCTGCCGAAACAGGCTCGACACAAGCTAATAAACTAGTTTCTGAGGCACTAAGATACTTGAGACTTTCCAAATAGCAATAAAAAGCAATTAGTGTTCCAAATAACACAATAAAAATTACGGCTAAAGAGGAAGACATCGACCACTGCCCCTCCAATCTCCATGGTGGATGGACCAAACTAAAACCAATACCTCCTATTAGCATTGCCCAACCTACTACGATTGCTGCTCCCCATTTGGCAAGAAGTTTATGTGGATGTAATGTGTAGAAAGCCAATGCTACAGCTGAGGCAATCCCCCAGAATAATGCCCATCCAGAAATAGATAAGCTATTAATGCTTCCATGTGTAACCAGTAAAAATGTTCCCAAAAGTGCCAGAATGACAGCAAGTAGCTCTTTTAAAGTAGGTAATCTTCTAAACCGAATAGCCACGTAGCACGTAATAAGCACAGGTGCCAAGTATTGAAGGATCGTAGCTGTTGCGGCATTCCCATGCTTAATAGCTGCAAAATACGTATATTGAACCGCTAGCATTCCTAGGATACCAAATAAGATGAGACTGAATCGCTCCCGGGTGCTTTTCCAAATTCCCCAAATATTTTGCTTCTCCTTTCGATAGGCAACTGCTAATAAAATAATCCCTGACAGTAATAGGCGTATAACAACTAACCACTCGGGACTAAAGCCTTGATGCTGAAACAGATATTGAGCAACAGTACCTGATATCCCCCACAACACGGCTCCTGTAAGTACCAAGGCAACGCCGGTTTTTCTAGGCAACACAATCTTTTCAGTTTTCATATGGTCTCCTCACTGATCTACTATTCTTCACGGTTATTTATTTCATTGCATCAGTTGATAAACTTCTTTCATCGGACGTAGCCAATTTTGCTCCATAATCTCTGCAGCTAGCTTTTCATTTTTCTCTATAAAAGCTTGAACGATTCTCTCATGTTCACCAATTGAATCTTCCTTAGGAATGTGTTGTTGCTTAAAAAAGATATATTCTAAGCGTTGAATATGTAGCTGAAGGACAGATGTAAAATTAATAATATAGGGATTGTCCACAATTTCTAAAATAAAGGTATGAAATTGACTATCCATTTCTACAATTTTAGGTACGTCCTTATCGTGGATGGCTTGTCTATAGCTAACATTTATGTCGTTTAATTTTGCAATTTGTTCTTCTGTAATCGTAGTCGCAGCTAATTTGGCTGCCAATGCTTGCAGGGAAGCAAGGGGTAAATACATCGTCTGTACATCTTCTTTTGAAACAGTAGTAACTCTTGTATCTCGCCCTCGATAGGTTTCAATAAAGCCTTGGACTTCGAGTAGCTGAAAGGCTTCCCTTACAGGAGTCCTGCTTACTCCTATCGCTTCTGCAATTTCAGCATCATATAACTTTTCCCCAGGCTCTAAGGTTCCATCAATAATCCAGATCTGTAGCTGTCGAAACGCTTTTTCTTTTGCCGTTAAGCGAATAGAAGAAGTGTAATTCTTAGGAATTGGCATAGTAACCCCTCTTTTAATGTATTGTAAGCTTTATTTAAATTGTCAGAAATATATTTCATATATATACTATAACTTATACCATTTTATCCATAAGGTCAAACCAATTACTGTATTTATGTACATTCACAAATATCTCAGCTTTCTTGCAATAATCGCCTAACACAAGAAAAGCTAGAATCCTATACGTTCAAAGGATCACTAGCTTCTCATAGTCAATTTGTGTAATTTCTACAAACAATTTTTTTAAAAGGATTACCTGCAATCCATTCAAGAATGAATGTTGTCACGCATACGCATACGTTTACCAGCCCAATCGATACTGTCTTGGTGCTTCAATCTCCACTTGCAATTCATCTGCAGCACCTCTAGCCCAGTATGGATTGCGTAACAGCTCGCGGCCCAAAATGATTACATCTGCACGATTATTTTGTAAAATCTCTTCTGCTTGTATTGGAGATGTAATTAATCCTACTGCACCAGTTGGAATGTTCGCTTCTTCTTTAATTTGCTCTGATAATTTTACTTGATAGCCTGGATACACATTAATAGTAGCCCGAACGAGCGCACCAGAACTAACGTCAATAAGATCCACGCCCTGTTCTCTCATCCAAGCTGCGAATTGTACGTGATCCTCAATGGTTAAGCCCCCTTCTGTGTAGTCAGTAGCGGAGACACGCACCAACAACGGTCCTTCCCAAACACTCTTCACTTCTGTTATTACTTCTGATAATATACGGTATCTCTTTTCTTGAGAGCCCCCATATTCATCTGTTCGTTGATTAGAGAGCGGGGATAAAAATTCATGCAATAAATATCCATGAGCAGCATGAATTTCAATGACATCAAAGCCTGCTTGTTTGGCTCGAATTGCTGCTTGCTTAAATGCTTCTACTGTCTGTTTGATTTTCTCAACTGACATTTCTTCTGGAACACGACTACCCTCGTCGAATGCAATTGCAGATGGCCCATAGATGGTACCAGGAACCTCTGCTTTTCGGCCAGCATGTGCTAATTGAATCCCCATTTTTGCACCATATTGATGTGCTTGGTCGACTATTTTTTGTAATCCAGCAATGTGTTCATCATTCCATATCCCTAGGTCAAATTCAGAAATGCGTCCCTGAGCTTCAACAGCAGTAGCTTCCACGATTATAAGACCTACCTGTCCTACAGCGCGTGTTGTGTAGTGCGTAATATGAAAGCCAGTAACTTTTCCGTCTTTTTCAGTTGCAGAATACATGCACATGGGAGCCATGACAATACGATTTTTTAATGTAACCTCTTTTACTTGATAGGGTTGAAATAATTTCACAGTCATCTTTCTTCCTCCTTAGTTTTGTTTCCTGCATTTGATTTGAATGATTTTTTAGCTGTATGTATAACCCGAACTTGCTTCATCCACAGCCTGCTTTAATAAGGCATAGGATCGTTTACGGGCACTTACATCATAAATAGGTGAAACTGCCATCAACTCTTCAATCGGATATCGCTCTTGTAGTTCTCTGATTTTTAGGGCAAGAACTTCTGGAGATGAACCTGCTAGCGCTTCGGAATGATGATGCTCAGACACCCAATACCTGTGATACCCAATTTCATCCACGTATTGCGCTAGCTCAGTCGTTTGCTCCAAGGCTAGCTCTGGGGTTCCCTCGTATATTACATACGATTGATCCAGTACACTAATTTTCATGGGACTCTCCTTTTGAAGGTATATCATGTGTAGTCACTGCAATATGATAAATCGGAATATCGGAAATTTCCGATATTAGGTTAAAAAAGAAAAATGAAACGGTGTTCCACTCTTCTTTTACAACTCCTTTTCGAAATATGTAGCCAGTTTCTGCAACATTTCCTCATTTCTGCGATAGTACGTCCATTGACCAAAGCGCCTAGCTTCTAATAACCCCGCACGTTGCATAATTGCTAGATACTGTGACGTGGTCGATTGGGATAGACCTGCTTTTTCTTGAATTTGTCCTACACAGATTCCTCCTGGAAAATGCTCATAGTTGCAAGAGGATGGCGGAAAGTGTAGCTCTGGCTCCTTTAACCAATGTAACATTTGCAATCTGGTTTCATTCGATAAAGCTTTAAAAATCATGACATAATCCATAATGATGATTATATCGATATTTCCCGATATGTCAATAGCAGTATGAATTCCCGATCAATTCAATACGAGTGAAGACTCTATATACACCTCGCCATCCAATTTTTTAATCAAAAACTGATCATCCTCAATCACCCCATATGTATGCGGATGATTCTCTTTCGGTATAGCTATGGAACCAGGGTTTAGGATAAATAGATCACCCTTTTTCTTGGCCATCGGGATATGTGTGTGACCATGAATCAACACATCTCCAACCGATAATGCCGGATGATGATCCTCATGATAAATATGTCCATGCGTAACAAAAATACGACGTTTGTCCGTAATGATCGTATTAGAATCGCTCATAATCGGAAAATGAAGGAGCATCTGATCTACTTCTGAATCACAATTTCCACGTACAGCTGTAATGCTGTTAGAATACCTATTTAGCAGAGTGGCTACTTCAGACGGACTATATCCGTCTGGGAGGGCATTGCGTGGTCCGTGATACATCACATCTCCTAATAGGATTAAATGAGTTGCCTGTTCTCGTTCAAATGCTTCTAGGGCTACTTGGGCATAGGTTAAAGAACCGTGGATGTCTGAGAGAAAAAATAACTTCATGCTGATTACCACCTTTTTATTTGGTTCAATCCCTATTATACCAATCTTTGCTTATAGTGTAAGGATGATACCCGTTTTGTCATCAGAGATTTTAAATCGTGGGTATTTCACACATTCTGGATCGCTTTCTTCTACCTTTGTTAGCGCTTGAGCATAGTTTTCTAGACCCATATCCATTATTTTATGAACCATCGATGACCAATCCTGCTTTTTTTGATTGCCTAATGGCCAGAACAATCCATCTGTAATCATGATCACGTGCTTTACTCCAACACGATTAATTCTGCCATATTCCACAAAATCTATGGCTTGTTCCTCTCCATTTAATACTCCATAGCCATTTGGTTCATTTTGTAATTTACGATTTTGAATAATTAAATCTCGAATGAGTAGACTTAATTCCGTACGTGATAGTAGACCATTCTCAATACCTTCCTGCCATTTTTGCAATGTACGTTCTTCTAACATCTCCACTTGTGGACGAGTTAATATACGTACATTACCATTTTCATATACAGCAAAAATCATACAGTCTCCTGTTTGTGCATACGATATACCGTTCTTCTCGATTGCCACAATTCCAACTGCGGCTCCCCAAAGATTTTGTTTAAAAGACAGATCAATTCCGGCTTCCTGCATGTGTAGACGAACAAGCAAATTAGCAGTCGCTATGTGGTCTGGTAACGAGATCAGCCTATGTATCTGTGTAAAATAACGAGCAATAGCTGTTGAAGCCAGGTATCCACCGGTTTGTTTATTTTCATTAACGAATCCATGTAGTGAAGTAACACCATCAACCACACCATAAATAGGGAGGGTTGGATGAACAATCAACGAATCTTCGTTTAAACAGCCTATACCCTTGCTAGTAAACGTTTCTATTCTCATTGCAATGCCCTCCTACATTCTTCTACGTGTCTGTCTATATTTTCAATAATCTTACATCTTTTTCTATTATAACTTTTTCCTGCAAAAAAAGAACAACCGGCTTGTCCGATTGTTCTTTCGCATATATAGCTCATAGTAAGCTTGCTTATTTTTAATTTGCTCGTTTTCTCAACACAATATTCGTACGCCTCGTACGCCGTTTCGCGCGTAATAAACGAATGAAGAAAAGGATGAAAAACAAGTTAAGTAACGCCCAAAATACGACAATACCATATAGAGCAATTGGATTATGAGTAATCACCTGTTCGCTCTCCTCTGAAGTAGAAACAGCCGTCGGAAGTACTTCAGGTTGTAGATGTAGCTTCCTCACTTCTCCATTGGATAAAGTCACCTCAAGGTCCCCGTTGTTCAGTAGCTTTTGTTCGTATGTAGTCTGTTTGGGAACCGTGATAAATAAATCTTTATCCGTATAAAAGTTTGCTGCCTTCTCGGTATCAGTCTGGGGTTGGTATACCAGGTACTGTCCTGCATTTACGATCTTTTTCGTTTCATAATGGGTAAAGCCAAAATCGAGCATTTTGTTTACATCCTGATAACTAACCACATTAGATGGTGCCTTCATGGTAACCGCAATCAGTTCTGTATCTCCCCGTTTAGCTGTAACCACCAAAGTATTTCGCGCTTGATCCGTAAAGCCATTTTTTAAACCTGTGGTTCCTTCATAAGTAGTAAGCATTTTATTATGATTGACCAGCACGGTATCCCATTCTTTTTGGTGCCATTCATAACGTTTGGTACCGGCAATTTCACGTAAGAAGGGATTTTTCATGGCATACTGCGCAATCTTAGCCATGTCAGCAGCAGTTGTGTAGTGATTCTCATCATGCAATCCATGAGGATTCGTAAAATGAGTATTTTTTACTCCGACTTTTTCTTTTAAATAAGCATTAACCTTTTCAGCAAAAGCTTCTGTGGAACCAGCCATGTGTTCGGCAATCACAATGGCAGCATCATTACCTGAATTTAAAATCAGCCCAAAGAGTAAATTTCGCATGGATACTTGTTCACCCTCAGCCAGATAGACGCGGGATCCTTCTACCGTTCTCGCCTTATTAGAAACGGTGGCCATATCGTTTATATTTCCGTTTTCTATAGCATAAATAGCAGTGGCGATTTTGGTAATACTAGCAGGAAATAAATACTGTTGGGGATTTTTTTCAAATAGAACGGTTCCTGACGAGCCATCAATGAGAATCGCACCCTCCCCTTTTACTTCTTCTAGTGGTAGGGCTGGTGGTTGCGCAGCGTAACTTGGCTGAATTCCAAACGTAATCAGAGAAAAACCAATTGCCAAGAACGTTTTCATCCATTTTTTCATGCTTGTAAAATCCTTTCTACGAACAAGTTACCTCACCACTCTATCAAATGGAAAAGGCATTGAACAAGTGCCTATTTGGACATTTTGTCGATTAAATGCTGGGGGAAATGGGTAAAAATGTTGTATTAGCGGTATTTATCGCTTGTCATTATTTACGTAAAATTTTTTTATGGAAAGGATGTTACAGATGGATGAACGCATCAGCAAAGACACGTTAGGCGAGGTGTATATCCCTCGATCCGTATATTACGATGCACAAACCACACGCGCTATCCATAACTTTCCCATTAGCGGTCTTCGTTTACCACGAGCATTCATTAAAGCACAAGGAATCATCAAAGCCTCTGCGGCTGTTGCAAATAGAGAAGTGGGCAATTTATCCGAACCTATTGCTAGAGCTATTGTAGCAGCCGCAGAAGAAGTGATTAATGGCAAATGGGACGATCAATTCGTAGTAGATGCCTATCAAGCTGGTGCGGGTACCTCTCAAAATATGAATGCAAATGAGGTTATCGCAAACCGCGCAATTGAAATATTAGGTGGTGAAAAAGGAGATTTTTCGCTTGTCCACCCCAACGATCATGTAAATATGGCTCAATCAACCAATGATACGATACATGTAGCCATTAATATTAGTGCTGTCGAAATGATAAAAAAAGAATTGCTACCATCTCTTCAGCGACTTCACTACGCCCTAAAACAAAAATCCAAACAATTTGACCCTATCATCAAATCAGGAAGAACCCATTTACAAGACGCCGTTCCCATCCGACTGGGACAAGAATTCGGAGGCTATGCAGCGTCCCTAGTATCGGCTGAAAAAAGTATTCGGCATGCTCTCTTGGAGCTATACGTGATCGGTATTGGGGGTAACGCGGTAGGTACTGGAATTAACGCTCATCCTGAGTACGCAGAACGAACATTACGTGAGATTATACTTCGAACAGACCAACCTTTTAAGCAGCCTCGTGATCGTTTCGCTTTTATGCAAAATACCATGGGTGCTATTCAAGCAAGCCATGCTGTAAAGGAGCTAGCGATTCACCTATTAAAAATATCAAGCGACCTACGCTTACTTGGTTCAGGGCCACGCACTGGACTTGGCGAGCTGATACTTCCCGCTGTTCAGCCTGGGTCATCCATCATGCCAGGAAAAGTAAATCCTGTGATGGCTGAGATGATGTACATGGTTTGTGCGCAAGTCATCGGCAATGATGCCACAATCACTGCGGCTACGATGGGTGCTCAATTGGAGATTAATGTTATGATGCCCGTTATCGCTTATAACCTGTTACATTCCATTCATATTTTGACAAATGCTATGCAAGTATTCCGTGAAAAATGTATAGAAGGACTCCAAGCTGATGCAGAGCGTTGTCAGTACTATGTTGAGCAAAGTACTGCACTTGCTACATCCCTTAATCCTGTAATTGGCTATGAAAAAGCCGCCAAACTTGCTAAGACTGCTTATCAGGAGAAAAAAACCGTTAGAGAAATCGTTGCGAGAGACACCGAATTGACGACAATAGAAATCAACGAGTTATTAAATCCTGCACGGCTCGTCTAACCGAATCTTATATGAAGGAATCTAATTCCTACTATGTTGATAGTAAAATAGCCTCGTCACGTAGACTGAGGCTATTTTTTGTTATACATCAGTTATTTTCCAAACCGTTTACTTAACAGTTCATTAATCATACGGAATTTTGGATTATCCAGAAAAGCTTCTTCATACCCAATAAAGTGTTCCTTGTATAGCGCTTCAGCAGATTCAAAATCTTGTTTAACATAAAGTGAGAAGATTTCTTCCAATCTTTCTTCCATATCAGTGTCAAGCTCTGGTGGCGTCATAATTTCCTGACGTAAACTGTTCATCAACTCATCTAATTGATTGGTGACAGTCGAAGCAATATGCAGCTGTTCTAATACGTCTGAAGGAATATTTCCGTCATATTTATAACGCAATTCATGCTCATTGGTTGCCCAAAAATTCATGCCTAACGTCCGGATTTGTACTTCACAAGGCAAGATTTTCTTTTCACTTCCATGATACACCGTATAATCCCCAATCATATGAATGCTACGATAGCCAGATTCTTTTGGATTGGTAATATAATCTTTAACGTCATGTACCACAAAGTCTTCCCGTTCCATCAGCAGATTCTGCACTTCCCGGACATCATCAATATAGCGGCAAACAACACGGATACCAGCGATGTCGGTAATCTCTTCACACAATCTATTTTCCCAATCATCTTGAGCAAAATCAATTCCTCTAAGAAGAGCTTTTCGTAATAGACTATCTGTTTTCTTGACTCGCCCGACTACAAATTCAATCGGAGAATAGCGTCCACCTTTTAGAAACCCGTATTTTATTCCTTTTACCTTTAGCTTTAATTCGTCAACAACTTGCTCATACGGATTTAAAATTGTGACGAGACGGTTTAGTACTTTTTTGGGTATGCGAGCTTTTATGTTTTTAATTTCGCTCATAGGTTTAGAACCCCCATCAATCTCGGATGACACGATAGTCTAGCATTTCTTTTATTGTATTTCGACGTAACAACAAAAAATCCTGCCGTTTTCGAGTCAAAATCATACAAACTCCAGCCTTATTCGGACCGTTCCTTCTTTTAGTATAAAAGCAACCCTCTTAAAATGAAAGCGCATAAGGTATAGCAAAAAGTGGTTGCATATAGAAGCTGTATGGTTTGTTTAATGTGCACAGCATGAAGCTCGGTCTTTGGTATCCCCATGAGAGCACGGTGAGAAACCACCCCTTGATAGGTATTGGTTCCTCCTAATTGAATGTGTAGGGCACCAGCAACAGCCGCTTCACTCCACCCACTGTTTGGACTTGGATGCTTACTTGCATCACGAATTCCTGCTTTCCAGGCATCTCGCCAATCTTTTCCCAAAAAGAACGATGCTAGAATCAGAAAAACAAAGGTGATTCGTGCGGGAAGATAGTTACAGAGATCATCTAAACGTGCGGAAGCCCAGCCAAGGTGTAAGTACTTCTCATTTTTATAGCCTACCATTGAATCTAACGTATTAACCGCCCGATAGGCCATAGCAAGCGGTGCTCCACCTAGCATGGCAAAAAATAAAGGAGAAGTAACTGCATCCACAATGTTTTCTGCTACTGTTTCCACAGTGCCACGTGAAATTTCCTTCTCATCCAGCTGTTCTGTATCACGTCCAACTACCATCGACAATTGAAAGCGGGCTTCCCCTAGATCGCCCTTCTGTAAAGCCGCATATATTTTTTGTCCAGCTTGAGCAAGTCCTTTTGTAGCAATTGTGGTAGCAATCAATACAACCTCAGCTGTGAAAGCAAGCCATGGATGAATGCTAGCTAGCCCCTTCAATAAAAAATATGGAACCAAAAAAGCCAAACTGACTAATACCACTGGAAATAAAAGACCTAACAAACGACCTGAGAGTACAGCCGAACGCCCGCGGCTAACAAGTGTCTGATATATCGGTCGAATATGACGATCCAGCCATGTAATCACTTTTCCCATGCCAATCACCGGGTGTGGAATCCAGCGTGGATCCCCAATAATAAGATCCAATAGATAGGCACATAACAAGCTAGTTCCTAGCATTATTTCCATAATTATTCTGCACTCCTACGCTCTTTTCGATTTTGCTCATGGGTAAGCGCCATGCGAGTAGCATCACGTACTGCACAAGCGATTGCATGGCCCAAGTTCGTAGCAGTTCCAGCATAAGGATGGACGGACTGATAACGTGATTGGTTACAAGTAGCCGCCACTACAATGGCATCAGTAGTAGTTCCTGTTGCACATCTTCCCTCTCCATCGCTAATTCCCATTTCTGCTAACGCAATCGTTTTAGCTTCTGTTGCCGTAATGACAGCATTTATTAGAGCCCCGTCTGTCAGATTTCCATCAATGAATACGACGGTATTAATCGTACCAGCTGCATAGGCATTATAGCGCTGTTCTACGGTACCTGCTCGAACCGCATTACCAATGCCAGTGGTCACAACTGCACAGAGTTCAAATTCGTCTCCTTTTAATGTAGAAATCCCTAATTCCTCCACACAGGCTGCTGTCAACAATCCTATTGTTTGCTCAGGTATTGCTCGATTTTGCAGGACAAACTCTCTGATATCTTCCTGAGGATTATCTGATAAGTAGCCCTTTCCCACATACTGGTTTAATATCCACTTCGCCTCGCTAATTCCACCACCAAAAACAGCACTAGAGCAAGCACGAAACCCTTTAGGATAACTAATAAGCACACGTTCTTTGTTTACATCTAAATACCAATCTTCTATAAATTGCATGTTTCCCACTCTCCGTCTTCCCTACAACACGTAATCAGAAATTGCCCATGCCCAATGGACGAATCAAAATAACGACCTGGATCATTTTCTAATAAAAGAGCAGAAACCAAGCGTAGCATTCCACCATGAGTAACCACCAATAAAATAGGATTGGGGTCACTCGAATAACCTTTTGTCTTCTTGCAGTAAGGACTGATTTCTTGGTTCACGAATCGCTCTAGCCGTTTTTGTAATTCTAGTAATTTTTCCCCACCAGGAGGGGCTACATTCCACGGATCATCGTAAAATTGATAAATTCGTTTCCGATCTATTCGCTCAATCTCTTGGTACGTCAACCCTTCCCACTCACCAAAAAACACTTCACGTAAGTCACTACTGGTCTGCACAGGAAGATTTGGATGGTATTCTGACACAATAGCCGCCGTTTCCTTAGCTCGCATTAAATCACTTGTAAAGATTGCTGTAAGGGGCTGATTAGCTAAGAATTTTGCGACCTGCTGGGCCTGTGCTACTCCTTTGTTCGATAAAGGAACATCATAGTGCCCAATATATTGTTTAGCCAGATTTTCGGCTGTTATAGCATGTCGTAACCAAATAACTTTTACCATCCAATCAAACCTCCGTGATGTAGGTAGCTGACCGCCCCAAGAAGCAATACCATCTCAATACATTCAATTTGTGCCCCATAGGTATCGCCCGTTAAGCCGCCCAGCTGTTTGACAATCATTCGATTAAACAGATAATGCGTGACCGTCGTAAGTACGAAAAAAATGAACGCTAATTGGTATCCAACTAATAAGAAAGCGACAAGGCTTGAGATAACAATTGAAATGATAATGTGCTTCATATGCAGATGCTCCCTAAAACCAGAAGCCATTCCCTTCCCTTTATGCACATAAGGCCAAAAATAAATGCATCCAAGTAAGGAAACGCGAGCTGCAAACGGGATAATAATCAATACGTAACTGACTGATAGTAAAGGTAAGTTAGTCGTAATCCAATACAATGATACCACCTTTACCGCTAATAAGAGAAAACAAGCAAGTACACCCATTGCTCCGACTCGACTATCCTTCATGATTTCTAGCATGCGTTCACGTGAACGAGCAGATCCAAGTCCATCAGCGGTATCCATCCAACCATCTAAATGCAGGCCGCCAGTTATATAAACCCAAAATGCAACCACTGCAAGGGAATGTAAGACATCTGGAAACAGCCACTGGGTAATCCCTGCGATTCCCGCTAAAAAGATTCCGATAACCATCCCCACATAGGGATAATGTTTTACGCTATGATACCAATCTTGCTCTGTTGCTTGAAAGCGTACCGGAATGCGCGTAAGAAAGGTTAGTGCGCTCCAAAACGCATTCATTTATCACTCGCCTCGCTCCCTTTAATCTTCATCGGGATACCAGCCACCACTACATATACTTCGTCAGCATATTGTGCTACTATCTGATTAGCAAAACCAGTAATATCCTGAAATGCTCTGCCCAACTTAGATAGCGCTACTCCACCTAGTCCAACCTCATCACTTACCACTATCCATGTCCGATCTAAGGAACGCATAGCAGATACACAAGAGATTATTTGCTGTTGACAAGCTTGACGGACAGCGGAATTACTTAGTTGATCTTCAGGCAGCTGCATTAATAAGTTCGCAATCCAGCCTGAGAATGTATCCAATAAAATAATCGGTGACTCAGAAGATCCTTCACGCTTATCGGCTTCGACCATAGCTTGGATCGCCATCTGTAATTCATATGGCTCTTCCACCGTCTCCCAATTATTCTCTCTTCGTTCTCTGTGTAAATGAATCCGATTTTGCATTTCTTCATCCCAAGCTTGCCCTGTTGCAAGATACACTAAAGCGCCGCCATGTTCCTGCTTCTGTTGTTCCGCTAGCTTTTCGGCAAAAGTACTTTTCCCCGATCGAACGCCACCTGTAATAAGAATGATCTTCATGATACCTTCTCTCCTTTTATCTCCTAGTTGACAGGATTTGTAGGGATTCACGGAACACGCTTACCATTCGTTCGTTCTCTTCTTTTGTTTTTATCGCAAGTCGTATATATCCTTCACCTAAACCTGGATACATACTACAATTTCGAATTAAGATGCCTCTTTTAGCCATCTCTTCTTGAAGTAGTTGAGATTGAGTAGAATCTACATGAACTAATAAGTAATTGGTTTCGCTCCTAAAAGTTGTGATGCCTGGCAGTGTTTCAAGAGATGTAAGCAAGCTTGCTCTTTGTGTAGCAACATATTCCTGAGTTCGTAACACATAATCATGCTGTTGAAGTAGGAATTCACCTGCCACTTGCGCTAAATGATTCACACTCCAGGATATCTGTTTAGATTTTAGACGTCTGATCACTTGCTCTTGTCCCATTACGTAACCGAGCCGCAGCCCTGCAATCGCGTACATTTTAGTCATTGAACGAAATAAAAGCACATGGGGAAGCTTATGAAGATCAGTTACTAAAGAATGCTTCTCAGATTGATTCACAAAGTCCAGAAATGCTTCATCCACACAAAGATAGGTTTTGTGTTGTTCACAAGCTTCAGCCACCTTTTGTAATTCGTTACGTGGCAGAAAATTACCCGTTGGATTGTTAGGATGTCCAATGAACAGCATATCCACCTGTTTCACGAAGGCACATAACTCTTCGACGTCAGGTAAAAACTGCTCCTCTTTTTTCGTAAATAGCATGCGAATCTCACAGTCAGCTTGTCTTGCAATCGCTTCATATTCTGAGAAAGAGGGACAAATAATCCCTACGATTTGTGGCTTGAGAGCGGAAACCGCCAAGTGCAAGCACTCAGCAGCTCCATTCCCTACCAAGATATTTTCTGGTTGAATATGTGATCCAAGCGAGTTTGCAACTGCTTTGCGAAGATTACGGCATGTGGGATCAGGATATCTAAGGACCTGTGGTAATGCTTGTTTCAGTATAGAAAAAAGCTGCTCAGGAGGTCCAAACGGATTAATATTTGAACTATAATCAAGAATACGATCCGCCTCTAGGCCAAAGGACTCTGCAGCAGTCCATATGTCCCCACCATGTCCAAAACGCTCTATCATAATCATGCCCCTCTTCCTGTTGCCTCACCTAATCTCAGTTTATTTGTTACTCTGGATCAGGTAGACCTAGATCAGAGTAGGTAGCCATCTCTTGCAATGCACGACAAGCTGAATCCATCATTGGCATAAATAGCGTAGCACCAGTTCCTTCCCCTAAACGCATGTTTAAGTGAAGGGATGGTTGAATACCTAAATCTTCCAGAATATATTGATGAGCAGGTTCAACTGATAAATGAGTGGCCATGAGGTAAGGAATAATTGCTGGTTGAAGACGTGCAGCTACCAATGCGGCCGCTGAAGCAATCACTCCATCTAATAGTACAGGAACACGAGAAAGAGCAGCACCAAGCGTTACCCCAGCCATTCCGGCAATCTCTAAGCCACCTACCTTAGCAAGTACATCCAACGCATCGTCTGCCTGAGGCTTATTTACCTCAATACCGCGTTGAATTACTTCACGTTTGATTAAAAGAGATTTGTCATTTATACCCGAACCTCGTCCTACCAAACCATCTCCCAGCGGACGGCCTAATAATACACTGGTAATCGCTGCACTAGGCGTTGTATTTCCGATTCCCATCTCACCAAGAGCAATGACATTACTGCCTTTTTTCGCCAGCTCCTGCGCTGTTTCAATTCCCACCAAGATCGCTTGTGCAGCTTCTTCTCTGCTCATTGCTGGGCCTTTAGCAAAGTTGTTTGTTCCTGCTTTCACTTTCCTATTTATGACATTCTCAGGTACTTCCGATGCTTTAGAGCCAATGTCAACTACCGTTACTTCAGCACCAACTTGTCTAGCTAACACGTTTACTGCTGCTCCAGCATTAATAAAGTTAACCATCATAAGTTGAGTTACTTCCTGAGGGCAGGCGCTTACACCCTCATCCACAATCCCATGGTCGCCACACATAACAACGACATCTTTTCGCTCGATTCGCGGCTTAGCTTGTCCTGTAATGCCAGCCAACTGAACAACTATATCTTCTAAAACGCCTAGACTTCCAACAGGTTTGGTCAAACGTTTCAGTTCTTTTTTTGCCTGTTCGGCTGCTACCAGATCTATGGCTGGTATCGTATGTATCATACTAGATAATTTATCGCTAAAGCTCATGTCAAAATCCTCCTCAGATGTCTAGGTCCATTGCCCGTTTAGTATAAATATTTTACTTTTCTAGTATAGCAGAATAAAAGAAAAAAGGGTTGGCTTCTGACCACCACCCCACAAAATCCACAAATTATTCACTTATATTTTTTTGTTATCAGAAATAACGTCCAATATACTTTGCAAACTAGTTAGCTTCTCGTTTACTTTACGTGTTTTCTCTGAAATATTCTCTAAATTAACAAAGGAAGCGAAAGAGGTACGTTCCTTTCTTTTTTCCTTTTCCCATTGCTCTAAATATTTGTCCATCTGGGCAGGATTGCTTAGCACTTTGGCAACACGCGTTGGCTTTTGCTTTAGCCACGATTCAAATTCAGGATAATCACGCAAAATTCGTTTTGCCGTACTTTTTTTCACTGATTATTTCCCCTCTCCTGTGCGTTATTGATAAGCACATGGTTTCTTTACTACCATATGACTAGTCCGCTCATGCCGTTTGTGTGAATAACCAGTGCAACAAGAAAGGGCTGGAATCTAGGGCAAATGTGGAATTATTCAAGAAAAGGGCTCTTGTTTACAGCAAGAATGTCGGGGGATACATATACATGCATAGTAAATATCTTGATTGGTCAAATGAAAGGGGCTATGTATAACATGTTCGATATTACCACTTTACAGTCTCTGGTCGGCAAGACTGTACGCCTCTATAGAGGTGGAGCTGAATCACTGCGTGGAATCTTGCTGGCTGTCAAATCAAACTACCTCGTTCAATTATCAGAAGATAGCCAAGTCTTGTATTATTATTTGCCACCACTTACTAGTATTGAAGAGGATTTTCGACACCCGCCATTTGAAATTAAGGAAGGAATCCCTCAGGAAGTAATCGATGCCGCATCATTCCAACAACTGTTAGGATTTCTGGTCAATAAAAGAGTGAAAATTGAACAAAATGGGAATGATTCTCGCACAGGACTACTTCGTTTCGTTGGCACTGACTATGCTGTTTTGCAAACCAATAAAGAGACATTTGTGTATTATCAATCAAATGAAATCAAGTCCATAGGTATTCAAGAAAGACCACCTAAACATCATAAAAAAGATCGAAATGATGATAAAATTAGAACTACCAGCCCTTTGGATAAGTTTCATGATGCTCCCAATTTCTCCTCTTTATTAACCAAATTACAAAATACATTTGTTCACATCCATTTCGCATGTCATGAAACTATATCAGGTATTTTGACGCAAGCGGATCAGAATCAAATTGCATTGGTCCATGATAAGGAACTCATCTGGATTTCCCAAGCAACGATTGCTAGTGTAATAACAACAGCTCGCGATGCAACTCCTGTAGCTAATCAGAATACCAAAAATGTAGGTAATCGAGAAATATTCAGCTTACGTGTGAAAAAACGCGATAAGCATAAACGGAAAACGTTCTTTCCTGCACCACCAGCAATAAAAATCCGTCCAAAAAGGAACTCCTCAAAGCAAGTTGCGATAAGAACAGAATATCCTTTCAGACAAAAAGGGAATTCCATCCAAAGGGTTACGATAAAACTGCCAGGTGCGTTTATTCCGAGAGGGAAAAAGTAGACCGTTACTCTCCCATTAGCCTTGGAAAGGAGGCAGCCTCTCTTGGAACCCATCTCTCCCTTCATAAATCAGTTTGTTGAAGTAGCATTACCTGAAGAGAAGCAAATAATGGGTAAGGTTATGGATCAGGGGATTGATATCCTCGTCTTATATGATGGTACGCGATACATTTATGTACCTTGGATACATGTAAAATCAATCAGACAGGTAACTACAGATCTAGTCAATGCTCTTGAGATACAAGATAGTCCCATCTTTTTAAATAAAGAAGCTCTTTCCTATCGTAATATACTAAATAACGCAAAAGGTTTGTTCATAGAGATCCATGTGACAGGTAAACACTCTTTACACGGTTACGTGACGACAATTCTAAACAATTACCTGGTGTTCTATTCCCCGATCTTTAAGACTATGTTTATTTCCCTCCATCATTTGAAATGGCTAATCCCTTACAGCCGAAGCATTACCCCTTTCTCCCTTAGTAGTCATCATCTACCAATTAAACCATCTCAGTTTCCGCTTTCTCGTTCTTTTGAAGAACAGATGAAACGACTAGAAGGAGAGCTAACTATACTTGATACAGGTGATGATCCTCATAAGATTGGAATAGTCAGCCGTCTAGAAAACAATTTATTGGAGCTTACCAATGCTAACGGAGATCGAACCAGTTGGAATGTACAGCATATTAAAACGATTCATCTTCCTTCCTAATAACTCTGCATAAGTAAAGGAGGATCGGTGCTTAAAAGCAAACCGACCCTCCTTTTCGTTATGAGGGTGTTTCATCCCTCATCATCCACGTATGCTGTTGTTTAATTAGCGAGCTAATTGTTGCTCAGCGAAAGAAACAAGGCGCTTCGTGATTTCTCCACCAACAGATCCGTTTTGGCGAGAAGTAGTGTCTGGTCCCAATTGTACGCCGAATTCAGTAGCGATTTCGTATTTCAATTGGTCAAGAGCTTGGTTAGCTTGAGGAACTAAAAGGTTGTTGCTAGAACCATTGTTGTTAGCTGCCATAACCTTTCATCTCCATTCTGTTTGGATTTTTGCTGAGGCTATTGTGGCCTTCAGCATTCAACCTATCTGCTTTAGATAAGCTCAATGCTAGCGGCTACACTATTTCTTTGCTATTGTGTGGGGTGTATCTATATCATGTATCATTTCATTTATTTCATTCCTGCTTTTTTTTACTATTTTCTAGAAATCAGCTAATCCCTGTCTTTCGTGCTATAATCAAGGAATAGAGAAAGTTGGCTTTATTATGGGAGGAGTTACTTGCTTTGAAGAATAAAATTTTACTATTGGATGGCATGAGCTTTCTATTCCGTGCATTCTATGCCTCCTCTTGGACAGGCAGTATTCGGCAGACAAAAAGCGGTTTGTACACGAATGCTGTCTATGGTTTTACCAAAATGATGCTTGATTATGCAGACTTGATTCAACCAACTCATTTGATCGTTGCTTGGGATGTTGCTTCTCGCGAGTCCTTATTGCGAAGCCAGTGGTACGATGGGTATAAATCGAACCGAGTTGAACCACCTGCTGAGTTAATTCCTCAGTTCTCGCTGGTAAAGGAAGTTACTCAAGCTTTTTCTATACCTAATATAGGCTTGTCTGGTTATGAAGGGGACGATATCTTAGGTACGTTATCCAGACGATTTGCTGAAGAAGGACACGAAGTAATTATTTGCTCTGGTGATTATGACAATTTGCAGCTTGTCTCCGATCAGGTACATGTTAAAATTTTAAAAAACGGGGGTAAGCATGAACATTACTGCCCGCAGTCTTTACTCGAACAAAAAGGAATTACTCCTGCTCAAGTCATTGATGTAAAGGCCTTGCAAGGGGATACTTCCGACTGCATCCCAGGTTGCCCTGGTATTGGTGAAAAAACAGCAGTGAAGTTAATAAAGGAGCATGATTCCTTGGACAATCTCTATGCCAATTTAGACTCCCTAACACCTAAAATGCGCGCCAAATTGGTTGAGAATAAGGAACAGGTATATATGAGTCAAAAATTAGCGACCATTCTCTCTAATGTACCCGTGGAGTTGGTATTAGAAGAGGCGAGCTGGCAATACGATCCCCTATTGGTTTTAGAAAAAATGAATGAATTAGAATTTAGCAAAACAATGCTTGCACGGATTGGATAAAACAAGAAACAGACAAACAAAAAGAGCTGTAAAACCTCAATGGTCTACAGCTCTTTTATATTTACAGGGTTTCATTTTGGGCATACTAATCCAAACAGCATTGTTCACAAGCAAGATATTCTCTACTCAATTCAATTACGTAGCTTTTCTCCGGGTCATTGGTCTCCCATGAAGTGGCGAAGCGTACATGGTGAGAAATGCCGATTAGGTCATAGGTCTGCACGAGATGCTGCCGCGCCGTTCCCATAATTAATGAATGTAATTGAACCTGTTTTTCTTTAGCTACCTGCCCTAATAACTGGCGCACTGGTGGAGATATTTCTCCAATACCATCTGTAATCATGACAAAATCAGCAGCCTCGAACTTTGGATTCTCATCCAGAATATGTATGCCACGCTTTATTGGTTCATCGAAATTAGTGCCTCCACCAAAAGCCTGTTGAGCTAGCTGATAAAATCCAGTCCAATCCGGCTTTTTATAATACAAAGGGCGTTCGACAACCTCACCCTTTGTCCCAAATAGCATTAGCATAAAGTCACGTTTTTCCAATAAAGAGATAGCTGCGAAAGTCATAACAAAAATTTGGGCTAGCCGAAGTTTAGCACCTCGCATAGAATGAGAACTGTCTAACATGCAAAGAACAGGTCCACTAGGAGGGTCATCGCGCCATCCAATCGTATCATAAGTAAGTAATTTTTGTTCTAGTGCCTTGACCATGAAGTAGGTTTCTAAATCAGGATCAGCGAGTAATACCGCTTCGCTTGCCAATAAATGGGACAAATTCCCAGATTGTCTTAAATCATCATATTCTTCCGGTATCCGTCGCTCTTTACGCTTTTTTTTACGCATGGAGAATTCATGAACGTTACGTCCCACTTCCTGCAAAAAGTGTATCAGGTCTGGATGCTTTGTAAGCTGTTCTACCCATTTTAAATATTTTTCATATGTTTCTCGTCTTAATTTCCCTAGTTCACTTCCCCAACGCCGATTCGAAAAACGTTGACTCGCCTCTAATAAGGCGTGCAAGTATGAGGTATCCTTCTCTTCTGCCTCTAATGACTTCTTTAATGATTGATGTAACCAATCACCCAATTCTTGTTCTAGGTGATGTATTGCCGATTTTTCTTGCTTCATGAGGCGGTCTATTTGCTTCTGTTTTTGCACTACTTCCTCTTCTAGCTTTTTTATTTTCTGCAACAGCTTGGGACGCTTTATATAATTCGTTTTCATCTCTTCTTGCAACTCTTCGATTCGACTACGCAATAACCGCACTTCTTCTTCTACCAACGGACGAGTAGATTGAGATTCTTCTTTTTCCTCAACCATCCGCTTGCCCTGCTGTAAGGTGTAGCCTACCAATCGCAATTGCTCCTGTTGTTTTGGAGTCAGACGCTCTAGTAGTTGATCCGTTTGCTCAGGTTGGTTCGATTGCTCATCGCCTTTCTGACCCTGCTGTGGTTGATCTCCAACACCTAGCATCCTGTCCATTTTTCTACGCTTCTCCACCTCTTCTTCAAAGCTAGAAACCAGCCACATAAGTGCCTTACTCGCTGTTTTAAAAGAGGCGCTCTCTCTGGCTATTGTTCTTGGATGAATACTTTGGTAAAAATGCTGACGCAACAAGGAACGTATCATCCAACGATGAAAAGGAGAAACATCACTAGCTTCATTTACCTCCGGTTGTTTCAAATAAAAAGCTAAGAAAAAATCAAACAAGAGTGGCTCACTAAACCATGGCGATTTACGCTTCGTTTCCTCCACCCATTCCTTTGCCATACGAGAAGAACGAAAATAAGCATCAAACACATAGCGATCTACACGCTGGTGTCGTATAAACATATCCGTTCACCACCACTACAAGGTATAGTCATACTCAACTCCAGGAAGCTCACGGTCAAACAATGTACGATACAAGCCCTGCAGGATTTGTAATTGTCGTTCACCCTCCAGACGCAAGTGAGCAAACTTCACCGTATAGGACTCTACATGTAGCAGCATGAAATTTTTCTCCAAAAGATAACCAGGCAGGTCCCCTTCATGTTTAAGCCATTCCGTCAGCTTTTGTTGTAAATGGCGTGCTGTTTCCTCCAATTCTATTTGGCATTGCTCTAGCATTATTTTTGCTTGTTCTGAAGCTTCCTTGGTCATTTTCGAGCCAATTTCCTTTTTAAATTGGAAAGCATGGAGTTCTTCTTCTTTTTCCATCCATTTGCTTGAAACTTGTTCGTAGTAGCGCAATGGTAGCTCCTTTTCTAGCTCTGCCTTCAAAGACTCGATAAATCGTTCTTGGTAAAGCTCAATCAGTGTCGGCAAATCTTCGGGCACGTCCCATAGCATATGTGGGGTGAACACCGTATCCCATAGAGAAACTTCTTCCCGCCCATTTAACACAGCGGAGGTCTGCCATACCAATGCAATTTTACGCAAACGACGATCAGAGATAATGAACTCTTTATCTTCCATCTGCTGCTTTAATCTATATAAGAAATAAACAAGTGATTCCGGTATATGTACTTTAGAAGCAGCCTGTTGTACATCTTTTACTTCGTACATGTTAAATAAGGTGGGAAGTGGCTCCGATTCGAGTTGGAACATTTTTTCGTAACTGGAGGCAAGCTTCAAATAGCCAACCTCATAACGAATCAGAAACCGATCATATAACGCTGCTAATTGCTCCTGATCGTCAGGTAGTTCGTTAGAGGCCGCCATCACAAACATTAACGGCACTTCCTCCTTCTCTTGACCATTAAAGAAGATACGTTCATTTAATATAGACAGTAAGGCGTTTAAAATCGCACTATTAGCCTTAAAAATTTCATCCAAAAATGCAAATTGTGCCGTAGGTAGATATCCATTTGTTTTGCGCACATATTGATCCTGCTTTAATTGTTGTAAGGAGATGGGTCCAAATAATTCATCCGGTGTGCTAAAGCGTGTCAATAAATATTCAAACCAATGATTGGTACCAAATAATTGTGAGAAGGCACGAGCTAGCTGTGATTTTGCAGTTCCTGGCGGTCCAACCAACAAAGCATTCTCACCGCTCATGACCGCTAAAAACAGCAGACGAATCAATTCCTCTCGCTCTAAGAAACGCCCTTCCAATTGCTTAATAGCGCTTTGTATGCCACGTTGCATAGCTTTCGTATTTGGCTTCATACATCTGCTGCTCCTCTCTGATACAAATCTGCTTCCATGATGACATATGAGAGTAAAAAAAGAAAGTTGAGCACTGATTAAAACCGCAGGTATTAAGGTGACAATAAGGATACAAACCATAAATTGGAAGGTGAATGTGACATGCCTCACGTGCATTTAAGCGAAGAAGAGTATCAGGCCATGATGGACCGAATTTACAAAATTATTTCCCGTACGGAAGAATTAGACCAAGTGACCCATCATCTAATTTTTGAAGTCTGGAGAATCCTACATTTCGGAAAAGTGGACAGTCCTCCCCCCATCCAAGTATTACCAAAAGCTGAGTAGTCCAAAAGATGAATCGAATCATAACACAAAAAAGCTCGGTTTTCCAAAAGAAAGCACGAGCTTTTTGTATCATGAATTTTAGATTAACCATCCGTTTCTTCGTAAGTGAACATTTTACATAACCATATAGAAGAATTATTGTCATCGTTTTTCTTGACATCAATAAGTTTGTCTAACGCTTCTATATGATCAAGTACCGCAAAAGGTTCGGTAAGGACCGGTTGATAGCGGAGGCAGTTTGGAGTATTCCGCCTGCTCAGAAGAGTGCGCGTAGGGGTTTGAAAGAGCAACAAGAAGCCGCTCCATCACGCTGTAGTCTCCTTGGTTCACTGCGCTTTCTAAAGCGTCTTCTACCCGGTGGTTCCGAGGAATTAGCGCAGGATTGCTGTTTTGCATCAACTGATGTGCGGAGGCTTTCGATCCCTGCTGCCTGCTTAGTCTCGCCTGCCAGAGCTCATGCCACTGAGTAAATTCTGGAGTCCCAAACAGTACCGTGTCCTCCAGTGTATCAAAAGTTAAGGCGCGGAAGGTATTGGTATAGTCCGCACGATACTTCTGCATCATACTGAGGAGGTCTTTAATAAGGGATTCATCCTGTATCTCTTCGTTGCTTATTCCTAGCTTTGCTCTCATTCCCGTGAGCCAATTACTGTGATACAACTCAGTAAAATCTGAAATCGCATCCTGAGCCAGTTTGACTGCCTGCTCATAATCGACATGTAGCAGAGGCAATAGGGTTTCAGCCAATCGGGCAAGATTCCAACCAGCTATATATGGCTGATTGCCATAGGCATAGCGGCCTTGAATGTCAATGGAACTGAATACCGTTGCCGGATCATAGGCATCCATGAAGGCGCAAGGACCATAATCAATGGTTTCTCCACTAATGGCCATATTGTCAGTGTTCATTACCCCGTGAATAAAGCCAACCAGCTGCCATTTAGCAATCAGCAAGGCCTGACGCTTGATCACTTCCTGAAGTAGTAAAAGATAGCGATTCTCACCAGCTTCAACTTCTGGAAAATGTCGTTGTAATGTATAATCGGCTAGTACTCGGAGTTCCTCTTCAGTCCCCCATTTTGAAACGTATTGAAAAGTGCCGACGCGCAGATGGCTGTCAGCCACGCGTGTCAAAACTGCACCAGGCAGGTCGGTTTCACGAATGACTGACTCACCGGTTGTCACCACCGCTAGACTGCGAGTAGTAGGAATACCAAGCCCATGCATTGCTTCGCTGATGATGTATTCGCGTAGCATCGGTCCAAGTGCCGCTCGACCATCACCCCGTCGAGAGTATGGCGTTTTCCCTGAACCCTTAAGCTGAATATCAAAGCGTTCACCTAGGGGCGTAATTTGCTCGCCAAGCAGCAGAGCGCGGCCATCTCCTAACCTCGTAAAATGCCCAAATTGATGCCCCGCATAAGCCTGAGCAAGAGGAAAAGCACCTTTGGGAATCCGGTTACCAGCAAGCACTTCTACCCCATTTTCACTTTGCAGCTCCTGTACGTTCAACCCCAGAGATGTTGCCAACGGATCATTAAGAATGATCAACTTTGGTGAAGATACAGGGTTTAGATTGAGACTGGCAAAAAATGATTTCGGCAGTTGTGCATAACTGTTGTCAAAATTCCATCCTGTTTCTATTATTGCTTTTTCCTTTGTCATCGTATCTCCATTCCCCTTTTCTTGTTTATGTCGTTTATTATGCTAGTTTTTTCTGTTCCATTGAACAAAAATCATAAGTATTCTTTGGTATTTTTGGTTATCTATTTTCTATCCCCCACAAGGCAATCCCTGTTAGTGTCTACTTCTGCCAATTTATTATACTCTTTCGGCACATAGATGGCGCCCATTATCATATTTTTGGTTTTTTTGACACCAAAACAATTCTTGTAGAACCAGAACTAAGAGGGCAATCAACTTTAGAAAAAAATAAATAGGAGGGCTACTACTCCCCTCCTTCAAACCTAATCTTACTTATTTATTAGAAAACTTGGCTGTCGAGAAAGACTTCGTGCGACGATAAAGGAAAGATTTCTCCCTCCATCCTGTGTACCTTCGTTTTTAGTCCCTAGTAACCTCCTATTAATTCCCATAAATAGTATATACGAAAAAAGAGCCCCTTACTTATAGAAGGAACTCTTCTGTACTTGAAAACAAAATGGTTACTCGTTATGAAAACATTACTCAGGAGAAATCCCAGCCACAGCTTGGTTACCTTCTCCCATAACTCTGATAGATTCGGCTACCTTAACCATCATGGAACATTCGATTCTCTTACGAAAGATGTCACAACTAAAGTCGTAAGTTCCCTTGAGGGAGCCAGTTGCGTGAAGTGCATTGGCAGGACAACCGCCGCTACAGTATAGTTTCGCCCAGCAGTTCTGGCATTCAGGCTTCGAGTAGCAGTTGCTCTCTTTAAATTGGCATTGCATCTCTGGTTTTGTGATTCCATCCCAGATGTTTCCCATGCTGTATTCTTCATCCCCGACGAACTGGTGACAAGGAAAAAGCTCTCCCCATGGTGTGACAGCGAGATATTCAGTTCCTGAACCGCAGCCAGAAATTCTCTTTTGAATGCAGGGGCCTTCTGAGAGGTCAAGCATGTAATGATAGAAGGTAAAACCATTGCCATTTTCCTCGCGCTTGAGCATTTCCTTGGCGAGAATCTCGTATTGGTTATAAATCTCTGGGAGGTCATCCTCAGTGAGCGCATATGGTTCCCGTGGATCACAGATGACAGGTTCCATCGAAAGTTTATCAAAACCAAGGTCTGCGATGTGAAAAATGTCATTAGTGAAATCGACATTATTGTGGGTGAAGGTTCCACGTACATAGTATTCTTTGTCTCCGCGTTTTTCAACGAATTCCTGGAACTTCCGAACAATAAGATCGTAGCTCCCCTCTCCAGTGACTGTTTTGCGAAGTCGATCATGGACCTCTCTTCTTCCATCAAGACTCAATACGACATTATACATTTCCTGATTCAAAAAATCGGTGATCTCATCATTGAGCAGCATGCCATTCGTAGTAAAGGTGAAACGAAAAGTCTTTTTGTACTCTTTTTCTTTACTTCTTGCGTAAGCGACAATCTGCTTGACAACCTTCCAAGCCATGAGCGGTTCTCCACCGAAGAAATCGACGTCAAGGTTTCGGTGATGACCAGAGTTTTCCAATAGGTAATCAATCGCTTTTTGTCCAACCTCATAGCTCATGATTGCTCTGTCTCCGTTGTATTTTCCCTGACTGGCGAAGCAGTATTCACACGACAGGTTACAGGTATGCGCAACATTGAAGCAAAGAGCCTTTACATAAGTCGGACGATTTCTCAAATCAATAGATAGAGCCTTATATTCATCCTCTGTAAAGAGTTGCCCATCATTTTTTAGCTCCCCCACATCCGCGATTGTTTCTCGAATGTCTTCCTCGGAAATGTCAGATTCATGTGCGTACTTCTCCAACATTATCGCCACTATTTTTTCCGTAGGTGTATTTTCATAAAGCGCGATGATTTCATAGGCGAGGTCATCGACAACATGCACCGATCCACTATAGGTGTCGAGCACAATGTTGTATCCGTTTAGTTTATATTGATGAATCATACTTGATAATCAAGCTCCTTTTGCCCATAAAAATTGCCGCCCATCCGCATAGCAGCTGGGCGGTACATTTCCTGTTTCCTATCTGTTCATTGTGTTTTCACACTGCTGATTTGCAACTCCACAGGAAGTTTTGCAGGCTGACTGACAAGATGTCTGACAGGCGCCACATCCACCGTATTTTGCGGTATCCTTCAGTTTACGAAAGCTCAATGTTACGATTCTTTTCATCATGCACGACTCCTTTTAAAGATACTTTTTTGAAGAAATAAGACATACACATCGTGATTTTTTTCACATTATTCCCATGATAATTTTAGCAACACCTCTGGTCCACGTCAATCCGTACCGATGTCTTATCTGTGAAATATAATTGATTTCGCTTCCTCAAATGCCTCATCTACTTACGAGGACTAATCTTTTCATAAGTATGTAATTGCTATAGTTGATTTGTTCAACAGGATTTATCGATATAGCCAAAGAAACAGACGATTTTTACACCGTCTGTCTCCTCCGATTCACCTAGCGTAGGCCTTGCTTTTTTCTGTAAAATGCTCGCTGTGCGACGGTGCACGCCCGTAATCTCAGAGGCAATATCCCCCAGTTCATTCGCCCAGTCAACCGCGGAATTTTCCGCCACCAGAATTTAGCATCCGCTTGCCCCTGAATTGTATAATAGGGATTGGTTACCTCGTAGCGATCTGCCCCTTCCAATATCCAGTCGCTGCAAAGCACTTCTCACCCCTTTATCATTTTGTATGTCAAACAAGGCTTTAACTGAGTCACTCTGCTTCTCTTGGCTGCTCGAGACTAATCATCTGCCCGGTTGGCAACTGATGAGCACACTCTCTTACGTCTGTTTCATGACCAGTCTCACTGATATTGCAATACGTCCGAAAAGCCTTCCACACCGAAGCTTTCAAAGTCGTTCAGCTCCAGAATTCCAACTCCCTGCTCCCATTTATTAGAACTCTTTCTTCCTATTCCAGTTCAATCATTTGCAACTTAGCAAGAATTGCGGAGTTTTCGAATTAGCAATGTCTTAGTGGAAACAGTTCTGGGACTGAATCATACATTAGAGGACAGACATTTAATATGGAGGATGGCCAGTAAAGCGATATCTCTTTGCATCAGCAAATAACAATAAGCTTCATCAAACTTCATGCTTTCGATGTGATTTGTGACACTTTGACGCCTGCCAGCATAATGAACTATGACGGATTGTGCTGACCTTAACATTCACCAATTCCGAGGAAACTTATTGTAGCATGATTTATTTCTTGATAAATCAGAAAGAAAAACGTCCGAATCTTCAAGATTCAGACGTTAATTTACACACATGAAATTATAGGCACTCAGAAAAACTCCTAAGTTGTCTAACCGGTCAATTAAATTTAAAAGTTAAATAACCGATAACACCAAGGACAACAGCGGCTCCTAAAACTGACCACAAAATAATTTTTGTTGATTTATGCAATCTTTTGTCAACTCCTTATTCTGTCCAACCACGCCCGCCTGTTTTCCCATTCTTATCTCCGTAGACTTTTACATATGCTGAACCTATTTGAACGGATAAATCTTTAATTGGACCTATTTTATAATCAAAAACAACTGTAGCAGCATACTCCTTACCATTAATTTCGTCTGAACTAGAGGTTTTGGAAGTTTGCACTAGAGGATTTAGATTTCTTTTTACATATCCATTTGCTCCAAGTTTCTTAGTTACACCTTTTGAATTATATTCATATTCGCCTTCGACACGATAAATTGTCCAATCAATACCTAGTAAAGACATTGTATAGTCGTGGCTGATTGAGCGAGAAGAAGCTGCTATATCTAATGCTGGTGCAGATTTCTGAATCTCCTCAGAGCTGACGAAAGAATTTTGTATTACAGATATTGATTGCATATCATGTAACAATTTAGTTTGTTCATTTGAGGTTAATTCATTATATTTTCCTAAAATTTCTTTAGAATCCCTGACTGCCTGATCTAAAAATCGTGGGTCAACGCCAAGTCTTAATGCTTCTTTTTGGTCATAACTTTCTAAATACTGAGCGTATGATTGTGGACTTTCTAAAGGATTAGCATACTCCTTAGCATATGATGTACCGTTTGGTAAAACTAGCCCTGCCATTAATGCGCAAGTTAAGGATAGTTTTTTTAGAAAACTAGAAATTTTTTTGTTCATAAAGAATATCTCCTACTTTCCATTATATCATATTTTTCCAAGTAATAAGCTAATTTACCTACCTAGCTCAAAAAACAACATCTGTGTTGTTTTTTTGAAATGCAACAATGTATTTATCTAGTTGCTGATTCATTTGTAAAAACTGCTGAATTTGAAAATGAACTTCTTTTGAAATTAAATGGTTCTGTTCGGAGGATTTTTATATTTTTAAAAGTCGTGATATAAATTTTAATTTTCAGTTTTCATTTTTGGTAAGTGAGTGATAAAATGAACCTGAGTAACTGTTTTTGTTGCTTAAGGTGGGGGCGTTCCTATGGTCTTCAAACTAACAGGAACGCCCTTTTATTTGATAAGCAACATAGACTGATAGCGGCACCTCCTTCCTTCCTCCTGTGTATTACTTTACCATCAGTTACTGAAACTACCTTTAAAAATCTTGAGAGTGAAACGTTCTTAAAATTCCGACAAAATATTGCATATTTCCAATAAAAAAAAACGCTCCTCAAGTTATAGCCTTCTTTAGATTCGTTTTAGATGAGTTAATGACCAGGATCATCATGATTTTGCTTCACGGCTTTAAACATTACGTAATTTCCTGAATTAGAATAATGGATTACAGTAAAAAAAGATAATAATACCAACGAAACAGTTGCAATAATAGTAAAATATTTCTTCATTAGTTATCTCTCCTTTTCATTACCTTTATTTACCTTATTATATACTTCCGTTATTCTTTCCAGAAGAGATAATTCAATTTGTTTCCCTATGTCACAATGGGAGGAATAAATATATTCGGAGCACTCCATAATGTTATGTCGAGCGTTTATCTCGCTGTAAAAATACATACTTTTTAGATATGCCTCCATTCCATCATCAAATAGGCCATGTTTTACAAGAAATCTGCCCTTATATCTAAAATATTTACCTAATTCTAAATACTTATATGGCGAAATTTTACTATTGGTATTTCTTTCTTCTTGTCCTAAAATCTGCTGAATAGCAACAGTGTCATTGATTTTAAATAAGACCTCTAATAAGTCATTTACTCTATGTAAGCGATTATCTACTGTTGCTTCCTCTATACAATCTTTCAGTAATGGAATTGCTTCATAGTATTGCCCGGTTTTAGAAAGAATAATTGCACGAAAATACTTCACTTTTTCTATTATTAGACGATAGCCCAGTCTGGCATACATCTCAAGATGTTTTTCTAACTCTATATATTTTCCTAATCGTGAATGAGAATTCAAAATAGCTAAAGCTACTCGTTCTTTTAGCTTATTGTTCGTTGTGTCCTCTTCATGCCCCTTTTCTCCATATTCAATACACTTCTCATACCTCTCAATATTGTGTGCATTCAAAGAGATTTTATAGTAAAAATGAACTTTCTCATCCTTTCTCATAAAGTCAGTGTAATTTAGTACCTCCTCACCTACTTTAAACGACTCCTCTAAGTATTTTAGATCTTCTCGCTCAATAAGATATTTTTGGTATAAGCCTTTAGTTATGTAGTTAGGTAGTCCATGTACTCTGGCGTACTTAATAATAGAATTATAAAGTGCCACCTTGACATCATTATTCGTACCAATACTTGCAAGTTTATACACTTGCTCTAATGTTGTGTATGTATCTTTATTAGAATTTTCTAGGAATTTGATTACCACTTTAGTGATCAAAGAAGGATTAGAAATCTCAATAGCTTCTGTAATAAAATCATCATATATTCCATGTCGGTGTTCTATCTCAATATACCGTTCAATCATCTCTTCATAAGGGATGCTTAAAACTTCTGCGATTGGTTTTAAAGTCTTTAACTCTGGACGCTTCGTTTCCCCAGATTCAATCTTCGACAAAACCCCTTTACTGATTCCTGACAATCTTCCCAACTCCGATAAGCTAATTCCTAATTCTAATCTTTTTATTTTTATCAGTTCCCCCAATGTTGTGAAAGTTAAACTTTCAGACATATTAATCCCCTTCCATAAGTTATCATAGTAGCATTGAAGCCTTTATTATTTTTAACCTGATTCTAACCTTTATGTATAATTTTGTAAATAACAATAAAAATTATTGGATTAAATAATTCTTTTTTACAAATAAGAATTTTTGAAATATGAAAGATGGGTTCCATATATTCTGCTCTTGTTTAATAATTTAAATTCAGATCACAGCAAATAAAGTCAAAATAAAAAAGGAGTACGATTAACATTCCGCCTCCCTTTTAAGCTGTTATTATATTCTGTAAATAACCTTTTATGTTCTACCCTTTCATCACATTGTGAATCAAGTTATACATATGTATTTGTAATATCAATCCCATCTTTTATTAATAGTAGTAGGTTTCTTAAGCCGTTTTTTCTTTAGCAAAAAATACGGAAACATATCAAGTTTAAAGTATAAAAAACTTCCTAATGAACTTTACATTTGGGGGAGCTATCTCCCCCACTACGGTTTACTTCAATACATCTACTACAAATTTAGACCAGCTTTCTAGTCTTTCATATGTATCAGGTTGTAACAGCTCCTCGATGGTTGTCCATTTACCTTCAAGCTGTTCTATTTCTCTTACATTCACAATTGCATTCTCATCTAAATCAAGTGTTACAAGTAGCCCAATATGTACTTTACCCACTTCTTCAAGATCGTCATTGATAAAGCCAATCGTGTTAAATTCTCTCTCCGCTGCTTGAATGTCTAGCTCTTCTTCAAGCTCTCTGAGTAAATTCATCTCTAAGACTTCCTCAAAGCTATTAGTATCTTCATCATTCATGTGACCACCTGTGCCTAACGATAACTTATCATGGAGACGTGCTTCTCCCCCACCTGATAGACGTTTATACATGAACAGCTCATTACCCTTGCGGATCACAACATAAGGAATTGGTTGCTTAAAGCTTGGATCTTCCTCGGCATCTCCACGTCTCATAGCAGTGTAATGAGTTGAGATATTACTCATTAACTTCGTGATTCTATCAGGTTCTTTGTCAATCCCTTGGAAAACTAACTTCTCATTATCAAATAGGTTCGTTCGTTTTACTACTAGAATTTGTTCATCCATTTTACTCATTGCTATTCTCCCTTAGTCTAAATAATGTTCCCTCATCACAAATTGGGGGTTACTCTTGCCTTACCGTACCCATTTATTGAGAAGAAGTTAATAGGCTTCTCTCTTGGATTTAATCCATAAAGTACAAATCGAGTTATGTCACCTTCTTCACAATAGGGATCAGACGCTAGAATCATCCAAGCCTTCTCAGCGTTATCACGAAAGAAAATACTCTGCATCATGGACAAGCCCCATTTTGATTATAGAGGTCTTTAGTATACAGTAAATTTGTTGAGAGATGTTTGTTTAGCAAATCATAGGAACTTTTTGAAGAATTTCTAAGCTTGTAGAAACGATTGCTTCTTCCAAAACAACTGAAATGCACAACCTTCTTTCTCGTATCAATTTGAAATAGCTATATCTGACTGATTATAACGAATTTATTAATGAGAACATCAAAGGGATATTCCTTACAGATGAAGTTGTTAATCTATTAAAAGGGTATCTTTAAAAGCCTTGGGGCATTAGTAAGAAACGAAAACAATAATAGCTATTTGCAAAAGTTGTCCAAATAACTATTATTGTTTTCTATAGTAGGTGGGCCATATCATTTTCAACAATGTATCTCGCTACATAAAAAGACAAAAGGCAATATGCCCAATTAATGCCTACATTCATGGTATAAGGTATAATGTATGTATGAATATGTATGTTTCATGCTGAGGAGCCATTCTCTGTGAGATTTGGCTCCTCAACACTTTGACAGATTGAATTGTTATTTTTTCGTTTTTACATCGACTAAAGGTACTCCGCCGTATTCTTCAAATATATAACTATTAGAAGCACTTAACGTATCAAACATAAAAATTCTCACAATCATTGGTACTTTTTCATTTTCTGCATATATTTCTTCTTTTACTGGTAATCCCGTTTCAGGGTCAAGATATGCTATGACTCTTTCTCCCGTTCTTTCTCCTGCGTATAAACCAAACTCAACGTTGACTGTCATTTGAACCTTATTGACTTTTTTTCCGACAAATTCAACGGTTCCGAGTTGCTTCCAAGAGTTTTCTTTTACTGACTCTTTGTACTTCGATTTATAGTATTCAAACAATGAATCATAGGATAAATTCGAACCTTTTACATTTGCTACTTCTCCTTTTACTCTCCCATCCTCATCTAATTCTATCTTTACACGTTTAGAAGAGTCCTTAGCATTATTATAAAATTCCTTGGTATAAGTAACATACTCTGTCACACTAGTTGATTGAGGTGTTGGATATGAATAAGTAAAATAATCTGTACGCTTATTTGCCGAATTACGCCATTGTTCCTCAATACTAAAAGTCATGTCGTCATTGAAATCATCGCCATACTTAAGTATTTTTACATGCTCAATAGCTTGTTTTTGATTGTCGCTTTTATTCGATTCTTTTGCGACAACAACATTGCACACGGTTAAACTCATCGTTAAAGCTAAAGCTACAAACTGATACACACTCTTCTTCATTACAAAACCTCTCCTTTATAATATATATTCTCTTCTAGTTGTAATATCTAATATTATCTCAATTTGGATTATAAAGGAAAAAACTGATTACAAAAAGCTATTATTTTGCTTAATTCATTCGATCAAATACTCGTCTTATCATATGACCTTATAAAAGTAATTGTAAGCAGCTATTGACTTATACTTTATCCTACATGTGAAAAATATAATTCATGCTTCGATCATGAAAAGGCTAATAAGGTTGGGAATTTATAGAGGTTTGGGATTCTGAAAGATAGGCTATAGTAGCGAAAGACCCTTAGTATAATCAAAAGGGTCTCTGCATTCGAATTATGCTTAATAAATTCCAAATATTACTCCCCCCATATTCATTGTTCATATGAGTTCGATTCACCTCCTTCCGTTCCACTAGCCTTGCCCCTCTCTTTTATCAAATAACGACATCTCACGTTCCCGTCTGCAATGCATTCTGTACGTTCAACATCAGCGTCAAGCAAAGCTGCGAACAGGGCAACCTCACATTTGCATGCTTGGCGGTTGCGGATTGCAACTTCTACAACAGGACAATTTGCTTCGTCAAATAAATATGTACCATCTTGATTTTTTTCTAACTTGACCATGTATCCTTCATGATCCTGAAATTTTGCCAGAGTTGCGACCCTTTCCTCAAAACTTTGTCCAGACATCTCCTCTCGGTACTTTTGCTCAATTTTTTCCATTCTCCGTACAAATAAGCTAGTAACTAACGATTCCCCGAACATGTCATTGATCTCCTCAATCAATTCCATGGCCAGATTATCGTATTCATTCGGAAATAATTCTTCGGATAAAACCGTAAGACGATAAGAAAAAGTCGGTCTTCCTACATGCTGACGCAGAATGCTGGATTGGATATAACTGTCCTTTTCTAAAGCGTATAAATGCTTACGAACAGACATACGGGTCACTCCCAAATGTTCCGATATTTCCTGGACACTTACTGAACCACGCTTCTTGAGAAACAGCAATATTTCTTTTCTTGTTGATTGTTCCCGTAATCGAGCCGCGTGTCTGTTCATGGATACCCTTCCTTCCTGAGCAAGATAAGAGTTTATAGTATAAAACTTTGCAGAAGCGATCTGTCTCTTCTGCAAAGTTAGATGAGTGAGGTTAACGAATCGCTTCGTTATAGCGACGATTGACCTCCTCCCAGTTAACTACATTCCACCAGGAGGATACAAAATCGGGCCGTTTGTTCTGATACTGTAAATAATAAGCATGCTCCCAAACATCGACGACCAGAATCGGTGTTTTCTTATCCATTAAAGGAGTATCTTGATTTGGGGTACTGATTACTTCCAACTTGTCCCCATTAACAACAAGCCATCCCCAGCCCGCTCCGAAACGACTGACAGCAGCTTTCGTCAAGTCGTCCTTCATCTGTTCAAAGCTACCGAAATGCTTTTCAATTCCCTTCGCTATATCACCATCAGGATTCCCACCCCCAGTCGGACTCATAATGGACCAATACAAGCTATGACTATAATGTCCACCTCCATGGTTTCGAACAGCTGTGCGAATTTCTTCAGGTACATCGTCCAAATGACTGATCAATTCTTCTACAGTAGCATTCTTGAACTGGGGATGGTTTTCGATTGCCTTGTTTAAATTCGTCACATAAGTTGCATGATGTTTGCCATGATGGATTTCCATGGTTCTGGCATCCAGGTAAGGTTCCAACTCGTCGTAATCGTATTGCAGTTTTGGTAAAGAAAATGGTTCCATTCAATTATTTCCTCCCATCTTGGTTGATTACATCCTCAGTTTACACGATATAAAATATTTTGTACACAACCAAATATTTTTACTTAGTGCAACTTATTTGGTATATATTTCATAATGATATATCTCATCGAATATTGTTACATCCAAAAAACTTTTCGATTGTCCCTTCTTACTTGAAAGTAGACTGCATAATTTGCGTCTGCCGAAAAGATGATGATTCATTTAAATATTCCATCTACTAAAGGTATAGAATTCCAACAAAAAAGAACGCTATATAATGAATAGCGTTCCTTTAGAGAAAACTGATCAATACCTCGGATCAGCGTTATTTGTTCGTATATTGAACAATATTTGTTCGTTCGAAGCTGCTAAGTTATCTACCTAAACAATTCCAACAGTAATAATCATGCATAATGACAATACCAGCATAATCATTTATTTTCATCCAATCCAGCTCAATCCTCTTATTTCATATTTTCCCTTTTGTCTGTAAAACCTTCCGATTGATGCCAGTTTATAAGGTGTGTGCGGATCATTTTGTAAAGTCCCATACCAACCTCAGGTATTTGCGATACAGTTCATCAAGCTCCGCAGTTGGATCTATCATGTCACAACTATAAGTAGAGGAAATTTCAGTAAGATGTGCAAACCCCTCTTCAATGAACTGATTTAACACATCAATACGTTTTTCAAAGTTAAATTCTTCACCAGCTATCTTACTTCTAAGTAGCTCCTCAATTTCTCTTTTCACCTCGGAATCAACTATCATCTTATTCACCATGTCTTGAAGCAAAATGGGTGGATTCATATTGTATTTCTCAATCCACATGCAAGCTAGCAAAGGGCGAAGAACATAGAAGTACTTTTTAATTTTTACCTGTTCTCCCTGTAGATAGTCTCTATAATTTCCTTTCGCCATGTTAAGATAGTGATGGATAGAAGCCTTTGGAGAAAATACACGCTCCCTCAGCTTTACTAGCTCATGCTTAAATCCATAAGCATCGTGGTAAACGATTTCCGAACTCAACCATTCCATCAATGAAGGATTTGACTTTCTAAATAGCTTGAGCGCCTTTCTAATATCCCATCCGTTTATGTCAAGCAAATTATTAATTGGGACTTCAATCACATCTCGCTTATCATCAATTGAAAGATACCATTCAGGATGCCTGATATAAACAAATCGCACATCGTAATCACTATCTTGTGATGAGAAGCCCCATGCTCGGCTTCCTGATTCCACGGCAAAAAGAATTTTTATATTGTGTTTTTGCTCCATTTTTTTGATTTCATATTGTATAATTTCTTTCATCTTTCTCTCCCATTATGAAGGATTATCCGTAAATGGTTCACGCTCTATTTTGTCATAATATAAAACACATTCTGTCCGTTTAGAGAGATATATTAGCTAGAGTAGTCATAATAATCTCCTGCTCGATAAAAATTTCCGTGAGAATCTCTGTTGGGAAATCCCTCTTTATGAGCTGATTTTATTGGCATCTTACTCCCACATGCATGACACCACGTCTCGGTCGAATTTTTGTAAATATAATGAACACCCTTATTCATACATATCGGACATTCATATCTTAATTTGTAACGTTTTGTTCCATTTGAATCTTCTTTAATTCCTGTTGTTAGATAATCTGAAACATGGACAACATTTACTTGATTATCATTTGACTCTTTAGCTTCCTGCGAAACCTTACTCGATTGTTCTTGAATTTCATTGTTATTGTTTTGATGCTGTTCTTCCTGTTGTTCTATTTCCTGCTGTTCTTCCTGTTGTTCTATTTCTTGCTCCTCTTCCTGCTTCATATTGTCAAAGAAATTACTATACGCCTTACCTATCTTTTCGAATTCGTTTACTGTTTTAAGGATATCCTTGTCCACACCGAAAAGATTAAATACATTCTGAATAATCACTAATTTAGATAGATAGTCATTTTCTTGTAGTTCGATCCCTGCTTCTTTACCCTTATTGTCCTTAATGGAAATTTTAACTATTAATGACATTTTTTAACCACCCCGCAAATGATTATAAGCAATAAATCTACATAAAGCAATGCAGAATAGCATATTATGAACCCTATTACTCCAGCAAAAGGCAATTGCTTTCCATTGTTCACCTTAACCTAGATAGCTTATGAAAAGATAAACGGGAAATCATAAAAGTAAAATCTATAAAAAACAGTGAAGTACCCTCTTACATAGACTCGGAAAAGCTCAAAGGCTACCGGATGAAAAGTCTAAGGGGACACTTCACTGCACGATCTGGTATTGTTTTTCTCAAGTTTTCATCTTTATATAGACTGTTTCTAGCATAACACCTTTAGTGCTGGCCTGCCAGCCAAGCAGCGATTTCCTCTGTCTGCGACAATACTGCAATCGGATCAAAGTACCAGGAACGTTCTTCTTTCCATATGTATACACGATTGTTTTTTACTGCATCAAGGGAAGACCAAATCGGATCTGCTTTCAAATCTTCCAAGGTGCGGTCGTTAGACGTCAGGATGATATAATCACCTGCATACTTTGGCAATAACTCATCGGACAACTTAGCCCACTGCTTTTCAAGTATTTCTGCTGCTATAGGAGCAGGAGGCTTGAATCCAAGGGCTTGATAAACGGCTTGACCACCTCGTCCAAAATTGTCACCGTAAACATGGATCGACTTGGTTGTTAGCTCAAATATAGAAAAGGTAGCATCAGCCGGAACTGCTTTCCTTGCCTTTTCTCTTGCAGCAGCAATACGACGGTCATACTCCGCAAGCCATATTTCTGCTTCTTTTTCTTTACCCAGTAGCTTACCAAAATAGGTCAGCTCTTCATGCGCATTCTTCAATTTGCCATAGGGAACTGATATTGTAGGGGCAATCTTGGATAATTGCTGGTACCTGTTATGATCGCTTGCCGACCCTGTCACGATCAGGTCTGGTTGTAAATCGATTACCTTTTCTAAAGAACCATCCACATCACCAATATCCTCCACATCCTTGAGTGCTTCAGCAAAATACGGATTTTGTCGGTGCAGTCCGGGTGTACCAATCGGAGTAATACCCAGCGCGATGAAACTGCCCAGATATTGATCGGCTATAATCTTTTTAGGATTAACTGGAATTTGTATGTCACCAATGACCGTCGATATTACTTTGGTTTGCACGGTTTCAGAAGTCTGACCGGAATTCGATTGAGTAGAGCTTTGTGACACTGAGACCGCAGATGACGTCTGACTCCCCGCATTTGCTGTATTCGTGTTTGAAGTGCCAACAGAGCATGCACTAAGAAGCAATGCTATGCAAAGGAATAATGTTGCCGTAGTAGTTGACTTGGATTGTTTGTACATCGGTATAAGTCCCTCTTTCTTATATTGATAACGAATATCATCATCAATATAGCGCCGACCCTTTTGAACTGCAATGGAGGATCGAATGGTGTTAAAAGGACGATCTTCTGTTTTACGCTGCTCTAACTCTCTGACTCTAAACCGGGCCGGCGAAACACCCTTGTACTTTTTGAAAAGACGACCAAAATAATATGGATCCTCATAGCCCACACTTACAGCTATTTCGCGTAAAGTCGCATCCGTTTCCACTAGCAGGCTTGCTGCCTTATCCATCCTTATCTGAATGAGATAATGAATCACGCTGTGTCCGGTCTCCTTTTTGAATAGAGCTGATAAATGTGGAACACTGTAGCTCAAGGTCTCTGCAAGCGATTCCAAAGTAATCGATTCGAAATAATGCTTTTGCATGTACAAAATCACTTGTGCAGCAATTCCTGGTTCTTTCCTATGAATCTTTTGGCTTTGGAGCTGTCGCAAAATACTGTAGACGAATTGATAAAACACCGATTTTACGTGGAAACGTTCAATTGACCCAAGCTGTCTCCATTCTTGATTCATTACTTTAACTTTATGGAAAAGTGAGACAGGGTCGTTCGGAGAAAAGCTGTATTGTAATTGAAACGGATTACTATTTTCCATCAGATCCAAAACGTCCTGACTACATAGATGCGGGAGAGTAGCCTTATAAAGAATTAAATAGTATTCGAGCTCGTCTTCTATCCCTATAATCTCCAAGCATGCACCCTTCCCGCTATGCAGCACATGGAATCTCTCTGATCGATAAACTTCCCCATCAAGCAGAATTTGGGCAACACCGCGAGTCGCATACACAAAACTGCTTGCGGGGAGTCGATAAGAGCAAAGCTCCTCTCCTGCCCTCAGGATCGTATGGCGGATATCCAACACTCGTATGGAAGCATGATTCCATAACACAAAATAGTCGTTTACAGGCATAACTGTAAATCACCTCCTTAAAGTACAACATATCACGGTACCACTTACCCCTTGCAACCATACAAAATATGAAATCATTTTACTTGATGCTGTGTCTCATCAAGTTGTAATGTAGCACTGCCGCGTACCGCATACATAAATCCACTCGCTGGTAGCCGATAGAATCGAGGCTCCTCGTCTAGTGCCAAGATTAGATAGCGAATATTCATTATTTTAATGGAAGCTTGATTTTCCATTGGATAAGCTGTTCATCTAACCGTACTTGTCTGTTCGACTCCTCAGCAGTCATTGTGACCCGTGTATCAATTGCATCATTCATTATACATGATAATAGTTATCATTATCAATGAATGTACTGTACTTTCAGTCGATATCTATTATTCATATAGATAGAGTAGACTACTTGTGAAAATAAGGAAAAAAACCTTTCGTATAATAATTCATTAGATTAAAATGGAAGAATATGATAGGTAAAAGGTATAGGAGGCTTCTCTTGTGAAAACGATAGTCATCTCTCTACAAGTCATCGCGAAAATAGCACTCACAATCCTGGCGGGGTTCCTCATTTCGTTTTTCCTTCATGCGATTTTCCCTACTTCACTCAAAAATTTTTCTCAAATAGGGATGCTTATCGGGGTATGCATTACCTATTGGCTATTTGAACGACAAAGTCGTTGGCCTCTAGGGTTTGAAGTAAAAGGAAGCTGGAAGCAGTTTGTTATGGGTATAGGAATAGGAGCCTGTACGATTATTCTTTCCTGTGTACTCATCTGGTTATTTGGTGGAGTACAGCTTACAAGCGTACCAATAGATACCTATTTACTGGTGGCTGTTCTTTTTACCATTCCCAAGTGGATAATAGTTGCCGTCGTTGAAGAAGGACTAGTGAGAGGATATATTCAGGGACTCATAAAGGAGTCATTCGGCACCAATGTTTCAATTCTTTTCTCTTCTCTTTTGTTTGCATCGATTCATTTGTTCAACACTGGTTCTACCGAGTCACTACTCCCGATGTTATGTCTTTTTCTTGACGGGTTGTTTTTCGCTATGATCAGGGAGATGACGGGCAAACTATGGCTGCCTATTGGTGCTCACTTTATCTGGAATTTCTTACAATCTGCTCTTGGATTTGCAGTTTCAGGTGGTGAATCAGGGGCGCCTGCTCTTGTACAAGTTCAACCAACGGGGGATACCATGCTCTCTGGAGGAGCTTTTGGTGCTGAGGGAAGCTATCTAACAGCCAGTATATTACTGATTACTTTGATTATTGCATGGAGAATATATCGAAAACAGAATGTGAAGGCTGTTGGCAGTCTGTAGAACTCTTTACATGATATTTATCTATTTGTAATACTTTACTCGTTCAAATAAACTGCTATTACCTACAAGCGGTAGAAAGCAAATCTCTTCATTAAAACCCCAGAATCCTTCTGCGGGTTTTAATGAAGAAGATTCACTACACCTTGGTACATCTCATCAAAGTAGCTTCAATTCAGATATGAGTGTTCCCTACTAACAGGTGTAATCATAATAATCTCCTGCTCGATAAAAATTCCCATGTGAATCTCTATTAGGAAATCCATCCTTATGTGCTGCTTTGATAGGCATCTTACTTCCGCACGCATGGCACCACGTTTCAGTCGAGTTTTTATAAATATAATGAACTCCCTTATTCATACAGATTGGGCATTCATATCTTAATTTATATCTCTTTTTACCATTTGAGTCTTCCTTGATGCCAGTTGTTAAATAATCTGATTGATCAATCGTTTTTGTTTCAACTTCTTTAGACTCTTCTATCTCCTGAAAGCTTTTTATCATCTGTTCCCTAATTTGTTCATTATTAACAATGCGTTTTTCTTTCATCTGCTTCTCTTCTAATTGCTCTTCTTCTGGTTTCATATTGTCAAAAAAATGGCTGTAAGCCTTGCCAATCTTTTCAAATTCGTTTACTGTCTCCAGTATATCTTTATCTACGCCAAATAAGTTGAATACATTTTGAACAATTACTAATTTAGCCAGATTATCGGTTTCTTGAAGCTCTATTTCAGCTTCTTTCCCTTTGTCGTCCTTTATGGTAATTTTAACTGTTAATGACATATATTAACCACCTCGCTGATGATTATAAGCAATAAAAGGACTCAACGCAATGTAGAATTGCATATTTATACAACTAGTCCATTACTTGAAGCATACTAGACTACCATTTCCCTATTTATGGAGGTTATTCTACTTATCTGCTCCTCATATTGTCTTAGAGTAAAAGCTTCTTTGTAGTATATCGAAGCCTTACATCAAAATTAATTACTTAGCATTATGATTTCTCCACAAGTTCAAAATACTCTGAATAACGTTATACTAAAATCTAACCCTTATTCAAGTATAGAAATATACTGCTTATCTATTTTGTCAGCTAGCCAAACCATTTCATTACCATGATAAAAGGTAACATTATCGATCCAAGCTTTTTTTGCTTCTATCTTTAGAATAGCTGGTTGCTTATCCCTTCTTTTTCCCACTTGTGTTGCAGTTTCAATTTCTTCCGATAAGTGAACATATTGTCTTCCTTTAGGTAAAAGCCCTTGCTCCATAATCAATGCAACGAATCTTTTTGGTGTGCCATGATAAAGAAACTCTGGGGGCTCACTTTCCTCTTTCAGAACTTTTTTAGCCGTAGAATGGCCATACAACGCTCTAATTTTTCCATTATGAATCTCGTGGCGTTTCTTATCAGATTGTGAAATCATGATATGTAGGTCATTTTCATGAACATTACGCCATACCGGTTGCTCATGTAAGGAATGCAATAATTGCTCAATATGGACCCACCCATATTCATCTAACTCTAATTCATATTCATGTGGTGCATGACGCAGGGCATACGAAATTTCTTTACTCAATTTTTGATAATTCATGTTCTACACTTCCCTCTGAATTTTTGTCCCGGTTATGAATAGCATTTTCTTTTCTACCATTTTCTATATCCAGTTTCTTCTTCTATAATGTCACAATCAAAAACCCTGAGTAAAAAACGAAGACTGTCAGCACTTCCATACGGGAATGCCCATGCGTCGTATTCTAATCTCCCTAAATTTTGATCGACGCTTTCACAGCTTACAAGGGTATATTCAGCACTTGCGATAGCGTCCAACCATGATTCAAAATCCCATGGTACTTTTAATCTAGGATCTGTATCTCTTTCCTCAGCTGGTAACGAATAGTACAAACTCCAATACTCATCTAATTCCTGCTGAGAGGGGTTCCAAAATTTTGACCATTTTTCTTCCGTAAAAAACGACTTCCAAAGTACATAGTCTCCGTCATGCAATTTACCTGCTTCTTTTGCTGTTTTTAGTTTATTGAACAAGCTTTTTAATTCGTTAAACGAATCATTATTATTAATTTTACATGTAAAATAGAGTAATTCTTCTGCCATATAATCTCCCTACTAATAGACTTTGACATGTCGGTAAAGTATAGCTATCACCTATGCATGCTACATGTAAGCATATTATATCAGTTGAAGCAGATATTCAGATAGCGATTATTTAGAGAAATCTCTATTCTGATGCAAGAAACGATAAGAGGTATTTTATTGATTATGTTCATGTTATTCCTGTTATTAGTCGTCTAAAATTAATTGTTTGTTCGCTCCTGTTCTGGATGTGCGTATGGTAAAAAATGTATACAATTCAAACATACCCCTTTTCCGATAGTATACATATCCAAAAACACATCTAGTTGATTATCAAGCTGGGTGTCTAATATGAAGGAGATGGTAATGATGAAGAAAGTAAAATTCCTTGCTTCCTCACTAATGGCGGTTTCTTTAATGTTTGGAGCACAAGCTGCTAGTGCGCACACTACTCTTGAACGTTCCTCTGCCCCATCACATTCGATTCAACCTAGCTTTGACTATCCTGGTTATAAAATCGTTCAGAAGAACCTTGTGGTTGATGGTCATTTTTATATTGCAAATCTAGACTTTTTTGTAGAAGGAGCACCAGGTACGATTTGACTTGAAAATGATTTTGCAAATAACAGAACAAAAGTCATAGCTATTAATCCTACTCCATTTGATCCTGCAATCATTCATGACCACAAAAGTAAAACGACTTACAAAGTCTATATCACTTGGTATTAATTTATTTACAAGCCGTGGGACTTCCTCCCACGGTCTCTTTTATGATCGAAAAGCTGGAAGCTCCTTTATTACACCTAAAGTAGAATTCATTTTTTATGACCTAGTTGTTTAACTAGGTCTTTTCTATTACATCTTACCGTTTCATGAACGAAGTAAAATTGAAGTATCTTAGGCTGTCAGTTAGCCTGTGTAAGCCGTTGCTTTATGTTTCATAAGAAAAAATGTTTTTTGCGAGATCCATCCTTCTTTCATGGTGCTACCTTCACGAACACAGTAATCCAAAATTATCTTCTTACAACCATAAACTTATGGATTGGAAAAATATATGAATAATGATACAAATGTATTAAACTAGAATTCAGATGATCCTTACCACCACACTAACTTTAGGAGGGATGTGTCTGCATGCGAATAATAGAAATCGTACTACAAACGAATCGTTTAGACGAAATGAAGTCATTTTATGGAGAATTGTTAGGTTTTCCTATTGAACAAGAATCTGTTGAGTCATTTACTATTATAACTGGAGAGTCAAAAATAACATTCCAAAAACCCGTTTGTGATCTAAGTGCTTATTATCATTTTGCTTTTACAATCCCTTCGAATAAGCTGGCAGAATCAAAGCAATGGCTCCAAAAAAAGGGGATTTCTTGCTTTTCAAATGACAATCAGGATCAATTCTTTTTTCCTGACTGGAATGCAACTGCCTCCTATTTTTACGATCCAGATGGTAATCTGCTCGAATTTATTGTACATCACTCTTTACACAATCCCTCGGAGGCTCCATTCAGCCAGAGCAGTATCCTATACATCAGCGAAATTGGACTACCTGTTCCGAATGTTGCAGAAGGCTCAAAACATATTTACGAGATATGTGAACAGGAAATATGGAGAAAAGACGAAAAACAATTTGCTGCCGTTGGTGATGTAGAAGGATTATTTATTCTCATTGAAACGAGCCGTCCGTGGTTTCCAGATGTAAGAATGCCTGGTGTGTTTCCAACTCTCGTAAAAATTCAAGGCGACCTAGATAAACAAGTACAGCTCTATGATTTGCCGTATCAGATAATGTGTACTACAAAGGTGCATATGTAGGAAAATGTAGTGTACACCAATAACTGATATTCTCCTCTCTGTTTGATAAGGATTTATTTCTGAATTTTCCGGTAAGTCCCAAACAAAAAATCATGACTTCTCCTGTCTAATTCGAAATTTACAAACATATGTTCTTTGTTTTATAATGACATTAATGTTAATAATGAAATATAGGGCTGATTTCACTGGATAGTAGCAACCAGAAATAAGCCTAAACGATTTAGAAATCTGCATAGTAGAAACGATTAAAAAATGTAAGACCAAAGGAGCTGATTAGACAATGACATTGAAGTTGATCCCCTACTTAGTGATGGACGGGAATGCCAAGGAAGCTATCCAGTTTTACGAAAAAGCTTTAGATGCCAAAGTCCTTTTTAACCAAACATTTGGTGAGATGCCCGAAAACCCCGAATTCCCTCTACCAGCAAATGCAAGAGATCGTGTGGCACACGCAATGGTTAAAGTCGGCGAAACGGACCTGATGTTTTCTGATACATTTCCAGGTCAACCCCATCAAAAAGGCAATCAAGTCACAATCTGTATTGCAACAAGCGATAAGGAAAAATCTACACAAATTTATGATGCCTTGCAGGAAAGCGGTCAAGTGAATATGCCCCTGCAAGAAACTCATTTTAGTCCTGCGTACGGGATTGTAACAGACAAGTTTGGAGTAACCTTCCAAATCTATACGGAGGGTCAACAATAAATTCTTGTTAGTAGCGCTCCCTCGTTTGATACAAAACTTCGTGACAGTTCCACTTATTACACATATGTAACGTAATAAATCGTGTCTACATGAATCTCTTCAAACCGATTTTTTATTTTCAACTACGCTATCCATATTTACCTATATAGAACAATGAAAAAAACGGCTCTGTTTACATCAGAACCGTTTTTTTTCTTCGATATTCTCGGAGGAACAGTGGGGGGCTTTATCAGGCCCAAGACAAATATGCTCAAACTGCTCCGATATCTTCTTTTGACAACATAAACGCCCCTATTAGAGTGTTAATACATACTAAACATCCCTTCGTTCCTCCAATATCTCTTTCAATTTAAGGGCGGTTTTCCCGCCACTATCTTCCTTGCGTGGTGAACTGTATCCCTGTTCCCACAGGCAATACATTCTATGTAAATGAAAAAGATATTGTCAGGCTTACACATTAACGACATCCTCTACTGGTACCTATCAAAAATCTTCATCATTTTTTACGTAATCAGCTTAAACGATTAATGAAGTGTACCAAATCATGTCTATTATTATATGATTTTTTAATACAACATAAATAAAATTGACGATATTTTCTAAAAAATGTATATTATAGGTAAATTTAAAATTTTAAGGAGATGTCTTAAATTATGAAAAAAAATTTCATTAGTGCCTTAGCCCTTACTCTAGCATTATCTTCAGTTACTCCAGTATTTGCTCAGTCACAAAGTAATGATTCTGGTACATTAGTTACTCCGGTATTTCCTCAGTTACAAAGTAATAACTCTGATTCAAAGATTTATGCAAAAGCATCTTGGGATGGCTCTTTCAAGCACAGCTATGTAATCGAAAAAAAATATATTTCAGGTCTAGTAGGTCTTTCAATTGGGGCCTTAACTTCCTGGGTAGAGTCCAGATTTAAGATAGATAGTAAATATTCTGCTCCAGTTGCTGCAGCAATTTCGGCTTATTTAACAGACTCAGTCGCGGGTGATATTGAAGTAACCGGAACTACATACTATAGATGGATTAAGTTCCCTATATCAGCTCACTATAGAGCGGAATCCAAAATTAAAATTGGTGGTAAAGAGGTAAATACATTCTCGCATGAGTGGGATGCTACCGCTGACCATGGAGGAGATTTTGCACCAGATCCGGTAATTGAATAACTTTATAAACTAACAATTAAGACCCCTCGTTATTATTTATAACGTGGGGTCTTTGGTAATCATTTTTTAAAATACTGGTAGACTATATTCACCAACAAATAGCCCAATAAAAGATAGATAGTTTGTTCGTTAAAAATATTTGTGATATTAAATTGGCCATAGTTCTTATATTGCAAAAATAATCCAACGATGATTAATACTACTGTAAATATTAATATGTTTTGCACCAATTGTTTGAGTTTTGTTTTATTCATATATAGAGCACCTCTTATAACCATTATAATCTGTATTTACAAATTTTTGTATAAATATTTCATCAAATTCTAGGGGTATTTATTTGACCTCCATCCCCAAGCAGATTCCATCACGCCTCGATCTTCTTTTATCACTTTCCACCAGCTAATTGTTAGCGCATAGTCATACTGACGTGAGTCAGATATTCTATAGCAAAACTCGGCTAGCTCATCCTCTTCAAGGATCGGCTTCTCAATCAATCTCTTTCATTCAATACTAAATATTACCATTAAATCTCCTGATATATTATTTGGATATATTTGTATATCCGCTATTAACTATATAAATATTGGGAGGATCAACATATTATCAGTTTCCAATATATGGATAGAATCAGGAGTTTGTGAAGCAGAGTTTAATCCATACGATGATAATACTGATGTCATCGTGTCCTTTCCAGATAGAACAAGGTATATTGCATCATTCTTTACTTATAAAAATATTGAAACACTTACAAAAAAGAATCAAATATCTAGGGAAAATATGAGTGGACTCTATTTTTGGGCTAGTGACATGGTTCTAGTCGAAAACGTCAAGCCTGAGACAATTGAAGCTATTATAGACCACTTAATTGCAGAAGATAACTTTGATACTTTATTTACTAAGATTACAGATGTATCTCCTGGATCTGATCATCTATATCCTGCAAGATTTTTTGATTTATCAAATTAAAATCTTCAATTAAAAAACACTCGCCAGATAGTGTCTTGCAAGTCAGAGTGTTGAAAAAGTCCCCTTTTTTGGGGTGGTCGTTTTAGGAGTACAATATGTCTCCCCACCCTCGAAAAACGTAAGCGTAAAATACTGCCCACCTACACTCAACACAATTTCGATGAGAGGAATTTTGTGATTACAAATGATTAAAAGCCCCATCTCACTTACAAAAATACAAACTGAAAACGAAAGTGATTACATTCTTTCCTAATAATAATTAAAAAAATATTTTTTTAAAAATATACAAAACACACCATAATTAATTATATATTTTTAATTCATGTTTTGTTTTATGAAATTTAATCTCGTAAAATGCAAATGTGTCGGCCGACATAGCTAATATTTGGATCTGAGTCAATATCTAGTTATGATGTAAGTACTAAAAAAATAGTTACATACTCCGTAGCCCCTTTAAATACAATTGTTGTGCTTTTGGCACTACAAACGGCAAACTGTATGTTATTGATATTTTAGACATATCAACTTTTGAAAGGACTGCCTCATTTACCTCACTTGCTCCATCATTTAATCCAAGGATTGAGCTAATTCAATCCTGACCTCCTTTTTCTCAATGTCCTGGTTTGAATAGCTCATGACATTAATCCCAATGAAGGTAAATCCACAGGCTAAATAAAATTGAATAGCTGGAAAATTAGAGGTCTGCGTTTCAAGAGTAATCATACGACTACCGAGTTCTTTTGCGCGTTTACATGCAAAATGGATTAATTTTCGACCTATTCCCTGTCGCTTACAATCTTCATGTACATATAAATCCCATATGACGCAGCTCTGATTCCAACTTGAATAAGCAATTGTAATAATCCCTACTTCTTTGTTATCTACTAGCGCAGCATAGCACTCAAGCTCATCTCTATCTTCATCAAAGAGGTTGCCGATATCCCTCTTATGAAATGTTTGCTCGAATTTTTCTATGATGAGATCTACACTCCATCCCCTCTTACTAGATTTCATCTGCACATCATAATAATAATCTGATTGATATTCATATGTAATATTTTTTCCGTTAGGATAATCATCTCTATTCAATTTTACAATGTTAAGCATACGGCCACCTCTTTGTTATTGTATCAGATAATTTAGATAACTAAACCTTATCGCCTGGTCTGTCAACACGGTCTTCGCTAGTCGTTGATCTGATTTTTTTTTAAGCTACAAATTCCTGACTTTGCGAGTAAAGTATATAATTCAAGTTCTTTTAGACTTTAAATATTTTGAATCATAGCATAAATTCAGGTTATAAAAAATAGGTTTTGCAATTTTTACCGATGCACGAAAAAACTCCGAGAGACATGAAAATATTCAAGTCTCCCGAAGCTCTTTCATTTATTATCCATCTCTCTTTTAGATTCTTTCCTACTATGCAGAAAGCTTTACACTACGTCTTTTTCCAAACACAGAAATACCCGACAAACAAATCAAAAGTACACAAAACGAAAATGGTAGCACCTTGTTACTCGTATAGAGTATCGTACCGATAACGGGCCCAAAAAACGAGCCTCCCCCTTGAAGTGCAGCAATAAAAGAAGCAACACTTCTTTGTTCATGATCCTCAACAGCTAGGGAAGCACCCGAACTATAGCCTAATAAGGTAAACCCTATCCCAATTCCCAAAATAGCAAAATCAATGTAAGCGAAGCGTATGAACAGTAAAAATCCTAGTAACCCTAAAGTGACACAAGATAGCCCTACGCGTAACACTATTGCAGGTTTCCATTTCAAATACTTACTGATCAGAATTTGGGAAGCAACAACCATAACACCCGAAATGGCTAACCCAAGCCCTATAAGCTGTGTAGCTTTTTGAGCATTGTAGCCCAAATTATCTTGGATATAAAATCCGATGGTAACCTGAACGATATTAAGAGCAACAGATAGAACGAATCCAATCCAAAGATAAAGACGGATACGTGAATCATATGGTGAGATAGTGGCTGTTGTTCGGCAAATCTCACTTTCCTTTTCATCTGGAATGGATAACAGAAAAATAACGGCAATAACCAACAGGAGCACACCTACCGCATACATAGGTACGGTAAGACTAATCACTGCCAATCCTCCACTCATCGCTGGTCCCAACACAAATCCAAGACCATTTGCTGCTCCGAATAACGCCATCCCCCATGTGCGAGTTTCCTGCGTTGTCCAGCCCATTACATATGCTTGAGCTTTAGCAGGAATACCTCCAAAGAAAAAGCCTGCAATGGCTCGTAAAATCAAGAATATCCAAAATAAACCAGCAGAACCAATGCCCAGCGTATTACTCGCGGCATTGTCGGCCAGCAAGGCAAATCCGATCAGAGTAACTACATAGACAAACATAATAGAGGTTAGCAATTTTTTTCTACTCTTGGCTGATTTTCGTTCCCAATAATAGCCACCTAATAACCAACAAATTCCTGTGATTGAAACCAGACAACCTGATTGCACCTCACTTAGTCCTAAGTTGCGTGAAAGAGGACCAATGATCGGGTTAAAAGCGGCTATTGAAATCATTCCAGATAGCACAATCAAGAACATAACCGCGAATTTGAATTTCATCATAAATCCCCTTCCTTATTGGTTTTTATCTCGGGTTCCCTATTTTTTTCCCATTGCTTGCATGATTTCTTCCAAACCGTCGATCTTAGCTAAAGCCATCGGTCCAGGTAGTGAAGGATCCTCTAAAAAATACACCTGATTATTTTTCACTGCCTTCAAACTATTCCATACCTGATTACCTTTCAACGCTTCTTTAACTCCCCCTGGAATTGGATCTTGCCAATTATTAATCACAAACAGATGATCAGGATTTAATTGAGCTAAGCTCTCCAATGATAATTGACCACCCTTTTCAGCTCCTTGCACCGGCTTTAGTCCTAATTCCTTATAAAAAGGCTCAAATCGTTTTTCCTCCCAGGTTACAAATTGATCCTTACTCCGTGACATAGTAAACAGCACAGATTCTTGGCTTCTAAAAGCCAGCTTCTTTTTATAATCTGCTGACTTTTGGTCAAAATCAGCTAATATCTTAGTCGCTACATCTTCTTTACCAATTACAGCAGCAATCTGCTCTAATGTCTCCCGCCAATCACCTGCCTGAGGCAAAATAACGGTTGGGGCAATCTGACTCAATTGTTCGTACTGCCCAATCATGTCATCCGCTGCAATGATCAGGTCAGGCTTCGAGCTTAGTAATTTTTCCATACTTGCCTCTGTGCCCAAATCAATGATAGCTTTCCCTTCTAGTCGTTTGCTAAGATTAGGAAAATTTTGTTTAATGGTTGAAATTCCTGATGCGGCATAAGGATATTCATCCAATACAGCTAAATAGTCCACAAAAGCAATGTAAGGGGAAGCGATTTTAATTGGCTTATTCTGAATTACTGTTTCCCCCTTCATATGTTTCATCGTTTTAGGGAAGGCGTGTGATGAAGTTATTTCATTAGTTGTGGCAGATGTTATTTGTTCCTCAGTCACTCCCGTATTTGGTTTGCCTGCTCCTGTGCATCCTGTAACAAGCCACATCATAGCCAACACTACGATAATAGAAAGTATTTTTGTTCCCCACATATTCTTCTACTTCTCCTTTTTTACCGCTTCCTGAGGCGGTTTTGTTTCATTAACGTATAGTAACCTAGCTAATGAGATTAATTATCAATGCATACATCTTATAATGTACGTTTGCTTGTTATCTACCAGTAGAGGAAATGAGATAGCGGTTTGCGGGATATTTACCGATTCAGTCATTTCCTACTCCATGGAAGGGTTTCCTTGTTCTTATCTATTGATTAGAAATTCCTAATGCAATAAAAAAACTGCCCTCACTAGGCAGTTTAGGTCAAAAAATTACATGTTTTTATTTTTATGAGACCAGTACTACGGCTGACCTCCTATCCTCTACTACGACAACAAATCCTAATTTCACTATCGTAAAGAGGAAGTGGAACGGCGGACAAACTCACTAGGATTAACCCCATACCTTTCCCGAAAAGCTTCTGCAAAATAGCTAGGATTCGAGTAACCGACTGTGCACGATACTTCGTTTACATTCATTTTGCCACCTTGTAGCAATAAAAGGGCTGTTTCCATTCGTTTATTCCGTAAGTATCCAAACACCGTAGTCCCGTACATTTCTTTAAAGCCGTTTTTTAGCTTGTAGTCATTTAGACCAATCATACGAGACAATTCGATTAATGTTGGCGGCTCTGCCATACACTCAAGCATGATAGCACGTGCCTGACGAATTTTTTCCATATCATCCTTGGTCAGCTGTGTCGATTCTGAATTCCCATCTAATAAAAAGTTTCGGAAGGTTGCTGATAGAATTTCCATAATAGTACATTCTATCTCGAATTTTTTCGTCCTTGGTGAGTCTACTAGCTTTATCAATCGATGTAAGATAATAGAAGAAAGAGGATCGATTGTTTGTTGAAAAGCTCGGAAGGATCGTTTTCCCAGGATATCAGAAAAATGAATCGATCTTGTACCATCTGCCTCTTCCATAAAATGATGGAAGCTAGAAACGGGAATACCAATACCAAGCATATAAAAGGGCTGCTTTCCCATAAACTCAAAACGAGTTTGCTCCTGTTTCATGAATTGTAATGTACATGTTCCCGAAACAATTTCCTGACGAACCCCCTGAAGACTAACTTCTCTTGCTCCTTTAAAGCAATAACTCAGCTCAACCATTTCTTCTCTAGGGGCAAAGCTCATCGCATGCTTGTCATGGAAGGTGTAATCGGAAATGACGACCTCCATATCCGGACGAGGGACAAAACGACGGATGGAGCCCTCTCCCATCGAAGAACGTAGCGTCATCTGTTCTGTACGATCTACATTCTGTCGAGCCAGCCCAAGCCCGTCAAAGAAAAGATTAAAGTTCTGGTGAAAGCCAGCGTTGCTCATTTGTCCATCACTCCGGTTGTGTTTCTCTACCTCATTTACTTCTCCATAGGTTTAAAAACCAATTATGATAATAATTCTCATTTATATTGTAACGAATTTTTGTTCATTTGACTATCTCTCTTTCTCTATTGCTAATACGTCTCCCAAGTGTCACGTCTATGTCAGCAGGTATCGTGCGCATCGTAAGCTTTCTTCCTCAATAATCAGATTAATTCCATCGTATATTCTCCGTTTTACCTTGCGTTTTGTTTTAGCTGAACTGGCTTTTTACTTCTAACTGAATCAGTCTTTTTGCTCAGTTTCCCTACTTCATCCGGCTGATCCTTCCACTTTTTGCTTACCTTTTGACGGATGTAGTATAAAATCCGATTAGAGTATGCTTGCTTGTCAAATCCATATCCCTCAAGGAGTTCTGATATTTCACTAACACACATCAGCTTGTTGCGTGATCTGCTCTCTTCTTCTATCAACTTGATTTCTCGATCATATTTAGAAGTTACATTATTTTGCAAGCCTGATTTATTTGATTGAAAATTCAGAACTTTATTTCTAATACGCATTATCGCTCTGTTAATCGTCATGGGATATACCTGTAGACGTTCAGCAATTTGAGTATTATTTATACCTTCCATGATAAGCTTCATAATCGTCTTCTCAAAATCGTTACATATTGAACTACCTAGTAAATGTTCTACATATACTTTATCCACCACATGCTCCTCAATATTATGGCAGTTATGATCTATTACCTCGAAGTTCTCATAAGCATGATAATGTTCAATTTCATCACTAAATCGGGCAATCTCCTTATATCTTTCCAATGGGATAGCAAGAAGCTTTGCCATTTCTTCTTCGCCGGGTCGATATCCTAGCTTTTCCTCAATGGCTATCATACGTTTAATTTGTTCAACTGCCCCCCTACTTAATCTTACAAATCGTGAATCGTTGTAAAGCAGTTGATTGATCTCCCAAATAATCGGTCTGACCACAAAGGTTGTAAACTTGATTCCTCGATGAAAATCGAATTCCTGTAGAGCACTAATAACACCAATATAAGCATGCTGTAACAATTCTTCTTCTGTTACTCTAAACTTAAAACACAATTCTTCAATGTTGCCTTTATAATGTTTGATAATCGAGAAAAGAAACTCCTTGTTTTCTTCCAAAAACTCTCCCAACAACTCTTTATCTTCTTTACATGCACGAATAAGGTCTGTATTATGCATGTCTTTTATGTTTTCTTTCCGTAAATGGAGATATCGTTGACTTAACAATCTTTCTTTCACTCCTAGTCATCTCTTTCGTTCCGTCTCCCTATAATAGTCGAGCTATCCTGTCTAAAAGATGCAGATACGCGTGGGATTGTTTTGTTTCATGAGATCACTATTTTTCCATGCAGAAGCTTTAGAAGAAAACCCTCGAAATGATTTGATGTAGCTACTACACATATTCATGACATCTCTATCCTTTTATCATAAAAAATACACCCCTTACCAATACCTTGGATATTGCCCACTCAAGGGTAATCCCAATGTCTACTGGAAGGAGTGCCTGTGATTCATTTATTTAAGCTCGTCAAACAATTCTAAAATTCCTTAGTAGGATGTCCTATTTTTCATAGTTGACCATACTTTTTTAACTTTCATCAGGTAAGTTGTTTTAAATGTACCACGTGCGAATTGCCCTCTCCTTGGTTATAAGCAACGATCCCTAAATCTGGTCCGAACCTGCTTTGTGTGTAAGCCAAATATTTGCATCCAACATGAATATTCACTTCTGGATCTGTAAGCTCTCCTTTTATACCCATATACCGCTGTGTAGAAGGTAAGATTTGCATAAGGCCTGTATCACCGTGTTTGCCAATCCGATTAGGCTGATAATAACTTTCCACCTCTATCATAGCTACTATTAGGGTAGGATCTACGTTGTACTTATCAGAAAAAGTAAGAATATAGTTTGATATTTTTGTTGCCTCTGTGATTGAAATATTTTTGGAGGTCATATGCTGTATGATCGTCGCGTGAACTTGTTTGTGCTGAGCAAAAATTGATGCTGTTAGGGCTATCGAAGCCGCATTCCTTTGACTTGCTGGCATACTGTCCAAATGTGAAATCAGATTTGAATTAGATAGATTTGTTATCATCAGCAACATCACCATGATGGGTTTCATTCCAATTATCATGCAACCATCCTTTATCTGAAATTATCATACTATAGTTGTCGATCCAACCTCCTGGATCGTTGCGAATGATAGGTGCCATCACATGCGTTCTTACAAATATCAATTCTATCTATCCTCCCTCTTAAGACGGTACTTATCAGTTCTACACATCAAAGCAAAAAAGACGGGGGTACTTCCTCCCGTCTTAAAAGGTTACACATTCTCGCATACAAGCAGCTATTTGTTTTTGTATTTCATCAAGGTCTACTTCCTTCATGGATACATCTGCATTGTAGAGCTCCATGTAACTCTCTTTTAACCTTAGATGTTCATAAGTAACTAAGCAATTGGCTGTACTACAACCAATATTTTCGATATCTAATCCCATATCCGTAAGAGACTTATTTGTTTGATGTAACGCTTCATATAGATCCTTACATTTTATTTTCATGGCGTATAGTCCCTGCTCCTCTCTGTATAGGGCCCTTTGTTGCTATACGATGATTCCATACATTCTCGCAAGCATTTTTTATGTTTTATCAGCATGCCTTCCAAATCGAGAGAGGACGAAATTTCTTGTTCCATCATATATTCTACAATCTCTTCAAATTGCTCTTTATGTCTACGAAGCACTTCTACAGAGGCAGATGAAGTATGTCTCATTGCTCTGTTGATTTGATGAATAACGTTTTGAATCTCATCAATCTTCTCGATAAGTATACCTAAAGTGTACACTTCTTCCCTCCCATCTGGCGTCCCCATTTCCTTTGTAATTTATTCTCTATTGTCAAAAAAGCCCCAGAAAAACGGATCGTGCTTCATTAAGAATTCATTTTGATCTTTTTTTCTACTTTCCTTATCAGTTTGATTTTTATGATAAGTAGCTAACTCAGTCTGTAGCATTTTGATTTGTTGGTATAAGACTTGTAATTCCTTACAAAGCTGTTCATTGTTAACTGTCAAAACTTTGTTTTTTTTCAATAGTTGCTTGGTTTCTTCTCGCATGGTTGCATACCCACTCAGAATTTTCACAAGTAAATGAAGATCAATGGTTGCTTTCGTATCAACAATCTCTTGATCTGAGATAATGGTATGCGCATCAAGGTTTATCATCTTCTCACTCCAAAACGAATAGGTTCGTGTATTTTATTCTATTTATTATTCAGGCTCCAATTACCGGACAGGATAGAGTGATGAATGGATAACTAACTTATTTCATCGATCTACTCCCTATCATTCTTATATACGTAATCAGTAAAATCTTTCAAATGTATTTCTACTCTGTTCAAATTACAGGAGGAATCAAGTGCAATAGCTTTCTCTAACATTTTTAACTTTTCCAACATTTCTTTTTTGATTGGAGGTTCGATCTTTTCCTCTCCCTGCTGGTATCTCTCCCACCACTTGCGAAAAGTCTCTAACGTAAAAGTTTGATTGATGTAGTTCCCGCAAGAACGACACCAAGCAATCAATGATTTATCGCATTCTAATTCTTCCAATACAAAGGATGCCTCTTCCTTGCAATGTGGACATTTATTTAAATAACCTATCATTACAACACAACCCGCTTCCTTTTATCTTGCTTTTTAACATGTGATAGCTGATGGAACTGCTTGAAATTATCACTGGATCGTTGCGTAAAAGGGGATTGTTTCTGCGCAAATCTTCTTGCTCTTGTAATCGTTTCTGGGATCGTCGCTTTTCCGATATAATCTTGCATAAAAGATTCCATGTTACTAAAATCTAGTTTGTCGATAAGCCGCCAATAGTAAGAGAGTAGTAATTTATCATTGGTACGTGTTTCCGGATAAAGAATCAACAGTTTTCTAACGTTTCTTACAACGGTCTCTTTTTTCATATTACCCTTTTCCATCCTTAGTCTTTTGTTCAGTTACATAGGAAAATTGATTGTCAAAATCCTCTGCTGCAATATGCATTTGTATATCCGCTACTTTTACTATTACATAGTCTCGAAGACCACTGCTTCCTTTCAGAGTACCTTCGATGATACCTACTGTACCGGTTTTAATCATTCGATCCATAAACTCCAGATCCTTACATACTTTGATCTTTTGTCCTGACTTTTTTTTCATTTGATCTACCCCCTATCTGTTGTTCATTACGTTACTCTCTAACCTCTCCCGAAAAATAAAGAAAATAGTCTATTGTTTCATGTAAAGGCTCATAAACTATTCCGTTGTCACCTTCAAATGGAGTTGTGTGAATAACCCTTAATTCTTGTATTTGTTTGGGAATGCCATTAGGAAAGGCCATACAACTCATTTTTGACCTGCTGTCACGATTTAAATATTTACAAAAAACACAAGGTATCGTAAAATCCATTGCTATCACCCCTTCCAGTTATTACATTCATACCCACCGTATTGCTGGTACCATTCCTGTATCTTGGGATCGATGGGGATATCCGTCACTTTCGCTGTAAATGTCTCCGGAATTAATTCGATTGGATACCAACTGGTCGCATAGCTACATAGATGAGTAGCAATATATGTAGCTTCTGAGTAGGACAAGATCGTTTTAGGCCCATAATTGTCAGGATCAAGCGCTGAAAATCGGTAGAATTGATCAGCCCCTACATTATGAAAATGCAACCAATGACCTATTTCATGGATAATGGTTCGCAATTTATGTGGAGACGATTTTTGGCCCGCTTGATATTCTGCTAGTGCAATCTTATCTGCATTGGCAAAATCGTATTTTTTGTTCACAACAACCTCTCCCGTTGGAGGATTAAAGTATCCGTTTGCTCCTTTTGCATCCTTGATATTTATGGTGAGTTTATGTTTTGTAATCATTGTTTTGAAACCACAACAATGATTCAAAAGATGAACAAGTCCTTCCGTTACATAGTTAGCTGCGTGGACATTACGTTGAAAATTAGCATCAATATTTATGCTATTACACCAATTCTCAGCTTCCGTAGCTGTTGCATAAGGCTTCCATACAATTGGATTTTTACACGTATCATCGTCATCCGGAATTGGTACGGGAACTGGATCAGGAGGTAGCGGATCGGGATAATTTCCATTATCAATCGTTCCAGTCAAAATTGGTTCGACTTCTGGATCACTAAGAAGATGGAACATGACCTCTATTTGCTTCCTGTCACCATCCTCGGTAGAGAACTCTAGTTTACAAATAGTCCCTGCTTTGATAGGGTGGGCAACCTGGAAATAGAGCCCCTCCTCAAAATTTTTACAATAAATATTTTTTGCAATCAATTTGTTATCAATGAGAAGATTCCAATGATCTGAGGGAGTAATAATATCAGATCTTATGGAAATAGCATAAAATTCTACATCATGTGATAAGTGAAAAGTATCGGTAATGACTCTTTTAGTACCCGAGCTTCTTATACCTTTTACATAAATATCTCGTCCAATAAAATGAGCTCTTGTTTTAGTTGGGTAATAAGGGGGATCCAATCTCCCACCTACTACATATCTAGCTAACATTCAATTAACTCTCCTTCATGCTTTTTCTTTGTGTAATAGTGTGTAAGATAAACCAATCCGGTCGCTTATAAATGTGATTAGGGTCAGAACATCAATAATCTCTGTAATAGATCACATATCCATTGTCCGATCCTATTCAATATTCATGCTAAAAGTAGTCGGTCTATGTCTTTGAAAAGGTGCAATAAGTCCAAATATTTGATGTGCTTTTGATATATGTGTTTAATAGTACTTCATGTTTTTTGCTTTTTTGCAAAATATTGTCGTTTTATGTCTTTAAAAAGTTGCGAAAATTCTTCTAGTTGGATTGCAGATTTATGAGCATGATGATATATTTATTATGAAATGGATTTCGGCTCCTCTTTTTATCAGAATTACACCAAACATACGTGCTTAAGTTTGTTCATTGCTCGTGAAGCATGGGACTTATTTAAACCTAGTTGATTGGAAATTTGCGTAGGTTTCATATCTATTCCGTCTTCGGTAAACAGCATATAGCTAATAATTTTCTGTTCCTGATTTGTAAAAAGGTGTTTATGAAACAGATAATCATTGCGTACATCGGCCAATCCATAGCCAACTTCATAATCTACGCCATAGAAATGATCAGTAGTTGATCCTTTTTCATCGTCGGCCCCATCACAAAAATGAACCATTGTACTTTTCTGTATAATCATCCGTCTTTTTTTCCGATAATAATCCATGACAGTTCTTCTAATTACCGTATGAGAAAAAGTAAACAGATCCTTTTTAATGGCTCCTCTGTTCATTGCAGTTAATATTCGGACAATAGAATCATGCTTTACATCCTCTCTGTCTGCTATGTGGACCCCCGACAACACAAAATCAAATATTGGATTTAAGATTCCAATATCCAGGATTTCTGTAGTACCTTTGGCTTTTTCCATATAATAAATCCTCCTAACGACTACAAATATTATGAGAGATAATCAACTTTGATAATTGTTTACTAGAGAAACTTATATTTGTGCATATAGGTAGTAGAAGAATAGGGAAATCTATTAACGATAGATTGTATGTTACGTGTTGTCATTAATGGGTAGTTGATACCAAAGGATTTCACTTCTATATATAAGTAACTGCTGACATGATCTAACTAACCTTAGTAATTTTTTCTTAGGAAGTATATGTAAAAGTTAGAAAATCCCTTAATTCTCTATATTTATATCTAGTTGTCAATTCTTCATTTTTATTTCCCCTTGCTATTTTTGTGTTTGATATAAATCCTCCTGGCATACTTTCAAATCAGAAAATCGTATAGTCAGGACTTACCGACTAATGTATTTCAGGACTAAAAACAGATAATATGTTTAAGACCTAAGGTATCAACTATATTTTTACATCTAAAGTAATAGTCCTTCAGTAGCAAATACTATAGTAGTCGATGCAACCTTTTGAAAAGTTGCACGATATTTCCACTTATAAATTCTTAGAAACAGGAATGTGTGTTCCTAATCTAATTCTTAAAATCATCTCTTTACATACATAAAAAGAGCCATTAGCGAATCATTCGCCATTAGCTCTTTTCCTTTTTCTATCGATCATAGTTTTGGGAAAGTAACATGATACTTTCCTAATATACATCGCAAATATTCCGTTAGTATTTATTGACGTCCTTTTGATAACATCCCTAAATTCTTGACAAAGCTATGCACATAATTAGCGCCTCGACTCACGATTAGTCCAGCTGAAACGATAGAGACATGCTTCCACATTTGTTGCATGCCAAATAGATTCATTCCAAAAGCATAGCAGAGGATAATCCCTATTAAGATGGAAATAAAATAAGTCATTTGATCTTTCATCCACTTTGAAAACATTCCTTTAATAATTTCTGTAAGTGATTCTGTTAAAAAGGCTAATAGGATGAGCAGTTGAGCTTTTTCTAATATAAAATCTGTCATTTGGTTTCACCCGTTAGATTACGCTGTAATACCATCGTCGTAATAAAGCTAAGCTCACTCTGTTTTGATGTTCTAGATTTTGCTTTTTCTGCCCAAGTATTATCCGTTAAAGAACCGTTACGAGTAAGATCGACCAAGGCTTGGGTCAGCATATCGAATTGCCACTCATTTAGTTTCAAGTCCTCTTCATTCCCCTCTGCTGGTTTTGTATCTATCGAAGATATTATGCTGGATTTTGGTGTACATAGCTTATATTCTTTGATAACATCCCGAATGAATTGGTTCCATGTGATGTTCATCCTCTTAAAGGCGTTTTCTGTGAGGTCTAATTTACGATTGGTATCACCATTAAACCATTGATTATCCTGGGGAATTTCGTAGAGAACATGCCATGCTTTGTCTGGCTTGCCTGTAGTAGCAGGAATACATTCCCAGACTCCTGTGTCATCGATAAAAGTGTGGGCTGAAGCACTCATGCTGTCACAGGTATTTTGATAATAACGAATATTGGAAAGAGCTGTTGATCCAGGGTTTCCTGTGTCGTGAGCCACGTTAAAACCGATTCGCTTCATAGGAATTCCTGAACGTCTTTTGGTTCTTGGAGTTACATATTTTGTTTGAATGGGATATTTCATTACAAACATGAATGATGCTCACCTACTTTTTCATTTGATATGCATAGCCTGCTGCGTTAATCTAAAAAGAGTTCCGATTTTAATACGGTTTTATGCATAATGAATAAGTATACAGTTCTACTCATTGGTCCCCATCTAAACGCAGCATTAAAGATTCTACTTTTGTATTAAGTGATCTGTTTTCCGTCAGAAGTTTGAAGTTTTCTTGCCGTAATACTTCAATCTCTTGTTTTAATGCCTTGATTTCTTCTTTGTAGATTCTCAATTCCTCTCGTAATTCTGCTCGAAATGTCTGTTCAGCTTGAGACAATAACTGACGATCTGAAATACTTACTTCTTTTTGATTGTTATTTCGGCCGGATATATAACCGATAATACCTGTACTAAGGGATACTGCTCCCCCAATAATGGCGATCATTACATTCGCATCCACGCTTATTTCACCTTCTTTTTTGTCTGTAAAATTACGTAATGTTTAAGGTCGTGATCCTCGTATAAGCTAGAGAAGTCGTATCGTCTTCAATACTTTAAACTGGGCTTACATGAAACGATTTTTGGACTGTATCAAGCATCACATCTGTTGTCAACAATCTTTAATATAAGTAAAAAGAGTAAAAAATTAACCTCTGCCACGGAGGACAGAGGTTACTATTCTTACATAATAAAGACATATCCATATTCAGCCACAACATCAATATGACTTTCAATGTCACTACACACCTTGATGATGCATGAGCATGAGAGATCAGTATGAATGTTCTTCCTAACGTTAATACTTCCGTTCAGTAATGATTTTTCCCATATTTCCATAAATGACGGAAAATCGACGGTATTTTGTACCCGAATAGCAATCCTTCCTAAAAGATTACTATGCTCTTTTAGAAGTAGTAAGGAAAGCAATTCAGAAAAATCTTCTCGTCTAACGGCTGTATGACTTGGAAGATTGACATTTGACCTTACTCTAATGGAAAGCATTGAATGTAAATCATTGCCATCTGTTACTTGAACAATCAAATTACTGTCTAATGAAGTAGAATCCGATAATCGAACGGCAAAGAAACACCACAAAAAGGCATAGCGCATCTTGCGGGCACTGATTTGGGCTTCTAAATCGTCTTTACCTAAGGCGTTTACAACCAGATGGCCAGAACGTTCCGATCGGTCTTGTAATTGAACGGCTAATTTAGTAGAAAGATCGTGATGTGTACTAGTGCGAATATGAATACTTGACCCTAAATATCCTGATCGAACCTGATTTGTAGTCTCCAAATCTGACACAGCTTTTACCCTAATGGTGATATAGGAAGGTACATCCTTCCCTTTATTATAGGGGATAGCTAAGTGCCCCGATATATATCCGGAAAGAACAAAAATATTCGAAGGAACATCCAATCTAGGATAAATATATAGATTTGATAAAAGATTGTTTCTTGATTTCAACACTAGTCTTGCTTGTAACTGCACGACTTCAGCTATCCGTACATGAAGAGACGCTGCAAGATGGGACGCATACACCACATTCAAGCTACCATGCATGTGGTTTTTATTGACTAACAGCATACTTGATATGCTGTCATGGAATTTTACAAATCCATTTGCTGGTACATCAACTTGATTTCCTACCATAACTGATAAAAATCCTGGGGTGTCAAAGCCAGTATAGACCGATAGGCAAGCATGTAAATCGCTTCTATTTACAGTCATATAGGAAGAGAAATCTATTTCCGAAGATCGCCGTACAATCACTTCTCCATCTATTACATCCCGATTAATGCACAGAGTAGAGTTGATTTCAGGATATGGAAAGCCCTCACGTCTTACTGCTAGCTGAGAGTCTATATCTTTTCTATTTAAGATATAGATGTGAGAAGGTCTATCTGGCGCACTTACAAATAGACTGCATTCTATCCAGAAAGAATCTTTTGTAAAAACCTTCATATGGCCTTCGCGATCATGGTGAGTTGACTGTCTTACAGATATACTACTTTTCAATTGGTCTCTACTTACGGTCATCTCTGAAAAAAGATCCCGAGGACTGACTAGGAATAAGCGAGCTGACAAATCCTTATAATCCTGGAATTGTCTAATCCGTAAAGATGATTTTACATCTAATGACTTGCTTTGTCTGACTATTAGTTCAGACCAGCAGCTATCTCTACCTAGACTATATATTCGCGTGTCATAATACGTTATTTCTAAGATAGGTCTATGTGATTTTTGTTCTCTGGTAAAGAAAGTAAGCGCCGAATTTTCAAACTCGTTGAAAGCTTTAACGATAAATCCAAAATTGTCTTTACTTTTCTCATGCCAATTTTTAATTGAGTCTGTTACATCGAAAGAAATATATCTGGAATTCCCCTCGATACTCTCTATCACATTAATCCCATCATACGACGATGTAGGTGAATCAAACCCAAACGGATAAGGCTGATTTTTCCAGGTGATACCATATTCGGTCCAATCTGTGACTGGTTCAATCATTTGGACCTGCTTAGTTGGTATATTTCTACCGTCAACGTATAGCTTTACGACCGCTTTCTTAATAGTAACATTACTAGTTGGGATGGAAGCAGATGCTAAATCAAACCCTATATACGAACGGAATGTATCCTTCAGTGTAGAATCGTGTCCGATATACATTTGTTGTTCAATACCATAGTTCAATCTTGGAACGGCTTCTCGAACAAAAGCATCCTTATTCGCATACAAGATCGCAGTAAATTCAGGTGGTGACAAAATTTCATACTTACTTCTCATATGACTGTACGGAGAAATACGTAGTAGCGCTGGAAGATTGCTACTCACCTTAATGGATATATCAGCTGGAATATCAGAAGCATAGTTTGCAATGATTCTGTATTTTGCTATTGCCTTTGCATACGGAGCAATGCCAAGAGACGAAGGCACATCATTTGTTTCTTTAATAGACATGTTAGAGGCAAGATCGGAGTAATCGCCTCTTTTCATTCCATACTTGGCCTTTAGGAATCCACGCGTAGCTATCTTCAATCGACTGTTCAGATCGGCGTTGCTAGTTATGTTTAGAGAAGAAACTAAATCACTACCTTCAACCGGTACAATGTCATACCTACCGATAAGCTGAGTCTTTGTATTAATTCCCATTCTAGAAGATAGCTGGGAAGTAGCTGTGACGTGTAGCTGCGAAATGAGATTATCTACTGATGTCTCGATAATCTTGTATCGAGCCACAAGTTTTTGTCTGGACGTAACACCTAGTTTTCCTGCAAGATTCGAGGTGTTTATAACTGAGAGAGAGGACAAGAGTTCGTTACTAGTTATACCTTTCACTGCATATCGGCCCGTTATCTGTCCCTTTAGCAAAATGGAAAGGTGAGAAACTAATGTATCTCTTTGAATTATCTGAATGGAACTGTGTACATTATATCTAAACAGCTCTGTAATTTGATATTTACCCGAAAGAATAGCCTCAGATCGAACAGAAAGTACAGCTTCTAGGTGATTCGTATGGTTGATACATACAGAAGATGGGATATCGCAAGTAGTCTGTCGCTGAATATCGTATACCCCATGCATGATTGTATGTGGATTAACGTAAAGACTACCTGCTAGTCCAACTGTTCTGTTAATCTTGATGTTGGATGGTATATCCTGCACATCAGATGGAATAATTCGGTAATTCCCTTTCACAATGCCACTGGTACCTATTTTCAATGAACAATGAACATCCTGGCGGTTTGGGACTAGGATATGTGAGGGTATCTGGGTCTCTTTTTTATATAACAGATACCCAGCCAAGTAGTTCTGAGCTACTTCATCCATAGACAACGCCCTGTTATAAATTCGGACTACGGGGATTGTTCCTCGAAACCATTTTGACATCTCTTTATGATGACGCCCTATAATCAAGTCGGCTAAAGGGTCTGTAAACGTTCCAGATGTTGCCTTTATCCTTCCTTGTGGGGCTCCATTAAGATAAGCACTCAAGAATCCCGTATGTTCGTCAAAAGAGCCAACCACGTGATACCATTCGCTTTTGGATTGGTATCCAAGATTAAACATGGTCTGGTATTCAGGAGTTGTTACGTGTAATTCCAATTCACCCAGTTCGTTAAATAAGAGAGCAATTCCTTGTGTACCCTCAATGTGTCCCCCTGAAGACAGAACAATACTTCCGCCAATAAAATAGAACCAGGCTTCGAATGTAATACTTGCGGTAGGCTTCAGTTGAGAAGCACTACCGCAAGTGACATAGTTGCCATATCCATCAAAATAAAGGGTATACGGATGAAAGCCCGTATTGTTCCCTACCCATCCACTTTGAGAATTATATTGAAACCCGTGTAAGGTACCGTGATTGTTGTTACCACTAAGATCATGCCATTTGGTGGTAGGTGTGGCATTATTACCTCTTGTCAGACCATTTTCAGCAAGAGAAGCGTGAAGGGAAAGGACCAATCCTTTTTTAATAAACATGTAATATCACGCCCTGTTCCATTGTATTGGAAGCTCGTTATGCTGGACTAGCCTTGGCCTTAAGATCAAAGGTACCACCCTGCTTCACCGTAATATCTGAACCAACTCTGACATAAAATTTAGATGCTGCACCCGGTGCATAGGTACCGCTAAACTCTAATTCTGAAATTCCAATAAATGGTGTTTCGCTTATACTGAGTTTGACATCCATCCCTGCTTCGACCGTTGCTTTATCGACCCACACCTGCATTCGATTGACAGGAAACTCTGCATTATTCTGTAACCATACTGCCTTTGGCAAAGAGGTCTGGCTTGCGATCAGGGTTCCAAAATCCAGATAGCGTAATACCCCGCCTGCATTGTCTGTATAATATTTTCCAAATTCATTACGGAAACCTAAAATTGGCGGATCAATGGGAAGTAGATTTCGCAAAGCTGGATAGCCGTCATTGTATTTTGTATCTAGAATCCAGGTAGCAGTCAAATCCCAAGTAAGATAGAGAGATGGGTGTTTAAGTTCTGCAGTATATTTTGGAATGCCACCGTATCCACCGCTGGTTGTTTTGTAGGTTTGGCGGTCAAAATAGCATTCGGTTAGGGTTTTACTGCCACCACTATAATGATTATACGTAAAGCCTGAACCTGATCCATAGATAGTACCTATTGCATTACATCTTTTAAAAATTCCTGATGTAATATAACCAACAAATCCTCCAACAGTACTACCAATTACATTACATGAAGTAAAGCAGTCTTCAATGATAGAAGTACCAGAGTTCATATGTCCAATAAATCCTGCAACATTAGTAGACCCCTCTATCCTTCCTCTAGAATAACTTCTTATCACGCTGATTCGACTGTCTGTAATAGTCCCTATGAATCCACCGATATTATCGACTCCAATCATATTGGCATTTGCAGAGCAATCTTCAATAATTGTATTTGAGGAAGCTTGACCAATAAGGGAACCTGCATTACTGCCTTTACTAGTTATTCGACATGATGAAAACGTATCAACATGACAATTTTTAATCAGCGAATTAATACTATATCCTATTAATGAACCAGTAGAAGCGGCCCCCGTAACATTACAGTCTATAATGTCTAGATTCTGGATAGTTGCTCCTGTTATTTGACCAAATAATCCGACAAAGCTATTTCCTGGTAGATTGATAAACAAATTCGCAATGCATCGTCCACCACCATCGAAGTTCCCTTGAAAGTGATTATCTTGACCAACTAAAGAAAAACCTACAGGATAAAAGCCACTATTGGTTTGATGATCAACCATTTTAATATCATCTTCTAATTTAAATCTACTATGTCGAAACCATCGCATCTGATTGAGTTCATATTCTGTGGTAATAATATATGGTTCTGCCTGTGTCCCTTTTCCAGTTTTGTATCGAATAAATTGTCGATGCTCAGGATACCCTTGATTTACATCTTTCTTTACATCCCAATACAGATCAAAATCCCAAGAATACATATCCTTATTCATCAAATCTGAGGTTGCTTTTCCAATGCCTGCTCCACTTGTAGGTGCACTTGAGGTTTCCAAGTCCCAAAAACAGTTGGTAGCATAAGTTTTATCTCCATAAGAGCCTGTTACTCCTCCAATATTAGTTCTGTCCTTGGCAACAGTAATATCTTCGACCTTTCCTGTGGAGTAACAATTATCCATATAAACGCCCTTATTATCCCAATATACATTTCCTACTAATCCACCAGCAATATTTCCACCTGTTTTAACGTTACATTTATAGTTATAACAAAATCTTATTTCTGTAGTCCAATCACTTTGGCCAGAATAAGCATAGGCATCACCAATCAGCCCCCCAACCTTGCCACCCTGACCTTCTACTGATCCTCCAATAACATTGCAATTAAATATTTTACATCCAACGATATATCCTATGAGGGTACCTGTTATTTGTTTTTCATTTGTAATATTAGGATCAATAAGACGCAAATTCCGAATGATTGCTGAGCGACCAGTACCAAACAGGCCTACGTGAGCCCTGTTCTGGTTCATAAAGAGACCCTTGATGAAATGACCTCGACCATCATAGTTTCCAGTGAAGGGTGCATTGGAAGCCCCTATCGGTTCAAACCCTTCCCCAGATTGAAAGCTCCCCATCACAATATCCTGATCCTGCACATACCAGGCCCCTAGATTTTTCCTTACATTATTCAAATCCTGTTCATTTGAAACAATGTAAGGGTCAGCTTGCGTTCCACCGCCCCCAGAAAAGTGATTCACATAAAGATATGTTTTTCCATTTTTCTTTTCAAAGTATGGTCTCACACCATTTCTCTCTTCTTTGCTTTGAAGAAACGTAATCTCATTTTTCCCATCATGATCAGCATCACTTACAACAAATACCTTGTCATAATCATCATAGGGTAGCACGATAATTCCCTTGGTATCCTTGGCACCATCCACCCAAACAAATTCACGTGAGAATGGAATCTCTTCATGCTGTTCAATCGCGTCAGAAATAGATGGTAGGTTATCTTTTCCCTTTATATCTATCTCTGACAAATCAGTAGTCTCTAAAATGACCTTTGCTTCCAGATGTCTAGTTCCAAACATACTAGCAAAGGCTTGATACTCTTCGTAGATGCTTTGTTCTTCTTTTGTTCGCTCGTTTGCTGCCTTGGCTAAAAGCATATCGACTAAATAAATGTCCTGGACAGATACCCATCCATGTGGAGTAAGTACCTCCACAGGTATAGGGGAAGCCTCTAAGGTCGTTTGTCCTTTGCCTTCATGGACATGTGATGAAAAAAATCTGACCTGCAAGGACTCCGGTTTTGCTCTCCTCTCTTCTGACACTGAAAGTAGATTTTGAGACGAAGTATCCTTTACTTTTCCCTTAGACAAACTTCTCTTTTTAGAAGCAACCTGCTTCTGAGAGGAATTATTCGTCTCTTCTTGAACAACGGGATTTTGTCCACGATTCATAGCATTCTTTATAAATTGGCGGATTTCTCTTGCCAACTGTTCATTTATAACACTTGCCAATTCAGCTCACCTCCTACATTTGGTCGTAATGGAGAATGAAACTCGTTAGCTATAAGTCCATTCACCCTAATTTGCAATTTTCCGTCTAATTTTTTATTACTAACTAACCAGAAGTTCATATAAAAGGGAGACTGAAATGGAATGCAGCAAATCGCCTTAAAATGGATTGTCACATCATCTGCTATAAAAGTAGATTTGTATCCAAAATTATATTGAGTAATTGTACTACTAAGATTGCCTCCACTACTAAGAGCCATAGGACTAAAGTTGGCCAAGCCCCTTGCTTCTGCATCTTTGTACGAAATAATATCTGTGTAGGTATTCTGAATGTTTCCGGTTAGATAAAAATCTTTGTCAGGTGTTGCATAGGTAACTTCAATTAATCTACCTGCTAGATTAAACGTTCCATCCTTTTCAAAAAAAAGCTTCTGCCCATGACCAACTAGCCCGAAGCGTATTAACTTGCTTCTTTGAATCTCATAGAAGCTATTCTCTTGTTTCGTAGTATAATCAAACTCAGCTAGGTGAGTACCATCTACGTACTCACCTAACCATATGAAATCCTGTGTGACAGGCGAATAGCCGTTACAACGAGAAAACACGGTAAAAGTCCCCCTCCATTGTATTGGATGTAAGCATCCTCACTAAATATAGCGATAAGCTACCCGGGTCAAGAAATTGACGTTACCTGCTGTAGCAAGAGGAGGCACATTCGCACGTAGAGTAACCTCTACAAAATTTCCCTTCGAATTCACAGTGGAGCCATCATTTTGGACACCTAGTATCTCTTGATTATTTGGTGAATAGGTTCCTGTTGGGTTGGTTGTATTACCACCTGGCTGAATAGCTTTCGTTACAGGTCCACCAATTTTGGAGAAATTACTTTCTTTCATACTATCGACACGAACCTCAATCCATGTGCCGATAACCAAATCTCCTGTGTCGCCCCCTGCACTATCTTTCGTTGTAATGGTACAATCCGTCATGGTCGAGACGTCTGCAGTACCCCCACGGTTATTCCAGATTAATACCCCGAGAGCCGGTGAAATTGAACCGGCATCAATTGTGCCAATCTCCCATTTTGTTAATTGGGTTACATTATCAGTCTTATACCACGATACTGCTGGTGCTGGCATGTGAAAACCTCCTTGAAAGTGCTTTAAAACACACTTGTTATACTTTCAATATAAGATAGCCACACGAAACCTTAACACAAACGAAGAAACAAAAAACAAGCGATTGCCAAGGTCACAATTGATGATTTAGTAATAACGAATACATAATAGAATCAGTACCACCTCTCTTTGATCTAACAAAAAAGAGACCCTCTAGAGAGAGAGTCTTTTCATTACAGTGATGTTTCTCTATATAGCGAAACGAATGCGCCTATACGGATTTTTTGTACCTGATATAAAGTAGATCAGGAATTCCGTCAGTTACTTTTAAAACATCTGGAGCAAAATCAATACCAATAATTCTATTAGAAGCATCTCTTTTACATTCAAAGTTGATCGTGGGCACTTGAATTTGGCCATTAATAGCTACTAAAACTGATTTGTCTTTTGCCATACCTTTTGTGAGAGAATAGCTTGTTTCGCCACCCTTTGCCTCGTAAAACTCTTCTTCCTCTTCTGTTTCAAGCAGAAGGATGCGATCATCTAGCTCTTTCGTACGAATATCTGTCTTATTTTCAATCTCAACAAGACGTTCTTTCAGACTAGTAAAGTTAGCTTTTGGAAACAAACCATTTTTCGATGCCACATCACGAATGTGGGCATCTACAACCTCTTTATCAGAACCATGCTCTACGGTTTTTATACGTTTAGCAAGGTCAGTAAGCACTGTCTGAACAGTAAGGCCTGTATAGTTTGGATCGCTAACAACTCCTACAAGAGAGGCACCAGTGGTTGCAGCAAAATCATCGCGAATAGCCTTATCAGCATTTTGACGCATGCTTTCCTCGTCAGCGATTTGTTGGACAATGGATGTAGCTAGATTGGCATTACCATCGTTATCAAGCGTACCACCCTTACCATAGATGTCCTTCATAAGCTGTACAAGGTTCATGTATGCTCTAGCATCTGTGGCACCCTCTACAAAGCCTGCACCGCCTTTAACAATGGCATCCACTGGTATAACAGATAGATTCGTACGAATAACAAAGCGATAATCAATATTTTCTGCTTTTTTATCAAACGTATATAACTGCTCTGCTCCATTTTCCATACTAAAGAATGTAAGAGTAAATACTCCTCCTGCTTCTTCCAGTCGACCATAGACTACATCAGAATCAGCATCCCCGATAGGTGTATCGCTCCCAGTCAGTCGAAGTTGAACCTTTTCAGTTAGTACAACTCCTTCTACATCCACGCCCGTCGAGATACTACGAGCACCAACGTCAGCCGTAACGTCAATCTGAGAAACTCCTTTTACTTCTTTATTGTTTGCTTGTACAAACACATCAATCTTTGTGTCTTCTAGAATTTCCCGGTGATTGTGAAATTGAATATCTAAATATGTTTCACTAATTTTGTTAGCAGAATCAAAATGATTATTTCGCATAATCTTATTATGAAACTGCTCACCGCGTAATCTAGCAATACCTCTTGTTCCAGCCATTATTATCACCTCTTTTAAAATATTCACAATCATTATAGGTATAAAGGACTAGATATTCTCCGAAGATGGTAAAATTAGATTATAACCTTTATTTCAATTGTTACGCCTTCAATACCTTCGCCTAACTCCTTAACATGAATGCGAAAATGATCATCTTTTAAGATTGTATCTTCTGCTAATTTATAGCTGGGATTAGCTGTATTTGAGGATTTTTCATTTTTGTCTATGACAAGCTTATCCTGGAAAATATTTTTCCAGGATGGGGTGCTATCATAATTAGCTTGCGAGCATTTTTCGATTTGAAATACGGTTTTTCCGATGCCTGATTTAGCGCAAGAAGCGTATACTTCCTGAATCTTCCCATCGAAAGGGAAACGTATCTCAAGCTTTGCTACCCCTAAAAATACACGATTTAAAACGAACACCATCGTTTTTACATGAGCTCTTTCCTGTATATGATCAAGTCTGTCGTCTATAGAAAAGAAAGGCAAGTCGCTTGTTTTATATCTTCTTGCTGAAATGACTTCTTCTTCCAGTCTTTTAAATCTAAGATCATCGATACCACTCCCACTTCCTTGGCGATATTCAGGTTTCCAGGTACGTATAAATATCTCATCGCCAAGCACCAGTGGTACAGCTTGTCCCATCAATGGATGGAATTCTGGATAAACACCTAAATCGAGACGAATTATATATTCATTTATTTCTTCATAGCCACCATCTGCAAGTAAGTGTTGACCATTGAAATATACATCTAACATTTTCGTACCCATTTGATAAGGATGTGTTAAATGAATAAATAAACCTCGATTGAGATCCAGATAAGCCTGGTCTACAATGATCTCTTGTTCCTTCCAATATAGATATTCGTTTCCATATCGACGTAGAGTCATTTTAGTTCCTGCCATCCCCAAACACCCTCCTTACAAATGATTAATATCCAGAATGAAGTGCAATGGTTTTAATCCAATGCGTTCACTTTTTTTCTCTACCTTCATCCAAAACTTCCTACTAGTGAGTGGAGCTAAGTCTCCCATATCAAGGGTTTGAGAATAATTGTTCGTCGGCATATTTGGTCCGTCATCATGACAAATATCAGCCCACTCATATCCAAATTCCTCTAGGTATTTTAAAATACGCATGGAAATACTTGTTGCTGTTTTATTGGAAGACGGATTGTGCAGCTCCATCTGAACGATAATTGTTTTTTCGTACATGGTGCCCAGATAGGTTTCTCCTGTAGAGCTTAGTTCAACGCCTTTCCAAAGTACCCGCAGGTCTGTCCCGTATAAAAAGACATCACCACCATACATTTCAAAAGGTCCCAGACTGGACAAGAGTGTACCTGTGGAATCATAGATTCGAATCATGCCGTGGTAGGACAAGGTCGGGAGCTCTAATTCAACTCCTGTCCAATTTTCTTCTAAGGTCGAAGAAGCAACGGTATAGCCATCCGTATCACACAAAAATACAGAAAATCCTGGTGGTAGATTTCCAATTGTGATTTTGCTATCCTTACATACGATTAGCCGATCAATATTTAGATTCATATAGCCTGATGATGAGGGATTCTTGACAACAACCCCCATCTTCTCAGCCACTATATCATCTGTATCAAATAACTCCCAGCCATATCCTCGGTTAGCAAAAAAAGTCCATTTATTCCCTTTTTTATAGGCTCGCCATCTACTGTATTCCTTTACTGTCGTATCTCTGCTCTCAAGAAACTCTAGTCGATGATACCCATCTTGCCAAATGAGAATACCACCTTCATCACCAAGCTCCGTTGGGACATAATCAGCTGTTACCTCAAACATTAGGGTATGTTCATCATCTGGTACATTGAACAACACCGATGTTTCCAGATCTGTATGGGTCATAACCAGCTGATTCTTACTACGATCAAGTGAGCAGGCGTTGCTTGGAGATAAGTTGTAACGAGAGTGAATACTCCCGTTATCAAACTTATCATCAAAAATCAAACCACTCCATTTCTTGTAAATTCCCATAAATTCCCCTACCTTGTTTTCTTCCAGTTCCATATGCTCCAAGAAGCAAGCTTACCAAGAATCATCCAAATTTTACGTTTTGTTGAAGAAGGGATGGTTTCATTGGTAGCTCTAGATCCGTGTTCTAGAACTGTATTAATCTTTTTATTAGGTCTTCTTGCTTTTTCAGGCTGAATCAGATCTGTTTTTATTACATTTTTCATACGCTTACCCTTTAAAGCATGAGACAAGAGTATTGGATAAACACGTTTACGTCTGTTTGACTGTTCTACTATTTGAAGATGAGTTACAATTCGTTTCTTCTTCCTTACACCATCTGTATTGATGTGAACTTGGCTGTCCTGAGTCATTGTAATGGAATTGGCCTTCGTATCTTGATTAATAGTGGTTTGAATGGATCCACCGTCATCTGTTGCATGTACTTGATCTTGTAAAACTCCCAACTTGTTCCTTCCATCCATATATGACATTTCAAACTTTTGAGTAACACTTACAGAAATGGTATCCGCCCCAGAGCTCTCGGCGTTTTCCACATGTGCATCATAGATGGTTTCTCCTACTTGTTGCATCGTCATTTCCTCTATTACAGTGGACAAACCTTTATCATAGGAAGCAAACTCCATGTTCTGGAGGTTCGCGTTGTCACGTTTATTGATTTCTCCTGATTCCTGACTATTTGAAATGGCATCCATAGTAAGCTGTTGTCTATCGCCACTATTCCATTCCACGAAGATAGAATCATAGGAGCATTGTTGTACAAATGCTGTATCATTTACAGAAGTAAAGGTATCCAGGATTTTTTCTTTATAGGTGCCCAATTCTATGTCACCCGTGTTAGCATCATAATTAACTTCATATGAGCCTGATTCTGGTTTATCTACAGCTATATGATTGTAATCTATTACATAGTCGGCTGCTTCTGGGCGTTGCTCTACTGCTTCGTAGCTCGTTACATAGTCGGCTGTTTCTGGCTGTTGCTCTACTGCTTCGTAGTTCGTTACATAGTCGGCTGTTTCTGGCTGTTGCTCTACTGCTTCGTAGCTCGTTACATAGTCGGCTGTTTCTGGCTGTTGCTCTACTGCTTCGTAGCTCGTTACATAGTCGGCTGTTTCTGGCTGTTGCTCTACTGCTTCGTAGTTCGTTACATAGTCGGCTGTTTCTGGCTGTTGCTCTACTGCTTCGTAGCTCGTTACATAGTCGGCTGTTTCTGGCTGTTGCTCTACTGCTTCGTAGCTCGTTACATAGTCGGCTGTTTCTGGCTGTTGCTCTACTGCTTCGTAGTTCGTTACATAGTCGGCTGTTTCTGGCTGTTGCTCTACTGCTTCGTAGCTCGTTACATAGTCGGCTGTTTCTGGCTGTTGCTCTACTGCTTCGTGGTTCGTTACATAGTCGGCTGTTTCTGGCTGTTGCTCTACTGCTTCGTAGCTCGTTACATAGTCGGCTGTTTCTGGGCGTTGCTCTACTGCTTCGTAGTTCATTCCATAGTCCGCTATTTCTGGGCGTTGCTCTACTGTTTCATAATTGATTACATAATCTGCTGTTTCTGTCGAATCTACTTCACTCGAATCCTCTTCCATCGAAGAAGTGCTTTCTGTTAGGAAAATAAGCAATCCATTATTGGTATACTCTCGTTTGGATTGTTTTGTATAATCAAGAATACTATCTACATGGGAAGCCATTGTCCCTAGCTCCTTGTTCTCAAGCGTAGCAATAGGCAAATCTGTTCCCTTGCGGACCTTTTCGCTTTCTTCTACTACAGCATGTACGCTTCCACTTGAATGCGCGGTATACTGAGGCTCATATTCACTTTCTTGATCCATCCATTTGTCTATCCATCGTATGGTTTCTTGCTGCGTATCTTCAGTAAAACCAACAAAGCTTACATCAATTTTCTGTGTATCTGCATTAGCAAAATCATTTTTAAAGACAGATACTCCATTATGAGATATCGCATCACTACGAGAATGAATACCACTACCACATGTTTCTTCGAGCATGAAAGCTTCTGCTTCCTTCTTCTTATTTCCAATATCTAATTTCAATGAATTTCCTACATCTACATCATTTATAACTTTTACCTTTGTACTGTTTATCGGATTTTCAGAAGCTATGTCTTTTCTTACTTCTGCTATCAGTAGTTGATGATGATCTATTTCACGAGTAAACCCACTATTCGACAAAATCAGCTCTTCCATGTCACCCAAACAATTTTGGTTTTTCGTTACAAAGACAGTATGATCTACATCTAAAAAGATAGGGTTTTCTACTGAACCTTGGATTATGTTTCCTGGTGAATCTGAGTATTGCGCTCGTGCAGACTGACCAGATATAAATATAGAGTTATTTACTAGGTGCTTAAAGTTGCTATGCGCTGTAGATACAAAACAGTTAACAGAAGCCTGTTTTCCACTAGTACTTACAAACGCATCTATTTTTTTATCTTCAAAGCCATCCGCTTTAATCTGGTTTTGTCCAAGCTCTTCACTCTCTATCTGGACATCGCTGGTATAAGTATCCAGACCTTGTACAAATTTTTGTATTTTTGAATCTGAGGAATGACTGCTATTACCCTCCAGTAAATGCTGTATTACTGTTTGAGAGATAGAGTGAATATCTACATCTGTAGTAGTTTGCATCACTGTATGCTTAATCACGTTTTCCATGCCTGCTTCGATCATCTTACATGCTTTGTCACCATACATAATTTCTAATAAGCGGCTCATTCTACTAATTTCGGGAGTTTGGACGAACAGGCTCTTTAATCCCTCTACAGCAACGGAGGTTTGATGATCAATATCCCAATCAGTTCCCAAATTTGAGATAGAGAATTTTTCTATCGTTACCCCACTATCTCGTTTTAAATAGCTTTGTATTGAACCAGAAACATTTCCAGGCACATATTCAGAAGCTAGTCCATTGATTAAATTCTGAGGTTCTTTTGTATCTGCTTGCATCGATAAAGAGTCACTGTCAGAAAAAGGAACGATAGAATATACATCATGGGTATCTTTTTTTATAGGATTACGTAAGGTTTCAATCACAATTTGTTCTTTATAATCAAAAACGGGCTTAGCTGCTTTCTTATCCGTACAATCCGCTAGATAAGAGGCTTGTCTAGCCGTATCAGTTACATCATGTAATGCATCTACATCATAGATGGACTCCCTATATCCAAGCGCATTCTGTTCCCATTCCGTGTCAAATATATCACCCTTAATACGAAGAGCAGCTTTACTGGCTTGATTTTCTACGTCGTAATCAATCTTGTTGAACAGACATGTATCCTGTAGCTCTCCCACCTCTTCAGAAAGAGTATTTTGTGACGAGAGCACTTCTTTACCCTCATAGGTTATCTTCTTCATTTTACTTTTCGTCAGTTGATCAGGTTGAGAAGTATCTAGCCTCTTGCTTGTGGATGCAAGCTCCTGATTTTCCAACAATGCTTTATAAGTATTCAAGATTTTATCTGCAAAAGAATTAGTAGCTGTATGAGTATCTTGTTCATACCCTACAGCACTAATAGTAAGCTGATTCTTGACCTCCAGACTTGTTAATCCATAGGTAAAAGTTGACTGATAAACAGGAACGAATGTCTCTGCTAAGACCGTTTGTTCGCTTTTAGCGTGTAAAGTAGAATCAGCTTTTGTACTTCTGTCGATCTGTTTCTGGACATTTAAAAATGGTGTTACTTCTTGCAAACAATGATTGTTACTGTCCATCACTGCATGTTCCCCGTTACTGTATCTATAGATGTCCGTAAGATAGGATACGACATTACCAAAGACTGACTCTACTTCTACTCCCTCCACTTCTGTCACGTTAGAAGCCAACTTCATGTTTTTTCCAAGCAGACCGGTAGCGGAATAAGAGACTTTATTTGCTGTCTTGTAGGTATCCAATTTAAGGCTTCTATAAGTACTGTAAACAGGGGCTGTTAAATGGTATTTAGTATTTCTAATCCCATCAAAAACTGTGTCTATACCAAACGCCAGTTCATAGCCCTTTTTAGAAAAAAGGGCGGTGAAACTGATTAGGTAAGATTTTTTACCATTCAGCACACCGCCAACCTCCCCGCCTTATTAGCTGTTTTTAACAAGTGTGTCTTTTAGGATACCAAGACCGATAGGTGCAAACGGGCTTATGGTTGCTAACGTTAAAGGACATACAGGTGTATCTGCCAATGAATAGCGATACAGCTGCTTATAGTCATAAGTAGCAAGTATTTCTGCATCTTTCGCAGGTTCTTTTCCATCCAAGAACACAATTCTCTTTGTTTCAAAATCAAGCGTATAATCCGTGCCAAGCACCATCAACGTACAATCTACTTTTACCTCCAGCTTGAAAGGGGTCCCATCATCTTTTAGTGAAGGTTGGTGGGAGAGATGGAAGGTTTTCTTCACGCCATCTCCTTTACCCAGATCTTCATTTTCAGAAGTCTCAATTACTTCTAGCTCGTCCAACTGAGAGATATTTTTTGGATGGATCGCATAGCACTCATCCAGCTTACCAACAAAACCATCGTTTGGATGTACTACATACATTGGCGAAATATGATATTTCCCACTATAAACAGATGGATTGAAGCGTGACTCACCTTCATCAACCATTTTGTCATGTGTAATAAAAGCTAGATAATGCTCTTGGTAATACGTACCACCAATAGATTGTTGCAATTGTACACTACTATTACCATTGGAGGTATGGTTACCATAGTCAACAAACAGAGCTCCTAGTTTCATATCCTTCTTCCATTTAATCTCATCTTTTGGACGACACCCTGACATAATCACATGATTTTTACGTGGAGACTTACCAAGCGTGGTCATACGTCCAATATATAAGGGAGCATAATAGGTGTTCTCAGGACCCGCTGTTGGATCAGGACGCAGGAATAAAACGACTCGATCCTTTGTCATATTTCCCCAATAAAACATAGTAGAGTCACGTTGCCAACCTCGATCAAAATGATCTAAAGGAGTAAAGGACAAGGCAGTTGGCATGGATGGATAAATATAAGTAATGGCAGAATATACACCATCCATCATAGATTTACCATCATCTGGATCAAATTTTTTCACTAAGATATCGCCATAGTTAATTGTTTTTGTTCCAGTTCCAACTAACACACGTACATAGGAAGCATGTAACTCTGCCCCCAAATCAGGAGCTGGACGAGTGGAGAGAATTTTGATTGTGTTCGTCGTGTAATCGACCTCGTACTCCTCAGGCGAAATTTCAATCTGGTTTATATAAAGACGTACCGTTCCTTCCTTAATTGTAGTTACTGTTGGAATCGGAAAGCTTCGTTTGGAGCCATCTCCATCAGGCAAAATAGATTCAGGATCACCTACTTTTACATTGCCATCCATTCCTTGAACAATCTTCTCACTTCGAACATCATCATAGGTAAAGAAATACAATCTTTTGGGCATATCAGGTGCATTTGGTGCGGGGGCATAGGAAACTGTGAATTTATCATTAGGTTCTGCTGGAGAATTGAGAGTAATAACTCCAGTAAAGTCCTCCACCTTATACTCTGCTTTATCAACAAATACTCCATTTTTGTAAAGCATTAGTGATCCTTTTTCGATAGGGTAAACAATGACTTGCAATTGGGTTGTTGAACCCGTAAGCAAAGTAGCTTCACCTAACACTGAATTTTGTGAAATATAATCTACTTCACCAGGCTTCTTGAATTTCCCACCGTAGCCATATACCATACCAAAATTTCGAACTTGACCATCACTTCCAACGGATCGAAACAATCGTACATCTGCAAATTTTGTTGTGATTCTTCTTGCATGATCTGTTAGCGCACGATATTTTACATAAGTTTGCCACCCATGATCATTAAATAATTTTTCAAGTTTATCAGGAAACAACTGAATGGTAGAATCTCCATCAAACCATGCCATTACGCATTCACCTCTCTACGTGTTTTACCTAATCCTAAGGAGTAGGGATTTCTTTTCCTTCTTTATCAACCGTGTTCAGGTACAAGCCAATCCCAGCAGGACGGAATTGAGTCCCTGGCTTCTTGGTAAGAGGAGAAACACCTTCTACCATGAAATAGCGGTACACGTCAAATTCATCTGGGCAATGAGCTTTTTTGACTCGTAATTTATTTGCATGAAAGGAGAACGCAGCCAAAGCAATGGTATCTTTAAGCGTTCCACGCACACCTTCCTCAGGATGGATTACGTATACTTTGGAGGTATGAACCTTGCTACTGTATCGAGACGGATTAAAATTGTATTTATATAAAGGATTCTCTGCGTTATTCCAAGCTCGCGGGTAATCTCGTTTTCCATCGGCTGAAGATCGTTCTGGTGGCATCTGATTTGGTGGTGCATTCCAGGACAAATAGTGTGCCTGATAGCGAGCACCCAGCTTACCACGATGTACACATACGTTATCCAGTCCGTTAGCAGGGAATTTTGGATACGATTTGAGCAACGGCATAATATTGGGTTGACGAGTTGCTGTATTGTCGTAATCATATTCCGTAATATCCTTGAGATTTTTCTCAATAGGTACACTACCAACAAACAAGGCGTAAGCATTGTCGCCTTCTTCAATTGGATCCAGCTTGCCAAAGTAAAACGGAATACTTGGTACTAAGTTCCCTTCAGGTGCAGGCACATTATCGCATTGCATAACAAAAAATGCATTCGTTTTTGAAAGAGTCCCTTTGATTGATATCTCAGAATCAGCCCACCAGTTCGTAAACTGAACAGCAGAATTGTAAGATGGTTCAAAATATTTTTCTAATAAATTAGTACGAAGACCAGCCTGCATTACAGGTGATTGCATTCGGCCTCCCTCAGCCTTGTCAATTGTGAATACAACATTCGACGATCCAGAATCACTCCATTTACTGGATTCAACCTCAATATCGACTGCTGCGCGCAATTGTTCCTTTTCTAGACTTGTATCCCAAGCTAAAACAACATCTGAATAATTTAGAGTCAATCCCTTTAGGTCTTCAACCATGTAGACAAATAGTGTTTGAGGAGACCGATATTTTCTAAACTCATTTGTTGTCCAATCAGCAAAATCAGCAATCGCATCTTTATCAGGTCTGAATTTATACTCCAGTAGTTTTGGACTCCAAGAGCCAGTAATCGCAATTCCAAACATCTTATTTTCTTGATTTGCATAAATAAAATGCTCAGCAACCGTTATTCGATACACATTACTGGGGGTTTTGGTCGATCTTGGATTTATTAAGCTTGCATCAAAAATGACCTTCTTAAAGTTAGCCGCAACGCTCCAGCCTGCTGTCGCGAGCAGATCACCTAATCGTGCTTGTAAATCAGACTCTGTTACTTTCGGTGAAAAAGTAGCAGCAGTCGTGTCAATGAAAGGCATATCATACACCCCTTATATGTTTTATTTAAATCCCCTACTCCTATGGACTAGGGCAATGCACCAAGTATTCCCATTGAGTACCCGAACTGCTTGATGATACGACGACCTTAATCTGGGTTATTCCACCAAATGGATTATATTGAAACGACAAGCTCCCTTTGTTACTTACTTCTCCATGAGTACTAGCCACTAGATTATCCTGATAAAAGACATCCATGCGATCAGGCACTCCGTACATGTCGTAGTCAATAACAACATTCCCTCCATTTGAACCGAGCTCATGATATTTTTCCGTCCGCTGTCCTCCGCCCGATTCTGCAAGTTTGCCACATTTTTGCGTGTTTGGAGGTGGTGGCGGTGGCGGCGGAGGTGGAGGTGGTGGCGGCTCTATAACTTCAATCGTTGCCGACGCTTTTCCTTTTTGCCCCTGTTCATTTACAATCGTTAATGTTACCGTGTAGGTTCCGCTCTGCTTGAATGTAAATTGAGCCTGGTCTACTGAATAGCTCCCCTTATGGTGGTCTTCCGATCCATTCCATTCAAAATGCAGAACGGGCGAATGCCTACTATAACTTGATGTAAAGTTAACGGATTCTCCAGTCTTTATTTTCGAAAAGGATGGTGAAATGGATACCACGAATGGCAGTGGCGGCGGTGGATCGGGGGGAATTGGAGGAAGCGTAATGTTTCCTTCCTTTAGAATCCCGAGCCCTGCTGGACGAAAAGGAGTTCCAGGTCGTTTCGTCATGGGAGAAATCCCCTCCACTAGATAGTAGGAATAGATTAAATGTTTATGCATTCCGTCTATATCGCAGTATTGATCGGCTACAGTTAATTCATCACCATTCATTATAGTTAAGGGAGATACAAAAATAACATGTCGTAGCGTTCCATGAGCTCCATCTTCTGGATGAATCAGCATAGCTTTGGATGCATGTGCTTTTTCACTATATCTGGAAGGGCTGAATTGATATTTGTATAGCTCGTGCATATAGTTGTTCCAAGCTCTTGGATGTTTTTCTTTCTTTTTGGTTTCACACAAGGGAGGCATGTTATTAGGCGGAACATTCCAAGAAAAATAATAGGATTGATAACGTGCGCCGTATTTCGTTCTTTTTACCATGACAGAATCGATCCCGTTACTGGCATGGACTGGATATTCCTTTAAAATGGGTAACAAGGTATCTTGCCAGTTGTCTGCGTCGTAATCATCATAATCAAATGTGGCAGAAGCCCTTAATGCGTTGTCTACATTTGCCCCTTTTTTATTTAAAGCAGAACCAGAGAACAAAGCTGCTGGCTTACCACCCTTATCTGTATAAATAGTAAAATCAAGCCATATGCGGGCTGATACAGGAGGATATGCGTTTACCCCAGCAGTACTCTGAACCTCAATCGTAATAGTGCTCTTATCGTCTATTCCAAAAACATCAAACTCTCCTAGGTACTCTGCATCCGTTTTTATATCAACTGGACTCTGATAGTCAATTGTATGAAAAACTCCTACCTCTACCCCTTCTACAGAGACCTTTACAAGCTCACCTTCATCCCCATTTACATCCCCAGATAACCAGACTTTGACTTTTGATCCCTTTGATTTCATTGGATTATTGGACACGATAGTTATTTTTTTCCGAGATGCTTGGTCAAGATCAAAGACAAGATCTCTCTTCAGAACTTCCTCTATCTCGCCCTCTATATCAAAATCTCCCATATAAAGAGGAATAGCCGGTACCGCATTACTATTCCATACAGGTGCAGTATCTGAGATAATGATAAACATGAGCGATTTACCATCTATAAAGCCTCTAACAAACACATTGCTATCGCTCCACCAGTTGGTGTATTTTACGTGTAAACCTCCGATAGTATCAATGCTTTCTAGCTGTGGAATTCGGGTTCTTGAAGTAACGATTGGAGATTGGTAAAATTGCGGAAACTGCTCTGTGACTTTGAATTGCAATGCTTGGGACTTGGATTGTAATCCCCACATCGACGATTGAACCTCTACGTCTAACGCAACTCGTTGAAACTCTTTCGGATCTTGCCAGCCTACGATCATATTGCCGCTTACTATAAATTTATCCAGTTGGTAGAAATATAACGTATGTCGTTCATACAGGTCTTCTTCCTCCACTTTTTTAATTGCCCAAGAAAAAATGCCTGTGTCATGCGGCATAAGCTGTGTACCCCAATCTGCAGCTGGATGATAAACAGAAAAGGGTACTCTTTCACTTGTGTTATAAATCTGTTCCTTTACCTTTCCAAGCACGGCCATTCCAAACAAGTTTCCCGAGATGTTCCGTAGGATATAGTGTTTGGCAACGTAAAACTCAAACTCCTCTGTACCCTCTATCTCGCTATAGTAAATCGCAGCTTGTCCCTGCACACCTGGCTCGAATTCAATTCGTAAGCCTCCATTTGCCTTCTCCATTACGCTATAATACGTACTAGGCATTAATTTGCCATCCAAATAAATATAAAAATCATCTGGATATGCTAGCTTGGGAATATCAACATAGGGGCGAGCCAAGGGTAAAAAAAACCGAACAATGGTTGGTTTGGTCAGTCGAGATGCATACACTACTTTGTGAAATTCAGCTTCCTTTCTCCAACCATTCGCTATACATAGATCAGCTAAACCTTCAAGCAAATGTTTTTCAGTCAGCATGACATCAAGCCAAGGGTGAGCATCAGACATACAATCTTTTCCCTCCCTATCTCAACATTTGGTAATTAACCCAAATATATTTATTTTTTCCACCTTCATTAAAAAATTCAAAATAGAATGTACTTCCCGCCGAACACGGTATAAGAGCTGTTAAATACATCCCCTCAGGTAAATCCTTTGTATAAATGTTCTTGCAAATCAATTGATTGTTTACATAAAAATTCCAAAAATCCTTTGCTTCATAATGGGAAACTCCAACTGCAACGGAAAGTAATTCACTATCCTCAGCAATCGATAATGTATGATCTGTCTTTCCAAGCCCCTTGGATGTAAGAATGATTCCCTCAATATACGGGGCTGTTTTCGTTGGCATAAAAGGTGGATCGAACCTTCCGCCAACAACATAACTAGCAAAATTAGCACCACTAGACACGCCTACACCGCCCTTACATAGTCAAGTTGAAGACTTTTAAACAGACCATTTTCTCGAATAATGCTTCCTTGTATTGCTTTGAATGCTTGCATGTCTGTCTCTTCCTCCAACTCCTCATTTACGATGGAGGAAAGCTCTACCTCGATTAAAAAACCAGTGATCATTAAGCTTTCATCTCTTTCAAGACTAAGCTTTTCAATTGCTCCATTGTCATATGTATAAATAACGGTAGTAACCAGTGACGGATGTGATGTCATTTCTCGCAGTACTTCTACACTCACAACCTCAGGCTCTCTCCGGCTCTGAACAATGGTAAGGTCGTCCCCCCGGGCGTATAACCCTCCTTTTTTCATCTCTCTTCTAATCAGGTCTATAATGGGGAAAACTTCATTAGCGTTTGTAAAGTTACGATTGAACATACTTAACACCTCAGCTTCTATTTCAATATAAGAAAAAGCAAGGAACAGTTATCGTTTGATACGTAAACATTCCTTGCTTTTTTATTGAAATGTAGAAAGAAGTATATAAGTAAGCTAAAATTTTTGGCTACCTCGGCTGTGGTAATGAATGCCAGGTCAGTTCCAAAAAGTTAACCATACCGCTTTCATTACCAACAAGCCTGTTTCCTTTAATCAGATAGTAGCCTGCTGTGTAGGTATTTTCGTCATAGACGTAACAACCGTCTAGCAATTCAATAAATGGATTGCCTTTGACTACTACGTTTTTTGTTCGAGCTTGGCGTTTCATATCAAAGAAAATCTTATTGGCAATCTCTTCTTTAAGCCCACGCATGGTAGCCCCATCCTTTTCCTCAATCCAAGGCATATGCATACCTGCTGTTCGAATACTTCCTTTTGTGGCCACTAATAAACCCTTATCAAAAAAATGCTCCACTGAACCTGCTGAACCCGAAATCATCAAGTGATTCCGAATACGTGAATAATCCGTAGAGGAGGTCATTTCTAGTAAGTTGTTATTATTGGCAAACTCCCATTTTGCTGAATCTATCATTTGCCATTGGGGGACATCCAGAAAGGAGAGACGTTTCACATGAAAGGTTCCATATCGATCACAGTAGGCTCTATAGGGCATATCTTGTAGCAATGACTGAATAGCATCTGCCGCTCTGGTCCCTGCTTGGAAGGTGACAGACGCAACAAATGGATTTTGCCATCCCCCCACTGTTTTCACGCTTTCTTGAGTTACTGCCTCTAATTCACTTGTCTCCCTGTTAAATTTCATAAAGGTGTTCTTACCTTTATTGACATCAATGTAGACCGTATCCTCAATTTCATAATCGGGATATTTCGTATCTTCATAATAAATACGCCAATTGCTTAATCCAGCTGTAACAGCGATATCTTCTACAATACTAGATTTTAACCATGCAAATGCTCCTCCATCACCTGCATATGCTTCTTCTGGTGGATAGGACATCGGTTTATAAAATACAAATTCTTCTAAGACATCGTATCTATCAACACAATGAAAGGTGATGGTTTTAGCCTCGGCGTCCTCTTCAATTTCTCCCTTAATCAGTCCTGTAAAAACACGAACCACATCTTCCCCATAGCCAGCATAGATTCGGATAGGCGTCCCTTCACTAATCAAATGGCGCATTTCTCCTTCCTCCCAATAAGAATAGGGAGACGGAAGATTTTTATAGGTATCAGGAAAAAGGGTATTTCTCTCAAATGTAGGAGAATATTGGCCTGTTGCGTTATTAAGCGTGATAGCAGCAGTCGTAGAGGAGGTATCTAGATGAGAGTTCACTTCCCATGACATGATGTCATTCTCTAATAGGAACGAATCCTCATATTGAAAACTCCCTACCTCATACCATTTTTCTTTGTACATATTCTCAATGTGGGTAGCAAACTGTTCAATAGCATAATTATTAAATGCATACTTCACATCAGTCAGGTGAAGTGCTCCTTTTGTAACAGCAAACAAAATACGGTTTGTCCCATATGGAACAGCCGTTCCACGCACTCCCGTATTTTCCCACTTTTCTTTATCATCAGGGAGTAGCTTCTTAACGTACACATCCATATCTGTTTCATTGTGACAAACGACAACATACTCCACAAAATCCTTTTTGTTGTCTATTTTATACGTTCCACCATTGGTGCCGATCCCTTCATCGGTAATATCCATCTGATATACTTTTTTTCCATCGGAGATATATACCCTCCCTTGGGAATTTGTGTCAAGCTTGACCTTAAATTGCATTGTAAATGGGAAGCTTTTCACTCGTCCCACTCGCTCTAGACCTGCTTCCTTACCCTTGGTCGTGATGGTTTGATAATCACCATTATCTTTAACATCTGCTTGTTGATAGGTAAGCCAGTTCTTCGCGGAGCTCATCGTATCTTCGTAATCCCAAACCGTTTTCCTGTTAATAGATTCCACATCGAACTCACGTGCTTTTAAGAAAAGAATGCCGAAACGACCTGTAGAAGCTTTGGAAGGATTTGATAAGGAAAACTCGATTTTGTGTTTTCCTTTTGGAACGGGGATAGATGGTGGATATGCTATCCCATACTTGGCATTCATCCCCTTAATCGTAACTACTACGACTCCATCTACCTTGACCTGAACCACATCTTCTAATTCCATATTAGCCATGTACGCCCAGCCTAAACTACCCGCTTTAAACCAGTCGTGCTCAAAGGTGAATTTTTTAACCTGTCCAGCTGCATTCGTTTTCTTAAATCCAAAGAGATGACAGGATTTATTGTGAGAATCGTAATCGATATACTGCTCAGCACCCACTACCTCTGTATACTTAGTAGGATCTAATGCCGTCTTTTTCACGGTAAAGTCCTTATGATAAGAAATCTTTTCTGTTGTCCGATTAAATTGATAGGTGGAAATGGTGTGATTAATCTGTCCATCTGAATTGCGTACCCTACCATCTCCCCAGCTCTTTACCCGAACCAGAACTTGTTTTCTTCCAAATGTCCTGCACTTTTGATCGTTCTCCATTAAAATATCAATCTTGTTACCCTTGATCGCTCCTCCAATGTCATCTGCAAGGTATTCTCCCCAGCTAACACCATCGACAATAACTTCTACTTTACTCTTAAGAGGTATGATAGAGGGATCAACAGCGATGATTTTATCATTTTTCCAGACACTAACATCTGTTCCCCCTTTTGTGGTACCTGTACACCCCGTACATTTTGCATGATACGCAGTCGCTTCCATCGAATACTCGACAGATGAGCCTGCTGATTGCAAGTTTTTTTGTGTTGTTGAATGAATACGTGCTGGTGCCTGAATCACCTTTTCCCCTCGTAGGAATGGCTCTGGATTTAGATCATGACCATTCTGTCGCACCTCAAAGTGGAGATGGGAACCGTCACCTCCCCCTCCTTTAATCACGAGTCCCGAATTCCAGCCAATCCCAATAGGTTGACCTGCATGAACCGTTTCCCCTTTCGTAACTAACAAATGTTTCGGTTTCATATGAGCATAACGAGTAGACCAACCGTTTCCGTGATCAATGTACACAGCGGCACCGTAACCATTTAACCATCCAGCTTGAACAACACGACCTCCCCATACCGCATGTATATAGTCTCCTTTTTCACAGTCCAAATCGATCCCTTTATGCCTTTTTCGGGAACACCTTGGATCGGAGTCATGCCAATCTGTAATCAGCATCCCATTTATATGAGTATTGTCATTCGTCTTACCTTTCATCGTTCTGCTTGACAAAATCGGCATTGACATACTTGTATTAATCAGTTCGGTCGGGGCGTTAATTGGTGTACCATCTGTTTCGTTAGTCAATTGGGTAATCCCATCGATGGACAGCATATTTCCTACAACTGAATCATACACGTACTGTACGGCATCATATTTTTGCCGAAATCCAGGCACGTATGACATCTTATCTAGCTCAATAATTACACGTGGTTGTGTACCATACGCACTTACCCGTCTCATAATAGATTCCAGTATTCTGGAGGAAGGATAGTTCACATCACTTACAAAAGCCATTTTGCATCACCTACCTAAACCTTTCTATTGCCCATTCAATGAAACGATTGAGAAAAACGATTGCTTCGGCACGAGTTATACATTCTTCGGGTTCAAAACGTTCATCCTCATATAATGGAAATGCATAGCATCCGTCCAAAAATCTTTCCTCTAAAATATCAATCACATCCGTCTCGTACCACTTTCCAGAAAAGGTATCCCGATCGGTGATGTAACGAGTTGGAGATGGATTAGGCTTGTACTCCTTATCTGTAAATCGATTGTAAAAGCTTCTTCTCATTCGCTGTAGAAAAACCATAAATTCAAATCTTCTCAATTGGACTTTTGGAAAAAATCGATCATTATAACGTACACATCCTGACTCTACAATCACTGTGTCTGTCGTGGTTTTGAATTTCCCACCTACCTTGTAGTTATACGTCACTTTTGCTGGATAGCCATTATACATGTATGGTAGATAAACTCGTCCTGCATGTATAACAAATACATCCCGATTAAATCCAATAACTTCTTTAATTTTCTGTTCTGGATTGTCGCCTGATTGAATATCTACTAGCTTGCGTTTTAGCTTCACACCTAGTACCGTACAAGCTTCCGGCTTTAAGCGTAAGCTAAACGTATATTGGGATTTTTTCATTAGATCCGCAGATGGCATGTGAACATCATTTTCTCCGCAGGTACTAAAAGGGGTATTTACACAGCCTACTTGTTTATATTTAGGCTTTCCAAAAGCAATGCAGACGACCTCAATTCCCCCTGACATCGGATTCGACATCGTGATTTTTCCATTTTCCACCTTCTCTGGCTCAACCTCAATACCATGTACGATCACAAAAATAGGGTTATCATCATGTACCTTATAATCAGGTACGAGAAACTCCTGTTGCCCATCCACGGTAACAAAGCGCTTGACCATGCGCTCATAGCCCTTCTCGAAAGCATCATAATACATCCCATCGATAAAGCTTTGTGTGCCCTCACCATCCAAATGAAGACGAGTAGCTTCCAATAAGTCTCGATAAAACCAATCTAGTGGATCAATATCAATCCAACGCCGCACCATTAATACCCCCTTAGAATCCGATCAATATGACGGTATGTCCTCATCAAAAAGGTGATTCCTTCTGCTCGTGTACATACTTTGTCAGGTCGGAAATAAGAAACCGCTTCACCATCATCTTCATAGTTAGCGATTAATCCTCTCTGTTGCATTTCGTCAACATATGTTTTTGCCCAATGCTTCTCCATATCAATAAATTGATTTATATATCGGTACTCATGCTCTTGTTTACGGATAAGAGAGAGTCCAATTGTCACAATATACTTCGTTTCCATTTCAGCTGTGTTAATGTCTGGTTCCCCTGTAAGAATCCCGACATAAATCGTTCCTTTTTCATCATAGTAACGATGCTTAGCTCCACTAAACTGTAACCAGTCAGCAAATTCCTTTTTACTGTAAAACAATAAAGTAAGCGTCGTCGTATAATGAGAGGTTCCATGACTGATCAATCCAGCAGAAGACGACAGTGTCTGATTTACATGTGTTTTTAGACTAGGAGAAGGTGGTTTGTAATCATTGATAAGCTTTGCTTTTACCTCGGTAAAACGTATGCCATTATCATAAAAGAGACGCTTTTTATATATGTAATCTTCTGAATGAAAGCTGTTTTGTTGGGTCACGTTACTACCTCCTTGTTAGAGCTTTTAGACTTGGATTAGGATTAGAATTCAGGAAACTCGTTCCATACGAAAAGAAATACCCTACCTCAATATAAGGTAGGGCGTCATTTTCATAACGAAATATTACGGATAACTTGAACGATAAGCAGCAGTCCCCATCAGCATTTGATCTCGAATGCTACCTACTCGACCAGAGAATAATCCACGGCCTATTCCATTGCCAATCGCTGTTAATTGTGCCTCAGTAGTATTGTTGGATACATTAGGCAATGCGATATTTACCGTTACATCACCTGAACCAACTGTAAAGGACTGGTGCGTATTTCCTCGAGTCAAATATTCATAACGACTCATGGCTGTTACACCGTCTGGCAAATTAAAGGTGCCTACAGGCGATTTCACTTCATCAAGAATACCTAGCTGAGCCTGTAGTGATTGTTTCGTCAAATCTCGAATTTCTTGCATATACTTCTTCTGTTCTTCCGGACTCTTTCCAACCATATCCTTCTTGTATTGCCCAATTAGCTTATTTATGTCCTGAACTTCTTGTTTAGCAGAAGCAATACGTAGCGCCCTCATTCCAGGGGAATCATCTGATGCACCTCCCCGTCTTAGCTTTTCAGCCAGATAAGTATTTTCACGATCTCCTGCTTTCTCTTCTAAATCAATACGCTCAATTCCAATTTTTGATAATGATAGGTCCTTATAGCGAAGTTGCTCACTAGAAATACTATTTTCCACGTCACGAATAGCAGAGGCTATCTCGTCCTTTTGATCACCCTTTGCCTCGATCGCCTTTAATTCGGCAAGTCTTACTCTCAAGTCGCTAATTTTTGAATTTGTAATTTTTTGTAATGCACCAATATAAGCCTTCGACTGTCTGTCCATGTTAATGGCAACCATCAATTCTTTGGCTTGAGCGACTTGTTCTGCCTGCTGTAGCCCTTTTTGTACAGAAGAAAACTTCGTTTGAAATTGTCTCTGCTGTTCAGCTTTTCTGTCTATATCTACCTGCCTTTTACCTTCTCTCTCTGTACTTTTTCGATCATCTACTAATTGTTTATAGCGCTTTTCTTCTTCCTTGTATTCGTCAGAATTTTTATCCTGTATGCTTTGCAAGTGCTTCTTAGATTCCTCAATATACCTATCAAAGATTCCCAATTCACGTTGTAATACCTCTTCTAATCTTTTTATCTGTCCTTCCTTCATATCAATGAAGGCTTTGCTATCGGTAGCCACACCATCCAATTCGGCCTGTAAGCTCTCTTCCTCGTTTTTTTTCTGAGCCTCTGAGAAGCCTTCTTTTAGCCTAGTCTTCGCTTCATCTGCCGTAATGTTGGATAAAAGTCCATTTTTGTACTTTTCATCGTAGCTTTTTTTGGCATCTTCTTGAAGCAAAGCTTTTTCTTTATTTTCAAGCTGTGTCCGTTCATATTGTTTTATAAAAGCTTGTTTTTTCTTTTCCTGAATTTCCTTTTTCCTTCCACTCTCTTCAGACCAAGCATTCACGGCTTCCTCTTGGGAAATATCATTATCTCTTAGGTAGTTGGCTAGATCTTCATTATTTTTGAGGTTCGCTCCCCGTTTATTGTACATTTCGCGGACCCCATCCATCATTTCTTTCGCATGTCCTACTCCTAGATGTGTATCTTCTCCCCCAAAGAATCGACTAACACCGTTCATAAAGCTTCCATACATGAGATAAAGAGTATTACCAATGTTAGGCAAACTCCAAATCCCATTATCTCCAGCCACTCTTAATGTGTTCGCCACACCTACCATGTCTTGCTCTTGTTTTTCAGCACTCATTAATTGACGCTGATCCTCTGTTGTCGTCATGTTCATGGCTACTGTCTTGGCAGCTTGTGCTAGAGCCAGCATGGCTACAAGCTGAGCACCCATCTTGAAAATGTTAGCTGTTAAACCACCGATTGCTCCCCCTGCTCCCCTAGCTAGATCGGATGTTTCACTTAGGAAGTTCTTAAACTTGTCACCCATTTTGTTTTGATTAGCTTGTTCATTCATACTACGCATCGCATGGGATAGTTCTAAATATGTGGCAGACGAGTTGCGCGTAACTGCTGAGCTTTGCCTTAATGAATTCTGATAACTATCTAACGCTTGATTTAGGCTCGTAATGCTATTTATCGCTGGAGAACCATTCCTGCGCAATTCCTGAAGATGTTTCTCAAAACCATCAAATTCAGTTTGACTCATTGCACCCATGCGTGAAGCAACGCTTTTAAACCCTGTATTTGAACTCATTTTTTGCACATAGGTAGTACGATCCGTTGTACTTGTTAGCAAGGTATTCAAGAACGTAGGCTGAATAAGTTTATTAGAATCAGGGTTCGTTTTCAATCGATTGGCATAAGTCCGATTCCGATTAAATCTTTCTTGATACGAAACCTTCCCTTTTTCTTTCCAGTTTTTTGATTCCTCCATCATTGTAAAAAAAGTAGGAAAATCATTTACCCTATGTCCTGAGTTGGCTACATATTTTTTAAAATGCTCGTGCTGGGCTTTACTCATGGAATTAAATTCTTGCATTCGTTTTAAAAAGGTTTCATTCCCTTGTAAATCTGTTGCTTGCTGGCGCAGTTTACTATTATTTCCCTTTAAGTCATTACCAATAATACTCGTTAATACAGGATCTGACGCCATTCCTTTCATACGATTGGAAAAAGCAGTACGCTCTCTTTGCTCTTCCCAGTTCTCAGGAATTCCTGATTTTTGCCATCCCCACTTGATGCCTTTCATAAGTGTAAGACCAAGCAATGCGTTAGACAGAACATCTGCTAGACTAGCAAAAATATGAATATTCTTTGAAACCCCATCCGCCATATTCATGAGCATATAAGAAACCTTATTGATAGATGGAGTCAACTCGGTAACTAATGCATCCAAGGCTACTTCTAAACTTGAATTAACCCGATTCATATTAACAGAAGGATTTTGCAAGGACTGTTGAAGCATTCCTTCAAATTTAGACTGATCAAAGCCTTGCATCTTACTAATAAACTCTGCATGTGTTTTAGCTAAAAGGGCTTCCTGACTGGCGCCACCTTTTCCGCCTTCTTTTGTACCAAAAAAAGAATCGATAAGCTTATCTCGTTCAGCACTATTACGTAAGGAAGAGAGCATATCCGCAAAATCCTTATACATTGACTCTGCACTTCTTTTTTTAGTTCCACCAGTTGTTGGATCCATCTCTTCTGTTTTGACGCCCAACTCTTTCGCTTTATCCCTTCCTTTGTCACTTTCAAAGCGCTTCAGGATTTTTTCATAGGTTCCGAGATTTGTATTTGTTTGAATCGACGCAGCAGAGAGCCCTACGAGCATATCTGCGTCTGTTTTCGATCTAAAAGTATTACCAGATTTATTGATTATCTGCAAAATTTGTTCACTGTTTGCCGCTCCCATTTGGGTTACGGAAGCAATGGAACGAACGATCTTATCATCCATTTCTTGCATGGATATCCCGAGCTTATCTTTAGTCGCCAACAAACCGCTAGCTACTGCTTTCGTATCAGTAGAAGGGTCTATTGTCTTGATTTGTGCTACCTGTTGCACTAGCTTCTTGATTTCGGCTGGTTCATTAAGTGATTTACCGCCAATGGAGGCTACTTCAAAAAGCTGCTTAAAGGGCAGACCATAAAAAGCAGATTGTTCACGAACAAAGCCTTTAATACCTTCAATAGCACTCGATACTTTTCCCTGATCAACCGGGCTTTGAGAGTTTGTGGGATCGACTCGATAATCTTTGAGTAAAGATAGACTGCGGTATAACTTGATCTCTTCCTGTTGAATATGATTAAAAATATCGATAGCTTGGTAGAGAAGTGAGGAAGGGTCTTTAGCTCCACTTACCGCTAAGTTATTACGAATAGAAGTAATAGCAGCATTTTGAGCACTGATAGCCGTCACTACACTAGCAGCGGTCCCCTTCTCATCTGATGCTGGAGAAACGCTAGCTTTCTTACCTGATGCTGTTATACCTGAGCCTGTTACACCATTCTCTGCTGAACGTAACATTACAGGAGAAGAGAGGAAAGGTGGCAAAGCGCGATTATGGCTCTGTATGCGCCCAGCGCTTGTCCCAAATTCTTGCAGTAGATGCTCCACTTGGAGATCGAATTGTTCCCTGATCTTTTTGATCAGCCTTTTGTTGATTAAATTGATTTGACTAATGAGGTGTTTTTTTAGCCTAGGGCTCGATTTAATATCTAGAGTTTCAATGCTTTCTACTAACTCCTGCAATTGATGCTGAATGCCTCGTTTTACTTTTCCTTGAACCTCGTCTGAGACTCTTTGCATCAGTGATTGTATTTCTGGCATCCTCTGAGTGATTGTTCCAGTCCTCTGTCCAACACCCTTGATAATGGGCATGGAGTTACCTCCTTGATTCAGCTGTTGGTCTAGTTTTCTTCCGCTGTCTCTGTTTACTTCTTTGTGAAAGGAACGTATTGAATTATGTGCGGTACTTATCCGAGTCACCAATTTTCCATATCGTGAGTCAAGTTTCTCTAACTCCTTCCCATATTGAATGGAGCTTTGGATGGAAGTGCGTAACTCAGATGCAAAGGTAGCTCTCATCTCATTATTCATCGTCTCACCTGCCTTATAAAATAAAACTCCTGCCCCTCCATACAGGAGCAGAGCAGGAGTATGTATTAACCCAAAACGTTGGCAAGCCATTCCATATCTGTTTCATCTGCTACTTTATAGCCATCCATGTAAGTCCCAGTCCCATCTGGTCTAGTCTCGATCTGTCCTTGTGATTGATCCTTAGAAGATAAACCTCCTCCAAACAGGCTTCCAAAGGACATGGTTGAAACTTTCACAGTGAATTCGATATGTTCATTGCATTGCTCTAAATAAAACCCCAACTGAGGCAATGTCAGCTGCCAAACCTGATATTTATCCAGATGACAATAATGGGCCAGCTTGAAAAAAATATCAGCCCAATTGATAGGAGCTCGTTTCTTATACTCCTCATCTTCTTCCTCAGTGGTTACATTGACTTTTTTAATCCATTTAATCCAATCATTGCATCAATGATCCTCTTGGCAGTCTCTAGGTCTACATAATCAGCCAAGTACTCCGTATCCACGTGTTTATAATAGGGTTTAAACGCCATTAAGAGTACCTTTAATAATTCCTCATAGCGATCATCGTCTAGCTCTGACTCTGGAATTAAATTGGCAATAATGATTCCTGAATCAATTGTATTTAACAATTTCATCAGCTTTCTGGCATCCCTAATACCAAGGGGAGGTATAGAATACGTCTTACCATCTCGCAACCTAACCTTTTCGTCCTCCTCAAAAAAAACCTTTTCACGTATGGACGCCTCTTCTTCACTTAGTACCTTGGATGACTCTTCCTCAGATATTGGATTTCCTTGTTGCTCTTGGACTTGACTTGCGACCTCTTGTTGAATTGCTTGTTCCGTTGTCATCTCATTATTTTTTGGAATCGCAAAATTTCGATCACTCAAAACAGTGACACCCCCACTTGTAATTTCCCCCATTTGATGTAAGACATAGGTAAGCTAAATGGCGGGGGTAACCAGATAGCTACCTATGCTGTCATTCTAAGTACTTATGAGCGATTTCGAACATGATTATGGAAAGAACCCCTCCTAGAGGGGTCCCTTTCTAGCAAAGATTTTTAGCATTAGCACTTTGGGCTTCGTATCGTTTGATAGTTCCGAGCTTTCCGTCTACACGATCAGGATCAATAACAGTCAAGGTTACACTATGTGTAGAAGCCTGTTGACGTTGTGCATCCACCGTAAAGTTTGATTTCACGCGGCACAAGTATAATTCTGTTTGATAGCCCTGGATAGACCCGTCTTTTTGTTCAAATTGACCATCATGAATAACATGAACAGTAAGTGGCATATCCTTCGTACTAATATCCAACACATCTACTACTTCGTTACGTTTGTAGTTTACGTAAATATCTACATCTTTTAAGGAAGAATGGAAAGATAACGTGCCGCCATTTACTGTGTACTGATTTTCTTTTGGAGCAGCACTTGTCGTTTTCTTTAAAAGTTTGTTTCCTTTCAATGTACGAACAGAAATTTGTGGATCTTTATGCAGGGCAGCTCCAAAAACAAGATCAACTTCGAATTTACCAGCTGTCTCTTTTACCGTATTCTTCTCTTCTAATACCCAAACAAAACCATCCTCATCATAAGAAACTCCACTCAATGCAACTGGATACACGATCACCACGGTTTTACCTGCAAGAGAGTCATCAAAAGTGATTGTTTTACCTGCAAGTGTTACATTCGATGTTAGGTCAGTTCCGTTAATGGTGCTCTCATACGCTTTATGGCCGGGACTCGATACGGAGGATTCAGAAAGTGTACCCTGATAAGGTGCGGAAGAAGGAACCTGTACGGTCTCTGTCACCATTTTATATGTGGCGCCACTTACACCTTCTCGTAATTTGGAACCAAGGGCCAAACGCACAAGGTTCAAGTCAAATTTTGCATCCTCGGCAGTGATATCGATAGTCTTTTTCCGTAAAAGGGTATCCAGAGCAACGCTGGAATCTCCACCTTCAATATCTTGCATGTCAAGTTGAATATCTAAGCGCATGTTGTTCAACGTACCAATTGTGATTAATTCATCACAATTGGGTATTTTTGCCATAAATTTACCTGCACCCTTAATTAACATTTTCTTATTCTTCGTTGTACTCATGTATAAAACCCTCCTCTAATCTTCTCAAAACAATGGTTGTAGTAATTACGTGTTCCTTTACGCTTTTTGAATAACCGTAACTCTTGAAAATTTCTGATTTCATCAATTCTTAGCCAAATCATGAAAATCATAGTTCACTGACGAGTAACTCGTAACATATGCGTATAGATACGAAACACTTTGATACTACTAAACCCCATCATCTTTTTCATGGTTCGTATCACAATATAAGTTAAAGCAGTCCAGCGTTTAACTAACCTGCGTATTGAAACAGAGCTTTTTTCTATTTGTCTTTTCTATCATATCTAACTGATAACGTTGTTAACGAAACTCCCACTCCAAACGATCTATTATACAACGGAGAAATCCTAAAGAAGTCCTCTTCTTTTCATGCAAGGTCGACATCCCTCAATAACCGTTTTAGGAATATACATTTGTTTATTAGATGACTCAACTTCATGAGGAAATACAAGATTTCCATGAACATTCATTACTTTTCCTGTTCTCTCCCCCAAACAATGCAAGCATGTTTGGGGTTGCCCTGAAAATCCTTCTGCTAGATAATTTTGTTTTGCCTTTTCCGTTACATAGCGAAAACCACACTGTACACATCTCATTAATTCTTGCATTTGTTATCCACCCAATTCTACTAACAATCTTCTAATCCTAATTTCTTTTCTATCATATCTACTTACGGGTGTTCATCAAATCTGACATTCTCCTATACTCGTTTGGCTGTTGCCACTCCTCTTACAAAACGAAAATGAAAAGTTTCGCAACCTTTCTTGAAGATAGGACCACTACTATAAAAGTAAGGAACAAAACGTAATAAATAAAAAGGTTACAAAGCAAGTTCTTGGATAACGATATAAAGCTCCTTTTTGCTTTTTACGATTACAAATACTGGCGGTTCATGTTCTATAAAACTAACAAATTCTATTGTGTATCCCTCTTCTTGTTGACTATTTTCGTATATATCTATCACCACAATACCTTTTTTGAATCGGAAAGCCAGTCCCATGAAATAGGTATCTCGTCCGAAGCTGGACGTAATTTGTGTAAACAGGTTGTCTAACAATATGCTCATCTCCTATTCTCAAAGATGGTTTCCAAATCAATATAAGTGAATAGCAGGCATTGATAACAACAATCTGTGTTCAAATAAATAGACTGCCTATTCCAATTAGTACATTCACAACAGACAGTATGCTCAGCAAATACAAAACCCTCTCTTTCCAAGTTAAAAGAGAGGGACATTCTTTATATAAAAGATTTCATTAGCAAGTAAATTTATTCAATGAAACACAAACTCAGTCATCGTCTATTCAATATGACTGCTACTTCTTTTCTATAGAGAGGATTCATTCTATGAAAAAAAAGAAACATCTTAATCTGAAACAATTAACGTATTATCGAATTGAAAAAACAGGAATAAAAAAACCTGTCTCACGGATAAGAATGGTCAAAGGAAAGCCTGTTGAGCAGACGTATGATCAAGAAGTTTTACAACGGGTCTATTACACCTATCAAGATTTTCAGACTCTTCGCCTGGAAAAACTAGGGGTAAATCTACCAATTGATAACAAAGGATTTACTACGATAAGTAATTATTTTTTGGACTTCTGGGGTGCTGTGATGGGAGCAACAGCTACTTCTCTTTATATTCATCTTACAAGATATTGCTATGGAGACAAGGATTACTGCTTTCCTGATTTACCTACTATCGCCTTAAAAATGCAGATTACAACCACGACATTAAATAAATATATGGACGTTCTTGAACAACACGGCTTTATATTTAGATTTTGGTTACAAAATCCTGAGGAAAATAATAATGATTGTGGGATTATCTATAAAGTAAGACGTACAATTCCCATTCTAAGTAAAGAGTTAGTTGAAAATTTACCCAAGCCCTTTCAAACCATGCACGATCAATACATTGAACAAGTAATGGAGGTTGCTCATATTGAGCTTGCTGAAAGTTATGATTACACCAATGATTTCGAGAAATTACGTGAAAAAGGCAAGCTTGGTAGGCTCCCCATTAACTTCTCACCTGCTGAACGTATCTTGTATGCTAAAAAGAAGATTACAACTATTATGGATCAAAGGAGTATAGCAGATGAAAAACTATGGATTAGCGTCCTGACTTATATCCAGCAACGGCTAACGATTAACTCTTTTAAAACCTGGTATGCCGATACATTCTGTATCACAAGAGAAAAGGAGCTTATCATCTACGCCAAAAACACCTTTCATCGGGATTGGTTATCCAGTCGTTATCGGGAATTAATTATGGAGGCTCTCCACAATGTGTCTCATTTCTATGAAAAAATAACTTTTGTGGCATGTATAGATGAAAATGAGTAATGATTCTCTACTTACTTTTGTTTTTTTCAATAAACAAATTTTTATGGGTAGCCCATTAAATTCCTATGGGCAACATCCTAACTCATTAAAAAAGGCTAATAGAATTTTTATGGGTAGGTTATCCACAGATTTTAGGCCCATCAAAAAATGATCTGGTAGGGGCAGATAAAAAAGAGATCGGCATCTGCCCATAAAAAAGCTATGGACATTAATAAAACAAAGTTTTTATCTTTTCCTTACTATTAATATAAAGAGGAATTGTATTTTTTGATGTAGACATATTAGGGATCTTAAATGGTGGGAAAATGTGACAATGGCGTACTCATATGAGTGATCTAGTGGAATTACCAATTTTTATTCACTACCACAGAAAGATTTTTCCTTGAAGTATCAGGGTATTTCCCCCAAAAAGTTTACATAATTTCAAAAAAGTAGCCGGGCTGTTTTACTACACACCCGGCTTTTATTCCTAATTTTTTTACTTATCAAAATCAAGGGGGGTTCTAACCGAAATAGTACTTACGCTGCGATCTGGAGAATTATTGTCTACTTTTATGAAAATTTGATATTTTCCTACATTATAATACATATCATAACCGCCATAGGCTTCATTATCATAAGCATTAGTTGGTTCACCTAAGCCTTTTCTAATATCATTTTCTGTAAGCTTGACATCGTAATAGGCTGATTCGACAGTTATTCGGTTCAATTTGGTAGTTGGCTTGACCTGATTTAATTCTTCTCCGCAAGAATCATGGTCATAATAGAAATCGGCTGTGGTCTTGGGGTGGTCATAACTATAAGTCCAGCATTCATCATTTGAAATGCTTTTAGGCTTTCCGTAGGTTTTCTCTATCTCTTTGTAAGCAGTTCCTAATGAAGTCGTAATACCTTTCAGTTTACCTTTCTCAGCCTGTTCTTTTATAGCGAGGAGTAGCTTGTGTTTTTTCGGATCGAGAGGTTGTGTGGGCTTATCTGTGGATTTATCCGAAGTTTTCTCTGTAGAATTTTCTGTAGATTCGTCTGAGGTTGATTCACTTGTTGTCTCTAAAGCAAGTGTCTTCTCATTTTTTGTTTTGCTTGCGCTTTCCTTTTCTGGCTTCATTCCTTCCGACGTGTCTTTTCCTTTTTCAGCTTCTGTAACTGGGATGGTAGCTTCCTTGCTTGCTTGTTTGGATGTACTACAGCCTATTACTAATAGTGAGACGGCAATGAATACTACAAATACATGTATTGCTTTCATAATGTGCCCCCTTCTTACAAGAGAAATCTGTATCTTTTTGGATGATGTAAAATTACACCACCTTCTCAATTGTAAGATATTGGACATTCGACTTTCAATGAAAGTTTGATGATAACTCAATGGAGGACTTTGGTCTTATAAACAAAAAAAGACCCAGCGCGAGGCCAGGTCTCTTTTGTCTATATAGACGATCAATTAACGAAGTAATTGAAGTACGCCTTGAGGTTGTTGGTTAGCTTGTGCAAGCATTGCTTGAGCTGCTTGAGTCAAGATGTTGTTTTTCGTGAAGTCCATCATTTCTTTCGCCATATCAACGTCACGGATACGGGATTCTGCTGCTGTCAGGTTCTCAGCAGTTGCTCCCAAGTTGTTGATGGTATGCTCTAGACGGTTTTGGTTTGCACCTAGTTTAGAGCGCTCTTCAGATACTTTGTTAAGAGCGTTGTTGATAGTTGTGATTGCTTTGTCTGCTGCTTTTTGAGTGGAGATGTTAACACCTTTTGTGTCATCAACCTGAGCTGGTTTAGTTGGATCTGCTTTTGCTGATGTATACGTTTTTCCAAAAGCAGCAGCTGGAATTGTACCAGCAGCAGTATCATCATCCTCAACTTCTAATCCAACTTTCTTTAATGCCTCTAATACATCGGCTTTCGTAGCTGTAACTGCACCGGCTGCATCTTGTGCTAAAGTTAATTTGACATTTCCATCTTTATCAATGGAAGCAGTGGTTTCTGCAACCGCAACGGCTGCTTTAGCAGTAACATCAATCACAATGTCTGTTTCGCCATCACGATTCGTAACCTTAACACCAAGTTCAGCATGTGTTGTTTCATTTTTAAGTCCGTTTACACCAAGGTCTTTGTTGCTCATGTTGTTGATGCTCAATTTAATGTTTTGTCCTTGGTTAGCACCGATATGGAAAGTTTTATCTTCAAAAGATCCATCCAATACTTTTTGGTTGTTGAACTCTGTGTCTGTAGAAATACGTTTGATTTCTTTGGACAATTCATCAACCTCTGCTTGTAGCTTTTGACGGTCAACGCCTTCGTTTGTGTCAGAAGATGCTTGAACTGCTAGTTCACGCATACGTTGTAGGATGCTGTGTGTTTCAGTCAATGCACCCTCTGCTGTTTGGATCAAAGAGATACCATCTTGAGCATTCTTAGAAGCCATTTCTAGACCGCGGATTTGTCCACGCATTTTTTCGGAGATTGCTAGACCAGCTGCGTCATCACCTGCACGGTTGATGCGAAGACCAGAAGACAATTTTTCTAGGTTTTTACCAGATGCGCCACTGTTTACACCTAGTTGACGGTGTGTGTTTAATGCTGATACGTTGTGATTGATTCTCATGATATATTACCTCCGTGTTTTGGTTTTGTAGTCTTGAGCCATCCTATGCTCAGACTTATATATAATAATCACTCTTCCTGGCATAGTAATTTTAGATAATCATCCTAAATGACTACTTTCAGTCGAATGTTATTATCAAAGGGAATGTAACTATAAAAAAAATTAATTTAGGGAGAAGAAACCTATAATATCTAGGTTTCTTCTCATTGAACTAATAGCTACTCAATTAACGAAGTAATTGAAGTACGCCTTGAGGTTGTTGGTTAGCTTGTGCAAGCATTGCTTGAGCTGCTTGAGTAAGAATGTTATTTTTTGTGAAATCCATCATTTCTTTCGCCATATCAACGTCGCGGATACGAGATTCTGCTGCTGTCAGGTTCTCAGCAGTTGCTCCCAAGTTGTTGATGGTGTGCTCTAGACGGTTTTGGTTTGCACCTAGTTTAGAGCGCTCTTCGGATACTTTGTTTAGAGCGTTGTTGATAGTTGTGATCGCTTTGTCTGCTGCTTTTTGAGTGGAAATGTTAACACCGGTAGTATCATCAGCAGTACCTTTTTTCAAAGCATCAGCAGCAGGAGCTGTTGGCAAAGCAGTAAGCTTTGCAGAAAGGTCTGAATCTTTACCTGTTCCATCCTTTTTAGCTGATGCAAATACTACTCCAGTTTCTTTCAAAGCGTTCAATACATCTTGTTTAGTAGCAGTAATTGCTCCTGGATTTGCTTTATCACCAGCAGCTTGTGCTAATGTAATAACAATTTTCTTGCTGGCTTCATCGTATGTAGCCGTTGTTTTATTAACTTCAGCCGCATCTTTGTCACCCAAAGCTTTATATTCAATAGAAATATCGTTTTCTGCAACTTTGCTGTTAAGGATAATGTCCGTACCAGTCAATTCTAAGTCTGCACCTTTGTTACCATTTACACCTAAGTCTTTGTTGCTCATGTTGTTAATGCTCAACTTGATATTTTGTCCTTGGTTAGCACCGATATGGAACGTTTTGTCTTCAAAAGATCCATCCAATACTTTTTGGTTGTTGAACTCTGTGTCCGTAGAAATACGTTTGATTTCTTTAGACAATTCATCAACCTCTGCTTGTAGCTTTTGACGGTCAACGCCTTCATTAGTGTCAGAAGAAGCTTGAACTGCTAGTTCACGCATACGTTGTAGAATGCTGTGTGTTTCAGTCAATGCACCCTCAGCTGTTTGGATCAAAGAAATACCATCTTGAGCATTTTTAGAAGCCATTTCTAGACCGCGGATTTGTCCACGCATTTTTTCGGAGATTGCTAGACCAGCTGCGTCATCACCTGCACGGTTGATGCGAAGACCAGAAGACAATTTCTCCAGGTTTTTACCAGATGCACCAGTGTTTACACCTAGTTGACGGTGTGTGTTTAATGCTGATACGTTGTGATTGATTCTCATGATTCTTACCTCCGTGTTTTTTACTTCTTGAACCATCCATTTGTTCAAGATTATGTTGTGTTGCTTCATTTTGAAATAATGTTGTTTCAAAATGGCAACTTCTTCAGTCAGCCCAAATGTTGCTAGTAGTAACTCTACCATTAGCATCCGTGGTTTAGGTGACTACTATTATTATCGGAAACTCCATATAAAAGTTTACAGTTTATAAAAAAGTTTTTTAAAACTTTATGTACAGTCAATTGTAGATATTGATTTGGTTGGTAGGAAGTAAATGTAAGCATTATTATGAAACCTCGGAGATCATTCTGAGACTTAAAAAATCTTGTACAGAATATCCTTACTTGTAAATTAATATCTCTTACTACATTTACCTATTTTAAAGCTATAAATTTCTTAATTAAAAGAAGAGACCTAGCGATTAGCCAGGTCTCTTCTTTGAGTTATCATTGTTAATTAACGAAGTAATTGAATTACGCCTTGAGGTTGTTGGTTAGCTTGTGCAAGCATTGCTTGAGCTGCTTGAGTAAGAATGTTATTTTTTGTGAAATCCATCATTTCTTTCGCCATATCTACGTCGCGGATACGAGATTCTGCTGCTGTCAAGTTCTCAGCAGTTGCTCCCAAGTTGTTGATGGTATGCTCTAGACGATTTTGGTTTGCACCTAGTTTAGAGCGCTCTTCCGATACTTTGTTCAGAGCATTGTTGATTGTTGTGATTGCTTTGTCTGCTGCTTTTTGAGTGGAGATGTTAACACCGGTAGTATTATCAACATCTGTAGCAGCAGCTTTGGCAATCGTCTTCTCTGCTAATACGGCTGCAGCATCTGTTCCATTTTTACCAGTAGCAATTTCTGCTTCAATTCCTGCACCTTTTAATGCTCCTAAGACATCGTCAAGTTTTGCATCTACTTTTGCACCATCTGCAGATGCTAAAGTCACAGTTACTTTTCCATCCTTATCTACTGTAGCAGATGTACTGGAGCCTGCTGCCCCTACTACGAATTCAACTTTGAAATCGTCGTCTGCACTTCTGTTAGTAAACGTGATATCACCTTCAGTTGTTTCTTTTGCAACACCATTTACCCCAAGCTTCTCGTTGCTCATATCATTGATGCTTATTTTAATATTTTGTCCTTGGTTAGAACCGATATGGAACGTTTTGTCATCAAAAGTTCCATCTAATACTTTTTGGTTGTTGAACTCTGTGTCTGTAGAAATACGTTTGATTTCTTTGGACAATTCATCAACCTCTGCTTGTAGCTTTTGACGGTCAACGCCTTCGTTTGTGTCAGAAGATGCCTGAACTGCTAGTTCACGCATACGTTGTAGAATGCTGTGTGTTTCAGTCAAAGCACCCTCAGCTGTTTGGATCAAAGAGATACCATCTTGAGCATTTTTAGAAGCCATTTCTAGACCGCGGATTTGTCCACGCATTTTTTCGGAGATTGCTAGACCAGCTGCGTCATCACCTGCACGGTTGATGCGAAGACCAGAAGACAATTTCTCCAAGTTTTTACCAGATGCGCCAGTGTTTACACCTAGTAGACGGTGTGTGTTTAATGCTGATACGTTGTGATTGATTCTCATGATTCTTTACCTCCGTGTTTTGGTTTTTTTGGTTTTTAGCCTTCCTCTGCTTAGGTTAATATAATAATCACTCTTCTCGAAGTAGCACATGTTCAGAGAACGTTTGAAAGTGTTTTCATCTTCTAATGAACTTCTTCCCCATGCTTACTTCTTTAAGATAGAATGTTATTACTGGTGAAAAAGTTTCGCTCTTTTTTGTAGCCAGCTAAGTTTATTATTCCTTTATTGTAGTTCAAAATTTACTTAACTATTATTACTATCGGAATTAGTAATAAAGTTTTTAACAGTTTATAAAAAAGTTTTCCTAAAAACTTATAATTTATTAAATTACAAGGGTGTAACTACTAAAAAATGTTATTTAACTACTACATAACGGTCTATCTAAACGTTTTTAACAAAATTTACTAACAGTTTCATTTCCTACTTCCACACCTCAATCCTCTCCATCCTCAGGAATCATTACCTGATCCAGCAATTTTTCTTCTTCTAATCGACTCCGTAAATCTGCTCGTGTCACCAAACAGAAATTAATCGTGTCCATATGCACCGCAATTATTGTAGCTTTTGGGGCAAATTTACAGCAGTTGTAAACATCCTGTTCGTTCATTGTGATGTGATCGCCGACTACAAATTTTGCTCCTCCCGCATTTACAATGCTTTCGTCTGGCTGATGCTCCTCTATAGCTTGTTGAATCTCATCACACCAGATTGTGTCACCTGTTACGTATATTGTTACAAATGTTGATTTGGTAATCCATTATGGTAGAATACTTCCCTACTTCTTTACCCATTCTCTCCACAAAAAATCCCGTTGCACGATTAAAAAGTGAACGGGATCTCATCATTTGCTATAAAGGATTTTTATTTAAAAGATACACAGCTGACTACACAAAGCAAATGTCTATATCTTTTTACATGCTGTTCGAGGTTCGTTATTATCTTCTTACCTTATCCATTAACTAAGTTTAATCACACAGCTTCCTAACACCTTATCCCCAAAAACCAGCTCCAAGTGGTCACCATTGGAAATCGCACCCACTCCTGCCGGTGTGCCTGTGAATAGGACATCTCCTTTTCCTAGACCAAAATGCTCCCCTGTAAAATCAACCAGAGCCTGAATGTCAAAGATCATATCTGTGATATTGCCACGTTGCACTTCCTGGCCATTTATCAACAGGCCGAAATCAACCTTTTCTAGCTCGGTAATACTACTAATTGGTTCGCTCGCAGTAAGGATAGCTGAGTTACGGAAGCCTTTTGCCAATAGCCAAGGAAGCTTTTTTTCTTTCAATTGGTCCTGTAAATCTCGCATGGTAAAATCAATACCTAGTGAAACGCGATCGATTAATTCGTCAGCTTTCATTCCCTTTTTATAAGCTTGATTTATATGTACGACAAGCTCCACTTCATAGTGAATAGCCCCCTGATCACTTGGCAATTGGATATCTTGACCATCTGCAATCACCTGAGCATGAGTTGGTTTCATAAAAAGAAATGGAGATGTTGGCACCTGATTACCTAGTTCTGCCGCATGTAAACGATAATTACGACCTACACAAAAGATGTTTTGCACTTGTTCCATGTCTTCTACCTCTTTTCTGCTAGTTAAGGAATGCGTCAGCAACGACTACTCATTGATTGACTTCCTTGCTTTATAGATGATGTCATTACTCTCTTATTGTAACACTGATCATAAAAATTTGGTCACACTTCTGAAATTTTCGGAAGCCACTACTGCACACTGGATTGAGATTGGGTAAGACAGTGGCGGTACTCCTAATCAACTTTTGCCCCGTATGACGGAAGCGTAGTTTATTTGGTTCTATCTGTTATAGTAGTGTAATTATTTGTGATTACATTTGAGTTTCTAAGTTTGCTTTTAGATTTATTGTGATGATTTGTAATGCTTATTGACTATTTTGTTAACAATTCGTCAACACCCCCCTTCCCCGAACAAGACCATTAGCGATACTTTTAACGCATGAGAACTTCCCTTCACGTGACAGATAGCGCATATTTTATAGGTTTTCCCATCAATCAAAAGGTTGTTTTCAAAATCAGATTCTGATTCAACGACACTGAGAAGTTCCATTCCATCGTAATCATTCGCCCAAAATTTTTAGCTGTCATAAAGTCGTAACTTCCACATCTCAATTCCTCCCCATTTACAAATTGTGTGTTATGTTCTATTGCTTGTAACAGCGATGCTTTCACATGTACGTTTCCGACATTAACCCATTTTTGTTTTCAGGATAAACAATTCTAAAGCTGCCCTCATACCATAACTATCATGGTTAGGAAGGGGGATGGATTTATGGATCCTATTGAATACCATCGGGGGAGAATGCACCATCATTTAAGGCATGCCGATCACTTTCGCTCTTTAAGTATGGCACATCGGCATCACCCAATGAGGCATCACGAGTTTGCCCACAGAGAACATTTCCATCGCATGAGAGCTCATCACCATAGAATGATGATGCATCACCATAGGAGGATGATGCATTCACATCAACATTAATTTCACCATAGGCTCCTTTATTGAGGGGCTTGCATGAATATCTGAAAATCTGTCCGTTCTCTCCTTTTTGTCCCAGCTCCTCGCGCTACAATGGCGTCAATGAGTGTGATATCATGCAAAAATTGTTTTATTATCTAGTGCCGTGTTGCCGATCTGCTGGTTTGATTAGAAAGTTCCGACGACACGGCATCCCTTTTGAAGTTGAAGCTATCCGAAACAGCGATAAATGTCCGATTTGCGCTCCCTGATCTACCAGTGAGGCAGTATCATGTCGTGTATATCATTTTAATTCTTCTATAATATACAGTTTGATTAGCCTGTTTGTTTTCAAAAGAAAAAATCGTTTCCTCATTTCTTAGGAGACGATTTTCTTCATTTTATATCAGCTCTGTATTTTTTCTAACTTTGCACATAGCTCATGTTGCCACTCTTTGTCATTTGTTAAACTAGCAACTAGAGATAGGTTTTTGAGTTTTGCAATCTCCCAAGCTCTTTTAGCGTTTGCACTTAGACAATGACTCATTTCTGCCATTTCAGGTAGATTACTTAGGTTAGGGATAATTGATAGAAGAGTTAGAAATTTCCAGCGTTGCGAATTCTACTTTAAGCAATATTGTAAATGGGACAATTCCTAAATTAGAGACAGCATCAGATATAGCTCAAGCCTTAGAGATGAAAGTTGAGGGTATATGGATATTTGAATAAGAATACTGTTCACAAGAGCACTGCACCATTAAGATTAAGGAGCTGGTGCAGATGTGGATCGCACACCAACGCATGGCAGGGCTTTGGGTTATAAATAAGACGAGAGAACTTACTGACTAGATATACCCTTGTACTCACACCTAGCTAATCGTAACAGTAATAGGAGATTACGACTTAAGAACAGATAGGAAACATTGTCACTACCCCAATTATTTAACATTAAGTCACCTTATATTTATGACCATCTTTCAAACTTAACTCTAATGCTTCCCTTAAATTCTCAACACTTGTTGCTTTTTCATTTACAAGCACTAAAGAAACGGTAGCTTTTCCTTGGCCTGGTTGCGGGTTTTTATACTGAATTTCAACTTTATATTGATGTTCATCCTTAAGATACTTAGAATCTAAATGGAAATTTGGAGATGTTTTAATGCTATCATCCGTTCTCTTAACCTCAGTAATATCCTGAATTTGGTTTATAATGTCATTTTTTATTTCCTTTCTTAGAGTAGCATTTGTGTTCCCCAAATTACCTTTACCATCATCAATAACCGCCACTATTAATCATCCTTTCAATTATTATTTCCATGGCTACGGTGTAAGGCTTAAACCTACCCTTGTCCTAATAACAAATATACCGTACACATTTACAAAATAATACCTTTTTTCAAAAAAATACATATTTATTTTCCCCGAGCGGATTCTCTCACGCCTCTATCCTCTTTTATCTCTTTCCACCAGCTAATTGTTCTCGTTTCCAAACTATAGCACCTCATCCGGAATGCTATTTATTTAACAAGGCAGACTCATGATCTTCATACTGCTTTTATCAACTTCCTGCATAGAAATGAGAATTCAGGTGAAAATTATAGTAAATATTAGCAAATACTTAGGTATGTGTTTCCAGTATTGCTGGGGTTTTATATCATCCTCTACCACTTTTTTAAGAGAAGGAAGCCTATTTAATGAGACAAATCATATATAAATTTTTCATGGGGATGTTGATTGTTGTTTTAACAGGCTGTACTGACAGGATTGAACTAGAAGATGCCACCTTGATTGTTACATTAGGGCTTGATTTAGATGAACATAATAATCTAATCGTATTTGAAAGAAGCCCTATCTTTAGTCGAGAGGTAAAAAAAAACACGGAACATCATGATGTGCAATCTTCTACTGTTGAACGTTCTTATACAAATTTGGATTCAGTCGTTGCTGGGTCAACACGTACTGGCAAAACACAACTCCTTTTAATTAGCAAACGTTTGTTGCAACGTAAAGAGATACTTCCCTATTTGGATGCTTTATACCGAGATCCTAAAAATTCAACAAACCTAAGAATAATCGCTATTGATGGCCCAGTTAGTGAAGTGGTTAATTTTGAGCTAAAGAATAAGCCACGTCTTTCCATTTATCTATCAAAACTTATTGATTCTTCTTCATTACGACATATTACATCCAAAGTTACTCTGCGAAAATTCCACTACATGATGGTTGAGCCAGGCATTACCCCCTTTATCTCAGAAGTAAAAAAAGAGAATGAAGAATTGAGAGTTTTAGGTATTACACTTTTAAACGATAAAGGATATTATCGTACATCCCTCAACCTACAAGAAACAGAGCTGTTAGATTTATTAAGAAACAACCAAAAAGCATCGTATTCTTTTACTATTCCAGTGAAGATGTTAGGGTCCAACAAAAAAAACATCTCAATATTAGTTAAACCCCAAAAGCGAAATATAACTACAAATTATCAACATGGGTTACCGCAGTTTGATATTGAAATAAAAGTAGTAGGGAATATAACGGAACGTACATTCCAGATGAATCTAGAGAAGAAGGGGAATAAAAGGAAGCTTGAAGCAATGATTGAGAATGAAATTAACAAACTAATGGCAGCACTAATTAAAAAGCTACAGCGACATCAAGTAGATCCAATTGGTCTTGGTCTTTACGTCAGAGCTTATCACTATAACAAATGGAAGGCGATGAATCAGCCTTGGCCAGAAATCTTTGCAAAATCCTCCATTCGTTTTCAATCACAAGTTGAAATTAAAAATATAGGTGTAATTAAATAGGTTAACTATTAATTGACATAGGTAAGAAACATCTTTTTGTTTCACCCCGTTATGTCCTTTACGTACCTTGGTGTCAGCCCAAAAGTCACTTCTTACATTTTTTAGATACCGTTATGTCTTCTACGTAACTTGAAGTTGGTTTGCAAAAGAAAAAGTCGTTTCCTAAATTTAAGGAGACGACTTTCTTTATTATAAATTACGTTTATTACTGTTGAAATCGATACATAAAGATAGAGAGAAGAAGAATGAAACGACTCTTTACCAGATTGATAGTTTTCTTTTTGATGGTATACACTTTGCAACCGCAATCGTCCCAAGCCACGGGACCACCTCCGCACAATAATCTCTTTCTCAGTGCCTCCGCCATTGCTTAGTAACTGAGCTTTTAACTGTATAGCTTTCAACTTTTTGTCTTGTACTCTGGTCAAGGCTTCTTCAAGGGAAAGGATATCCTCTATCGCCCGATACTCTGTCTCTTCAATCTCGGTTGTGAACTAACTCGTTACGTGAGAGAATAACTGTCTTGGATACACCCGACTTTTCATCATGTATTTGCACAGGTTCCTTGGTAGTAACTCTCTGCTGAGGGACACGACGCTGTTATTCCGTTAATCCTTCCTGTACATTACGAATGCGATGCATCATTTCACGCTCACGCCATGTAAACAGACGAATTTCCTCGTCCGATTGCTGTATTGGATCAAGGTTAATCCTATCAAGTATCTCCGCTTCTTCTGATGTAAGAGCATCCATCCAAAGAGTTTGATACTCTCCTGTTTTTACTGCATTGGTTTCCGAGATGGGGCGCCACCACCAGCATTACCCTGACCGTTCTTATTGCCCTTTGGTGCACCATGCCCCAAAACCATTCTGATTACCTTTGGGCGCTCCCTTTCTTTTGGTAACGTTACTATTGAGTTTTGACTCCCATTTATCTTGATTTTTCCACTTTCGTATTTGTGAATCACTTACTCCAAGTTGTTCCGCAATGTCTTTCAAAAGCATGTTTCCGCCACTTTCGAGATACATTGTTTCGGCTTTTTCTCTATTTGGACTTCTTGCTCTAGCCATTTACATTATCACCACCACCTATTGAGTTTGTTTTGTAAAAGAAAAAAACACCTTTGTAGGTGCTGATCTAATTAATACTCAGAACTTCAGTTTGTGTCCTTAGTCATTTTTTTAAAAATAATCATTGTGACAAGAGATATATGATAAAAAAGTAGCGATCCAACTATATATATAATATAAGCTTTATAGTTAAATATTTTTTGTAGAATATCCCCTCTAGTTAATCCGAAGAAAACCCAAGCTATAGAAATACCCGCTAAAGAATATAATCCTAAATTTAAAAAATAAAGCTTACTTTTAGTCGATATTTCCATTCTATTAGTAATAAAATCGATTAAGATAGTGCAGGGAATTCCAATAAACAAAAATATCGGGATGGAGTACATTAGATAGATTATCATTAGAGTTATAAAAGGAAAATAATAAATATTTGGCTGACGAGCTGTCATTGGTGTATATTCTGACACTGCAAGAACTAAGCAAAAAAGTATTGCGGTAACAACCCCAACAAAGATTCTGTGTAACATTGCCTTCCCCCTTTATTTTCTAGTTAATAGTTCACATACATTAATTTCACTAAGGTGAAAAAACCGGAAGCTTAAGGGCCCCCAGTCTTCCAGTTTAATTAGAGATATTAAAATAATGTTTTGGAGTCAGTTCGAATAAATAAAAGAAATCATAAAGATCGTGTTGAAATAATTCTTCGTATGGACCATCATCAAAAGATATGTAGAACTCATGACTTGGTGCCCCATCATGCCAACCCTTAATTTTATAATCACCGTCTTCTCTATAAAGACTTGCAGTAAAAGCGTAATCAATTCCTGGCGGAGTAAATTTTAAAGATCCTTCTAAATATGGAATTCCAACTGAATGTTCGATATCAAATTTAATATTATCCATATTTACAACTCTTTCATCTAAGCTAATTCCACTACTACCTGCCTTTTTGGTATTTAGTAATTTTTTATTAGAGTCATAAAAAGTTGAGCTATTCACTTTTTTTGATAGAGTTGTATCTTCATCTGAAAAATCCGATTCAATATTTACTTGGGTTCTAAAACGAGAATGGGCAACTGCAAAATTTCTATTATCTCCACCAAAATATTCAACGTCTCTCTCCCATTTGTCTCCAGTTAATCTTAACCAATTCGGTACTGGATTTTCCACATATTTGTCACCTATAAAAGTTGTATATCTTAACTTTACGTTATCTACATCATTATTTGAAGAAATACCTAACGGAGATACTTTTTCTTTCTCTACAATTTTAATAATTGAAACATAATTATAGAGGAGTTCTTCGCCTTTTGAAACCATTTCGGAATCATTAGCTTCTCCACTTTTCAAAAGATGCTGTATTTTCTCTTTTCTCTTTTCCTTTTCTTCTTTATCTAGTGGAATTTTACCAAGAAACTCATAGATAACCTTCTCTTCTCCTCCGTCCAATTCATCACTATATTCACTTGTCTGGACAGTATCAATTATTTTTCCGTTTTTCTTAATTTGATACTCCTCTACCTGTCCGTTATCATCCCAGTCAAATTTTATATTTTTTCCATCGGAAATCGTTGAAACAACAGTATCATTTATTTCGTTATCATTGGAAGATAGCGAAATTAGACCTGCATTTTTTATTTCTGATTCCAAAGTCTCAGTATTTAATTTTGTGCTTATAATCTCAGAATTGTCAGAATTAAAAGCTGCTAACTTATACTTATAGCTTTTTCCTGATTTTAAATTATTATGTATAAAGGAGTTTTCTAAGCCACTGTATAACTCAGTGTCCCCCTGATAAACCTTATATTGAGCTGTATTGGGTATATCTCCCCATTTAAGGATAATTTGATCTTGATGAGGCTCAATAGTAATACCTAAGGATATTTACCCTTTATCATGTTATACTTGTAAAAATTGGTATATTTGGTATATATGGAGGGTGAACCACAGATGAAAGTAAGATCAGTTGGGTTATTTACGCTTATTCTTTTAGGTCTTCTTAATTACTTTGTAGCTTCTCCATCTATAGAAGAACCTACCGTTGGAACAGGTGCACCTCCTGAATATTTATCCATACAAGATTTAGATAATATTACGTTTGAAGACTATAACAGCACAACAAAGACCATGAAAATACCAATCAAATCTATACCAGAATTTAATGAGATTTACTCAGAATTAGAAGATGATAAACAAAAAAAAGCTGAACTGGGTGTTGCTACCCGTGGGATGATCCTCTCAGAAAATAAGGATGCAACCTATTTACTCCTAAAATATCAATGTGGAGTTAAGCTTTGTGACTCTCTTTTACTAAAAAAAGAGAATGAAAAAATCACAACACTACCCATAAATGAAAAATTCCTTTTTGCAGATTATCAATTTTCATCAGATAAAAAATCTTTAGCTCTTTCCTATATTACTATTCATTATGTAGACTTCCATAATAGTGACAAGGTATATAAAACATACACTGTCTATATAGTTGATCTGCCCACTTTCAAAATTAAGAAAACCTTAGAGATGAAGCAGGAACCAGATTTTACTAAACTTTTAAAATAAAAAATGGGGGATTATTCCCCCATTCTCACTTTTAAAATGAACTACTGTAATTTAATGACCCATACCCAAAATCACTGATATCATAACGTTTATCTCCATAATATCCGTAGCCTTGTTTGATTAGAGATCGTCTTTTAAATTGGTGAGATGCATCTCTAAAATAATACTCAAGCGATCTTCATCTGGCATAGACCTATTATCATGCGCTTTACGATACTTGTCTTCTTTTTCTCGAATTTCATGCAAAATTCGTTGCATATTATTAAAACTCCATCTTTGAACCACGTGATCAAAAACAAAAGCAAGACCTTGTGTTGAAATAATACCAAATGAATCACAAAAACCTTCAGCTCGATTAACAAAATCCATCGCCACATCTTCCTGGCACTTTTGATTATTTCTACTTCTTCCCATCTCCATGAATGGCTTCTCCCATTCCTTTATAACTACTCCACGATTGGAAATACTCGCTCCCCATTGAACTTGTTGTCTAAAGTCGTACTCAAAAACTACTTTTTTAAGGATATCTCCTTTTTCTTTTCCGAAAATAGAGTAGAATTCTTTTTCATGGTTTGAAATATATTGTTTTAAAACTGGTTGGAGAGTTCTCTGTCCGAAGTTAAATTGAATGATTCCAAAAGAGATACCCTGACCATCAAAGTTACCAGCCAAGTTTGAGTAGCCATAATGACCCTCAAAAAACCCTGAATGTTGCAGTAAGTCACGTACTAAATAACTTGGAATTGACATTACTTCACGCCCTTTATCATATTTTGGTAGCAAAAAAGCCCACCATACAAGGAGTGAGTTAGTCATGACCTCACCGAGAAACTTCCCTGTGTGCTGAGCATAAAAAGGTTATCCGATTTATCGAGCAACCTATTTATATTTAATTTAGTAGATTAATTTTCAAGTATGTATCCCACTTATTTCGGCAGGGGACTCCGCCGTGATCCACTCCTTTAGCCATTACGGTCACGGCCAGGAGGAGTATAAAATTGTTGCACGTAATGCCCCATACAACAATCAGGAGTGGCGTATACAAAAAGCCACCTGTAAATATACGGATGGCTCGGTCTACTAATCTATCTATTTATCTCACACTATCGCCGATCTTTGTTCCTTTCCAAGTATAATGTTCTTCTGAGTTCGGAAAACGATACAATCTTACCTCAACCTTAACCTTTTTCTCATGCTCATCAAAATAAAAATCTGCTTCAGCTTTTGGATTCACATGACTACCTTTAAAGTACCAAATGCCATGCCGTAAATACGCTAATAAAGGCCCGGCTTGTAACCACTCTCCGGAGATGATAATTGTCGGGGATTCTTTTTTAGGATTTTGATGCCTAAACCACGCAAAACCATTAACTCTATACTGATGCGGTTGTACATTTGTGTATATATGAGTTTCGAATTTTAGAATGTCTCCCCCTCCTGTTTTGTAGAATCCATCAATGTTCAATTGATTTGGATTGGATGCAAATCGATACATATCTACTCTCCTTCATAACAGGCGTGAATAAATTTATCCATTCCAAAATATGCGAAATGAAAAGAGTAGGAGTTTGTCTATTTGCTGAAAGTGTCGCCTATTTAAAACAAAAAGCTACCCGGTTATCGAGTAGCTCTGTTCGTTTATTTAGTTTAATTTATATACTCTGTATATACATTGTAATCATGTTTAAAATCCGAGTCTCTTGCCCCAGCGCTGACACATATATAGTATGTTTCCCCTTCTTTAACATCAAATTGTAAAACCTCTCCTGGATCTTCTGTTGTTACTCCAGGTAACCTACTTGGGCCGCGTTTCCCTTCATCATACACTCGTACTCGAAAAATATTCTCATCCCCTTTGCTATAAGCAAAGACTAAACTAACTTTACCCGAGCGCGTAGGGGTAAATGTATACCAGTCATCTCTATCTCTAACCTTACCCATAGGCAATTCCCCATTTATTTGCCCACCTATCATATATGGATTGGCTTGTTCCGGGTCATCATTTGGTTCACGATCATAGAATATCGCTGCCAACGTATTTACTGCTGTTGCTTCTGTTGCTCCAATTTTTTCTGTAGCAAATGCGGATGAGAAAATACTTGTAACTAGAGCTAATGTTAAAAGACTAAAAATTACTTTTTTCAATTAAAGCACCTCCAAGTATTTTATATGTAAACATACCAAATATATTCTTCTTTACAATATTTTTCAATACATTGATATTTTTTAATATATTTTAATTTTTTATATCTTTCATGCATCAATCTACAACATTTGATGGATATAGGTAGCTACTGTGTTTGATTAAGGCGTTGCTCTAGCTTTAATTTAAGGCCGTAATGACCTGAATCATCCTCACAGGTTGCAAATTCGTAGTTTTGATAGTCAAGAGCGCTAATGATTAATTCGATTTCTTTATCACTTAAAGAAACACTTTTCAATTCAGCACCTCCCATCGTTTTACCCTTCTATATATAGGTGGCTTTTGCATGACAAAAAAAGCCACTCATCAAGAGTGACTTTTTCCTTATATGACATACTTAAAACAAAAGTAAATACCGCCAAAGATGCTTATTCTTATAGCGATCCTGCCAATGTTATCAGGAAACCGCGAGGTTAGGATAGATACTATAAAAACTGGTATAACCACGCATAATATCACTTTAACAAACATCCCGAATACAGGCCACACGTTTACGCTAAAATCCAAATCTTCCACAACCTTTCGTCCCTGTTAAAGTACAAAAGGCTAAAATATTTGTCAAGTATGAATAGAAAAATCCACCCGATTTATAAGGTAGCCGTTTTACTTCTCTACTTATAGGTGGCTTTTGCATGACAAAAAGCCTATCCGGCAACAAATAGGCTCGATTTCAAAGTATATTTCACATACATAAGGATATTTCCCCTTTACCATGCTATACTTGAAAAAATTGGTATAAACGAAGGGTGGATCATAGATGAAAGTAAGATCAGTTGGGTTATTTTCGCTTATTCTTTTAGGTCTTCTTAATTACTTTACAGCTTCTCCATCTATAGAAGAACCTACCGTTGGAACAGGTGCACCTCCTGAATATTTATCCATACAAGATTTAGATAATATTAAGTTTGAAGACTATAACAGCAAAACAAAGACCGTAAAAATACCAATCAAATCTATACCAGAATTTAATAAGATTTACTCAGCGTTAGATAATGATGAACAAAAAAAATTAGAATTAAGTGCTACCTCTGGAGTTATTTTGTCAGAAGATAATAATCAGGCATTTTTACTATTAAATTACTCTTGCGGTACTAAACTTTGTAAAACTCTTTTAATCAAAAAAGATAAAAATGAAATTACTACACTTCCTCTACACAAGGAATCTGAGATATATGTAAAACATCAATTCTCACCTAACAAAAAAACATTAGGCTTACTATTCATTTCTGATATTCTTGATGACAATAGCTACGAGTACACAGTCTATGTTATAGATTTACCCTCGTTCAAAAAAACTAAGACTATCTCTCCCTTAAAACAAAGTCCTGACATGAGTAAGCTTTTACAAAACTAATACGGAAGGAGGCTAATTAGCCCCCTTCCTTTAAAAATATGAATAATACGATAAAATCCCATAACCAAAATCAGTAATATCGTAGTACTTACCTAGATAATTTCCTACACCCTCTTTAATTGTGGCACGGCGCAAGCGCTGATGAGCTCGTTCAGGAATATAATCTAATATGATACTCAACCTGTCCTCGTCTGGTAGCTCACGCCCTTCAGCCTTTCGATATTTATCCTCACTCTCACGAATTTTGTATTGAATCTCTCTTACATCTGGAAAATCCCACGTTTGTACAATGTGATCAAAAATAAAAGCTAATCCTTGAGTAGTTTTAATACCAAATTTCTCACAAAACAACTCAGCGCGGTTAACATAAGGTTGTGCAGCTTCTTGTTGATACCCTTGGTTTTTTCTACTCTGTCCCATTTCTTGAAATGGCTTTTTCCACTCTTCTAAAATTTCTCCACGTGGAGAAATACTCTCAGCCCAACGTACTTGATTTGGAGCAGAATATTTAAAAATTACATCGCTAAGGATGTCTCCTTTTTCTTTCCCAAAAATACTATAAAGCTCTTTATTCTCAAATTTAATGTATTTTTCCAATATGGGTTGAAGAGTTTTCTTTCCAAAATTAAATTGAAGGATTCCGAAAGATAAGCCCATTCCATCTGCTCTACCAGCAATATTTGAATATCCATCGTGCCCTTCAAAAAATCCCGTATTATTTAATAGATGACGTTGCAAAGTACTTTCAATTCCCATACACTACACATCCTCTTCTTTGTATTGGGTAGCAAAAAAGCCCACCATACAGGGAGTGAGTTAGTTATGAACTCACCAAAATTATTTCCCTATGTGCTGGAGATAAACAAACTACCCGATTTATCGAGTAGCTTGTTTTGCCCCTTCTACTTCTAGGTGGCTTTTGCATGACAAAAAAAGCCTATCCAACAAGGAATAGGCTTGAAACTACACGATTTGCAATTTTATTTTGTGCGCGCGTTACCAGTGTTTGTACACTACTTCTCGAAATACACAAAAATCTAGCCGTTTCCTCAAGTGAAAATCCTTCACCGTGAGTTAGGATATAACACTCTTTTTCTCTTGGTGACAGGCAACATAACGCGTCCTCTAGCTGTTCTTTTTCCCACTCTGTAAGATTGCAGGGACTGCCTGCTGTTCCTCTGAAAACAAAAGCCTGCATTCTAATAGGATCTACTAATTATTCTCGTTGATAGGCTGCTCTTCTTTCGATACCTCGTTTAATCTCTGGTCTACGTCCTGTTTCCAGCCATTCAATTACCATACTCTACATCGCTAATCATTTCAGAGAGGTAATTTCTTTCTGATTCTGTCACGTCATCAAGAACTGTCTCTGTTGCTCTTAGATCAGCGTATGCTTTTTTCAAACTCTTTCTTGTCTCTTTATACTCTTTTAAAAGTTCTTGCATTGTGTTCATCAATCATTCCCCCTCACCATCTGCTCATGGTATACTTTAGTTGTCTAGACTAAATCCATGGCTCCCTGACGAGGGGGCTTTTTTGTTTATATGTCTATCATTTTTATAATCGCTCTTATTCTGTAGTGCCTTTTTTCATATATCCGTTCCCAGAATGATAAAAATAGGGCAAGTATCTAACACTTGTCCATGCCTGTATTAATAAAATGGCAGTATCTCTTGACAGAAAGCAGGGATAATTGTGGATAAAAGAAAAGGAAAAATCAAAAAAGCAGAGAGTACGAAAAAAAAGAAAAGTAGAACAACGACAGTACAAACACATGTACATGAGTTCTTAGGTAGTACACAACTTGCAGAAGAAGGTGATGATAGACATAACCACCGTTTTGCAGGAGTAACTAGCGAAGTCATACCTTTTGGTGACAGCCACGTACATGCAATACTTTCAAATACCGACTTCTTAAATCATCATCATGAAGTCGGTATAGTAACTGGTCCTGCTATACCTGTCGGAAACGGAAAACATATACATTTTGTTAAAGGGTCTACTACCTTAGATGATGGGCATGTACATCAATTTGAGTTTGCTACTTTAATTCAAAAACCCCTCGTATAAAAGATATACGAAATCTCGTTTGATTTTTAATGCTCCCGCACACGGAAGCATTGTATAGATGCCTCCTAACGGGGGCTTCTTTCATGCCATTCCCCCCACATACGACGTAATATCCACACCTTTTTGTTGTAACCAGGAAAACCACAATGGTCGGTAAACGGTTTATTTCTCCATGATGAAACATAAGGCCTTGATTAAAGGAAATTGTAAGATTAGCCAATAATCGCATAAACAGACGTATTACCATGAGGGTTCGTCCAATCATTTTCAGCTATTTTCGATTATATATACAGTATGAAATAAAGAGGGGGTGGAGTAATGTCTTGTAGCTGTCGTCGCTGTCGTCGCCGTCGCCGTCGTGATCGTGATCGCGATCGCGATTGTGGTTGCTTCCGTAGACGCCGTCGTGACCGTGACCGTGATCGCGATTGCGGTTGCTTCCGTAGACGCCGTCGTTGTTGCTAGGATTAACCCGATACCGTCCGAATTTAGCTTTTGGACGGTATCATTTTTTCCTCTCTTTCGCGTCAATCTCTCTACTCATCGGCTTCCTCCTTTAACGCATTGGAGTAATTTTCTCTTAACTTGTTCAGTATGATCAGGGCAAACCTCACAATTAGCCCAAAGGCTAACAGCACATTCTTTGTACATTCTTTGCACATTTTTTTATCACACGTTATCGTCAATTCTTAAAAATCCACACTCGTTACAATCCCTGTACCTGTTGCATAATCGCAAAGGCTTGTATGCTCACGTTTATTGCAAACTTCACAAATAGCAGTCATGTTCTTCCGACTTTCTCCCCTATACTTCTGAAATATTGTGTTACATAAATCTTCTCAAGAATTAGGTTTTTCTCTCACACGTAATGCCTATAGGTTTAATCCTCGACTCCCATATCTTGATAGTGATCATAAGGAAAGGAGGTATGTAATATGAAAATTAGCCCTCTTTGTCGTAGATTTGCTGAAATTCTTAAAGCCGAGCCCACAGTCATCAATGGTGTTTGTACTGCCCAGACCCTCCGTACCAACATAAAACCTACAATTTTAGGCAGAAGGTCGAAATCTGCCTTAACGATCCCACAATTTCATTCTTTTGAGAACATTAAGAAGAATGATAGGGCCCTGTGTCTTGGTGAGACAGTCATTCTCACTGAGGAGATCAATCCGTATATTTCAAGACTTCGAGAACATGGCATAAAGGTGACTGCCCTTCATAACCACTGGCTATTTACCAACCCTAATCTAGGGTATATCCACTATGAAAAGATTGAGAAACCTTTGGTCTTCGCTAAAAGTGTACGTGATGCCCTGAAAGTGTTAACGAAAAGAAGTGTACGCCCGTGTAAATGTAGAACAAAAAGATAAGAAAAGCGATGACGGTCGGTCGAAACCCGGCCGTCTTCCTTTTAGACAAGCGTAAAGTAGTAATTTGTAACACAATTTCTCTTTTGTTAAATGTTGATCCCCTTCGCTTTAGAAACACCTTGCAGACCACAATCGGACCTGTAGCAGCATTATCACGGTATTCCTTAAGTGTTCTGGCGCAAAAAGCAGTTGCTCCATAAAATCCTAATGGGCTGGGGCCTACTTTTATAAATATCTCCTGTTTCAATGCTTCTTCCACCAACAAGCCCATACCGTTCCATGGAGTAATGTTCTACTGGATCTGCAGTTTTGTTATCAACGGGAACGTACCTACATCGTGTATTACTTAGATTTCTGCTTAATCAGGGTGTACGCTGATTAAGCTACTTTGCGTATCCAATCCGTATTCATTTCAATCTCCGCATCCGTCCAGATCAATTTCCGGTGTCTTTAATCCTTTTATGTTATAGTTTAATGAATTTGGTCAACAATCCGTCAACACCCCATCATTCCTATACCTGTTACACTCAAATCTAAATCACTGTTATACAGCTAAAATCATTGTTATATCAACGTTTTAAGATACCTGTTCCTTTTTTAGTAAGCAAATCAACACTCTACACATGCCCCGTATGAGCGAGTAAACGCTACCGCCTGCACAAAATCGAGGCGAACACCTTGAACATTAAACGATTTCCAATCAATTCCTTCCAGCTTGGCCCCACGTAAATCTGCCCCTTTTAAAGTAGTGTTACCAAAGCTTGCGTAAGATAAATCAGCGTTTGTTAGGTCTGCCTTCTCCAGACGGGCGAATGCCAAATCTGCCTCTACTAATTTGATATCTTGTAGCTTTTGTTTGGACCAATTCGCATACCGTAGATTTGTATAAGACCAATCGCCACCTTGAATAGTAATACCATCCCACACCACGTTGGCAAAATCAGAACCTACCATTTTGCATTCTTCAAACCTACTTGAAAATAAATTTGCCCCAAAGAAACGGCAATTGGTAAAAGCAGAACGCACATGTATAGAGGCATTAAAGCTGGCACCAGAAAAATCACAGTCAATAAACTGGCACCCCGTAGTCATCACCTCATGTAACTGTGTACCAATAAATAAGCATTTGGTAAAAACAGAATTACGGATTTCTGTTTCACGTAAATCCAGATGATTATAGTTAATTTCTTCATAATTTCCATTCTCAAAAGACGGCATATCACATTCACTTCCTACCTATTCGGCTATTTCCATAGTGTATCAAAAGGGAAAGACTTACTCAACGAACGAGCCAACTATTATAAAAAAAAAGAAACGGATTGATAGTAGCTTGCTCCCGTATTCGAGCTACTTTATACCGTTATAAATAAGAAGCATGAAAAAGATCCAAGATACCTAAATATAGGACGTCTTGGATCTCACAAGCTTTACACCTGATGTTCTGCTACAATATATTTCACATACTCTTCTGCACTCTTTTGTACAGCATGCTCATCCGCTTGATATACCCCATGGAAAAGATAAGCAGGCAAAAATGTCGTACCAATTAAATTACTTGTTGCTTGGAAAGGCTTCAATAATTCGCTCATGGAGTACTGATTCAGGCCACCAGCACGATATTTTTCCTCCACACTTCCTGTTGTTATCGCAAGGATTAATTCTTTATTGTGTAATTTGTTTCCATTTGTACCGTACGCCCATCCATGGGTCAGAACTACATCTTGCCACTTTTTAAGTAACGAAGGCGAGCTATACCAGTAGAACGGAAACTGCAAAACAATTCGGTCGTGCTGCTCACATAATTTTTGTTCTGCTTCCACATGAATTTGTTCGTCAGGATATTCTTTATAAAGCTCATGTACCGTAATCGCTACATGTTTCTTTGCTTCCTCTATCCATGCGCGATTAACAACTGACTCCTCGATAGTAGGATGAGCAGCGATAACTAACACCTTCATAAGAGATTACCTCCAAATTACCGTAGTAATGCTTACCTAGTTACGTGCTTTCCTAACAACCTACTTTTTGTTCAGTCCTTGCTTCTCTACAAATTCCTTCATATACATACGAGCAGGTTTGGACAGCATATTGGCCATCTGCGCTGTCCATGTATCTGAGCGTTCGCCTTGTGTACGTTCTTGATAGTAGCTAGAGATCGTCTCGTTATACTCCTGCAATTGCTGTTGGTAGCTGTGTGCATCCTGATTATATTTCTCCTGATGGTACACATGTGCAAGTGGCAAACGTGGCTTCTGACTCGATTCGTGTAACGGATAGCCTACTGTCATTGCAAAGAGTGGCATGACGTGAGTAGGGATGTGTAAAAGCTCTGTGACAGCCTGCAATTGATTGCGCAAACCACCAATATAGCAAATGCCAAGCCCCATAGATTCTGCTGCAAGGGCCGCATTCTGTGCTGCAAGTGTCGCATCGATCACTGCTACCATAAATTTTTCTGTGCTTTCAATGGCTGGAGTAAGCTCTTTTCCTTCCATATCTGCAATCACTTGATGACGGTGTAAATCAGCACAAAAAACAAACAGGTGACCATTGGTTTCTACATACGGTTGATTACCACAAAGCTCAGCCAACTGACGTTTTGTCTCTTTATCTGTAATTCCGATGATTGAATAAGCTTGTATGTAACTGGAGGTTGAGGCCGCTTGTGCACATTTGACAATCGTAGTAATTTGTTCTTCTGATAACGGACGGTCCTCATACTGTCGAATAGAACGATGGTTTAGCATGGTTTCAATGATGTTATTCATAGATATCTCCTCCCATTTCCTGCTACTGGAAAACAAGGAACCAAGTAAATCTGTTCCCCCCTCTATTAAATATCCAAATGAGAGAAGAAGCAAACGCTTTGGGAAAAGAAAGTGTAACAAGAAAAATCAGTCTTTTCTTTTACCTGTTAATCCTTATATGGGTCATGCTCGTCTGAGCCTGCCATACATACCCCTACAGGCTTTAACACATGTAAAACATCTAGTGTGTCGGTGTGAGCTTGCAGGACATCTTGTAGCTTTTTATATACAAAGGGGCTTTCATCTGGGCCTGCACCTCGAAGCTCTACACCGAAATCTTGCACGGCTTTTTGCATTTGCTCTTCCGTAATCTTTCCTCCACTACGCTTACGAGTTTTCCAATTAAGACGACCTGCCGCTTCTGTTCGGCTCATTACTCTACCTGCTCCATGCACCGTACTGTAAAAAGCATCTTTGTTTTCCTGGGAATCCTTTCCTTGAACAATTACAGAAATATCCCCCATACTACCGCCGATAAATCCAAGCTGACCAGGTGCAGAAGGAGTTGCCCCTTTACGTACGACAACATACTCTTTCTCGTCATGTATTTCCTTCCACGCAAAATTATGATGATTGTGCACCTCAAACGTGCTAGAGGCTCCTAAAATTTTTAATACTTGATCAATCACATAATCGCGCCCTGCATAAGCATACTTACCGGCTAAGCTCATAGCTCGCAGATACATATCACCAATTTCTGTATGCAAATCTAGCAAGGTCGGAGCTTGATCCATGCTTTCTCCTGGTGCCTTATCGGAAAAACCACGACCGTGAGCCAAATTGAGGAATCCACTCGCTGTCTTATGACCAAAACCACGACTGCCAAAGTGATTTGCAATCCAAACAGCGTCCGTAGCCTCTTCCACAAAAATGTCCACAAAATGGTTACCGCTCCCTACCGTCCCTAATTGATTGTGCGCCAATGAATAGAGAGACTGGTATTCTTTTTTGCCCAATTGCTTATACACGTGCCAATTATCATCGTCAAATAGCTCATGATCTACCCTCTCATTATTCACGCGTCCCATTCCAAAGGAGATTCGTTTGGCAATTTTGTTCATAATAGCAGGCATTTTTTGTTTGATATCCTGATACAGTAAATTAGTACGGACCGCCTTATTTCCACATGCTATATCATAACCTACTCCAGATGGAGAGATTTGCCCATCGTAGACGACAACTCCCCCAACCGGTTGAGAGTACCCTTTATGATGATCAGCCATCAATAGCACCTGCACAACATTTCCATGCTGGGCACAGGTTACAGCTTGCGAGACAGCATTGTCTAGTGGAGTTCCCCAGACACGTACGTTTTGAATGGTTTGGTACATATTTCACTCTCCTAGTTGCTTATTATTTCTAAATCCTTCGATTTCACCTTTTGCCAGTGGTCTTATGACCTGATTGTAACAAATCTTCCTCAATTTTTGCATCTTTCACCCAATTAGATTGTATATTTTTCCTCTTATGTTAAAATAGTTCCAACTATCTGATAGTAATAGCTACTTAGATGAGTTGATTTGTAATGATAAACGAATAAACGATGATCAAGAGAGGAACAGGTAGAATGAATACAGTACAAATCTTTCCGAAACTTGAAACAACGAGACTTATTCTTCGTCAGTTGCACTCCTCTGATGCACCTGCCATATTTCATTATTTCTCAAAGGATGAAGTAATGAAATATTATGACCTAGAAACGTTCACAGAACTAGAACAAGCAGAAAACATCATTTCTTTATTTAACGAACGCTTTTTGGCAAAGCAAGGGATTCGTTGGGGTATTACACACAAAGCCGACGATGTAGTGATTGGAACCTGCGGATATCATAATGTGAACAAAGAGCATTCAAAGGCAGAAATTGGATACGAGCTATCTCCTGAGTATTGGCAGCAGGGAATCATGTCTGAAGCAATTCAAGCGATTGTTGCTTTTGGTTTTTCTCAATGGAATTTGAATCGGATTGAAGCTTTTATTAACCCAGAGAACGAGGGATCAAGAAAACTTTTAACCAAAACGGGGCTCCGAGAAGAAGGTTTCCTGAAGGAATATTTTTTCGAAAAAGGCTGTTTTGTTGACGCTGTTATTTTTGCTATTTTGCGAAGCGAGTTCGACAATAAAAGATAAAAAAAGGGAGACCTTTCTCCTTATAGATAAAGGTCTCCCCTTTTCAGACTACAGTTTTGATGTTCTCTGTTTCTACTAAGCAATTCCTATTGTTTATTCCTCATTAGTAAGTGAACTTATCCATTCTCGTAGGTTCACCTACTATCACAATCTGGGATCAAGCTCCTTCTCTTTTTTCTCCTCAAACAGCAAATTAGCTACCACTTGCTTGTAAGCCTCATTTTCGAGGGAAATTTCTGCGTTAGTAACATGTAGCATTTGTTGCCCCAGTTCAAATTCTGCAATCGATGTCTGCAATTTTTTACGTGTTTGTTTTTGATTAATCAGCTTCTGATAACGATACGGAAATTGATAATCGTAGCCATAAATCAGCGTCAGATAATCTGGATTACGAACCTTGATAAACGGAGCTATTCCAGCATGTAATTTCTCCGGTTTAATCACAACACCCTCCATCCTCTGCTTGGTTGTAAGCTTCGTAAAGTAGTCTGTTGCCTTCTCTAGGTAGTGATCCTCCGTCAAATCAAGTAATAGATATTCATCAGAAGATACAAATCCAAATAACTGGGAAGTAGGCCAAGCGGGGATTTCTTCCGTACCATCCTGATAGATCATTTTCAGAATCGTAAAAGGCTTATAAGTTAATTCTCCCGATTCTCCGTACAACTGCAACTGCTCATGATAGGTTTGCCAAGCTTTTTTCTGTTCTTCCAAGGCTATTTGTGTATCCTTGACGTGAGAAATCCATTTATAAGATTGATATGTGGCATCCCCATATAGCTTTGCTAATTCCTTTTTGCCCAAATGCTGGCGCTCTGTTTCAAATGCAGTAGAATCATACTTATCGATCAATTCTTTTAGAGCTTCTGCAAATCCGTTCTCTTGTAAGAAATCTAGCTCTAGCCCTACCGCTGTATCAATAACCTTATATTCCTTTTCAATTAACCCTTCTCCAAGCGCCTTCCACGGCAATAGTTCCCCATCTAGGATTATGGTTGAGATATGTTTATCAAGCATATAAGGAGAAAACTTTTGATGAAGCTGCTCATACATTTCCGTTACGTCAACTTGCTTAATTTTATAGCCATTTCGAGACACAGCAAAGCATTGTTCAATATCCTGATGCAAATAAATATTGCAGCGTGACCCCATATATTTAGGCTGTAAAACGACCTGCTCTACACCATGCTTGCGAAAATACGAAAGTCCCTTCTGTAACGATTCCAATTCATTCTGTTGAATGTCTTTATCCGCAGGTGCCATTGTACCCGAGATATAATTGATTTTATGCTCCAAAACATACTCGATTCTGCGTTTGTCCCACTCCTCCAGCGAATCAAGCTGTACGTCCGAATGGCTTGATTGGAACAGATGTGGTAAAGCCTCTTTGAGAAGTAGTCTGTCATCCATTTTACTTTGCTTACATATGGGCCTATTACGATCCAACCAAACGGAGCTTAGAGCGTGTCCATGCCCTGCACCACTATCTAGGCCAATCTTATTTTTCAGACGGTAGTAGCTCTGAGACGCTACGTGACCAAATACATGATAAGGATGGTTGCTAGCGCTCTCTGCTTGTAGGAAATCAAGCTGTTGTTCGATATCCCGATCACGATCTACATAAAAATTACGTTGGCGTTTTTTCGCATAGGCATCTAGTTTGCCAATATATTTGTTTTTGCACGGCGCATGAGTCAAGAAAAAAGATGCGCTCCTGGACCCAATAAAGCGATAAAAATCCTTTGATTGCTCTACTAGCTGAAAGAACATCGAGCATAGCTGCTCATCATCGCTTAAATCAGCAGCCGAAGTGAAGTATTTTTCCAGTAAAGAAGGCTCAATTTCCTTTTGTTTAATATCTCCACGTAATAGTTTATAGACAAAATTTTCATGATTTCCTTTGATCAGGTAAAACCAGTTCCGATTTTCCAAAATAAACTCTACTATTTCACGCGTGTTCCCACCCTTGTCTATCCAGTCCCCAAGTAGAACGATGCGCCAATGGCTGGTTTTATCAGTAGCAAAAATTTTATTTTCATTTAAAGAAAAACCATTAGCGGCTAACAGTTCTTTTAAAGCATGAACCTGCTCATGCACGTCCCCTACTACTAGATATCGGTACTCCTGTGGCAAGAGATGGGTCAGGTATTCTTTGTCGTTTCCAATCTGTACAACATACTTTGGATTAGCTTCTCCTGTGCTCGGAACAATGAAATCTTTTGTTCGGATACGGTGAATCGCATTCGCTTTCAATTTGGACAATGACCCTAATACTTCTTGACGTAAGCGTTTTACGTGATTTGCAATAACACTTCTATTGAGATCAGTTGTATTGTAATATTCTTGCACATTTTTATAGTCAAACAAAATAATCTCTACATGATAATGTTGTTCACGAGCAATCGTGGCTACTTGTTCACGAAACTCTTCAGACAAGCCAATCGTGTCCACAATGACAAATTCCACTTGAATAGGAAAGCTTGTGACAGCTTGTAGTTTAGAAAATAAAACATCAAAAGCTTGTTTACTACTCTCTAGCATCCTTTGATCATATTTATGATAAGGTGCCCCAAGAATTTCTTGTCGGATTTCATCTGAAGAAATGTACTGGACATTTGCCCGATAATTTTTTGATTCATCCTGGCGTTGAAGCTGCGGTATTAGAATATGTTTCGCAAACGTCGTTTTTCCACATTCAGAAGGACCTACCAACAAAAAGATGGTGTGTAGCTTGGTTGTCATACATATGTTGGCATTGTTGCTAGTGTTCATCTTCATGTCTGTGTTCATATTCAAGCCCCTTCCTCTCCCTTACGCAAAATATGTACGCCTTGCGTGATAGAGATACCATCCACTAAGTCGCCTATTTGGAAAAAGTGATATATGTATTGATCCCCTAACAGAGGTTCTATAAAGCACTGGAACTCCTCTGTGCTCATTTCCCACTTATGATCATCGTGTCTATATTTATCCAAGGCATAAAACTGATTAAAGTCAGCATTGGGTGTGGTAATAATGCAGGTTTCAAAGGCAATCTGAGTAAGCATCTGCTGGAGGAAAACCTCTGCTTCTTCTTTTGACATATGTTCAATCACTTCGGTACAAATGACATCAACAGGCTCATCTTCATACGTCATTAAAAAAGAGTCTAAAGATGGATAGGTTAACACATTTGCTAGTTCAGCCTGCTGTGCTTTTTTATCTATAATTGACAAAGCATGCTCCGAAATATCAATCGCACAGTAGAATTGTGGCTCAATTTTTTTAGCAAATGGAATGGCATAGAAACCCTCTCCCGACCCAATATCAACAATTGCTCTTGTAAAAGACAGCTTGCCTTTGATCGCATCTCGACGTTGAATTGCAGTTCCACCATACTGTAGCTTCAATTGATGGCGGTTGGATTTCTCTAATTCTTTCCCATATTTTTGAAACAATTTGCGGTCGGTTACTACGTTTCGTGCAAATAAATAACGAATAAAATATGGAGCATCAAGTTTATTAATATAATCAATATATTTTACGATAATACTATCTGTTACATCCATATACTCGTCGCTTAATAGGCTTAAAAATAAAAATAATAAGCTAGCAAACATCAACAGCTCATGTAGACTATAAGAAGTGCGAATCGTCAATTGATAGCTTTTGTGAACAAGTGGCTCTATTTCGATGCTGAACCCTTCAAAATACTGGTCAAAAAAGGATACATAGTGTGCCATATCGATATGAATCAACGAAACCTTGCATTCGTGTTGATAGCCTTCTCGATCTTTTTCATGACGATTTTTAACCACTGTACCAAAATATTCGTTAATTGCATTGAGTGGAAATACTGGACTATTGTAGCGGGATACATTTACATATCCATACGAGTTTTCTTTTGCTTTGCGATAGGATACCTCGTGATCTGCATCCTGAAAATAGATTGCATATGTGGTTGGGCTTGCATACCAGCCATAGCTTATGCCTTTTCGCATACTCCTGATCTGCATACCAGATGCTGGATTCTTTTTTAAAATGAAGGATAGGTCTGGGTTAGATGATGTAAGTTGTATAATGGCCATGTCTTAGTCTCCTTCCATAAGCTTCATTTTTGAATAAGTTTTTGAGAAAATGAGGGCTACATCTGAAGCTATCAGTAACCTCAAGACACCTTGTTATCATTATTTCACCTCTATAATTGAAGAACCTCCGCAACCTCGCCTAGCGCCTTCTCTATCCGAGTTTCCTCAACATAAGAAACGTTGATTCGCCATAATAGCTCTTTTTCGGAAAATTTCATATAGTAACGATCCATGGTGTCTATGATAATTCCTCGTTTGAGCAGATTCGTTTTCACATTGGTTTCTGACATTCGCGCCCTTGTCTTGATATACGTGTGTACACCACCATTTAGCGGGGCTTCAACCACACCCTGATGTTGTTGCCATTTGCGAAAAACCTTATTTACTTGCTCCATTTTCCCTGTATAGGACAGACGAATTTTTTCCCGATGTCTATCAAACATGCCGCTTTTTACATAAATTTCTAGTGCGGCTTGGGACAGCATAGAGCTATCAATATCCATTAGTTTTTTATAAGCATAAAAGGCCTCCTGCAACGGTGCGGGAATAACCGCTACGCCCACTCGTAAACCGGGAAATAAGATTTTAGAATAGCTTTTGAGGTAGATAACATGGGAATGCGCATAAGTATGGATCGGGTCAGCCTTCGTGTCATGTTCGAGATCTGCAAGATAATCGTCCTCAATGATATACACATCATACTTTTGTGCCAAATAGGCGATTTGCTTTTTCTCCTTCTGCGAATATGACGTGCCTAATGGGTTATGAAAGCGTGGCATCGTATAGAAAAACTTGATTGATTCCTGCTGAAAAAGCCTCTCTAGTTCTTGAAAATCGATACCTGACGCAGTTCTTTTAATGGTGAGCGTAGGGATATGATGTAATTCTAATAATTGAATCAGCAAATGGTATGTAGGCTGTTCGACCAATACTTTTTGTTTGTGATTCGGAAAGCTCATCAGACCCAAAATGGCAAGCGCTTGTTGAACTCCAGAGGTGATACATAGGTGCTGAACGTCTGTAAAAACCTGATAGGACTGTAGTTGCTTTTGCAATAATCGCAACAAAGTGGGTAATCCTTGTGCCGTTCCATACCTAAAAAGATCGTCTTGATAGGTATCTACCGCTTTGTTAATACAATGCTGAAAATCAAGATAAGGAAACACGCTTGGATCAGGTGCAGCAGACGAAAAATCCACGAATGATTTAGAGTCTGCTATTGAAGCGGGATCTTTTCGTCCAACCGCATAATAGCCACTTTGTGGGACGGAATAAATAAGGTGTCTTCTTTTTAAATCGGCAAAACCTCGGATAATCGTACTCTTACTACATTGATAGGTCTCTGACAGCTGTCGGATAGAAGGTAGTCTTTGACCAGGCTTTATTTCTCCCCCAAGGATACGTTCTTCTAGGTCAGCTACAATCTCTATATATTTGCGCAAAAGGGACACCTTCCTTACTAAACTGTACCGGTACAGTTGCGGGTTCTTTCCATTGTGACGATTTTTCTCCTTCGCTATAGTGTAGATATCGGCCGAGAATTATTTTCAGGAGATGATTGTCATGCAAACCCAGTCAGTATTCAGCGCTTATATAGCGGCTATCGTATACAGCATCATTATCGGCTTTTCATTTCTTTTTGTAAAATTGGCCTTGCAGATTTCCACACCGTTAGATGTAATTGCTCATCGCTTTACAATCTCATTTGTCGTTATGTTAATTCCAGTATTATGCGGCTGGATACCTGTTCGATTCAAATGGACTGATTTAAAACGGATTATACCACTGGCCTTATTTTATCCAGCGATTTTCTTTGTTCTCCAGGTATTCGGATTGCAATACACCTCTTCTTCAGAGGCAGGCATTATCCAAGCAACTGTTCCCATTTTTACGTTACTGATCGCATCCCTATTTTTACAGGAGCGATCTAGCGGTTGGCAAAAAGCTTCCCTTTTTCTATCTGTTGCTGGGGTCATTTTTATCTTTGTAATGAAAGGAAGCTCCTCTGTTCACTTTTCTGGAATGGGAACCTTGCTAATCATGCTATCGTGCCTTTCATTTTCAGCATACAGTGTACTAGCACGTTCTTTAACAAAAATCTGGGGGCCCTTAGAGCTAACTTTTATCATGATGTCATTGGGTTTTGTTTGTTTTAACGTACTTTCTCTGTCCCAGCACTTGAGCAATGGCACAATTTCAGCTTTTTTTACACCTTGGGCTGATATGCGGTTTTTATTGGCTACACTATATCTCAGTATCCTGTCTTCTGTCGGCACTGCCTTTTTATCCAATTACGTACTATCTAAAATCGAAGCTACCAAGATGAGCGTATTTAACAATCTTTCAACACTTATCTCTATGCTAGCTGGGGTCATTTTTCTACACGAGGAGCTTGGGTATTACCACTATGTAGGAGCAGTCATGATTGTAGCCGGTGTTATTGGTACTTCCTTTTTAGGACAAAAAAGACAAAAAACACAAAGCATTCCATAATCCTAAAAATGAAATATGTGATAGAGCAATCGATATGTACCAGCCTTGAATCTCTCCAAGACTTCAAGGCTTTTTTATTTGAATTAGTATTTATTTTTATATCATTTCCGAAGATTACTTACACAAAAGCTGACTAACACTTTTTTCTCTGGAGTTGCAAAAGTATACGATTCAAATATTGTTTTTTTTGTTAAAATGAGAATTGGGAGTACCTACCTACAAACTTCCTCTATCAAATCATCTAAGGAGTGTCAAAATGGGAGCCTATCTCGTACCAATTCAAACTGCATTATTTATTTTTCTCTTTGTAGCCTTCATCTTGACTGTTCCTTATATGATCTTTAGCTATAGACGCTATGGCTACATCAATAAGTATCGCGTCATTTTCCTGTCATCCTTTTTATTTTATGCACTATGTGCCTATTTTCTGGTGATTCTTCCTTTACCGAACATCATCGATACTTGTTCGATTCAATCACCGGGAACGGTTTATTACAATTTACGGCCATTTTCCTTTGTACAAGACTTTCTCAAGGAAACCAACCTCGTATGGTCCAAACCAGCTACCTATTTGTCAGCTTTACGAGAACGTGCCTTCTTGCAAGCAGCCTTTAATTTTCTATTATTGTTGCCATTAGGTGTCTATGTACGTTATTTCTTTAAAAAAGGTTGGAAGTTTGCATTAGGTGTAGGCTTTATAACATCACTCTTTTTTGAATTAACGCAGCTAACTGCCCTCTATGGCTTTTATACTTGTCCATATCGTCTATTTGATATTGATGATTTGATGCTTAATACCACTGGTGCCGTAACAGGATTTTTCCTTGCACCATTCTTACTAATCATGTTTCCACCTAAAGACCAATTAGATCAAGGGATTAATTTGGACGAAAAACCTGTTGGCTACATACATCGTTTGCTTGCCTTTTTGATTGATTCCCTGATCGTAGAACAGCTAACATCACTGTTTACAGCCTTGTTTATAAAGGATACATCTTCTACGAACTGGAGCAATTCGACATTTCAGTATCCATTGATTACATTTACTTGCTTCATCGTTTACTTTATTGGAATAACCTATCTATGCAAAGGACAAACCATTGGACTATGGCTATTGCGTCTACGTCTTGTATCTACCGCGCGAGAGAAGTTAACAATAAAAGATATCGCAAAACGAAACGTTACCCTGTATATCGGGAACATCGCGATTACTTCCGTGGGCTATTTTATACTCAATGGATTGCCAACTAGCTTATCCTATTATCCACTACTCTACATTATGATTTTTGTCGTGGTCTTCTTGTACCAGACCTTGTTGGTACTTCATTTCTTGCTGATCATACTACGAAAAAAGCGACAATTTTACTATGAAACAATCAGTCAAACAAGGATAGTTCGTAAAATAAAAAGGCACAAAACAACGGATTAAAAATATAGCTAGCCCACATCCAAAAGCTTGGAGTTTCCATTCTCCAAGCTTTTATATTTACTCACACATGATCTAGCAACATTATATTACAAGAAATAGAAATGACATGTTAGGCAAATTTTGATGGAGCAGATCCTCCACTATACACGGTTTACGAGTTTGATAATAAGGGAAATAAAATCAAGAAATGGTATGAGACATCACCCAGAGCATTTATAAACAACTTCACTTTAATGGAAAAATAGTTATCAAAAGGAGAAAGCAGACGGAGCATTATTGCCGTCTGCTTTATTATGCAGTATGGTAAAGGATGAGGTGATTGTATGCTAGAACAAACAAAACTTGCCATCCTAGCAGATATACACGGAAATGCATGGGCATTGGACGCCGTTCTGACTGATTTGGACCAACGTCAAGTAGATGCTATTGTTAATTTAGGAGATACATTGCTAGGACCTCTAGACCCACAGCGTACCTACGATCTATTACAAAATCGTGATATGATCCATATTTCTGGAAATCAGGATCGAATTTTATGGGAATCACTTGAAGATCATACGTTATCAACCCATGCACCTTCTATATTAAAAGAAATCACTCCTAAGCAAATTAGCTGGTTACAGAGTCTTCCTGCAACGAATATTTGGCGTGATTCCATCTTATTATGTCATGGTACTCCCTTTTCAGATGAGACCTATTTAGTAGAGGAAATAAGAAAAGATGGCAGCGTGGGCACCAGGTCGTCAGAAGAATTAGAAAGTTCACTCGCTTCCATTCATTATTCTGTCCTCCTATGTGGTCATAGCCATATTCCACGTACCGTAATGCTACCAAGTGGAAAACTAATCGTAAACCCAGGAAGTGTAGGGTTACCTGCATATACCGACGAATCACCTGTCCCACATGCGATGGAATCATGCTCTCCTCACGCCAAATACGCTATCCTGACCCATCAAGCAAGAGGCTGGTCCGTCGAGCATATTGAAGTACCATATGATTGGGACCGTGCAGCCAGAGCAGCTAGCCAGCATGGACGAGATGATTGGGCTAAATGGCTTAAAACTGGCAGAGTGTAATGCTCTTAGATACAAAAATGCCCGCTATCTCACTTGACAGCGGGCATTTTATAAGCACTCCTTACATCTGTGCGTCCATCATGTTACGTAGGTGTAAGATCATGTTTTCTTCCATAAACTCTACGTCGTCATACGTAATATATTCGCCTTGTTTCACGATTTTTTTAAGACGGATATGAGGGCCAATTAAGCCGATCGGTAATGCACCCATCCGCTGTTTATCTGTAGCTGTTACGATCCGGCCAAATGCAGTGAATCCCCCAATACTATCCAATGCATCACCAGGCATCAAATCTTTTTTAGCTACTGCCACCGTTTCAGCTACGGAACCATAATAAGGGATAATCGTTGGCTCTTGATCTAAATAAGCTTTGGCAACAGAAAGCGGGGTTTCTAAACTACATAGATGATACGGGCGATATAATACATAATGGGGACCATTACCCATTTTTAGATATTTCATCTCATGGTGTACTTCTTCTTTATCAGAGGTAATGATGGCAAACACACCTGGAGCAATTCCATCAACATACTCAACAATCTTATGTTGATGCAAAATTCCTCCATGTTCTTGTAAGCGGAAGAGATCTGGTAGCTCTCTCACACCTGATTTTACCCCATGCATGCCTGGGATATCTGGAATAAATCCAGTTGCATTTGCTACACATGTCATCTCTACCATCGTCTTTGTCCCGTCCTGGAAAGAAGCAATCATCTTCGGACTGGAGCCTTTTTGTAATGCTTCTTCACGTGCCGTATCTGGGTTTGCAAAGTAGTTCACTTTATTGTTTTTTCCTTTTCCTAGCGCAACAATCTCAAATCCCAATGCATCTGCAAAATCATGTAATTCCATAATACATCCAGGCTCGTCCCCTGCTGTACCTGTGTAGACCAGCCCTGCCGCTCTAGCCACTTTTGAAAGGAGCGGTCCAACAGTCACGTCTGCCTCTGCATTTAACATCACGACGTGTTTGCGGTTCATAATACCATCCCATGCAATTTTAGCACCGATATTAGGAACACCTGTAGCATCAACTATCACATCTACTTCCTGAAGACTGGTAATAAGAGAGGCATCCTTCGTTACCACTACACTCCCTTGACTGATGGCCTGATCTGCTCTGTCGTTATCTTCCGTTTCATAAATCTCGGTACTTTTCACCCCTGCCTTTGTGTAGGCATTCACTGCGTTTTCTGGTGCAATATCAGCTGTAGCAACCACTCGCATACCCCTCATAGACTCAATTTGAGAAATCAACCCACGCCCCATCTGCCCTGCTCCAACCAAACCTACCTTGATAGAGCCTCCATCTTTTGCCAACTGTGCTAGTTTTCTATTGATGTTTAGCATAATACTTCTCCTCCTTGGTTTTGGGAACGGATTTTTAGTAACGTACAAATGCAATGACTATATCAATAACAGGAACCGGCAACTCATTTGCTTCCACATGAATGGTACCTGGTAACTCTGGGGTTGACTCTCCATCAAACTTAATCGTGCAGTGACCCATGCTTTGTAGCGTTTCATTAGCTGTTGTTCCTACTGCTGTAATCCTATACTTTCTATCTCCAACAACCAGCGAATCGCCTACTTGTACGGGTGCAAACAATTCAGCTCTGGTGTGTAGGACAGCGATATCATGTAATTCGTCTGGAACATTGTCATTAAAAATAATCAGCGTACTTTCTGTTAAAAAGCTTTCAACCAATTCTCCAATTTTTGTAGCTTTCGCTTCTAGTAATGTTGTCATTGGTTTCTCCCCTTCACGTCATTATCTGTGTAGTTTTCTATCTGTTCACAATCGATCTTTTTATTCTGAATAAAGACCAAAACTGAATAAATAAGCAATAATAACAGCAAGTGGACCCGTAAATAAGCGGGAAATTAAGACGGCTGGCACCCCAACCTCGATCGTTTCTGGCTCCGCTTCACCTAAAGTAAGTCCTACTGGCACGAAATCACACCCTACTTGAGGATTAATAGCGAATAACGCTGGCAAAGCAAGTTGTGGAGGAATATTTCCTCTACCGATCTCGACCCCAATGAGAACCCCAACCACTTGGGCAATCACTGCACCTGGTCCTAAGACTGGGGATAAAAATGGTAAAGCCGCGATGATCGACAATAACAATAGCCCAACAAGGTTTCCAGCAAGCGGGGAAACAAACCTTGCAATCACATCCCCAATGCCGGAATAGGTGATAATGCCGATGAGTGTACTCACAAATGCCATAAACGGTAATATATTTTTGATAACCTGTTCAATCGTTTCGCGACCAGCTTGATAGAAAACATTAACGATTCCACCCATTACACGACCAATTTTTTCAATAAAATTCGGTTGTTTGCCGGCTTTCATTTGGGCTACTTTTGCTCTGGCTTCATCTTTTAATTCTTTAGCACTTTTATCTGTTTGAGACAACGAAGCCTGAGTCTTATTCGTATCTATATTTCCTATCTCTGCTGCTGAAGCCACTTCAGCTTCGTGCGTTGCTGTTTCGGCTTCCATGATATGCTGTTCGCGTACACCAGAAACGAAAATCTCTTCTTTAATGAATTGAATGAGCGGTCCAGATGGAGAGGTTGCCGTGATGTCAACAGTCATTACGTTTAAGCGAGGATATACACCACAACGAGCCGTTCCACCACAGTCAATGACCACGCAAGCCATTTCATCTGGTTCCACTTTATTGTTAAAAGCATCTACAGCAATACCACCAGTCAATTGAGCAATCTTGTTCGCTACAGGATGAATTCCTCCCCCTGTTACACTAGCGATATATTTCTTTTCATCGGTTGGTAGAATGGTAAGTGGACCTCCCCATCCGCCAGAGCCCTTGACAATACGTACGGCACGGTATTTTTTCATTGACCCTTCCCCTTTCCTCTTCTATACGCCTGCTTGTTGAGCTTTGCGTTTCAGCATCATCTTTGTGATATACTCTGTCAGCACACCTCGAATCAGGATAACGATTGCACCAACAATAAAAAAACGGATAGCGATTGGCCCTAACGTGTAGCCTAGCTGTTGAATGCCTGTAGCAATTCCCATGTAAACAAATAATTCAGCAGGATTTGCATGTGGAAACATACCGGTGATTGGATGACACATCGAGACGGCGGAATCGTAAAAGGCTGGTTTTTGTTCCTCTTTTAAGAACCGTCCAAAGGTATACGCCATCGGATTGGTTAAAAAGAACATCGCCATGATGGGAAATACGGTGTACCGTAACACAATATTGCCTGTACACTTTTGAGCAAAGCGTGCAATTCGTTCCTCACCGCAAAATTTGATTAATGCATTTACTGCTGTAATCAGGCAAACTAGCGTAGGAATAATACCTGTTACTAAACCAACAAATGTTTTCCCTCCTTCATTAAACATTCCAATAAACCCTTCAGCCAGATGGATAAAGAAATCCATAGCCATACCCCCTAACAAGTTATATTAGTTACTCGGAATAACCGAGCTTCTACCTTTGTTGATGAATAAAAAAGGCCGAGTCATGCATCTTCTGCATGTACTCGGCCCATGACCCAAGTAATGATCTCTAGTTTATTTTTTTACTTTTCCGTTGCGTAAAAGCTATTTATGAGTTATAGGTGTAATCTAATGTAGGTATTGACTGAGCGTCGCCCTCCATGTCTTTCGTGGAAGGGAGTGAGGTCTGAGGTATCTGTAGCTTTTTTCGTTGTAGGTCAATCTGTTGAATAGCTATTTCTAATGCTTTTTCTTCTGCTTTAACAGGAGTAGTAGGGTAGCAATCTTCTAGCTGCTTCCCGATCAGCTCAGGTATTTCTTTAAAAGTAGCAAAAACAGTTACTCCCGTCATTCTCTTACATCTAGTAATAATTCCATTCTGATCCGTAGTAAGTATGACAACGGAGCCAATCGAAAATCTGCTTTTCTGTACTCCAACACCCAGAAAACCAGTGCTTTGCTGTCTCATCTCATGTATGCTTTGACGATAATGTTTCATCTGACGGAGTGTTAAGTAAATTTGGCAGAGCCACATTCCAATGAAAAATAGTATGAGTGCTTCCCACAAGCTCATTATCGCTCACCTCATTACATTTGTTCTGATTGCTTACAATTGTAATTTGAAAGCGTTTACTTGTCAAAGGATTTTTACTAAAGAAAAAAAGAACCCTCTTTTTCGTTGGGTTCGCTTTGGTACAAGCAGAACTTATTTTGACTGCTTTAAACCGAATTGATTGCCATCCTCGTCTCTGAAAAAACCAAAGATACCAAATTCCATTTCATTCGGTTTGTCAACGTCTACTCCTTTTGCTTGCAGGTTTTCACACACTTTATAAATATCATCACACTCAAACACGATGGAGGGTTTTAATTCTGCCCAGTTTTTCATCATTGCTTTTGGATAAAGAACGAGACGCGTCTGGGCTTTTTCTGGTCCTACTTCCATCCATGTCGCTTTAGGTCCCATAGGAAAGTTAGCATACACGGTAAATCCCACTTTCTCTGTCCAGAAGGCTAATGCTTTTTGTTGGTCTTCCACGTATACGCCAACTGTTGAAATGTGCCTGAACATAAATATTCACCTAATTTCTATTTGTTAAAAAATATAATGCCCTTGTATCATATGAGAAATTCAATTCACTTTGCAAGTCCTGCTGTAAATAAAAGACTCCCCAAACCTGCTGGGAAGTCTTACAAATACGCTTATAATAACTAGCTTCAAAAAATATTCTCTGTACCTCATCATTACCTTTATTCAAGTGAAGTTACGTTTTGATCTTGAATTTCTTTTTTTAGATTTCCAGAGCGGATAAGCTGAACAACTTTCTCAATGTCTCCATCTAATGCTCTATCACGTTCCACAAAAGGCACATGCATTCGAATCATGTTATAAATCTTTGTGGTTTTTGGTGACATTTTTTTCGTGCCTCGTAAATCTAACGCCTGACAAAGTGCAATGAGATGAATCGCCGCTACATGTTGAGTCAATTCTACAATTGTACGTGCATCACGTGATGAAATTGTACCCATACTCACTTTATCTTGATTGTGAGCCTCAGTAGAACGTGAAAACACACTGACTGGATTGCTCATTTTCAAAGCTTCAGCTGTTAGGGCAGAACTTGCAATTTGCATCCCTTTAAATCCATGATGCAATCCTAATTCATAATGATCACTGTTAAAACGCTGAATTAAATTTGGGGTCAAATTCTTATTAAACTTTTCATCGACCACCAGCTGCAATTGTCGATCTAGCAAATCTGCAATATTGGCAACCGCTACTTTTAACGAATCCATAGCTTGTACGACATGACCGCCATAAAAATTTCCACCATTGTAAACTTCACGCGTCTCCACATCAAAGATCGGGTTATCGTTTGTTGAATTAATTTCTACTTCTAGCCATTTTTTCACCCAATCTAATGTGTCATACAGTACGCCCGTAACATGAGGTGCGCAGCGGATTGAATAACGATCCTGGATACTCTCTGTTAATTCCAAATAAGCTTTCGAATCCAACTTTTCATTATTCCCTACAATTTGCGAATATTCTTTGGATAATTGAGAGCCTTCTAGCATGGTGTAAATATTTTTTGCACTTGCCATTTGACCTAGGTGCGGTTTTTGTTCATGAATGAATGAATAAAAATGTCCCCGGTTCCCTAGCAATGCTTCTGAAGCCATAGCCGTACAAATATCGGCTATGAATGCGATTTCTTCTGCATCCGAGTAAGCTAAACAAGCAAAGGCAGACATAAAAGAGGTCCCATTTACTAAAGCAAGTCCTTCCTTGGCTTCCAATGTTAAAGGCATAAGTCCCTCAGCTTCCAGTGCTTCCGCTACCTCGCACTCCTTCCCTTTATACAGGACTTTTCCTTCTCCAACTAGTATAGAGGCAATATAGCTTAATGGAACTAAATCACCACTCGCTCCAACTGAGCCACGCTCAGGAATAATTGGAGTAAGTCCTCGTTCCATATAGGCTATTAATTGGTGAATCAAATCCATGCGTACAGCTGAATTACCTTTCACCAAGCAATTCGTGCGTATGAGCATAGTTGCCCTTGCCACAACCTCATCTGCTACTGGACCAACTCCGCACGATAGGAATCTGATTAAATTTCGTTGCAAATCCCAGGTTTTCTCACCAGAAATTTGTCTGTGCACACTGTCGCCAAAGCCAGTCGTAACACCATATATGGGATACTGTTTATTAATAATTTCATGTTTTAATTCATTGCATTCTTCAATTCGCTTTATGGCTTCTTCTGAAATGAGGAAAGTAGATGATTCAGAGGCACCTTTTGCTACATGAACAACATCTGCTATGGTCAAATCGTTACCTGTTAATGTAATTTTTTGTTGATTATGCTGTTTTTGATCTATTTCTAAAAGGGTTGTTTGACTCATTTTCAACCTATCCTCTCTATGTGCGTATGCTTCCTCATCTATCTCTCAATCGCTTGAAGGAATGAACATAAGGTGGAAATTTTCACCTGATCATCATCAATGACAGTCGTAATGAATTTCATGAAAATACGACTTACCTTCTCTATCGTTTCTTTATCAAAAATATCGGCATTGTATTCAAATATGGGTAAAATCCCATTCTTCCGATCTTCCTCCACATACAGAGCAAGATCAAATTTCGAAATTTTCTTTTCTGTATAGTAGTGATTCATTTGTAATCCATGTAAGTTGATCTCATGTGTGGAATCCCCAAAATGAAACGTCGTATTTTGCCTAGGCCACTTTTGAATGGAGAAGCAAGTTTGGAACAGAGGTGTTAGACCGGTTTTTATATCCTGATCCTCCATCATAAGTGTCATAGGAAAATCTTGATAGTCAAGACACTGATTAATTTGTTCATCAACAAAACGTACCAGCTCAGCATATGTTGCATCTTTTGGCATTTTCATTCGCAATGGGATTAAGTTGATAAACACTCCACACGTATTATAATAACTTGTCGATGCACGCCCATATCTAGGTGTTCCAATTACGATTTCTTCCTGCTGTGAATAACCATGTAAAAAAGCAAAATATAGAGACAGAAGAACCCGATCCAGAGTGGTATCTTTTTGTTGACAATAAGTAAAAACGTTATCGCTCAATGTTTTCTCAAGACGAAACGATACAGTTCCTCCTTTATAGGTCCGAATCTCAGGAAAATCTCGATCAGCCGGAAGCTTCAGAACAGGTAGCTCCCCTGCCAGCTTTTCTTTCCAAAATAAACGCTGTTTTTGTCCTTCTGAACTTTCTAGCATTTCGTTTTGCGCTGCAACAAAGTCTGAAAACTGTCTTCTGATCGGAGTAAGTTCAAACTCATTTTTTTCCAATAAATTCTTGTATAATAATCCAAAATCATCGATTGTAAGAGAAGCCGACCATCCATCTACAGCAACATGATGCCACACTAAAAGTAAAATAAAATCATCATCTGAAAATCGGAACAATCTAATTCGAAAGGGAGGGTTTTCATCTAACTGAAAGGGACGATAGGTTTCTTCACTCAAAAACTGTGCTACTGCCTCTTCCGGCCAGTTGCTAGCATCCACCACCTCAAAATCCAAAATCGCTTCTTCGTACACTTTATGTACCGGCTCATCTTCCATAATAAAATTGGTGCGGTACATCTCATGTCGCTTGATCACTTGTAAGAAGGCTTCCTTCATTACATCTATATTTATCTGAGAATGTATACGATAAAGCACTTTTTCGTTGTTTCCATAGGAATCAGGAAGCAAGGCATAATGTTGATAAAAAACACTCTGCACTTTTGACAAAGGATACGTTTTAACCACAGTTTTTTTCACCAATGTAACCATCCCCTATTCTTGTTCTTGTAAATAATGGCGCAAAATGCGATTAAACTCCTCATAATGAGTGATATTGCATCCATGACCACCGTTTATCTCGACTAATGTAGCACGTGGTATTTTCGTTACTAATTGATTCGTTTGATAATAAAAGCCCATGATGTCTTTTTTAGCTGACACGATTAATGTTGGTACAGAAATATTTTCTAGGATACCGTGTGTATTCAATTTACCTTGTTTTTCAATATCGTTATATTGTAGGACAACAGGATTTACAAATTCGCTATCTTGAATCAGCTCATACGCACCTTGTCGATAATTAACATAATAATCAAGTTTGAATGCATCTTTTAAGGATTGTTCATCCCATAATTGGTTCATGTCACAGAAACTTGTTACTAGTGTTAAGGAAACAACCTTTTCTGGGAAATTCGCTACAAAGGTTTGGGCAATCATTCCTCCCCAAGAAGTTCCTATCACATAAAGAGGTAAAGAGATTTGTAGGATATCTAATACTTCATGTACCGTATTGGAAATACCGTGAAAAGAAAGATCCCCATTATCTTCACTTAATCCTACCCCTGGCGGGTGGATAATAATGAATTGATAGTCCTCTCTTAACTCCTTAATTTGGTAGTACCATTGGGAGGCGGTTAAACCGAAACCGCAGAATAATAGAACAATTTTTTTGCCTTTTCCACAGATAACAACTTCAATCTGCCTTGAGGTTTGGGTACGAATGAGTAAATGCTGTATATCGTTTCCTTGTTCCATCCATAACCGAACCTCGTCCACATTCGATTTATGTCTAATGATTCGTTGTCCAGCCTTTATGTTACTCCAATACGTTTTCAGATCTTCAGGAAAAGTAAAATGATCTAAGCAAATTCTCGTTATTGTACTAGCCGTTTCATCCTCTTGTTCTCTCCTTACTGCGTTCAGCTTTTGTATCTGGTTCCTAATGGTACGTTCCTCACCATATAACACGATGCTTTGAGTGCTTTTTTGTGATAATAAATGATCCAATGCTGCTAATCCTTCTTCACTTGGCAATACAGACAGCCCTGTCGAAGCGGTAGTCATTTGTAACAAGTCTTCTTCGAGCCGCATACCCCCATCTGCCCAGAGTGGCCAGTTAATTGTAAAGGTTTGACCACATCTCTTGCCGATGTTTACCTGTTCTTGCCGTTCGAAAGCAAACAAATCCATAGCTGCGTTGGCGCAAGCATAATCAGCCTGACCTACATTTCCCATAATGGCTGAAACGGATGAAAAGAGAACGAAAAATTCCAGTTCATCATCCTGAGTGGCCTGATCTAGATTCCACGTCCCTCTCCATTTAGGTGACAGCACAGCTTGTAATTCACTGGTAGTTTTGTGAATGAGCAATCGGTCTTTAATCACGCCAGCACAATGGAAAATACCTGTGATCGGTCCTAACTCTTCTCTAATGGACTGAAAAGCTTGATCTGTTTCTGTGCTCTCACATAAGTCAACCTCCAGATAACGTACATCCGCTCCCATTTCCAGTAAGCGATATACTTGTTGCTGTTTCTTCTCATCCAGCTTAGAACGTCCTAATAAAGCCAGCTTACAATTCGCCTGCTCCGCAAGATGACTTGCAATCAAATATCCTAAGCCACCTAGACCGCCCGTAATTACGTATACACCATGCTCCATCACAGAATGAGGAAGGCGGTTACCTGTGGTATTCATTTCTTTTAGCTGATGAACATACCGAACGAAGTCCTTACCTCGATACTGAATGCTGGCCATCCCTTTCTCATGACAACGTGCCTCTTTTTCAAGCAAGGCAGTGATTTCATGTGTAGGGGTTTCAATCAGATGCTCAATATATATGATCTGGCTGTGTATTTTTGGTTGCTCTAGGTAAGCTGTCCTGAGCATTCCTTCTAAAGCATTAGCGTATTTATCTTCCTCACTTGAACCGGTTACAATCTGAAGCAGAATTTCCGTTGCAGGTTTGCTCTGTAACAGTGCTTGAATGTGTCCTAAACATTGCTTGCATTTGTCTTCAAATTGATCGACACTCTCGACCTTATCTGATTTCAAAACCAACACTGTCTCTACATACAATTGCCGTTTCAATTCAGCTTGTAAGTCCATATCATGAAAGAGGAGTACAATATGCTGGCGGCTCATCTCGGCAGGTTTATTTTTCTTCAGCCCAAGCTTTTCCCAGAATCGTTCAAAATAAAGCACAGTAGCTTGCTTGTCTTGTAGCTTGCTCGTCACAGACGACACAGCTGTTACTTCTGTATCTATACCAGTGCCAGCTAAAAAAGATGCCCCCCAGTTTTCTAGCAAATATTCAGATAGACTAGCAACAGTTGAATATTCAAATAACAGTGTTGGATACAGGGGTGCCTCTACTTTTTTCTCTAGGACTTTAACAAAGCTTATTAAATGTGTGGAGTCTAATCCCAATTCATAAAAGCCTGTATGCAACTGGATGTCTGTAGGATTTGTTTTTAATACAGAGGCAATTTCTTGTTGTAAGTATGAATGAATCAAATCCACCCGTGATTGATAAGGTTTATTTGTACTAGGTTCTGTTACAAAAGCCTGTTCAAAATGGTCGAGCAAATATTGAGATAAGCTTTCCACAGTCGAGTATTCGAATAACAGTGTTGGATACAGTGCTGTCTTTACTTGGCTCTCCAAGACCTTTACAAGTGCTAGCAATTGTGTAGAATCTAGTCCCAGCTCATAAAAGCCTGTGTTTGTTTGCACGTTATTTGTATTTATTTTCAATACGTTTGCTATTTCTTGTTTCAAGTACATTTGAATAGAGGCTAGGTGCGGACTATCTCTTCCTTGGTGGATGATCTCCTCTTGCTGGATTACCTCAATCTGCTCGTGTGAACGCTCAATTGGACGAGCTGTATCGGTATGAATGGGTTGCGTTTCGATTAATTTTTTTATGAGATGTGGTTCCCTAACTCGTTTTACAGTAAATCTATTATATTCGACAAGTACATCACCCCCTTCATTAAAAATAGTAATATCACGAGACACAACATCTGGCGCAGTTGATATCTTTCCATGAGTTGCGGTTTGCTCTGTATACGTATAAACCTTGTTGGGAAGAGGCTTATAGATACAAAACCGTTCAAGCATAAATGGAATATAAGGCGTATTCTCCTGAAAAATATTGTATTGCATGCCGGTGACCATAAAAGATGCTCCAGATAAACATGATCCATCTAAAAAAGCGGCATGGGCATAAAATTTATCTAGGTAGGATTCTGCTAGGCTACTGAGCTTAAGCTCCATTAATTCCTTATGCCCCCATTGATACACCGTACCTTCCGTTTTCATGAATGTATCATGGTGAATTTTCGTTTTTCGCACTAAATCATACATTTGATCCATATCCCACTGCTTGTTTGATTGACTCATAAAGGATTGTACATCAAGTGTTTGAGGTTTATTTCCATCTTGCATGACATACAAGAAGCATTCCATATTCACTTCCATTTGCTGATCAATAACCACATCATCTTTTATTTTCTGACTGGTAATCGTTACTTTCCAGTAAGAATCCAAAGGTGAAAACGTAACATAAATATTTTTGTCAAAATGTTCAGATGTCACTATGGGCTGTTTGAACAAGACCTGTCTCAACTCAATTAGCTGTTTATCTAAATAAATAGCAGCTACACGATAAATCATATCCATTAGAGCTAAACCTGGAACAGCACAAACGCCATGAACACGGTGGTCCTGTACTATATAGTGACTATGATATAATCGCTGTAAAAAAGTCTCCTGTGTTTGTGTTTGATTCATGTCATTTATTCTCCCCTATGCTCAACTCGAATCGGCTCATAATAAGCAAGGTTTTCTGCGATTCTTCTGTTATCTTGTTCTCTTTTCTGTAGTTTAGTTGAATCTTGCTTTCCTTCTGGCCAGTACCTTTTTCTTTGGAATGAAATGTTTGGATTTATACTTTCCAGAGGTACTCGATGTGTTAGAGGGATTCCTTCATTACTCACAATAATATGAGCATTGTTTCCGCCCAATCCAAACGCACTAATTCCTGCTCGTAAAACAGCGTATTTACTCACCCATTTCATTGGCTCCTGCACAATAAAAAATGGTGATTCTTCAAAATGAAAACGCGGATTAGGATGTTCACAATGCAATGTCGCAGGAAGCTCCTCATGAACAAGCGATAGCAATACCTTAATAAAACTGGCTACTCCTGCTGCACTCATCAAATGTCCGATATTACTTTTTACACTGCCCACACCGCAATATTGTTTTTGTAAGGTGTGTTTCTTACATACTTGGGTCAAAGCTTTCAATTCAATTGGATCACCAATCAAAGTACCAGTTCCGTGTGTTTCCACATAACTTATTGTTTCTGGGTTTATTTTTGCGTCTACAATCGCTTTTTCAATTAACTCCCTCTGCGCCTCTGGATTCGGAGTGGTAATTCCCATTGTGTTCCCATCATTATTAATCGATGATCCCTCAATTACGCCATAAATTTTGTTTTGGTCCCGAATTGCTTGTTGTAGAGGCTTTAAAATAAGGACTCCACATCCTTCACCGAGGCCTATTCCATTAGCTTCAGCGCTAAAGGTTTTACAACGCCCATCCCGCGATAATACATTAGCTGCGCTCATTGCAACATACGGTGATTCATCTAATAGGATATCTACTCCCCCTGCTAAAGCAAGTTCGCTTTCTCCATTTTGAATGCTCCTTACAGCTAGATGAATGGCTGTTAGCGAGCTAGAGCAAGCCGTATCAATCACCATGTTAGGCCCTTTAAAGTTGTATACATGAGCTAAATGCGCTGCAATGAAATTTTGCCCTGTCCCAACGATGGTATCCTTAGTGCTTTGATCTAACTTTTGTGAAAAAGTGCTAGCTCGGGAGCCTACAAAAACCCCAACCTGTTTATTCCACAGGTCTTTTTCCTTATATCCTGCATCAAGGATCGCTTCTGCACTCACCTCTAACAGTTGTCGTTGAAGCGGATCAATTTGGTAGGCTAAGGATTCTGGTATATGAAAATAATCAGGATCAAAATCTTCAATTGAATCTAAGAAGCCCCCCCATTTACTTATGCTTTTTCCTTCCGTGTAATCATTTGAAGTGTAGAGCTTTTCAATATCCCAACGCGATTTTGGTATTTCTCGAATACTGTCCTTGCCTATCTTTAGATTTCCCCAATATTCTCGTGCATTCCTTGCATCTGGAAAATGACAAGCTATTCCGATTACAGCGATTTTATCTTTATCATTAAGCTGATGTTCATGCTCTTTATTACCATGTGGTACTTCAGGTACTGTGTTATGGTCATTATCAAATATTGCTCTCCGTGGGGTCTTATTCTCTTCAATAGAAAATAATGATTCTAATACGTCTGGGTATGTCTCGATCAAATAAGTAGCTAGACGCCCTATTGACGGATGTTCCAACAAAATAGATGGATCTAATGCTACAATTTTTAATTCACGGTCCATTTTTGTAATAATTTGTGCCAATAATATAGAATCCATACCATATTCTTGAAATAAGCTGTCAGCATCAACCAGGGAAGAATCTAGCATTAATTCTTTTGAAAATAATGCAAGTAACCATGATTGAGTTCTCTCCATAAGCTCATCGTGAACAACATCCTCATGATTGACGACTTCTTGTCTCGTGTGAGCATGCTGTACACCTGCAACACCAGCTTGTCTCTTTGTTTGCATGAGCATTTCTGGCTTCCAAATCGGGGCTTGAATAATAGCAGGAAGAACAACAGGCCCCAGCTTCTTGGCTAAAATACGATCTAAAAACGAGAGTCCTTCTTGATTTGTCATACTGAGCATTCCTGATTGCTCATAGGAACTGCTTTTCACTTCTCCCATACCGGTCTCTTTCCAGCTAGGCCATTGTATGCTCACAATTGGGCAAGAATGAGCTACTGACTCACTAAAATAGTCCATATAAGCATTAGCCATCGCATAGTCACTTTGACCCGCTCCTAAGCTTGGGACAATCGCAGAAACGGATGAAAACAATACAAAGAATTGTAATGGCTCTTCTTTTAAGACTCTGTACAGTACGCGTAAACCTTGAATCTTAGGTTCCATGACTTGATTGATTGTTTCAGAGGATTTCCGTATAAATGCCGGATTTTCCATATCTACAGAACCCGCACAATGAATGACTCCACCAATTGAACCCATGGAAAGCTTCACTTGCTCCACGCACTTGCGTACTTCCTCCTCATCTGATAAAGCTAAGGAGAATACTTGGATTTCGGCACCAAGACTTTCCAATTGTTCAATAGCTCTGATTTTTTGCGCTGTAGATGAATGATGTTCCTTATATAAATCCCATTCTTCACGTGAAGGCAGTGACTCTCGTCCAGTTAGAACAATTCGTTTAACACCATAATTTTTCACAAAATGTTTCGCACATAATAATCCGAGTCCTCTTGTTCCTCCTGTAATCCATAATACATGGGATGAAGGAAATTCCTGCTTTTGACCTGTAGTATCTATTTCGTCCTGCACTACATCAAGATAAGCACGATATCGTTGCCCATCTCGGTAACAAACTTCGACATCTTGACTTTCTGCAAATAACTCCTCGATGATTTGTTCTGCAAGGACATGATCTCCAAGATGCCCTTCTACATCCATGTGTCTTGAACAAACATAGCTGTATTCACTTTGTAACGTACGGTACAACCCAACCCGTGTGGCTCCTGCTACATTTATCGAGCCATTTTTGAAGGCTTCTAATCCTTTTGTGACACATAAAAGCATTACATCTTCTTTTTTTCCTAGTCCGATTAGGGTTTGAAGAGTGAATATCCAACTAGTATCAGTCTGATCTTTAGAACCACATCCAGCTAGATCAATAATACCCGCATACTTTTTCCACTCCTCTTGTGAATGGCTTAGCTGTGCTGGTATTTCGTGCATTTTCATAATTTTAGTATTTCGCATACGTTCGGAAATTCGCTTCGCTAACGGCTCTGTTTCATTCGTTGTCAAAATCGCAATGGTCCCATGTAATTCCTTGGCTTTATTCACATTGGCTAACTTCCAATATTTTTTGACAAAGCAATCCGTGCGTGATTTTATTTTGCTGTGATGACTTGACTCGTTTAATGTATTAACAAAGGTAGATGTTGAGCCATTCCGAGATGGAGAAATCCAATATTGTTCTTTGGTGAAGGGATAGGTAGGCAAACTCATTTTCTGAGGCTTGTTTTCCCCATATAATTTGTTCCAGTCTATATGTAATCCCTTGACCCATAAGCGCAGTAATTTTGCATATTTTTTACGCTTGATCCATTTTTGAATAGCCTCTTGTAATTCTTCATCCTGAAGGAAGATAGATACTGTCTCTTTATTTTGTTTTACTTTCCCTTGGTACACATTTTCCAGATTTGCTTGCTTATTACGATAGCCTTTAAGCTTTTCTTCAAGGTCAGCTATAGATTCGACAATCATTCCAAGGCGTTCTTCCATTGCCTCTCTTCCTACTTGTAAGGTATATGCCATTTTTGGCAAATCGTGATCTGTGTATCTCTGTTCCTGGAGTGCAGCTAACAGCTGATTTACTTGCTCCTGTAAACAATCCTCATTTTTGGCAGAGAGAACAAGGATGACAGGGTTGTTTTGGTGTGGACTAGTAGATTGGGCTACTTCGCTTGGAATAAATTCTTCTACGATTACATGTGCATTTGCTCCTCCTGCACCGAAGGATGATATTCCTGCAATTCTTGTGCATTCTGTTTTTACTCCATTTATCTCTATTTCAGGTCTCATCCATTCACTGAGCTCCTGCTGTACGGTAAAGGGAGTTTTGGCAAAATTGATATTCGGATTTAATTCCTTAGCGTGTAAACTTGGAACAAGTTTTTGGTGCTTCATTTGAAGAATAATTTTCGTTAATCCTGCTATACCTGCTGCCGCCTCTAAATGGCCAATATTACTCTTCACAGAACCAATCGCACAAAAATTGGTATCTTGAGTATCTTTGCTAAAGGCCTGATGAAGACCTGTGATTTCAATCGGATCACCTAACTCTGTCCCTGTTCCATGCGCCTCAATATAACTGATGGTTCGGGCATTTATTCCGGCTTTCTCCATTGCTTCTCGGACAAGTTCACCTTGTGCTACTGGATTTGGAACTGTGTACCCATTTGTTTTCCCTCCATGATTAATACTCGTTGCACGGATTAATGCATGAACCTGATCACCATCTTCAAGGGCTTTTGAAAGAGGTTTTAATAAAAATGCCCCTACACCCTCTCCAGGAACAAACCCATCAGCAGCTTGTCCAAAGCTTTTACATTTTCCTTCAGCAGAAAGCATTTGCTGTCCACATAATTGAATATAATTTGACGGATGTACATATAGGTTAACTCCGCCAACTATAGCCATTTCACATGCTCCATGGCGGATATGTTCACATGCTTCATGTATAGCTGTTAGAGAAGATGAACACATCGTATCGATTGGCATACTTGGACCTTTTAGGTTAAGTAAATACGATACTCGATTCGCAATCGAACTAAATGAGGTATATGGGAATAACTCCTCCCCCTCTTCCCATAGCTGTGGACCGTATAACTGAAACCCGGTTTTTGTAATGCCAGCAAAAACGCCGACTCGTCCCTTATGTCGCATTGCGAGTTGCTCCCTAGTGTATCCTGCATCCTCTAGGGCTTCCCAACAAGTCTGAATGAATAAACGTTCCTGTGGGTCCATATTCATCGCTTCACGAGGTGAGATCGAAAAGAACAGAGGATCAAAGCTTGCAAAATCTTGGAGAAACCCACCCCATTTGCTATAACTTTTCCCTTTAGCAAAAGCGTCTTTTCGATTCGCATCATAGAAATTTTCCGTTGACCAGCGTTCCTCCGGGATTTCTATAATACAATCCTTTCCTTGTGCAAGATTATTCCAATATTGTTGCAGGGTGTTTGCTTGTGGATAATGACCGCTCATTCCAATAATCGCAATGGGTTCAAGCTGTGGCTGTGGCTTCTGCTCCATTGGTACATCGACATGGCTAGGGAATCGTTTTGTTCCTTTGCTAGATACCTGACTAGGTAATTCTTTTTCTACACTATGATTTGAAACTGATATCTTTGCTTCTACGCTCATTTCCTGAGCTAGCCCTGTCCATTCCATACACTGTTCTAGATGATGGAGAGTAAAATATTTCGTTACTTCCTCCACTGTTTGATATTCATAAAAAATGGTTTTAGAACATTCCCCAAAAATCCCTTCAAGCTTTTGATTCAGTTCGATGATGACCAGTGAATCAATTCCATATTGATCTAAAGTCTCCGAAGCATCAATTTGATCAACGCTTATCTTTAATTGTTCCCCCAATAGAGTTTTCAATTTAGTCTGGGTTCTTTCTTCTACAATAGCCTTGTCGATCTGGAGAACGGTTTGTTCAGTGGAAGGCTCCATTTTATTTACTTGCTTCGTTAGGAAATAAGCTCTGAGCTTCGGCAAGTCTCCCTCCATAAGCACCAATCTATTCTTTCTAGCTGTAAACATTTGATAGATATTTTCAATGCCTGTTTTCGTGTCAATTCCGATCATACCGGTATTTTTCAGTAACATTTTTTCCGTTTCTAGAGGAACGTGCATACCGCCTTCTTTCCAAAGCGGCCAGTTAATAGAAAATGTTAGACCTTTACGTTCATTCGCATCAGCTAACTGATTCCGATACTCAGCATAGTAGTCCATAAATGCATTACCCATCGCATAATCTGCTTGCCCAGGATTGCCTATGGCTCCTGACATAGATGAAAATAAAAGGAAGAAATCCAATGGTATGTCTTTGGTAACTTCATCTAAGTAAATGGTCCCAGCAACTTTAGGAGAGAGGACGTTGATTACCTCGGCAGTATTTTTCTTCAGGATATAATTATCTTGAATGATTCCTGCACTATGAATGATCCCATTTAGACTTCCAAACTCTTCTTGAATTTGTTTAACTATATGCTCCACTTCTTGTTTCTTCGTAATATCAATCTGTCTATAGATGACTCTAGCACCTACTGATTGCAGTTCTCGTAACCTTGCTGTCTTCTCTTCCCTCAGTTCAGATCTCCCCGTGAGAATTACGGTTACATTTTTACTTTTCTGCACAATTTCTTTCGCAAAAATAAGCCCTAATCCGCCAGCTCCGCCTGTAATTAGATAAACGCCCCGGTCTTTCCAAGGAATCGTATCAGCTTCCGCTACGCCTTCTCTTTCATTCCAACAAGCTACCCAACGGCTTCCTTGTTCATATCGAATATGTCTATCCTCAGGACATTGCTTGTTGTTTATCATTTTTTCAATCAGCTCGGTTTGTTTGACTCCTTGCTCTACCTCAATCATTTGCCCAATGATTTTTGGATTTTCCAGTCTTGCTGTTTGTAATAATCCTACCAGTCCTGAAAAAACTTGCTGTTCTCCTTGATAAAAACCAACTATTTGAATCAAAACATTTCCTTCTGGTTTAGATTGAACAATCTGTTGTACGGTTTCAAAAGCTTGCACTGCATAGCTTTCGAATCTTTGTTCGAGCCTAGTATTTTCTGAGTGTAGAGATATAAAGGTTATTCCATTTGTTTGTGCTACCAATTGATCCCGTACATGTACAAACGGTTCGCATAGCATAACAATGTGTTGATGGTAATTTGGCACGCGCTCTCTCTGAGTGATTTCTTGTTCCTTCCAGACCGGCTCAAGGGTTATCTTGCCTATATGCTTACGATTATCAGACTGATCGTCTTCTTCTGGTATCCAATATCGTTCCTTTGCGAATGGATAGGTTGGAAGAGATATTCTCGAATAATGATTTTGTAAAAACATTTGGTCAAATTCCAGTTCATAGCCTTGTGTATACAAAGCCGCTAAGGTAGACAAATGACCTATATATGCGCTACCATCTGTTTCAATAGTTAGTTTTCGAATATACTCATTCCCATATTGCTTCATTGCTATTTGTTCTTGTTGCTCTTTTTTATCTAAAACAGAAGCATATACCTCAGACGCTTCCCCATTTTCTATCCACTTTTTCAGAGCGTCCACAAGCTCATTCTGCTCATGAACGACACAAGCTAATCGATGATTACAGTGTTTTCTTCCCATTAGTAATGTATAACTCATATTGCCATAATCAATCTGTTCCTTATGTTCACAATACTGGATTAATCGTTTCACTTGCTGTTGTAGTTGATCTTGTGTACGAGCAGATAACGTGATTAAATAACCTGGTTTGCGTTCAGAAGCCTTCTCCACATAGGGTGCTTCTTCAATAACCATGTGTGCATTCGTACCGCTAAATCCAAAGGAGCTAATGGCCGCACAACGCTTCATGTTTGGTTCCACAGACCATTCCGTAAGTTTAGTATTTACATAAAAAGGACTATCTTCAAAATTAATATTCGTATTACCCTTCTCATAATGCAGGGTTGGTGGAATTTGTTTTTGCTGTAAGGACAATAGAATTTTAATAAGCCCTGCCACCCCTGCGGCAAATGTCAAATGTCCGATATTACTTTTTATCGATCCGATTGCACAATAATTTTTCTCGTTCGTATAATTACTGAAAGCCCGCGTTAAAGCCTTATACTCAATTGGGTCACCAAGCTTGGTTCCTGTCCCATGAGCTTCAACCATTTGAATGTGCTGTGGATCAATGTGAAACGTATCATACACTTCTCGCTCTAATCGTTCTTGCGATTTCGCGCTCGGTGCTGTAATTCCATTGGTAGTCCCATCCTGATTAATAGCTGAGCCGCGAATGACACCATAAATATGATCTCCATCTGCTATTGCATCTGAAAGTCGCTTAAGTACAACCACCCCTGCTCCTTCACCAAGTACAAACCCATCCGCACGCTCGTCAAATGTATAGCAGCGACCTGTAGGAGATAACATTCCCGCACGATTTGTAAATTGATAGATTCCCGGAGTTGATTGAATGAATACACCACCAGCTAGGGCCATCTCTGTTTCTTTCGTCCATAAGCCTTGACATGCTAGATGAATGGCTACGAGGGAGCTTGAGCATGCTGTATCTACAGCAATGGCCGGACCTTGTAAATTCAAATAATAGGCAATGCGTGCAGGAATGATTGAATTTGCAGTACCCCAGAAAGCTTGCGGTGGTGGATTATGTCCAAGTAACTGTTGGTAATCGTTCGCACCACACCCTACGTAAATACCGCATTTTTTCCCCTGAACACCCGCGCCAGCATATCCCGCATCCTCTAAGGCCTTCCACGTTTCTTCTAAAAAGATTCGTTGCTGTGGGTCCATATATTCAGCCTCAGAGCCCGAAATATTGAAAAAGAGTGGGTCAAACCGATCAATATCATCTACAAAGCTACCTTGCTGTGGGAAGCTCATACCATTCTTGTCATACCTAGATAAATCCCAGCGAGACACTTCCCCAACTAAATCGTTACCACCAGCAAGATGCTCCCATAATTCATAGACTGTTTCTGATTTTGCGAAACGTCCACTCATCCCAATGATAGCTATGTCTGTTTTATTATTCTTTTCAACACTGATAGTAGATTCAATCCTGTCAAGCAAAGCAGGCTGAGAAGTCATGCCCTCTTGATTTTTTGATTCTTTCGTCAGCGTCATGATTGGCGGTACATTCTGTTCTACATTTTGAAATAACTGTTGCATAATGGTCGTTCTATACTCAGATATAATATGCGATGCTAATAAATTGACGGAGCTATAATCAAATATAGTAGTCGTGTCTAATGTAATATTCATCGCTTGATTAATAACTTGGACGAGCTTTACTCCTGTAATGGAATCTACTCCGTAATCAGAAAACGATTCATGATGATTGATCATTTGAATATCGACTAGTAGCGATTCTGAAATCTTTTGAATGATCATGTTCATAACATAATCAAGCATTTTTGGTTCAATGCCCTGTTGATCTGTAGAAGCCAAAATCTGTTGATTTGATGTTACATGCTTCCTCTCGTCTCTTTTCTGATCATTGCTTGGTTGTTTTTGAATGTCTTGTTTGTGACGTATAAGTCCGTCACTTTTGGCAACAAAGATTTGCTGACCTAACTCCTCGGCATCTATTGCTGGAAATAAGACGGATGTAAAGCCTTCTACTGTTAATACTTTCTTCCATCCTTTTGCGCATAACCCTGGGCAGCCTGGGATGCGAAGTGCCGTATCTTCATACAACCACCACCCCTCTAGTAGCCCAAATGTAAGATGATTAAACAATGTCTTCTCCGTGATTTCATTTATGACAATGATTCCGTTTCTCTTTAACAGGGCTTTAGCATGTCTTATTGTCTGATGAATGTTAGGAGTTGCATGTAGAACATTTGCTGCAATGACCACATCATAAGTACCTATATCTATATTTTGCTTCATGATCGATTCATTGATATTTAACATCTTATAGGTTAAAAAAGGATTGCTAGGACCATACTCCTTGGCTCCGTGCATAAGAAATGCTTTAGAAATATCCGTATAGCAGTATTCTTGAATACGGTCGTGATAGGGCGTCAATTTTTGCAATACTGTAGCACTTGTACCTCCCGTTCCCGCTCCGATCTCCAGTATCCTGATTTTCGCATTCGAATTACGATCTATCTGCTCCTGTACATAGGAAATTACTGTCTGAGCTAGCACATTATTAAAATAATCTGCAATCTTATTATGTTTGTAAATTCCCTCAACCAGTTGCATAGAAGAATGAGGAAACATAATGTCGGTAGCTTTGCTTGTTCCATTCAAAATATCTGGCAATGCACGTAGCATTGTTTCAACTAACATTACTTTAGCCTTCGTATTACTATCCTCAAGCCATTCATGCTTCTTACTATCCCACTCTTCCCATAGTAATTCTTGAGCTATTAGAGCTTGATCACATAGGTGAAATGTTTCTCCAACTTGTTTGATATAGTGTTCCTGTTCCAAAAAATCTAAGCTTACCTCTAACCATTTATTATAAAAATCCGGTAATTTGGTTTGCGCTTGAAAACGGGAGAGAGAGTTACTTGATATCAATCCCATAGATGATAATTGAGCCAACAATAGCTTCATCAATAATTCATTCATTATTTCCATTTGTTTCTTTTCTTCATATATCTCATTACGCTTATACGCTTGCATGTTCATCTCTCCACACATCTAGATTCTATAAGTCAGAAACCCTTCGTTTTACTTTATAGTAATTTTATTACATCATGACGAAAGAATGTCCCCTGTTTACATGTATCCACGTAGAAGATGTAGTCATTTTTGCGAACGCTAATTGGTTCATCGGTCCGATCAAGAGAGCTTCTAATGCTTCCATTGCCTCTGGAGGTTCAATCGAACCAACTCCTCTATTATGCATCCGTCTTTGATATTCTTCGGATGCCACTGTACCTACCGTTCCCCAGTACCCCCAGTTCATAACTTTCACGGCACACGGCCACTCCAGAGCGAGCTGGCTTGCAAAAGCATCTTTAAACGTACATCCTGCTACATAGTTGCTTTGTCCCGCTGCTTTTACAAACGAATTCATCGAGGAGAAAAATAAAACAAAATCAAGCGGCTCCTGCTCAAATACTTCTGCTATATTCACACTCACATCTACCTTGACACGGAGTCCCGCCCGGAATCTTTCCTCATCCATATTAGCTAGACTTTTATCCAGCAAAACGATGGCAGAATGTACGATGCCATGTATGTGACCATATTGCTGTTTGATTTCTTCGTAGGCTCGGTACAGCTCTTCTTGATCTGTTGCATCTGCCACGATATAGCTCGGTGTGGGGCCTATCGATGCTAGTCGATCTATTTTTGCTTGAATATTGGCATCTTTTTCTCTTCTTCCGATCCAAATCACCTTGGCTTCGTACATTCGAATCACATATTCACTCCATACTTCGCCAATTCCCCCAGCTCCGCCAATCACCACATACACGCCACCGTTCTTATACAGCGTCTCATCCTGCTTGTTATAACGTACAGGAACCAGCTCTTGATGATGCCATTGCTGTTCTCGATAGACGTAAGCGTTTCCTTCTACATGACTTGGTAGGGTGAATAGCTCCGGCATAGGCCAGGTAGCTGCTGACTCCAGATCGATGACTCGGATTTTCCAATGACTATATTCCTTTGCCAACGTCCCCATTAATCCATGAATACTGGCATGGGTCGGATTTACTTCATCGTATTTATGAATGGGCTGAGCTTGTATGGTAATGACAGTCCAGCCTATTGGTCTGCTATCGTATCCAAGAGCGAGCAGACTTTTGATGATTTTAAATAGATAGATCACACCTGCTTCTTGCCCCTCGATAATGGCATCGTCTGTTATCGATGAATTGTGCTCCTCTGGTGCGATCCATAAAATATGGTCGATTGGGGCATGCTGTCTCAATTCTCGGATGATTTCCTCGACCGTATTCCCACTATGAATAGGTAGCACACGAGCATGAGGGTACTGTTTTCGGATTTCACTCCAATTTGTTTCATTGCCTCCAATAATGACGAGGTTTTCATTTAACGAAGGAGTAATTTGTTGTTTCTCATAACGTAGAGGTTCCCAAACCGGCGCTATCATAATTGGTTCTTCATCAATTGCTGGTAACCTATCACACTGGTTTAATTCTCCTTGTACATCAGAAGTATGTTGTAGCGATACTGGATGCATTTCATTTAATGCTCCTTGCCCTTCATTATTATCATTTCTATTGGAATCCTTATCACTTTCAGGCACCCAGTAAAACTCTTTTGCAAACGGATAAGTAGGAAGAGAGATTTTAGCATAGTAATCATCTTCAAATAGGTGCTCAAAATCTAATTCATACCCTTGGGTATACAAGAATGCCAGCATAGACAGCTGTTCAATATAAACATTGGCAGTCATATCCGCATTTATATTTCGTATACATTCATTTCCGTAGCGCTTTAATTCCATTTGCTCTCGTTGCTCATTTTTATTCACGATAGACGTATATACTTCTGGTGCTTTTCCTCTTTCTAGCCACCTTTTCAAGACAGGTACGAGTTCATTCCGTTCGTGAACCACAAAGGCTAACCGGTGATTAAAGTGTTTTCTTCCCATCAGTAAGGTATAACACATGTCCCCATAGTGAACCTGATCTGCTTTCTCACAATACTGAATGATTTGTTCTACTTGTTGTTTTAACTGGTCTTGGGTACGAGCAGATAATGTGAGTAAATAGCCTGGTTTTAGTGTAGATGTTATCTGTCTTCTCGGAGCTTCTTCAATAACCATATGTGCATTCGTTCCACTAAAGCCAAACGAGCTAATCGCAGCACAGCGTTTCTTATCTGGTTCAACCGTCCACTCTGTAAGCGAGGTATTCACATAAAAAGGACTGTCTTCAAATTCGATATTTGAATTACCCTTCTGGAAATGTAGGGTTGGCGGCATTTGTTTATGCTGTAAAGACAATAAAATTTTAATGATTCCTGTGACTCCAGCCGCAAAGGCTAGATGCCCAAGATTACTTTTTATTGACCCGATTGCACAATAATGTTTCTCATCTGTATATTTGGTAAATGATCGCGTCAAAGCCTGAAATTCGATCGGATCCCCAAGCTTCGTACCGGTTCCATGCGCTTCGATCATTTGAATGTTTCGAGGCTGAATGTGAAAAGTATCATATACCTCTTGTTCCAGTCGTTCTTGCGATTTGGCACTAGGTGCTGTAATACCATTTGTACTGCCATCCTGATTAACTCCTGAGCCACGAATCACGCCATAAATATGATCCCTATCCGCGATTGCATCAGACAAACGTTTAAGTATGATTGCCCCAGCTCCTTCACCAGGAACAAAACCATCCGCACGTTCGTCAAAGGTATGACACCGGCCAGTGGGAGATAACATCCCAGCTCGATTCGATTCCAGATAAAAAGCAGGAGTAGATTGCAGGAATACACCGCCTGCTAATGCCATCTCTGTTTCTTTCGTCCAAAGACTTTGACAAGCAAGATGTATCGCTACTAAAGAACTTGAGCACGCGGTATCTACAGCTATGGCCGGTCCCTGCAAATCTAAATAGTAAGCAATACGTGCAGCAATGATGGAGGCGGCATTTCCCCAAAACGAAGTCGCAGGGGGCTCTGTATCGAATAAATTTTGATAGTCTTTGCCGCTACAGCCTACATAAACTCCACACTTCTTGCCCTCAACTCCCGCTCCCGCATATCCAGCGTCCTCTAATGCCTTCCAGGATTCCTCTAAAAAGATTCGTTGCTGCGGATCCATATAAATCGCCTCAGCACCTGAAATATTAAAGAAAAGCGGATCAAATTGATCGATTTGCTCAACAAAACTGCCCTGATTACAATAAGATGTGCCTTCTTTGTAATACTGTGAAAGATCCCAACGCGATACTTCTTCCACTAGGTCATTGCCCTTTGATAGATGCTCCCATAACTCATGGACTGTTCTTGACTTCGCAAATCTTCCGCTCATCCCAATGATCGCAATTGGTTCTTTTTGGATAGCTGGTGCTACTTTATATTGATATCGTTCTGGGATCTGCACGACTATTTTTCCGATATTTTCTCGATTTTCCATGCATTGATAGGCTTCTTTAATGTCATCAAATGAAAATACTTTATAGATAGTCGGCTGAATCACATTTTCCTTTATTAATCGAAGCATCTCTTTTCGATAATCTCGTAGTACATTAGGTTGTTCCAAGCCCAATTTTCTCAGATCAATGCTATAAAAAGAATGGTTGTTGTTTAAAATGGATAAATCAATTGTCCGGGCGCTTTTAAGTGCTGTCATCGCAATTTCAATGTATCTACCACCTCTTGCTAGACATCCTAACCCTTTTTGAATGGCATCTCCTGCTAACGTATTGATGACGACATCAACGCCTTTACCATCCGTCAGTCGATAGATTTCTTGTTCAAAATCAGAATCAATGTAATTGATAGCATGTGACACACCAATTTGTCTTACATACTCTAGCTTGTGATCAGAACCTGCAGTAGCATAAATTTCAGCTCCATAATACTTGGCTAGCTGGACAGCAATAAGTCCAACTCCGCCGGTTGCTGTTTGAATGAGGATTTTTTCACCCTTCTTTACTTGTGCTTTCCGAAAAGCAGCTATAACCGTCATCGATACAATGGGTAAAGAGCAAGCTTCTTCAAAGGATAACGAAGAAGGCTTAGGAAAAACATCGGCTGCCTTACAGGTAAGTAAGCTGGCCTGCCCTGCCAAATGTTCTCCCCCGCAATAAACAACCTCATCTCCAGGACGGATTGAGCTTACTGCATTCCCCACTTCTACTACTACACCACTAGACTCAAATCCAGGAGTAAATGGGTATGGGGGCATAGTCGGATATAAACCTTGCAAACATAATAAATCTCCAAAATTTAAGGAAAAAGCACGAACTGAAATTCTCACTTCATCTGCTTTTAATTCGAGAATGTCGGACTCTACTATCTGAATATCATCTGTACTCCCTGGGGATTCAATTAGTACTCTATGAAACATCGCTCGTTCCTTTATAATGGGTGAATGTACATCTGATTGATCAACAGCTACTTTTAAAGAGTCGCTTTTTTTGATATTTTTTTCGCTAGAAGCTTTCACTTTTCGTTGACCGTTTTGCATGGCCTCTACTTTACTCCACTTTGATGAACTTGCGACTTCTACAGGTGTTTTTTCTTCCAATAAAGCTACTACAGTCGATCTATATTCCCTAATCATGTAATGAACCAATTGATTCACGTTATTGTAGTCAAACACAACAGTCGTTTGTAGCCTTGTATGGCATCTTTTATTAATGAGTTGAATGAGTTGAATACCGATAATTGAATCTACACCATACTCCGAAAAACTCCGATCGTTTTGAATCATTGCTTCACTGATCTTCAATTCTTCACAAATACTTTCTCTAATTATCTGTATAAGATGTTCCTCGATCATTTGATCTGTAACATTGATGTGCTCCATCCTGTCCTCAGGATTCTCCATTGAAGACGACTTTTGATGGTGTTCCTTATGTGCAAATTGTGTATCACTCTCGTCTTGTCTATTGTTATAGTCTAGTGTAGATGCAGTAGGAACGGGGTCTTGCAATTGCATGGTGACTCCATCACTTTTTGCACAGATAATCTGTTGCTTATAGTCGTTTTTTTCATCTACTGGGAAGGAAATAGAATGGAACCCTTCCGTTTTTAATACCTTTTTCCAGCTATCTGGATATAATCCTGGACAACCTGGAATACGTAGTGCCGTATCTTCATACATCCACCAGCCTTGTAAAAAACCAAAGGTAAGATGTGTAAACACTGAACGATCTGCTATTTCATTTAATAGCAATAAACCATTATTTTTCATTGCAGCTTTCACATTACGAAGTGTATGTCGTATATTTTTCGTAGCATGCACTACATTTGTCGCAATGACCAGATCATAGCTATTCGGTTCAATGTCCTGATTGGCAACAGGTTGTTCAATATTAAAAATCTTATAGGTTAAAAATGGATAATCTGGTCCATATGCCTTCTCTCCATGTCTAAGAAAAGCTAACGAAAGATCCGTATAGCAATATTCCTCGATATACTTCTGATAAGGCTTTAGCTTGGGAAGAACGCTAGCACTGGTTCCTCCCGTACCTGCTCCAATCTCTAAAATTCGGATTGGTTTACTTGCAATCGTGCTTTGATTACTACGCTCCTGCATAAAAGTAACTATTTTTTCAGAAAGTACTTCATTAAAGTAATCTGCAAGTAGATTATGTTTATATACCCCTTCCACTAAAACCATCGATGACTGGGGAAACATTACATCCGTGGCAGGTTGTTTTCCTTTAAGTATCTCAGGTAGCGCAGCTAGCATCGTCTCTACCAATAAGACCTGAGATTTTAGGTTAGCATCTCCTAGCCATTCCTTCTTTCGCTGTTCCCACTCTTTCCACGAGTCGGTCAATTCAATAGAAGTGTTTTTCATGACCGTACACATTTCTTTGTCAAATGACAAATAACCATACTCTATGAATATAGCGATCGTCTCATCTACCCATTTTTCATATAAATCGATGATTCCCATTCTTGTTATGACAGTTGCTGGATCGAAGGTGTTAGATATAAACATTCCCATCCCTCTACATTGTTCCCACAATAACTTGACTAGAAGCTTATCCATATCGTCCAATTGCTTAGTCACATAAATGAATTGGTCATCATTTTTCATGTTTTATCTCTCCAATGATTGATTTCTGACGAACACGAATTTTTTTATTGATAAATGGTAATACATTTTCTCCGATTGACATTAACCCAAGCAGAGGATGTAGTCATTTTTGCGAACGCTAATTGGTTCATCGGTCCGATCAAGAGAGCTTCTAATGCTTCCATTGCCTCTGGAGGTTCAATCGAACCAACTCCTCTATTATGCATCCGTCTTTGATATTCTTCGGATGCCACTGTACCTACCGTTCCCCAGTACCCCCAGTTCATAACTTTCACGGCACACGGCCACTCCAGAGCGAGCTGGCTTGCAAAAGCATCTTTAAACGTACATCCTGCTACATAGTTGCTTTGTCCCGCTGCTTTTACAAACGAATTCATCGAGGAGAAAAATAAAACAAAATCAAGCGGCTCCTGCTCAAATACTTCTGCTATATTCACACTCACATCTACCTTGACACGGAGTCCCGCCCGGAATCTTTCCTCATCCATATTAGCTAGACTTTTATCCAGCAAAACGATGGCAGAATGTACGATGCCATGTATGTGACCATATTGCTGTTTGATTTCTTCGTAGGCTCGGTACAGCTCTTCTTGATCTGTTGCATCTGCCACGATATAGCTCGGTGTGGGGCCTATCGATGCTAGTCGATCTATTTTTGCTTGAATATTGGCATCTTTTTCTCTTCTTCCGATCCAAATCACCTTGGCTTCGTACATTCGAATCACATATTCACTCCATACTTCGCCAATTCCCCCAGCTCCGCCAATCACCACATACACGCCACCGTTCTTATACAGCGTCTCATCCTGCTTGTTATAACGTACAGGAACCAGCTCTTGATGATGCCATTGCTGTTCTCGATAGACGTAAGCGTTTCCTTCTACATGACTTGGTAGGGTGAATAGCTCCGGCATAGGCCAGGTAGCTGCTGACTCCAGATCGATGACTCGGATTTTCCAATGACTATATTCCTTTGCCAACGTCCCCATTAATCCATGAATACTGGCATGGGTCGGATTTACTTCATCGTATTTATGAATGGGCTGAGCTTGTATGGTAATGACAGTCCAGCCTATTGGTCTGCTATCGTATCCAAGAGCGAGCAGACTTTTGATGATTTTAAATAGATAGATCACACCTGCTTCTTGCCCCTCGATAATGGCATCGTCTGTTATCGATGAATTGTGCTCCTCTGGTGCGATCCATAAAATATGGTCGATTGGGGCATGCTGTCTCAATTCTCGGATGATTTCCTCGACCGTATTCCCACTATGAATAGGTAGCACACGAGCATGGGGGTACTGTTTTCGGATTTCACTCCAATTTGTTTCATTGCCTCCAACTATGACGAGGTTGTCATCAATTGAAGGAATCCTTTGTCCTGTTTCATGAGGAATTACTTCCCAAATAGGGGATACCAGCATGGGTTCAAATGGAGGTGTGATTATAGCTTCTCTCGACGTAGAATCCATAGAGAAATCAGTCGAAATATCCCCCTCTAATACCCTAGACGAAAATCCAGACATTCGTACACAAACTGTACCCCTGTCGTCACAAAGGTCAATATCATACTTCTGAGTCTCATTCCCGCTGATATAATCTTCACTATGACGTACATGAGCCCACATTTTGGGTGTATACGGTCGAATAATCTCCATCGTCTCCAAAGCAAAAGGTAACGATGGCTTTACAGACCTGTTGAAGGTATTATTCAATTGCATCTGAAATACAAGCGATGCTTGCAAAGCAGCATCCATTAGACTAGGATGTAGGACATATTGTTCTTGAGTATCCTCTAAGTAAGAAGGTAAGACTAGCTCTGCCAGTACCTGATCCTTCCCTACATGCACACTTTGTATTCCCTGATGACTTTTCCCATAAGCAATCCCCACTTTATGAAAAGCTTGATAACATTCTCTACCTGTCAGGACACGTTGATTACATTCGGATAGTAAAGTGGGGACATCCAAGGGTAATGTTTTCTTTTCTTCCCAACGTACTGCTACGCCTTGACTATACACAATAGGGTTGCCGCTTCCTGGAATTTCCTCACTGTAAATCTCATAGTTGATCTCATCATGATTTCCTGAAAAAACTCGTATATGCACTTTTTTTGATTGTTCCTCTAGGAGGATGGGCTTCTTCCAAATTACGTTATGAAGCTGAAAAACCCCGTGATCACCCCCCCTATCTTCCAGCACTTGCTCCATAGCCTTACGCGCCATTTCCAGATGAGCAACACCTGGTAGAACTTTACAGCCATTCACTACATGATCTTTTAGAAAAAACTCTTTGCCTGTAAAAGTGGAACTAAATCGAGTCGTCGATAAATATGATGTATTTTGCTGTAATAGCGGATGAATCACATTTTGTGTACCTGAAGTTATTTTCTTTGGCTTACTGGTGAGGGTGCGGGATTCTATCTCTGATAGCCAATAATGTTCTCTTGCAAACGGATAGGTTGGAAGTGAAATTCTTCGATTATCTGTCTCAGATCTGTACAGCTCTTGCCAATCGATATCTAGCCCCGAAACCCATAAATAAGCAAGTTGATGCAAATCATTATTATGAATAAAGTGATTGACCATCTCATTCTTTTCTTCATGTCCAATCGATAAACTAGAAATCGAGTTATTCTTATTCACATTTCCTTGATAATTGTTTTTCAGAGTCCCTTTATTATCGAGATAATCAAGTAATGATTTTTCTAATTCTTCAATATGACTGATGACGGTAGCAAATCTCTCTTCCATCGACTCTCTACCTACATGTAGGGTATAAGCCATATCTTTCAGATGAAAATCTGTCAGGTTTTGCTTTTTGATTGTTTGTAATAATTGTCTCACATGCTCCTCTAAGCGTTCATCGTTCTTTGCCGACAACACGATCATGACAGGATTGCTACTACTGGTGTCCCTTTTTGTATCTATCTTATTAGTAGAGGGATATTCCTCAATCACAATATGAGCATTTGAACCACCTGAACCAAAACTGCTAACTCCCGCTCTGCGTAAGCCCCCTCTATGAGGTGGCATCCACTCTTGATTACTGTTTACGATATAAAATGGAGAATTCTCAATAGATATGTGCGAGTTTAATACCTGAAAATGCAAGGATGCTGGTATCATACGATGACGTAAACTTACTAAAACCTTAGCCAAGCCTGCCAAGCCTGCGGCAGCTTCCAAGTGTCCGATATTTGTTTTAATAGAGCCTAACCCACAATACGGTTCCCATTTATTGTCATTTTGTTGTGAAAGCTCTAAAAACGCATCTTTCAGGGCTGCAAACTCAATAGGGTCACCTAATGAAGTACCTGTACCATGGGCTTCCATATAACCTACTGACTCGGGTGCAATATCAGCTGAACGGAAGGCCTCCTTGATTAAAGTAGCTTGCTTCGCTGGATTCGGCACAGTTAAACCGTTTGCCTGCCCTCCATGATTAGTAGCGGTTCCTTTAATGACAGCCATGATAGAATCGCCATCGAGCTTTGCCTGTTTCACAGGTTTTAACAGTAATACAACTCCACCTTCTCCACGAACATATCCATTGGCATCTTTATCAAACGTTTTACATTTCCCATCTCTGGATAGCATTCCGGCTTTATAGTATGCAATGCTGTTAGCAGGATGACACATTAGATGAACTCCGCCTACTAAAGCCTGCTCACACTCTCCTGCTTGCAGAGATTTTACAGCTTGATGAACGGCAACCAAAGAACTTGAGCAAGCCGTATCTATTTGAATACTAGGACCATGAAGGTTATAAAAATATGAGATCCGATTAGGGAGAATCGCCATGGATGTACCTATTCCATACTTAGCTTGAACATCATCACTGTAACGATCCAAGAGTTTACTATAATCGGAGCCACTCGCACCAATAAATACACCTGTATTACTACCTGAAATGGCGGTAGCAGAATAATTAGCTCCTTCTATACACTCCCAGCTTAACTCCATGAGCAAGCGTTGCTGAGGGTCTAAAATCTCTGCCTCCGTAGGGGAAATTCTAAAAAACAATGGATCAAATTCAGCAATATTATCTAGGAATCCACCTTGATCTATCCCTTTATGTTCCGAATCAGGATGAATTGTATCGGGCCAATCCCATCTATGTTCAGGCATCGGTCTAATAGCATTGCGATTGTTAATTAACAATTCCCATAATTCTTCGAGATTGCTCACCCCTCCTGGAAGACGACAGGAAGCACCGATAATTGCAATGTCATCCTTTTGTACATAAGGATTAGTCCTTGCAACTATTTCATTTTCTGAGACAGATTCTTCTGCTACAGACACTTGTTCTACTTCATCCAAACTCTCTATGAGATACGAAATAATTTTTCTAGCGGTATTGTATGTAAAAAAGAACGTTGTTTTAAGTTCGATTTGAAACCTTGTACCTAACTGATCGTTTAATTCTAGTAAATCACCTGAATCCAAGCCAAGCTCCATTAGTGGACGATCTACATAAGCTAGAACATCCTTCCTCTCTTTATCCAAAAGAGAACCTATACTATCTAACACAAAATCTGTAATAGCCTTTGAAAGATCACTGTTCCCCGTTTGAATCGAAATGCATTTTTTTTCAAGACATTCCTGATTACGTACTTTATCAAGAGACTCACAATAGCCTCGATTTAAAATATCGTATTCAACAAGTACTCCATAGCCAAGATTTGCAACATCTAATGGACGATAATTCGGAATTAATTCTTTAATCTTTGCTCCATGCATTTCGTGAAATCGCAACGTTTTGTCGACTAATTTATTATTTTTATTACGAAGGGTGATATATTTGTCCTTATCTATCGTTGAATACCGCTGATAATCCTTACATTTTGTAATACCAATGACAGACCTGACCTCGCTTATCAAACTGCAACGCTGTAGCATAAATTCCAAAAGCTGATCTCCCAGCTTGCGATCCTGCATTTCAGGCAAGATATTGATAGCTAACAATTGAATAAGAGTCCCTTCTGGATGGTGAAACTGTTCAACAGTATTGCTTTGAGATGTCTTTATATCCTTAATATCTCTAATTTTTTGTGAATAAATAACACCTACTACTCTATTATCTACCTCAAGGACTAGTTGCCCTTCTGGATATTTCTTTATTCTGTGCAAAATTTTTTCAGCTGGAGCAGCGAGATCCTCCCCCCAACATTGCAACTCAAGTTGTCTTAACACCGAAATATCATGCTCGTGTGCCAATCTGATCTTGTAATCTCTCTGCTCAAAATAATTTAACGTGATTCGTGAAAACGGCATAGCTTTTGGATATTTACGAAAATATTGTTTATGAGGAAATAATCCTATCTCTGCGGCAGCTAAAATAAAAGTATCTGCTTCTACTAATAACTTTTGCGAGAATCTATGAATCGTATCAAAATGAAAGCTCTCACATTTATCAATATGCTGACTAATCGTCTTCGGCTCCAAGCAGTGCGCTTCTAAAAGGATGAAACCATGTTTATTTACTAGATGTGACCAGAGTTGTAAGTGTTCAATCAGTTTCTTTTTCACTAATTTAGAAGAACATTCGCGTCCAGTTTCATCTACAAAGGCCGTTTTTGTAGGGATGAAAGAATTACAATTCGTTTCATCAATATCCTCTGGTACGATGAAAGGTCGATCATGATCAAGAAATGACCGCACATATAAAATATTTTCTGTATCAGGAACTCCGCCTTCTCTAATAGTAGTTATAAGCTCATTAGGATTCCCGATCGTTCCTTTCAGCAAAACATGTTTGATATCCTTTAGGGTTGTAGCGGTTTCTATAAGAGATTCTTCCTTGTTGTCAATTCCGATTAACGTCAAGGGATATTGATCAATTCTCTTACCTCGCAGTGACTTCATTTTAATAATCTCGTATATTTTTTTTAAAAGCGCTCCATTGCCACATCCCATATTTGCTATATACTTCGGCTGCTCCTCAAGCGGTTCTCTGTCAAAAATAGAAATTACTATTTGCTCCATATCTCTTACATATTCTTCCTGATGAAATCCGTATTTTAGCCCCTGTAGCATACGATCCATATATGCTCCATACTCTTGACTGTCTCTAGTAAGAACAGCTTGGCAATCACCAAAAAGTAGCCCATCTATATTTTTTAATATTGGATGATAGGAATAAATAGCTGCCGTATTCAAAATTCCATCTAACATATACATGCCGGTTTCTGTTAAGGTGCCAATCTTTTTTGTTTGATCCAACCAATTTTTTTGCAGGAATAGCTGCGTAATTTCTTGCTTAGCGACACCAGATAGATTATGGAACAGTAATTCGTTTTGTTGAGAAGGATACTGCAAAATGAATCCTTGTTCATTTAATGAGAACAGCAAAGGAATCATTACCATCCCATCCAGAAACTGCGAATACATCACATTGTCAATATTCCATTGTTTAGCAGACAGCTCAATCCACTTTTGCAGACGATATTTTCTCTGGGATTTTTTAAAGTATTCCTTCATCTGAAAATCGAATAGCTCAACGACTTCTTCCGGTATTTTTTCTACCACATTCCATCCTGTCAGTAACGCATACCCATCCTCACTGTCTCGACATAAGATTTGTAGGGACTCTAACATATGAAGAGCACTGCGCAAGTGACCACTATTAGCATGTAGCTCATGTACAATTTGACTAAACGGAGTAGATTGATTTTGTTGTAAAAGATCAAATAAACCTCGTTTTTTGCACGATAAAAGCACTGGAATTGCCAAATACCCATGAGAATAATGATGTAAGATGGATAACATGAAATATACCTCGTTTCAGTAACGAATTTTCCTTTCCGACTATCTCATAACAAAACTTCGTAATTTTGCATCTAAAATTTTTATAGTTTCTTCCATTAGCTTTACACCGATTTCATCTACATGACGATTTTTCCAGCTTTCCAAGCTTGTTCCTCTTACCCAACGATTAAACGCCCCTAACGCAGGGCCACAGTAAATTTGATAATCTACTTGTTGTTCTGGAATACCGTCTATTGCTAAATTTATAGAGTGAGCTAGGTACCATTTAAAAATCAAAGCCATTTTATACTTCTGATTTTTTTCTGCCTTATCTATTTCTACCTGTGAGGCATTCTGTTTACATTTCTCATAAACTTCCTCAAAACTGCGTTTAAAGTATTTTACCTGGATGAGTTTTTTATCTTTTTCATTGATCTCTTCCAGTGAATTATATTGAGAATACAATTCAAACAGCTTATTCGCCCTAGCAGGGAAGAACACACCTCTTTTTAACACTTGAACCTTAGCTCCTATTTCAAATCGATCTCCTGCTGGCGCATATGCGGTATCTTGAATTTGCACCTGTTGTAACAAGTCTTTAACTGCATCACTTGTGCCTGCTTCCACTGTACATTGATTAATAGAACCTGTTAGTATAAAATCTGCTCCTAACATAAAAGCTGCCGCTGCTGCCTCAGGAGTCCCAATTCCTCCAGCTGCTCCAATCCTAACCTTCTTAGGGTATTTATATTTTCGCATCATCTCATCACGTAGCAGTATCATGGCTGGCAATAAAACATAAGATGCTACCCCATCTGTAGGTCCGCCTGAATCAGCTACTATACACAAGTCATCTGCCATAGGAATTGTACTAAGCATATGAGCTTGGTCTCTGGTAATTTTATTTTCTCTCACCATTTTCTCGACTAAGTACTCTGGTGCCGGACGTAAAAATTGTTCAGCCATTTCAGGTCTTGATACCTTGCCAATGATTCGATTCGTACTCGATACGGTTCCATCAGGTAGCTTTTTTACTCCATGCGCACGATATTTAATTAATGCCGATGTTATACTCATGTAAGCAGATACTTCTACTGCTTTAATCCCATATTGAATATATAAATCGACCAGTTGATCTTCTCTTTCTTGTTTATCGGGAGTATGTAGGAGGTTCATCCCATACGCTTGTCCGGCATGTAGTTCTTTTTGAATGTATTGAATCGAGTTCTCGATTTGAGAAAGATGTAAGTCTCCAGTACCTAAAAAACCCATCATGCCAGCCTTGCCCAGCTTTACAACTAATTCTTTAGATGCGATGCCCTTATACATACCACCAGCAAGATAGGGATACTGCAATTGATAATCTTGCATAAATTGCTTGCATCCAACAGTTGTAATCACACTAGCTTCGGGTTGTTGAACGAAAGGTTTTTCTTCAATTTCTTCTACGCCCTCTCTTCTGTTTTCATCCCTATTGAATTGCTGAGACATAGGCTGAGATATAGTAGGAATTGCAAACTCATATTTTGCTTCAGTAGGCAAGTAGATTGGGGTTGCTTCTGCTGTTATTTTCCTCATCAGCCCAGTTAACACTTTTCCCGGTCCAATTTCTTTGACTTCTATTCCTTCAAATCCCATCAGCACTTGAACTGTCTCACACCAACGAACTGACTCTGTTATTTGTCTAATCAAATTCATTTTCATATCGTTTTTTTGATATAATCTCGCATGGACGTTAGACAAAACAGGGATGGTACATTCAGAAAGCACGAAAGAATTGATATAAATCTCAAACTGCTCTCTTGCCTCCAACATATGTCTCGAATGAAAGGCTCCACTTACACGTAACGGAATATAAGTGATACCTTCAATCGCCTCAAATACTAGCTTGGCCCGAGCTATATCCGATTGTAATCCTGAAATAACCAACTGCTTAGGGGAATTCAAATTAGCAATATCGATTCTGTCTAATTGATTTTGAAGTAAGATCTGCTTCATCTTATCCTCAACTATTCCTATAACTGCTGCCATCCCCCCTCCAACAGCTCGACTCATTAATTCTCCCCTTTTTTTTACCAGTTTTAATCCAGTCACAAAGTCAAAAGCTCCTGCTGCAAACAATGCATTATATTCACCTAAGCTGTGCCCAGCCAGAATATCTGGTTTTCTTCCGGTTTCGTTAATGGTATCCAAATACATCAGCGCATTTACCGTATATAAGGCAGGCTGTGTGTACTCGGTCTGTTGTAATCTCCCTAATGGATCTTCTAGACACAATTCTTTAATGGAATATCCTAAAACCGAATCTGCTTGACTCGTGATATCAGGATACTGATCAAACAAGTCTCCTCCCATTCCTTCTTTTTGCGATCCTTGTCCAGGAAATACAAAAGCAAGCATACTTTTATTCTCCTTTTTCACTGTAGTTGCACTTTTTTGAGCATAATTGCGTAGGATGTAATCCAAATTTTGTATATCTGTTTTATATGGAGTAAGAATCGGCAGCACGATTTGATTCTTTCTTAAAATAGACATTGATTTACACATAGTAAAAAGCGTTCCTGAAGGACCGACATCCAAATAAATCCGATCGTTACCCTCCTCTTGTAAGAAGGCGATCCCCTCAGTAAATTGAATTGGCTTTCGAATAACCTTCCAAAAATAATCTGTATTCCATTCTCTAAGCGGTTTTCCGTACACACTTGATATATACGTTATTTTAGGATCAAGAAAAAGTTGCTTTTGTAAAAAAGCAACGTATTCATCTGATGCAGGATCAATGCTAGAAGAATGGAATCCTTGAGTAACAGGTAATTTACTACACATGATTCCTTTTTTCTTTGCATGCTGTTCAACCATAGCCATATGTTCTTTTTTACCTGATACAATAAAATGATTTTCGCTATGAATAGAGACCAACTCGCTATTTTCATTTAGAACCGGATCAGACGAGAATAGGGATGGATGATGTAGCATAGCCAACATACCGCCTTCTTCACACCGACTCTCTACTAATTGGGCTTGTTTCACAACGGATTGGAGTGCAGTATCAACACTACATACACCTGCTGTTACAGCTGCTGCAAATTCCCCCAGACTAACACCAATAACAGCGCCTGGAACTATGCCATTTTCTAATAAAACCATTGTCATGGCGTATTCCACCATAAAAATAGAAACATGAGTATAAAGCGTACGAGTAAAAGGCTCTGTCATTTTTTTATTGATCTCATACAACTCACTGCGTACAGATACTCCGATCAATTCGCGGACTTTTGCATCTATTTCATACATGTATGATCTAAAAATGTTATTTTGCTCAAATAAGGCCCTTCCCATCTGATAATACTGTGATCCCTGACCTGAATACATAAATACAATCGATGGATTCACCTGGAAACACCTCTGAGTAGAATGTAATCGTGATTCGTTTTATCTGCACAATGTATGCTGGCTTCTCCTATATTACATAAAGCCGTGTAGATTCCTGTTAGTGGATTTTACCGTAATTCTATATTCGCTTAGCCACATATTTACCTGTATAAAGTACTCCATTAGCTTAAGTAACAAGCCTTGACTAGAGTGCATTTTTCCTTGAAGGAGTGAGGAACTGCCATCTACAACATGCATCAATTTCTTTTTATCCAGTAAATCATGAATTGGTGCATTTGAATTAGACATCATCTCTTGAAAGATAGACTGAACACCTGCGAAATAGACTGGGTCTTGTGTAGATGGATAAGCACTCTTTCTACGAAGTCGTACTTCTTCTGGTATATAACCTTGGAAGGCTTGACGCAGTATACCTTTTTCGATATTCCCAATGGTCTTCATCTCAAATGGGATATTAAATGCATACTCCACTAATCGATAATCACAAAATGGAACACGTACTTCAAAGCCTGCATACATACTTGCGCGATCCTTACGCTCCAATAAACCGATTAAAAATCGAGTGATGAATAAATAAGACATTCTACGTTGACGCATCTGTGTCATCGTTTCATTTTCAAGCAAAGGTACTTCCCTTGTTGCTTCAGCATATCTCATTGCCGCATAATCGTTTGGTTGAATGCTTTCTATTACATCCTGCTGTAATAAAGAAGCAAATTTATCCCATGTGTTAATCAGCCATGGATATCTACTAGAATCCAAATACTCTTCTTGGTGAAACCATGGATATCCACTAAATATTTCGTCTGCTGATTCACCTGAAATAGCTACCGTAGCATCCTGCTTCATCTCTTTACACAATAAATGTAAGGATGTTTCCATATCGCCATACCCAGGTAAATCACGCATACGCATTGGAATAAGTAAATTTTCAAGCAGCTGTTCAGAGGTAAGTGTTATAACATGGTGCTTCGTTCCCACATGCTCAGACAGCATTTTTGCATACGGTGCATCTAAACTAGGACGAGCTCCATCTGCTACAAAATCTTGATCACTCCCTACAAAGTCGACGGAGTATGTAGACAACTGTTGACCTTTATCAAAAAATTGACGCCCTGCAATCGAAACTAAACCGCTTGAATCCAAACCACCCGATAGCATGGATACAACCGGAACATCAGCAATTAATTGGCGTTTTACTGTATCTTCTAACAAGTGCGTAATATGTTCAGCCGTTTCTTCAGCCGTTTCAGTATGTGATCTACTCTGGAGCTGCCAATAGCGGGTCTCTCTTGTTCTTTCTTTTGTAAACAGTATCGAATGAGCTGGCTTTACTTCAAAAATATTTGTGAAAATCCCATTGCCCGGCGTACGTATTCCTCCAAGAGCAATTAGTTCGGATAATCCTTGAAAATCAACTTCCCGTTTCACATCTGGGTGAGCAAGGATTGCCTTTATTTCCGAGCCAAACAAAATCGAACTTCCTTGTTGATAATAAAATAAAGGCTTAACCCCTAAATGATCTCGTGCTAAAAACAAACTTTGCTTCATTCGGTCCCAAATCGCAAAGGCAAAAATACCATTCAGATGCTTAACACAGTCTTCTGACCATTCCATATAAGCGTGAAGTAATACTTCCGTGTCAGAATTTGTTTTAAATTGATGGCCTCGTTCTATTAATTCACGACGTAGTTCAAGATAATTATAAATTTCTCCATTATAAGTCATGGCATATAATCGATCAGACTCGTGATAGATAAAGGGTTGAACACCACCTTCAGGGTCAATAACAATTAAACGTCGGTGCGCCAAAGCTACGTGCTCCGTAATCCAATATCCTTCAGCATCCGGTCCTCGATGACGAATAGAATCAGACATCCGCTGTAAAATAGGTTTTTGATTCAACAAGTTATGTTCCCAATCGATCCAGCCTGTTATCCCGCACATGTTCAAGGACTCCTCTTTATCTTTTTTTGGACTGAATATAAGCCACTACCTTATGAATTGTCCGTACTAATTCTGAGCTAAGCTCTTCATCTGCTATCTGAATATCAAATCGTTTTTCAATTTGTACCAACAACTCCATAATAACAATGGAGTCTAAATTATATTGTTTGATAATATCTAAATCGTCTGGAATACTATTAGGATCAATCTCTTGACCATAATGTGATTTTATAATTTCCGCCAGATCATTTTTAATAACTAGTCCGTAGTCTGCTGAATTTGTAGTTCCCATCTTGTTCTCCCCTTCTTTGATTAAGCTATCTCACTTCTTTTCGACGTACCTTACCCGCCGCCGTTTTAGGTAAATCCTCTCTAAATTCGATTCTTCTTGGCACTTTGAAATCAGATAGTTTTTCACGACAATATTCTAGTAGCTCTACTTCCGTAATCTGATTTTTAGCTACTACATAGGCTACCGCCATTTCCCCACGGATAGGATCATGTTCGCCAACCACTACTGCATCTGCTATTGCTGGGTGCTGACTAAGCACTTCCTCAATTTCATACGGATTAACTTTTTTACCATTCACATTTATCGTAATATTTAGACGACCAACTATATGTAGCTCACCCTCTTCACTTAGATAGGCCAAATCTCCGGTTCGCCACCACCCATCTTGCACTACATATCCACTTTCATCCGAATCTCCCTTGCGTAAGTACCCTTTAGCAAGTGACTCGCTTTTTATGAGTAGTTCATAGACTGTTTTTCCATCAAATTCAAATGGGTTTGTATCATCAAGCTTTACCTGTACTCCATCAATAGGAGTGCCTACGCTAGTAGACTCTCTAGAAGAGAAACGATTTTGTTGAATGGACACGACACCTGCTTCTGAGGACCCGTATATGTTTTGAATGAATAGATTCAATTTTTTCTTACAGGATAAAAGCAGCTCATCTGATAATGGTGAAGTTGCTGATAAAGCAATCCTAATTTGATCAAGTGGCTTATCAACATGTTCAACCAGCATTTTATAGTGGGCTGGAACAGCCATTAGTATGTTACAAGCTTGCTTGTATATTTTCTTTTCCAAACTAGACGGCAAAACATATGCCCCAGTAAAAGATACAGATGCCCCACATAAGAAAGGAACAAAACACCCACAAATTGTGCCATAAATATGATATGTGGGTGCTGCGCATAAGATACGATCTTCAGGGACAATCCCAAGGGTTTGACCTATCCGTTTCCCATCAGACATAAGGCTCTCCATTGGTTTAACCACTGCAGACGGTAGCTTAGTTGAACCCGATGTTAAAAACACAAGATTACTTTGATTTGTTGTTGGTTTTAGATATTCGCTCCAACACGTCGCATACTTTCCTATATTTCCTATCGAGAAGACATGCTCAAAGCAGGAAAGCTCGTACCATTCCTTGTATTCAAGCGAATCTATTGACTTACTATTTATTTCACGTAATACATACTGAGTCTTATACATCGTCATGATCTTTTGCATTTCCTCTTCTTTCAATAGAGGATCAACTAACATGACGGAAATATTTAGATGGCTTGCAGCTACTATCGCGGCCCAAATAACCTCACTTTTTTGAAGAACAATTGCTAAAGGCGTTTCTGCATGTAAGCCAAACTTTTGAAAAATTTGCATCAAATGATCCGCTTCACTTACTACAGCCTGATAAGGAATTTCTTCCGTTTCTTTAATAATGGCTGTTAACCGAGGGTTGTGTTCAATTAGTTGCTTCAAATGTTTATAAATCATGAGGATCACCTGCTTTCAAATCTAAATACTATTCACTCTAATGCAAATGAGTGTAACAGCCACAATTTTCATGAAACCTTGGTTCATACTTATTTTATCCTGATTGATAAAATGTTAATTTTTACTTCAATTTCTATTTGCAAACTAACGTTACCATAAAATTACATGCTAGTAAATATAAATAAATCCATATAATGAAACACCAATATTAGCACCAAAGGAAAGGTACAGACCGCCCTTACTCTTATTATTGTATGGCACTTTCATTTTCCATATAATAGGAAATCCGATGTGTCTGCCCCCGCTATCTACCTCTACAAACATCCCAAAAAATACATTCGTAAGTAATTCGTAAGTAATTCGTAAAACTTTGACAGGATAACAACATATTTTTCCGACATTCTTACTTTATAAGCTGAAAACGAAGTAGAAAAAAGCAGAATTACCTATACTCTCGACATTTTCTCATTTCGGACTTTCGGTCTTCTCTTCATATTGTAAAAAAAAGGGCCTGTTTTTTTATTTACTTTTTTAGAATATTAACACCAATTAACTAGAGCTACATGGGAAAGCAAGGGTAACCAGGAGCCACATTCTGGTTTACCTGTGTAATAATCAGATAAAATTGGGTACTTTCGGATTGCAAACTAAATCGTATCAAGTTTTCATTTTTTAACTTTTTTATCTTAAATAAATGTTATTTGAAATAATAATATTAACAATGAACATCTGTAGAATTATGTCTGAAAGAAACCAGACGATGACTGTCGAAGGCTGTAAAACGTTTCTAATTACCGAATAAGCCATTTTCCTTTGATACGCTAGATATAGTAAGAGTAAGAAAAAGATGAGAGGAGAAAAAATTTGATGGAACCAAAACAGCTAAAAATTCGGACAGATATCCCTGAACCTGTAGAGGATGAAATCGAGCTACAAAAAGTAATTAATCAATTAAAAAATGAGTTGGTTCAACTAGTTTCAGAAAAGGGTAGCTTTTTAGATCACTCGGTTATTCACCTAAGTCAAACTCTCGATACCTACATCCTGCAGATGCAAAAAAGAAAAATTCACTCAAACCCATTTTTCTCACCCAGCCTCCTTTGGCAATATGCTTAATAAGTAACAAAACTCTATTCTCTAAAAAATGAACTAGCTGCCCATGATAGATGGAGGAAAAAATGAACAAACACACGAAACACTGACGAAGTGCTCCTCATTTGGTCATCATCCCCAAATAAGCATTTCGTCTTTTATTTGTTAGAACAAAAAAATACAAAAAAAAAGCAAGAGCCTACGCCCTTGCTTCGCACCATATTTTTCAGTTTTCATTCCGCTTCTCACAACGCTATTCATGATTCCTACGCTTACCTTACAGATGCTTATTATTTTCTATAGCCTGTTACATTATTTGCATCCATCCATTGTTTTTTCATCTGCATCAGATAAGCTAAATCTGGATCTTCCCAACCTTGTATAATTAGAAGAACCCTTTGAACGACAACTAGGTCATTATACGTTAAGTATGGGTAATCTTTGAGCCCCATCGTACCATCTGGCATATACGCATAATGTAAGTTAGAATCTGGCATGACCCAAGCATCCCTCGTCAGTTTAATCCCCCATAGCATTTTCTCTGCAAGTTCTTTGAAGCGATCATCTTTAGTCTGGATATATAGCTCATACAAATAATTTATCTCTTGTAATTGATGGTTCAAGGAGGTATGAGTTATTTGATGTGGCTTTTCATGAGAATAATCACTTACCAATATGCCTACTTGACCATCTCGCTCAATCTGGAAATGATTTTGCTTACTATGCTGTAAGAAAAACTCTGCATACCGCATACTTGCTTGTAAAAAGCGTTCATCATGATAAGACTGGTACGCTTTTAGTAATAAAAATGCAATATCAGTATTAAATCGTGTGTCATAAAATCCGGCATCGATTTGGTAATCATCCCATAACCATGTTGATTTAGGAGCTGTCGGCCAGTACCCCTTAGCATTTTGATTTGGCAAAATTGTGTGGAGCATCATCCAGCCAAGATCCTGTGCTGCCCTACTTCCTTCCGTAATCACAAAAGAGGTAGCAAAATAGTTATCTGGATTACGCCAGAAATAATTGGGTCCTGTTGGAACATATGTAGTTGGTGTCCGGTCATAAAAACCATCCCAGCTCCAGCGTAGACGGTCTTCAAAATCAATACTTCGCCAGATTAGCTCCATATTTGGTGTATTCCAGTCAATTAATGGTTGAAAAGATTCCAATGCCCAAACTTCTCCATACATATGAGATTCAACAGGCATTTCAATACTCACGTTGTAACCGCCATATGTCTTTTTCGCAATTATCTTAATTTGATTCATATTTTTAGGTACAACCTCGATGGAATTATGTGTCCTAGGTATATAAATGTGCGGTTTACTTAAAATGATTGAATACTGATCTGTCATAATATACCCGGTATGTACAGGTAAGTTTCCCTGTAAAGCTGTTTTCGTCCATTTGGGTACGGCCCCATTGCTTGCAAGATAGCGGAATTCTCCGCGCGTTCCGGGAATAAACAAGGAAATCTTTTGCTTGGTTTGCTTTGCGCCTGGTTTAGATTGTATTCGTTCGATCCAATAACGATCTTGGTTGGGGAACATTATTTGTTTTTTCTGTAAATTATACTGATTCGTACGCTGTTCTGTATAGGTTGCGTGTAAGCCTTGCTGTTGATCTACCCCTTTTACATGATGAGACGGGGCTAAACATGTAAGTAGAAGCATACCAGAAAGCGCCTGTATCCATTTTTTCTTTGTCAACAAACGTTCACCTCAATCTCCCCTCAATTTAGAGCAATGTTTCTTCTTTTCTTTGAGTACATATAAGCATTATCCATCCTACCCGAATCTAAGCTATACATCATGTAAATACTTGTCACCAATCACTTGCCTGTTCCCCTAATTACTAGACGTTACAAATCACACTTTGTTATTCTATTTTTAAAAAATCTAACTTTTGTCTTACTGATTTTTCATCTACCTATATGATAAACAGGACTTTTTTCCTATTATTATTTCTTAGCACAAAATAATTATTGAAAGCTTTTTAATTGATTGAGTCATATCGTAACATTTACTTTATATACTTTACGGTTACAATATAACCAGTAGATGAATAAACAATCAAAAAACATCCGAAGCACACTATATTATTGTAAGTAACTTCGATTTATGTTACAGTTATCCTACTTTATTTAATGATTGGAGAGATTTTCCTATGAATACTGCAACATTTGAAACACTTGTTGAGGTAATGAAAGCACGTCATAGTGTTCGCAAATACGAAACTGGTGTGGAAATTCCCCGTTCCGAGCTTAATGAAATTCTGGAACTAGCTGCATCCGCTCCTTCCTCTTGGAACCTGCAACATTGGCGTTTCCTAGTGGTTACAAATCAAGAGAGAAAAGAAAAGTTGCTCCCACTTGCTTATAATCAACAACAAGTAGTAGATGCTTCTGCGGTCATTATCGTTCTAGGTGATGTTAAAGCAGATCTAGCTGTTCGCGATATCTACGGAAAAGCTCTACAGGATGGTTTAATCAACCAACAAGTGTTTGATATCATGGTTAACCAAGTAGAAGGCGCTTATGCAAGCAACGCTGAGATTGGTATGAAGGAAGCTATTTTGAATGCCTCTCTTGCTTCCATGCAATTAATGCTTGCAGCAAAAGCAAAAGGCTATGATACATGCCCAATGGGTGGAATTGATCGTGATGGTATTGTGAAAGAATGCAACATTCCAGAGCGCTATTACCCGGTCATGATGCTTACACTGGGAAAAGCCAGCACTCCTGCCCATCCTACTGGTCGCTTGCCTCTTAGTGAAGTCGTTATTAATGAAAGCTTTTAAGTTATAGAACAAATCAAAGGCCTGGAAAGAGAAACTACTCTGACCAAGCCTTTTTTCTGGTGTAAAAATGAGCACGGGATGTACCTACATTTTTACAAAGTAAATGCTATAGTACGTAGAATATTGATTTTAATCTAACTTTTACTCATTTTAAGAAAGGGCTGTTGTCATAATCGACAACAGCCCTACGCTTGCCCTCAGGTAAGGAGGTCTAGAAAGCAGTTTCTATCCTTTGTATTCAACGAGGTAGTAGTTTTTCTTACCGCGGCGAATGACCAAGTATTGACTGCCCAGACGCTCGATATCAGCTAGTTTAGTTTCTAAATCTGTGAAGCGAACATCATTTACCGTAATGGCATTGTTGTTCAGATATTCGCGAGATTCACGTTTAGATTTAGCTGCGCCTACTTGGACAAGTACATCTACCATTGTTAGCTCTCCATCCTCTAGAGTAGTAGATGGCACATCGCTAAAGCTATCAGCAATTTCAGCTGGGGTTAGCTCTTTTAGTCCCCCGTTAAACAAAGAAACAGAGATTTCTTCCGCACGTTTCATTGCTGCTTCCCCATGAACCAAACTGGTTACTTCACGAGCCAAGGTACGTTGTGCTTCACGTTTTTCTGGTTCAGTAGCTACAGCATTTTCTAACGCATTCAACTCTTCCATGCTTAGGAACGTAAAGTATTTTAAGAACTTCACAACATCACGATCATCAGTATTCAACCAGAATTGATAGAATTTATATGGAGAGGTCTTGCTAGCATCTAACCATACTGCTCCACCTGCTGTTTTACCAAATTTGGTACCATCGCTCTTAAGAACCAATGGGAGCGTCAAACCAAATACTTTTTTAGCTTCCGTCTGATTTTCATCATCCTGGTTCGCACGTCGAATGAATTCTGTACCAGCTGTGATATTTCCCCACTGGTCACTACCACCCATTTGCAATTCACAATTATGAGTTTGGTTTAATTTCCAGAAATCGTACGCTTGCATAATCATATAGCTAAACTCAGTGAAAGAGATTCCGTTTTCCAAACGCGCACTTACAGAATCCTTTGCGAGCATATAATTAATCGAAAAATGTTTCCCAATATCACGTAGGAATTCAATTAGAGTCAGCTGCCCTAACCAATCATAGTTGTTAGCCATGATCGCTGGATTACCATCACGATCAAAATCTAAAAAACGTTCTAATTGGCTTTTTAGTTTGTCAGAATAGCCTTTTACAACCTCTTCTGTGTTCAATGAACGCTCTGTAGAACGACCGCTCGGATCACCAATCATACCTGTGCCCCCACCTACAAGGGCTATTGGTTGATGACCTGCCTGTTGAAAACGGCGTAAGGTGAGAATGGGAAGTAGGTGCCCAATATGTAAGCTATCAGCAGTTGGGTCAAAGCCCGTATACAGTGTGAGCTTACCTTGTTGAAGACGCTTTGTGAGCTCTTCTTTATCTGTTGATTGGTAGATCAGCCCTCTGCTTTCCAGCTCTTGAATAATATCCATTGCTACCTAATTCTCCTTTGCAATAAATTGTGTAATTTGTATATCATAGCATAAGTTCGCACATATTTTTATATTGTACCAAAAAAAATATTCTCTAGCGATAATGACTCCATATAATTGTGTTTGACTACAGGAATACAAGATACAAGCTTTTGTCCACTCATGCTTCCTATTTCTTAATTAAATAGCGATTAACAGGTCTGCCAACCCCACCATATTGCACATCACGTTCCACCATTTGTATACGTTCTAAATGCTCGAGGTAACGCCTTGCTGTGACACGTGCAAGGCCAACATGCTCCGCTACCTCCTCAGCTGACATGGACTGCTTTTGCTCAACCATGAATTGTTTAATTTGTTGCATTGTAAGCGTATTTAAGCCTTTTGGTAATTCTTGCTGCTGATGCTCCTGTCTAGTGGTTTGCCCAAATAGAAGTGAATCTAGTTCCGATTGCGACATTGTGGATTGTTCGCCTGTCTGTTTCGCATATTTACGAAAATTATCCAGCGCTTGCTTTATACGTTCAAATTTAAACGGTTTCATAATATAGTCAAATGCACCATGGCGAATCATGGTCTGGATGGTCTCCATGTCTTTAGCGGCAGTAATTACGATTATCTCTACTGGATTATCGCCACTTCGCAATTGTTTTATCGTCTCTATACCATTTTGGGAAGGCATGAAAATATCCATGATAGCCAAATCTGGCTGTAGCTCTTTAATCATGGAAAGTCCTTCTGATCCATTAGAAGCTACCCCTATAACCGTAAATCCCTCTACTTGCTGGATAAATAGGCGATGCAATTCCTGAACCATGGGATCGTCCTCGATAATAATGACTCGAAACATACTTACTTTTCTCCTTTCATAGGAAGCTGAATCAAAAAGGTAGTTCCATATCCCGGTGCAGAGTCAATTGAAATGTCGCCGCGCCCTTTTGTGACTAGTGTTTTTACCAAATATAGTCCTAATCCCTGATTGTGCTCAAATTTGGTAGTAAATCCTCGTTCAAACACACGGGCTTGGGTACTCTCATCCATTCCAAATCCATTGTCTTCTACCATTAAAGATAGGCTCTCCTCGTCTTGGTGTAAGCTGATAAATAAATTCTTGTCTCCCCTCTCTGACATGGCTAAAGCATCAAAAGCATTTTCTACTAGATTGCCGATGATCAGCACAAAATCATGGTGATCCATCCTGTTTGGAAAAGCATAGAATCTACTTTGACGATCGATTTCCACCTGTATGCCCAACTCTTTACCACGCCCCACTTTACTAAGTAATAATCCTGAGAGATTATCATCATAAATATTTTCAGTTAGGAAGCTACTAAGCTCCTCATGTTTTTCTGAAACATCAAAAACGTATTGCAAAGCTTTATCTGCTTGATTTAGTTGGAGCAATCCTGCAATGGTATGCATTTTATTTCGATGCTCATGATTTTGTACCCGCAAGGCTTCTACAAACGCTTTTACCCCTGTTAGTTCTTCAGCAATTTTGGCAAACTCTGTTCGATCCTGAAAGATAGCCAGTGCACCTACCGTTTTGTTATTCACTTTAATCGGAACACGATTGGACCAAATGATGGCATGTTGCATTTGCAATTCCTGATTATAGATGGGTTGATCCAAGCGTAAAATTTCCGGTAGTCTGGAATCAGGGATTACATCATTAATTTTTTTACCAATGACATCACCCGTAACTTGAAAGATTCGTTTGGCGTGTTCATTAAAAATGGTAATGGTTAAAGCGTTATCAATTGCAATGACACCTTCATGCATGGCTTGAAAGGTTGCAGTGCGTTCAATTAGTAACCGGGCAATCTCCTGAGGTTCCAGATTTAACAACTGCTTTTTCATATGACGAGCCAACTGCCATGAGCCCATCACGCCAAACAAGAGAGATAGAAACAATGTAATGGTGATACTCTCCTTTTGATTCGCAAGCATTTCATATAAGGTAGGTAGTATATGCCCTGTCATAACAACACCAATCTGACGGTGCTCCGCATTCATAATTGGTACGTAAGCACGTAAAGCCATCCCTAGTTCCCCTTTTACCTTATGGACAAAAGTATGTTCAGCAAAGGCTGGCCCCGCCTCTTTCCCGGTAAATACTGTGCCAATTCGCTCTTCCCTAACATCAGACAAACGAATTCGATTCATCGATAACACAACGATATAACTTACATCATTTACAATCTGAATACGTTTAGTCGTTGATTGAATCGATTTCCAACCATCTGATTTTACTATATTTTCTCCAATCGCAGGTATTTCGGCTACGGTACGCGCCGTAACCAATAACCGTTGGCCTAACTCTGACTCTATCTCCATTGACATTTTTCCGATAATAATAATTCCCCCAATTAAGAGAGAAAATAGTACAATACCAAAGGAGAGAATCGTAATTTTCCAATGAAGTTGCAAGTTTTTGAGCAGAATCTTCACAATCCTTCCGCTATCATCTTTATTTTTCTATTTTGAAATAGATTGATAGATTCTTCAACTAGGAAAGCAGGTGAATTTCTTGAAATCATTGATTGGCATTTTTTCATTTATCATGATCGGACTTTTAACAGCCCTGTTTATTGGCTTTGGTACGGAGTTGACCCCCGAGCCAAAACCTCTTGACGAGGAACAAAGCGGATTAAAACATCGAGTTGTCATAAAATTTAGTCATGTAGTTGCAGAAAATACACCAAAAGGCTTGGCCGCTGAGAAATTTGCCCAATTAGTCAAGGAGAAAACGAACGATCAAGTTGAGGTACAAGTATTTCCAAATGGAATTCTCTATACAGACAAGGATGAGTTCCAAGCTTTAGCCAGGGGTGAGATTCAGATGATCGCTCCAGCATTTTCTAATCTCTCCAATGTGATACCACAATGGCTTGCTTTGGATTTACCGTTCGCTTACCCCGATCAGAATTCCATTCATCAAGTCTTTGACGGAGAGATTGGTCGTCTCCTTTTTCAAACACTAGAGCCAAAAAACATGCGTGGTCTGGCCTTTTGGAGTAATGGCTTTAAACAAATCAGTAGTAATCAACATCCCTTGCTGCGTCCTGCTGATTTTGCTGGACATACCTTTCGTATTCTACCTAGTAAAGCCCTTGAGAGCCAATTTAAACTTTTAGGGGCCAAAACCATAGCAATGCCCTTTACAGAGGTTTACCGCAGTATTGAATCGGGTTACGTAAATGGACAAGAAAATACGATTTCTAACATTTTTACTAAGCATCTGGATCAAGTTCAGCCTTATATTACAATCAGTAACCATGGATATTTGGGTTATGCAGTCATTGTAAATAAAGACTTTTGGGAGGAGCTTGACCCACATACCCGAGAGCTGTTAACAGAAGCTTTAGCAGAAACAACAGCGTGGAATCGACAGCGAGCGATTGAGATGAACAGACAACAATTAGCTTTATTGCGCCGAAAAAAGTCCGTTTTTATTCAAACCCTGACACCTGCACAAAAAGAAGCTTGGATTGCTACACTACAGCCCATTTACAAACAATTTGAGGCAACGATCGGTAAGGATCTCATGCAAAAAATAGCGGATTTGAAGATACAAAAATAAGTTCTCATCGCTGGTATCCACATGGTAGAAAATACGCCATGTTATCTGTAATAGGTCCACCTAACCGATACCCAAAAGCAGAAGCCTGACCATTGATAAGAAAGCTCCCCACCATGAGATGTCCCTTAACGACTTTTTCAACGGTCTGAACATAAGTAGTCGGAAGTGGTACATATCGCTGATAAACAGACAAGTAATCGGTATATGACTTGTTGATGTCTTCATGGAGAATGGCATCACCCTTAATAATTTGCACGGTATCCCCCTCTCTTCCAAAGGCAGGCTTTCGAACATAGGCTGTCCCCTGTTCTTGGAAAAGATCGGGTTCTAAATAAGTAGGTAAAAAGTGCTCGGCAATCCAAGCATGTTCCTCACTTGAATAAAAAGGGTGCTGCTCCTCATGTAGACCCCAAATGACAGCCTGAATCGCTTTACTTTGCAACAAAAAAGCTGAGATTGGATTAAGCATAGCCAACCTGCGACGTGCTACTAATTCAAGTAGCATCTCTCCCACGGGATCTTTGGTATTCGGATCATAATCAGCTAACATTTGCTCAATGGGGTACGTTTGACGGTATAAAAGATCAATACGTTTACCACCCGCATCATATAACCCCTCTCCATCGACGATTTGTAGCTCATGAAGGGGTATGTAGCAGCTCGGTACCTGTGCCAATTCACGTAAATATTCGACTGTATACCGATCTTCCTGGTTATCTGCATGTGAGGTAAACACGATATGAGGCGAGTCTACATTGTTTGGCACTATACTTTGTAAACTAATAAAAATAGCAGCTTGAACAGCTTGTTGAAGCCTTTTTTCTTCCCCTTCATTGGGGTTTTTATAACCAAATTCCTTACATATCCGATCATTTACAAAGAATAACTCCTTCAAAAATGTGGGCGTATCACTGTTGATTTCGAGGACAACATACCGATCATCGACCTGTACGAGATCTAACCTTGCAATGACACTCTCCAAATTGGTTTGACGAATTCGCAAAAAACGTAATGAGCTAGCGGGAAAACCTAAAGAAAGCAATAGATCATCATCAATTTGACGCAATAACCCTGCTGTTTTAAAAAATAAATGTCCTACTCGAGTGGTAGTTGTTCGAATGGTAGACGCTTCTTGTTCTGTCACCGGATGCACGTCGTATAAGCTATACTCTTGCCCATAGAGATCTGCCCAATAATGTGGGATCTTCTGATAAAATTGCTTTCTTTTCTCTTTATGATTCATGTAGGAGAGTCGCATCCTTTTCTATAGTAAAAGCGTATGTCATAATCAATCTATCAGATGAAAGGGTGATTTATATCCATACGTGTACGTGTTATATCAAACAAAAGGACGAGCAGTTTACGGCCTTTGCCGAATACCATTCTACAGAAATTGGAGAGGATGGTATTTTAGCTCGTCACTTATGCCACTATCTAATTAAAGATGGGAAACAATATCAGCTTCTGTCCAATGAAATGGAAGAAAATAGAGAAATCCTCATTTATGAATATCAAGGAAGTGCAGAATGTTTTCACGACGAGCTGTTTAACAGTAATAAAGGAGTTCTTATTGAGTTTCGGAGACTGCTAGCCGCTGGCGATACAGAGCTTCTAAGCCACTTGATTGTCCCCCATCATATGGATGTGGTGCGTTATTTATTGAAGGATTATATCCATATAGCCGAGCTAGGACATTTCGAGGTGGATTCTACAGAAATTGATGAAGATCGTGGTGTCTACGTTATTTATGTGGTGTAACATTTAGAATCGTTTTGACGCTTTCCCACCTTTTTTTATTCTGGGCAATTCATCACCCGGGAAAGCGCAAAAGCTGATTCGCTTCGACATCATTTTTCGTATCAGCCTAATAGGTCAAGCATTGCCCTATTATCCAGCCAATTGATATCGACACCATCATTAAAAGTATTCCGACAGCGGTATTATTCTTTTCAATTGCTTCCCGAATGCTAAATCGAATCGTAATGAGTTCAGCTAGAAAAAAGAAAATAATTTGAGCTACAATTCCAACTCCGCTCCAAATCACCATATCGACCAAAGATACAGAGTTGGCCACAGCAGAACCAAGCACAAAAGCAAGACCAAGCATTTTTCCACCAAGGGTCATTGCTGCTGCCTGATTATTATTCGCAATTAATTGAAACTCTTTTACCTTTGTTGTGCTGACAACAAATAAAACCAACCCAAGCAGCATCATGGCAAAAGCAGTACCAGCATAAATCAAAAAATTTATGATCAAAGACATGTTACATCACTCCTGTATGTTATATCTTTATGATTGTTCTACAACAACTATCTCTACAATTAGCTTCAGCCACCCGAAGAATGAGAACCGCTACCAAATCCGCTTCGAGAAGAGCTTTTAAAGCTGGAGCTATTTCTGTAGCTTTTATATGATTTACTATCGTAGAGCTGGTTTTTATTACTGTAATACGCTCCTGCATGATAGTAGCTACCATGATAGGACGAGCTCCTATCTGAACATTTGTATACATCGTCATCCCCGTCATAATCCCATGCGCCACAGTTCCGATCCTCTGGTACCGGTGGTTGAGACTCGGAGGAGGAACATCCTGCTACACCCATCGACATGAGAGCGATGGCTGCCACTTTGGAAACCACTTTTTTTGTTTGATTCATGGTGATCCTCCTAATTCTTCCTTTTACTGCTTTCTGGTGTTTTACTATTACCCTCCCGAATGAAAATCTACCGCTAAAAGCCCGTTGCGTACTACTAGCTAAGCTTTTGTCTCCAAATCCGTTACTTCCTGAGAAGGAAGAAGAATTGCTTCGAAATCTCGAACTGTTTTTATCCTTATAAAAATTGATTATTGCAATAAAGCTGACGCATAGAACATGCCTCCATACATCAGTTGATTATAATCGGAGGAGGAGTTGTCTGTACAGCCATAAACTTCCTGTATATCCGTAAATTACAAATATTCGTATTTTGTATCTTCTGAAATGCTCAAATCTCCATTTTCACCCTCAAACGGGTATCTTGAAAGGCAAAAACTAGTTTCGGACTCAGCATCTGAGTTTGATTCATCTTATTTCCCCCTCATTAATTCCATCCAACTACCTTAAAAATCATACCAAAAAGCACCTTTCCAAATCAAACGCTACAACCTCAAGGTCTGCCATTCTCTAAGTAGTTAAAAAATCACACGCCAACTAGCTCTCTTCCGTTATAACTCTAAATTAGTCATGATTGTTCAAGACCAAAAAAACCAAAAAGAACAATAAGACCATATTCTTTTATAACTTTCTAAAAACTCTTACAATAATCTCAGATAAGTAAAGCGCTTACAAACAAAGGAAGTGAACTATCCATGAAAATATTGAAAAATTTAACGTTTCAGGTTATCACAGGGGTTATTTTAGGAATTATTGTTGGTTTTATCTTCCCCGAATTTGGAGCTAAGCTAAAGGTACTAGCAGATGTCTTTATTAAAATGATCAAAATGGTGATTCCACCAATTGTATTCTTCACAATCGTTCATGGTATCGCTGGTATGGGTGACATGAAAAAGGTAGGTAAAATAGGCGGAAAAGCCTTGCTCTACTTTGAAATCGTAACAACATTAGCATTAACAATCGGAATTTGTGTCGTTAACGTAATAAAACCAGGTGTAGGTATTGATACATCGAAAGCTGCTAGTACAGATATTTCCAAGTACACTTCATCTGCATCGGAAAGTAGTAGTTTTCTGGACTTCCTTGTTAATATCGTGCCAGACAATGTAGTAGGTGCAATGGCAAAAGGTGAATTACTTCCTATTTTGTTCTTTGCTGTCCTGTTTGGTATTTCACTAACGGCAATGGGGTCGCAGGCGAAGCCCGTTCTACAATTATTTGAGAAGCTGGCCCAAGGATTCTTCGGGGTTGTTAACATGATCATGCGTCTCTCCCCAATCGCAGCTTTTGGAGCGATGGCCTACACTATCGGTAATTTCGGAATCAAATCATTGATTAATTTAGGTCTTCTGATGAGCTCTGTTTATCTTACTATGTTTTGTTTTATCATTGTAGTATTAGGTCTTATCGCAAGAGCTTATAAATTTAACATCTTCTCTTTTATCCGTTACATTAAGGAAGAAATTTTATTGGTTGTTGGTACTTCGTCTTCTGAATCTGCCCTACCTGGCATGATGCGTAAGCTTGAAGCTTATGGCTGCTCCAAGTCAGTAGTAGGCTTGGTTGTCCCAACTGGTTATTCCTTTAACCTAGATGGAACCTCCATATACTTGTCAATGGGTGCCATCTTCATTGCTCAAGCTTATGGAATTGATTTAACAATTTGGCAAGAAATTACCTTATTAGCTGTGCTCATGCTCACTTCAAAAGGTGCCGCTGGAGTTACCGGTTCAGGTTTGATTACACTTGCTGCCACATTGGCTGCTTTCCCGATGATCCCAGTTGAAGGAATCGCATTATTGATCGGTGTAGACCGCTTCATGTCTGAAGCCCGTGCTGTCACTAATCTAATTGGTAACGGTGTTGCTACTGTAGTAGTTTCCAAATCGGAAAAAGAATTCCATCCAATGGTGACTACAAATTCAGAATCTACTATCGCCTCGTAATACGATTGTTCAAACCTAGAGAATATATCCTATGATTCACTTTCAAATCAAAAAGCGTTCTCGCCTGTACAGGATAGAGAACGCTTTTTGCTACGGAGTCAGAAGGAATGTCACATCATCATCCTAATTACTATACTCCAAACAACCGTGACAAGTACGGATTAAGAAACAATCCATTCGGGTCCATCTGTTTTTGAATAGCTTTAAACTGATTCCACATGGGAAACCGTTCTTGTAAATCAGCAGTTGTTAATTCATGCAATTTCCCCCAATGTGGTCTTCCATCATATTTAAGAAAAATACGTTCCATTGCTTGAAAATAAGCCTTGTATGGCATTCCTTTGTACATATGCACCGCAATATACGCAGAATCTCGTTTGTAAGCCGGGCTGAGCCAGATATCATCTCCTTTTACATACCTGCATTCAATAGGAAAATGGACAGCAAAACGATGCTCTTGTAAGCATTCTCTGATCTCTTCCATCACCTCTTTCATTTTATCAGCAGGTACACTATACTCCATCTCACTAAATCGAACCCAGCGTGGTGTAGCAAACAGTTTATGACTAGCGCCCACTTCTTCAATATCAGGAACCGCTTTTGCAGAAAGTTTACTTATCGGGACACACAAATGCGGAAATAAACGACACCCCTCCGATAAAAACCAGAATAGGCCATTTTCAATACCAATTTTTTTAAACTGATTCCAAAAACTATTTTTAGAAGCCGGTTCTTGAGTGATTTGCATAAATTTTGCTTGTACCACATTCGTATGAACAAACCAGTAAAATTCGAAATGACGATGGCTATCAGTAAAGGTTGTCAAATTATTTAAACAATCGTTTAAATTCATTCGCTTACTTTTATAATGAATGTTGTATGCAGGTAGCACACGTAGCCTTACTTTGACAATGATCCCTAGTAATCCAAGAGAGACTTGCAACGCACGAAAAAGTTCAGGATGATATGTTTCGGAGCATTCCAGTATATCGCCCTGAGCCGTTACTACAGTTAAACCGACTACTTGCGTAGAAACACTCCCGAACTGAATACCAGTCCCATGTGTTCCAGTACTAATCGCTCCCCCAATGGACTGGGCATTAATGTCTCCTAAATTCTCTTGCGAATAGCCTCGTTCGTACAGTGATTCCCCCAAAAGCTTGAGTTTTGTCCCTGCCCAAACGGTGGCTGTTTGCTCCTCATCATCGATTGTTATCACACCCTGTAAATCATCCAATGATAAAAGAATTTGATCTGTTTCAACAAGTGCAGTAAAAGAATGCCCAGACCCGACTACACGAATTGTTTTCCCCTGTTGACTAGCTTCTTTTACAACTTGTACCACTTCCTCTAAGCTGGATGGATAAACCACTTGTTGTGGTGTACTAGTAACTAACCCTGCCCAATTCTTCCATGATTGCATTGCCACTGCTCTCATAGAAAACACCTGCCCTCTCCCCGATACGTTATTGCTTCTCCTATCCTTTTCCCTTCGCGCAGCAAATGGAGAGTTGGAAAGCGTTCACATAATTCTCCTGCCTTACTATGCCGAAAAAAGATAGGATCTCCGATTGTAAGCTTTTGTACCCCTTCAAAACGTACAGGTGTTTGCACCTCTCCTGCTCCTTCTAAAAGTAATAACTTAGCTTGTGGTGGTAAGTAAGGAAGGGGGAGCTTTTCTTTCCCTACGGCCCCAGAGGCCACATACCCTCCCCCCATACAAGTATAGATATTGGGCTTAGGCTGTCGCACAATCTCAATAGCAAATCCAGCCGCTGGTTGTAAATGAAATTCTCTGTAGTAGTCAAATAGGGCAGGAGCGTAAAAACCAGAACCTACCGTTATTTCTGTCACTGCGTCTTCGTGGCAAGTGGAGGTCATACTTCCGGTACCGCCTCCATTATGAAAGCGAATCGAAATATTACGTCGCTGCAACTCGTCATGTACACGGGTCCGCTTTTCACTGATAGAGCGAATCGAACGTTTTTTTAGATAAGAGATGAAACCATTTTTGATACCTTGCCTAGGCATGTTATCACCAACTCCAGCAATTTGAGCTTCATAACTCATCATTCCATCCAAGACAATCCAAGGGCTGGTTACAATTCTTTCAACCAGCTGTATCACTTGCTCGAACGTACGCAAAGGAGATCGATACACACCAAAATGCAGGCTAAAAAAAGAGTCAGAGGCATCCATATCCACACAAAGCAACAAGGTGGTATGTAATTGTTTTGCCACCTCTTCCACCAAACAAACATGCTCCAAGGAGTCAACCATTAGAGTAATTTGTGCACCTTGCTGTACAGCTCGTGTAATCCGGAGTAACGAAGATTTGTCCACCACAGGATAACCAAGTAACAAATCATTAAACCCGTTCTCCCACAAAAACAATGCTTCTGAAGCGGTAAAACACATGATTCCTTGGATCAAAGGGTCATAATCCAAAATATAGCGTAGCATAGGGATAGAACGAATTGACTTACTGGCAATTCGAATACGTTTCACATTGCTCCTAGCTACAATTGCGGCAATATTTTGATCCAATAAATCAAGATCAATATAGGCATATGGCATAGATATGTTAGCGAAAGCGTTTCGGTAATGTAGATATCTACTTGTCGTCTCGTACAGAAATCTCACTTCCTTTATCATTTATATGAAAATGTATTTCTATTCAGTATATTCAACTGCTAAAAGATCTAAAACTAGTGGACTAAAGAAACGAAAAAGGTTTGATTTTTCTTGAGCTCCATAGACTATCCTTCCATTACTCCAATCATCAGCTACACTTTTCTGCCCCAACATACAAAAAGCAGCCATCCTCTCAAAAGAGAAAATGACTGCCTTTTACCTTAATGAAGCTGTAGCGCTAGCAATACAAAATATAGGAAAAACATAAGCGAGATGATCAAAAGAGGCAAAGGAATTTCTTTTCTTCTGCCCATCGCCAGTTTAACAATTGGATACGCCATAAATCCGAAAGCAATTCCATCCGCTATACTCGCTGTAAATGGAATCAGCACAATGATCAAGAACGCTGGCAAGCCTTCTGACATGTCAGTGAACTTGATTTGATTGACGCTTTGCATCATTAGGCTACCAACTAGAATTAAGATGGGAGCAATCGCCGTATCCGGCACGTAACGAATGACAGGAATGCAGAAGATCGAGATCAAGAATAGAATCCCTACCGTAATGGCTGTAATTCCTGTTTTCCCACCAGCAGCAATTCCTGCAGAGCTTTCGGCTGAAGATACGGTTGGACTCGTACCAAACAATCCGGATAGCATAGCTGAAATTGAATTTGCTTGGAAAGTCCGAGCAAATTTACTTTCTGGAACCATGCTGTGCAAAAGCCCCATATTTTCAAAAACAATGACCATCGTTAATGGAAACACAGCCAACCAAAATCCAGTGGTGACTATGCCATCAAACGAAAGGGCTCCGAAGACAGTTAGGTAAGTTGAGAAGGAGAAATCGTTCCCCTGACTGGTACCACCTACTGTCCCAAGTGCAATAGCAATCAGCGTATTAATAATGATACTGATTAAAAAGCTTCCTTTTACATTGCGTAAAAATAGCACGACGGCAATTACCAAGCTGACTAATCCCAGTACTACCTTGGTATCCCCTAAATCACCTAGAGCAATAAACGTAGATGGATTAGGTACGATTAAGCCGCCTTTTTGCAAACCAATAAAGGTAAGAAACAACCCGATTCCAACCGTCATTCCTTCTTTTAGAGACAGTGGGATGCTCTTCGCTAAGATTTTGGCAACTGGAGTAAAAGCAATCACGATAAACAAAACACCTGACATAAATACAACTGCCAAAGCGCTATCCCATGACAATCCCATAGATTTAACGATCGTGTAAGAGAAAAACGCATTAATGCCCATACCAGGAACAAGTGCTACAGGTGCATTCGCCCAAAAACCCATGATCAAGCATCCAATGAAGGAGATTAGGATCGTGGCTACAATACCTGCTTCCAATGGAATACCTGCATCCGATAGGATCATCGAATTAACGGCAATAATGTAGACAGCGGTGAAAAACGTGGTTAAACCAGCCAAAATTTCGTTGCGAACCGTTGTTTGATGACCTTTTACATCAAATCTTTTACGAAAAAATGAGTACAAAATAGGTTCCCTTCTTTAAGCAAAACAACCCCTCGGCCCACCCGTGCCAATTTACCCTAAAAATCTGGGCAAGACACCTTTCCCTATAGTAGCAAAAAGAGCGAAAAAGAGTAAATAGGAAAATGTAAAAATGTGCACGAAGGTGAAGGAATTGATGCTTATTTTATGTGTAATTGAAAAACATATCTCGCTCATGTTATAAAAATTTCCATTTCCCTACCCCTCAGAGACAGATACTCCCTTTAGCATTTGTTGTTCACCCTTATAAAACCCACACTTTTATCTCCCTAGCTTTTCTTTTTCTAAATTATCGTCTTTCTCTATTCATGTATCCATCCAAGACGGACAAGGTCAGACTTTCGACTACTTACTTTCATAAAGGATTTATATGATGTATGCATGTTTTCACCTTTTTACAGCTATATAACCCATTTCAACCCCCAAAAAGCAAGCTACGATACGATTTATACATTACATTATGTATAATTATACTTATTTGTATTTTTATACATCCTTATTCACTTCTTGTATAATACAAGTAAAACCTCTTTATTCCGATATCCACCTTATTATTTTGATGTTTAATCAAGATAAAACCATACCGATTATAATGTTTACTATTAATAAAAAACCGAATTTGTTCTATTCTTTTTTCAGAATGTACAAAATTTTATTGACTTATCACTTTGAGCTTCTTACAATAAAACAAACTTTCATTTTCATCAAGAGTGGTGGAGGGACTGGCCCGACGAAGCCCGGCAACCGGAACGTAGTGTTCTAGGTGCTAAATCCTGCAGAATCCGAAAGGTTCTGAGAGATGAATGTATGCGAATTTGTAAACGCAGCCTTCCTCTACTCAGAGGAGGGCTTTTTGTTGTAGGAGCCTACCTTCTCTGCCTGTACTGCAAACCTTTTTACCCAAAGAATCACCGTACTTTACATTGAAAAGGAGTGGTTTTTAATGTCAAATCTACATTGGAAAAGAGAAACGCTAGCCCTTCACGGAGGTCAAGAGGCAGACCCGACTACTGGAGCTCTCGCAGTCCCCATCTATCAAACATCATCCTATGAGTTTCGCGATACCAGCCATGCCGCCAATCTATTTTCGTTGCAGGAGCCTGGGAACATATACACCCGCATCATGAATCCTACACAGGATGTTTTTGAGAAGCGTGTTGCTCTCTTAGAAGGTGGTATCGGTGCATTGGCTACTGCATCTGGTCAAGCCGCCATTACATTTGCCCTGTTAAATATCGTTCAAGCTGGTGATGAAATCATCTCTTCGAACAGTTTATATGGAGGAACCTACAACCTATTTGCCCACACATTTGCTAAGCTAGGTATTACGGTTCATTTTGTTGATCAATCCAACCCAGATCATTTCCGTTCAAAGATTACGGACAAAACCAAAGCCTTCTTCTGCGAAACGATTGGTAATCCCCAGATGCACGTTGCTGATCTATCCGCCATTGCTACCATAGCTCATGAATATGGCTTACCTCTTCTGGTTGACAATACCTTTGCCTCCCCTATCTTGTGCCGACCTATTGAACACGGAGCAGATATCGTTATTCATTCTGCTACCAAATTCATTGGTGGTCACGGCACATCTATCGGGGGAATTATTGTCGACTCCGGTAATTTTGATTGGAGTAATGGCAAATTCCCTGGGCTTTCTACGCCAGACCCTACCTACAATGGAATCGTTTATACAGAGGCTGTTGGCAATGCTGCTTATATAGTAAAAGCTCGTGTACAGCTACAGCGAGATGTGGGAGCTACCTTATCTCCTTTTAACTCCTTTTTATTCTTACAAGGCTTAGAAACTCTCCATTTACGTATGGAACGGCATAGTCAAAATGCTCTTGCTGTCGCTCAATATTTAGAAAAACATACCGATGTCGAGTGGGTTAGCTATCCAGGACTTGCTAGCTCCCCTACCTACGAACTTAATCAGCACTATTTACCAGATGGTCATGGAGCTCTTTTGACCTTTGGAATCAAAGGCGGAGTAGAAGCTGGCAAAAAATTAATTGAATCTGTTCAGTTGTTCTCTCATTTGGCTAATGTAGGAGACTCCAAATCATTGATCATTCATCCAGCTAGTACCACACATCTACAACTCTCTCTGGAAGAACAAGCTAAGGCGGGTGTGACTCCTGGGATGATCCGTCTTTCCGTAGGTACAGAATCAATTGATGATATCTTGCACGATTTAGAGCAGGCAATTCAAAAAGCTGTGGAAACGGTACAAGTATAAGCTTGTTTACAAGGTCCAGCACAATTGAAAGGTAAAACCCAAAGGTCACAATACTGAAAAAACCCTTCTAAAGCTTTGTTATTCAAAGACATCTCTGCTCTTTTCTTCATGCAAAAAGGCGTGCTTCCCTGTTGAGAGCTGCACGCCTTTTTCTATATGTAAGATGATATTTTGACTTTCGGTCCTATCTTACTTTTTAGATACCTGAACATAAGAGGTTTGTTTCACCGTGTACGTATCTTCTAGCGTTTTTTCTTTTATGACGCCTAGCTTGATCAAACTATTTACTTTTGCCACATCCACTTTGGATATCAGCCGCCATATTTGCGGGTCTTCCACAGCTTTAAGTAGGTTCTCCTCATTAAATTCTTTCTTCTCTTGTCGACTAATTCTCAGACGATACTCTCCTACCTCAACCACACACGGTTCAGGGTAAACTGCCAACAGTATGCGTCTTACCTCTTCCAGTTCCTCTTCTAGCTCTTTTTGCTGTTGTTTGATCGCAAAATACCGAGCAATTGTAGCTTCCATGTGCCCCTCTCCTTTCATTCTGACAACAATGTATGTAGAAAGGTCGCACATAAGAACTGAACAAGAGAAAGTTATCATACCTTTGCTTTTATTTCGAATATTTCTTCCAATATCTTCTTCCGCACATTACGACAACTAACACCAGAAAGAAACTAACGATACTAATAATATTTTTTGCAAAGCCTTCTTTAATAAATAGATTCAGGATAAATGTAGACCCAACAATCAGCAACAATAAATTTTGCGAGTGTTTCCCAATAAAGTTCAATCACTCTCTCCTCCATGTTTATAATTATCAGTACGCTTACACTAGCCTATCTCCTTATTGTACCATAATTATCATGTTACTTCCCGATCAAGACAAATACATTGCCATCCGGCGCTTCCATAATAGCCACATGACCACCTAATGAGTTGGAGAATGGTGTGCGAATCCACTGAATGGATGGCTCGTCTTTCCACTGTTCATAAAATGCACTGACATCCTCCACAATAATTTCTGGCTCTATGAAATTTAATTCAGGATTATTTTTTAAAACAAGTTCTGCATGACCTTCTCCAAATCCCATACCTACTAGCTTCCATGGTTTACCTGGAATTTGCTCGACCTCCCATTTCTTTACTAACCCCATTTTCTCATAGAAAATAATGGATGATTCCAAGTCCTTCGTATAAATTGCAAGGCATTGTAATTTCTTAAACATTTTTTCTCCTCCTTTCTGAGTCAATTCTAGCCTTGAATAGTGACATTTCCTGACACTGTTTATGAAACGGTTGAGTTTTTTTATAAAACGAGTACTAAAAATGGTTGCTTATCAAAAAATGCCAAAAAGCCAACCCGTAAGAAGTTGGCTTTTTAGCAAAAGTGTTAAAAATAAGGACGTTAAAAAAATTGAAAATGATAGTACTAGGCGATCGCCTTTAGGAGATCAATTACTAAAGGGACTATTGCGCCAATGAATTGTAGTACAGCGATTGCGATGCTCATAATATCTCCCCCTTGGGTAAAATAGAAAATCACTTTCTACTATGATAATAACCCATATTTTGAAAAAAATCTAGCAAAATTTCCCTAATTCGATAAAAATGTGTACACAAATTGAACAGTTTGAATATTTATATATATATGATCATTATATGAATATCATAAAATAGTATGGTAATCCCTCTCCTAATACAAATAGAATCGGTATAGACAGCATTGATTATTAGAATCAACAAATATTATAGTAGCAATGTACTCTTTTACAACTTACCTACCATCTGTGTTATCTTATTCATATATTCTTATCTTTCAAATTGTTTGTAAGGAGTTTAGATAAATGAACCGAGAAATTCAACAGTTTAAAGCAGAGTTTTTTAAAGCGTTGGCCCATCCGTTGCGTATTCGAATCCTTGAAGTACTATGTGAAGGTGATAAAAACGTTAATGAACTTCAGGCTATTTTAGGAACGGAAGGTTCTGCTGTGTCACAACAGTTAGCTGTCCTTAGAAACAAGAATGTGGTTAGTGGCACGAAGGAAGGCACCTCTGTAATCTACTCCCTGCGAGATCCCCTTATTAAAGATCTTCTTAAGGTTTCCAAACAGATTTTTGATAATCATTTAGTAGACGCCATTTCACTACTGGAAAACATGCGAAATGAATAAACATCAAAAAAACAAGAGAATCTTACATACAACAAAGATTTTCTTGTTTTTTTGTTTGTAGACTAAATGTTTATGAAATAAATGGGCTCTTTTCCTACATTGACAAGAACGGATCAGCAGGTGTATATTCCCCTTATATTCAAATAATCAAATATATAAAAAAAGAAGGGTTCGAAATGAAGTTGTCGGGAAGATTTGAGAACTACAACGGTACTTATTTTCGACATGATCTCATATCAGGGTTAATTGTAGGTGTCATCGCCATTCCTTTAGGAATGGCTTTTGCTATTGCTGCTGGAGTTAATCCTCAATATGGAATTTACACAACAATTATTGCAGGTTTTTTTATTTCTTTATTTGGTGGGTCTAAGTTTCAGATCGGGGGTCCTACAGGAGCCTTTATTCCTATTTTATTTGCAATTGTCATGCAGTACGGGTATGAGAACTTACTAATTGCCGGTTTATTAGCTGGGGTAATGCTCATCCTGATGGGAATTTTTAGGCTAGGGGCACTTATCACGTTTATTCCACGTCCGGTCACCATTGGTTTTACCTCTGGCATAGCTGTCATTATTTTTACTGGGCAAATCTCAAATTTTTTGGGGTTAACAGAAATCCAAAGGCATCAAGACTTTCTTTCAAATATGAAGGAGCTCGGTATTCATCTGTCTACTATAAATCCATACAGCATTGTTACGGCGCTTCTTTGTTTCGCTATTCTTTTCATAACACCTAAGCTTTTTCCAAAGGTACCTGGATCACTCATCGGTCTGATCGTATCCAGCTTACTAGCAGCGTGGTTTTTTGAAGGGAAAGTAGCCACAATAGGTTCCACATATGGGGAAATTCCCAGTACCCTTCCCAGTTTTCATATACCTGATATCACCTGGGATCGAATTGTCCAGCTACTTCAGCCTGCCTTCGTAATTGCCCTACTCGGAGGGATTGAATCCCTCTTATCTGCGGTGGTCGCTGATGGAATGACTGGAAACCGCCATAAAAGCAATCGTGAGTTAATAGGGCAAGGGATTGCGAATATGATTACCCCTTTGTTTGGCGGAATTCCTGCAACCGGAGCCATCGCTCGTACAGCTACCAACATAAAAAGTGGTGCCAAGAGCCCGATTTCAGGGATGATTCATAGTCTAGTCGTGTTAATCGTGCTCATGTTGTTTGCTCCATGGGCTTCTTCAATTCCTTTAGCCAGCATGGCACCTATCTTAATGGTTGTCGCTTGGAACATGAGCGAGCGCAGGGCATTTATCCATATCGTAAAAACAAAAACAAGTGATTCTCTTGTATTAGTAATCACTTTCTTTCTGACTGTACTAACCGATTTAGTAACTGCGGTCGAAGTAGGATTAATATTGGCAGTTATTCTGTTTGTGAAGCGAATGAGGGACATATTAACCGTCGCAAAGGTGTTACCTGATCCTACGGTAAAACACGAAAAAATGTCTCCTCATATGGTAAAGGAAGGACACGACTGTCCCCAAATAGCTATTTTTACCATAGAAGGAGCTCTATTCTTTGGTGCAGCTGCCATGTTTGAATCATCGATTATGGAAACCATACATTATCGCCCTAAGGTACTACTCCTTAAAATGGCAAAGGTTCCTTTTATGGATACCACTGGTGAGTCTAACCTTGCGAATGTAGTCAACGATTTTGCAAAAAATGGTGGAAAGGTTCTCATATCTGGCATTCAAACTCAGCCTAAAGAAGTTTTAACAAAAACAGGCTTGGCACAGGTAATTGGTAAAGAGAACTTTTTTGAACATACAGGTGAAGCTATTGAGTACGCCTTAACTCAATTAGAACGTCAAAAATGCTTAGGATGTAAACATTTTAGCTTTCGTGAATGTACTGTATTATCAGACCCGAATGTAGGGAAGCAACAATCAGTTCTACCATCAAACAATTTTCGGAACAATAAATTAGGAATGAAAGAACAGTAATTTTAGTTAAAGGACAGTTTTATGAAATCAAAAAACTGTCCTTTTCCATTTATAACATGAACTTTTCAGTCTAGATTTATGATTGAAAGCAAAAATTTATAAATATATCTACACCCTATACAGATCGAAAAACGGCGAAATTCCACGGATCTAGTAGATAACTGCCGAAAATAACGTCATTCCTTGGTTCTTCCATTTGATTGGTAAAATACACGTGATTCATTCCATGTTATAATAGAGCGTCATGTAAAAAATGTCGTACTGACGCTAAATTACGCGAATGGTGTCTTGTTGAGATACCTTTTGTTTGGACAAGCTTTTTCGAAAAAGATAACAAGTAAAAAGCTCCCTAACTACAAGGGACTGTCCTGATTTCTTGAATGGGAGGGAATGAAATGAATCAAAGCTATATGGAGCAAACAAAATCTGCTTCGGCAGCCGTGCGGCCATCAAAACAAAAACGACTAAGTGCACCCAAACGTAAAGGAATATTAGTCGCCGGTACTGTGCTACTCTGGGGTGGATTATGCTTTGGCGGCTTTCAGCTCGCGCATAGTTATATCACTACTTCACAGAGTTATCTGGACCAGCGCATTAGCATGGTGGAAGCCAAAAATGATGAGTTGATTAAGATGATTGAAACACAAATGGGAAATGTACAGTCAGAGATGAATGGAATTAAAGAAGAATTAGCATTAACTGGTGAGACCATCTCTGGAACAGACAAAACGAAGCAAGCCCTGTCACAACGGATTACAACATTGGATAAACAATTGGCAGAACTGAAGGGCTCTCTGAAAAAACTGGAGGATGCTGCTCGTGCTTTCTAAGCTGAATCTGTTTTTTGCTTTATTGCTGGCTCCCCTTTGTGGGATTCTGCTTGCTTTTGCCGAGCCCTCACCCTTGGAAGCCAATATGGACAAGCTATCGTTAAAGAGCGCTCAACTCGCTGCTCATATTTCGGAGCTGGAAAAAGCCTCTAATGAAACGAAAGACATCTTGGCAAGTCTACGTAAAACGGCTGATCAGGATAAAAAAGAAGCAGAGCATTATCAGAAGCAACTTGATAACCTTGTAGCAGCTAGCAAAAATCAGACGAAGCAATCTACTGGATTAGTAGATGAAATCCTCGCTAATCTGTTAGGCGATCCGATTGGTCAAAACTTCGGTAAAAATTCACGAATTAAGGTGTATTCGCTTAAAGAGGCAGGATATAGCGGTTATATGGCAAAAGTCCATCTGTTTAACCCCAATGCGCTGAAAATGGTATTGGCAAACGATAGCATCTATAGTAGTGGGGAAACGACTAGTCATGCAGCGAAACGAAAAGGTGCCGTTTTAGCAGTTAATGCAGGTGGTTTTGATAAACGTAATGGCAAGCTTGCTCCACTCGGTATTACAGTGGTAGATGGTCAGGTCAAGACATTTTCCAATAATCCGAATCTGAGTTTTGTCGGCTTTAACAAAAACGGTCGCTTGCACAGTGGACGTCTTACATCACAGGAGCAAGTGAAAAAGAACGGTATCATGCAGGGAGCCAGTTTCTTGCCAATCCTTCTGGAAAATGGTCAGAAAAAAACAATTCCAAAAGCATGGGCAAACCGTCGTGAACCGCGTACACTGATCGGAAACTTTGAAAATGGAGACCTGTTATTTATTGTAATTGACGGACGAAATAAAGGCGGTAGCAAAGGCGTTACCTTAGAAGAAGCACAACGTAAATTGCTTGAATTCAAGGTGCGTGACGCATACAACCTAGATGGTGGAAGTTCCAGTGTCTTTTACTATAATGGTAAAGTTTTAAACCACCCTTCTAGCGGACGTGAATTACCTTTGACTACTCATTTTGTGGTTCTTCCTTAACTTTTTCATTTTTGTAACTTGACGATTCATTAGAAAAACGCGTTCCTGGGCCCGATACCAAGCAGGAACGCGTTTTATTTCCACTTGTAGACCATCAATTATGCCCCGATAATCTGTTTTAGTAGTCGATCTGTGATTAATTGTAGTTTTTCAAAATCAACAGCCTGTTTATTCTCATTAACGATTTGATCACGTAACGATTTAGCTTGAATTAAATGGTCCTTTGCTTGTTTGACTGTCTGATTATATTTATCCAATATGGAACGTAATTGAAAAGCGTATTTTTCGTCCGTAAATGGAGTAATCGCTCGCTCATACATATCAATAACTTGATCGGAGGATCGGCTTGGAAGATACTCATGTGGAGCTGTACTATCAAAGATCGCTACATTAGCTTCCGGTAAAATGACCATGTCTAGGCTATTTGGGTCGAGTGCACAATGATAAATTTCCATATTAAATCCACGCTGTTTTGCCATCTGTACCACTTTTTTTAACATCGTAGACTTCCCTGATCCTGGACGTCCTTTAATAAAGTACCGCACTACCTCTTCCGTTAAGCTCATAATATAATCGACATTGCCTCCTGGTGTAGCTGCACCAAAATAACATTCTTGCACACGCGATTCCTTCTCTAAAAAAATATCTCCAAAGATCGTTTGGCAGACTTCTTCTGCTGCCATATTGGCTTTTTCGAAATCTAGATTACTAATATAAATTCTCTCCCAATCATCATGGACAAACAAAGCATCACGATAGCAAGCATACGCTTCCTCTAATTCAGCCTCCATCTGCTTTTCGTATTCCTTATTCTTGTTTTCCGATTGGGTAAGTCGTGATGTATCACAAGCTTCTTTTATGTCAATAAGAGATAGTTTATAGGTTGTTTTGTTGGCAACTGCCTTTTCATAAATGTTTCCATCCATAATGGCGATTTGTTGGGTTGGTAATAGTAGAGCATCTATATCTTTTTGGTCCCATGGAGAATGAACTACTTGTATCTTACTTCCTTGTTCAGCCAATCTCTCTTGGATCGAATCAAGAACAGCCGACTTCCCAGTGCCGATTGGGCCGTCTATCAGGTACAGGTAATTTATATCTTGTAAAATGGAATCGTAAAAACTGTAATACCCTTTGGAGGTATAGACTGCTGCGAAAATATGGCGCACATGGTTTGGCATATGAAATCCCCCTCGTTCCTTGTCATAGACGAACAACACCCATACGTAACACACGGTTAGATGTCAGATAAATCCATCCCGTCAACCTCCCGATCACTTTTCTTAGTCGTATCGGTTACTATACTATATGCAGGCTCATGCCTATGTGTGTTGAAAACATCCTTTACAATTTATAAATGATCGACTAAACTTATGCATACATTCGTTCAATATTGAACAATTCAAACATAAACTATTTGTCAGATACGATAGAAATGGAGAATGAATACATAAAATGGGAGGTTAGGTATGAAACAATCCATTGAATTTCTGCAATCATTTTGGGCTATCAATCGTATCACATCCAAATTGACCCAACTAGATGCTGCCAACGCTGGCCTTACTTTACAACAATTAGCGATATTAAATGTCATTCGCTTTCATCCAGAGTTAAAAACACTAAAACAATTAACAGATCGTTTGTTAACAGCCAAAAGTACGTTGAGTATCTCTATAGATGGGCTAGTAGCGCTTGGTTATCTTACTAGAGAACCTTCTACCGAAGATAGACGTGAAATCATTTTGTCGTTAACACCCCAAGGGGACAAGTTATCTCAAACTATCAATAACCATTCTTCAGCTCATCATGTTATGGAAACTGCTTTAGAAAGCATGAACCCTGAAGATGTGGAAACCTTGCTCAGATTGCTTAAAACCTTACACACTCAACTGTATAGTTTGAAAGCAGAAGTACATTAGTCTAGATAGTACCAGCGTAGTATCAGCTACGCCGGTACTATCTCATATGAAATGATAAGATAAAAATTAGAATCGCTTATCATTAACCGAATATTATAATAGTGAACCTCTTCTGTTGTTCTTCACGTTATGTAGGTTTCAAAAGTGAAGCCTTAAAAAAATTGCCCTCTGCTCTCTTCTTGAGTCAAGCCCCTATCAGCTTTAAACCTTTTCATTAACCCATTATTTTTTTGCTTCCTTAATTATATAGCTTGAAGATTTTACTTTGTCTCTCTTGCTCTATCCAAGAAACTCAACATTCGTGAAACGATCCTAGCAGTAAAATTATTTTTCTAATATAAATTCTTTTGTAATCTCTGCTTTTTTATATTCTATAAGTTTTGATGAGATTGAGCTTTTTCATCTTTTTTTGTGGTATTTATTTTCATACATTCTATTATTTCAGGTAATCCTTTTCTTTCGAAATTGGGAGTTCAATCTAATGATACTTACCGTTCCCTTAATAGAAAGGGCAACATAAGATGTACTAGCACCAAGACCTTTTTCATGAAAGTGGTGGTTTAGTTGCCTTTTAGTAACAAAATTGTAAATGGTGATTTTGAAACGGGAACCCTGATCCCGTGGAGCTCTATAAACGTAGCCATTACAAATCTACAGAGTCATACCGGTTTTTTTAGTGCACGATTATTTGGAAATATAGCTAATAGCTTATTGTTTCAAGCAGTGCCTGTAACACCTGGAGATAGTTTTGAATTTTTACTATCCATCGCAAAATTAGGGAATTTAGTAAGCCCTCAAGTAAATATTGCCCTTCTCTATTTAGATGTAACAGCTACCCCTGTTGGGATTGGACTCAATCTTACAATTCCTGTAGGTCACCTTCCGGATAACACAGCTAATATTTGGACTACCATCTATGAAACAACTTCTGTTGTACCAGCAACAGCGATTCAAGCTTTGCTTATTATTGAAAAAGTTGCTTCCCTAACTACTGCTGATGTAGTTGTTGATGACATCGAATTATTACAGACTAGTGGTGGCGCTACTGGTCCTACTGGTCCTACTGGTGCTACTGGTGCTACTGGCGCTACTGGCGCTACTGGTGCTACTGGTGCTACTGGAGACACTGGCGCTACTGGCGCTACTGGCGCTACTGGCGCTACCGGAGACACCGGCCCTACTGGCGCTACCGGAGACACTGGTGCTACTGGAGCAACTGGGGACACCGGCCCTACTGGCGCTACCGGAGACACCGGCCCTACTGGTGCTACTGGGGACACCGGCGCTACCGGCGCTACTGGTGACACTGGTGCTACTGGTGCTACTGGTGCTACTGGTGACACCGGCCCTACTGGCGCTACCGGAGACACTGGTGCTACTGGAGACACCGGCCCTACTGGCGCTACCGGAGACACCGGCCCTACTGGTGCTACTGGAGACACCGGCGCTACCGGCGCTACTGGTGACACTGGTCCTACTGGTGCTACTGGAGACACCGGCCCTACTGGTGCTACTGGAGACACCGGCGCTACCGGAGACACTGGCCCTACTGGAGACACCGGCCCTACTGGTGCTACTGGAGACACCGGCGATACCGGCGCTACTGGTGACACTGGCCCTACTGGCGCTACCGGAGACACTGGTGCTACTGGCGCTACTGGAGACACCGGCCCTACTGGTGCTACTGGTGACACCGGTGCTACTGGTGCTACTGGAGACACCGGCGATACCGGCGCTACTGGAGACACCGGCGCTACCGGCGCTACTGGAGACACCGGCGCTACCGGAGCTACTGGAGACACTGGTCCTACTGGAGCGACTGGAGACACTGGTCCTACTGGTGACACCGGCCCTACTGGCGCTACCGGAGACACTGGTGCTACTGGCGCTACAGGTGACACCGGCCCTACTGGTGCTACTGGAGACACCGGCGCTACTGGCGCTACCGGAGACACTGGTGCTACTGGCGCTACTGGGGACACCGGCCCTACTGGTGCTACTGGAGACACCGGCGCTACTGGCGCTACCGGAGACACTGGTGCTACTGGCGCTACTGGGGACACCGGCCCTACTGGTGCTACTGGTGACACCGGCGCTACTGGTGCTACTGGAGACACCGGTGCTACTGGTGCTACTGGAGACACCGGTGCTACTGGTGCTACTGGAGACACCGGCGCTACCGGCGATACTGGAGACACCGGCCCTACCGGCGCTACTGGTGACACCGGCGCTACCGGCGCTACTGGAGACACCGGCGCTACCGGCGATACTGGAGACACCGGCCCTACTGGTGCTACTGGTGACACCGGCGCTACTGGCGCTACCGGAGACACCGGCCCTACTGGCGCTACTGGAGACACCGGCGCTACCGGAGACATTGGTGCTACTGGCGCTACCGGAGACACCGGCCCTACTGGCGCTACTGGTGACACCGGCGCTACTGGAGACACTGGCCCTACTGGAGACACCGGCCCTACTGGTGCTACTGGTGACACCGGCCCTACTGGTGCTACTGGTGACACCGGCCCTACTGGAGACACCGGCGCTACTGGAGACACCGGTGCTACTGGCGCTACCGGAGACACTGGTGCTACTGGTGCTACTGGGGACACCGGCGCTACTGGTGCTACTGGTGACACCGGCGCTACCGGCGCTACCGGCGCTACTGGTGACACCGGCGCTACTGGCGCTACTGGAGACACCGGCGCTACCGGCGCTACTGGAGACACCGGCGCTACCGGCGCTACTGGAGACATTGGTGCTACTGGCGCTACTGGAGACACTGGTGCTACTGGCGCTACTGGAGACACCGGCCCTACTGGTGCTACTGGAGACACTGGCGCTACCGGAGACACCGGCGCTACCGGAGACACCGGCGCTACCGGCGCTACTGGAGACACCGGCCCTACTGGTGCTACTGGTGACACCGGCGCTACCGGCGCTACTGGTGACACCGGCGCTACCGGCGCTACTGGAGACATTGGTGCTACTGGTGCTACTGGAGACACTGGTGCTACTGGCGCTACTGGAGACACCGGCCCTACTGGTGCTACTGGTGACACTGGTGCTACCGGAGACATTGGTGCTACTGGCGCTACTGGCGCTACCGGAGACACTGGTGCTACTGGTGACACCGGCCCTACTGGAGACACCGGTGCTACTGGCGCTACCGGAGACACTGGTGCTACTGGTGCTACTGGTGACACCGGTCCTACTGGTGCTACTGGTGACACCGGCCCTACTGGTGACACCGGCGCTACTGGTGCTACTGGTGACACCGGCGCTACCGGAGACACTGGCGCTACTGGTGACACCGGTGCTACTGGAGACACCGGCGCTACCGGCGCTACTGGAGACACCGGCGCTACCGGCGCTACTGGTGACATTGGTGCTACTGGAGACACTGGTGCTACTGGCGCTACTGGAGACACCGGCGCTACCGGAGACACTGGCGCTACTGGTGACACCGGCGCTACTGGTGACACCGGCGCTACTGGTGACACCGGCGCTACTGGTGACACCGGCGCTACTGGTGCTACTGGTGACACCGGCGCTACTGGTGACACCGGCGCTACTGGTGCTACTGGTGACACCGGCGCTACTGGTGCTACTGGAGACACCGGCGCTACCGGCGCTACTGGAGACACCGGCGCTACTGGTGACACCGGCGCTACTGGTGACACCGGCGCTACTGGTGCTACTGGTGCTACTGGAGACACTGGCGCTACCGGAGACACCGGCCCTACCGGCGCTACTGGTGACACTGGTCCTACTGGAGCGACTGGAGACATCGGCGCTACTGGCGCTACCGGAGACACCGGCGCTACTGGAGACACTGGTTCTACTGGAGCGACTGGAGACACCGGCGCTACCGGCGCTACCGGAGACACTGGCCCTACTGGTGCTACTGGTGACACCGGCGCTACTGGCGCTACCGGAGACACTGGTCCTACTGGTGCTACTGGAGACACTGGCCCTACCGGTCCTACTGGTCCTACTGGCCCAGCTGGAGTATTCTCTCCTGCGTACGGTTTCTTCCAGCTAAGCAAGACTATGTTAATACCTTCAAATGAAGCTATACCTTTTGACACTATTGGTCCTGCTATTGGAGGAGTTTCACTAGTTAATTCAGATTCTATCCACATTGCTCAAGGAGGAGACTATTCCATTTACTTCGTCGTAGCAGTGATGCCAATCAGCACATTGAAACCAGAGTATATTGAAGTTGGCTTAATGATAAATAACAAGGAAATCCCTGATTTTAAAACATCTACCGTAACTACCAATAGTGATTCTGCAAATTCTGCTATACAAATTTCAAGAGAAGCTATTATTTCAATCCCAGCTAACACAACACTTCAACTTAGAAATTTACAGAATAATGCTTTCACTATCAATAGTAGTAGCGTAAGTGGAGTTACAATTAAAATCATTAAATTAAACTAATCATTTGAATTGGAAAGGCGATTATGTCGCCTTTCCTTTTTGTTATAAACTAGAAATTCATTGATGTTATAATTTATTCCTTCAAAGAGGAAACCCCACCATCTGAATTTACCTCTCTTTCCTTTTCAGATTGGCTCATGAATCAATTTAACATTTCTTGACAAGACACATCTGCTCAACTATATTAAGGAGAATGTAATTCGAAAGGGTGAACAAAAGTCCAATGATCAACTAATCCTATTTGAAAAAGAAAATTTCGTACAATACGAAACACTTTCTAGTTAGGATTAGTGCGGGCTTTTTTATATAGCTGGAATAATTACACCCTGTATCAGGTGTATTATTTCTGTCCATGATTAGTCAACCTCCTCCTATCCAGAAAGTGGATTAGGAGTTTTTATGTTGTTATTAAAATTTTTGGCCTTTTATTTCTAATCAAAAAGGAGTAAATCATGACAGGACCAAACCCAGATGTAAAATATCCGATCGAGGGATATCAGGGCTTACAATATATTAAAAATACCATCACAAAGCCAAATATTATTGTGGGGGACTATTCGTACTATGACTGTCGAAATGGAAATTTTGAAGATCAAGTTCTACACCACTATGAAATATATGGTGACCAACTGATTATAGGTAAATTTTGTTCGATCGCTTCTGGCGTAACCTTTATCATGAATGGGGCTAATCATAAGATGGATGGCTTCTCCACCTATCCCTTTAGCATTTTTGGTCATGGATGGGAAAGGTTTACACCATCTTTAGAAGAACTTCCATTTAAAGGAGACACCGTGATTGGAAACGATGTTTGGATAGGTATGGATGCTTGCCTCATGCCAGGGGTGAAAATTGGAGATGGCGCCATTATTGCGGCTAAATCAGTTGTAACAAAAGACGTTCAACCATACACGATTGTAGGAGGAAATCCTTCCAAAGAATTGAAGAAGCGATTTTCAGACGACATCGTTGCAACCCTGCTCAATGTGGCATGGTGGGAATGGGACATTGAAAAGATTTCAAATCACATTGACATCATTGTAAATGGAGATAGTAAGGCATTACTACAGGTAAAATAGGACGCCCATATACACTCTTATAAAATATAAAAACGCTAATCTCTCCCTGTTACTTGGTAAGATTAGCGTTCTTCTCATTTCCATTTTTTAATATAGTAAACCATAGCTCCAAAGAGAACCAGAGCAACTATTCCAAAAAGTATTGCATCTATGACAACCTGAGACATTAAAAACTCTCCTTTTATATAAACACTTCCCTATTATAGTACAAAACAAGTAACATGAACATTGCCAAACTTTCGATGATACCTGAGTTCACAAAAACATCCCGAGTAAAAGCCTCATATAAATAAGGATGGTGGCTTTTATCGGGATGTATTGTGCTTGCTTATTCAGCTGGATGTGGAGCATGTCCTACATGATTACTAAAAATACTAGCAGCAGATGGTTGTTGCTCCCCGTGAGAAATGTTATGATCCGGTGTTTGAGGTTGCAAAGGTTGATTCCCTACTCCGGTTGTTACATTTTGATTATTGTGTTGCAAATCAATACTAGCTGTAGTTCCAGAGTAATTAGCATACGTATGATGAGGTAAAATCGATGCGTTTGTTTGATTCATGTGTTGGACTTGTGAAACCAGTTGTGGAGATGGCTTCGCAATTGATTGATTCATGACGGGAGAATGTAGACCAAATGATTGGTTCATCGTCGGCTGATACGTATTGATCATGGTCTGCGTAGTTACTTCCTTCAAAGTAGCCACCTGATAATAGCCTCTCTGGTTCATGTATTGCCACACTTCATATGCCATATCTGCACAGTTAACGGCAGCTTGTGATAGAGCCCGACGCAAGGTCGGATCTGCACATTCCAATGTCGCCATCATTTTAATAGTAGCAGCAGATTTATGTAGACCGAGCATACAACTAGCGATGTCTCGATCATCTATTTCCTGTGTTGAAGTAGAAGGTGCCACCGGAGCAGGTTGACGCAATCCATATGTAGGTTGTCCATACCCCAGCCTTTTCATATGACGCTCTTGAACGGAGCTTTGATAATTCGTCTTTTGCAAAATAGAAATGAGCATATTGTAAGATTGCAAATGAAATTGCAATTGATTTTCCAGTATACTCATTAATTGTGGGTCTCTAACATAAGCACGATACATCTGCATATTGTTGCTAGTGTTAATCATGCCATCTAAGACCTCATGTAAATCTAGCACCTCATGTGCACCTAATCCTGCTGCCATACATAAAAACCCCCTTTGGTTTAATAAAATTCAGAGTCTTACCTTCTACTAGGGTTCCCTGTTTTTTTAAGTTTTATGACCAAAGAGGGGTTTCTTTTATAAAAAATATTCGTCGCGCAGTTGAGTCAATTGATGTAGTGCAAGATTAGCATACTCATCGTCTCGCTCTCGCAATTGTTCTTCTATCTTATGCAAAGCTTGGTGTAAAGACTCGAGGTAGGTTGGCACGCTTTCCCCAAGATAGGGACGCAAAACGGCTGTTGGAACATATACTTTTTCAAGAAACGCCATTGCTTTGCGCTGGTGAAACAAAGGCACATTGGTTTCGTACAAATTATGTAAATCACCTTGTGTAGGGTGTGTGATTACTGCTAACGTTTTGACCAACGCTTTACTCGGCGTCAGCTCAATGATCTCACTGATATACTCCCCCGTTCGATGCCTTACTGTAACGATGTCACCTAATTGTAGAGATCGTTCTGTCATACTGCTACACCTGCTTTCTTCGTTTGTATCCTAGCGGAGAAACATAAACCAGCCAATAATAAACACACAAACGACCATTAAACCAATAAAAGTAAAAATTACCACCTTAGCTTCCTTATTGACTTTAGGCTCTGTAAGTTGATTTTGTGGTTGTTGATCCTGGTTTTGTGACATGTGATTCTCCCTCCGTTATCTTTTTATCGCTGATGCTCCTATTGTAGCAGATGTGGATAGGATACGAACAGGTGACAACTTGTTATGTAGTAATCTGGGTACTAACTACGAAAAAGGAACCCCATCTGGGGAGATGAGGTTCTTAGGAAGCATATTCTTTTACTCGTAAAAGCTTTATCTTAAAGTCAATATAAGAAATTAATTTTTGTAAGGTCTCTACTTCCGATTCGGTGGCTTGCAGAAGTTTAATAGTTTCTGCGCAATGAGTGTCTCCCTCTGTCATGGTAAGTTGCGAGAGAGATTTTTTACTTTGTTCTAAGTAATGTACATATCGTTGTTTGTCTTCATGTAGCTCCTCTAGCATTTCAAGTAAATCTTTTGACATATAGGTTACCTCCTCTTGCTTCCAGTTCCGATTTGAATTCTTATCTATAGGATAGAGTGAAACAGTGGCATGTACAAGTTAATTTATTTGCACATTTTCTACAAGAATAGACATGGGTTTATTTTTATGTATGAAAGAAGGGTTGCTATGTTTACTCTCACAAAACATTGTGAAGCAAAAAATAGCAACCCTTCCTAGTGTTCGGTTCTCTTATTTACATGAAGCCTTTACTATCTTATCGTATCCACTATTTGTTTAATCAACCTACAATTACTTGAAACAGATTTAGATACAGATGATGTACTTTTTGTGGGCTTTTGTCGACTTTTTTTCATTCTTTTTAACTGAAAGCACGCAAATCTATCTATGCTATTTTAACTAAGAACGAGAACTCGTTGCTCATCTGGTTCCATCATCCCTGTACGTGGCACTCCAAGCAGTGTCCTGCGTTGTATTTGCAAACGCTCCATACTACGTCGCTTCATCTGAATTTCCCAGTAAAAACTACACTGGGTCGTACAGAACTGATTGTTCCGTTTTTTTTGACCAGGACGGCGATGAAGCAGAGGCAAATTGCAAGACTGACACTGATTTAACATGGCACATATTTCTAAGCGTGCTGCTTTTAATTCTTGCATACTCTTCCCGCCTTTCTATGCTTATCTTAGCGAGTAGATAAAGCAAGAGTATGGAGGAAATGTGGAAATGATGTAGGAAAAGGTTGCTCATAATCTTATTATGTAAACAAAATCAGTACCCCTCTGAATATACATTTGTAAGCTATTTATACCCTAAAAGCACATGAAATGATCACAAATAAATTTTTAGAAGTGCCAAAAAGTAAGAGCGTTGCTATACTTAAAGTATGTATTTGTTCCAGAAAATTCAGTCAACGGTTCTTGCTTCAACAAAAAAAGGAGGGATTATCCAATGGAACGTAGTGAAAAATCTGCATGGGGACAATTTTATCGGGAAAGTAAACATGCTATCGATCCTATTTACTTAAATCGCTGGTCTCCTCGCTCATTTGCAGAAAAACCTGTAGAAGCTGAAGTATTATATCGCATATTTGAAGCAGCACGTTGGGCTCCATCAGGCAGTAATGAACAGCCATGGCGTTATATTTTGGCACGCACACCAGAAGATCGAGCTACCTTCCTAAAATTCATTATGCCGGGTAATACCGCTTGGTGTGACAAGGCTCCTGTTCTTGCCCTTCTCTTATCTCGCAAGCTTTCCTCACGTGGTGAACCGCTTCGTTCTCATTCCTTTGATGCTGGCACCTCATGGGGGTATTTAGCTTTAGAATGTGTTCGCCAAGGGCTCGTCACTCACGCTATGGGTGGCTTCTATCCTGACAAAGCCCGTGAGCTATTGAATATTCCAGAAGAGTACGAGGCTGAAGTTGTTATTGCTATTGGTTATCAAGGAGAAAAAGAGGCTTTATCAGAAGCATTCCAAGAACGTGAGATCCCTAATAATAGACGAGAATTAGAAGAAACCATTTTTGAAGGAAAGTTTGGAGATTCACTTTCCTAATGAAGCGCAGTGTGGAAAGAGATCAAGTTTTAGCTAACGAAAACCATACGTAAATCAAGAAGACCAGAGTATCTGTCCACTTTTCTCTGGTCTTTTCTTTCATAGGAGAAAAACAGCAACAATTGTCGTCACAACTAGTCCAATTAAAACGGGAATCAAGTTGCGTCTTGCTAGCTCGAACGGGCTTACACCACAAATTGCTGCTGCTGGGATTAAGGCCCAAGGAACTAGCGTACCACCACCAACCCAAATTGCTGCCACTTGACCTAAAGCTGTAAGAGTAGCAACCCCATCGTACATTGAGGAAGCAAAAAGATGGGACACCGACCCAGCCAAAGTAATACCAGAGAATCCAGAGCCATCTAAACCAGTTATTATTCCTACTCCCATAACAGTCGCTGCTGCTAGTTCTTTGGTTAACGGAATCATCTGAGCCAAAGCAACCCCAAGGTCATTAACTATTCCTTGGGAACCAGCAGGTAATATTTCACCAAATACCTTGGTAAAACCACTATCTCCCATATAAAAAAAGGCTGCTATCGGAATGACGGGTCCGAAAACTCTGAAACCGAATTGGAAACCCTGAATCAGATACTCTGTAGTCTTCTCTAACCCTCTATTTTTGTGTGTAGATAAAGTGACTAGTAACGTAATTGACATTGCCGTTCCACCAATTAAAGCTGTAGCATCCCCTCCTCTTAGATCAAAAAGCCACATAGCTACAACATCTAAGGCAAACAATAAAGGGACAAGAATGGAAAAGAAAATACGAAATGGCTTTGAAAGCGAGGAAGTATTTGTTGTACCATCCTCTTTTATTATCGTTCCTATATCTCCATTATCCTCTACAAAAGTTTTATTTGGTAAAAAATCTGGATCGACTTGTAACTTTCCATTTTTCATATCTCGACGTAACAAATAAAACGCAACACTTGTTGAAACAAGTCCCATGACCATAATTAAAGGAACGCTCGCACGTATGACATCCTCCACCGCTATCCCGGCAGCCCCCGCTGTAAGAGATGGGGCACCTTGAATGATGAAATCACTCGATAGTGCAATCCCATGGCCAAATAAGTTCATCGCTATGGCAACACCTATCGCAGGTAAGCCTATACGGACAGCAACAGGAAGCACAACAGCACCAATTAAAGCCACTGCTGGTGATGGCCAGAAAAACCATGAAATAACCATCATGGAAATCCCAATGATCCAGTAAGCTGGGCCTGGAGCTTTGATAAAAAATGTCATAGGTGTAATCATTGTTTCATTTACTCCAGAAGCCGATAATACCAGACTCATGCCAACAATTACGCAAATAATCAGAATGGTAGGTAACAGCTCGTTGATTGCATAAATAAAACTGTTAAAGATTCCTTCTACTGCTGTATACATAGAGCCACTTGCCACAAAACCCAGCACAGCAATACCTACTATACTGACAAGACTCGTATCTCTCCTTAGTGCCATAAGCAAAATAATGAAAAGGATAAAAAGAACATATATCCCATGAAGCCAGCCAAATTCAACCTGCATCTGTTGCAACACCCCTCCCCTTTTGTACCATATGCCTTAGAGAGAGGGTGGGTGAATGCACATATTTATTTAGTTGATTGGTTTTCCTGCTTTTTGTACAGCGTTTTTAACAGATGTTGCTGACTTTTGTTTATTCACAATGATAATACCCCCTGCTACACAAACTAGAGCAATTATTACCACGAGATGGATTGCTTCTTGTAGCATAACAGAAGAGAGTAGCACTCCAAACACGGGAATCAAGAATAAATACATGGAAACATTCCCTACTTTGTTGTATTTCATGATGTTGTTCCATAGTACAAAACCAGCGCCTGAAATGAATGCCAAATAGAACAGCATCAAGGTGGTGTTCCAATCAAATTGAAAAGGCATTATCCCTACCTGACTAGCTCCAACCGCAAGTAAACCTAATCCCCCCAGTAGCATTTGATAAGAAGTCAGATATAGAATATCGAGATGTGCTGCTTCTTGCTTTGATAAGATATTTCCTAATCCACCGCAAAACATAGCGGCCAATAAACAAATCTCTCCTATTCCAAATGTGATTCCCATCGAACCACCACTTGGTAAATTAACAATAATAACACCTAGGAATCCAATTGCTAATCCCACACATTTTCGTATACTTAATGAATCATTCTTGTACATAAAATGGGCCAGGATAATTTGAAAAAAGGAGGTAGTCCCCGCAATAATAGAGCCCTGGATCCCTGAACTGTAGCTAAGACCAATATAAAAAAAGATATATTGCAAAAATGTTTGAAAAGCTCCCACCTTCACTAATCGCTTCAAGGAGCCTGTTTGGTACCCTAACTGTTTACGCAGCAATAGCATCACCAATAAGATCCCCAGAGCAGCCAGCACAAAACGATATCCAGCAAACAGCATTTGTTCAAAGATGTCTGACTTGCCGATTTGTAAATGTTCATAGCTTTTTTTAATAAAGGGAAAAGAACTCCCCCATAAAAAAGTAGTTACTGTGGCTGCAACAGCTATACCAACAGGATGTGTAAAAAATTTCTCAGCTTTCATAAACTCGTTTCTCCTTCTACTCCTATCGGCTTTTAAAACGTATAGTTTTTCTTGTCCATCCTCGAAACGAAAAAAAGCAGGCGGTAGCCGTTCATTTCATTAGGACACGGGCGCCTGAATATTTTATTCCTATATTTACTTTCGTGATCGATTTCTTTCCAATACAAAATGAAGTTGTTTATTTACTATACCTAATTTGTATTACTGGACTGAAGCCAAATACTTTGCATATAGAATCGGACGTTCAATCGATTGCTGATAGGTTTGTATTTGTCCTAATTCCCGGAAAATTTCCCGGCCAGGCTTGGGATTTACCTCAATAAGCCAGATATATCCATTTACATCAATGCCAATATCAAGTGCAAGCTCCAACATCCGACCAAAATGTCGTTCGACTGTGAGAGCCGTTCGTCTTGCTAATTGATGACACTCTTCTATAATTATATGTGCTCCTTCTGCTCCAAATAACGATTCTAAAAACGGAGCCAGCTCTTTTGCCTGTCCCCCACCATGTAGATTAGAGGTAGCTGAGTGAAGTGGACCGATTCGAACTCCCATACCGGTCACGTCCCAAACTCCTGTTTGTTCCTTCTGAATGAGCAAACGGACATCTACTGATCTCTTTGGTATCAGGTCTAATTGCAAGCCTTGCTGTACAATCCATTTATCCTTTTTTCTCCATTTAGTAAGCCATTTGTTTGTCTCAAGAAGTGTTTTACACGTCGTTCTGATTTTCTTTCGCTGATCATCTCTTCCTACCAGGTGATAATGATTCTCTGCACGTTCTACCTTTACGATCCCCCTGCCACCTGTACCATTGCTTGGCTTAATATAGACATGGGAGTACCTTTCTAGTAGTTGCTTTAATCTCTTTTCTGTATACAAATAGGTTTCTGGTAGCCACTGCTCCATAGTAGGCTCTGTGGACAAGATCTGGTGTACCTTCCATTTGTTAGCCAGTCGGTGATTTGCATAATACATATGATTTCGTTTACGAAAATCTACATACTTCTTAAAAGCTTGATCAGATCGATAACGATAACGATCAATAACTACATCCGGCCAAGGAAAGCGCTTGGAGAGCCAGCCTTTTTCACGGGACCAAAAAAATCCTTGCACTAGTTTGGCTTTATCATCTACATCTTGTGGGGAAAACAGATAAAGAACCACTCCCAGTCGCTTTGAAGCACGGAGTAGCCTTTTAAAATAGCCAGGTTCTGCAAACGTCCGTCCAGATCGCCAGGTTAACACACCGATGATGGGTTTTGTCATACCATCGCCCTTTCATGTGATTTCTAGGCATTGTATTCACTATACGGACATTCGTTTCCTGGCTTACAGCTTTTCCTAATCTTTGTCGTAAAAAGGACGGCTTTATTTGGTTTACAATCGTTTCTTTAGTTCCTGTAAATCCTGTGGTAATTTTGCTGTGACCTCCACATGCTGCTCCCCGAATGGATGGATAAATTGAAGTTTGGCTGCATGTAATGCTTGTCTGTTTTGAAGGGCCTGTTTTTTTCTAGCTCCATACAAAATATCTCCGAGCAATGGATATCCCATATAAGCTAAATGAACACGAATCTGATGCGTCCGTCCTGTTTCAAGACGACAGGATACTTGAGTAGCATCACGATAGCGTTCAATCACATTAAAATGAGTAACAGCCCGGTCACCCTGTGGAGAAACTCGCCTTCTCGTTGCATGATGGCGATCTTTTCCTATAGGCGCCTCTATTTTTCCTTGCTCTTCTTGCATAATCCCTTCTACAAAAGCGATGTACTGGCGAGAAATATCCCGTCTTTCCAGTCTCTCAGCAAGCATAGCTCCAGCGAGTGGATGTTTAGCATACATCACCAATCCGGAAGTATCTTGATCCAATCGATGAATATGCCGAACCTTGTTCTTGATGTTCTGTTCTTTAAAATAACCAGCTACCCAATGGTCCAATGTCTCATGGTGAGTAGGTTCAGTAGGATGTAAAAGCAACCCGGCTGGTTTATCTACAATCAGTACATGATCGTCTTCATACGCAATTTGTAACCGTCCCTTGACTGGCTCAAGCCCCAACTCCTCTTCTTGACAAACGCGCATAGCAATCAGTTGCCCGCTTATTGTTTTTTGGACTTGAGTTGCTGGCTGGCCGTTGACTACAATCTCTTTGTTTTGAAATAAAAGATGCGCCGTTTTTTTCGGAAATCCCCATCTTTTTCGAAGTAAGTCTCCAAAAGAAAAAGCAGCCTCTTGTTCACCTAGCGTGCCAAGCAGCCACTCTCCCTCTCTATTCATTGAAATCATGTCGTACTTCCTTTCCATGAAAACCATCTATCGGGATGATTCGTGCATATATGTACATGCGATCCTAATTGAGCTAACTCTCGCATATGCTCTGGATCATCTACTGTCCAAGCTATGATATGATAACCCCAATCCTTTGCTTGTTGCACAATCTCCTGGGTCAAATAAGGATACGCGAGCGATAATACATCGGCTCCTATATGCTGGGCTTGTTCGTGTAATAAAAGTGGCATACCATAAATCAACGGTCCCACCTGCAAACGTGGTGCCAATCTTTTTACATGATAGACGCTCTGATGCTGAAATGAAGTAATGATCACATGTTCTTCCATATCATACTGTTCAATTAAACGGATCACTTTTTCTTCCAGCACCTGTTCCTTGCTTGCCATCATCTGCTTTAGCTCAATATTAAGCCATTTTTTCTCGCGATTGGCAATGAGCACTTCTTCCAAGGAGGGGATCGTCTCGCCGACAAATTGATCGTTGAACCAACTGCCCGCATCCAGAGAACGCAACTCAGCAAACGTATGATCTTTAACCCATCCAGTTCCATTTGTGGTACGTTCCAACGAATAATCGTGAATAACCACAGGAATTAGGTCCCTCGTTAGCTGAACGTCAAATTCGATCCCATCTATCTCCGGGTGTTCCAGTGCCATTCGGATAGACGCCAATGTATTTTCTGGAGCAATTCCTGACCAACCTCGATGCGCGATGCATACATTGCTTCGCAAGCTGAACCCTCCTTGAAAGAACTCCCAGTTGTTCTTTATTTGTTTATAGATATGAGCGTTTCCAACAAAATCTGCTCAGAATGTTTTCAGAAGTTATGTGTCTGTACGTTTTGAAGAGCGATTCTTTCATTAAAGTTCCGCACTAATTTGTACAGAACGATCTAAAAATTGCTCGATCTCTTCACGACTTTTAGCTAGTTTGCTTACAAAACGTATGACTTCCTTGCCGTTCTTGAACGTAACAAAGCTAGGGATACCCATGATCTCTAGTTGTTGGGACAGTTCAGGAAGGTCATCACGGTTAACTGCTATCATATCCACTTTCTCTTTATACGCTTCCTCTAATTCGGGCATAAACGGATCAATCCGAAAGCAGTCAGGGCACCAAGTTGTATAAAATTTAACAACAACCGGTTTGGAAGAACGGATGGCTTCTTGGAATGCTTCTTCTGTTTTAATCTCTCTCATGTGTGTATCCTTCCTTTCCATGCATGTTTTGTTGTTAGTGTAACACACCTGCCACTTTTTTGTCTCTACATGAGGTTTAGTGAGTACTGCTTCCCTGCTAAAGCTATCTCTTCACGTAATGCTAGCATGGGGGTAGATAAATGCTTATCTTTATGGGATGCAACTACCAAGGTTCGATTAGGGTGCGTTGATAGATGCACATAGGTTGGACAGACGTTACCGTTCATCGCTCCTGTAATCATATGAGGAGCGAAAGAAACCCCCATACCCGATGCTACCAATGCTTGCACCGTCTGGATATTTGAGCTTTCAAACACGACCTTAGGCATAAATCCAGCCTGCTCGCACAATGACAGTGAGATCGTGCGAAATCCTTGCCCTTCTTTTAATAAAATAAATGGTTCATCTGCCAATGCCTTTAAATCGACAACCTGCTCCTTCGCAAATGGATGTTGAGGTGGTAAAGACAAATAAATTTCCTCTTGTAATACCGTAGTTGTTAATAATGCAGGATGTTGTATAGGCATTGTTAGCAGGCTCATATCTAACTTACCATGAACCAGCATCTGTTCTAGATTACTCGATGTTTCTTCTATTAAAGTAACCTCGATGCGAGGATAGCGCTTGGTAAAGGCTGAAAAAGCTTCGGGTAACACAAATGCCCCTGTGATCGGTAGGCTACCCACGACGATTCTCCCAGCATTCCCTTCTGCAAATTGATACATTTCACGTTCTAAGGCATCTGCTTTCACAATAAGTTCAGTGGCTAACTGTATAAATCGATTACCTGCATCCGTTAACTCAACTCGTTGTGGCAATCGGTGAAACAAAAGAATTCCCCACTCACGCTCTAATTTTGCAATTTGTTGACTAAGCGATGGTTGTGCTAAATGGAGTTTCTCCGCTGCACGGGAGAAACTTTTTTCTTGAGCTACCATCATCACGTAACGTATTTGTCGCAATTCCATCTATATCTCCGCCTGTTCTTTGTTTCTATGCTTATAGGTAATTCCTATCGATTCTATAATCATTATATCTTTGTGCTATTTCTTTATCCATGGTACAACTAACAAAAGCAGGAACGCGATAAAATGTGAAGGAGCGGAAGTCCGATGAAAGCACGCACACTATTTGAAAAAATCTGGGATCAGCACGTCATTTACGAAGAAACTGGAAAACCTAGCTTATTATATATCGATCTACATCTAGTTCATGAAGTAACATCCCCTCAGGCTTTTGAAGGATTACGTCTGGCTAATCGAAAAGTGCGCCGCCCCGATCTTACTTTTGCAACAATGGATCACAACGTACCTACGAAGAACCGCTACCTTGTAGAAGATCCAATCTCACTTACACAGATGGAGACCTTAACAAATAACTGTCGAGATTTTGGCGTACCACTTGCAGATTTAGACAGCCCTGATCAAGGAATTGTGCACGTTATTGGACCAGAACTTGGATTAACTCATCCTGGGAAAACAATCGTTTGTGGAGATAGTCATACCTCTACACATGGAGCTTTTGGTGCTCTTGCTTTTGGAATCGGAACTAGTGAGGTAGAACATGTGTTAGCAACACAATGCTTACAGCAAGCAAAACCAAAAACAATGGAAGTACATGTAAAAGGTCCAATGCCGCTAGGTGTCTCTGCAAAAGATTTAATTTTAGCTATTATCGCAAAATTCGGCACTGACTTTGCCACAGGTTATGTTGTTGAATATACGGGGGAAGCTATCCGTCATTTAACTATGGAAGAACGGATGACAGTTTGTAATATGTCCATTGAAGCAGGTGCACGTGCTGGCTTAATCGCTCCAGATGACACTACTTTTGCTTACCTGAAAGGTCGACGTCATGTCCCTCAGGGAGAGGCTTTCGAACAAGCTGTTGCTGCATGGAAAGAGTTAGTAACGGATGAAGGTGCCGTATATGATGCTTACGTTGACCTCCAAGCGAGCGATATTGAGCCACAGGTAACCTGGGGAACTAGTCCAGGAATGGGTACTGGTATTACTAGAAACGTCCCTCATCCCGAAGAATTTGTTAGCCAAACCGATCAAAAGGCAGCACGAGACGCCCTTACTTATATGGGGTTATCTGCAGGTACTCCCATGACCGACATCCCTATCGATCGTGTGTTTATTGGCTCCTGTACAAACGGACGGATTGAAGATTTGCGCCGTGCCGCTGCTGTAGCTAAAGGTCGCAAGGTATCTTCTCAAGTCAATGCCATGGTTGTACCGGGGTCACAAGCAGTTAAGGAACGTGCTGAACAGGAAGGGTTACACCATATTTTTACCGAGGCTGGCTTTGAGTGGCGAGAATCAGGTTGTTCCATGTGTCTTGCGATGAACCCAGATATTTTGTCACCAGGTGAGCGTTGCGCCTCCACTTCTAACCGTAACTTTGAAGGACGTCAAGGACGTGATGGACGAACCCATTTAGTTAGTCCTGAAATGGCTGTTGCCGCTGCTGTCGCAGGTAGGTTCGTTGATGTCCGAGAGTGGCTGAACACTGCTGCTGTGGTGTAAGTATGCATAGCAAGACTTAGGGGCTTTTGCAATCTATCAGATTGTATTTGGATAAGGATGATTACATGTACTCAGCACATGTAATCTCTTGTCAAAAAAGCATGGGCACTACCCCTACATTTAAAAGGAGGCACTATCTATGGAACCCTTTGTAAAAGTGACTGGCTTGGCCGCTCCTGTCGATCGGGCCAATATCGATACAGATGCTATTATCCCCAAACAATTTTTAAAACGCATTGAACGTACAGGCTTTGGACAATTCTTGTTTTATGAATGGCGCTTTACGATTGAAGGCGAGCGAATTGATTCATTTGTCCTCCATCAGCCGCGTTATGAAGGAGCAACTATCCTCCTTGCACGTAATAACTTTGGGTGTGGTTCCTCACGCGAGCATGCACCTTGGGCTTTATTAGATTTTGGATTTCGAGTAATCATTGCCCCTTCCTTTGCAGATATCTTTTATAATAACTGCTTTAAGAATGGAATTTTGCCAATTAAACTGACAGAGGTACAAGTAGAGGAATTATTTACACGTACGGAGTCTACGGAGGGGTATACATTAACAATTGATCTAGAACGTCAAGTAGTGGAGGATGGCAACGGTCTCTCCTATCCTTTCGAAGTAGATACTTATCGCAGGTATTGCCTGTTACATGGTTTAGACGACATTGGAATTACCCTACAACAAGAAGATAAGATTGTGGATTATGAACAGAAAATGACAGTATGGTAAGAGGAATATAATTGGAATAAAGAGGAAAGGGATTCACTATCAGGTGACCCCTTTTTTTCTTTACTATAAGTTTTATTATCGTATCAAGAATCTAATATTTTTTTCATGCCATCATTAATTTTTCAATATACCTAAATATTCTTTCCAAGGCCCAACGTCCGCCCTGTATCTCTCGGCCATTACCCGTACAATTTGAGCAATGTGTGTTAAATCATGAACAACCCAAGTAGAAAGCATTTCATTTAAGTGAGAATAACGATCAAATGGAGGAAATACTTTACTTTCCCCTTCACGAAGAATAATTTCTAACCTTGGAATCCATGCTATAAGCTCATTTTTTGTATCTCTGAGTCCAGCCCAAAAGTTGCAACACTCAATTAAAGTTGGGTAATCAGAATACCTTCCGTCCCAAACTAACGCGTTCAGGCTCAGAATGCCCCTCAGCATTCCTCAACATCCATAGATTGCTTGAGTACGTCGTTGATAAGGGGTAGGCGCTTCTCCCAAGGACACGTGTTCGAGTTCTTACTACAAGAGTACCGATTTCGCCTTTTAAAAACGTCCAGCATTCTCTCTATTTTTATCCATGTTTTTGTCCTGCTTTTTGTCGGGTTTTTAATTTTTTGACCTTCGAACCAACAACAAAAACCACCTTCAAGGCGGTTTTTGTTACTACAGTATTCAGCTATCGAACCCGTTCAGCAGCCATAGCATTTGCTTTTGTTTCATGAACAGTACCATATGGATGCTCAGGTGGCGCATAGATAACGTAAATTTTTAGTGGTTTATTACCGGTATTGGTCACATTGTGCCATGTTCCAGCAGGTATCATAATTGCATAGCCATCATAGGCCATTTCTTGAAAATCTAATTTGTCTTTGCTATCACCCATTTGAACAAGTCCCTGACCTTCCTCAATACGTATGAATTGATCAGTTGTCGGATGGACTTCTAACCCGATGTCATCTCCAACATTTATACTCATCAGAGTCACTTGAAAGTGTTTCCCTGTCCATATAGCGGTGCGGTAAGTATTGTTTTGCTTAGTAGCTTGGTCAATATTTACTACAAATGGTCTTTGTCCATAATCTTTTAAAATGATGTTTTTATAATAAGGATTCCAGTTGTTATTCCAATTGTAATAATGAGGATTCCAATTATAACTCCAATTGTTGTTATGCATTGTATTATGCCATTGATAGTGATGGCATGATCTAGGGTACATTTTCATTCTCCTCCCATGATTTCATGATTTACCTTTTATCCTATGCAGTTGCCTATTTATAGGAATATAAAATGGGCAATAATGGGCAGGAGCCTGTAGCCTAATAAAACGATGACAATACAAAATGTCAAACAATGATATCCACTTTATTCCCCGCATGTCTTCATAGTTATTGAAGCAAAAGCGTAACAACTTAAATTTTTTCGATGGCTTTAGGAGCACAACATAACACTCTGAAATAATAAGGGCAACAGCGTCTGGTATAATGAAATAAAAATCGGCACTCAAATGATACCGAGTGCCGTAGCAATTTGAGAGGTTGCCTCTCCTTTTTTGATGTAGTATTGATTCTTTGTTAGCCCTAAATCTAAGTAAACATTTAAGTCATTTGCCATCTTTGTTGGATTAAGATGCGGAAACAGTTGTACAATCCCGTTTTCGGCTTGCTTCTTCTGATCCTTTACAGCAACCCGTAGTGCTTTATACTCTTTTACTCTCTAGCAACACTTTTCTAACTGCTTTCTCATGTATAGGTGGAAACATAGCTAATTGCTCGTGTATTGTGTTCATCAATCATTCCCCCTCACCATCTGCTCATAGGTATAACAGCTTCACAAACACACGTATCTCATGATGAAGGGACTTTTTTTATTTCTCCACATAATGCTTAAATAAATTTTTAAAAGATGACACATGTTAAATGATATCGAGTGGATCAGATAACTATTGGATAAAGTAGTGATTAATGATGAATCGAATTTCCCCTCTTTTTAGAGCCATTGCAACTATTTTTCTCATTTTGATCATGTTTGAACTAAATGGTTACCAGCCTGTTTATGCCGATCTATCGCTACCGATTGTAGTTGATCAAGGAATCTATTGCATTGACATTCACCCTCTGCAACACCAATTAATTGTTCGGAAACATGGTCAAAAAATAAAAATATATCCTATCTCTGTTGGTAATCCGTCCACCCCTACACCTGTTGGTGAGTACAAGGTTATATACAAAGGAAAAAACTGGGGACCCTCTTTTGGACCGCGGTGGCTAGGTTTAAACGTTCCTTGGGGAATTTATGGCATACATGGCACGAACAAGCCATATTCCATTGGACAGCATCTGAGCCACGGTTGTATCCGAATGCGCAACAGAGACATTCTAGAATTATTCGATATAATTCCACTCGGAACAAAAGTTACGATTTACGGGCATATATTAGGGGACCCGAATCAAAATCCAAGAGATTTAGCCGAAGGTGATGTTGGTGGCGATGTACAACTGATTCAATCCCGTTTGAAAAGCGCCGGATACTTTAATGGGAAATGTGATGGCAAGTTTCGCTCAAATACCACTGCTGCACTAAAAAAGTTTCAACGCGACCGTCATTTGACACAGAACGGTGTCGTCTCAATTAAAGTTTACGAAGAACTGGGATTGCTGGAGTAATGAACAAGGGAGAGGTCATTACTCCAGCTTGTCTTTAACTTTTACCTAAACCCTTTTAATATGGTGTGTCGATATCCCTCCCCATTACCTCAGTTACCAGTGTTGCAATGATCTGTTGTTCTTCCTTTCACCCCAGGCACTCTGCAACTTTCTCGTCAATCTTTCTGTTCATTGGCTTCCTTCTCTTAACTATCAAGATCACTGCATAGATTATTTTTTAAATAATCGAAGGTCAACAGCCAATCGGAGGTTTTTTTATGGTTAACAATGTTGCTTTACTTGACATAGCTGGTAGAACATTCTTTAGCTTTTTGACTCTGTTACTGTTAACGAGAATTTTAGGTAAAAAACAACTTAGTCATCTTACTTTCTTTAATTACGTTACTGGAATTACAATTGGATCAATGGCAGCATCTTCTGCATTCGACAAACACATCAACTTTATTGAAGCTATTTTTTCACTTATCATGTGGTCCTTACTAACTATTCTTGTTGAGTACATTAGTCTAAAATCGAACAAAGCAAGAGTTATACTTGATGGTCAACCCACAATCCTTATTAAAAAAGGAAAAATTATGGCAGACGCTTTAGCCCGGGTTCGAATGAACATGGATGACCTGAGCATGTTGTTGCGTGAAGAACATGTATTTACAATTAAGGATGTTGCATATGCCATTTTAGAACCTAACGGTCGTCTAAGTGTAATGAAAACAAAGGGTGCTACTAGTGTAACGAGAGAAGATTTGAAGATAAATAAGGCAGAAGTAACCATTTTCCCTTCAGAATTAATCGTAGATGGTCAGATTGTGGAGAAGAATCTGAAAGAATTTAACCTCAATAAAAAATGGCTACTTCAAGAATTAGACAAGCAAGGCATTACCTCATTAAAGGATGTGTTTTTTGCTGAACTCCAAGAAGATGGTTCAGTAATTATTGATAAAAAAGGAAACACTCATGAGTATAATTAGTTTTGTTTAGTAGTCTTTTATTGGATAAACCTTATCTGAATTTCTGTTCAAACCACCCCATCACCTTGGTTCCCAATGTTTCCATGATCTGATGTACGATCACTGTGCCTCCTCCCTGAGAAATTCAAGGTTTACTTTTTGTAAAATCACTGTTGAAAAATAACCACTAAAACCTTCTAAAAACACCACTTGTGTCCCACTTTTCGCTGTAAATCCATCATCCGTTTGACAAGACCAGATTTTACCGTAATTATTTGAAAATCTCAGCTTCTGTGCATGTGTGCATGCCACTTGGTCACCTTTTTTTAGACATTGATCTCCCTCCACATACGGCGTAATATCCCCACCTTTAGATTATCTAGAGACCCCCATAACATACCTCTAGCTTTACATACATATTCTGGACTATATAAGGGAGGGGACAACGTGAATAACAATACTCGAGAGAATATTTTGTTTGAGCACCGATTCTGGCTACAAATTCTGGGGGATCATTCCCGGTTTATTTTTGAATCATTAGCTCCGAAAGAGCAAGCAGAGATCGAGCGAGCTAACTACTTTATCCACACATTTGACAGATTATTGGAATATGCACGCAATAATCTGTCTGCTGAAGAAATCAATACGCTCAACCAACAGGCAAACAGTGAAACGCAAAACTTACGCCAGTTTAAGCTTCATCTTCTAGAACGACATCTTATTGGTAAAATTTCCATCAGTCTTCCTCCAACTTTTATAAACCATATGGTTAATGAACTGGAAGAATATCAACGAATCCTTGAGGCTTGTCTATCCGATAATTGGCCTCTTACATCTCATCCCCTTTACTATCATCTGGTTTGGCTCTTGGATGCTGTGGGGCATGCTGATACCATCACTTCACACCTAGATATGGTGGAACATGACTACAAGCAAAAAAGCAAGCACTTTACAAAACAATTTGAACATTTTCATCTCAAAGCAATCGAATTAGCCGGTTACCTACGGACAAATTTATCAGACTTCCCAGCGCTACATCGTTTTAATCATGAGACTGAAATGGAAATTCAACTATTTCAGGCCTTTTTGCATGAATTGGAGGAGCTACGATTGAAGGATGAGATATTAGGAACGTTGTCTCCACTTATGGCCGATCATATGTCAAGAGAAGAGTGTTATTATTTGATGAAGCTATCCGAAGTGTCTGAGGTCAAATCACCTGACTGTTATCCAACCAGACCCCGAATTGAATAAAAATTAGGGAGGACAGCCTTTTAAAAATAACTCTAAGTCTATCGAATCTCCCTTTTGACCAATAATGTGTGTTTTTAAATCACTTTGGATAAATTTTAAAAAATTAGTGAAACCTAGAACATAAAATAGCTAAACGTTAGAAAGAATCAAATCCATTAGGGTGGTGATTATAATGGACTCAAAACAACGTTCCGCAAAGGAAGAACCAACGATAGCTCCAAGTATGAACGGTCATGATCCACTTGAAGAAAAAGCGAGCACTGATGAAGTAGAAAAAGGGGAATATACTTCAGTCACTAAGCTTTTTCTTGACCGCACTCCAGAAGATTAGAAACGGGTAACCTATCCGTTTCTTTTTTAGTCCCAATTCGCCACGTTACAATGGCACCAAGGAGTATCATACAAAATACTTAGTTCTTGTTTATCAGCTGCTTTTGTTTTTAACGTTACTACACCAATTTTTTGATTATCCCAATAGGTTAAAAACTCTAGAACCTCATTACCAAATGTATAAATATAATTTTCACACGTAGCTGATTCATAGCAATCTTTTACTTCCATTTTATACTCTGTACCATACGTTTTGAAAACCTCTTCCTTTGTTCTTGGCAATTTTTCTCCCTCAAGATACTCCATATAAGAGATGCTTTTTATTACTTTATCGTTTTGCAAAATCAGCGTATTTGACAGTCCCTTTTTACTTCGATATGCTAGCAATTTTGTCTCTCCCTTTTCATCTTCTGATACAGATTCTTCAATTTGTGATCCTCCTTATTTGATGGCAGTTACATTTCATTATCTACCATCATTTACAAATTTATCGTGATATATCTTTACCTTTTTCATGTAGTAATCCCAATCCCAATATTTCCCTGGATCAGTATGTGTTTGATTCGGGTACTCGCTATGTCCCTTAATGTGTTTTCTGTTAACTGGGATATCATAGGTGTAAGCTAACTTCGCTGCTAGTTTTGCAGATTCTCTATACATAATATTTGTAAACCATTTTGGATCATCAACATACCCTTCATGTTCAATGCCAATAGTGTATGAATTTGCACTTCTTGCGTGATAAGCTGCATTCTTATCATTTACCATTTGAGTTATATCACCGTCATCACTTACATAGTAATGCGCAGAAGAAGCCCCACTACTATCATGGTCTTTTTGTGCCCAATCAATAGATCCAGTATATGTGCCTTCCATAACATGAATGACTAGATGAGTAATATCTTTTTGTTTCATTCCGTTACGTTCCTTCGCGTTCCTTCGTGTCAGCATAAACGCAACTTCTTACATATTTTTGATACCGTTGCGTTCCTTCACGTTCCTTTGCGTTCCTTGAAGTCGGTTTGCAAAATGGTTTGCAATGTTTGCAAAAGAAAAAGTCGTTTCCTAAATGTAAGGAGACGACTTTCCTCATTATAGATTACATATCTACCTTCACTACATCTTCTACAGGTATCCACCAAAAATCTTCATCATTCTTTAGCTTAATCTGTTTAAACGTTGAATCAAACTTCTCTACCCATCCCCAAGCAGATTCAATTACTCCTCTACCCTCTTTTGTTTCTTTCCACCAGCTAATCGTTAATGCATAGTCATACTGACGTGAGTCAGATATCCTGTAGCAAAACTCGGCTAACTCATCCTCTTCAATGATCGGTTTCTCGATCAGTTTCTTATCCTCGTGATACTGGCGTAAAATCTCTACATGCTCTGGCAAAATAAATTTCGTTACAAGTGGATCAAGAATTTTGCTAGCCATCAAAACATCTCCTTGAATACGAATGTATGTTCTTATTTTATTAGATGATGAGGAGATTATGCAATGGTTATAAATGGTATTTAAACCGAATGTAAATGAAAGAAGTACTACCAAGCCTACACACGGTCACATTCTCGCAGGTGTCCTCTATATACCTTTCATACATAGCTTTAATATTAATATTTACATATTTGGATTTAATTGGTAATATAATTGGAAATTAATAGAAAATAGGAGGAACAAAAAAATGGCCTTTAAAAAGCTTTCTATTGCCGTAGGAATTTGTTTAGTAGTATCTGGAGGGAGTTCTGTGTTCGCAAAATCTCAGGATATGAATGAACCTACTATTACACATGAAACAATAGGTGATTTGGAAATCGTTGAAAAAGTCTGGGATACTCCTGTGAATTATGATTATGAGGATGCTCTTGAAGAAGATAGGGAATCGAAATATACTCCCAAGGGTATTAGTCCTCAGTATGTCGATTTCAATGAAACCGTTTATGAAATGAGCAAAAAGGATTTATATAAATCAAAAAGTTTTGAAACAGAAGTAACAAATAGGGGTTCGGAAAATGACTCTGTTACAAGATCAGTCTCAAGAAAAACATTTGTTACCGGAAAAGTAGGCGCATCAGCTGAAACAGCAGTTAATTGGAAGCTAATTCAAGGGAAAGTAGGAATAAATGCAGAGGTTGCATTTGGAAAGGAAACTGTTGAGACTACAACTTACACTTGGACCATCCCTGCAAATACTGTTACAACTATTGAGTACGGATCAAAAGCAGTGAGCACAAGTGGGAGTATAGTGAAGTACTTCCATGGGGAGCCAAAGAAAACCACTTATGTATACACCGATTACTCATATTCCGAGTATGCTGATAAAAATCCCAAAAAATTGAGGTAGCAAAAAAACTACATGAAAAGAACACCAGTCATTCCAGCCGTTCTCATTGCTTTATTATTTCTATTTAGTGGTTGTGCAGTAGATAAATCTTCGGGAAAAGTAGACAAAATATCAGAGGAAACGATTCAGAGAGTATCCACAGAAAGCAAGACCTATCAATCGATTAATGAGTACAGTAAAGAAATTGCTGGACAGCACCTGAAAACATCTGTACTTCAAATATCCCAAAAAGATACCTTAGCTGATCTTAAACTTGAAATTTCTATATCGGAATATTTAAGGGAAAAGATGGTGGATACTGAAAAACCTATTTATTTTACATTTGGGGACGTATTGGGTAGCAAAAAAATAGGGCAGTTACTTGTTGAATCTCCTCCAGTTATTCAAATTGATTTGAGTAAAGGTAAAGAAAACACCTATACTCTCTCACAACAACTCAAATTAAAAGAGAAACCGTCAGAGGAAGAGAAAAAAACACTTTTAACTCCGGAGAATTATGAGCTACAAGTACTAAATGAGGAAAAGCTAGCTGTAGCTGTTTTCATTGGATTGGAAACGCCAACTATTCAGAAATAAAGCATGAAAAACACAAAAGTCCTCCAACGGTTTATTTTTTCCGTCAGAGGGCTTTTGCGTATTAAAAATAGATAACCCCCTCCTCTTCCAATACTCCTTTAGGTCCGCAAGCACTCAAACAATAGAGCCAAAAAATCTTTTGACCACAAAATAAGAACTCCTATCATGATTACATTTCTTTCCTATCATAATTAAAAAAGAAAATATTTATTTAAAAATATACAAAATACACCATAATTAATTACATATTTTTCAATTTATGTTTTGTTTTATGAAAATTAATCTCGTATAATGCAAATGTGTCGGCCGACATAGCTAATTTTTTTACAAAGCTTTTTATTCGTTATTCTTACATACACTCATAAAGGAGGTAAGCACTTTTCTCTTTCTATAACAGATAGAGTAAAAGTGTTAAACAAATGAACCTAAAGAAAATAGGATTATTCGCTATTGCGATGATTATGACTTTGTTTAGTTTTCAAACGTCTTCGTTTGCAGCAGAAGAAATGGAATGGGTTAAAAAAGCACCAATGCCGACAGCTAGATGGGGCGTTGGTGGAATAGTATACGATGATAAAATTTACGTATATGGGGGATCTATTGGACATGGTAACTTCTCTAATCTTGAAGTATATGATCCAGCAAAAGATGAGTGGGAAACTTTACCTAGCTCTTCCCAGGCTAGACACGGTATGGCATTTGTAGAAAATCAAGGGAATTTTTATGCCATTGGGGGAGAGAGTGATGGTAAGTCATCCAACATTGTTGAAGTGTTCGATCCTGTTTCAAACAAATGGACATCAGCACAGTCTATGCCAACACCTCTTCGTTATCTTAATGCTATTTCTCTAGATAATACTATCTATACTTTTGGTGGAATTGAAAGAAACGTTGATTACACTAATTTGGTATACTCATTTAATCCTGAAACAAATTCTTGGGTTTCTAAAAATCCGATGCCTTTTAAAGGATACTCTGTATCATTCATAAAAGACAATTCAATATATGTAATTCACAATGGTGATAATAAAAATACAATTTACCTTTATAACCATTTACAAGATACCTGGACAAAAGTAGATGAAATTCCCTCAGAATTAGGAATGGTCATAGGAACATTAGAATTTGATGGCAAAATGATATTTGTAACTCCCTCAACATTATCGAGTTATGATGTTAATAATAATAAATTAGTTACATACCCTGTACCCCCGTTTTATAGACATGGTGGTGCTTACGGTATTATAAACGGCAAACTATACATTATTGGCGGGAAAGCCCCTGATACTACTTCCGAAGTAGTTGAGTTAAATTTTTCTGATTTAGTTAATCCGGAACCGAACCCTAATCCAGATCCTAATCCTAACCCAGACCCGAACCCGAACCCAAATCCAACTGGAAATGCACTCTTAGTTATTTACATGGATAGTGGTTTAATCAAAGAATTTGAAATGACAAATGAAGAAATCAGAAACTTTACCGAATGGTATGAAGGTAGAGCAAAAGGAAACGGTAGAGAAGCATACATCGTGAATAAGAAATACAACATCGGACCTTTCAATTCTAGAAAAGACTTCATTAGCTACAGTCATATTGAGAGTTTTGAAGTTCAAGAATACAGTAGATAATAAGATACCCCCTCTTACACTATGTGTGGAGGGGGTTCTCATGTTTTTTAAGGTGATCAGTAAGTTTTTTAAATAGCTAATGTTTGGTTGCAAATTTTCATGAAAATAAGCAAAATGGTTGCAAAGATGATTGTCAAGAAAAAGAATGAAAACCCTCCCGATTAAGGAGGGTTAAATTTCGTTACAAGGGGATCAAGAATTTTACTAGCCATAAAAACATCTCCTCGGAATACGAATGTGTGTTCTTATTTTATTAAATCTTGAAGAGACTATGCAATGGGTAAAATTACATGTTTACCAATAAAAAAAAGTCCTCCAACGTTGGTATTATCCCCTTTGAGTAGACAGTGTAAAAAGCCCGCCCACCTGACGGTGGGTGGTACACTCTACTTGGAGGGGATTTTCCTATGGCTAAAAAAGGTCAAAAATTCAAACGTTATTCCGAGGAGTTTAAGCTGAAAGCTGTAAATTTGTATCAAGAAAGAGGGATGTCCTATAAAGCGATAACTAAAGCATTAGGAATACCAAGTTCAACTCAGGTTAAGCAGTGGGTTCGAAAGTTCAATAGCGGAGAAGGGGTTATGGATAAACGAGGGAAGAGCCGTTCTTGTGACCACCCTTTTATTGGTCGTCCACGCACCAAATTTGCTACTGTGGAAGAAGAAAGAGATTATCTTAAAGCGCAGGTAGAATACCTAAAAAAGCGCAATCCGAATCTGCATCTGGGGGGAAGGTATGGAAAGTAAATCGGTTTTTAATCATAAATGAGCTGCGTAAAAAATATCCCCTTACTTGGTTAGTGGAAATTGCGAGAGTGTCTCGATCCGGTTACTACAAATGGCTCAACGCAAAAGGAAGACCATCATTCAGACAAGAGCAGAATCAAAATCTGAAGGAACATCTAATAGCGATCCACCAAGCTCATCCATACTTCGGATATCCAAGAATGCAAATTGCATTAAGAAAGAAAGGATGGAATGTTAATCACAAACGAGTATACCGGTTGATGAAGGAGCTAAACCTTCGGTCTATTATCCGAAAGAAGAGACGTTATTTTGGTAAAACAGTATCTGTTATTAATCCTAATTTACTTAACCGTAAGTTTAAAACGGACAAGCCAAATCATTTGTATGTAACAGATATCACCTTTGTATCGTTTCAAAGTCGCTTTTACTACCTCTCAGTCATCCAGGATCTCTATAACAACGAAGTTGTTAGTTGGAAGGTTTCTCATCGAAATGACTTACAGCTCGTACTAGATACGGTGGAACAACTGAGCGAAAAAAGAGACGTGCAGGAAGCGATCCTGCATTCTGATCAGGGCTTCCAGTACACGTCTAAGCAGTACAATAAGCTAATAAAGGAACTTGGCATAAAAGGCAGCCACTCTCGCAAAGGAAACTGCCTCGATAACGCCTGCATTGAATCCTTTTTTTCGCATCTCAAAACCGAGACATTGTACTTTTCTGAGTGTAAAACAGAAGAAGAACTCTTTCAAGCCATAAAAAATACATATGGTTTTATAACCATGAACGATTCCAGAAAAAATTAAACCAGTGTGCTCCGGTGGAATACCGAAACACACTGTCTGCTTAGGCTTTTTTAATACTGTCTACTTGACAGGGGTAAGACCAGGCTTTTTTTGTTTTTGTTAAAAGAAGTACCTAGAAAAAGTCAATTAAGACACGAAAATAAAGTATTGATTTTAAGATAATTTCATATCATAAATTTTTATACGGACTCATATCGATACGCTTTTGAAGATATTTCTCAGCTTCAGATTGAATTTGTTCTATAAGGTCAGCTATAGTATGTAAATGATATATTTGTGAATTAGTATTCATAGTATGTAGTAAATTGTTGAATTGATCGTCTGAGAAGTATTTGAGTGAAGGTCGAACCTGCAGTCGAAAAAGTTCGTATGATTCAGTATAACTACTGCTTCTCGAATAGTTACGAATAATAAAGTCTGGATACTCTGCAGAACGCCCTACGCTGGTTGCTAGTTCTTTTATATCATAAAGCAGACCATTTGGCATAGATGATTTTAATTTATTAAATTTCTCAATTACCTTCTCATAATGCATTTCTTGAGTTTCAGATATAAACCATGAAGAAACAAAGCAAGAGATATCATTTGACAAAATAGATTTCAATTGTTCCTGAGTTTCTTCATCAAGAAACGGATAAAGCCTCGGTGCTTTTCTGAAAAAATATATAAGATTATGTACGATTCGTTTTTCAAATGAAATATTACTATAATATGCTTTCTCTTCTGAAAAAGCAGTGTATACAATCTCTGGATACTTACTGAGTATGACCATAAGTGTTTCATGGGTTGCCCAACGATGTTCGATAGCCTCAGGGCTATTTGTACGATAAGCCAATTTGTATAAAGATCGAAACAATTTCTTAATGGCTTTATCTGTGAAGTAGATCAGATACTTTTTATGAATAATGTGATCATAATCCACTTGATAAACTGAAAAAGGGTCTCCCCATTGCTCATGCAAGGCTGGGAACTTCATAATGAAGTGATCTACAATTTGATGTGTAAACATAGATGGCTTATTTAATATTCCTTCCAGCATGTTACGAATGTGCGCGCGAACGGTCTCTTTATTTGGAGTGAAAAGCAAGTCTTCCGATGTAATAGCTGGATGAGCTGAAAGATTCCGATGAGCCTTTAAAGCATCAATATTCGCTAAATCATGTGCCTCAATTAATTTTGTTTGCTCATATACCTTTTTTACTAACGAAGTTTCCCATTTGGAAAGTGATGTGTCCTTTAGGCGTTCTTCATCTATTTCATCAAGAATCTTCTTAGCACCTACATCTTCTTCTCGATCCACAAGATCTTTCAATTTATTAATCAAGTCAGTGATTACGACGGTATATAAACTCACGATCGCGGAACGGTAGTTCCCTATTTGATATGAGGAGAGTACCTCTTTGAAATATTCTTTCGTTAGAGGGTGCTTTATTTGTTCTGCGGCAAGCTCAAGTGAAAAATCATTCATCGTTTAGTATCCTCCCATTTTCTATCCCTATTAAAACTCACCTTCAGTTTATCATAATATTTTTAATAATACTTCCGGATAGTTTTGTAGAGAAAGTGCCAGTTTTGAACCAGCACTTTTTAAAGGATTATTTATTCTGCGGTTCCTGTCCACTAGCAATCCTCAGCTCATCAGCCAATTGCCCGATCCTCACAGCTTCATCCTTCATCCCCATTTGATTATAGAAAGCCCATTGCCCTTGTAAATGGCTAATAATTTCATTCGCTACCTCCGTTTGGAATTTGTTCCAGTTATCTATGTCGAAGAATAATTTAGGAAGGCAGTTCCCCTTACTGTACTAAATATTTAATAAGAACTTGGCGGGTCATTTAAATAGTAAGTATCAGCAATTTCACCTAAGGTTTGATTACAACGCCAAGAATCCGCAATTGGTATCGAATCATTTTCCATACGACTTCCAGGAGCTAGTTTCATTGGTATACCGCCGTAATCACTATGCACTTTATCAAGACCCAGCTTGTAGATACCTATATGGTTAATAGCGGCCCCGACAAATATTTGGTATACACCAGGTCTAGTATTAGTAGTGGTTTTTGAAAGGACTAGCGATTCTGGCTGATTTGCTCCTCCTGACATTTCGGGGGAAGTAATCCTTCCAAGCAGGATAAGAGCAGCACGATATTGCCGAACGAAAATAGACTCTGCAGCCAAAGATGCATTGGGTCCTATTAAATTAGTACCTGGGTGAACTGCTTTTGCACCGAAATCTCCAAACGCTTCATAAGCATCTATATTCTTACGGAAAGTATCAAACTGTGGATGCCAGATAGCTGCTTTAATATCCTCAATTCCTTTATCTATTTCAACGGACTTAATTGATCTACTCAGCGATAATATGGTATGAGGGGTTTCTTTTGTTTTAATTTCATTGTTTATTAATTCGATTGAAGGTCCAATATCTTCAAGAGCGATCGACAAATCGGGTAGACTTGGGTTAATTTTTGATATTTGCCCTAAAAGAGGAGAAAGAATTGGCTCACGCTTGATATTTGGATCAGCTTTTCGTAGATCATACTTAATGTCGTAACCCTTTGGGTTACCATTAGGTGCAGCAGTCACATGAATGACTGAACCATACGTGGTACTTTTTGAATCTAAGTCACGGATACGAATATCCCAACTTCCATCTGGCATTCCTGGTGGATTGAACTCTTCGCGCCCTTCTAATAGTATGGGAAGATTTGCCTTATGTGTATTATTATCTCCAACAGAAAACATGTATCGAAACACCCGGTTACTATGAGGCGTTTGAAAATCTTTCCCGCAAATATCCTCAACACGACTTCCAGAAAGAGTAACTCCATAACCACCACTAGGTTGACTGGCACGGTATACTTCAATTCTATAATACACACCGCCGGGGGATTGATCTGCTACATCCAATTGTGAAACATTACCGTCATTGCAGACACTAATTGCGACTTGTCTAAGGCTCATTTTTTAACACCCTCCATTATTTCTTATACTAAAGTAATTCTCAAGTGAGCTTTAAACTATACGGACATAAAGCATTTTTTCCGGCATGCCAGAAAAGGGCTTGTTTCATTGGCCAAAATGCAAAATAAAACGAGTTTAGGTGATTTGCCACCTTATGATGTGGCAATTTGGCACGTTATATGGGGGAGTGCTTTATGATATTGCCTTGCTGTAAGGTTTCGTCTAAAGATCAGAATCCATAACGATAGCTTGTTAAAGTTCCAGGAACTGGGGGGTGAGGATTAGCGATAAACAGGATTGAGATTGCTAAGTCGTTCTAATCTACGATGAATCTGAAGAGAAATATCCGATTCCTATAGGGTTTAAGGAGGTAATTTTTTATACATAAGGGAAAAGAAAAGTGTAAGTTCTGAACCGACACTTTCCAAGGATTATTTATTTTGAGATGTTTGTCCACTAGCAATCCTTACCCGATCAGCAAGCTCACCAAGGTATTTCGCTTGCTCCTTCATCCCCATTGCGTCACTTACTTTCCATTGTGTTTTCAATACTAAAATGATCTCATCTGCAAGCATTCTATCCATAGTTGTTTCCTCCTTGTCATATTTAGCTAACCCATACTTTTCAATCAATCCAATTAGCTTACCTGGATAACCGGGGTCAGTGGCATATCCGCCTTTGTGGATAGCATGGCAAGCAGTCTTATAAACAGCACCTAGTACGCCATGATAGCGTGTAGGCTTGTCTCTGGTACCGTTTAAGATTAGCTTCGAATGATCTGAAATAGACTCGCCCCAGTTGTTATAAGCTCTGAAATTAGCTGTGATAGTTGTCCATTGACCGTTGTAATTTTCCTTTGTGGGCATGGCGCAAACACCTGCTGGTCCTGTACCTTTGATACCAAAGAGGTTGTTTCCTCTCTTAGTTAGTCCACTTTCTCCCCAAGCTGATTCAAGGATTGCTTGAGCAATTGTAAGAGATGCAGGTATCTTTGTTTTCTTCATGTCAGCTACAGCACTAGGTGCTATCTTATTAATAAAATCCTGTGGTTTCATTGCTTGTTCCCTCCGTTGTCCGGTTTTACATAGCTATAAGCTCCTGCAGCCGTTAATCCAACTACCACCGCTGTTAGTAAATTGGTTTTTAATTCTCCGTTTGGAAGAAATACAAATAGAGCTGAAAAAGCCATAGCGACTAATGGAGCGAATTTGTTAGGGACCCCAAACCCTTTAGCCACACCAGTAAGCGCCGCAACAATTGCGGCTAACGTAGCGATATCAGCAGTCATCTCCATCATTTCCCCTCCTTGTGTCTCTGTGATCTCTCAGCTTTTGCCTTTAGTTCTGAGCCTACGAACTTCAAAATGGATGAGGGAATAAGCCTTTCAAATCCAGCTCTAGCAACGTTGGCCGTAAAGCTCACCCATGTGTGATAAATCAACCCAAATGTAACACCGTAGAAAAGAAAACCAGGTGTTTGCATTGCTTCATCCATAAGGTTAGCGGCTATAGGAAGGAGTAAAACAATTAAAGTACGTGGTATCCCTTTCCTTATCCCGTAGTCAGAGGAAAAGGTTTGATCCCTCATAGCGGCCGCAATACCTGATATCCAATCGAGTGTAATTAAGAAAAATAGAGCAAAAAGTATTTTGTGACGATCGGAACCATATAGAAAGTCTACATACGGGAGGATCGCGGCCCCTAGCACAGCCATGACACCGTTCTCCGCTTTTATAAAAGATGGTAGCTCCCAAGTAAATCTCATGTGTCATGCCTCCTCACCCCTTAGGGTAATTAAAATAGGGAGCCTCTCAGCTCCCCACGAAAAAACGCCTCTCCGATTGGAAAAGGCGCTATTTAGTTAGGTCTTCATATCCCAGTACAGTAAGTTGTCGCTTAACTTCAGGTCGTATTTTGGCTGGTACTTGCGTATAGGTTTTGTCGCCATCCAAGATCAGATATACGTATATAGTCGCAATAGCCATGATTGATTCACCCCCTTTCACAAGAACCAGAAGCCAAAAGAAAAACGCCTCTAAAGCTACTTTAATCAGCTTCATTGGCGTTCAATTGACTTTCAACTTTATCTCTAAGTTGCTTAGGTACTTGCTCCAACGTTTTGTCACCTGATTCGATTAAAGAACAGTAAATCGGAATCATTGAATCCATTAGTCATTACCTCCTGATTGTAATTCTAAAAATTGTTCATAGAGTTCTGTCATAGCAATCATGGTATCTGTAACCAACTTGTCCGACTTTACGATATGCTCGTACATGTCTGTGACAGTGAGCATTAGATCACGCTTTTCTTTTTCGAGTTGGTCTACCTGGTCTAGCAATTTCTTTTTTTCTTGCTCCAATTTCTCTTTATCAGCACGCAATTTTTCTAAATCCGATGATTTTGCAATTTCCAATCTATATCACCTCTCTTAGTCAAAAGAAAAACCAAACGCATCAAATTCGATTGGACCTAAACTGTCATTAGCAAAGACAGTAATCCTCACATTTAGCCCCCATTTATCCGCTTGCTTCACCCGATTTTGTAACTCAAGGTAATCCCTGTTTAAAAACGCTTGTGTCATGTCTTCCCATGTGGGCGACTCGTCCGCAGCATTATTACTTACCTCCACCAGTAGTTTCGCTGGAGTAGTTCCATCCTCAGCTATTTTGTACACGGCATTCATCACAAGTCTATGAGCTTCTACCTTATCGAAGATAGGCTCTTTTAGTTGAAATTGAAGAACATTCCCTACTCGGATTGATTGAGTAGTAGACCAGTTGCCAAATGCTCCTGTTGTTCCGTCTACAGCAGCCATGCTCCAATAATAGGTTTTATTTTTTAGTAGAGGTTCGCTGTCGCGCATATCGAACCGTATCTTTTTCCCTTTAACGATATCGTTACTTAATTTGTGATCGTCAAACGCCTTCCACTCATGGCCATCATAATAGCTCCAGTTTTTATAATTGAATTCGCCGTTGTAATAACGGATATCTTGAGTAAATTGCTCATCTGATGCAATCCTGATAACAAAGCTTTGTCTATCATTCTCAGGATCGTTACCAGCTAAAGCCTCGAAGATCGGGTTTGTATTCGTCCTATAGGTGTTGACGGGTAAAGTCAGTGTCGGGGCAGACGGTGGCGTATTCGTGATGAAATATTGTATTGGCGTGTGTACGCTGAATATATGTTCTTGTGAGCATACCCGAACTGTCCAATTATATAACTCTCCTGCCTTCAATATTCCTGGATGCACCTCGTATTGGTTCTGAGATGTTATCACAAAGGGGATAGGTATTACCAAAGAATTCTCACTATCAGATTTTCTTATTACTATCTCAAAAGCATATTTTTCGATTCCTTGGGGGTCATAGTAATCCCATTTTAGGGTAGGAGCTAAGCTGGCTCCCCCTGGCTTGTCCTTACTTCCTAGAGGTGATACCGGAGTAACTATTGGAACTTTATATGTTTTAATATACTGCCTGTCACTTTCTGGGCTAGGATTGTCGTATTGGTCCCAGACTTTTACTGTATAGTAGTATTCCGTGTCCGGTGTCATAAAGTATAACGGTGTTTTTTTCGTACTACTACTATTAGCCACTTTGCCTGTGTCGTAAAATAGACTATTATCTATCTTCTTTTTGATAACTAATTGATAGGCCTTTTGAATGCTCCCGACATCGGGGCTACTGTATGACCATGCGAATGTAGGGTCTGAACCTACCATAGCTGGGGAACTGCTTGACCCTGAAGGGCTGAGGTTAGTTGGTTTATAAGGACCTTTTACAGCTGTAGCTAATAGAAAGGCCACAATTGCTGAATAGTTACCTCCCCCATCAGAAATAGAAGCAGGTTGTGCATCTTGTTTCCGTATGTTATCTATTACAAACATATGAGCTGAATTTAACGTAGGTCCTGCTTGGACTATTGGAGTATATGATGGTAACGATGCACCAGTGCTTAAACGATTTACTAATAAAATTCCCATACCATTATGTTTATTTTCAGGTAATGTCTGTTGAGGTGTTCCTCGACCATGAGGAAGATTATTATGTCCAACTAATTCTGCATTACGAAAAACAGCAGCAATTGTATACTCTTTCATAGAAGTAGCAAAAGTAAGAGTTGTAGTCATGTCAGACATAGCCGTATATATAACTGCCGAGATAGAGTCAGGCTGAACTCCTCCTGTGTTGTATGCAACATTTTTAGTATACGCAAGACTCCCATTAGTAGAAGTGATTTGTAAACTTACATCAGTATTTGGCGACCTAGCGAATCCTATGATCATATCGCCTTTTTTTAAAGTTACATCTTGACTAATTGGGTCTTTATCAAAGCTCCATTTGTACGGTATTGTAATTTTCGAATCCATGGTTGCCCTCCTTGTATCACGGCAAATAGACCTTTTGGTTCACTGAATCAAAGGCCCCTTCTAATAGGTTGATATCGTCCAGATTTCGAAACGTTTCGATCACAATATTTGCATCCACACCAGTTAAGTTAGCGTTGTTTTTCGTTTCCTGCTCAATGGTTGCCGCGATAAAATTCAATTGGAAACGCCTAATGGTATCGTAAGTACCCATCAACTGGTTTATTTCCTCTACTATCCTGTTTAGTATGGCAGCGTTAATCCGACTGCCTTCTTGAACGATTCCTAGTTTCACTAAATCTACTATCTCTCTTCTTCCATCTGACCAAACAATTTCATACTGTTGTTCCTCACCATAGTTATATCTTCTATCAATGAAATAAGGTAGCTTGTCTTTCATACTTTAAATACCCTCTTTCCACAAAAGTGAAATTGGTATTTCTATTCTAAGCTCCACATCGGGCTTGACGATGTTAATCTTCCCCGTTGGATCAGACCAGCACACTCTTCCCTGCTTATCTTTAATAACTCGACGCGTAATCACTCCAGCTTCATTAGCTGGTACATCAATAAAAAAACTTACCTTACTACCATCTATTTCACTGGTGAGCGGCATGGGTTTTGATATGCCGTTGATTTCTATTTCAGCCGTGTTAAATAGAGATTGCAAGTGTTTCGCTTGCTCTTGGAGCGCAAATTGATTAATCACAGTTCATACTCACCACCTGATGAAAATGTATTACAAATTTGATAACTTGCTACGTTGATGATTGGTTTCTTCTCGGTGATAAATTGGATGTTGCATGTTTTGTCTTCCATTCCATAATCATGTGCTTGGTGTGACGGTTCCGCTTTATTTAACAGAGCATTAAACCTAAGTAAATCAAAGTGCTTGTTTCCAACAATTTTAATCCGATAACGAAAAGGTCTAACTTTTTTGATGATTTTCGGTGTGAAACCATAATCATTTGCAAAAGCTATTATCTTACTTGCTGTAAGAGCTCCTTTTGCTCGTTCCTTGTTGAGTAGGGCTAATTGCCTCTCACGTTTTGTACTAATACCCGGTAACAAGTCATAAATTTCTTCCCATCGTGGCAACAACCAATCTGTTGTATCTAGTGCTAACTCGTTTTTTAACTGCTCTTGCCATTCAAGCACGTCTTGCAGTTGTTTTTCATAAGCCTGTAGCTCTCCAGTCGATAAGACATCTGAATCATGATAAAGCCCCGTATCGGTGAGCTGTCTTACTAAATTAAACAATAGTAATCACCCCAGGGAATGGAAGTTGCTGTTCTGTTAAATAGATTGGTTCTGCTGGTTGCTGGATAATTGGGTTTTCCGCTCCTTCCGCAATCAAAGCGGCAGCAATGTGTAAAGGGTAAATCGTACGTTTTCCAGTAAGCGATTTAAGATATTTTTTAAACGTATCCTCCACTTTTTCTTGGGTTAAATCTGGTGCATGGACAGTTAGAGGAACGAATACTTCCTCAGGTGCAATGACTTGTAAGTCGATATTGATAGGTTCAATACTTGGATCAGTGAGCATATCATAGACTGCCTTTATTTTTTCTGGACTTGGTATTGTCCAGCCGCTTGTTATCAATAGATCGGTTGTTCCTTCCCCTCGTGCGTGTTTTAATGCCTTTGCAGAAGTGATACCTGGTATCTTCATCGCCTGATGCTCTAACCAAGCTGGTGATCCGTGCCAGTCTTCCATTCGAGTAGCCTCGAAATACCGCTCACGTAAGGAGTCATCGTCTTCTTGATCTGACCCATCTTTAGTCGCGTCTAAATTGGCAACGTATGATATTCCAGATGGCGGTTGCTCATAAAAGCTGATGATTTCCCCTGCATAAATATTGCCATCCTCACCAGGAACGACAGCTTCATAGGGAACAGATACCTCAAGTACATTAGGGGCCATATAGATAGTGGCTGAGTTCTGGAACACAATCTCCTTTTTACTTATGACTTTGACTTCGCCAGCGGGGATATTTATTTCAGAATCAACCGCTGTAAGGTTAGGGTCACGTTTGAATTGAAGGAGCTTTCCCGTAGACACCGTAGCTGGTTTCCGTTCTAAGGACTGACTTTTCGCATGTGCCTCTAAATAAATTCCTTTAGCAGTATCAGGCATGTATTGATCTACGCACATGGCTCCATTCAGATAAAGCGTATATATTTGTTGAGCGACAGCTGATGCCCTTATATGTGCATCACTAAATGGCATGATGTCTAGCTCTATTCCCTTCTTTAGAGCTGTTTGTTGCCAGTCGTATAAGATTTCATCAAGGATTTGTTCAAATGACTTAATAGGTATGCCGTTGAACTCCTCGGAATACTCAATGCTATCAGTCATACGGCACCTCCAAATCAAGAATTTCTCCACTAGGAAGACTAACAGCCACGATAAGCTGACCACTATCTTCTAACAAACGAACATCAGTAACTCCACTAATTTCCTCTTGATCTATTTCATGCTGAAGTGCTTCTTTCGCAAATAAAGTAGCTTGTTCTAATCGCTCAGATGGGGGGATTTTTTTAAGCGAATGTATCTTACTCCCTGCGTTTTCATATCCCGGAATGGAAACGACTCCTGATCGCATCAATAGTGCGTTTAGGAGCCGTTGTCGAAGTAATTGCTTTTCAGTTTTCCATTTGGCAAAGTTACCTGAACTATCTAAGCTATAGCCACTAGGATACTTCATTATTGGATTCATAACCGTACACCACTCTCATCCTTGATACTGACAGACTCAGCTACCACAGAATAAGACTTTGTTTTAATAGCAATACCGTTTGCTGTCCATGTTTCCTCTGAAATAGGTTTACCGCTTGCATCCAGCATACACAGGGTAACGGTTCCGTCAGCTTTGAAATGTTGATAAGTCAGTGTTCCTTTGTTAAGCATTGTACCAGCTGCAAAGATAATAATATCACCAGGATTATATTGTGGGAGTAGTGTGGATCGGCTGGATACCATTTCAAGTGCTTCCTCTGGCCAACTTGTCATTGCTCCAGCAAAAGTACCATCCTCTGTATGTGTAAAAGCCACCTGAGAGCCAAGGGGAGGCAAAACATAAATACCAGGTGTTAACATGATAGGCGCATCAATTGGCGCTCCTGGACCATCTCCCGACACTCTTGGACCATACGCATGTCGTTCTGCTTGTTCGATATGAGCTACTTCTATATTTTTTTCAGATTGACTGAGTTGATAGCCTTTGTTCATTACCCAAGCACCTCCTCTAATGGTCTACAAGTAATCGTTGTGATCTCTCCGTTTTGCACAGAGCAAGAATAACGCACAGAACTGATTACCCATTGTAAATTGAAGCCTCGTACACCTAACCTCTTTATAATGTTAGCCTTTCGCCCTGGTCGTACTACTCGTGTGCCTTTCAGAACAATTTCAACCTCATTTGTCCCGATCTTATTCCTTGCAAATTGGCGCTTTATCATTTTTTTCGTTTCCCCTACAGTCTTGGCGCCGCTCATAACCATTCGTCTTTTTAATTTGTCTGGTACTGTCTTATCAACCTCTTTAACCAGACCTTTTTTCTTACCTGTTCGATAAGCCCAAATTTCACTTTTCCGGTTAGCTCCGGATGTTTTTTTTCTAATAGACAAAATGGGAATTTCTTTTGGCCCTGTAGGTTTATCAGCAAAAGTGTAAACAACGTCAGGCCATGGTTGGAACTTGCCCAGAAAGTACGTGTTGTCTATACGCCATATACGTAAATCATTTTCTAGTGCATGTTCCTCGATCGTATCCCATCCGTTTTCACCTATTCTAATTTGTTTCTTGTCAATCATTATGGTGGGGGCTTTATAGTTGATTGCTAACCCACATTCCTTAAAAATCTTTGTTGCTAAATCCTTTAGAGAGATTTTTTTATGCGTGATTGGAATAGCATCATTTTCAATGAGAAGTAAACCGCTGTCTCTACAGTCAATCCGGATGCCTCCCCCTTCGCTTACAGAATAAACCTCTTCGATATCATCAATGTATCCCGTTTGTATGACTTCTCTTCCGCTGCCATTTGAGAACTCGGAGACTAGTTCGATCTTATCTCCCCATCCTAGAAGCTCTGTGTAATTACCTGTTGGATTAGCTATGTCTACAACAAAGCGATTAGCTGGAGTCGCAATATCAATAGTGACATCCCACTCTGTTAATCGATTAATTTCCCATCGAGGCCCTTTTAAGTTTGTAGCAATAATTCGAAGTATTTTCTGGTCAGCCATTACTTTTGGGGCACCCCTTTTAGCGTAAGTTTCAAACCAGGTTTCATATCTTTCACAGTAACCTTGTTATCTGACATGATCTTTTTATGTTTCAATGGGTCCTTATAGTATTTAGATGCAATATCCCACAACGTATCTCCCTTCTTTACAACATAAACCATATCTTTTGTAGTAGGTTTATTTTTAGAAGCTTTGTTCTGTGCCTTGGGCGTGTAGGGTTTTGTGTTCGCTCCCTGTTTCTTCTCTTGCTGACTCCATTTTGGTTCATAGTGTTCGACCAACGAAAAAGAGTACGGTATATCTCCAACCGTACCCTCTTCACGTTCACCTTTTAAATTTTCTATACGGAACTCTCGACCTTCAACCGGCTTTCCCAATTCACTACCGTACATTTTTAGGATTGTACCACTCTCTTGAAATGCCCATAATTGCTCAATCAACTGGATAGGCGACATGGACGGTACGAAAGGTTTTGATAGAAATATCCCCCTCACCTCAACCGTTACTGAATCACGCCCCATATCTTGGGTTTCCGCTCCTCTACGGAAGGGATATTTATGTTTAACCAGCAACATGCTACTGTTGAAATTTATGCTTTGGGGGTTGTACGGGAAGACAAAATTCCCGTTTTTTGATTCAAAACGAAGAGGCAAGGCTATTCTCCTCCTTATGCTTCATCTTGCATGTCTTGGCTTGGATATCTCTTGTCTTTAAATTTATAAACAGTGATACCCAAAAATACGATCATAATAGCAAAGAAGATAATGATTCTGGTATCGTCACTAAAATTTTCAAACAATGCTGTTTGAGTGATTACAAAATCAGACAGGCAAACAATTAAAAAAGTCTTTATGGCCTCCCAAACATTATGTTTTACTTTGTTCTTAAAAAAGAATAGACCTGCGACTAAAACGATAGCTTCAAATATAAGAATCATAAGAATCCTCCTAAATATATAGATAGGAATATTATGGTTTAAAAAATTTTTTTATTCAAATTATATTATTCTGGCACTTGCATTGCTCTTCTAGGTGTTAATAGACGGTTTGGAGTATTATCAACTAATTGTGTTGGAGATTGAATAAACCCTAAGTTAAAAGGAGTATTATTATGTACCTCCAACCTATTTACAGTATTTACTTGAATAGGGTCTTTAGGTTGAGTAAACCATCTATTAAATTCGCCAATTAAATTAATAAACCCCTGATTAATTGTATCGTTTTGCTGAAGTGCACCCCTTAAAGTAGACATTGGAAAAAGCCCCAAGGTTATCCGATGACTTTAGGGGGTGTATTTTTTTATGGCGGTTAAAGGACAAAAATTTAAAAGTTATCCAGAATCATTGAAAATGGAAGCTATTCGTTTACACATTGAGGAAAAGTGGACGTATAAACAAATTGTAGAGCATTTGGAAATTCAGGACAAAGATCGCTTAAAAAAGTGGATGAGAAAGTACAGACAACAGGGTGAGTTTGGACTTCTAGATCGACGCGGACGTCGTCAGGCCTATATTGATCAGGATAGGTATGTCCAAAAACTGAAGCGCGAGAATGAAATCCTAAAAAAGTGTTTGGAAATCTGGATGCGGGGGGTGTAAGGAAGAAGTATCGAATTGTGGAGAGTTTGTCTACAATATATCCAATTACTGAGGTTTGTAAGGTGTTAGGAGTTTCGAGAAGTGGCTATTACAAGTACCTCTCTACTAGAAACTTGTATAGGGATAAATCGATGAAAAAACGGATCAGAACGATCTATGAACAAAGAAAAGGAATATATGGATATCGCCGAATTCAGGCCGAACTGTTACGCCAATTTGGTTGTAGGGTTAATCATAAGAAAGTATTACGCATCATGCAAAATCTGGGACTCAAAGCCATCATTCGCCGTAAACGTGCCTATATGACTGCCCATCAAGCAAAGGTATCGGATGGACGTGTTGCAGATAATTTACTCAAACGTGATTTTACCGCTCAAGAGCCTAATCAAAAATGGGTAACTGACGTTACCCAATATCGCATCGGTGAAGAACGTATCTACCTTTCTGCAATCAAAGATTTATGTACGCATGAGATTATCGCTTATCATATCAGTACTCGAAATGACAATGCGCTTGTTCTAGAGACTTTTAGGAAAGCATTTGAAATGCAAAAAGACGTGACTGGTTTGATCGTTCACAGCGACCAAGGTTCCCAGTACACGTCCCATGCATACCACGACATGCTGCCTACGGTTGGCGCCCAAATCAGCATGTCCCGACGGGGCAATTGCCTAGACAATGCCTCGATAGAAAGCTTCTTTTCTCATTTGAAAACCGAAGCCCTATATCCCTATGATATACGAGATCTTCAAGATGCTCAAAGGAGAATTGAAAATTACATTTATTTTTACAACGAAGAACGTCTTCAACTGAAGTTAAATAAACTGACGCCTAGTGAATTTAGGCGTCAGTTAGCGGCCTAACGGCCGGGGTTTTTCTTACTGTCTACAAAACGGGGGCTTGACCATTGCTGTGAAACGGGTTTTAATATTTCATCAAGCATTTGAGCTTTAAAACTTCCTTTCACGAAAGGATCATCTTCAGTTTCTTTAGTTTGCTGGACTCTGTTTCTCGCTGTTGGTTCGTTTGATGCACCTTTCCGCCACATTCCCTCCTTGGGCAAATAGTGTTGTGCTGTAGCAAACTCTTCATTCGTTAAACGACTCATCCGTATACTATCAACATTTTTGTGTACCACTAATTTCTTCTTCATCTTCTCGTCGATGTACGTCGCCGGATCGTCAACATTATTTCCAAATAAATCAGTAGTATTGTTCTTTACGTTTTGTACCGCTTCTTCCCATAATTCTTGGGATAGTTGGTTAATTACTTCTGTAGGCGCTTGATTTCGATAGCCCATTAACATGTTACCAACCGTTTTCATTTGTTGCTGATAAATATATGTTTGGTCTCCAGTTTCCCCTCTTAGCTTATCTTTTGCCTCATTTGTAAACCAAAAGCCTGCCCCTATTTCATTCATGATTTTCTCTTCTTTTGCATTTCCGCTTAGATGATTTACTGTTGTCCCTACAGCGGAGCCTACACCAGCAGATAGCAATAATGCACCTGCTGTTCCACCCATTGTTACGGCGCCCTCAGCTATAACTGCTCCAGCCCCTGTTGATTGCGCCACATGACCTACCGGGTTTCCAAGCCAGCTATTTATTGCGGCCCCAATTGCTACATTATCAACAACAGATTTTACATCCTCAGGAATAAATTCATTAGCTCCAAACATATTAGCTACGAACCATGCACCGGCACCTAAACCAGCAGCTCGTCCAACACTGCCCTTTCCCATTTTCTTTTTCTTTTCTACTTCAGGTTTCTCATTTGAAACAGGTACAACTCCACCATTACTTCCACCCTTGCCGCCACCATTTACCTTGTCACCATATACATGAACTACATTTGCACGTATAGTCTTGTCATTATCAATTGCTGGTACGTTGGAAGGATTTTTTCTTTTGCTCGTCATGTCTTTTACTTTCTCACCAAACTTTTGACCAGCCTTCCATACTTTCGTACCTTTCTCCCCAATATCTATAGCTTTTGATACACCCCAGATCAAAGCTAAACCAATTGCGGCGTTTTCTGCCATCTTAGCCAGCCCTTGAAGTTCACCAGGTAGGTTTTCAATTTTCAAATCAGTGGCATCTATGGCAAGTACAATATCTTTACTGGCCCCAGCAACATCACCATTTAGTAGCTTTAGAATAGCGCTACCTGCCCCTTCTGCAAGGGGTGTCATTGCCTCCCCAATTTGAAATCCGTTCACAGCTAAGTTCATAACTTTAGAATAGGTCTCACCTATTTCCACATTTAGCTTATCTTTCAACTCTTTAGATGAGTCCTCAACACCGCGTCTAATCGTGTCAAAACTGAACTTACCTTTTGTTGCAAGGTTTGTTAGTTCTTCAGTGGTTGCTTTTAACATCGGGTTAAGGGCTTCACCAACCTTGACTTGGATTGCATCAATAGATTTTCCAAGAGCAACAAGTTCCCCCTTAGAGGTATTCGCTCTATCATCTGCATATCGTTTGGTTATTCCTTTGCTGTTATGAAGCCCCTCAATCGTCTCTAGCATTTGTTTATAGCCCGAATCAGTGAATAGGGTAGTAACAGATGCCGCTTCCTTCCCAAACAGCGTAGAGCCTACCTCTAGTTGCTCATCTTTTGATAGTTTCTGCATGTGTTTATTCAAAATAGCAGATTTCCGTAGGATTTTTTCATTTCCTTTTTGATCGGTTGGAACAGATCGGTCAGCCTCTACTTGTTTATTTACGCTGTTAACCTCTTTTACAATGGTTTTTACAACATTCGCTACACTTGCTGATGAGATTCTACCCATGGCCGCGTCTGACACATCAAGCTGTGTACTCTCTAGGAAAAGAGTTCGTAGGGCAGTACCAGCCTTTTCACCTTCAACACTAATCTTTGATAAAACCACCTGCATGGCTTGGGATATAGCAAAATCTACGTCCCCAATAGCATTGGTGAAATCCGTGTACTTTTCGGCATACAACAAGTCACGTGGATCTAACGAGGACATATCTACCGTCATTGTGAACTGGTCAGCGACTCTTTCGAAATTCTCAGGTGTGTAATCCTGTGCTGCTGCTTCTAGTTTATTAGCTAGATATTTTGATGCCTCATCTGGTGCAATCTCACTATTAGCTTGCGCAAAATCAGCTACTACCGGAAGGGCTGCCTTTATTGCTTTTGCATCCATGTTGTTCTTACCGAGTTCCTTTGCCATGCCAATATAGCCGAGAATATCCGTTTCTCGATCAGTGCGAAGCCCTTGCTCAATGACATATTTGTTGAGGTCTGCCATGTCTTTATCAAATGATTTTTTGTCAAAGACTCCTTTGTTGATGTAATTTTGCTTCAAAGGAGAGTTCATTTTCGTTAGCTCATACTCATAGTTCACATCTTTCATAACAGAGTGAGTAGCAAAGCCAGTGACAGCCAGTGTACCCACCATGGCACCTCTTCTGAGGTGATCGCCTACAAATCCTTGAAAGCCTGCTGTGGCACCATTAATCTCTGACATTAAGTTTTTAGCAGAGCTAGCTGTTTCTTGTATTTTCTTTTTCAAATGATCTGTTTGCCGTTCCAAGCGTTTAGCTGCTTTCTCACCAGCGTTAAAACCTGTTTCTAACTTTCGACCAGTACTTTGCGCTTCGTTACCAGCGCTCGAAATCTTTTGCCTGGTATTCTCAATGCTTTTTGATAGTTGTTTAATTTCTGTTTGCTTGCGCCCTACCTCTTCTAAGCGCTTCTCCAAGGTCTTCACATCAGAGGTAGTCTTTTTCGTTTCACCGCCTGCATCTTTCATACTCCGATCGATTGCATTACCTGTTTGCTTAGACTGCTGTTCGAGACGATCGTATTCATGGGCAAGTCCTTTGAGGATTTTGGACATATGATCTTCGCCACTTATGATAAATTCAATGTCGTCCTTATTCCCTGACATTTTGTTCATCCTCTCTCGCAATTTCAGCATCTAGTTCCGCTTCAATCTGCTTTTGTTGGTCTTTATTAGGTAAAAGACTCTTTCGGTATGCAATGAATGCTTTCAAATGTTCTTCTCGGTCTTCGCGGTAATAGCTACTAACTTCTTTTCCGCATTGAACACAACTAGGCGGTTTCATGATTCCTAAAGCTCTGTTTGTTCGGCATCCATCACACATTTGCTTCTCTTCGTCCAATCGCTCAGCCGAACGCATCACGTACAACCAAAGCAATTGCGGTTCATTGAGAGTACCCGATCCATTCAGTGGTCGATAATCACCGATATCCTTAATTAATCTGTATATCAGGTACTCTCCACGAGCTTTCCCGCATGGACACCTTCTACCAATTGCTTTAGGTCGTCTTGGGTAATCGTCTCTATCGTTTTATAGTGAATCATCAAGCCCTTATAAGCCCCTATAATTGTCCCTATTTCTTCCTCGGTATGTTTGCTACGTAATTCCGTACCGTTTACATAGATTCTTTTACCGCTACCTGTTTTAAGAGCAATGGCTACCCGTTCAGTTTCGTAAATGAGCGGTGTTAAATATTCGGGTATGTCCTTCTTGTTCATGTAGGTTTGTGTACTTATCTGTGCTTCCAGCTCTTCTTCCGCTGATAATACACGCAAAAGAAAAACAGGGGAGTCAACTTCTTCCCCTGTTTTAAAACGCATAGATGGCCGCTTTCCTAGACGTAGTACCTTTAATTCTTGTGTGAAGTCCATCGTTTATTACCTCCCAATTGCACTCATTGCTTTACTGGTATCAACTGGTCTTCCTTTATAAAAATCCCGACGACTACGCGCTGTTAGGCTAATACTCTCTTGAAAAGAGTCAAGGCTACCTTTCTCGCTATAGTTGGAAAAGGTCAATCCCGAGAGTACCGTCTTCCAATGTCCACAATAACGAACAATTTCCGTTTCTGGTCGCCGAAGCTGTAAATACAGAGGCATAGCATCGTCTGGTCCATCTAATGGTACCGCTGTTTCAAGCGATATAGAGTATTCGCGTGCCCCTTCTGTCTGTCCAATTGCCTCTTGGTCACCATATCCATGTACCAGTTTGACATTGGTATTCTCATCTATACCGTGAGTTTGAACAGCATAAATTTGTTTCCCATATGCCTCGATAAAGACTTTATCATTAGCACCTACAGCAAATTGTTGTGTACCCAAGTATTAACACCTCCTATGAGTTTTGGGCTGTTACTTCGCCCGTCACACTTACTTCTAGTTCTTTTAAGCCTGGTACGACATTGAAGTGATAACGTAGGTTCGCCTTCCCTCTCTTCTCAGGATCAGGCACTGCAACAATCCGTTCTGCATCCGGTGGATAAATTTTTTCCTGTTTGGCAAATGTGTCTGATAAAACGGTATACACCGTATCCTTAATGTCCGGGAGACGCGAGATTTTCGTCCGATTGTGTTTAGAAAAGATGACTTTTTCAACCGTCTGTACCACCTCATCTACCGTACACACAACCTCTGGGTCTTTGAGTGCATCCTCGTTAGGAGCAGGGTCTACGTAGCTTGTTGTCCCCTGATAAACTTGCAGGTCTGTTCCTACCTGCTGGAAGCACAAGACACCTGCCTCCGTGGTTGTACGTATGCTATCAAGATGTTTAAATTCCTTTAGCGTATATCCGCGCACTACAATTCCACCAAACGGTAATGACAAATCAGACTCATTCGTCAGTGCACCAGCTAAAGCAGCCGCTGATACGCAAGCAGGAAGTGGATTGCCACCACGATCAGCAAGATTATCCTCTGTAATCCAAATCCGATAGTGATTCGCTTTTTCTACTTCTTTTGTACCTCCACCAGCAAGCACAACTCCTCTAATGGCGTTGGCAAAGCAGAAATCAAGGTATTCCTTAATCTCAGGAAGAATAGCTTCCGAAGCATCGTCAACGACTGCAAAATAAGCGCCTTCCTTGGAACCCTCTATCAATGCCTTTTTATAGGGCTTGTCTGATGGGATGGCAGTTCCTAGCCCAATGAAATAAACGGTTTTGCATCGTTGTAGCATAGCGGCTTCAATCATTCGTCCTAAATTGCTTTCAGCTCCAACACTAGCAAGGGATTCACTTAATACACTGGCTCTCTGCAAAGGAACAGCCTTGCTAGATTTACCGATCAACAAGACACTTTTTCCGATCCCAAATGCTAACTGAGAACTGACCATTTTAAAACTTGAGTTAATAACTAATCCAGCCATGAAGTGCCTCCTCTATTATTCAAACGAAAAAGAGAGGTCGATGTCAGTTACACCAGCCTCCCTCTGTTCTTTTGTAATGGTTCCCTTATGGGTAAGCTCATATATTACTTGAATAGCCCTCTCATCCGGAGGTAATTCTATCTCTCTTTCGAATTTCAAGGTGTTCCTATCTTCGAAAGCAAATGTATCAAACAACGCTCTATTAATCCGTAGTTTTGTTAGTTCTCCACCGTATTTTCCATAAAGGGGCAGCCATACATACACCCAATAAACATGGATCATTTCAGTGCTCTTTTCATGGACATACTCAGCTCTCTCCAGATCGACACCCTTCAATCTTTTGTTATGGCCATAACCTGTTGGATTATCAAAAGCTGATGAAAGTTCAAAGAACACAACCGGTATTTCCAATGGTATCTTAATCTTCTTATCGTCTATAAAAATCTCATCATCTTTTACAGGAGGTCTCCCGATATTGAGTAAGCAATAAGGTGGCAAGCTAGCACGTAACATATCTTTTATCTGTATCTCAACCACTCACTACCACCCCATTCCTCTTAATTTCTTTTGGAAGACCTGTTTACCAACGTGGATGATCCTATTCGATTCTCGAAACTCCTGAAATGCCTTACCGATTGTTGGACGCCCTCTCATGCGAATTGTCCCGTTATGAACGTGTGCAAAGTAATTGGCTACCTGACTGTCTCCCCAAACCTTCCATACACCTCTACGTACTCTAGTTACCTTATGAGCTCGTCGGAAAGAGCCAGTATTCACAGAAACAGGCCATGGAGCGTTTTTTCCCTCTGTCATGACTTCTTTATACCACTTGTATTCAGAGTCATTCGTAAATGTATGTTTGATTTTTTTCTTACCTGTGTTTCGAACCGCTGTACGCTGACTCGTTCTAGCTTGTTGCTGTTTCCATTCTGGATTCATAGGACCTGATGCATATTCCACAGCTTTCTCATGAATTTCTCTAGCGGCATGTTCGGCAACTTCGTCTACTCCGTTTGACATTACACTCTGTAGTTGCTTGATCCTTTGCAGAAATCTTGTGCCGTTCACTCTCACGTTGATGATCCACCCCTTACAAGGGCAATCAAATAGGCAATCTCGTCTCCATCATATACAGGAATCGGATTGAGAATTGACCATACTTTCCCCTGCCATTCTAAGCTTTTAACATGTTCCGGTAGCTCAGGGGCAATTAACATGTAATCGTTAAGCTCTATAGGACCTAACTTCTCAATATAATGAGCATATTGAGGAATATTTCGTGACGAGTTTACTTGAAAATGTTGTAGAAAGACTTTTGTTGCTTGTCTCTCATTTACTACGAGAAAGCCCTCTGTGTTACACAAAGGAGCATCTGGATTGTCATTATGCCAGTCTGAGTCTGGTTGTTGAAAGTCTTCATTCCAGCAAGAACACCTTACAGAATCTGTAGTCGATAAATAGACGACACTTTGCCCCATTCTTTTAGCGCTATGCCGTAAACGTTCATTGAAACGGCTCATCCATCAACGCCCCCAAAATAACCATAAAACGGAGCAGGTTCCTCTGGCTTCAACCATTTCGCCAACTTATCCCATCCTTGATTTCTGTATTCTCGACCGACTTCTACTTGTTTTTTTAGGTCAATGTCTTCTTTGACGATACCAATTGTTTGAGACCCTGACATAACATTAGCCCCTGCCTCAGAAAGCAAAAACTCCCCATAACAAATTTCTTCAGCTGCTATGGGGAGAATCAGTTGTAAATCTGGGTCCTCATCAGGCAATGATTTTAACTGCACATGAATCAAAATGCTTTGTTGCTCGATAATCTTCATAAGTCGGTTATCAGAAGTACTCCCGAAAATTTCGTATCGTGTCTTTATTCCTTCCAGAGTACAATACTGTTGCATTATTCTGTCCCCTGCAAATGCTTTTGAAATGCATCTAGGCGCTTAGCGCTGTTTGAAAGATTATCTCCACTATCAACTATTCCTAACGTAGCTAATTCCGCTTTTTGTTCATCAGCTGACAGCTTAGAAAATCGTTCCATCTCATCCTTATGAATATCCTTGGTTGTAGTAGGCTCTGAAAACTCAGTTGAATTGCCCTCTATCTCATCCTCTACTATACGTAAATCGCCAAGCCTAAGCTTAGCTTTTACCCATGGTGTTTCCTGTGTCGAGGTATTGACCCCTGATGGATATTCCTGCCCTGTATCAAAGTCAATGTAAAGCTTATTTTCCATAGTTGGCGTTACTTTAATCATCGCTTTCCAACTCCTTTTAGGGATAAAAAATAGCCCGTACCCTCTAGGGTTACGCGCCTGTATTTAAAACTTTACGGGATTCCTTATTTAGTAGCTCAAATCCGCCTTCGTAAGATATAGCGGTTTGTTTGACCTGCGTATCAATCAGCTTGTCATATTCAAACATCAATGGAGCCGCTACAATGCGATTTAATGCGTACCGAGTATCGAGACCAATGAGTAAATTCTCTGGTACATCATCACAACGTTCTAGTTCTGCACCAATAATTTTGTCTGGTTGACCTGTCTTAGCGTACATGAATCCTAACAGGGCATTATTAAATTCTGGTAGGGTGATAATGTCCGTATAAAGGTCTTCTTTAGCTAAGAAAATATTAGGCTTGTAAGCTTGTTTGAACTTGTTTTTGAACTTCACATAAGGCTTGTATGTGATCTCATTAGCTTTCCCACCCAGTTCAGAAAGTTTGAATGTATCTGCACCTGGTACTCCACCGTCACCGTTGATTAACACTTCTACAGCCGCTAGCACTTCATCCAATGCAAGCTGAGCACCAAATTGTTGTAACTGGAGACCGTATACATTTAGCTTCGAATTACGAACAGCCTGATAGGTAGCTTCTAACATGCGTGCATATCTGTATATCGTAATCTCTTTGTCACCTAGACTAATCTTAGTACGAGGCATTGGAGCGCCTTCAGTAACGCGTTGTAAGCGTACATCTTTCTCATCATGCTCCCATACGGCTGTTTTGTAGGTATCAGTACCAGTAAGCTTGGTGGTTGTAGCCACCAATTTGTTGATGATGGAATTTTCATCAATTCCTTTACGGATATTGGCTTCTACGTATGCAGGAAACAAGATGGTGTGTTCTGTTGTTTCAAAAAACTTATGAACGGTATCAGCATACAGACCTGAGGACTTAATCCCACGAGCCGCCATTTGACGTTGCAGAGCTGTCGTATTCTCTAAACTTGAACCTTTATACTCAATTGTTGGGTCTAAGTCTTCTAAGATGTCACAAAGATTTTTTCTGTTGGAAGATGCTTCTTGATAGATACCTTTATCAAGGTCAAGTTTTTTCAATTCTGCTTTCTTCATCCAATTATGCCTCCTTATAGTTCAACCTGTACTTTTTCTGTTGTTGAGCTGATGAAAGATACAAAACCTCGCCCATTCACTTCTGTTGTCACAGCTTTGACAGCTCCTTTGCCATCAACGACGACAGGGCTTCCCAGTGCTGCCTTTCCGCTAGATGGTGCTTCTACATTACCAAAGCACCGAACACGAGATGCACCATCCTTATCAACGCGCTCTAACACGCCTACAAATGTGTTACCTTCCTCACCAAGACCTACTTTGTTCGGACCAATCATTGTAACCGCCTTACCGACATCTTTCTTTGTTAGATCAGTATAAAAAGTACGGCATGCATCAAATACTTGCTGATTACCAATAGCTCCTAACATAATCACTACTCCCTTACATATTTTTCTTTACTACAGCGTTCGACTTATCAGCCCTAAGTTACTTAAATGCTGTATTGTTTGAGGTCGTCCACATCAGTCGGCGCTTTCTCATCGTTGTATGTCTTACTTTGAGAAACGGGAGGGAATTTCTTATCAATGCGTTCCTGGTATTCCTTTTTCAATTCAAGCAATGTATCAATACCGGTTACACCCTTCACAATAATTTCTAAGGCCTTGGTGCTTTCCTCCAAAATGCCACCCATTTTCAAAATTTCATTGCGTGTTTCTTCGAAGAATTTTTGACCAACAGCCGCCATGTTTGCATCCGGAGACTTTTCTAAATCCTCCTTAGCTGTTTTCAGATCCTCTTTCACACCTTTTAGTTCTTCTTCTTTCTCTTTTAGCGTCTTTTCTAACTTGTCTGCGCCATCTTTCTTTTCTTTCCACTCCTTCACAATAGAAAGAGCGTGTTCGTCATCTTTGACTTCCACGCCCAACGATTTAAGGTATTCAATTAATTTTTCCACTTGGTTGCCTCCGATCTGTTTTTGCTTTTCTTCATCTACCTGCTTACTATAGCTTTTTTCTACTCCTGCACCTGGTTGAGCTGGTATCGCAACAAAGCTAACCTCATACCACTCTTTAACACCGGTGATCCATGTAAAAACGGTGTGCCCGTCTACTTCTCTACCACGTAGATGAGGACAATCACCGCCTAAATAATCTTGTTTGCAGGCTGAACACTGAAGTTGCTTATGTCTGAAACCTACAGAAACCTCTTTTAAAATTCCTGCATCAATATCATCGATAATAGGCTGCGTCTTCTCATTCTTTGGCATGTATGCCCAAGCTAGGAGGCCGTGTTCACCATCTGTCTCTTGTCGTACATTCGCTTTATAGATACGGGCGGTCTGTCCAGCGGCACTCCATATATGGTCAAATATGACCGTTACACCTTTCGCTAGTTCCGTCATTTCCTGAAGAGCGTCCACAGAGAACCTATCGAAGTCACGATCTAGTCTTGTATGGCAGCACAGAATCGGGAAAACGTAAATCTCATCCAATGAAAATTCGCGTCTAGTCATTGTATTGATAATGGTTAAATCGTCATCCGACACACTTTTTTCAGTGACATCTGCAAGTTTTCCCATGTTTTTGCGAAATATCTGTTCCAAGTATGTTCACCCCCTTTCGATCAAACGTTTCGAGCTTACCATTTTCTCTTGCTTCCTCTGCTTTTAAGTCCGTAACTACCATTTTTCTGCACCGACAGTGAGGATGAGTGTCTTTCACTATCCGCGGAGACTCTCGCAAAGGATACACCTTACCTGCCTTTGCCCGACATATTAAACATGCATCAGGAGCATTCACCCACGTAACATAGGAATGCCCTTGTAATGCATATTCCTCTTCAGTTGATCGATCAAACATCATTGCCGCTTCTGATTTGGCTAGTCTTCTCCAGTACCATCGCTTTTCGTCCAGCGTTTCACCTAGCTCACGTTGTAAAGAATTTGCCCAAGAGCTAGGATTGTCACCCACCGTAGCATGTCGCTCCATAATTGCTAGGCATTGCTCTTTCATTTCTATTGCTCGTGTAACTACAATATCCATGCCTTCTGACCGCAACGATTGAACGTATTCAGCCGAAAAGTCGAACTGGCTACGTACAACAGCATCTGGATCAACCTCTCGTTGTATGTCCTCTACAGCGGCCTCAAAGCCTGCTATACCAGCTGACCGCAGTAAGAAATCATAGATAGATAACTGACGCCCTTCTGAAAGAGTCATTTCCGTAAGAAAGCTACTCAATTCCTCTTCAATGCCTCCCCTCAAATCTTCAATATCGCTAGGAGACAATGACTTTAAAGCCCGCTCTTCGACTTGATAGAACAGATTCTCGCGTATTTGTTTCAGCTTCTGGAGTGTCTTTCGCTCGAATCTCTTTGCAATCTGTTCGATCTTCTTGCTGTCTTTTTCCTTTTGCGAGAGACGGGCAGGATCAACCTCTCCATCATCATCGTTACCCTTGGAATAACGCTTTGTTTTAGCCTGCCGGTTGCCTTTCCTTCGCTCGATAATCTCTTGGGAAGCACCTTCCTCCAGATACCCCTGTTCTTCAAGGTCTTTCGCTAACATGATGTTTTGCATGCGCTGATTTTCTGCACGAGCTGCTGTTAATTCGGCATTTGCTTCCCCTTGTACGTCTTGAAGACTTGCTTCCGGCCATTCCACTTCAACATCAACAGGGTAACCACGTAGCCGACACCACCATTCAGCTATTTGATGAATAGCAGGGGTAACCATTTGTCTCCAGTCCCATATAAGAGTTGTTAAAATGTCCGCTTGGGTCTTTGTCATTGATTCACGCGAAGACCAGGAGAACCCAAACACAAAAGGGGGAAGCCCTGTCTTGGCTACAAGTTGCTCTAAAATGACACGTACTGGTACTTCTAACTCTAATGGTTTTAAGTCTGAACCAATAACAGATACTTTTACATTAGTCCCGATAAAGTCTTGAACCTTACCCTTTCGATTCTTCGCCATAACCTTTTCCCATGCTTTTTCTGTTAGCTCAATGAATGATTTAACTTCAGTTCCTTTGATACCATCAGGTAATTGAAGATCAACGTTGTATTTCAGGTCTCCAAATCGTTCCCAGTTACGTCCTGTAGCATCGAATACTGTAATAATAATGTTCACTAAAAAAGGCAACCCAGTTAGAATGCCGCGACCGTACGGATTCTTTGGTGTTGCCTCATATGCTGTATAGACTATCCATTCAGGAATAGGATAAGGAACAGGTTCCAGTTCCATTGGTTGGTGTTCTGCTAGGATCAGCTCTGTAGGGTCTTCTGTACTTTTTATAACTAAGCTTTCACATTCAATTGGTATCAAGGCATAAATGTCTGTTTTGCTGTTGAGCGGTAGTATCTCGCATGTACTATAACCATTTTGGATAAGTGCATCTGTAAAAGCTGATATGAAAGTAGGGAACCCTATCCCAGTCTTTCCTACCCTCACAGACCGCTCCCATCTATTCCATTCCTTCTGTCTTCTACTATTTTCTGGACCGACTTTAATGATTGGCGTACCTATTAAACGGCGTAAGTTCTGTATGCCGACATCCAGCACAGGCAGCGCCTCACGCATTTGTTTATATAGGAATACATTGACCTCATTAGGAACGTATTGATCAAGCTGTGTAAATGGATGAGCGGCACCGCTACGTGTTTGTATGCCGACATGCCTTGATGGATTACTAAATACCTTGCCTTTTATCCAATTCCAAGCACCCAAAAGTCACACCTCCTTCTATCGTTCTACTGTTCCTGAATAGAAGAACGTTCCTTTCTCTTCTATCTCTACAAATGCTAAAACGACTGCATCCGCCCTGTCAGGTGAATCCAGCCCACGCTTTTTCATATCTTCTTTACGTTCTAATGCTATTTTTCCTTTACTGGTCATTTTGTATTTTCTTGTTGTAAGTTGACTGATCAATTTATCGTCATTCGGTAATTGAATATTAGACTCGGAACCTTGCAAATGATTCGATAGGTTTTCTTCCAAAGTCTCTTTTAACTTGGCCCATATTTCAGTACCTAAGTTTTCGAAATGATTGTCTTCTGGCTTACTTCCATTCCGTACAGGAATGATATCGAAAGGGAGATTCTCTTCTCTAACCACTTCTTTTAGTCGATCAGTAACTCCACCACCGACCCCATCATCATCAACCTTTATTTTTGCTTTGATAAGCTCTGGTTGTTCTTTCATCATACGTTTAGCGATGTTAATGACCCAACCAACTGTAACCATGGTGTCTTGTTTATTGTAAATATGAAGCGGAAAACCTTTATTTCCGATTCTAGTAGCAATGACTGTTTCATCATCTCCAAAACGCGCAACGTCCACTCCAAGGTGCAGAACATCTCCCTCTGGTTCAACGATACTGTTGCAAGCTAATTCTACAACCTCTAGGGCTATGAACGTATCCGCTTCTTTTTTCGGAAACTCTCCAAGAACTCGAATGCGGTATACATCGCTATCCTCTCGATACTTACGTTTAAGCATCTCGATGTTTTCTTTACTAGTTCGGGAGCTATCAAGGCTTGATACCTTATGCGTTTTGTAATCAGCACGATCTTTGTTATGGCTGTCAAAAAAAACGCCGCTAGTACGTGTCGGGTTTCCACACATCAACAACTTGTTCTCTGGACCCGATAACGTACCCAATATTGCTCCCATGATAGGATCAGCGATACCAGACGCCTCATCAGCAATAAAGAGCATACAATCCTCATGGAACCCTTGCATATTTTCTGGTCTAGTTGCTGTTTTTGCTGTAGCAAACCATCGTCCGCTATATCCCTTCATGTAGACTTTTGTTTTCGTCCATTCTAGTAGCCTACTCACTTTGGATGATGTAAGCCACTTATCTATTTCTGCCCACAACACATCATAAAGCTGTTGGCGTGTAGGCGCAGTACAAACAACCCGTGGGAATGGGCGACAGCATAGAAACCAAATAATAGCCCATGACTCCAAAGCAGTCTTCCCCACACCTTGCCCTGATCGAACGGAAACCCGTTTATTGTTTGCTAAGTCTGTTAAGACTTCCTTTTGCCATTCGTCAGGCTCTACGTTAAGTATATCTTCAACGAAAGCAACTGGATCGTCCCAATATATCTCCAGCAAGTCAACAACTACGTTAAATGGCTTCTTACTCATTTTTCATAGTCTCTTTTCTACGTCGTCTAGCAGCTATCGTTTGAATAGCTGTAACCCAGTCCTCTACTGTCTCCCCTCCATCGTCGTTACCTTTGATCTTAGCCTTTTCGATTTCCACTCGTTCTTTTTCAAGTTGTAGTTTGGCTTTTTCGGTCTCCATACTTTGGATAATCTTATCAAGCTGTGCTTGCCTCATATCATCGGTTAATCTAGCAAGAAGGTCTATTGCCTTAATCTTTTTGTCTGTTACTCTCGTTAGGGCTTCTTGTAAGTTAAGAATATCCTCAATTGCTCGATATTCCGTCTCTTCGATTTCAGTCGTAACCAATTCATTTTTGGTAAGTATAACCGTCTTTGATTGTCCAGACTTTTCATCATGAACCTGCACAGGTTCCTTTATAGTGACTCTCTCTTGAAGGACACGACGTTGCTTTTCTGTTAGCCCTTTTTCTAAGCTGGCAATCTTCATCATAATTTCTCGTTCTCGCCAAGCGTACAACGTGATAGATTGATTTATCTGCTCTAAAGGGTCCAGATTGACTCTCTCTACTATTTCCTGCTGTTCTGGTGTAAGAGCATCCATCCAAAGGGTTTGATGTTCTCCTGTTTTTACTGCGTTGGTATTTCGAGATGGGGCGCCACCACCAGCCCCATGGAACCGGCACACATCCCATCCGGGCTTTGCCCAGTTTTTACACTGTTCGTTTCGTTGCTTGCTCTTTGCCTTGCACCTTTGCTTTTTCGGGTTTCGCGCCATTACATATACACCACCTCACCGTTTCATGGGGTTGTTTTTAAAAAAAGTACACTGAACTTAAAATCTTAGAACTTATCATTTGTTTGTGGTTTTTAACTTTAACTCCTCTTTTATTAAAATGTTATACTGTACTTACAAAATTATGAGGTGATTCAATTTGTCAAATAGCCGCTTAGATTATCTGGAAATCAATGTTTTGACAAAGAATATTGAGGATTTGGATTCTTTTACTAAAAAAATAGAGGAGCTTATTACCTCATTTTTTGGTGAGCACAGAGTTGCACATGGAATTAGGTTACTAGAGACGACTACTTTTGAAGACGACGAAATAATATCTTGTCCCAATTGTGGTTTTCATATGAATTATTACGATGTACTTAATCTCGAAGTTCATATCCTTTCACGCAATGGAAAGAGTCTCTATAAAGTTAAAAGAGCTGAATTCAGCCCACGTATGCTTGAAAGTCATGGACAGGTAAAATGTTTAAATCGAGAATGTAAATACACCATCCCTTTGGCAGAAATACTAAAAAACAATTTAGTATCAGAGTGAATTTTTTGATAAGAACCTATAATTCATCTCTTTGCAATTCAATGTCCAACTCTATAAGCTTTTTCAAATCATCCACTGTCTTGATCTCAATGTGACCTGATTGGAAGTCCTTAACCCATTTGCCAATGGCGGCTTTCACAACTTTCCTGTATTGAGCCTTTGACTCCAATATGCTCTCTATAAGCTCTATCTCATGTTGTAATAGTAGTTCATCTTTATTGGATTCAAAGTGTTCGCATGTTGTTTGCATTGTGACACCCTCGGCTTTCTTGTATTATGAAGACGAGATAGTGGCTATTGCATTCCGTGGCCACGGGTTTCCACTATCTCAGCCGGGGATGACTCGGTTGCATCGGGGGACGTTCACGCGTCTCCCTTTTGCTTTTTAAGCCGCTTCTTGATGATTGCTGACCAATACTGGTTCGATTCCTGTCGCCTCATAAAAACGTCTCTTGATGACATCGCAGAATTTCGGATCAAGTTCCATGGTTCTGCAAACGCGGCCCATCTGTTCGCAAGTCATAAGCGTGGACCCGCTACCTCCGAACAAATCAGCAACAGTATCACCCTTTTGGCTGCTGTTGCTGATCGGGATAGCTAGAAGATCAAGAGGCTTCTGTGTGGGGTGAACGTACTTACTAACATCACCTCTGGAAACCTCCCAAACCGTTTCAGGCTCCTCGGCTTCAACCAGTAATCCAGACCGCCAAATCGTTGTTTGTTTACGATCTCCGTACCACATAGGAGCTTGGCCCTTCAAATGGGCATAGAACACAGGCTCATGCTTGAACTTGTATTGTGCAAACCCAAAGGTAGCTGCATTCTTCACCCAGACACACTGCGTTCGGACTACAATGCCAGAATCGTTCATTCTGTTCTCAAACTCCCGCTGGTAACTGGACGGATGAAAAACATAGATGGCTGCTTTTTTATCCATGAGCGTCGCATAATTCCGAAATACAAGCTCCAGAAACTCCTCGAATTTTTCCATTGGCATATCATCGTTCAAGATTCTCTCCCTGCCATCTGCAGCAAGCTCAGTTGAATCACTCTTAAACGCCACATTGTATGGTGGGTCCGTTACCACCAACGCTGCCTTTTTACCTTCCATGAGAGTCTGCACATCCTTCTTGCTTGTAGAATCTCCACACATCAACAGATGCCTTCCAAGCCTCCAGATATCTCCATGTTTCGTTTCAGGTTCCTTGATTTTCTCAAAAATCTTCTGGACATTGAAACCATCATCAATAACTGGTTCATTCACTTCGATGACTTGATATTCACTGAGTAGTTCAGTAACTTCGCAATCGTCAAACCCCGAAAGCGTAATATCCAAATCACTATCTTGTAGATCAGCAAGTACCTGGGCTAGCTTTTCTTCGTCCCAATCTCCGCTAATTTTATTCATTGCTATGTTGAGAGTCTTTTCCTTTTGCTCATCAAGATCAACAACAGAAACCTCTACTTTCCTTCGCCCCTGCTCATTGACTAAGATTTTATAGCGCTGGTGACCTCCTACTAGATTCCCTGTCCGCTGATTCCAGACAAGCGGCTCCACATAACCGAAATCTTCAATGGAGCGTTTCAGCTTCTCGTATTCCACATCTCCTGGTTGTAGATCGACACGCGGATTATATGGAGCTGGGTTAATTTTGTCGATGGGTAACAATCGAATATCCAATGTATGTCCTCCTTGATGTTGAAAGCATCGATAAATGAATAATTGCTCGTTTGCCCGCTAATATGTGGCTTTTCACATGAGAAAAAGCCTATCCGAAAACGAATAGGTTTGACTTCAATGTATATTCCACATTCATAGAGAAATTTACCATTTGCCATGTTATACTTGAAAAAATTGGTTATATATGGAGGATGTGTTCTATATGAAAGTAAGATCAGTTGGGTTATTTACGCTTATTCTTTTAGGTCTTCTTAATTACTTTACAGCTTCTCCATCTATAGAAGAACCTACCGTTGGAACAGGTGCACCTCCTGAATATTTATCCATTCAAGATTTAGATAATGTTACGTTTAAAGACGACAACAGCAAAACAAGGACCATAAAAATACCAATCAAATCTATACCAGAATTTAATGAGATTTACTCAGAATTAGAAAACGATAACCAAAAAAGAATGGAACTATTTGCTACCCGTGGAATCATCCTCTCAGAAGATAAGGATACAACCTATCTACTCCTAAGGTATCAATGTGGAACTAAACTATGTAATGCAGCTCTAATAAAAAAAGAACACGAAAAAATTACAACAACCCCTGTTATCCCAGAATCCCAAATATATGTAGAACACAAATTTTCACCAAATAAAAAGTTATTAGCATTATCTTTTATTGCCGATATTCGAAATGACTATATGGAATATGCTGTATACCTTATAGATACTTCTACGCTAAAAAAACGAAAGACAATCCCCTTGATACAACAAACTCCTGATTTAAACAAAATCATACGTGAAAACTCATAAAATTTTAGAGGGGCATGTATGGCCCCTCTTTTTAATTAGAAATATGAGTAATAGGACAATGAACCATAACCAAAATCAGAAATATCATATCTCTTTCCTAGATAATTACCATAACCATCTTTAATTAAACCACGACGTAATTTTTGATTAGCGCTCTCTGAAATATAGTCTAAAATGACACTTAAACGATCTTGGTCTGGTAAACGTTCCCGATCATGAGACTTACGATATTCGTCTTCTAGTTCTCTTATTTTAACGAACATTGATCTCTCATCTACAAACCTGTAGGTCTGCACTATATGATCGAACATAAAAGCTAGACCTTGAGTTGTAATGATGCCGAACCTTTTGCAGTAATCTTCAGCACGGCCAACATAACGCATACCAGCATTTTCTTGGTACTTTTGATTGTTTCTACTTCTACCCATTTCGTGAAAAGGAATTTTCCACTCTTGTACGACTCCACCGCCTCGCAAGGAAATACTCATCCCCCAGCTAACTTGATCCTCTTTTCTATAGTCAAAAACTACTTTCTTTAATATGGCTGCCTTTTCTTTACCAAAAATAGATGTGAACTCTGATTCATGATATTTAATATAATCTTTTAGGACAGGTTGTAGAGTTTCTTGGCCAAAGTTAAACTGAAGAATTCCGAAAGACAGTCCTTGCCGATCAAAATTACCAGTCACAGTAGAAAAACCATCGTGTCCCTCAAAAAAACCAGTGTGTACTAAAAGGTCCCTGACTAATGAACTTGCAATTGCCATTACTTCACGCCCTTTATCATATTTTGGTAGCAAAAAAGCCCACCATACAAGGAGTGAGTTAGTCATGACCTCACCAAGGCAGTTCCCTGTGTGCTGAGCATAAAAAGGTTATCCAATCGAGTAACCCATTTATTAGTAGTTTGGTTTCCAAGTATGTATCCCACCTGATGTAAAAGAAAAAAGCACCGCGTGGGTGCTTGCCTAATCTTGCTTATTTTCCGGTTATCCTCATTTTATTGAAAAAACTTACAACTAATTTTGAAACGCTTTTTCTTCCAAACGATTTCACTTCAATTTATTCCAAATATTATCAAACCAAGCAACTGCCTTCGTGGAGAAATTCGGAGGTTTCTCATAACTGAATCTTTTTAACTCTTCGGCATATTTAATAAGTTCAATATTAACACGTTTTATATCAGCTATTAATTCCTTGTAATGAGGGTATCTAACTTGGATTTCTTGGGGTGAAACGTTTTTATTGGCAGGATCTTGAGCTTGTGAATCATACCATCTACGATATTTGCCTTGCCATTTTGTTAAGTGAGGCCGTAGGCCCTGATTTAATACTTCCGTGGATAAGTTTACTATACTTTGTGCATTTTCATTACCTTCTAGAACTTGTGCGGGAAGTGCAACTAAATATTCTCTTGTTGATTTAAAAAGCTCATACCATGAGTCATATATCTCAATAATGATATCATCCTCACTCACTGGTATAGCAGCTTTTCGAGTAGTTAATTGAACATATAATTTCCAAGCAATATCCATTTCCTCTCCTGTAAGAGAAGCCCGATCAAATTCATATGACCCTATTTCAAACGGAGCTGATATAACTAATTTTCCTGGATTATACGACGCGAACCAATAGTTTAAAAAAAGTACAATGGACACAACCAAAAAAATAACAGCTAATACTAACACTTTACGTCTTCCTCCTTGACGCCTTTTCCCACGGGTCATTAGCTGTTTCTTGTTCTACGTACACGAGAATTTTTTACTAACTCTACCTTAGTTCTATTTTGGAAGGCTTCTTCAATTTTTGACGAGAGCTGCCATGATATATTCTCCCATTTCATTGTGACTGCATACCCACTATTGATATTATCTTGTAATCGATCCGGTGTCCGAGTAGCTGTTGGTAAATATATACCCAGTAATCCATTTCTAGTTCTACTTCCATATGGCCTTAACGAAGAATAAATTTCCCAATCTACCCATTTTCGATTCGCTGTGTCACTCCCTATTAAAACTATCGTTACCGTCGAATCGTTTAAATGATAAGTCCTAACAAGTTTTAATATTTCATCATTATCTACAGTATCATAAGCATCTTTTAGAGATCGATCAATTAAGGTGTTATCTGCACCATAAGTAGTTCGTAGATAGTCAGCCTTAGTTTGATCATTTGCATGATGATAACTCACAAAAACTTTTCGTGCCAAATCAACTACCTCCCTATATTTTGTAATAAGTAAGGTTTCTACACGAAAAATGGGAAATCCTGCTTATTTTTGTCGAATATACTCCTTTAATCTTTATTACTATTTAACTATCCAATCAGTAGATAATAGATCAGTTTGTGAAGCACCCCAAGGAACAAAACTACCATCAGTAGTCTTCATCATGATGTACGGTTGAAACTTGCAAACTGTTCCTTCTTGTATTCCAGTTGCTTCGGTTGTGTTCTTGTTAATCGGAATGCCATCTGGATAACCTGCTTGATAAACAAGGAACATATCTTTTCCATTCCATCCTTTACGTGCTACTCGAATGCGTTCTTCTTTCATCAAATAAATTGCTAAACCAACTCCAAATGTAACGCCCAACATTTTCATTTCTTCCAAAGTTATCCCGTTTAGTTCATGAGAAATTTTCATTTTACATCTCCTTTATATTTATTCATAACCCTCAATTATCGAATATCTCGTTTTACCCTTCTACTTATAGGTGGCTTTTGCATGACAAAAAAACCTATCCCACAAGGAACAGGCTCGTCATTCACATACTAAAGCACACCATGCAGGAGTGAGTCACTCTAATATTTTAGCTGGTCTCTTCATGAACTTTTATTTGTACTTTTGGTAGCTACCTACTAGTTTTTGTCTTGCACTTATAATTTTACTCTCAAAAATAATCATCTGATCTTTAGAAGGATGTGAACGATTGTCTAACATGATTTCTTTTAAACTTCCTATCACTTCCCAAGCACATGATCGTGCTTCTCTAGTCTTGGAATCTTTTATCTGATCATCCAGTAAATCTAGAGTTATTTCATAAGGCTCGTTTACTAGTAAATCACGGAGTTTTTCTAAATGTTGCTTGTAAAATTCCTCATCAACATCATAATGTTCTTTATGTAAGATAAGAATGTCTTGAATTATTATTTTAAGCTTCAATAAATACTTCTGTAAGCCATATAACGAATATGGATATTTTCTGTTTACGGTCTTTCTTTCTATAGTAAGCAGTTATGACCCATCCAGTAAAAACACCTGTGGTTACACTTATTAATACGTCTCTAGCTATAGTTACCCCCATTAAATACAATGAGATTCCAAAGTAAGTTATTGAACTTAGAACCACACTACCTACAATTATTCTTAAACTCATTTGGATTTCCTTTTCTAATTTCTTCAGAATCTTCTTCCTTTCCTTTTATTGAAATATTGATAGCCTTCGTATAACAAGGATTTCATTCTTTCACCCTGTCGTTTAAAACCTCATCCACAATAGCTTGTAATAATATTGATTTTTTCACTCGTAGATCATTTGCTAAATAAAATATATAAATAAATAGCGCTAACACCAAGATCAATAAAACCATATTTTCAAGAGTAAAATTTACTAACCCATCCAAAGCGGTTTTTACCGAATCTATTTTTTCTTGGTGTTCCTTTTTTTGAAACTCTGCAACCTTCGTCAAAATAAGATTAGAATAGTTGCTGAATATTGAGCTAATTGTGGATCCGAATAATACGGAAAACACCATTACTATAACGGAAGCAATAACACTATAAATGACAGTTGTAATTTGAATCGAGTGATTATTTCTAGAACTTTCTTTCTTTATAATCAAACTAAGCTTTTTTAATTCTTTTTCTTCCAATCGCAAGCTCTTTAAGTAATACAAAGCATTATCGTAGTTATCTCCGTTGATGCTTCCATAAAACCCAGCCATCCCTAAATTAGTTTTTAATTTCCGATGAACTTCGTATAATTCCCCCCTAAAATAGCTTCTATCACTTAACTTTTGTAAACATAAAATAATTAATAGAATTACTGGTATGACATATGCCCAAATCATAGGATCCCTCTCGTCTAAACAATTATGGTTTACCCATATTTTACAAATAAAAAGCCTATCCAACAAGGAATAGGCTTGAAACTACACGATTTGCAATTTTATTTTGTGCCCGTGTTACCAGTGTTTGTACACTACTTCTCGAAATACACAAAAATCTAGCCGTTTCCTCAAATGAAAATCCTTCACCGTGAGTTAGGATATAGCACTCTTTTTCTCTTGGTGACAGGCAGCATAACGCGTCCTCTAGTTGTTCTTTTTCCCACTCTGTAAGATTGCAGGGACTACCTGCTGTTCCTCTAAAAACAAAAGCCTGCATTCTGATAGGATCTACTGACTTTTCTCTTTGGTAGTCTGCTCTTCTCTCAATTCCACGTTTACTCTCTGGTCTGCGCCCTGTCTCCAGCCATTCAATTACATACTCTACATCGCTAATCATTTCAGAGAGGTAGCGTCTTTCTGGATCATCAAGAACTGTCTCTGTTGCTCTTAGATCAGCGTATGCTTTTTTCAAACTCTTTCTTGTCTCTTTGTACTCTTTTAAAAGTTCTTGCATTGTGTTCATCAATCATTCCCCCTCACCATCTGCTCATGGTATAATAGTTTTGACGAACGTATATTCCATGGCTTCCGATGAGGGAGCTTTTTTGTTTCTAATGATTGCCAAATATATACAGGTATGGTAATATGTTGTCAGAACGTTCCATTATCAGAACTTTCTATTATCTTTTGTATTTGGAGGTGAGAATATGAAAAAGTTTCTAGCTATCACTTTTGCTGTTGCAATGATTATGTCTGTTGCTGGTGTTGCAAGTGCTGCTCAACCTGATGGAACATGTTATGGCTGTTATTGTAATTCATGGGGAGAGATCGTTGGTTGCTAATTCCGCATTAATTACATATCATTTTAAAGAATCGCCTCCTAACGGGGGCTTTTCTTATGTCTTAGCATCAATCTCTCTGCTCATTGGCTTCCTCCCTAGCTTTTTCTATTACCTTTGCCGCATCAAACAGTGGCTGAACAACTGTTTGTAGTTCCGCATAATCTGCCTTGGTCATACGAACCGACTTTAACCCTAAAGCCCACCATGATAATTTATCTGTTACGGAGACAATAATATCTTGCATTTCTTTTTCGTTCATTTTGCATCCTCCCTTATCACAAGTAATGGTTTGTTAAATAGTTGCATTTCCACTTACTAAAACTAATCTGTTAGATACGTACTCTACCTTTTTAATCTTTGAAACTATCAGCATTTTCCCATCTTGTTTTATTCCGGAACCGATTTCTATTTGCTGTGGACATCTAATCACGATACTAAACTTGACTGTTTTAGCCACTTGAAAACTCCCATTTATCGTGTGTTGTGTTTACTTAGATTTCTGCTTAATCAACGTGTAAGCAGATAGAGCTACTTTGCGTATCCAATCTGGATTCATTTGAATTTCTGCATCCGTCATTTCTCTTATTCTGTCTAAAGCAGATAAGACTTCATGTTTTTTCATCGTTCCCGCCACCCCATTTATAAATCGTGTGTTGTGTTAAATCAGCCCTTCATCAGAGAGCGCTACCTCAAAGCAATAAGCTATATCGTCCTGGTATGACTTATGTTCGTCGTAAAAATCTTTAGCGAGTTGAAACACCCTTTTAAGAGAGGCCCCTTCATCAATTACTGCATAACTAACATCTTCCTTAATTGCATCAATGGTATGTTGGCATGGCTCAAAGCCAAAGGTTCGTGTAAATAGCTCATATAGACCAACTTCCTCCTCGATTACCTCTGCACTTATGCATTGTGTAGTGATTGATCTAGCCCTGTCTTCAATTTCCTTATAAGCCTCCGTATCGCTCACCGCATCTACTACATTCACATCAAGGCCGTGATACGTAGATTCATCAATATCAATTTCTACTTCTAAAATCGCCTTTATCTTCATCGTTTGTCCTCTCTCCCATTCATCACAATTTCCATTTCTTTAACCTGCTAGCTAATCGCTTTAAATTTTGGTACGGAACAAAAACTAAAAACCAGATGAATAACAAGGTATAGGCGAAAAAAGGGAACCATAAGACGTGATACCATCTGGTGTAAGATCGGTAATCCCATATATCTTCAAATGTATTGATATTAAGCATTATTCCGACTCCATGAACTTTGCGTGACTGCTTCCATAGCAGCCTTGCAAATGTCTTTTGGTTCAATCTCGTAGATGAGAACAGGCAAAAGCACTGCAAACTTTGCCCGAAGTATCGGATCACCGTTTTTGAATTTCTCAACAATCATCCACGCATCAGCTATGTTTTCTAGTGGGTTCCAAAGACTAGAATTAAACAAATTGCCGTTGTCGCCAAACCAAAAGTCTGTTTCTTGATACCGTTCCCACCCCATTACCTTAGTTGCCAGTGTTACAATGATCTGTTGTTCGGTCATTGTGCTTCCTCCAATTTCGATACAACCGATATTGAAATCATGGGTTCGGGGCAGATTACTTTTGCTTCGCGATAGTATCGTTTACCATCAGCTACAATAGACGTTGGCTTTGCATCACTGTATAAATCCGGATAACGATCAACTCTACCCTTTGGAATTAACTTCCACACCTTAATGTCATCCATACAACCATCCAATCTGCTACATTCCCAATAGCCCCAATCGTAAAACTTTTTTTGCAGCCAGTCGGTCAATTCTGTATCAGAAAGGAAAATGTATGCTTCTTCCGCGTTGTCTTCACAGTAAACATAAAAGTATTCGTCAAGCAGACTACTTTGTTTTTCGATCACAGCTTTTAATTCACGCCAATTTGATACTGAGCTTCCAACTAAATCTATCTGGTATTTACTCATAAGCGCCTCCTATTTTTGTCCCAAATGATCTGCTGGCCGTTGAATAGCTTAACAAACCAATTCCAGTTGACCGGATCTGTTAATATTGATTTCTATTTGCCCGTGGTTTCCTGTCAGCAACACTTCAAAAATTGCTTCTAGCACATCTACCACGATGCTGTTACCAGCTAGAGCATAAAGAGTTGCATTACGCTTCCCTTTCTTGCTTGGAAATTCTTTTAACATAAGCTCATAATCTTCATCATCAAAACCTAATAATCGCCAACACTCTCGCTCTGTCAAATAACGATATTGCGGTTTGTTTAGTCGAATAATTCCAGCGTTTGGGCATCTATCTTGCCGTTCGGTTATGGTGTAACAATAATCATTAATAACGTCTAATTGTCGTTTATAGCTTCCTAATGGTTTAGGATTAAATTCTTTAATTTTACTTAACATCGATGGAATATTTATTAGGTATTGCGACGGAATTTCATCGTCTGGTCCATACTCCAAAAACTCTTTTATTTTCCTCGTTGGCTTGAATTTTAACTTACTAAAATCGAATGCTATATTTCCTAATAACGAGATGCAAAACACTCTTTCTCTCGCATGTGGAATACCGAAATTTCTAGCATCTAATACATCAAAGGAGTTTGTATAACCTAACATTTTCAATTCTTGAAGATAATAATTAAAAACTGGCACTACATTACGATCAAGTACACCTTTCACGTTCTCCCAAATAACAACTTTCGGTCGCCATTCACCCATTTCTTTGATTATCCGCAGCGTTTCAAGCATTAATTGTGAACGTGAATCTTCAGCAGTGCCTTTGCGTTTTTTATTTGCTCTACTGTTATCTTGACAAGGTGACCCATGAACTAGAATGTCAGGCTTTAAATTCCATCCTTTAACATCTTGTGGTTTGTGTAGGTGGTCATAAAGAGCGTTATATGCCTTTACTCTGTTCGCTTGCCATTCCACGTAGTCGATAGCTTTATGGTCTATCCCGAGGTTTATAAGGGCTTTCCTCGGTGCTCCGATACCTCCAAACAATTCAAGTATTTTTATCACTGTGTTCACCTCTCGCTACTAACCATCGTCATTTGTTTTCTTTTTTTGTTCCGAATGATAGAGATATGCTCTATCAAAAGGAGTGATATCATGCAAAAATCGTTTTATTATCTAGTGCCGTGTAGCCGATCTGCTGGATTGATTAGAAAGTTTCGACGACACGGCATAGTGTTTGATGTAGAAGCTATCCGGAACAGCGATAACGTCCGGTTCGTGTTTCCTGATCTGCCTGTGAATCAGTATCATGTCGTGCATTTGGTGTTTGGCCATTCCGGATATGGGTTTAATTAAGTGCCAAATTCAAAAATGTTCATTTGAGCCGTTTCTCTCTTAATCCGATCTTCTGCAATTTTGATATAGTCAGGATTTAACTCTATCCCTAAATACTTTCGGCCTAAATTTCTGGCCACAACTGGAGTTGTTCCGGATCCCGTGAATGGATCAAGTACTATTCCACCTTGAGGGCAACCTGCTAATATACAAGGTTCTATTAACTTTGGTGGAAACACAGCAAAATGCGCTCCTGTTGTTTTTGCTGTCGCTACTGTCCAAACTGATCTTTTATTTCTTGTTGAACCCTCCCGTGGGATACTACTTCCTGGGTTCGATTCAGGACGCCCTCTGTCTCCACCATGTTTACGTTCTTTGTTTCCATTTCTTTTTCGTGATTGCAGTGGGCCAAATGCTCCTTTAGAGCCGCCCACTGCTTTCATGTTTCCATTCGTTTTGCCTCCAGCATTAGCTCGATACGAACCCTCTTGGTTCTCAATATTCTGAGAGAGTCGCTCTAAACTTGATTGAGCCATTTTCTCCTTAATAATTTCAGCATCGTAAAAGTATCTTTCTGATTTAGACAATAAAAAAATGTATTCATGTGCCTTAGTAGGTCGATCCCCTACACTCTCAGGCATAGGATTTGGTTTGCTCCAGATAATGTCAGACCGTAAATACCAACCATCTGCTTGTAGAGCTAATGCTACTCGCCACGGTATTCCAACTAGGTCCTTGGGTTTTAAGTATTCATGAGATTTACCACCTGCACGGATCATATGATTTTTGTGCTTATCACTATCTTTCCAAGGTAAACCGTTTTGGCTCCTATTAGCCCAATAACTGTCCCCTAGATTAAGCCAGAGCGTACCATCGTCTTTGAGAACCCGTCTAACTTCTCTAAAGACTCTAACCATATTGGCCACAAATTCTTCTGGTGTAGGCTCCAAACCTAATTGGCCATCTACTCCATAATCACGTAGTCCCCAGTACGGGGGGGAAGTTACACAACAGTTGATGCTTTGATCTGGAAGCATCTTGAGAACTTCTAAGCTATTACCTTGAAGGATTTTGTCCACTTGCTCTATACTTTCATCCATCAATCCCCACTCGCTTTCTCCGCCCACTCTCGCAACGCCTGAGCCTCGTCAATCTCTATCCATGTAAAGCCGTAATTCATTCGGTTTCCATCTCCTCTCGAATGACTTGTTTCTGCCAATCTAGTTGCTCTTTGTTAAATATTTCTTTAACTATTTGATTGTCCTGTGTATTCATCTTGGATCGCTCCCCTATTTTTATTTACCGAACGCTCTACCGGTGCCTTTTCTGTAGTTGTTTACTCTGGCGTTTGTACTACTGTTCCTTGCCCATTCGCTTATATGTTTTGGTACATGAATATATGGTTTGCCTTTCTTATGGCCTTTGCTCTGGTCAAGCTTGTGTTCGTTCATGCTCTCCCTCCGTTTGCTCACTCTTGATTTAACAGATGTGGATGCTCATAGATGTTGCCGATGATTTCAATTGATTCATCTATAAACTCCCAAAGACCATCTGCCATACCGTCTGAAATACCTCGTACATCTGAGCCAGCTTTAACTCTCTTTACGCCCCAAAATCTATCATGGTCATATTCAACTACACCCACGTAATCATCTTCTTTAGTTAGTGGATAGCTGCCTGCTTGGAAAATATCCCCTTCATATATCTCTTTGCCGTTGCAGTCTTTGAGTCCGGTGTATTGCATGAGGATAACACTCTCAGAAATATCTAAGTCATCGTTTACACCAATGACATCTCCATCTGCTGTAATATAAAAATGCCCGTCGTCTTGAATGATGATTTCATTTACTTTATCCCAAATTCTGAACTTTATCTCTCGCATCTAGTGCCTCCCATCTAGCTTGAACTTCTGCCAAGCCCTTCTGATAGTCTTTAAGACTGCCCTCTAGGATTCTTTTGGAGTAGACATATTGCACGTTTTTGATATCTTCTTCTAACTCATGGATGTAATTTTTAAAGTAGGTAATTTGTAGAGCTAATACTGCTTTCTGGCTGTTCATTTCTACGCTCCTTTGAATCCATCGAACATGTTCATTTGACCATTCGCCTCTTCAATTTCTCGAAGCAACTTGCCACGTGGCGTCCATCTCTGTAAAAATTCTTTTGCCTTTTCGAAATCTTTAGTTGCAGTGTTCCGATAAGAGTTAACTGCAAAATATTCCTGGTACTCATTCCATGCTGCTTTAAACACTTTGAACACGATTTGTTTATATGCTGGACTTTGTTTACCACCGATAATCTCCATTACTCTGCGCTTGCAAAGCGAATTTAAAACTTGCTGCTGGCTGTAATCTACTGTCTTGGTTTGCTCAAGGTTGAACAATCTATTTTCGATTTCTACCGTCCGTTTATCAATCATCACAATGGCTTGAAGCTCTTTACTCATTCCAGCTAGAGGGTTATTTATTTGCTCCTTCATCTGCTTGAACTGGTCCAGGAACTTCACTTTCATTTTCATTGCTTCTGGTGTTACATAACTCATAGCTATTAGAGCAAAGGCATCCTCGGTAAGGTCATATTTTGGATACCATTGTTTGTTTTGTTGGTGCTGGTACTGGGTGTGTGCAAAGTTGCGTAGACCCCATTCACTTTCTCCTGCTTGGTCTAATTTCTCGATTTGACCGTCGATATCTCTCAATACATCCGCATGACGCTTATCGAATACCTCAGCGATTGTCAAACTATCAGTAACTACCTGGTTGTTTTGAATAAAGACTAATTGATTCATGCTTGATTCCTCCTAAACAGCCTGATTTAGTGAAGGCTCATATTTTTCCAACCGTTGTTTAAGTTCCTTAATTTGTTCTTCCAATTGACTCTGAATCTCTAGGACTGTTAGAAACTCATTGATTCGTTGTTGCCCTGCCTCTTGCTGTTTCACCATAAATTCAAATGCATCTCGTTCGTTTACTAGGCGCTGTAGATCATGTGTTGTCACTCTGTCTGGACGCCCTCGAAAAATGTCACTACGCATTTCGCTAAGCTCATCTTGTGTAAGTCGTTTAAACGATATTGTCATGTCTTCTGTTTCTCCCCTTTACCTCGCATACTTCTACAAAAGGTTTTATCCGATCCATTAAACGCTTTGCTTTTATCACATTCGGTCTTGGTTCATCCTTGGTCTGCGAAAGATGGGCTTCGAGTTGTTCCAGTGTTAAATTAGATGTGTAGATGGTCGGATATTTCTCCATTCGACTTTGTAAAATAGGGCCAATAATCTCATCCCGAACCCACGAACTTAATTGTTCAGCTCCGATATCATCGAGAATCAACACAGAAACATCTTTTAGCGCTTTTAACTTCTCTTCTACTTCCCCAGTTCGAATAGCTGCTTTTACTTCGCTGACGTAATCAGGAACATAGACCATAATTACATCTACACCTCTCTTGGCTAACTCTTGTGTAATCGCTCCAGCCATCGCGCTTTTACCGACTCCAAAGTCTCCATGTATGTACAAGCCTCTGGTTGTTTTTCCTTTATCGAGATTTAGACAAAAGGTAAGGATGCGTTTAATCGCATGAATTCTTCCTTGGTCTTTGTCCAATTTCTCAAATGTGGTATTAAGAATGTGGTCAGGAACACAATGACTTTTAACATGCTTTTTTATCGTTTGTTGCATCTCATATCCCTGTTGAAGCTTACAAGGTGACATCCTGAATTGTGAGCCGTATCCACCGTTTGCATGAGGCTCTAAACGATAACCTCTTAACGTATTTGGGCATTTTTCTAATCCTGGACACTTGTTGCAATTGTTGTACTCCGTCAAATACTGGTGTAGGTCACCTATCGAAAAATGGTTATGTTCATGCTCGTTCTTCAGCAAATCAGCTATTACAGGATGGGCTTTTAATTCTTTTTCTGCTTGGTCAAAAAGGGATATTCGTTTTTTTAAGTCATCAGATCCCAATGCTTCTCCAACCGATTGCATGCCTTACCCTCCTTGAGCTGTTTTCAACTGACTGAGCAACTCTTGTAGTTCTTGATCTTCTTCTGGATTAAAGTTACCTTCCGGCTCTGTAATAGCAGCTTTTCCAGTCGATGGAGGCAAGGTATTTTGTCCACCTGGTAACACTTGTAGGCCACGTTGACGTGCCCAAAGCTCTTCAATGATTGGTACACAATACCTTACCGAGTTAATGGCCCCATACTTCCCTTTAGCTGAAAAATCATCGAATGCCTTATCAATACCTCGTTTGATTACCTCAGTAGTGATCCCCTTACTCAAAAGACGTTGAATGGCTTCTAAATCAAGAGGGCTTACCATCGTTCCTTTTCCACGTCTCATCAGAAAATGCTGTTCTAACTCTTCCACCGGGTTACTGTTTTGAATTTCCTCCTCATCAAGAGGGATGGTGTCATTATCAGTAATAACAATATTATTTAATGGTTTTAAAAGAATGGTTTTAGGCACCACTTCATCCTTAGATCCGCAAGGGTTTTCGTCACTTTCCAGTTGCCTTTTTTGTAACTGAGTAACTCTTTTTTTGTAGTAACTGAGTTTCTTTTTTGGTAACTGAGTTACTGATTTAGTAACTGAGTTACTGTTTTGGTTTGGTTGCTGATTCGGTAAGCCGGTTACCGTTTCAGTAACTTTGTTACCTAAATTCATTGAGATCAGTTCATTAAATCTTTCTTCTGACCATCCCTTCACAGGGGTTACTTTCCATTGATCGAAGTCTTTATTGAACCAATATTCATTTCTATTTGAGTCCCACATAAGTACATTCATGGCTACTAAATGTTCTAGCTCGATCCTTATATGTTCTTTTCGAACTCCACACAATTCAAAGTCTTTAAGCATTGGGATTACGGCACTTTTTTTACGACAGCCCCAACTCATCCGAAGGATAAAATCTAAGATGTTTCGTTGACGTAGCGTAAATTTGCGCTTGATTATAGCTACCCATATATCATTAGCTATTCGCATATGCCCCTTTTCTGTTTGTGGGTTTGCCATCTTACTCCCTCCTTTACGATGCGCCTTGATACAACGGAAGCAGCACCTTTTCTCGATAATCCCGAAACGCTTGCCGACCTTCCTTCGTGTGATGAGCCTTCCAATGGCATGTCCCTTTCTGGCCGACAGGTCCGCAAGCTAAAGCAATGTTATGCGCCTCTCCAGTGCCTCCCTCGCTTCTAAAGATGATGTGGTGTGCTTGTAACCATGTAGTCTTGCCACATAGCACACAACGCCCCTGATCTCGCTCCATTACTTCTTTGTAGACCTCCGGGGAAATTCTTCCCCGGGCTATACGCTTTTTCGTTCTACGCTTGAAATTCGGCTTTTGTACGGCTCTTACTTCATCAAAAATTCCCATGTTTATCACCATCCTAGAAAGGTAAGTCATCATCTGAAATATTGATTGGTTTGTTACTAGAGAAAGGATCATCAAATTTATTTGTAGATTGATCAGCTTGTCCATCTTTGTAGCTTAGGAAATGTGTACTTTCAGCCACTACCTCAGTGACAAAGACTCTTTTACCTTCTTTGTTGTCATAGCTTCTAGTTTGCAATCGACCTTCTACAGCGCATTTCTTACCTTTAGCCAAGTATTGAGCGCATAGATCAGCTAGTTGTCGCCACGCCACAATATTGATGTAGTCAACTTCCTTTTCTTTTCCTGCCCCCGAATAAGGACGATTGATTGCTAGAGTGAAAGTGGTTACTGCAACACCGTTTGAGGTATAGCGCAACTCAGGGTCCTTTGTTAAGTTGCCGATCAGGATTACTCGGTTAAGCACTTTGCTGTACTCCTTTCTCTTTTAGCTTTTCTGTTAAGAACTGTTCAATATCTTGGTCAGTATGATCATCACTTCGCTTCTTCTGATACCAATCATCAAATCCATTTAGCGATCCAGCGAGTAACTGCCATTTAGCTTTTAACGTAGCTTCTTTACCGTTGCTAACATTCGGTTGAGCTTTTGGTTTTTCATCTAGTTCAGCAGAACTTACTTTGTCTGGGTCCTCTCCTGTAGGAATTGCAAAGGTTCTTAGAAGCAGATATTTATAGGCGTATGTCATAGCCTTACCTACACCTTTATCTTGTGTGTCTACTCCTGTTCCACTTGAAACGGCTTCTATGTTGTCCCCTGTATCTACATCAACAATCCGGTACCGAACATTCACTGTGGTAAGCTGATCCACTTTGGAATGCTCTTGATGAATAGGAATTATCACAAGCCCATGTTCCCGCATTGCTTTTCCTACAGCAGACGTTACTTTCTCTTCTGAGATAGCCTTATATTTCGTGGTTTTAAACTCCACTTGGTCGTCTTTCTGGAGATACGAGACATCATTCATGACAGCGAGAATCTTTTTGTATACACTCATGTTCTCACTCCTATTTGATCTGTAAGGAAGTACCTTTTACTAGCGTTACTCCTGGTATTTCCTCACCTGATTTCAAACGTTCTGACATCGACTTTTTATCAAGAATCGGTGGTGGCGTTACCCAGAACATTTGTGGGATTTCAATTTCGTTTACCACTTGTACTGAACCGGGGCTTTTTCTTACGGAAATAGTGAAGATTGGCGTTTTTACCTTTTGTAATCCGGCAATCTCTAGTTGCTCTTTAAGATAGAGTTTTAAGCCCTCCTGCTTCTTTTCTAGGCGCCTCCTACGTTCAGCTAGACGAACCTCTTCAAGCTTAATCATGTCTACTTCAGCCGCGATATTACGCACCATTTTTGCAATGTTATCAGCCTTGTTTTCGATAGCACCCTCTAGGGATTGGAGGGTGTCGCCTAGAGCCTCTATTTGCGTCTCATCATCCATTATGATTTGTGCAACCTCTGCGTAAGCGCCAGCTAGATCATACAGCCTCACAGTCCAACACCTCCGTAGAGCTTCATCACTTGGTCAAAGTGTTTTTTCACATCCATTAGATATTCAAAATTTTGTTCTGATGAAAACTCTTCCCAAGATAAAAGTAGGTATTTTAAATCCTCGTTAATGCTTTCTACCTTTTCCCTTAGCTCATCCCCCGGTTCATTAAAGGATTTAATGCCATGAAGGAGATACCCTTGCCGATCTGGTTCAACACGCTCTGTATACTCTGGAAAGTCAAGCAATGTTGGCATGACGTTTTCCCTCCCGTACTAAGGCTGCTGCATGATCTTCACAGCGCCATAATTCTGTTTGTAATCCACTTCTTGTTGATTCCATTTCAGCTAGCTCTCTGCCGATCTTGTTGAACTTTTCTTCTAAGGCACGCATTTCTTCATCCATCGATCTAATTTCTGTATTTAAGCGCTCGATAGCACGATTTTGTTCGTTTAGTTCCATTTGAACGGTTCTGATATTTCTTTCCATGCTTGTCCAACCTCCAATTATTTGTTATGGTAGAGGTACAACTTTTTGCTAGGTTCTTTAAGCCGTCTGTTCGTTGCAGGCGGTTTTTCCATGTTCTCTTATCGTTTTTTCAATCTCACGAGTGATCTGCCTATAAATCTCGTAAGCAATGGTGTCTCCATCTGTTTTGGCTACGACCATCATTCTCTGATAGAACAAGAGCTTTCTTTCAGCAGTCTCGATGCTCACATTTTCACCTCCCTTTCAGGATTCTTTCAATTTGTTCAGCTTGTCTTGATAACTTAATGTTTAAAACCTTTTCTGCTATGATTTGCTTCTTTTTAGCGTCAATAGGATCGCCATTCTGGAGGCTTATCGTAGATTGATCGAGCATCCCATTTACAATGTGATATAGCTCCTCTTCATCCAAACCATCCAGCATTTCTTTCAACTTCTCACCTCCTTTACACCATTACTGATAGAACATTTTGCATGATGGACATCCCATCCATTCCACAGAAGAACGCTACAGCCACCTCCTTCGCTCCTGTGGCTTCTATCCACGCTAGTCCCGTTTGGAAATCCAACGTTTTCTTATCTGTCTCCAGCTTGCTTATGCAACTTCTTGAACGATTGAGCTTTTCGGCTAATTGCTCTTGGCTTAACCCTGCTCTTTCTCTGCAAGCGTGCAGTATCGCTCCAAACTTCTTCACTTTTCTCTCTCCTTCTTCAAATTCGTTCCAATTTGTTCCAAATAAGAACAGCTATATTTGATAAATAGTTTTACAATTAAAGTGTGTTCATCTTTCATGCTTTCCCTCGGCTGCTCACCGGGGGAATTTTTCTAGGCAGTGAACTTCTGCCCATAAATTTTTTCAATCCAATTTGCTAATTCATATTTCAAAACCCTTAACATAGGTCTCTTTTCAGTTCCGATATTAGTCACTGGGAAATCTTTTCTTTTAGCTAATTCATATGCGTATTTTTTATCTACCCTAAGAACCTTTGCAACTTCAGGTATCTTTAATAATGGCGGTAGACTTTCGAATGATAGGAAATCGTTTTGTTTGTTCATTTTTTCAACTCCTATGCTGGTTTTTTATTAGTTTCATTCTTAGTTTCTAAGAACTTGTTTTCAAAAAAATATGCCGGACTTACTTCTAGAGATAAACGGCAAATACGCTCGTATTCTTCAAGAGTCAAAGTGGTTTGACCATTTATCAATCTATAAAACTTTTTTCTTTCTATTCCTGCTTTATCAGCTACATAGTTAAATTTTAATCCTTTTTTCTTTACGTAAGCTCTAATTAGATTGTGCACTGTTTTCTGCACCTCCATTCTTAAAATCTAAGAACTTATACTCTTATTTTAATTCTTAGTTTCCAAGAAATCAAGCTTTTTTTCTAAGATTTTAAGAAAAAATTCTATGAGGCTAAGAAAAATGATACTATTTTCTTAAATGTGGGGTGTTATTATATGAGACCAGAACGATTAAGAATGGCACGGGATCAGAAAAATTTAAAACAAACTCAAGTGATGACTTATACAGGTATTAACAACAAGACTTTAAGTGGTTATGAAAAAGGGGTCAGTGAACCTGATACAGAGACATTGAAAACTTTAGCTAATCTATATGAAGTCTCAGTAGATTGGTTAGTTGGCAATACTGACGATCCAACACCAAGAAAAGAAACAAAAGACTTTACTCCAGATGCAGAAGAAATAAAAAAAATATTAGCGTCACTCCCAAGTGATAAACGCAAATATTTTCTGGAACAAATATCTATTATCGCTGCTGGGATCAGAGCTATGGAGAAAGATGGCACAGATAACAAATAAAAAACCGTTCCTTATGAACGGTTTTGTTGTTTTATCTTTATGTCTATTGGTTTACTTGTATCAGCTTTTCTTTTTAATAAGTAGATAACTTCTTCAATTCCACAAGTCCAAGATTCCTCAACTATAGTTTCACTTATCCCTAGTCCTTCTTTATTTGTATAAGAACACTCGATATTATAATTCGTCATGAATTCCTCCAGGAGGTTATCTAATGAAAATATTGACTGAAAGTAAAAAGATTAAGTACTATCTTACCAATCCAATGTTATCTGATGAAGAGCAGTTAGACAATATAGGAAAAGCTCTTCATTATTTTGAGTTTTACATTAACCTAGCAACTATACAAATGGACAGAATTCTTTCAGATAAGAAACAGCTCCAGTATTTCGATAACAACAATAGAGCATCCATAGAAAATAAAGTAATAGTAACCAAATTTTTTGGAGACATTTACTTTTGTATCTGTAGTTTAGATAAGGCTTATAAACTAGCTGAAAAAATTTCTGACGAATACACGGACCTGCAATTAAGGGAAATAACAGATGAATACAAACACCTAAATAAATATCGTAAAGTAAGAAATGCGATTGAACATACTGAAGAAAAAATTTTTGAAACAGATTGGTTTTCTCAACAAATCGGTTCATTCACAAACGATATGTTCTCTTTAAATGGTACTAATTTTCACGTGTCCCACAATACCTTATTACCATTTTATAATATGTACCAAAAAATTATTCGTAGATTAGATGAATTAATTAAAGATAGAAAAGAAAAAGTGGATGCCCTAGAAATATTACATAATAGACCAAACCGTTCATAAGGAACGGTTTTTTATTAATGCATCAATTACTATTTTCGCCTGAGGGTTATCGTGATAATTTTTACAAAGTAGTGTTATGTCCTGTTTAGCCTGCTCACTAAAGACAAAATTAAGGATGTTTCCTTCTGTGTAATCTACAACAGCCGACATATTCCTTCCCCCTAAGAAACGAACATTAGTTCTTATTATACTACACTCTCATCTTGTTATGGAACTTATATTTGAGCAATGCTCAACTTCATATTTAGATAATGTTAACTTACCTCAGAACACTTCTCCTTGATTGCCTACCTCGATAACTTCAAGAACTTGTACCTACGCTTTTTCTAGGTAATAGTTCAAATAATTCTTCTTGATAAAATGGTATCATCTATTTAGTGAAAATTATGTCGAATTTTGCGTTTTTTGTACAACAATTGTCCGCGGACGATTTTTCTTGACTTTTATAATATGTTGTTTTATAATTCCTCACCAAAAAAGGATCGCCCGTTTTACTCTGGACGATCCTTTTTTGGTATTCCTAAGTGTTCTATTTTCTTGTATTTAGGTCTTGAAATTGCGGCAAATGAACCGTCTTCGAAATACGCTCGGATTGAAAAAAAATCATCTACTATATATTTTATTGCGTTTATGTTTACAACATTTACAGGGTCTAATTGCATAAAACCGAACTTTTCCCACTTTTGGGCAACATCCTCAAGAGTCGTTAGTCCAAGAAATACCCCTTTGTTGGTATAGTATCTTAGTACACCATTTTTCGAGTTTTTAGGTTTGTAGAGGTCAACTTTATTGACCTCTACAATGTCAAAATCTTCAATGTCAGTGATGTCAGTACCTTCTAAGCGAGCACCTGAAAACATTGTCATATTGTACACTCACTTACTTTTTTAATTCTGCTGGCACTTCAGGACTACCGATTGTGAATTTGAAACTAACTACATATAGGCTTGCAAGTGCAGCAAAAAATTTAGAAAGTGTAATTGCCATTTTGTTTGTCATGATGTCTCACCTCCTTTTAGGGAGTAATAGAACAGATTGAACAAAGAAAGACAATGATAGTATCGGAGATATAAACACAAAGTTAGAGCAAACGATCAGAACCGATACCATTTTAAGTAATAAATACTTTGCCTTTGGCACCCTCACCTCGTCATAGACATTGTTGGGAGCTTGTATCAGTACCAAGAGAGCTGAAATAGCAGTTAATACAACGGCGGGCATAGAAGTCATTGGAATATGCGGAATAATTGACATGATACCTATAGTAACCACTGCACATCCATCTAATGACTTTAGGTGATATCCACCCGAAAACGCTCTCAGCAACATAAACGAAAACAAGGCTATTATTGTTTCAATCAGTTTCCCGAATATAGACCCAAATAGAAATGAAAATATCAAGACCACCAAAAAATTGATGGTCACAGATATAGAATAGGTTAAAACAGCAATGCTACTTGTTTGATCAGGATTTGCCTTATTAATTTGTGTAGCAATTTTCTTTGAAATTTTCTCAATCATAAGTAATCCCGTTTCCTCAAAAGCCAAAGTAGAATAGCAAGTGGAATTAAGACATATGCAAGTATAATTACTGTATTGGCTTGGCTCATAATAAGTACATATAAAACCGTTGTTAGAACAAAGAAGGTCAATCCAATTGCTAAAATTAAAAAGAACGTTAATTTATTCTTCTCTGGTTTATAGGTCATACTGTGCGGAGGCTGAGAAATAAAACTATAGCCTAAGTTTAGAGATTTCAAGAGCCATGCAACAAAAACCACCAAAGCATCGGCAACAAACTGTATGATGAAAGTTCCTAGCTCTGTAACTTGCCCTAGGTCATTTAGATTTACTAGACTAGTTTTTAGCAACAAGGAAAGTGCCACAAATTGAATACCTGTAAAAGCTATACAGCCAGTAGCTGCAACTAAAGTAGCCTCGTATAATCTAAACTCTAACATATGTCTAAAAAATAAAACCAACGCTATGTACTGTATGCCGGTGTCATATTGAGGTATATCAAGCACAACCCTATTAAAGTAAGAAATTAACGATAATATACTTGCGATTAGCAAAAATTCCCTCAAATAGTTTGTAACAGGAAATCGGAACATTTTAAACGCAATGATCATAATAGCCATCTGGTCTAGTACGCCAAATACAAGGTATAACAAAATATCCATCTTCATACCCCAATACTGATTTTTTTACTTCAATTAACATTTTACTCTTCCTTTTCGTTTCTTTCCACCTATAGATTATTAATTTTTTATAATCATCAAAGTTTTACTGTATAATATTTTTTAGGAGCATATATTTCATATCTTTAGCTATTCATTTCCATCGTTTGTGTGAATAGGTTTGCAAAATTTTATAGATGAACTTTATTCAGCGTAAGGGGGAAGAACGATGAAAGGGCATGTTAGAAAACGCGGTGACAAATGGTGCTTTGTAGTCGAATTGCCACGAGACGAGTCAACAGGTAAACGAAAACAAAAATGGTTTTCTGGCTACATCACAAAAAAAGAAGCCCAACAAGCTTTGACCCAAAAACTTCATGAACTTCAAACTGGCCTAACCGTTGATACTAGTGATATGACAGTAAACCAATACATGGAATATTGGCTAGAAAATTACGCTAAGACATCCACAAGAGCCACCACGCATTATACATATGAGCAACGTGTAAAACGGTACATTATACCAAGAATCGGTCATATTAAGTTAAAAAACTTAAAGACTATACACTTACAGAAGATGTACAGTGATTTATTAAAAGATGGGGCAAAGTTTCAAGATGGCGGAGTATCCCCTATTACAATTCGACACATCCACGGATTAGTACACAAAGCTCTTCAAAATGCTGAACGCTGGCAAATGGTTAGTCGGAATGTAGCACAGCTAGTAGAATTACCACGAGTAGAAAAGAAAGAAACAATCGTTCTTACTAGAGAGGGAGTTCAAAAATTAGTAGAAAGTGTAAGAGGAAAGGAAATTTGTATTCCCGTTCTAGTGGCTGTAACAACTGGTATGCGCTATGCGGAAGTGTTTGGATTAGCATGGAAAGATATTGATTTTGAGAAAAAGACTATTCACGTAAGACAACAGCTTATTAGAATTAACGGAGTACATCAATTAACTCCTCCAAAAACAAAAAGTAGCGAGAGAATTATTTCTCTGTCAGAAAGCCTTATCGGCCCCTTGAAACAGCACAAAGCTGAACAAGCACAAAGTAAATTATTATTTGGACCTTCTTACAATATAGACGGTCTAGTATGTTGTCGTCCTGAAGATGGGCTGCCTTACATTCCTGCATCTGTACGCCGGAAATTTAGAAGGGTTTTAGAAGGGGCTGAGTTGCCATGCATACGTTTCCACGATCTACGACACACAGTGGCAACACTTCTACTCGAAACTGGCGTACATCCTAAAATCGTTTCCGAATTGTTAGGACATACAAACATAGGAATTACATTAGACAGATATAGTCACGTTAGTATGACGATGCAACAAGAAGCAATTGCATCTCTTGAAAATGCGATTTTTTTCCCGAAAAATGCGCTTTAGTGTAATAAAGGTTTGCATTCCGTTTGCAAAGGGCGGTATAATTCCGCCTAAAACGTTGTTAAATCAACATTTATTTCTTATTTAAAAAGGATGAGTAATATCTTTAGCAGATCGTCGCGTAGAATCATAGTTAGATATGTGGGCTGGGACCCATTTAATATCAAGTTCTGGTAGGCTTGCCGTTACTTTATTTTTGTTTGAATTTTCTGGCGACGATAACTTTATCAATGTTTCACTAGATAAATCAATTAAGCCTTCGTTTATTAAGCTAAAAACATCTTCAGCATAACTGGTTCTTATATCATCAGAATCAGCACCACTATATAATTTTACTGCTTCAAACCAATCTTTATAATCATTTGAATTATCCTTGTTTTTTGTAATTTCATGTTGATATTTAGATAATATGGCAGCGCCTCCTTTGATATTAGACTGAGTTGATGTTTTTAACTCGCCTATACTAATTCCAGTTATTTCTGATGCCTCTTCAAGTGTTTTTCTTTCTGGATTGGATACTAAATTCATAAGTCCATACCCATTAATGTTATTAGGCTCTCCGTCGTGATCATGTAACATTGATTCAATCCAACCTATGGAAACAAGTAACTCAATGGGAACATTGTATTCATTAGCCGCTTCTTTAAACCACTTAACCAATTCTTGTTGATCTTGTGTAGAAGCATATACTGCTGTTGGACTTGAGGTCAGTGAAGGTATGCTTATACTCGATAATATAGTGCATAAAATAGTAAGTTTAATAACTTTCTTTTTCAAAAAAATAATATCCTTTCTAGTATTCCAAAGAAAATCCTCCATTTTTTCAACGAGTCAGACTTTCATTATGATCTTACGCAGCCTTGATTTCTTGTTGTAAAGTCGCAATATTTCCCTTGAATTATTAAAACTCTCATGATTTTGATATCTTTACTGTACAGTAGAATTTAGACTTAATAACATGTGGATTCAATTTTTCAAGAATATAGCTAGTCAATTACCATCAATGTCATAACCATAAACACTTGGAAGTACTTCTAAAAGTTGTTTGTTTCGTGATGTCTAGATCATCGCTACCAAATGTTAATATCGATTGCATAAAATAGAAATATTTAAAAATACTGTTATAAACGGTATTTTTAAATATTTCTATTCCGTATCATATGGAGACATGGCATAAGGTGTTGGTTTGTGATATGTAACGTGGAAGCAACCTTGCTTTAATCAAACTAAAACTTGCTACTAGGGACGCCATTTACAATCTATTTTCAGTAGAGTAAGTAGTGTTTCATCGAACAACATTGAATATTATTAAGGATTACACAATATAAAGCCCATCATCAGTGATATTACCGCCTACATATTATCTAAAAACTCCACGTGGTTTTCGTTATCTTCAGGAGCTAGCTGAGTTGTAGAACCCTTTAGCAACGATAGAATGATTAGTTCTCCTTATTGGACACCCATATACCCTGTAAAAAATGACTTGCGACTTTGCACATAAATTACAGATAGGCATACATTGTATGAAGCAAAAAAAGTATTGGAGAGGTGTTCATGATTTATAATCCGTATCATTATAGTCCGCATTATGAAAATCCGTATTATGATAACCCATATAATTATTTAGACGTTCAGCATCGTGTCAACCGGTTCTTTGAACATATAGACGGAACTGGTAGCTCTTTCACTATGAATTCGGGAGATAGATTATCGTACGTGGGAGATCCCTGGAACGACAGGATTTCTTCTGTACGTGTCGCACCTAATACTCTTGTCATTTTATACGAGCACATAAACTTCAGAGGTAGGAAAAAAATACTTGAAAATTTAAGTAACAGATCCCATCTCTTCAACATTCACAAGGATTTTAATGACATTACTTCATCAATTAAAACGTATCGACTGTGCTAAATAATAAAGAAAGTGCCCCCAGTATCCAGAGACTGAGGGCACTTTCTTACTTGTGTTTTCTATTTATAAACAACGCATCCTTTTTTCTCTAAATCATCCAAGCATTTCGTTAATTTTAAGTTCTTATTCCATCTTAGATCCAGTTTCTCCAGGCATTCAAGATTCATCACTGAGCTTGGAATTTCTTGTATATCATTGTCTCTTAAATCTAGTTCGATGAGATTGCTTAATCCACCTATTTCGTCTGGAATTTCTTCTATCTTGTTTTTTCTCAGATTTAATCTTCTTAATTTTTTGAGCTTGCCGATTGATTTCGGTATCCTTTTTAGTTTATTGTCAGCTAATTCTAATATACGAATTTCTTTTAAATCTCCTAAGCTTTCTGGTAAGCTCCTTATATTATTCCCATATAAATGAATTTCTCGTAAACATCCTATAGTAGTTATTGATTCTGGGATATGTTCAAGTTGATTATTATATAACCGCAATTCAATAAGACTTTTTAATCTACCTATATTAGAGGGTAACTTTTTTAATTGATTATCTGTCACGTTTAAATATTTTAGTTGTTGAAGATCACAGATTTGCTCTGGAAGAATTTCAATTTCATTATTACTCAGATAGAGAAAAGAATCCAAATTTCTCAACATTCCTATTTCCTTTGGTAATTCTTTTAATTGATTATGACCTAAGTCAAGCATTTTTAAATTTAATAAGGCTTTAATCCCCTCAGGAAATACTTTAATATTGTTCCCTGCATAATTTAATACTTCTAATTTTTGTTGACTAAAGAGCCTTTCCGGTATTTCGTTAATTTTGTTTTCATACATACTTAACTCAATAAGATTTTCAGTTTCAAAAACTACTTCTGGTGTTTCAGATAATCCTTTACCATTAAAGTTTAATCTCATTCAACTCTCTCCTATTACTTGTCTCTCTTATAGAATATTCTGGATCACTTTTTTTGCACAAGTCTTAATGAACATTAATGATAACACAAGTTGTAGATCATCTTCACTACTCCTGCATAGAAATGAGAATTCAGGTGCAAATTATAGTAAATATTAACAAAGAAACGAATGCAGGTGTTACAATGAATGGTCGTAAATGGTTTATAAAAAGTAAAAATAAAGCTATCAAGGAGACGATTTATGAGAAGACAGATAGCCCAATAACAAAAGACCTAAAAATAAATGAAAGTCACCTCTATTCGCTTTTTGATGAAGCACCTGATCTTAAAGTACACTACATTAAACTAAGTGGAGAAACCAATACAATACTTACCTACTTAGAAGGATTAGCTGACAAAAGAACCATTCAATTAAATATTATTAGACCTCTTGTGACTGAAATGAAATCTATTGATCAGCTTTGGTCTTCTAATGTGATTTATAGCCACTTAACTTATACTTTCTCATGGTCAGAAATTGAAGCTGCTATCCTTGAGGGTAATAGTATTTTATTTGTTGACGGTGAAGAGAAAGCAATTGTTATAGACTCTCAAGGTTGGCCACAACGTTCTGTGGAAGAACCCCACTCTGAAACGATGCTAAAAGCTAGCCATGAAGGATTTCTTGAAACGGCTTCTCAAAATATTGCTCTAATTCGTCGCTTTTTGCCCAACCGAGAACTAAAAATCAAACAATATAAAATAGGAGAAAGGGCAAATATTAAAATTCATCTCGTATATCTAGGTGATGTTACCAATCCTACAATTATAGAAGAACTAGAAAAACGCATTAATAGTTTCACAGTAGATACTTTACTTACTACAGGTGAACTAGAACAATATATTGAAGATGCAACTTTTACCCCGTTTCCACAATCAATACTTACTGAAAGACCGGATGTTACAGCTATGCATGTTCTTGAAGGAAGAGTAGCCGTTATAGTTGATCGTTCTCCTCGGGTATTAATTACACCAGTCAACTTTCTCTCTTTTTTTCAAACAATTGATGATTACAGCTTACGTTGGTCCCTTGCCCTTTTTGTACGGTTACTACGATTGTTAAGCTTTTTCATCGCAGTTTTTCTACCAGCCTTATATATCGTAGTTATTGCTTTTCATTACGAGGTTCTCCCAATGAATTTGATTTTGTCGATAGGTGAAACAAGAGAACGGGTTCCTGTATCTCCCTTTTTGGAAGCTATACTTATGGAATTAACACTTGAAATGTTAAGAGAAGCCGGGATCAGACTCCCTTCCACTATTGGACAAACAGTAAGTATCGTAGGGGGAATCGTCATTGGTCAAGCAGCAGTTCAAGCGGGGTTAGTAAGTAACGTTATGGTAATCGTCGTGTCATTAACAGCGATTGCATCCTTTATCATTCCAGTCTTTGATATGGCTTACTCCATTCGTTTAATTCGATTTCCCATGATGATGATTGCCTGGATGTTTGGAATGGTTGGCATCGCTATGGGCTTCATGATTATTCTAGCACATTTAATTACAATGGAATCGATGGGAACTTCTTATGGAACCCCCCTGGCTCCTCTGAAATTTTCTGATTGGAAAGATTCTGTGATACGGAGCCCTCTTCGTTATTTAAACAAGAGGCAGAGCGGCCCTCGTCCCATTCAACGTAACAAAAAATGATGGCATATATCCCATAAGGAGTAGTTATGAGAGCGTACCCAATAACAAACATTTCCCTTATGCAATACATATTTATCATTCATGGGACACAAGTAGGTATTGGTATTCTTACTCTCCCACGTGAATTGACAGAGATTGCGGGAACAGATGGGTGGATCTCCATTTTGCTTGGTGGGGTATGCTCAGTTCTTGCAAGCATACTGATTACGAGTATCATGAAAAAACATCCTGATAAAACCTTATATGAATTACTTCCTATCTATTTTGGACCTTATCTTGGTACTCTTGGAAACGTCCTTGTGTGTTTATATGGTGCATTAGCTACTTTTACGGTTATTTTTACAACCCTTTTTGTTATTAATGTCTGGATTCTAGTTGAAACTCCTAGTTACTTAATTTTGGCTGGGTACCTCATTCCTGCTTATATTATTGGTAGTAACGGCATAAAGGCATTAGGGAGATATTCGGAAATTACTTTCTATCTTGCCATCTGGATGCCGATCCTACTTTTAGTTCCTTTGAAAGAAGCAAATGTGTTGCATCTTTTACCAGTATTAAAAGAGGGATGGTGGCCTGTGTTTTCTGCCGTAAAAAATACAATCATATCTTTTTTAGGATTTGAGATGGCATTCTTTTTTTATCCTTATTTAAAATGTAAAAAACAAGCAACAAAAGGCATTATACTTGCAAACCTGATGTCGGTAGTTATGTTTTTACTAATAACCCTGATTAGTTATCTTTTTTTCAGTCCTAACGAAATTAACCAGTATCAGTGGCCTACTTTAACTTTATTAAAGGAGGTAGAATTCCCCTTTCTAGAAAGGTTTGAGATTATTTACTTATCCTTTTATATGTATGTTCTCTCAACCACCTGGTTGCCGTACATCTATGTCATGATCTTAGGTAGCCAAGCTATATTAAAAAGAGGAAATCACAAAAAACACCTTCTCATCGTTCTTTTCCTATTGTTGTTTGCATCTATTTTTTTCCAACCCTCCTATATGCAAGTATCCCTGTTAGCCAAAGTATGGGGTGACGCTGGACTTATCATTAGTTATGTGTTTCCAGTACTGCTTGGATTTTATATCATACTCCACCATTTTTTTAAGAGAAGAAAACCAACTTCATGAGACAATTACTCTATCATTTTTTCATTGTAATTCTTATTGTTGTTTTAACAGGTTGTACTGACAGGATTGATCTAGAAAATGCTACCTTAATTGTAACATTGGAGCTTGATTTAGATGAAGATAATCATTTAATGGTGTTTGAGAGAAGTCCTATCTTTAGTCGAGAGGCAAAAAGTATCAAAAAGCACGTATGCTTTTACTATTCCAGTGAGAATGTTAGAAGACAACAATAGAAAAAAAACATCTCCGTATTAATTAAACCTAAAAAACGTAATATAACTACAAATTATCAATTTGGGGTGCCGCAGTTTGATATTGAGATGAAAGTAGTTGGGAATATAACTGAACGTACATTCCATATGGAACTAGAGAAAGAAGAAAACAAAAGGAAGATTGAAACAATGATTGAGAACGAAAGTAATAAAAAGATGGCAACACTAATTAAAAAGCTACAGCGACATCAAGTAGATCCGATAGGTCTTGGTCTTTACGTCAGAGCTTATCACTATAACAAATGGAAAGCCATAAATAAATATTGGACAGATATCTTTGCAAAATCCCCATTCGTTTCACTTCACATGTAGAAATAAAGAATATAGGTGTAGTTAAATAGGCTTCCAAAACGGGAAGACTACATGTAGATGGTAAATAAGCTCAACAAGGAGTCATTACGTGATGAAAGTAATTTGGATCATTCCTTTATTGGTATTAATGATTTTATCTGGCTGTACTCAATCTAAAAACAACACATTACCGCCGAAGTCGGAAGGAATTAACAGTAGCGCTATACAATCCTCCCGTACGCCAAATTTAACGGATGGTAGTGAAGGGGAAACACGTAATCCCCATCCATTAACATTAGCGGATTTACGTAAAAAGTACAAAAGCACCTTTTTGCTGAGAGGATCAGCCTCGAAACGCGAGGTCGCTTTAACCTTCGACGACGCACCAGATGACTGTTTTACCCCTCAGATCCTCGATATATTGAAACAAGAAGGCGTGAGAGCGACATTTTTCGTGGTGGGAAATCGAATCGAAGCCCATCCCGAAATCGTACAAAGAATGGTCAAGGAAGGTCATATCTTAGGGAACCATTCATACAACCATCCAAATTTCCCTACATTAAGCGATGCAGATTTCCGCAATCAAGTCATCAAAACGGATGAATTGATTTCTTCGTTTACAGGATATAAGCCAACGTTCATCAGAGCTCCTTATGGAAATATAAACGAAGACCAAATTCTATGGTTGGCAAGCCAATATAAAAAAATCATAAATTGGGATGTCGATTCCTTAGACTGGAAGGGATTAAGTGCGGAGCAGGTCAAAACTAATGTTTTAGCACATGTACATCCGGGTTCTATTGTCCTACAGCACGCGGGTGGAGGAATCGGAGAAGATTTATCGGGCACTGTTCATGCACTACCCGAAATCATTAAGAAACTTAGAAACGACGGCGTTAAGCTAGTTACGATCCCCGAGTTACTGGATCTTCCTGCTGGATAAATGAGGAAAATTTGAAACACCATGTAGGAAAACTATATTTCCTACATGGTGTTGAGGGGTTCCCCTACTGTTTGGTAAGATTCTTTTTTTACAACTCTTCTCCGTTCGACTGGACAACCTTCTGATACCAATAAAAGCTGTCTTTTCTCTTTCTTTCAAGCGTTCCATTTCCATAATCGTCTTTTTCAACGTAGATGAAGCCGTAGCGTTTTGACATCTCGGATGATGAGCAGCTGACAATATCAATTGGTCCCCACGGATAGTAGCCGATTACTTCCACACCATCTTTAATTGCTTCTTTTATTTGTTCAATGTGGCGTTTAAGGAATTCAATGCGGTACGGGTCATGAATTTCGCCATTTTCATCGACCTTGTCATACGCTCCAATACCGTTTTCAGTAATCATGATTGGTTTTTGGTAACGATCATAGTACAAATTTAAAGCAGTTCTTAAACCGATCGGATCAATGGACCAGCCCCAATCGCTTGCTTTCAGCTCCGGATTTACATATGCAGAGTTAGGCTTCTTTACACTTTCTGCATCAGAAATTCGTGTGTAGTAATAAGAGAAGCTAAAGAAATCGGCTGTATTTTTGAAATCTTCCTCATCATTTTCTCCGAATTGAATCATAATATTGTTCTCCTCAAAAAAGCGGAACGCATAATTTGGATATTTACCACGCATGAGAATATCAGAGAAATAGTACTCCATTTGGTTGCGTTTTACTGTTGCCAGTACATCTTCTGGCTTACATGTTGCAGGATGTGAAATTGCATCAAACAGCATCATTCCGATTTGCATCTTAGGATTGATTTCTTTCGCTATTTTTGTTGCTCTCGCACATGCAACAAGCTCATTGTGTGCACCTTGGTATTTGGCTTCCAGTAAGTTTTCCACACGATCTGCTGGAATGCCTAGGTGATTAAAAGATTCAAACGTAATTAAGTTAATCTGGTTTACGAGAATCCAGTATTTCACTTTGTCTTTATATCGTTTAAATAATACTTCACAGTAGTGAACAAAGAAATCAATCGTTTTCCGGTTATACCATCCATTATATTCGATTGCCAAATGCAACGGCATTTCATAATGGGAAACCGTAATAAGTGGCTCCATTCCATTTTTAATAATCTCATCAATCAGCTTATCGTAGTATCTCAGCCCTTCTTCATTCGGCTCTGTCTCATCGCCTTTCGGAAAAATACGCGACCAGTTGATAGAAGTACGGAACGAATTCATTTTCGTTTCTGCAAGCATGTTTAAATCTTCTTTATAACGGTGATAGAAATCAATCGATGTACGTTTTGGATAGTGACCTTCCTTATCTTCGAGAGCAAACTGAATGTCTTTTGTTGTCAATTCATAATTGCCTTTTTCCTTAATACTCACTTCATCATTAAACTTATTGATATCTGCTACACAGAGTCCTTTTCCGCCTTCCAAATAAGCACCCTCTGCTTGGTTTGCCGCAATCGCGCCTCCCCATAAAAAATTTTTAGGAAATAAATCCGGATTTTTTCTCAAGTTGCTTGCCTCCTTTATTGGCTCTGTTCATTCATTTTGCTGATGTAACAGTTTTTTCAGCTTGAATATTCCGTTAAATAGTTTCTCCATTCGTTTCAATCACTTTTTTATACCAGTAAAAGCTGTCTTTTTTAATACGTTTTCGCGAGCCATTCCCATCATTGTCAATATCAACATAGATGAAACCATAGCGTTTTTCCATTTCAGCCGAAGAACAGCTGACGATATCAATCGGTCCCCAAGCACAATATGCGAAAATTTCCACACCGTCTTTAACAGCTTCCTTTACTTGGGCGATATGCTCAGATAGATACGATATACGGTAATCATCATGGACCATCCCATCTTCTGGCTTGTCATACATACCAAAACCGTTTTCAGCGATCATGATCGGCACTTGATAGCGATCATAGTATTGGCATAATGCGTTATATAAGCCTTTAGGATCGACAGCCCAACCCCATGGATTAGCTTTAAGATGCGGGTTTTTACTTAAATCAACAGGGCTCATCCCATTCCTTTTTGCTGAAACCATGGAAGAATAGTAGTATGAGATTGCCAGAAAGTCCATTGTGTTTGCTTTTAAAATAGTGGCGTCCTCTGGCTGTTCATTTATTGAAATATCGTTTTCATGAAAGAAACGTCTCATATAACCAGGGTATTCGCCTCTAAATTGAACATCGGTAAAGTAATACTGTAGACGATTTCTCTTCAGCGCTAGTACAATATCATCTGGATGGCAGCTCTCTGGATAGGCTGTGCAATCAGCCAGCATTGTGCCCATATGAAGTGCAGAATTCAATTCTCGCGCCTTTTTAACAATTCGAGCCGATGCAACCATTTGATTGTGAATAGCTTGATACTTAGCTTCGTCTACATTTTCCACCTGGTCTTTGCAGATCGCAACCGAGTTAAAGGATTCATGATACATTAAATTGATTTGATTGATCACAATCCAATATTTCACTTTGTCTTTGTAACGTTCAAGCAATACTTCTCCATACCGAACGAAAAAATCAATTACTTTACGATTATTCCATCCCCCATATTGAAGGGTAATGTTTAACGGAGTTTCATAGTGAAGCATCGTAATAATTGGCTCCATACCAAGGCCTCTGATCTCATCAATTAACTTATCGTAGAAAGCAAGTCCTTCTTCGTTTGGCTCTTGGTCGTCACCATTAGGAAAAATGCGAGACCAATCAATAGATGTTCGAAATGTTTTAAAGCCCATTTCAGCAAGAAGCTGTAGATCTTCTTTATATGTGTGATAAAAGTCGATCCCATGTCTTTTCGGATAATAACCGACTTTGTCTTCAATTGCTTCTTTCACTTGTGCAAGAGTCATATCAGAATCATGACTTGTAATATCTTGATCACAATGATAACGGTGAACGTCTGCAAGGCTAATTCCTTTTCCGCCAACCCCAAAAGCACCTTCGCATTGATTAGCTGCAACCGCTCCACCCCATAGAAAATCTTTTGGAAAAGTGCCTTCATACGTTCTCATGCTTACGCCTTCTTTCCATCAATTTTTTCATCTATTCTTCTAAAAACGCGAACTAACCGTTTAGCTATTTCATATTCGCTCTTTACTGTCATTAGTGTATCTTGGGCATGAGCAAACAGCAGTGAGAAAATGGCTTCCTCTCCCTGTGCTTCTTTTTGTACGGTTTCTGTTTGTAGCTTATGAGATGCAACGATATCTTTATTTGCATTTTCTAATATTTTCTCAGCGCGGTCGTATTCCTCGTCTTCACAGCATTTTAACGCTTCCATAACATCATTGCGTGCATCACCTGCATGTAAAATCATTTGCATTGATATTAAATACAGCGCTTCTAGTTCTTGTTCTCTGTCAATCATGGTACAATCTCCTTTACTGTTGTTTTGGAATGCTATTCCGAATTACATTTCAGGTTCACTTACTTCTAATTCTTTCTTCCTCTCTTGAATATCGTAGGCTTTAAAGAAAGGGAAGAAGATGATAAATGCTACGACGAATAATATCATTGCTAAAACAATAGCTCTCCAATCTTGAGTTGCCAAATATGATGAAATCGGCATTGGCACATACCAAAGCATGAATGTCTTCGTCGGGATACTTACCCAGCCAACATGTAGCACCCAGTACGTAATACTCGGAATAACAATTGCAGTGATCCACATCGGTATCATCAAAAATGGGTTAAAGACAATTGGCGCCCCAAACATTAATGGTTCATTGATGTTAAAGATAGATGGAACGATCGTTGCCTTTCCAATAGCTTTCATTCGCATCGACTTTCCTAGGAAGAACATCATGATAACGAGAGGCAAAGTCGTTCCGATTCCACCCATGCTTGTAAAGGCATAAAGCGTTTCCATAACTGCAATATTGGATGGAGTTCCTCCAGATGCTACTACTTGTGCATTTTCTGCAAGACCTGATAAATAGACGGGATAAATAACCGGCATCATTACCCAGCCGCTAATACCAAAAGTGTACAGGAACGCTGGAATGAAGACAGATAAAACAAATCCAGGATAGCTTTGAACAATACTTGATAATGGTTTAAAGATAGCTAGGATTACTCCAAAGAAATCAATTTTTGCTTGAACACCAATCAGCCATCCCGTCAGCATAATCAGCGTGATCGGTATAAGTGTGTCAAACCAAACAATGATAAAATCCGGAATGGATGAATCCTCCGAGAAAAACGAGAATTTGGAGAATTGAACAAGTACAAATCCAACAAACAAGCCGACAATCAATGACAGGAACATACCAGTTGCTCCAAATCGATCTAGCATGAACTGAATTTGTCCGTTCTCTAAGATGACTGGCGACAATAAGAACAGATAAAGAGCCAGTCCTGTTGCGCCTGCTATTAGCTTTTTATTATCGAGTTTCTTTTTCTCCATAATGAAATATGGGATTAAGAAGGAAACGAATAAGCCTAGCAGACCGAATGTAAATGTATTAATTAAAGAAAAATCAGGGAGCCACGAAAATACACTATTTAATAGACTGACAATCGTAATTAGCGAACCGACAAGGATTAGCGGCAGAATGGTCATAACCGCATCCTGGATCGATGATACCCACGGGTTTTTCGTGATTTTATTAACCCTTGGACTAAACGATTCGTTCATAAAAGTCATTATTTTCTCCATCATGTTATTCACCCGATTCAAGTAGGTTAGTAATAAGGTCGCACGCTTTATTGCCATCTAATGTGCCATAAATGATTTGCGGAATTACAGATACTTTAATCTGATAGTCTCTTACTTTTTCTTTCACTTCATCTTCCATATATTTCAAATGAGGACCAATTAACAAAACATCGATTTCGTTTAGATACTCTGATAATTGTGACTCGCTTCGAGCTTGTACAGACATTTCCATTCCTCTTTTTTTGCCTGCTTTACGAATAGCGTTTGCCATAAAGCCACTAGAAGCACCTGCTCCACAGATTAACAATACTCTGGTCATTTGAAATTCCCCCTGAATCATTTTTTTGGTTTCGCTTACATGCTTAGTATTGCATTGGTCGAATTTTAAAACCAACAATAAAAGTTCCTATCCATAGGAACGATAATTGACCTCATGTTCCTATTCTCTATCGTTTAAAAAAGCAAATATACTATCCTTTCTACAAAAATCAATTTCTAACTTTTTTGGATAACGATGTGAAAACCTTTAATGAAAGTTCAATAACAGGCCCAACTAAAAAGATACAAAGAATGGTTCCGATACCGTATAAACCACCTAATAAAATACCAGTAACGACTAAAATCCCATCGATGGTCATTCTTGTTACCTTTATGGTCACGTTTAATCGCGTGGAGAAAAAGAACATAAGGCCTTCTAACGGTCCCATTCCTGTTTTTGTAAATAAAAAAAGACCTGTTCCACACCCATAAATCAAGATGCCAATCAGTGCAATACATATACTGGGTATCGATTGCAGAGATAATGTAGCCTTCACGTCCATTGCGAGAAACAAGTTAATGCAATAACCACATCCAATACTGAAAATAAGACTACCCACACCAAAAAACTTGCGATTTAGAAAATAATTGATGACTAAAAAGGTCAGACTAAAGATCTGACTTGCTGTTCCAAACCGAATCGGAATAAAATGTAGTCCACCCAATAAGAACGTACTAATCGGATCTACTCCTAATTCCGCCAGCAAAACCAGTGAAATCCCGAAAGCTGTCACAACTGTGCTAATGACAACAAGTGTATAATTCATTACTTTTTTACTCATTTTCATAGTTCCCTCATTTGAACGTTCATTTGTATGAAAGTATTTCATCTTTCCTATGAAGGAACCAACTAAAAAAAGTTCCTATCTGTAGGAACTTTTTTTAGTCGAATGCATATTATTCTTTTTTTATAATAAAAATGAGGAACCCTATATCTTTCATATAAGGAGCTCTGTTATGAAAAATGATCGTAAAGAAGCCTTCATTCAATACCTAGCATCTAAAAATGATTGGTGCACAGCCACAAGCTTGGCAAATTATTTTAAAGTGTCCACAAGAACCATTAGAAAATATGCTAACGAAATTAACCAAGATCAAATCATTATCGCTTCCTCTCCGCAAGGGTATCAGCTAGTAAGCAGAAATACAGTAAAAACAGAGGATAATCACACTTCCCCTATGGACCGTATGAAAGTCATATTGAAAGAATTAATTCTACACTCGGAAGGACTAAATATCTTTGATCTTGGTGAAAGACTTTTTTTAAGTGTTTCTTCAATTGAAAATGACATCGTTCATGCAAATAAAATTATTAAGCCTTATCAATTAAAAATCCGCCATAAGAAAGACATTCTCATTTTAACAGGCGAAGAGAGAAATAAGCGAAGATTGATGAGCTTTATTATCTCACAAGAAACTTCCAATGAATTTTTAAGCTTAAAAGCTGTTCAAGATTCTTTTCCAGATTATGATGTTTCTTTACTAAAAAATGAAATCGTTTCCACCCTTGGAGAACATAATTTGTATGTAAACGATTACATTATGAATAATATTCTCCTCCACCTTGTTATTACCGTGGACCGAATAAAAAATAACAACTCAGTTCTTCAAACAACTGATCTCCACAAATTAAAAAGCAATCTTGAAACAAAAGCAGCCAATAAAATCGCTGACTTTCTGGAGACAAAATATAGTATCCGCTTTAATGAATCGGAACGCTATAATTTTATTTTGCTTTTATCAAGTAAAACGACATTGCTTAATTATCAATCATTAACGCCTAGCTCTTTAAATCATTACGTCGATGAGCATTATGTGAACCTCTCTAAGAAATTGTTAGAGAAAGTTCATGAACGCTACTTTATTGAAATCTTTGATGATGAATTTTTTGTCAATTTTACGCTTCATATACGTAATTTAATTTTTCGGGCAAAGAATGAGCAAATGGCTAAAAATCCTCTAACGCATAAATTAAAGCATTCCTATCCACTCATTTATGAACTGGCTGTCTTTATATCGAATCAAATTCAATTGATGGAGAGCATTCATATTAATGAGGATGAAATTTCTTACATTGCCTTTCATATCGGTTCTTACTTTGAACGAAAGGTAAACTTAGAAAAGAAGATTTTATGTGCAGTTATTTGCCCGAGTTACTATGATATGCAAGTACAGCTCATCCAAAAGCTTGAAAAGAAATTTCATGATTCTTTAGAGATAATTAAAGTTTCATCTGACTCAAGTGAGCTTTCTTTACTCGAGGAAATAGACTTAATCATTAGCACACTGCCTTTACAGAAGGAACAAATTCCGTCTGTATTTGTTCATCCTTACCTGACAGAAGAGGATTATGAATACATTCAAAGTCAAATAAACAAACTAAATAAGCAAAAAAAAATACGCAAAGTAAAACAATATCTTGATTTATATTTCGACGAAGAATTATTTATGAAGAATGTGTATCTTGACAGCGATGAAGCCTATATCGCATTCATGTCAAAACTGCTTTATGAGAAAGGCTATGTGTCCCAAGACTATGGAAAGTCTGTGCTTGAGAGAGAACGAATGTCCTCCACTGCCTTTAATAACAACGTAGCTGTTCCTCATTCCATGCATATGGATGCTGCAAAGACAGGCATATGCATTATCATTCTAGACCGCCCGGTAAGTTGGGGAAAAGAGAAAGTGCAAGCCATTGTGATGATTTCAATTAATAAACAGCAGCGAGAATTATTCAGTCCCTTTTTCGAAGGCGTTATCAACATTCTATCGGAATGGAAAAACGTCAATGAGCTAATTAAAGCCAAGGATTATGATGATTTTATGGACAAGATGACGAGGCTATTAAATGAGAGCTAACGAAACGTTAGTGGTCAAGTAGATAATCTCTTTACCTTGGGCTAATTTCCACTTTGTTTTCTATGTAATCAGTTCAAACGGTTTTATTCTTTTACCATTTTATTGGGTCATTTTAGGAGTGGTAACATCCTAAGAAAACCTCTGCTACTATGAAAAGAACCGTTCTTCTAAAAAAGAAATGTCCACTACTACCTGTTTATCAGGATTTTGTGGACATTTCTGTTGAATGCAATCATATAGCCGTGGATACGTTTTTATTTCCACTCATTTTTTTAGTGATAGTGTAAAAACCGTCTTCTTTCTAACACTCTCAGTCAACCGGAGATCGCCACCAAGTGCCCTTGCCAGCATTTTGCTAAAAGGTAATCCTAGTCCGAGTCCCCTTACCTTATGTTTTTTCTCTTCCCCGCGATAAAATCGTTCGAAAATATTTGCCTTCTCTGTTTCTGGTATACCAATGCCGTTATCTTGCACATTAATATGAAAATCTTCTTCTTGGTGTAATAGAGTGACTTGAATGATTCCACTTGGTCCCGTCGCTTGTTTTGCGTTATTTAATAGGTTGTATAAAATTTGCTGAATTCGTAGTGGGTCCGTGTCAATCCAAATCTCTTGTTCAGGAGTATACGTTTGAAGCGAAAGTGCATTTCCTTCTTGTCCTATCAACCATTGATGCGTGATCTCTTGCACGAGATGATTCAAATTCTGTGGTTGTTTCGTAACATTGATACCTCCAACCGAAAAAGAATTGAAATCTAATAAATCCTCCACCATTTTTTGCAAACGAAAAATCTCTTTTGAACAAACCTCCAGAAATTCTTTGGCTACTTCACCTGTGACTACTTCATCCTTGACTGCTTGTAGTAATCCACTAATGGATGTGACTGGCGTCTTTAGCTCATGAGTAACTCCCGCAAGCAGTTCCGTTCGCATCATTTCTAACTGCCGAAGCCGATCCGCCATATCTTTGAATGACTGAATAAGTTCGTAGATTTCCTTTTCTTTGATATCCTTTTTCAGATTAATATCATAGTGTCCCGTCACAATCTCTTTTGCTGCATCTGCAACATCCTTCACAGGTTCCGATAATTTTTTAGTCAAATAATAAATAACAATCCACCCTAGCACTCCAAGACCTGTTAACATAATAAATAATTGTTGCATCGCTTCTTCACTATGATCCATTTCTTTTTTCGGGGAAAAGAGAAGTATCCAGCCCAGCGTTTTGTCCCCGCTCTCTATCTTCTGGGTAAGAAAGAATACTTTTTCTCCCGAACGCATCTGCATTTCTTGCACAGATTGACTTTTCTCCCAATCAGGTGAGAGTCGTGGGAGGTCAATAAAAGGACTTGGTGCGGTTGTGGATGTGTGGAGGATGACACGCTTCTGTTCATCTAAGATGAGCACCATGGGCTTAAATCCTTTCATGAAGCGTTGACGATTATCTAATATTTGTGGCAAGAAAGAGGGTATCGATACTTTTCCGTCCGCTGTAACAATCTGCTCAGAAATGTCTATTGCCAGATATTTCATGACGTCAAGCCGTTTTTGCGTTTCATTGTAGCGTATCCACATACTAGATAAGAGGCCAATGACGATAAGGCCAACACATATAGTTAGTACATAACGAGTTGTCCAATAGGTTAATAGCGTCTTACGCTCTTTATTTTTCATTGTCACAGAATCGATACCCCAATTCCCGTAGTGTCCGAATCTCGCTTGTACCGATCACTACCCTCATAATAATCATCAGTCCCCTGATGGAATCCAGTTATTTTCTGGTTCAGTCGTCTACACACTGTTAATATGATGACGCAACGACTACTTATGGTACGTATATACTTCAGTACCTTCCACTCACTCTTCCCTGATAGCATATCGTCCAACAAGATCAGAAAAGGTGACATACATTTGAAGATTGTTTGCATCATATGTTCACTTCCAACTATATAACGTTAGGGATCTATCAAAAACCAAATCGAAGGGAACATGAAAGTGCATTTTGGCAGTTGCATCACTTTTCAACTAAACGCAGGCATGACTTTCCCATTATCAGGAAAAGTCATGCCATATGACATCACACATTTATAAGAATGTAGGAGGGTAGTTAAAAGGCAGGTCAACTGTTACTTCTACTGTTCTATTTCCACATTTCCGCTCTATTACTAAGCTCACCTGTAGCTTGTGTTAACCTCTTCGAACTTTTCAACTACTTACACGTTTCAATCACTCAGCCTTTGCTTCAAAGGTTTTTTTACTTTTCATTTTCTCTAACAACTCCTGTAGCAGTTTGTTCACTGTATCAGCATCATCCGCATCAGCGGCTATTTTAATCTGTTCCATGATATTTTCTTTTACCTTCAAATTCCTTACCTTTGAACGTAAACTTGTCAAAGCCTTTCACACCAAGCTTCTCATTGGCTTGTTCTTGAGTTAACGTACCATTCTTCACTTGTTCACGAATTTCATCTAGCTTTTTCTTCGTTGCTTCATCCACTTCTACTTTTATTTTTTCCTGCTGCTCAAAAAGCTGCTGGAAATCATCAGCTAGATCAGGATTGTATTTGTTGATAATTTGCATTAATTCTTGCTGATTGGTTTGTCTATACTCAGGTGAATAGTATACGAGTTTTTGATGAATGGCTTGCTCTACATTTGTTGCTTCTACGTTTGTATTCGTTGCCGCAAAGGCTGCTGTTGGTGAAAAGACTGCTAGTGCTAAAGCTCCAATCAACCATTTTGATACTTCTTTATTCATTCGAATCAATCTCCTTCGTAGCTTGTTTTGCAAGAATGCTTCTTACAAGTACTAATCTACTAGGGGCGTATGTCAGAAGAATGTCCACCTCAAGAAAAAGTTGTGGGAAAGATAAGGAAATCCAATCACTGAATGCTTAACATTCCTAATGAAAAATAATTGAATGGCATATTGAAATACAGATATGGCATTTTAAATGACTTTTTAATGGAAGTCACTGCAATTACCAAACTATATGCCCGTTGTCCTCGTCAATTTGACATCATCTCCAGTTTCTTCTTTTACTTCTCTATGTCTAGCATATAGTTCTTTAAATAAATGAACTACGCACTAAGAAAATACTTTGTTTTCTTGAGGTTGTAGAGCTTGAACTCTTTGAAACCTGCGAACAACATACAAAAGAGACGATTGAAGAACAAGCTGATTTTGACCGCCAACATTCGAAGCATTGCAAAGAATATAAAGGATGGGGCTACGTTTAGGATTACAACAAGCATTTCGGTTTAGGGAAAGATCTTGCAGATTTTGCATTGAAAAAGAGACGTGTCCTAAATGGGGGGAGAATTCGCGATGGGTAAAGATTATGTGATTGATAAACATGGTCAGTCATACGGTTTTGATGAAAAGCAAACAGCCACCTAATCTAAACAATAGGTGACTGACTGTTTTTACTTACTTGACTGCTTGATATAAAGATTTGGGTTTATAGCAAGCCTGTTTTGCTGTTGGAAGCAGTTTAACTTTAACTCTTATCGTTTGTGCCATACGTTTCACCCCCTTTGCTGTTCGACATATCGTTTACTAGTCGCACTCGATACATTTCCTGCGGTAGATGCGAAATAAGAACGTGTCCATAGACTTGGCAAGTGTCGAAGATGAGGAAATTCCTCTCTTACCTTTTTAGAAGTCACTCCTTTAATTTTTGCCATAAAGGCAGCATATATTACCAAATTATGATAAAATGAAAATATCATAAAAGTTTGGCAAATGGTTGATTGCTAGTCCCCTATGACTAGAAGGTCAAAGTACGGTAACATTGAAATGGTTAGTTACTGACTATATTGATCATATGAACTATCATTTGAAACAAATATTTGTTGAGTAAGAAAATTAAACAACTAATGTAAAGCTGCCCTAGAACCGGGGCAGCTTTTTATTTGCTAATCGACATTACGTGTAATGCAAGTGCATTGATTCCTTCGGGTTACTCATTAGTTGCGGCAGATTGATTCAAGCCAAAAATCTCAATGGCTTGCTCTCTCAGCTTATATTTTTGAATTTTACCTGAGGCTGTCATTGGGTACTCATTGACAATCTGTACATAATACGGAACCTTAAAGCGAGCAATTTTCCCCTGGCAGAAGTCTATTAGCTCATTTGATGGTAAGTGTTCTCCCTCCCGTACTTTGACGCATGCCAATACTTGTTCTCCATAGCGGGGATCGGGAACACCAATAACTTGTACATCCAGCACTTTAGGATGAGTATACAAAAACTCTTCAATCTCACGAGGATAAATATTCTCTCCTCCGCGAATGATCATATCCTTCAGACGCCCAGTGATCCGATAGTATCCGAATTCATCAACGGTGGCTAAGTCTCCTGTATGAAGCCAGCCTTCAGAATCTATCACCTGAGCTGTCTGTTCGGGCATCTTATAATACCCTTTCATAACTTGATAGCCTCGCGTACATAATTCACCCTGTTCGCCTCTAGCCACTTCTTCTCCTGTTCCCGGCTTCATTAGCTTAATTTCTACTGGATCATGCTTACGACCTACTGTTGAAACACGAAGCTCGATGCTATCATCTACTCTAGTCTGAGTTACGACTGGCGATGATTCAGTCTGCCCATATGCAATAGTAATATCACGAATACCCATGTTATCTACTACATTTTTCATTACTTCTTCTGGACATGGAGAGCCAGCCATGATCCCCGTGCGTAATGAGCTTACATCATATTGCGAAAAAGTGGGGTCATTCAGCTCAGCAATAAACATAGTTGGCACTCCATATAGAGCGGTACACCTCACCTTAGAAACCACTTCCAAGACTACCTTGGGCTGAAAGGTAATAACTGGCACCATTGTAGCTCCCGTAGCTACGCAGGCTAATGTTCCCATTACACAGCCGAAGCAATGGAAAAATGGCACTGGAATGCAAACTCGATCTTGTTGTTGCAAATTTTGACAACTAGCTACTTGAATTGCATTGTTAATAATATTGTTATGGCTAAGCATGACACCTTTTGGAAAGCCTGTCGTACCTGAAGTGTACTGCATATTAACTACATGGTCGGGATGAATAGTCTTCTGACGTGCTATCTGTTCGTCTTCCGTCACCCGTTTTGCTAATTCATAGAGGTCTGTAAATAAATACATGCCTGGCTGACGCTTTTCTCCCAGATAAATGACCCGGCGTAATTGAGGAAGACGCTCCGCTTGTAGTTCTCCAGGTGTAGCATCTTGTATTTCCGGACAAATTTCGTGCAACATGTCAACATAGGAAACATCCTTAAACTGATCGATTAATAGTAAGGTTGTAGCATCTGATTGATGCAACAAATATTCCAGCTCATGTGTACGGTAGCTTGTATTTACGGTCACGAGCACACCACCCATTTTAGCAGTGGCAAACTGAGTTAATACCCACTCTGGAACATTATTAGCCCAAATTGCTATATGTTCACCTGGCTGTATACCCAAGGCCATAAATCCCCTGGCTACTTGATTGCATACCAGCTGAAACTCCCGATATGTATAGGTAAGTCCAAGCTCATGATAAATAATGGCTTCCTTGTCAGGAAACATGCCTACTGTCTCATCTAATAAATCCCCCATCGTAATGGAACGTAGATCAGCCACTTTATCGACCTCCTAGTTGTATTAATTCAGAATATTCCATTAAGACATCGATTTTCCTGCCACATATTCATACACATTTATATACAATGGTGGTTATATATAGCAAAAAGCCCCCGATAAGGTATCAACCATCGAGGTACTTCTTTCTCAATCTATTTAATTTGGAGTATTTTTACTGTTTCTACCTTGTAAGATAGATGATTTGGGTAAGCTAATTCTATCTTTAATTCGTGTTCCCCTTTTGGCATATTCTTAATAGTAAATTGGGGATTATAAATCTTCTGAATCATTTTTCCATCCACATACAGATGTGCATGTCCCTTTCCATGCATGGACTCCAGTTTTTGATCTGCGTTGGACTGTTCTTCCGTAAAGGTAAAGCCAGTTGTGATGAGGTTGACAGATATCTCATTATCCTCCACCTGTACATCCATAGCCACCTGAGGCTTTTCGGAGGCAAACGGGTTGTCTGCTACTTTTGCTGTTGTCTCCATGCTTTCCCGATCAAATTGGAACAGGGTTGCAACATGTAATGGATCTTTCCATATTACCAGTACGATGGCAAGTACTAGGCCAACCCCTACAGCAGAGCCATAAAGCAACTTGCGCAAACTAATTACAAATACTCTCATTCGTAACTCTCCCTTTCCGCCCTATTTGTACATGCATACGCGAGAATGGAGAGAGTTAGAAGTAATTCTTGTAGAAAACTGCTACAAGAAAATGTAACTTGCATTTTTTTCCAAGTCATACATGAAAGATTCCTTACTTATTTTTCCCGATTATCCAAAAGTCTCATCACTTATGATCCACTCCAGTTTCACTTCTACGTAATACAATTTTGCCAAACTGTTCTGAATCCTGAAGTCGTTGAAGGGCAGCTACTCCTTGTTCTAAATCATAGACGTGATCTATAATCGGGCGGATTTGATGTTGTTCCATAAAGCCTAGCATTTCAATAAATTCTTCCTTACTACCTAGAGTGGTTCCTAGAATATTACACTGGCTGTAAAAAAAGCTTCTGAGATTAAACTCTATGATATCACCGGTAGTGGCACCAAATGTAACGCATGTCCCCCCGGGGCGTAGTTGATGTAATGATTTCTGAAAAGTGGCAGGACCCACACTATCAAACACGATGTCGACCTTCTCACCCTGTAACGCTTCATTCCAATCCGTTGTTGTATCAATTGCAACATCAGCACCTAGCTGCAAAGCCCTTTCTTGTTTAGCTTTGCTTCGGGAAGTAACAATGACACGACATTCCATGGCCTTACTCATTTGAAGTAAAAAAGTAGCTACTCCACTGCCAATTCCAGGAATTAACACCGTATTTCCCTCTTTGACCTGTCCTTTTGTACGTATTGCTCGATAGGCTGTCAGTGCGGCAACAGATAGGACCCCAGCTTCTTCCCATGTTAGATAGGTAGGTTTTTTTACGAGAAGGGAAGCAGGAACAACGATATACTGAGCATGAGTTCCATCGAAGGAAGAACCTAAAATTTCAAAAGAGGCAGGAGGAGCGTCGCTTTTTGTTAACCAGTTCACACCTGCATGCAAGATTACTTCGTCACCTACATGCCATTCCTCCACATCACTGCCTACTTCTTCAATTTTTCCAGCACCATCAGCACCAAGAACGAGTGGAGCATCTTGTTCATTTCGCCACATCATATTGAGTAAATCCCGACGATTTAAACCAGATGCTTTCAACCGAACTAGCACTTCATCAGTAGCCAAATTTCGTTTCGCTCGTCCTGCTATTTTTACCCCTTTTAAACCAGATGGACCATGATGCAATAATGCTTGGTACATGTCCGTTCCTCCTTTTCGTTACTACTTACCTTCTCATTATATTCACAATATAAAATATTGGATCAGTTCGTCCAATCGGATCATTTTTACCTCTTCTGCAAACTGATTACTAGCACTACACACAGACACTGGATATCCTGGAGCTAGTTGATACTGCTTAAAAACCCAATTCGTCTTTGACGGTGTCTCTTCGCTAAAATCGATCGTTCCATTCAGATTTTTTCTTATGGAAAAAGAGGCAAGGGGAATGGATAGTCCCTTCCCAACTGCCTTCATGTAGCTCTCCTTCAACGTCCAAAGGTCATAAAAATACGACAGCTGTTCTTCTCCTTCTGATTTCATTTCTAAATCCGTGTATTCTTGTGTTGAAAAGTAATGCTTAGCAATTTCCATGTCTATGGGCTTTTGCTGTTCTACATCTACTCCTATAGGTTCAACACTTGTTCCACACACTACCCAATCACCAGAGTGGGACAAATTAACGTTGCAATTTGTATAGTTGGGCAAGTAGGGTTTACCATACTCATTGTATTGAAATTGAATCTCATCTAGAGGAATGAAGTGATGTGTGCATAAAATATAGCGAACAAGTAAATCAGCCAGTAGTCCCCTATAGGCATCTTCCCGTATTCGGAATCGAAGGATTTTATCACGTTTTTCTGGGGATACATGATCTAGTAAATGATTAAATGTATCCTCTTCTAGTTCTGCTGGTATATGTAGAGCAAATACGTTTGTCATGTAATTCCCCTCTCTCTTTTCCATATTTTAGAGGATATTAGTAAACAAATCTACTATGTCACATAGAATTTTCGAATTAGTATTTTGTTCTAAATAAAAGAAGGGCTACTCATCGCTACTAATGCCGTTGCGAAAGCCCTTCCCTCTGTTAGATTATTTTATTTCTATTACAACTATCTATTTTTCTTCTACTACGGTACCTTCCGACGTGGCCACTATTGATCTCTTCAATCGCTTTTGCATACGTTTTTCCCTCTTATTGTTCCACCAATTATCAATTCCTTCAAATACGGAATACAGCACGGGCACCAAAACCAGTGTAACTAACGTGTGAAAAATAAGTCCAGCTATCACTACGGTTGCCAGTGGAGCTTCTAAACTAGCACCATCCCCAAATGCCAAAGCCATTGGTACCATACCTAGGATTGCTGTAATTTTGGTCATCAGAACGGGGCGTACTCGGTCATGAGTTCCTTTAATAATAGCTTCTTGTAACGGTATTCCTCGCTTTCTAAGTAAATTTATACGGTCAATTAACAGAATCGCATTGGAAACGACAATTCCGATTAGCATAATTACGCCAATGATGGACATGGCTGTCATCATGCGCTGTGTCAAAACTAGCCCCATAACAACACCTACACCTGCCATAGGTAGCGTAAGCATAATAATAAATGGATGCGACAAACGTCCGAATTGGGTAACCATAATTAGATAGATGCAAGCAATGGCACCTAAAAAGACAAACAATGCACTGGACATATTGTTTTCTTGGTCTTTAAGACTACCTGCTAACTCCACTTGCAAGCCAGCAGGAACAACCAGTTGATCCAACTTCGTTTGTAACAAACGGGTCGCATTACCTGGATCGATTCCAACAAGATCAGCTGACACTTTAATTACTCGTTCTCCATTTCGGTGATTAATTTTTTGTGGAGTCTTACCATACTTCCATTCGACGACATCTACTAACGGTATCATGGTTTGATTTTGAGTGGGAATCAACATTTTCTTGAGTTGCTCAGGATGTTTCATTTCTTGCTCAGGAAATCGAGCCATTACATCCACATTTGTACTGTCTGTTGTAAGTTCAGCCACTTTTTGCTCACCCATCATACTGGATAAATGCTGAGCTAGTACCCGTTCGTCAACCTGTAATCGATTCATGGCTTCCTTTATAGGCACTAGTGTAATCTTTTCTTTTCCTTCACTAAAATCATTGCGAACACTCGAAATACCCTCTATTCCAACTAGCATTGCTGATACTTGCTCACTCAGTTCTTTCGCTTTCTCTAAATCTTTACCTGAAATCTCTACTTCGACAGTTACTGCACCACCATCTGGACTATCCGTGCTGAAAGAAAATCGTTCTACACCTGTTACTTCTTTTGTTTTTTCCATCACTTGCTTGCCAATTTCTTCTTTGCCCAATGAGCGTTCTGCTCTCGGTAATAACGCGATTTGTAACTGTAGACGTTCAAGATTACCCCCAATATAAGCATCTTTTACTTCTTTTATCGTAGCCAATTTCTCTTCCGTTTGAGAAATGACTTGTTTTGCACCTTCCAAAGAGGTTCCATGTGGCAACGTAATATCCGCAAAGATAAAGTTTTCATTCACATCAATCCCCAAATTGGTTTTAACATGGGGAGCCAGCACAAAGATACTGCAAAACATGAGAAAGGCAAGCCCAAGTGTTACAAATCGTCGACGTAGACAAAGATGCAAGACACGGTCGAACCAGCGTACCATGAGATTATCCTTGTGATTTTCTCCATTCACTTTTTGTTTATCATTTTTTAAAAAACTATCTGAGAAAATGGGTACAAAGAAAATCGAAACAATCGTAGCTGATACAATAGCCGCCGTCACTGTAAAAGCAATCGTAGTGAAAATAGGCGTCAGCGCTTCATCAAAGCCTGCTAGTACTAAAGGTAAGAATACAACTACCATAGTGATCTGTGACGATAATACTGGTGTAAGTACCTCTTTTGTTCCTAGCAAAATTGATTCTCGCAATGCTTTTCCTTGCTCGCGATAGTGATAGATACTCTCCAATACCACGATCGCTGCGTCAACAATTAAACCAACTGACAAACTAAGAGAAATAAGGGTTACCATATCGAAATTATAGCCAAATAATTTCAAAGCAATAAATGTCATTAAAATAGAAAGTGGTAACGTTGTAGCAATGACCATCGTGACCCGCCAGTTGCGTAAAAAGACGAATAATATCAAAATAGCGAGAGCTCCACCGATCATAACATCTCTACTCAAATTACTAATCGAATGTTCAATAAAAGAGGCCGCTTCAAAAATAGATGTAAGATGATAAATTCCATTTGCATCTTGATTAATTTGGGCGATAAGCTGTTCAACCCTTGTTTGGGTTGGTATGATTTCACTTCCCTCTGTACGTTTTATTGATATACCAATATAGGGTTTTCCTTTATAGATAGCAAGTGATTGATCACTCTCGCTTCCGCGTAAATCTTTTACGGTTGCCAATTGGCTGAGTAATGTCATTCCCCTTGGTGTTGGGATCATTACAGATTTTAATTCCTCTACATGATGTAGCGTCTTATCCAATTCAATTACCGTCTGATAGCCAGCGTTATCAAGTGTCCCTAGTGCTTGTTTCCAATTTTGTTTTTGTAGTTCCTGATAAATCTGTGCTGGTGTCACCTGATAAGCGGAGAGTCGCTCTGGCAATAAGGTAATTGCAATTTTATTTTCAAAGCTTCCTTTACTAATCTCTACGCCTTTTACTCCAGCTACCGCCTCAATTCTTTCTTTAAGCGTATCTTGAGCATAATTATATAATGATTGCGGATCGTTACCTGTTAAAGCTAACACCATCAGAGTTTCGTCGCCATAATTGGCCTGATAAATATTACTATGTTCAACTTCTTTCGGAAAATTGGTTCGTTCACGGTTGATAATGCTCTCCAGCTTCTGTTTCGCTACTTCACCTTTTCCCTCCTTGGCTACCAAAGTGATTTGAACGTTACCACTAGAAGAGGATGAAAAATAATCCTTTACTTCCTCCATTCCCTTCACTTCTTTTTCTACACGCTCAGCCACTTTTTTCTCCATCTCTTCGGGAGGAAGTGATCCGCCAGAAATATTAGCAATAATCCAAGGTAAATTTGTTTTTGGCACAAGAAATACTTTAAAGGAAGCAAGTGAAGCAAGGCCTGTGAATAAAATCATCAGAGTCAAAAGATACACAATAAGCTTTCGTTGAAGAAAGAATGATAGGAGTTTACTCATTGTTTTACTCCCTTCACCGCTACGTTTTCACCGTCAACGATATAGGTGATTCCACTTTTCACCACTTGTTCCCCTACAGAAACACCCTTTACAATTTCAATATTGCCATTAATAATCTGTCCGACTTCCACAGGTTGTTTTTTGACAACTCCATTCTCGACTTTCATGACGAAATGGGTCTCGTTTGTAAGTCCTACACATTCTAGAGGTAATAAAAATCCTTGCAATGGGCGAGGAACCTTAACATTCGCAACCATACCGCTCCGCCATTTTTTCTCTGAATTAGCCATGTTAATCTCCACTCGATATTTACCGTTCGCAGGGTCAATTACAGGCGAAACAAATTGAATTGTACCCTTGCTTCCTACACCAGAAGCACCCTGTACCTCTACCTGCTTACCCTCAGTAAAAAATCCCACTTCGTCGCTCTCAACGGACAAGACTACCTTAACCGTTTTCAAATCAACCAACTCAATTATGCTTTGTCCCCCAGCTACAACCTTCCCTTGCTGTTCATGCAACGCTATGATCGTTCCAGAGAATGGGGCAATAATTTTGGTTTGCTGTAAACTCTCCTGCGCTCGTACAGCCTCGCTGTTTGCCTGTGTAATGGCGGCACTTGCTCGAGCTAATTGATCTGGGTTTGCCCCTCTTTGAAGCTCCTGAAGTGCAATCTGTTCATTTTTTACACTCATCTCTGCTTGCTTTGCTTTGAGAAGAAGAGCCTCATAATCATTTTTTGAAAGCGCACCACCTTGAAACAAAACTTCTCCTTGCTTCGCAGCTTTTTTTGCCTCTGTGGCATTTTGTTGCTCTCGATCCAGTTTGATTTTTTGCTGGGCCAGTGCTTCTTGAGAAGCCCCTTTCCGTGTTTCCTGAGCGGCAACAGCTGCGGATTGTACTTGCCCTGCGGCAGCCTGAGCAGCTACCTGATATACTTTTGCGTCTAAAGAGGCCAAGACCTGACCTTGCTGTACCTGGGCCCCTTTCTCTGTATTCAATTGTGCAATTTTTCCTGAACTCCCGAAGCCTAGCATTACCTGTTTATTTGCTTCAACTACTCCTGAATATCCTAGTAAAGTTGAAGCTGGTGCTTGTTCAATTTTATAGGTCTCCACCCATTTGTTATTTTTCTCCTCTTGCACACTAGCTACTGGCTCCACATTACCCGCACAGCCGCTAACTAACAAGATAGAGGCACTCAAAACCGACACGACAACACGTCTCACATCTGTTCCTCCCAGCTCTTTCCTTTTTTATTCTATTGTCTCTAATTTTCTGAAATAACAGAACGGCCAGCGGGTGGAACTTGTATCCAACTTAAGACGGAGATTGAAAGCATAAGGTAAATATAGTAAAATATAATTTTATCCAAAAATAATCACAAAAACCTTTTTAGATAAAAAAAGGAAATATATCATCTTCCTTTTGAACAAGAATATGATCAACCTTCACTTTCATAAAATAGAAAAAGACTGTCTACTTTGATATAGACAGTCTTTGCTGAGTTACTCCTTGCTAGTTATGATTGCAACAGAGAAGCTGCTTCCTTATCTAGAAGGAAGGTGACATCAGGATGCTTTTGTAAAATAGAAGCTGGCAGCTCTTCGGTTATTTCACCTTGAACCGCTTTCGCCACTGCCTCTGCCTTTTTCACACCGGCTGCGAGAATTACAATTTTTTTACTTTGCATAATGCTAGCAATCCCCATCGTAATAGCATGGCGCGGTACATCCTCCACACTATCAAAATAGCGAGAGTTAGCTTGAATCGTGTTCTTTGTCAGCTCTACCATACGAGTCCGAGAATCGAACGAAGCCCCTGGTTCATTAAAGCCAATATGACCATTTTCACCTATCCCTAGAATTTGGATATCTACTCCCCCGATTAGTCCTATTTCTTCTTCATATCGGTTGCACTCTGCATCCACATTGGTGGTTTCGCCATTAGGAAGGTGAATATTTTTTGTTGGTATATTAACATAGGCAAATAGACAATCATTCATAAATGTCCAATAGCTTTGTGGATGCTCACGCTTGATCGGATAATATTCGTCTAGGTTAAATGTACGTAGTGTCGAAAAGTCCAGCTTTTTATCTTGATAACTAGCAATCAGGTGTTTATAGAATCCTTCAGGTGTTCCGCCCGTAGCTAATCCAAGAACTGAATCCGACTTTTTTTCAATCTGTTCTAAAAAAATATCTGCTGCATAACGGCTAAGTGTATCATAATCCTCAAAAACTTTTACCTGCATCATCTAGTCCTCCGCCTTTTCAAATACGATTTTTCCTTCTACCCAAGTAGCCATAACCTGATACTCATTGGATAACAGTACAAGGTCCGCATCTTTGCCTACTTCGATACTACCTTTTGTATCACTGATTCCTAATTTTTTTGCTTGGTTCATTGTAAGCAAGTAAATTGCTTTTTCTAAAGGAATCTTTGTAAACTGCATAAAGTTAGACAATGCTTTATCTAAGGTAAGGACACTACCCGCTAATGTACCATCAGCAAGGCGAGCTTCGTCTCCACGAACGGTCACATTTTGTCCGCCCAGATCATATTGGCCATCATCTAGGCCTGCTGCACGCATCGCATCGGTAATTAACATCATCTGATTTAATTCGCATGCTTTTGCCAGAATACGGATGAAGTTTGGGGATAGGTGAATACCATCACAGATAAAATCAAATGTCATTTCTGGATTCTGCATTGCTAATCCGATAATACCAACATCACGATGGTGCAAACCTTTCATCGCATTTCCCAAATGGGTTGCGTGATTTACCCCTTTACGTAAACATTGGCACGCGCCATCATAATCTTGTAAGGAATGGCCAACAGAAGCGACAACCTTTTGTTCACGTAATAGATCAAAAACCTCTTCTTCAGTAACCAACTCAGGAGCTAATGTCATAAGCTTAACTAATCCTGGTCGAGCAACAGAGAAGACTCTTTGCATATTAGCAAGCGTTGGAGGCTCAATCCACTCTCCATTTTGGGCACCTTTTAAAACTGGATTTATGAAAGGTCCTTCCATATGGACACCAACTACTTTGGCACCTTTGTTCTCCTTTATATTCGAATAAAATTCTAATATTTCAAGATTACGTTCGATAGGAGCTGTCATAGTAGTAGCCAATAGACCAGTCGTACCGTGCTGAGCATGGAAGCTACAAATACCATCAACTGCTTCCTGTGTGCTATCCATAAAGTCAAAACCTGCCCCACCGTGCACATGTAAATCAATGAATCCTGGTGCTAGAGTTGCACCTTTTCCATCATATACATGCTCTGCTTCTTGTCCATTTTCAGGTCCTACATAGATAATTTTTCCGTTTTCCATAAGGAGAATGGCCTGTTCAAGAATGCCTTTTTCTGTGACAATATTCACATTTATGATTTTTTGTGTTTGACCAACAGTCATGGTTTACTCCTCCTATTTTTCGAACTACGGGAAGCCTCTGTCTATCTTTTGTTAGGCATCCGATTTATACGCATCCCCTACAATTATTATGTAGAAAGCGTTTGTAAGAAAGTCTACGTAAGCGATTTCTCACTTATTATTGTAACAGAAAACGATGCTGTTACCCAAGAATCTTCTTACTCTTCAAGAAACAGACACACAACTGAAGCATTGACATACCGGCATTCTTGCTTACTTTGAGCTAGTTCTTCTATATGCGAACTGTAATAGTTAGCAAACAAAAAAGAGGGTTACACACCCTCCATTTTGTGATCTTCTACAGCGCCTCTATTTAGATAACACTAATTGCTCCAATTCATCTAACAAGCCTTTAAAGACATCCATTGCTTCTTCAATCGGTTCTGGTTTTGCCATATCGACTCCTGCTTTTTTCAACAATTCAATCGGGTAATCGGAACCACCACTCGATAAGAAGTTCAAATAGCGCTCTACTGCCGGTTCACCCTCCTCCAAGATTTGTTTCGACAGGGAAGTAGCAGCTGAGAATCCAGTGGCATATTTGTACACGTAGAAATTGTTATAGAAATGAGGAATCCTTGCCCATTCAAGATCAATATCTTCGTCGATCACAACAGAGTCTCCGAAATATTTCACATTTAACTCGCGATACATACTGGAAAGAGAGTCTACTGTCAGTGCTTGCCCTTCTTCAATGGTAGCATGAATCATCTTCTCAAATTCTGCAAACATGGTCTGACGGAAAACAGTCGCTCTAAACTGCTCTAAGTAGTAGTTTAGCAAGTACATGCGTTTTTCTTTTTCAGTCGTCTGTTCAAGTAAATGCTGCATTAATAGTGCTTCATTTAATGTAGAAGCTACTTCTGCAACAAAGATCTGATATTGCGAATACGTATATGGCTGATTTTGATGCGAGTAATAGCTGTGCAACGCGTGACCCATTTCGTGTGCTAACGTAAACATGTTATTTAGGTTATCTTGATAATTCATTAACACGTAAGGATGAACAGAATATGTTCCCCACGAATAAGCACCGCTCGTTTTTCCTTGATTTTCATATACATCTACCCAACCGGAAGTGAATCCTTCATGTAAAACTTTCCCATATTCCTCACCAAGTGGAGCTAGTGAGTCCTCCACCGTTTTAACAGCCTCTTCATAAGGAATTTCCATATTGGCTTCCGCTACAATCGGAACATATAAGTCATACATATGAAGCTCATCTACACCCAACATTTTTTTGCGTAAATCTAAATAACGTTGTAGCTCAGGCAAATTCTTATGGATAGTAGCAATGAGGTTGTCGTATACAGATTGATCTACATTATCGTTAAATAGAGACGCCTGTAATGCAGACGAATGTTTCCGGGTACGTGCATAAAATACATCACGTTTCACGCTTGCAATCAGTGTAGCTGCAATCGTATTTTTATGATTTCGGTATGTTTCATACATAGCCTTAAAAGCATCGTGGCGCACTCGTCGATCCTTGCTCTCCATATATTGGGAATACCGACCTTTTGTCAGCTCAACCTCTTCTCCATTTTCATCCGTAACCATTGGAAATTTAATATCTGCATTGTTTAACATTGTGAAGATGTTAGAAGGTGCACCTGAAATCTCACGCATTTCTGCAAGCAAGACTTCTTCCTCAGCTGACAACGTATGCGGCTTATAACGAATAATCTCAACCTCTAAAAATTTTCTGTAATGATCTAAACCACTTTCTTCGTTAAGTAAGGCTTCAAGACGTTCATCTTCTATTGCTAGAATTTCTGGTTGAATATATGCAAGTGCACTGGAAACCTGCGTAGATAGAGAAGTAGCCCGATCAGTTAAAGCCTGGTATGTAGAGTTTCCATTATCTTCATCTCTTCTCATGCGAGCGTACACGTACAGTTTTTCAATCAATTGAGATATCTCATCCATTAAAGTTAGCACTTCTAACAATTGCTTCCCAGAATCAGCCAATTTCCCCTTAAAGCTTTGTACTTTCTGGATCAAGGTTTTTGCTAGCTCTGCGTCTTTTTCCCAATCGTTATTGGAAGGATAAATGTCTTCCAGCTTCCATTTGAATTGGTCAGGTACTTCGTTTCGTTTAGGTAATGTTTTAGTTTTGTTCACATTGATACACTCCTTTTTATGGAAAATAGGCAGAGCCATCAGAAAAACTGGTACTATTCTCCATCGTACACTAAGCGAAGCTCTGATTCAATTAGTTGCAAACTTCTCCCCTCTGGTGATTGATAAAGCGAATCGTGGTAGAAAAAATGGGGTTTCCTAATAAAAAAAACCTGGCTTCTACACCAGGCTCCCCACTTGATTTCCAATCCCTACATATTCAAATCCAATTTTTCTCAAATCAGAATGTGCTAATGCATTGCGACCATCAAAGATTAATGGTTGCTTCATAATATGGTACACATGCTCATAATCTAATTGAAGAAGCTCTCTCCACTCTGTGCAAAGGATGACAGCATCCGCTCCGGTCACAGCCTCATAAGCTGTTCTGGTGTAAGTCACCTGCTCGGGTGAAAATACGCATTGCATGTTGGGCATAGCAACAGGATCATAAGCAGTGATGATTGCTTCTTTTTTTTGTAAGATAGTTAGTAGTTTCTGTGCAGGAGCTTCTCGAATATCATCGGTATCTGGTTTAAAGGATAGACCTAATAAAGCAATTCGTTTCCCCGCAAGTCCTCCTAAGCGTTGCTCTACTTTATGCAAAAACCAAGCAGGTTGTTGTTCATTAACCTTAATTACTTGGTACAAAATATTCAGTTGCTCATTTTTCTCTTGTGCTATTGAGAGTAAGGCAGAAGTATCCTTTGGGAAACAAGAGCCACCATATCCCAAACCTGCTCGTAAAAAATCTGAACCAATCCTAGAATCAAGGCCCATTCCTGTAGCGATGATCGATATATCTGTTCCCAGTTTATCACTTAGTCGAGCTAGTTCATTCATAAAAGAAATTCGCATGGATAAAAAAGCATTAGAAGCATATTTTATCATCTCTGCATTTAACCGACTCGTCTTAATCCGTGGTGCATCAATAGTTACGTATAAATCTTCTAGTATATGAAATGCTTTTGTAGACGAGGCCCCCATTACGATACGAGCTGGTTCTAATGAATCATGTAAAGCACTTCCCTCCCGTAGGAATTCTGGGTTAGAGGCGACGTGTATCTGTGGGCAATCGGAGAAAAGTTGTGCTACTTGATCGTTGCTTCCTACAGGTACTGTACTCTTAATGACCAACACACGCTCCGAAACATCGTGACGAAGCATGTAGTGAACCTGATCTATTACATCCTTAAAAACGCGTAAATCAGCCCTTCCCTCCTGATCGGAAGGGGTGCCTACACAGATAAATATAACCTGAGCTGGAAGTAGTGCCACTGTAAGATCAGTGGTAAATTCCAGCTTTCCTCTAGTTATTACGTCCGTCAGAGCTTCGTCTAAACCTGGTTCATAAATGGGTGATCTGCCAGCTTGCAATAGGCGTATCTTTTCTTCGTCTACATCCACCCCCGTCACTTCATGTCCTGCCATCGCTAATGCGACTCCTGTTGTAACTCCTACATATCCGGTTCCAATGACGGCTACTTTCATGCTGACACCTCCGCCATGATTTGGTGATACTCATCTTACTTGGTCTTTATCCGTCTACTGTTTTCTTTTATAAGTCGTACATATACATTTTCCAGCAGCTTGCGTTGCTTTTTAATATCATGTTGTTTTTCCACTTTCACACGTGCATTCAAGGTGTATTCTGTCCACCGCTGTTCTTCCTTGATCATACGAATCATCATTTCAGCAAATGTACGGGGCGATTTCTCAGGAGCAAGTAGTCCGCTTACCCCATGCTCCACCAGCTCTGGAATACCTGCGTGACTTGTAGAAATAACTGGCCTTCCTGTAGCCATGGCTTCCATTAGCACGTTGGGAATCCCTTCTTGATTGCCATCTTTCGCTGTTTTGCAAGCAAGTACAAACACATGACAACGCGCCAATTCCTCGGCTACTTTTAGATGGCTGACACCGCCCTTTAGTATCACGCAGTTCTGTAACTTGTAGCGTTTAATCAACTTTTCCAGTTTCTTTTGCTGATCCCCTTCCCCGACAATTGTTAGCGTAGCTTTTGGATAAACCTTGTGTACATATCGAAAAGCGCGAATGAGAGTATCCATACCTTTTTTCTCTACCAGTCGACCTACACTTAAAAATCCATAGGCATTATTCCAAACAGGTTCCATAGCTTGATAAGTAAACTTTTGGAGGTCAATCCCTGACCGTAACAACGTTATTTTTTGTTTAGGGCATCCTAGTTTGATTACCTTTTTTTTCATGTGCTTGCTTACTACTGTGAACGCGCTTCCTCTTCCAAATAATTTTTTTAATTGACGTCTATATTCCGGATCAACATTGGGCCGACGTGATACATCCGTTCCGTGAAATGACACAAGTAAAGGTAATTTAGAACGTTTGGCAACAGGTAATAATTCTAAACCACCTGTTCCAAATCTAGCATGCAATACCTTGATTTGTTTTTTCTTCACCCAATGATGAAGATTTTTAAACTTTTTTTTCACATAGATTGACTGATGAGGAAATTGATCCACATTAATCGGTTTACTTCTGGTCACTACCAAAGGTTCCACCTGTGTATGTCCAATCAATTGTTCATAAATGAAGGTTTCACTTCTTGGAAGATAAATTCGCCGATACAAAAGAACGCGATGCATACTTTCATCCTCCTTGGTACAGCTTCTTAATATCCTGAAATTGCTGGTAGAGCCCCTGTTCCAATGAGGTATGCGGACGATAGCCAATCTGTTGAGCTGCTAGGGATATATCAGCACAGGTACGCCTCGAATCACCTTTCTCTGCTATTGTGAAGGTAATATCTGGACTCACTTGCATGATCTTTGCCATAAGGGACACGGCCTCTAACAAGCTAATTTCTCGTTCTCCACCGATGTTATAAATCTTGCCCGCCTGACCGTACTCACTCGCCAACAGATTGGCTTCCACCACATCATGTACGTAGCTAAAGTTACGGCTTTGACTACCATCCCCGTAAATTTGTATGGGCTTTTTTTGCATCATTGCTCGAAAAAATCGATGAAAGGCCATGTCAGGACGCTGTCTCGGTCCATATACGGTGAAATAGCGAAGTGCAACCACTGGTAGTTGATAGGCTTTCACATAAGCTTGCATCAAATACTCCATAGAAACCTTGGTTACACCATAAGGGGAAAGCGGTACAAGCGGAGCTGATTCCTCTGTTAAACCCTCTTGCATTGTGCCATAAACAGACGAGGAGGAGGCAAGCACAATTTTTCGCAACGAATCATGAGTAAGACTAGCTTCTAACAAGATCTGTGTAGCAGTCACATTGTGGTTCACATACTCCTGAAAAGCATCCCCCCAGCTTGCACGTACTCCAGGTAAGGCAGCCAGGTGAAAAATATAATGGACCCCCTTTAACACATAAGACCAGTCAACATCCTGTATAGATTTTGTGATGTACTGAAACCGGGAATCTTGTAGACTATATTTGATATTGCGCTCTTTATAACACAATGGGTAGTTCAAGAGCATACTATCTACACCAATTACTTCATAATCGTCTGCCAGCAATCGCTCGGTCAAATGAGAACCAATAAATCCTGCACAACCAGTCACCACAGCTTTTTTCCTCATTTGCGATGACCTCTTTTCTTTTTCCGCTTCACTAGCTGTTTAATGACCAGAAAATACCCTCTCTTTCCAAAAATTGCGCGATATTTATTCCCCCACCTTTTTAAACAACTTTCATATGTCTGCCTCCGTAGATAATTACGTTTTTGAATCGATCCTGGCTCTGTCAATTGGTTTCGATGCTTTGTTCTGTTATATAACGTTTTATCTATATGTTGAACAGGAAACTTTTCAATCAAGCGTAAAATCATACGACGATCTTCCATAATTCTTCCACCATATCTGTCAGAGGTATCCCAGCCACCTACCTCTTTCAAAGCATTAACACGATAACAACGCGGGGCTACCATCCAACCATCATATCTTAAGAAATCATACTTCCCTTTTATTTGCCGGTGTTTAATGACCTTACGCTTACGGTATATACTTTTATAAACACGCCAAACATTCATATTTCCGTAGTATAGAGCACATTTTTCCTTTTTCTTACTCCGTTGATTCTTATTAATTGTATTTTTAAAACGTTCCAACGTACGTTTGGTTAACCAATCATCGGAATCCAATTGAATAAGATAAGGGGTGCGAGTAAGTGACAATGCCATATTCATAACCTTAGATATCCCTGAATTCTTCTGCATACGATAATATCGAATGTTTGAATGAGTAAGAAGGACAGAGACAATTTCTTCCGTATCATCCGTTGAAGCATCATCCATAATGAGTATTTCCCAATCATCGCAGGTCTGTTTCAAGACACTATTTATCGCCTTTGGTAACATATCCGATCTATTATAGGTAGGTATTACGACAGTAAACATGGGGATAGCTACATCTACATTCTCTTCCATCTCAGTCATGAAGTCTCGATTCTCCTTGTCGCTGGTAGTGTTATCGTAGAATGATCACTCATAATAAAAATCCCCATGTGCTGTCGTGAAACATTTGGTACTCCCCCAACTAAATAAGAAGAACGTCCAAAAATACTGTCATGAATATAACAATCCAAATTTACTAATTTCGTGTCCTCTAATAAAATACTGTTTTCAATTCTTTGGCAATTTCTTACCTCCGCTCCATTTTGAATACTTACATAAGGTCCAATTGTGCAGTTAGACAATACACAATCTTCACCTATCATTACGGGACCAATAATCTTACAATTATCGATCAGACTTCCCTCTCCTACTTGCACCTCAGTTCCAACAGATTTGTCTAGCATCCAGCGATTAGCCTCCAACCATCTCTCCATCGTTCCTACATCGGAATAAGGTAGCTTGGTTGTAGAATGTACTACCTTTTTGCCTTGTTGTAAAAGTACTGCAATGGCATCAGTAATTTCATATTCCCCCCGCTTAGATGGTTGCAATCCAGCAATCACTTGGAAAATAGCAGGAGTAAAAAAATAGGCTCCGATTACAGCTAAATTGCTTTTGGGATACTGTGGTTTTTCAACAATTGACAGAATTTGTTTTCCTTGTATTTCAGCTATGCCAAAATCCTGTGGTTTCTTTACCTCACTCAATAAAACGGCAGCTGAGGCATCTGTTTTGACGAAGCTGTCATGTAAACTGTGCAAGGATTCCATCATTAAGTTATCCCCTAAAAACAAAGCAAACTTATCTCCATCGATAAAGGATTTGGCTAATGAAACAGCATGGGCAATACCCAATGGCTCTTGCTGTTCAATATACCTAATCACTGCGCCACATTTTCTTCCATCCCCAACGTAGGATGGAATTTGCAATTGATTTGGACTAATCACGATACCTATTTCCCTTATACCGACATCAAGTAACTTTTGCAAACAATGCTGGATCACCGGTAGATTAGCTACAGGTAGGAGTGTCTTGGGCTGTGAATAGGAAAGTGGATATAGTCGTGTGCCACGGCCAGCGCATAAAATTAACCCTTTCAAATGACATTCACCCCTGTTCCATAGAGATATCTATACTTTATGCACAGGGATAGTAACGGTTTGGGTGATTGGCCCTACTAACCCAAATAGTGGCGAATGCCTATGTAAAAAGCGCCTACGTTTTTTTCGTGGGCGCTGTCTTTTCTGTTCACGGATTTGAGAAGCCTTAGAGAAAATTTTCAAATATTCATTAGCTGTTTTTTCCCATGTAAACTCACTTGCTCGTGATATGGAGCGATTAGCAAAGGGTGTAAAGAAAGAGACAGAATTCCATATTTGTTCCCAAATGTCCGGTATTGTTTTCATCCACTCCTTAGGAGGAATGAGATAGCCGGTCTTATCGTGTTCAACCACCTCTCCTATTCCTCCCCGTGTTGAAGTTAAGATAGGCTTTCCTGCTGCCATTCCTTCTATATTAACCCGGCAAAACGGCTCGTTCCAAACTGATGGGGTAGCTACAATATCACAGATATGATACCACTCTGGCATCTCTTTTGAAGGAATAAAATTAACGAAACGTACCTTCTCTTTTAATGGTCTAGCTAGTTTTTTTAAATAGCGCACATATTTATTTTTTCTATTGTTTCCATATCCTTTTCCACCAACTATGAGAAGACGTGCATGCTGATCACGCTTGGCGATTTGTTTGAAGGTGCGAATTAACAGGTGTATCCCTTTTTCGCGCATCAATCGCCCTGCATACATCATCACGCGATGGTGCTTTTCAAAACCCAAAGATTCTCGTTTTTCGGAAATAATCTTCCGCCCTTCCTCAGACAGTGAATATGCAGCAACATCTACTCCAAGGTGAACTGCATGTATCTTACGTTTTGATATGCCATGTTTCTTGATGAAATATTGTCGCAGATAGTTACTATTGGTAATGAAACCATCAACCTGCTTTTTCACTTTTTTCATACGAAGAGGCGAAATAACCCTTCGTGAAGCAAATACATGAGAATGCATATTAAGTACGATAGGTATATCTTTACAAGCCTTGCGCACGATAGAAACAAAACTTGGACGATTCTCTATCAAAATTACATCAGGCTTGTTTTTTTTTATCCGACTTGTCACTTGCTTAATAAATGACTTTTGTCCATGATAAGATAACCGAATGTACTTGATTCTCCCATCCTGTTCTGACCGAGGGTATTCTTTACATGTCCTTGTGTAGATGTCGATATCATGAGATTTTGCTAGCCTTTTACTTACCTCATCAATATCCAGCTCAACGGAACTACCTCGTAAAGGTGGAACAGAAAAAGGCCCGGGGCTTACTATTGCAATCCTCATGCTCTGCCCGATTCCCATTCCTTTTTAATGGTAAGCACGATCTGATAAATTTGTTCTCGTTCCTTGTTCCATTGAAGAACTACTTTCTCCACTTGTTGTTTCCATTTTTCGCTATTGAGTTGTAACGTCTCCCATCGATTTATCATAGCCGCCATTTTGGATTCCATTGTAGCCATTACCTGCTGATATTCTTTGATTTGTTCCTGCCATTCGGTTCGCTCCTTCTCCAAGTGATCCAATCGTTGCTGCATTTCTTTCCACTGATTAAGTAATTCTTGTTTTTCTTTAGCTTTTTTGGGATATAGTCCTTCCAATAACACGGCATCAGGGATCACACGGCAGTCATTTTGGCCCCCTGAGGCTTGCAAATCAAACATGGCCGAAAAGACAAATGGCCCCCCCTCAGTATTCAGTTCTAGCTGTTTTCGATTATCCATTAGTTCTCCCTCCTTTACTTGTTATATTCTATGTACTTAACAGGCCGATAGGTGCATACCTACTAGGTTGTTCTCCTTCAAATCATGTATTGCTCTCATCAGGCAATCCTATTTGTTGGCTACAATAAGACCAAGGAATACAAAAACCCCTTTGCGCATCGATAAACGGCGGCACTACTAAATGCCTTTTATCGATTGCGTAAAGGGGTTTTTCGTTATATATTTTTTATCCTTTAGTATGGATATCCTTATTGTTTACCTACCGTCCCTCTTTTACTGCTACTGGGTGACGGAATCGCTGACTATACTCGCGTGCTTCCTCAACAGAGTTGACTTGATTGCGTTGCCACTCCAATAAGATACGATCAATATAACGGATAAATAGCTTGCCAACAGACTGTGCCTCTCGTAAGGCAGCTATAATTAGCTCTTCTGCATAGCCATCCTCTTCCGCCCATATTTGTAACGTTTCTACCTCAATGGGAGATAGTGGTCGACCAAATGTTTGTTCAAACTGAGTGTACAAACTATCTGGCTGCTGTTCCTCATCTAATGAAAATAACATTGTATCAGCAGGTCCACCTGATATATCCATGTGGGAAGTAACTGCTACTTCCTGTCTGGAATCGCTAAATGCTTCACGTTGCACTTGATAGCTTTGCTTCAAGCAGTCATACAAGCGGTCATAGACAACAGAAAGATTGTAGCTTTCCGAACGGAACCCCGTTTGTTCATCAACATTCTCATCAATGCCGATCCATTGATCCTTCATCATTTTCTGCAACAATTGTATTAAACGCAATCCAGACATGGAGAGCCGATCCTCAAGCTGCGATAAGGTGGGAAATTGATTCCCTTCTTGTTGAAATGACAAGAGGTGGATAATTAACATCATTTCTTCGTCCGCTAAAGACATACGTTTATAATTCTTTAATAATAAATTAGAAACGGACGTAGAACCCTCTTGTATCAGTTGTCTTATTTGTCGATCCATGTCGTGCTTTCACCTCTCCCCTATTATAACAAGGACAGGCAAATTCACCTAGTAAAAAAAAGATAAACCTTTGGAGGATCTTTCTTTTCTATACAAATACCGGAAAAAGAAAACAGCTAGTAGAAAGGGGGATCTCTACTAGCTGTAACTTTTATTCAATTTTACTTTTTATTTATAAACAGAAGCTGTTTCTTTTACCATTTCAGATATAGACTCTAATCCACCACCAGATAGGTACCAGTATCCTGGGTCTAGGTAAATGACCTTATTGTTTTTAGCTGCATTGGTTTTCTTAACAATATCATTTTCTACTACTTGTTTCGCAGAAGATTGACCTTTATTAATAGCCGCAGTACGGTCAACTACGAAAATGTAATCTGGGTTTTTCTCCAAGATGTACTCGAAGGAAACGCTTTGTCCGTGTGTAGATGCGTCGATTTTCTCATCTGCTTGTTTAAAGCCAAATACATCATGAATAATACCAAAACGGGAAGTGGAACCATAAGCACTAACTTTACCATCATTAGCAAGAATAACTAATGCTTTTTTCTCGTCAGCTTTTACTTTTTCATTTAGGTCTTTAATTTCTTTTTCGATTTTAGCTAGTTCTTCATCAGCTTTTGCTTCTTTATCAAAGATTTGAGCTAATGTTTTTACATTCGAAGTGAAAGATTCCATATATTTCTTATAATCGACATCCATGTAGATTGTTGGAGCAATCTTTTTAAACTCTTCATACTTATCGGATTGACGACCAGAAATGATAATTAAATCAGGTTTTGCTTCATGAATTTTCTCAAAGTCAGGCTCTTTCAAGCCACCAACATTGATATATTTTTCATCTTTGTATTTATCTAGATAGCTAGGTAGACTTTTTTGTGGAACACCAACCGCTTCTACACCTAATGCATCCATAGTGTCAAGTGAACCAAAGTCAAATACAACGACTTTTTGTGGATTTTTCTTTACTACTGTCTCACCCAACTCGTGTTTTACAGTAATTTCTGCAGGGGCAGCCGCTTCTTTTGCTGGTTGAGCACCAGATGTTTTATCTGTAGCATTATTTGACCCGCAAGCTGCAGTAACCAATGCTAGCATAAATGTAGCAAATACCATTGCTAATTTCTTCAACATTCTCACCTCTATAAATTTTTTGAAACAAGATGTAGAACAGATCATTTACTCGCTAGGAGTATCTGCTCTTCCTTCAGCTAGTGAAACAAAGTGTCAAACTTATCTGTGCCTGCTTTGTACCTTCTTTATCTTCCTCCAAGCGTCCTGTGTCAATTCACGTATCTACATAACTACATAGTCCGTGATCCCCCTTGCTTGAGTGACGACAGTGTGCTTGTTACTATAGGTATTACCCCATCATGGAATCACCCCGTAGGTCTCTTCCGTACGTTAAAAAGGAAGAAAAGAAGGTTTCCCACATCGGCAGGCCAGTTTTACGATCGTTCTGGTTCTTTGTTTCCTGAATTGAACTACATCCGTTTGTGTTCTTAGTTCTAAATCGTATGTGATTTTTACCTAAACTCTTTTATTATGCAAAATAGACACAGATGTCGTTACCCTCGATGTTTTGGATATTGAAATCCATGTCATACAAGTCCTGTAAGACCTTCGGGTTAATGATTTCTTGGGTCGAGCCCTCTTTGATTACTTTGCCGTCTTTTAGTGCAACGATATAATCTGAGTAACAGGAAGCAAAGTTAATATCATGAATGACAATAATGATCGTCTTGCCTAATTCGGCTACCAAACGTCGTAATGTTTTCATGATTTGCACCGAGTGCTTCATATCCAAGTTATTGAGTGGCTCATCCAACAATATATAATCTGTGTTCTGGGCAATAACCATTGCAATGTAAGCCCGTTGTCTTTGTCCACCACTTAATTGGTCTAAATACTTATCCTGCATCTCTTCCAGTTCCATATAAGAAATCGCTTCTTCGACATATTTCCAATCTTCTCCTGATAAATTACCTTGCGAATAAGGAAAGCGGCCGAAACTAACCAATTCTTTCACGGTTAGACGTATGTTAATATGGTTGGATTGTTTTAATATCGAGATTTTCTTTGCCAAATCGCCGCTGTTCCACGTACCTATTTCTTGCCCTTCAATATAAACTTCGCCTTCATCCTTCTTGAGTAAACGGCTAATCATGGACAACAATGTACTTTTTCCAGCACCATTTGGACCGATAAAGGAAGTAATACTTCCTTTTTCAATCGTCACCGATATATTTTCAACAACAGGCTTATTCCCATAGAATTTTGTGACGTTTTTAACTTCTACCATGCTTTATTCTCCTTTAACAGCAGATATAAGAAGTACATACCACCAATAAAATTGATGATGACACTGAGCGGTGTCGAGAATTGAAAGACCCGCTCCACGATGAACTGTCCGCCAACTAAAGCAATGGTACTAATCAGCATAGAACCAATAAGCAAATACTTGTGCTGATACACCTTTAAGAATTCTCGTGTCAAATTGGCTACCAATAATCCTAAAAAAGTAATCGGACCAACTAATGCGGTTGAAATGGAAACCAACACCGCAATCACTATCAGTAATCTTTTAACGACTCGCTCGTAGTCAATTCCTAAATTAATCGCTTGATCTCTTCCCAATGATAAGACATCAAGGAATTTCAACTGTTTAAAGACATAACCACCAGCTAAGGCAATTCCGATCACAGATAAAATCAAGATATCTGTGTTTATACTGTTAAAACTAGCAAACATTTTATCTTGAATGATCTGGAATTCATTTGGATCAATTAACATTTGCATAAAAGAGGATAAACTGGAGAAAAAGGTTCCAAAGATAATCCCCACTAAAAGCAAGAAAAATATATTCCTGCCCTCACCTCTAAACAATGTTTTAAATAGAATGCTTGAGAACACAATCATGAGACCCACTGAAAGAATAAAGTTAACGTTTTTATTCATGATTGTAATGTGCATAGAACCAAATATGAAAACAATCACTGTCTGAATAAACATATAGAGCGAATCCAATCCGATGACGCTAGGAGTTAAGATTCGATTATTCGTTATGGTTTGAAACACAACAGATGAGAACGCAATCGCTCCCCCAGTCAATATGATGGCAAGTACATTTTTACTACGTTTGGGAAGAACATAATCCCAATTATTCGCATTCATCTTGTAGAAGATAAATAAACCGATCAAGACGAGTGCGATCATCGCAAGGACGCTCAACATTCTTCTACATTGTTGCATATGCATTTCTCCTCATGAGTAAGTACAGGAAGATTCCACTGCCGATAACTCCGACCATAAGTCCAATCGAGAGCTCATAAGGAAAAATCACGATACGCCCTAATATATCACATGCTAGGACAAAAACGGCTCCGAGTAAGGCTGTATGCGGTAAACTGTTCCGTAGATTGTCCCCACGATAGATGGAAACGATATTAGGAATAATTAAACCAAGGAATGGAATCATTCCGACTGTGAGCAACACCAAGGAAGAAATCATAGCGACGATGATTAATCCAATATTGATCACACGCTGATAGTTGAGTCCTAAATTAACCGCGAATTCTTCCCCCATCCCAGCGACCGTGAACTTATTCGCATAGATAAAGGCAATAATTACAAGCGGAATACTAATATACAAAAGTTCATATCTTCCTCTCATGATCATGGAGAAGTCACCTTGTAGCCAAGAGGATATATTTTGTATCAGATCATATTTATAAGCAAAGAAAGTGCTTATAGAGCTGATGATATTACCAAACATGATACCTACTAATGGAATAAAGATATTGTCTTTGAACTTAATTTTTTTAAGGATTTTCATAAAAATAAAGGTGCCACCTAGGGCAAATATGAACGCGACGATCATTTTTACGATAGGACTCTCTGTAGTAAATACCATGAGTGATACCAGCACGCCTAATCTAGCACAGTCCATAGTTCCAGCAGTAGTGGGAGAAACGAATTTGTTACGAGTAATTTGCTGCATGATTAAGCCACAAATACTTAGACTAATTCCAGCCACAATAATACTAATTAATCGTGGAACACGGCTGATTAAGAAAATTTCAACTTGCTCATTTTTAAAATTTAGAATGTCAAGCGGAGTAATGTTTTTGACCCCGATAAACAAGGAACACATGGATAGAATGATTAATGCTAAAAATAAGTATCTCTTTTTCATAGTTCCCCCCGTATGACATTAGCAACTGATGTGTGTTTCTCTAGGATTTAATACTTCTAGTTTCGTGTTATCGATCAATTATGTATTTATTTATATTACATATTATTACAAATGAGATTGATTTTCATTAACCATCATCCAATGAGTATTATAAATGATTTTCATTCTCATATTCAACTGTTTTTTCATATTTTCTACATTTACAGCCGTTTTTTCGTTACACAAAGTAGTTTTAAACATTAAAAAACAGGAAAAAACCCCTTGTTCATACTCTAAACAAGAGGTTTTTATACTATTTTAGCATGTAAAGAAATTGATCAAATTCATTTATAGATAAATAATCTATTACGGATATAGTCTGTACAATAAACGTGGGAATGGTATTGTTTCACGAACGTGATCCAATCCACAGATCCATGCCACTGTTCTCTCTAAACCCAAACCGAATCCAGAGTGAGGCGCTGTTCCATATTTACGTAGGTCCATATACCATTTATAAGTTTCTTCAGAGAGGCTATGCTCTTGGAAACGTGCTTCTAGTAATTCTGGATCATCAATACGCTGGCTACCACCAATAATCTCTCCATAGCCCTCTGGAGCAATCAAGTCTGCACAAAGAACCACTTCTGGACGATCTGGGTGTGGCTTCATATAAAATGCCTTGATTTCAGTAGGATAATGCGTAATGAAGACAGGCATATCATAGTGTTCAGCAATCGCTGTTTCATCTGGTGCACCAAAATCATCGCCCCATTTAATCTCACTACCTTTTTCTTGTAGGAGCTTGATCGCATCATCATAAGTGATACGTGGGAATGGTGCTTTTACTTTTTCTAATTTCGTAGTATCGCGGTCTAGCGCTTTTAATTCAAGTTGACAGTTCTTTAATACTGACTGAACAACATGCGATACAAAATTTTCTTGAATGCGTAAGCTCTCTTCATGATCAACGAATGCCATCTCCGGCTCAATCATCCAGAACTCAATTAAGTGACGACGTGTTTTGGATTTCTCAGCACGGAATGTAGGACCAAAGGAAAACACACGTCCTAAAGCCATCGCAGCTGCTTCCATGTACAACTGACCACTTTGAGAGAGATAAGCATCTTCCTCAAAGTATTTCGTATGGAACAGGTTAGTCGTTCCCTCAGCAGATGTAGGTGTCAAAATTGGCGGATCAACTTTATAAAATCCGTTGATTTGGAAGAACTCGTACACTGAACGAATAATTTCCGAACGGACAGCCATCGCGGCACGTTGGCGTGGAGAGCGCAGCCATAGATGACGGTTATCCATCAAGAAATCTACCCCATGCTCCTTAAGAGAAATCGGGTAGTCTTGTGCAACTTGAATGATTTCTACTCCTGTTACAGTTAATTCGTAACCGCTTGGAGCACGATCATCTGCGCGTACCATTCCAGTTATGTACAAAGAACTTTCTTGCGTAAGTTCCTTCGCATTGTTCCAAGCCTCGTCGCTTACTTCTGCTTTTACTACAACCCCTTGAATAAATCCGGAGCCGTCACGCAGTTGGAGAAATTGGATTTTACCACTGCTTCGCTTGTTGTATAGCCAGCAACCTATCTTAACTTCTTGTCCGACATGTTGCCCGACCTGACCAATTGTAATTAATGACATAATAAGACCTCCATTTATCTGTACCAGATAACCCTTACAATTATACTATCCTCTCTCTACTAATTTCAACGATTGTTATTGCTTCTTTTTCACTATGGAAAAAAGCCCCTCCTTAGAGGGACTTTCCTTCCACAAATTGCTTGATTCGACCAATGCCCTTTTCCAATTGTTCCATGGATGTTGCATATGAAATACGAATATTCTCAGGGGATCCAAAACCACTGCCCGGGATTAAAGCTACCTTTTCTTGCTCCAGTAACGCTTTACTCCAGTCATCTATATTAGCAAAGCCCTGTTTTTCCATTGCTTTAGCTACATTTGGGAAAACATAGAAGGCTCCCTCTGGTTTTAAGCATGTCACACCTTCAATTTCATTTAATAGATCGACTACACGATCACGACGCTTAACAAACTCGCCCCGCATCATTTCCAAAGAGGCTTGAGATCCTGTTAATGCCGCCAGTGCACCATATTGGGCAAATGAAGTCGGATTAGAAGTACTATGACTCGACAAATCAACCATGGCACGAATCAAATTCTCATTACCTAAAGCGTAACCCATCCGCCATCCTGTCATGGAGTATGGTTTTGACATTCCATTAATAATCACTGTGTTTTCATAGGCTTCTTTGCCAAAAGAGGCTACAGTAACCGCTTCATGCCCATCATAGATCAACTTTTCATAAATTTCATCAGAAACCATTAACACATTATGTGACAAGCAAACATCTACAATCTCTTCCAGTTCCTTACGTGTATAAATACTACCGGTAGGATTGCTTGGAGAATTAATAATGAGTGCACGTGTTCGAGGAGTGATAGCTTGTTTTACTTGCTCCGCTGTCACCTTGAAATTGTTTGATTCCTTGCCCTCAACAAAAACAGGAACACCCTCTGCTACCCTCACCATCTCTGGATAGCTCACCCAATAAGGGATAGGAACAATCACTTCATCACCAGGGTTTAACAACGCCATGAACAAGTTGAACAAGGCATGTTTTCCCCCATTGGTCACGATGACTTGCTTGGTGCTGTAAGTCAAATTATATTCTTGTTGATACTTGTGGCTGATCGCTTGTAACAACTCAGGAATACCAGCTGTTGCAGTATACTTGGTTTTTCCTTCACGCATCGCCTTTTCAGCTGCTTCAATGATATGTTCCGGGGTATTAAAGTCAGGCTCCCCCGCTCCGAAGCTGACAACGTCAATGCCTTGTCGCTTCATTTCGTTCGCTTTCGCTGTAATAGCCAAAGTAGAAGATGGAGAAAGAACTGTGACTCGATTTGCAAGTTTCATGGAAAACCTGGACCTCCTGGTAACGTCATGATATAAAAAACTGCCAAATACTTAATGATAGCCTATCACACATAGATTTGGATGTATAGTTCTTCGTTATAGAATCTACAAGGACTATTATCAAACGTACAAGCGACTATTTTATGAACGACTATTGAAGTTGGTGCATCTAATAAAGGTATCAAATATACTATAGTTTGTAGGTAAGGAGGGAAGCTTTTGGAGTATACCAATCTTCTTAAATACCTTGCTCAAATTTGGGTAACCCCAAAAGAAAATCAAGATGTGGAAGTAATAAATCCGACTCCGTTACAATTATTAGGTAAGGGTAGACAAGGAGCTGTCTTCCAATTAACTGATAACATTTGTGTCAAGATTTATGGAGAAATACAGGATTGTGAGCGTGAATATTACGCACTGTCACTTGGTCAACATACAGAGTTACTGCCAATCGTCTATGAACGCGGAAGAAATTACATTGTGATGGAAAAGATTACTGGAATTAATTTGCGTGAATATTTACAGTCGGAGACATTAACCAAAGAACTATCGCTAAAGCTAATTCAAATGCTTGTCACCTTTAAAGAAATTGGTTATGAACGAATTGATCATCATAAGAGACAGATATACTTACTCCCATCTGGGCAACTGAAGGTAATAGATGTAGGTAGGACCGTTTGGCGAGATCGAACCTATCCCTATCCGCGAAAATTACTTACCAGTCTTGGTACTAAAATTTCTATTCTTTTTCTTACCCACGTAAAAAAAATGGCACCTGAGCTTTATAAAGAGTGGAAGCAATATCGCGAAATGGACAATTTGGCTCGTTATATTCATGGAGTCATTTCCCAAGAGCAACTACAAAATGTCGAAAATATCGCAAGTGAAGCAACTCGTTCTCTACTATCCATTCATGATCCAGCCGTTTTTGAATGGAAGCTTGAAAGTATGGTGCGTAAAATTCACAAAGAAGAAACAGAAAAAATAAGATTGGATCAACATATTCGATCGAAACGTTTTGCTTTCTTCCATGAACCATCTTACCTAGAGCAAAAAGAACAACCCTCTACGGGCAAAAAGCATGGTTCTCAAAATAAGTATGTCTTTACCATCCAAAATAACAGACCATCAAAACAATCTTATTCCAAACCAATCATAGAGAACCAGAACCAGAGCAATGTTGTGGTCTTATTTACAAAGCTTTAATCTTTTTACGGAATACGTACACACCAAGGTGGGTCAGAATATGAAAATATTAGTCATTTGGCGCCTTTTGACCGTTGGTGGCGTAAATGCTGGCTGGCGCAATCGTGCTATGTTTTTCAAGAAATATGGTATCGAAACTGAATTCTTATACACATCCGATCTCGGTGGCATGCACATGATGCAGGATGTTGCTCGAGTATATCTTACAGCAGACAGTAACGAAAGCATTAAAATTATCAGAGACAATCATTATGACGCGATTGTTGTTGTTGATACCAAGGAAGCATATCGTTGGTTAAAAACGGCACAGTATACTGGACCAGTTATTGTAGAAGCACGTACTCCCGAGATTATTAAGCTATCTCCCCATCTTTCTAACTTCCAAGGTATTCAGCCAGTTCAAATTATCGTGCCCTCCTCCTACCAAAAAAGAGTGGTTTCCATTCTATGTAACTCAGCTCCCATTACCGTAATCCATAATGGCGTTGATACCGATTTGTTTCAGCCAGTTTCTTCAGAAGCTAGCACCAAGCTCCCCTTTCTTACTCGACCTAATTTTAAAAAAATCGTGGGTTGGATCGGCCGTTTAGACAAACGGAAAAATTGGCATATGTTGCTTAAAATCGCCAAATTAGTGAAAACAGAGAGAAACGACATCGAATTCTGGATTATCGGTGGTAATAAAAGTGTGCAGAAGGAAAAATTTTGGACTAAATGGTACGAAAAAGAGCTAACTGACATCGTAAGGTGGTTCCCTATTGTTCCTTATCAACACATGCCTTATGTGTATTCACGCATTCTGGAATCTGGAGGTTGTACGCTTGCAACAACAAGAGCAGAGTCCTTTGGAAATACCTTTATTGAATCCATGGCTTGTGGTGTACCTGTTATAGCTGCTAGTGTTTCTTCCATACCTGAAATTATCAAACATGGGGAGAATGGTCGGCTCTATCAAGAAAATCATGTTCGTGGCGCTGTCAATCAATTGTATCGCTTGCTCGATTCACATGAAATGTATCAAGCCATGTCTCAAGCATGTATCGAACGTGTAGCTACTCATTTTGATATCACGATCTGTGCAAAACAATATGTTGATTTCCTACATCGAGTGGTGAAAAAGGAGGGGAGCGATTCATGAGCCAATTGCGTTTCCATCGTCAGTTGGAAGGTAAATCGCTTGCTCATCTTATCACAGGCGAAGACGGACAGAAGTACGTAGTCAAAGCAGTGACACCCGGCTTTGATAAAACGTTACTTAATGAGTGGATCGGTTATTGTTTTGCTCGTTTTTTACAACTACCTGTTCCTAGATCTTCAATTATTCATCTTCCTCAACCTTTTTATGAACAACAAGCATCTCTAGATCCGCTCCTCTACACACCTGAACAGTTTGCAACTAGCTACATTCCTAACGCTGTGAATGTGATGCATCAACCTTTACCAGAGAAGCTATTTAATCCGGAAGTCATTGCTCCGCTCATTGTGTTTGATTACTGGCTATGCAATGTTGACAGGACAAAAAAAAACGTACTCCTTACAGATGAAGCAGATGGTTTTGCTAAGCTGTGGTTTATCGATCAAGCAGAAATCTTAGGGTCTCCTAATTGGAATACCAATACTTTGCAACGATTACCCATTCGGTTATTAAAAAGTTCGATTCATATGATGCTTGCAAAGCATGTCAGTAATGAGCGAGAATTCTGGGACGCTTTGGAGATAGTTCATTCCATTCCATCCATGCTAATCGAAGAAGTTGTTCATACGCTACCTGCTTCGTGGCCCGTAACAGATGCGGAAAAAAAAGAGCTGGTAAACACTCTGGTTAAAAGAAAACAAAAGCACCTTCAGACATTAATGCGCTTGTTTTATCATGAAATTTATCTTCCTAGTAGAAACCAATTGTAAAAATAGATGAGAAACACCATGGATCCATGGTGTTTCTGTTGTTCATATCTTCAAATTCTTCGTTTTCCTTATCTATTTCTTATCCAATATCTTGAACTACCTGATTTTCCACCTTTTCACCAACCGCGATCCATTCTACCTGTCCAGATATCTCTCGATTAGCAATTTGGCGAATTATTTCAATGGTCACTTTATTTGACTCTTTCTTCTCTACAACAGCAAAACAAAACGGTACGTTAGTGGTTGCCATAAATACATACTTCATCTCTTGAAATGGTTCTGTTAAATCGATTGTCAATTTTGTTCTCACACGACCTTGTTGTAACGTAAAGCTCTCTTTTCCAACTTGTTGTAATTTTATAGTTTCCAGCTGATTTGGTGTAGGAACCAACGATACCTGAGAATGATTACTTTGATTATTGTTAGCTTGTTTATCTTCTATAATGGAAACGTCTGTTTTATTTGATTCCATTTGCTCATCAATTTTTTTCTCAGTGATTAAAAAATCTTGCAAATGTCGAGTGAGTGCGGACAATGGTTGCAAATGCTGATCGGTCAATCCGAAAACACCTGGCATTGTACATATAAATTGGGCAACATGATGGGGAAGATCGGGATAAAATTCATCACTTTCTCTAGCTTCTAAAGCAACAGACCTGCTACCGCTCTCTTCATAGTAGGATGGTACTCCAGAATATCCAGTCTCTTCATTAGGACTTTTTTCTTCTTCTGTCCATTTTGTAATAAAATGCCGCTGACTTTGTGGAATGTTTGTTGACCCTACTAATTTAAGTGCTGGATATGTCGATTTTCGCTTGGAGGAGGGGGAAGAAGATCGTTTTGGCTTCCGACGACTTCGTTGTTTTCGCTTTTTTGGCTGGGGGCGGTTAGGTTTACTGATTTCCATTTCCTGTTGGGAAGACTCCTGTAACAACGTTTCCACCTCATTTGCTGACTGAGGTATAGAAGTCTCTTCTTCCTGGATGTAAAAATCGGAACTATCATCAATCCAATTATTAACTAATGCTGTTTCCAACGCATCTAGATCTTGCAGAGCTTGGTTTTTCTTTTTCGACTTTTTTTGCCTATTTTTAATATTTTGCTTTTGTAGGTTTTGTTTAGCCATATTCTTTTCCTTTCCTTTTGTCTTCAATACGATATTGTATGTAGGAAAGAGAAACATGACTATTCTTTTTTTGTTGTCAACAAAAGAAAAACCGATAGAACACTCCATCGGTCGTTACGCTACTACCATATCTATTTCGGCCAGCTTTTCACGAAATTGATCACCACTTAACACTTCAGCCTCCAACAGCACCTGTAGACTATAGCGATAAACGGTATCATGTTCGCTCAACAAAGACCGCGTTTTTTCAAGCAATCCTTCAATAATAGCATGTACTTCTTGATGCACTGCATTTTTATCTACATATTGCATATTAATAATCCCTAGTTTCGACATACCACTTTGAACAATTTCTTGGGCCATTTGTAGTGCTTGTTCAAAATCATTTTTAGATCCTGTACTACGTCCACCATAATAAATTTCTTCTGAAACTGCGCCCGCAAGGCAAACCATAATCTGCCCTTCCATATACTCACGCGTATAAAGATAGTGATCATCCATCGGGTTTTGACGAACATAGCCTAATGCTTGTCCACGAGGTGTTAAGGTTACCTGAGACACGGAACCAGGACGTACTCGTTCACTCACGATAGCATGTCCCAATTCGTGAATCGCTACCCGTTCTTTTTCAGTCTGAGGGGCTTCACGATCGGTCATTTCCCCCATCATAACCTTGTCTATAGCAAGTGAAAAGTGACTTTGCATCACTTTTTCAGTTTTGTCACGCATCGCATAAATAGCAGCTTCATTGCAAACACTTTCTAGTTGGGCACCAGAGAAACCAAATGTTTCTTGTGCCACTTTTTCCAATTTTACATCAAGTGCAAGTGGTTTATTTTCTGTGTGTATGGTTAAAATTTGTTCACGAGCTGGTTTATCTGGTAAATCAACCTGAATGTGTCGATCAAAACGACCAGGTCGCAATAATGCCGCATCCAGTATATCTTTCCGGTTCGTTGCCGCCATAATGAGTATGCGTGGTTTTTCACTTGTTGCCATACCGTCCATTTCGGTTAACAGTTGGTTTAAGGTTTGATCATATTCTCGTTGTTGTTGACCATCGCGTTTTCCTCCGATAACGTCGATTTCGTCAATAAAAATAATCCCACTATCTTGATTGTTTTTCTCAGCTAATGCGCGTACTTCTTTAAATAATTCACGTACACGCTGCGCCCCAACCCCTACGTACATCTCCACAAATTGTGAGCCAGATGCAGCAACAAACGCAGAGTTCGTGTAATTAGCGGCAGCTTTTGCCATTAATGTTTTACCTGTTCCAGGTGGTCCCGTTAACAGTACACCCTTTAAGGGACGAATTCCGTATTGGGCAATCGCATCCTTATGCAACAAAAAATCTAAAGCTTCCTTTATTTCTTTTTTTGCACGTTGCTGTCCTCCGATATCGGCAAATGTAATATTGGATTTCTTCACAACTTGACTGCCACTTTTGCTTTTACCAGAACCAATCTGCATGCCACCTTGTTTGGAAAACAACAAGTATGTACCTGCTAAAATGGCCCCAAACAGCAAAAATGGCCCAATATTAATGCCCAAAAACAACAAGAATACGATAACCGCTGGTACTACACCATACAATATTTCTCTACCCACGGTTTTCCACCTCGCTTGTTGACTGGTTGCGAGGAATAATTTGGTAGTACTCATCATTTCCCCGCTTCAAAAAAATATAAACATTCGCATCATCAATACGACCATAAGCTGCATCAAGTTTATAACGATCTTTCATCTGAGCTAAAATGGTAGGAATTTTGCTATAAGCTTTACCTTCAATTGCTTCAGTTAGTCCAAACAACCCCTCATTCCAGACTGGCTTGAGTGAATCAGCCTGATTGGTAAGCATTATATCAAAAGCCTTCCCTCGTGCATAGGCTTGAAGTGTTTTTAAAAGCTCTGGGTACTCTTCTACAAACTTGTCTGGCTTTGTAACTTGCAACTTCATATCAACGCGGTCTTTATTGATCTTGAAATCGACCAATGTAGCCGATGTTAGTTGTTCTGCCTTTTCTCGTAACGGGCTTTCTATTTGCATCTTTTGGTATAAAAACCAACCACCGAAGAGGAGTGTAAGTGCGGCAAGCAATGAGAGTAACATAGGTACTTTACGTAATTTCACTAATAACTCCCCTTTCTTTACTCATAAAAACCTTTATCTGTTCGTTCATTGCGTCTTGGTTATCAGTTACGAAACCAAGTATAGCATTTTTATGGTACCATTTTGCTATGTATTTGTTGGAACTGCGACCAATTCCATTCTTATAGAAGAAATCCGATGATAAAGTAAGAAAACCCTTTCCAAAAGGAACGGGTCGTCTTATGATTTCGGAATATTTAACGTATACGCCCTTATTTTTTGACCGGTCAAAAAATCATAATATACGTAGTTGTAACGATTTTGCTTGTCCACTAAAGTAACTTCCCATAGTCTTTTCTCTCCCTCTAAACCAGGTACGATGCGTTCGATTTGCGCTCCTGGATAGGAGGCCTCCGCTAATTGTTTTACTTTCGTGCGTGGGAGAGCTTTTTCCAGTAAATCAAATGTGACGTGTTCTTTGCTAAACCAAGCCACCACTGGGGTTCCTACCTTATTTTTTCCGGTAACAACAATATAGGCTTCCCGTCCTCGATATTCTTCTATCGTATCAATCTCAGCAATGTTTGTTTTTTCTGCTACTAATGCTCTGGCCTCTGCTTCTAACGTGTGACGCTCAGACAATAAGCTGGAAAGTAGCTGATACAGAGATGCGCCTAACACAACAAGCGCACATGCTGAAATGATCAAGATGCGTTTCCACACTATGATTCTCCTACTTCCCTAAAAATTAAAAATCAGTTGATCTGATCTATCGCCCTTTTGGTTCTTCAACTGAAGCAAGACGACCATACGCTTCAACTGTTTTCTGTCATCATCATACCACAATTGATATTTAATTGTGGTTGATTGCTGTAATTGAACAAGTTCATTTTCTGCCGGAAAACTAGGTCCCAACCATTCTCTTAAAAGCTCGTTTACCTTATCTGGCTGGAGTGTAACACTAAACCCCTGCAAACCCGCTTCATCTCTTGAAACGAGAGGGACTGGTTGTAGCTGTGGAAATTGATCCTTCAATAGCGAAGCATGCTCAGATGGTGTAAACAAGGCATAAGGTAGTACGTTTAATTCCTGTTGTTCATTATCTATGACGAGCGAAGCACCTCGATTGTTACGTTCCATCTTCACTTTTTTCCCCTGTAATGTTCCTGTAAGCTGAAAATGATTGCCTCGATAACTTCCTACAAAAGATTGATTTTGTATCTTGACTCCAAAGGGAGTTGCCTTCTCCACAAATAGTTGATCGATCAATTGTTTCAGATTGGCATTATTTTGATCGGTATTCCGGCTACCTCTGCCAATAGATTCATTAGCGCTCTCCTGTGCTACAGGTAACTTGTCTGTTGCTTGTCCCAGTAAAGCTCCCAAACCAAATAAGCATACTAATATTGGCAACAACAACCAAAGATACCGTTGCTTCACGTACATGGGTACCCCTCCCTTACGTATCTCCTAACATTTATGAGATACAAGAAGGTTTTAGAACCACGTGGAAAACTTACTAATTATAGAGTCATGATAAGTAGCCATACTATCAGTACACCACAAGGAGGTGAGCGTGTGAATCAAACCGACAGGAGCCCTTCCTTACCTAAACAGGGTTGGGAACAACATGATTTATATGAATCCTGGGTAGGTCTGGCCTCACCGCTTCGTACCTTGCCACCTACCGCTACTCTCTCTGTTCGCCATACCTCACTTACAGATTTGTGGCAAACAGAGATGCAACGGACGGACTAAATTTTTTTCTCTATCTACACACCTACACTACTCTCTCCTGCCGCCTGAAGCTCTTGGCAGGAGCCTTTGTCATATGAATGAGCGTCCTTTTTTATCTTATTGCTTTAATAATGCAAACACACGGTTCACTTCGGTGATTGCTTTTTGTTCATCCATTGTGATTAACTCTTTATCTTTCATCAAGAAATGCCCATCAACAATTGTATCTGTTACATCATAGCCATTTGCCGCATAAACAACATGGGAAATAGGGTCATTCGCCGGTTGGAAATGCGCTTGAGCCGCATTTAGCATGATCATATCTGCTTTTTTACCCACTTCTAAAGATCCTAAGCTATCTTTTTGGAACACCGCATCTGCCGCATAACGAGTTGCCATACGAAGTGCTTCTTCTGCTGGTACCACTTCAGGATCATAGGATACACCTTTATGAAGGATAGCTGCTAATTTTAGCTCTTCAAATAGGTTCAAGTTATTGTTACTTGCTGAACTATCAGTTGCTAAACTTACACATACACCTTTTGCAAGCATCTCAGGAACCCTAGCTACACCACTAGCCAATTTTAAGTTACTAATTGGATTATGAGCTACTTTAACATCATATTTAGCCAACGTATCAATCTCTTCATCTGTTAAGTGAACCGCATGAGCAACTAATGTTGGGTGATTAAATACACCTAGATTCTCTAGGTGAGCAACTGGTCGTACACCATAATCCTGAACGTTTTGTTCCACTTCTGCTTTTGATTCAGACATATGAATATGTAATGGTACGTTTAATTCAATAGCCTTCTCAAGGATTTGCTGGATATACTCAGGAGAGCACGTATAAGGAGCATGCGGTGACATCATTGTATGGATACGACCGTTAGCTGCACCGTTCCAACGTGATGCGAATGATGCTGCTTCTTGTAATTTCTGTTGACGTTCTTCTTCTGAGCAAAACCCAATCACTCCACGGCAAAGTACGCCACGCATCCCAGATGCTTCCACCTCTTGAGCTACTGTATCCATATGATCATACATGTCTACAAAGGTAGTTGTACCCGTACGGATCATTTCGATAATAGAAATAGCTGTACCCCATTTCACATGCTCTGCTGTAAATTGACCTTCCATTGGCCACATTTTATCTTCCAGCCATTGTTTCAAAGGTAGGTCATCCGCAAATCCACGTAGTAGGGACATGCCTACGTGACCATGTGTATTAATTAATCCTGGCATTACATATTTATTTGTTCCATCAATGATCTCGTCATATGCTGATAAATCTTCAGGTGTTTTACCTACATATGTAATTTTTCCCCCGTCAAAGCCAACCGCTCCATTATAAATAACCTCATTTTGTTCATTAACAGTAATTACGGTTGCATTGGTAATGATTTTCATCAACGTAGACACTCTCCTCTTTTTCTGTTTTTGATTCCTTAATTTAAATAATAGGCTAAACTTTGTAAGCTGGAAGTCAAATCGTTATGATCAATTTTCACTTCTTTTTCAGTTCGAATCGTTGTTGGTGCAAAATTTAGGATCGCTTCTATTCCAGCTTCAATCAGTTTATTTGCCACCTCTTGTGCTGCGGAAGCAGGCGTCGTAATAATCGCCATACGAATTTGTTTTTCTTTAATAATTTCTTCCATTTGATCAATCGGTTCAATGACCAATCCACCTAAATCTTTGCCTATTTTCTGTGGGTCCGCATCAAAAATGGAAACAATTTTCATATTATCTTTTAAATAGACATTGTAATTTGAAATCGCTTGGCCTAAATTACCGGCTCCCACCAATGCTACATGAATCACTTGGTCCAATTTTAAGATATGACGAATCTTTTCAATCAAGTAATCTACGTCATAGCCAATACCTTTTTTTCCAAAGTCACCAAATGCAGATAGGTCCTTTCGAATTTGGGCTGGGTTAATATCCATTGTTTTGCCCATCTGTTGGGAAGAAACCGTTTTTACTTGTAACTCCTGTAGATTTGTTAAATATCGCAAATAGATCGGCAGACGGCGAACGACCGCTTCAGAAATTTTTGGTACTTTCCCCATAAATTGCACTCCTAACTTCGTTGTCTATCATGTATAGAGGTCTTGACTGCCTTTAAAACCTTATAATCTTGTCCATTAGAGAGAATGGTAATTGATCCATCCCGGCTAGTGACATACGTATCTGCCCATGATTCCTCCAAACGCTCCACCACTTCACGCATGGAGTCTTTCCACTGCTCCCGAGGAATGCCGGTTTGCACAACGGCAATCTGAGGATCCACCTTCGTTAAAAAGGCTTGAATAGAGGCTTGATTGCTACCCTGTGCCGCAACCTTTATGATCTCAGCAGGCAATAGAGAAGGATATTTTACAAGCAACCGCTCCTCTGCTTTTTCATTAATGGCACTGGTGAACAAAAATTGGAGTTTTCCTTGGGTCAGACAAAACACAAGCGAATTATCCTGTGGTGATAAAAACAGGTTCTCGCTGGGATGTAAAAATGTGATCTCCACATCTTTTCCCTCTAGTAATTGATCCTTTTCCTTTACATACACAACTTGCTTTTCCCTAGATATATGGATATTACTGTGAATTGCGAAGGCTGTCAATTTCGGCATGTAAATCTTATCAAATTGAATTTTCTCCGCTAACTTATCATAGCCACCAATATGAGTAGGTAAATCGTTTGTCAATAACAGGTAATCCACTTTTGTAACATGACGTTCAAGTAGCAAGGAAACCAGTTTTTCGGTATCCTTTTCGCTACCAGTGTCAACTAGCATGGTTTTTCCCGTTGGAAATCGAATGAGCGTACTCTCCCCTTCTGGTAAGGAGAAAAAAGTCGTGGTAAGTCCAACAAAATCTTCCTCCTGTTCAACAGCATCAGGATCCTCGATGTGCTGTAGCTGATGTGTAATCGCAATAGGTCGACTTGCTTCAACTGTTTGGGATAATCCAAGGATCATCATGCCTATACAAGTAACTAGCAATAGGTAATATCGGATTGTAGTCATGGAGCTGCCTCCCTCCTACTATATAGCGTAGATCAATTCATAACGAGCTTAACATTGTTTTATTGTAAAAATGGAGCTATACGCTCACGTAACGTAGTCCATGGACCTGTCTCTACCTGATATGGAGGCAAAGATTGCAAGAACATCCGGCCATATTTAGATTCTATAATTCGCGTATCAAATACAATAACAACACCGCGATCTGTTTGTTGACGTATTAATCGACCTACTCCCTGCTTAAAACGAATAACAGCATGGGGCAAGGAAAGCGTCATAAAAGGATTCTTTTTCTCTGCCTTCAGTCTTTCCGAACGTCCTTCCAATAGTGGGTGATTAGGAGGTTGAAAAGGGAGACGAACAATGATAAGGCAACTCAGTACATTCCCAGGTAAATCTACACCCTCCCAGAAACTATTCGTTCCCAAAAGTACTGTTTTTGTCCCTGTTTGAAAGCGACGTACCAGCTTACTTCTATTACTTGAATCAACGCCATGACCTAATAGTTCAAACTCTTCCCCTTCTAATAAGCTCTTCATTCCTTCATAAACAGCTCTAAGCATACTATATGAGGTAAATAGGATCATCGTCCGACCCTCACTTGCTCGAACAGCATCAACACAGCCAGCAATGACGGCTTCTACAAAACGGTGTTCTCCTTCCTTTGTTACAGAAGGGAAATCAGAAGGAATTACTATGAGTCCTTGTTGACCATAGTCAAAAGGGGATGGAAGTGAGAGCATTTCAACTCGTTCTTCAGGTAAATTTGTAAAACCCATTCTCTCCATAAAGTAGGTAAACCTATTCTTTACGGTTAGTGTAGCAGAGGTCATAATGATACTTCGTTTTGGTTCTAATAAAGTCGTGCGCAAGGTATCTGCTATATCTAGCGGTGTTTTAAAGAAAAAGAGTTGTTTGCGAGACGTTCTTGTCTCTATTTCCATCCAGCTTACGTGCCCATCCTGTTCTTCTACTAACAAAAAATGAAGTTTCACAGCCACTTGGCCGATTTCCTCTACTAAACCAGTAACATCCGTTTGCAAACGCTGTAAGGAATATGGAATTTCTGCCTTATACTGCAACAAAATGTTCAGTAACTGTTCGACTTCCTTAGCTACATTTCCTAACTTCTGTAAAATTAGATTGCTGGATTTTCCAAGCTTTTTATATTTTTTCTTAAAGTCTTCTGTTTTATATCGAAGTGTGGCTCTTTGTGATTCCCCTGTATCCATACTTCGTTCAGTTCCCCAATGATAAAAGAGTTGTAGCCAGTTCGTAACCGCCTCTTTTAGCATTTGCTGCTCGATCTTTACTTGTTGTAGATGCTGTTCTATTCTTGCCTTTTCAGCCGGTTGCCACACCTTCAATTCATTGGCTAACAGGAGTAGCATCTGCTTTTCCCCTTCAGTACCAAGCTGCTCTACCAATTGAAACAATTCTATACTGGAGAACTGCGTTCCAAAATGTTGACTTGCTACTTCATCAAGTTGATGGGCTTCATCAATAATCGCAACCTCAAAGGATGGCAGTACACCGTTCTCTTTATCAAGATCACCAATTAATAAAGCATGGTTAACAATAATCACATCAGCTTCTTTTGCTTGTTGTTTCGCCTGAAAGTAAAAGCAACGGCTAAACCACGGACACTCCCGATTTAGACAGGAGGCTGTGTCACTCTTGACTGATTGCCAAAATGACTGTCCACTAGGACTTAGACTAAGCTCTTCTACATCACCTGTAGTTGTTTCAGTAAGCCATGTTAAAACCTGCGCTTTGGCTAGCTGTATGTCTTGTGTTGCCCCTTCTTGGCTTTCAATGCTTTGTTCAAATTTTCGCAAGCACAGATAATTTCCTCGTCCCTTCAATTGGGCAGCTCGAAAGGAAAATGGCAACGCTTTTTGTAATAAAGGAATATCTTTGTCGAAAAGCTGGTCCTGCAAATGTATCGTATGCGTACTCACAATTACTGGCTGCTTATGCATACGGGCCCATAATATACTTGGTAACAAATATCCCAGCGATTTCCCCGTTCCTGTTCCTGCTTCTACCAACAAATGCTTCTGATCAGTAAAAGCCTGGTATACAGCATACATCATTGCTTCCTGTGGTTCACGTCTTTCATAGTGTTCATGATGAAGTGCAAAACCGTCGCCATCTAATGCAACCATACGTTCGAAAAAGGGTTCTAAAGAAAAATGGATCGGTGGTTGTTCCGATTGTTTCTCCGTCCATTTCTTACGTCGTTTCAATCCAAGATTCCGAAAGAGATCATACTTGCTTGCTTCCTCTGGTGTAGAAGTTGCAGTTACAAAGGGGTTTGCTTCGTCTACAGGAAAGCTCTGCATTAGCTTCTCCATCTCAATTTCTCTTAATAAGGTAGCAACATCGAAACGGAAAGAGGAGATCATCATCTGCAACCCTTGAATTGTAATAAGAGGTAGCTTATGAAGAATATCTAACAATCGTAACAATAAATGTGCAGTAGCAATAGCGTCACTGTCAGCCTGATGTGGATTTTCATGCTGAATATCAAAATCAGATGCTAGCTCTACTAGCCGGTATCCACTTTGCATTGGCAATAATACCCGTGCTAATTCAACTGTATCCAAAATAGGCCCATCAAATGGATAATAGCCCTGACTTAGCAGGGCTTCTTGTAAAAAATTCAAGTCAAACGCTGCATTATGTGCCACAAAAACACGCCCGTCTAAAAGGCGCAATAAATCAGGAAGCACATCTTCTATAGAAGGAGCATCACTGACCATCTCATTCGTTATACCCGTTAATTGTGTAATAAATGGCGGGATTGTTTTATCTGGTTTTACAAATGTGGAGTAACTTTCAATTATTTGTCCATTCTCGACCACGACAGCTCCGATTTGTATAATAGAATCTCCCTGACGTGGCTGATTACCCGTAGTTTCAAAATCTACGACGATGAACTGCTTCATTATCGTCACCTCTATTGACACTCACAACACATGCTGCTACTGTTTTTTTCTTTTTACCATTCGGCAGTTGATGTCGAAATTCCTGCTATCTGACTATTAACCTGCACATGGTCCTCCGTATTCTTACATTTCTCCCACCATTGATTAACCTCTGGAATCACATCGCTATAGGAGCGTGCTTTCTCTAAATATTGGCTTGCTTCTAGCTGATTCCCTTGTTGAAGAGATAATTTTCCCAGTTGATAATGCCCTAGCATCTGCGAGTACTGATCCTGTTTTTGAATAAGTGTAGTAGCTATATCTTTGGCTTGATCATAAGCTCCTTCTCCTTCATGAGCGTAAATTAATCCCAGCAAGCCAAGATGATGATTCTCAGTTGCATGTAATATTTTTGAAAAAGCGATCCGAGCTGAAGTAATTTCACCTGTTGCGAGTTGCATCCAACCGTATGAAAATAAATAATCAGGATGTTCAGGTGCCAGCGTTAGTGCTTTTTTTAATGCAGGCATCGCTTGCTTTGGTCCATCTAATAACCACTTGTTCCAAGCAATCGCATGCCAAAGCCCTGCATCTAATGGTTGACGTTCCAAAAGAAACTTGTAGCAACTGAGTGCGTGCTTATAGAATCCAGCATGTTCTGCTAGCATAGCCAATTCCCATAAAGTTGGCGTATCCAGATTTCGATTCGGATCATACATTTTTAGCATTCGCTCTATATCTTTTTGTGGATAATGAGCAAATAATTGACGAACAGCACGTAAATAGAGAACTTGTACTTCCCAATCCTGATCATGTTCGGCTAATAGCTGCTCGCATATTTTCATTGTTTTTTCCGTGTCACCCTGCTCCAAATAACAGATAGCTAGATTGTATCTACTCTCCGTATATTCAGGACGAACGGATAGTGCCATCTCAAACGCCTGTATGGCTTCTAACCACTTTTGTTCCTGTACATACATGCACCCTAAAGCATTGTAACTGATGGAAACAACTTTAGGGGAAACAGCCGTTCGTGTCAACAATCGAAATTCTTTTAAAGCGAGTTCATGATCACAACAGTAGTATAGACTGTAGGCATAATAGAGACGTCCACTTTCCCAATCAGGCGCTTGTTCCAAGAAAGAGGCGAAGTGCTGTTTGGATTGCTCATATAATCGTAGATGGTAAAATCCTTCTGCCTTTACAAATAACTCGCTCTGTTGCTCTTTTTGTGGCTGCTCTTCTTCAAGCAGAGTAGAGAATAAAAGTGGTTGCTGTACTTTTGACAGCTTTTGATTCTCTTCATCCAAACTTTCTTCAGTAGAAATGGTTACATCGCTTGCTTGCTTAATCATCCGAATTGCTTCGTTTAGCTTTTCTTCATATTTTAGCCACAGATCAATAACCTGGTCACTACATGTTCGGAGTTCTTTTAGTTGTCGTATTAGATGTTCTTGCTTTTCCGTTGAAGCCGTAGCCCATTCTTTTTCAATGCGATCCACTTTTTGATATAAGTCCTCAAACCAATCCTCAATAAACACAAGAGCCACCCCCTTTGTCAGAGTGAGTAGTCTCATTGTCTCACAAGTGGGATGGCTCTATGCAAAAATGGCGCTGGTAGTACTTCCTGCTCTTGTTCTATAGAATAGTAGCGTGAACTTCTTCCGCTAATAATTTAGCGATTTTATTATGCTCGTCCATAATGGCTACCTTAGGCTTATGCTTGCGTGCCTGTTCATCTGTCATCATCGCATATGCAATGATGATAACCACATCCCCTGGTTGGACAAGTCTTGCTGCTGCTCCATTTAAGCAAATAACACCACTGCCTGGTTCACCTTCAATAATGTACGTTTCTAAACGTGCGCCATTATTATTATTTACAATCTGAACTTTCTCATTTGGTAATAAATCAAGTGCGTCCAGAATATCTTTATCAATTGTTATGCTACCTACATAATTTAAATTCGCTTCCGTCACAGTAGCACGGTGAATTTTAGCAGTCATCATTGTACGAAACATTTCCAATTCGCTCCCTTGAATGTGAATCTTTCTATATCTAATAGCTTTCGTTCACACTTTTAATCGACCACCGTAAGTATTACGTTATCAATTAAACGAGTACGACCAAATTTTACTGCGAGAGCAATTAAAATTCTATCCCCAGTTTTTAGAATTTCTATGTCACTCATCTCAGGATAACGTTTCACTTCTACATAATCTATTTCTGCCAAAGGTTGACTTTGGATGAGATTGCGAACTTCGTTACTAAGAACTGCTACGTCTCTTTGCTGATTCGCAATCATCTCTTCTACACGAGACAAGCTTTTGTAGAGTATTAATGCTTGTGATCGCTCCTCTTTTGAAAGAAACACATTACGTGAACTCATTGCCAACCCATCTTTTTCTCGATAAATGGGACATGGAACGATCTGTACAGGTATTTGTAAATCAGCAACCATTTGTTCAACGACAGCTACCTGTTGAGCATCTTTTTGGCCAAAGAAGGCTTTATCAGCACCCACAATATTAAATAGCTTCGTGACTACTGTCGCAACCCCATCAAAATGTCCCGGTCGCGATAACCCACACAGGGCTTCCGTAATGTTTTGCACAGAAACATTTGTCAGCATAGGGCGTGGGTACATTTCCTCTACAGAAGGAGTGAATAGATAGTGCACTCCTGCATCCTGTGCTAATTTCTGATCACGGGCTAAATCGCGCGGATAAACGGAAAAATCCTCATTTGGACCAAATTGAAGTGGGTTAACAAAAATGCTCATAACTACTACATCTAATTCGTTTTTTGCTTGCTCTACCAAACTGAGGTGTCCATCATGTAAATAACCCATCGTTGGTACAAATCCAATTGTTTTCCCTGCACTCTTATGCACAGAAAGCGCTTCACGTAGTTCTTTGATGGTGCTAATCGTGATCATACTCGTACCTCTTCTCCATATAATTGCTGAATGGTTTCTTCAGAAGCGGCAAAGGAATGTCGTTGTTCAGGGAATTGTCTACTTCTTACTTCTACTACGTATTGAGAAATCGCTGATTGAATCATGTCTCCAATCTGAGCGTATGATTTTACAAATTTAGGAGTAAGACTGGAAGCATAAGAAAGTACATCGTGGAACACTAGAACCTGTCCATCGCACTCTGCTCCAGCTCCAATGCCAATCACAGGAATTTCTACTGCTTCCGTTACTTTCGCTGCTACTTCTGCTGGTACGCATTCCAAAACAATACCAAATGCGCCAGCTTCTTCTAGAGCCTTTGCATCCGTGATTAATTGCTTTGCAGATTCAAGATCTTTGCCTTGTACTTTATACCCACCTAATTGATGGACAGACTGTGGTGTTAACCCTAAATGGCCCATAACCGGAATTCCAGCCTTTGTACATCTCTTGACAATAGGAAGAATCTCTTCTCCCCCTTCAATCTTCACGGCTTTTGCATTTCCTTCCTGAATTAACCGACCCGCATGATGAATGGCTTCATCTACAGAGCCATGACATGTCAAAAAGGGCATGTCCGCTACAACAAAGGCTGTTTTTGCTGCACGCGTAACAGCTTTTGTGTGATGAATCATGTCATCCATGGTAACAGACACCGTAGATTCATAGCCTAACACAACCATGCCTAGGGAATCTCCCACCAGCAGGATGTCTATTCCTGCTTCTTCTGCCAATTTCGCAGAGGGATAATCATAAGCGGTAAGCATGGTAATTGGCTCTTTTTTTTCTTTCATTTGACGTAGCTTGGACGTCGTTAGCGGTTTCTTTTCCTGCACATTAGACACTCCCGTTGTCTCCTACACCCAATACCGTTTTGAAATTATTCCAATGTGTACCCTAGTGCGCTTCGTACATACCAAAAAACCTCCGCACCGCAGGCGAAGGTTGTGTTTACGCAATAAAGCACGTAGTCCATTAGAATTTCTTCCTTCTGTCTCGGTCCCTTTAGGCTTAGAGCAGATTTTTTGTTTCAGTTGTTTTTCTAGCATACTTCTTAACAGGAAGTGCTATTCCAATAGGATATAGCCTTCAGAAGCAGTATAACAAAATTTCCTAGATATCGCTATACTCAATATCAGCAGAGTACACCTTGTGCATGACTCCCTCATCATCGCGTAATAAGAGAACTCCCTCTTCATTTAAGCCTGTTGCTTCACCTTCTAATACTGCTTGTAGGGTACGGACTGTAACACGACGATGTAAAGACATCGACAAGGCTTCCCATTCTATCTTGATTTGACCAAATCCATCGCTCAAATATGCCAGATAGAGTTGTTCAAATATACGGCAAAATACTTGAATAAATTGAGATCTTTTCAATGGCTCCCCCAACGCTAGGCGTAATGAGGTTGCAACCTCTTGGAGGACCGGATCAAAATCTGACTCTTGATTATTTACATTAATTCCAATTCCAATAATTAAATAGTTAACACGATCAGCCTCTGCGTGTAGCTCTGTTAGAATTCCGCACACTTTTTTGCCATTTACAAAGATATCATTAGGCCATTTAATTTTAACCGGAATTTGAAACTCTTGGATTGCTTTAGCCATAGCAACTGCTGTTAGCAACGTCATTTGGGGAGTACGCCCAATCGGGATGACGGGACGTAACACTAAACTCATCCATATGCCCGTCCCTTTTGGTGAATGCCAGACTCGACCTAACCGACCTTTACCACCTGTTTGTTGATCAGCCACCACTAAGGTCCCTTCAGGTGCTCCCTTAGAAGCTAATTCATGGGCTAATGCCTGTGTTGTTGGAACCGTTTCGTAAGCTACAATATTTTTTCCAATTCGTTCTGTTTGCATTGCAGACAGAATCTCTTCAGCCGATAGCGAATCTGGTGAGGAAACAAGCCGATAACCTGATTTGCGTACCGCTTCAAATTCATAGCCCTCTTGTCGCAGCTCTTCAATATGTTTCCATACTGCTGCTCGTGTGCAGTTACAATTTTGACTTAGATATTCACCCGAAATAAATTCTTGTGGATGATTACGAAAAGCGCGTAATATTTCCTGCTTAATATTCATAGGTCTCCTCCGTCATAGCCGCAAAAAATAACGATTCCATTCCTTTTTTCGTACATCCATCGAACGATCATGTAGCACCACAAGTCATTTCATTCACCCTGATGTGCTTTTGTCACAACGCATAAAATCTTTAGCCGCCATCAGCAAAGTCTCCGATTCGTTAGTAAGTCCTCCAGTTACTGTGCGCTCCCACAGATATTCCAGGGTTTGTTGAATCCAAGGACCTTGTTTTTGATCACTTATCTTTCTGATATCTGATCCATCTACAGCTAATTCTTTCAAGGTTTTCACTGCCATGTTATCAAAAGCAGATTGAAGTGTGCCCTGCTTTTTGGATAGATCATTCCACCATAAAGCATCCAACACTTTTTCCAAGTCATAGCAGCGTTCCAGGCCAAACTTCATAATGAATCGAGTCCAGTCAATAGACTGACATTGATCCCATGTTGGCTGAAGGAACATGATTTGTTGCATAAGATAAGTGATTGTTTCTTCTTCTTTACGTGACATCTTCAGGTATTGACATAACTCACGCGACTGCTCCCAACTGAAATCAGCAGCAAAAAGTAACACAACCCATTTATGCATTACACTCTCTACAGTTTGTAATCTCCACAAATGAATTGTTGATTGATCAAATAATTGCTGCAAAACAGGAATGGCCTGAAATAGCTTCGTTTGTTGAGCATATTGAAAGCCTTTATCCGGATGCTTGCTATCAATAAGTTTGTTGCATTCATCGCGGACCCTCTCTACTGCAATATGAATCAACAATGGGGCGTTATCCCTCATAGCGTTTCTTGTTTCATCTTCAATCTGGAATCCCAGCTGAGAAGCGAAGCGAACTCCCCGAACAAGTCGTAGCGCATCTTCCTGAAACCTACGACTAGCATCACCCACTGCTCGGATTACATGATCATTTACATCCTCTAATCCAAAAAAAGGATCAATTAATTCTTTGTTATATTTCATCGCCATTGCATTAATTGTAAAATCACGACGGGCCAAGTCCTCCACTACTTCATTAACATAGTGAACTTCACTTGGTCGACGAAAATCTTCATATGTTCCCTCTGTTCGAAATGTCGTTACTTCAAACAAATAGCCATCCTGCTTAACAGTTATTGTTCCGTGCTGTAAGCCCGTAGGAATATGGTCGGGGAACAAATTCATAATGTCTCCTGGATGGGCATTTGTACATATATCTATATCATGAACAGGACGGTGAAGAAGCCAATCACGGACGCAACCACCGACAAAATAAGCCTCGTAGCCGTGCTCTTCTAATTTTTTAAGTACCTTTTTCGCCTCTTCTTTCATTTACACGCCTCCTGTCCTTTCTTTCTTATATATTGTCTTTCAAAATCCTACTTTTCATATAGGGGTGCTAAAATATGCGTATTTTAATAGGAGTTGCTGTGCTTCTCTCTCAATTTTTCACTTCATTTCGTAGCAAAGCCTAACCATACGTTAGGCTTTGCTTACTTACATCGATCATTTGGCTTTGATGCAAATAAAAGTTGGTTTTTTATGTAGAGAGTAGTTGCTGATATAATGATTCATATTGGGAAGTAATATTGTCATAGCTAAATTTATCCTGAGAACGACGTAGTCCTTCTACGCGAAAGCTTTCGTACAGCATATCATCCTGTAACAATTTACGAGCATATATAGCCATCTGTTTGGTGTCGCCAATTTCGCATAGATATCCTGATTCACCATGTGAAACCACTTCAGGTAATCCCCCAGCACAAGAGGCAACAACTGGCACACCGCATGCCATTGCTTCTAATGCCACTAGCCCAAAGCTCTCCTTTTCGGATGGGAGGAGCATCAGATCAGCTAATGAAATGACTTCTGCTACGTCATCTTGTTTCCCTAAAAAGAAAACATCATCACATAGCTCTTCATCCTGAATTAATTTCCTTATATTACACTGCTCAGGGCCTTCACCAATTAAAATTAATTTAGCAGGCATTTCATCGCGAACATAACGGAAAGCTGCTACTACATCTTGCACACGTTTGACCGGACGGAAATTGGAAATGTGCATGATGATTTTTTCTCCGTTAGGTGCAAATTTAGCTCGCCATTCGGTTACATCCTTACGTGAATACCTGCGCTTATCTACAAAGTTGTATACAAGCTCAATGTTTTTGTCTACTTGGAGTGAATCATGCGTTTCGCGGATTAAATCTGCTGAAACAGCAGTTACCATATCGCTCTTTTCAATTCCAAAGCGAATCATATCTCGTAAGCTCGGCTCGTAACCAAGGACTGTGATATCTGTGCCATGCAAAGTGGTGATGATTTTCAAATGATCGCCAACCATTTGCTTGGCTAGATAAGCACATAGCGCGTGAGGTACTGCATAATGAACATGCAAAATATCGAGATTCTCATTCTGAGCAACCTGCGCCATACGATTCGCTAATGTTAAATCGTAAGGTGGATACCTAAATACATCATATTGATTTACTTCTACTTCATGAAAAAATATATTGGGGTGAAACTTCCCTAAACGAAACGGCATGCCAGCTGTAATAAAATGCACGTTATGTCCACGCTCAGCCAACAATTTGCCTAACTCTGTGGCCACCACACCGGAACCGCCCAAGGAAGGATAACACGTAATACCAATATTCATTTTAATTCCTCCCTTTTTTACACAGGAAATGGCCTGTCATCGGCTGACAGGCACTCGGGCGCTCCCACTGTTACAAGGATGAAAGTACCAACGGTGTGGCACTGACAAAACCTTCTGCATATGTCACTCCTGCTTGTTGCCCAAATAAACGCTCACGATATTCTACCAATTCAATGTATCCATTATTTAACGGAGTGCTTACACTCCCTTCTTCTTGCTCAAACTGACTTCGATACGACTCTAGCACCTGTATCTTTTGCGGATACAGATCCGTGATATCTACAAAAAAACTAGGAGAAGCAGTACTATTGATGAAGTAATAAAAAAATTGCTCAGGACGATATGCAGGTAATTCACGTTCTCCTACGAACTTTTTTATACCTGCTGAAAAAATCGCCTCTTTTACGATCCGACTTACACTCTCATGATCGGGATGCCGATCATGAAAATAAGGAGCTAACACTACTTTAGGTCGAGTTTTTCGAATAAGATCGACAACCTTCTTGACAGCCAGTTCCCGGTTTGCTTCCAATCCACGATCAGGCAATCCAAAATTATAACGTGCAGTCAAATTCATATGCTCAGAAGCAACAGCTGCCTCCTCTTGACGGCGCACTACTGTCCCGTTTGAAGAAAGCTCTGCATACGTTAAATCAAGAATACCCGTTCGTTTTCCTTGCTGATTTGCTCGTAGCAAGACCCCTGCTGCTCCAATCTCCACGTCATCAGGATGAGCACCAATGGCTAATATATCTAAGTGATTTTCTTCCATAATATTCCTCCTGTTAGACTTCCCGCCAAGCCATGTTACCCTGCTCCACAGCTTTTAGCAGGATTTCTGCTGTAGCTAGATTAGTCGCAACTGGTATACGGTGAACATCGCACAATCGTAATAAAGCTTGAATATCAGGTTCATGTGGTTGAGAAGTGAGTGGGTCGCGTAGGAACACGATAACATCCATTTCGTTCTTAGCAATCATGGCACCAATTTGCTGATCGCCACCTAAGGGTCCCGATAAAAAACGCGTTACCTGTAATCTCGTATTTTCCATAATGCGCAACCCTGTGGTACCTGTTGTGAATAATTGGTGCTTTTGTAAAATACCCTCATAGGCCATAGCCAACTGAACCATCTCTTCTTTTTTCTGATCATGTGCAATCAATGCGATGTTCATGTAAAATCCCCTCTCAGTCACTCATTCTGTCTGTTTACCACTACTCTTTTGTATATTAATCAATGAGGTGCTCTAGTCCATATACTAACGTCTGTAAAGAGACAACTGCCTTAATGGCCATTTGAACACCTGGCATAAACGATTCACGATTTATGGAGTCATGACGGATAGATAAGGTTTGTCCAATTGCTCCAAATAATACTTCCTGATGTGCTACCATACCTGGCAAACGCACACTATGGATTCGGAAGCCCATATAATCAGCTCCTCGTGCTCCAGTAAGGATCTCTTTCTCATCTGGATGACCTTGCTGTATGTCATTACGAGCTGATGCAATCATTTCAGCTGTTTTAATCGCAGTTCCACTTGGGGCATCAAGCTTTTGATCATGATGTAGTTCAATAATCTCTACATGTGGCATATATTTAGCTGCCATGCTAGCGAATTTCATTAAGAGGATAGCCCCGATAGCAAAGTTAGGCGCTATTATAGCCCCAAGCTCATTGTCTACACATATTTGATTTAATTCTGCTATTTCTTCAGGACTAAGACCAGTCGTACCTACAACTGGTCTCACACCATGTTGCAGACACAGGAGCATGTTTTGGTAAACCTGTGAAGGCGTAGTAAAGTCTACGACAACATCTGGTTTAAAAGCTAGTAAGGCTTCTTCCAAGGAATTAATCATTGGTACGCCTATTGGCTTTCCTCCTAGTACCTCACCCACATCTACACCTGTCAACTGTGAATCAATCCCAGCAACAAACTCCAGAGAGGGATCTTGTTCAAGCATTTTAACCACTTCGCGCCCCATTCTTCCTTTGGCGCCAGCTACGGCAACGCGAATTATCTTTTCCATCCTACCCTCTCCTACTCTTCAATTCTGGTCCATCTATCCTTGTCACGAGTATTAAATTTGTGCATAATGCGATCAAATGCTTCCTGCAAATCTATACCAAGAGAATTGGCAAAACATAAGACAATAAAGAAAACGTCCCCCAGTTCATCTTCAACTGTTTTTTCTGCTTCAGTTGATTTCTTAGGTTTTTCTCCATAATAATGATTGATTTCACGAGCGAGCTCTCCTACTTCCTCAGTCATGCGAGCCAACATAGCTAATGGAGAAAAATATCCTTCTTTAAACTGAGAGATATACTGATCTACTTCTTCTTGAATTTCCTGTAATGTTTTTTTATTATCCATTTTTTCCTCCCTCATACTAGACCCAAAACCGAGCAAACTATGTAAGCAAGCAAATTAATCAAAAAACCTATTGGCTAAAGTGTATCATAAATAGACAAGGCAAAAAACCTCCTTTATAATGACTCTGATTAGGGTTACAGGCAAGTTTTTCCTACCTGTGTACAGTCAGCATGTTTGCTACCTTTTGATTTACCGGAAAAGGAGAGATTTCCCTTCATGAAATTGCATTTGAAAAACATATTAGCAATTATCATCGGTTCTATCATCATGGGTTTTGGCATTAACGCTTTTAACATTCCAAACGGACTGGCAGAAGGCGGTATCACAGGGATCAGCATTCTGATCAAACTAGCCTTTCCAGCTATTGATCAGGGAATTGTTTATCTATTACTCAATCTTCCTTTATTTTTTATTGGGTATCGTTTGTTAGGGAAAGTCAGCTTTTTTTACACCGTCGTTGGAACGGTTTCTTTATCAGTTTCGCTTTCATTATTTGGCATGATTTTACATTATGAAAAATTGGGCGACACTTTGCTTGCCACTTTATTTGCCGGAGTTGCAATCGGTAGCGGTCTAGGTATCATTTTTCGTTATGGTGGAACGACAGGGGGCGTCGATATTATCGCCCGTTTATTAAACAAGATGTTCGGAATCAGTATGGGCCGTACCTTACTCATGGGTGATATCCTAGTAGTCGGTGCATCTCTGATCTACTTATCTATTCAAAACGCTATGTATACGTTAGTCTGTGTGTATATTGCTGCACGGGTTATAGACTTTTTCCAAGACGGTGCGTATGCTGGCAAAGCTTTAATGATCGTATCGGAGAACCCCCAAAAAATAGCTCAGGAAATTTTGACCACAGGACGGGGTGTCACGATTTTAAATGGAAAAGGTGCCTTCTCCGGTATGGAAAAGGAGATTGTCTACTGTGTTGTCAGCAGAAATGAAGTCCCTCGCCTCAAAAATCTTATGAATGAAATTGACCCTCATGCTTTTGTTATTGTGAGCGAGGTTCACGAAGTTTTAGGTGAAGGTTTTACATTTGATGAAAATAAAAAGCCCTTGCGACAAACATAAAAAGCTACTTTTCCTATATTAACTAGACTTTTGTATGCTTCATGTTATACCTGTGATTCTCTATACAGGTAATGACTAATATAAGAAGTATGGATGCATGGGTACTTCAAAAAGACCTACTCTCAACATGAGTAGGCCTTTTCCATCATTAATCTTATATATCTCAATCCTGGATTCAGATCCTTCGTTGCTTCATCGCAGAGTATTTTATCCATGCTACATAAGCTAGTGAAACAGTCACCAATGTAGATATCCACACCATCAGACGATACGTTGATTCTGGATTGTCCATGAATGAACCCACAGCAGTCTGGTCTTCCCCAACAAACGCTTCCTGCATCGTACTACTCAGTTCTCTGATAGAGGAACGCATCATCTGCCAATCCAGCTTCTGATTAAGTAGATGTTTCGCTATCTCTTCATATTTTCGTGTAACCTTATCCATTGCCTGTTCTTTTAACTGGATTGTCATTGCAGGCCGTAGCGCTAAATATAATTGGTAATTTTCCTCATATTGTGCTCGAAGGGTTTCAGTATCTCGTTCGACAGCGGCTTGCAATAAGTTCTGCATCTGCTTTGAGTAGGAGTTATAGTAGGTGCGCCACATAGGACTCCGTTGATGACTCAGCGCATCTACAGCTACTCTCACCTGCGTCGCATGCCACAACAACCGATTTTCTGTCGTTTTTGGACTTGCATAAGCTTTTTTGGCTGATAAAATGGACTGTGTTACAGCATTGAGACTTTCAATCCGTAAAGATATAGGAAGGGTTTCGTTGGGAAATTGAGAAGCTAACCTCTCTATTTTTAGTTTGGCCGTGTCATAATCTCCTTTTTCAGTTGCTCGTAGCATTTCCCCTGCCACCTTATCTAATTCAGCCAAATGTTTTTCTTCTGGCGGCTGGTTCATTTTTGTCACAAAGTAACTAATCGGCATGGCTAATAGAAATCCCATTACCAATAAGAGTAGCAACATTCTGATGTTTTTTGGCACAAAAAAACCTCCTTTCCCATAGTACAGACTATGGAATGGAGGACAAGATTAGACCTGATTTTTATTCGCTCGTGTATGTAAATAATAAATAATAGCAATGGAGAGCAAGCTTAAAACAACCGTACATAAGCCCACAATGCCGGTATATGGAACCAGTGGTGTTGGTAGATACGGGTGAATTTCCATTACGTAATCGAGAAAATCGTTATTTAACACCCAAAGCGCTGCTATTCCAAGCCCCAACCAAGTTATTTGATAGTAGCGAGCATACAGCATAGACTCCACTGCCATGCCCAAATGGGACGCTAAAAGCATCAGATCTTGCCAATGAACCTCGTTACCAAGAGACCAGCCTGCAATAATAACTCCAACTGCCCACATCCCGTACTTAAAGTTCGTAACTGATGCGACCGCTTCCAATATTGGAACGTTTCGACCCAAAATGTACATTAAGATAACCAGAGTAAATAGTCCGCTCCCAGTAGGGCTATCTGGGACAAATAACAGCAAATAGGGCGCATTATAGGCAGCTACATCTGCAAGTTGGTCCTTATACCAGTAAAAACCGTAGATTGTCCCTAAAAAGTTAATGAAGAACAAGGTCCAGAGAAACCACGATTTTTTTAATGATCCTAGAAACCAGAGCCACATCCATTTCATTTCCTTACGTCACCCCTATTAGCTGTAAAAAGATACCTCTCTAGTTTACATGTACCAACATACATCTGCAACCAATGTCCACACGTTTGTAAGAATTGTGTTACAGTTGAGTGTCGAACTGTCTCATATGTATAACCCCCCCTACAAATAGGAAAAGCTGACCGAGATCATCAGCCAGCTTTGGTCCTTTGTTATTTCAAACTTGCGAGGTAATCTACCAGTTTTTTCAGATCTTCATCCGATCCTTTAAACATACCACCTGGCATACCACCTTTACCTTCTACAATCGTCTTGTGGATATCTTCAGCACCTAGAGTCGAACCAATCTTTTGTAGATTAGGTCCCATCCCGCCTTCAAGATTTCCACCATGACACCCAATACAAGACTGATTTGCTGCCCATAGTGGATCAGCTTTAAAGCTTGGATCAGCCTTTGCTGCAGCAGCAGGAGCTCCTCCTCCACCGCCGCCACCTAGCTTAGCTACCTGTTTTTCATGTTCGTCATGAGCTGCCCAAGTCAAGAAGAAGATGGAGAACAAGGACAGTAGCATAAGTCCAGTTGCAATAGGACGACGAATTGGACGTCGATCTTTACCTGTATCTAAGAATGGCGCTAGAATCATGGCACCAAAAGCAATACCAGGAATACCAATTACGCCAAGCAGTACGTGATCACCTGCTGCCCATGGATATTTCAATAATTGGTACAGGAACAAGAAATACCAGTCCGGTACTGGAATAAAAGAAGTATCATTTGGGTCAGCTTTCGCTGTTAGAGGTGATTCATGTGAAACCGTTAACACCAAGAAACCAAGCAAACAAACCGCAGCAACCATCCACTCTTTTAACAGAAAGTTTGGCCAAAACGGTTCAGTGGTTCCTGGATAGTCAGAATACGAAGGTGACACATTTGGCATGCGCTTCGCTGAGATCCGAGAGTCTCCAACGAAGGTAGCATTCTTATCTTGTTTTGCCATGCTAATTCCTCCTATTGTTGAAGACTAGTTTTATAGAGGTCCAGAAATACCTTGTACACGTATCATAATAAAGTGAGCACCCAATAATCCCAACAAGCCAGCTGGCAAGAAGAATACATGGATAGCAAAGAAACGAGTAAGCGTTTGCGCTCCTACAATTTCTCCACCTGTTAACAAACTTTTCGCATAAGGTCCAATTATCGGAATAGAGTCAGCGATTTGAAGCCCTACTTTTGTAGCAAAGTACGCTGTGTTATCCCAAGGTAACAGATACCCAGTAAAACCAAGACCAAGCATTACGAAGAAGATTAACATCCCTACAATCCAGTTTAATTCTCGTGGTTTTTTATAAGATCCTGTGAAGAAGACACGTAAGGTATGTAGGAACATCATGACAATTACTAAACTTGCGCCCCAATGGTGCATACCACGAACGATTACACCAAAAGCAACCTCAGTTTGTAAGTATTTTACGGACTCATAAGCATTAATGATGTCTGGAACATAATACATGGTCAAAAACATTCCAGATAGAATTTGAATTACAGTAATAAAAAAAGTAAGGCCCCCAAAACAGTAAACGAACGCTGAAAAGTGATGTGCGGGATTTACGTGTTCAGGTACTTCATGGTCAGCCAGATCACGCCACATAGGAGTGATATTTAGGCGCTCATCCACCCAATCATACATTTTTTGTATCATTTTATCCGCTCACCCCTGGACGTGGATTTGGTACAATTTTACCTAAGTAAACTTTACCATCTTTAATTTCTACTTCGTACTCATCGAGCGATTTAGTTGGCGGAGTATTCAGAATGTACTCTCCGTTAATTGCATACCTACCAAAGTGACATGGGCAAAAGTACTCGTTTTTAAAATCTTCACTAGAATTCCAGCTCACGGTACAGCCCAAGTGCTTACAGATAGGGGACAATGCCAAAAGCTTGCCATCTTCCAGTTTACGAATCCAGGCAGACATTGGCGTTTCCGATTCATACCAACCGTCTTTGGTATGAAGAGAAAAGTTCACGTTCTTTGGTTCCGGCCCAAAATCGCTTACATTTCCAACCGCAACTTTATCTCCAGCAGCCGAAGTTTTCAGCACAGGATCAATGGCAAAGCGGATCATCGGTGTGATCATACCTGCAGCCAAGAAACCACCAGTTCCCATGAGTGCATAGTTTAGAAACGTACGTCTGGAAATTTCTTTTTTGCTCATCTATTTCCCTCCTTATCCTGTTAGATTTCTTTCAAATTTCGACTACATGCATATAGGAAACACTAGGTCAAGACCAATAATAGCTAACCCCTCAAGTAATGTCAATAATATGACTCTTTGGAGTAACCATTGCTTTGCGAAAATACTGATAATGTTAAGATTTTGTCAAAAATTCAACACAATTCACACAAATCAGGGTTAAAAAGGAATAATTATCCAAAAACTCTTGCGTTTCAGTCCCTTTTCTACCCTGATATTGGAAAGAAAGGGATTACTCACCCAAAATCTTTCATGCCTGAATAAAAGCAAGTTCCCTTTCTAACATTTCTATAAGCTGGTCTATTTTTTATGATTTTGCCAAATTTGCAAAATCTCTTGGTATAAAACATCAATTGTAATTTGAAAACGAATCTCTGACTCCAAATCTTCATCACTGATCGTTAGGAATTCTACATGTGTGTCTGGATCTGGGTACACTGGTATATGAACATCAATTCCAGAAAAACGTAAAATAAAATTGTAACCGAATTCATTTGGTAATTGAATCTCATTGGGTCCTGTTGTATCCTCTTTAATTTGATACATGAGGGGAAACAACAGGACTCTTCCCTTTAAGCGTTGTTCCACAGCCATAGCTAGGCTAGAGAGGTATCCCATACGTGCAGCATTTGTAGCGATTGATAGCTTCTTGTCAAATATGTAATGCGGCAAAATTGCTGAATCATAATAAGGTCTAACTGCCTCAAATCCTTGCAGTTCTTCTACATTCCATTGCATAGTGCGTATCGCCCTCTCCCCGTTCTATTAAGCCAAAACGAGGAAAAACGCCCGCTGACAAGCGAGCTCCTCATTTTTAACCTGTTTCAGTTATCTCATATGTTAGTAATTCTTTCAATTCATTTGTCAGCATCAAAAACTTTTCCTTATTTTTTACAGCCAATGCTTCATCTATCTCTTTATATAGTGTGCGCTTGCGAAATTGTCGCACCTGCTGATCAATCATGATCTCCGATAGCAATCCCGACATAAAACCATTGCCCAAGTACTTGGACTGTTCCATGACTAGTCCCTCATTTCATTAATATGGTGGTATCGACAAAACCGTTATAATCTCGCAGCCAAACCTCGCAAACGTCCGTTCTTTCATAAACCCACTCGCCTGCCTTCGATTGTCCTACCTTAAGTAATCCAACATGGACCATCATCTTTAAGATGCGGTTCGATAGGATTTCCTCGCGTTTGTCATAATAGAAAGGCTTCATCCAAGGAAGTAGCAAATCGGATAGCTGTTGTGAAGAATACCATTGATTAGAAGTCAACATTGCTATCAACTGGACCAACAAGGGGAGATTAGGAATCGCTCGTTTATATAAACGAAACCAAAAACGGATGCATTCATGGTGAGTAAGCGGGCTAATTCCTTGTTGGAGTAGCTCTAAACCACTTGAGGTGATATAAACTTGCTTTCCATCCTCAGCAATCCATCCTTTATGGTAACAAAAATCGTAAAGAAGCGAGAATCGATCTGGATATAGGTCAAAATGCAATCCATATCCAAAACGCCATTTCTGTGGGGCAAGCGGTTCCTCTTTTACGCTTAAAAAATTAAATAGCTGCACCTGATAGCGCCGATACATGCCTCCATCCTGAGTAAGAGGAACAGGCTCATTTTGCAAGAAACGGAGCAGAATCAGCATATCATCTAATAAAGCCGTTCCTTCATCACGATAAGCGCTAGGCACCTCACTCTGGACATTTACTCCAGGCAAGTACCGTATCCATGTTTGTACATACAGCTCTCGAATATCAACAGGGATTTCGAACTGTCCTTGCAACCTGCCCTTCGCTGGAAAAATCCATCCTCTTTTCAAGGCAAACGCTACTTTTTTACGTGCCTCTTCCTTCTTTTCCTCACACTCCTCCACTTGTGCAATTGCTGCTTTTGCCAATAAATCTTCGAGTGTAAAACGCTCGCGTTTATCCAGAAATAACAGCAACAGGAAGTGCAGATCAGCCGAAGAAAGCTGCTCTAGTTCCGTTCGTATTGTCTTTTGATGTCGCAGCCCGGTCATTAAAGTAGTGACCAACTCGTTTTTCGAATGCGGATCGCACTGATAACCATAATGTCTCGCAATCTGATGTAATTGGTTAATATCAGCGTAAACGAGTACTTCAGCTAATTTCATTGCGCATCCCTTCTTACTTTGCAGATTTATTTCCATTGTTGCCCAGTTCATTCTAGGCTTAAACCTGTTGAAACAATTTTGGTAAGAAAACTTGGGATACACATGAAATAGTTACTCGAAAGCAAATAACCTTTTGGAGGGTGTACCACAAATAAAAAAGCACAAGCTTTCGCTGTGCTTTTTTATATAAAATGGCATAAGAAATGGAGGACTACTGCTTAAAGCAGACATTTATCTTACGTGCTTTCAAAATAAAACTGCTTTTTTTATTCTTCACTTGTCTCTTCTTGTAAATCCCATTGCTCCAGTAACTTCTGATATTCTTTCGATTCTTCATAGCGACCAGCTTGCATTAAAAGAGCTGTTAAGCGGCGGATATGTTCTACATCAAAACCAGATAGGTCTACATACTTTTTCAGTGCGTCAATGGCTGCTTCTGTCTTTCCTTGGGATAGCAAAATATCACTATGAAGCGGATATGCAGTCACATATTCTTCGTCAATTGCTATCAATAACTGAATATATTGCTCCGCTTCTTCCCATTTGTCGGTATAAAAAGACATCAACGCACAGCCATATACAACTTCTGGCAATTGCTCGTACTGTACTGCCTTTGTATATAGCTGATAGGCTTCTTCAAATTGACCCTGCTGTGCAAATGTGCGTGCTTTTAATACAAGCGCATGGAATGTGGTTTCAGAAATCTCATCCAACAGGTTTATCGCTTCCTGTACTTCACCTGTTTTCATATGCATTTCACTTAAAGCAGCTCGTAATTCTTCATTATCTGGATCACGTTCATGAGCTACTTTCAAATATTTAACAGCAACTTCTTCTAAATCCTGCATAGCATACAAATCAGCCAGTAGTAGATACAATTGAATCTCATCATAGCCATCTTCTTTAAGAGCATACAGATATTCGTGGGCAGCATCGTAATCTGCTTCGTCTAAAGCAATCTCCGCAGCCATAATCTTGGCTTCTTGACCCATCTCTTTTGGTATAGTGGGATTTGCTAGCAAGTCTTGAATGATCTTAATTGCTTCCTGATTGTGTCCAAGCCCGTACCAGACATCTGCCAAACAGAACATTACTTCTGGAATTTCCTTGCCGTGTTCACCTATTTTATGTAAAACTTGCAGTCCAAGTTCCATTTCATCATTTTCAATTTTATTAACAGCTTCCTCAATGATATGCAGCCATTTTTTCGGCATGCGAAACACCCCATTTCTATACTAAGCGATAAAAGACCGTCAAATTGACGGTCCTCATCCTATATTTTATATGATTTTAGGCTCTTGTAAACCAACTCATTGTCAAAACCGTAATTAAAATTCCAAAAAAGCTTAAAATGACACTATAATTCGGCTTATTTGACGACGGTTCCATATCAGAGGTGATCACATTAACACGCATCTCTTTTTGTTGTTTTAATAAAGGAGCAGCTGTTTCACCGCCAGAATCAATTGTTTGAACCGCCACATCTTGATCTGTTTCAGACGCTGTACTTACTTCAGATTTAACGTTATCTGAGGAAAGTGCTTCTGCTTTTGCAGTATAAGGTATAAATGAATTTAGATTGTCGTCTGAATTATGATAAAGAGTGAAAGAACAAATCATTAAAAGTACCATTGCCACACTAAGTCCAATACGTCGCATACGCACGGTTAAAGTAAACACCTTTTTCCCAATAGGAATGGCCCATTTCTCTTCCGATAAAATGCGCGCCATGACAGCATCTACAATCGAAGTGGCAGGTGGATTAGCTATGTAGTCATCTTTATGCATTTGTATGAACTTGTCACTGTCTAGCAGTACATCATATTTTGAATGACAGGAATCACAACAGGCCAGATGATTCTGAAGCCTACGCTCCGATAACTCTGGCAAATCACCCTGTGCATAGTCATGTAACATTTCTTGTGCCTCATCGCACCTCATCGCTTACTCATCCCTTCGGCTTCTTCCAATTGAGAATCGATAAAATAAGATTCCAATTGTAATTTAATGCTTTGTCTAGCCCGAAATAAAAGAGATTTAACCGAACTAACCGTAAGATCGAGGATTTTGGCAATTTCATTGTAATCCAGTTGCTCGTACTCACGTAAAATAAGCGCCGATCGCTGTTTTTCAGGAAGATTATTAATCGCTTGTCTCACCAGGTCTTCACGCTCTGTTTGCAACAATTGTTGCTCAGGGAGCCGTTCGAAGGAAATGCTCGGAACCTGGACACTGTCTTCCAAATAAACGTCAGCGTTACGACTTTTACGTAGCTCACTCAATACTGTATTACGAGCAATGGTATACAACCATGTTGAAAATGTAGCTTCCACATCTCGGAAAGAATGAAGGCTTTTATACGCTTTATAAAAGGTTTCTTGACAAATGTCTTCTGCTATATGCTCCAAATGCGCTTGACGCAGCATATGAGCAACAAAGGTCAAGATCTTCCTTTCATACCGACGTATCAGCTCGGCATAACTCTCAATATTGCCCTCTTTTATTTCGCGAATTAACTGGGAATCGGTCATTGACTAGGTTTACCTCCTAAGCGATTCCAAACTCCCCAGTGACCTATGCACTAAATTAGACCACGCAGATCACCAAAAGTTGCGGAAAAGGCATAAACTTTTTCAGCGATGAAGAACCTACCTTCAGACACAGCATAGCTCTTGAAGGAATGAGTTCTACAACTCACCATTTTCATATGTAAAAGTAGCCTACGTAGAGTAACTAAGAAGAAAAACAGGGGACTACACTTTTTTATCATAGTGTGGAACAGTATGAAAAAACCCCATGACGGGGTTACATCGCGTAGTTATATGGCCGTAACGGCCTCAGATGTCTTCCTGCACCAATTGTCGAATGATGGGTACCATTCTGATAAATAAAGACGCCTTTCGACATAACTCTCACAGGATTACATACTTCGCTAAGAATGAGCATAGTGGAAATAGAATGATTTGTCAACCATTTGTCTTTTTTTAGGAACAATAAGTCAGCATCTGCACCTGGCAACAAACTTCCTTTAATAGGATAGCATCCCGCCAGCTTTGCAACGTTCGTGGAAGCTAGTCGTACCGTTAAGGACAGGATTCGCTCTGCTTCCCCACGCGCCCATAGTTGTGATGGAACAGTTAACTCCTTTATAGAAGCAAATAGCGAATGGTGTAAATACCAATTTTTCAGTTGCCTCAATAGCCATCCATGCTCTTTCTGTTTCTCTTCAAGTTTCCCAACCGGCTGGAGATGATAAAAAGAAATCGCTTCTTTTATTACGTCTTTTGTTTGATTTTCATTTATGCAGGTGCGAATCTTTCCATAGTGGCAATATTGCAACCATGCTTCTATGATAGTCTGACGATCTTCTCGGGAAATGGTTTCACCTAAAATGTGCAAATGCAGTGACACTCGTCCCTGCAAAAGAAGCGGATACAGGCTATTCCAGTTAATTCGGTGCACTTCTTCTAATGTGCATACCATAATTTGGATGATCCGAAATCCCTGTTTAATCAATTGACGAATCCTATCATACTGACATTCAGCAGCCATTATTTCTATTCGAACAGCATAATCAAGGGGGCTATTGTAATGGGGTGATAGCTGATACATGCATTGTGACTCATCCATCCAATTACCTATTTTAATGGTATCAATAAATGTTGTGATTCCCTGTTCAACCAACATTTGGATCTGTTGAACATATGAATGGGTAGGCCTATAACTCAATGAATTAGTTCTCAATACTTGTAAAAATCCTGGCAAAATATAATATTCGGAAGCATCAATTTCTACTATAGCTTGTCCACTACTCCATTTTCTGCATAATGTATCCGGATGAGTGCGTACAATTTTACCTTTTTGAATCCAAATATCCGCTTGTTTCACCGCATGCTGTGTGACAACCGACGCATTACGAATTATCGTGAGAACTTCATCCATGCTCGTCCCCCTCTTAATCTTTTCGTCATCAAGAATATCTTTACTACCAACATATGAGCAATTTTCTTGATTATTCCCAAGATTCTAGGTTTCAAACAATTGGTTTCAAAAACAAAAAAGCCGTTGATCGAATGAAAGCGCATTCAACCAACGGTAGCACAATTGTGCTATATATTTGGATAGGAGTGGAGAGAAACCATACTGTACTTCTAATTATACCCATATTTAGTAACTTGTCAAACTATTTTTATCGTAAGTATATTTTCGAAAAATAACATTTTCTATTCCAAAATAGAACCCCAGCAAGGAGAGCCTGACTTGCAGGACCTCTTTCCATTGCTGGGATTTTCCTTTAAAGCGTAGTATCAAAGTTGATACTTCCTAGATCAGTTGATATTTGGACAGGAAAGGTACCATCCCCCAAGGTTTTCATCGCCTTGACACTTGCCCCGTTACGTTCAACTTGTAACTCATTGCCAGAGATACTCCCCAATTTGGTACTCGCTGTTAACGACACCTGGCTCGTTTTTGGTATATGTACCATAACAGCCCCTAGATCAGAATGTAGCTGCCAAGGTCCATTAAGAACTACATTACTTGAAACATTAATTTTACCTGCATCATTACCTACATACAATGTTCCTTGTACCGATCCGTTGACAGTAATCATTCCTACATTTGAACGGAGAGTTGCATTCGAAATGTTTGTCGCTTCAATAGCACCCGCATTAGAACTAACTTTTAGTTGTTCTGTAATGTCAGAAACCGTAACCTTGCCTGCATCTGATTTTATATCTGCTTTTCTTACCTTTTTAATGTCTGTTAGACCTGCTTTTACATCAGAGGTAATCTCTGTATTTTCTGGGACCATCACATACAATGTTAAATCACGGGCCTTATTGTAGTTATCCCTGATCTCTATACTGGTTTCTTGGCCTTGTTCTATTCTTACTTCTATATCTTTCGCTCTTTGTTCTGCCTCTTCCTTGGAATCAGCTTTAACATTTCCATCAACACGGATATGAAAACGACCATCTGAAGAACCTTCTACCATAACTTTACCAAAATCATTTGTAATCCGAAGCGCTTGCATACCAGCTACTTCCAAATCGTTTTCCATGACTGTAACAAATTGCACAGGCCCCTTGTAAAGACGATTCGTTACTAGCTCCATGATGTTTCCATTAGAAAAAGCTTGGTAAACGTTTGCCCCCATAAGAATCACAACCATTAAAATCAAGCTACTAGCATCTAATTTCCAGCCTGGACTATTTTCAGATGTTTGAAATAATTGGCGTAAAATTAATTCAACTCCAATGATAATAAGTAGCAACGGCCAAAACTTTAAGACGGTTGCTAAAAAGTTCGTATAAAAAAGTTGATCTACTAAAATGCCAATCCCTATCGCTAAAACAGTAATGGCTAATTGCCAAGGACCGATCCGCTTGTAACGCGAGCGTTGGGGATTTAAAGTTGATTGTTTTTCTTCTGGCTGACGCATGAACTTCTCCTCTCTCACTACATCCGTTTATACGTTGAGCTAATTGTAGCATATCACATTTGATATCGGCTCAGTCCTTGGACGTATCTTGGACTAAGACCCTCGGTTGTTTTGGATAAGAGTATACATAAACAGGAAATAGCTTCTACCAATGATGATAGAAGCTACTCTACTAGACCCTTATGAACTTAAGCTTTGTTTGATCCAATCCTCTAAACTTAGCGCTGACAAATGGATGCGAGTAAATTAGCAAAACCGGGGAACGATACATCGATTGCTTCTGCTTGTCGAACAATTGTCTCACCTTGTGATGCCAATCCAGCAATAGCCATTGCCATACCGATACGATGGTCACCCATGCTGTTGATTTCCGTACCGTGTAAGACGCATTCTCCGGTAATGATCATACCATCGTCAGTAGGTTGAACCTTTGCACCAAACTTACCTAGCTGGCTTACCACAGTTGTGATTCGATCCGTTTCCTTCACCTTTAATTCTGCAGCGTCACGGATAATCGTTTCACCTACCGCTTGTGTAGCCATAACAGCAATAACAGGAATTTCGTCAATTAAACGCGGAATAAGATCACCTTCAATGACAGTACCATGTAGTTTTGTATAAGCTACATAGATATCTGCTACTGGTTCCTCGTTTACTATTCGTTCATTTCGTAATTCGATAGTCCCCCCCATAGCACGAACTACATCAATAATTCCTGTACGTGTTGGATTAATCCCAACGTTTGCAATCAAAAGCTCACTTTCAGGTAGCATCATAACAGCTGCTATTAAGAAAGCTGCAGAAGAAATGTCCCCTGGTACACTAATCTCTCTACCAATCAGTTTTTGCCCACCTTGCACGCTGACACTCTTCCCAGCTTGTCCTACTTCTACACCAAAAGCACGCAGCATACGTTCAGTATGATCGCGCGATACGCTTGGTTCCTCTACAATTGTCGTTCCAGCTGCTTGCAAACCAGCCAATAAAATAGCAGACTTTATTTGGGCACTAGCCACTGGAGAAACATAGGTTATGCCTTTCAAATCCCCTCCACGTATAGATAGTGGGGTGAACTCGCCATTTTTTCGGCCATCTATCTTAGCACCCATTTCACGTAAAGGACCTACCACTCGTCGCATTGGACGTTTCGCAATAGATTCATCTCCTTCTACTACACAATGAAATGGTTGCGTAGCTAAAATACCACTCATTAAACGGATGGTAGTACCAGAGTTACCTACATCAAGCTTTTGATTCGGCTCTTGTAACCCAAACCAGCCTTTTCCGTGGACAGTTACGTGATCACCTTCTCGCTCTATTGAAACACCCATGCGCGAAAAACAATCAATCGTACTCAAGCAATCTGCTCCTTGTAAAAAACCACTTATTCGTGTGGTTCCCTCTGCCAGTGCCCCAAACATGACAGCCCGATGCGAAATCGACTTATCTCCAGGTACTTGTGTTTCCCCTTGTATTCTCTTAGCTGGTTGAATGGTTAACATGACTATACCCCTCTCTCAATCTACCTCTTTTAATCTCTACGATACACATTGTAATCAAAATAACGAAGGAGTTCTATGCCTTTTGCCAGCTCTGTTTCATTGCGGAAGCTGATCCGCAGCGCGCCATATTCGTCCTCACGTGTTTCCCTGATTTGTAGGTTAGTAATACTTATCTCCTTACTTCCTAGTAAAGTGGTAATTCTACCAATCTCACCTGGATGGTCAGGAATATCGATATATAAATCGTGTAGAGGTGGAAGAGCTCCTAGACGTCGTTCCGGTATAGAGTCACGGAATTCACGCGCATCTTGAAAGAAGGACTCAATCTCGTTCGCATCATCCTGTTCCAAAGCATGGATAATCGCAGTAAAATCCTCTTGCCAATCGCGAGCGATCTGTAACAGATATGTTTTATTGCTTAGTAAAACATCTCTCCAGAGTTTTGGATTACTAGAGGCAATACGAGTAATATCACGAAATCCACCTGCTGCTAATCGATGATACCATGGTTTTTGAGTGTTATATTTCGATACTTGATTGACTAATAGAGCAGCGATCAAATGAGGAAAGTGACTGATCGCTCCAACGATTTCATCATGTTCGTCAGGCTGTAACACAATGACTTTAGCACGCAGTGGGTCTAGTACCTCCTGTAAAAGCTCTACTTGCTCAAAGGGTGTCTCTTCATCTGGTGTTAGCACGTAAAAAGCATTTTCAAATAAACGTTCATTTCCTGCTTCTACCCCTGATTTATGTGACCCTGCCATGGGATGACCCCCGATAAAAGTAACACCTTTCTCACGTAAAATGTGCGCACTTTGTACTACCTGATATTTTGTGCTCCCTACATCCGTAATAATTGTTCCTTCTTTTAAACACAATTGAGCTAGTGATTGCATAAGATGATGGATTTGCTCTACAGGAGCTGCAATAAAAATAATATCCGCTTCCTTCACAGCAAGTTGCAAGTCCGTGCTTCCTGAATGGATAACTTCTTTATTGATCGCCTTGTCCAGTTGTTCCTGATGTAAGTCAAACCCGATAATTCTGTTATCAGGATTCTGACGCAATGCAAGTCCAATGGAAGCCCCTATTAATCCTACTCCCAGAATGGCAATTGTTCTATTCATATTCTCCGCTCCACTCCACAGAATCTCTCTATTATTTTCTCCTTTACCTGTCTCATATCTTGCATGAGAACGAAGTAGAACATATAGATAGTAGAAAAAGCCGGTGTTGACCGGCCTACTCCACTACTTATATTACTATTTTTGCCTTATCATTTTTCTATTTGGTTATTTTTTAGCAGCTTCCGTCACTAGACTTTCCAAAGCTACTAACAGCTTATCGTTTTGCTCGCTATCTCCAATCGTAACACGCAGATAACCGGGATGACCGAGCGCATTGCCTGATCGAGTGATAATTCCTTTTTGCAACAAGGATTGGAAAGCCTCGTCAGAATCTCTCTTTACTTCTAATAGAACAAAGTTCGTTTGAGAAGGGAAATAGTGTAAACCTAGTTCATCACATTTGTCAGTGATACGCTTCATCTGCTGACGATTTTTTTGACTACATTGTTTAACGAATTCTTGATCCGAGATCGCTGCACGTGCTGCTATTTGAGAAAGAGAGCCTGTATTAAACGGCCCACGCACATGATTAAGATGTTGTACGACATCTGGATTAGCTATACCATACCCGATACGCAGGGCTGCTAATCCATAGATTTTAGAGAATGTACGTAAAATAATGATATTTTTGTATTTATCAAGGAGCGGTATGGTTTGTGGGTAATTCTCGTCTACTACATATTCATAATAGGCTTCGTCCAGTACAACTAATACGTTAGCTGGTACTTTTTCTAAAAAGGCAAGTAACTCATTTGATGTATTCATTGTTCCAGATGGATTGTTAGGATTGCATACCCATATCACCCGAGTCTGTTCATTCATTGCAGCTAACATCGCCTCTAAATCGTGGACGCCATCTTTTAGCGGTATTTCAAGTAAATCAGCACCCTCTACCGTCACATTTGATCTGTATTGAGAAAATGTCGGAGTCGCCATAACGCTATTTGTGCCCTTTTCCAGATAAGCACGGGAGATCATCAGTACAATTTCGTCAGAACCATTGCCGAAAATCAATTGTTCAGGTTGTACGTTTAAAAATTCTGCAAGTTCCCATCGCAGTTGCATACTTGCACCATCTGGATAGATAGCCAGATCATTCATTGCAGCTAGCATCGCTTCTTTTACTACAGGGGAATAACCGTATGGATTTTCATTAGAAGCTAATTTAATTACTTCTGTAAGGCCCAATTCACGCTTTACATCCTCGATAGGTTTTCCTGGTTTGTACACCGGAACACTTAAAATTCGCTCTTTTGGTAGCACTTGTCCTCACCCCATGCTTTTTGTTTCTGTTATTTTAACTCATTGGATAAGGAATTTACAAACTTTTTCACACGTTCTAATCCACTGTTTCGCGTTTCCTCACTAGAGAGAGCTTCTAGATTTTTCTCAACCTCTCTGACAATTGCACTTCCAACAATCACAGCATCAGCATAATCTGCAACGGCCCGAACTTGTTCAGGGGATGAAATTCCAAAGCCAACAGCTATAGGTATACTGCTATTTTCACGAGCATTTTTTATTAAATCATCCAATTCGGGCGGTAGATTGTCTCGAACTCCTGTAACCCCCAATGAGGATACGCAATATAGAAAACCATCTGCTGCTTTGCCAATCATCGCGATTCGTTCCTTTGATGTTGGGGCAATCAATTGAATCAAATGTACCCCATTTTTCTTTGCCGCTACACGAGCCGCTGTACTCTCCTCAAATGGTAAGTCTGGGATAATGGCCCCATCAAGTCCAAAAGCCTGTAAATCAGCAAAGAAACGCTCCACACCATATTGTATGACTGGATTACAATATGTAAAGATCACCAGTGGAATGTTCACCCCTGATGCACGTAACCTTTCTCCCAGTAAAATAGCATCCTTCAGTTTCACACCCTGAGCCAAGGCTCGCTGTGAAGCACGTTGAATAATCGGCCCATCCGCCAGAGGATCAGAATATGGCACACCAAGTTCAATGATGTCGGCTCCTGCTTCAATTAGCTTGTGTACCAGATCAAATGTTACATCCAAAGAAGGATCTCCTACAGTAATGAAGGGAATAAATCGTTTTATTGTTCGATCAGCAAACAGCTCTTCCATTCTTGTCATCGTATGTTGCATGTTAATTCCCCTCCTTGCTCAGATGGTTTTGTAATGTGTGAACGTCTTTATCCCCTCGACCAGAAAGGCACACAGCAATGATTTGATCCGAACTCATTCGTGGAGCACGCTTTACGACTTCCGCTATGGCATGAGAGCTTTCCAAAGCAGGCAATATTCCTTCCAATTTAGTGAGCAATTGGCAAGCTTCTAAAGCTTCCTGATCAGTAATTGCCACATACTCCACTCTGCCGCAATCTTTTAAATAAGAATGTTCGGGACCTACACCTGGGTAATCAAGTCCAGCTGAGATTGAGTGAGCTTCCTTCACCTGTCCATCATCATCCTGCAACAGATACGTAAGAGATCCATGAATGACACCTGGACTCCCTTTCGTCAATGTTGCTGCATGCTTATCTGTCTCCACTCCCTCTCCGGCTGCTTCTACCGCAGTCAATCTCACCTGATCTTTCACAAACGGATAGAAGAAGCCAATCGCATTGCTCCCTCCTCCAATGCATGCGATAAGTTCATCAGGCAAACGCCCTAGCTGTTCCAAGGATTGTGCACGTGTCTCTATTCCAATAATTTTTTGGAACTCCCGAACCATATAAGGATACGGATGCGGTCCCATCGCCGAACCAATAACATAGTAAGTTTCTTCTACATTGCTCACCCAATAGCGAATCGCTTCATTGGTAGCATCCTTTAAAGTAGCCGTTCCTGATGATACTGGAATGACTTCTGCTCCTAAGAGCTTCATCCGAAACACATTTAACTCCTGTCGTTTAATATCCTCTGCGCCCATAAAAACCTTGCACGAAAGTCCCAGACGTGCTGCTACAGTCGCACTTGCTACCCCATGCTGACCGGCTCCTGTTTCCGCGATAATTGCTTGCTTACCCATTCGCTTAGCTAGTAACGCTTGCGCTAAGGCATTATTTAATTTGTGAGCGCCAGTGTGATTTAAATCTTCTCGTTTTAAGTAAATTTTGGCCCCTCCCAGATGCTCACTCAAACGTTGCGCATAATAAAAGGGAGTCGGTCTGCCTGAATAGTAGCGAAGAAACTGATTTAATTCTGCATGAAAGGACTCATCCTCCAACGCTTCCACTAAGCTTTTCTCCAATTCGATTAAAGCTTTCATTAGGGTTTCAGGAACAAATCTGCCCCCATATTCACCAAATCTGCCTGATTGCAGGACAGACTCATCTCGTACATTCGTAGCTTGTGCCATACTGCTTCACCCTTTCTACTAATTTTGTTATTTTGTGAGCATCCTTCACACCATTTGTCTCTACCCCACTGGAAAGATCAATTAAATCTGGTGCATATTTGTTAAGTAAAGTTTCTACATTCTCTATTGAAATACCACCTGCAATGATTGCGGGCAAGGGAGATATCATTCGTTGCAGATCGGGAATGTGCGTCCACGTAAATTTTTTCCCCGTACCTCCTGCTTGTTTCTGGTCATGCGTGTCAAACAAGTAGGCTTGCACACTATTTTGGTAGGAGGCAAGCTTTTCTGATAGAGAGTTTTCCTCTGCCCCTATTCCGATCGCTTTCCATACAGGCTTGCCATAACGTTTTCGTACCATTTGGCAGAATTCTGGCGTTTCTTGACCATGCAATTGGATAACATCCAACAGTACCTGATTTACAGTAAGATCTAGTTCAGATAAACTCGGATTAACAAAAACACCTACTAGTCGAGGAAAAGACCTTGCCTTGTTTTCAGTTTGGTTTGAGTCCACTATATTCCTAGCTTCTTCAACCAAAGTCCTTGCCTGCTGTACTGTCACCTGACGCTTACTTTCAGCAAAAACAAAGCCCGCATATTCCACTCTTAGCTGTTGTAACAAGACCAATGTATTTGAATCCTTAATCCCACAAATTTTTAAAGCGGTCATATCGTTTCACCTCGTGAAATCATCTGCGGTTTCATCTGTTGATCTTGCATTAGGTCACGAACGGCACTAACCACGTCCAGCTGACGCATAAACTGCTCACCTACTAAAATGGAGCGTGCTCCTGCCGTCCCAACTGCCTTCACATCTGCTGCTGTCGCTAAACCACTCTCACTTACTACAGGAATTTTTGTAGGGATCAGTTTTAAAAGCTCTACTGATGTGTTTAGATTCGTGGTAAAGGAACGCAAATCACGATTATTTATGCCAAGTAGCATGGGATCGACTACAGACAAAACCTGCTCTAATTCCGCGTGGTCATGAACTTCTATTAAAACATCTAGTCCAACCTCTACTGCCATTTGATAAAAGTGCTTGATTTGTTCACGATCCAGAATGGCTGCAATCAATAAGATAGCATCCGCACCACTCGCTCTCGCTTGAACAATCTGGTATTCATCAATAGTAAAATCTTTACGTAACAGCGGCTGGAGAACCAATTCTCTTATGATGTGTAGATACTTCAAATCACCTTGAAAAAATGTTTCGTCCGTTAAAACCGATATCGCATCTACACCAGCTTCCTGATAGGACTTTGCAATAGCAGCAGGATCAAAATCAGCGCGAATGATGCCTTTTGACGGAGAAGCTTTTTTTACCTCAGCAATTAGACTTACCTTCCTGGGACTTGTGGTTAGAGCTTTGACAAAACCACGAGTACCTGGCAGTGCTTGAATCTCCGTAAGCATCTGTTGAAGAGTTGTTTCTTGACGAAGGGCAGCCACCTCCACTTTTTTTTGCTCAACAATTTTACGAAGCATGATGAACCCTCCCCATTACCTGACGTAGTTGTTCAAGCTTACGCATTGCATTGCCATTGTCGATCAATTCTGCCGCTCTGATGACACCCTTTTGCAAACTACTTACTTTATCTGTGAGATACAGAATTGCACCTGCATTGAGTAGCACAATATCTCTTTTAGCACCCCGTTCTCCTTTAAAAATTTTCTCGAGGATTAGTGCGTTCTCTGCTGCGTCACCACCTACAAGCTCTGCGGAGGTCCCGAGCTTCAATCCAAAACGCTCTGGGTCAATTCGATACGCGGATACCTCACCATCTCTTAATTCAGCTACTTCGCTTTCCCCCGTAATCGTTAATTCATCTAAACCGTCCAGTCCAGCTACGACCATTGCTTTCGATACTCCTAACTGACTTAATGTCTGGGCGATTGGGACCAGCAGCTCACGATCGTACAAACCTAATAACTGACGATCAGCCCGAGCAGGATTCGTTAATGGACCTAGTAAGTTAAAAACCGTTCGAATTGCCAGCTCTTTTCTCGGTACAGCCGCATGGCGCATCGCTTCATGGTAAAGTGGTGCGAATAAAAAACAAAGATTGGTTTCTTCCAAACATTCGGCCGCTTGCTCAGGCGTCAGTTGAATCGGAATACCTAGTGCTTCTAACACATCAGCGCTACCGCACTTACTAGAAACAGCCCGATTTCCGTGTTTGGCGACGATGACACCCCCACTAGCAGCTACAATGGCTGAGGCTGTCGAAATATTAAAGGTAGAAGCACCATCTCCCCCAGTGCCACATGTATCAATGACATTCTGTTTAGCAATCGGAAATGTTTTGACCCGTTCACGCATCGCTTCTGCAAAACCGATCAATTCTTCAACCTGTTCACCTTTTACCCTTAGAGCCGCTAGAAAAGCACCGATCTGGGCATGTGTTGCTTTTCCATCCATGATTTCACCCATCGCTAATCGAGCTGTCGTACGATCTAGGTGTTGCTTACGGCTAATCTTATCCAAGGAGGTCGTTAGCATAACGCTACCCCCTTTGGTTGAAAGAGTTGCTCTGCTTTTTCTAGCGCTTTGACCATGGCTGCTGCCTTATTCATCGCTTCTTGATATTCTAGTTCTGCTACCGAATCAGCGACGATGCCACCCCCTGCTTGTATATGCACCTGATCCTGTGTAAACAGCAGGGTACGAATCGTGATGCAGCTATCCAAATTGCCTGTAAAGCTAAAGTAGCAAATGGAACCTGCATAGGTGTGCCTGGCATCACGCTCCAATTCGGCAATGATTTCCATCGCTCGCAATTTAGGAGCACCAGACACGGTACCAGCAGGGAAAGCGGCCAGAAGAGCATCAAAACAATTCAAATCTTCACGCATCTCTCCAGACACATCTGTGACAATATGCATCACATGCGAGTAACGATCCACATGTAAGGGATTTTCCACCTTTACGGTACCGTACTTGGAAACTCTCCCTACATCATTTCGGGCCAAATCTACTAACATATGATGTTCAGCCAATTCTTTAGGATCGGCCAACAATTCTTGCTCTAACGCCAAATCTTCCTCGTTAGTTGCTCCGCGTTTGCGAGTACCAGCTATCGGACGAACTTCAACCTTGTTGTTCTGAACTTTTACCAGAACTTCCGGTGATGCCCCGACCAGAGTCGCTGATCCCAATGGTAGGTAATACAGGTAAGGAGAAGGATTAGTTGTTCTCAGCATTCGATAAACAGCAAACGGGTCCACATTCGTCTTCATCGTCATGCGCTGAGAAAGAACAACCTGAAAGATATCACCACTGGCAATATACTCTTTTGCTTTGGAGATCATCGTCTCATACTCTGAGAGAGTCATGTTACTTTGCAAACTGCTTGTCTTTGGCTTCTTGGCTACTTCGCCTACCTGACTTGGCTTGCTCGATGACTCCAAATTCTCCATCTGACTTATTTTATTTAATTGCTGTAGCCTTAAATCACTCGGGATAGCTGTATGCATGATGTGATCACGTAGAGCAACCAAACGAGCTCCAGCCTTTGCATACTTGATCTGTAGCGATTCTTCTGTGTCCTCCTCAGAAACCCTGAGATGAACCATGCATTGAATCTCTTGCTTTACATGATCATAAACAAGCATTTCATCTACAAAGACGACGTGCATATCCGGGATATCGAGGGGGTGGTTCTGGTGCTTAGGCAATTGCGTCTCTACATAGCGCAATGTATTGTATCCTAAATATCCGATTGCTCCACCTGTCAACGGCGGAAAATCATGAATGGAAGGTGCTCTATACTGCTGACATAGTTCTCGTAGCACTTCCATGGGATTTCGGTTACACTGCTCTCGCTCCCCCGACTCTTTGAGAAGCGTCACCTTCTGATCAATAGCTTCTAACCGCAAAAAGGGGCGTAGTCCTATAAAGGAGTACCTAGACCAATGTCCCCCTCCTTCCACACTTTCTAGTAGGAAAGCTGCTTCTTCCGTACATTTTTGATACAAACTGATCGGCGTTTCCTGATCAGCTAAAAGGGTAAGACGAATCGGAATAAAATTGTGTGTAGATGCATAGTGCTGCACCTCTTGAAATGTAGGTTCTAACATGGATAACACACCTCTCTTCTTTAGATAGAAAGAGGATGGTCATATAGGAGATGGGATATTGTGTACGACAAAAAACACCCAGGAAAGAGTCCTGGGTGTTGGTTTTTAGCATAACGAAACCAGTCTCAGCTCTCCTCGTCTCATACAACCTATCTCTTCTCAACTCTACTCAGCTCTCAACTAACCTGCTAACTTGCTCTTGACTGCCTTCTCATTCTTAACTAGTAAAACTTGCTCTTACTTTACAAAACCTTCGACCCTACTGTCAACTATTCTTTTACTAAATCTGGACGTAAGCGAACTGCTTCCCGAAGAAAAATATGTTTAATTTCATGTGGAGACTTATCGGTATTGATGTGTAGCATAACACGGATACAGTTCTTTAAACTACCCGCCACAGGAATTTCTTTTGCACACATAAGTGGAACATGCTCCCAATTCAGAAATTCACGGGCAGCCTGAGCGGGAAATACAACATCCAAATCCTCTGTCATAGTTATAATAACGCTCGCTATATCGTCGGTTTCAATTTCATTTTTTTGCACCATCTCACGCAAAAGCTCTGCTGTTGCCTCTAAAATTTCGCTTTTATCATTTAGGATGACCGTTGTCGCACCACGGACCCCTCTAACCTTACTCATTGTTGTGATTCCTCCCACTGTTCGCTCATAAACCGTAGTACATCTTTTTCTTCTACCCTAGGCACAATCTCTACATGCTCCATAGATGTTGGTAAAATAAGTGTAAGTGTACCTGCTACGCCCTTTTTATCCAGATGCATTGCCCTCAAAACATCTTCTGGATGTAATTCTTTTGGCCATTGAGTTGGGAGTCCAAAGGCTGCAAGTACTCTTTGTGTACACTCTGCTACACCTTCTGGCGCCATTCCAATAGATTCTGCATAACGGGCAGCTAAAACCATCCCGATCGAGATTGCTTCACCATGATTGAGCTGATCATAACCAGTTAATGCTTCAAAGGCATGGCCAAAGGTATGACCTAAATTTAAGGTCATGCGAATATCTTGCTCAGTCTCGTCTTTGGCTACCACCGCCGCTTTTACTGTGCAGCCACGATAGATTGCTTCACTAACCAGTTCAGCATCCAGCTCCATCAGACCTTTCGCATGCTCCTCCAGCCATCGCACAAATCCTTCATCTGAGATCAGGCCATGCTTAACCACTTCTGCAAAACCTGCCGAGATTTCTCTAGGTGGTAATGTTTGTAGAGTGGCCACATCGTAAATTACCATCAGGGGTTGGTGAAAAGCTCCAATTAAATTCTTACCTAGTCGATGATTAATCGCTACCTTGCCACCTACCGAGCTATCATGAGCCAATAAGCTTGTGGGAATTTGCACAAAATCAATTCCACGCATGTATGTAGCCGCTACAAAGCCAGCCAAATCACCTACAACTCCACCGCCTAACGCAAGCACAACAGATTTGCGATCAAGTCCTGCCTCAATAGCAGCTGTCATTACCTCTTCATAGACAGCAAACTGTTTCGCTTTTTCACCAGCTAAAACAATGTGGGAAAAAACCTGGTAACCCGCTTGTTCTAAGTCAAGTTGTAATGGCTTCAAATAATGTTGCGCTACATGAGCATCTGTAATTAGGAATAACTTTTGCGTAGCTTTGATGTTTGCCTCCTGCAATAGGGCAGGTGTCTGGCTCAACAAACCCGCCCCAATATGAATCGGATAAGCTCTTTCATTCAAGTCAACTACTAACGTACGTTTTTCCATTAGAATCTCTCCGTATAAGCTCGATATTCTTCTACATTTGCCACCATATCGTCTAAAGCATCTGATGGGAATTTCTCACACATTGCACGAGCAATTTCCCAAGCAACGACCGCTTCAGCGACTACACTTGCAGCTGGTACAGCACAGCTATCTGAACGTTCAATAGTGGCTGCAAATGGCTCTTTGGTATCGATATCTACACTCATTAACGGTTTATATAAAGTAGGGATAGGCTTCATTATTCCACGCACCACGATTGGCATTCCAGTGGTCATACTTCCCTCCAAACCACCTGCCCGATTCGTTTTACGACTGTAGCCTTTACCTTCCGTCCATTCAATCTCATCGTGTACCTGGGAACCCGGCAAGCCTGCCGCTTCAAAACCAATTCCGATCTCTACTCCCTTAAACGCTTGAATACTCATAATGGCTTGAGCTAATCTTGCATCCAGCTTGCGATCCCATTGCACATAACTACCTAAACCAATAGGTACACCTTCCACAATCACTTCTACAATTCCACCTAAAGAATCGCCTTCTTCTTTAGCGCGATCAATAAGCTCCATCATTTTTTTCTCTGCAACAGGGTCAATGCAGCGTACAGGCGAATCCTCAGTAATTTGCATTAGCTCATCTAAGGATACTTCACGTTCTTCGGCCACCACCTGCCCGATTCTCTTAACATGACCAGCTACACGAATTCCAAATTGGGATAATAATTGACGTGCCACAGCACCTACGGCTACCCGCATTGTTGTTTCCCTCGCACTAGAGCGCTCTAGGATATTTCTCATATCCCTCTGGTGATATTTAATAGCCCCATTCAAGTCAGCATGACCAGGACGTGGACGCGATACACGACGACGTGCTTCATCCTCTTCTGGCACAGGTGCAGCACTCATAATCTTTTGCCAGTGGGTCCAGTCATTATTCTCAACAATCAACGTAACAGGAGCCCCCGTTGTGTAACCATGACGAACACCAGATACGACCTGAACAGTATCTTTCTCGATCTGCATCCGGCGACCTCGACCATGACCTTTTTGACGACGATGTAATTGTTTGTTTATTTCGTCAAATGAAAAGGGGAGATTGCTGGGAATTCCTTCAATAATTGCTGTTAATTGTGGTCCGTGTGACTCTCCTGCGGTTATATATCTCACTCTTCTCTCCTCCAGTCAAATCCTTTAACACTTTTAAGCGATATAATATCATACATAGCCTAAGATGAAAACAAAAATAGACAAAATGCTTCTCACAATAAGGAGAAGCATTCTGCCATCTCTATAGATGATCGATTGTTATCAGTCGATCAGCCTGCTCACGATAGTAGAGTCGCTTCTGCATCACTAAGTTTTCCAGCTGGCGAGTTTCCGCTCCTAGAATTTGTCCACACTCTTGCAAATTGATGAGCCCATGTCGATACGCTTCAATCACCTTTGATTTATCCATTGACTCGTTGCCTCCATCTGGAAATGTTTGTCTTCCTAGTAGCTATTGTTCAATAAATAAATCATTGGTATACATCTTTCGTTATGATTTTATAACCTTTTTATAAAAAAACGTATCTTCTACCTCAAACTGATATTGCTGTGGTTGGAAAATTTGCTCTGTACTGCCTACGAACAATACGCCACCAGGGCGAAGGGCACGACTAAACTTTTGATATAGCTCATGTTTCGCTTCTTCTGTAAAGTAAATCAAGACATTTCGGCAGATAATTAAATCAAAGCCTGTATCAAACGACTCGGCTAGCAGATTATGCTTTTTAAAGTGCACGGCATTTTTGATTTCTTGATCCAGACGATAGGTGATCTGGTCTTTATGAAAATATTTTTGTAATAAATCTTTCGGGCAATCTTGTAGGGAACGCTCAAGATATATTCCCTGCTTCGCTTTCGCCAGCGCTCCCTCATCAATATCACTAGCCAAAATGCTAGAGGACGCCAGTAATTGCTTTCTTTTTAACACAAGTGACAGTGTATACGGTTCTTCTCCTGTAGAGCACGCTGCACTCCACAGCTTCAAACGGCGGGATTCCTCATATAATCTTGGCAAAATTTTATTTTCGAGCGTCTCCCATCTGCCTGGATTTCGGAAAAACTCTGAAACATTTATCGTCATCCGATCCAAAAATTCGTAAAATAAATCCTGATCTTTATTCAGGCCCTCAAAATACGAGACAAAGCTATTAAACCCCCGCTTTAATCGTAACGAAGTTAATCTGCGCTTCATTTGTGCCTCTTTATATAGCGCTAGATCTATCCCTGTTTTCTTTTTGATGAGTGCAATAAATTGCAAGAAGTCTTTATCCTCCACTATGTATAATCCCCCTTTTGCCTTACTCCAAGCCATTCGTTACACAATTCGCCAAATCCTGCTACGATACGAAAAAAAGACCTTCAAAAGAAGGCCCTTTTTACGAAATTTGTCATATTAGATCCAACGAGCGATCGTTTTTTCTACGGAAACGATTTCATCCTTCGAGAACCAAAGACCAATTTCACGTTCTGCACTTTCAGCAGAATCAGAACCGTGAATGATATTCATGCCTACAGATACTGCATAATCACCACGGATTGTACCAGGTGCTGCATCAGCTGGGTTTGTTTTTCCCATCATGTTACGAGCAGTGCTAATAACCTTGTCGCCTTCCCATACCATTGCAAATACTGGACCGGAAGTGATGAAATCTACCAATTCACCAAAGAAAGGACGCTCTTTATGTTCAGCATAATGCTCCTCCGCTTTTTCACGGCTCACATTCATTAGTTTAGCGCCAACCAAAGCAAAGCCTTTTTTCTCAAAACGGGCAACGATCTCTCCTACTAGATTACGTTGTACGCCGTCTGGCTTTACCATGATAAAAGTTTTTTCCATTCGAATGCCCCTCCATACCTCTATGTAGAGAATATTTGTACCATCAAAAATTTTATCAGAAGTAGACCGTACAAGCAACCGCTCAGTTGCAGAAACTTCAATAAATTTGGTCGATATGGAAAAGTTGTTATTTTCACATAGTTAAGAGGTATACATCTTTTCATCCATGTAGTTCTACCCTTATACAAAAAGCCCCTTTCCAACAAGAAAGGGGCTTCTCTCATCCATTTTTTACTAAAATTTACGTCCACCAATATAATCAGCAATTTGCATCAATGATTTTTTTGTCGATGATGCAGGCAAATCTGCTAATGCTTGTTTAGCTCTATCGATGTAGCGTTCAGCCAACGCTTGTGAATAAGCAATCCCTTCTCCTTGATGGATCAGAGGAATTGCCTGTTCAATACGGGAGTTGATTTCACCCGTACGCATCCACTCTTGAAAGATATCCTTTGTACTGCCCTGATAAGCACTAAAAAGAGCTGGCAAAGTGACATTTCCTTGACGTAAGTCACTTCCTGCCGGCTTGCCTAGTTGTTTTTCTGTTCCTGTAAAATCTAAGATATCATCTGTGATTTGAAAAGCCATTCCTACATTATAGCCAAAATGATACATACGACGCACCACATCTGCCGAAGCATTTGTTGCAACAGCACCAAGTTGACAGCTAATTGCAATTAAAAGAGCGGTTTTGCGTTTGATCCGACGCAAATAATTACGCAATCCCTGATTCCAATTTCCTAAATCGCGGACTTGCTCAATCTCCCCTTTACACATCTCCACAATTGCTTTAGAGAGAATTTGATGAATCTCTGGATTAGATAATTGCGTCACAATACTTAATGCCCTTGCTAGTATGTAGTTCCCGGAATACATCGCCACCCGGTTGTCCCATTTCGTACGTACGGTGTCTTTGCCTCGACGTTTGTTTGCATCATCCACCACATCGTCGTGAACAAGTGTGGCCATATGAATAAGCTCAAGCGGTACAGCTATTTGAGATAAATTTTGCACATTATAATCTCCAAATTTACCCGCTAGCAACACAAAGACAGGGCGGATTCGCTTTCCACCTGCCTTTAGAAGGTGGGTAGAAGATTGGTAGAGTTCACGAGACTCTGGTTTAATGGCCCGTTCCAGTTCTCGTTCGATATATGTTACATCACTTTTTACTTGCATATAGATATCGACCAGATTCATTTCATCCACCTAACTCGTTGACATAGTAGTAATGTTGTCTGTTGCCCAAAATGCTACCTTCACCGGCTTGGGCAATAGACCAAGATCAGCCGTGCAAGCATAGTAATGTTCCAATCCTATTATTTGTTCCTGTGTAAAATCATGAATTAATCCAGTAAAATAACCTTCCCAGAAAGTTACATCGCCACCAAAATGCTTATGAGCGTACTGAACTATTTCACTACAATCGGCATGACTCTTGTTCTTGCTATGAACAAATTCTTCATGAAGTTGATGTAACAATTTAGCATGTGTTTCAACAGCTTCTCTACGAATAGCCCATACAGCAAACGTCATAGGGTACCCTGTATGCTCATACCAAAGCTGCCCTAAATCATACACATAATATCCCAAATCCTGCTGACGAGCTAGAATCGCTTCATCTCCAATTAACAAGGAAGCATCGTATTCTTGCATCATCACCTTGATATCAGGACGCATCGTGGTATATTCGGGAGTCATCCCCTTAAATTTTTCCAATATAACTCGTAGCAAATTGACAGACGTAGCAGAGGTATTCGTTAACGCAATATGTGCTCGATCCAGTTGATCAATCGGGCGTTTACTAAATAAGAAAATAGAACCTACAGGACCTTTAGCACCAACACATACATCTGGCATCAATACATATTTATCTACATGTTCAGCGTAACTGAAGGAAGATATAGGACCTACGTCGATGATTCCCTCCGCCATTGCTCTATTTAATTGTGCAGGATATTGCTGGATAAAATCAGCTTTCCCCAAAAAGCGGTCTAAATTTACATAAAAATAGACAGGAAGCGTATTTGTATATAAGATCTGTCCGACCTGTAGTTGTGTTTTACTCATGGCCCTCTCCCCATCTCGTAAACAAATGATTTTCTACATCAAGCTGGTCAAGTGCTTTGCCAACCACGAAATTCACTAGGTCATCAAGTGTTTGCGGGCGTTGATAGAAACCAGGCATCGCAGGGAGAATCTTTACCCCGATACGGCTTAGTTTCAGCATATTTTCTAGATGCAGCGCGTTAAAGGGTGTTTCACGCGGGACCAGCACCAGCTTACGTCCCTCTTTAATCATTACATCTGCACAACGTTCTAATAAATTGCCAGAAGCCCCGTGAGCAATACCAGAGAGCGTCCCCATCGAACATGGAACAATGATCATCCCATCGCTTTTGTAAGAACCACTCGCCATTGGACAATTAAAATCTCGTAACGTCCAATAATGTAGCTCACCTTCGGAATATTTCTCAAAATACTCCAGTAAAAACGTCTCACGTTCATCTACAGTAGGTGCAAAATCCAATTCATCATGAAAGACCTGCCAACCAGCTTCTGTTATCATCAAATGAACCGTATGCCCAGCTCTCAGCAATTCTTCAACTAGTCGAATCCCATATTTGGCACCACTTGCTCCTGTTATGCCTACTCCTAGCTTCATCTTTTTCATAGAATCACCAGATCCAGAACAGTGAAGCAACAAATGACTACGCTAAAAATTCCATTCATTGCAAAGAAAGCAATTTCAATTTTAGACAGGTCATTATGTTTAACTTGACTGTGTTCATAGAATAAAATCGCTGCCCCAGCAATAATCCCTATGAGAAACCATACGGATAGGTTAGTCGTCATATACATCAGTAGGAGACCAAGAATGGTCAATAAATGACAGGAGCGAGCAATTATTAGTGCATTCTTAATTCCGAACCGACTAGGGATTGAGTACAGCCCTTCCTTGACATCAAACTCTGTATCCTGACAAGCATAGATAATATCAAAACCAGCTGTCCAGATCATTACTGTAAAGAACAGTAGCATCGCAGTCCAATTTACTTGACCTGTGGTTGCTATCCAACCACCCAATGGTCCAAATCCAAGCGCTATGCCTAAGATAAAATGGCAAAGCCATGTAAAGCGTTTGCAATAGGAATATAAGACTAATACAAAGACCGCAAGTGGTAAAAGCTTAACCGCTAAAGGATTTAATTGCGATGCAGCAACGAATAGGACCAAGAAAGAAACAATGATAAAAACAAGAACTTCAGCAACAGATAACAGACCTGCCGGAATGGCACGCTTCGCAGTTCGTGGATTTTTGGCATCAATGACACGGTCAATCAAACGATTTAGTGACATAGCTGCGCTTCTTGCCGCTACCATCGCTATCGTAACCCAGAAAATTTCCCCCCAGGTAGGCCATGTACCTTCTATAATTATATTTCCTAGTACTGCCCCAATAAAAGCAAAAGGCAGCGCAAAAATACTATGTTCAAATTTAATCATTTCGAGAATGATTTTCACTTTACTAAACACCATTTGACTTGCACTTCCATTCTATTTTGCGGATAAGCTATGCATTTTTTGTACCGATATGCAGGGCAGATACACCACCCATAAACAATTTTACCTGTACATGATCAAGCCCCGCTCTTTTAAACATCTCAGCCAGTTCTTTACTATCAGGGAAATTCGTGAGGGACTGAGGTAACCAAGCGTATTCTTCATACTTATTCACTACCATTTTAGCAATAATTGGTAGCATTTTATAGAAATAAAGATAAAATAGCTGACGATATGGCATAAATGGTGGCTTTGATACTTCTAAAGACACAACCTTGCCCCCTGGCTTTACCACGCGCGTCATTTCGTTGAGCACCGTTTGTACATCTGGCACGTTACGTAAAGCAAACCCAATCGTAACAAAATCAAATGTATTATCTTCAAAGGGCATTTTCATCGCATCGGCATTAACTAATTGAACCTGGCTTATCCCTTCCTTTTCAACCTTGTACGCTCCTACATTTAACATATTTTGGCTGAAATCAAGCCCAACCACTTTCCCATTAGGACCTACTGTTTTGGCCAAGCTTATTGTCCAATCGCAAGTCCCACAAGCAACATCCAGGCAAGTATCACCTGGCTTCACTTGCATTTGGTTCATCGTATACTTGCGCCATGATGCATGGCTACCAAAACTGATGACATTATTCATACGATCATATTCATCCGCGATGCTTTCAAAAACGGAATGTACATATTCCGCTTTCGATGGTTGTCCATGTGTGTTCAAAGCCTACATCTCCTCTGCCCGCTTTAACCGTTGTACTCGATTCGTATAGCGAGAAGTCACCCACGCTAACTCGCTTTGTGTTTCGCCCGATTTTAATGTAACGATCAATTGCTCACAGATATGCAATAACTCCATGACTTTCCCTTCAATCATTTCTACCACATTGGTGATTGTAGAACCTGGTTTCTGTAGCAAAAATTGAGTCAAACCACTAGGTGCTTGCTCTTGCCACTGTAACTGCTCCCATTCCCCGATCAGTTGTTCAAAAGCTGAGGTCTGTTCAAACAAGCTAGTCCAAAATTCGCGTACAGAGTCACTTGTTGCATATTTGTCTACAAAAGCTACATAAAGAGCCGTATCAATCTTTTTGCGCAAGCTAAGATACGTCTCCTGTGTTAATTTATTGTCTTTTTGAGCAATATATAGCTTCATTTTCATTTCGTGAGCAAGTTGGTTACCGACAGACAAAATCTGGATAGCTTCAATTTCATTAGCGTCTGCGAGCATATTATAATAAAGACTACTGTAATAATCCCCCGCTAGAACAGTCAACTGTCTATTACGTTCGGAAACCAGAGTTTTTTCATAATGATTCCGTACTGTTTCATGTGTATCAATGCCTAATTGTACTAACCCAGTCGCTACCGAGAGCAGATGAGCTCGTTCTTTGGTGAAGCCGTTCTCATGTAAAAAGAAGAATAAGAGAGCGAGTCGATTTTCAGCCATGGCTGGGACATCCACATATTGTTGAATATATGTTTGTTGTATTCGACCTTGAATTTCTTCGATGATAGCTTTTAATTCCTGTGAATATACATTTCGATCTGTGCCCATTATGCCTCCTCCATCTAAAGCGTTGAAGCTCCATCACTGTCCCCATTTTTTACAAAGAATGTAATGTTTTTGAACACAAAAAATGGTACGCAGTAATCCATCGCCATACAGTATATCACACTTTTAAAGGAAGGAATAATTTTCTGCTGTAATCAGGTTGCTTCTTTTACAAAAAAATGCTGTTTTACATACTGCTTTACATCGACCAGTTCAGTTGGGCTTTTCCATTTATCTTCTTGTCCGATTTGCGTTCGATCAACTTCGATTAGAAGCAAAGCTGAACTCTTTGTATTTGGTTCATTGGGTCTAGCGAATTGAAGGGTGACATGCTTAACATTCGTCGTTTTGTTCATCAGAACATACACAATTGAATAGGCATCATGAAACATGAGGTCATTTACTTTCTTGTGGTCTTCAGGTAAGGTCAACGTGAGCATGATAGCAGGTTGGTCCCACTCTACATGACTTATCTTATAATGAGTTTCCAGTAAAGTAAATAAATCCACAAGATTGTGTGAACTTACCGTGAGTTTAGGAATTTCCTGAAAGGTAGGTACATCCGTTATGGGTCCTTTTTTCGTAAAAACCGGCAAAACTGACAACAACAGGGATAATCCTACTGAAATCATCATCGCGAATAAAAATCGTCGTGGCATTTCTGCATTCCTCCTTCTTCTCCATTCTACATAAGAAAAAAGCAGGCTATGCCTGCCAAGGAGAAAAATGCTGATATAACCCTTCGAAAGGAATAAAGAATATTTTTCTACTTGTCTATCTCCGACGAATCGTTATACCTTTTTTCTATAACGAAAAATACCCTTTAGCTCCCTATAAGTACGAAATGGCTTACTGATGACACGGTAGGGCATGGTCGAGATAAAATGGCTCAAATCTTCTCTGAATTCCTGAGTAATCCGTTGTGGCTTCGAAATAATTCGATCAACATACTGCGTATAAATTTCTTTCAATAAATCTGGTTCCATAACGCTCTCTTTTCCACATTGCTCACATTTGACCATATATAAAATATCATGTACATACGTGACAGTGTGAGGTGCTTGACCAAGACAAGTTATACAGTAGAGTTCCGTTTCAATCACTGTCTCTTCCAAACCCGTTCCCTCCTTACTCCTCAATCTTGCCTTTCTCATCATTTCTAGCAAGTAATTCTCTGGCTGTGCGCTCATCTATAAATAATTTATGGAAATAGCCACCACGTAGGGCAGCCGTAATTGCTGTCACCTTTGCTAAACCAGTCGCTACCGCAATTACGGTTGGAATCTGAAACAGGTCTGGTAAGTCAATACCAATAACACGATTGTTCAATGGTATATTAATCTGCTTACCATCTCTGTCTATAAAGCGGGAACCTATATCTCCCACGGCCTGATTTTGTTTTAACTCTTCCATTTCATCTTCTTTCAAATATCCCATGTTAAACAATGTTGATTCTTCTAAAAAGCCGATTCCTAACAACGCAATCTCTACCTTACGAATTTGATCTAGTAAAACGCGAATAGATTCCGATTGCAGTATCTGTTCTTTTAGTTCCACTGTTTCTACCAACGCTGGCGCATACAAAAACTCACAGTTTGCCCCCATTCGTTTTGAAAGTTCATAGGCTAATTGATTAGAATGGATTTCCACGTATTTGCGTCCCGTTCCCCCAACAAGAGGGTATACCATCATTTCTGGATTTCTTTCGTACGGGTACTCATTTACCATATGATACAGGGTGGTCCCCCATGATAATCCGATACTCTTGACATTTTTAGCTAATTTAGATAGGTGCATGGCTGCTTCCTTAGCTACTAGTTGCTTTATTAATTCCTGATTCTCAATTCCGTTCACAGGAACAACAATTGCCTCATCTAAAGAGAACATCTCTTCTAGCTTTTGTTCAATCTCCACTACGTTTACAGTTTCATCTTTAATAATGATCTCTACAATTCCAGCATCTTTTGCTTTTTGTAGGAGTTTGGATATAACAGGGCGGGAAACCCCGATCTTTTTAGAGATTTCTGCTTGTGTTAGTCCTTGAAAATAATATAGTTTAGCGACGCGTACGAGTTCCCTTTTTTCTGCCCAATCCATTGTCTCACCTCTCTTACATCTATCTTCCTTCCTCTATTATAAACGTAAACTCATAGTAGCGCTAAATAGAAAACAAATTCCTATCCCAAATGAATCGCTGAAAAAATCACTCCAAGAGATAAGGAGCAAAAAAGAACTGAGGAAGGGCGTCCCCAGTTCTTCTTTTGTACGTTGTGTCCCATGTAAGAGACTAAACGGCTAAATCTACAGATATCAAGTTCTTACGAATGTATACCTTTATCTAGCCAGTCACTTGCTGCTTCAAGTAATGTTTCCGATACAGTTGGATGTGGAAAAATCAAATTTGCCATTTCTTCAACCGTACCTTCCAACTGCATGTACGCAGAGATTTGTGAAATCATCTCTGTAACATGCGGCCCAACCATCACAGCCCCCAGTATTTCCCCATAGACCTCATCTGCAATCAGTTTTACAAATCCCTCTGTATGGTCGCTTGCTAAAGCCTTGCCGTTTACCGCAAGTTGGTAAACAGACGTTTTTACCTGAAAACCCTTTTCTATTGCTTCACGCTCGCTTAGCCCTACACTTGCTATCTCAGGATAGGTGTACATGCATCGAGGTACGATACGGTAATCCATGTCTCTAGTTTGCCCCGTCGCATTCATTGCCGCTACAATTCCTTCAGCACTTGCTACATGGGCCAGCTGCCAATTTCCAATTACGTCACCTACTGCATATAGACCTGGAACACTCGTTTCCATACGAGTATTTACTTTAATAAATGGACCCTCCGTATCAAGTGACAGATTAACAGAAGCCGACAAATTTGGTCGACGCCCAATCGCTACTAAAATCTGGTCTGCTACAACATCCTGCTTTGCTCCAGCTTCATTATAGATAATAAGCTGTTTTTGCGAGTCATGGGCTTTAACCGCTGTTACCTTTGCTTTCGTTATAATCGTAACCCCAATTTTGTGCAAATGTTTGGTTAATAACTGGGAAGCCATTTCATCCTCTGTAGCCAAAATGCGATCTGCCATTTCAATGATTGTTACTTTTGTTCCCAAACTCTCAAAGATGCTGGCAAACTCTACACCAATGACACCACCGCCAACAATTGCAAGTGACGCAGGAATTTCCTCTATATCAAAAATGGTATCGCTTGTGTGATAAAGTACCTGATCTAAGCCCTCAATTGGAGGTACAGTCGGAGAGGAGCCCGTCGCAATAACAATTGACCTCGCTTTGATACTCTCTGGTTTATCACCCGTAATTACCACGGTTTTATCTGGTTGAATCTCACCCTTACCTTGGTATACATCGATTTTTCCGGTTCGTAATAGATGAGCGATTCCCCCACGAAGCTGATTGATAACCTGATTTTTTCTCTGAATCATTTTTGGCAAGGAGAGCGTCATTTCCCCTACCTCAACCCCGTATTTGGAAGCATCCCTAATGGCATGAATAATTTCAGCATGCTTTAGTAATGCTTTGGATGGAATGCATCCTCGGTTCAAGCAGGTTCCTCCTAGATGCCCCTGCTCCACAAGTGCCACCTTCTTGCCTTCTTTTGACGCGCGAATGGCTGCTACATATCCGCCCGGCCCTCCTCCGATGACAATGATATCGTAGGTATTCATAGCTGTTCCTCCTAGACTAGTAGCTGATATGGTTCTTCAAGAGAACGTTTTATGCTTTGTAGGAATTCCGCTGCTGGTGCTCCATCCACGATTCGATGGTCAAAAGAGAGGCTCAAAGTCATCAACGGACGAAGTTGCAGCTCTCCATTAATACCAACTGCTTTCTCAGTAATACGGCCAACCCCCAAAATGGCGATCTCTGGCTGATTAATGATTGGTGTAAAGGCATCAATGTCATACATTCCAAGGTTGCTAATCGTAAATGACCCACCCTGCATCTGATCAGGCATCAATCTGCTTTCTCTAGCTAATCGTCCTAGCTCTTTACACTCTGCTGTTAATGTCGCCAAGCCTTTCTGATCTGCATGTTTGACAACTGGCACCATCAGACCGTTTGGTACTGAAACAGCAAGACCGGTGTTCACTTCCTGTTTATAGACAATATAGTCACCTTCAATGGAAGCGTTCATGTTTGGATGTTGTCGCAATGCCATCGCAACCGCTTTCATAATGATCTCTGTATAAGACAACCGATATCCCGTCTGACTCTCAATCAACAGGAGTAAGCTTTTACGAAGTTTGATTGCATTACTCATATCTACTTCTGTTACAAGTGTGACATGTGGAGCTGTGGTAACACTTTTGACCATTCGTTCAGAGATAACTTTACGCATGCCCTCCAATTTTACACGTGTTGGCTCGACGGTTGTTTGTGTACCATTTGTTTCACCATGGTTTATAGTTGTTTGTAAACGAGTAGGCGTTGCTTTTAGGACATCATTTTTAGTAATTTTCCCATTTGCTCCCGACCCCTGAATCCTGTCTAGCTGAACCCCTGTGTTCGATGCAATTTTTTTCGCGAGAGGAGTTGCCCTTCGACCTTGATTTTCTTTAACATATGCTTCTACATCTTCTGCATGAATGCGGCCATTTGCCCCACGACCTTCAATCTCGTGTAAGACGACATCGTTTTCTCTGGAAAGGCGTCGAGCTGCCGGTGTAGCACGCACTTTATCCGCTTCCTCTCCAGAGTCGAAATCATCTACTCTAGCTACGGTCTCGTCGCCAGCTTTACTTACACCAGAAGGAGTTTCTTCTCCCTCTATAGCTGGTGGTGTCTCTGGGACTTTTTCTCCCTGTTCTCCAATATAGCCGATGATTTTTTGTACAGGTACAACCGCGTTCACATCATCATAAATTTTTAATAACCTACCCGTTGCATAAGCCTCTACTTCAATGTTAATTTTGTCTGTCATTACCTCTAGTAGCAGATCACCCTCTTCTACCAGATCTCCCTCTTTTTTAAACCATTGCAAAATGGTTCCCGTCTCCATTGTCATACTAAGTTTAGGCATGAAGATTCCCGTTGCCATGTTCCTCTCCCCCTCCTAACGATGTGCCACTGTGTCTTTTACTGCTTGTATAATATCAGGCACTTGCGGGATTGCCGCTTTTTCTAGAATTGGATTATAAGGCATAGGTATCCATTTACCACCCAGACGTCTGATAGGAGCATCTAAATAGTCAAATGCTTCACTCTCTGCGATCATACTTGCAATCTCTCCACCGAATCCGCCAAACTTAACCGCTTCATGCACCACAATCAGCTTCCCTGTTTTCTTCACTGATCGAATAATGGTGTCGGTATCCAAAGGTACTAATGTACGTGGATCGATGACTTCAACAGAGATACCTTCCTTCTCTAATTCTGCGGCGGCTTCTAACGCTTTGTGTACCATAATGGCAGTGGCTACGATTGTTACGTCCGTTCCTTCTCGTTTCACATCAGCCACACCAAGTGGAATACTGTACGATTCTTCTGGTACATCCCCCGATATTTTATATAGAAGCTTGTGTTCATAAAAAATAACTGGGTTATTATCATCAATTGCTGCTTTTAATAAACCCTTTACATCATAAGCAGTTGAGGGCTGGACAACTTTTAACCCTGGAATGTGGGCCATCCATGCTTCTAGACTTTGCGTATGCTGTGCCGCGGCACCCGTTCCCGAACCAGATGGTGTACGTACGACCATTGGCACCTTCCCCTTACCACCAAACATGTAGCGATTTTTCGCAGCCTGATTAACCAGCTGATCCATTGCAATGGTTACAAAGTCAGAGAATTGGAGTTCCATGATTGGTCGCATGCCAGTCATAGCTGCTCCAACAGCTGCTCCTGCAATCGCTGCTTCGGAAATCGGAGTGTTGCGAATTCGCTCTGGCCCAAATTCTTCAATCATCCCACGCGACACCCCAAACGCTCCCCCATATATTCCGATGTCTTCCCCCATCAAAAAAACATCTGGATTGACACGCATCTCCTGACTCATCGCTTCTCGGACTGCTTCCAAATACGTAATCTCTCTCATGTGGTTCCCTTCCTTCTTTGTTTATCCGTTATGCGTAGACATCTTCTTCCAACGTATCTAGTGAAGGCATTGGGCTTTCTTCAGCAAACACCACTGCTTCTTCTATCTCTTTCTTTGCCTGCTGTTCGATTTCTTTCGCTTGTTCTTGTGTAAGTAAGCCTTTCTCTATCAATACTTCTTGTAATTTCTTGATACAATCGCGATTTTTTCTCCAATCCATCTCTTCTTCGCGTGTCCGATATTTTTTCGCATCGCTCTTTGAATGACCTTTGTATCGATATGTTTTGGCTTCAATTAAAGTAGGCCCTTCGCCACGCCGAGCTCGTTCTGTCGCTTCAGCTACAGCATTCATGACTGCGAAAAGATCATTTCCATCTACTACGACTCCAGGAATACCATATGCTTTTGACCGATCCGCGATATGTTCGATATTCACCATCTCCGTTACAGGACCAGACATTCCATATTGATTATTTTCACAGAAGAAGATAACGGGTAATTTCCAAATGGAAGCCATATTAACTGACTCATGAAAGCTACCTTCATTACTCGCTCCATCGCCAAAAAAGCTGATTGTAACATAGCCTAACTTCCTCATTTGTGAGGTAAGCGCCGCTCCAACTGCAATAGGAATACCACCACCGACAATACCATTCGCTCCCAAATTCCCTTTATCTACATCCGCGATATGCATCGATCCGCCTTTTCCTTTGCAATATCCCGTTTCACGTCCAAATAATTCAGCCATCATTTTATTAACATCAGCACCTTTTGCTATGCAGTGACCATGACCACGATGCGTACTTGTGATTTTATCCTCTGGTTGAAGCACAGCGATTGCACCTGCCGCTGTTGCTTCTTGTCCAACACATAGATGGGTAGTTCCGTGAATTAACCCTTTTGCAAAAAATTCATCCACCTTTTCATCAAAAAAGCGGATCACCCACATTTGATGTAGTAATTCAACCAACTTTTGCTCCGTAATCATCTCAGGCAATTGCCAAGCAGTAGTCATGTTGTACCCTCCTTTGCTCTTTAGAAAAAGACAAAAGGCCGAACACCTCCACACAGGGAAGCATTCGGCCCGAGGCCCTTTTACATTTGTTCTGATCAATTACATTTGTTCTACATCTTTATTTTACCTCTTTTTTTATATCCGTCAACCATTACTTCAATGGTTTTCTTATCTTTTTATTCTTCTAACAACTTTGGATTTTCTTCCAAGCGTTTTTTAAATTCCTCTTTGGTTACTTTTTCAATGGAAATGAGAAAAACTTCTTCCGTGCCCTCGCATACAAATTTATCGTGTTCAAACAATTTATATATTTTTGTGCCAGGAGTTACTCTTTTCATTGATTCCATTTCTCTTCCTCCCCACCTCTGGTTGTAATCTTCTGGATATTCGCTGGTTCTTCCAATGCTTCCATTAATTCTTCCACAGCAAATTGGCATGTATCATTAACTGCCAACATGATTACCCAGTCTACCTGAATACCCGGTCCCCACTCCAGAGGATGAGCCAATTGCATAATGGCAACGGCAGGCTTGATAGTCTGAGCAGGCTCTGCATGCGGGATCGCAATACCACCTGCGAGTGATGTTGCCCCAAGCTTTTCGCGTTCCCACACCTTCTGTACGAATTCGGGTTTTACGTAGCCTTTTTCTACTAGCTTGTGAGCAAGAAAAAGAATTGCTTCTTGTTTATTAGAAATGTTGCAATCTGAAAAAATAAGATCCGTCACAAATAAATCCTGCATGTGTAATGGTGTCCGTTGATCAATATCTGCTTGTCCACCCGTCCAATCACCCACCATTAATAAGCGATCTAAAAACGAAAATCCACTTCCCTCAATTAAATTCTGTAAGGAGATAAATGGTAGCCCCTCTACCAATGGATCAATCGTGCCTACAACCGCTAAAATATGATATTCCTCTTTCCACTTTGTATAGGAGGAGCGTACCGTATGAGTATTTGCAAACAAATAATGTAGATCCCCACCACGATCTCCCACATGCTCGCTCACAATTTGTCCCAGTTGACGTGCTGCCCCTTCCCCAGTCAAACAAACCAACATCAATGCTTTGGGCTTGGCTATTTTCCACTCATCTAAAAAAGGGGAAACTGGCATACGCCATTGAACAATTTCCTGTGCCACATGAGACAATGACTTTGGTGCGTACAAGCAGCGACGCATAACCTCCATAGCAAATGGCAAGCTCAGAGGTGCAAATATTAACGTTTCTACCTGAACATGTTCCCGCCAAATCTCTTCACTGCCTACCATCCGTCCAGCATCTGCCAAGACGACAACTCCCATACCATGGTCTGCCCGTTTAATAGCAGAGCTAACTTTAGACAAAAAACGCTCCTCCGAATCATCTACAGAGAGTCTAACTGCTTGAATATGATGTTGCCCAAATAAAGAATGTAGTTGTTCTGCCATACTCTCAGCAATACTACCGTATGAAACCAAAACCATACCGACAGTTGGTGAATTTTTTTCAATAAGGGTGCAATGCTTCACATATCGAGCCAGCATTTCTGTTTCTGCCTTCGTAATGCTAATTCCCCAAGTGCTTTTTATTACCTCTGCCATCTCTTCGGCAACAATCCATTCCATTGACAAGTAGGTAGTAGTTGCCTCGTTTTTTCGATCCCCATGATAAATCTGATTTGGCTCTGTAACCTGATAACGTTCTAACATCCCTTTCACATGCAAAGCAAGAGCCATTAATAGCTTTTCATGATCGAGCACGAGGTGCCTTTCTGCAATCCATAGCATTTGCTCTACCATTTGCATGACCTTTTCTCCGACAAAAATACTTAGACTGCGAGCACGCTCTGCATCTGACTTACGTTTTCCACTGTCATCTCTCAATCGTTCTCGGCATTCATGTTGCAATTGGAGTCGAATTAGTTCAGGCTGAACCCCTTGTTGATTCATTTGTGCAAAACGGATGTGTAGCCAATGATAGATTGAGTCAGGCGCTACAGTCGTCGGAGAGCTTTGTTTCGTTCTTTCATCACTTTGCGGAGTAGAAATGGTTTCAAATAACCAATCTATTAATTCATTGCAAACAAAAGCGCGGATTTCTGCTCGTAACTGCGTAATGTTAGCCGTATACCCATTCATCAGTTTTTTACTTTCTCCGCATTTATCCATACGAATCGGACAACCAGCTTGTTGTGCTTGCTGTTGAATCATATCCTCAAGAAAACGGAGCTGTGACTCTCTCGGCCATGATGCTAAGGCTGGCAAGTGTATCTGAATGGGAAACAAGCGATGCATGAAGTCAGGATTATCCCAGCCTGCTGTATTCGTGCTTGACGCGAAAACGAATATGGATGAGTCCATCTCTCGTACACGCTTGAGCACCCCTTCTATAGACTTCAGGGATAAAAGCTGAATTTCCCGAATATACAGTGCACCACCTACACCTTTATAGCTACAAAGTGTATCGTGAATCCGTTGCTCAAATAACGGCCCTTCCGGTATCTCTCGTATATCTATCTCTATAAAGATAGCTTCTGATGTAAGTTGTTTCTCTTGTTTTGCAAAGGAAAAGGCTGCTTCTGCAATAGCTCGCTTACCTGTGCCCTTTTCTCCCTGAAATAAAATTGGTAGCTTTTGATATGGGTATAAAATGACTGCCTTCACCTGTTGTACAAATGGTAATAAGAAACCATCACTCTCGATCAAATCAGCAAACTGCCGTAGTCTTCGTGGTGCTGACTGTTCCTTGTTTTGAGAAACAAGTGTTTCTGTGGCCAAAGACATCTCTAGCCAATTTTCTTGCTGTTCTTTCCGCAAATTCATCACAGTAAATTTTGATATTTCAAACCCTATTTTGCGTAGCTCTCCTGTTAGTTTGCGATCCGATATCTGTGAATGCTCCTTTAGAATCCGGTTCATTTCTGCTGTCAGCAATGGTAACCGTCTTTTACGGGAATCAGGGATATGAAACTGTTGGCGCAATAACGTACATTTATCTCTCCTAATTCCTAATTTTGCGGCAATCTCTTCGTCAGTCAGCGGATTTTTGGGATCTTCCTCCTGTACAATCCGCAGTAGCTGTGCCTTCATTTGCCACCATTCCTTCCCTTTTTAGCAGAATCCCTGATAACTACTCACAATTTCTTTCAATCCCTGAGTCTCCTACATACCGGCCACTCATTATATACCAGTGGTAGAAATTGTTCTTCATAAGCACAAAAGTGCGATACAAACGTAGACGAACCAGGAGATACATGCTCTCCTGGTTATACCTACTTGTAATCGTTAAAGGAACAAGTGATCTTTCGTTATTTTATTTTTATCACATCTCGCGTTGTTGTAGCATCTTTCTTTTGTCCCGTCGTCTCAAATAAATAGCTGTACCTATGGCAATAGCACCAATCCCAATGATACCGACGTACCCCAGCTTAGCACCAAAAACGAATAATGCTGTCGTAGGAACCGCACCATCCACTAAGGAAGAGATTGCCGCAGCCCCCTCAGGGAATTTGAACCCTGCCATAGTTGCCGCAGTAGTAATAAGCGGAGATACGTAGGTGGCTAATAATAAGCCCAGTCCCAGAGCGATCGTTGACCCGAGAACAGTACGTACCACGTTTCCTTTAAACACAGGAACCATTAAGCAGACAATAAACGGAATGGTTGCTAAATCTCCGAAAGGTAACACCTTGTTACCAGGAAGCAGTACTGCCAATGCCAAAACAATAGGGATCATAATTAACGATGAGGCTATAGCGGCTGGATGTCCTACTGCGAGCGCAGAGTCCATCCCAATATTTACTTCACGATCTGGGAACTTACTGCGAACAAATTCCGAAGCCGCTTCCGATACTGGTAATAATCCTTCCATAAGAACAGCTACCATTCGAGGTAACAGGAGCATAACAGCAGCTGTATTTACCCCAAGGGTCAAGACATCCTTCACACTCCACCCAGCTAAAAGACCGATAATAATACCTAGAATAAGACCTAGCACGGTTGATTCACCCAACACGCCCATCCGTTTTTGAATGGAATCTGGGTCAGCTTTTAAGCTACGCAACCCTGGAATCATATTAAATAATTTTTCGAGCGGCATGGCGATCACATAAAAAGCAGTAGAAGTACCATGCGGGAATGTAACTCCTTGATAACCATAAAATTCAGACACATGCTTAGAAGACATGTCCGCTAGTACAAGTAATACGATTGCATGAACAATCGCTGTCAATAAACCCATCGGTACACTATCGGTCATAACTGTCACCAATGATCCAGTAAATGCGATATGCCATAGGTTCCATACGTCTACATTTAATGTCTTAGTGAGTCCGAATACTAGCATTGCTAGGTTGACCCCAAGACCAATCGGGATAGCAAGAGCTCCTATCGTTGTACCAAACGCAATGGCTGAACTAGCTGGCCAGCCTACATCGATAATCGTTAGCTCCACTCCTAGATTTTTGACCATATCTTGAGCTGCAGGACCAAGTGAACTGCTAAGTAATCCAATAATCAGATTGACCCCAACAAATCCAATCCCGATAGTGAGTCCAGCCCGGAACGCCTGTCCGGGCTTCGTTTTTAAGAGAATCGCAAAAATGAAGATGATAATGGGCAATACGACAGTTGGCCCTAAATTAACAATCTTTTGTAAGTACTCCATTCCCTCATCCCCTAACTCAGTAAAATGGCTATTCGTTCATCCGTTTCTCAATTTCGGCAAACACTTTTTCTTTACCGATTCCTGTTAACAACGGAACAGCGTTAATCACCTTTTCCTGTAAATTAGTTGGTACTGCTGTAGTGGAAATAATCAGGTCGTATTGATCACCCTTATTTAAAACATCGCTTACTTTTGATTGCTCTAAATTAGCCTCTAATCCTTTTTCTTGGAAGAACGTTTTTAATTTCTGCATAACCACTGTAGAAGTTGCTACCCCTGTACCACAAATCACCATAACTTTTTTCTTTGCCATAATGAATTCCTCCTAAAATTAGTGGTTGTAACTGTTAGCTGGCTGGATAACTGAAAAAAATTCTACCGGAGTACTAGCCTGACTAAGTGCCTCCAAGCGTGAAGCATCCTGGATGAACGTCATAATCTCTTCCAACATTTCCAAATGAGCCTCACTTTTTTCAATCGCTAGCATGATAATAAGCTTGACTGAAATCGTTTTGCTTGCATCAGCCATACAGTGAAATTTTGTACCTTGTTTCACTACACCCAATGCAATGGTTTGCTGTTTAACGTGACACGCATCCGTATGTGGAATAGCCACATGTACATCAGCCAACTCTAAACCAGTGGGATAATGCTTTTCACGATCCTTGACAGCGTTTACATAACTTTCATGCACAAAGCCCTTACTCCATAACGATTTTGCCATGATTTCTAGGATAACGTCTTGACGGGTCTCATCTGGAAATATAAACAAATGATCCGTTTGCACCATCTCAAAAAATGACATGTGGATTCTCCCTCCTATCTAAGCTGTCTCTGTCTTTTTTGTGCAAAAAGCCAACATTTCTATACAAAAAGGGCCAGATCGTATGACATTCATACAAATCTAGCCCGCGGCTCTTTTCACAAATTATTCCATTATTTCCTGTTACATTTGTTCTTACTTTTATCATTTGTTCCTTACAGCTTTATCATACTATCCTTGCAAACAAACGTCAACAACATTTTCTTCACTTTTTATACCGAAAAAGAAAAGAAAGCGACCCATGGTCACTTTCTTTTCTACATTTTCTACCATTATTCCTCTGTATCAATAACTCCATGTCTGGTTTGAATAATCGCCTTACCACGTACCTTAATAGCAGATGTATGCTCCGTAAATTGGGCTAACATTACTTCGCCTTTATCTAGTTTTTCTGTATGGTGAAAACGTGTATCTGTACCACGGGTCAATCCGATCACATGTACTCCGTTTTCTTTTGCTTTAATAACAAAAAAGTCTTGGTTGCCATTGCTTCGTTGTTGATGTTGGTCCATCTTTTTGTCCCCCTAAGAGAATTTCTCTCTTTACTATACCCTACCTAATCTTCCGCTTGCAATTTCGTCGTTATCTTGGCGACATAACGCTGTGTCTCTTGAGGAAGATTAGCTGCTAGACGGTCAAAATCTTCATCTGTCTCAATTCCAGCCCTTCTGACTCGACCAGATCCTGCATTATAAGCAGCCAATGCAACCTTTACATTGCCATCATATCGGTCGAGTAATTTGCCCAGATATTGAGTACCGCCTGTCAAATTTTGATCCGGATCATAAGAATTGCGTACCCCTACACTACGAGCAGTATCATCCATTAATTGCATGAGACCTTTTGCTCCAGCATGAGAAGTAGCAACAGGATTAAAATTAGACTCGGCTCGTACCACCTCTCTGACCAAGTCAGAGTTTACGCCAAAACGATTGCTCACCTGCTCAATTTTATCCACGATCTGCTGACGGCTCCATGTCATAGATTCGCCCCTACTAGAGGAAAGGTCGGGAGAGGTTGAAGAATAGTTCATCGAAGAATTCCAATTATCTTGCTGCTTTGTCCCATCTAACTCAGCTAGGACCTGCTCTTTAGAGATTACATGTTGATATTTTTGCAGCTCACTATCAAATACATCCGAAAACAAGGGATCTTGTCCATTTGAGTTCGCCTGATTATCCAGCAGCTCTTGAATTTGTGCTACCTGACTAACATCACCTGATGCCCATTGCCCATTAGATGCAAGGTTCCTAACGAACTGATTACTATCTATTTTCACGTTTAGATCATCCATTCTCCTCTGTCTTTTATGTTCTATTATAAGGGAAAGCTTTCCAAAGAGCCAAGAGAAAAAAGACCTGGGTGCGGAGAAAAATCTTTACTTGAATTTTTAAAAAAACGAAAATGATGAAACATTTTGGATCAGTATACGTATAACCGAACAGGTACATTCTTTCCTAATTTATCTAGTAAGGAAGTGGTGCGATACGTGAGTGAGTTTTTGTTAGTCTTATTTTATTTTCCAATAGCAGTGGGGATTTTAACGATTATTGGTACGTTAATCTGGAAACGATTTTATGTCATGCCTGTTGGGACTTTCCTTTTCTTTACGATCTTAACCTATACTTATTTTGGTGATACATTTTTTATGTGGTCCGTTGTGTATGCTGGTCTATCCTTGTTTGTTTCTCTTATGACTTCTTGGGTGTATCATGTGTTTCTACGAAATAAATAACTCGTCTGTACTGAACGTAAGAATGATCAGCCTTCGACCTGTTGCGTATTAAATGAAAAGAATCCATTTTGCAAAAAATTTGCAACAAAATGGATTCTTCCCTATAACACCTTTATAAAAAAGTTTGAGCAATTTCAGAGTAATTTGGCTTCCTACAGAATAGAACCAACATGTGTCTAGCCCAGTTATCCTGTCCGCCTTCTTGCGGCCTTTTTACATTACTAAAAATTTGCAAGCTCTTCCGAATAGATCATAGTTTTCCGCAAAGGACGAATATAGGTAGCCGTATACATAAAGCTTTCTTTTCTAAAAAACACCTCTTCGCATAGTAATGCTGAAGAAGTGTTAGATTCTAAATGGTCGGAATGCAGGGATTCGAACCCTGGACCTCACCCACCCCAAGGGTGCGCGCTACCTGGCTGCGCCACATCCCGATGTTTTAATTTGGATAAACTTCGTAAAGCGTTGATTTAGCGGGGATTTTTCACCTGTTAACAGTCGCGCCTAATTGTTCGATTATTCAAAGTATATCATACAGCCCCGTACCCCCGCAATACCTAATAGCGCACCCTCGTTAATGTTTATATGACTCTCAAACGAACAATATTTCTTTTTCGGGTTAAATTATTCGGTATCTTAACGCGGTCAGATCGTACACATCATCGGTTTGATTACACTATCTGACATGATTATGACTTAAAGAAGTAAAATTACGCTAGCCTTCCGGGGCTGTTGCTTCTATTTCTATCAAGTGGAATAACAAGTCTTTAATCTAGTATTTACACCTCTTACTAATAAACTTATGAAGCCCCTAGAACACCGTCTGTAGAGAAAACACTTACTTCTACTGAACAAATAGCGATCGAATATATAACTGTTATGCAGAACTGGCAAGATACGGAATTAAAAAAGAAATTTGTAGCCGAAAAGATCACTCCGGAAGTGCGTCCTATATTTGAAATGGCAACGAAATCTCCGTCAGCAAAATCAGTTATACTTGATAATGCCACGGTTGTTAAATCTGTGGATTACGAAATGGGTGGCAAAAAAGCAACCGCGGTCCTTATTGTTGGTGATAAAGAAAGTGAAAAGTCAGTGGAAGAAATCGTCCTCGTCTCTGATGGTAAAGTTGGATGGGTACATACAAAAGCAGATTCCCCTGAGCAGTTCGATAAGTTCCGAGGGATATTTAACGGTATCATACAACTTGCCTACACCCCTCACCGTCAGAAACTCGCCTCCGTTCTCGGATACCTCGCGCCATACTTGACGGCTAATTCGATGTTATAACGTTTACTTTCCGTTGGCCTATAGTTAATCGCCATGATTTCGTCATGATCGAGGTCAGGCTTTGACAATAACAATAATCCTCTTCGGTATTTAAGGTACCCTTCACGTTGCTCAGGCAATACGAGACGCATGGAGCCGAATAGGTCGTTAATCTTTGTTCGTTTTTGCATAGTAGAACTCGTCCTCCGTCCACAGCCAATCTATCAAGACTAGGTTAGATGGTACGATGATGTCAACGATTTGATCGACGTGAATCGTATAAGAGTCCGCCGAATTTTAAAACAGCTCAATTCCTTTCATCGAGCCTTGCATGTCCAAATGTTTCTCCATGATGTGCGGAAGGTGTGACATTAAACACGTCTGCCGATAGTTCATTCGCGTACGCAATAAAGTCGCGATTGTGATGACGCCATTTATAAAGCGCACTAACTGAATACTTCGCCTGCTCCGAAATCTCGACCTTGTTCGCCATCATCTGGATTGTGGTAAGAAGTTGTTGACCGCGGGTAATTGGGCGGCATCAATTTCTTTGCGTGTTAATTTCGCTTTCTAATTTTCGTAAATCTTTCGCCATGATATCGTTCTCCTTTCGCTAGGATGCATTGTAACATTCAAAACGTTCACGCTTTCTCGGTAAGTAAAGACGACCACAATCGTTATAGAGCTTATTTTCATAGTAAGGGATTAACGCAAAAAAAACCCGGAAGAAATCCGAGGTTCATTTTTCTTATTTCACAATATCATAGGTAAAAAAAATTTTATAAAAGAAAAGAATTATACCAATTGAAATGTAAATAAGAAGAAAAGAACTAATATAATAGAATATTTTTCTTATCCTTGGTAATTTTTTATTGTTATAAAAAATCAATAAAATAAGTGTAAGTACAAGAAAAGTTATATAAAAAAGAATAACCCATTTATTAAACATGATATTTAATAGTATCATTCCGAATCATACGCGTCTCTGAATGCGCGTTTAACCTTTCTTTCCTGTAGGAAAATATCAAGCAAATTTGAACCAGCCCACCCAGTAAAACCTAATGCTGCAAAGTGGCTAAGATTTTTTGATCTGGCCAACTAGATTTAGCACTCGATAAGACAATTTTCTTCAAAAATAATCATCTCCATTTAGGTATTTTTTGTAAAACGAGACTTGATTGTACTAAACTTTTTAAAAAAATACAAATCATACCATAAATAGATTTTTGCTTATTTTCTTTCATATAAAAACAAAATTTACTTCTCCTACTAACACCGATTTACCCATACAATTAATACCGGCCGAATTGTTCGATTGTTAATCGTTTAACCATCGGTGTTTACCGTCTCCTTTCCGTTGTTTATCAAACTCCTCTACACTTGATACGGGATCGACCGGAACAAATAGCTTCTTCGCGCCGTCCATTTGCGTACGTAGTAAACCGTATTCTTCGAGGACATCCAAGTGTTCCCCCGTAGTCTTTGCGGTCTTCCCGTAATGGAAAGCGAGCGTGTCCACGTTAGGCCATGCGTAACCTTCATCGACGTTGTAATAATGCGTCAATATCCCGTAAAGTGCGGTCATCTCGGCCTTATACTTGGCAGTAACGTGTAATAAAATAACATGCTATGCGGTATCTTTACGAATCTTCCTCCGTTCACTTAACGTCACATCCCTATATAATTTTCGACTTATCCTTGTGGCTTATTACGCTTGTACACCGCCAGACATCCGTCTAGCTTTTCGTCGCGTCTGTATTGCCAGAACTTACGGAGTGTTTTCTCGTGAAGGCACGAGAAAATATACTGAATTTTCAGACGTTTAAAGAACTCGTACAGATTCAGGGAATCGCAACAAAAATACTCACGGGAATTATCCTCGTGAGCTTTCGTTAGTGATCCGTTCATTTACCGTCACCTGATTTAATGTATCAAGAACCATCGCGCCAATTTGATAGTGCGTTCTGTATATAAATAAATTTCGAAGCCATTCGCAAATCTGAGGCGTAATAATGTCTGCAAATTCCTTTCGCCAGTCATCCGGCTTTCCTCGTAAGTAATCGACACTATAAACGCTAGCCACTGTGACTCGCGCACTTCTCAAACGAGATCGGCGTATTTTTACTCAGAAAGACGAGCCCGAGACAGACTACGCGAACAAAACACCATCAAAAAGTGATAGATTTGAGGGAAAAATATTCTAATCTTACCTTCCCTATTTCCAATAATTTACTCAAATCCAATTAGCTGTTTAAATAAAGGTGCTACCCAATTGAACTTTTGGTAGGTAATTATAGATTAAATCTTTTATAAATAACAAAGGGTGTTTTTTTGAAAAAGTATTTTTTAATTACTTTAACCTTGTCAATTGTTATATTTAGTTCTTTCTTTTTTCCTAACGCAGACGTCCATTCAAAGAACAGTGAATATGAGTTACATACTACAAAAAAAGATTTTGAAAAAGCTTTAACAAAGAATGGTGTGGCCTTCATAGATACTGAACTAGTTCCACTTGAAACTATAGACAGTTCTTATGATAGTGAAGATGAGGGAGTGAAAAAGTTTCAATCTTTTAAATCAAATGAAAATCCTTCTTTACACGTTGATGAAAAGCCTACTTCTAAGATTGATGCGTACGGGTTAATTCAAGATGGAGATAAAGAAATACCTGTTTATATCATAAGTCCAATTGATACGGTAATGCCGAAAAATATGAATAAACAAGATATCATTGAAAAAGTAATTAAAGCTGCTTTAAATAATTATTATGCTAAAGAGAAGGAAGAGAAGACAGATAATCCTCCTAATAGTCTAGTTCCGTTTGCTATGGGAACCTATGAACCAAAAGCTTCATTACTTAAAGTAAATCATGCTTGGTCTACTAATGATTCTTATTGGTTAACTATATATAGAGTATATGAAGCTCCACGTTCAGGTTCAAATGTTTATACATTTATGCAAGCTGATCATGAGTATCTGGGCCCGACTAAAGGGAATAACAGAATTATACCATGGACATTTAAAACTCAATGGATAGCTAGATATGATGGATCGATGCATAAGCCACAGCCTCAGAGTATGAATGGGGAAAGTGGTATGTCTATAGCTATTAATAAATATATTACTTTATCAGCCGATTTCATTACATCGTTGACTCTGAAACATGAGTTTTCCATGTCAACTAATCACGCTGTATGGACCCAGTTAGGGTCGGTACAACACTTCCACTTTGGAAAGCTCTCGAAAGTAACCTCCATTCTATCTACCTCCTTGCCTACACCTTTCGATAAGAAGATTTCAAAATCCTTCCAAATATACAAAAAGCCGCCGGATGTCCGCCGACTAATTGCGTTTTTTCACGGCTTGTACCAACGCGGCGATCGAGATGACCAGAGCTACCACCACAATTACCAATGTAATCGTTTATAAAACGGAAAAAGACATTACATAATAAAAAAAGTATATAAGCATGATAAACGAGTATGCCGTTACTACAATACTTATAATATAGAGTACTTTTCGTAACCTTTCGAATTTACCCTTTGAAAGAAAAGGAAGGGTTGCTAGATTGAGCAATATATACAAAGGTAAAAGCAGTAAAACCCACTTGTTTTAAAAAATAATTGCTATCATTTCACTCACTATTTTTCTCCATCCATAATAACATCAAATGCATGTGCTGCTTTTCTCTCAGCTTGAACCACATCCACAGCGTTAACGGCTGCTGCCATACCAAAACCAGCGCCTGCAAAAAAAGCGACCATTCTATCAGCACCCCAACCTGATTTAATACCTTTTACACTTGCCATAAATGAAGAAAATGAAACAGATGTGTTCACTAATAACAGAGCCTCAGCTTTCATTAACTCATCAACTTTATCCTCATAATGAAACAAAACGTCTCTATTACTTGAAGTTTGTTTTACATAGGTTCCTTCTTTGCCATTCCCGATATCCCAGTACCTATTTCCATTACATCATTTGGTATAATAGTTATTTTTTCGAATATCAATAACCTATTGGTAACATAAATAACATGCGAAACAATGAAACTTTGCGTCTGCACTCGATAACTTATCAAAAATATGCGAAATGCAAGGCATGAATATCACCGACATACTTGATCTAAAAAAAGACAGCTAACGGAGTAGTCCGTCAGATGTCTTTTTGGCTACATGTTAGATTAATCGATACTTAATAAATAACTAATAATTACAAAACCACCCCCCACCTTTTTGTGGGATGCAAATTAAATCGGAGGGCTGTGAAGCGTGTGCAAGCGTAGGAGTAAATCCAGCTACTCCAATAACCAAACCAAGAGCAAGTGAGAATGCTATAACTTTTTTCATGATTTTAACCTCCTTCCTTACATTTTTATTATATCTATTCAGAATATTATGAAATAAAGTTCTTATATATAACAACGATGGGAATGTGGTCATTTACAAAGATCAAACAGCCCTATGGTCCACTGGTACGGGCCAGTAGTTCTCGCACACTGCCTTTATAGGCGGTGTTTTTTTTAATTGCGATCCATCAATTATTCACAATGAGTGATCCTACCAAAGCGTTGAGCATCCGATCCATCTCCATCGCCTTCGTAGTAAGCGGCAATACTCATCCATTGTGTGACAAATAGGAATCTATGATGCTCATCCTGATTTATTCCATCCACTCTACTGCTTATCGTTTCTATTATTCTATCTTTAGCATAAATATATCGTAGAATTAGAGTTACAAAAAAACTGAAAAAGTCACACGGCAAAAGGAATATCTTAGTTAATTATTTATTAATAAAAATTATATTGGTAATTTTTAGAAATATATGATATTATTTCCACGTAACAGCATTTCATATGAAAGGAAGTGTTCATGTGGTAAAAAAAGTTACTGCTTCATTTTTTCTCTTTGCCATGATGTTGCTGTTAAGCATCCCAGCCTTCGCGGCTTCAGGAGAAGACCACCTAGATCCGGGTGAAAAACTTGTCAAAGGACAGTATCTAAAGTCAACAAATGGTGAGTATCAATTGGTCTTGCAAGATGATGGAAATTTCGTACTTTATGGAAGAGGTAGAGCTTTATGGTCCTCTAACACACATGGTCACGCTGCTAGTAACGTAATTATGCAAGGAGACGGCAATCTAGTAATATACGGATACCCTAATGCAATTTGGCATTCCGGAACCCACAATAATCCCGGCGCTAGATTGGTTGTTCAAAACGATGGTAACGTGGTTATATACTTAGCTCAAAAAGCTATCTGGTGGACAGGTACAAACTAGTTTTCTTTAAAAGCGCACCTCCATTTAGGGGGGTGCTTTTCCATTTATGTCAATCAATCTATTTTGCTATTAAATAATGACTATATCTTAATGAATTTGAGTTATGCAAAAAAGCCCACGATTCCTATAAATAAGGATTTGTGGGCTTTAGCTTTGCATTGATATCATATTAAAAGTGGTTCGTGATAACACACTAAAACCCGCCTTTCAAAGGAAAGCGCGGGTTTTCATTTTCTTGTTATCATAGGAAGTAAAATCGGCTCGCTCTTCGCGACAGGACACTAAGCTTTGATGTATTGTAAAACCTCTGCACGTGCATTAGCATCTTTTTCAAATACTCCACGAACAGCTGTAGTTACAGTAGAAGATCCAGGCTTTTTCACACCGCGCATCGTCATGCACATATGCTCTGCTTCTACCATCACCATAACACCATGTGGCTCTAGTTTCTTCATAATCGCGTTAGCCACAGTGGAAGTAATACGTTCTTGCAATTGTGGACGACGTGCTACAGTTTCCACAGCTCGTGCTAATTTGCTCAAACCTACAACTCGTCCACCTTTTGGTATATAAGCTACATGCGCTTTTCCAAAAAATGGTACCAAGTGATGTTCACACATAGAATAAAAAGGAATATCTTTAACAAGTACAATTTCTTCATGATCTTCGCTGAATATGGTTTCGAAGTAAGTCTCTTCGTCAACATTCATGCCTTCAAAGGCTTCTGCGTACATTTTTGCTACACGTTTTGGTGTATCCAATAAGCCTTCGCGGTCTGGATTTTCACCGACAGCTTCTAGGATCATTCGAACAGCTTGTTTTATTTTTTCGTGATCTACATTCATAATGACAGCCTCCTCAAACCCTTCGCAACAAGAACAAGCCAATTTTATCATACCCTATATAAAAATACAAAACACTAATGTGTAGAAACTTACTTATTACTATATCCTAATTAGATTGCTTTTTCATCCCTTATGATAAGATTTTACAGATTAGAGGAGAGAAAACGCTACAATGACGAGTCCCTGACTCTACTAGTATCTGGGTTACAATGCGAAAAAATGAGATGCTTTATCTATTTGTTGTAATCACCAAAAAAGGCCCCTAAAAGAAGTTAGCTAATAACCCGCTACTTCTCTTGGGGACCTTTTATATGTAAGATCTTGGAGCTTCAATCTATTTGATTGAATCCTTCAGCTGTTTACCAGGTTTGAAGGCAGGAATCTTACTGGAAGCGATCTCGATCTCTTCCCCTGTTTGTGGGTTGCGGCCTTTACGAGCAGCACGTTCGCGCACTTCGAAGTTTCCAAAGCCGATTAGTTGAACTTTGTCTCCCTCTTTTAGCGCATCAGAAATCGCATCAAGTACAGCGTCAACTGCTTTTGTAGCATCTTTCTTAGTTAGTTCAGACGTTTCAGCTACCTTTGCAATGAGTTCTGTTTTATTCATTACGTTCACCTCCCCTCAAAACTTGGAGTTGCATGTATGGTATTACATGTCTTAACAGATTCAGCTAATTTTATACGCAGAATGGCGTAATTATGCCTTCTGACAAGCTTATAGTAATACAGAGATTTTATTTTTACAAGACTTTTCCACTTGAAATGCGAAAAACAGTTCTCTAGCAGGAGAACACTCGTAAAAAAACCACTTTAATGCCTAAAAAAACATTCATTACTCATCTTTTCATAAATGAAAAAATGTGTTTCTTTTTCAATCAAAATTAAAAAAAGGTTTATAGGAATCTCTATCTCGCTCACTTCTATGCAAGGGGGAAGCTTTATTATACAGCCCAGTTTTGTTTGATGGAGTGGGTGTATTCCTTCTATATGTTATTTTATATTTTCTTCTCTTCCATAACAAAAAACCCTGTTCTCTTCCTTTTGGTCCTACAAAGAAAGAAACAGGGTTTTATTTAGTGAATTCACCTTTATAAGATGATGGCAATGAGTCCCCCTGAACCTTCGTTAATAATGCGTCCAAGAGTCTCTTGCAATTTATAGCGAGCATTATCAGGCATCATCAAAATCTTGGCCTGGATACCTTCACGTACAATGGAATGCAGAGATCGACCAAAAATATCAGAGTTCCAAATAGCCAACGGATCTTTATCAAAGTCTTGCATCAGGTATCGCACCAATTCTTCGCTCTGTTTCTCAGTACCAATAATCGGTGCAAACTCAGATTCCACATCAACACGAATCATGTGAATAGATGGTGCTGTAGCTTTTAGACGCACACCGAAACGTGGTCCTTGCCGAATCATCTCTGGCTCATCCAAAGTCATTTCATGCAGGGATGGGGCCGCAATTCCATAGCCCGTGGAACGTACCATATGCAGTGCCTCTGCTACCTGATCGTATTCGCGTTTTGCATGGGCAAATTCTTGCATAATTCGTAGTAAATGATCCTTGCCACTGATTTCCTCGCCAACAATTTCCATCAGGATTTGATCGTACAGATGATCAGGAGCTATTAAATCAATCTCTGCGACACCGTGTCCCATATCCATACCGGCTAATGCGGCTTTTTCAATAAACTCATATTCATTAAATTGTCCTACTACACGGTCCACATCGCGTAGACGACGAATATCTTTAACGGTCTCACCAACTGCTTCTTCATAGTTTTGGCGCAACCAATGGCCGCTCTCAAGCACCATGACCCAGCTTGGCAGATTTACGTTTACCTCATGCACAGGGAATTCAAATAATACTTCTTTTAAGATCAAGAGAACTTCCGACTCTGTCATTGAATCAACAGAGAGAGCCACAACCGGAACATCATATTTCTCTTGAAGTTCAAGGCGTAATGCTTGTGTTTCGTCAGAGCGAGGACGGGTTGAATTAATTAAGATGACGAAAGGCTTGCCTACTTCCTTCAATTCAGCTACTACTCGTTCTTCTGCATTCACATAGCCTTCACGAGGTATTTCAGCAATGCTACCATCTGTGGTAACAACAATTCCGATGGTGGAATGCTCCTGGATGACTTTCCGCGTTCCTACTTCCGCAGCCTCTTCAAACGGGACTGGTTCTTCATACCAAGGTGTATTGACCATACGAGGCCCATTTTCATCCTCAAAGCCTTTTGCTCCAGCTACCGTATATCCTACGCAATCCACAAGGCGTACATTTATATTAAGGCCTTCTGTTACGTTTATTTGTACAGCTTGGTTTGGAACAAATTTAGGCTCGGTCGTCATGATGGTTTTGCCAGAAGCACTCTGCGGTAGTTCATCCGTGGCACGAATACGATCTGCCTCGGATGGAATATTAGGAATGACCGCTTGCTCCATAAAACGTTTGATAAACGTTGACTTACCAGTACGGACAGGACCCACAATCCCAAGATAAATATCACCGCCCGTACGCTCTGCTATGTCTTTAAAGATATCGATTCGTTCCACCATCGAAAACCTCCTTGTGATTGTCTATTTAAATCTATGGCTCTTTTTCTCATTTATCCCTGATTTTGAACATTTTATATAATCTTTTTTGTACAAGTGTTGTGGACAATATCAATATATGAATAGATGCTATTTTTAGAACTAAAAAAAGACGCCTGCAATATGCAGACGCCCATTTCATTATTCCCGTTTATTTCCTACTATTTAGTTATAATTTTAACAATTCAGGTTCATGATTAACCAGTTTGTACGGAAAGGATTTCACAGGCACAAAAAATGTTTCCCGTGCTAATACATAGCGTGGATCTGTTCCCTTTGGTACATTCCATTTCTTTTCACGTAATAGCGTAGCGATATCAATGGCGTAATCAATCCCTACTTCACCTTTAGCATTCATAATTAATGAGAGAGTATTTTGTGTATACGGACTACTAATCACGGGCTCCTTCATGCCTAAAAGATCATAGCGAATTGAAAAATACCCATTGCTAATGTGCTCCTTAATAGGTAGCTTATCATTAGAAATTTGATAGCGAATGACAGCTTGTTGCACATCTGCTACCGTGCTAACTGTAGGTAAATTGATGAGTTTTACCTGTGGCTTCTCTTCCACATCAACCAAAACGTACTTAAAGTTTCCTCCTTTTTCAAAAGCATTAGCTGGGGCATCAGGTAAGTACTTTGGGACCAACTTAGTAAAATCCACTTCATACTTTTCAAAATAAGGCGTTGACGCATCCTTAGTGACAATAGGTAAAATACCAGATTGTTCTTGAAGTTGCTCTACTGCCTTTTGTGTTTGTTCTACATACATCGGATGGGGCACCTGATTCTCCGATTTACGATCTGCTGGGTATAAGCAACCGCTTACGAAACTTGATACCAACAGTAAAAGAGTGAATAATTGAACCTTTTTCTGAATCATGCTGTTCCTCCTACCATTCTTCCTCCTCGAGGCGTTGACGCTCCAAGGCTTTCTCCACAACTGATTTCAATCTGGACTCAGGAACACGAACAATAAGGTCTTCTTCAAGCACACGTGCTTGACAAGCTAAACGTATTCCCCTCGCTCGATCACACTCTGATAGTTTACGTTCTTCACTAGCTGATAATGATGAGACTGTGCCCTTCTCAATCGTTACTTTGCATAACAAACAAGCTGCATTTCCATCACAACGGGTAGGTATAGCTACACGAGCTACTCGGGAGAGCTGCAGAACTGTTTGTCCAGGACGAGCTTTTATGGTTTTTTTACTTGGAAAAAATGTTACTTTTGGCATTCTTGCTCCCTCACTTTAGTATGGGACATGCCACAACCGAATGGCTCCCTCTTCCTGCACTTGGATTTGGCACCCCAAACGATAATGCTCCTGACGCTCTGCTTTTTTCAGACGTAGCTTCTCTTCTTTTGTGACCTCATTAAGAAATTCTGCCCCCTCCAAAACTTTGGTGCGGCATTGTGCGCAGATACCTCGTTCGCATGCATGACCCCATTGAATTTTATTTTTTTTTGCCAATTTTACAACAGTCATATTTTTTTCGATTATTACATCATGAGAGGTCCCCAGCTTAGTAATTAATGTCAACTCTTTCATTCTATCATCTCCTAGACTAGCAATACGATTAAAATCATACCAAACACAATCAACAGCATGAGAAATGCCAAGATTTTAAGAATAATACCTAGGAATGTCCCCGCTTTTTTCCGTGAGAATAACAAGAGTAAATTGCACACAAACATAAGAAAAATCGCAAGAAGCGAAATATTCATTTTAGTCATGGGGTCAATGTACATATTCTTCTGCGTCCTTTACTTTTTCTTTTTAGCCTGATTATAGCATAATTATCCGGGGCACGAACCTATTTAAGAGCAGTGGCATATGATATTGAGATAATCCACGCCCATTTGGAGGGAGCTACATGAGTAAGCAAAAATGGCGAAATCCTTACGTCACCATTAATAAAAAACCTTCTCGTCCGAGTGCCAATAAAGCCAAAACAAAAGCAAAAGGAAATGTAAATATTGCTGTACAAGAACCTGTAGTGAAAGAAATTTCTCAGAAAAAGGGGCTCTTATCAAAGCTGCCATCTCTGGACATCCTCAGTAATCTTGACCTGCGTACTTCTGTCACCAAGGTGAGAAGTAACATTAAAGGAATTAGTACAACAATTCGCCAAATGGAAGATACAATGGAATCGATCTTTGGTGCGATGGAAATGTTGGATTCATTCAGGAAGGTAAATAAAACAGAGAACGTAAAAACAGAGAACGTAAAAACAGCGAGTGAAATACCTCCTCAGAAAAAACAACAACATGAGTCTGCCTTCCTTTTTGAGGACGAGGAGGAGATTGAAGAGGAAGCCCCTGTTCAGGAAAATACGTCAAACCCTTTTAGCGGACTAGACATCGGACAATTGTTGGGCTTGTTGCAATCACCGTTAGTGCAAAGTCTTCTAACTCAATCATCGAACGATTCTGGTAAACGAAAAAAAGAGGGGTAATATCCCCTCTTTTTTTCTTAATTGGATAGAGCAGCCATGTCCCTGTAGAGCCATGATTGTTCCTATTTTACTCTATGTGATTGTAGAAGGCTGGGAACTGACGCAATGGCCCATTTATGAGTAAAAGGGGCCTATTTCATTTTATCAAGCATTCCAGAGAGATCATCCGGATTAAAGGAACCATTTTGAACCATTCCCATAATCTCTTCTTCCTTTTCTGGACTAATTGCTACTCCACTCATCATGGAAACCATTTTGATTAACTGACGTAGCTTCTTCTCGTCTTGTATATCCTCTTTATTAAAAGAACTAGCGAGTTGAAACAACTGTGATTGATCAACGTTAGTCTTGCCCGTTAACTTGCTCAACAAACTTCTAGATATACGCTTATTCATGTGTAACTCCTCCTCATACGTCCCATTCATAACAATGGGTACTCTCTTTAGAGTATGAAGCAGGAGCAAAAATGGTGTAATGCCTATTTATCTTTATAGCGAACGATATCTTCTAGTTCAAGCCTACGTCCTCGCCCCATCAGCTCTTCTACCGCCTGACGTGGGGAACAGTCTCCAAAGAACACCTGAAAAAACACCTTGGTAATTGGCATGTCTACGCCTTCTCTCTCAGCTAGTGCTTTTGCAGCCTTAGTGGTGCGCACACCTTCGACAACCATTCCCATATGAGCAAGTACTTCATCAAGATTTTTTCCTTGACCCAGCATATAGCCAGCTCGCCAGTTACGACTGTGCTTACTGGTACACGTCACCACCAAGTCTCCTACTCCTGCAAGCCCCGCAAACGTTAACGGATTAGCACCCAATTTTACGCCTAAACGCCCTATTTCGGCCAAACCACGGGTTAACAATGCAGCTTTTGCATTGTCCCCATAACCTAATCCATCGCTAAGACCTGCTCCGAGCGCAATAATATTTTTTAATGCACCCGCAATTTCAGCACCAATCATGTCAGGGTTTGTATAGACACGGAAGTAAGAATTCATCAATATATCTTGGGCTTTTAGCATGCTTTCTTCACATTCAGAAGCTACAACGACTGTTGTTGGTGATTTTTGAATCACTTCTTCAGCATGACTTGGTCCTGTTAATACAACAACGCGATCGCCAATCTCTTTAGGTACCTCTTCTCTGATCACCTCTGACATGCGTTTTAAGCTCTCTAGCTCAAAGCCTTTCGTTGCATGGATAATCGTCACATCTGAGTTTAGCCACGGAGATATTTGCTTTACTACCTCTCGCATCGCTTTTGAAGGCAATGCCAGAATAATGGCAGTCTGCCCTGTAACAACTTGTTGTAGGTTCGTTTCTGCCACGATCGTGTCAGGCAATGTAATGCCTGGTAAGTATTTTTCGTTGGTATGGTTTATGTTGATTTCATGTGCATTCTTTTGATCACGAACCCATAATGTCACCTGAAAATCATTCGCTGCACAGACTGAAGCTAGGGCGGTACCCCAACTGCCTGCTCCAATCACTGCTATGCGCTTGGTCAACATTCTTCCCTCCACTCAGCTTAGTTTCCTATTCGATTTATCACCAAGTTTACGCTCTGTTCCGTTCCATAGATTAACCAGATTGGAATAATGCCGATAATAAGCCAATGCAGGAATGGCTAAGGTAATCCAGAAAACATAAATGTCCTGATTAAAAAACCAAATCAATATAGGAAATAATGTAACAAAAAGCAACGATCCTACAGAGACATACTTGGTAATAGCAATACAGATAATAGTCAGAATCGTACAAATCAAAAATGCTAGTGGCGATAAGGCCAGTGCTACCCCAACAGTTGTAGCAATGCCTTTGCCGCCACGGAATCCATAAAAAATGGGCCAATTGTGGCCAACGATCGCTAATATTCCAGAAAAAGCATACGCCACAGCATCTCCATCAGTAAGCCAATGAGTTACGTACATGGCTAGCACGCCTTTTAATAGATCCAATAGTAGAACCAGAATCGCGGGGCCTTTACCAAGTACACGAAGCGTATTAGTCGCTCCAGCATTCCCACTACCATGGCTTCGGATGTCAATACCCGCTACTTTTTTTGCAACTAAATAACTAAAACTAACGGAACCGAGCAAATAACTGATGACTAGAGAAATCAACACCATCATTGCATTCTCCACTCCCTATGTTTTCTTACGGGTTAAAATACGGATTGGCGTTCCTTCAAATTCAAACGCTCCGCGAATTTTATTTTCTAAATATCTTTCATAGGAGAAATGCATTAACTCAGGATCATTTACAAACACAATAAACGTTGGGGGTTTGACAGCAACCTGTGTCGTATAATTGATTTTAAGGCGTTTTCCTCTGTCTGTTGGCGGAGGTGCCATGATAGTAGCATCCGTAATCAAATCATTTAAGACTGAAGTATTCACACGCATCGATTGTGAATCTGCCACAGCATTTACTTTAGGTAAAATGGTATGAACACGTTGTTTTGTCTTCGCAGAAACATAGAGAATTGGTGCATACGACAAGTACTTGAACTCTTCACGGATCAATTCCGTAAAACGTTGCATGGTTTTATCGTCTTTTTCCAAAGCGTCCCATTTGTTCACTACAATGATAACTCCGCGACCAGCTTCATGTGCATATCCAGCAATCTTCTTATCTTGCTCGATGATGCCTTCTTCCCCATTAATTACCACCAGTACAACGTCAGAATCCTCTATCGCTTTAAGTGCACGCATTACGCTATACTTCTCTGTACCCTCGTACACTTTGCCTTTTTTACGCATGCCAGCTGTATCTACCAGCACGTACTCCTGACCATCACGTTCAAACGGCGTATCGATGGCATCACGTGTTGTTCCTGCTATTTCACTGACAATAACACGCTCTTCACCTAAGATTGCATTGGTTAGAGAAGATTTCCCTACATTAGGACGACCAATGATAGACACACGAATCACATCATCGCGTTTCTCCTCTTCATCCACAGGAGGCAGGTGATGGAAAACTTCATCTAGCATATCACCTAAGCCAAGACCATGTGATCCTGAGATCGGGAATGGCTCACCTACGCCCAGCTGATAAAACTCATAAATATCATTACGCATCTCGAAATTATCTACTTTGTTAACAGCTAATACAATTGGCTTACCTGTCCGGTTTAACATACGAGCTACATTCAAATCAGCATCCGTCACTCCAGCACGTACATCAACGATCAAAATGATAACATCCGCCTCATCAATAGCCAACTCTGCTTGATAGCGCATTTGCGTTAAAATTTGATCTGTCTCAGCAAACTCTATTCCGCCTGTATCAATCACGTGAAATTCACGATTTAGCCATTCACCTTTTGCATATAAACGGTCACGTGTAACACCTGGCTTGTCTTCTACTATAGCAACTCTTTCGCCGATCAATCGATTAAAGATCGTTGACTTACCCACATTTGGGCGGCCTACGATTGCAACTACTGGTAATCCCATACTACACAACACTCTCTCTCTGCTAGCTTATTTCATCTATTAATCATACCATATTCTACTTGTGCCTAACAATGACCAGGATTTCTGGTGTAATTTGATGAATCATTGCATCTGTTATTTTTTCTAGTGTAAACGCGATATCTTGCATCTCCTTACTATCCTTAGCAAAAAAGATAGGGGCTCCACCTGCTATATCCCCTTTTCTTGTTGAAATGATCGCCAGAATACCAGCACTCATGATGAACTCCCCTTTGGCTGATTTACCTTTGCTTCACTCGGCATGCGAATGGCACTTTCAATAACAGGCGTATTTTCAAGTACACTTTTACCTTTTTCAATTCCTTGCTCATATGGTAACAGGAAAATCCCCATGCGTCCCGTTTTCAGATCTCGTTTTACAAGTGGAGTAAGAGAGGGCTCACCTTCGTCTGAATAAATGCCTAGAATAGTTGAGGCATCATGAATAATTGCCTGGCGTTGTCCTGGATGTGCAATAGTTACCTTTGCATTGGCATTCTTAGGAATTAGTATATAACCTACACCTCGTTCCCTTATGATAGCCTGAGCCTCGGGGGAGCCCACATTCATCATATAGATGTCGTCTACATATAAATGCACGTCATCGAGACGAATGGCTGACGGTACTACATCTGCTATGTATTTCAATGACTTTCCCGATTTGAATAAACGAGAAATCATCAAAACCAAGATACCTACCAATACCCCTCCGTACCAATTGAACAGCACAGTTGCAAACGTAGTACAAAATGCAGAGAAAATAACCAAGTAATTACGCCCTTCGAAGACCATCGCAATTCCTTCAATATAACTCCCACCTCGTGGAACAAGCTCGTGCTTATCGATTTCTGTCAAAGTTGCTCGTTCCATGTTACGAACATCCCTAAACTGTTGAGCAGCAAGTGCCAAAAACGTAATAGCCGTGTAATCCTCTTTTAAAAAGGAAGGTACCGCAACCGCCCCCAATCCGGAGGCAATAATCCCTAATGCTACATGAATGAGCTTCCCATGAGGATAGGTAGGATATTGCCGATAATCAGTCTGAAGTAAATACAGGCGTGTGACAATCCCAGCAGCAATTCCAATCAAAAGAGGAACGACATACTCATTTGAAAGCAATTCTTTGATCATAAGTTGTTCACCTGTTCGTAGGAGATTTTGATTTAAACCGAATCAAAGGGGCAATTCGTGTACGCAAGACCAAACCGGTCTTTTGGAGCAATTGAATAACCAGATAACAGCCTGATAACAAAGTAAATGACGCCCAAAATAAATCTTGCTGGTATTCTCCACCAATTACGCAACGCTCTGTTAGAGAAAGAAAGGAAGCCTGATAGAACGCATCTGATAATGGAAAAGCGACACACAGTAAAAACCAATGATAGGTAGCATGCCTTGTCACAATAAAGCACAAAATTACACAAAGTACTGGTAAAATCATCACCTCATCGATGAATAAAAGTACAGGGTCCCAAAAAAACAATTTACGCAACAAAATCAGAGCAAATGCCATCAATATAGCACTAGTCATCATATACTTCCGGCGCTTCTTTTTGAGATGGTACCATAAGCCCCCCCCTATCAATAATGGGAGAAGCATTCCGCTCACATTTACTTCTACAGGTAGAATAAAAAGCCGCCACTCACTGTAACTTGTAATAAGAAAAGCTGTTAGAACCAGCAATGCAGTTGAGCGCTTCCATCCCATGTGATATAAAAACCGATCAGTAAGTCCCATCCATACCACACATAGTAGCGTCCACTCTACTATCATGGCCATTGTTCCATCATTCATCTGACAACACCTTCATTAGTTAACATAGGCTTAATAGGTAAGTAATCCTAGTATGACTCAGATGTTGGACTAGTAACCCCATTTGACAAAATCTACTAAAAAAGAGGCAAGCCACTCCATTAATCGTAATGATTAACGAGCGCTTGCCTCTTCCTACTATATAACGGTATTTACGAGTTTATTTTAACTTGTCTCGTAGGTCGCCGAATAAGTCTCCCAGCGTCACACCCATACCCTGTTGATTGTTATCTTGTGTATATTGTTGGAGTTCCTTACGAGATAGACGTTCTGCTTCCTCGTCACGATCTTCTTCAACCGCACGAATACTTAAGCTTACACGTTGCTCAGCAGGATTGATTTCAAGGACTTTTACATTTACTTCTTGCCCTTCTTTTAATACTTCGCTAGGCGATTTCACACGGCGATTCGCGATTTGTGAGATATGCACCAAGCCTTCTACGTGAGGAGCAATCTCTACAAATGCACCAAAGCCAGTTAAACGCTTCACCGTACCAGAAACCACGTCACCTTTTTTGAACTTCTCAGCAATATCATGGTAAGGACCTGGTTGCGCTTCTTTCATACTCAAGCTGATGCGCTCATTTTCCTTATCCACCTTCAGAACCTTCACTTTAACCTTGTCGCCTTCTTTTACTACATCAGCAGGTTTATCTACATGCTTCCAAGCTAATTCAGACACATGAACAAGCCCGTCTACGCCACCAATATCAACAAATACGCCAAAATCAGTCAAGCGTTGTACAGTACCATCGAGGATATTTCCTGCTTCGATGCTGTCCAATACTTTACCTTTGCTTGCTTTGGATTCTTCTTCTAAAACAGCTTTATGAGAAAGGATCACCTTGTTCTTTTCTTGATCCAATTCCATAACTTTTAGAGTAAGCGTACGTCCTTTGTAGTCGCTAAAATCCTCTACGAAATGACGCTCTACCATAGAAGCAGGGATAAATCCACGTAGACCTACATCAACTACAAGTCCACCTTTTACGACGTCTTTAACTTCTGCTTCGATCGTTTCATTGTTTTCTTGCTTCTTAGCCAGTTCTTCCCATGCAATTTGAGCATCAATTGCTTTTTTAGAAACAACCAGCTCTTCTTTTTCTTCATTCAGTTTTGTTACTTTTACAGTAAACTCGTCGCCTTCTGAAACGATATCAGAAGTTTTTTCTACATGAAGACCAGAAAGCTCACTGATTGGGATAAGACCATCATATTTGTAGCCTACATCGACCAATACTTGTTTTTCTTCTACCTTTGTCACTTTTGCCTTCACAATGTCCCCTACGGACAGAGTTTGAACATCTGTTAGACTTACGTTGTTATCTGTGCCATCGACCATTGAACAAACCTCCTCGAATGCCAACATTGACATGTAAGTGTTATTGAAGCCAACCTGTGAACAAAATATATTAAACCCCGCCAATGGCGTGTGGTCTTCCAAAATTCAAGCAGGTGAGAGTAGCTATTAGTATATGATGATACTGGAAAAACCATACAAATTCCAAGTATTCAACTGTGCTACTGTTGATGAGTATCTTTTAATTTTTGAATCTCGCTCATAATCACCTGCGTTACCTCGCGCATAGTATCACTACTGCTTTTAGCTTCTCGGTACTTTGAGATATCAATTGGCTTTCCATACACAACTTTTACTTTATGAAACAAACGGTATGGTCCAATTATTGCTACAGGTACGATAGTTGCCTCTGATTTGAGAGCAAACATTGCTACTCCCGTCTTTCCTTCGCCCAATTCTCCTGATTTGCTTCGCGTTCCCTCCGGAAAGATACCAAAGACCCTTCCCTGTTCCAGGACCTGTAGTGTAGTACGAATAGCCCCACGATCATTCCCACCACGCTTAACAGGAATTGCGTTAAAGCTTTTCATAACGTGAGACAAAACGGGAAACCTAAACAATTCTTCTTTTGCCATATAACTGACTTGTCGGTCTATTCCACATCCTAGTAAGGGCGGATCCCAATTACTAATATGATTGCAGCATAGAATGACTGGACCTTCATTTGGTACATTCTCATATCCTATGGACTCATATCGATACAATCCCTTAAGAACAATACGGAATATACCTCTAAAAAATTTATAAAGAATCAATGTATTTCACCCAATCATTTGCAGAGCGCAAGAATTTTACTAACAACCTCATCAAGCGGCATTCCTGTGGTGTCTAATAAGATAGCATCCTCAGCCTGCTTGAGTGGCGCTGTTTCTCGCTCACGATCGCGTTTGTCGCGCTCAGCAATTTCCTTTTGTAATTCGGTTATATCAGGTTGTTCCCCTTTTGCAAGAAGATCACCAAAACGACGTGTAGCTCTCTCTTCAATGGAAGCTGTCAGAAAAACTTTCACTTCCGCTTCAGGTAACACGTGCGTACCTATATCGCGCCCATCCATCACTACATTTCCTTGCTGAGCCATATCACGTTGCAGAATTAGCATCGTAGCACGAACTTCTGGGTAACTCGCCACTACTGAAGCATAATTACTTACTTCCTGTGTGCGAATTTGGTGAGTGATATCCTCATGATCCCAATACACGCGTTGTCCTTCCTCTGTACGCTTCAACTCAATCTTGGCTTGTTGTAACAGGCTTGCAACAGATTCTTGATCTTCAATTGCAGTGCCATTCTTTAAAACAGCCCAAGCTAAAGCCCGATACATCGCTCCCGTATCAATATAAACGTACTGTAATGCAGCAGCAACTAGTTGTGCCACGGTACTCTTCCCTGCACCAGCAGGTCCATCAATTGCAATATTCATTATGTAAATTCACCTACTAGAGTTTAAATACGTTAATAATGAAGAAAAGCCTCGAGCGAAGACAGTTCGTCGAAGCCAAGCTATGGTATATTGTACCACAGTAGCGAATATGAAGCAAATTAACGGATAGCAGAAATGCCTTCCAATCTCTCAACGCGAACAAAATAAGGGCGTATTGAACTCCAAGTTAAAATGGTTTGAGCCAACAATAAAGAAGCAATAAAAATAATGATAGCTTTTATAAGATATCTCTCTAAACGATTGGACAGCATTACAAAACGAGCATCAAACGTTGATTTTCTCATGGAGGTAACGCTCCTTCTTGTTGTTAGTCAACCATTACTCAACTATTCCTTTTTGTCTTATTTCCAATTGACGTTCATAACATACACGCACAATTTTAGCTCGATCTGCTTCTGATATAGTTGTAAACTGCAAAGATATCCAATTAAAATCACTCAGTTCTTGTTCTTGGACACGTGTTATTTGTGCTTTGGCAAAAGCATGACTAACTGTTCCCGTTTTGGATGGAAGACTAATCCACATATCTATTTCCAGCTCTTCTTGTAAGATGTGGTTCTTGGGGCATGCAAATGCCAGACCTCCACCACTAATATCCAAAGTCTTCGCCAGGATCTTTTGTTTTCCTCGGATGTCTGGATAGCTAACAGAGATCTCAAAGCTAGCAGGAACTCGCAGATAACCTCTGCGTTGCGTACGAATGATCTGTTCTTTTGCCACTTTTTCCATCAAAAGCATAGAAATGTTTTCTTGTTTCGTACCAATAATTTTTGTTTCAAAATCAAATCGTGAACCATCTTGTCCAACATACCATACTGAACAGGTCGTTCCAATTGGAAGAGACTTCGTTCTGCCCGTTTCTTCATCGATGGGTAGTTCAATTGCAAAGTTTTTTTCAGAATAATCTGCTACTCTTGTCTTATACACTTTCTTGCTTTGCTCTTCTGACAGGGACGCGAGAGATAGACGCATCACTTGTCCTACTTGAGGTAGCACACTCACTCTTATTTCCTCCCCTTCTCACCCTCTTCCAATATTATACACACGCGGATATCCATACAGCAAACAAAGAAGTTTGCCCTTAGACAAACTCCTTTGTACTCTCTCTTAACCTCTTATGCATTTTCGCCTTTATTTGGCATTTTTTGCTCGCCTACATTCATTTTTATTACATCTTCTTCTTCACCTGTCTGCGCATTGATATAAATCATATAAATATCATTTTCAAATTGTCCAGTGAACTCATAAGCTAAAACTTCTTTCCCGTTATTCTTTCCTTGAATCATGGCAAGTCTAGAATCAGTAACCTTAACATGTGGATTGATCATAGTTCTTGCTCGCTGGGCAGAGACTTTTGCTTTTGGAATCATTCGTTGTTTATGGTTAAATAAATATTCAACAGCATGAAAACCATTCACATCTCCATTATCAAGCGCCACTTTGACCGTTACGGAATCAGGATAGATTAGTACGTCTTCCACTTTTGGTACAAACGTAAATACCCCTATCCCTCCGTATGTATCTCGTTCCGTTGCTACCATATCGCCGTAACCCTTTTCTTTCAGGAACTTCTTAGCGCTTTTTTCTGCTTGATCTAAGTTTATCTTTGCTTGTTTGACTTCTCTTTCGTTTAATAACCAGACAACCTTTCCACCATTTTTGGTTATATCCATATTGATTGGACTAGCATTTTTACTAGTTATACGGACACTGTATGCATTATATTGCATACCTTTTCCGTTTTTTTCTACAGAAATCTTGTCTTTTGGCGAAATGTTACCAACGAATTTTTTAGCAATCTCTATCGCTTTTTGTTCACTAACTGGTTTTCCTGATATGCCCTTTATACGTTGCTGACGTTTCGTTTCCATATTGTGAACAGTCATTCCCCATTCCATTTCAGGAAACTCCTGTACTTTTTTATCAATCGTTTTAAAGCCGTCAACGATGGTGTTATCACCAGGCTGTTGCTGTTTAGCAAGTGCTGTTTCTACATCCATCCAGCGCAATTTGGTATCAATAACCTTTGTTTGAACACCAGTCAATTCTTTTTGGATTTTTTTAGAGTTCTGGTACAGCGTGTTGAGTGTTTTATACTCCTTCTCACTCAAAGGCACCTGATTCAAATCTCTCACAGCTACTTCATAAGAAAAATCAGCTACCTTGGCCAAAAATTCTTCTGTGTGATTGAATGGCATTAGAGTCAATGGAAGTTGACCAACGTCATTCTGTGAGGTATATGCAAGACGCCACACATTAGTAAGGCATGGAGCTAACTGCTTGCGTGTATTTAATACAACAGATTTTCCTAACTCATCATGCAGTTTGTTCATATGAAAGTTTAAATCGTGGAAAGCCCTTTGGTATTGATTCTCTGCTTTGATTAGTATACTGTTCTTCTCGTTATGTTCCTGATAGCCCCAAACACCAACACCGACCAATCCAACTAAACATACCGGAAACAGCACTCGCGAAATTGCACCATAAACCATATCTAGATCCTCCTTCTTCCGTTGTATTGATTAGCGGCAGAATATATGTTTACCGATTTTTTTTACCTGAGGGCGCCCCCATATCCATTTGGATGTAGCTGTTTCAGGATTAAAATAATAGGTACATCCTTCTGTCGGGTCCCACCCTTTCAAAGCATCCTTAACTGCCTTTTTAGCATTTTCATTCGGGGTTAAGTAAATCTGACCGTCTGCTACCGCAGTAAAGGCACGAGGTTCAAAAATAACAGCGGAAGGCGTATTTGGAAACGATGAACTCTTTGTCCGATTTATGATAACAGCCGCAATCGCTACTTGCCCGATATAGGGTTCTCCACGTGCTTCTCCATATACAGCATTTGCCATCAGCTTAAGGTCATTGTCTGATAACTGTGAGGCTGAAAATGTTTTTTGTGCCGTGGTAGTAGCAGCTGGCGTCACATTAGATTCGGTAGGCTGTTCCGTCTGTTTCTGCACCGCTTCTTGTGGATTAGTAGCGAGTAATAAATAGAATGCCGTACAAATAACTACAACTGTACTTGCAACCATAAGCCTCCATGTTTTGACCTCTTTACTCCTCATTTAACTTCCTCCTTCAAACCGGTAAATTTCCTTTCCTTGTATGTATTGTTCGTGAGGGAAATCATGTTTATACAAAAAGAAAGAAGAGACCAGTAAATACCAGTCTCTTCATTCTTCCAGATGGGTGATATCAAATTGTTCCTGATTGTCGCAGATACATTGCTTAAATCCTGTGTCAACTTTTCCTTCCATGCCTGGGCGACCACGCAAGATAAATTTTTCGCCGCATTGGTTGCACCGTATCATAATTTTAGATCGCTGAGTTTTGAACAAATACAGTCGCCTCCTCATACTCTAGTGTGGACGATTGTGTATTTTTTTAGAACTGATATCGTGAGCAAGTTCTACTTTTTTCATTCCAAACCACCAAAGTACTGCCATATATGGCACGACCATAAACAACCAATAATTAACAGACAGAAAAATAAAATTGTAAATTGCGTGAAAACACATTGGCAGCATTAAAGAGACAAATAATAACCATAGTGGATTCTCATTTGCATTCGCAAATTTAGCTCTACCCATGTAATAGCCCATATAAATACCAAACAAAGCATGGCTAGAAACTGGTAATAATGCTCGCCACATGGCAACTTGCTTTCCATTAATCACGAGATACAAAAAGTTTTCAAGCGTCGCAAAACCAAGGGAAACCGCTACAGCATAAACAATACCATCATACGGTTCATTAAACTCTACATGTTTATATGCGGTGTGAAACACGACTAACCATTTAAAAAATTCTTCCACAACTGCAGGTGAAATTACCGTGTTAAACCAGACGGAATCGATGCCCCATTCATTTTGAAAAATATATTGCAACACCATTACGGGAAAGGCAAGCAAGATACCAAAAATAAAAGAGCGTATCACCATTGAAATTGGCTCCGGCTCTAAGTTATCGCGCAAATAAAAATAACACAGCAAAGCAAGTCCTGGCGCCAAAGCTGCACCAATTAACGGAATCATATTTCTTGTTTGCTCCTTTACATAGGTTCCCTATTCATCGTACCATGAAAGATAATATATGAAAACCCGCAACAGGAGAGAGATCCCTATGAAAAAAGTGCTAGTGATAAATACAGGCGGTACCATTGCAATGTCAGTCGAAGAGGGCACAGAAAGCGTTAAACCACTAGATGAGCATGTCCTAAACCATAATCTTCCCTATTTAAGTAAGTATGCTGATGTGGTAATGAAAGATTTCGTTAACCTACCCAGTCCACACATGACGCCTGCTATTATGAATCAACTGCGGGAAATTATTGAACAAGAGCTGTTACAAGATACTTACGTTGGTATCGTGATTACTCATGGTACCGATACCCTCGAAGAAACAGCATATTTTCTTGACCTTACCCTGCCAATTACCGTGCCGATTGTCGTAACAGGTGCTATGCGCTCTAGTAATGAACTAGGAGCAGACGGTCCTGTCAACCTGATTTCTTCCGTGCGCACGGCCATCGATCCAAGCAGTCGAAACAAAGGTGTACTGGTTGTTTTTAATGATGAAATTCATGCAGCCCGGCATGTAACCAAGACCCATACATCTAATGTAGCTACCTTCCAATCCCCTTCTTACGGGCCGATTGGTACCATCTCAAAAAAATCCATCCAGTACCACCATGCGCCTCTTTCACGCGAATTTTATGAAATATCGCATGCAGATGGCAATGTACCGCTCATTAAAGCGGTAACAGGTATGGACCCTGCCTGGCTCCGCTTTTTGTTAGACCAAAAAATTGATGGTATGGTAATTGAAGCGTTTGGTTTAGGAAACCTACCTCCAATGATCCTTCCCGTACTAAAGGAGCTACTACAGCAAAATGTCCCTATTGTCGTCGTTTCACGTTGCTATAACGGACAGGTACAAGATTTATACGGATATGAAGGCGGTGGACGTCAATTAAAAGATATGGGTATGATTTTTTCAAATGGATTAAACGGACAGAAGGCGCGTTTGAAGCTGTTGGTAGCTTTACAACAAACCATTGACTCAACAAAATTGCAAGATTGCTTTGATCACTAATAGCAGACTGTGAATTCGTAACAATCACGTAGAAAGAAGGATGTTTCTACGTGATTGTTTTTTTACTATTTCTTCTCATCTCTACCACACAAATGATTAGCACAAATAAAAAAGCCTTCTTGGCATCCATCCAAGAAGGCTCTTCCTTCATCTTAAACCCATCCACGGAAACGAGATGCTTCCGCCATCTTACGAGCGCCCACCATGTAAGCAGCTAAACGCATATTTACACGACGTGTTTGAGAAGTTTGATAGACGTTCTCAAACGAACGAACCATCACACGTTCTAATTTCTCTTCAACTTCTTCTTCTGTCCAATAGTAACCTTGGTTGTTTTGTACCCACTCAAAGTACGATACTGTTACACCGCCAGAGCTAGCTAGCACGTCAGGCACTAACAAAATGCCACGCTCTGTTAAAATTTTAGTAGCTTCTAATGTGGTTGGTCCATTGGCTGCTTCTACGACAATAGAAGCTTTAATGTTATGTGCATTCTCAGCTGTGATTTGGTTTTCAATAGCAGCCGGAACAAGAATATCGCAATCCAATTCCAATAATTCTTTATTAGAAATGGTGTTGGTAAATAGTTTGGTAACGGTACCAAAAGAATCGCGACGATCTAAAAGGTAATCAATATCTAAACCATTTGGATCGTAAAGAGCACCGTAAGCATCAGAGATACCTACCACTTTAGCACCAGCGTCATGCATGAATTTAGATAAATAACTTCCCGCATTACCAAAGCCTTGGACAACCACGCGAGCACCTTCAAGATTGATACCTAGCTTCTTAGCAGCTTCACGAATGCAGATGGTTACACCTTTTGCTGTAGCTGTTTCACGACCATGAGAGCCACCTAATGCAATAGGTTTACCCGTAATGAATCCTGGAGAGTCAAATTCACGAATGCAACTATACTCGTCCATCATCCATGCCATGATTTGTGAATTGGTAAATACATCTGGCGCAGGGATGTCTTTAGTTGGTCCAACTAATTGACTGATAGCGCGTACATAACCACGGCTAAGACGCTCTAATTCAGGGAAGGACATTTCGCGTGGATCACAAATAATTCCACCTTTACCCCCGCCATACGGCAAATCAACAATTCCCGCTTTCAAGCTCATCCATATAGAAAGCGCTTTCACTTCATCCTCTGTAACTTCTGGATGGAAACGTATTCCGCCCTTTGTTGGACCAACAGCATCATTGTGTTGTGCACGATAGCCTGTGAACACTTTTGTATCGCCATTGTCCATTCGAACTGGGATGCGAACAGTCAGGACTCGCAAAGGCTCCTTTAACAGTTCGTACATCGACTCTTGGTAACCTAGTTTTTCTAGTGCTTCCTTAATCACCGTCTGCGTCGAAGCTAAAAGATTCAGACTTTCTTTTTGTTGCGCAGTCTCAGTGTTGTTGGTTACCATTTCGTGATTCCCCATTGTATAATCACCTCAAAAAGTTATGTTCAGTAAATCCATCGTTCAGTATACACGCTCACTACCTGAAAGAGAAGTAAAAATTCTGCTTTTTCCTTATTTATAAGAACTTTCTAGAAAAAACGGAAATTCTCTCTTGTCACTAAACTTTCCTACAGCCAAAGCATACTCCTCTTTTACTAAAATGAAAAGGGTTACGCGCTTATCAATGTGCTTCTTTTGTATTCGAATGGAGGAACCTATGCCATAATAACAATAAAAAAGGCTATAGGAGTGTGAATTTGTTGACAACACAAAAAGGAATTCTATTAATTTATGCGCATCCAGACGATGAGACATTTGCCTCCGGGGCCACGATTGCATTTTATAATGACCAAGGTACTGTTCGTCAAACTCTCCTGTGTGCTACGCGAGGTCAGGCAGGTAAAGCAGGGACACCACCTCTATGTACACCAGAGGAGTTACCCGCTTATAGAGAGGCTGAATTACGCCATGCCTGTGAAATCTTAGGTGTGGATCGAGTTGCCGTATTAGATTATGAGGATAAACTAGTAGGCAATTCTCCAATAGAGGAGCTTGCTGCCCATATAAAGGAAATGATTGATGAGGAAAAACCACAAATTTTGATTACTTTTGCTCCACATGGGATATCGGGTCATCCTGATCATATAGCGATGTCTAAGGCTACTCAGTATGTCGTTGAGCACTTACTAGACGATTCTTCTAGTGTTCGTAAGCTATATCATGCGACAATACCGTTAACAGCTCCTTTTACGAGCAAAAATGGCACTCCTACCAATGGTGATTCACTAGAAGATATTACAACTATTATTGATCAAAAGCCCTTTAGAGATCGGATAGCTAAAGCTTTACTAGCCCATAAAACACAGCATTTATCTGTTGAGCGAGTTTTTCCAGGTATAACTGCCCATGATTATAAAAACGTCCCTACCACTAATTATTATCTATTGGCCTGGCACAACTTGCCCAACTATCATCCTATACAAAAAGAAACCGACTTATTTGCGGGTATCTAAAATGAAAATGGTAGTAGAAAAAAGGACACCTATATACATAGGTGTCCTTCTCTTTTCACATTAACGAAAATAACGAGCTATCTCTTTAACAGCATCATCAGGCATGATCGACTTTCCGTATTCTTCTAACACGTATACAGTAATTGGATTCGCCTCACCATATTCCGATAAAATGGCAATTAAATGTTGGTAACGCTCTTGTTCAAGCTCTACATCCTCTAAAACAAGGTAGTATTTATCCTGATAGAAATATAAGCTACCCCCATATGTTAAGAAGGCATTAATTCTGTGGGCTACTTCAACGACATGTTCAAAATCGCGGAAAGCATATATGATTAAGTCACTCTCTTCTAAAGTGACTTCCATTTCGTATACATCTTCTTCTTCATCTTTTTCAGCAGTAATTCCTGTTTTGCCACGAGTGACAATGACTACCATTCCTTGGGCAGGTAAAGCAAAGACTTCTACAGCGACTGGACCAGATATTTCAAATCCAAGCTCATCATAAGCCTGCTCCATCATATCATTAAACAGCTCATGAACTTTAGGAATGTCACGCCACATGTCTTCCTTTTCAATACCTCGCTCCGTAAGATCGTCAAAGGTTAAAAAAATTCTTATCTTGTCTTGGCCAAGGCGTTCAACTCGCATGACTGTCCCTCCTCACCATCCAGTCCTATTACAACGTATGTTAAGAAGCCTGTAATTGTTCCGTACATACATCTATAAATAGAATAATCTGGCGTACAAAAATATCTGTTTTATTCTTACTAGACAAACTCCCCTTAAGCTATAATCCTGCTGTGATTACGATTCATCCATTCTTTTATAATACCACATTGTGAGACAAGAACATAGATATTGAAGTTTTTCCTACTACTCTCTTTCCGACATAAATCGTCAATCTAGTGGGTAGCTGAGATATCCTTGTCAAATATTGCGCTTTCCCAGGAAAGGATAAACAACTATGACAGACTCATTCCCTACTTATACGTAGTATTCTAGCAGTTCGTTGCATGTAAAGAGGATGTACTCAACTGTTATGTATCAATTCAACCCATGACATCATGATCTCATACTCCACAATATGCATGGGACAAAAAAAATGACGTTACTGCTTCCAGAAAACTTATGAGCTTTTCCCGACGCTTGTCCATCATCGTTGCTCATCAAGTACGGAAGATCATAACGTCACTACAACAATCCATCGTATTACGATGTTATTCTTGTATCAGCTCTAACAATCGCTTGTGTATCCAAATAGCCGCCTGAGAGCCATCCCCCATTGAGATCGTTACTTGTTGAGAATGTGCATTGACATCTCCTGCTGCCCAGATATTACGATGATTTGTTTCCTTTGTTCGTGGGTCTACCTGAACATGGCCTTGGGGTAAAAGTTGAATACGAAAAGCTTGTAGTAGGTCTGAATTCACATGTGCTCCAGCAAAAGCCAAAAAACCTCTTTCTACTGCTATTTCTTCGCCTGAGCGTAACGCTATAGATGACAAGTAACCATTCTGCTGTTCTATAGAGACGATCTCATCATCTCTGTATGATTCTCCCCATTCTTTTGCCTTGATTTGATCATCTTTGTCCAGTGATGTTAACGAATGATTAATAACCATAATATCTTGTGTATAGTATTTTAATTCCTGTGCCATTTGCAAGGCTTGCTTGCCAGAACCAATTACTACTGTACGCTTTTTATACACTTCATAGCCATCACAATCAGGGCAAATGTAGATGGATTCACCTAGACACTCAACCAATCCTGGAATATCTGGCAGTGGATCAGTAATTCCCGTTGCAATCAGTAATGTTTTGGCCATAAAGGTCTCCTTATGTTCTCTTGTGGTCACACAGAAAATATGCTCCTGATTCTGCTCACAAAATGTTGCTTCATCTTGAATGAACGTGGCACCAAAACGTTTAGCCATTTTTTCGCCTTGAATTCTCAGTTCCACTCCACTGACACCCTCTGGATAACCTAATATGTTACGGTATTTGCGGGCTAGGATCGATCTCCCCGATTTTTTATCAATAACCATTACCTTATGTAAGCTTCGCGAGAGCTGAATAGCGGCTTGTAAGCCTGCGATCCCGCCTCCAATCACGATGGTGTCGTAAATCATGAGTACCTCCTAACGGTTTCTCTCTAGAGTAACCATTTTAGGCGATTAACATGATTGCATTCATTAATCAACGGGAATGTAAAGTGTTTTTCCCTCTATTAATGGGGCTTCTGTATCGAGACCATTAAAAGTTGCGATTCGATTTACTCCATTATTATTACCATAGTAAGCACGGGAAATCTTATGTAAATTATCTCCTCTTTTTACTTTATACAATTTACTTTTTATTTTTTTTTCAGGTTTTTGTTCGCTTTTAGTTGGTTCAGGTTTGTTTGAGGGTGGGACTGAAGCTGGGCTAGTTTTCTGGTCAGCAGTAGGTTTATTAGCAGATGGGGTAGAGCTACCAATAGGTTTAGCAGTGACTTTCGTTCCTCCCTCTCCTTTTTCTCCTTCCATCGCCAACGATGAATTATTTGTTGGTTTCTCGTCATCTAGCTTCTTTTGTATTCCTGTTGTTGCTACATTTGACTGATCTGCCCCTTCCCTATTTACAAGAGGTTCGGGCACTGTAACTGAAATTCCTGTTCCCGAAGCAATTGCATCTGTTCGCGTGTGGTTTTCGCTAAAAAAAGATGTCGTTTGCGACGTATTCATCTCTTTCCAGATGAACAATACACCTGCCACGACTACTGCACCCGCTAGCGGAACAATCACCTTCCATCCTCCTCCACTGGTGAGCTTAGTCGAGGCTTTTACTGGCTTACTAGATTCTTCGTTATCATTCTTTGCAGGTAGCTTTTCTGTGCTTGTACGATTTGCTTGCTTTTTTTGTGCTTGTTTTTTATGATTTTTTAACCTTGTTTTTCTAGGTGGTAAGCCGAGCAGGGTTTCCTGTTGCCCTTCCATTCGCTTACCAACATCTCTACCTTCCATCATATTTCCTCCCCTTTTTGTTACGTATCTTCATGTGAATGTGTAGACTTTGAACTGTATTTTAAAAATAGCGCAAGAATGAAATTGATAGTAGCATGAACAAACATAACTGTGATCAGACTATTGGTCCAGGTAAAAAGTACGCCTAGTAAATAGCTTGTAAGAAATACCATTCCAATGAGTATAGGTTTTTGTAAATATCGAAAATGAATAGCTGTAAACAGTAAACTTGTCCAAAAATTCCCGACCAACTCATAAACCACACCACGAAAAAGCCATTCTTCACTAATTCCTACTGCAACGCAGAGTAAAACCGTAGTTGGAATAGAAAGGGAACGAAAAATTCGTTCATTCATCCCACCATCATCTATCCAGTTTGGTGGAACTGTTTTTTCAATAATAATATTACTAGCTACAACAAGGATGATCAAAATGGCTGCATATCCGAGGTAAGCAGGGTGCAAAGCAAAAAATAGATGCCACAGTTCTGTCTTGGTATAAAGAAACCATGATCCTAGTATGGCAATCAAGAGAACAATGCCTTGTGTGAGCCATAGATTGAGTAGCAACGTACGGTCGTCTAATTGATCTAGCTGATTGTTTCTGTTCACAATGAAGCGGCCCCTCCCTCGTTTGATGGTCTATGAGGCAACAATCGCTCCAATGCTTCTTGCAGATTCCAGGCTGATTCCTGAGCAACCCTTTCCGGTTTTGTAGACTCAAGATAAAGAGTTCTGTTGATCCCACAAGCTCTACAACATGATTCGGGGTTGTTTATCAGCCTTTCCCCAAAATAGGCTAGCAATGATTCCCGATAACAACCAGATGACTGAATCCACTCCTGCATATTCCCCAATTTTGCATATTTAGAACGCTTTACTAGCTGTATTCGTTGCTTCATAGTAGCAAGGACTACCTGGGGATCATGCGGTTGAAACCAGTAGGTATAACCGCTTTTTCCTAGTTGGACGCTGCGGACAGCTCCTGCTTCCTGTGCATAATAAAATAAGAATCTAGTTACATTTTCACCAATACCAATAGCTGCAAAAAGTTCCTCATGTGTGAGTTTTTGCTCATACCCCTCTCTTGCTAGAACAACAGAATCAGATGCATGAACTGAATTACGAAGCAACTCTAAAAAGGCAACTAGCTCTTCATCCGTTGGATATTCATTTTGGAAAAGACGGTGATGAATATGCACATCCTCTTCCTGTACATACAGGCAAGCATATCCGGGGTGTTGATCGCGCCCAATCCGTCCAACCTCCTGTGTGTAAGCCTCTATGCTTGCAGGAAGATGATAGTGGATAACAAAGCGGATATCTGACTTATCAATCCCCATTCCAAACGCATTCGTTGCAATAATCACATCTAATTGATTCGCAATAAATTGCTCTTGAATTAAAATACGCTCCATCGGGTTCATTCCACCATGAAAGCCACTTACTCGCTGAATTCCCTCCCGCTGGCACAGCAAGACTAGTTGATCTACTGCTTGTCTTGTGCTGCAATACACGATGCCTGGCTTTTGGCACTCACGTAATTGAGCAAGTAATTGTGTTTTCTTGTCCGCCTCATCGCTGGCTTGATAAAGATCATAGGCAATGTTAGAACGATTCACACTATGTCGGATCTGATTATCGAGGTCAATATCAAACAAATGTGCAATCTCTTGCGCTACGCTATGTGTAGCAGTAGCCGTAACAGCTAGCACAGGAGGTTGACCTAATGATTTAACCAGAGACGGCAGTTTTAAATAATCCGTGCGAAAGTCATGTCCCCACTGTGAAATGCAATGAGCCTCGTCAATCGCTACCAAGGACACACCTCTTTTTTGAAGTAGTCGGATGATAGAAGGTTGTTGCAACTTTTCGGGGGAAATGTAGACAAGCTTGTATTTGCCCGCTTCTAGCTCATCTACTATTAAACGAATTTCGTCGCGATCCAAGGAACTATTTATATAAGTCGCTAGCCGATGTCCGTTTTTTAATAATTGCTGAACCTGATCGACCATCAAGGAAATTAACGGGGAAACCACAAGTGTGATGCCAGGTAGCAAATAAGCCGGAACTTGGTACGTAAGCGACTTTCCCCCTCCTGTAGACATGATTCCAAGTACATTTTTCCCTTGTAAGATTCGACTAATAATCTCCTCTTGTCCAGTACGAAACGTAGCATGACCAAAGTACTGTTGTAAGATAAGACGAATTTTTTTCATATTTGTTTCCATGATGACGCTCCTCTAAGGGCTAAAGCCAATCGTATTTGCAAATAACTGTAGTCATGACCCAATTCATCCTTTAACAGTCGCAATCGTTTGGTTTGTAATCGCTCGCTCGCTTCATGCACAAATTCAATTTGTTGCTCGCTCACCCAACGTCCATATTTACAAGGAAGAGACATTAAGGCTACTTCAATCAGGTGATCCTCTACAGTATTTAACTTAATGGCACGCCTAGAAGCAATTTCCTCAAGCGTTATATCTTTTTGGAGCATTTTATATGTTTCCCAAGCACTCATACTGATTGGAGGCTTTTGTGCTGATTGAAGCTGGCATAGCTTTTGTAACAATGGAAATTGCCCTGACTTGTTCTCTTTTACCTCACAATACATGCTACTCCAAATCGACAGCAACTTTACCTCCGTGAATAGAAATGATTCACGAAATTGGTAGGCAATTTGCCGAGATGTGAGACCTACTTGTGAAGCCCCTGTCCATTGCAAAAAAAACTGCTGTTGCAAGCTTGGCTCAAGCATGTCCATAAGCAGATAGAGCTCAGCTGCTAATCCATTAAGCCAAGCTGCTCGTCCTACCGGTTCTGCCAGCAGTTGCTTTATTTGACGTTGGATTTCTCTATTTTGCACAATTGGTGAAAAATGAGCGTTGGCATACAAAAGCTGAGAAATAGTTTGAACCATGAGCAAAGCCTGTAAACGAAACAAGGTTGCTTCCTCTGTTATCGAAATCCCATTAATCTCAGATAACCACCGTTCCAACTGATAGGTTTTATTTTGTTCACAAAGTTGTTGATAACCAGAACTAGTTAGCTCAAAGCTTGATATAGCATTCTTTTGCGCTACATTAGTATTTGAGACCCACTTTTTTTCCATGAGATTTTTCATGGTTTGCTCCCACAGCCCTCTTGAAATCCAAGGGAACAGCCGATAATAGGAGTGGAGGTTAAAATTATTCACATCCTGCCAAACTTGATTAGCTTTACGTCCTTTTACCATGTAGTAGAGAGATTGAGGAGTTCGTTCCCCTTGCAACACAGCTAGTCCGTTCAACACAACAGTTTCAAAAAAATGGAAATCTCGTTCCTCCATGGATCAAAGTTTCTCCTTCACGATTGATTCATTTCATTATTTTATCATGGAAACAGCGACAAAAAATGATTTGTAATGTTTTTGCTTTAGACGGAGGGATACCTATGACAAAGCGTTTGTCCAAGCACGAGTACATCGTTACATACATGATTATCTTATCATTAACTTGTTTGGTTGTCGGATTTTTTTGGGGAGCAAACGTGGTTCAATCTAAAATGAATCAGCAGCTATCCCAACTCCAGCAGTTAACACAACAAACACATAATCAAGAAAAACTCATTCGTGAAAAGAAACTATATCCCGAGCAAGATTTCACCAATTATTACTACAGTTTTTATGAACCACTAAGCACTTTTCAAACCGATTATTTTTATTATGTAGCCAACTTACAAGGAAAAACATTGCAAGAACAAAAAGGAGTTCATGACCAACTTAAACAAGTGGTACAAGCTAAAATTAAACAACTAGAAACAGTTTATATCGGTGATAGTTCTCCATTGCTGGTTGCATCTAGAAATCAATTTTTGAAAAGCCTACATACCTTACATAATAGTTTAACTCAAGCCATGGCAGATGCTAAAGGCAGTCACTACTCCTCCGAAGACATTGCAGCCTTAAGACATGCCAAAGACTTTCAATCAGAATATTTGCAAGCTCAAACGAAATTTTATCAAGCTATTGCTATGTGGGAGCAAATCTATGTACTACAACACTCTATTGGAGATGTTGATATTACCTCGCTGACATTTGCAGCTTGGGATACACTGCCTTTTCATTATCGTAATTACATATCTGCTCGTTATATGGAGAATATTAGAAGCATACCTCAATTCTTTCCTCAGGATTTGACTGCTTCTATCGATGCCCGTATAAAAAATAAAGAGACAGTGAAATTAGGCTGGCAAAACATCCCGTTTGGTGTTAATGTATTGATTGCAAGCAATGGGGTACATGCTGGAGATTTTGTACAAGTAAACAAAAAGATCTATCCTGCCCTAACATTGCCTGAAGTGCCGATTTATCATAAATAAAGTCGTGTTCTCGGTACATATTTAGACGCGATTCATTCTTGTAATCGGCATAAAGTAATTATACAATAATTGTGTAAGCTGGACGTACTATCAAGGGGGCAGGAGGTGAAACCATAATGACTACATGGGTAGATAAAGATACCTGTATTGCGTGTGGAGCCTGTGGCGCCACAGCTCCTGATGTATTTGATTACGATGATGAAGGTTTGGCGTTCAACACGATTGACGACAATACAAACACTGCTGAGATCCCTGATATCTTACACGATGATGTTCGTGATGCAGCAGACGGTTGCCCAACTGACTCTATTAAAATCGACGGTTAATCGATTACAATCAAATAAGGAAGACCAAAACCACTTATCTCTGCTTTAGCAGTGTGAGTGGTTTTTCTTCTGCTCAAATCTGGTATCCCCCAATAAAATTTTCTTTTTTTATAGGTAAGTTTACTTCCTAAAATCCGAATATTTTTCCGTAACATTTTTATTTATCACTCCCTCATCACCTGTTGAACCACACCGGATTTTTATTATTTTTTGTCATTTATCTCTCGTTTTCTACCGGTTAGTCCCATTTTCTTCATATTACAAAAACCGTACATTCAACTGTTTTTACATCATGATTATGTAACTCCTCCATTTATTTACGAACAACTTTGACACCACACAAAAACAATGTTCTTTCTTTTTCTATTTTTCTTCTTGACGCTACTGTTGTACGGTGATAAAGTAAGTTCTAACTTTAACAGCTACATACGAAACAACTTTGACGAAGAGATGCTTTTACAGGAAATCCCCAGAGAGCCGGTGGTTGCTGCGAACCGGTGATTCCGTTAAAAGATGAGCACTTCCGAGTTGGCAAACCCAGCCCGCTTGCGGTCGTAGGTTTGAACGGATGATCCGTTATCTCTCAGGTCTTGTTACCTGGTAAGGTTCTTTTTTGCGAAAAGAAGAACAAATGAGGGTGGTACCGCGAATATAACTTCTCGCCCCTCACTACATCATGTGTTTTGTAGTGGGGAGGCTGAGAGGTTTTTTTATATGCTCAAAAAGCAAGATTCTACGTGTAAATAAGTAATAGAGATATATTTAGGAGGATGAGAATCATGTTCAAAGAGAAAATCATATTACGTATTCCTGGCCCTACTCCAATTCCACCTCGCGTGCAACAAGCAATGAACCGTCCCATGATCGGTCATCGCAGTGGTCAATTTTCTCAAATACTATCTGATGTAGCTGAGAAAATAAAACCGGTATTCGGCACTGCACAACAAGTGTACGTACTCGCAGGAAGCGGTACAAGCGCATTGGAAATGAGCGTAGTCAATACTTTGCAAGCAGGAGATGAAGCAATCGTCACGATTAGCGGAGCTTTTGGCGAACGATTCGCAAAAATCTGCGAACGTTATCAAATTAAAGTTCATCGTCTAGAGGTTGCTTGGGGAGAAGCAATTACCCCTGAACTCTTGCAAGATTTTCTAATGCAGCATCCCATGGCAAAAGCTGTTTTTGCTACCTATTGCGAAACATCCTCAGGTGTTTTAAATCCAATTCCTGAATTATCACAGGTCGTCAAAATGCACAGCAACGCTCTATTTATTGTAGATGCGGTCAGTTGCTTAGGAGCTGTGCCTTGCGAAATGGATGAGTGGGGTCTGGACATCGTTGTAACAGGTTCGCAAAAAGCATTTATGCTACCTACTGGACTTGCTTTCATTGCAGTAAGCGAACAAGCTTGGAAACGAATTGAACAGATCACTCCTCAAGCCTTCTATCTTGATCTCAAGGCGTATCGCAAAAGTATGGCAGAGCAAACAACGCCTTATACTCCTGCCGTATCACTCGTGTTTGGATTAGAAGAAGTGGTAGCAATGCTCGACGAAGAAGGACTTCCTCAGGTATTTGCTCGTCATGAACTTATGAAAAAAATGACAAGAGCTGCAATGAGAGCATTAGGATTGCCATTAATGACAGCTGATGCATACGCCTCGCCAACTGTTACATCCGTAGATCCTGGCGATTTATTTAATGCTGAGGAACTACGTAAGATATTGCGCACCAAGTATAATGTGATCATTGCTGGTGGACAACAGCATTTAAAAGGTAAGATTTTCCGCATTGGTCATATGGGCTATTGTGATCCACAAGATATGTTGACTGTAATTTCACTCATTGAAATCTCTTTGCAGCAGATTGGTTATGAAACGACATTAGGTGCCGGTGTACGTGCGGCTCAGGAGGTATTGATTCAACATGGATAAATTTCGCGTATTAATAAGTGATCCCCTAAGTGAACAAGGTATTCAGCAACTACTGGACGCTCAAGATGTGATCGTTGAACAAAAAACAGCTTTATCACCGAGTGAATTACTTGAGATCATCGGGGAATATGATGCTCTATTGGTCCGGAGTCAAACACAGGTGACTGCTGAAGTCATACATGCAGCTAAGAAACTAAAAGTAATTGGTCGTGCAGGTGTTGGTGTTGACAATATTGATATTAACGCAGCCACGGCAGCCGGTATTGTAGTCATCAACGCTCCAGATGGCAATACGATTTCCACTGCTGAGCACTCTTTTGCAATGCTAATGGCAGTTGCCCGCAACATTCCTCAGGCTCATAAAAAGTTGGTTGATGGAACATGGGATAGAAAAAACTTTCAAGGTGTAGAGCTTCATAATAAAACCTTAGGAATTATTGGAATGGGTCGAATTGGTTCGGAAGTTGCTAAACGAGCAAAGGCTTTTCAAATGAACGTAATTGGTTACGATCCTTATTTGACAAACGAACGTGCTCAAAAGCTTGGGGTAACAAACGGCACTGTGGATGATATCGTTACACAAGCAGACTTTATCACCGTGCATACTCCACTAATGAAAGAGACCAAACATCTTTTAAACGACAAGCAATTTGCTAAAATGAAACCTACCACTCGTGTGATCAACTGTGCACGTGGCGGAATTATTGATGAAAAAGCCTTGTTACATGCATTAGACAACGGACTGATTGCTGCAGCCGCACTTGATGTATATGAAGAAGAGCCTCCTGTCAATAATCCATTGGTAGGTCATCCACGAGTTGTTACAACTCCTCACCTAGGGGCATCTACTGTGGAAGCTCAAGAAAACGTTGCAATTGATGTATCCGAAGAATTACTTAAAGTATTACGTAATGAAACTTTCAAAAACGCAGTAAACTTACCTACTGTGGATGCTCATTTGATGGAATGCGTACAACCCTTCTTCTCACTCTCAGAGAAATTAGGACAATTCTTAGCTCAGCTCACAATCGGTGCATTACAAGAAGTGAAAATTACGTATAGTGGAGAATTATCAGAAATGAGCACCTCTCCATTAACTCGCACGATTTTAAAAGGCTTATTAGCTTATCGATTAGGTGCCGAAGTAAACTACATTAATGCACCCTATCTAGCAAAAAAGCGGGACATCTCGGTTACAGAAGAAAAATCAACAATTTCTCGTGGTTTTACAAACTTAATCACCGTGACACTCCGCTCCAATCTAGAGACAAGAACTATTGCTGGTACTCGCTTAAATGGCTTTGGTGATCGAATTGTTAAAATTGATCAGTCCACCATTGATGTACAGCCCCAAGGCTACCTAATGTACGTTCAGCATAATGACCGTCCGGGTGTTATTGGATATGTTGGTAGCGTGCTTGGTCAAAACGGTGTCAATATCGCCACCATGCAGGTAGGTCGCAAGGATGTAGGCGGGGATGCCATTATGATGCTAACAGTCGATAAACCACTCAGTGCTGAACTGTTGGATGAACTAGGTCAATCCCTTGAAATCTCTAGCGTAACGCAAATTGAATTGTAATTAGGAAAGAATTAAAGAAAAGTATAGATTAAACTTTAGACAGCCAAACTGATAGAGATTCTGCCTTTTTGGCTGTTTTTCCCAAAAAGTAAAATATCAAGTATAACCAAAAAAGCTAGGAGGAAATCATAATGGGCAGCCAGGCTTATCTTGCGCTTACGTTCTTTCTTCTTACGTACGCATGTATCATCAGTGAAAAAATCCATCGAACAATTATTGCGATGGTTGGTGCTGTCCTGCTGATTATAACAGGCATTGTCAGTCAAGAACATGCACTTCATTACATTGACTTTAATACACTTGGGCTTCTGATTGGCATGATGATCCTAGTAGCAATCACTTCTCAGACTGGTCTTTTTAAGTATATGGCGATTAAAGCTGCTAAATTAGCGAAGGGCAACCCCGCCATGATTCTCATCTATCTTAGCTTGATTACAGCGCTGGCTTCCGCATTTTTAGACAACGTAACCACTGTCTTATTAATTGTTCCCATTACTTTTAGTATCGCTCACTCCCTTAGAGTAAATCCCATTCCCTATCTCATTAGTGAAATTTTAGCCGCTAATATTGGAGGTACAGCAACATTAATTGGTGACCCACCAAATATCATGATCGGTAGCGCTGTTCCTGAGCTAGACTTCATGGCTTTTCTAACAAATCTAGCCCCTATCATTGTGCCTATCATGATCGTAACGCTTGCCTTATTATATTTTATTTATCGTAAGCAATTAGTGACAACTCCAGCTTTGCAAGCAAAAATTATGGAATTAAATGAAAAGGAAGAGTTGACCGACATCCGCTTAGTAATAAAATCTCTTATTGTACTAGGTCTTACCATCACAGGTTTTGTTATTCATAACCTGCTGGGATTAGAAACAGCTACCATCGCTTTAACAGGTGCTTTTTTCTTATTATTGATAACCGGTGAAAACTATTTAGAGGGTGCTTTGTTACAGGTAGAATGGACAACCCTGTTCTTCTTTGTGGGGCTATTTATTTTGGTAGGTGGATTAGTAGAAACAGGAGTAATCGATTTACTGGCGAAGAAAGTAATGTCACTAACAGGCGGAGGAGCTATGAGCTCAGCTTTTCTCATTCTCTGGTTAAGTGCAATCGCATCTGCATTCGTCGATAACATTCCATTTGTGGCTACTATGATACCCCTGATTAAGGGCTTAGGCCATTTGGGTATACAAAATATAGAGCCCCTTTGGTGGAGTTTATCACTTGGAGCATGTCTAGGCGGAAATGGAACTGTAATCGGTGCTAGTGCTAATGTTATTGTGATCGGTTTGGCAATGAAGGATGGTTATCGCATTACATTTCTAGGCTTTATGAAAGTCGCTTTCCCACTCATGCTCCTCTCCATATTGATGGCTAATCTCTATGTGTATCTGGTTTATTTCATGTAAAAGGAGGAAGAACCATGGTTACGTATACGTACAACGAAACATTCATCCACATTGAAGAAACACAAAACGAGAAGGATGTTACCTTTCGTGTAGAAGTAAAATCAGAAGTAATGCGCGATCGTATTAAAGAATTGCGTAACTATCTAAACAACGACAAAGACTATACAGACGCATTATTTTATACCGATCAGCAAGGAGTCTTTGAAATAATCGTTCGTAATGATTACTATTTGAAATTTTTAACTGAAGCCTTCCGCTTTCATTGTTTAGAATCCCTAAGTTGGAGCGAATAGTAGGACTATCTAAAATCACTTTCAGTTGTAAAAAAAGCCAAGTGCTTAGGATGAAACTCCTATTGCCTTGGCTTTTATACTTGGATTACATCAACTTAACCAATCAGGAAACTTGGTATTAAAAACTACGTATGCGTTATTCCCCTACTCGTTAGGCTTTTACTCTGCTCTTTCTAAGCATATTGATGGACTCAGGGCCACCATCTTCTTTTTTTATGGTTTTCTCCCCTGGTTTAATAGCAAATAAAGAAAGAATCGCTGCCACCAAGCAAATTCCCGCTACTGTCAAAAACAAAAAGCGATGCGAAACTGTAATCAAATAGGCAAATAGCGGCGGACCAGATGCAACTCCAACAAACCGGGCACTATTGTAAAACGCCGTAATAGTTCCTCTCTCTGCTTTATCAAAGCGTTTAGTCAAAAGAGCATCTAGACTTGGAAGTGTCGCACCAATGCCGGCACCACTAACACATAAAAGAATAAGGAACAGATATATGCTTTGTGGCTGGCTAAGGCTAATCCAAAGCATACTGCCAAACAGGATCAACATTCCCGAAAAGGACAGCCACTTCATTAACTGCTTATTTTCTCCAATTAGCCTCCCTGTCACATAGGATACAAGGCATAAGGATGCTAATGGTATTGCTAGAACTAATCCTTTTTTTATGCCTTCCCACTTATACTGATCCTCTAACACGGACGACAAATGAAAGAGTACTCCAAATAAAACAAGCATAGAGATACACCCGATAGCAAACACCGCATATAGCCAACGACCCTCTGCTTGAAAAATAGCCAGAATGGACTTTTTATATTCTTGGAAGCTTTTTGGTGTTTGTTTCTCCTGTGGAACTTTAACAAAAAAGGCTACTAGTAAAAGAGAAACTAGGCAAAAAATAGGTGTTGCCAAAAAAGGTAAATACCAGATCAACGTCGCTAACCAAGCGCCTAATACAGGAGATAGCACTTTTCCAAAGGTATTGGATGTTTCAATAATACCTAGACCAGAGCTAACCTCCTTTTTATTTTGATACATGTCCCCAATTAACGGCATAACAATAGGAAACGCTCCAGCCGCCCCCACTCCTTGCAAGGTACGACCAACTAGAATCATCATATAAGGATTAGCCATTTTCCAAGCTGCCCAGCCTGATAACAGACCACCTAGGCCAGCAATCAGTAGACTCGGTATGATAATTGTTTTTCGACCAATGCGATCTGACAAAAAACCTGCCAGAGGTATAAGTAAAATAGCTACTACAGAATACGTAGTAATAAGCATACTTGCTTGCAAAGGAGAAATCCCCAGCTTCTTTTCCATAATTGTCAAGACTGGAATAAGCATGGAATTACCCAATGTCATGACAAGAGGGATTGATGCCACAGAAATAAGGTCCCACGTTTTTTTGTCTTCCATAGTAGATTAGCTAATGACCTTTCCGAAAGCAGAAATAGAGATGATGATCATGTTGTTTTCCTCCCTCAACTCATACTTCTTTTACTATTCCTTTTATGTATTTTGTTATGAAAGGTAAATTTTAGTTAGTTGTAGCCTCTCCACAACAAGAAAAAGCATGCGAAGACAACCGTAGTTGCTCACATGCTCTTCACAAATCGATGTTTGATTAAAACTCAATCGTTGCAATTTCACTTACATCACGCAAAATAAATTCTGCATTCGCTTGTTCAAATTTCTCCCGAGCTTCTTCTCCTGTTAATCCTGTCAAAGTAGCTGCAAACTGACAACCAATCGATCTAGCAGCCATTAAGTCAGCAACGGAATCTCCAACAACTAGCAGATTCTGACGTTCTTCCTCCGTTAGCTGACAGGAAAGTGCAGCAGAAACACCTTTGCCTCTCGTCAAATAACCTTGAAAGTAGCAGTATGGATGTGGCTTGGAGAGTGGGGCAGTGTCTGGGAATTGCTGTTCTGCTTCCAATACATGCGAGGCAGTTACAATACGATTTGGGTCAAAGAACTCTAAAATCCCAAGCTCTTTTAGTGGAACATACGTCTCGATAGAAGGGCGTCCTGTACCTACTCCTAAGCGATATCCTCGATCACGCAAGCCTTGTAGCACTTCTCTCATAACGGCTGGTTCAATGATTGGAATTTCATCTGACAAAAATCCTCTTTTTCCTACCTGATGGGCTGCTCTGCCTATGGAGTCTGCTATCAGCCCGTCACCTAGATACCATTCTTGGAATGTCTCTTGGCATAGTTCCCACAGCGAGCTAGTTCGCGCAAAAATGTTAGTTGATATTCCACATTTTTCATAGGCGATTTGATTGAGATAGAGTAGCATCTCACTCTTCTCTACATTTCCTTTTGTAAAATCCGAAACAAAAGCAGCATAGTCAGGAACAAAGGAGAGATTTTCCGATCTCACCAAAGCTTGAATTTTTCCAATCTCTTCTCGACCAATTTGATTCGTTAACAGTGCACGAACTTCCTCTGGCTTGGATTCTTGTAATTTTGCAACAAGACTAACAAGATGGTAAGAAACAACTAAATACACCATATCCCAGTTAGAGTTAATCCCCTGCGCTTTCATAAAGGTCAGCACCTGGTCATTTGCAAAAATTTCGGAACGGACACGTCTGATCACCTTTTCCTCAGGAGCTGGCACGAAATCCTGTCCCTCTATTCCAAGATATTTTTCGCTAAATAACATTTCCCAAATCGTCAGAGAAGAAGCATCAAAATATCTTTCTTCGCTTAGAAATACACCATCCACATCAAATAAAATCGTTTTGTTCATCCCCAAAAAACACTCCATTCTCTCATCCATCTTACTCTCTATCTATGTGATGACTGGTATTGTAATGGTAAAGGTTGTTCCTTCCTTCATCTTACTTTGAACAGATATTTTTCCGTTATGGGCTGCTACAATGTTTTTTGCAATAGCTAAGCCTAATCCAGTTCCTGCTCGACCACGAGTTCGAGCTTTATCTGCTTTGTAAAAACGCTCAAAAACAAATGGTAAATCCTCTTGAGGAATTCCACTACCTGTGTCAATGACCTCAATAGTTATTTTTCCTGTATCCTCATTCTTTATACGAACAGTGATAAGTCCACCATCGGGAATATGACGAATTGCATTGTCAATTAAATTGGTCAGCACTTGCTCCATTTTGTCCGGATCAAAAGAAATCCACCCATAATCCGTTTGTATATCAAGCTTGATGTCGACATTACGTTCTGCTGCTCTGTTCGCAAATTTGCGCAATACTCGTTCGAAATAAGGAAGAAGCTCTGTTAGTTCTTCATGGAGCTCCACATGCCCTGCTTCCATACGTGCTAAGCTTAACAATTCATTTACTAGCTTAGTCATCCTAACTGATTCATCATAAATAATCTTTGCTAGCTCCTTATGTTCCTCTGGAGTGGAAGCAATACCATCTACAATGGCTTCACTATAACCCTGTAGCATGGACAGAGGCGTTCTTAATTCATGCGAAATATTTGCAACAAAGTCTTGGCGTAATTTGTCCAGTTTCCGCTCTTTAGTCATGTCCCGCAGTACAGCGACAGCTCCTCGAACTTGATTGTGATCGTATAGCGGTACCATCACAACAGACCAGAAACGCCCTTGTGCTTCAAAATCTTCCATTACTTCTTGTTCTGAGAGCAACATTTTTTGATACAATTCCTGAATAGGCAAAGGACGACCTTGATTTTCAAAAGCCCAATCCCGAGTAAAATCTTCTGCCTGAGGATTGGTTAAAACGACACGCCCCTTTTGATCCATCATGATAACGCCATCAATCATACTACGTAAAACAGTTGCCATTTGCTCCTTTTCATGCGAGAGAGCATTTACTACATTACGAAGTTTTAGCGTCATGACATTAAAAGCAGCCGCTAATTCTCCAATTTCGTCAGTCGATCGAAGGGGTATCTCCGTATTAAATTCTCCTTCAGCGATACGTTGAGCAGATTGTTTAATCTGACGCAATGGTGAAGTGATACGTGAAGATAAAAAGAACGCGAATACCGTCGTTAAAATAAATCCAATGACACCCACAACAAAAATAAGTTGTCTAATCTCTAGATAAGTACCATTCACTTCTTGGATGGCTTGATATAAAATAAGTGCGGATTTTTGTTTTCCATCAAAGGAAATAGGAATAGCCATGGCCAGAAACTGTGTGTGTTCAAGACTATCTGAAGCTTTATCTCCAAAAATCAAACGATTAGGTCCCACCTGTTTTCCTGCAAAAGCATCAGCTATGGGAAATCCCCCGCTGTTTAATAGCTTATCCAGAGTAATGGACGGTTGTTTTTCATCAGTCGTTTCATGAACAAGAACGCGTTTTTGCTCATCTACCACAAGCAGACCTGTATGGTACACCGTCAAGAGTTTGGAAGCCATCGTTAGCATTTCTTTTTGATCACGCACAGTTTCCAGATTAGCAGCAACTTTTGTTCCAAGAAGAGCCAAATCAGCCGACTGCTTTTTCAGATAATAACTACCAAAGGACTGAACAAGCAGGAGGCTGAAAATCGTAAGTACCACCGCGAATAACGCTATGATTGTCATCCAAAGCTTTCCGACAACACTTCGCAGGATATTATCCACTTATTTAGGCACCTCGAGTTTGTAACCTACGCCCCAAACGGTTGAGATCATTTGAGCAGCGTCAGGAGAGACTTTGTTTAGCTTTTCTCTCAGGCGTTTAATATGCGTATCCACGGTTCGCAAATCTCCGAAGAAATCATAGTGCCATACGTCCTTTAGTAATTCTTCCCGTGTAAATACTTTATCTGGAGATAATGCTAAATAATGCAACAACTCGTACTCTTTTGGAGTCAGATTTACTTCTACACCATTCGCTGTAACCTTGTGAGCATCATGATCGATCGTTAACTCTGGAAAAACCAGAATGGAATGACTCGATACCGTATCCGTTTTTAAATAAGCAGTAGCAGAAGAACGACGTAAAATCGCTTTTACACGAAATACAACCTCACGTGGACTAAACGGTTTTACTACATAATCATCTGCGCCAGCCTCGAAACCGTTTACCCGATTGGTTTCTTCTCCTTTAGCGGTCAACATGATGATTGGCGTCGCTTTTTGCTCACGAATTTTTTCACAAACTTCGATTCCATCCATACCAGGCAGCATTAGATCGAGCAAGATAATATCATAATCTTGATTTAGTGCCTTATCTAAGGCTTCTTCTCCATGCTCTGCCTCATCAATATAGTAATTCTCTCTCTCCAAATACATCTTTAGCAGGCGACGGATTCTTTCTTCGTCGTCTACGATGAGGATTCTTTCTTTCTCCACCCGGATCACCTCTGCTACAACATTGAAATTAATTGTTAAATGAGTACTACAACCTACCTATCTAAAATAGCCTATACGTCTTGATAGTACAAGTAAAAAGCTGGCGTGCGACCAGCTTTTTTACTTGTTAGCAAATTTTTAGAGCTAAGCACCTGCATAAGAGTGCAAGCCTACGATCACCAAATTTACAACAACCAGCGTTACTAATATAATAACAAACCCTAGTACTGCCATCCAAGCAGATTTTTCTCCAATCCATCCTTTTGACAAGCGAAGGTGCAAATAAACACTATAAAAGAGCCATACAATCAACGCCCACGTTTCTTTTGGATCCCAACCCCAGAAACGCCCCCATGCTTCATTCGCCCAGATCATAGCGAAAACAAGCGCTCCTAACGTAAAAATAGGGTATCCAATAGCAATTGCACGGTAGCTAATCTCATCGATTAGCTCTGGATCAATATCATCTAAAGATGGTTGAATCGCTGCTGCAATACGTTTACGTAAAATCAATCGTAAGAGACCATAAAGCACAAGTCCTGACAATACGGACCAGATCATCGTATTAAATTTGCGAGCCGCATCTTTCCCATGCATAAAGGACGGGGCTTCAAATAATGGCTTGATTGGACCCTCTTTGATGATTTTATACTCTTGTGGTGCCACAATTGCCGGCAATTTATACTCGACCTGCTGCATATTTTTAACAATAGCCGGGTTATTTTCATCATAAACTGGAAACTCAAAGGTGGTTCTCAGACTTGGTGAGGAAAAGGATGCCGATACAACAATAAAACCAACCATCATTAAAACAACACTTATGGAAAATTCTAACCAAAAGGTACTTGCTGATTTTTTGATTTGCGGAATAGTGCGAATTAAGTACATGAGCCCCGCAGCAAATCCAACTGCCAAAATTCCTTCCCCAAACGCTGCTGTAGTAACATGAATCTTTAACCAGTAGCTTTGTAATGATGGAATAAGTGGCGTCACCTCTTTAGGAAAAACACTAGCATAGGCTAGCATAATAGCTGCTAGCGGCATCGCGAAGGCGCCCAGTACCCCTAGCTTGTAGATATAATAAAGCAGTAAGAATGCGGCAACAATACATATTGACAAGAAGGAAATAAATTCGAACATATTGCTGGTAGGGATACGCCCAGAAGCGGCCCATCTTATGATAAATTGCCCCAAATGGCCTAAAAATCCAATTACAGTGATTCCCACGCCAATCTTTGCATATCGTGCCTGGTGCGCCTTTGCATCCCTGTTAGACCAACGTTTTCCCGTGATTGCTACCGCAAATACTATTGTAGCGATCAAATACAACACAAAGGCCATCAATAATAGATTGCTACTTATCTGTATCAATCGTGAGAACCCCTTTCTCTACGCTTTCTTCTTCGATTTTTGTTTATCTTGTTCAAGAATGAGTTCCAATGGTAAATCCAATTGTTTCACCAGATTCTTAGCTTCCTGTTGTAAACCAAACCAGTTTTTATTGGTGTGACCGGCTAGATACAGCTCATTATTTGTAACATGCACCCAAATCCGGCGATGTTGCCAATAGAAGCCCATGACTAACCCAATCATCGTAATAAAAGCCCCGAAGTAGATTAACGGAATCATGGTATCCTTACGCACCAATAAGCCGCTTGAATCAATGATATCAGGCTTATGTACTTCTAAAATGAAGCGAGGTGATTTTGTATTTTCAATAAACCCACCGGCTACGTATGCTAATCGTTCGCTCTCATTTGTTTTCGAATCAATAATTTCCAATGCAACCATCGGATTATTTGGTAAAGTTGTTTTGGTCGTCGGTACCCCATCTTTGCCTAGCTCAAAATCTGGGAAATAATCCATGACACGCACAACGTAATGATTGCCTACTTTTTGTTCCTTTTTAGGCTCATACAAATCAATTTTAAACGAGCCAACTCTCTTTTCCTTCTCTTTGGCATCATATAAATCAAAATTAAGTGCGCCCAGCATTTGTTCTCGACGATCCAATTGGTATAAAAGAATTCCCTCGTAAGTCAGCGGATGATTTACGGTAATTGATCCTCTTTTGACTTCCACCAATTTGGGCTTGGCTCCCGCTAGCCCTTCATTTTCATTTTTGTATAAAACAGCATCAGTCTGGTAGTTCTTCGGGATCACTTGCCCTTCTTGTAATGGAAGATCTTCAGCAAATTCATCCTTTGTATAATATTCAGTCTTATAATCTAGATTTTCAATATAGAGCTCAGTTCCTGGCACTTTTACGGTTTGCCCTTCACGCACCCAAATCGTATCCTCTAAAAAGAATTGTGGTACACCACGCAGCAATACACCTAACAAGAAAATAATAAGTCCAATATGATTCACATAGGGACCCCATCTACTAAACCTTGCTTTTTCTCCCAATACGGAATTACCTTCCCGATAGACGCGATAGCCTTTTTTCTTATACCAGCTCTGCACTTGTGCAAGCTTTTCTTCAACGGAAAGTCCCTCAGGTAGTAACATATCTGCGTGTAATTTCTGCCCTTTATAAAACGAAAGATGCTGATTCAAACGTGGTTTATTCAACGCTTTGTACAACGGTATTACCCGGTCTAAACTACAAATAACCAATGATATTCCTATCATTACTAATAAGGAAACAAACCACCAAGATCCATACATTTCATGAAAGCCTAAAGCGTAATACACCTTACCAAAAAAACCGTACGTTTGTTCATAAAATAAAGCTTTGCTGGGTTCATCTAGTAAAGGGACCGGGACATATTCTAACTGCGGCAGGATTGTACCAACTCCTGCCATCACCAAGGTAATGATTATTATGATGATTGCGATTTTTACAGAAGAAAAGAAGTTCCAGACTTTATCCACTACCGAGGTGGAGTAAGTCTGGGAACGGCGAGCTGTCCCTTCATAACGCATATCAGGAAACGCTTTCTTTTCATCCGTCTCTTTAACAGGCTGTAAAAGAGGTATACCGCAGGATTCACACAAAAGCGTTCCCACCGGGTTGGTGTGTCCGCATTCACATTTTCTTTGATCCATGTTCGTGTCCTCGCTTACGGTTTAGTTTGTCTTGACAGGTCTAATCTTTTCGAGCGCGGCATTTATTCTCTTTTCATTCATTTGTCCAATGATGATATCTTGGACGATACCATCCTGATCAATATAAAAAGTACTAGGCATTTGTCCAATATTATATACTTTTGTAACTTCTTTCTGCTTATCCATCAAAATGGGAAACGTGGTTTTTACCTGACGGACAAACTGCTCAGCAGATACCTCCGATTCTCCCACATTGACCCCTACGATTACAATATTTTGATCCTTATTGGCAAGCCATGCTTTTTCTAAGTCCGGCATTTCATTTCTACAGGGCTCACACCAGGAACCCCAGAAATTAAGGATGACTCCCTTACCTTTTAGATCAGCTAGTGTCATCGTCTCACCATCCAAGCTTTGCAAACTGAAATTAGGTGCTTTATCCCCTTTTTTAATTTCGTTTGGCTTGGCAAAGCTTGTGTACACAGCAAAAACGAGAGCAACTAACAAAACTCCCAAAATGGCAACTCGCATTGATGTTCTTTTCTGTTTATTCACATTTGCTCACCTGACTTTGTTCAGAATCGTTCCAATTATTACTCATTCCTTCTTTATTATAGCTTGCCGCTATTTTAAACGAGTTGGATATTTTGAACAACTTTTGAACGATGTGCAGTTAATCACAAACGTTTGTTCGTTTTTTTCTAACTTTTTTTAACTCACTCCGCAATCGTTCTACTTCTCCCTTTTGTAAAAAACGATATGTACCGAGATCAAGATTGCCTAACGTAAGAAAGCTAACCTGAATTCGTTGCAAAGTAATTACGGGATGTCCAATTGCTTGACACATCCTACGTACTTGACGATTACGGCCTTCATGAATGGTCAGCTCAATTAATGTGCGATTTTTCTTGGCATCTCTCTCCAAAATTCTTGCTTTCCCAGGAGAGGTCATTCCGTCCTCCAACTTAATACCCTTAGCTAGTTGTAAGACACTTTCCGTTGTGGGCATTCCTTTAACCCAGGCCCGATATACCTTATCCATCTCAAATGACGGATGAGCCAAGCGATTAGCCAATTCTCCATCGTTTGTCATAATAAGCAGACCCGATGTATCAAAATCTAAACGCCCCACTGGATAGACCCTCTGAGGAATTTTTTTGATCAGATCACGAACGGTTTTACGTCCTTCAGGATCACTCATGCTTGTAATGACCCCTGTTGGTTTGTTGAGTAAGACATAGACATGTTCTTCTTGTGCTATGGACTTGTTATCAACCAGAATTTGATCTACGGAGGCATTTACCTTTGTACCTAGCTCCGTTACCACTTGTCCGTTTACTTTTACTCTACCTTGCTTTATCAGTTCTTCACAGCTGCGACGTGAGGCGACACCCGCTTGTGCCAGCACCTTCTGCAAGCGTTCTTCCATATAGACCACCCCTCACACATTCTACCTATTTCCGGCAGGTTGGACAAGAGCACGGTTGGCAAAGATTGCAAGTCAACCATACATAAGCATCTTTTTTTGAAAAATACACATAACACCGGAATCATAAGCAACTATCTAAAAAACAAATAAGAATGCTTATCTTATAGGTTTGAGCAAGATGCCACTCATTATCCGTAAAGAATACCACTGAAAAATGAATAAAAAAGCTTGTATCATAGATTATCAATCATGACGCAAGCTTTTAAAAAATCAGTTTATAAATGTGAAAGAAGTGAAGTGTTTAAATTAGATTCGGGTTTAAGAAAAAATATAATAAACAACTACTAAAGAAGCGACTACACCAATCAAATCCGACCATAGCCCTACTTTTAATGCATACAATCCATTTTTGACGCCCACCGCCCCAAAGTACACGGTCAACACATAAAAGGTTGTATCAGTGCTACCCTGCATCGTGGAAGCAAGTCTACCAATCATAGAATCGGGACCAAATTGCGCAATCAAATCTGTTGTAATGGCAAGTGACCCTGTACCTGACAAAGGACGTAGCAAAGCCAATGGGACAATTTCAGAAGGGATATGAAGCAATTGGAGTACGGGCTTCATCGCTTGTAATAAAATATCTAAAGCTCCTGACTCACGAAACAACGTAATGGCCACCATCATCGCTACTAAGTGAGGTAATATTTTGATGGTTGTGACAAGTCCTCCCTTAGCTCCTTCAATAAAAGTGTCATAGACTTGCACTCTTTTATACCATCCGTAAGTTAAAACAAAGGAAATAAAGACCGGAATTGCCCAAAGCGATACAACATTGATCAGTGAGTACAAGCTAACTCCCTCCTTTAACGGGACTTGCGCTTGTAGCGCAGACGGTAGACACGATCAAGCAGTAGGGCAAAAGCTGTTGCGAAAAAGGAAGCGAGCAGTGTTGTACCCACTATTTCAAAAGCATTCGTTGAGCCATATTGCAAGCGTATTGCGATCATAGTAGTAGGAATAAGTGTGATACTGGCCGTGTTAATGGCAAGTAAGGTGCACATAGCTGGGGTTGCGATATCTTTGTGGGGGTTTAATTTTTGTAGCTCCTCCATTGCCTTAATTCCCATTGGAGTAGCAGCATTTCCAAGCCCGAGAATGTTGGCGCTCATGTTGGAGAGAATGTAGCCAATGGCCGGATGTCCTTTAGGTATATCGGGGAAAAGCTTTTGCACAATGGGAGATAACCAGATTGAGACTAGATGTAAAAGTCCGGATTTTTCGGCAATTTTCATGATCCCCATCCAGAAGATGAGGACGCTGAGAAGACCAAAACAGACAGTAACGCCTGTTTTGGCACCTTCAAATATCGATTGACTAATAATTTCCATACGTCCATTCACAGCTGCTACAATCACGCTGATAATGATTAAAATGAGCCAAATGATATTAAGCATCAGGTAATCCTCCCTTCAGCAATTGGGAGACATGCTTCCAGACACCATTTGGTGTGGTTTTTTGAAAGGTATCTGTTACTTTTATTTCTCGTACAGTAAGTGGTATTTTGCCAATGGAAGTTGTGCCTAAGTAGATCTCAACAAATCCAACATGCTCACTTACCTCTTTTTTTCCTACCTGCTTTTGAAACAATTGAACTTTTTTACTCACGTTCTGCTCTTCTCCAGCCTTAAGTGGATAAGTAAAGTCAGCTAATGAAACCAATTCAACCTTTCCCTTGTCCTCCAGTTTAATCGCTTGGGGAGCATCCCATTTTTCGCCTTTGTGAATTAAAGAGCTTTCTTTGAACTGTTGAAAGCCATAGTCGAGTAGTGTAGCATGGTCATTCCAGTCATCCGGTGCATTAAGCGTAACAACGGCCACTTGTCGCCCATCTCGGCTTGCTGATGATGCTAAGCAACGTTTTGCAAGTTTCGTATAACCTGTTTTCACTCCATCCGCTCCGTTATAGAGATGGAGCATTTTATTTTTGTTTTGCAACCTGCGGTCCCATTTCTCGCCTTCCCACGAAATACTTTTTACTTTTGTGGAGACAATCTGCTGAAATTGTGGATTTTGTAAGGCATAGGCCGATAATTTAGCCATATCAACAGCTGTTGAGTAGTGCTCCTTGCTATTATCTAATCCATGCGGGTTCATAAAATTACTTTGATCCATGCCGATGTACATGGCTTTTTCGTTCATCATTGTGGCAAATCCTTCAATAGAGCCCCCTACCTTCAAAGCAATCGCAGCGGCCGCATCATTTCCAGAACGAAGCATCAAGCCGTATAGTAATTCTTCTAAGGTCAGTTTCTCCCCTCTTTTTAAATAAATGGAGGAGCCTTCAACTCCTATGGCTTTGTCAGGTACAGTAACCACTTTTTTTATATCGGTTGCTTCCATTGCAACAATGGCCGTTAACGTCTTCGTCAGGCTGGCAATTCTCATTTTCTTACTTCCATTTTTTTGGTACAGAATACGTCCTGATTCAACATCAATAACCGCAGCTGCTTCCGCCGAAATCTTAGGTGCTAGCGATGCCCATGCACGAGGTTGTGGGCCTAAATAGCTAACGCACAAAAGAAAAACGACGAGTACGCCGATTATTCGTTGGTATCTCATAGTGTCCTCCTCATGCTTGGTTTACAATGGTTTGTACCAAGTATATGGAGACAAGACCTATGATATACCCTAATCTTAATCGGGTCCTAGTCGTTTCCAGCAGATTCCTTCCCGCGAAACAATTGAGCCATTTCCTCATCGTGTTGATCAAATGAAAAATCAATTGGCGGTTCTGGTAAATCTGCAATTCCTTTCAATCCAAAATACTCTAGAAATTCTTTAGTTGTGCCATATAAGATCGGTCGTCCGATCCCCTCTGCACGTCCCATTTCTTTAATCAAAAGTTTAGATGTCAAAGTATGTAGCGCTTTTTCGCATTTCACTCCACGAATCTCTTCTATCTCCGAACGAGTAATCGGCTGGCGATACGCGATGATAGCTAAGGTTTCCAATGCCGCTTGCGATAACGACGAGTGCGTGGGGGAAGTAGCCAGCTTTTCAAAATACATCATGTGTTCAGGCAAAGTAGTCAATTGATAAGCTTTCGCCACTTCCACAAGCTGAATACCTCTATTCGATCGGTAAAAGTCCGCTTTCATATCCTCTAGTAGGTCAATGACAACATCTTCAGAAACCTCTATGATTTCGGCAATCTGCTTTGCATCTATCCCCTCATCACCGGAGATAAATAAAAGACCCTCTATCACCGATTTTAATTTATCATAATCCATGTTCCGTTTCTCCCTTTCCCTCACTGATCAAGATGTCCGTAAATAATTGATTTTGAACACACGTAATAGCCTTTCCCTTCATCAATTCCAGTAAGGCAAGAAACGTCGTCACAATCTCAGTGCGAGTAACGTTTGTAATAAACAATTGAGAGAAGCGAACATGCCCTCCTCCAACCTTAATGAGCTGACGAATCTCTTTCATCCGGTCCTTTATGGAAATTTCATCTCGTGAGACCTTAGCTACAGGCTCTTTGGTCTGCAATCTCGCAAACATTTTTTCTAATGCATGAAGCATATCAAATAGGGTCACATTTGCAATTCCTGGCTCCTCTTCACGCGCATATGGTGTTAAGTCCTCAGCCGGTCGAGTAAATACCTGGCTACGCCCCGTCTCCATTTCGCGTAGTTGTTCGGCCATGCGCTTGAATTTTCTATACTCCAGTAAGCGTTGTACCAGTTCATCCCGAGGATCTTCCTCTTCACCATATTCATCGTGCAATGGTTCAAAATGTATCTCCTCTTTTTTAGGAAGTAACGTTTTGCTTTTGATGGCCAACAGAGTAGCAGCCATGACCACGAACTCACTAGCTACATCCAATTGAAGCTCACGCATCGTATGAATGGTATCCAAATATTGTTCAGTAATCACCGCTATTGGTATATCATAGATATCTACCTCCGCCTTGTCGATCAAATGCAAAAGCAAATCGAGCGGCCCTTCAAACGAATCCAATTTAATACTGTATGACAACGCTAATCCCGCCTTACTTCATTGCAATCATGTTATAAAAAAAGCTGAATAACCACATATCGTGTAATGCTTTGGATCCAAGACAATACGATGCCTAGTGGTACGCTAAGCAATCCACGTAACGGTGGCAAGAATACGATTAACAATAACAACCATGGTCCATATAGGTCTAATTTATCAAAGAATCCACTGCATTTATGCGGTAAAATATAACGCAGGATTTTAGAGCCATCTAACGGAGCTATTGGAAGCATGTTAAACACTAGCATAGCGCAGTTAATCAAAATACAGTATTCTAAGGTTAAAGAAACCGCTTCTAACCCCTTAGCAGGCCAGGAAGCCATCATGTCTGCCCAGAATGGGGTCTGAATATAAAACCATAGAAACGAAAAGAAAAACGCTAACACTAAGTTCACGAACGGTCCTGCTGCTGCAACATACACAATTCCTAGACGCTTATTACCTCTGAAATTGTAAGGATTAAACGGAACAGGTCTAGCCCATCCAAAAGGTCCAAACAAAATCATCAGGAGTCCGAACGGATCTAGATGCGGAATTGGATTGAGTGTTAAACGCCCTTCGTTTTTCGCTGTGTTATCACCTAATCGATAAGCAATAAACGCATGTGCCCACTCATGCATGGAAAATGCGATCACAAACGCGATAACCCGGAAAGGGAGCGTATTTAGGTCAAAGTGAAATAAGCCCATGGAGCCCTCCTTCATTCTCTGTTTCTTGCACATGCCTAATCATAGGTCGTTTGTGCAAAAATACACTATTTTATTAGAATAACAGCCTTCAGAGAATGACACAAGTACAAGCAGTTTGAATCAAACTTATTGAATTGTGCATATTGGTCTCACTCTTCTTTATGCTGTTTGTCATCATCCATCGCTTCTTCATGAGGAGTATCTTCCTTAGTAGCATCATTAGGAGTGCCCTCTTCTGTATTTCCATCCTGTTCTAAATGAGAAGTTGGTTTATTTTCCTCTGGATTTTTTAGCTTTTGGTTATCCTCAGCATCCGCCTCTAATTCTTTCAGTGCTCGTTTATATTTTTCTATACGAGCTACATCAGCTTCCGTAGGTTCCGCTATTCGAGTCAAATCCAAATTATCTTTGATATCCGCAATCTTCACAGCTCGCGCTAACTGATTTTGTTTAACCCTTTTAATGTAGCTGTCATAATCCTCTTTTGAATTTTTGGTAAGGATCATCACTGCCTCCACTACTTCCTTTGGAAACCCCGCTTCTCGCAAATCATCTGCGGTCACATCGGTATCTTCTAATACATCATGCAAAACCGCAACTGCTCTTGCTTCGTCCGAAGGCATGTACATCATAACGCGCAAAGGATGCAAAATATAAGGTTGTCCTCCTTTATCTTGTTGATTGGCATGCGCCTTTGTTGCTAATAAGACAGCTTCTACAGCCATATTCATGTGTATCTCCTCCTAAGTACCTTCTTTTTCTCAGACAATAATTACAAAATCATACCTGCTTCTTACTATTCCGCCTAAAAAAGCCGGATTCGGCTGTATTTAGCATTATACTGGCGCAATTTTAGGAATAGGTTCAGTCAGCTTCGCTCACACCATGAGAAGCCATATTATCAAGAGAGGCCGCCCCTTACCATGTTTTACCAAATTAATAAATAACGATATACTAATTACTAATCTGACAAAAAAGGAGTTGGGAAGACCCCATGGCACTAACAAGTACTGACCGTAGGAAATTAATGCTAGTGAACGACCTACACTCCCTCATTATGTTGGAGAACTCACAAGGTCTAAGCTCTTATGAAAGCATCCTTCTAAAAAAACTAATTAAAGAATACCATGAGATGAATTACGAGTGCACCAAATAAGAGATGAATAACTATTATTACGATACGTCTGGCAAAAAAAAGAGGAGGGCTATCTCCTCTTTTTTTTGCTGTAATCAGTTCTACTGTTTTGTACCAATCCATTGCTCTTAACATCCTTTTACCATTTTACACAAGTAATGTGTCAGCAAAAATTCACAACTTTCCATTTTTTGTAATTATGCTATGATAGTATCGAGATTATTTTAGGAGGAATGTTCTATGAAAAAAGCACTATTATTTTTTTTGTTCTTAACTATGCTAGCTATACCATTCCAGCAAACATCAGCACATCCAGGTCGAACAGACAAGAACGGCGGGCATACCTGCCGTACCAACTGTGAAAAGTGGGGTCTTTCCTACGGAGAATATCATTATCACAATGGTGGGGGCTCTAATTCAATCAAAAGTACATCTCCTGCCAAGGCCAAAGCACCTAGTAAAAGTACTACTCCAGCCACGAAACAAGCTGTCAAAGCCCCAGTGGTACAGAAAAAAACTATCATTGCAGTCGATCAAGCACCAGTATATAGCTCCCCAGCGACTTCAGCTTCTGTTGCTACCACACTCTGGTATGGTTATGAAGTGAAGGATAAAGGCGGTTCAAACGATTTTGCCTCCATTGACCAAGGCTATCTATCTAAAACGTTGCTAACTCAGTACAATGTCATTAGCCCTAAAAAGGTAAGCATACAAGTTGAAAAAGGTTATTTTTATGCGACACCATCATCAAAAAGTAAGGCTCGTGGTTCAGCACCTCTTCATGGTGAAGTGAGTGTCGTCGGAGAAAATCAAACTTGGTATTTTGGGTCGAGTAAGGATTCAAATGGTAATGTAATAGTTGGTTTTGTTTCAAAGAGTATAGCTTACTAGTTTCTAGTTTACATTTCTATTTTGTAAAAGGTAAATGACATAACCTGAACCTGGGTACGCCTCATGAAGCGTCCTGTTAGCTACATCATCATTCTTATCATGTAAAAATAAGAGACTCACTTTTTGTTTCATATACATAAAAAGTGAGTCTCTTTTATATGAACTAGTAAACTAATGTATCAATTGCCTCAAACACTGACTGGGTTCTTCATTTGTCCCGCATCCATCTTAATCACTTTATCGGCTATGTGGAAATATTGATCATCATGTGTGATAGCAATAATACACTTCCCTTTTTGTTTCATGTCTGGCAATAACACTTGATAGAAAAAGCGTCGATACTCAGGATCTTGGTCAGCAGCCCATTCATCAAAAAGGCAAATCGGCCGATCTTCCAGATAGGTAATTAAAAGAGCAAGTCGTTTTTTTTGCCCAGTTGAAAGTCTGGTTGTACTGAAAATCCCATTTTCCACTTTCACCTTCTCATGCAGCTCTAAGACCTCTAGATAGTGCTTGATCTCTTGTTCATTACGCTTAGAATCAATCCCATAAAGGCGATCGAATAGATGGAAATCCCCAAAAATCGCCGAGTAATATTGACTCAATTGAGCATGCGTGACCTTGCTACCGTTGATAGTAATTTCCCCTTTTATAGGTGCATACAGACCGGTTAATAGCTTCGCGAGTGTTGACTTTCCACTCCCATTTCCACCTGTAATAAAAATAATTTCTCCAGATGCAAACTCAAAATTGATAGGTCCAACGCTAAAGCCTCGCTCTTCTTGAATTTTATAGTCATAAGATACATCCTTTACAATCATCCGAACCGGTTGCATGACGTTCTCTGACGTTAATACCTTGTCTTGCTCTGGGTCTTTCGCTAAGGCTAGTTCTTGGATCATTTTGGTGATACGTTTCCAGCTAATACGAATCATTACAATTTGAGGGAGTCCATTTAATAAACCATTTACAGGTCCGGTCATATATAAGAAAACAAAAACATAGTTCCGTAGCATATCAGCATCCATTTGTTTAAATATTTCTGGAAAGATGAATACGACACAACCGATTACGATAATAAACAGTAATTCCCCGATGATAAATACGTTTGCAAATTTAAGATCGCCCTCGGCACGTTTGTCACGGTATTCTGCACAGCTTTCTTGAATTGCAATATGAAACTCTTCACGTTTTCCTCTATGCAAGGTCAGTTCTTTAAACCCACTAGTCATATCGGTGATGAATTTGAAGAAAACATTCTGAATATCACGTGTTTTCTCCCACAGCTTATTTGCCTTCTGCCCAATAAGATAGTAAATCGCTGCTACAAGCGCGATAATCATAGCGGAGAGTGCAAATGCATAAAAATTCATGATTCCTAGATAAATAAAACAACAAACTAGTGTGATGAAATTAGTTACACAAGTAATAATAATATTGATTGCTCGACTAATAACTTCTGTATCATTGTTTAATGTAGCCTGAATACGACCTTGCTCTATTTCTTCTAAACTGCTATAGCTAGTTTGAAGTAATTTCTCAACCAACTCCATCCGTTTTTCATAAACCAATTGATTGGTTAATGTAACAAGACGCGAGCGAAGTATCTTTTGGCTAACGACATACATAAAAATCCCCATGATAAAATAAAACAGTAAACCGTTAACCAAATTATTTGTTCGTGTAAAGGCTTCATTAACAATGAAGATAATAAAGGCGTTACCAAAGCCACTAACTATGCTTAGAACTGTTAAAGAAAAATAAATGTTTTCCTGTTTTTTTTTAGAAAACAAGAGAAGTAACGAATAAAAGAAATAGAGAACGAATGCTAGTGTAACTCCATATACAGCAAACATAATCGTTTCTGGAATCCATACTTTAATAAATTGCCAAGTTAGTTCCATAAATAGCAGATTTGGCAAATAGAAAATGCCTAACGAGAATATACATAATAGTAGTAAATGGAGCAATAGGCCCACTATTACATTTTTTTTCATCACTTGAAACTTTCGTTGCTTTTTCCATACTTCGAGAAATATACGACTTATTAAAAAAAGAATCGCGAGACAAACAGGACCTACTACACAAATAATGGAAAACGATAACTGATCCAGTTTTTTGTATAGGTCTGAATGGATAGGAGGTACTTCTTTATTAAGAAGCATGTTCATAATTCCCTGCCCAATATTAACTGTATAGTCACTGTTCATATTGGCTAATACAGCTACCCCCATTTGTTCAGTTGGGCGAAATACAATAAACGAACTAAACGTCGGATTACTTCCAGGGTGTGAAAGCTCACCGTCTCCTTTTTGATAAACTTCCCAGCCAGTAGCATATGATGACCCACTACTGCTAGGCTTTACCTTACGATCTGGCTCATGAGATGCTTTAATTAGAGCGGGGTTAATACTACCTGTGCTACCTGCTCCTATTTGTATTTTCATCCACCGAGCTATATCTATTCCATTGCTTATGATATATCCTGCTGGTGTATTTCCCCGGAAACTAGGCGGATTGTATTTTTGAGGTTCAGTGAATCCCATCTTGTAGCCAGTGGCCTTTTGTGTTTGATCAACGTTTTGCTCACCAACATATGTATCTGGAAGCTCCAGAGCGTTTAAGATATTTTGTTTGATGTACGTTTCAAAAGATTGGTTGGTGACCTTTTCTATTACCAATCCTAATACATCGTAATTGATAGTCGCATATTCGTACCTTGTACCAGGTTCACGATTCAGCTCCTGTACAAGCAATGTTCGTACCGTCTTTTCAAGTGCATCCTCCTCATTACCTTCTGGGAGAAAACCTATCGATTTGAACGGAACTCCACTTGTATGATAAAGGAATTGGCCCAACGTAATAGGTTGAATCTTTCCTTTATAGGAAAGATTCAACCAAGGAAGATACTTTGTTACCGGGTCATTCAAATCGATTAGCCCTTTATCAGCTAACTGTAAGATGGCAAGACCAGTGAAAGCTTTACTATTTGATCCTAATTCGAACAACGTTTCATTCGTAACAGGCTTTTTGCTCAGTACATCTGCGTAACCAAAGCCCTTTTGATATATCGTTTTGTCTTTTTCCACAATGATTACCTGTAAACCGGGAATTTCCGCCGTATTCATTTGCTTTGTAATGAACTCTTCCATCTGCTCTAATCTTTGTGGTGATAGTGAAATAGTAGCTGCACTTATCTGATTAACTGGATACACCAAGAATATAAAGGAAAGCAACCATGTCAGAAAAATGGGTCGGCATAACAATTGTTTCATGTTCATCTTTTTCGTTTCCTTTCTTAGGCGAATAAATCATCAAGATCATCTTGTGTGAGAGTAACGGTAGTAAAATCAGAAGGGGTAAAATCTCGGATCTCCTCTGACTGACAGCAATGCTTGAGAATATCGTTTGTGCTTGTGATGATATTATCCAGAAATTGTTGCATGGCTACTAGATGATAGTTGCTTTTACTGTAGGTAAGAGCAACATGTAACCTTTTCTCTTTGATCATGGCGTTAATTTCTATGAGGCATGTCATTGAATTTTGTAAAGAGATATCTGATCCCGTATCCTCATATGCTAAAGTAAGAAACTGATTGTCCACTTGATTGTCTACTTCCCCCAAAAAGTTAAAGCGAATTCGCTTCTCTGGCAATTGACTGAACTGCCCTGTCAAATAGGTAAGAATCCCAAAATCAATACCTTTGTTCGGCACGGTTCTGATCTGCTCCTTGAGATGTTTAATTACATGAGCAATATCTCCCTGAGGAAGTTGCAATCTAACAGGATACATAGACGTAAACCAACCAATGGTACGCGACACATCTATATCAGAAAACAGCTGTTCCCTTCCATGTCCTTCCAATTCTATCACTATATCTGTTTCATTCATTAAAGCGGCGGTTGCTAGACATACTCCCATAATGAGAAGCTCATGAGAATGCGTTTGATATGCCCGATTGGCGTTATACAACAATTGGTCTGTCGACTCTTTCGTGAATGCAGCATTTCGTGTCTCACAATTTGCCAAGCATTCCTCAGCTTCCGTTTTATGATGTAAGGCTGAGGTTACCAAAGCTTCCTTCCAGTATTGTTCATATTGGAATGCTCCTGTTTTACTATAATGCTCCAGCTCTTCCGCCCATCTTTGCATCGAGTGAGTTTTTGCTGGTAGGTGTAACCGGCGCCCCTCTTCTATGTCGCGGAAAAGCTGCCCCATATCTTCTAATAAAATCCGCCATGAAACGCCATCGATGACTAAATGGTGTGCTGTAAGTAGCAAACGCGTCTCACCTTTACCTAACTGGAACAATACTGCTTTAAACAATAATCCCTGTTCCAGATCGAAACTTCTCTTGACTTGCTCACCGATTTGTTTCAATTGTTCAAGCTGTTTTTCAAACGGAATTTCCGACAAATCCACCGTTTCAACATCCACTGTTTGAGCTAGATGCTTATCATTATAAAAGAGCGCTTCTGCCTTCGAATCATAGTTGAGTCGCAATGTATCGTGATGATGGACAATTTTTGTAAGTACCTTGCTTATTTGTTCTATTGTAAATGCCTTTTTTAGTTGAAGGAGGACAGATTGATTCCAATGTTGAGCCTCAATTAGATTCTGCGAGAAAAACCATGCTGTGATTGGTGTTGGCTTGATTGCTCCACTCATCGCCTCTTGTGGAGCTACAGGTTGTTGATTCATTTCAATAGCAGCTGCAAGTTCATGTACCACTGGAAAAGTCATGATATCTCTCACCGTAGCACCGAGATTCATCTGATTCAGTTTACCAACCACTTGAATCGCTTTTATCGAATCTCCACCAAGAAAATAAAAATTAGAATCTACTGTAACTTCATTCGTCTGTAATACTTCTTTCATGATTTTCATTACTATTTCTTCTGTATCGTTTGGCTGTTTATTTCCTGATTGATTTACACTATTTATAGCAAGTGGATCAGGAAGTTGATTACGATCAATTTTTCCATTTGATGTTAACAAAAATTTATCAATCGTAACAAAATATGTTGGAATCATATAAGAAGGGAGCTTGTTTGTTAGTTTTAGGCGCATCTCAACTATAGAAATATTCTCATCTGCGATCATATATGCACACAGATATTTGCGCCCGTTCTCCTCTACTCGATCAATGACCACAGCTTCTTTTACAGATGCAAAACTAGTTAAGCAGTTCTCAATTTCCCCTAATTCAATCCGATATCCTCTCAGCTTTACCTGATGATCGATTCTTCCTGCATACTCTATATCTTGTGAAGGTAGCATTCGGGCAAGGTCTCCCGTCTTGTAAAGACGATATCCTTGTTTAAACGGATTGTCTAAAAAACGCTCCTTCGTCAAATCCTCTCTAGCCAAATACCCTCTAGCAACGCCATCACCGGAAATATACAACTCTCCTGTAACACCATTAGGTACAGGCTGTAGATCATCATTGAGAAGGTAGATTTGTACGTTATTGATCGGACGACCAATTGGTACAGAGCCCATTCTATTTATCTCAGGATTATATTCATAGATCATACAACCCACTACTGTTTCTGTCGGTCCATACTCATTGTAAATGCTGATATCTCCTTTGAAGCTTTCATAAGTTTTGGCAGCGAGTGTTGCCTTCAGGTCTTCTCCACCAACGATGAATCGTCTGATTACGGAATTGTGATTATCCTTGTCACTAATTAAAGCAAGATGTGCAGGTGTCAGTTTAAGGATATTGACACGATTTTCACGAAGAATAGTATCCAGCACAAATTCAGATTCATTTTCGACATAAACAATAATCTGATTTCCATTTAAAAGTGGAGCAAAAATGGATGTAACTGTCAAATCAAATGCTAAGGAGGAATAGAGGGCAAAGGTTTCATCCTGAGATTGTATGTACTTTTGTTTTGCCCAATGAATGTAGTTGACCAATCCTCTATGTTCAATTAATGTACCCTTTGGTTTTCCTGTAGAACCAGAGGTATAAATCGCATATACCAAGTCACTTACTTGATTAATGTTTACAAGGTTATGCGATTCTGATAAATAGTTTGCTGGATCATCAAGACGAATAACCTCTCCCTCGAAGCCTTCTATATTTACATCTGCATTTGATAATAAGAGCTTGGCCTGACTATCCTGCAAAATATATGAAACACGATCAAGAGGAAAATCAGGGTCAATCGGCACGTATGCCCCTCCTGCTTTTAAGACAGCCCAAATTCCCACAATCATCTCATACGAATGCCTCATATAAATACTAACGAATTGATCTGAAGCTATCCCTTTTGTACGAAGTGTACGCGCTAGTCTATTAGCTTGTTCATTCAGTTGACGATAGGTATAGGTTTTATCTTGAAAACGTACAGCGACACGATCAGGAGTTAGTGCTACCTGATCCTCAAAAAGCTGATGTATCACCTTGTCTCGTGGATAAAACGCATCAGTTTGATTTCGCCCATAGATATGCTCATATTTCTCCTGATCACTCAAAAGAGAGATATCCTTAATCAACTTTTCAGGCTGTTTTATGATCTGTTCTAGCATGTACATCAGTCGATCGTGAATTTCTTCGATCTGTTCATTGGTATAGTCGCTGGTCTTGTAATCATAGAACAAAGTAATTTTGTTCTCACTTGACCATTCTTTTATGACTAATTGTAATGAGTATGCTTGATAACCACTGTAAAATTCCAGATTATCAATACTTATTCCCTCAAGCTCATTCACTAACTTCGTTCCATAGTAATTCACACAAATTTGGAACAGACTATCATAGCCCTTTTTCTTTAGCTCTAAATTGCTAATCAGAAGATCATACGGATATCTTTGATGAAAAAAATTACTTAACACCTCATTTTGAACTCTCTTGTATAAAGCCAACAATGTCTCAGTGTCTTCTAGTTTCAACCGGAATGGCATGGAACTAGTAAACATCCCAAAGATATTTTTTTCTTTATTTCCAGAACGATTAAGAACAGGGATACCAAGTATTTGATCATTATTTTGCTGTGTTTTGTACTGATAGAGTAAGGTTAGCATAATAAACAAGGAACTTAGCGATAAATGATGCCTAGTAGCAAACTCGTTAATACGAGTTGACTGGTCGTTATCAAGATCGATGGTTTTCCTATTTCCTTCCACTTGATCTGAACTCTTACTCAAAAAACTCTCGGGAAGTGACTGGAATTTGTCATTCCAATATTTCTTATTTTTTTCAAAACGCGAGGAAGTTACATACTTCTCTTCTTGATGTAAAAAATCTACGTACGAGTATTCAACTTCTTCAGATATATTCTCACCATTTTTTATTTTTTGATAAATGTTACTGATTTGATTTGTCATAATATTGATAGACCAGCCATCAGCAATAATATGATGCAACTTAACAAAATATCCTGTATATTTCTCATGAGCTCGAAAAGTAGCAAAGGAAAACAACGGATGATCAATAAGCACAAAGGGTTTTGTAAACTCTGCCTCAGCCCATTTCAGCACCTCTTCCTCGGCTTGATCCGAATGACTAAAATCGTAGAAAGGCACATCAAAATCATTCAACTCCACAATGTATTGATTTACATCCCCCTCTTTCTCATGCAAATGAAGTCTTAATCCATCATGCTTTTTTATAAAAATCTGGATGGCCTGAGTAAGAAAAGCAATATCAACAGAACCATGCATCCGAACGATTCCTCCTATATTGTACATGGAGGTGTGAGGATATGTTTGCTCTATGTACCATATACGTTTTTGGGGATGCGAAAGTGGATAGTACTCATACTTAACGGTCAAAATAATCACCCTCACTTTCAGTTTTTGTAGCTCTCACCTGCTGGATCGGTACTGCTTTCCTATTTCTTGTAATGTCAGACAATAGTAGTAGGGTGACACCCTTCTTTCCTAGATCATCAATTCCCTAAGGATTTTAGCCATCTTTTGAACATGGGGCATTTCCAGCATGGTATAATGATTGCCCGAAAAATATGTGGGGCTTACCTTCCCCGTTGTAAAGCGATTCCATCGCGTTTTCTCTTCGTTCGTTGTAAATTGATGCTGTATCGCTCCATCTGAAGCAAGAAAAAGGTGTAGGTCAGTGTCAATCTTCCCAGAAAGCTGATATTTGTGTATAGCTATACCATTTGTTGCATGAATGCGTAGTTTAGACAGTAATTCCGGTCTATACACCTCATCTGGAAACAGTTTTTGCTTGCACGCCTCTTCCCAACAAAATCTCATTTTTTCTTCTTCCGTTACTCCTGCCAAATCCTCCTGATTTATTCCACTAAGAAGCGCATATGAAATGACGGCATCCAACTTTCCATAACGCTGGTCTATATTAATGCGGTCGCTATCCAGCAATGGGAGACAGTCAACTATTACCAGTAATTCTACCTGCTCTCCCTGCTGCTCTAATTGTTTGGCCATTTCATAAGCAACTAATCCTCCAAAAGACCAACCAACTAGTTGGATAGGCATAGTTGGCATAATTCGTCGAATAGAAGCAATATAGTGTGCGGCCATTTCTTCAACTGTTGTCAGGGCATCCGCTTCAGCATTATAACCAACAGCTTGAATACCATAGACGCTACAGTCCATTCCTAATTCACGTGCTAGATGAGAGAAAGTAATAACTCCCCCTCCTTGGCCATGAATCATGAATAGTGGTGGGACATTACAATCTCCTTGTTTAAGTAGGATCACATTCTGGTCTAGAACTGCCTCTTGCTTCTGTAGATGATCACATAGACCTGCTATAGTCGGCGCCTTAAACAAATCTGACAAGGGAAGATTGAGTCCAAAACGCTGAGTAATCTGGCTAACAAGCACAAATGCTTTGAGTGAATGACCTCCTAGCATAAAGAAATTGTCCATAATACCAATCGGTTTAACTTCTAAAACTTTCTCCCACAACAACACCATTTGCTCTTCAAAAATGTTTCGCGGTGCACAGTAACTTTGTTCATTTCTTAGGACGTCCCCATTTGGTTCAGGTAAAATTTTGCGATCTATTTTGCCATTAGGGGTTAGCGTGAATTCATCTACTGCGATAAAAAAGCTTGGTATCATATAATCAGGTAAAAACGTAGCAAGCCATTGATGCAACATCTGTGTAGTATCTGGAGCTGAATTCAATTCTTTATTTTCAAAGACAACATATGCACACAAATATGGAATTTCATATGAATCTGTCTTAGTCATAATTAGTGCCGCTTTAACCTCCGGATGACGTAGCAATAGAGTTTCTATTTCACCAAGTTCAACGCGATAACCACGAATTTTCACTTGATGATCCATCCTGCCCAAAAATTCCAAATTCCCCTCCTCTGACCATCTTGCTTTATCTCCTGTTCGATACATCAGAGTGTTAGGATAAAAGGGGTTCGCTTTAAAACGTTCTCCTGTCAGCTTTTTTTGATTCCAATACCCTAGGGACAATCCCTCCCCTGATATCCATAGCTCACCTGTCACACCCTTTGGAACAAGATGGCACTCAGAATCTAGAATGTATACCTGCATATTGCCTATCGGTTTACCAATTGGTACATATTTGCCTGTTATCTCGCTTTTTTCATAACGGAAAGCGGTACAACAAATGGTAGCCTCACTTGGTCCATATCCATTGACGATGAGCATTTCAGGATTAAGAGAAAGAAATTGGGCCAACACCTCATCCTTAATTGGCTCAACACCAACAAGCATTTTATGTAATACATAATTTTCAGGTGAAACAAGGATTGTCTCATACAGTTGGTTAAGTAGAGCCGGCGGTATATAAGCTAGAGTTACCTTTTCTTCCTGGAGTGTTTTTGCAAGAAGCTTAACATCAAATTTATGCCCATTAAAAAGAACAAGTGTTGCACCATTTATCAACGCCTGAAAAATCTCAAAACAACTAACGTCAAATGAAATATCCGTAGAAATGAGAACACGATCCTCATAACTGATCTCATCTAAGAATTCCTTATTCATGGCAGTGACGAAATGATGTAATGCCTTGTGCTGAATCATTACCCCTTTTGGTCTACCTGTAGAACCAGATGTATAAATGATATAAAGAAGATCCTCCGAATTCGTGTCGCGTTTGAAATTACCATCATTTTCATCTAATGGAATTTCTCCTACACAAATCCACTCACCCTCAAAACGTAATTCGGGTAGTGGATGCTGATTGGTTACTACCAAACTAACTTTGCTATCTTCTAACATGTATTCAATTCGTTCTGCTGGATAATTCGTGGATATTGGTACGTAAACACCGCCAGCCTTTAAAATAGCTAAAATGCTGATAACTAGTTCCGGGCTACGATCCATCATGACGCCAATAGGCTGATTACGTTTCACCCCTCTGGAAAGGAGATACGTAGCAAGTCGGTTGGCTGCTTTATTCAACTCTTGGTAGCACAGCATTTCCCCATCTGAAACAACAGCAATGTGATCAGGATGCAACGTCACCTGATACTCAATCAAATCCATGATAGTTAGTTCTTTGTCATAAGAAATCGCCATTTGATTATTGATAGCTAGCAATGCGTTTTTTTCTTCTTCGCATAGGATTTCTAATTCGCCAATAGTAATCTCTGGACTTACGGGAATTTTTTCCATTACTGTTATGAAATGCTTCAACATTTGCTTAGCTGATTCCTTCTTCCAAAGATCAGTGGAAAATTCCCAGGAAAGTTGTAATTGATCCTCAGATTCAACTGCAACCACGGTAATATCAAATTTAGCAACATCATGATCTTTCATGATCGGCCTAATTGTAATTCCATCTAGTTCCACGATCTGCCTCTCATAGTTCTGAAGCGTTAGCATGGTATCAAATAATGGATTTCGCCCCATATCTCTAGGTAACGCAAGATTCTCCACAAAATCGTCTAAAGAATAATCCTGATGGTTAAACGTCTGAATGGTTTGTAGCTTTACTTCTTCTAAGAAACCGGTAAATGTTTTACTTGTCACTGGTTTATTTCGAATTGCTAACGTATTAACAAACATCCCGATTACAGATTCCACATCGCTTACATTTCGCCCAGCCACTGCAGTTCCAACAACAATATCTTCCTGATTGCTATATTTAGAAAGCAATATATTAAATGAAGCGAGTAGGAACATGTAAAGAGTCGCCCCGTTTTTTTGACAGAGCTGTTTGACAGCTTCAAATTGTTTTCCTGATAACGTAGCGGTTACGATATCCCCCTTAAAGCTCTGGAGTTTTGGGCGTATAAAGTCGGTCGGTAGGTCAAGAACGGGCAGTTCATCAGAAAATTGCGTTAGCCAAAACTGTTTTTGCTGCTTATACTCTTCTGATTGTTCCCACTTTTGTTGCCACATCGCATAATCTTTATATTGAATCCGAAGTGGTAACAGGTCCTGACCTCGATAAGCTTTTTCAAGCTCAGCCATTAGTATGCTTATTGAAATTCCATCAGAAATAATGTGATGCATATCAACAATCAAAAGATACTCATCACTAGATAACGATACTAATCCTGCACGAAATAATGGTGCCACTTCTAAATTAAAAGGTTGAAAGAATGAGTCAATGACCTGTTTTTCTTCCAAATCTGTCTTTTCTAGAAGAGACAGAGAAAACTGGATTCCAGAATGAATCCGTTGCATCGGTACATTATCAATCACATGAAAAGACGTACGCAACGCTTCATGACGGTCGATGAGCTTTTGAAACGCCTGTTCCAGCTTACTCTGATTTATTTTCCCTTGAAAACGCCAGATCGTAGGCATATTGTATGCTGTCTTTACACCCTCAAACTGACTTAATAAAAACAAACGTCGTTGCATGGAAGAGAGAGGATAATAATCTCTACCCTCCGAAATTTCAATTTGTCTTTCCACTCTTTGTTCTGAATGCTCGATCATTATGATCTGATCGCGGACTGTTGAATACAGAAATATATCCTTCAATGTTACATGAATCTGATATTTTCTACTGATTTGATGGGCCAATTTAATAGCAGATAGTGAATGTCCACCAAGTTGAAAGAAGTTATCCGTTACCCCAATATGTTCTCTTTTCAAAATATTTTTCCATAGTAATACCAATTGCTTTTCCATCTCACTACCTGGAGCAACGTATGAATGTTGGATAAGCTTGTAGTCATCTGGTTTAGGTAAAGCATGACGATTTATTTTACCATTGGATGTAAGAGGCATTTTTTCTAGTCGTATAAAAAACATTGGAATCATATATTCAGGCACTTTCTGTTGGAGAAATTGACGCAACTCACTTTGGCTCAGCTCTTCATCAGAAAGATAATAACTGCATAGCTCATTTTCGTTTTGATTATTAGGAAATGCCAGTACAATTGCTTCATGGACTAACGGATGAGTGATTATATGTTTCTCAATCTCTCCTACTTCAATCCGATAGCCTCGGATTTTTATTTGTTGATCCATTCGCCCCAAAAATTGAACCATACCTGTTTCATCCCACCGCGCCATATCTCCCGTTCGATAAAGTCGTTCACCAGTAGTAAATGGGTTATCAATAAATTTTTCTCTTGTTAAAGCAGGTTGACCTATATAACCGCGTGCAAGTCCTTTTCCTGCAATGCATAATTCACCAGGAACCCCTATAGGCACAAGCTGCAAATCCTGATTTAAAATTAATACCTCCGATTGAGATATTGGTTTGCCGATGGTTGGACATTTTTGAAATCTATGCCATTCATCAAAATTAATTTGTAAAGCCAAAGTACCGATTGTTGACTCGGTTGGACCGTAGTGATTCATGATGGCTACACTAGGAAGGTAACTATGAAATGTATCAACATCAATAGGTTGAATCGGTTCTCCCCCTGTAACTACTAAACGTAACGCTGGCATATCAGGTGAATGTAACCCGTCCATGGCTTGTACTAACAATGAAAAAAGGGATGGAGTCAGTTTTAAAAAACTGATCTGCCCCTCTTTTATATAATTCAATAAGCTATCGGGATGCAGATATGTGTCTTTTGGTACAATATGTAGGGTGCATCCATTGAATAGTGCTGGGAAAAGACTTGTGTATCCTAAATCAAATGCATAAGAAGATAAGAGCATTGTGCTGTCTCTTTGCGTGATGTTAGCCTGCCTACTAAACCAAGTTACATAATTAATCAGATTCCGATGCTCTACCATTACTCCCTTTGGATTGCCAGTCGTACCTGAAGTATAAATGACATATAACAGATGTGATGGTGTCTGACTTGGTGTAAGATTATTCATATCACCTACATATAACTCGTCCTCATCTAGGTTAATTTTTTCTCCGTCAAACTCTACATCGCGGCCTACTTTCTTGTGTGTCAATAAAAAGCGGGATTTACTATCGGCAAGCATATAGCTTGTACGCTCTGACGGGTTCTCCGGATCGATTGGAAGAAAGGCACTACCTGCCTTGAGTATACCTAATATCCCGATCATCATCTCCAAGGAACGCTCTACCATCAGAGCAATTACCTCATCCTTTTCTATCCCTTTTTCTTGCAAGTACCGTGCCAATTGATTTGCTTTCTCGTTTAGTTGTCGGTAGGTTAACTTTTGTTCCTGATAGACTACTGCTATTTTATCTGGGTATTGTTCAGCTTTTTTCTCAAATACTTGATGAACCAATTCATCCGTTGGGTAAGATTCAAGTGTTTGAGAAAAAGAAGTAAGCTGAGCTTTTTCATCTTCATTCATCAGCTCAATCTCACGTATTGAGATATTTACGTTTGTTACTATCATGCGCAAAATATTTATGTAGTGAGTAAAAAATCGCTCCAACGTCCGTGACTCATATACTGCCTTATCATAATAAAGATTTACCTGGAGTGAATGATTAGATTTTGAAAAGAGTAATAAAAGGTCTACCTCTTGAGCCACGACAAACTCTCTGTCGTGTATCCTGTCAAGAGCTACAACTACATTAATAAATGGAGAGATTGAACCCTGTGGATTTATATCCAATTTTTCATAAATATGATGAAGTGGATAATCCTGATTTTTGTATGACTCCGTAAGAGACTGCTTTACATCAATAATAAATTGCTTGGAGATTAAATGTGGGACCGGATTTGAGACGATAGGAACCAGTCTAGTAGACGGTGAAAGATTTGGTGCACCCACGCAAACCTCTGTTTGCTGGGTATATTTATGTAGCCAAATTTTTGCTGTTGCTAGCAAAAAGGTATACAAAAGCAAATCAGAGTTTTTACAAACTTGAATGAGCCTGTCTGATATTTCTTGTTCAATGGATACTTGCAGTGAGGCCTTACATTTGGTTTGACCTACGTAAGGATAGTCCGTGGGGACCATAGATGGGATGAACTCACCACCAAGTTTAGACAGCCAAAATTGTTCTTGTTCCATCACTCTATTGTTAAAGGCTACCATGATATTTATTAGCCACCTTCCCTAATTAGTAAATTAAATTGTGAATTTTTGTATTAAGCACAGTTCATCTTGAAAGATTTCTTCCTTTTCCTCAAAGACAATGCCTTCTTCTGCATACAGTTGGTGCCAAAATAAAATCGCAGGCTGGTTCTTAATCATCTGCACGACCATATAGTTTCCTGGATTGTCTGTAAAACATTGTTTTAACGCCTTTTTAGCGAATCCGTTTCTACGATAATAATTGAGAATAAATAACTCATTCACATAAAAATCTGTGCCCATTGGAGCAAATGGTGGCTTGTTGAGTAGCAGAAAGCCGACGATAGCTTCCCCTGATTTAATGAGATAAGGATTAAGGGCATCCCTTTCCCAGTAAAGCTCCAGATTGTTATACGCAAATCTGCCTTGCTGGTCGATGGTAAGATCATTGGTGTAACTTGATAAATCGTGCAAATATAGGGGCATTAGATTGAAAATAATATTTTTATCTCTCGATATAACTGGACATAATGAAATATATGAATTTTTATTTATCAAAATCTCCCAACACCTTTCTAAAGGATCTTACTTACAAATTTAATGAATTATTTCAAATCAGAAGGATGAACCTACCCCGAGTAATCATAATTTTTCACTTCAAAATATAAACCAAATTTCAAAAATTCAAAACAAAAAAAGTAAGATCGTATGTATAAAACACTTTTTTCCGTACTAGTAATTTGTTGTTTTACTATAATTTAACTTCAAATTGGATAATCCTGCAACTATTATGTTAAATTATACTAAAAAACAATTCGGCAATTGTATATTGATTGAAAAATCACTCTTATTTCTCAACACAATTCTTATCCATCTTTTCTTGGTTAAAAACAAAAAAACAATCCCACCACCACTATGGGACTGGAATTGTTTTTTCGAAAGATCATTCTGTAAGTTGAGGAGCTAAGCTTGCATTCTTCTTTTTTAGAAAGGAAATTACATATCCAATCAACGCACCTACTATCCCTGGAATAATCCATCCAAGACCTTTTTCATGTAACGGCAAATAGCTCAGTAAATGATCAAACGCTATAGAATGAATTCCTACTTGACCTAATGCATCCGTAATACTAATAATTCCAACAAATAGCATACTGCATGCGTAAACAATGGAATCTCCTTTTAACAGGTCATTTGTAAAGGACAGAACAATTAAAGCAATTGCTAACGGATATATAGCAGACAATACTGGTACTGAAATCGATAGTATTCCACTTAGGCCCATGTTAGCAAAAAACATACTAGTTAAAGCAAGGATTGTCACCCACACCTTGTACGAAACTCTCGGTACAAGTGTTGTAAAGTATTGACTGCATGAAGTAATAAGTCCGACCGATGTAGTTAAGCATGCCAGAGAAAACACAAGACCTAGTAGTATTACTCCAGGTTTACCAAATAAATAAAGCACCACATTTGTTAACGTTTGAGCTCCATTCTCTGTCACTCCAAACATGTGAGAGCTAGCTGCTCCCAAATAACCAAGTAAAACATAAATAGAGACTAGAATTGCACCAGCAATCAATCCTGCATAGACAGTGGTAGCGATCAATGACTTCTTCTCTTGAATTCCCTTTTGCTTAAGAGTTACTGAAATGACAATTCCAAAATTAAGAGCCGCAATTGTATCCATGGTTAGATACCCATCCAAAAAACCATTGAAATAAGGGGTTTGTACATAACTCTCAATTGGACTAGTAAACGATCCCATAGGCTTAAATAAGCTATAAATGAAAATACCCGTAAGTAAAATCAATAATGAAGGCGTAAGTACCTTACCGAATCGATCCGATAGCTTAGCCGGGTTTAAACAAAGCCAAAAGGCGATCGAAAAATAAACAAGTGTATAGAGGAATAAGATCCAACTAGTTTGTTGCCATTTCATTGGTAAAAAAGGAGCCACTCCCATTTCAAAGGCTAAGCTTCCATTACGAGGAATACCTAAAAATGGACCAATTGATAAATAGATAAGAAGAGTAAAAATAAATGCAAAAATAGGATGTACTCTTTTTGCTAAATTGTGTAGACCATCAGATTTTGCTACTGCAACAACCCCCAAGATAGGTAGTCCAACAGAAGAGACGATAAAACCGCACATTGCTTGCCAAAAGTTAGTTCCCGCTGACTGTCCTAAGTAAGGTGGAAAGATTAAATTACCTGCTCCAAAAAATAAGGAAAAAACCATAAAACTTACCAACAATAAATCTTTTCTTGATAACCTCTGCATATTAATTCTCCTCACTAAAATTCATTTTCTGGATGAAGCGAATCGATTCTACTCTTAACTCGAATCTCAATTTCCATTGTGCCCCCTCCTTCTATGTAAATATAAGTTTTCATCCCTTAATACTAGGAATTAATAGTGTTCCTATCCAAAAACGGTTGATAATTTGATTTAGAATCCAAAAAATCCTCCTATTAAATGGTATATTTTGTAATCAACCATGCACTTGAAAGACTGTTCGGCTCAGCTCCTTTTATTTTTTAAAATAAAAAACACCTCAGCAACCAAGCAAGTGTTTCATTTAAAACACTTCACTTTTGGTTACTGAGGCGAAGATAAACGCGGTACCACTCAGCTTTCTGTCTTCTCACGAAAAACAGACTCTGCAAGTCAAAATTGACTATCATCAGATAACGGTGATTTTCCGTTGCCCCCTACTAGAACATTTTGTAGATGCCCTTTCAAGAACAATGCTCTAAGGTGATATTCAAACAAGGTGTAATGACCATCCTCTCAGCCATGGGACAGCTCTCTGCACATTAGATCCTTCTTTTACTTCTCCTCGTCAATGCTTTTTACCTATAAAATTAAAATGAAAAACTCTCGTCTCCACAATCAACGGTTACGTTTTGATTGCAGAGACGAGAGTTTCGCGGTACCACTCAGCTTTTCCGCCTTCCTCACGAAAAGCAGACACTTATCAAGTCTAAAAATAGACTTGGTTCCTTTTAACGGGGGACAATCCGTTGTTACCTACTTCGATATAATCATCGTTCGTTAACAAAGCTCCGAGGTGATATTCAAAGGGAATTAACGACCATCCTTTCAGCTCTATGGGATGGCTCTCTATCGTTCATTCTTGTCTTCTACTTGTCCTCATCACAACTTTTACATTTGTTTGATTTGTTAGTATTATAGTAATCTTTAAAGGTTACTGTCAATCGTTTTTTAAGAAAACGTAAAAGATAGATAATTCAGTATAATGAATTATTGCCACATAGCAATAAAGGTATATTAGTTGAATTTTTTGAAAAAATCTAATCTAGCTATAACCATGTTTTGTCTTCTCAGTCTCCCTTTTCTACCCCTCAGGAGGATCACGCAAAAGTAACTCGTGATAGTAATAACACTGTTACCATTGATGTTGATTCAGATATTTACAAATACTAGGTTGTTGTAATTTCATAACAAATGATAGGTAATCACTCTAACTGCTATATAACAAATATGCTAGATATAACAATCTTAGCCTTTTACACTCTCTTGCTCATAAAAACCGCTTCTAATACTGACAATATTAATTAGACAGATAACGCATCGAGGCTACCCGTTTCCCTTATCGTATGGAGACGGGTAGTTTTTTGAGTTATTTTTTAGATGTGTCTGTCATATCATGCAACTGAACAATTTAATTTTCGTTATTTTCTAAATGTGTACAGTTTGAGGAGATAGATTATTTTAATCTAATAAACATTTTATTAATTCAGTGTATGCTTCGACAAAAGGATAAAAGTTGTTTCTGCTAAATCAATAGCCAAGTACACTTTTCCCATTATAACTACCCCCTTCTTCTAAAAAATAGGGCAGTATTTTTTATAGTAATCCTTAATTTAAGCTAATCACTTTTCAGTTTTTACATGAGTGTAACATCAAGGAACAATTCGGTTGTTTTGTATTAAGCTTACCGGGAAAAGGGAAAGCTTTTACTAATAAGGAGGAATGGTGACTTTATTGCCACTCTTTTAAATACTGGAGGATAATAAATGTTGAGTAAAATTGATCATATTGTGGTACTGATGTTGGAAAATCGTTCTTTTGATTCCATGGCTGGAAGACTATATGATCCTCAAAATCCAGCTCCTTTTAATCAAGTACCTCGAAATCAACCCTTTGAGGGACTGGCTGGGAAAAACTTATCGAATCCGATTTCAGTTGGAGAAACAGAGGCGGATAACAAAAAGGTACCGGTGGGAAAAGCCGGCTCATTTACTACCCCTGAGATAGATCCAGGGGAAACTTTTGAACATGTTTTCTTCCAGCTTTATGGTAAACCATTTTCTTCTGAGACTGCTTCTTTACCACAATCGGCGACAATGGACGGTTTTGTTACGGATTATATTCATGTACTACGAGAACAAAACAAGCTAGCAGATGATAGACAATACCAACAGGTGATGGCAGGATACACTCCTACGATGTTGCCCGTGTTAAGCAGGCTTGCTAACGAATTTGCGATTTGTGACCAATGGTTTTGTTCTGTTCCTAGCCAAACATGGACAAATCGCTCGTTTCTACATGCTGCGTCCTCTAGTGGATGGGTAAATAATGCTCCTTATGAAAAATGGCTCTTGGGAAACCATGCTGAGACAATTTTTGATCGTATTCTTGCACAGAACAGGGAAGATCTCACATGGAGAGTGTATTACGATAAGCTTGATATGGTGTCCTTAACCTTATTAATTCATTTTCCAAGGCTTTCAGGTTATTGGAAAAGTCATTTTTCTTTCATGGAGCAGTTTAAAAAAGATGCGAAAGAAGGGAATCTTCCATCGTATTCTTTTATAGAACCTAGGTATTTTATAGATGCTAATGATCAGCATCCCCCTCATAACGTATTACTTGGGGAAAATCTTATATCGGAAGTTTACCAGGCAGTAAGAGAAGGTAAACGTTGGGATCGGACGCTCTTAATTGTTACGTATGATGAGCACGGGGGGTGTTATGATCATGTTGCTCCTCCAAAAGCTGTTCCTCCCACGATCAAACAAGAGATAGGAGAAAAAGGATTTACCTTTGACCGCTTGGGAGTACGCGTTTGTACATTACTTATTTCTCCCTATATTGAAAAGGGAACTGTTTTTCGAGCGAAGCAAGTACTAGACGGCGTGGAGCATGATGTACCACTTGACCATACCTCTATTATTAAGACGATTACAAACCGTTGGGGGTTGGGAAACTTAACAAAGAGAGATAAAGCTGCTTTTGATATTAGCCAAGTATTAACCAGAAAAGAGCCAAGAAATGATTGTCCTGTACTGGGGACAATTCATGCCGTTAAGACCTTTACTTCTAAGCTTCCCTTAAATGATTTACAACATGGGATGATCAAAGGCCTTTCCTCGTATTATAAGATGCCTGTGCCTAAATTGAGGAACGTGTCAGAAGCGCTGCCTTTCCTAGAGAAACTTGTCAGAAATATGGACGTAGCAAATAAATGATCATAAATGCTTCTCCTTTTGACAAGAACGAGGACTCTATATAGTAGGTTCTTAAAGGTAGTATTAAAAGAAAAACGGTTTTTGATCGGGTTTCACGTCATACAGGACATGTCTGGAAAACAGAAAAGAATGGGTTCATCAGAACAGACTAGTAAATCTGGAAGATATCTATACAGTACTACTGACGGCAACTGTACAGAATATAAAAAAGATCGCTCTTCACCTCGCTAAGAGTAGCTAAGGTAAGAACGATCTTTTTTTAATGAGATATAATTATACCCACATGATGTACAATAACTAGTAGATTTAGTTTTTGTGGTCTAGTCCGCATATAGGCTTACCCTAAAACTAAATATACACAAAGCTACGAATTCATCTGCAAGGAACCTTTGTGTCACTTAAGTTTATACGATTTATGTCAAAATTTATTTTGTATGATAAAACAAGGAGGAGAAGCACGTTGCAGAAAAAATTTTTGAATCCTGAAACTATGCCGGCGACTTTTGGTTACTCACATGTAGTAGATGTTAGTAATGCCCGAACAATTTATATATCCGGACAGGTAGCAATAAACACCGAGGGTAATATAGTAGGAGTAGGAGATTTAGCTTCACAAACAAAACAGGTATTTGAAAATATTAGAATTGCTTTAGAAGCTTCGGAAGTAAGCTTTCATGATGTAGTGAAATTAACTTTTTTCTTGACAGATATCTCGCAAATGCCAATTGTTAGAGATATTCGAGATCAGTACATTGATACAAAGAATCCTCCAGCTAGTTCAGCAGTAGAAGTTAGTAAACTTATAAAGGACGAACTATTAATTGAAATAGAGGCAATTGCTGTAGGAAACTGACTTTCAAGTAACTTACAGAGTCGTTGTTTATATTAAATTAATTAATGCATTATCAAGGTATATTTTTTATTGTCACCCCCTTTAAGTAAACAGTGTTAAATTTCATATTTAATATTGCGAACACTCTACTTAGCGGGAATTATGGAAATGGGATGACAATTGTAATGAAAAAGAAAGTCGGTTGGTAAAAAAGTCAGAGTTAATTAAACAGATAAAGACTAAGATTCATGAGTTTCTATTTTTAGTCTTTATCTGTTTACAAAAAACAGTTGATTCTTTTGTGTCGTAAGAGTAGGAGGATTTGTGTCGCTGAAAAATTCTTATGTAAACAATCATACCTATCTGAATATTTCATTCATTATAAGTTTACATAAGATTTATTTTCGGGCTCATAGAATTAGGCTTCTTTTCCTCTTACAGTTAAAGTACTGCTGCTACTTTTAACTGATCCATCTACGAACACATTGTAATATATTATATTTTCATATAGCTCTACCAAAGCTGTAAAGATAGCTTTTATCCATGGTTTCATTCCATCGTTATCTTCTACTTTGATAGCGTGTTGCTTGATGAATTCTAAGTCGTCACCTTTAATTTCTTCTCCTATTTCATATTTGTCCGCAATTTCAACAAGCCTTTTATCAATTTTGTACTGGTTATCTTCTGTTATATCTACGCTAGTAATTTCTTTAGCTGATGTATAATTAGGAGTAAATTCAATTACAGATGTAAATAGCGCCATAGACAACAAAGGAATACAAAATTTTCTAATTAGATATCAAATCTCCTTTTTTGTAATTTACTTTATTTATCACTTCAGTTTGGAATAATTAGGAAAAATCAGACGTTTGTTGGAGGTTTTTATATATGAGCGGAATTGGTCCAACTTATTTCCTATTAAGTCTAGTTGTTGTAATATTAGCGATCATTATAGCAGTACTAATAGTAAAAAGAAAGAAAAAGTAAGTATGTCAGGGAAGGAATCGAGGTATCTGATTCAATTAGAATTGCCCTATTCCGTCCTTTTCCATATGTTTTTTGGTTTCCAGAAAAACACTCCTGCATTCACTAATCGGTTGAAATCAGCGTTCTGATTATTGATGGTTTACATAAATTAAGAGATCATCTAGATGTACTTTTATATCATAATGGAAGTATTTCATATCGTAAAAAAGAAGAGAACTAAAATGACTCAATCTGATACGCAGTATTTAAAATATTGTAAAAGAAAGATATTTTGGTTAACAATCGGAAGGCTTAACCACTAAAAAGCACTACAGCTATGCGCTTTTCAAACCATGTGAAATGTAACAGACGGTTATTTAAATTGTACTCTTGTACATGCGCATATGTATGAAAATCATTTTTAGGGGTTACGAACACAACTAGCGAGAGAGGCGTATCCTGCTCCCAGCTTTGGGAATGATCCTGAGTCACTGTTTTTATAATTTACACCAAATGATGTTGACTATAAACATCATTCAAAGGTTGATATGGAAGTAGCAGTATAAACATTACGAATCAATAATCGCAAAAACAACCATTATATGGTATTTTTTGCGCAAGGAGTGCGCATCCTAATATATTAGTGTTGGGGGGAATATAATGAAGAAAAAACTTTTACTGTCTATGGTATCTGCCTTGTCAATCTTAGCTATTATTGTACAGCCTTTAATTAATTTTCTGAACTCCCTGATAGCACGATAGTTGGTGATACATATATTGTTTGTGAAGCAGTATACCTAATCGACAATACCTTTCACAGGCTCGATACTCCAAATTTCTATACCGTCCTCAGAAAGAGGTTCTAGTTGGAAACTTTTGTAGTTTAAAATAAATTTTTTCCAGTTGTAAGTAATTACGATATTATTTTACTTTTCAAGTAATTATAGAGTTCGTCGTATCTTATTAACAAAGCATATATTAACGCAAATGTTACAATTCCCATTGATGAAATAGAAATTCCTGAATACATAGTTTCTAAAAAAAATACTGAAAAATAGTAAAGTACGAAAGATACTACAGTTTCTAAAAATCTTAATTTTATGCCCCTTACAGCTAATTTTGTATTGATCATAGAAGAGATAAAACTGGACAAAAAAGCTGGTATTATCAGCAAATATACACTTACCGAAAAAGCAATGACAGAAAAAATGGACTCTATTCTAATGTCAAATATCAAAGACATTAAATAAAAAAATAGAGTATGGATTAATGTGCCAACTGCGACACCAGCTACGACCACTCCAAGAATGCAAAAGAAAACAGAAGCATTTAACCAAGGGTATCTCTTCATTTTCAACTCACCTTTCTTACTTTTATTTCACAACCGCTAGGGCTATAAACCAGAAAATGATATCAGTAATATCCTTTGCTACATCCTCTGGTACATTAAATCTCTTTAATGCTTTTATTAAAGCCTTTTAGTACCCGTTTCCAGCATTTCGCAAGCATCTGCAATTTCTCTTGAGTACTTCCGTATTAAATCCGCCTTAGATTTGCTCCATAAGCCTATGGTCTTCTCAAGCACCCATCCACCAGCGCTGACGATCTTCTGCTCTTCGATAATACCTTTAGGAGTTCCTAATGGTACAATTTTTTTGTTTTTTTAAGTCTAAATAAACATCTGCTTCCATTTATGTAAATAGTAAATACAAAACAGAAAGCTTAGCTGCGCAACTATCTATTTAAGAAAATCAGTAGATACTGAATTAAGTTGCTCAATGGATGTAGTAGGCAAACGAAATAACTCAATGTCGGCTTTCATGTCTATCGAGAAAAAGGAAAGAAATCGTGATCTCAAATGTTCAATGACTGTTCGGCAACGAGAGAGCCCCAGGCTTAGTGGTTCAATTGTTATCCCATCAAAGAAATTTTTCTCTAGCCAAATGTTTGTCCGACATGTAAGAGATTTCCCTTGTAGCATTCAGGTTAATTCTGGATTTTTAAATGCAGAAATCAAAGTTAGAGGATATCGGGATGTAAAAATTCCAGCTAGTATTACAGTAAGGGTAAGAAGAATTAGCGACATACATGCGAGGATTACTGTGAGGAATTTAAAATATGATGCAGATGCTGGCTATGTATTTATTTTGTAGAAATGCCTAGGCTCAGCAAACAACTCATGCCCCTGTAGATTAGATGGCTGGAGGTTGTTATTTTAAAAATAAGGAAAATATGTTATTATATTGTAAAGTATGAAGGGAGGAATTTAAGTGTATTTGCGACTGATGCAAAAGCTAACCATTTTCATTATAGTCTTTTTTGCAGTAATAATACTTGTCGGTTTGTTACTTCCAAAGGGAGCTATAATCACTCAAATTATTATGACAGTAATTTTATTTATGCTAATAGCATATTTATTTTATTATAAGAGAAAAAAGGCTAGATAATATAACCTAGCCTTTTTTTGATACTACAGTTCATTTATCCCACCGTAAGTACTTCCTTTAACTGTAGACCCTACATAAACCTCAAATGTTTCGGTATTTAGGGTGATCCCAAAGTACTTCCATCCTATAATACCCTCTGCTCTTAGTCTTGTGTATACTTCGCAATACTTCTCTTTTTCTTCAGAGAAGTTTCTTATTTTCCCCAAAGCTCTTTCATCAACAGTTAGTATCGTGCCACCAACATATTTTTTCCAATCTCCATCATTATATATTGCTTTTACGTTTTTCCCGTCATATTCAAATTGACCTTTTGCCCATACTTCTATAGATTTTAACCCCCAGCCATTATAAAATTCGTATCTAGACTCTTTTTTTTCTGTTGTTTTAGCTTTAGCGCTTGCTTTGACTTCTTTAGCGTTTAACGATTCTTCAATTGTGCTAAGAGATTGAACAATTACCTCACCTGCGTCTCCCACATATACGACTAATTCACCATCTTTCTTATTAAAATCAATAAATTGACCATAGCCAGCAGGGCTATTTTGCTTTTCCATAAAATTTCCTACAGAAAAACTTTTTTTATTCTTAGCATTATAAAGCTTTAGTGCTTCTGATTTTTCTGGGAAAATATCTTCAACGCTTATAGAAGGACTATTCATCTCTTGGGGTGCTGGAAATTTGTTGTAGTGTTCCTTAATAACTTTTTCAATTTCTTCTGAGTTTTCTATCTTCTTTGATTTCAATTTTTCCAAATCATGTATAAGTTCGGGAACGTGTTTATCCATGTAGTCTTTAACAACTGTAATTGTGTTTCCTTATTAAGTTCTTTTGCGTTTGCTTCAGGAACCATGGAAAAAGCACTCATAGCTAACAAAGTAGATAGAGCCAAACCTGCTAATTTTTTCATATAAATTCCTCCTGATATTTTTGTTTTTATACGTTGAAGAAGATTCTTGTAGTTTGTTCTAAAGGGCTTTCGTGCAACCTATTTTCATCTGACTTCCACTTCTGTGATTTTTTAAGCGAAGCTTTTGAATTTCAACGATGTACTCATCTAGCTGCTGACTCATCTGCAATACTGATGGATTTAAAAATAAACCTTCTTTGTAATACAACATCTTTAACTCTTTACGGAGGAGTTCAATAAGTTTTTGTAAATCATGTTCTAGTTGGGAATTTTCTGTTTTCATATACTGTAAGTGAGTGGTAAAATGGACTTGAGTAACATTTTTTGTTGCTCAAGGTGGGGGCGTTCCGATGGTCTGCAAACTAACGGGAACGCTCCTTTTAGTTGATACATCATATAGATTAATATCGGCACCTCCTTTCTTCCTCCTGCGTATTATTTTCCATCCTGTTCTAATTTTTCCTTAAAAAACCGTTTTATTGAAACGTTTTACAAAATACGACAAAATATCATTGAAAAAACATAAAAAAAGAACGCTATTTAAAAGCGTTCGAAAGTAACAAAAATATCAATATCCAGGATCAGCATTATTGGCACGCATACTGAACTCGTTCAGATTATTTGCTTCTTTTGTTTCAACCGAAACAAAACCAATATTTGTAATTAAACCTAAAGTTAATAACATTAGAACAATTTTTTTCTTCATTGGAATCCTCCTTTCACATACTCTTTTTTCCATTTATCTCATTATATGCTTCTTCTAACCGTTTTACATAGTGCAAATCAATTGGCTTTGAATTTTTCGAGAAATATTTGAAAATTTCCTGCAAACATTCAGCTATTTCGATGTGATCATTTATTTTCCCGTATGTTGTTATGCTGTTAATGTAGCTTTCCATGCCTTCTTCTAGAAGTTCCTTGCTTATTTGGAAATCGGCTTTTTGACGGTAGTACCTTGCAAGCGATGTTAATTTATAAGGTGTGTACGCATTGTCTGGAAGTAATTCCCTTTCACTGTTTATTATTTCATTTATTGACTCTACAATGTTGAAATGAATATATATCCCAAGCAGTTCATTTACTACGTGTACTTTATTATCCTTACTTAATTCATCCATATATTTTTTTAACATAGGAATCGCTATCTCATACTCTTTCTTCTTAGCTTTAGTGATAGCTCGTGTAATCATGGATGATTCCAGAACAAACTTATATTCAAATTTTTCAAAAATATCAAGCAAGTTTTCAACAGAGTCATAATTATGTAAGTCAGAATATGAATTAATCATAGCTAAATATGCTCTAGCCTTCAGCTCAGTATCATTTTTTTCTAGAGCTATTCCAGCTTGGCATAGTTCAATACATGTTTCGTATTTTTTTATAGCATAAGCTTGAAGTGCCATTCTAAAGTATAAAATTATCCGCTCCTCTTCAGTCAAAAAATCTGCATAATGAACAACCTCTTCACCAATTTTAAATGATTCCTCCATATTTTTAAAATCTTGTCTTTCAATCAAGTATTTCTGTAAGGAGGTTTTAGCAATGAAGTGTGGTATCCCATGCACTCTCGAATATGAAATAATAGTATTATAAAGTGCTAACTTCATTTCATTGTTCGTACTACTATTAGCAAGTCTATATATGTGTTCTAATAGTATATGTGTTTCTTCTTTGGAGTTCTCAAGGAATTTCATTGCCACTTTTATCACTAAAAAAGTATTTGAGACTTCAATGCATAACGATAGAAAATCGTCAAATACTTCGATCCGATGCTCTACTTCGATATACCATTCAATTATGTCCTCATAGGGAATTGCTAAAACATCCGCAATTGGCTTTAAAGTTCTTAACTCTGGACGTTTCGTATCTCCAGATTCAATCTTCGATAAAACCCCCTTACTAATCCCTGTCATTCTAGACACTTCTGACAAACTGATGCCTATTTCTACTCTTTTCCTCTTTATCAGTTCCCCCAATGTTGTGAAAGTTAGACTTACACTCATATTAATCCCCTTCCATAATTTATAAATAATTACATTGATTCCTTTATCAACCTTAACTTGATTCTAACTTTATTGTATATATATGTAAATAACAATAAAAATTATTGGATTAAATAATATTTTTTACAAATAGTAGTTTATATTTGGAATAAGAAAGGTGCTCTCCATTTATTCGGAACTCAATATCTTATAAATCAATTCCTACACGGTGAAAAGGATGATTATTCAATAGGGATGTTGTTGAATGGAAGGATTGCTATCGATGGTTTGTAAATATAATCCTGATGATAGGCTTTGTTGTTTGTAGAAGAAAGATAGTATATAACCCAAATAAATCCCCTAGCAAAGAGTAACACCTTCACTAGGGGATTCATTATGATTGTCTCGGAACTATTCTTCCCAGACCTTTACTTCAGTCATTTTTTCGCCTTGCTTAATTTTGTCTACATGCTCCATACCTTCGATAACTTGTCCAAATACAGTATGAACGCCATCTAGATGTGGGAATGCATCATAACCGATAAAGAATTGACTACCGCCTGTATCTTTACCTGCATGTGCCATGGACAATGCACCACGAACGTGTTTGTGTGGGTTTCCTTGTGTTTCACATTTGATTGTGTAACCAGGACCGCCAGTCCCTGTTCCATGTGGGCAACCGCCTTGTGCAACAAACCCTGGAATAACACGGTGGAAAGGCAGACCATTGTAGAAGCCTTCAGTTGCTAGTTTTTCGAAGTTTGCAACGGTACCAGGAGCTTCTTTATCGAAGAATTCAATAACAACCTTATTTCCGTTGTCTAGGGTGATTTGACCTTTTTTCATATGTATATACCTCCATTATTTCCATTCCCTTAAAAGGGATAAATAAATAGTCCACCTGCTCATTGAACAAAGTGGTTTTTATCCCTTTTATCTTATCTTGTTCAATTCCTAATAGCAAGTTATCGTTGTACAAAGCAAAAAAAGAGACTCCATCTCTGAAATCTCATTTCCTTGAGAAATATATCATCCTTTTTACAGTGAAACTTTGCTATACAGGCGATCATTTCGAATCAGATCCATTAATGATTCACGCTGAACCACCAATTCTGCTTCGCCTTCTTTAACAAAAACAACAGCAGGTCGCGCAATTCGATTATAGTTATTAGCCATTGCATACCCATAAGCACCTGTACTGGAAACGGCTAAAATATCCCCAGGTTGATGAGTGGACAACTGTACGTCCCAGATAAGCATATCGCCTGATTCACAGCATTTACCCGCTATCGAAACCAGTTCTGTAGCAGGCTCATGCAAACGATTAGCCACACAGGCCTCATATTTAGCTTGGTACAAAGCAGGTCGTAGATTGTCAGTCATTCCCCCATCAATTGCTACATATTTTCGAACATCAGGAATTTCTTTCGTCGCTCCAATTGTATACAAGGTTGTCCCAGCATCTCCAATAATACTCCGACCAGGTTCAATCCAAATTTCTGGGAAAGGCAGGTTATGCTTTATAAACTCAGTACGTACACCATTTGTAATCGCTTCGATATAGTCCTTTGCTACAAGCGGTGTATCCCCTTCCACATATCGAATACCAAAACCGCCTCCGACATTAAATACCTGACAAGTAAAATCTAGCTCCTTTTTTACATCAGCTAAAAATTCCGTCAAACGTTGAATAGCTAACAGAAAGCCATCTGTTTCGAAGATTTGGGAGCCTATATGACAGTGAATGCCAAGTAATTGCAACGCTTGACTTTCTTGTGCTACTTCAATAGCCTTCATCGCTTGATTGCTAATCATATCAAATCCAAATTTGGAGTCCTGCTGTCCAGTGGATATATATTCATGCGTGTGTGCTTCTACACCAGGTGTAAGACGTAGCAAAACATTAGCTGTCAATCCACGCTCTGTAGCTAGTGAATGTAACATATCTAATTCATAAAAGTTATCTGCCACAAAACAGCCAATATTGGCTTCAAGAGCCATAATTAATTCCTGCATGGTTTTATTATTACCATGAAAATGAATTCGTTCTGCCGGGAACCCCGCTGCTAATGCTGTGTATAATTCTCCAGCAGAAACCACATCCAGGGATAATCCTTCCTCTTCTATCAGCTTGCACATTGCCATCGTACAAAAAGCTTTGCTAGCATAGGCTACTTGAAAAGCAAAGCCACTTTGCTGAAAGGCCTCTACAAAAGCACGGCACTTTTCCCGAATTAATGTTTCATCATAGACGTACAATGGAGTCTGATATTTCTCTACTAGCTTGGTAGTATCACATCCCCCAATTTCAAGGTGTCCTTTTTCATTGATGCGACTTGTGCCATGCAAAAACATAACCTTTCCCCCTTATCCACTTTCCCTGCTCTGCATCATTCTCATGAATAAAGCTATTCTGGCTTTTCCATGTATTTCGACTACTTCTGGAAGGAGATAGCAACGCCACATTCTCATGGCTCGCTATACATCCTGTATTTTTATTCGTATATCTAATTTTTAAGCATTAATATACCACAGCAAGTAACCAAATCCAAGATATATATAACTACGTCTACCTTCTATTGTCTGTTGGAGTTTTGGGAACGAACAACGCTTGGCCGTTTCTCTTGATACGGTACAGCCTTACGTAATACAATTTCCTTAAATCCTTCATAGTTAAACGGAATTAATGGCCACAGATAAGGGGTATCAATCGATCTAGTCATCGCAAGCGCAAGTAAAACGAAGGCACAGCCAAACATATAGCCTTGCAATCCAAAAAGTCCAGTGCTTACTAATAATAGTAACCGGACCAATCGGTTGGCCATGCTGAGTTCATAGCTTGGAGTTGCATAGGTCCCAATTGCCGCTATGGCTAGGTACAAGATCACTTCAGGTGAAAACAAGCCTACCTTAATTGCAACTTCACCAATTAAAATAGCTGCAATAAGTCCCATTGCAATTGAAAGAGGTGCAGGGGTATGTACTGCCGCCATCCTCATTAAATCAAGCCCAAGCTCAGCTAGCAAAAATTGTATCATGATTGGAATAGAACCTGGATCTTTGACGCCGAGAAATTGTAATTGAGAAGGTATATACTCTGAATGCATTACTAATAACAGCCATAGAGGTGGTAACACCAATGAAGCAATGATACCCAGAAAACGTACCCAGCGTAGATATGCTCCAACAACTGGCGTCTGCCGATATTCCTCCGCATGCTGTACATGATGAAAGTAAGTGGCAGGAGTAATGATGACGCTAGGTGAAGTATCTACATAAATAAGGACATGACCCTCAAGAAGATGAATAGCCGCCACGTCTGGTCGTTCTGTATAACGTACCAATGGAAACGGATTAAACGATCTTCCAATAATAAACTCTTCAATGGTTTTTTCTGACATCGGAATCCCATCGATTTGGATATCTTGAATTCTTGATTTTAATTTTTCCACTAAATGTGGGTTGGCTACGTCAGCCAGATAAGCGATAACGACATCTGTTTTCGAACGTTCCCCGACCTGCATAATTTCAAAACGTAAACGTTCATCACGTATACGTCGACGAGTAAGTGAGGTATTGGAAACTAGATTTTCTGTAAAACCATCATGGGCTCCTCGTACAACACGTTCAGTATCTGGCTCTTCCGGCGTACGAGTCAAATAAATTTTGGCATCGACCATTAGAGCTGTATCTTCGCCATCGATCAGCAACCCGATTTGACCAACCAATACTTTATCCATGAATTCATTACATGTTTTTATCTTTGTTATTTGAAAGAAAGGAACATATTTCTGATAAAATATTTTCCAGTTTTCTTCGCCTGTTTCCCGTTCTTTAATATTATTTAGATCTTGTAAAATCAACGTCACAATCGTGCTATCTGCAAATCCGTTAATATAATACAGGCTGACTCTAATACGACCTACCTTTAAATCATGGACGCCAATATCAAAAGATGTGCCCACCCCTAGCTTGTCATCAAGAAACGCCCTATTCTCTTCAAGACTAGGGACAATAGGTTGTTTGTCTTGTTTATCCTCCGACACCAAATCCACTCCTTTCCATAATCCATTCTACTGCTCTCCTAGTAATCGGACAGCCTTTATTGATGTGGTCCCGCCCGTCCATTTTTCCGATGTCACCAATACCAATAATGTGGGCAATATCACATGCGTTTAGAATATCAACCGTATCACCGTAGATTCGATGCTGAAGTTCCTTGTGGACGACTCCATCCTTATCGACCGCGTCCTCCACCACTATTCCTTGCTTTGTAACTGAATATTTTACTTTGGTACCCGCTACCCATTTGGTGTTAGACGCAACTGCTACTGCCCCTAGAACTTCAATGTCTGGATGTTTTGCCACAAAACAAATCGCCCTTTCCCCTCGTCCAAAACCATAGTTTCCATTGTCATCAAACATAACTAGAACCGGATCATAAGGCGTTTGTTTAATAAGTGCTACCATTTGCTCCCCTGACAGCGGAGTTGGATTTCCTGCGGATAATGAAATACATCTTCCTCCAATTTGTCTAGCTACTTCTTCAATTACTTTCTGTGCGATGTGGTCGCCGTCTGTGATTATGATAACGCGGCGTCGAGCCTGATTCATCGAACCTCCTCCTCCGCCAAGAATTCCTATCCTTTTGGTTTGAACACTAGGGAAGCAAGGAAACTAAAAGCAATTGCAGCAGTAATACCAGCCGCTGGCACCTCAAACATTCCACTTGCTACACCAATTGCACCGGTTTGATTTAATTCCTGTAAGGCACCATGGTACAGTGAATGGCCGAAGCTAATGATTGGCACAGTAGCACCAGCACCAGCAAATTTAATAAAACCATCATAGATTCCAATAAAATCAAGCACCACACCTGTTACTACTAACGTAACCATGACATGGGCAGGTGTAATTTTAGCTACATCTAACATGATCTGCCCGACCACACAAATTAAACCGCCTATGATAAAGGCAATAAGGTATTCCACGATTATTTTCCTCCTTCAAATGCAACTGCATGAGCAATACACGGGATTGAATTTCCTTGTTGTGTACTAATGGGACTAAGCAAAGCTCCAGTTGCACACACAAGCACCTTTTTTAATTTGCCAGATTGAAGCTGATTCATAATATAGCTGTACGTTACGCTGGCACTTGAAGCACATCCACTTGCCCCTGCAAATACTTCCTGATCGGGTGAATAAATCATAAGACCACAGTCATTGTACACACCTTCAACGTTATAGCCTTCTTTTGCTAGCATATCTTTACAAATAGCATAGCCCACCGTCCCCAAATCTCCCGTGACAATGAGATCATAGTCTGAAGGACTTCGGCCCGTATCAATAAAATGAGTAGCGATCGTAGAAACAGCGGCAGGTGCCATCGCTGCTCCCATCGCAAAAGGGTCTGTAATCCCCATATCAATTACTTTACCAACTGTAGAATACGTTATCCGAGGTCCATTGCCTCCTCTGCCTACAATTGCTGCGCCTGCTCCTGTAACTGTACACTGTGAATGCGGAGGCTTTTGTCCACCATACTCAGTCGGGTAGCGAAATTGCCTTTCAGCTGTTGCGTTATGACTGCTGCATGCAGCTACGATATAATTAGAATACCCCGCATTTACAAGGGCAGAAGCGGTAGAGAGCGTCAGCATAGAGGAAGAACATGCTCCGTACATACCAAGTGTAGGAAATTGCATTTTTTCTGCGGTAAAGCTGACCGTGATATTTTGATTTAGTAAATCTCCTGCGATAATTTGATCGATTTGATTTTTTTTCAGATTAGCTTTCTTAATTGCAAGTGTAATGGCATCCTCCATTAGCTTTTTTTCAGCTTTTTCCCAGGAATCCTGACCAGCGTACATATCGTCATATGTTCTATCAAATAGATCTTTCAATGGACCTTCAGCTTCCTTTGGTCCTACAACCACCGCACTTCCCTGAATCCGTACATCCTCTGTAAATTTCCACGTTTGCTGACTTACTCTATTTTTACTTTTCGTTGCCGTACTCACTTTCTTCACCTCGTTTTAGTAGAACATATTTAATAGCACACGCAGCATCCCAAAAATAAAGGCTGCGGTTACTCCATAAACGATAACGGAACCCGCCAGTTTAAACATGTTACCAGCTACACCAAGCACATAGCCTTCACTGCGATGCTCGATTGCAGCAGATGACATAGAGTTGGCAAACCCTGTAATCGGAACTGCTGACCCAGCCCCGGCATATTGACCGATGTTGTCATAAATTCCAAATCCGGTTAATAATACAGAGATTAAAATAAGAGTAATAGAGGTGGGTCCAGCAGCCTTTTCTGCGTCTAGGTGTAAGAAAGCTACATAGAGATTCTGAATGATTTGCCCTAGCAAGCAAATCGCTCCACCTACCCAAAATGCACGAAAACAATTTAACAAGAGATTGCGTTTTGGTTCATATTTTTGGGCTTGCTCCTGATAGACTTGCTTATTCATTTGTAGTTTGAAGCCCTGTTTTTGTTTTTGCTTGGTTGTTGCCATCTAACTTGTCCCCTTTATATCTGTTATGAGTACCATTGTGACTAATACCTTCTGCTTATTTTTTCTATGTCAGCGTCATTCTATGAATGGCTCGATTTACCAATCCCACTTCTATTACCACTCTAACTTCCCATGCACCTTATAAGGAGAAAGTCCATTGCAACAAAGAACCAACTATTTTCCCTAGCACCATCGCCATTAAAAAATTTCTCATATAATCATGGAGCCCTAGCCTCTTGGTTAAAATAGGGAACACATTTAATACCTCCGTAAGACCAGCCGCTAGCATACCTACAAAAATTCCAGCTATGCCTCCTACCACAGCAGTGAACACTGCTGGCAACTGAACAGAAATCGCAAAGTAATCACACCACGTAAACCAAAGCGCTCCTAGGACAATTGCCCACTCGTAGCTACGAATGGAAGAATGAGAAGAAGAGAGTTGTGTCAGGCGTGGAATAATATCTAAGACGCTTAAAAAAGCGACCAGTCCGCTTCCTACTGCCAGACCCCAACCCAGTCCCATTACAATGACAAACAAATAAAGAAGCATCATGTCTTATCTCGTTGATTTTCCTCGTTCTCATTTTCTAAATAATATTGATCCAGGTTCTGTTGATATAAAAATAATTCAACGTCAAGTGGACTAGGCTCTTCATTGATCCGTTTTCGAAAAATATGATTAAAAAATAAAACCATTCCAAGACCAATTCCTAAAGAATAAGGGATTTGTAACAGTAAAGGGCGTTTTTCATATTGCCCTGTGATTAGTTGATATAAACGTTGCTGTACCTCTAACATGCTTACATCAGCATGAAAGTTCATAATGGCTAAGCCAGAGCCTATAAACAAAAGTAGCCAAACAAATGATACGATAAAGAAATTGGCCTGTTTTACGGGGTTCTCTACCTCAACGATAATTTGAGATGAACCTTGTACCTCTAGATGGACTTCTGGATACATCTGACGCAGTTTACGGATAACCTGCATAATGTCGATGATAATCAAATTCCCATCCTCTTTCTTTACTTGGTAGACCGGAATCCGACGTAATCTCTCCTCGCGTTCACCATCCCAATAAAGCTGACAGATATCACCGAGCAGAATGACATCTTTCTCCCTTATCACCAGTCGTTTGCGTAACCGTAAAAATAAAATCTGCTCCATATCACTGCCTCCTTCCTTGCTAATGCAAGCAGTACGGTGTTTTTATGTAGTATCTGCAAAAAGAAAGAGACCATTCGAGCTATTGCTCGATTTGGTCTCTTATCGTTTGAAGTATTCTCTTTTCCAATCGTGATACCTGTACTTGTGAGATTCCTAATCTCTCGGCTACCTCGGATTGAGTTTGGTCCTTATAGTAACGCAGAAGAACAATCAATTGCTCTCGTTCGGTTAACTTACTAATTGCGTCACGCAACGCAATCTGATCAAACCATTTGCTTAAACTTTCATCAGCTATTTGATCGATCAATGTGATAGGGTCACCATCATTTTCAAATACAGTCTCATGAATAGACGACGGAGCACGGCTAGCCTCCTGAGCGAACACAACATCCTCATTAGATAGCCCTAGCGTTTCTGCAACTTCGCTGATGGTAGGTGAGCGTCCAAATTTCTTATACAATTCGTCCCTCGTTCTTCGCACTTTGTTTGCAGTTTCCTTCAACGAACGGCTTACTTTGACCGTGCCATCATCCCGTAGGAAACGTTGAATTTCTCCGATGATCATGGGTACAGCATACGTTGAAAATTTGACATCGTAGTTTAAATCAAATTTATCGACTGCTTTTAATAATCCAATACAGCCAATTTGAAACAGATCATCTGCTTCATAGCCACGGTTCATAAAACGTTGGACAACAGACCATACTAAACGAATATTACTACTTACCAGTTGGTCACGTGCAGACGTATCTCCCGTTTGGCTTTTAGCAATGAGCTCTTTTACTTGTTCGTTAGTAAGAAACGGCTGACTAGCGTTTTTAATATCGGCTCCCATGGCATTACCCCTAGCTTTGTAAAGCTTTTGCATAAGCGAGACGTTTAACTAAGCGAATCCTTGTACCCTGATTAATGGCCGTAACCACTTCTAGTGAATCCATAAAATTTTCCATAATCGTAAAACCCATTCCTGAACGTTCCAACTCTGGCTTAGAAGTAAACAATGGTTGCATCGCCTCTTCCACATCAACAATTCCTTTTCCGTAATCCTCAATGACAAGCTCGACTACTCCATCCTCCAAAGTAGCTTCAATAAGGACCACTCCTAGTGGATTTTCATCATAAGCATGGATAATCGCATTCGTGACTGCTTCTGATACGACAGTTTTGATTTCCTCTAACTCTTCCATCGTGACATCGAGTTGTGAGATAAAAGAAGCCACAGAAACACGTGCAAATGCTTCGTTTTGACTGAGGGCAGAGAATTGTAGTTGCATATGATTTCTCATCGTTATGCCACCCCCAGTACGTCCAGAGCGTCTGACACATGTTCTTTATGCTTTAATACTTTAAACAAACCTGACATTTCGAAAATGCGATAGATCGTGGGATTAATGGAACAGACAAATACTTCTCCATTACGTGCTGTAATTTGTTTATATCTACCTAAAATCACGCCAATTCCTGAGCTATCCATGAAGGTCAAGTCCTCCAAGTCTAGGACCACATGACGAATCTGCTCATCCTTGATAGCAGTGTCTAAACGGTTTCTCAAGGTTTCCGCTGTGTGATGATCCAGCTCACCTTGTAGCCGGACCAACAAGACCTCTCGTAAGGTCTCCATCTCAATGTGTAAACTCATAACTTGGAACAACTCCTTCTCCCGTTGATGTCTCTCTTTTTCTCTATCCAACAAACCAATTCCTCCCAGCCGACAAAAGAACAAAAAAGTCGAGAAGCCTCTACAAAAGTGGACATTCTCGACATTTTTCGTAAATTCAGCGATAGGTAAACATTACCTTCTGGGTTGTTCTTTTGAGTATGTCCCACATATTGGCACGTTCAACTGTTTTCTCTGGATACAAATCAATCCGAGCTATTTCCTTGCCATCCTTTTTTATAAAAATATGGCCTACTACGTTCGATTTTTTAATCGGAGCTTTTACCTCGCTAGCCAGTGTAATTTCTTTGACAAAAGCGTTAGGATTTTCTCCCTTTTTCGTAAGAAGACTAACAGGCTGTTCGGTCACAACATTTACCTTCGTTTCTTCTCCCTTATCCAGAGAAAGCTGTTGAATAACATCCCCTTTTTTATATATGGGATGCACTTGATAATGATTAAAGGCATAATCAAACATACCTGTAATTTCACTATTTCTTACCTTAGTATCTGGTTCACCCAATACAACAGCAATTACACGCATGTTTTTGCGTTTAGCTGTTGCTGTAATACAAAACTTAGCTTCCGATGTATAGCCCGTCTTCAATCCATCTACTCCGTCATAAAAACGAACAAGTCGATTCGTGTTCACTAACCAGAATGGGCTGGTACTTTCTTTCCGTAGATAATCTTGATAGATGCCCGTATATTTAGTTATTATTTCATGTTTTAACAGCTCACGTGACATGATTGCAATGTCAGAAGCAGTTGAGTAATGATCTGGAGAAGGTAATCCATTGCAGTTAATAAAGTGTGTATTTTTTAGTCCTAGTTGCGCTGCACGTTCATTCATCTTATTGATAAACGCTTCTTCAGTTCCTCCGATATGCTCAGCCATAGCAACCGCAGCATCATTTCCAGAAGCGATAGCAATACCTTTGACCATATCTTCTACTGTCATCTCTTCCCCTGGTTGTAAGAAAATCTGAGATCCACCCATGGAAGCAGCTCGTTCGCTGGTACGAACTTTGTCGGTTAACTTTACTTCTCCTCGCTCCATTGCCTCAAATATCAATAACAAGGTCATTACCTTGGTGATACTTGCTGGCGGTAGCTTTTCATGCGGATTTTTTTCAAACAGAATGGTGCCGGAATCTGCCTCCATCAGGATCGCTGACTTTGCATGTGGGGCCATATCAGGTTTTGACTCTGCTGCAAAAGCTAACCCTGGAGTAAGCAAGGTTATGCAAGTAACCAAACAGAGAAAAACACGAAGTAATCTTTTCATTTCGCTTTCGTACCTCCATTCGTATTTCTAGCATCCCCTTTTCTCAGGAAAATATTCACACTTTCAAAGAAATAAAATAGATAAAAACGAGCCGATAACAAAAAAACTTGCCGTCTTTGGAAAAGAGACGGCAAGCTTGGTAGTTATACTTGGAATTTAGACACATGAGCTTCTAAATCATTTGATAATTCTTGCATGCTTTGTACATTTTTATTTATCTCTGAAATAGCTTTTAGCTGTGCTTCTATAGTTGTAACCGCTTCAATCAGTGATTGATCTATCTCACCGGACCTTTGTGACAAATTTTGCATGGAGCTACTAACAACTTGATTACCAGCTGCCATCTCTTCAGAAATAGCAGTCATGGATTCACTTTGTTCAGCAGCAGCCTGAATCTCCTGTAGGATGTGAGTAAAGGATTGGCCCACCATCTCTACGGATTTGAGTCCGACATCCGCTTGTTTTACTACATCATCCATATTGATTGTCATCTCTTTTGCTTCATAATTAATCGATCCTGCGATAGCTGCAATCTTTTCAGAAAAGCTACTGCTTTCTTCTGCCAATTTGCGAACTTCGCTTGCTACAACAGAAAATCCTTTACCTGCTTCTCCCGCCCGTGCTGCTTCTATCGCTGCATTTAAAGCGAGAAGATTGGTTTGAGATGCGATTCCTGTTATCATTTTAACGATTTCTGAAATTTCGTTAGACCGTTGACGTAGAGTATGCATCCGATTCGCATTGTGTCCGATTTCTGACGTAACACCACGAACAACCTCAACTACATCTTGAACCTGCTTCATTCCAACCTGAGCCCGTTCTAATGTTTTCGATGTAGCATTAGATGTAGCTTCTGCGGATATCGCAACCTGCTCCACCCCTTCGGAGATTTCAGAAACAGTAGTCACGGTACTCTGTACCTCTCGATTCTGCATAGAAATACGCTCTGAAATCCCGGTTAATGTACCTGAAATTTGGTGCAAGGATACCGTATTAGCTTCAGAATGTTTTTGCAACTCACCAGATGCCACATTCAAGACAACCGCTTGACTTTGTACACGTGTAATTAAATCCTTTAGTTCACCTACCATCTGGTTGAGTGCTTGACCGACTTGGGCAATTTCATCTTTACCCTGCACCTCTATGTTTGTCGTGAAATCTCCACTTCCTACTCGCTGCATTTGTGTTGTTACTGTGATCAATTGCCTTTTCATAGAATTTGCATACCACCAAATGGCTGCACCCGCTAGCACAGTGACCGGTATACTGACTAAGAATATAATCCAGCCCATGCTGTTTACTTCTCCGTAGATTTCCGACAGGCTTGTGCTTAATACCAGACTCCAAGGCAACGTTTTTAATGGAGCGATTGATGCAAATGATTCTATGCCATTATCAGTGTAGATGACATTTGTACTAGAGCGATCTATTACTTTTTGCATGATTTCTTTATAAGCTGGGTCGCTCCCTACCTCTACATTATTCGTGTATTCCTCATTCTTATGAGCCACGACCAGACCATTTTCATTTAGAACATAGCCATAGCCATTTTCCATGAACTGAACCCCTGCTATTCTGTCCAGCATTTTCTGCATAGAAAAAGCAACAATTAGAATCCGACTAGTATCGCTATTAGACGGACCCACTGGTGTTGCGATATATCCATAGCTTTTTTCCACATGAGGTTGAATATCTTCACCAGAAACGATCATTTGCTTTTGGGAAACAGCTTCTTTAAAGAAAGTTTTATCATTAAAATTCGTAAAATTCATAGTAGTCAATGAATACTCTTCGATCCCTGTTTTCCCATTCACGAGATGAATCTTTTTAATTTCCGGAAAACTCTGTCTCAATAATTTAAATTCATCTTTTACAAGGGTATCAATGTTGGTTCTCATTACATTCTTTGCAGCAGAACCTTTTACTTGTGTCGCAATTGAATTTATCCATTCATCAACACTTGCTGTGTATTGCTCTGTTAACATTTTGGATTGTTTGGTTGTAATGTTGATTAACGTATTTTTGGAGAAAGACAATACGATCGTTTCCAAGGTTCCAAAGATCAATAGAACCATGATGATTCCCCAAATAATCATTTTAGTTGCTATGGACTTCCCCATATGGAGTTTCATTTTTCTTATGTTTGTTAAAGAGGGTTTCCAGTTGTTTTTTACCCCTCTAACTCCCTTGATCATTTTTATCATCCTCCTTACATGTTGAAAAGCACGGTACATATCGAGCCTATGGTACCACAAATTATTCATATGTATAAACGAAACATGAAACTTATTATCTATATCGGAAAAACAGAGGGACTTAATTACTATAAAACTGTAAAATTTCACAAAATAATAACTTTACAAATGATTTACACACATTTTACAAAACATGATTCTCTGCTTATTTCGGGAACAACGCGAAATTGAAAAATGCCATGCCTACTAGGTTAGGTAAAAGAACAACGGCACCCTGCTATGCTGCAAGGCGCCGTTTTCTTTTATACTCGGTTTTCGCATAATGCAACGAATTTAGTTAAACAAGTGACAAGCTACGAAATGGCCTGATTCAATCTCTTTCCAAACTGGCTCTTTCGCTGCACACTCCGGCATTGCTTTCGGGCAACGCGTACGGAAATGACAACCGCTTGGTGGGTTCATTGGACTCGGTACATCGCCTTGTAGAACGATACGCTCACGAGTACGCTCGATTTCAGGATCTGGAATAGGAATCGCAGATAATAAAGCCTGTGTATATGGATGAAGCGGTTTTTCATACAGCTTTTCACTATCTGCTAACTCTACCATTTTCCCAAGATACATAACGCCAACTCGATCAGAAATGTATTTAACCATGGACAAGTCATGGGCGATAAACATATATGTTAAGCCCATTTTTTCTTGCAGTTGTTCCAATAAGTTAACAACCTGAGCTTGAACGGATACGTCCAATGCTGAAATCGGTTCGTCACACACGATAAATTTCGGTTCGACAGCTAGAGCGCGTGCGATCCCAATACGTTGACGCTGACCACCAGAAAACTCATGTGGAAAACGGTTCATATGCTCAGGGTTCAAGCTTACTAATGACAGCAATTCTTGGATGCGTTCTTTACGTTTTGAGCCGGCTGCAAGACCATGAATATCTAGAGCTTCTCCGATAATATCGCCAACTGTCATACGCGGGTTAAGAGAAGCGTATGGGTCTTGGAAAATCATCTGGATGTTACGACGCATGGCTTTCATCTCAGAAGGGCTTAATTTAGACAAATCTTTACCCTCAAAAAATACTTGTCCGTCAGTTGGATCGTATAAGCGAAGCATTGTACGACCAGCAGTAGATTTCCCACAGCCAGACTCACCTACGATCCCTAAGGTCTCACCGCGTTTAATCGTAAAGGATACGTCATTGACTGCCTTTAATGTATTTTCACCGATCTTAAAAAATTTCTTTAAATTGCGTACCTCAACCAATGTATCATCGTTTGACATATCTTTGTTTGCCATCTGTGCTCCTCCTCCCTTACGAACCTGTGCGAGCTTGTGCTAACGGATGTTGTAACCAGCAGGCGGCGCGTTGACTGTCGCTAATTGTGGTCAATTCAGGATCATATTCCATACATACCTTCATTGTGCACTCACAGCGCGCAGCAAAGCCACACCCCACTGGAGGTTTTAACAGGTCCGGTGGTGTACCAAAGATTGGAGTAAGCGGTTCATCACGATTTAAATCAAGTCGTGGTACAGAGCGCAACAAGCCTTTTGTATAAGGATGCTGAGGATTATAAAATACTTCATCAACTGTACCCTCTTCAATTACCTTACCAGCGTACATAACGACTACACGATCGCACATTTCGGCAACAACACCCAAATCATGCGTGATCATGATAATAGAAGTACCCATTTTCTTTTGCAAATCTTTCATCAAATCAAGAATTTGCGCTTGAATGGTTACATCCAGAGCTGTTGTTGGTTCATCGGCAATTAACAGCTTAGGTGAACATGAAAGAGAGATTGCGATCATACCACGTTGGCGCATACCACCGGAAAATTCATGCGGGTATTGGTTCACACGACGGTCTGGTTGTGGAATACCTACAATGTTTAATAGTTCAATCGCACGCTCTTTAGCAGCAGCTTTGCTCATGTTTTGATGTTTAATCAAACCTTCCATGATCTGATTACCGATTGTCATGGTTGGGTTTAGAGAAGTCATTGGGTCTTGGAAAATCATACCAATATCTTTACCACGAATGGATTCCATCTCTTTATTTGTCTTCTTAATAATATCCTGACCATTGAACAAAATCTGACCTTGCTTATATTCACCCGGAGGCGTCGGAATTAGCTTCATCAAAGATTGAGCTGTAACCGACTTTCCACAGCCGGATTCCCCTACAATTGCTACTGCTTCCCCTTTATTTACATGAAAGTTTACGCCACGCACAGCTTTCACTTCACCAGCATAGGTGTGGAAGGAAACATGCAAATCTTTAACTTCCAAAATTCGTTCCATCCTAATCCCTCCTATTTACGTAAGCGTGGGTCTACTGCATCTCGAATACCGTCACCCAACAGGTTTAAGGCCAAAATGGTTAAACTGATAAAAACAGCTGGGAACATTAATCGCCATGGGTAATACTTCATCGCTGGCAATCCCTCTGATGCCATGGTTCCCCATGAAGCAACTGGTGCAGAAACCCCTAGACCAAGGAAGGACAAGAACGCTTCAGCAAAAATTGCACTTGGAATCGACAAACTCAACGTAACAATGATCGGACCCAGAGCATTCGGGATCAAATGCTTAAAGATAATACGCTTACTATCAGCACCAAGCGATTTCGCGGCTAGTACATACTCTTGTTGTTTAAGCTGCAGCATCTGTCCCCTGACAATCCTAGCCATCCCGATCCAGCCCGTTATGGTAAGGGCTAAAATAATGGTGGTAACACCAGGTTTTAAAACAACCAGTAGCAAGATAACTACTAATAGATAAGGAATAGCAAACAGGATGTCAGCAATACGCATCATAATCTCATCCACTTTACCACCATAGAAACCGGCAATACCACCCCAAAGTACTCCAACAATTAAATCAATAAAGGCAGCGGCAAAACCTACTTCAAGGGAAATACGTGCACCGTACCAAATACGAACAAACATATCGCGTCCTAAATCATCCGTTCCAAAAAAGTGTTCCATGGAAGGCTTTTTGTTTTTACCAGTTAAATCTGTCGAGAAGTAGTCATTAGAACTCACCATTGGCATAATAATAGCACAGACAATGAGGGCTACTAAAAAGATGAGCGAGACCATAGCTACTTTATTTTGTTTAAGACGGCGCCATGCGTCTTGCCAAAAGGATAAACTTGGACGCTTAATTTGTTCTGCCTGACTAGCATCTACGGAGACAGGCTCAAAGTGTTTTTCTGTTAATTGCATTCTGTCACTACTCCTTTCCAACATCGCCAAGCTTAATGCGTGGGTCAATCAATGTATAGGCAATATCCACAATCAAAACCATGACAACAAGTATCATCGCATAGAAGACGGTTGTACCCATGATAACCGTATAGTCACGATTCGTAATGGATATAACGAATTCTCTACCAAGACCAGGGATACCAAAAATTCTCTCAACAACGAAAGCCCCAGTCAAAATGCTAGCGGACAAAGGTCCTAAGTAAGTAATAACAGGTAAAAGTGCATTTCGGATCGCATGTTTTACTGTGATAGCGAAAGTACTTAATCCTTTAGATTTAGCCGTTTTAATGTAATCTTGTCCCATAATTTCAATCATATTAGAACGAGTCAGACGCGCGATAAAGGCTAGCGGACTTGCTGCCAACGCGAATGTTGGTAAGACAGTATGTTTCCAAGTGTCCCATTTTGCAATCGGAAACCATCCAAGCTCAATCGAGAAGATATATTGATAAAAACTTGCAAGGATAAAGCTAGGTACCGAAAGTCCAAGCACAGCAATCAGCATGGCACTATAATCCTGCCATTTATTATGATAGAGAGCTGCAATAACACCCAAGGAAATTCCGCCAAAAATAGCGACTAATAAAGCCTGTAGACCTAAATGTGCTGATACAGGAAATCCACGATTGATCATATCATTAACCGTTGATGATTTCTCAGTAAAGGATGGACCCAAATCCCAGGTAGCAATCCCTTTCAAGTACAACAGGTACTGTTGACTAATCGGTAGGTCTAGATTGTACTTTGCTTCCAGCGCTTTTTGAATCTCTGGTGGTACATTACGTTCACCGGTGAATGGTCCACCCGGAATTGAATGCATCAAGAAAAAAGTCGCGGTAACAATTAAAAACAGAGAAACAAACATAAAGATGATACGTTTACCAAGGTAACGGAGCAAACCTCATTCCCCCTTAAAAGATTTCTACTATCTCTACACAATCCACCGCGGTGCATCTTGGATGACCTTATGTGAATATATGATTGTGCTACTGTACAAGCAATCAGCATTTTCCAAACAAGCATTTACAATATTCGACAGTTTCTGAGCATACACTGCCATCTCTGTAAGACAGCTATCTATCCATTCTCAGTTACCTATTCACATGAAATGAACCATTTGTCTCTTTAAATAATCTTATGCGTTATTGTACTACTTAAGTAAAGTAAACCAAATAGGTTATTCATTCTGAATATTCTAGATAAATAACAAGAGACTGTATAATGCCTTTTTAATCAGCGTAATTCATAAGGTTGATCATACATCAAAACAGAGGGCAAGTAATTCACTAAATCATGCCCTATACCTGATAGGTGCATGATTCATAGTACAATGCTCTCATTTTATGTTTTTTCTGAAAAATCTAGCATCGGGAGATACGGTTCTAAAGCCGGCTTGTTCAACCCCCTTCTGGTGTCGTAATATCCTCTTCACGTACGTACGAAAAAGATTCTTTATACTGCTTTAGCTCCAAAGAGACATCGGCAGCGAGAATGCCATCGATTCGCGAGAGTTGCTCATTAACGAAGATAATCAGCTCATCATTACTGTAAAAACAGGCTTGTATAATTAAATCGTGCTTGCCACTAAAAGCTCCCACAAATGTAACCTGAGGTAATTCGGTTAACTCAGCAGCTACTTGTTTCTGTTTGCCCAATTTCGTGGTTAGCCCGATAAAAGCCAGCACATTAAGCCCTAACTTTTCCGGATCGGTGCGAATGACGAATTGAAAAACTCCATCATGTAATAGACGAGATATCCTCGAACGAATCGTGCCTTCACTCACTTTTAATTGGTGAGCAATCTCTGTATAAGGAGTTCGGCCATCTTCTTGGAGGATCTGCAAGATTTGCCTATCCACATGGTCGATTTTCCTCAATCTTACCACTCCATTTTACTCTTATTTCTGTTTGATCTCATTTACTCTACGAATTTACTTTCGTACATTTCCATTTCATTACGAATTTCGCAAAATAACGAAACAAACTCTCTGTTACATATAAAAATATTACGAATTTATTACGGTGTCAACGAATTACAGCCCCTACAAACATAAAATATTATAAACAAAGTGAATAGAACTAGCATGAATTTCCTACAAATGTATGTTACAAACTAAACTGATCAGTCAATTTTCATAAACTTTTCGATTTCAATCGAGATAGTCTTGTTAATAAAGCGATGATAACGCTTTCAATTTGTCTCTTGTTTGAAATATCCCATTCTTTGTCTTTCATTATTATAATTTATTTATTTTATATTTTTTTATGTTCATCTGACAGAATTATCTTACATATGTAACATAATGCATGTGTTTTGAGCTTGTATAGTAACATTCAAAGGAACGACTCTCTAATCCATCCCTCCCATTTATCTACAAAAGCAGATTTGGCTTAGGTTTGGATCAAGAGAGTCTCATTAATCATTTTTAACATTCTTCTAACAAACGTGCTAATAGTGTCGTTCGTTTTGGGACATCTTTTATCCAAATGAACTCACGCGGCGAATGGGCATAATCTCCACTTGCCCCCAATCCATCTAAGGTGGGAACCCCACAAGCAGCGACAAAGTTACCATCACTAACACCGCCTGTTCCCTCTTCAGTTAAAGAGCAAGAGAATTCTTGTTCACAGATATACTTTGCTAATGCAAAGAGCGCATAGCTTTTCTCCGTTTTTTCCATGGGTGGACGATTGATACCTCCCTTCACAACAAGCTTTGTTCCAGAAAGTACTGGTTGTAGGGACATAATTACTTGATGAATCCGTTCGGCTTCCTCTTGAGATTGCACTCGTACATCTACTTCGGCTTCCGCATAATCGGCTACCACATTACGTCCAACCCCGCCTGTAATAGTCCCCACATTTATCGTAGTTCCACTTGTATAATTGGTGAGACTATGCAAGCGTTGAATATGATAGGTCATTTCTTGGATAGCTGAAATTCCTTTTTCATGATCAACACCAGCATGAGCCGAGACTCCCGATACTTGAATCGTGTATTGCGAACTACCTTTGCGCCATGTCTTCAACGCCCCATGGGGAGCCACAGGAGGTTCTAAGATGAACGCCACCTCTGCCTTTTTTGCTTCTTCTTCCAAAATTATGCGAGAAGTAGGGCTACCGATCTCTTCATCACCTGTTAGAAGAAGAACAAGGGTTTTATCCTTAGGCAAACGATCAAACCTACTTAAAGCATGAATAGCAAACAGGGCTTGGAGAATACCTGCTTTCATATCATAGACTCCTGGTCCGTATGCTTTTTCATCTTCACAACGAAATGGTCGCTCCATAGATTCCTGTAGTGGCCATACTGTGTCATAATGACCAACTAATAAGATTCTTTTCGTTCCTGTTCCTACTTCACAACGCAGTTGGTCACCATAGGTGGGATTTGCATAACGGTGAATCTTTCCACCGGTTAATTTCTGCATGACTTTTATATACCAAGCAATCATTTTTTCACTCTGTGGTTTATGTTTAGAAGGGGAGTCGATGTTCACACTCTCCTCTAATTTTTGCAAAAAGCTTGGCATTTGTTCTTGTAAATACGTATATAGGGCCATAGGTAGATGACATCTCCATTAGTGTTGTTGTGCGTTTAGTCCAAATAATCGATCTAAACCATATACCTTCTCCAATAAAAAGATGAAAAATAAACTAATAAGAATAACTACCGATGAAATAGAAGCTACCATTGGATCAAGCGATTCTTGCATATAAGTAAAAATAGCAAGTGGTAACGTTGTTGTATCCGGAGCAACCAGGAATAAGGATACCGTCACATTATCAAACGAAGTCAGGAAGGAGAAAATAAAGCCCGACAAAATCGCTGGACGTAGCATTGGTAATGTGATATCCCAAAACACATGCAGCGGTCTTGCTCCTAGCATAAACGCCGCTTTTTCCAAGGTATAATCAAAGGTAGTTAAACCCGTCAAAACCAGACGTACTACATAAGGAATAGAAATTAATATATGCGCCAGCAACAACCCCAAGAATGTTCCCCCAAGCTCCAGACGGGTAAAGAACAGCAACGCCGCGATACCAATAATCAACGAAGGGACTGTTAAAGGTGATAAGAGCAAGCCACTGATGACTTTCTTTCCCTTAAATTGATACTTAGAGATTGCAATGGCAGCCATTGTTCCGATCAATGTTGAAAGGATCGCTGTGATAGCTGCAAGCTGCAAGCTAAACCAGAAAGCATCTATAAACTCAGGGCGATCTAGAATTTGTTTATACCACTCGAAGGAAAACCCTTCAGGGGGAAACGATAGGTATCCAGCAGAAGTGAATGAGCTTGGAATAATAATTAAAAAAGGTGCATTTACAAAAATCAAAATGGCTACGGTGATAACACCTAGCCAAGAAAATCTTCCTTGTCTCATGATGTAAACACCTCTTTATACCGTTTTGTTTCTACGAATCGACTAAATAAAGTGACCAACACAATCGTGCTTGAAAGCAACATGATAGCAAGAGCTGCTCCTAGTGGCCAGTTAAGGGTCGACATGATTTGTTCAAAGGCTAGTACAGGAATAACTTTTACCGACGTTCCTCCCATTAAAGCTGGCGTTACATAGGCACTCATCGACAAGCTAAATACCAGCGTAATACCGGCAAATACACCGGGCATGCTCAGAGGTAAGGTTATATGAAAAAACGATTGAAAGCGTGTTGCTCCTAAGATAGAAGCCGCTTTGTACAAGGAAGCGTCAATGGTATAAAGACTAGTCGCAATCGCTAATACCATATAAGCAATAAAAGCATCCGTTAATCCTACGACAATCCCTAATTCGTTGTATAACAAACGTAGTGGTGCATCAATCAGTCCTACTTTTTGCAGTATACTATTAATCCAGCCCGTATCTCCTAGTATGACAACCCAGCCAAAATTCCGTATAACAACACTAATAAGATGTGGACACAAAATTAACATGGTGACCAGCCCACGTAGCTTTCCTTGTGTGCGGGCCATAAACATGGCTACAGGAAATGCTAGTAGTAATGTACAGACAACTGTATATAAACTTAGAGAAATCGTTCGACCGAGTATCTTTAGATAATATGTATCCTGAAAAAACATGAGATAATTGGACCAACTAAACTGACCCTCTGCCCCTTCAAAACTTAAAAGAAGAATAAAAAGCATCGGTATAAGAAAGACGCCTAGCAAAATAATCATGGCCGGCAGAAGTAATAACAAATAGGTAAGTCGCTTAGACATCTTTTACTCCCTCCCCTCCGCCATTACGAATACATCTTCTTTTTCCCATTGGCAAATTGCGGTTACTCCCTGCTTCATTTCAGTAAGCAAATTAGATTCTTGCACACGTACGTCAAGCTGAACGCCTCCAATTTGCACCTTACATTCGGTATAGGCACCAAGGAACGAGGAAAATGCCAGTTGTCCGTATACTTGATTATCCACGGGAAATTTATCACCTGATCTATCACTCAACGGAAATAGTTTGATTTTCTCAGGACGAACATAGGCTATCACTCGCTGGCCTACCTGCAAGTTGGTATCAGTCGCAACTGCTTGTATCTCCCAATCTCCATCTGTCTTAATCGTCATGATCTGCCCGTTACTAGCTGTAATAAGACCAGGTATCCGATTCGACTTGCCAATAAACGTATGAACAAATTCCGTTGCTGGATGATTGTAAATTTCGTGAGGTCGACCAATTTGCTCCACTCGCCCATAATTCATAACTACTATTCGATCGGATAAAGATAATGCTTCCTCCTGATCATGTGTAACAAAAATGGTGGTAACTCCAATTTCCTGATGTAGTCGCTTGAGCTCATCACGTAATTCTTCACGTAATTTAGCATCAAGATTGCTTAAAGGCTCGTCAAGGAGTAACAGAGACGGCTCTACAACTAAAGCTCTAGCAATTGCAATACGTTGCCGCTGTCCACCTGAAAGCTGCTTGGGATACCGATCTGCTACATGTGGTAGCTTCACCAGCTCTAAGACCTTCCGAATTCGATCTTTTTGTTCTGCTTTAGAGATTTTGCGTAATTTTAATCCATAACCAATGTTCTCTCCTACCGTCATGTGCGGAAATAAGGAATAGGTTTGGAACACCATTCCCAATTCACGCTTATATGGAGGAACTCCATTCATCTTCTTTCCTTTAATGAGCAAGTCACCTTGATCTGGATCTAAAAACCCAGCAATCATATTTAACGTTGTGGTTTTACCACAACCAGAAGGTCCGAGCAAAGAGATGAACTCCCCTTGCTCTATCTGAAGATGGAAGTTATCAACAATAATCTGATTCTGAAATTTTTTCTGAACATTGATAAATTCTACATCAGGTACTCTTGTCAATGTGGACACCTACTTTCCTACCTTTGGCGCGATTTCCTTGTTGAATTGGTCAACCCATTTTCCCGTCTTGCTTCCCAAAACGGCATAATCAAAATGCACAACTTTAGTCCGATCAAAATCAAGCTCTTTCTTTACATCATCCGGTAAGTCCACTTTTGTTGCTGGGTTGTAATATAATTTTGAAGCGTACATGCTCTGTACTTCATCGGTTAGTAAGAAATTCATAAATTCTTTAGCTGCCTCTGGATGCTTTGCACCCTTGACCATAACCGCTACGTTAGGTACTATATTAGCCCCTTCTTTGGGAAAGACGAATTCAAGTGGTAATCCTCCTTTTTTCTGTGTAATGCTACGCGCCATAGTCCAAGCTGTATAAGCAGAGGTTTTACTTTGCAAATTCTGTTGTAGCTGTGCAGCTGACTTTGCAAATGTAGGCATATAGCCAGCAATCGCTTCCAGCTTTTTGAAGCCCTCTTCCATTTCTTTTTCCGAACCACCATTGGCATACGCAAGCATGATTAGCGTACTACGTCCAAAGTTGCTTGTTACATCAGTTAAAATCAAATTTCCTTTCATTTCAGGACGAGCAAGATCATTCCAAGATTCTGGAACAGGTATACCTTTTTCTTTAATTAGATCGCTGTTGTAGGAGATACCCATAGGTGTGAAATTAACCGTAACTCCTGAATTTTCTAACACTTTCAAATCATCAGGTACGTTGGCGGCATTAGGAATGTTTTCTTCTGTAATCGGTTGCCATAATCCTTCTGTACGACCTTTCTCTTGCTCACCACCTTCTATGATAGCTACGTCTATCTGTGGAGAGTTTTGTTGTGCTTTTACCTTGGCAACAATTTCAGTAGACACACCTGATACATATGAGAGCTTTACGTTCGGATATTTTTCATTAAATTTTTTAAAAATCTCGTCTTTCATCAGCTTTTCTACGGTAGCACCATTTCCAGCAATAACTAGCTTGTCTTCCATCTGGGACGAAGAACTACTGCTTCCTGCTGGCTGTGCCGAATTTCCACAGCCTGCCACCACTACTGCTGCAAGTGTAATTACTGATATCACTGTCCACGCTTTTTTCTTCATCATAAGCCCCCTATACTCTCTTTTTGTTCTCTTATAGAGAACAATTTTATCCATATGAGAACAATACGTGAATTTTAGCATGAAAATTTGTAAAAATCAATCATTTGTGAAAATTATGTGTCCATGTTACAATACCGTTACATCAGGGCTTTTCCCCCTTTTTTTGGAATACAAGTCAGTCATGTATGACTTTTCATAGGAAAGGAATAATCGGATGGACAACTTCTTATCTTCCGTTAAAAAAAGCTGTCATCTTATGCAACTCTTTTTGGATTCTCCTAAAGAATTAGGTGTAACAGAAATAAGTAAAAAACTGGCGATGTCCAAAAGCGCTGTACATAAATTACTGACAACTTTAGAAAGCGAAGGCTTTATTCGTCAAAATCAAAAAACCAAGCAGTATGCGCTTGGTTATACTTTACTGGAATTAGGAACGAAGGTATTACGTGATCACGATACAGTCGAATATGCAAAGCCCCACTTGCATGAGTTGGCAGAGCAAACCAAAGAATTGGTATGTCTTTGTATTATGGATGGTAAAGACGCCATTTATGTGGACAAAATCGACTCCCAATATCCTATTCGTTTTACTGTCGATGCCCATCGGCGCTTCCCCTTGTATGCGACAAGTAGTGCCCGTTGTTTGCTCGCATATCAATCTGAAACTTTCATCGATGAAGTCCTAGCAACTGGACTTAAAGCATATACACCACAATCCCTTACTTCTACTGAGGATATGAAGCAGCGTTTGAGAACGATCAGACAAAATGGGTATGAGGTTAGTTCCAATCTACGCAATGTTGGTGTAACAGCTATTGCAGCGCCTATTTTCGATACAACTGGACAGGTTATCGCTTCCATTAGTCTGATCGGTCCTTCCGAGCGTATGCTTCCTCATATGGAGGTTTTTCAGCAAAAGGTATTGCGAACCGTTTCTCAATTATCACTTGGCTTAGGATATCACCACTAGTACAAAAAATCCCTTTGGCTCTTTTAGTCCAAAGGGATTTATCTTTGTTAGCTATAAAGCATGCCTTGAGTTCCACCAGTAGGCATGATCATGAATGATTACATCTTTTCTATAACACCTTTTACTAAAGAAAGAAACTCTGCTTTTACCTTCTCAGTTGTCTCCATTACCTCGTCATGAGATAATGGTTGATCAAGAATTCCTGCCGCCATGTTGCTGATGCAAGAAATTCCAAGAACCTCTATGTTCATATGACGAGCCACAATCACTTCTGGTACTGTGGACATTCCGACAGAATCCCCACCTAAAATACGCAACATGCGAATCTCAGCAGGAGTCTCATAGGATGGACCTAATAGTCCTGCATACACGCCTTCTTGTAATTGGATGCCTAATGTAGCTGCAACCTCTTTAGAAAGCCCACGTAAACGTTTGGAATAAGCTTCTGACATATCAGGGAAGCGAGCGCCTAAAGACTCATCATTTCCACCGATTAGCGGATTGCGGTACGTCAGATTTAGATGATCTGAAATTAACATTAGATCGCCTGGTTTATAGGATTCATTGACACCACCTGCTGCATTTGTAACAATGATGGTTTCTACACCAATCGCCTTCATGACGCGAATCGGGAACACGACAGCTTCCAAATCATGACCTTCATAGTAGTGAAAGCGTCCTTGCATCGCTACTACCTGCTTGCCTTTCAATTTTCCAATTACCAGCTGCCCTTTATGTCCGACTACTGTTGATTTCGTAAAATGGGGAATCTCGTTGTATGAAATAACAGTAGCTTCTTCGATTTCATCTGCCAAAACACCTAGACCTGAACCTAAAACCAAGCCGATGGTTGGCTTTTCAGTAAGCTTTTCCTCAATAAACGTCTTTGCTTCAAGAATTTTGGACATGTATGCTCTCCCCCTACAATTGAGCTAAGAAACTTTGACCGATTTTCGGCATTTTCACTTCGAAGTTTTCAGCAATTGTTGCACCTAGGTCAGCAAATGTTTCGCGCACACCTAGATTTTTGCCTGTCTCCAAGTTTTTGTAGTATGCCAGTACAGGAACATATTCACGAGTATGATCAGTACCATGATGTGTTGGGTCATTACCATGGTCAGCTGTTATGATAAGTAAATCATTTTCTTTTAGGGCTGCCAGTAGCTCTGGAACACGTGCGTCAAACTCCATTAGCGCTTTTCCGTACCCTTCTGTATCGCGGCGATGACCGTATTTGGCATCGAAATCAACTAGATTTACAAAGCTAAGCCCTGTAAAGGATTCTTGCATGCTTTGAAGTAGTTTATCTACTCCATCCATGTTATCTTTGGATCGGATCTCTTTACTTACGCCCTCTCCCGCATAAATATCAGAGATTTTACCAATCGCAATTGAAGTGAGTCCTGCATCTACTAGATTGTTCATAACCGTTTTATCAAATGGCTTTACAGAGTAGTCATGACGATTAGAAGTACGTTCGAATGCCCCTGGTTTTCCTAAGAACGGACGAGCAATTACACGTGTAACTGCATATTCGTCGCGCAGTGTTAGCTCACGAGCAATCTCACAGATCTTGTATAGCTCTTCTAACGGTACGATTTCTTCATGAGCAGCAACTTGGAATACGCTATCAGCAGACGTATACACGATCACTGCACCCGTTTTCATATGCTCTTCGCCCAATTCATCCAAAATTTCGGTTCCGGATGCTACCTTGTTTCCTAATACTTTACGCCCTATGCGTTGCTCGAATTCCTCAATTAATTCTTGTGGAAATCCATCTGGATATGTATTAAACGGGGTAGATACATGCAACCCCATAATTTCCCAATGCCCAGTTGTTGTATCTTTTCCCATGGATATTTCTTTCATTTTGCCATAGTGTGCACGAGGTGCAGCTACAGCTGGTACGTTATGTAGAGGAGCAATAGTGCCCAGACCCAATTCTGCAAGATGCGGAAGTGCGAACCCTTCTACCTTTTGTGCGATATGACCAAGTGTATGAGAACCTTCATCATTAAATCTCTTAGCGTCAGGTAATTCACCAATTCCAACACTATCCAACACAATTAAAAATACACGTGAAAAACGATTCATTTGTGTGTTCCTCCTTATGCACTTGAAGTCTGCCTTGTAAAGTGTACGTCCATCTCTTTAGGCACGAGGATGTGTTTTTGCATAGACATCTTTGATGCGCGTACGCGTTACATGCGTATAAATTTGAGTTGTAGAAATATCGGCATGTCCCAACATTTCCTGTACAGATCGCAAGTCTGCACCATTCTCTAAAAGATGAGTTGCAAAGGAGTGTCGCAAGGTATGCGGAGTAATCTCCTTTTGGATTCCCTCTTGTAAGGCATATTTTTTAATAATTTTCCAAAACCCTTGGCGTGTAATCTGTGTGCCTAAATGATTTAAAAACAACGCCTGATCTGAACTAGCCTTAACAAGTTGTGGGCGTCCCCGTTCCAAATAGGTACGGATAACCTGAATGGCAATGCTACCAAGCGGAATCATGCGCTCCTTAGAACCTTTACCCATACATTTGACAAAGCCCATGTCTAAATTAATATCCCCCAGTTGTAAGGATACTAACTCAGAAACGCGAATTCCAGTCGCATATAGTAATTCTAGCATGGCTTTATCACGATATGCTATAGGTACATTCCCTTTTGGACCATCTAATAAACACTCTACTTCTTCTACTGACAACACTTTAGGCAGTCTTTTCTCAATTTTGGGTGTTTCCAAATGAATAGATGGATCACTTGTCATATGACGGTCTCGGACTAAGAATTGATAAAAAGCACGAATGGATGCCATATTCCTAGATAAAGTAGCCGTAGCCCGTCCTTTCTCTTGAAGCATAAATAGATAGCCAACGATATGAGTGCGCGTAGTCTCTTCTACCTTGCTAATACCTTGGTCATTCAAATATGCAGCGTACATTACCAAGTCATGTTGATAAGATTCCAACGTATTGGCTGCAAGTCCTTTTTCTACTGCGAGAAAGTGGGTGAATTGATCGATTAGCGTATCCATGAAGCCACTTCTCCTCCTGGATTAATTATACCAGAGCGGTACCTTATACATTTCAACAGCGCACTTACAAAATCCTGCTTTCTCATTCCCCTTCCGAGAAAAAAAGCTGAAGGCGCTCTAAATACCAGTCCCACTCAGATACGGGTTTGTTGTCCAGCCATTTTACCACCTTAACAGCATTCCCGGAAGGTTCTCGGTAGGGATTTGCCGGCAAAATATGGTGTGATAAGTAGGATACTACTCCATAACTAAACAAGGAACAAGTGACAAAAAGTAAAAAGAATCGAATTAATTCCATAAAACGGCGAAATGGAAAACTCATTGCAACAACCCCTTGAGCACGGTTATTGCTATTTTATGCCTTTTTGTCCCTATTCATGACTTTCATGAACAAGAAAAAAACTTCTCCTTAACTATGGAGAAGTTATTACTTGTAGTCTTCCAAATTAACTTTATCAAGACAACGATGGCAGATTCCATAAAAACTGAGTCGGTGATCTGTTATAGCAAATTTGTAGTCCGCTTTTACCTTCTCTTCTGTTCCCACTAACAAATCTTCAAATATCTCATCCACCGTACCACAATGTAAGCATATCAAGTGATGATGGTGATGTTTAGCATTATCATCTCGGAGGTCATAACGTGCTACCCCGTCACCAAAGTTCATTTTATGGATAATCCGCAGCTCACTTAATAGCTCCAAGGTCCGATATACCGTCGCTAAGCCAATCTCAGGAGCTTTGTCTTTCACCTTTAAGTAGACATCCTCAGCACTGAGATGATCTGCTTCATTCTCCAGTAAGACACGAACTGTAGCTTCGCGTTGCGGAGTCAATTTATAGTGGTGCGAATGTAATTGTTGCTTTATCTTTTCTATTTTTTCTTCCATGTATGCCCCTCCCCGTTCGCATCAAACCTGTACTTATTATAGAGGAGAGAAATCTATTTAGTCAAATACATAAGTTCTTATCTTATAATTATTCTTAATTAATAGCGTACTGCATCAATAATGGGGACAAAAAAGTCTCCAATAAAGCTGCAGCTGTCATGATTATAAACATGCTACCAACTAGAATTGAATAATTAGTAAAATGCGGCATAATGCTATCTCTACGTGTGACTAATCTAGTACGTACCAAGCGAAGAGAGAATGAAATACCTGCAACACCGGCAATGAGCATAGCGGGAACAACTAACATGTTTTGTGGAAGGACACCAAGTAAAGCAAACGTTACTCCCTTCCACTGCAACTCTCCCACCAAGAATCCAACGGTAAAACCAACAATGATACCTTTGAGAAATAATAGTAGTAGGATCATAGGCAATCCAATAATGGACATTCCTAATACCCATAGTATCAAAATTGTTTTTAAATGATATCCGAACGCTTGTTGAAAATGTAGAGAGGAATCCATTATTCCGCTTTTGTCAAAGTTAGAAAAAAAATAATTGAGAAAGCCAAGCAATTCTTGTCGCTGAGACAAATCAAGCGAATTAACAAGCACAGCTCCAAAAATGATGCCCATAGTAAACAGGACGATAGTAAATAAAAAAAGGGACTGGTTTTCTTTCAAATAAAGATGGATGCCATGTCCAAAGCGGTTACGCAAGACGGCCCCCCTCCTTGGTTGCCAGGATACTTACATTCTATGCACCGCTTGTCTATTCTATGACTAATATACATGGCTACTACTTCTCTCTTTCTCCAATTACCTTTCCATAGATCCCAGCTCTTCCAGCCTGAATCAATAGCTCGCCACGTCTTGCTTTGGCAATCATACTCGTTATTTTTTCACCTACTACCTGACACAAAATCTCCTCATCCACCCGATGGAGGACATCCATTTCGGTTCCAATCTGTTCATACATTTTTTGCCGTATTTTTGGTCCTACACCTGGCAAAAACTCTAAAGGAATCTGTTCCACATAAGAAGGCCGGTGTGAAGGATGCACCCCGATTGGTACATCAGCTAACTGATCGATCCGTTGACTAACCCCTCTCACCATCCGTTTATATCCGCAGGCAGGGCACCTCCCCATCTCATTCTCTCGTTCCATGGACCCACATCCCTGACACGCTGTTTGGTGATACTTTCCTAGCTGTGGAGATAGTCCATAATTACATGAAACCCTTCTGTGCTGCTCACGTCGCATTGCCATGACCCACTCCTGATAGCTTGGTTCCTTTAGCAAGAGCACTTGATATTCCCGGCCAATTTTTTGTAAGGAATGAGCATCTGAATTTGTCACAAACGTTTTCTCATGTAACTCCTGTAGCCGATCTGCCATATCCGTATTTGCACTTAATCCTAGCTCTACGGCATAAATCAATCTAGGATCAGCAACCTCGCTAAGATGATCCGTACAGCTTCCGTAAAGCCCTTTATGGGGTGTAAAGATGTGTGCTGGTATCATAAGTCCCTCATGCTGGTAAACAAACTGCTGGAGCTCACGAAGACCTGTATACACGCGTTGCGAGCTAAGGTGTACATTCTTGCAACGAACAGCCAACCACTCTGTGAAGAGGCGCATTCTACGCAAATCGGGCATATAGCACAAAAAATGAGCTTCTCCCCTATCTGGTTCCTTAATTTCTACCTCACAGCCAAGCAGTAGCATCGTTCGTTTATAATGGATACCCCCATCCGGATGAGCTATAGCCATTTTTCGATCAAGTAATTCTTGCAATTCAGCTTGTACCTCAGGGGCATGTGCATCTATAACGCCAATCATTTCCATTCCCTTACGCTCAGAAGCTTCCTCCAAAATACTGTGAAGAGTCATTTTTCGAGAAGCCGTAATTTTAACAGCTTTTCCTGACATCGTTCCGCCAATGTGTATATGTAAATCTGCAAAGATAGATGACAGCATGATTATAAACGCTGATTCAGACGCTCATTTTCCATTACAAACAAAGCAAGAACGGTTTTAGCGTCTCGAATCTCTCCCGCTTCATGAAGTTTTCTAGCTTCTTCTAGTGTCACGTACATCACTTCAACAAATTCATCTTCGTCAGGATTACATTCTCCCGCAATCAATCCTGTAGCCATATACAGGTGTAATAGTTCATCTGCAAACCCCGGTGAAGTATAAAACGAGCTGATATGTTTATACTCTGTGGCTTTAAAGCCGGTCTCTTCTTCTAATTCACGCTTGGCGCATTCTAAAGGATCTTCTCCCCGTTCTAACTTACCAGCTGGAATTTCTACAATAGACCGCTCCAATGGTTTACGAAATTGACGTACAACGATCAATTTGCCATCCTCTGTGATCGGCATAACTGCTACGGCTCCCTGATGCTTAACAATCTCTCGTTTAGCTGTATGACCATTTGGTAATTCTACATCGTCAACCTGAACCGAAATAATTTTACCGTCGTAGATTTTTTTCGTAGCAATGGTTTTTTCATATAACGAATCGTGCTGAGCTTGTGTCATAAATGTTTCCTCCTAAATGAACATTGTTTTTACTGTGTTTTGTAAAACATGCTTTTTATAAAATACCTGTTTACTTTTAAAACACACTTTTTAGTTCTATATCCGAACCTCTCTCCATATCTTAGCATCAAGAATAGCTTGTACAACCCTTTCTCAAAAATCCACTAAAATCAATGCCCTCTAAGCACTTTCACTTTCTTGCTAAGTAGACATCAGTTCTATACACACTCGCAATAAGTTGTAGAGATGAATTACCCAAATACAAAGGAGGCATCTATGATGAAATTATATACAGATCTGAAACAAATACGCTTGGTTGGAAAAGTAAACGAAATCCAGGCCGCTCTACGTCAAATATCTGAGCAGCCCATTACATTACATGCTTACTTGCAACAAGTGAGTCAACAAAAAGTCTAAAATATCCTCAATTCATTTCTGTATGCTTCCTGATCCAACAGGCGGTTTTGGCCATTGTATCAGCTGTTAAAAAAGGGGTCGGGTCTTCCTCCCAATTCCGTCCCATCGAGGAAAGCTTTTCTAGGTGGTGCCGTTTATACAATTTATCAATCTCCCCTACTGTCCCTGCTTTTTGTCTTAGGACAATATGTTTTTGTGACAGGGATGACTGTTCCATCTGCTTTTCTATAGATGAATCACGTTCATCTTCAAACAGAGGTATGGGCAGAATGACAGGACGAAGCACAAATTGCCTTAACAAGGTGGTTGTATGATGACTCATGCCATGGTGCCGTTCTCGTTTATCTACAAAGCTAATTCTTGGTAAAAAAAACGGTACTCCTCCGAGAATATCTACATGATGCAAAACGTCCGCTAATTGTAACCCTGTGAATCCATAAGGAGTACCTGTACCAACTCCACCAGGTCCAGGTGTACAAATAATCCAATCAGCTTGATACACGTGTTTTGCCGCTAATAGACCTGTTACTGTATTGACACATTCACCATCCCCACCAAAAGCCTGACCCGTGGTAACGGTTGCGTGTAAATATTTGTTGCTTACCAGCCAGTGAACATGCCGTGAAAGTGAGATTGGCAATGCGGTATGATCCGTCATGATATAAACAATTCGCGCTCCTGGCATCAGTTCTTTTAATCTAATGCACAACGCAGGTAACATACTATGTAATTCAGCTACAAGTACAAAACTCCCCGCTAAAGACAATTCCTCCTGAGCAAATAACCCATGATAAGGGCTCGCCTGTTCTTCTAATGTATCCACTGCCATCTGCCAAGGCGTATAGCGCATTTTCATAATATGCCCGTATTGTAATGGGGAATGTTGCCTATTACAAAATGGTTCCAGAGCCATTATAAAGTCTGTACCACCTGTTCCTAATTCCAGATGAGTCGCAGTTACATTAAGTAACACTGATTGCCCTACCCTCAAATCTTCGTTTTGGCCATAATAAATAGCACGTTGTTTTTTACCATCTGCTCGCTGAACGACTACTTCTGTAAGCCCTCTTCGTTGCTCTCCACATGTAAGAATATAACCAGCCATCATTTGTTGCATCAGCTTCATCCTCATCATTTTCATTTCTTAAAAAAGATGGAACTCTACATAATACATACTTATGCCCTTCCTTCTCTAAACTTTCTGGAACAAACAAAAAGAGCCTGGTGCCATGACCAAGCTCTCTTTCTTGTTTCTTATTCAATACATTCAGCGATAACAGCTAGTACCAATTCAGAAGCCTTATATAGCTCTTCTAAAGGCATACGTTCATTTTTTGTATGTATCTCTTCATACCCGATACCAAAGTTAACAGAAGGGATACCATGTCCGTTAAACACGTTACCGTCGCTACCGCCACCACTACTGGTTAACTTCGGTTCACGATCTACACGTTTAACTGCGGCAATCGCTTTTTGCAACACCGGCGTACTTTCATCAAATTTATAGCCAGAATACATAAACTTCACATCATTTTCGCAAGTCGCACCTAGCTCAGAAGCCACTTCTTCAAATGCAGTCGTCATTTTTTTCACTTGTACTTCTAGTTTTTCATTTACCATGCTGCGAGCCTCTGACCAAATCTCTACGTAGTCTGTTACAATATTGTAAGCGCGACCACCTTCAAAACGACCAATGTTTGCAGTGGTATCTTCATCAATACGCCCAAGCGGCATACGTGAAATAGCCTTGCTAGCAACAGTGATAGCACTTATGCCATCCTCTGGATTCACACCAGCATGAGCAGCTTTTCCGTGAATTTTGGTAACAATGCGATATTGACCAGCTCCAGCTTTGACAATTTCGCCCACTTTCCCTGTTGAATCCAAAATAAAGCCCATTTCTGCTTTTAATTTACTTGCATCCATGTGACGTGACCCAACTAGACCAGATTCTTCACCAACGGTCAAAACAACCTGAATAGATGGATGAGGTAGATTCTGTTCTTTTAACGTACGAATCGCTTCAAAGATTGCAGCGATACCCGCTTTGTCGTCAGCACCTAGAATTGTAGTACCATCCGTTACCACATATCCATCTTTAATGGAAGGCTTTACACCTTTACCTGGAACGACGGTATCCATGTGACTGCTAAACAGAATAGCAGGACCCTTAGTAGTACCTTCAAGGGTAGCAAACAGATTGTTCGCACTATGTTCTGTTTTGGAAGCAACATCATCTTCCTCTACAGAAAAGCCCAAGCTTGCTAATTTATCCTTTAATACCTCAGCAATCGCTGCTTCTTCTTTTGTTTCGCTGTCGATTTGGACTAGCTCCAAAAACTCTGCAAGAATTCGTTCTTGATTAATCACATTGACTTCCTCCGTTCCCAATTCTCTATGTAACACTTTTAGTATACCGTAAAAAAGTTAGTCTGTACTATTCCAGTCAGAACTTTTTTTCTTTGCTATTTTCAGTAGCTACAACGGGATATTCCCATGTTTTTTTGCAGGTCGCTCCTCACGTTTCGTCTTTAGCATGTCCAGAGAATGAATAAGGTATTTTCTTGTTTCTCTTGGATCGATAATATCATCTACCATGCCATGCTCTGCTGCTACATAGGGATTAGCAAATTTCTCTCTGTATTCAGCAATCTTGCGTTGTCTGGTGTCTAGAGCATCTTCACTTCTCTCAATCTCCTTAGCAAAAATAACACTGGCTGCCCCCTCTGGACCCATTACCGCTATCTCAGCATTAGGCCAAGCATATACCACATCAGCACCAATTGCCTTGGAATTTAGCGCAACATAAGCACCGCCATATGCTTTACGAGTAATAACACTGATTTTTGGTACTGTCGCTTCTGAGTATGCGAACAGAATTTTGGCACCATGTCGGATAATTCCTCCGTGCTCCTGATTTACTCCAGGAAAAAAGCCTGTCACATCAACAAAGGTAACTAACGGAATATTAAAACAATCACAAGTGCGAATAAAACGTGCCAATTTATCAGAGGAATCAATATCAAGTCCCCCTGCCATCACTTTAGGCTGATTGGCAATAAAACCTACCGGCTGACCTTTTAAACGCCCAAAACCAACCACGACATTTCGTGCAAATTGTGATTGAATTTCCATGAAATCCCCATCGTCAACAATGAGTGTCAGCACTTTTTTCACATCGTATACCTTCGTCCCAGCGACAGGAACAATATCGAGCATCTCCTCTAGCCAATTTCCATCCTCTCCATCAAAAGGGATAACTGGGGGCTCTTCGCGGTGGCTTTGAGGCAGAAACTGTAGGAGACGACGAACTTCTTCCAGCACTTCCGACTCCGACTCCGACGTAAAATGAGCTACTCCACTTATACTGGAATGAACCTTAGCCCCTCCAAGATCCTCACTAGAAATCCTTTCTCCCGTAACAGTTTCAATGACCTTTGGCCCAGTGATAAACATCTGTGAGCTCTTTTCTACCATAAATACAAAATCAGTAATAGCAGGCGAATAAACTGCACCACCTGCACATGGTCCAAGAATAACCGAAATTTGTGGAATTACACCTGAATAGATAGAATTCCGATAGAATATATGCCCATAGCCATCTAGTGAAACTACCCCTTCTTGGATACGCGCTCCCCCAGAATCATTTAAGCCTACAACAGGAGCGCCATTTTTCGCCGCTAAATCCATAATATTAGCAATTTTCTTTGCATGCATTTCACCTAATGCCCCACCAAAGACAGTAAAATCTTGGGCAAACACATAAATCATCCGTCCATGAACTTTTCCGTACCCTGTCACAACGCCTTCTCCAGGCGCTTCCAGCTTATCTAAACCAAACAAATTGCTACGGTGTTTTACGAATGGCTGAAGCTCTACAAAGGTTTCTGAGTCTACTAATAGATCAATCCTTTCACGAGCTGTCAGCTTTCCACGCTTATGCTGGGCTTCAATTCGTTCGTCTCCACCGCCCAACTCTACTTTATTCTTCCGTTCGTATAGCTCGTCAATCTTGGCGTACATTTCATTACTCATCTACCAGCTCCTCCTTCTGCTGTTCGTACTGACATAGCTCGAATAATACGCCATTCGCCGCTTTGGGATGTAAAAAGGCTATCTGTGCTCCATGCGCTCCTAGTTTCGCCTGTTCATGAACAAGCTGCACACCGTTCTGTTTAAACTGCTGCAATCGTTCTTCGATATCATCCACATCCAAAGCAATATGATGAATACCTTCGCCGCGTTTCGTAATAAAGCTAGCGATTGGGCTTTCTGGGGAGAGAGGTTCTAATAGTTCTAGGTTCGTTTCTCCAATTTGCAGAAAGGCAACCTCTACCTGCTCTGACTCCACTTTTTCCCTCCCCTTAAGCTGTAAACCTAATTGCTCAATGTAAAAAGGAAGTACCGCTTCAATTGACTGGACCGCAATGCCTATATGAGCAATTCGTTTTGGAGTTTCCACCCAGCTATCCCTTTTTGGTCTTGCCTTGCTTCGAACAAAGTCTACAGCAGCCTGCGTTGGGGTACCTGGTGTAAAAATCTCAGCAATCCCTTGCTCTTTTAAGAAAGGAATATCCTCTTGCGGAATTACGCCTCCGCCAAAAACCATGATATCCTCAGCCTGTTGCTCTCGTAGCAAACGAATCACTTCGGGAAATAATTCATTATGCGCACCAGATAAACACGACAATCCAATAAAATCAACATCCTCTTGAATGGCCGCATGTACAATCTGTGCAGGGGTCTGTCGTAAGCCGGTATACACAACCTCCATTCCTGCATCTCGCAAGGATTGGGCGATAACAAGTGCACCACGATCATGACCATCCAAACCTGGCTTTGCTACTAATACGCGAATTTTTTGTTTCATGGTTGTCTTTCCTCCTTCGACCCGATTAAACCGCCCGATACTCTCCAAAAACTTGACGCAAAACTCCACAGATCTCTCCAATCGTGGCATAGGCGCGTACACAGTCAATAATAAAAGGTATCAAATTTTCTGTGCCTTCCGCTGCTGTCTTTAATCGACCGAGCGTTTGATCAACTAAAATTGTATCTCGACGATTTCGTAGACCTTCCAGTCGGTCCGTCTGTTTTTTACCAATCGATGGATCTACTCGTAAAAGCTCAGGCTGCGTCTCATTCTCAAGCGTGAAACGATTCATTCCTACTACTACTTCTTCCCCAGATTCAATATTACGCTGTGTGTCATAGGCTTGCTTGTGTATCTCACGTTGCATATACCCTGCTTCGACTGCAGCTACAGCGCCACCCATCTTCTCGATTTTGTCCATATAAGCCAGAACACCTTTTTCGATTTCGTCTGTTAAAGCCTCCACATAATACGAGCCGCCCAATGGATCGACCGTATCTGTAACACCGCTTTCATGGGCAATAATCTGCTGAGTACGTAAGGCAATACGTGCAGAATCCTCTGTTGGTAAGGCAAGTGCTTCGTCACGGGAATTGGTATGCAAGCTCTGGGTCCCACCTAACACAGCTGCCAACGCCTGTAAAGTAACTCGCACAATATTATTATCTGGTTGCTGTGCAGTTAATGTAGAACCACCTGTTTGTGTATGAACACGGAACTGCCAAGATTTTGGCTGTTTTGCACCATAGGTATTTCTCATCAGATTTGACCAGATTCTTCTGGCAGCTCTAAATTTTGCGACTTCTTCAAAGAAATGATTATGAGCATTAAAAAAGAAAGATAACTGTGGAGCAAAAAGATCGATATTAAGACCTGCTTGTAATGCTGCTTCAACATATGCTCTGCCATCCGCCAAGGTAAAAGCTACCTCTTGCACAGCACTAGAACCGGCTTCTCTAATATGATACCCGCTAATGCTTATGGTGTTCCATTTAGGCACATGTTCCGCACAGTACGCAAAAATGTCTGTAATCAAGCGCATTGAAGGCTGTGGTGGAAAAATGTATGTACCCCTAGCAATATATTCCTTTAAAATGTCATTTTGAATTGTACCGCTTAGAGCGTGTGGTGGTGTTCCTTGTTTCTCCGCTACAACGATGTACATAGCCAATAGTACAGAAGCTGGTGCATTAATGGTCATGGAGGTACTTACTTTATCAAGCGGAATGCCCTGTAATAAAGTTTCCATATCTTCCAAGGAATCAATTGCAACGCCGACCTTCCCCACTTCTCCCACCGACATTGAATCATCAGAGTCATACCCAATTTGTGTAGGTAAGTCGAATGCTACGCTTAGTCCAGTCTGTCCCTGCTCTAACAGGTAGCGAAAGCGTTTATTTGTCTCTTCTGCTGAGCCAAATCCTGCATACTGACGCATCGTCCAAAAGCGCCCTCTAAACATAGTAGGCTGAACGCCGCGGGTATATGGATATTCCCCGGGAAGACCGATTTGATCCATATATGATTGATTCACTTCTTTAGGCAGATAAAGCCGCTCGACTTCCAAATCAGAAGAAGTGAAAAACCTTTTCTTACGTTCCGGTGTTTTTTCGAGCCGCTCGTTCAACCGTTGTTGCCAGTCCTGATAGATTTGGGTAAAATTATGATCAGACACGTGTTCTCCCCCAATGCCAGCATAATGGAAAAATTAAGAATTCTCCTCTATTTTATTCTAGCATAGCCTCGCCGTTTTTCAATCAACGGTAGAAGCATTTGTACATTTAAGAAAGCTGATTCATTTTCTAGAAATTTTGGTTTTGCAAACTTCTTTGGTTAAAGTAAAACCTTATGCAACTTTATTGAACAAATGAAAAGGAGCTGTCTATATTGAAACATCAATCTACCATCGCCAAGATTTTGGTCATTATTCTTGTACTAGCCCTTGTTATTCCGATGGTTCTTCAATACGTATAGTATAGGAAAAAGGACCAATATAAAAGACACCCCCCAGTTGAAAGATGGAAGCGAATGAATCTCCATCTGTTCTGGGGGGTGTTTTTCATGGAATAAGTTCTTATTTAAAGATAATGACGCTGGAAGAAGCGTTATCCCACGCTAGGTTGAAGCGCAAGTTATCTGTGATTGTACGAATTGGTAACATTGGTACATTGTTTTTCAATTGTACAGCAGATGGCAAGGTATAGTTCTTACCGTTGATGTTGACAACATTTGATCCTACTTTAAAGGTCATCGTTGTATTTCCATGTTTTACAGTAGCAGCTGCTTTTGTATATGTTGTGCTTACTTTTAAACCATCACGCACAAAGGTAGCTGGTACCATGGTATTACCATTCAATGTGTAAGGAGCTACAGCCAATGGATAGGTTTTTCCTTGGGTTTTAAAGGATGCTGCACCTACTTTAAAGCTGATCCCGTTTTGTGCACCAACCGTTACTTGGCGGATGAACAATGGATTTTTTTCTGCAGATGTATATACGCCTACATTGTAAATATTAGATGCACCAGGTGTTTGGATTTTTGCATTTTCATTTACGGCTACGCTTACTGCTTGACCTGCAGGTAGGTTAACCGATGGGTAGATAACCAAGTTTTGTCCACGAGTACCAACATAGCTTGGATATGTTCCATTAACAGTCACCGCTGTTGTTGGAATGGTCGTAGGGACACGGAAGGATGTTGGCATAACCACTTCAATATAGTCTGCAGTGCTAAGACCAACGCCTAGTGCCTTAATACCAACAGTCATACCAGTAATTGCATTCGGATTAGGCTTGCTAAGTGATACAGTCGCTGTGCTGTTGTTTGCTGGAATTACAGGAACCGTAGGATTAGTCGGATTTGTCGGGTTTGTCGGATTCGTAGGATTAGTCGGATTCGTTGGCGTTACTCCTCCTGCTGTTACAGCAAACGACTTCGAACGGTAAGTTGTATCTCTATATTTTACAGCCAGATCGTAGTTACCTGTTGATGTAGGCATTTTAATGAACGCATCGTTCTTAAATTCGATACGAACACGATCTGAACTAGAGAAGTTATAAGGTGTTGACAAGGTTACGGTACGCCCTGAAACGCCAATAGATCTCACAGCTGTTCCATTGATTGTTGCAGATGTGCTAAAAATATAGCCTGGCACCATATCTTGGGTAGGAAATTCTACATAAATATCATTGCCGCCTCTAAGCTCATCCTTTAATTTTACTTCCATGGACACACTTGTGCGAGCCCCTGGATTGCTGTCTGATAAGGTGACACTGTAATCACTATCTACAGAGGAGGAGCCTTTTTTCAATTCAAATTCTTTAGAAACATAGGTCGTATTTTTATAATCGACTTCTACTTTAAAAGAGCTGCTGGAAGAAGGAGTTCTGATCCCAGCATCCTTGTTAAATTTAATCGTTAGCTTTTTATCCCCATCTGCTTTGGAGCCCGGTTTAATTTTAACTGTTCGACCAGAGATCTCAACGTCTTTTGGTGAATATCCGTTTAATTCAACATCACTAGTGCTAATTCTATTAGGTAGCATACTAGAGTAAGGGAATGTCACTTCCACATACTTCGAATCATCTAACTTGTCATTTAGATCAATTCGGGAAATTTCAAGAGATGTTTTTTCATCTTGATATTTGCTTCCAAAGTCAACGGAAAAGGCACTTTTCTCCGTTTTACTTTTTGAAGAAGAGCTTTTGCCTTTTCCGATTTTAATGCTTTCTTCTGCTTCATCGTCTCCATCGTCAACAGAAATGTCATATTCCCCACTATCATCTGGATTAATGACATCATCGATTTCGATTTCTACACGATCACCCTCATCAATTCTAGAGGGAATAGTGATCGTCAATTTTGAACCACTTTTCTTTAAATCTTTAATAGAGTCTCCATCGATTTCAATGGAACTCTTTTTAACATTTTTTAGGTCAAAATCACTATCAAATTTTACTGTGATTTTGTCTCCTTTTTTCAGGTCGTCCCCTGCTTTAAATTTAAGCGTGTACGTAGTTTTCTCTTCTGTGTCAGTGTCGTCAGCATCAATAGATAGATTCTTCGCTGCGTATGTACTCTGCGGAACAGAGACCAAAGGTGTAATTGCTAGAGTCGATGCTAGCAGTAGGAATGCGCCTCTCTTTAGTTGTTGTTTCATAATTCTCCTCCTGTTCACTCTCGATTTTTTTGCCTTTGGAAAAACCCAACTCTCCCTTTCAGTGTACCATTAACAGTATGTTAATAAGACAAAGTTGTTGATAGCTTTAAGGCAATTTTAAAATAGTATCCATTATTTAATACGAACAAATCGTGAAAAAGTTACATAAAAAAGTAAAAAAAATGAGGAAGATTACCTATCCTCCCCATTTTTCCCATTTTATTTAGTCCTAATAAACCTTTGTTTCTGGGCCAATTGCTTCCAATTTTTCTTTTACACTTTGCAGGAATCGTCCACACACTAACCCGTCGAGAACGCGATGATCTAGTGACAGGCACAAGTTAACCATGGAACGAACAGCAATCATATCGTTTATAACCACTGGACGTTTCACAATAGATTCCACGCTCATAATCGCCGCTTGTGGTGCGTTAATGATAGGTTGTGATAGCACAGAACCAAACGAACCAGTATTGTTTACCGTAAAGGTCCCGCCGCTCATATCATCCATCGTTAATTTACCTGCTCGTGCCCGGTTTGCTAAATCTTCAATTGACTTGGCAATACCGTACACCGATTTTTGATCAGCATCTTTAATTACTGGAACAAATAAAGCATCCTCGCTCGCTACGGCAATAGAGATATTTACGTTTTTACGAACGATAATTTGATCGCCTGCCCATGATGAGTTAAGCATAGGAAATTCTTTTAAAGCTTCTACAACCGCTTTAATAAAGAATGGCAGGAACGTTAAAGAAACGCCTTCTTTTTTCTTAAATTCATCCTTAACACTATTGCGGAAATGAACTAGATTTGTCGCGTCCACCTCAACCATCATCCATGCGTGCGGTGATTCATGTTTACTTTGCACCATACGTGACGCTATCGTTTTACGTACAGGCGTCACAGGAATGCTCTGGTCTCCTGCTGCTAGAGATACTTGACTAGATGTTGAGGAAGTCATTGAATTGATACTATTAGCCTGCTGAGCCACTGAAATAGATGGTGCTTGTGTACTAACTGCCATTGTAGCAGGCTGTGGAGTAGTTGCTAATTTGTTCGTATTGGTTACTTGTGGTAATCCACCTTGATCTATTACCTTTTGTACATCCTTGCGCGTAATACGTCCTTCTAGGCCTGTACCAATCACAAGGGATAGATCAATGTTATTATCCTGGGCAAGTCGCATCACTGCAGGAGAATAACGTTGTTTCCTTTCAGGTTGCCCCTTTGTTTCACTTGTCGTAGAAACAGGTCCAGTTGAAACTGGAGACGGCATCGAAGTAGCAGATTCTTGCAAGCCTGCTTCTACATTATCTGTTGATTCACTGGCGCTTTCCGTTCCCTCGTCTATATGAAGGATCAGGGTACCGACACTAACTGTCTCTCCTTCAGGAACTACTATCTCCTTGATTCGTCCCGATACAGTGGATGGTACTTCTGCTGTTACTTTATCTGTATTTACTTCAGCTAACGGATCATACTTGTTGACCACATCGCCCACATTTACAAGCCATTTAGTGATGGTACCTTCTGTAACGCTCTCGCCCAATTGTGGCATGAGTACTTTCGTTGCCATGGTTCGTCCTCCTTTTGCCTAGAAGTGCGCTAATTCACGCATCGCTTCCAATACTTTTTCTGGACTTAACATAAAGAACTTTTCCATCGGTGGGCTGTATGGCATTGCCGGTACATCCGGTCCACACAGACGCTTAATGGGCGCATCCAGATCAAATAGACAATGCTCAGCAATAATAGCTGCTACTTCGCCACCAACTCCGCCTTCTTTATTATCTTCATGGATGATTAACACTTTCCCCGTTTTAGATGCCGCTTCTACAATTGCTTCCTTGTCTAGCGGATAGAGTGTACGCAGGTCCAGAACGTGAGCAGAAATCCCTTCTTGAGCAAGCTTTTCCGCTGCTTGCAAAGCAAAATGCAGGGTGAGTCCATAGGAGATAACCGTAATATCGTCTCCTTCTCGCTTTACATCTGCCTTACCAATTGGTACTGTGTAGTCTTCTTCTGGTACTTCGCCTTTAATCAAGCGGTAGCAACGCTTATGTTCAAAAAACAAGACTGGATCTTCGTCACGGATAGCTGCTTTTAATAAACCTTTCGCATCATATGGGGTAGAAGGAACTACCACTTTTAACCCTGGAACGTTTGTAAACATCGCTTCTAAGGATTGAGAATGGTACAGGGCTCCATGTACGCCACCACCAAATGGAGCTCGAACAGTAAGTGGGCAATTCCAATCATTATTGGAACGATAACGCATTTTAGCGGCCTCGGAAACAATTTGGTTCACCGCTGGCAAAATGAAATCAGCAAATTGTATCTCTGCAATAGGACGCATACCTACGGCTGCTGCTCCAATTGCCACACCCACAATCGCTGATTCAGCTAAAGGAGTGTCCATAACACGTTGCTCCCCGAATTCTTCAATCATACCATTGGATGCACGAAATACCCCTCCGCGTACTCCTACGTCTTCTCCCAACAGAAATACCTTGGGATCACGACGCATTTCTTCCTTCATCGCCATGGTAATTGCATCAATAAAAGAAATGACTGCCATCTTAACTCCCCCTTACGATCCGTATACGTGCGTCAAAGTCGATTCTGGCGCTGGATATGGTGCCTGTTCGGCGTATTCCGTTGCTTCATCTACGATTGCTTGCACTTCGTTAGATAGAGCCGACGCTGACTCATCCGTTAAGAGGCCTACCTCTTTTAAATACTGAGCAAATGTAATGATTGGGTCTTGTTTTTTCGCCTCATCCACTTCTCCACGATCTCGATATACACGATCATCATCGTCACTTGAATGAGGTACAAGACGGTAGGTTACGGCTTCCACTAAAGTAGGACCTTCCCCAGCTTTTGCTCGATCAACCGCTTCCTTCATGACACGATACACTTCAATTGGGTCGTTTCCATCTACGCTAACCCCTGGGAATCCATAACCAACAGCGCGGTCTGCCACGCTTTCGCAAGCCAATTGCTTTTTCAATGGCACAGAAATGGCATACTTATTGTTTTCACAGAAGAAAATAACCGGCAATTTATGAACGCCTGCAAAGTTAGCCGCTTCATGGAAATCGCCTTGGTTGCTAGATCCTTCTCCAAAAGAGGTGAAGACAGCATGATTTTCGCCTGTCATTCGTCCTGCTAAGGCAATTCCTACAGCATGTGGTACCTGTGTAGTAACCGGGCTCGATCCTGTCAAAATACGGTATTTCTTACCCCCAAAATGACCAGGCATTTGGCGACCGCCACTGTTAGGATCTTCAGCTTTTGCAAAAGCAGATAACAATGTATCGCGAGCTGTTTGCCCAAAGACCATAACCGCTCCAAAATCCCGATAGTACGGGCATAAATAATCCTTCTCTTTATCAAAGGCAAAAGCAGCCCCAACTTGAGCGGCTTCTTGACCTTGGCAGGAAATAACGAATGGAACTTTCCCAGCTCGGTTTAACAGCCATAAACGCTCATCCACTTTTCTTGACAAGAGCATGTAGCGATACATTTCCAGCACTTGCTCATCGGTTAAACCTACAGCCTGATGACGATTCTTGGTCATAAGGTTTCCTCCCTGCATTTAAGAATGAATAGCCAGACCTTCAATATCAAGAGCCGCTTCCGCAAAGGCTTCCGACAACGTCGGGTGCGGATGAATTGTATGGGCGATCTCCCATGGGGTCGCATCCAATACACGCGCTAACGCTCCTTCTGAAATCATTTCAGTAACGTGTGGTCCAATCATGTGAACACCGAGCACATCATTGGTTTGTTCATCGACAACCAATTTTACAAATCCGTCGTTTTCTCCAAAAACCAATGCTTTTCCTAGCGACTTGAAACTAAATTTTCCTGTTTTTACGCGATAACCCTGTTGTTTCGCCTCTGCCTCACTTAAACCTACACTTGCTACTTCAGGACGACTATAGGTACATTTAGCTACCTTTGTTGGATCAAGTGCCTCAACAGCTCGATTGTTCATATGCTCAACGGCCAAAATTCCCTCGTGAGCAGCTACATGAGCCAATTGAATCCCACCAATCACGTCTCCTATTGCATAAATATGCGGTTCAGCCGTTTGATAGGTAGAATTAACAGCAATTTGCCCCTGTTCTATTTTAATTTCAGTCGCCTCTATGCCTAAATTGTCCACATTAGCTTGGCGTCCGACAGACAAGAGCATTTTTTCAGCGGTAAAGGTTTGTATATCTCCTTTGACTTCCGCTTGTACACTTACTTGACCATCTGCCACCTGAGCACTTTCAGATATCACTTTTGCATTTGTTACGATTTTTACTTTCCGTTTTTTAAGTATGCGGGTTAATTCCTTACTGATATCAGCATCTTCTGTTGGCAAAATGCGATCCCCGTACTCCATTACTGTAACATCCACACCAAAGTCGCTTAATAAAGAAGCCCATTCGATACCAATAACCCCACCGCCAACGATGATCATGGACGCAGGAAGCTGTTCCATTTCCAAGGCTTCGTCGCTCGTCATTATATGTATTCCATCTATGTTTAGGCCAGGTAATACTCGTGGTCTAGAACCGGTTGCAATCAATAAAAAGCGAGGAACAATGATTTCTTGTTCACCATCCGCTGTCTCGATGCGTACCGCACCAGCTTGTGGAGAAAAAATACTTGGCCCCATTACACGACCAAATCCTTGATATATTTTGATTTTTCCTTTGTTCATCAAGTATTCTACGCCTTTATGCAACTGTTCCGTTATCGAGCGTTTTCGCTGTTGTACCAGCCCAAAATCTAGCTCTACATTACCTGTGCGTACCCCGTATTTCTCACTTTCCTTGATCGTGGCAAAAACCTCGGCACTACGCAATAATGCTTTGGAAGGTATGCATCCGCGGTGCAGACACGTTCCACCCATTTTATCCTTTTCGACGATGGCTACCGACATGCCTAATTGTGTGGCACGGATCGCCGCTACATAGCCGCCAATTCCTCCACCAAGCACGACAAGATCAAATTCTTGGGACATCTTCACATCTCCTTTACCCTGTAGTAGCTATGTGTTGCTTTTGCCTTACCGAGACACATTATACCACATTCCATGACCTGGTACTAAAAAAAGAGCTGGATGTATCAAGAAATGGTCCAACTCCTACTCTTTACTCATTTGTTCTGCCTTTTTATCTAGGGATTTGGCATGAAGTAGATAGTGTAGGTAGTGCAAGAATCAATAACATTCTTGCACTACCGTACTACCAATGCTTTTTTCAGTCAAGTTGTTCTTACTTTGGTAAGCTTGCTTTTGGATCACGCAAAAACGTTTTACGCGATCTAGCTAAGCGAGCAATACGTTCTTCTGCCATACGGTCAGCCGCTTTATACGTTGGAATATTATCGCGATCCGCAATTTCAAATACGCGGTTCATGTTATCGTAAATAGTTTCTACCTTTTTCATGGCACGTTCACGGTTGTAGCCATACAATTCATCCGCAACGTTGATAACGCCACCTGCATTGATTACATAATCAGGTGCATAGACGATACCCATTTCCTGAATGATGTCGCCATGGCGTTCTTCTTTCAATTGGTTATTAGCCGCTCCAGCAATTACTTTGGCTTTGAATTGTGGAATGGTATCATCATTGATGATTGCGCCTAATGCACAAGGAGAGAAGATATCACATTCAACGCCGAAAATTTCATTGACTCCAACCGCTTTAGCCCCAAAGTCTACTACCGCACGTTGAACATTATCCATGTTAATATCCGTTACAATTAGATTTGCACCTTCTTCATGCAAATAGCGGCACAAATTGTAAGCAACGTTCCCTACCCCTTGAATAGCAATCGTTTTACCGGAGAGATCATCATGACCAAAGCCACGTTTTGCAGCTGCCTTCATCCCACGATACACACCATATGCTGTTACAGGCGACGGATTACCCCCAGAACCAAATGCTGGTGATACGCCTGTTACATAATTGGTTTCTTGATAAATTAAATCCATATCAGCAACAGTCGTTCCTACATCCTCAGCCGTAATATAACGACCATTTAAGCCTTGGACAAAACGTCCGAATGCTCGGAATAACTCTTCGCTCTTATCTTTACGAGGATCACCGATAATAACCGCTTTTCCTCCACCCAAATTAAGTCCTGCCGCCGCAGCTTTATACGTCATACCACGAGACAAGCGAAGTGCATCTTCAATTGCCTCTTCTTCAGAATTATACATCCACATACGTGTACCACCCAAAGCTGGGCCAAGCGTTGTATCATGAATCGCAATAATTGCTTTTAATCCAGAAGTCTCATCCTGACAAAGTACCAATTGTTCATAATCGTATTTTTGCAGATAATCAAAGATTTTCATGAGTAGCCCTCCTGCTGTTTCTATTCCAAAACGGATTTTTGGGGTTTAATTTTCCTTCTATGAATTCGCTTACACAACCTACCTATTTATCAAAGCAATAAGCATGCCAATCCATAAGATATTTGTGAACAATAGATGGAGAGGATGTGAACATCACGTTTCACTTTATCTATGATGAAATATTTTGCACAACTTTGCAATCCTTTGCACGCAAAATTTTGCAGATATTCACAAACCATCTTGTGGATTCGTTTCCAAAATGCCTAGTTTCTCCATTTTATAATATAGATTGCGTAAGGATACTCCTAATTGCTTAGCTGCTTCCGTTCTATTGCCTTTTGCCTTATGTAGTTCTTGTAAAATACACTGTTTTTCCGCTTCTTCGACAGCCTGCTTTAAGGTTCTAGTTTCCCTACTAGCTGGCTTTTGATGCGCTGCTTCTGTTTGAGAAACATGCGTTCGTTCCAAAGGTGGTAAATGATGTGGCATGATCTCTATCTCTGTAAACTTCATGTGAATAATAGCCCGTCCCAAAATATTTTCGAGTTCACGAACGTTCCCTGGCCAACGGTACCCTTTTAGGACATCCAATGTAGAATTGTTGATCTGCTGAACGTGACGCCCATATTCGAGATTAAATTTTTGTAATAAAAAATTAGCAAGCGATTCCAAATCCTCTTGTCGTTGACGCAAGAGGGGGATATAAATCGGCAACACATGTAAGCGGTAATATAGATCTTCTCGGAATTTGCCTGCCTGAATGGCTGTTTCCATATGTACATGGGTAGCTGCAATAATGCGAACGTCGATTGGAATCGCTTTCGTACCACCAACTCGGATAATCTCTTTTTCCTGTAATACACGTAAAAGTTTAGCTTGCATGCCCATAGATAGCTCACCAATTTCATCTAAAAAAATGGTGCCGCCACTTGCTTCTTCAAATAGGCCGCGTTTACCTCCACGTTTAGCACCAGTGAAGGCTCCCTCTTCATAACCAAACAGTTCACTTTCTAACAAGGTCTCTGATAAGGATGCACAATTAACTCGAATGAATTGATTGTACTTACGTGAGCTTCCGTTGTGAATCGCATGGGCAAACAACTCTTTACCAGTCCCTGATTCACCACGCAAAATGACAGTAGCCGGAGTCATGGCAGCTAACTTAGCCTGTTCGATAGCCCCTTTCATCGGTTCACTATCTCCGATAATATCGTCGAAGGTATACTTTGCTTCCAGAGTACGGATAAGTCGTTTAGCTGTCTCTAACTCTTCAGATAAGGTCTTAAATTCAGATATATCATGAATAACGCCTACACTACCACGCAATTCTCCATTTACCAGCACGGGGGCTACGTTTACCACCACATCTTTACGCATTGGTCCTAACTTCATACGAACACCGCGAACTGGTTTTTTGGTACGCAGTACTTGCATATGCATACTCTCACCTTCAGAAATATCCACAGTGGCTGGTTTACCTATCACATCATCGGGAGTCATGCCCGTAATGCGTGTATAGGCTGGATTAATTAACAGTCCGATCCCATCACCATCAACAACAGAAATAGCCTCATCAGATGAATGCAAAATTCCTTGCAATAAGCTTTGTAATTCTTTTAAATCAGTTACTTCTTCAAGTAAAGATATAATCTCAGTAATATCTCGGAAGACAGAGACAGCCCCGACCACTTCCCCAGCATCATTTCGTACAGGTACCCGATTGGTAATAATACGAGTGTCATTCGTTAAGGCCTGCTCCTGATTAATCTCAGGCTGACCAGATTTTAGTACATAGTGCAAACGTGTATTGGGAATAGTCTGTTCCGCACGTGTACCAATCACTTCATTCTTAGACAGTCCCATCAGTTTTTCACTAGCTCGATTAAAAATCGTTACCTGCCCCTCTTCGTTGACAGCAATAATTGCGTCGTGTGTGGAGTTTAGCATGGTATCATACTCTCGTTGCTTCTGACGAAGTGTCTGAATGAGCTTTTCGCGCTCACGAATTAATCTCATGATAATACTCGTAAAATTACCAGGTATTAAAACAGTTTCAGCGCGCTTTCTCTTTAAAATGTCATCATAGGCATGAGGATCGCCAGTTGCTTCCAAAATCAAGTCCACATCGCGAGCCAAATAAGGAATATAATCCGTCCCTACCTGTATCCCTAGAGAGTTGGCCACTTGTATACCTGGGGCGTCAGCATTGTGGTCGATCACAGCAATGAGCTCTACACCCTCCATCTGCAACAATAAGTGGATTAGTAGTGTACCGCCTTTTCCAGCCCCCACCACAATAACTTTATGCATGTAAAACCCACCCCTTTCATTGAGGACTGCTGCTATGGCTGAATCTTCCACTTACATTTTATCGTATTTTGTAGGTTAGACAAGCACCATCAGATGTTTTATGATGGAGATAAACAAACCTTTACAAAAAGGATGTGGCTTGGTTGCTCGGTCAAAGAATCGTTGCGTTGCTCATCATGGTGATTCCTGCTGTCATCGCGGGATGGGGCTTTAAAATGATGCGCGATACTTTATATCAATACTTTAATCCTGATATCAATCAATTTTTGTGGGGACACTTTACATTTGGAGCCATTTTATTTGTTGTGCCTATTGCATTTATTGGTGGCTTTATTTTGCATCATGACCGTAAACGTAATCGCGTTCAACCACGCTTCATGAAACGAGATCTCGAAGAAGATGATGAGTAAGAAGCTTCGCTATGTATAGGCGGGGCTTTTTTTCCACCCAACAAATCTAACCTGTGTAAAAGTGGTCGATTGCTAATAAAGGTCGTAAATGAATAACGTTCTGCCAATATATGCAAAATCAAAAACAACAAGAAAAAAACAATTTTGATGTTGAAAGGAGTCGTACAGACTAACGTGTACCCTAAAATAAATCCGAGATAGTTGGAGCCTGTATCTCCTAGCATGACCATTCGTTTTGCATCATGATAAAATAAAAGAAGGGTAGCACATATGATTGGATAAATCATGATCCATGAAACGGGGACGCTAAAGAAAGGCGTCGATGCTAATACAAGAATGAATAAGCTCAAAAAAACCTTACTTGCTCTTCCTGGTCGTAAATCAAATAGGTTTATCAGATTAATCGACAAGGCAAGCAGAATGGTATGGAACAGAACCTCCAGCACGGTATCATACAAAGCCAGACAAATAATGAGAGAAATATTGCCCCCTGCCCAAGCTTTTAAAAAGCCACTGGTCATTCTTCGTTCAGTCAGTAGGGTACCTACATGTCCGCGGAATCCTTTGATATGCCTATCGTGAGCGCAGTCATCCTGCCAGCCCAGCGCAGCGATTGCAAACGAACCGCATAGAAAAAACACTCCAAATTTCCAAGGTATTACTACAGAAGCCTGGAAGATCCATAAGAGCAATAGCAACAAATAGGTACTGGTAATATAAAAAAATAAGAACCATCCACAGCCTGTTGGTATCAATTCCTCTTGATAATTCAACCTGACAATCTCATGTCTCTTCAGTATTTTAATCCCTCGAAGAAAAAATACATCGTGTAAAATCAGAGGTAGGATGATCGCAATACAGGATAGTAATAGAATGGAGCTATTATTCATCTTTTTTCACCTCTTGCCGTTTGCGTTGTAGAGTTTGATAAACATGCCAAAACTCTTTTCCCCTATGCAAAAATCCATGGAGATTGTTAGATGTATAGCGATGTGTAAATTTCACCGGAACCTCTTTGATTCGATATCCAGCCCGCAAAATATCAATTGTCATTGCTACCTCAATACCAAACCCACAATCCATGAAACGAACACAGGAAAACAAATCGCGTCTAAAGGCTCTTTGCCCGGATAAAGGAGCTTGTAGCTTCTGCTGGGTCATCTGTGCTATTCCTTGATAAGCCAGCTTTCTAGTTAGTCCAAAACCAGCCTTGCGTGGAGCTTTTGGTAATATGGCTATCGTCATATCACATTCTTCCCTGACGACAGGAGTCAGTAACTTGTCCACTTCACGTGCGCTCTTCTGTAAATCAGCATCTAAAAACAAAATAATATCACCTGTAGCTTCCTTCCAGCCCGCTTGTAGAGCAACTCCTTTGCCAACATTCTTAGGAAGCGTAATCAGCTGATCAACCCACGGCCTAGCGATGGTAGCCGTACAATCGATACTCCCATCATCTACTACAATCAATTCTTGGATGAACGATAATTCTCTCAATGTAGAAACCGTTTCTTCAATCCAATCCTGCTCATTAAAAGCTGGGATAATCGCGCTAACTCTCATACCATTCCCCTACTAACATGCGTCCAGAGCATATAGCCAACTGTACGAATCGTTGGATGCATGAATAAAAGCAGTAATATCAAGCACAATGAACTTGCAACAACAGTACCCACAGAAGGTCTGAACATTTCTTTTTGCTGTATCAAGTAATGGATTCCTTTTGCGTCAATAAGCTTATGTCCAATGCGAGTACGAATAAGAAAGGTACTAGCCATCCCTTTTCTTCCTTTTTCCAAGAAATCTTGCATGTTGGTATGACTACCGACTGTAATAATTCGAGTAGCTTGTCCTTGATAGGCTACTAGCATAGCTACATCCTCACTCGTGCCAGGAGCTGGTAACAGTTGATACGATACACCCAGCCTATCCAAGCGACTTCGCCCAGGTGCTATTCCATTTTTATAAGCGTGCAAGATAATCTCTGCTCCAGAATAAAGGGCACGATCCGATATGCTATCTAAATCACCTATAATAACATCAGGAACCCATCCACAGCGCAGGATGACATCTGCTCCCCCATCTACCGCAAGTAAAATCGGTCGATATTTCTTTATAAAAGCGGACAATGAGTGAAGATCATCTCGTGCAGAAGGACCGCGATTAACAAGTACAACAAAGCGATTCGTAAACGATGCACGAATGGGTACAAGTGGAAGTCTAGTTGTAAAGAGGTTTTTTTCTTGTTCGATAAAGGATAACGTGTTCGTTAGAAATTGTATGTAATGTTCCGGCTCGTGACTAATAGCTTGCTGGGCTCTCGTCTCGTAATCTGACATAAGAAAAGGACGTAGCGGAATCTTGATTTGTTTTTTAGACGGAACAGCATGTAAGCAATTATTGATAATTTCTACTTTCTTTCCATCTAAAAAAAATTGTATATCGCTTACAATCGTTCCTGCATTTTCGATTTCATATAGTACTATGTTCTCTTGTAAAAGAAGGGCTGCTCCTTCTGTCAAAAAATCGCCTGTCAAAAAAGGGGAGAGATTGATAACTGCTTTTACTTGAGATGCAATCAGGTCTTCAGCCGCTGTTACATCCAGATTTCCATGATCAATCATGGCAATATGCCCTGCTTTTAATCGTTGACATAGCCACTTGGTTTTTGAATCTGTCATCAGGATTCCCTTAATATGAACAGTATCGGACTTACCTTTATTCCATCTCATTACTACTCCACCTCCTATTTCTAGTATGACGTAACCCTTTCTTGATCATGCGTCAAAAAGAGCACGTCTATCTAATTAGCTCCGTATTCATAAACATAGTAAAGTCCACAAAAAAAGAAGCTTTGCCAAAAGCAAAAGCTTCTCATGATGAAACCACCAAACATTTTACAATTACGCACCTGTTGCGAATTTAAGAATAAGGAAATCGGCGTACACAAATACTGCTAATGAAACCAGACCAAACGCTGTGGCAAACTTGTTTTTCGCCTTAATGGAACGAAAAACCCCAGCCAAAATAAACAGAGTTATCAGAAACATGGTTACGTCCATAACCCATTGCATCCCAGTTCAACCCCTTTGCAAATGATATACCTGTTCAAGGATAGCAAACAATGGCAAATTAATTATATAATGTACCCAATATTGAAACAAGTCATATCAACAATTGTGACAAGTAAATTCACAAGTTTCCTATCACTCTATAGATTAGCAACTTTCCCACTTGATGAACTTTTCTATCTTTATTTTCTGGCAATCCACAATGTCCAGCGATCCCTCTCTTCTAATGGCTGTTCGGTTGGCAATTTGTACTGCAAATCGTTCACATAGATTTCAAGTTGCTCATTGCTTATTTCATGTAAGATCGAGCGTCCCCTCCGATTTAACAAATCCTGTTGATATTCTTGAAGAGAAGAATAAGTTCGTCGCACTTCCCAGAAGTCTTCACTCTGTACAGATGAAAAGCCCACTTGATACAATGCTTCCCTTATTGCCTCAGCGCTTGGTCTTCGTTGCTGTTCCAGCTTTTTTAGCTCTGGAAAATATTCAAATAAGTATCCTCGTAGATGAGCAGGGCTTCCTGGTAACAAGCAGTCCAATAACGTACGATCCTGAATAATAAATGTACCTGTTTCGTTTAAAATTCTCATTTGTTCTTCAAAGCAAGTAGTCCATTCAGTGAAGTGATGTATTGTTGCACGCGAAAAAATGAGATCATATGTATCCGTGGCTAGATGTGTATTTCGCATATCACCTAGATGATACACGATTTGTGGATACGAATGGCACTCTTCCTGGGCAGCAGATAGCATAACCTCCGAAAAATCCATTGCGGTTACTTGCTTGGCACCGAGATCGGCCCAGGCTCTTGTATAAATTCCCCCTCCACAGCCTGCATCCAATACCTGCCATCCCTCTGGTTGTACAAACTCCAGCATTTTGTCTCTCCAACTACCAGTGGCTTCCCTAGCCTTATATGCTTCTTTTAGGAGAGGATTATGAAAATGAGTAGACATTCCTATCTCCTTCCTTTCCAAAAATTCGAGGACAATTCCATTCTGTCATGAAACTCCTTTGCTTTCTATATACAGCCATAAAGGAGTCGTTTGCCTCTGCGTATATCTTACTTCTTTATTTATCAGGCTAGTTATATAATTGCGATAATAAGCTATCGATAAGTTCGATATCCTTACATACAGACTAATCTTTGAAATAGGAGGGTTTTATGGACTTACAAAGCTTGGAAATTTTTATTTCTATCGCCCGCATGGGTTCCATAAATAAAACGGCACATGCCCACTTTTTAGCGCAGTCCACTGTAACACATCGGCTGAAGCAATTGGAAAAAGAGCTAGAGATGACTCTCTTTACCCGTACAACCTCGGGGGTAACGCTAACGGAGGAAGGACGAGCTTTTTTACCTGTTGCCAGTTCCATGATGGAACAATATCAGCAATTTATTCAGCAAAATCATCAGATACGTCCACTGCGAATCGTTGCCGGGAAGGCATTTGTCTCCACACAGCTACCTCGTCTGTTAGGGGGATATCGTCAAGTGGACCCTTCGTTTACCTGTTATCTACGTTCTACCTTATTTGAAGAATCTGTTCACTCTTTATTAGCTGGTACCGCTGATCTAGCTTTTTTGGGTAATGAATTGTACCATCCGCACATTAAGACTACATATTTGCCCGAAGATCCTATTTTGCTAGTCTGCTCACCTCATCATCCATGGGCTTCAAATTATCCTGGCTGGGCGGAGTGGGATAAGCAATCTCTAATTGCTTTTGGCAATCCTACCGCTCCCTATCGTCAACGAGTTGAACGTTATTTAGCAGAAAATGGAGTTTTCCCAACTATCATAATGGAGCTAGATAGTTTTAGCGCTGTAAAGCAGATGGTTTTACAAAATTTAGGGATTGCTTTATTACCTTCACGTTTCGTTCAGCAAGAAAAGCTACAAAGAAAATTAGTCACTATCGATATTTCCCATGGCACGTTTACTCGCCCCACCCTTCTGGCCTACCCTGCTGAAAAAGAAAGCGATCTTCGCCTAGCCTCTTTTATAAACTGGGTGATAGAGCATTATGATCACTGATGGGATTGGTAAAAGTTTTTCATCCCTTTTTGACTGATTTACGCCATGTGTTTTGCGGAAATGGGGATGCTATGAAAGACATTTTCAACAGCCCCCAACAAGAAAGGAAGTGTCATCATGTCCAAGCATAACGGAGTCAAACCTCAACAAAGTGATAAAAATAACCCTTCACAAACGCGTTCTTCCAATACCATGAGTAAAGAATCGCAAGCAAAACCTGTTTCCCGATAGCGCTAAAGTGATCCAGTGGAAAGGAGGCTATCTCATGCACATGCTTACTTCACAGTACAATCAACAGATCAATATGCATAAGCAACAAGCTCAGGCCCATCTAACTCAAGCTCAGGCTCACGAGCAGCAAGCTCTGATGCATCGTCAACAGGCAGACTTGCATGATAAACAAGCCATGGTTATTATGCAATCTTCACAGCAAATGAATCAAACTTCAGTCGCAATGCCCGTTTATACTCAACAATTTATGGGCCAATCCAGTAACAAGCAACATCACCAGGAAAAACAGGTTGCTCATAACAATCAAGTTTCAAAAGCTTCTCTAGCTTTTAATGGTAAGGTTCCAAGCGATGAGGAATTAGCGAAAGCAAGTAAATCATAAACCAAACGACCTGGTACAAATTTGAAAACGTTCCTCCCTTTTACCTGCATGGGTTAAAGGGGGGAACGTTTTATGTTTAACTTAGTTCCATTTGGTTACATCTCTATAGCCTTCATTATTTTGATTTTTACATACATGAGAATAATTATAATTCGTCTTTCTCCTTTCTAGGCTTTTGAGAAGAGATGGTTAGGAGTCTGTTTTTTTCTTCGACCTCTTATCTGGGTAACTGAAATTAGGTATTTCTGTTTGTAAGATGCTTTTATCGCATGATATCCTCCCCACAGTTGCTTAAATCACGGACCTCCTCTTTGAATTTTACTTTTATTAAAAATTACGTGATGGAATAGAGCAGCCTTTCACTCCCCTTTTAAAAAATGAAACTTTCTGATCAACTGGATGGTCTAATAATGGAAACAGACGATTGTAACATTTGTTTGAAAGGAGAGAACTAAATGCGCGCGCATACTCCAGTTCAGTCCACTGAGGAGAGAGAGCATCTTTATAGACTTATAGAAGAAAACAAGGAAAATTTATACCGTCTTGCTTACAGTTTTGTCAAAAATCGTGACGAAGCGCTGGATATCGTCCAGGATACGATATATAAGGCTATCGTTTCAATCGATAGCCTGAGAAATCCTGAATTTCTCAAATCATGGTTGTATCGTATCGCGATTAATTGTGCTCATAATTCTTTACGAAAGACACGAAGGATTATATTTATGGATATGAGTATTTTGGAAAATGTTATGTACCATTCAGATAACAAGCGCGATGAGATCTTCGATGTGAGGCAAGCACTAGCGAAACTCGATCTAAAATATAAGACGGTAATTATCTTAAGGTTTTTTGAGGATATGACGCTGGAGTCCGTAGCAGAAATATTGGACGTGCCCGTAAGTACTGTTAAGTCGCGTCTCTATCGGGGACTTCAAAAATTAAAAATTGATTTGCAGGAGGTTGAACATCTTGAACAATCAATTAAATGAACTGAAACAGAGCTATGAAAGCATCGAAATACCGAAGGAGCTGGATGCTGTAATCCAATCAGCTAAAGCAAAGGGCAATGCGGAATTATCATCACGGAATAAGGGAGTAGGACGAATGAAAAATAAAACAAGCAGAATTTTGATGAAAGGACTTGGCGGAGTCGCGGCCATGTTTTTATTATTCGGAGTTGCCGTCAACACGTTGCCGGGTTTCGTTGCTGCTGCGGAAAATGTACCGTTTCTAGGAAGCCTTGTGAATGTATTGCAGTTTAATAGCGGGTATGCCAATGGCGGGGAAAGAACGGACGGAAGCAACATCAAGCCAATTACGTTCAAGAAGGAAAAAGATGCCGAGCAAATTGTGATCAACTTTACCCAAGGTAACAAGGAGTGGGGGGAAACACTACAAAAAACCGCTCCCGCTTTCCACGTATCCTATCAGGAAAACCCCTACACGATGACTTTTACGTTGGATGGCGTAAGATGGTTTGATAATCAAACATTTGAGGAACTGAAGAAGAGCGATTTGGTGGCAGATGCTTACCGGTTAATTACACTGGACGACTCTTCTGATCGTTTCGTATTTGTATTCAAATCACCAGTTAAGTATGAGGTAAAGGAATATTCGGATCCTGCTCAAATCGTATTGAACCTTTCAAAAGATCATCAGGTACAGGAAAAAACTGTATATTCAATAAGAACTGCTGCTTATCCGCTCGGGGAAAAATTGGCGCTTATTGAAGAAGGGCTAATCGAAGAGAAAGGAGTTCGTATTCTTAAAGACAGTGAGAATATGTTTTATATTGAAGTAGGGCTGTTCGAAAACATGGAAGAAGCAAACCGAAAAGTATCGGAAATAAGTGAAAAATACAGATCCACATTTAAAGAAGAGTACGGAATGGAATTAAACGTATTTGTGGAAAAAAGGGAAAAATAGACACAAATGATGGGACTCATAATACTGAATTGTGTGCTGGCTTTGAGGAACACTCTGTGTGCCCATGCTGAATAGACCAGATTTCATAAAATGCAGGATATTAGGAAAATACAGCCATATTTGATGTTTGCTTTTCCCCACGAATATTCCGTATGCTTTAGGTCAAGCAAGTTATCAATAAACAGATATTCACACTAAAAGGAGATAGTTACAACATGAAGAAGATGGGGAAAAAGAGTTTATTTTGCGGCGTATTAGCTACAGCACTGCTTGTATCGGGTATGGCTTATGCTGCCCCAGCCATCAAATTAATGGTAGATGGGAAAGAAGTGAAATCAGACGCGCAAGCCCAAATCATCAATGGCCGGGTGTTTGTACCGGCACGCGCTTTGGCAGAATCGCTCGGAGGAGAAGTGCAGTGGGATCAAAAAGATAAGATCGTGAAAGTAAAAAGCAACGCCTCCCAACAGAATGGAGCAATAACCAGCAAAGATGCTTATGTGATTGAAGATCAAAAAGCTCTTATCAGTCTTCCTTCTGAATGGAAGGATAAGATTAAGGTAGAAAAAAAGACGAATGAAGTTACTTTTCAATATGTGCCGAAAAATAAGGCCATCAAACCGGAATTTTTCTTCAGCGTCCTCATCATCAACAAAACCGTGTGGGATAAAGATGAATATGCAGATACGGGACTATTTACCGTGCTAGGAATGCAGGATGGTAAGGTGTATGCGTTGCAAACACCAAGTGAAGCACCATATTTGGAGAAGCCGGAAAGTCCAGAATTTAAAGAAAGCGTCGACATGCTGAATCACCTTAGACAATCCATTCAGTTTATGTTCATCAAATAAGATGGAAGAAAAGCAAAAGAATCCTTGAAGATAGGCTTCAAGGATTCTTTTGCAGTATATGAATAGGTAGCTCTAATATCTTTCCAAAATCAAAGCCGTTTTCAAAGAGTCTTTTGGTAAAAACCATCCCTTTGCTTCTAAAAATGCCATTAACTCCTTTTGTCCCTCTGTTGCTTCCCTGCTTTTGGTGGTTTTGAAGGAAGCTTCTACAATATATTCTACACTGTTTCCAGAGGCAGATTTAATCGGCCAAATTTCCACATCGATCTTTAGCCCATTCCATGTTCCTGTGTAGCGTTCTGCCAGAACAGGCCCATAAATTCTCGCTTGTCCTAATTTTTCTTTTCCCCATCCAGCGTAGAGCCATTTGTCCAGTTTTCCAGGAATATTGGCGGTCACTAGTTTGATGGAGTCGGCATGAGAGGGTAAATCTGTTCCTTGATAACCTGATTGTTTTACTTTTTTCTTTCTGGAGATGCTTAAGGTTTTTTGTTTGTAACCCCATTCCACCTGCGCTTCATAATTGGTATCTGTAGCATCAAATCCGTCCTTATTAGCCTGTGTCAAAGCAGCATCAATGTTATTGTTTTCGATGGGATATCTTTTCTTATAAGTTACTTCCAAATGTTCTTTACTGTCCAATTTGCGGATGCGACTGATCCAGCCTTCTTGATTCAAATCCTGATCATCTGTATCTAGAAACTGCACATTCATTTTAATGGCGGAGTCAGGCATGTTGAATGCTTTAAGAACTTCTGGTAGTAGCTTGTGATCAGAAGACAGCACTTGATTAGAGTCCAGTAATAGCTTCACTTCATAATCTGGCTCTAGATTGCCGGCCGCTTGTACCGCTTCGGGAATGGCAAAAAAGGAGGAACAAAGGCCTAGACAGACAGCAAATGCGATAGTTGCATGTTTGAGCGCAGGGATCGTTTTCACTTTAACAGCTCCTTTGTTTAAAAAGTACCAAATTTATTTATCGTTCTTGTACATCCATTCATACAAGCTACACATTTGAGTCGTCAACAAGCTTTCTTTATTGTGTTCCAGATCTATGATAGTATCTCAAGCTTGGGATAATTCACTCTTATATTTTGTATAATTATACCATAATTGTCAATATAGAGAATCAACATAATCATTCGTTGCAAAACTTATACCATCAGGATCCCAATAGCATTTCGTACCTCTTGAAGAACCTTTTGGGCAGATAACCGAGCTTTCTGTGCACCCTGTTGAAGGGTATCAAGTATTTGTTCTTCTGTGAGTTGCTGTTTCCGAGTACGGAAAGGTTCTACAATTTGTTCGATTTCTTCAGCTAGTCGCTTTTTGCAAGCTACACATCCAATTGATGCCGTTGAACATTGTTCTCTAAGTTGCTGTTGACCTTGCTCATCCGTAAAGTACGTATGCAGATGGTAGACATTACAACCTTGTACACTTGGGTGACCTGGTTGTTGAAGATAGAGACGAGTTGGATCAGAATATGCCTTCTTTACTTTCTGGTCAATCTGACTTTTGTCATCCTGTAAACTAATATACGTATCGATTCCGTCTGACTTACTCATTTTCCCCTGTCCATGTAACGCTGGAATACGAACTGCATTCTCTGCCAACGGTTGTGGGTATGCAAAAATCTCACCATACATATGATTGAAACGGCGAACGATTTGCCGTGCCATCTCCAAATGCACCAATTGATCTTCACCAACAGGTACTACTTCACCTTTATGCAACAGGATATCTGCTGTCATCAGTACAGGGTATCCAACCAAACCATAATTTACATTATCAGGATGTTTCTTTGCTTTCTCTTTAAATGTTGGACACCGCATCAACTCACCTAATGGCATTACCATACCTAGATACAAGGATAATTCTGCAACCTCGGCTGACAGGGCAGATTGTGTGTAAAACGTGCAGTGCTCTGGATTCAGGCCCGATGCCAGATAGCTGGCAGCAGCCTCTAAAGCATTTGTAGACATATGCTCTCGGCTAGGATGTGTGGTCAATGTATGCAAATCTGCAATAAAAAAATTAGCATCGTATGTGTTAACAACCTTATCAATGCCTTTCATCGCACCATAATAGTTACCCAAATGTAATTCACCTGTAGAACGAATACCTGATACTAGTTTTTGCTTGTTCATATATAATCAGCCTCTTTCGTTTTGAGAGCGGAGATCGTTGGATACACCAGGCATTGATCCCCCTCTTTTTATTTGTAGCATTCAGTTGATAAAGCCACCACCAACCATCTTCCATTCTCATCACGCTCCTTGTCCTGATTACATCCTATTTTGTTTACAGAAATACAAAAAGGGCTCCTCATCCTTATCTTTAAAAATAAGGACGAGAAACCCGTGGTGCCACCTTAATTCGCCGTTTTAACAGCGCGCTCTATTGTATCGGAACAAACGCGCACTTCTACATGCCATTGTTCGAATACCTGTCCCTTGTATCGGTGAGACACTCCGCCAGAGCCTACCTGTGTGTTTAACCCTACACACTATCGGTCTGGACGCTCAAAAGTCCATTCTGCAAGCTTCCTGCACTGATTTTCACCAACCATCAGCTCTCTTTAGCAATCTGCATGCATACTCCTCTTCGTCATTGCGCGTGTTTATAATTTATGGTTCATTTATAAAATGCCTGTAAACTTATCAATCAGTATACGTAATCCATCACTAGCTGTCAATCTCTACACGTGCCACCCCATTTAAATTATGTACCATCTCATAGATGTCAGTAATGTAGATATGATCATACACAACCAGTCGTAGATCCATCTGTACCCTTTGCTTATCAACATCCTTTAACCAGACATTCTTAATCTTCATATCTTCTTCTTTGAATTTCTGGATAATCGCTGTCATATGTGAGTGCTCATCTAAGAACAGACGAATTTTTAACTCTTTTCCTTGTAATTTTCGAACTCCAATCATATTTACTAAATATGGGAGCAACTGCACAGAAAACAAAATCATCGCAGCTCCTAATGCTGCTTCATAATAAAAGCCTGACCCGACCGCAATTCCAATACCTGCACTAGACCAAATAATTGCTGCTGTGGTAAGGCCAGAAATAACATCATTATTTCGGCGCAAAATAACCCCTGCACCCAAAAAACCGATTCCACTAACGATCTGCGCAGCCAAACGCATAGGGTCTGTCCGATTATTAATAGACGTTTCCGCATAAAATTGAGCAGATTCGATCGAAACAATCGTCAGTAAGCAGCTACTAACCGATATGATTACGCTGGTTTTTAATCCCAGTGGTTTTTGTTTTAATTCACGCTCAATTCCAATTACGATTCCAAGGAAAGCAGAAAGCATCAACTTTGCTAAAATAATTAATTCCATGTTATTTCACCTCTAACCTGGTTTGTCTGATGACTTTCATTACATGTAGCTTATTATAAATCTTTCTGGGCTATTCTGAAACCAAATGATAATTAGAGGACTATTACGTAAACAACACTTAGTTAACAAATGGGCTCTGCCAACGTTGGCATCGGGAAATATCCGTTTGCTATGGCATACTTCACCATCGCCTTAAAATATGCTTTCGTGGGTTGTGGGCATGAAATATGAAGCTTTTGTAACAAGGCCGTCGTATTAGGGCAAGCAAATCGAACATTCGAATTACGTGCTCCATCTCCCTCTAGCTGGGTAATAGCAAGCTCCATTCCTTCCCGATTTTTTTCTGTTCCATCAAATAACCACTGTTCATATTGTTGTTGAGAAACTAGGCTCAATTTATAGCCAAAGGACTGAAAATGTTCCAATATCTCTACATACGGAATTTGTTTTGGATTGACAACATGGAAAATGGCTCCGACTGCTTCCTCTTGCAATGCGAGCGTAGCAATCGCTTTTCCAGCAAAATCAATGGGAGTGAAATCTACTAGCCAATCGGCATGTGGTGCAATTCCCAGTAAGAACATCGCCCGACACATTCGATACATTGCATTTGTTTCCATGTTGCGTTGAAACGTACCAGCTAAAGAATGGCTACTTAGATTGCCAGCACGATAGATTGTCACTGGTATACCTTCTTGTTCAAACGCCTTCATCACATGCTTCTCAGACTCCCATTTGCTATTGACGTAATGATTTTCTAGCACAATAGAATAATCCATTTGCTCTGCATTACGTAATTCATGCCATTTCCCTGCATGGGACAGTTCTTCGGGAATACCAATCGTAGAAACATAGTGAAAATGAATACCCTGCTTTTCTCTGGCCAGATCAAGTAACGTCTCCGTGCTTCGTACATTTACCTGATAGAAATGCTGAGCATCGCCAAAGTGAGACACATCTGCTCCACAGTGCATAATGGCATCCACATTTTGAACAAGCTCATACCAATCCTCTTTTCCTAATCCCAACCTTACTTCTTGCAGATCGCCTATCATAACCTTTACACGTGACGTGAGCTGTTTCTGCTGCTCCTTACCGAAATAAAAGGAATAATTTTGATATAAACGATCCATAGCAGCCTGAACATCTTTCCCGCGTACCAAACAATAAATCGTGCCCGGGGTTTTCTGTAATAATTCATACAACAAGTGAGAACCAAGATAGCCTGTCGCCCCCGTTAGCAGGAATGTACGTTGCTTTCGTCGTACGATTTTTTTCGTAGTTTGTAAACGCTCTGGATATTCAGCAAGTACTTCCTCCGTTTGATCATTACCACCAATCCTTCCAGCACTCGCTTGTTCTGCCTCCTGTTTTTCTCGATACAGTTCTTCAATTCGATACGCTAATGATTGAACAGTTGGATGGGTGAAGAAATCATTAATCTTTACCATAGGATATTTTGGTTTTAATTCAACTAATAACTCTATAATTTTAAGAGAATGACCTCCTATTTCAAAAAAGTTATCACTCAAACCCACACGATCTACTCCTAGTCCCGTTTGCCACACTCGGGCAATCTCCTGTTCAATCTCCGTTCTAGGTGCGGTATATATTTGGTTTCTTGTTACCGGTTTTAATTCAATACTTGCTAGCTGTTTACGATCAATTTTACCCGTTGGTGTTATCGGCATTGCTGATATATAACCAAACTGTGCTGGAACCATGTAAGGCGGCAGCTTTTGTGAGATAAAATCCTGTAAAAGCGACGGATCAATCTCCTGTTGTGTTTTTGTTGTGTAAAAAGCTATTAATCTATTCTGATTGTCACGATCTTTTTTCACTATAACCGTTACGTTTTGTATCCCTGGATACGTGGCCAACCGCTCCTCAATCTCTCCCATTTCAATCCGATGTCCACGAATTTTGACTTGAAAATCTTTACGTTCTAAATACTCCACGTTTCCATCATCCAATATACGCCCCAAATCACCTGTTTTATAAAAGATTTTTCCTGAGCCTTGTAAGAACGGATCTGGAATAAAGACTTCCTTCGTTTTCTCAGGCATATGCAGATAGCCTTTTGAAATCCCTACCGTGCTAATCAGAATTTCTCCTGGAACACCGATGGGGCACAGCTGATATGATTCGTTGACAAGATATATCTCATAGTTTGCAAGAGGTTTGCCAATTGGGATGCTGATGGTAGCATCTGAAACCGGTTTTGTCACAGCATGGTACGTAGCTGTCACCGTGCATTCCGTAGGTCCATACAAATTATAAATGATGGTTTCACGTGAAAATGTAGCTTGGAAGGAACGTACTACCTCACCAGTTAGTAGTTCTCCACCTACCCCTATGCTTTTAACTTTGGCAAAGCTGTCTGCTTCCGTGCTTGGCAACGTTTTTACTAATTGATTAAAGAAAGCCGCGGGGATGCCAGGAATGCATGTAATTCCTACACGCTTTATTGCTTTTGCAAAAGCAATCGAATCCATTCTTTCTTCGTTCGTCAAAAAATGTAAGGTAACCCCGTTTAACAAACCACCAAACAACTCATGTATGGATGCATCAAAGCTAAATGTGATGAACTGCGTAAAGATGTCCTCTTCTGTCACATTCATCATTTTTCTAACAGCGAGTCCGTAATTCACCACTCCTTGATGATGTAGAATAACTCCCTTAGGTGTTCCTGTAGACCCAGAGGTAAAAATAACATAGGCTGGGTGCAGTGGGCTAATAGCTGGTTTTACAGCTTTCTCAGAATATAGTTCAATGTCTTCGATCCATAGCACCTGCGCTTTAGGAATAGCTTGTATCACTAAATCTCGATAGGCAAAACTAGATAAAACCACATGAGAATTCGTCTCAGTAATAATATGAGCATTACGCTCTCTCGGATGGTGTGGGTCTAATGGAACATAAGCTGCCCCTGCTTTCAATATCCCTAGTAGTGCTATGGTAGCTTCGATACTTCGCTCCATAAATAATGATACATATTGCCCTAGCTCAACTCCATGCTGTAGTAACATTGTAGCAACCCGATTAGACGCCGCTTCTAATTGGTTATATGTATACGTAGCTTCATCTGTCTGTAAGGCTACCCTCTCCCCATACGCTTCTACTACCTCGTGAAAGATATCCAAAATCGTTTTTTCTGCTGGGAATGCTTCCACTGTCTGATTAATCGATTGATAAAGCTGCTGTTCCATTCGAGACAGCATCGGATAAGTAGTAAAAGTAATATGTGGATACAGCACAGCCTGTTCTGCTAGACGTTCGAGTTGTTCCATAAACCGATCAATTGTCTGCTCACGGAATCGGTGGGAATCATAATACATATTCCAACTAGCTTTTGTTTCGTTCACGATGATTCCAGCATGTAAGGGAGCAGCCAATTGTGATTCGATATGAAATAGTGGTTCTTTTTGTACACGAAATGTACTTGGGAATTGCATGAATGAGTAGGAAGCATCAGCTTGTTCTGTCTTGCTTTTCCATGCTTGTTCAACCTGATCAAGTAAATCATTATAGCTCATCCCTTGTTGAACGGTTATCGCTACTGGTACCCATTTCTCTTGCACAAGAGTACCCAGTGTAATCTGCTCAGTCCCGCTGACTCGGTGCAACCACATGATGTACAAGGCCAATAAATGAATCTCCTGTCCCTTTTCCCATAACTTTGTCATATACGGAGTCAAATCATACGAGCTTCTTGCCGTCACAGTATTTGTGAGCTGACCGAAGCGATTATTGTCTAGTGGGAACGTTATTGGTTCGTATCTTGTTGTATTGTGCATGATAAACTCCTGCCTCCTAAATAATTTGTATGTATGTGAAAAGGTGAAAAAAGAAGAGAGACCAGCATCTGATCTCTCCTCTCTCTACTCACTATTAGCATTCTGCTGACTGCCCAACACCCTCGTAGAGATGAAAATCTACTTGTGTTCTTCTAATCTTAGTTGGGAAAGCGCCTTATCTAATTCCTGCGCTATTTTACTCAATCCGTCAACAGACACTAAAATTTCTTGGTAAGAAGCTAACTGATTATCTGACTTAGCCTGGATGTTTTCTGCTGATTTTGTGTTTTTTAGTGCATTTTCCGATACTTGTTTCACCACAGAGGTAACTTCCTCTGTTTCAGCTGCCATTTGTTGCGTCGAAGCAGAAACCTCTTGCATACGGTCGGATACCTCTGTACTTGCCTGAACCATATGACGGAATATCTCACCCGTTTCTTCTACGATCTTCACACCATCCTGAACGTGCTCCGAACCTTGGCGAATAGAGATTACTGCTGTATTTGTGCGTTCCTGAATATCCCCGATTAACTGGCTGATTTCTTCTGCCGAGCGCTTAGATTGTTCAGCTAGTTTTCGTACCTCATCCGCAACAACTGAGAAGCCTCGACCGTGATCACCTGCTCGTTGCGCTTCAATTGCTGCATTTAAGGCAAGTAGATTCGTCTGGTTCGCAATTTCGGAAATCATTTTGACAATCTCACCAATTTTACCTGACTGTGATTGTAGCACATTAATAATATTTTCAGATTCCTGCACAGAATGCTGAATTAAATGCATTTGATCCGCCACTTTGGTGACAGAGTATTGACCGGATTCAGCCTGATCTTTCATGTTGAGAGATGTGTGATGAACCTCTGTTGAGTTATTGGCGATGCTATCAACACTGATCACCATCTCGTCCAATGATTTTGCGCATTCTGTTGTAGCAATATTTTGCTGGTTGGTGTGTTGGAACATTTCTTGAATGTTATCCGTAATTGTTGTGGCATGCTGGTTATTTTCTTCCATAATCGTATGTAATTGCTGTGAATTCTTTACTAACTGGTTAGAAGATTCGCGAATTGTCATCATAATCGTACGCATATTTTCTGCCATTAGGTTAAACTTGTTGTTAACCTGACCCAGTTCGTCCTTTCCTTCACGCAAACGAACATCTAAATTTCCTTTACTCATTTCATGAATGCCTCGCATAAGCTCTTGAACTGGTTTAAATGTACGATTCACAATCCAATACTGAAAGATCAAATTGATGAGTAATAAAATAAATAACAATATGGAAGAGTATAGCAACAGCGCGTCCTGTCCGTGCGTTACCATGCTGGCATCGACATCCATACCGAAATAAGCAACAATCTCTCCACTGTTATCCATGATCGGATGAAGAGCCGAAATCCAAGTACCTAAATCATCATCATAAATAGAGGTCATCGTATCTTGTTTGGTAGTGATAAGATGCTGTATTCCTTTCACAATGACGTCTGGCTGAGGGAGCATATCTCCCAATTTAATTCCTTCTGATTTCATAAACTCGAGAATTTGAGATGGTTGGGAAATAATAGTAGTCTGATTTCCCTCTTTCAATTCAACCCCAAAAACATATGCTTGTTTAATCTGAGGATGCTCTTTACTAATCTGGTCAAGCTCCTCTGTAAGTTTCTTCTGTATGGAAGCGTTCAGATCAGGATGTCTAACTGCCTCATGTATGTCTTTTGCAGAAACATGTAGAGATTGTGACTGTAACAAGGCGTGGGTATCTTTTTCTAGCATATCTATGAGGACTCGTCCTTGAATCATGAAACTTGCTAAGATTAATACAGCTCCGATCAACATTGTATTAAGAACTGTAAACAATAAATTCCTGGTAGATATTTTCATGTTGGAAAACAACTCTTTCCCCTCTCTTTCTTCTTCCCTGCTTCTAGACCTATCATTTATGTAAATAGGGCACTATCCCTAATATCGGTATGGAATCACAAAAGTTTTAATTTCTAAGCGTTAAAAAAATCAAGTTTTTCTTTACTAAAATGTACCATTTTTGGACATTACGAAAAATTCACAGATGAGATTGTATAGGACTATCAACACATAACAGGGCAAGAATGCTTATTTAATAACGATTTATCCTGAATAAAAGCATGCCAAATAGCACAAAGACGAAGACATTGTGCTTGGCTAAAAAAACTTTTATCCAATTAGAAGCTGATAACATTTCATAAAAATGACAAAATTTCACATCGATTCCACAACTACATGCTACGGGAGTAATACCGATTTGACATATGTACCTAGCAATAAATCACTTTATTAATCATGGATAACTATTTACATTTCGTTAAAATATCATTTCTGCTTTTACGTTCTCTACTACGGTAGGATGGAATATTACCTGCTGGCTCTGCTGCCTTTATAGCTCTTACAACAGCTTCTGCCATTACCTCTGCTGCTATTGCACCTATCAAATTCACAGATGCCCTTACTTCTCCTGTTCCAATTGCGAATAGCGTATCACCGTCGTACATGGTATGAATCGGATAAATGGTGCGAGCTAGTCCATCATGTGCCATTTGAGCAACTTTATTCGCTTCTGCTTTGGTTAGGATTGCATTACAAGCTACTACTCCAATTGTTGTATTCGCACCATCTGGTATTACATCAAAGGTAGCTCTTTCCATACAATCATAGATATCCAATAACTCCTCATCTTCTCCACGTGCTCCTGCAAGTCTTTCTCCAGTTACAGGACAACGCACCTCACCAACGGCATTGACAGCAACAATTGCTGCAATAAGTAACCCGTTACTCAATTCACGAGACGCTGTGCCTAGACCGCCTTTCATTGCTCGTTCAAAACCCGCCATCTTTCCAACAGTAGCTCCACAACCGGCTCCAATATTTCCTTCTGCAAACTTCCTTTCACTCGCTTGCTTTGCCGCTTCATAGCCCATGTCTATCGTAGGGCGGATCGAAGCATCCCCTAAAGCAAGATCAAATAGTACTGCGGCTGGAATAATCGGTATTTTTGCTACTCCTACATCGAGGCCAATTCCCTGCTCCTCTAAATAGCGCATCACCCCGCTAGCTGCATCCAGGCCAAACGCGCTCCCCCCGACAAGCATATCGCATGGACTTGATCAACTTTATTTATCGGGGAAAGCAAATCAGTCTCACGGGTGCCTGGAGCTGAACCCCTAACGTCAACTCCGCATACTGCACCTCGCTCCATGAGAAGTACAGTACAGCCTGTAAGTGCTTCCTCATCTTGTTGATGTCCTACCTTTATGCCTTTAATATCGACAATTGAGCCTACTGTAGTAGCCATTATATCTTCTCCTTTATACGCAAATAGATCTCAACATACGAATGAATGTTGCGCATGCTTATTGTAGAGATTCACCTACTCGGTTTCTATAAAGTCCATTTTATTACTAGTAATCTTTCCGAACAAACCGAATAAAACCAGTCAATCCTTGTAAAAATAAGGTAGCAATCCCTAAAAGAGAAACGAGAATAACCAAGAAATATGTACTAGAGAGGATTGATTACGATTTCTCACTCACAAAACATTCCACAACCAAAAACCTTTGGTCCCCTTGGAAATTTGCCTTTAATCAATCCAGAGATACCGATTCAATCCATCATGAAGCTTGCCAATGAACTAGGGCCTATCTTCCGACTGGAGTACCCAGGAGGTCGTATTAGTACCTATATTTCCAATCACCAATTAGTAGCAGAGGCTTGTGATGAATCTCGTTTTGATAAGAATGTATGGCCTCCCTTGCAAAAAGTAAGAACATTTGCAGGCGATGGTCTTTTTACTAGCTCAACCGAAGAGACCAATTGGCAAAAAGCTCATAACATCCTGCTTCCTTCCTTTAGCCAAAGAGCAATGCAAGGATACCATTCAATGATGGTAGACATCGCTGTACAGCTTATCCAGAAATGGTCACGCCTCAACCCTGATGAGAGTATTGACGTACCAGAGGATATGACACGCCTTACTCTTGATACGATTGGGTTGTGCGGCTTTAATTATCGGTTTAATAGCTTTTATCGAGAACAACCGCATCCCTTTATCACCAGCATGGTTCGAGCTCTAGATGAAGCAATGAGCCAGTTACAGCGCTTAGAGATTAAAGATAAATTGATGGTCATCACAAAACGTCAATTTAAACATGACATACAAGCCATGTTTACCCTCGTAGATAAAATAATAGCTGAACGTAAAGAGCACGATCAACATGATACAAACGATTTGCTTTCCCATATGCTAAGAGGTAAAGACCCCCAAACAGGCGAAGGATTGGATGACGAAAACATTCGGTATCAGATTATTACTTTCTTAATCGCTGGTCATGAAACCACAAGTGGTCTATTATCCTTTGCTTTATACTTTTTATTAAAAAATCCAGATAAGCTTCAAAAGGCATATGCGGAAGTAGACCGTGTATTAACAGGTTCCATTCCAACTTATTCTGAAGTGCGAAATCTTACGTACATAACAATGATTTTGAATGAATCTCTTCGACTTTGGCCAACTGCCCCTGCCTTCTCCCTTTACGCTAAGAAAGATACGATGTTGGGTGGAAAATACCCTTTGAAAAAAGGAGAGAGTGTCAATGTACTCATTCCCACTCTTCATCGTGATACAAGCGTCTGGGGAGAGGACGTCGAGGAGTTTCGTCCTGAACGCTTTGAAGACCCAAGTCAAATCCCCTATGATGCATATAAACCATTTGGGAACGGGCAGCGAGCCTGCATTGGACAACAATTCGCACTTCAAGAGGCAACCTTAGTACTTGGTATGATTCTAAAGTACTTTGACATCATTGACCATAATCATTATCAGCTTACCATTAAGGAAACGTTAACCCTAAAACCAGAAGGCTTTACCATGCGTGTCCGTTTACGTACAGATGAACTGTCCTTTCAAATTACCGGAAAAGAGAAAGAACGCGAAAAAACGCAAGCGCAGCCAACAGTCTCTACCATTGTTGATACACACAATACTCCTCTACTGGTGCTTTATGGTTCCAATCTTGGCACTGCGGAGGGGATTGCAAGGGAACTTGCAGAGGATGCACGTTTTCAAGGCTTCAAGAGCGAGGTTGCTCCATTAAATGATTATTTAGGTAAGCTTCCCAAAGAAGGCGCGGTATTTATTATCACCTCTTCTTATAACGGAAAACCACCGAGTAATGCGAAAGATTTTGTACAATGGCTAGAGGAGGTAGAGCCTGGAGAATTTACAGGAGTCAACTATGCTGTATTCGGATGTGGTGACCATAATTGGGCCAGCACATACCAGCAGGTTCCTCACTTTATTAATCAACAGCTCGAAGCAAAGGGAGCAACACGCCTTACGATTCAAGGGGAAGGTGACGCCAGTGGTGATTTTGAGAAACAACTTGATGATTGGCGTCATCAATTGTGGCCTGATGTCATGAATGCTTTAGGTCTAAAAATCAATGAAAATCAAGAACGAGAGCGTAACACGCTTTCGGTTCAATATGTGAATGGTATTGCGGGGGTTCCTCTTGCCGAATCCTATGATGCTCACCGTTCATACGTTACGGAGAATAGAGAGCTTCAAGGAGCGACTAGCGAGCGTAGCACTCGCCATATCGAGATAGCTATTCCATCAGGAGTACATTACCATGAAGGGGATCATTTAGGTGTTCTACCCAAGAATTCTCCTCAGCTAGTCGAGCGTATTGTAGATCGCTTTGGCTTAAACGGTAATGATTATCTTATTCTTAGTGGCAGTGGACGTAGTGCAGCTCATCTTCCTCTGGATCGTCCGGTAAGTGTATATGATCTACTAAGTCACAGTGTAGAATTACAGGAAGCAGCAACACGTGCTCAGCTACGCGAACTTGCTTCTTATACAACTTGCCCGCCGCATAAACGGGAATTGGAAGCCTTACTTGAAGAGGATGACTACAAAACCAATGTTCTGCAAAAACGCATCTCCATGTTTGATCTTATGGAACAGTATCCCGCTTGTGAATTACCTTTCGAACGATTTTTAGAGCTTCTGCCCCCTTTAAAAGCTCGATACTATTCCATTTCTAGCTCTCCTCATCTCCTACCAGATCGAGCTAGCATAACAGTAAGCGTTGTGCGCGGCCCGGCTTGGAGTGGACAGGGTGAGTATCGGGGCGTTGCCTCGAACTATCTAGCTGATCTGAAACAAAATAACCCTGTTGTTATATTTGTACGCACACCAGAATCTCAATTCACGCTTCCTACGGATACAGAAACACCTATTATTATGATCGGACCAGGTACCGGAGTGGCGCCATTCCGGGGTTTTCTGCAAGCACGGAAGCACTATCAACAACAAGGAAAAAGGCTTGGTGAAGCCCATCTTTACTTTGGTGCCCGCCATCCGGAACATGATTACTTGTATCAGGAAGAGCTTGAGCAATATGTAAAGGAAGGTATCGTGACCATTCATACGGCCTTTTCTCGTGCAGAGGGGCAACCCAAAACATACGTCCAGCATCTCATGAAACAAGATGAACACGAGTTGATTCGTCTCCTAGATCAGGGTGCTCGACTTTATGTATGTGGTGATGGGAGTCGAATGGCCCCCGATGTGGAAGCTACGCTTATTTCTTCCTATAAAACGATCCATTCGGTAAGTGAAGAAAAGGCCCGAGCTTGGCTCGATAAGCTGCAACGGGATGAACAATATGTAAAGGATGTATGGACAGGTACGTGATGAGGAGAGCATTGGTTCTTGTCTTTTGAATCCCTTATAAAAATCAGATAAAAAATAGCTATTACATCCTTGTAAAGCACCCAGATCAATCATTGGCTGGGTGCTTTTCACATGCTTAGCTATTCATTTCCATACTAAAACTGTAGTGACCGATTAACACCTACTCTTTCGACCAGCCAGAATGGGGCTCAAAATGGTTATACGATCTATTGCACAGACAGTGACATTAAACAAAAGAAACACACGGAGCCACGCGCGAAAGTCACCGCTACTGTATTTGGGTGAAGCACCCCGTTGATCCGTTTAGTCAGGACAGGGCATAGCGTCATTTACTATATAAAGCATATTACTTCCAAAATGGGGGTCAAAAACATGAAAAGAAAAAGTAGCAAGCCAATTATTCAGCAAGTACAGTATGACGGGTATATGAATCCATACCATGATCCTTATTACCTATTCGATCCATACTCGCCACGTCGTCCCGACCGTCGTGAGATGTGTATTAGAGAATGGCGAAGATGCGAGAGGCGCTGCCACCACAGAATGGGGCATGATAATGTCCGATGCAACAGAAGATGCCATAGGGAATTTCGAGATTGTTTAGGCTTTCACCACAGAAGATAACTTATCCCTGGCTTTTCATTGTCTTTAACTACATCAGTAAGAGGGCGGTCGCCAAGTCATTACCGCCCTCTTTTCCACGTCAAAAGGTATGTAAGCGTCGTTACATAATAGCCTAATTTCGTATAGACTTCGTTCTGCTCACATGTGCTGGTGCCATCTCTACTGTTACAAAGGCATAGTCCCATGGAATGCAGGAACCCCTGCTTTTTTTGTCCCTGTTCTACTGGCTTTAGTGCATCGAAATACAGGACAGGCACAGTATCGGGTACAGACGGACGTGCCCCCGCTTTTGACAGGTAGAAGTTTACACTTCATCATCGTAAATCACAGCGTTACTACCTTTTGGGGTCGTATTTGTTGGCCTGTTCACATGAATATCGCATATGTATCGTGGACAACAATATTCTGATCCCATATGAAACTCTCTGCTCATCTGCCCCCACTTCATAACCTGTTCAATCTGTTCCTTTATTTACTGAATAGGCAAAAGCCCATACCATGATACATTTCCTCACATATACTTTTTAGGCAAATAGCTATTGTCAAATCAAAAAATAAGGAAGTAAATTTGGTTCAAGTTGAAGGGAGTAATAAATAGTGAGTCCATTCTCTTTTGAGACATTTCCTTACGTTATTCAGCCAGGGGATACACCTACTGGCTGTTAGCCCAACGATTTAGAACACCCGTGCATGACATTGTTGCTGCCAATCCAAACGTAGATCCCTACTATCTTTTTGTGGGTCAGGTTATTTGTATCCCTTGTGTACGACATTCCATGCCATTTTCATCCCCAAGACCTTCGCCTTATCAAAATGTACATGACTGCATTAGCAAAGCTAAGGTTGATTTAAAAAGTCTCATGCGTACTCTCTGGGAACAGCATGTTGCTTGGACGAGGATGGTTATCATCAGCATCGCAGCTAATTTGCCAGATCAAGAACTCGTTACGAAACGTTTGCTCCGAAACGCAACTGATATGGCGAACGCGCTAAAACCATTCTACGGTGAAGAAAATGCTGCTACGTTTGAACGTTTAATAAGAGGCCACTTAGTAATTGCCGATCAGCTTGTTAAAGCAGCAAAGGCCGGCGATAGCAAAGCAGCAGCTAATGCAGAAAAACGCTGGTATAAGAATGCAGATGAAATTGCATCTTTTCTCAATAGCATCAACCCATACTGGTCGGAGGAAGACATTAGGAAAATGTTTTATGAGCATCTTGCATTAACTAAAGCTGAAGCAGTCTATAGACTAAACAACAATTTTGCATCGGATATCGCGACATTTGACAAAATTGAACAGCAAGCATTAGAAATGGCTGACGCTTTTACTGACGGAATTGTAAAACAGTTTCCAAATCTGTTTACAAATTAGCATACCATTCCTTCCCCTTACTTCTTTTCTAACTAATCGCACTCCATAGTGACAAAGGAACGTGACCATATTGAACATTTCTTTTTCTTAATCTGTCCTATGAAGACATTTCGTCAATTCTTTCCAAACGCCCCTCAATTCGCGTTCTTCTCGATATGTTTTCGAAATAAGGGGAAACCCTTTCCACTAAATTGTGAAGTAACAAAAACACGCCAGCCTTGAAGGGCTAGCGTGGAGATTGGTTATTGTTGTAATTGATACTTAATTCACCCATTGAAAATACCCAATATTCCCTTTCCGTATTTTTCAACTTTTACTTGTCCAAAGCCCTTAATAGAAAGCAACTCTTCTTCAGTTCTTGGATATTTCGCTATGATATCTTCCAGCTCATTATTATTGAATATGTAGTAAGCCTTGATGTTTTCATCTCTTGAAGTTTGAAGTCTGTACGATGTTAGTTCTTCACGAAGCAGAGTTTCATCCTTCTTCTGAAAATCATTATTTGAAAGCTGATACTTTGCAACTAAATCCATCTTCAGCGGTGTGTTCAGCTTAACTAACAAATTTGAAATTTCATGCATTTGCTTCTCAGCTACGTTATATGTATTTGCTTTATCATTCTGGTATCTTTCCAGTGTTGCCTTGATTTGATCGTACTTAATGATTGAATTTTCAATATGAGTAGGGCAACTATGCTTATTAATTATTGTTTTGGGATTAGCCATAACAACAAGAGATAGAATTGGCATGTTAATAATTTTCAATTCTTTTGCCAAGACATGTTTAATAATATCGATATGCCTTGTATTTTGAGTTATAGGGCTATATATCCCCATTTTAAATTCTTTTCCGTATTTATTCTTCATTATTCTTACAAAGTTACCATCTTGGTCAATTGAAATATTACCGCTTAGTTTTTTCGTTTCCAAAATGCAAATGAACTTATTAGAAATTACTACGAAATCAAGTTGAGCAACGTAATCCTCATACACTACCCTTACATCATGTAAGCATAAAATGGGCTGGAACGAATTTTTTAGTTCAAAGTAGACGTTGTTCTCGCCATCAAGCCCATATGTAAGAAACCTAATATCCCTCTCAATGTTATCTTTCCTCTCTCCATCTACAACCTTGTTTAAGAGGTCATTAAGGGCAGAAAGGTGATGATTATCTTTTGAGAAATCCTTAACAAATGTCGGACTTTGAATTGTCCTTTTTTGACCAAATAATTTGTTGAATATAGACATATGCAAATCTCCTTGGAAATATAGTTAGTTTTTAGGGTGTATGTAAAAATATCCCTTATTTGATAGTAAGATTATACCATATACTCACTTTTTTAAGTTGGCCTTTCTTATCTTACATAAGCCTACAGAACTATATGTTTGTATCATTAAAAGTCGAAAAGCATCCTAACCTAACTGGTTGCCTCAACCTTCTCAGATTCATTACCCCTACGATAAAAGGGATTCCACTTCATACCGACCTTTGTCAATATGATATACAATGTCCGTCATTTAAAAATACCACATGTTTATCGGCTTCTGGGAAGACCAATAAACATGTGGTATTAGTTTATTTATCATTTCGAAATTTATCAGCTCAAAATGTGCATTTTTGAAATTGACATGTTCAATTTTTTGTCATCAAGACACCTTATGCTCAATCCGTAGCTTGTCTGCAACCATCGCAATAAACTCACTGTTCGTAGGTTTTGCCTTTGTATGGGACACCGTATACCCGAACAAACTGGAAATCGAATCCAGATTGATTTATCAAGGGTTTTGGTTATATCATGGTTCATTTTGAGCTATCAAAAATATCGTTGTGATTTGACCACAAACCAAAAGTTTATCGGCTTTCACAAGAAGAATTTACAGACAAAATTGTCCTACTAAAACGATACACCGTTAAGGGAATCCTGTCAAACCGACTAATCCTTTATGCGAAAATTACAGGTGTATACAAGGATTACAAAACTTAGAAAGCAATGTGGGAGGCTACCCTGTATTATTCGGATACAGTCACTGAAAAACGAATTAGAAAGGTTCGTAGAGGTTTCAATACACAAAAAGTAGCTTACGAGGCTAAGACAACGGAATCAAGATATGGGGCAAATCGATGGAATTCAAACTTTTAAATATCTGGAATGATTTGTTGAATAGAGGGAATTTAATAATTACTAAACTCCCTCTATTTTTTATCTATAATTTAAAATAATTCTTTCTGAAACCATTTTTATTAGATTTATATAATCACTTAAAGAGTTTTCATCTTCTACTCTTTTAATTGGATAAGCTCTATTTGAATGTGTACAATCACATCTAAATCGATATATTGTCTGTTGAAGCTTTTGTAAATCTTTTAACTCACTTACATCACGAATTTTTTTCATATCCACCATTAATTCAGCTATGTCTTTATTGACCTCTAAGAAAACTTCATCTGGCAATGTTCCTTTAAAATATTTGTCTAGAATCAATTTTAATTTATCTTCATCTTTCTTAGATGAATTGTGTAACTTTATTTTCTCTATAATAAACAATATATTCTCATCCATATTAGAATCAAATCCATTTGAAGATATTAGTTGCCTAATACTCTCAACTGTGTTAGCCATTAAAACTTCATCATAAATACATTCTAACACTTGATAAAAAGCCATATATTTAAATTCACTATCTTTCATCTGTAAGGCTCTATAATAATAGTTTACTAAATCTTTATCGTACAATTTAGTAACAAGCATATCCTTCTCTTGAATACTTTCTAACCTTTCAGACAGCTCATAAATCAAATCATCTATATTTTCACCTTCTAATTCATTTGATAATTTAATATCTATTTCGTATTTATAAGAAAGGTTGAAAATAATATTTTTTGTAACATGAAGAGCTTTCTCATAAAAGTCATCTGCATTTAACTCAATTTGTAATTCGCTATTTATATTATAAATTTTTAGAGTAACTTCTTCATAACCATCATAACCATATTCATCTCCATACTCCTGATCTTTCATCATTAAATTAAAGAATGGTTCTGATATTTTATTTATTTCAAAATATAATTTATCTTCATTTGATTCATCCAAAAATTCTGTTTCAGAAAGAGAAGGCATTCCGAAAATATTTTCCAACTCTGGAAAAGTGATTGAAAACTCAATGTAATCTTTTTCATAGAATGCTGTTGATTCTATATATGTACCTTCAAAAAAGCTTTTGAATTTATATAATGTATCCTCTATATTGTCTGTGTTAAAGGAAACTCCTGCACGCCAATCTGAAGCCTCTAAAGTTAGTTCTTCCTCGTTAAATTTTAATTGTAGATCTTTATAAACATCTAGATTCTCAACTACAAGGTTGACAATTTGTTTTATGAAAGTTAACTTCTCGAAAGTCGAAGCTTCAAAATCAAACGAAAAACAACAATCTAATAAAAATTTAAATTCGTCTTTCTCTCTAGCTTTAGTGATTAGTCTTGTATCTTCTATAATGTCGACATCTAAAAACTCCAAAGTGTCAATAGTTGCCAAAATATCTAATAAAAGATTAATTTTTTCTTCTGGGATGTCTTCATATTCAACAATATATTCTTTACCATTTTCTTTGGATGTTATTACAATTACATCCTCTTTTTTCGTCACTTCAAATAAATCCCCGTTAATATACTTCAAAATTTCCACATATAATTCATCCACATTGTAACCTCCCTAAGAAATATATAACTTTATCCTGATCATCATTTCCAATATATACAAACAATTATAACAATGACTGCACTATATTTCATAGATGGTATCAAAAATTGTATCAATAAAAGAAAAGAGCTTTGCAAAACCTTTATATAACAGGCTTTACAAACTCTTTCTAGTTGTTATTTAATTATTCCCACTCAATTGTTGCTGGTAGCTTAGAAGTCACATCATACACGATACGGTTTACGTTTTCTATTTCATTTACGATACGTACAGAGATTTTCTCCAACACATCCCAAGGAATACGCGCCCAGTCAGCTGTCATGCCGTCAATGGAAGTAACCGCACGAATACCTACTGTATACTTTAATTGAGTAAATTACTATTCAATTATTGCGTTATTTTTGTTTATCAATTGTAGCAGGTTAAACTGAAGATTTTCAACTATTCATCATCAAAATTAGTGTTAAAATAAAGATCAAGATAATACTATTTCTTCATTTTTATTTTGATTTTATTATAAGTAGTGATCAATACCTATATATCTTCTAATTACTCATCCAACGTTCGTTCACCACTAAAGATCACTTTCATATTCTTCTCATCATATGTTCTATAACGAATCAATTTATTCTGTACTTCGTATATAAAATTATGTTCTATACGAAGTTTTCCATCAATTATATGTATACTTCTAATCAATTCTGAAATAAACTTACATACAAAATCAGTATCACTATATGTTAAGTTAGTTATAATTTTTTCATTGAGATATCTTTCTTCTACATCTGGTGTTCTTTCTATTTCCTTATAGTATTGAGTACTTAAATGCTTTTTAAATTTATTGTATGACGATTCACTAACATTTTCTAAATACCTCTCATAGTTTTCATACATAATCACATTTTGATTAGTCAATCTACTCCATTCATCTTCTTCGGGTTTTAATTTCTCTCTTTTATCACAATATAGCCATTTTTTAAAATAAGCGAACTCTTTTGCTGTATCATAAAATATTTCTTGAACCGCTTTACCAAATCCATATTTAAACAATCCTAATTTATCTTCAGTTTTCTCTAATATTACATATGTTATCAAAGGACTCTGTATAAATGGTTTATTCATATTAATTGTAGTTTGAAAAAAGTAATCATATGGTAAATCAAATATCTCAACAGCACGTAATAAATGCTCTAGTTTAGGAAATCTCTTACCTTCAAAATAATCATCAATAGCATTAACCTCAAAACCTAACAAAATTCCTATTTCATATTTAGTGTATTTAGTTTGATGAAAATAAAAAATAGTATTCAATTTATCGGCAAATTTCGCAACACTAAATTCAAATTCGCCTTTATAAAAGTCAGCTTCTTCTTTAAATAATGCATACTCTGACTTTTTATTTTCTATCAATTTAATGTCTTCTTTTTTAAATTCATATTTACCTAATTGACTTATTTTATAGATAAGGGAGTTTAAATCATCAATATTTGCTTTAATCGAACTAGCGTTTCTACGATAATAAACAGTATTTTCACTAACTATTGGTTTTCCTTTATCATTATTTAAATTTACTGGTGAAACTAAAACTTTCTCAGAATCGTGAACATACAATAAACCAACTATTTTTTCTGATTCTGTATAAATATTATAGTAATTTAAATCAAATATTATTTGCTCACCAGTTATACTTAATATTTTTTGACCTAGTGATGTCGGGTCGATCTTATTTTCTACACCTTGTATGCTACAATTATCATCAACACCTAAGACTAGCCAGCCACCACCACTATTTGCAAATGCTAATATATCTTTTAATAAATTTGCAAATGAATTGTTTGGATTTAAATGAATATCTCTTTTATAGTCCCATTTATTATTCTCTGTTCCCTTTTCAACTAATTCATATAATTTATCTAAAGAATTATACATATAAATTCCCCCCCAAAAAATGTTCTATATTTCAATCTCAACCTGCAATAAAATAATTGACTAACGCCCAATACTTAAGACTGAATAAGAGATGCTGTAACCAATTTTGGAAAACACCAATCATCGTATAGCCAATAAATCGTATATTAGTACTTTAACATTTCAATCAAATCCGCAATAGAAAAAAATCTTCATCTCATTTATGTTTTTATCATGTATTTAAAAACCCTCTCTAAGGCTAATCTACTGTACCTTTTCGTCATATTTATGGCATATACACTTCATTTCACATATTAAATTGCTCATCTAATCTTTTTAATTCATCACAGTATTTTTTTATTGAGTCATATATTCTAAGATTGTGTTGGCATGTTATATCTATACATAATATGATTTTTAGTAGAATTTGGATCATCTATTTGCTAAATAGACTATAGTCTTTCTTTATCGGCAAAACATCATTAACGAACCAATAAACATGATAGCCATTCTTTAGGGATGATGATGGCGACTGATTAATTCAATATGAAAGACCACTTCGATTTTATTAAGTGGTCTTATATGTACATTTAATACACGGTTCATTCACTATCTACAGCATCATCATAAGCGTCTAATATCTCTTTTGAGGATTCGTTAAAGGTTTGCTCTGCTTTTTCGAACTTTGATTTCTCCTCGGATGTTGCTCTATTCGTTATTAACGAAACAGAGACTTCTTCCATAATTCCGATAGCACTTTGAAACTTTGAATGAACCTCTTCAAATCTTTTTGGAGGAGTTACCTCTTGGATTACATCGTTAATTAAGTAAAACGCCATTGTTCCTGAAAATACGTCTTTAGCATTCTCTTCTGTTGTGTCGGTTTTCCTTTCATTTAGTGCAACTTTAAACTGAAGCAAATAATTATCAAGTTGTTCAATCGCTTCCTTCATTGTTTCCAGATACTTCACTTCTTCTTCAGGGTATACAATCTTCTGTTCTGAACAGGCAGTAAGTAATACTGAAAAAATTAGGAAAATAAAAATGTTTTTCATTTCGGCCTCCGTGTTGTCTACGTGATGGATACTTATTAAGCATTTGCTCACTTTTTCGCAAGCATCGAGATAATTCAATAAATCCGTTTCCTTCTCTAGCTGATTATCTCCTCATCAAGCTGTTTAATCCTATCCTTTTGTTTGTCACTTTCTGATTCACAAGCTGTTCTTATTATTATTTTCCAAACACGGACGGCACTTTCTCATCTTACAACGAGTGGCTGACACGTCGATGCGCCGAACTCGGTGTCTACCGAAAGCCCTCCGAAAAGGCAAAGGGGACCGTTACAATTTACGGTCATGAGTCTACTGAAATCCCTGTAGCTACCGAAGTCTCTACTGACGGTGACGAGCCGATTTACTTCGAAGTAACGGAGTTCGGCGTCATTTTAAATGGTACCGTTACGTTAGCCGCGAAAGCCATCGAGGGCGGCAAGTCAGGCAATGTGGGAGCCGGCGAAATCAAATTAACGCAGGGCAATATCACAGGGATAACCGGCGTTACAAACGATCTGCCTTTCGAAGGCGGCATCGACGAAGAAGCAGACGGCGCCTTACTTGAACGGTATCTCGATCGCGTCCGAAAGCCTATTACGTCGGGTAACCGCCATCATTACCGTAAGTGGGCGCTTGATGTCGTCGGCATCTCTGACGCGAGAGTATACGAGGTGTGGGCCGGGCCGGGAACGGTAAAAGTCGTCTTGCTAGACGATCGGAAGCGAGCGCCCTCCCAAGAACTAATCGACAAGGTAACGACTTACATCGAAAAAGAGCGGCCTGCATGTGCGGAAGTGACGGTCGTTGGTGTGACCGAAATACCGATCGACGTAATAGCAAAGATAACGTTGGTCAGCGGCCACACCATCGAAGAGGCACGCGAAGAAGTGACGAAAGCACTAACGGATTATCTCGGTAAGCTCGCGCTGATTGACTCAGTTGTACGGTTTACGCGGGTTGCCGGTGTGGTCGGAGGTGCGGCTTCAGTACTTGATTATGCCGATCTGACCGTTAATGGTGCAGAGGAAAATATAACGATAGGCACCGATTCTATTGCGGTACTGGGGACGGTGACGCTCAGTGAATGACGTAATTAAACGCCGTATGCTCGATTCATTGCCAACGATCCACTACGGAGAATCACGGGACATAAATAACATAATTGAGCGAGAGTCGGAGGAGTTTGCGTTATTGCACGAGGGGATTCGAGACTTAACCGACCAATTCTTCGTGGATACGGCAACGTGGGGTCTTACGAGATGGGAGGCCGTTGTCAGGGTGCCCACCGATCTGACTAAACCAATCGAACAGCGGCGTGCTGTCATCAAGTCCAAGTTACGCGGGACAGGGACGGTTACATTGGCTGTACTCGAATCTATCGCTGATGCGTTCTTTCCTGACGCCATGGCCGAGGAGGAGCCGCGTAAGTATACAGTCATTATCGTAATTGGTGGCGATATTCCACCGAATCTATACGATGCTTACGTTGCCCTCCGCGAAATGGCGCCGGCTCATGTCGATGTGGTACTCGCGCCCATGCCACGGGAAGTAATCGAAGTGGTTGATAAAGTGACGGTTAATCTGCGTAAGTATCGGACGATCGGCGAGCTACGTGTCGGGGATACGATCGGTAAGGAGCAACGGGAGGTGACGCTATAGATGGACGGAAAATACCTTGAACGGATTGCGGAAGATATCGCGGCCCGTGCGACTACAATCGTGTTGAATAACCAAACGGTGCCTATTCGGAGTATCAACCGGAATGGAGCGACGGTGACCATACGGACAGAATCAGTCAAAGGGATTGCGCGAGTTTCTTCATTAAGACTGTACGATGAAGCGGGTGGACTGATTGCGGAGAGGCAGGCGGATGTTCCGGTTAGCGAAGGACAACGTTTGGAATTTCGGTTCAATTTTGCTATTCGAGAGGGGGCGCGTTGATGTCGTTTAACGCACGGCTAGACTGGGAGTTCGAGGATGATATCACGGAGGGCGACGTCAACCGATGGGAAAAAGGAATAGACGATGCGCACAAGCTACTGGAACAGCACACAGTGGCTATTTCGGCTTTGCAGATTGATGTGAAGACGATAAAGGACGCGGTGTTTAACAACTTTACGGATAACGTGTTCTTTGAAAACTTCGCTACCTTAGACGATATCACACTAACAGAAGGCTGGTATGACGAGGCTAATAAAAGGCTGGTGGTTTTGTAGATGACATTTGAAAGAATATTTATAAGCCTAAGTAACAGACATCATCAGAGAGAAGGTGCAGACCTTTGAGCAAAGGTACAGTTATATTTTCTGATGCAGGAGTTGCTATGAGTTCTACTGGTGATATGGAACAGTACGCAAACGGGTTTACGGTTAATCAGGACATCACTTTATGCGCGATAGAGGTAAAACTCAGCAATGGGAATCCTTATTCTGAAAATGTAACAATTGCCATATGGGACGATACAGGAAAGATGATATCTCAATCAACAAAGTCAATTCCGCAAGGCACCACATACTCATGGGTTAGCTTTGGATTAACTCCCATAAAGTTAATAGCGGAAAGGGAGTATGTTGTTGGTCGAATTTCTATGGGACTCGGCGCCTAACTGATCCCGCACACGATCCGCAAGCCTCTTATCGTACAAGCTCGCGAGCTCGTCTACCGGAATATTCGACGTATAAACCGTAGGCAGTCCGTTGGTGACACGCGCGTTAATTACCGTGTGCAGATCGCCCCTGAACGCACTTGTCGCGTCCCTCACGCCTATATCGTCCAGCACAGCGAACGGAGCCTTTTTAGCGTGCGCCATCCAGTCGTAGTATACTCGCGCGGCAGGCTCCGCAATATCCGCAGGAACGTGCTTACGGTTGAACTCGTTATACTTCTCTTGCCATTCGTTCACGTCGAGGAAAAATACCGGTCGCTGTAACGGTTGGATTCCCCGTTGTATCGAGCCGATATAGTGCGTTGTTAGGTATGCGTTCGCAATGGCGACCGCTGTCGTTGTCTTGCCTGTGCCGGGTTCATACGAGAATAGATACAACGATTTAATACGTTCGGAACGTTCAGAATCCTCGTTAAATTGGCGGATAAATGTCGTTACGTAAAGTTCTATACTCGTGTAGATATCGCGATGATCAACGCGTGGCGGTGCCGTCTCGACGGTTACATGGGCATAGTCACTCGGGATGCAGGCGGCGGCTACTCGGCCCCCTGTTCCGCTGGCTCCGTGCATAGCGATGAAGGACGGGCATAGTCGAGTGCAGGCGGTCGGGTCGGCGGTGTGGCGGCAGGGTTCACGTAGAATGCAGTGTGGTGAGTTTGTCCCTATACTCAATCACATAACCCCCTTAATCGTTCACAAATTTGCAACTTTTTATTGGTTACCTCATTTTGGAAGTAAATATAATATCTACATCACTCTTGAATGGAGGTTATATCATGAAGATTTCTAGTTTTATAGTAACTTCTATGGTGGCAATCCCTCTTCTCTTTGGAGCATCGGTCGTACACGCAGATTCCACTAGTAGTAAAAGTACGATCATGGCAAAATGTCCTGATGAGGTGCAAGTGTATTGGCCCACGTCGAAGTTCCCTAAATCTTCCGACGTCCCTACAACAGCTGCCGACTATAAAGGCCAAAACTACACAATCACAGACTTAAAGCTTGATAGAGTCACTACAGACTACTACAAACCGGGTTACTGGGTAGGAATTTATAAAGGAACGTGCACATGGAATTAGTATTTACAGGGATTGCTGGACTTGTTCTAGCAGTCCTTTATTTGTTTTATAACCATCCAGTAGCTTTTACATTCTCCTTCGCTCGCACTCGTTTCTCCTCCTCGTACAACATCCTCCGACAGTAAACTGCGTATAATGAGCCGATTTTGCTCACCCCCGTAAACCTATTACATAAGCTTAAAATAATCCGCGATTATCCAAGGAGGAACTAAGCGCATACATAGGTGTAGGAGGTGAATTTAAATGCCATTTCCGTTTCACTGGAAAGCAACCCGGGATGCATGTTACTGGCTTAGTTCTTTTGGAATACCCTGTGAGCATACAGTTTGGTGCTATGATTTCGATTGGGTTAAGACTGCATATTACGGTGTAGCTTGCCACATGACAGGATGCGAAAGAGGTTTGTTGTATAGTTGGTGGGAATTTTGCCTCTTCCCACCGGATTCCCCCGTTTTCAACGTTAGAATGTGTTTTTGGGATTACATGCGTCCTGAGAGAGTTGCTAACGAATATGGTTATTGCCCCTTCCCCGGACCTTGACCCGAATCATAACCAGTCTATTAAGTCATCCACTCTCATGTCGCTATTAGCACTAATCTCTTCCCGTTTGATTTCACGTAATACCATCGCCAGTACCCGCGCCCGCATATACGTATACATAAACGTAAAAGTCAACGTTGGGTACTGTCGCGTTGGCTTATACTCGCGGAAGCACCCGTCAATAAACCGTTTGACTACTTCCGTTCCGTGCTCGTCAATCATCCGTTTAATCATGCCTTGTTCGGACCGCCAGCCACGGGCTGGAACGTAAGGGAGTCCGTAGAGTTCCTCGTGTCGATCACGTAGATACTCGGTAAATGTAGTCGTATTCCAATCCGAAACTTCCCGTTCACGCCACGCCTTGGCAGGCTGGAGTTTACGCTTTGTCATCGAGAGTTGTCCCCTTTCCGTAATCGTAGCGCGTGCCATTCGCAGAAGTGTCGTGTGTACGCTCTATCTGCGGCTATCCGTCGTTTGACCGCGCGTTTTAATTGCCAAGCGTGGTAGGCGAGTTTGATACGGTTTAGCATCGGTCGCCCTCCTCATCGTAACTTGCGCAATATTCACAATAGATTCCGTTACTCCCGCGGTCGAACCATCCGCTTCCCAATTCATTACCGCACTCACATCTTATCCGCGATATAACGTTACGTAATCGTTCGATCTCCGCTATTAACTTCGGTATGTCTTCGCGAATGATAAACTGCTCGTCCGTACGGTACTCATTTACTACAGCGTTGTGACTACCATATCCCGTTAGCGTCTGTATCGGTATTACCACGGTCGCATCCTCCGCACGTTCACGTATCGCTCCGATTTCTTCACGCGTCATCATATTAGGCCACGTTCCCCTTTCCATTCGATCATTGAATAGTCATCATCTTGTGAATAGAGCGCCCCGTTGTCATATATAACACCTGCCCAATACTCAAAACTACATAGCGCGTTATTGAGAGCTGAGTGTAGCTCTTCGTCAGGTCCAACGCCTTCAACGTAATCCTCAATGCCTTTAAGCGCTTCGTTCAATCCGTTTACGATGCGATCAATCGCGTCGTCTTTTCGTTCAGCTCGTTTTATTGCCACAGTCTGCTCGGGGTCAAATAACACGTATGGACGGCCACAAATATTCGTGGTCATAGCGCATCACCTCCGGTCAACGCAAGTTCTAATTTCGTGCTAAAAATCATTCGTACTTTTTGTTTATTCGTGAGCTCTGCTTCTTCGTAATCAACATCAAATGCGTATCCGCAGTAATTAATTTGATTGGCAATTGGACATAAAACTATTTGATCAACGATCACTATTCGCAAACTCTCCGGGTCTTTCGTTACAAAGCGTTGTCTCTCGTCTAAATCAACGACTATACCGCAGTCATCGCGATACCTCCCACCCGATTTATCTTTTTTTAGATTTTATACTATTAAATTATTGCTCTTTTATTCAAAAAATTTGAAACACAAAAAATAATATAATAATATAAATAATGCTTAATACATAATTTAACAGCAGAGGAGATCATTTTTTTATGAAGAAACTAATGGGTGTATTTCTTACAGCTACCTTAATCGTTGGAGGCTTGGTTACAATTTCGCCCAAGCCTACTTTTGCAACTTTGTGCAATCCTAATGGTAAGACGGATTGTCCAGTAGGTCCTCATCCTAAATGCCCACCAGCTACTAGAGGGAATATGCAAGAGATTTGTGCATGGTAACCTTTTCTGAAAACTAAATCACTACACTTCTAAAAGGGATCGATTATATGAAAAAGATATTTACTATAGGAATTAGTGCCTTGATGGTCTTATCACTTTCCAGCGCCGCAATCGCTGCTGAACCACAAAGTTTCTGTCAGGTTGAGCTATGTGATCAAATAACTTAATCTAATGCCTCCTTTAAAGGGAGGCTCTTTTATTCTTTGGGCATTTACATTTATTTTTCTTTACTTACTATGATCTCTCGCTCGATTCATACGTACATAATCTGCACGCGGACTATAACTCTCCATTACCATCTGTATCTCTTCTACAGTTTTAATGTAAACCAGTAGCCACGCACTGACTCGTATAAAAGAGTTGATAGATACTTGTTCCACTCCTAAGTCTCGTGCAAGCTTCGCCTGTTGTATCATCTCTTTAACTTCCCCGATAGCTTCACTGTTTGTCATCGGCGTGCTCCCGCGTACATCGCGAATAGATTCGCCTTCATCTCTTCACGTCTCAGTCGTTCACGTAACTCTGTGACCTCTTTTTCCGCCTGCTGTGCTACGTTCTTGCATAATTCCAACGCCTCTACCAGCGCATCAACGGAAACCTCGTCTACACCACCTTCACGTAACCCTTTTGCCCTACCTACTTGTATCCCGATCTGTACTCGAATTGCGCCCCAATCTACCATACGTACCGCCTCCGATTAGTTATTTTTGTCCCATCCCTACCCGCTATAATTCGGGGTAAAGGAGTGTGAACTATATTGAATATTTCGTTTTCTTACACCGTTTCTCACGAAGACATCTCGTTAATCCTCCCGGTGCTAGATTCCGCCGCGATCCCGTACAGCTCGAATGGGAAGGCGGACACTATACGTTAGGCTTTCCGGAATTACATGTGCGTCAATTTGCCGTGGTGCATCGTCTCTTGGGTCACGATGCCTCCGCAAGCAAGTCACGGTACCATCGGTAGTCCCCGTCGTGTTCAGTCAATGCTGTCTTAACCTCAAGCCGAATCTCATCCGTAAAAAGAAACTTTCGGAAATAGTCTAGTTTTTTCAGTGTCCGATCGGTGAGCTTCCGATAGCACTCGTCGAAATACTGATAGACGTTATGGCCGCGGACTACGGGTATGACCTCTTTTCCGAACCACCTTCGGTTCAGCGCGAAGTATATGAACTCTAAGCCTTGGTAAACCGCACGGGGGACGTTCTTCCTCGCACCGTAATCGTAAACAACGCACGTATGTCCGAGGGCGAGCGACATGAGAAACGTATAATCGAGGTCTTGAAGAAGGAAGTCCCATCGTTTCTGTTCGCAAGCCGTCGACTGAATACGGATAAATGAATACTCGCCCGGGATGACCGGGATAGCCTCGATTCCATTCGTTAGATTGACGAAGTGCTTACGCATCATATGACCTCCATATTCGTTTTATTTACGTGACCTTTACGCGGATACAGTGGAAACTATCGCAGGTACTCGTTGCGTACGTCACACCGCCAGTTCGGGAACAAATGCCGTCACACTTTTCCGTAATCATGTGACTGTCCTGAAAGTGTACGCAGAAGTCGCATATAGTCGTACAATCGTCATTAACAAGTTATCAAGAGGAAACGCCCCACTTTCGTTTCATTTACGTGACCATGCGTTTAGTAATCGTAGTTTTGTAGCGGGAGATAACCGGCGCCACGTTCCGGCGAGTATGCGCATTGGACTAGGCTCCTCTCGATTCGACGTGATACGCGATAAAATCAAGCTTATCTTCGTCATAGGCCGCGAGCACATTATGCGGCATTAACGGGGCACCTTCGGGAACAACCAGTAATCCGTAGCCCTCTCGATAGTAGGCGTCCGTGCGGATACTGTGTCGCGAATAGATACCGGCTTGGATTGCGGTGATGATTTCCATAAAGTATAATCCCTCCTATTGATTAGCCTTGGTTATCAATTCACTTATACATCTATTACCGCGTCATAATCTTTGCATGCATCCTTTCTCTTAATACATTGACCGCGCGATATAAGGAACGCAGTGACTGGTTGATGCGCTATCTTTTTCTTGTTAAAGATTAGTTCTTGTTAAAGATTAGTTATAGTTAGTGTCAAGTCTGTCCATATCCGACGTATCGGTGTCAGACGCGTGAGACATGGACACAAACCCGCCCTATCCCGAGTTGAATATTGCAAGGTGACTGATCGGAAGCACTGTATACCTCGCGTTAACCCACCGCCCCTTCCCGTCTCGCTCCTTCACAGCCCGAATAACCTCGCGCCCATTCCAACGGTATTCTAGCAGTCGTTTGACGCGCCTGTTCGCTGTCTGGCGGCTAACTCCGAGCCTGTGTGCGATCATCTCTTGCGTTGGGTAACATTCGCCCTTCTCGTTCATGAACGAAGCTATAACGCAGAGTGTACGCCAGTTTTCATCGCCGATGTCCGCTAAGAAGCCGGAATGTACGGCATCAACGTACATTTTTAGGAAGATGCGGGTCTCGCGGCGACCGCTAGTGACGGAGAACTCCGATTGTGTTTCGACTGATACAAGATTCTGTTCGGTCATGAACGTTTCACCTCTGGACTTTTGACTTCTATTTGGTTTTACGGACGCCAAATTGTTTTCGCACACTTTCATAAGAACTTTTTATCCCTTTACTCCTAATAGGGGCATGTGATTGTAGTAATTGGGACATTTCATAAAAATTTATTGATGAAAAACTCTAAGACTAGTAGACGTGGTACCTTTTTGAAAAAAAATAGCCGAGGAGTCATAAACCCTCCTCAGCTATCCCATTTTATACTGGATACAATTGTAACCTTCGCCCCTGTCGATATTATTGTCTCGTCAGGCGTTGCGACTGTAATTATCAAATCATAATAATCGTAGACCTCTCCATAATAGTCCTTTTCTGGGGATTTCCCGCCTGCTGCTGATCCAAGAGTGCGTACAAAGTTATCGCCGATACGTTTTGCAGTCTCTTTATTAACAGTATAGTCAACGATTACTGCCAGACTAACTCGGTCCTTGTCTACGGTAATTGCCGCGTCCTTAACGAAGTCTCTTTTCTTCACGTCGTCGGTTACTCTGTTTACAATTGCATCCTCAATTTGTATCTTAGACTGTTCTTCTTCTGTTTTCGTCTGCTCCTCGTGTTGTACCGTGCTAGTTGCCACCTGCTGTGACGAAGTGCCTGTTGGTTTGTCTAAAGTAAAAGCACTTATGAAACCTATGAAGGATAATAACAGAATCAAAGTACCCCTCTTCCTAGTCAAAACAAAATTCCCTTTTGATAGCCATTTGGGGTTAATAATTATTATCAAGGAAACAAAAAATAATAGCACAGAAGCTAGTCCTAAGTAAGCCATGCAATCCCTCCTCTCATAGTCAATCCTCTCTCTTTAGTTTACAGTGACAACGTGATAAGTACAATTCGAAAGTTTCTGAACAAAAAAAAAACGCCAGCCCCGAAGGACTAGCGTATTGCCTCGCGATATACATTTCGGTTACACTATGAAACAACGACACGTCCTATAAATTAGGGTCCTTGCTAAAGGTTGATTACGCTATCTTTATTGATATCGTAACGAAAAGTTTATCGGAATCTCCGCCAAATTTCCGCTTAAATTTACGGGAACAGGACGCCTAGCTTAACGCGAGAACAGCGTAGGTACCGACATCAAGACACCTTATGCTCAATCCGTAGCTTGTCTGCAACCATCGCAATAAACTCACTGTTCGTAGGTTTTGCCTTTGTATTTGAAACCGTATATCCAAACAAGCTAGAAATGGAATCCAAATTACCTCGCGACCAAGCCACTTCAATAGCATGACGGATTGCACGTTCTACACGGCTGGCTGTTGTATTAAACTTTTTAGCAATATCCGGATATAGCACCTTTGTGATAGAACCCAATAGTTCCACATCGTTATAGACCATGGTAATAGCTTCTCGTAAATATAAATAGCCTTTAATATGAGCCGGTACTCCTATCTCATGGATGATGCTGGTTATACTAGCATCTAAATTACGTCCCTTATTTTGCATCATAGAAGAGGTTTTCATCACTGGGATAAAAGAGGTCTTGCTACCGATCATTTGGCGAATTCGCTGTGCAAGAATGTCCATGTCAAAAGGCTTTAATATATAGTAAGATGCCCCAAGTTCTACCGCGCGCTTTGTGATCTCTTCTTGGCCAAATGCTGTCAGCATAATAATTTTGGGTTGAGGTGTTAGTCGCATCGCTTGAATTTGCTCTAATACAGCCAAGCCATCCAGATGAGGCATAATAATGTCCAAAATGATAATATCTGGAACGCGCTCTTGGACGATCTTTAATACATCATTTCCGTTGTAAGCGACCCCACTTACGTTCATATCACTCTGAGTGTTAATATACTCTTCAAGAAGACCTACAAACTCACGATTGTCATCAGCTAATACCACGCTTATCTTACTCAAATTCCGTTCCTCCTTAACGCATTCGGTCACAGAGCATGATCCAACACTTCTTTCCTGTGAAGAAGTACGTTTCTCTTGATTCCTTATGGTAAATAATTCGACAGGTCATTTTCAACTCCTGCCCATGACGAAAGATTGAATGATATCTCTGATGATTCGACAAATAAGAATAAAAGGATAAATGATCGGATTTTCATATGAGGGTTGCCCTGTAATTTGCTGTAGAACTTTGCTACTTTCCGTTCGTTTCATCAAAATCACATATGTAAAAAAAGGTCTCAAGCAAGCATTAGCTCGCCTTGAGACCCATAGGTTGTTGCTGCTTTATCGTCAGTCCTGCATCCTGTAGCATCCATTCAATAAAACAACCATAGCCAGAAGTAGGATCATTGACGAATACATGTGTAACTGCTCCAACCACTTTACCATCTTGAATAATAGGGCTACCGCTCATACCTTGTACAATGCCACCTGTTTTTTCTAGTAATCGCTTATCATTAACCTTAATGATCATCCCTTTAGTTGCAGGAAAATGCTGTTTTACAACGTTGACAATCTCAATCTCAAACTCTTCTACCTCTTGTCCATTCACGACTGTTAAAATTTTAGCTGGACCTTCTTTTACCTGCTCAGCTAATGCTACCGGCAATGGTTCATTTTGTTTTGCTCTTTTGGGTTTATCGTACATTTTTCCGAAAATGCCAAACGGGGTGTTTTTAGAAATGTTGCCTAACACTTCATTTTCATTGTAAAAGCGGGCGAATTTCTCACCTGGATTACCACTCTGCCCTTTCTCAATGGAAGTAACACTAGCCTGCACGATTTGTCCATCTCCCACAACGATAGCCTGTCCTGTATCTACATCAGAAATGACGTGACCAAGAGCTCCGTATGCCTTTGAATCTGGCTCATAAAAAGTTAACGTTCCCACACCTGCAGCGGAATCACGAATATAAAGTCCCATACGATACTGATTATCTTTCTTGTCTTGTGCTGGTTTAAGTGTCAAAACGATCTTTTCTTTTCCTCGTACAACCATGAGTTGAATGGATTGATTTTTTGCACCAGCTTCATTTACAATCTTTTTTACCTCACTCATGTCATTAATGTACAGATCATTCATTTTGACAATCATATCTCCAACATGAATGCCAGAGCTTTCACCAGGTGAAACTTTTTCTTTACCTGTGTCAACCAAATGATGCCCAACTACCAGAACGCCAGCAGTCTGTAGTTTAACACCGATAGATTGACCTCCAGGTATGACTTTCAGATCGGGGAGCACATTAACTTTAACTTCTTTAATGGGAAGGCTGCCAACTCGCCATTGCAGACGAGCTTGCCCTACTTTTTTGGGTGCTACTTGCAATGGTTGGCTAAAATCGACGTGTACTTCACGGGCTTCTATTCCGTTTACGTGCAAAATTTCGGGGTTACTGTTTACTAGCGTTCCCATAACAGGTACGGAAAGCTTCAATTGGCTAAGGGAACCTTCAAATAACCGTAGTTCTTTGGGTAAAGAGGTTACATCATGAAAGGGGGTTGAAGTAACAATGAACGCAGTCAAGAGTAAGAGCAGAGATCCAATCCATTTTCTTTTGTGATTTCGTATCACCCAGCAATCACTCCTAGCTTCCCTACCTACACCTACAGCTACACCTCACTTACTAATATTTAATGTTACCTGCACGCCACCTGTTTATAACAACAAAAAGCTGTCAATTTCAATTGACAGCTTTCCGCTCGTTTCCAAGGAGAATCATTTCCTTAGCATGTTCTTTTGTTTTCTCTGTTACTTCAGCCCCACCAAGCATACGAGCAAGCTCGTTAACACGCTCTTCTGGTGACATAAGGATAACCGTCGTGCTGGTCTCCTGTTCATCCATCTGCTTTTGAATATAAAAATGGGCATCCGCCATAGAAGCTACTTGCGGTAAATGTGTAATACATAAAACTTGACGATGTTTCGCTACTCGTGCCAATTTTTCAGCAATAGCTTGAGCTGCTCGACCACTTACACCAGTGTCCACTTCGTCGAAGATCAAAGTACCTACTTGCTCGGTAGTAGCTAGAATACTTTTAATTGCCAACATGACACGAGATAATTCCCCTCCAGAAGCAATCTTGGTTAAAGGGCGTAGTGGTTCACCCGGGTTCGGCGCAATCAAAAATTCTATCTCGTCAATCCCACGGGAATTCACTCTGACTCGATTTCCTTCCACCTCAATACCACGCTCGTCTGGCATATGCTTAATCTCAATCGCAAAGCGGGCTCGCTCCATGTGCAATTCTTTTAGCTCATGTTCAATTAAGTCAGCTAATTCTATCGCTAACTCACGGCGAAGCGTACTTAACTCCAAAGCCTCAACCGCTACGTCAGCTTCGGCTTCACGGAGTGTCTTCTCCATTTGTTGCAAACGATCATCATAATGTTGGATTTCATCTAATTCGTCCTGGATACCTGCTGCATATTCCAGGATTTCATCCACGGATTTACCATACTTTCGCTTTAATCCGGATAGCTGATCTAATCTGCCTTCTACTTCTGCCAATATAGCTGGATCAAAATCAAGACGATCTTTTATATGACGCAATTGTTGGACAGTATCTTCTACCTGATAATAGGCACTTTGAATTGTTTCTACGATCGGGATAAGCTGTTCGTCATATTGTTGCACCCGTTCCAATTCTCCCATGGCATGCCCAAGCCAATCTTGTCCCCTCTGGTCTCCATATAGAGACATGTAAGCATCCTGTACACCAGCAAATATTTTTTCAATATTAGCCCACTTCTTGCGTTGTTGCATGAGCTTATCATCTTCGCCTGGGGTCAATTTTGCAGCTTCAATTTCATTTAGCTGATAGCTTAATAAATCAATGCGTTGCATCAATTCTCGTTCATTTTTAGCCATTCGTGACAAATCTTGCACTGCTTTGCGGTACTTTTGATATAAATGACCAAATTCCTGTTTTGTCCCGACCAAGCGGGGTTCCCCGTAAGCATCTAGCCAGCGAATATGCTTGTCTGATTGCATAAGCGCCTGATGATCATGCTGACCATGTACGTTTACCAGCCATGGACCTAATTCTCGTAACATTGCTAAGGTAATTAGCTGACCGTTAACACGAATGATACTTTTCCCTGTGGAAGAAATATCGCGACGTACAACCAGAATACCGTCAGGATCGACCTGAATTCCAAAGCTCTCACAGACGGAATAAGCAGGATGACCAGGCTTACATTCGAAAAGTCCTTCTATCTCTGCCCGTTTTTCTCCATAACGGATAAGCTCTGCTGAACTTCGATCACCGAGCAATTGTCCAAGCGCATCAATAATAATGGATTTACCTGCCCCCGTCTCCCCTGTCAGGATATTAAGCCCTTGACAAAAAGAGATTGTGGTGTGTTTGATAATCGCAAAATTGCGTATGGTTAGTTCGTGGATCATGCATACCCTTCCTTATAGCATGTCTAAGAAGCGTTGTGACACTTCTTTTGCATTCTCTTTGGTTCGACAAATGATTAAAATAGTATCATCACCGCAAACACAACCCATTATCTCATTCCAATGTAAATTGTCAATCAGAACAGCAACAGAATTAGCATTTCCTGGCATTGTTTTTAGTACGATAAGGTTCTCAGAAAAATCAATGCTCACAAAAGAATCCAGTAACACACGTTTCATTTTTTGCAACGGATTAAACTTCTGGTCCGTCGGTACAGAATATTTATAACGACCGTCACTCATCGGGATTTTAATTAAGTGCAGTTCTTTAATATCACGTGAAACAGTTGCCTGTGTTACACTGTACCCGTTTGAACGAAGATATTCTACGAGCTCATCCTGTGTTTCGATATCATTATTCATGATGATCTCTTTGATTTTGATGTGTCGTTGGCCTTTATTCATACATTTACTCCCATTCACCTTGTAATTTAGTTCGAATTAATTCATAAAAATTGCCTTGTGTCCATTTAATTAGCTGTGTAACATGCTTGGATTGCTCAACAAAAATCTCATCGCCGCCCTCTAAACGAGAACCAAACTGCCCATCGATTGAAAGTCCTATCTCATCATGTACAGCATCTACCTCAATTCGTAGACGCTGATCTGACGCTAACACAATGGGTCTAGCAGTCAAGGAATGAGAAGCAATTGGTGTAAGCAAGAGCATGGCCACATTTGGAGCCACAATTGGACCACCAGCTGCTAAAGAATAGGCTGTAGAACCGGTCGGGCTGGAAACGATAATTCCATCCCCACTAAAAGTCCCTACATAAAACCCATTTGAATAAACCGAACACTTAATGATTCGACAGAAAGATCCTTTAGTTATCCCAATGTCATTCATAGCTGTATAAGTGGCAAGTCGTTCACCTTGTCGGTACAGTTCAGTCGTGAGCATACTTCGCTCTTCTGTATAGTATTGCCCTGATAATAGCTTCTCTACGGCATCGGTTAGATTATCTGGTTCAGCCTCTGACAAAAAGCCTAGCGTACCGAGATTGATACCGAGTACTGGTAAATTCTGACCAGCTAACTGTCGAGCAATACCGAGCAAGGTGCCATCTCCCCCAAGCACGCAAAGAATCTCAACATATTTTGAAAAATCATAAAGGGATACGGCCACATCTTCTCGGCCAATCACTCCTGCTAAATCTTGTTCCAAATAAACTTTTGCCCCACGCGCTTCCAACAAGTATAATAACTCACGGGCGACGACGCGGGCTTTAGGCTTACCCTTGTTTGCGATAATTCCAATGGACTTCACAATGTCACCCCAGTATCTTTGATCATCTGCTTCTAGCAGGGAGATTTCGCGAATCTTATCCCAATGAATTCTTGCTGATCATCTCAGATGAGGGTTACTCGTTTGATTTACTTGAAACGATGGATTCGCTTTACACTTTGTTCATCTTTATACAATTATACATATTTTTTTGCATAATGGATAGGGGATTGAGCCTTCCTTCTTAGATTGAATAGGTAAAAATGCTTAAAATTTTCTAATTGTTATGCAAGTTATAACCTTTCCACATAATCCTTTGCTTCTTTTAGTGAAAGTCCCAACTCTTTTCTTGCTTCTTTTATCGCTTCAATTTTTTTCCCTTCTGAAAGTAGCCTACTTAATTTTGTGTTTATCGGATGATTTTGAACTCCAATGGAACTTGATTTCGTGATGTCTGAATAATCTGGAACTCCAACCTGTGTAGCAATTTGTTGTAGGATTACATCCATTTTTTTTAGTTGCTTTTGTAGGGAACTGACCTTTTCAAGTAAAAGGAAAACAATGCCTAGCAAGGCCATGATCAGCGCAAATTCCATGATCTTCACTCCTCATTTTTTATCAAATTCTTTGCTTGCTTACCCATCTTATAGACGATGTGTAGGGACAAATCAATTTTTCTTGCAATGAAAGCCTATATTGATTTTTTTTAGATAGCAAATAGGAAAAAAACCTCAAATTCATTAGAAAATGATTTGAGGTTCTGTTATTCATTAGCTTATATTCTAACTCAACTGCTTATGCGCTTCGGCTACTACTTCTTCAATACGAGCAAGCCACCAAGGCTCATCCTGATCTGCTACTTTCTCGTCAGCCCGCGGTTTGTAAAGATGGAGCAGAAATTCAATATTTCCCTCTCCACCCGTGATTGGCGAATAGCTGACACCATTTACTTGGAAACCTAATGTCGTAGCAAACCCGGCAATCTCCTCCACCACTTGACGATGAACAGTGGCATCCCGGACTATTCCATTTTTTCCCACTTTTTCTTTACCTGCTTCAAATTGTGGCTTCACCAATGCTAGTACATTTCCACCATCTTGTAAGAACAAGTACAGCACTGGCAGAATCAGCCTTAAAGAGATAAATGATACATCAATCGAAGCCATATTTGGCATCTCGTGTTCAAAAGAGGCCGGATCCATGTGACGAAAGTTGGTGCGTTCCATGACAATGACCCGCTCATCCTGACGCAATTTCCACGCTAGTTGATTGTAGCCTACATCAATGGCATAAACCTTTCGAGCCCCATTTTGCAGGGCACAATCTGTAAAACCTCCCGTGGATGATCCAATATCCATCATGATCCGATCAGTTAAGTCAATTTGAAACTCTTTAATAGCCTTTTCCAGCTTCAGGCCGCCACGGCTTACATAAGGATGAAGGTCACCTTTCACTTGAATGACAACATCTTCTGGAAATTTTGTACCTGGTTTATCACATCTTTCACCTGCAACAATAACAAGCCCTGCCATGACGGCTCGTTTTGCTTTCTCACGGGTCTCATACAGACCTCGATCTGCAAGCAAGACATCTAATCGTTCTTTTTTCATAGTCGTTATTAGGCCCTCTGTTTATTTACTGGTAGTAAGGAGCGTACACGTGCAGCGATTGCTTCGGCTGTTAAACTGATCTCTTGTCGTTGTTCCTTAACACTTCCATGCTCAACAAAATAATCAGGAACACCCATTGGTTCCACTACTATATTATGATAGCCCTGTTCAGCATAAAATTCCATGACTGCACTGCCAAAGCCACCTTGTACACAGCCTTCTTCAACAGTAACAATATCCATATTTTCCTTAGCTAGTCGCAAGAGTAATTCTTCATCTAGTGGTTTACAAAAACGAGCATTGACAAACATCGGCATGATGCCGTCCATTTGCAAAAGATTAATTGCTTTTTCCGCCACGTCATAGATATGCCCAAATGAAAGAACAGCTACGCCCTTTCCCTCTTTAACCACTTCCATCTGTCCGATTGGAAGTGCCTTGAGCTCTTCATCCATTTTGACACCAAGACCGTTTCCACGTGGATAGCGGAAAGAACTAGGGCCATCATAATCGGCCGCTGTTTTCATCATATGCTGCATTTCATTCTCATCTTTTGGTGCCATAATTACCATATTCGGAATGGCACGCATAAAAGCAATGTCATAAACACCTTGATGGGTCTCTCCATCGGCTCCTACCAATCCAGCCCGGTCTACAGCAAAAACAACTGGTAGCTTCATTCGAGCAACATCGTGAATGAGCTGGTCGTAGGCACGTTGCAAAAATGTGGAGTAGATTGCTAGAAACGGCTTCATCCCTTGTGTCGCCAACCCAGCAGCGAACGTACATGCATGCTGTTCAGCAATCCCAACATCAAACATTCGCTCTGGATATACTGATGCATACTTTAAGAGACCTGAACCATCTGGCATAGCCGGTGTAATTGCTACAATGCGATCGTCTTGTTGTGTTAGCTTAATCAGTGTATCTGCAAAGACACTTTTGTAGGCTGGTGCAGTAGCAACTGCTTTAATCATTTCACCAGATTCAATCTTATAAGTATCCGTACCGTGCCATTTCATAGCGTTTTGTTCCGCTGGCAGATACCCTTTTCCTTTTTTTGTAATCACATGCAATAAGACCGGACCTCGTGTATTCGCGGCTGTACGAAGTGAATCAATCACAAGCTCTAGGTTATGTCCATCAATAGGACCAATGTACGTAAAGCCCAGCTCTTCGAATAAAATGCCGGACACAAGCATGTATTTCATGCTGTCCTTGACCTTCTCCGCCAGTTGAGCCAATTTGCCACCTACAGCAGGAATCGCCTTCAGTAGGCTTTCTACCTCATCCTTAGCTCTGTTATAAATATGATCGGTACGTAATTTTCCCAGATAGTTATGCATAGCACCTACATTTGGCGCGATGGACATTTCATTATCATTTAAGACCACGATTACATTCTTTTTTTCATGTCCGATGTGATTTAAGGCTTCAAAAGCCATACCGCCTGTCAATGCACCATCCCCAATGACACCTATCACATGGAAATTTTCCTTTTTTAAATCGCGGGCGCTAGCCATGCCCATGGCACCTGACAACGAAGTGCTGCTATGCCCTGTTTCCCAAACATCATGAGCGCTTTCTGACATTTTTGGAAAACCGCACAATCCCTTATATTGACGCAGTGTCGGAAAATCATCTTTTCGTCCTGTTAAAATTTTGTGCACATAGGCTTGATGGCCAACATCCCATAAAATTTTATCCTTGGGACTGTTAAAGAAATAATGTAAAGCGATCGTTAGCTCCACAACCCCTAAGTTGGGAGCTAAATGCCCTCCCGTTTGAGAAAGGTTTTCTATCAGGAACCGACGAATTTCTTCGGACAACTGCTGTAATTGGGAGATTGTCAAATGCTTGAGATCATCTGGGCTCTTCATGTTTTCAAGCAACACTGTAACCCCTCGCTTTCACTAAGTCGCAAACCTTCCATACTAATCATACATTATGATTCACAAAAAATTACACGTACACGCATTATATCCTTTTCTTATGTAAAAAACCATAAGAGAGTGATGATATCTCTCTTTAGATAAAGATAATTAACTAACACGCTCCATTACATACTCTGCTAGAGCAAATAAGGCAGGGTGATTAATTTCTACTGCTTCAAGCTCTGCTTGAGCCTCTTTTACAAGCATCGCTAGTCGTCGTTTTGACTCTACAAGTCCGAGTAACGCAGGATAAGTTGCTTTCTCTTTGCTGGCATCACTTCCCACAGCTTTACCAAGCAAAGTAGCATCCCCCTCAACGTTTAAAATGTCATCTTTAATCTGGAAGGCTAGTCCAATCTTAACAGCATAATTGGTTAGGGCCTGCAATTGCTTAGGGGTTGCTTCCGCTAGATAGCCTCCGCCTCGCAAAGCTGCAACAAGCAAATCCCCTGTTTTATGTAAATGGATATACTCCAATTGCTCGAGAGAAAGCTGTTTACCTTCCCCCATAATATCAGCCATTTGTCCACCCACCATTCCTTGTTCACCGGCACGTTGCCCAAGCTCAGCTAGCAATTGAACGGTTGTCTCAGCTTTTACCTCGGGATGATGTAAATAAGAACTAGCCACCAATCCAAACGCTCTGGTCAATAGAGCATCCCCTGCTAAAATGGCAGTAGCTTCACCAAATACCTTATGATTAGTCGGTTTGCCCCTACGCAAATCATCGTCGTCCATCGCCGGAAGATCATCATGGATTAATGAGTAAGTATGAATCATTTCTAAGGCCGTCGCATAAGGAAGACCACGTTCAATCGGTTGATGAAACGCTTCCAGTACAGCTAGAACAAGAATAGGACGTAATCGCTTCCCACCAGCCATCAGTGAGTAGTGCATTGATTCGTACAGATTAGGGGGAACTCCTTCTGTAGATAGTGCCTTAGGTAATTCCGCTTCCAGTAAAGCAATCTTTTCATTCAAATAATCCTTCAGGCTAAAACTCATGCTAGTCCTCCTCCACATGGAACGGACGATCCGATACGTTGCCGTCTTGGTCTAGAAGCTGAATTACCTTAGCTTCAATTACATCTAGCTTCGTTGCACATTGACGAGATAGTTGAATTCCTTCTTGGTACAAATCAATCGCTTTCTCCAAAGGAACATCACCTTCTTCTAGCTGACGCACCACTTCTTCCAGCCGTTGCATTGCTTCTTCAAATAGAAGTTCCGTTTCCTGTTCTGCTTTTTTACGAGCCATGGTTCTCTTCCTTTCGCTCTATGTCTGTTACCGTTGTCATGATCTTTCCATCTTGATATCGTATCATGAGCTGATCGCCCACTTCAATTCCCTCAACAGATTTGATTAATGTATCACCCTTATAAGATAGGCTAAAACCACGTTGCATAACCTTTAACGGACTTAACGCATCCAGGTGCTGAACCAAAGCCAACCATGCTTGTCGAGACCGTTCAGTTTTTTGCTTCATATGCTGTGTCAATTGGCTATGCATGCGGTTGATCTGAACACGTTTCTCTTCCACTTGTCGCTCTAATCGAATTTGTTTTAACCGTTGTTTCACATGGCGTACTTGCTCTCGTTTTCGAACTACCTTCATTTTCATGATGGCACTAAGACGCAACGTTACCTCATCAATTCGCTGTCGTCTCTCTTCTACTCGACGCAACGGATTTTTTAACCCATACGATTGCTGTAATCTTTGTAAATGGGTGCGCTTCTCTTGAAGTTGTGTTTGTAGGGCACGAGCCAATCGATGATCTAGCTGCTTGATTCGCTCCATCCACTCCAAATAATGAGGTACGGCTAATTCGGCTGCAGCAGTCGGGGTTGCCGCTCTCATATCTGCCACAAAATCTGCAATCGTAAAATCTGTCTCGTGACCAACTGCTGAAATCACAGGTACTTGTGAAGCCACTATAGCTCTGGCAACCGCTTCCTCATTAAATGCCCAAAGCTCTTCAATCGAGCCTCCTCCCCGACCTACGATTATTACATCTACTTGATACTGATTCATATTTCGTATAGCACGGATGATGGAAGCAGGAGCCTCGACACCTTGTACAATCGCCGGAGCAAGCATAATTCCTGCTTGGGGGTACCTACGCTTGAGTGTGGTAATAATATCTCGTATTGCTGCTCCAGTAGGTGATGTAACCACTCCGATCGTTTTCGGAAACCTGGGTAATGCCCGCTTCCTTTCAGAAGCAAACAAACCTTCCTGTTGCAGTTTTTCTTTTAATTGTTCATAGGCAAGAAATAAAGCCCCTATCCCATCAGGCTGTAATTCTCTTGCATATAATTGATATGCTCCGTCCCTTTCAAATACAGAAATGGAACCACGCACAATCGCTTTGGTTCCATTCTTCGGTATAAATGTAAGGAAACGGTTATAGCTAGCAAACATCACGATTTTAAGCCGTGAATCTTTGTCTTTTAACGTGAAGTACATATGACCACTGTGATGATGTGTAAAGTTAGAGATCTCTCCGCGAATCCAAACATCAGCTAGCCTAAGATCTCCCTCCATCATACGCTTCACATAGCGGTTTAACTCCGCTACAGACATAACCTCTGCTGGCTTCATAAACGCTCCCTTCCTCTATCCACAATTATACAGTCAGTTTTCGCTTTGCAGAGATGACCGTGTTCTGCATGAGCATTGTGATTGTCATTGGACCAACGCCACCTGGAACTGGAGTGATATGACTCGCTACTTCCTTCACTTCATCAAACAAAACATCTCCAGTTAGCTTGCCATCTAAACGATTCATTCCAACATCAATGACAATAGCACCTTCTTTTACATGCTCTTTCTTGATTAAGTGAGCTATTCCTACTGCAACCACCAATATATCAGCCTGACGAGTTTGTTCCTCCAGATTTTTTGTACGAGAATGACACATGGTAACCGTAGCATTTTCATGCAAAAGTAATAAAGAAACTGGTTTCCCTACAATATTACTGCGACCTACTACTACAGCATGCTTACCCTCCATACTAATTCCTGTACTTTTAATCAGCTCAATCACACCATGTGGCGTGCAAGGAAGAAACGTCTCTTTACCAATACATAAGTTACCTACGCTGATCGGATGAAACCCGTCAACATCCTTTTCCGGGGAAATAGTATCAATAATCGCTTCCTCGTTCATATGCTTAGGCAAAGGTAATTGTACCAAAATCCCATGAATGTTCGGATCTTGATTTAATTCCTCTACCAAATCTACTACTTCCTGCTGTGTTACGGTACTTTCAAGACGAAATGATTTAGAGTAAATTCCTGTTTCTTCACATGCTTTGATTTTGCCGTTCACATACGTTTGAGAAGCAGGATCATCACCGACTAAAACAACAGCCAAACCAGGTTGAATTCCTTTATCAACTAGTTCTGCTACCTCTTGTTTGATTCGTGCACGATACGATTTTGCAAACTCTTTACCATTGATTACTTGGGCTGTCATATTTGTCACTCCTCCATATTCGTTCATCTGTATACAGTAAGTGTAGCGGAAAGTGGATACAGGTGTAAAGACGAATTTTATTTACTAAAAAACTATTAATGTTCGCCTTTAGCTTTCATCCATCCTAACATAGCTACACCATATGCATTATCACCTGTATAAGCAGGGTCGCAGAAAAAGAGTTTGCCCTTTACCGCTGGATGTTCGAGTCGTTTAATCAAGCGTTCACGTATGTATTGGTTAGCCGCCACGCCACCTACAATCAGCACTTCCCGACCGTGACCAGCTTCAATCGCATTGCGCAAGGCTTTTTCTAAACTGTTAGCCACACACTGTTCCGTTGCCCGAGCGATTTGGGAAGGGGTTGCCATTCCCTCATTGTTTGCTCGTAATAAAGCATTTTCTGGACCAGAGAAGCTAAAGGTAAGTCCTTTTACAGAAGAGGACACTCTGAATTCTTCTACTGAGGTCTCCACGTGATCTACCTCTTTAGCTAGTTCCTCCAGATAAGGCCCAGCAGGGAAAGGCAGTTTCAAAGCTACCCCAATGCGATCAACCAGTTGTCCTGCATGCAGATCGATTGTTCCTCCAATGATATCTATCAGGTAGCCTGTTTCAGTACGTTGGCACGAAAGAATTTCACTGGTTCCCCCAGATAAATGGACAGCTAAAAATCGGTCGTTTACAGGTCTTTGCCTAGCTGTATATTCGCCTGCCGCGATGTGACCTTCCTGATGCGTAGTCAGGTAAAGGGGGACACGCAAAAATAAAGAAAGTGATTTACCTAAGCCTTCACCCACTTTAAAGACAGGCATGTAGGACCCATCTTTAGGGCGAGGTTTTTCACTTACACAAATTCCCTTTACTTGATACTCTTGTAATTTTAATTGATGACAAAGTTCAGGAAGGTTCATCACATGCTGAAAGACGGCTTCCGATTGTTGCAAACCCCGCTCTCCTTCTTTCACACGCAAGAGTTTTTTGGCTTCTGCGACAATCTCACCGTCTTCTGTTGCAAGGCAAAGCGATGTCCGATAATTGCTGGTGTCAATTCCTACCATCACGTTTTTCATTCGCTTCACCTATCATTTATTCTTGAGTTTCTACTCTTTCTTTGCTTTGCAGATAATTAGATAGCACGCCATTCACAAAACGATAAGACTGATCGTCGCTAAACAGCTTCGCTAGCTCAATCGCTTCATTCACTATTACGCGAGCTGGTACTCCCTCTTCAAACATCAATTCAAAAAAGGCAAGGCGTAAAATCGCACGGTCTACATTTGCAATACGATCCAATTGCCATCCACGCAGATATTGTTTCACTGCTTCATCGATGGAATCTAAATTATTTAATGAGCCTTCTACCAGGTACAAAAGGTATTTGTTGTCTTCTGAGCTGTCTTCCATCACCATATGTAAAGCATGGTGTAGCTCAACCTCAGCCATGTCGATTTGAAAAAGGATTTGAACCGCTTTTTCGCGTGCAATTCTGCGTTTCATGTACTTAGTCACCTACTATTTAAATTTGCCAGGTAAAATCCGATCGAGAATTTCTCGCAGGTCTTCTTTTCGATCCAGTTTTTGTCCAATAAAGTAGCCTGTCCCAATAAACACGATGAAAACCAGCGTGTTCCAGAAACCCACCAACAAATAAATGATACCAAAAAGAAAACCAGCCAGTACTCCTAACAGTTTCCCCTTATGTTCCCATAATAACTCCCAAAGCATCCTATTCACCCTCTAATCCAACTTTCTGTTTCGAACGGCGACATTATTTTCCTTTGAGACGACTTCCGTTACCACAACAGTCACCTCTGCGATGTCAACGCCAGCGATGCTTTCCACTTGCTGTTTTACTTCGGTTTGCAACGTTTGCGTCATTTCAGGAATAGGGGATTCACCATCTACAGTGATTTTCAAAATGATTGCATTCCCGTTTTCCATCGAGCGAATTGTGGTTGTAAGATCGCGAACACCGCGAACCTTTCGCCCTGCGCGTTCTGCAATCGCTTTGATTGTTGCAAAGCTGATATTTACCATTCCATTCTCGTTACGTTGATAGATCCCTTTTTCTTCTCGTACCTTTCGCTGTGGAAAAGCACTAAAAATAAATCGAACGCTAATCACCAAAAAGATGACAGCTACAATTAGATAGGGAATGTTAATCATATCCGTATTATACAGTTCATTAAGCACCGCTTCTACATAGTACGGCTGAATTAAACGAGTAATGACACCAATCGCAATAATTGAGCCCGCTGTGAGCGCAATACTGTAAATCGTTAGGATAAACCGGTCAAAAAGATTCATGCGCGCCTCTCCTTTGTAGGAAACATCAACCAGCAAAGAACTCTGATCAGCATGCTCGACCAGTAGGAAAAATGCCCCCTAAGCTGGGGGCACTCCTAATAAGGTTTATCGAACCCGCTGATATTCTTCCGTTTGTGTAGCAGGTGGAGTTGCTGCTGGTTGTACTTTTTCCTCGGATTTTAATTCAACATCGATGATATGTACATTCACTTCCACCACTGATAGCCCAGTCATCGCTTCAATTGCGTTACGTACGCTATCTTGAATGTTACGAGCTACCTCAGGAATTCGATGGCCGTATTTTACGATAATGGAAACGTCAACTGCTGCTTCTTTGGAGCCTACTTCTACACGTACTCCTCGGGCTGCGTTTTTTTTCCCTAACTTTTCAACGAAATCTCCAACTAATCCACCGGTCATATGTGCAACTCCGTCAACCTCAGCAGATGCCATACCAGCAATAACTTCCAAGACTTCGGGAGCGATCTGGATTTTTCCAAGCTCTGATTTTGTCTCTTCTGCATCTATAAATTCCACGCTTCGCACCTCCCTTTTCAATTACACCTCATTATAACAGCGGGGTATGTTTTTTTGCAAACTTCCTAGAGATCATTCAAATGAAGATCGTATGTCTCTAAAAATTTTGTGTCAAATTGTCCACCGATGAAAACTTCATGCTCTAATAATTTTAAATGGAAAGGGATTGTCGTATGAACGCCTTCGATCATAAATTCCTGCAACGCACGCTTCATTCGTTCGATGGCTTCCTCACGCGTTTTCCCCCAAACGATTACCTTTGCAATCATGGAGTCATAATATGGCGGAATCGAATAGCCCGGATATGCAGCGCTATCAATACGAACACCAAATCCACCTGGCGCTAAGTAGCCCTCAATTTTTCCCGGTGACGGCATAAAGTTCTTTGCCGGATTTTCAGCATTGATACGACACTCCATTGACCAGCCATCCAGTACGATATCTTCCTGTGTAAAGGACAGATAGTTGCCAAATGCTACACTGATTTGCTCTTTAATAAGGTCTAAACCCGTGATCATTTCAGTTACCGGATGCTCTACTTGAATACGAGTATTCATTTCCATGAAGTAAAACTGGCCATGTTTGTCCAAGAGGAACTCTACAGTACCTGCTCCATGATAGTGTACCGCTTTAGCAGCAGCTACGGCAGCCTCTCCCATCTGTTTGCGTAGCTCTTGGCTTAGCGCTGGAGATGGAGCTTCTTCGACTAATTTTTGGTGACGTCGTTGAATTGAGCAGTCACGCTCTCCAAGATAAACTACATTACCATATTTATCGCCCATGATTTGGATTTCTACGTGACGAGGACCTTCTACGAATTTTTCCAAATAGACGCCAGCATTTCCAAATGCCGTTTTCGCTTCATTCTGTGCTTGACGAATTGCTTTTTCTAAATCCTCGGCGTCTACAGCTACTCGCATACCTCGACCGCCGCCGCCTGCTGTAGCTTTAACCATAACAGGGTAACCGATCTCGTTTGCTGTATCCAATGCTTCAACAATGCTCTCGATTAGCCCGTCCGTTCCAGGAACAGTGGGAACTCCAGCACGCTTCATGGTATCTTTAGCTGTGGATTTATCCCCCATGCCTGTAATGGCTTCTGGATCTGGTCCGATAAAAGTAATGTTACAAGCCGAACAGATCTCAGCAAAGTCAGCATTCTCCGCCAAAAATCCATATCCTGGATGAATTGCATCTGCTCCCACCTTGGTTGCAACGCTCATGATACTTGCCATATTTAAATAGCTGTCTTTTGAAGCAGTAGGCCCTATACAGTAAGCTTCATCAGCGAGCTTAACATGTAAGGCTTCTCGATCTGCCTCCGAGTATACAGCAACCGTTTGGATACCTAATTCGCGACATGCACGGATAACGCGCACGGCAATTTCACCGCGGTTGGCAATGAGAATCTTTTGAAACATCGCGTTTCTCCTCCAATTATTGTGCCTTTACCAAGAATAAAGGTTGACCATATTCAACCAGTTGTCCATCTTCTACTAGGACTTTGACGATTTCGCCAGTCACTTCTGCTTCTATTTCATTAAATAATTTCATTGCTTCTACAATACAAACAACCTTGTTTGGCGTAACTCGATCACCCGGATTTACATAGACTGGTGCTCCTGGTTCTGGAGATGTATAGAATGTACCTACCATTGGAGAAACAATTTTATGCAAATTAGCTTCATTTTCTACTGGTGGAGCCGCAACAACTGGTGCTACAGGCGCTTGTTGTGGTGCAGCAGCAGCTTCCATTTTCAGTGTGTATTGCTCGGCTGGAGCTGATGTATAAGCAACAGGCTCAGAGCGTACAACAACTGGTTGAGATGCTTCTACTCCGCCGCTTTTTTTAATAGAGAGCTTAGAGCCATCCGCCTCAAGCTCAAATTCTTTAATGGAGGATTGGTCCAGCAATTTGATAATTTCACGGATCTCATGCAGTTTAAACACTACTTAGCACCCCTTTGTTCATTCAATAATTCAGCTCTTTTGTCGATCGGAATGACAATTATGATTGCATGTTATGAGCTGGTCATAAAATTTATGGTAACTTTTTGTCACGCGAACGTCAAGAAAGGATTTCTTTCTCATCCATATCTAGATTCGAGAAAGAAATCCTTTTTCCCCCCTTAGGGTTGAAAACTAACTGTAATATTTTTGCCTGGAACATTTAAATGTTGTTTGGCAAGAGCAATCAATTTAATTGCTTCTTTTGAATCCACCTTATCTTTCTGAACAATAATACTGACACTCTCCTTTTGCGTATTCACTACGCAATCCTTATAACCCTTGGTTTTGATTAACTCTTCTAACGCTAGTGTTTGCTGCTCAAGGGTAGATAATTCCTCTAAACGTGCGTTTGCTTCTGCAATCGCTTGTGGAGTCGAACCTGAGTTGGTCATAATGGCCGTTTGCTCATCTTTTTGTAATTGGGTCATTGCCTCACGCTTAAGCTTATATCCTTGGAAAACGTCGGCTGCTTCTGGTGCAGGTAATGCAGTAACATCAGGTGTTGTGGCTGCTCCTGGAGTTTTATTTGTAGCTTTCTGATTCGACTTCTCAGCATCTTTAGCGGTAGCTTGTGCTGTAGCTTTATCTACTTCTTCTTTGCTTTCAACCGGTTTTGCATCTGGCATTGGTTGATCTAATTGCTTCGTATCTACTTCAATCCCTGTAATCGATTGATTTTCCTTTTGTGCTTCTTTATGATCGGTGGTTGCCGGCACCTGGTCGTTTGGACCTTTTACCATATAATATCCAGACAGCACGACCATTACTGCGAGCATTGTCAACAACCAGACTGTTTGTTTACGTAAAATCATTTGAAATCCCTCCTACTATTTTTTGGGTAAAATAGAAATTTTATAAGCGGGTACTTCCAATGTTTTTTGCACAGCTTCTGTAATCCAAGCCTTCACCTGAATGTTCTCGGCTCCTTTTGCTACAACCAGCACTCCTCTCACTTTAGGTTTTAAGGTTTTCACTATGACAGGCTGTTCTTGTTTGGAACCATTCATGACAACTACCTGTTCGTTGCGGGATTGGTCACTTTGAGCGCGGGTCGCTTTTTCTTTGTCGGTTTCGTTTGTAGTAGCTTGGCGTTGTTCCCGATTTTTCTCAACCACCACTTCTGGAGTCGAATCGAGATTCACCATCACTTCTACAGAGCCTACTCCAGTTACCTTTTCTAAAATATCTTTAAGTTGGGTCTCAAAACGATTTTCGTATTCTCGAATTAAGTCGCCACCTGTTGCATTAGAAGAGAAAGCGGGTGCGCTTTTAGCCGGATCGTCAGGAGGCTGTATGGAACTATAATTACCTTCTTGTTCGCGTGCTATATCTGGGGTGAACGACAAAAAGTCAGTGAAAATCATGAATGCCGCCCCTAAGCAAAGCAGAATAATAAAATAATGAAGCGGCTTCATCTTTTTTGGCTCATCCTTGGATTGTATCAATTTCTTTAGTGAATTCAGCATAATGGGTCCCCCCTTTCAGATACCGCCCAATTAGCGCTTTTCCGCTTCCCGTTTGGGAGCAATTACTTCGACCTGCTTTATTTCCACACCACATTCCTTGGCAATATACGCCGCAATTTCTGCATGAAGTGGGTCTTGTTTAACCACTGAAGCAGAAGCTTCGATAGCTTCATTCTTTCTCTCAATTCCCTCTCGTTGATCATTTAGGTTGATTTCAACAGATTGGATCGGCGTAATTTTCTCAATAGGTGTAATGGTATCTTCTTGTCGCTCTTGCTTGGGTGGACTTGTAGGGTGTTGACCTGAACTAATCGTTGCTGTAATCTCTTTGATCACTTGTTCTTTAGAGTCAGGTGATGCAAATCGAATCGCTACATCCGAGAGTGTTATTCCATAAGTCTGCTTTACCTTTTCAGTAAGTAGGTTACTTAATTGTGATGAGACGTATTGGGTCATTTGAGCATCTTTATGTTGAACCAATTTCTGTGTTAATTGCTCCCACTGTGACTGTTTCTCGGTCTTTTCCTGTTCGTTTTGGTAAATACCAATTTTAGTAGCTAATTCATCTGGTGTAATTTGAAATATCGAGAAGACCGGCGACATGATTGTTAACAGAATAATAAGACCCATCACCATTTTCACGTATTGCTGTATCTTCGTATTGGGCAAGATGAGATCCAGAAAGGCGGCTAACAGCACTAGTAGAACAACTTTTCGTAACCAGAGATTTAACCATTCCATTTCACTTCACCTACCGAACCATCAAGGATATATTTCCAGCTGCAATAATGATGGTGATGGCCAAAAAGAACATCAATCCAACTGTTGCTAGGGCTGCAAAGACATACAGTAGACTTTTACCGATAGTTCCTAGAGCTTTAATAATTGGGCTATTTCCCAACGGTTGCAGAACCGCTGAGGAAAAATTATAAATCAGAGCCAATATGAGAATCTTCATAGCTGGAAAAGCACATAAAAGTAGTAGAATGAAAACACCAGCCAGTCCCACTGCATTTTTTACTAGCACAGAAGCACTTACGACCGTATCTGCTGCATCCGTGAACATTCGCCCAACCACAGGTACAAAATTACCTGTGATATACTTTGCTGTTCGAATCGTCACTCCGTCTGCCATGGCTGAGGTAGCTCCCTGAATACTTAGAATGGCAAGAAAGATAGTTAAGAAGGAACCCATCACTCCCATGGCTACATTTCGAAGCAATATAGCTAATTGGGTTACTTTATACCTTTCTGAGAATAGACTCACAATTGAAAGCATTGCTGAAAGAAATAAAAGTGGAAAGATTATCGTGGAAATAAGAAAACCGCTTATATTGATCATGAAGACGATAATGGGATGGAACATAGCTGCTGAAGCTAAATTGCCCATGGAGGCCAGCAAGGCAAGGACAAGAGGTATCATGGCGAGCATAAAGTCTGACATCCCTTGGATTGCATCCTTAGCGTAGGTAATCGCCACATGAAAGCTATTCATCGCAAGCACCATCAGAACCAAGTAAGCAATAGCGTAGGCTACAACAGATACTGTATTTTTTTCAAAAGCATTCTGCATGGATTCTAGTAGCATCGCAAATACGGTAATGATGATGATCGAGCTGAGTAGCTTCCCGTTCATGAGAATTTCGTGAAAGAAGAATTTTAGAATCCCTTTAAACATGCCAGATGGCGATAACCCACCATCCTCCATCAGTAATTGCATGAAACCTTTTTGTTTCAGATCTGGCAGGTATCCCTCGTATTGGTCTAATGTCTTTTTCCAAAAGGTCTCAATTTGTTGCAGATTTAGGTGCTCCGCCTGTTGCTTGACCATTTTTTCTACCGGCGAGAATTTCTCGGGGGTTGATGCTGCTGCGATGGCACCATCTGCAAAGAATAGCAGAAGAAACAGGAGCAAGAGGGTACATCTTTGTGCCACCGTTCATCCTCACCTCCCTTTATGCAGGCAGTAAATTGACTACTGTTTCAATAATAATTTGAATAATGGGAACCGCCATGACAAGAATAAGCACTTTACCCGCTAATTCAATTTTGGAGGCGATCGCCCCTTGTCCAGCGTCTCTTGTCACCTGAGCCCCAAATTCGGCAATATAGGCAATCCCAATAATCTTTAGGATCGTTCCAAGAAAAACAAGATTGAGGTCAGCATGGACTGCTAACTTTTCCAAAACACGAATAACATCAGAAATCTTGCCAATTAAAAAGGTAAAAATGATGACACCGCTCACTACGGCCAACAAAAAGGCGAATAAGGGTTTTTGTTCTTTGATGACTAGGGCGAGAAGCGTTGCTACTAAGCCCAGACCGACAATTTGTACGATGTCCATCGGCTCCCCACCCCCTAATTAAAAAGGAAGACTCGTTTGACCTCGGTAAATAAATCACCCAGATAATGCGCTACCATAAACAATACAATGATAAATCCAACCAATGTCGCCCATTGAGCAATGTCTTCCTTTCCTGAGGCTTTCAGTACCGTCTGAATAATCGCAACGATAAACCCAACGCCGGCAATTTGAAACACTGGAGTCAAATCAAAGCCCACGCCCCACACCTCGCTCTTACATCATTAGTATGACAATGAGAAGTCCGCCTAAAAATCCTAAACTTTTGTACATTTTTTCATACTTAATCTGTTCTGCCTTCGCTTCTTCCTCTAAACCTCGCAGATGAAAGACGGTTAGTTGCAGATGCTTCTTCTGGTCCTCTCGATCCGAATTTCCCATCACATAGCCTAGATTCTTTAAAATTTCTTTCTCCTCTTTTCGCAATGCTGTAGAGTCCCATGTCTGCTCTAATGCGGTTTGCCAAACCATTTGGGTGGATTCGCCTTCTTTTGTTTGTAAAAGCTCACTAGCCCGCTTGTACAGATTCCCAACGCTTTGGATCACTCGAACAGAAATTTTTTCAAAGGCTAGCGAGAGAGGAGTAGCTCCATAAACAATCTCCGTCTCTAACATTTGCAATGAATGAAGCAAAGCTCTTAATTCTTTAACCCGGTCGCTATAACGCTTTCCTAGCTGGACACCAATCAGAGAGGCTGACAATAGCACTACGATAGCTGCCCCTATCTTAAGCATATGACATTCTCCTTTTGAATCGATCGCAAGTGCTCATCATATAGTCCATGAATTGTGCCGGCTCCGTGTTCACGACTAAGAATCACGTACCGTTTAAATACCCTTTCCGTGATTAAACGAGAAATCGTAGGCCGCTTCGCGATATCTTCAAGCGCTATTCCATGAGCACTGCATAACACGGCTACCCCTGCATGCAAAGCTTCCCATATAGCTTCGCTGTCTTCCTGTCTTCCGATTTCGTCCACCACAATAAGGTCAGGTGACATGGAACGAATCATCATCATCATTCCAATCGCTTTAGGACAAGCATCCAACACATCGGTTCGCGGCCCTACGTCTCGTTGAGGAATACCATTGTAACAACCTGCTATTTCGGAGCGTTCGTCTACAATCCCCACTTTTTTGCTAGAAGACCACTCATTACCGTAACTAATGCTTCTAGCCAAATCACGGAGTAATGTTGTTTTGCCACATTGAGGAGGTGAGATCACCAATGTTGATAGGAATTGCCCCTGGTCAAACAAATAGGCTAGAACGTCCCTAGCAACTCCCTTTTTCTCACGTGCAATCCTTATATTGAAACTGGTAATATCTCGTATCCCTTTGACATCTCCATGCTCTAGAACCACTCTGCCAGCAATACCGATACGATGTCCCCCGACAACCGTAATGTAGCCCCGCCTCAACTCTTCCTCCAGCGCATAAAGCGAGTGCTGGCTAATCTGATTAAGCAGTTTCACGCTTGAATCCTCACGGAACATCCACCCTTGGCGAAAATTGGCTGTAAGCTGACCAGTGGGTGTTACATAACTAGCCTGATGTCCGTAACGGATTTCCATAGGTAAGTTTTGACGTAGTCGAATCTCTTCTACATGTTCTTGCACTTTTACAGGCAGAGCGGCTATCACGGCGCGAATCTCTGTCGGCAACAAAGACAAGATATGTTTCATAAAGTCTCCCCTTTGTCCACTCAGACTTATCTCATCCTATGCAGGGAGGGACAACATTTATGACTAAGAAACAAGGAAAACTAGTACAACTTTTCCCATTGCTAGAGTGACCTATCTCTACTTGTAAAAATGGGGCTATGAAGGATTATGAACATCCTGATGGTAGCGATTCGTTATTTCATAGGAATGATAGCCCTCAGGATCAACCTCTTCTTTCACCATTAAAACCTCTCTGCATTGCGGACATTCTATTTCATGTACATGGGAAACAATCCCTTTCCTGTCAGCCGTGTGAAGCGCTTCGTAATAATACGCTTCGTCTGAGTCGTCCAAATCCGAGAATCGGTCTCGGTAATTCATCGCTTCTTGATAGTCTTCGTACACCGTTTCGTAAAATTCTTCATCATCATATAGCAAGTACTCCAAGTCGGTTAAATCTTCATCTACGGCTTCAACATATTGTTCACATTCTTCCACACGTACATGGATCGTTCTCAATTCCGCTACCAGATCATCACAAAGCTGTACAAGTCTGTACAAAGCTTTTTCTTCTAACCCTGCTAGTTCTGGGTCTAATCCCTCCACTAATCCTTGTAAGTAAGCTAAATGCTGTTCTACATGATCCATAAGAATTCCTCCTCACTTATGCTAGTGGGTAGTATTCCCCAGAACCATCGACCACTATTTACTTTTTACGCCAATCAAAATACAAGTCACCCCGATAAAGATCCATAATATTTTCGTAAGTGACAATTTGTCGGATATACCTACCATTCCCATCGTAGTAGTTGCGAGTAAGATCATGGGACCAACCAACGCTAAACCGGAATTATAGATCAACGCTTTATCGACTTGATTTACCTTGAGGATTAGCAAAGCTACAATAATTTCCAGACTGCCGGACAACAATCGTAGGGACGCCATCCCAATAATTGCTTTTTCCCACATGCACGTCTCTCCCTTCTCTTACCCACTCTATGCAACTTGTCCGATGTTATGTCCTTTACCAATCAAAAATAGATAGGCTCATACCTCTTCGACCATGTAGACACAGATTGCATATGGTAAAACAAATGCCTATGGATTGGAGAGAGCTTGCTAATGGAAAAAGAGACTACGTTCTGGCCGACTCAATGGGTAGATCCATCCTGTACCCGAGAATGTAAGCCACGTCATACCGGAGTTACAATGGTAATAGACAAAGGATTAGGCTTACACGCAATGAAAGACTTGCTACACACCGCTTCCTCCTATATTGATATTTATAAACTAGGCTTCGGAACCTCCGTTCTCTATCCCTTTTCTGTGCTAGAAGAAAAGCTAACTCTAGCTCTCTCTCTAGATATTGCGGTTATGCCAGGTGGAACCTTTTTTGAAATAGCCTATACGCAGGATGGGATAAAAACATATCTGGAACGAATACGCGATGCTGGATTTAATGCAGTGGAAATTTCAGATGGCAGCATGCCTATTTCAATCCAAGAAAGGCACGATGCAATTTCGATGGCTAGAGAAATGGGTTTTCGTGTATTTTCTGAATATGGTCAAAAGGCGAGTACCTTCCGTGCTGATCAAGAGATGCTCTTGTCTACACTCATGAAAGACGTGAATGCTGGTGCCGACTATGTCATTGTGGAAGCACGTGAAAGCGGAAATGTGGGGATTTATAACAAACAAGGAGAGATCGATTCGGAATTCGTGCAACAAGTCATGCAACAAGCATCTACACTAGCAACTAGGCTAATCTGGGAAGCTCCTCAGAAGCCCCAACAGATCGGTTTGTTGAAGACGATCGGACTTGACGCTAATCTAGGAAACATCGCTCCCGCTGATCTCTTATCTCTTGAAACCCTTCGTCGTGGGTTGCGTGGTGATACCGCCTATCAGGTATTAGAAGACAGGAGAAGATTAGTATGCGAATAGAAGTGGTTCCCACCGTAGAAGAAATTCGAGCCGAACAGATTATACATCGAACCGTCATCGTAATTGATGTACTCCGTTCCACTAGCACGATTGTCAGCGCACTAGCTCATGGTTGCCAGGCGATTAGTACTACTGAGACAATTGGGCAGGCTATGGCACTACGTACATCACAATCTCTTCTAGCTGGGGAACGCCACTGTAAAAAAATCGCCTCGTTTGATGAAAATAATTCGCCTATTGCCATGAAAAAGGTGAACTGGGAACACACACCTCATTTAGTTTTAACCACTACAAACGGTACCCGTGCCATGCAAAAGGCTGAGAAGGCTGAGTATTTGTATATTGCCTCTTTTCTAAATGCAACAGCTTGTATTACACAGGCCCTTCAGTTAAAACGCGATATCACTCTATATTGTTCTGGTACCCGAATGGAATTCGCTTTAGAGGATGGTCTGTGTGCCGGCTTATTAGTGCAAGAGGCGAAGCGTTTTCTTCCCGCCATCGAGGTATGTGATTTAGCTGAAGCATTGCAAGCAGCATATCAGACTTTTGCTCCCTCCCTCTTACAAGTAATGATGAATAGTAAGACAGGGAAACGTCTACAGCAACATCATCATCAAGAAGACATAGAAATGGCTAGTCAGCTCAATCTTTATAAAATCGTTCCTGTATGCAAGGAACAATGCATACTCCCCCTGCTTGGCTCATAAATTTGAGAGGAAGACAAAGGACAGGGGTTCGATGAAGCATGCATGTCGCAAGCGGTGAAATTATGTTGGTAGTGCTCATCATTGTTGGCCTAATTGGTCGTTCTCCCATCATTGCTACCGCAGCCAGCTTATTGTTGGTCTTAAAATTAACTTCGTTAGAACGCCTATTTCCATCTGTGGAGAGACGTGGTCTGGAATTGGGCCTTCTCTTTTTAACCGTATCCGTTCTCGTACCGTTTGCCAGTGAAAAGGTATCGCTTAAAGATGTAACTCCACTGTTTACCACCGTTGTCGGGATTATGGCACTGATAGGAGGTATCTTAGCTACCCATCTAAACGGAAAAGGGCTGGATATGTTACGCGCTGACCCTCAGTTAATTGTAGGTTTAGTTATCGGTTCTATTATAGGCATTGTATTTTTTAAAGGAGTGCCTGTGGGCCCTCTAATGGCCGCTGGTATTACAGCTTTTTTCATGAAACTATTGGACTGGATAGGCAAAGCAATGTGAGGGTTAGTTATGACAAGAAAAATGTAAAAATACACCCACTCATGTAGACGTTGGTTCTTAGGAGAGATCTGTATGTCTCTACTAAGCTTCCCAATGTCATAGGGTAGGGTGTATTTTTGTCCTCACTAAAGTAAACTGACTTGCGTTCTCACTAACATGATCAGTTACATTCTTTCTCTAAATTTATCGCAATTCTACTTTTCCTGTAATAGCATTTAAATAAATATGTTTATCAGCGTTCTCTTTCGTACTTAATGAAACGTAAATTAACTTTGGCTCTGATAATTTCTTCTCATCGACTCCCTTAAGAGTATATGCTAATTGAAGCGGCATAAATTTGAGGTATTCTTGTACAGCTTCCTTCACTGGAATTGCTTGACTCTTATCAGGCAGGACAACTTTGTCCTTCCATTGCGTATGATTTTGGAACCCATTGACCTTTCCTGTAGACGGATCAACTGATACATCATAAGCCTGGTTAAGATCTTGCTCAAGAACAGGCACCCCATCGTGACTCTTAAAGAATGAAAAATGCCAGTCACCAGAATTTACAGGATTAGCCTCTTCTGGCTCCAGGATTCGGCTAATTTGTACCTCCGTAACACCTGGGTCTACATATTTTTCCAGAGTTGCTATCGCTTCCTTTAAGGCGTCTTGTTGCGAAACGGTAATTTTACCATCAACTCTCGGGATATATATTTGCTCAACCTGACCTGTTTTGGCATTCGTAACCACCTCAAGGCGTTTCTCATTTTTTGTTTTCCATTGGAATATATGTTGTTTTGCTCCAAATCTAGAATCTTCTTCTCTCTCACTTAATGGAAGACCAGTTAACTGCACTCCAAATTGATCTGTCAATAGACGAGCCGCCTCTTCCTTCGTTTTGATAATGGTTGGTTGTGAGGCTTTGAGGCTGATTGGCTCATGGTTCGTACGACGATCATAATCAATCCCATTATTACCTAATCCATACTCCAATTTTCCAGTACCTGCATCTATATACCAGTTTAGTGAGCGAATTTCACCCATTTGTACATGTGAAACGACTGGAGTATAGTCAAGCAACGGGCGTTCTTCTATTACCTGATGTGTTACTGGATCACGCTTCACTACTGAACGCTCGATGTAGCGTAGTTTCATATTTTGAGTTAGCTCTTCTTCTGCTTTTTTCTGGGAAATTGCTTTTGATGGATCAGGTAAACTAGCTAGGTCGTACAAGCCTACAGCTTTCGAGTAATAAAGAATACGTCCCCCTTTATCTACCACAACAGTAAGATTATCCTCTAGAACAGGCAGTCCGTTATAAAAACGCATGTAGCTAGCTCTGTCAGGTGTTCCTGCCTCTTGATAATTGGTAAAATCGTCTCCGAGCATATGCTGCAAAAACAGATTCGCTTTTTCATTAGTCAACGACTTATGCGCCCATTCAAAACTCTCATCCCGAAGGCTTTCCAATTCGTAGCTTTTCAATAAATCACCTTTTCCCTCCGTCCTGATCATTACCGAGTTGCCGTCTTTATCAGCATTCGCTAATGAAAAATGGTACCCAGAGGACTCTACCTCTTTGTTTGTCAAACTAGCTTCGGTATTTAACTCAGGAATGGCTTCCTTCAGCTTGGTAAGCATCGCTTGCTCTGATTTGTTCAGTTCCCCATAGGAGACGATCCTCCCGGAACCATCCACCCATACCGATAGCTTAGCGAAAGGAACAGGTTCTCCGTTCTTCATCTGCTGGTAGGAGACATTCATTCCTTTAACATCTAACTCTAGGTACCCACTTTGTGGTCGTTTTACCTCACTTATCGCAATCTGCTGGTATTCTTCACTATGATCACCGAGTAGGGCTTTTAAAAATAGATCCGCCTTTTCTTTAGCGACCTTTTCTGATGGAACTTGCTCTGTGGAGTCTCCTTTAAACCACTTGAATACTTCTACACTTCCTGTTTCCTTGTTGATTGCCACTTTAGCAAGCTTTCCATCCGTTTTTCGTAACACAACGGTAATTCTATTATTCGCTGTTTCCTTTATGTCAACCTGATAGCTACTTAAATCGGGGATTGCTTTCTGGAGTGACTGTAGGACTTTTTCAACAATGGCATTCGTCTTTTTCTCCGTCAAAGCCGCTGCCGACTGTTTCAAAACCTCCTGCAATCCCGAAGGTGTCAATTTCCATACCGTTACCGCTAAGACAAGGCAGGCTACTGCCGTGGCCACTGTATATAGTCTGCGGTGGCGTTTTATGGCACCCTTGTTCGCCTTTTCTTTAATTCGTTTCTCCAAATCAGCGGTAAAACGTACATCCTTAACTGAATTATGGCTTACAGCCTGAACAGATTCACGAAACTCTTTTTCTACATCCATTCCAACCCCTCCTTTTCTAACAGTGACTTAAAGCTCATTCGTGCCCGATGTAGCTTCGTACGAACTGCCTCTGCAGATATTTCAAGCACTTGTGCTATTTCTTTAACTGTAAAATCTTCATAATAATGTAGTAAAATAATTTGCCGATACGAAGGTGACAGTGCCATAACCCTTTCTGCCATTTCTGCCTTCGTCAGCTTGCCAATGACCGTTTCCTCCACTTGCTGTTCTGTATGTTCAAATTGATTGTGAAAAACTTCTTCTTTTTTAAAGGTAGAGAAAATTCTCCGAAAGGACCATGAACGTAAGTATTTTTTTGCTTCGTTAATAGCAATACGGTACAACCACGTTTTAACATTACTTTCCCCTCGAAATGAATGTAAACCTCGAAAGGCTTTCAGAAATACCTCCTGTGTGATATCTTCCGCCATATTTTGATCCTTTACGATGAGATACACCAATTGAATAATTCTATCTCCGTACTCTTTCATCATGAATTCCAAGTATGCCTCTCTGGTCATCGTAAGATCCTGCTCTACCTGCTTTATATCCTCATACACAATGAAATCTCCCCTCCTTTTTCGTTTTGTATGTCTATTTGATCCATCTAAATGAAAAACATGACAGTTCCTTTTGAAATACTTTTACGATTGTTTGAAAAAGAGAAACAAATTGCTATAATTCATGATTGAATCCCAAAATTTATCAGTCGTAGGAGCGATTAAACATGAATCCTTTTGATCAATGGATAAATGAAGCAAACGTAACGACAAAAAATAACCTTGTCCAAATTACTGCACCTTCAAAATCAGATTTTTTTATCAACCCAGCTACTGGAGAACGGAAGTTAAACGCCCCTTTCTTCTTTACGGATATTCAAGGTGATTTTGTTCTACGTTCTAAAGTAAGTCATCAATTCCTGGCAACCTATGATGCAGCTGTTCTCATGGTCATGGAAAGCGAGACGATATGGGCGAAGCTTTGTTTAGAATTTACTGATTTCAATACATACTCGATCGTAAGTGTAGTGACTAATGGCGTATCTGATGATGCTAACGGTCCTATTATTTCGAATAAAAGTGCTTGGCTTCAAATGGCTAGAAAAGGGAATACCTTCGCCTTGCATTATTCCTTGGACGGAGAAAAATTTCAAATGGTTAGATATTTCGGTTTACCAGTTAGCGATACAGTAAAAGTAGGAATCGTTTCTCAATCTCCAACAGGTGAAGGCTTAACCAGTGATTTTTCTGAGCTCTACCTAAAACGAATCACTTTACATGACATTCGAGCAGGTCAATAAATAATAAAAACAAGCCCTAGATGCTGCAATGCTAGTGGCTTGTTTTATTAATCAAAAAGCAAAATGTTCATTTTTGCAATATATCCTGACATTCATCGCATGCGGGTCCCCGCAATCTCCCTTTTCTTATTGCCCCCAACAATGCCTTGTATTTGCTCATAGTTCACAGGTCCAATCACCTTTTGACGAATAATTCCTTGTTCATCAATAAAATAACTAGTTGGAATAGATATCGCTTGATATCGTTTAGCAACCTCTCTCGTGACATCCAATAAGATAGGAAATGTAACACCTTCCTGCTGAACAAAACCAGCCACCGACTCCATATTTTTCTCAGTTGCAGTTAAATTTACTCCTAGAATCACCACTCCCTTTTGCCGATAATCCTGATGAAATTCTTGTAAATCAGGCATTTCGATCTGACAGGGCGGACACCAGGTTGCCCAAAAATTCAGAATCACTTTTTGTCCACGATAGGTTGACAGCTTTACCTTCTGTCCTTCTAGCGTATTCAATTCAAAATCCGGAGCTTGCTCTCCTTTTTTTATCCCAATTGGAGCCTCCTGTTCTTTGGATAAGCCTCCTTGAAGATAAGAAGGTAAGTCTTTATGTACTAAAAACTCTGATGTTCCATAAAAAGTATCAATGATCGTTTTACATATGAGAGAAACCAACAAGGCTACGGACAATACTTGAGGAGTTACCCGTCTTTTTTTGACAAGGATCAAAAAGAGACAACCGGTTCCAATCATCAATAAATCAGCTGTCCAATCTTGCTTATCCCATAATAACGACAGTGACAAGTAAAAAACCCAAAATAGAACAAAACCAACAGCGATTGAGTCAACATACTCCCACATGGAGATTTTCTGCCTTTTGCTCCATACAAACAACAAAGCCATACAGCTAGCGACAGCAATCCATATTCCCGTTACACCACCAGAGTAGTATAACAGCGTCATGGGATTATCTATAACCTTCTGTGGGTGTAGGAACAAATAGCTACCTTTCCAAATGACAATTCCAAGCAAAATGAGTGAACCAATGGTATTCTCCATCAATTCTGAAGCACCCAGATTAGCTTGTTTTATCCGAAGTTTCATGACTAGATAACCAACCACTGCGGATACCACTATGACAATCCAACTACTTTTAATGAAAAAGGGCCCCAGTTGAAATACATCTGCCATGCCATGACTCCTTTCTTTCATGTAGCCATGTATATGTTATACCACTTCATCTAGCATCAGATAGTAAAAAAACCACCGAAAATCGGCAGTTTTTCTTTGTTATTCTGTGTAATTACTTTACTTATGCACGAGATACGTACGCTTGAGTACGAGTATCAATGATTAACTTATCACCTTGGTTTACGAACAAAGGTACGTTTACGATAAAGCCAGTTTCCAATGTTGCTTTTTTAGAAGCACCAGTAGCTGTATCACCTTTAATACCTGGTTCTGTTTCTGTTACTTCCAACTCAACAGTGTTTGGAAGTTGGATACCGATAGTCTCACCATTATATTGCATGATTTGAACGTTCATGTTTTCTTTAAGGAATTTCAATTCATGCTCAATTTGTTTTTGAGTAAAAGTGATTTGCTCATACGTTTCCGTATTCATGAACGTATAATCATCACCGCTTGCATACAGGTACTGCATTGTGCTTGATTCGATACGAGCAGGGTTTACTTTTTCTCCACCACGGAAGGTCATTTCCGTTACGTTACCACTGCGTAAGTTACGCAATTTGGAACGGACGAATGCCGCACCTTTTCCTGGTTTTACGTGTTGGAATTCAAGTACTGAATAAATATTACCGTCAACTTCAATAGTTAAACCAGTGCGAAAATCGTTTACAGAAATCATGCTTTTCCTCCTAAATATAACTCAACCTTACATAGTATAATTTATACAGGCAAAATCAGCAACTCTTTTGGCGTTTTGTTCAGAATCTCGATTCCATTTTCAGTTAATACCACATCATCTTCAATACGCACTCCACCAAGGCCTTCCACATAAATCCCCGGCTCAATTGTAATTACCATACCTGGCTCCAGTACAGTTTCTGATAGCATCGAGACCGCAGGAGCCTCGTGGACATCCATCCCCAAGCCATGACCTGCCGCATGACCATAATACTCCCCATACCCTGCTTCCTTGATGATATCACGAGTCAAGGCATCTACTTCTTTACCCGTCATACCAACCTTTACCCGATTTACACCTTCCAGCTCTGCCTTTAAAACAATCTCATAGATTTCTTTCATTTTCGGGTCAGGTTCGCCAACAGCAAAGGTACGTGTCATGTCAGAGTGATAGCCTTTATAATGTGCCCCAAAATCAATCGTAACCATATCTCCCGCTTCAATGACCTTTTCACTCGCACGACCATGAGGTAAGGCTCCACGTTTACCTGAGGCTACAATAATATCAAAGCCGGAGCCTTTTGCACCATGCTTACGTAGATAGTATTCCAGCTCACTGGCTACGTCTATTTCACGAATTCCTGGTTTAATCATTTTGATCACATGGGCAAAAGCATCGTCAGATAACTGGGCTGCCTGTCTCATGATAGCTAATTCTGCTTTCTCTTTGTACAAACGCAATTTCTCTACAAGACCTTTCGTAGCTACTAGCTCTACATTGTCTAATGTATGCTTCCATGCTTCAAAGGTAGCATAGCTCGTATGCTCCGCCTCAAATCCAACTCTGGCTACTTTCATATCTTGTAGCGCTTGTTTAATGGTCGGCAACGCTTGACGTTTATTATTAATGATTTCAAAAGCTGTACACTCTTTCGTAGCTTGTTCGATATAGCGGAAATCCGTTACAAATTTAGCTTGGTCCAAAGATACGATTGCCCACCCTGTGGAACCACTAAAATTACTAATATACTGACGATTTACTTCACTCTCAATAATGAGTGCATCCATATTTTGTTCCTTCAATACCGCTCTTAGTTTGTCCAAACGATGTGACATCATGATCTCTCCCATTCTTGTTGACTTTCTATGTACTTCTGTTGTGCTGCAAATGGCGAACCAAAGCCCGTAATGCCCATTCGTAACCATCGTTCCCCAGTCCAACAATCTGTCCCAACGCTACAGGGGCAATGACGGACGTATGTCGAAACTCTTCTCGTTTGTGGACATTGGAGATGTGAACCTCAATGAGAGGCAACGACACACTGGCTATTGCGTCACGTATCGCATAGCTATAGTGAGTGAACGCCCCGGGATTCATAATAATCCCATCGTATGCATCGCGTGCATCGTGAATAGCATCGATCAATACACCTTCATGATTAGACTGAAGATGTCCAATTGATACTTGTAGTTCATTTGCTACCTCTTGTAAATGCGCCACGATATCTTCTAACGTATCCTGACCATAAATAGTAGGTTCACGTTTACCTAATGCATTCAAATTGGGTCCATTTATTACCAAGACAGAGATCATATTGGTCATCTCCCTTCCCCCTCAATCTCTGTCTATTTTATCATATTCTTTTCATCGCTACATTATTGGTCTATTTCATTCTTGCTTGTTTCCTCTGTATCAAACCTCTCAGCTACGATACTCATCCCAATAAACATCCCAAGTGACATAAACCAGAAAAATTCAGTACTCCAGACCCCCCATCCCCAGTGACGCATCCGGAAGAAATATCCAAATACATAAAAAAATGCGATTCCATACAAGACACCAAGCCACCAATTATATAGGTTGCCCAGAACAAAGTTATATACCAAGCATGCGACAAAAACAATAAGAAATAACATAACCACTCCTACGGCTAAACCCGCATAGGAATTCTCATGAGCTTTGCCAAAGAATGGACGAGCAAAGATATAGGCACCATATGGTGTGAATTGAAAGAAATGCATAAAGATACGAAGAATGCTCCAGATCAACGTTCCACATACAGATATTTGTAAGATTGTCTTCGCTGAAATCGGTTTTGTTTTGATTTTTTTATCTGACGATGATCGATTATTTTGACGTTGCTCATCAGATTCCTTTGTTTTTTGCCCTTGTTGTTTAGAAATAGTTGCACTCACGTTAATCACCTCAGTACTAGTATGGCTATGTCTAGGAAAAACATGAGAAATCCATAGCGAAAAGTACCTTGGAACAATAGGTGGCAGAAGGATATAACTTTCGGTTACAATAGGAATAAGGATGGTGATTAAATTTGAAGCAACAAAATGTGCCTGCATATGGCGGGCAAGCCGTAATAGAAGGCGTTATGTTTGGCGGTAGGAAAGTGACCGTAACCGCCATCCGCCGAAAGAATCAGGAAATTGAATACTTTGAGGAACCTAAAAAGACGATCACATGGGTGAATAACCTAAAAAAAATTCCTTTTCTTCGCGGAATCGTTGGATTGATTGAGGCAAGTGCCAGCGGAGCCAAGCATCTGAACTTCGCTTCTGAACAATACAGCATGGAATCGGATGATGAGGCAGATAAAAGCTCTGGTCCATCTAAGATGACACTAATATTAGGCGTTGCCGTGGTTGGTGTACTTTCTTTTCTAGTCGGTAAAATTTTATTTACTGTTGTACCTGCCCTACTTGCAGGCTTTCTATTTGGTAAATGGGTTCCATCTGGAGTGTGGCAAAATTTAATTGAGGGCGGTATTAAATTCTTCCTGCTAATCGGTTATATTAGCTTGATTGCCCAGACTCCATTGATCAAACGATTATTTCAATATCACGGCGCTGAACATAAAGTGATTAACGCCTATGAAGCTGGGGTAGAATTAACGGTAAAGAACGTGCAAAGTTTTTCCACCCTTCACTACCGTTGTGGAAGTAGCTTTCTCATTTTTTCCATTATTGTCGGTGTATTTGTGTACTCCTTAGTTGATTACCACACCATGTGGGACCGTGTCGTTCAGCGTATTATTTTGTTACCAGTGGTAATTGGTGTTTCTTATGAAGTTTTGCAAGGGACCAATCTATTGCGAGATATTCCTGTTCTTCGTTTCTTGGGTTATCCTGGACTCTGGTTACAGCGCATCACAACAAGAGAACCTGATGATACGCAAGTCGAAGTAGCTATTGCCTCTTTTGAAAAAATGAGGGAACGGGATCAAGAATTTATGGAGAATCAAAAGCTTGCTACCACCGGTTAAGTAACTATCCAAAGAGGTGAAGCTAGTTGAAAAGAGGCTTTCTTTATCCGGTTTTTGGGGTAATCATACTGTTGGCGGTTGTAGGATTTACAACTAAATTTTTACAGAACCCCGGTACAATGATCGCGTTAGTTGCCTTTTCTGCTCTCTTGTTATATCTTGCACGTAATTTTTTGAAGACAGGCAAGTTCATGCCGCGTTTCACCAAAAAAACTCCCAAGGTCAAACCGATGAAACCAGGATTAAAGCGATCGGTAACAGCTAATCGTCGCCCTAATCCCTTTCAGGTTATTGAAGGCAGTAAAGGCACCAAAAAAGACAAACGTGATAAAGCGAAACAAAATAAGCCGAAGATGTATCAATAACAGCTTTCAAACCAGAAAGCTGTTATTTTTTTCGCTCCGAAAAGCAGTAACATACTTATTAAAATCCCACTTATCCAAAAAGTCTTCCGCTGCTTTTTTACCTGAATCAAATAACTCTTGTCGTTGAACTGCACTTAAATGAAAATCAATTGCACTATAACCCTTGGTGGGAATGAATACCGTTCGCACAGCCTCTGCTTTCTTCACATGAAAACGGTCATGGGCATCCATCATGGTCATCAGTAAAGCTTTAGATAACCCATATAGACTTTTCACTGTTTGAGGACGAACAGGAACAGCCCCATCATTTAATCGAAAACCAAAAGTCGGCCATAAGGGCTTCTCCTTAGAATCAAATAGCCAGACAGGAAAATTACTCAGCAGACCACCATCCACAATGATATGGGGGATCTTTTTTTTATATAAAAAATTAGGTTGAAAGAAGTAGGGGATTGCACAACTCATTCGAACAGCTTTGGCAATAGGGAAGGTTTCTGGAACAATTTCAAAATCAGGAAGATCATCTGGCAAAGTTAGCATGGTGCCAGCACTGATGTCAGAAGCAATAATACGCAGTTTTTCTTTAGGTAAATCACCAAATGTACGAATTCCTTTTTTGCGTAACAATTGACTGACAAAACGTTCAATTTCATCACTGGGATACAACCCCTTTTGGACTAGCAGGTTATAGCATGATCCAAGATACGGTATTTTTGACCAGCCTTTTCTTTTTAAAAATTGCAAAAAATTCAATGTTTCAAATATTTCTCGGAGCTCCAGATGACGATATCCGGCAGCCAAAAGAGCGGCGACGATAGAACCAGCCGACGTACCAGCAACACTCTCCCACTGGTACCCATGCTGTTCCATAGCCGTAATCGCTCCAATCAAGGCTATACCTTTCATGCCTCCTCCTTCAAAAACCGCATCTACTCGCATGTGCTCCCTCCGTTCATACAAAGATGCATCCACATGTAGTTTATGCGACAGGGGAGTTATCCTACTCCTGAAAGTTGAGCATCCAATACCAAAAAAGCAAGCTTAACTCGCTTGCTTTTTTTGTTATACGGAATCTGAGCTTGTATCCGTAGCCTCTTTTTGTTCGTCTTCTTCTCGAATACGCATGAGCTCAGCAACACGGGTAGGGTCCTCTTTTAAAAATTGAACTAAATATTCAATGCTGGCAATCGATTCCCAGCTTAGATGGTGTTCAATTCCCTCAACGTCTTTGTAAATTAGATCCTGATCTACACCGATTAGCGTCAAGAAATCTTCCAACAATGCATGTCTGCGCACCAAACGTTTACCCACTTTTTTTCCTTTGGCCGTTAAGACTAGCCCACGATATTTTTCATAGACTAAATAGTTGTCTTTATCTAGTTTCTGTACCATTTTTGTAACAGAGGACGGATGCACCTCTAACGCTTCCGCAATATCAGACACACGAGCATATCCCTTGGTATCAATTAAACTATATATTCTTTCCAGATAATCTTCCATACTTGGAGTTGGCACTCTCATCCCTCGTTTCAGCCAGTATCGCCCAAAGACATATGACTCTATCATACCGCTTCCGTTGCTTTTGTTTCAAGGGAAAGTTGAAAGATTTTCCGACATTTGCTAAAATGATTGTCCTATTTTAATCTTTTGGTCATCCAAACCAGTTCTTTTCCCAAATTCACAAAGCGATCTTGGAGACGTTCGTCGTGCAAGGTGTTGTCCTCTTTAAACGCTTTATAGGAATTAGAAACACTCGGAGAACCTGGTAATGGATAAGCATGCAAATTACGTAATATAAGCTGTAGTGTATTAACCGTATTAGTTGCTCCCATACCTCCGCCTGCTACTCCGATAATAGCGACTGGTTTTCCGTGTAAAAATCGCCCTTCCAAAAAATCAAAAGAGTTTTTCAACGCACCTGTAATGGTTCCATGATATTCTGGAGAGCCAACCACAAGCGCGTCCGCTTCTGCTACTTTCTTCACAAATTGATGAACAATCTCAGGATACGTGCTAACATCGTTTCTTGCGTCATATAGAGGCAGAGGCCATTTTGCTAAATGAATTAATTCAACTTCTGCTCCTTCCATTCTTGCCGACTCTAATACAATTTGCATTACCTTTTTTGTGCTGGATTCAACATTCATTGTTCCTGCTATTCCTACAATTTTCATAAAGAAAACATCCTTTCTTCTATAAGGGCATTCCATTTATTTCTTTTTATTTATTTCTATGATAACGAATCTCATCATTTCAGTAAACAATTATATTTAATAAGTATAAAAATCAGGCTGTTGTTCTGAATGAACAGGCTTAGCTCATAGACTGATATCAGGATATAACTCCTTGTCTACTTCATCATTTTTCCAACAAGAAAAGGAAGATGATCAATGATAAAAAATACCTTTCGTGTCACGTCCTTACTTACATCCTCAATGCTAGGGGCGGGATTTCTCAGTGGTTATGAATGGTTGCGTTTTTTCAGCTACTATGGCACCTGGGGTTCCATTGGTTTGGTTTTGTCTATTATAGCGATGACTTGGATTCTATATGAATCTCTTCACTCAGCCTATCGAAATCAGCTATTCTCACTCTCTCAGTTTTTAGCTCACCTGATTGGACCACAGCTCACTCATGTACTTGGTTTCTTTACAGCTCTGATCATCATTTTATACAGTGGAATCGCACTAGCTGATCAAGCACTCTTCTTGGAACAGACAACCTCCCTATCACCATTGCTTGGTTTACTTGTTATACTGGTGCTAGTCTTTTTCGGTGCCAGACTCTCCAACTCTTCCTTAGCTAAAATAGCCGCAGGGTGCATAATGGGGGCTCTGATCATTGTATTGTTTTTATATAGCAATCAGACCCATATTCCCTTACCCAGTCTATCTTATCAACTAAACCTGAAGTGGCTATGGAATGGATTATTATTTACTGGTCTACATTTATTTTTCAGCATGGCTGTGCTGTTCCCTTTAATAAGAGAAACGGAATCACTACCCTCACTTCGTCTAGGAATCGGACTAAGTAGCTTATTATTTGGTGTTATTGGATTGTTTATTCATTTGCAAATTTTATCTCATTGGCATGATGTTCATACCCAGATCAAACCTATTGTAGAAATTCTTATGGCTCAAATTCCGTATAGTGTGTATGCTTATCTCCCCATAAGTCTCGGACATGTCATTCTACTGGCAAGCATTCTCTTACGCAGTCTAACTAGACCATTAATTCAAGAGACGCAGGTGAGTGAACTACCACTAGTTCTTACCTTAGTAACCTTTGTTGGAGTGATCTCCTTCTTCGGCATCTTCTTCTCATTTCTCTACCCCTTGCTTTACAGTACGATCACCTATGTGGGCTTCGCTCTATTTAGCATTCTCATCGTGCAATTTAGTGGCAAGCGTAAGCCTCCTCCAGATACTAGTGATACCTGATACTTGTGAACACAATACAAGTGTAGCCATTCTATCTCATGATAAAAATGATAAAAAGCGCTTCTCTTTGCAGGATAGCTCCTGTAAGAGAAACGCTTTTTTGATTAGTACTTATATGTTGGCCCTAGTATTGCGAGTTCGATACTTCACCTTTTACGATGGACACACCCGCGCTTGCACCGATCCGGCACGCTCCAGCTTGAAGCATTTTTTCAACATCTGCATAGCTACGAATTCCACCCGAGGCTTTTACACCTAGCTCGGGACCTACTGTTTTACGCATTAAAGCAATATCTTCCACGGTGGCACCACCTGTTGAAAAACCAGTTGATGTCTTCACAAAGTCAGCTCCAGCCTTCACAGCTAACTCGCAAGCACGTACTTTTTCTTCTTCCGTTAGCAAGCACGTTTCGATAATAACTTTTACCACTGCTTTTCCTTTTGCTGCTTCTACTACTGCAAGCATATCTTGTTCAACTAGCAGGTCATTTTTATCCTTTAATGCACCGACGTTTATGACCATATCTACCTCAGTAGCACCATTTTCAATTGCGTTCGTCGTTTCATAGGCTTTCAGTTGCGGAGTGTTCGCTCCTAAAGGAAACCCGATAACCGTACATACTTTGACCTCTGGTGCTTCTTTTAATAGTTCCGCGCATAAGCTTACCCAAGTAGGGTTCACACATACGGACGCAAATCGGTATTCTTTTGCTTCTTCGCAAAGCCCTACGATCATGTCTTTAGTAGTATCTGGCTTTAGCGCTGTGTGATCAATATATTTTGCTACGCTTTCTTTGGACATGTACATCCCTCTTTCGTAACCGTTACCAGTTATCTATTCTTTAATCTCACAATAGACCAACGGCAATGCATCCACTGGATCTTTGGAGAATCCATACGATTGATATATACGTTCTACTACCTGTTCTACGTCCTGAGTATTACTATGGATCGTTACAAGTGACTCCCCTTGCTTAACCTGATCCCCAACTTTTTTGTGCAGAATCAGACCAACTGCTAGGTCGATTTCAGATTCTTTCGTTGCACGTCCTGCTCCTAAAATCATTGCCGCTGTACCAATATCATCTGCAATAATTTCGGCTACATATCCATCAGCTTTCGCTGGAACTTCCATTGTATATTGAGCTGTTGGCAAACGCTCTGGTTGATCGACAACGCTAGCATCTCCACCTTGTGCAGCCAAGAAGGTTTTAAAGGTATCAAGAGCTTTGCCGTTTGCAATCACTTCTTCTAGCTTCGTTCGCGCTTCTTCAAGACTTGTAGCTTCCCCTGCTAAATAAACCATTTGAGAGCCTAATACTAAGCAGAGTTCACGCAGATCTTCAGGACCCTCACCTTTTAAGGTGTCAATCGCTTCCTTTACTTCTAAAGCATTCCCGATGGCAAATCCAAGCGGTTGACTCATATCTGAAATAACCGCCATCGTTTTACGCCCTACTTGGTTTCCGATTTTCACCATAGTACTAGCTAATTCTTTAGCGTCATCTAGCGTTTTCATAAAAGCTCCAGCGCCCGTTTTTACATCTAAAACAATGGCATCAGCACCAGAAGCAATCTTTTTACTCATAATCGAACTTGCAATTAATGGAATGGAACTTACCGATCCTGTGACATCACGTAATCCATATAGCTTCTTGTCAGCTGGGGTAAGATTACCGCTTTGTCCGACAACAGCCACTTTGTTTGTGTTCACTAAACGGTTAAATTCAGCGTTATCAATCTCTACATGGAAACCAGCTACTGCTTCCAGCTTGTCTATTGTGCCTCCTGTGTGTCCCAGACCACGTCCTGACATTTTTGCAACAGGTACCCCTACGGCCGCAACCAGTGGAGCGAGAACTAACGTTGTGGTGTCACCAACACCACCTGTGCTGTGTTTGTCTACTTTTACACCTTCTATAGCGGACAAATCAATCTGATCACCCGATTCAACCATTGCCATCGTCAGATAAGCCGTTTCTTCTGGGGTCATTCCCTGAAAGTAAATAGCCATAGCTAAGGCAGACATTTGATAATCCGGAATAGATCCATCCGTAAAACCCTCAACGATAAAGATAATCTCTTCTTTGGTCAGTTCTTTCCCATCGCGTTTCTTTTCAATTAAATCGACCATTCTCATATTGATCACCTGCTGTTTCATTATGTATGTTGACAGCTACTACCGTGAGATTACCTACTTCAGTATCTCCATCTTCACCTTACCAGCCTCATGAAAAAATGTCAAATCTCGTTTGAACATTTGTCCAATTCACATCATATACAAATGGAGCTCTATTCAGAAGGTAGTAACGGGTTGCTGTCTTTAAAAAGGGTAAGCACCTATTTTAAGACATTTTGTGAAGATTACAAGCAGAAATTTTCGATAATCAAAAAGAGGCCTGCTCTGTAAGGTAGAGCTTGCCTCTTTTTCTTGTAAAATAAAAGTGATTTGAGTTGTTTCATCCACTCTTTATTTTTTTAATAGTTCCTTGGCAGTATATTGATCTGTAACCAAAACATTATTATAGCCACCACGGATGGCCCCTCGAATTGCCTCTAACTTGGTTGACCCTCCAGCCACTAGAATAGACCGCTCTTTACTCTTCAGCTCTTCTATAGGAATACCAACTGTCCGGTTCGTTAGCTCTTCATTTACAATGTTACCCTCCTGATCATAGAATCGAGAGCAAATATCGCCAACTGCCCGTTTGGCTAACAGAGCTAAATCATGTTCACTAAAATAGCCTAAACGAAACAATAACGCATCTGACATGACTCCACCAACAGTAAAAATAGCAATGTTAGCCTTTCGTGCCAAATCTAACTGTCGTTGTATGTAACGATCTGTCTCCACTGTTTCTTTTACCAACGCTGAGTCGACTATTGCAGGCAGAGGCAAATAATGCGGTGTCGTGTGATAGGCTTGTCCAAATAAATGTAATACCTCTGAAGCATAGGTGTTTGTTTGAGAATGACTCACACCGCCCTTCAATTGCACCACCTGTGCTCCCTGGATGGCTTTTGGCTGTAATTCCATGGCTACTCGGTACATTGTCGTGCCCCATGTAACAGCGATAATATCATTGTCTGTGACAACCTCATGGAGATACTGCGCTGTTCGTTTACCAATCATTTCTTTAATGAGCGACTCATCATTAGTCGCTACTGGAACAACCAAAGCATCTTTGAGATTATATTTTTGCGCTAGCTCCAACTCAATACGCTGAAGACTTTCATCTGGGTCCATAATTTCAATGCGCACAATGCCTTCCGCCTTCGCTTGCTGTAGTAGTCTCGATACGGTTGGTCTTGATACACCTAGTTGCTTAGCAATCTCTTGCTGGCTTAAATCCAGCTGATAATACATTTTGGCTGCTTCAACCATCTTACTAATTTTATTCTCTTCCATAAGTCACCCGTCTACCTTTACGTCATCTATCAAGACTATACAAGCAAACTCATGTTCTAGCAACCTTCTCTAACCACCTACATGTTTGAAAAAAGATTGCCTTGCGCAAATTAGTAACTAAACATATAAAACGGAGGTATCATATGCCTTACTTTATTGCTAACGGCGCAACCATCCATTATGAGATAAAAGGAGAAGGGCTTCCTATCTTATGTATCCATCCCCCTCTACTTACGGGTAGCATTTTTTATTATCAACAAAAAGAACTACAAGACCGCTATCAGGTTATTACCGTGGATTTGAGGGGGCACGGCAGAAGTAGTCTTTCAGCCCATCCCTTTACCTACAAAGGAATCGCTTCTGACCTAAATCAATTACTGGAGCATCTCTGTATCGAACAAGCAGTCCTCTTAGGCTACTCAACCGGTGGCTCTATAGCATTAGAAATGATGTTACAAACACCCCAACACATAAGAGGTGCGATTTTATTAAGCGGTATGGCACACTGTAGAAGCCCCTATCTACATCGATTAATTTCTGTTGCTGAAAAAATAGCACGACGGGGTGCTCTACACACATTAGCAATGGTTATCGGCTATAGCAATGCCAATAATCCTCTCACTTTTATCCGAAATTATCGAGATGCCGTTAAAGGAAACCCGATAGGTATTGCTGATTATTATCACTATGCTACTTGCTACGATGTATTGGATCGCCTCCATGAGATCAATCACCCCATTCTATTATTAACAGGGGAAAACGATCCACATTTTTCTGGTTTTGCTACAGAAATGGCTTCTCAATTACCTATGGCAAAAGTTCGTTCCATTCCTCGTTATAAGCATCAGCTACCTACCAAAGCTTATCATGAGGTAAATTTATTAGTTCATCAGTTTATTAACAGCTTTTGCCTTCGTACTCAAAACGATCAGCATCAATAGAAAGGTAGTCTTCACGAGCATAAATGTCGATCTAACAAAAAGAAAGTAATATATTCATCCCGTTAGCACGTATGTTTTTATAAAAAACCGACCGTATGTTAGATGTAACTCACACGGTCGGTTTTCCTTTTCTAGAAAAACGAAGCAGACTAGAAATGTGATAAAAACCTGCTTCACAGCGCTAGTCTGAACATGATAGTAATTTGTCTTTTTCCTATAGGGATATTCTGATTACTTCATCACATGACAGGGGAAAACCAACGAAACTGTCGTTCCCACGCCTACTTTTGAGGTGATGCTCACCTGATGCTCTAATTTATCGCTGATCTGTTGCACTAAATATAGCCCCATTCCAGTTGATTCACGATATTTACGTCCATTCTCTCCGGTAAAGAAAGGGCGAAATACACGCTTAATATCTGGCTCTGGAATTCCGACTCCTCGATCGGTAATCTCTAATCTAACCTCTGTCTCCTCTTGGGTACCAGAAATCGTAATCTTTTGCTTGGAGCCTGCGGAATATTTAATTGCATTCGTAATAATTTGATTTAACATAAAAGGAAGCCATTTCGAATCTGATTTCACATATAGTCCGTCCGGAATTTGTACATCCGGATAAACCTGGTTGCGAATAAAATAGGTTTTATTCTCCTGTATGACCCGTTGTACAATCGGCTTCAATTCAACGGAATCTACACGAAAGTCTCGTTCGAACACTTCCAACCGGGACGTATGTAGGACCATTTCTAATCCCCGTCCAATCCTCTCCGCTTCTTCCCTTATACTAGGAAAAGGAGGTTCATCCTCATCTTGCACTAATAGCTGGATAACAGATAAAGGTGTCTTCATCTGATGAACCCATTGATTCATGAAAGTAACATGCTCGTCTTTCTTGCGTTCATGTTCGAGGATCAATTGCTGATACATTCGATATTGACTCTGCATCGCTTCCGCATATGCTTCACTAACTGGTGTTTCATGAAAATCCACTAACGAATCTTCCAGGGTCTCCATTGGCTTTTCCAAATGCAAATAAAATTCTCTCGAACGGATATAGGTAATAAAAAGATAGATGGCTAACAAACCTATACTTAGTACAAACATATAGATTAAGACGGAATTTTTAGCATAACCATCTAATAATAAGATGAACAAAACAAATAGCAATTGAAAAACCTGAAAGAATATCAGGCGTAAATGTTCACGAAAGAACAACTTCACGCTTCATTCCCCCACGTTAGTACCAATCGGTATCCAGCTCCACGCACAGTTTCAATTGCATCTTCAATACCTAATTCCTGAAACTTTTTTCGGACACGTGTGATATTCACATTTAATGTATTGTCGTCCACGTATACCTGATCATCCCATAAATTTTCTAGCAAACGCTCACGGCTCACAATACGGGGGTAGCGTTTCATTAGTTCCTCAATTAATACTGCCTCTTTTTTCGTTAAACTCACCATTTCATTATGTAATGTGAGCTCCATTCGTTCGGGATATAATGTTAATCCTGCCTGCTGTACAATTCGTTCCTGCATTTTAGGAGCATAATCGCCATAATTACGGCGTAAATGGCTACGAATTTTGGCCATAACAACATCATAGTGGAACGGTTTTGCTATATAGTCATCTGCTCCGTTTTCCAAGCCTAGAATCTGATCCATTTCTCCTGCTCGGGCTGAAATGAACAGTATCGGACATGTAGAAATTTTTCTGATCTGGCGACACCAATAATAACCATCGAATTTTGGTAAATTTACATCTAAAAGAACCAATTGCGGATTCAGCTCTTGAAACTCTTCCATCACACGCTCAAAGTTCTTAACAATAACAGCTTGGTATCCATATTTTTCAATATAACTTTGTAAAAGTTCAGCCAGTTTGGGATCATCTTCCACGATGTATACAGTATTTACATTCATCTCATTTTCCCCTTTTCCAAACGTTTGCTTCCCTATAGTTTATCACATTTTTATCCTAATTCCTCTTGTAACATTACCACACACGAAAAAAGTCATCGATACAACGAACGACAGCTGTTCGCTAATTTAGTGAACCACCATTTCGCGACAAGCCGCTGCACATTGATAGCAAGTCTGGGCACATGTTTGGCAATAATCTTGTTCATGCTGACTGCATATTTTTGCACATGCTTCGCAGATTTCCGCTGTTAATTTGCAGATTTGACTACTAAACATACTATCCAAGGACAATGCACTAATAGCTAGCATACATATTTCTGCACTTTGCCGTACGATGAGAAGACAGTCTCTGAAGGTATCTAACTCACTTTCTTGTAAACAGGCTACATAGCATTCGTTACAGGCCTTTAAACAAGCTTTACACACTTGTAAGCAATTCTCTACCTGTTGAGGAGTTATTTGCATCTTTTCTACCTCCAACTCTTTAGTTCTAACTATTTACCCTTTCAAGAAAAGGAGAATCATCAGGGCATTCATTCAAACATTCAAATAAACATTTGAATGTTTTGCGGTTTGGTTATATAATATAAATCAAACAAGGCAACAATACATAAACCTCTATACACGTTTATAGGAATTTGAACCTACTCATTCGCTTTTGAAAGGAGCAATTATATGGGACACCCTCATGATCATTCTCACGGAGGAGGACATCATCATCACGGGAGGGGAGCCAACAAACAGGCTCTGTTAATTTCTTTATTTATAATCACTGCTTTTTTAATTGTAGAAGTGATTGGTGGCTTTCTAACAAACAGCCTTGCCCTCTTGTCGGATGCAGGGCATATGCTAAGCGACTCTTCTGCCTTATTTCTTAGTCTAATCGCCATGTTTTTTGCCGCTAGAAAACCTTCAGCAAAAAAAACATACGGCTTTTATCGCTTTGAAATCCTTGCCGCTCTCATTAATGGTGTAATGCTAGTGGTTATCTCCCTTGTAATCATTTGGGAAGCTTATCAACGTTTCTTTGCACCACCTGAAGTAGCAAGCCTTTCGATGATGGGTATCGCGTTCGTTGGATTATTGGCTAATATTGCAGCAGCCTTTGTTCTAATGCGTGGAGATTACAAAAACAACCTGAATATTCGTAGTGCTTTTTTGCATGTACTTGGTGATCTATTGGGATCTGTGGGTGCCATTCTAGCGGGTTTCCTCATGTGGAAATTCGATTGGTATATCGCTGATCCAATCATTAGTGTAGTAGTAGCTGTCCTGATTATGCTAAGTGCATGGCGTGTTACTAGAGATTCTGTCGACGTTCTAATGGAAAGCACCCCAGCTTCTATAGACGCTGAGCAAGTTTCACGTGCTTTATCCAAGATTCAAGGAGTTACTAGCGTGCATGATTTACACATTTGGACGGTTACCTCCGGATTTGATTCGCTCAGTTGTCACTTACATGTTCAAGACGGACTCGCCAGTTACCCTATTCTGCAAGAAGCATTACATACTTTAGAACATCAATTCGGCATTACTCACTCCACCATCCAGATTGAAGATTCGAGTATTTTACATCAGGAGCTTTTATGTGAAACAGGGCCTCAAGCTAGTGAGAGGCTTGAACATAATCATGATCATAAGCACAGCCATTAACCTCTAGGTCTTTCCTTTTTTAGGAAAGGCTTTTTTTCGGTTAATCTTACCTGATTTCGATCACACTAAGAAAAATCCATTTTTAGTAAATGGAGGATATCTTGTGAGATATAGAGATACACCTATTACGTTCCTACAAACCTGCTGTATTTTCTTTCTATCAGCAGGACTTCTTAATCATGTTATTTTAATTCCATTATTGCTTCGTACGGTTGAAAGAGATGGTTGGATCAGTATTTTAATCGCTATGGTACTTACAGTTTGCTGGCTTCCTCTGTTGCTGTTCATTATTCGTCGGCAAAAAGGAATGAAATTGTTTTCATGGATTAAACAACAGAGCAGTACTTGGCTTGCTTGGCTCATCATCGGACTGCTCATTCTCTACTTACTCTCAGATATATATGTAACAACTCTAGATGTGACAATGTGGACCAAGATATCTTATTTACCGCAAACTCCTGTATTTGTGGTTGCCGCCAGCATGCTTCTCTTGGCGATACTCTGTGCTTTATCTGGTATACAACCGTTAGCCATCTGTTCAGGAGTATTATTGCCGATCGTTATTTTATTAGGGTATTTCGTTATGGGCGCCAACTTTCAGTATAAAAATTACTCTCTTTTACTACCCATCCTTGAAAATGGTTATCTTTCTGTTTTTAAAGGAGCAATGGTCATCGGAAATGGCATGGTAGAAATCATCTTTCTTCTGATGCTGCAACATCACATCTCTACCTCCATTACCTTTAAAAAGGCAGTATGGCTCTGTATCTTACTCGCTGGACTAACACTTGGTCCCTATATGGGTGCAATTGCTAGCTTCGGTCCAAAGGAAGCAGCGAATCAAATGTATCCAGCTTTTGAACAATGGCGTCTTGTTACCATTGGCAAGTATATTGAACATGTTGATTTTCTCTCTATCTTCCAATGGTTATCTGGAGCATTTATACGTGTATCCCTAGCTTTATTCCTTATTTATGACGTTCTCCCTATTAAAAAACGTGGCCATCAAATTCTAGTAACTATTTTGTCTGGCATACTTATTGTGGTCATTATTTTATTCCATACGAAGGATCCTTTATTAATTGATACCTTTAAAAAGATCTATTTCCCCTTATCTTTACTTATTTTATTGGCCATTTCACTCTTACTTGCTCTCATTGGAAGCTGGTCAAAAAAGAACGCGAGAGGTACGGATGAACATGCGGAAGGAAACTAATCAACTTAACCAATTTACCAACACAAACAGCACCCAAAGCTTAAGTCAGCTTCTCTGTGACCATTTTGCAAAATGTGCAGATGTGAAAGTAGAAACATTTCAGTTTGCTACCACAGATTCGCCTGTGCCCATCTCGTTTTTCTATTGTGATGGACTTATCGATGCTAGAATGTATCGGCAAATTGTGTTTTCCGATCTCCAAAAAAAGTTTAGCATGTATTCCTCTTTAGAAGAGTTAGAGCAACATCGGACTTTACCTTTGCAGCCTATAGATTCACCTATTGATCTAAAAGAGATTGAGCGAGAGTTGTTTACTGGGAAGCTCATCATTACTCTAGATAAATATAATCGAGCCTTTTTATTGGATATTTCAGATCCACCAAATCGTTCACCCGAAGAATCTAACACGGAGATTTCAATCAAAGGACCAAAGGATGGGTTTACGGAAAGCGTTTCAACAAACATAGCCCTGATTAGAAAAAGACTTCGTTCTGAATCAATGTGGAATGAAAGCTTCACAATCGGTCTACGCAGTCAATCTCAGGTAGCTCTTTTGTATATCAATGATATTATTGACCCCACTCTCGTAGAAGATGTACGACTTCGGCTTACAAACATCAGTGTAGATGCCTTGGTTAGTAGCTCACAGCTTGGAGAAGCCTTGGGTGACTCCTCTTATGCCTTATTTCCTTTATTGGATTATATTGGGCGCCCTGATTATGTTGTACAGAGTTTATTACGTGGTCGTTTTATCATTTTTATAGAAGGTTCTCCTATGGCATTGATTGGGCCTACCAATCTTCTTATGACCTTGAAATCACCTGAGGATGCCCACTTTCCGTTCTATTTCGTTACTTTTGAACGTATCCTCAGGCTTCTTGGATTGATTGTTTCTATTTTTACGCCTGGACTATGGACTGCCCTGATTGCTTTTAATGTAGAACAATTACCATTCCCTCTGTTAGCTACAGTAACCACTGCACGACTTGGACTACCTCTTTCATCCTCCATGGAAATGTTTTTGATGCTAGGGTTGTTTGAAATTTTTCGCGAGGCAGGTGTTCGCCTACCAAAGGCAGTAGGACAAACAGTAGCAGTAGTCGGAGGATTAATTGTTGGGGATGCCTCTATCCGTGCTGGGCTTGGTTCACCCACTACCTTGGTCGTTGCAGCAGTGACGGCGGTGGCAACCTTTACCTTGGTCAATCAGTCGTTGAGTGGAACGGTTAGTGTCTTACGAATATTTGTACTCGTTTTATCGTCCTTTCTAGGCATGTACGGTTTTTTTCTATCACTTTTATCAATTGTACTCTATCTGTCTACTCAGGAATCGTTCGGTCTCCCTTATTTAGCACCAATTTCTCCGCCCACCTTTGGAGATATGCTGAAATCATTAATCGCTATTCCTTTAAAATCGATGAAAAAACGACCAAAAATCCTGCATACAACTGATTCTACTAGACAAGGCAGTGATCAATCATGAGGAAAAAGACTTGGGCTTGTTGCTGCTACCTTCTGATAATCCCCCTGTTGTTTTTGTTAACCGGCTGTTGGGATAATAAAAACATTCAAGACTTAAATTACGTGACCGCACTCGGGATTGATTATAAGGACGGAGAATTTATTATCTACACGCAGTCTCTCGATTTCACGAATATTGCAAAGCAGGAAGGAGCTACTACCAGAGTAAACAAGCCTATTTGGATCGCTCAAGCCAAAGGAAAAACGATTGACCGGGCCATCAATCATTTTTTTAAATCTAACCAATTGAGAGTAGTTTGGGATTATATTACCGGAATTGTTCTAAGTGAGAGGGTATTAGAGAAAGATATTTTAGCAAATATTGATAGCTTGCTCCGTTACCCTGAGGTCCGATACACCCCCTGGATTTTTGGCTCAGAGAAACCTATCGACAGCTTATTTGTTACTCCCTCTCTATTTGGGCTGTCTTCGCTACTTACCATCTTACACAATCCAGAAGAACCCTTTAAGCAGAACTCGATCATTGAACCGATTAGGTTCCACCGGTTTGTCTACGAAGTTAGGGAGCCCGGACTTACTTTATTACTACCATCCTTAAGTATTACCCAAAAGGAATGGAAGAAAGATCAAAAAAAAACACCTCAATTTAAAATAGATGGAGTCTATGCCATTAAAGCTGGAACCAATGGCGGGTGGTTTCCAGAAACTCAGCTTTCTGGTCTACGCTGGATGACACCCACTACTGTCCAATCCTTCGTTCATCTTGATCGAGAAGGCAAACCATTAGCTGACCTGGCCTTTTCCAAGCCCAAACATAAAGTAAAGTTTACATTTGATCAAAGTGGTCAACTTCGGTTTTCCATATATGTAGATGTGCATGGATTTATAGATGAATTATCCGAAAAAACGGATATGGAGGAGCTACGTAAAAGAGCCGAACAGAAAATAAAACAAGAAATTAGAGATACCTATCAAAATGGAATCAAAAAGGGAATTGATCTATATTCGTTAAAAAATAATCTGTACAAACAAGATATACAAACCTGGAAACGTCTATCCGAAAGTAACAAAATTACCTTAACGAAAGCGTCGCTGAAAACCATTCAAGTTCACGTCAGTTTAGACCACTCTGGCTTGTATCGTTTAAAAAAATAGAGAAAGTAGCAAAAGGGGCCATCTCCAATTGCTACTTTCTCATTTTCAAGAAAAAAATTTTCATTTCACTTGAAATTCCTCAGGTCGATCCAAACGATATAAATTCTGATAACGAGGCTCTTTGTTCATTAATTCCGCATGTGTTCCTCGCATGACAATCTTTCCAGCTTCCATAAATATAATTTCATCCATATACTCTGCACCTACTAGATGATGAGTAATCCAAATGAGTGTTTTCCCGTTCATGGTTTTAAAAATAGTCCGTAATAGCTCTCGTTCCGTACGAGGATCTAACCCTACTGTAGGTTCATCGAGCAACACGATCGGTGTATTTTGTAGAAGGATACGTGCCAGTGCAATGCGTTGACGCTCACCGCCTGAAAAACGTTGCCCCGTTTCATTCATCGGCGTCTGATACCCTTCTGGCAAAGACTCGATTAAGCGATCCAATTGAACCTGCCTACAAACCTGCTTCAATTCCTCATCAGATGCCTCTACATTTCCAAGTCGAATATTATTTCCTACAGTAGTGTCAAACAGATGAGGACTTTGATTTAATACTGACATGATCGTCGGTATATGCTCACCATAATGATCTGCCGGCATACCTTGAATGCTGACACGGCCTTGAGTAGGAAGTAGCGCACCTTGAATTAGCTTTAGTAAAGTAGATTTACCAGCACCACTTCGTCCAATGATTGCTATTTTTTTACCTTGTGGCACACTAAGCGATACCTGCCCAACCGCAATTGGTGCTTCTGGAGCATATTGATATGTGACTTCCTCTATTCGGATGTGTGCATCCTTCTGGGCTACTTGTATCAGCTGCTCATCTATCCTTGAATGGAACTCGCTTGTTTGATTGTTTCCATCTATCTTATTAATACTGTGCAAGCGGTCTAATGAGTTTTGATATTGGGGAATTTTCTCAATAGCTTCTGAGATTGGCAAAAAGATATCCATCACTGGAAACATGACCAGTACAAAAGCCGCAATCAACGTCACAGCAATTTCTCCCATAGCGTATTGATCACCTGTCCAAAATAACATGGCTACGACAATGCAACCTACAATACCTTGTCCCAAGAAATTGCGCCACTTACTCCATTCGCTTAATGTAGTGTCAATACGGGCTACTTTCGCCTCATCCTGCTCGTAGGAATGAACAAATTGCTCCTCTCTACCACTTATCACCCAGTCACTCATACCCATTATGGCATCTGTCAGTTTTTGATATAAACCATTGCGTTCTGATTTACTTTCTGTTTGCAGTTGTTTAGTCAGCATAAGGGAAATAGCCGGAAATACAAATAGCAATAACATGATTAAAAAAGCCAAGAACAAGGCAAATCCTGCATCAAACCACCCAATGACAGCAAGCACCACCATAAACATTACCAATGCAACAATGCTGGGAAAAATGGTGCGTAAATATACATTTTGAAGATACTCGACATCATCAGCTAGAACACCCAGTAAATCACCTGTACGAAAACGTGAACGAACAAATAATGCTTGCGGTTCAAGAATTTGATACAACCGTAAACGCATTTTGGATAGAATCCGCAAGATTGTATCATGCCCGATCAAACGTTCCACATAATGCACGACAGCACGACTGATACCAAACGTGCGAACTAATACTACCGGCACATAGACCAACAAAATATTCTCAGGTCGCAATGCCGACTTAGAAATGAGAAAACCTGATGTAAACATCAAAGAACTAGCTGTAAGAGCTGTACATACTCCTAAAAGGATAATAACAACAAACCTTCTCGCATGAGCTTTCATGTAGGGGAAAAACCATTCATCTCGCTTCATTAGATTTCCTCCCCTTGCATTACAATCATTTGATAGTATGTTCCTTGTTTGGCAAGCAACTCTGCATGTGTCCCTATTTCTTTTATCGTACCCTGTTCCAATACGATGATAAGATCCATATCAGGCATCCAATGTAGCCTATGTGTTGCCAGAAGCACTAATTTATCTTCAAACAAAGAGAGCATCGTCTCTTTTAGTTCATATTCAGTTTCAATATCAAGATGGGCGGTCGGTTCGTCCAATAAAATAATAGGGCGATTACTTAAAAAGGCACGAGCAAGAGCGACGCGTTGCTCTTGTCCACCACTTAGCGCACGTCCACCATTCCCGATTCGTTCCTCACCTTTTCTAGGTAGGCTGTTGAACAAATCACCTAAACCAGCAGCTTGAATCGCTTTTTCAACCTGCTCATCACTAGCTAAAGGAGAGTAAAACTTTACATTGTCATAGAATGAGCTTGAAAAAATATAGGGATGCTGAGGAATATAGGTTGTCTGGCTTTGCCACTCAGGTTGGCAAAGCGAAGATATCCGTTGCTCATTTAACTCCATTTGTCCAGATGTAGGGACTAAAAATCCAGCAAGTACATCTATCAATGTAGACTTACCAGCGCCACTTTCTCCAATAATTCCGATCTTTTGCTTTCCCGTTATAGTAAAAGAGATATCTCGTAAAGAAGGCTTGGCTTCCATATGAGCTTCTTCTACTTGAATTGAGTTTGTATTACTCTCATGCTTCATGCCAATAGAAGTAAGCACTAGCGAGCTTTCCTTCGTCCATTCGTTTATGGTTACGTTGGCATCGTCTTTCTTGTCTTGAGCAACCTGCTTCTGAAGGATCGCTTGAATCGCCTCTCCCGCTTCTTTCCCATTTAACGTCGCATGATAATCAGCGCCCACCATGCGAATTGGCAAGAAATACTCAGGTGCCAAAATCAACACGGTTAACCCTGTTAAGAGAAAGATTTCCCCTGAAATAAGACGTAGCCCTAGACTAACCGCAACACAGGCCACAGAAAGCATTGTGAAAAAGTCCAAAGCAAATGATGATAGGAATGCTACACGCAAAGTTCCCATCGTAGCAGAGCGATAACGATCACTCACCCGCTCAATTGTTTTACTATGTGTACGGCTTAATCCTAAATATTTAAGGGTTTCCAACCCACGTAATGCATCTACAAAATGGTTGGATAAAATGCGATATGATTTCCATTGGCGATCCATTTTCCCCTTAGCTGCAAGACCAATTAGAATCATGAACACAATTAAAATCGGCATAGTAACAAGCAATATAATCCCAGAAATCATATCCTGCCAAGCTACATAAGCAAGAATAACCCAAGGCGTAATCGCAGTACTAACCATACGTGGAATAATCAATTCAAGATAGGTACGAAATTGTGCAACGCCCTCTATCACGAGCGTTACCACATTCCCTGTACCCTGTGTTTTTGCAAAACGCGGTCCTAATAAAAATAGCTTCTCCATTAAACTTTTACGTACATCACTGCCTGTTTTCATCGCAAAACGATAGGCGATTTTCTGTTGCAACAAGTTGGTCAAATGACGAACGAGAAACGCCAGTAAAAATAAGCCCAATCCCATATATAGCTCTTGTAGTTTTTGACCAGCAAAAAGGGCGGAAATAACTTCCGCCAACCATTTTGCCTGGTATAGAATCGACAAGCTTTGGATTAGAACAAGCACGGCTACTGCTATTAGAACTGGCACAATTCCTTTATAACCGAGTAAGTTTTTACCCATTAATATTCCAAGTGCTCCTTCTCATGTACACGTTTATGAAATACGAAGTAACTCCAAATTTGATAGCCCAATACGAATGGTAGCAAGGATAAAGCTACGATCGTCATGATTTTAAGAGAGTAAGGACTAGACGATGCATTTTGAATTGTCAGGTTGAACATACTATCAATCGAGCTAATCATTACACGTGGGAACAATCCAATAAAAACTGAACTAATGGAAAGGGCAATCACTGTACCAGTCATCCCGAATGCCCAGCCATCGCGTTTTTTCGTAATAAAGTAACCAGCTAGCACATAAGCAATAACACCCAATACTGCTATCACACTTAGTATGCCACCACGAACGGCAAAAATATCCGTCATGAAGTAGGTCATACCTCCAAAGATAACCAATAGAAGCGCTAGTGGAACCAACAAAATTTTTGCTTGTTTGCGAGCACGCATGCGCAAATCACCTGTTGTCCGTAGCGTTGCAAACAAAAGACCGTGTACTTGGCAAAGAACAACGACAGTTACTCCACCCATCACACTATACAAATTAACCATGTCAAACAATCCTGCATTCATTTCCATGTTTGCATCGATTGGTAAACCCTTTAACAGACAAGCAAATACCACACCAAGTAAGAATGGTGGTAAAAAACTACCGATAAAAATCGCAACATCCCAAACTTTTCTCCATACGGGATTATCTACTTTTCCTCGGTATTCAAAAGCAACACCGCGACCGATTAACGCTAACAAAAGAAATACTAACGGCAAGTAAAACCCACTAAACAACGTTGCATACCAGTTAGGGAACGCAGCAAACATCGCTCCCCCTGCGGTCAATAGCCATACTTCATTCGCATCCCAGAACGGGCCAATTGAATTGATTAAAACGCGGCGCTCCATGTCTGATTTGGCTAGGAAAGTAGTAGACATCCCAATTCCAAAATCAAAACCCTCTAAAAAGAAGAATCCAATGAATAAAACAGCGATTAAAACAAACCAGAGTTCATTAAGAGAAAGCATGAGTTTCCTCCTTATTAAACGGGTCATTTGTGCTTGCTTCTGCCTTCACTAGAGCATAAGGACCCTTCTTGATAACACGAGTGAACAAATAAAGGAGCACAATGAATAGCACCAAATAAATCGTACTAAAAGCAATCAGTGAGAATAACACTTCCCCAGCAGATACGCTTGGAGAAATACTATCTTCCGTTTTCATCAATCCAAAAACAGTCCACGGTTGACGACCAAATTCAGTCATAACCCAGCCTGCCGTATTAGCGATAAATGGTAAGGAAATACTATATACCATTGAATACATAAACCATTTATTTGGCTTGTCTAGCTTTTTGCGCCATGACAGATAGAGTCCAATCATGGAAAGTAGAATCATTAAGCTACCACCGGCTACCATGATGCGGAAACTCCAGAATGTCGTACGAACAGGTGGAATATAATCACCAGGACCATATTTTTGTTCGTATTCAGCTTGTAATTCAATCATTCCAGGAAGGTCACCTGAGAATTTACTATAGGATAGATAGCTTAACATATACGGAATTGAAACCTGTATTCCATTTTTCTGATTTTGTGGATCAATCGTAGCAAATACTGTCCAAGGAGCAGGGTCCGGACTTCTTTCCCACAACGCTTCACTTGCAGCCATTTTCATAGGCTGTGTTCCCACCAAGTATTGTGCTTGTTGGTGACCAAATACAGCAACAAGGATAGAAGATATAAGAGCAATCACAATCGATAACTGAAATGATGATTTAAAGAATGGTATCTCTTGTTTACGCAATAATTTATAAGCACTAACACCAGCTACTAGAAAAGCTCCTGTTGCAAACGCGGAAAAAATCGTATGCGGGAACTCTACCATTAACTGTCCATTTGTAACGAGCGCAAAAAAGTCATTCATCTCTGCTCGACCATTATTGATTTCAAAGCCTACAGGTCGTTGCATAAAAGAGTTAGCTAACAAAATCCAGAAAGCAGACATTGTCGTACCGAAAGACACCAGCCAAATACAGAGACAGTGGACTTTCTTTGATAAACGCTCCCAACCAAAAATCCATAAACCAATAAATGTAGATTCTAAAAAGAAAGCTAATAATGCCTCAATTGCAAGGGGTGCACCGAAAACGTCACCAACAAATCTAGAGTAATTAGACCAGTTCATACCAAATTGGAACTCCTGTAGAATCCCTGTTACCACACCTACACCAAAGTTAATTAGGAACAGCTTGCCCCAGAACTTTGCCATGTGCTTATATTTTTCTTCGCCTTTGACCACATACATCGTTTCCATTATTGCGATTAGAAAAGATAATCCAATCGTCAATGGGACGAAGATGAAGTGGAAAATCGTTGTGGAAGCAAACTGAGTACGTGATAGCAATACCAGATCCAAATCCATTGATTTCCTCATCCCTCTCTCTTGATAGTTTTTTAACTAAAAGGTATTTTATCTATCCTTGCGTTATTTTCTCAGATTGTTCCATACCCTATGTGTGATATTTATCACATTTAGTTCGATAGTTTCAATCTAATTTGAAAAGATTCATCTATCCGACAAAAAGTAACATTTTAACAAAAAACTATTCAGAAAATTACCTATATAACAACGTTTAGAAAATGATTAGTTGATCAAGGTAATTTTATTGAAAAAATGTTATTTTTTTGATAAACAAAAAAAAGACGACTACTATTTTCTGTAGCCGTCTTTTTTATTTTCGTTTTACGTTCATTTATTCTCTTCTTAAAGTTTTACCCGTTGCAATCGCAAAGCATTTAACACAACTGATACGGAACTCAGTGCCATCGCTGCACCTGCCAACCATGGAGCTAATAAGCCAGCAGCAGCAATTGGAATCCCCAAACAATTGTAGGCAAGAGCCCAAAACAAATTTTGTTTAATGTTCGTCATCGTTTTCTTGCTCATTTTGAAAGCATCCGCGATGCTATTTAGATCGCCCCGCATCAATGTAATATCAGCTGCTTCCATTGCTATATCTGTACCCGTTCCCATAGCAATACCTATATCTGCTGTGGCTAAAGCTGGAGCGTCATTGATTCCATCTCCAACCATCGCTACTTTTTTACCAGCTTGTTGTAATCTGGTTACTTCTGCTGCCTTTTCCTCTGGTAACACTTCTGCAATTACATGATCGACACCCACTTGAGCTGCAATCGCTTTTGCTGTTCGTTCATTATCGCCTGTTACCATATAGACACTTAGACCCATTTCTCTTAAGCGAGTAATCGCTTCCCGGGAGGTTTGTTTGACTGTATCCGCTACCGCAATTATTCCAGCATATTGTTGATCAATGGCAGCTAGCATTGCTGTTTTCCCTTCCTGCTCCCATTTTTCCATAATAGGTAATGCTTGATCGATCTGTACGTCAAATTTCTTCATTAGTTTACGTGTTCCAACTAATAATTCTTTCCCATCAATAATGGCACGCACCCCATACCCTGGAATTGCTTCAAATTCGGTAGGAATTTGTAATACAATCCCCTGCTCGATAGCACCTGTAACAATCGCTTCTGCTAAAGGATGCTCGGAATTTTTCTCCGCACTAGCAATATATCGAATAAATTCCTGTTTTTCCCAAATATCTAGTGATAGGACATCCGTCAATTCAGGCTTACCTTTTGTAATCGTCCCTGTTTTATCAAGTAGTACTGTATCAATTCGATGGGTTGCTTCCAAATGTTCCCCACCTTTAAATAGTACACCCGCTTCGGCTGCCCGACCAGAGCCTGCCATGATTGAGGTTGGGGTTGCCAGACCGAGTGCACACGGGCAAGCAATGACAAGTACAGCTATTAGAATTTCTAGTGCGCTAGTAAAATCACCCGGTGTAATGAGGAAGTACCAAATCAAAAAAGACAAGATAGCAAGCGATACGACAATCGGAACAAAAATACCTGAAATCTTGTCGGCCACACGCTGAATCGGTGCTTTTGAGCCTTGTGCTTCTTCCACCACTTTAATAATTTGGGCCAATGCTGTTTCCTTACCGACCTTTGTAGCCCTTACTTGTAAAACACCGTTTTTATTAATCGTAGCTCCTATTACATGATCGCCTGACTGTTTTTCCACTGGGATGCTTTCTCCCGTGAGCATTGATTCGTCTACTGTAGATTTTCCCTCAACAATCTCTCCATCTACCGGTATTTTTTCACCTGGCTTTACGAGAAACAGGTCATCAACATGTACGTCCTCCACAGCAATGACCAGTTCTTCACCATTGCGAATAACCGTAGCTGTTTTAGCCTGAAGTCCCATTAAGGTTTTAATTGCTTCTGATGTACGACCCTTCGCTAATGCTTCAAAAAGTTTTCCTAATAGAATTAATGTAATAAGTACAGCACTAGTTTCATAATAAAGATGGACTTCATGATGCATGGTTTCCATACTTCTAATCGTTTCATAGAGACTATAAAAATAAGCTGCGGATGTTCCCAATGCTACTAATACATCCATGTTTGCTGAGCCATTGCGGAGTGCCTTGTATGCTCCTTGGTAAAATTGCCAACCAATAATGAACTGTACTGGAGTCGCCAAAAGGAATTGAAACCATGGGTTCATTAATATGTCAGGGGCCCAAATAAATGATGTAAACGAAAAATGCTTCACCATCGTCCATAACAAAGGCAGAGATAGGATTGCAGAGATAATAAGTTTACGCTTTTGCCGAGCAATCTCTTTTTTACGATGATCAGACTCCGATGCTTGCTCACCCTGCTTCAGACTTGCTCCATATCCCAGATTCTCTACCTTTTTTATTAAATCGACCATGGTTGTCTCAGATGGTTGATACACCACAGTTGCTCTTTCCATCGTTAGATTAACGTTTGCTTCCATGACCCCAGGAAGTTTGTTTAGTCCCTTTTCAATTCGAGTCGCACATGCGGCACATGTCATTCCCGTGATAAGAAGCTCAGCTTTTTCTTTGACTGTACCATACCCAAGGGATTCTATACGTTGTTCTAAATCAACCACACCTACCTTTTTGGGATCAAAAGTAACCGTAGCTCGCTCTAAACTCAGATTAACAGTAGCATCTTGAACCCCTTCTGTCTTCTGCAATCCTTTTTCAATTCGTCGGGCACATGCGGCACAAGTCATACCGGTAATTTGCATCGTTGTTTTTTGTTGCTTGGTTGCTGCGACACTCTCAGCCATGCTACTACCTCCTCACACATACTATACCCTAGTTGCCTTACACTATCTTATATCCCAATTTCTCCACTTGTTCTTTTAGAAGACCTACTTCTAGACTATTGGGGTCGTGCTCAATTTCTACCTGCTTTTGAACTAGATCTACCTGAACTTTTATTGCTCCTACTTCATTACATGCTTGTTCAATCTTTGCTGCACAACTTTTGCAAGACATTCCTTCTACATAAAAAACTGTTTTTGTCATTATGATATCTCCCCTTGTTTGTATCGTTACATTTATAATACTATACCCCCCTACCCTATGTAAAGGGTGAAAAAGAAAGACCTACATTTTATTGTAAGTCCTTCTTTTCTCATTATTTAATCGATTTTAGATGGAGTCATCAGGTTGTAGCTGACAATTACCTTGACCAGAGCCAATAAAAGAAAATACATTGGCATAGGAAGCAGTGTTCCATTATGAAGGTAGCTCATACCTGTAGTAATAAAACTAACAATAAAGTAATAGCTTAACCCAAATATAGCGCCTGCTGTTCCTTGTGTGTCATGATAATTCACCAGTGCTAAGCTTAGGCAATTAGGTATTGCCATCCCAATCCCCATCAAAAGTGTAAAAACAGAACTAACAAGTAATACCAATGACAGGATTGAAGAATCTAACCCAATAAGCACCAGACTTGTTAAAAACCCTGCACCCAATGTCGTTACAAGTGATCCTAGATAAATAATTCTCTCAGCTGAAAGTTTCTGTAGCAATTTCTTTGAAAGTAGCGCACCAATTATGGACGCTAAAGCTACAAAGACTCCAAAAAACCCAAACACACCTGGTGTCATATGAAAAAACTCAATGTAAATAAAAGGTGCTTCTGCATAGTAACTGAACAAAATCCCATTCGTTAGCCCAATCAGCAATCCAAACAACCATACTCTTTTATCACGAGCCATACGTTTAGCTACTAAACGTACACTACTTTTGGAAGTTACAGATAATTTTGTCTCAGGTAACGCCATAAACGTGTACACAAAAACAACCGCACCCAGCACAACAAGGGTAAAGAAAACAGCCCGGAATCCCCAAGCCTGATCGATGAATCCCCCAAGCAAGGGACCAATCGCAGGGGTAAAGGCAAGCGCAGCAGATATCTGGGCAAACACAACGTGACGCCTGACTCCGTCAATGCTTTCACGAAGAATCGTTTGTGTCACTACAGAGCCAGTACTCGCTCCAAAAGCCTGAACAAATCTGCTGATTAATAACCATTCAACTGCATTAGATAGATAGCAGCCAAGACTGCCAACTCCATAAATAATTATGCCCCATAGCATTGCGGGCCGCCTTCCAATCACATCAGATAGCCTTCCCCAAAAGAAAACCCCTAAGGCAAAGCCAAAGAAATAAAGGCTCAATGTTAACTGAATGATATTGCTGCTAACACCAAACGTTTGTGAAATATCAGGTAAAGAAGGTGTATATATCGTTTCACTAATTTGTGGAAAGCCCACAAGGATAATAAATAGTAACAGTGACGGTGTTGAGATTTTTTTGGTCATACCGATTCCCCCTATTATGTGCAAATCTCAAAACTCTGCACATACCCTACGGAATAGGGGGTTTACACTTACATAATCTAGTAAACGAGAGCATTTCTATCACCATACTTTTAATAGGGGGTCAAACCTTTTCTAAAGATAGTAGCATAGATAAAACTAGTACTCAACTTTGGTCACGCTATTCTCTACTGCTTACCCCCGCCAGTGATAGAACTTTTTTGACTTCTCATCTGATCTTCCTGATAGTAGATACGGCTTACCGTTTCCTGGGAGACCCTTTGTTGGTGATGATTTCAGCTTTGTCTTACCAATATGTACTTTTGTTCCCAATGGGACTAAGCTATACAACTCTTCCACATCTTGATTAAACAGTCTGATACACCCTTTGGACACAGCTTTGCCGATAGAAGATGGGTCATTCGTTCCGTGAATGGCATAATCTGGGTTACTCAAGGCGAGAGCACGTGTACCGTATACTTTGGTTGCTGATTTTGGCTTATTTACTTTTAATGCAATGCTAAAATCTCCTACAGGCGTCTGATTATGAGTTCCTAGTGCCACAGGATAGGAGCGTAATAGATAGGAACCACTCACTACATGCATCCGAAATTCAGGAATGGAGATGTTTAATTCAATTGGTTGAAGCCCCTTTGCTACCATGTCTAGCCCCTTTGCCCTTACTACTTGTTCCATACTTTCCCAAGGCCTTTGCGGTTGAAAGGCAGTTGGGTTATAAATCCATCCGTCCTGATCTCCTGCGGGAGGTACAGGGATTTGAGACAAATAATTATTTGGAGATGCTTGTGTCAATTGACTAAGTTGCTTGGGAAGCGTTTGGGTTTGAAGATAGTAATGATAAAGTGCTGTTCGCAAAGATAATAATCCTAGTAAAGAATGCTGCTGCTCACCTACTCTTTTTTTTATGGATTCGACGAGTTGCTGACTATCACAGGCGCAATGAGCATCCGTTATAGGGAACCATTCCCCGGCGGCATTCGTAATTCCAAGAACCTGTTCTGGTGTGTAAAAAGGTAGTGCTTGGTACACTGGGAGTTGCTTGTTTGGTGGTACGACGACGACTAAAGGAGATTCCTGACCCGTCTGCTGCACGTCATGAAACAACGGAGCTAAAGAGGTTGAAAGCTGAGCCCCTATAACACCCTCATTCAACTCTTTATGCACAGGTCCAGCGATAACAACCAAAGGACGCTTTTGCAAAAGTGATGCAATTGAACTAGCATGCAACGTCTTTTGTTCACTAGTGGACAAGAGTTTATCTGTGTTACGTGAATTAGTCGTAATTTGATCCGAATTCACCAGATTTCTGTTGATAATCTCGGAACCTCCTAAGAAAAGGGTCGTAACATACATGAACAGAATGACTAGAAAGATTACAATCCTTCGTTCGTTTACCATGTGTGCCTCCTTCCGCTTTTCGGAGCCTGAAATAAAAATTCTCTTCCTTTATGTAACGACAAATATTGGCACTTTTATGAGTAAAAAGCCCAACGAATCCTTTCTACAAGGAAATACGTTAGGCTTTTTGTCCGTACAAATCATTACTTTTCCATAAATTTAATTTCAAGTAAATCAAGTAGGAATATGAAGATAGGAATCCCCAGTATTAGTCCCCATACCCCGATAAAATGTTCTGAGATAATCAATACCGCAAATGTTACAAAGATCGGTAGCTTGGTTTTTGACGACATCAGCTTAGGATTAAGCACATAGGCTTCAATAGCATGCAGCACAGTAATCATGATAAGTACATAGATAATCTTGATAAAACCTCCGATACTAAAAGCGATAGCGCACAGAGGAATTAACGAAATAATGACACCTGCCACCGGAATCAAGCCAAGTACGAAAATCATTATTCCTAATGCAAATAGATGTGGAAAATCCATAATCCATAAAGCAATAATCGACATGATGCAGTTAACCATAGAAATCACAAATTGTACTTCAATTACTTTACCAAAGGACTGCGTAAACTTATTTCCGAAGTAACGAAAATCCTCGTAGAAATAGGATAGCTTACTTGTTCTTACTTTGGAGGTTAAGAAGAAAATCTTTTCTTTTTCCAGCAAGAAGAAGAGACTTAAAATCATGGCAATCACAAAATTGATACCTAACTTACTTGCATTGGTAACAACACCAACTAAAAATTCCATCCCATTATTCACATAGCTCGCCACATTAATCTTTTGCAACGACTCCACCATGAATTCTAGAATAAAATTATCCACTGGAAAAATCGGTTTCTCATAAAAAGCAATCACTTGCTGTACAAGCGGCGACAATTCAGTAATCACACTTGGTAAAAATCTTAGAATGCCAATGACAATTAGTGAAATAAACACTGCATATTGGAGAATCAATGTGATCTTCCTAAGTATCTTTCGCTCGATGCTTAGTTGACGGACAAGAAATTGATGTAATTCATTCATCAGAAAGGTGATGATGAAGAAAAGCAAGATCATGTTCATCATACTTCGAAATATGTAGACAAACGCAACTAAGATAAGTAATACAATAATTTTTTTCATGATTGTACTTTTAAATACTTCTTTTAGAGAGGTCATATAAGGGTTCCGTGCTCCTTTATGTTGGTATATCTTAATACGTTTCATAACGTAATCTGGTTTCAAATGTAGATAAGCATATTAGTAAAGTAACATGTTAGGGAATCCAAGTCCATTTTTTTCCTCTCTATCTTATTACATGCTGATAAGAAATTAATTATTCATCCTCATCACGAAATAACTCTGCTAGCATTGCCTCTCTATTTTCTAAAAAACGTCTTGTAATTTGATAGTGTAACGTCTGCTCATAGCTGGTCGTTGCAATAGGAGATTGGTCAAAATTATAAATTTTCGCTCCCGGAAATGCTAGCAAAATCGGAGAATGGGTAGCAATGATAAATTGCGCTGATTGCTCTAAGTCCTTCATTAAGCGTAATAAGGAAAGCTGTCGCGCAGGCGACAAGGCCGCTTCTGGCTCATCTAGTAAATAAATGGCTTTATGACCAAACCGATTGCGAAAGAGAGAGAGAAACGATTCACCATGTGACTGGGCATGTAAAGAACGTCCACCATAGTGACTCGTACCATATATACTGTCTATATGGCTAGCGAACTGATAGAAAGTTTCTGCCCTCAAAAAAAAACCATTTGTTATCTTAGGAAGCCATGACAACTGAATATACTCCCCTAGCGAAGCATCAGAAGCGTCTACCTCATAGTAATTATGTCTGCCCCCACCTGCTGTGTGGAAATCACATTGATAAGCAATAGCTTCTAATAGAGTTGATTTTCCCGAACCATTCTCACCTACAAAAAAGGTAATATTTTTATCAAACGATAAACTCTCTAGGTTTTGCAAAGCAGAAATCGAAAACGGATATTCCTTACGATTAGGGTATTTTTCTGTTAGTAGCCGCACTTGGCGAAGATACACGCTCTACACTCTCCTATTTGTTCAATGGTTGCATTAGAGGAAGTAATATTGCCAAGCCTATGACGCCAAGCAAAACTCTCATGGATCTCGAAAACATTTACTCGTTTAGCAAAAACCAAATGGAACTAAAAACTCCTCCTTGTTATTATACAACATCGTGGGAGAACCATTACGTTGCTTTTTTATAAACTTATTACTTCTATAACCTCTCTACTTGTTTATGATAATACTTCATTTATTTGAAAAAAAGAGAAACGATAGAAGTCTCACACAATATAGGTTATCTTCTAAGCCTAATCGTGTAGCTTTATCGTCCCTTTTTTCTATTGTTGCTTAAATGCTATATCTCCCGAAGTCGTTTCAATTCTCACCGTACGTTTAACCTCTTTCCCATTCGTTGCCTCTACGTTATCATTTGAGATACTGTTGAATCGGAACCCTTCTATATCAGTCTGAATCTCTCCAGAGGATGTCTTTGCTACAAACCGTGTATCTGTAGGCTGTTTATTCGTAACTACCTTAATGTTTCCGCTAGATGCTTCCAATGTTAGATCGTTCGTTACTTCAGCTGTGTGCAGAGCAATATTTCCAGAGGTACTATTTGCTTTTACCTCTCCAGTTACTAATTCTACTTCCACGTCGCCTGATGTAGATTCAAATGAAGAATACGTAGCTATAAGCCGTGAAATTTCCACATTTCCTGACGTAACCTGAATATCATTCTTTTCGCTTTCAAGACGTTCAATCTCTATGTCCCCAGATGTACTAGATGCTACAAATTCCTTGGTTAACACATCGTCCACCGTAATATTACCTGATGTGCTACTAAGCTTCATTTTCTCCCACGTTTGTTTAGGAAGCAAGATGGTTAGCCCTCTGTCATTCATGCTAAAATCAATGGTAAACCAGTTCTGGGGGTGTATTGTCGTAATCAGAAGCTTGTCATTCTCCTCCCTTACTTGTAGTTCTGAACTCTTAGTACCCAACCATCCAGATTTCTCATCCAAACGAATTTTTATTTGATTGTCATTACTTAAGACAATATGGATATCCTCACTAGCACTGTCCACCATAATTTGTTTGAATTGTGGGTGCTCGATCGTCTTTTCTCTGGTTGTATTTGCTGTTTCCTGTCCAAAAATCCCCCCAGATAAAAACCATCCCACACACCCGATAACACCTATAACAATAAACAGTACGCCTATGATTGCTGATTTTCTCATCTGAATCCTCTCCTATTTACCTTCTATACAGTTGCCCTAGCCAGATGTTGTTAAGAAGCTACATGTTTTGACCTTACGATCGTAATATTCATTTTCAAATAGCGAATAAACAGCTTATACATAAAGATAGTGGCATAATACATACCATTCATAAGTAAAATTCCAAGTCCGCATAAGGTAAGGGCTGCAAACACTTGCAACCATTGAGATGAAGAAAAACCAAACATAATGGCAGAAAGCACGACAAGAATGGGTGAAATCATAAATGCCAGGCTAATTCCCCATCCTGCCAATAAGAAACCTAGGATAACGATACTCGGTCCCAATACAAAGACGAAGTTCATAAAGCTTACTCCAATCATAGCTACGATAACACCGAATAAATTCCCTAGTGTAGGTTGACTCTGAGCCTTATCTAAATGGAAGGTGACCAGCAATTCCTTAGCAATCATTTTGGGAGAGCCCAGCTTTTCAATAATCTCTTTTTCACTCTTTCCTTCTTCCAGACCAATTTGAAAATGCTCTATATAATCGTACAAAATGTCTTCTCGCTCTTCTGCGGAAATGTTGGATAAACTAACCTTTAATTCATGCAAAAAAGCATCTTTATTCACTCCTCATGCCCTCCTCAATAATGATATTGACACTAGTAGCAAACATTCTCCACTCTGCAACCAACTGTTGCATATACGTTCGCCCTTGACTCGTAATTTGATAATATTTTCGGGGAGGTCCTTCGGAAGATTCCTTCAAATAAGTCGTAAAATACCCTTCATTTGTCAGCCTTCTTAATAAGGGATAGACTGCTCCTTCCGAAATCTCGAATCTACTGGATATTTTTTGTACCAATTCATATCCATAACGATCTTTTTTATCCAATAAAACTAGCACACAAAGCTCTAATACACCTTTTTTAAATTGTATATTCATCCTTTCACCACCTTGCATAAAACAGTACTATACAAACTGAGGTACTGTTTAACATATAATACATTATCGTATGTATTTACACAACACCACAAAGCACCTATCAAAAAAGCCACTCGATCCCTATATGACAAGGGCAAGTGGCTTTTCTCTGCTTATTTTTTATTTTTATTTACGAGTAGATCAACAATGATATCCAACTGTTTCTCCAAATTCAATCCATCTGTCATCCAGAACTTCTTAGAATCAAGCATGTATACATGATTATGTTTTACTGCCTCTAGATTTTTCCAGATTGGACTACTCATCATTTCTTTTGCCCGCTCTGCTCCACCGTCAGGCTCATATACGCTAATAAACATGTGATCAGCAGCATATTCAGACAACAGCTCTAAGGAAATATCCTTCCCTTGACCTGTAGGGAAAATCTCTTTTTTTACTTTTTCTACTGGCTTTAATTCAAACATTTCCATCAGATTGTATCCAGCATCACGTGTTTTTGGCCACACCCAGAAATTTTTGGCCCAGATCGAGTAGCTTCCTACTGTTTCATTTGATCCAATTATACTTTTTACTTTTTCTTTAGCTGCTTCAGCTTTTTGCTTATAACGAGTAATAAATGCTTCGGCTTCCGCTTCTTTTCCTACTAGCTCTCCAAAGGTCCGAACTTCCTCAATCGGATCCGTACCTTCAAGTGTTCCCGAAGGTAAAGAAACAGTCGGGGCAATTTTCTTCAACTGCCCCGTAATTTCTGTAGGTAAATAGGTTGGTACAATTATTAAATCGGGTTTCAACTGCATCACTTTCTCAATCGATACATCCCCTACATTTTCTACACCCTCAAGCTCTTTAGATAGCAATACAGAATTCTCTAATGCAATAGAGCCCGCCCCGACTGGTTTAACACCAAGCGCTGCCAAATCTCCCAAAAACGTAATGCTGACGATACGCTCTGGATGAATAGGAATTTCAATTTCACCCGTAGCATCCCTAAACACCTTCGTCTTCTTTTCGGCAGATGATTTGCCCTCGTTATTAGGCTGTGACACTGTGTTTGATGTGGTATTACAAGCACTAACCATCATAGCTAGTAGTAGCATAACTATAATCGGCATGAAGCTTCGTTGTTTGATATATAGCATGTTCATCCTCCAATATGTAAGCCAGGTCTTTTCATCAGAAACTCATAATTTTGATAACTATTATCAATCATTTTCTTCATTGCACATTTTAACTTTCTATTAAAAAGATGTCTATATTAAATTTCGCCATTTGGTAAAAGGTGTAAATCTAGTTCCTTACTAATGAAGGAACACATTTGAGCAAGAAAATGGCTATTTTATCTGAATTTCTGTGTAACTTATTCCCTTCTCCAACGTCTCTATTTACGATTACCAAAAATATGCTTTGGGGTTATCAACGACTTCCCCTGTTTTGCCCTGTTTTTTGGCTTAAAGAGGGAGTAGGTTGCTGTCTACAGGCAAAATTTATGGATATTCAGGAGGAAAACAATGAGGAAACAAATGAAGAAAAGCGCATTCTTACTGCTAGCCACAACTCTGGCAATCACACCCCTACTCTCTGTGCCACAAGGTGCTTATGCTGCATCAGATTTAAGTATCGACGCCAAGAGCACCAAAGCAGGTGAGAAAACTACTTATACGATAAAGTTTGAATCAGACAAAAAAACAAGTGAGATTGAAGTAGATTTTGATTCTGACTTTGACTTGAGCAAAGTAGAAACTGATTCTGTTGAAGTAAATGGTAAAGATCCAAAAGATGTTACTGTTAAAAAAGGCAAAGTTACAATTAAACTAAGCAAAACTATCGGTAAAGGTGATGATGTCAAAATTATCATTAAAGATGTCATCAACCCTGATAAAGCCGACGATTACAAAATCTCCGTTGATGATGGCGACAGTGATGATGATGAAAAAATCGAGATCACAAAAGGCTCCTCTAGTAAAAGTGGTTCTGAAAAAAATGCCTTCTCTGTGTCTTTAGGCAGTAGCTACTCAGATGAGAAAACCTCTATTGAACTTTCTAAATTTACTTTAGAAGACAAATTGGATGATTCAAAATATATTGAGGTTATTTTCCCTGAGTCTAGCATGGTTCCAAGCAGACTCAGCACGGATGATGTAGAAATTAACGGTCACACTCCTAAAGATGTCAGCGTCTCCGGTAGAACGGTAAAAATTAAACCGAGCTCCAAAGATAATGATGAGAAAAAACTTGAGATCTCATTTAAAAAAGGAGCTGGCTTTAAAACACCATCATCCAGCTCTTCCTATAAAATCGAAGTTGAGTATAAAAGCACCACATATACATCAAAAGAATTTGATGTAAAGAAAGGCTCTTCTTCTGTTAACAGCGACTATAGTGTTTCGCTCTCAGATAGCTCGGTTGGCGCACGTACAAGCGTCTCTATGGAATTGAGATTAAAAGAAGAACTAAGATACGGAAATGATATTTATATCGAATTCCCGTCCCAAGATATGGTGCCTGGTTATATTTCTGCTTCATCAGTAACAATTAATGGTACACAAGTCAGCACTGCAAATGTATCTGGACGTACCGTTTCTCTAAGAACACCAAGTAATTTCTCTAGCACTGATAAAATTCGTGTCGATGTAAAAATGGAAGCCTTTATTAAGAACCCAACAACATCAGGTAGCTATGACTTGGCTGTTAAGCATAATGATGTTACCTATCGTTCAAAATCCTTTACTGTTTCAGGTACTTCCGTAACACCTACGAACCCTACGAACCCAACATATCCGACTAATCCAACTCCAACCCCAGTGCCAGTGCCAGTGAATAACAGCGCTGCTACGGTAAAATTGAGTAAGCCGAATCCAAATGCGATTTCAGGTATGACAGTTGGAATTAAAGCGTTGGGGGTTGGACTCAGTACTAATGATTACATTGAAGTAGCGATGCCAACTACTTTCCGTGTACCTACTACCATTCCAACCAATGCTGTGACAGTAAATGGTGCATATCCTAGCTTTGTAGGCACTCGTGGTCAGAATCTAGTTATCTATCCATCACTTGCTCTTCCTGCAGGTCAAGCAGTAAGTGTAACAATCAACGAAAATGCTAAAATCCAAACACCAGCAGCATCCAATGTTTACAATATTGGTGTTTATACATCAGAGGAAAGAAATCCACTGTTCATTCGTCAAGTAATAGTAGGTGCACAAAATGGGGTCAGCTTCAAAGTTGGCACAGCTTCCTATAAAGCACAAGGTAAAACCTTCCCATTAGCTGTAGCACCACTAACTGTGAATGGTAACACAATGGTGCCTGCTACTTTCGTTCGTGATGGGTTGAAAGTAAGCACCTCCTATACAAAAACAGGTGCTACCGTTAAAAGTGGAAACACAACCATGGTGTTTAAAGTTGGATCAAAGATTGTTTCCATTAATGGTAAGAACTACACCATGACAGATGCGGTTCAATTGAAAAACAATGTCCCAATGCTACCAATCCGTACGATTACGGACAATTTACGTTTTAACCTGGCTTGGGATGAAGCTACCTCTAGCGTAGTTATTTTTAAATAAGAGAAAGGCACTTGCGAAGCTACCATTTGCAAGTGCCTTTTTTATAAAAAATAGCTATTTATTTCATCGTGGTACCTGTTAGACGTTTCTATGCTAGTCACATGGGAAAATTTTTTACTAGGATTGTTTTAATATACTGTTACCTCACGACTACATCATTCGTATTATAATATAAGCCTAAGTTATTACACATAGATTGATTTAAGGCTTTATACTTTTTTGAAACCAGAGGACTCTTACATGAATATGATTTTCAAACATCTGAAAAAATTAGATTGGCTCATCATGCTAATTCTAGCTATTTTTCTCGCTACTAGCCTTCTCTTTATTTATAGCAGTCAACAAACCGGTCAATACGGACAAACAAACTTTGTAGGAAAACAAACCATTTACTATGTAATTGGTTTTGCTCTCATGCTCTACATTTCTATTTTAGACATTGAACAGATTAAGAAATTGTCTTGGGTTTTTTATGTTTTTTGTCTGTTAGGTATTATTGTTCTTAAATTCGCTCCAGAAAAAATTGCACCTATCCTTAATGGGGCAAAGCGATGGTTTACCCTACCAGGAATAGGCTCCGTTCAACCATCAGAATTCTTAAAGGTTGCTATTATTCTGTTAGCTAGTCATTTGGTAATGGAGCATCAAAAAAAACACACCTTTAAAACAATTGGAAGCGATCTATTATTAATTGTTAAATTACTAGGAATAACCCTGCTTCCTTCCTTTTTAGTATATACCCAGCCAGATACCGGTATGGTTATTTTATACGTAATTTCCATAGTAGCAATAATGTTCATTTCCCAGCTACAAACAAAATTAATCCTAGCACTCTCATTAATTCCAGCCTTGTTGGTATCCTTTTTGCTGTATTTGTACTTTGAACTCCCTGATGTATTCAGAACCTATGTCCTCTCGCTCTTTAGTGGCCATAGACAGCAAAGAATCCTGGGTTGGCTTGATCCTTCTACCTTTAAGGATGAAGGCTATCAATCCATGCAGAGTCTGTTAGCAATTGGTTCTGGAGGCTTGGAAGGAAAAGGCATTGGACAAGGAAATGTTTATATTCCTGAAAAGCATTCTGATTTTATTTTTGCTACGATTGGGGAAGAAGGCGGATATGTAATTGCAGTACTGATTGTTTCACTCTTCTTTATTCTTATGTATCGTGTGATAAAAATCGGTAATGAATCAAATGATCTATTTTGCGCCTGCATATGCTCAGGAATTGTAGCTGTTCTCACCTTTCAAACCTTTCAAAACATAGGAATGACCATTGGATTAATGCCAGTAAAGGGAATAGCCTTACCGTTCTTATCTTATGGTGGTAGTTCTCTCCTTTCCAACATGTTATTGATTGGAATTGTTTTATCTATGCGTAAACAGTATAGGAGATAGACATTTTCAAGTAATCTGTATATTACTTGATTTTTATCATTTATGGAGCATGTAAAATGCAAGGCCTTCTCCCCCTTTACATAAGGAGAGAAGGCCTCGATCATCAGTGTATTTGTATACGTTATCTTACATGAGGTAGAATAACTTTTTTATCTTATTTATTCGATAGACGCTAATAGTTGATATGCTTCTTCCTTTGTATTAATAGACAATAGTTGTTCTCTAAAGCCCTCGTCCATCAGTTTTCGAGAAAGCATTTGAAGAATTTTTAAGTGTTCATTCCCTTCGCTCTCTTTTGGAACAGCGATCATAAAAATCAGTTTTGCATCTGTACCATCAAGACTTTTCCAATCTACTCCGTCTCGTTTAAGTCCAAACACCACACTTGTTTTTTGGACAGTATCTGATTTTCCATGAGGAATAGCAATGTTCATACCAATTCCTGTGGAACTTTCTTGTTCACGACTGAGTATCGCTTGCTTAAATTCTGATGTGGAACGAATTGTTCCTGCACGATCTAATTTTTGAATCATTTCATCAATGACCTCATCACGTGTTGATCCTGCTATGTCTACATCTATTAATTCTAAGCTGGTAATGTCAGTTAATTTTTTGATTTCCATCGGTGCTACTTTTGTTTCTTCCTTTGGCAAGCTTTGCTGAGCTATGGATTCTTCTACTGCTTGTGTAGTAGCAACATTTACTTTTTGTATATCTTTTTTTAAGAAATTGACCAGTACAGCTGTTACAATTGCACCCACAATAACTGCGATGAAGAACATTAACACATTATCAACAGCACCAAGAACAGCAACAATTGGTCCACCATGTGCTACTTTATCTCCAACATGTCCCACCATTGCAATTACCGAACCGACGATTGAACCGATCATAATACTTGGGATAACACGGAATGGGTCCTGAGCCGCGAACGGAATAGCTCCTTCTGTAATTCCAAATAACCCCATTGTAAATGTTGCTTTCCCTGCTTCTCGTTCTGTATCCTGATATTTCTTCTTACCTATAAAAGTAGCTAGACCCATACCAATCGGAGGAATACAGATAGCGACTGCAACCGCTCCCATGATATCGTAGTTTCCCTCTGCAATCATGGCAGAACCGAACAAGAAAGCAACTTTATTAACTGGACCGCCCATATCAAAGGAAATCATAGCACCTAGGATAATGGCTAAAAGAATCGAGCTTGTACCTTGCATACCTGATAACCATGCTGTTAAAGACTCAAAAACCTGTGCGATAGGTGATCCTATTACATAAACAAACACCAGACCTACAATAAGGGAAGCAAATACTGGAATGATAATGATTGGCATAATAGGCTGAATTGCTTTTGGAACTTTGATGCTCTTAATGCCTAATGCTACGTAACCAGCTAAAAAGCCTGCGATAATACCACCGATAAAACCGGCACCAGCTGCACTTCCATAAAAGCTACCATTCGCTGCAATTAATCCACCAATCATACCAGGAGCAAGACCTGGTCTATCAGCAATACTAAAAGCAATGAAACCGGAAAGAATGGGAACCATGAAAGTGAATGAAGCGGCACCAAGCTTTTCAATTGTCTTCCAGAATGAAGCATCTGGAATAACCAAACCACCAGGTGTTTTTTCTCCTCCAAGTGTTAAAGCAATCGCGATCAATAATCCACCGATAACAATGAATGGGACCATGTAGGATACACCACTCATCAAATGACGATAAAATGAATTTTGTTTATCAGCTTTCTCACTATTCTTGTTCTCTACCACATTTGATTGAGCCTGATAGACAGGTACCTCTCCACTTGATACTAAGTTGATTAGCTCTTCGGGTTTACGAATACCATCCTGAACTCCAACAAGTAATACTTTTTTCCCAATGAAGCGATCTTTGTCGACTGTTTTATCAGCTGCTATTATAATAGCATCCGCTTCACGTATATCCTGTTCCGTAAGTTTATTTTCTACTCCAATCGAGCCCTGCGTTTCAACTTTCATTTGGACACCTAATTTATCAGCAGCTTTTTGTAGATTTTCTGCCGCCATATACGTATGGGCAATTCCATTAGGACATGAAGTAATCGCTAAGAGTTTCATCACTAATCCCCCTTTATCTATTTCGAAATCGCTTACATATACTATACTGCGAAATCTTTCAGACAAAAGTTTAGTTTTTTTCCGTAGATTCCGGAAAAATGGATTTTATCTCCCTTGAAATAGGCAAAGCAAGATGGGGGGGTTATTTTTTGTGGTGGAGATGAGACAGAAATTGCATGGTATCCGTTTCCTTCATGAGGGTTTGGATAAAAGCAGGTTGCTCACTGATAAATGATAATTCACGGAATAGCTGTCTTGTATCTTCTTGATTGTCATTCTTTACTGCCAGCATAAATACGAGTGACACCTTCTCCGCTCCCCACTCAATTGGCTCTTTTAATGTAGCAATAGCAATGGCCGAATGTCTAATCAGTCTTGGATTGCCATGTGGAATAGCGACGCCTGCGCCAATATTAGTCGACGACATTCTTTCCCGGGTAATTGCATTATGGGTATATTCCTTTTCCACAAATCCTTTTTCATGTAAGACAGTTGCAAGCATTTCAATCAATTCATAACGATGCTCGATATCCTGATGTAAAAAAACTAAAAAAGGGGTTGTGAACTTCAAAAGCACAGATTCTTTTGGTGCTTTTTGCATAGGTTCATTCAGATGTTTTATAAAATTCTCCAGTCTTTTTTCTTCCGTTACTTCTAATAAAGGAGAAATAACAATATATGGGATATTCATTTCAGGCAGTGGAACGGTAGATATAATAAAGTCTACGTCATTGGTGGCAAGATACTCTTTTACGTCAGCTTTGGCTAGACACGCTATAATATGAATGGAAATAAATTTCCGTTCGAGCTTTGTTCGCAAGAGTTGCGACATTCCAATTCCCATATGGCAAACGATGACAACATCCTTCGTTTTTTCTCGATTGCTATGAAATCGTTCAATTGACGCTTGGAAATGTAATACAAGATAAGCTGCTTCCTCCTCAGGTATGGAAAGAGAAAGCGATTGGTATACTTCTTCTAGTACACAAAGCACCATATCAAACATATACGGATACATTCTTTTTATATCGCTTAGCATCGGATTCGATACAGAAAGCCCGTAATTAAGGCGATTTAAAGTTGTATATAAATGAACCTTCAAGCCGTCTATTAAGGTTTGATCATTCACAAATTCAATCATATTAAACTCAGACATTCGCTTAATTAATAGTGATAAAAGCTGAGAAAGAACAGGGTTATCTTCAGTAAAATCATCGATTTTCAATGGTTCATTCTTTTGTTGATAACGAAATTTACCGCCCAGAATGTGTAGGGCCAAATAAGTGATTTCAGCTTGTGGAAACTTTACTGCAAAAATAGATTCCAGTTGTTTAAGTAATTCAGCGGTCCATTCATATTCTTTTTTATCTTGTAGAAGTGTTTTTTCTTTTTCCGAGAGAGTAATAGGCTGTTTAAGCTTCGTTCGCCTAATCATCAAAAGAGCATGTACAATTAATCCTTCAAGCGTTTCATCCGTAAAAAAGAAGGAATGCCGCTTTTGTAGCTGTTTTAATTCATTCTTGACAATTTCAACCTCATGAGATGAAAATTGCTCCTTAATAAATGAATCACTAAGCTGAGAATTATTGGTCAACTGTGATAACCGAGCTAACGCGGTTCTTTTATCCTTTTCGTTACCTTCGATTATAAGACCTACTTTTTGCTTAGAAACCAAGGTTAGCCCCCAAACGTTTAACCAGTTTTCGATTTTATCCAAACTTTTTTTGATGACTGATTTGTTGACAAAGTATTTGGAGGCAAGGTCCTGAGCTGATATTGGCTTTACGTTCATTACTAACTGATAAGCTATTTCAAGAATCATTTTTTCATCAGATACATATTTGATTGGATGATTCACCATGTGTAATTTGTGAAATAAGCTTGCTTTTTCATGCTCCTCTACCTCTAAGAAAACACCTAATCCTGGTTTTCGAATTAAGGTAGCATGTGAATGTTCTTTAAGATAGTCCTGAATACTTCTAAAATCATTACGAATGGTTTTTTCCGAGCAGCCTACCGTTTCTGCAATCTCTTGTACCAATACATGCTGATCGGATTGAGTTAATAGAATACGCAAGATATCTATTTGTCTGGCATTCATTTGATTCACCTGCTTATCTACGTAGCGATCGTATATAAATTATCTATCGGATTTAACATCACTTTTTATACCATAGAATTGGTGAAAATACCACATACCGGTTCTAGTGATAGGTTCTTATGTCTATATAATAGTTGCTAATATCAAATATGCTTGATAAAATGTACTTTTTAACAAAAACAAAATGTTCTTTCTATATTTTTAAAAGTCGTAAGAATAATCCCATATGTAAAAATAAACTAAACAGCAGAGGGTGGTCACACTGGAAATGAATATAGGAAAAGAATCAAGGATGGAGGAAGCAAATGCCCCTACATTCCTGCAAGGTGTCAAAGATTGTATCCCTACATTGTTGGGATACATTAGTATTGGAGTAGCAGCTGGTGTGATAGGTGTATCTTCTCACTTGAGCATCTTAGAAATTACTTTACTATCAGCTTTGGTGTATGCAGGGTCGGCTCAATTTATCATTTGTGCCCTATTAGCAACAAACAGTCCCTCATCAGCAATTATTGTAACAACTTTTATTGTAAACCTACGTAACTTTTTACTAAGCGCAACTCTCGCTCCTTATTTTACAAAATATTCCTTATTAAAAAACATTGGTATTGGTGCACTGGTTACCGATGAATCCTTCGGTGTTGCCATCAATAAAATTACAAAGGGAGAACAGATTAATGATCGCTGGATGAATGGTCTAAATCTTACTGCATATATCATTTGGATCTTTTCGTGTATGCTAGGAGCTATTCTTGGGAAATGGATTCCGAATCCAACGATATTCGGATTAGATTTTGCTTTAACAGCAATGTTTGTTGCCTTACTGGTCTTGCAGTTGCAATCTATGCAGCCTTCAAAACTAAAGCATTCTCTCTGTCTAATTGTTTATATGATCATAGCTATGCTAGTTTTATCCTTTATTGTACCTTCGCACGTTGCAGTTATTTTAGCAACGGTCATTGTAGCTACTATTGGGGTGGTGACAGATAAATGAGCCTTAATCAATCAATTCTCCTTCTGATAGTAGGATGTACATTAGTGACATTCCTTCCACGTATTTTGCCATTTTTAGTGGTTCGTAATTTACAATTGCCTGCACCTGTACTGAAATGGCTTTCTTTTATACCTATTTGTATTCTCACAGCCTTAGTTGTAGAGAGTGTCATTGTGAAAACCAGTCATTCAATCGCAGTGAATTGGCTAACACTCATAGCGATCGTTCCTACCTTATTATTAGCATTGCGGACGAAAAGTCTGGCGATTACTGTCATTTTCGGCGTTATTTTTATGGGATTATTGAGATTATGTAGTACTTATTTATAAAAATATCCCCTTTGCTCAACATCAACGAATCCATGCTTGCATGGAACTTCATTAGTTGTTGACACTAAGGGGATTTGCTCTCATTTTAGCTGACTATCATCATGCTTTTTCTTCAAACAACCGGGCTATCTCGACAATAACATGAACAGCTTTTTCCATAATATCTACAGAAGCGTATTCAAATTTGCCGTGATAGTTTTCCCCGCCAGTAAAAATATTAGGTGTTGGCAGACCCATATACGATAATTGAGAACCATCCGTACCACCTCGGATCGGGCTGATTACTGGCTCGATTCCGAGGTTTTTCATCGCTTCATAAGCAATGTCAACAACTTCCTTAACCGGTTCAATTTTATCACGCATGTTGTAGTATTGATCATTCATCTCCATAATGATATTTTCTGCTCCGTATTTCTCCTGCATCTGTTTCACGATGCTTGCTGCTTTCTCTTTTCTGCTGTTAAAGTTGTCTTTATCAAAATCTCTAATAATATATTGAGATTTGCTTTGTTCAACATCGCCATTTATTGAGCTAAGGTGGTAAAAGCCTTCATAGCCATCTGTATACTCTGGTGCCTCATCTACAGGTAGTTGTGCATGGAATTCCATTGCTAGCTTACTTGCGTTAAGCATTTTATTCTTGGCCGTTCCAGGATGCGTGCTAATCCCCTTAAAGGTGAGCTTGAGTTCTGCGGCATTAAAGCTTTCATACTCCAATCCACCTAGAGGCCCTCCATCCATCGTGTAGGCAAATTTCGCGCCGAAAGCAGCTACATCAAAATGAGCTGGTCCTCTACTGATTTCTTCGTCAGGAGTGAATGCTACTCTAATTTTTCCATGCTTGATTTCTGGATGCTTTAGTAAGTAATCCATCGCTGTCATAATTTCAGTAATCCCAGCTTTATCATCTGCTCCGAGCAATGTTGTCCCATCGGTAGTAATTAATGTATGACCTTTGTAGGACGGTAGCTCTGGGAATAATTTTGGTGTTAGAACAACGCCAAGTTCTTTATTTAATGTAATAGCTTTTCCGTCAAAATTTTCGTGGACTTGCGGATTGACATTTTTACCTGTAAAATCCGTAGCCGTATCCAAATGGGATAAAAAACCGATCACTGGAACTTGCTTATCCGTATTTGCAGGGAGTGTCGCCATTACATATCCATTTGGATCGATTGTAACTTCCGAGAGTCCCATCGCCTTTAATTCTTCGACTAGCAAATTACCCAACTCTAACTGTCCTGGTGTTGACGGAACTGTCTGGCTTTGTGCATTGGACTGTGTATCAATCTTTACATATCTTGTAAACCGCTCTATGATATCTTGCTTCACTTACATTCACTCCCTTTTTCATTGCATCTTTCTTTATTATATCGCTTGATGGACGATATTTCCATTTGTACTCATGTAGCTGTTCTATCAATTGGAGCGAGCCAAAATGAAAGATTTACGCATATTTACATGTAGTGAGACTATATAAATTCAGGATATCCATTGAAGAGAAAAAATTGCTCAAGAAGCTGATGAATAATAACCAAAAGAGGCTTCTATATAGCCGGATCACTTGCATAAGTTAAATAGCACTAAAAAATATTTGACATTTTGTGTAGGAAAGAGTAAAGTAAAAAAAGATTAATCAATAGAGAATAAAATATGAAACCTTCTTATCAAGAGAGGCGGAGGGACTGGCCCTTTGATGCCTCGGCAGCGGACTCGTATTTAGAGTGCTGTGCCAAATCCAGCAAGCATGTGCTTGAAAGATGAGAAGAGTGTTTCTTATATGCCATATAAGACCTCTTCTCATAAGAAGAGGTCTTCTTCATTTTTCTCTAGGAAAAGTTTAGAAATAGAGAGGGTGTTATTGATGAATCAAACAAAAGGGAGTGCGTTGGCTTTATTGCCGCTTGGTATATTTTTAGCACTATTTATTGGCTCTGGGGTTATTACAGGAGATTTTTATCAGCTCCCAATCATCGTTGCCATTATAATTGCAAGTACAGTTGCATTAGTAATGAACCGAAAGGAAAGCTTTCATACAAAGGTAGAACGATTTGCTAAAGGAGCCGGCAATCCAAATATCGTCGTTATGTTATTAATCTTTGTGTTGGCTGGAGCATTTTCTCAAGCAGCAAAAGGCATGGGTAGCGTTGAAGCTACCGTGAACCTAGCACTTTCTGTATTACCTCAGAGTCTCTTAGTAGTTGGCTTATTTGTAATTGGATCATTTATCTCACTAGCAATGGGGACATCCATGGGGACTATTGCTGCATTAGCTCCGATTGCAGTAGGGATTAGCCAACAAACAGATATCTCGGTTGCATTCACAATGGCAACCGTTGTCGGAGGAGCTATGTTCGGTGATAATTTATCATTTATTTCCGATACGACAATTGCCGCAGTACGCACACAAGGAACGGAAATGAAAGATAAATTCAAAACAAACTTTTTAATTGTATTACCAGCTGCCATTCTGACGTGCATACTTTTAGTCGTTCTTACATCAGGAAATCATACAAATATTACAATAGGATCCTTCAATTGGGTGAAAGTATTACCGTATGCAGGAGTTCTGCTTGCAGCCTTACTTGGATGGAATGTACTAGTGGTTCTAATGGGAGGAACTGTATTATCAGGTATTATCGGCATGATAGATGGAAGCTACACACTTGCCACTTTCTTCAAAAATGTGACGTTAGGGATTAGTGGAATGATGGAGCTTGTCTTATTAACCATGCTTATCGGTGGAATGATTGAAATTATTCAACATAATGGCGGGATTCAATATCTATTGAATGTATTGACGCGCAATATTCGTTCGAAAAAAGGCGCAGAGTTTGGTATTGCTGGTCTTGTGAGCCTGACAAATATGTGTACAGCTAACAATACAATCGCTATTATTTTCGCAGGTCCACTTGCTAAAAACATTTCAGATCAATATGAAATCGATCCGAGAAAATCAGCAAGCTTACTGGATTTATTTTCTTGTAGCGTACAAGGAATCATTCCTTATGGAGCGCAAATGTTAACTGCGGCAGGATTTGCTGCACTCTCACCAATCGAATTATTACCATTTGCTTTTTATCCGCTGTTAGTTGCTGTTTGCGGTATCGTGTCAATCGTGATTAACTTCCCACGGTTTTCAGCTAATTCCAAAAAAGCTAGTGTCATAAAACCGCTGAAGGAGAAAGAGGAAGCCCTATATAAGACAACCTAGTGGTTATTCTCCTAGCATAAGTATCAACTCACACGAATTATGCTATTCATTTCAGAACATCGCTAAAATAAATGACAGGAAAACTAAATAAATTGTAGGAAAGAAAGCGGTAGGTACAAACCTACTGCTTTTTTATTGATAAATTTTTATCCTTAGCTGTCAAAGTGATGGTTCATGCTCAACTCCTAAATATGACCATTAATTTTTTTCATTCACTATCATTTACAAAAGACAAAGGTTATATCTACTCTCCTCGTCTTTCAGTGATGACGGATAGTTGGATTGATTCACTATCTGCTGTTATTCTTGTTGTTATAGCCATAGCTCATTCATTTGAAAACATAAAAAGCTACCTTCCGAAAAGGAAAGGTAGCTGTACTTTCTATGTGTATATTTTATCATGCTTCATTAAACGATATAAACTCTTTAGCTCTTTTTTTTTAAAAACGATGTCACGAACCATTTCAATCGCTTTCTCTTTTCCAAGCGGGAATGTTCCAAGAGACCATGTAGGGTTATCTAGCATATAGACATGTCCATTTTTTACTGCTTTTAGCTTACCCCAAAGCTCTGATTTCTGCATATCATCCAGCTTTTTCTGTGCAACAGCTAGATTGTCACCGTATAATCCTAAGAAGATATAGTCTGGATCAAACTTGAATAAGCTTTCAAGCGATACAATTTCCACAAGCTTTTCTTTCGGAGCACCTTCTGCCATAGGCAAGCCTAAATCAGTAAATAGAACGTCTCCTAAAAGCGCCTTACCATAGATACGATATTGGGAAGCGTTTGTTACATATAGAGCAAATGTTGCATCTTTCGATTGCTTTTTAATTTCATCCCCAATTTGTTTCGCTTTTGCATCGTATTGAGCAAGCCATTCGTTCATTTCCTTTTCTTTACCTAAAATACTTGCCATTTCCGGGAATCTTTCACGCCAAGTGTAAAAGTCTCCTTCAAGCTGAACGGTTGGTGCAATTTGAGAAAGCTGGTCGTAAAGCTTTTCAGTGCGGTTGCTTGTAAGAATCAAATCTGGTTGTAAGGCCATTACGTCTTCTACTTTAACTGAACTAGTTTCAACTAACGCTGCTCCGTCAAGCTTTCCTTTTAGATAGTCCGGCAAATCAGGTCCTGAAGTAGACATCACAGGCTTGATCCCCATAATTAATAATTCTTCGGTTGCATAAGCAAGGTCAACAACACGTTTTGGATGTACCGGAATTTTCACTTCTCCGCGGGAGGTTTTTACCGTTTTAAACTCAGTGTCCCCTGCTTGTTGAGATGCTCCTTCCTGATTACTTGCTACTGAAGCCGATTCCTTCTGACTGCAACCTGCAAAAACAAACAATAGTACAAAAATAATCATTACATTCATAAAACGTTTCATTGATTTATTCTCCTTTTTCATCTAAAAGCACTTTTAGCTGTACAATTCATGTCACTACGAAAAAAACATCTGACGGACACTGTTATAGTAGCTTGCTATGTTTTCGTTTTCATCAAAAGATAGATGAAATATGGCGCTCCAATAACAGATATTACGATTCCAACTGGAACTTCAGTACGAGTTAATATATTACGTGCTAGTAAATCGGCCAGCAATAACAGTAATGCCCCCACCAGCGTAGCAGTAGGAATGAGAAATTGATGCTTCGGTCCAACCAGTTTACGTGCAATGTGTGGTGCAACCAAGCCAATAAATCCGATACCTCCACCAGCCGCCACGCAAGCTCCAGCGAGTCCAGCACTCACAAAAATTAATTTTCCACGCTCTCGTTCTACTCTCACCCCAACACCAGTTGCTAACTCATCACCTAGATTAAATACATTCAGATATCGAGCTTTCCACATCGCATACGGAACGAGAATCAGAATCCATGGAAGTATGGCAATAACAAAGGTCCAGCTGGTGCCACACAGGCTACCTGCCAGCCAGACTGTTGCATATATAAAATCTGCAAATGCAAGCTTCAATGACACGACTGTATTTATCGCACCGATTCCTGCCGACACTGCAATCCCTACAAGGATCAAGCGAATGGGGGTAATCCCCCGTTTCCAAGCAAGCGTAAAGATAAGTATTGAGGATACACCGGCACCAATTAATGCGAACAAAGGAATCATCATAACAGGCAAAACATTCTTAATATCCTTTGTTTCGATTGCAAAATACATGAACAGCACTACGGCTAATCCAGCACCTGCGTTAATTCCCAGAATACCTGGGTCTGCCAATGCATTTCGAGACAATCCCTGTAAAATCACACCAGAAACAGCAAGGCCACAACCGATGAGTAAAGCAATGACCAAACGTGGCATGCGAAATTGAAATAGCACGGTTTCTTGTTGACGTGTCCCACCATTTAGTAACGTATCCCACACTTCCAGTGGTGAAATGGGAATTGAACCTGAATTCAAGCTAATTAAGACCACTGTAATAATCATGGCAACAAGCAATCCCATGATGAGGGGTGCCCGTTTGTATAAACTTGATTGCATCATAAACTCCTTCCTTCCCTACGAGCCATATAGAGGAAGAACGGTACACCAATAACAGCTGTAACAGTACCGATTGGTGTTTCGTATGGTGAGTTGAACCATCTTGCTGCAATATCTGCAAAGGTGACCAGTACGCCACCAAATACTGCCGAACAAGGTATAATCAACCGATAATCAACACCAACAATCGAACGCATGATATGGGGAATAATCAACCCTACAAATCCAACTCCCCCTGCAACAGATACTGCTGCCCCTGTCATGAACAATACGATAATCGTGCAACATGTCTTAATCAACATGGTTTGTTGCCCAAGCCCGGTAGCAACGTCTTCACCAAAACTGAGAACTGTCACATAACGCGACAGCATAATCGCCAGTATCAGGCAAACGGCACTAACTGGCACAAGCATACCAATTGCATCCCATCGCACCATCGTTAATCCACCCGCTGCAAAAAAGCTCATGTCCTGAGCGATTTTAAAATAAATTGCTAGTCCAGTTGATAGAGCACCAAATAGGGTGCTTACCGCTGTTCCAGCCAAAACGAGCTTAACTGGAGACATCCCTCCTGGTGACAAAGCACTGATAGCGTAAACAACCATGACCCCAACAGCAGCCCCACCAAAGGAGAAAATAACCATTTCAAAATAATTAATTGCTGGGAAGAAAATCATAGCGATCGCAATCGCCAGTCCTGAACCTTGAGACAGGCCCATAATGGAGGGAGTTGCTAATGGATTACGAGTGATTCCCTGCATAATTGATCCAGATACCGCGAGGCAAGCTCCAACGAAAATTCCACTTAATGCTCTTGGCATTCGTAATTCGTATACGAGTAAATGTGCAGGTGACTCAGAGTTGAAAAAAAAGATCATATCCCATACTTCTCGAAAACCGACGTCCGCGGCACCATATGAAATAGAAAGTACAAATCCAAGTATTAGTAGAAAAGCACCAATTGTAAACATCATGCTTGGTCAAGCCCCCGTTTTGTAGACAGTAAGAAAAACCCCGGCCGTTAGGCCGCTAACTGACGCCTAAATTCACTAGGCGTCAGTTTATTTAACTTCAGTTGAAGACGTTCTTCGTTGTAAAAATAAATGTAATTTTCAATTCTCCTTTGAGCATCTTGAAGATCTCGTATATCATAGGGATATAGGGCTTCGGTTTTCAAATGAGAAAAGAAGCTTTCTATCGAGGCATTGTCTAGGCAATTGCCCCGTCGGGACATGCTGATTTGGGCGCCAACCGTAGGCAGCATGTCGTGGTATGCATGGGACGTGTACTGGGAACCTTGGTCGCTGTGAACGATCAAACCAGTCACGTCTTTTTGCATTTCAAATGCTTTCCTAAAAGTCTCTAGAACAAGCGCATTGTCATTTCGAGTACTGATATGATAAGCGATAATCTCATGCGTACATAAATCTTTGATTGCAGAAAGGTAGATACGTTCTTCACCGATGCGATATTGGGTAACGTCAGTTACCCATTTTTGATTAGGCTCTTGAGCGGTAAAATCACGTTTGAGTAAATTATCTGCAACACGTCCATCCGATACCTTTGCTTGATGGGCAGTCATATAGGCACGTTTACGGCGAATGATGGCTTTGAGTCCCAGATTTTGCATGATGCGTAATACTTTCTTATGATTAACCCTACAACCAAATTGGCGTAACAGTTCGGCCTGAATTCGGCGATATCCATATATTCCTTTTCTTTGTTCATAGATCGTTCTGATCCGTTTTTTCATCGATTTATCCCTATACAAGTTTCTAGTAGAGAGGTACTTGTAATAGCCACTTCTCGAAACTCCTAACACCTTACAAACCTCAGTAATTGGATATATTGTAGACAAACTCTCCACAATTCGATACTTCTTCCTTACACCCCCCGCATCCAGATTTCCAAACACTTTTTTAGGATTTCATTCTCGCGCTTCAGTTTTTGGACATACCTATCCTGATCAATATAGGCCTGACGACGTCCGCGTCGATCTAGAAGTCCAAACTCACCCTGTTGTCTGTACTTTCTCATCCACTTTTTTAAGCGATCTTTGTCCTGAATTTCCAAATGCTCTACAATTTGTTTATACGTCCACTTTTCCTCAATGTGTAAACGAATAGCTTCCATTTTCAATGATTCTGGATAACTTTTAAATTTTTGTCCTTTAACCGCCATAAAAAAATACACCCCCTAAAGTCATCGGATAACCTTGGGGCTTTTTCCAATGTCTACTTTAAGGGGTGCACTTCACTAGCAATCCAAAAACGCGGTGCTTTTTCTACTGTTCTGGACAAAGAATGAGCCGCTCCTTCTTCTGACATCAGTATAACCACCTTTATGTACGATAAAAAATTGCAAAAAAAAAACATTAAAAATGCGACATTGATAATCGTTATCAACTGTTGAGCAGTATTTATTTTAGCAAATTTATCCTATATGTCAAGTGTGTATAATGTTAATTGATTTATAGAATGAAATTCGTCCAAATAAATAGCTATTATTTCACAATCAAGAGATCATGATGATTGTTAACAAAATGGTTGAGAAAAAAATAAGAGGAATGTTTTAAATAAACACTCCTCTCAAAAGCATATGACATATTTCATTTTATCTAGATAAGATGAAAACGCCTTCAATATACTATCTCATTTTCCGGTAATTTTGTTACCATCTTAGCAATTTCCCGATAATACGTAGTAATATCCGAAAAGCCTAATGAATCAGAGATACTTAGTCCAATAAGATCTAGATGATCCCATCCTGCTTTTTTGCCCAAATAGTTCCATTTTCCGATTTGTGCTTGCTGATTATACGGAACAATTTCATCTGTTTCGGGACCGATCATAGATTTTGTATTGATTACTCCATCATTTTCCCACCAGGATTCATCAATAGTCGGTCGATTATTATCATTTCGCAAATATGCTCCCATAAATAGTGCATTTCCCATTAATGCTTTATTCATTGATAAGATTGGTATATGCACCCCTGTCAATACTCCCTGCTTTGTTGCGCTAGCACTATAAGAGAAATAATATACATCTGGTTGAGTCTTTACCCAGTTATTTAATTCTCTAGCCCCATCTGTGCTAAGATCCCATTGACAAGTATCTTTGGTATCACTCCAAATGGGACTATTCCATACTCGCTTTGAATAATCGAAAAACGATTCACCTTTGTTCTTCTTAATGCCCCATTGATCCAGTTTAAAATCATACACCATGTAATCTGAGCTATGCACAAAAAAGGCAGTAGCGACAAGAAGATCCTTAGCAAACGGGATAAACGTTCCTATCCCATCAGCTAGGGTTGTCCCATTATGAGGACTAGCAATTGTTGTAACACTCCGAACGAATGATTTCCCACCTTCAAACAAGGAAGACATTTCTACTTCAGGATGCTGGTTTTTATATTCCTGTTCCTCATAACTACCTTCTTTTAATAATTGGACAAGAGTACGGCTTGTCTGTCCTCCCATACTATGACCGACTAGGTGAACTTTATTGTCCTCATTCCAATTCAACCCAAATCCTTTATAAGTACGACCAAAACGGGCATGTCCATGTTCTTCAGCATGGGCCGCTCCATAATCCACTGTTCCTCCATTTATTTGAGCATACAGCTCACAAGCACGATCCCAGTTACTTGAAACAGGCCCTACAGCTGAGGTAAATACTTGGTAGCCATCTGTTTTTAACTTTTCCTGTATATCATGAAATCCACCCCAATACTTAAAACCAAGTGCTTCTTCACGTCCCCAGCCTAGAAACCCATTCACAAGAATGATCGGTTCTTTGTTTTTATTTTCTGATAATTCATTCGCCTTTACAGCAGGTAAAAGCCCCATACAGGCATATGTCATCAATGAAATAACCAAGAGCAAAATCGCTTTCTTCATATTCCTTCTCCTCCTATCAAATAAGATTTGAATGATGATACACCCGTGCAAAAAAGCAATAGGAAACCAAATACACCTAGAACAAGGCAGTTAAAATGGAGAACACTCCTTTCATCTACAAACTAGGTTTCTATAAAATAACATCTAGTAATAACATATATTATCTTATTAATTTTTACAATATTTTACAATAAAAATAATTTGGATTATTTTTATCAGTTGCGTTTAATCTGATGAACTAGTAAGCTATAAAGATAATCAATTTCATAGAAGGAACGAGTAGATGACTAACATGATTGAAATTAGAAATTCCAAACTTAGTAATGGCGAATTTAATAGAGGAGTTTTTGCAACCCGAGATATTAAAAAAGGTGAGCTTATACATGAGGCACCTGTTATTCCTTATCCAAATCATGAGCATGTTTTCATCGAGAAAACGCTACTTGCTGATTACGCGTTTGAATATGGCAATGACCATACAGCTCTCCTCTTGGGCTACGGTATGCTATTTAACCATTCCTATCAGCCTAATGCCACTTATGAAAATAATTTTGAGAATCTCACAATCGATTTCTATGCTTACACAGATATAAAGGCAGGAGAAGAGATACTGATCAACTATAATGGTGAAGTCGATAACGAGGATCCACTATGGTTTGAAAAAGAACTAAATCAATAACAAAAGGCTGAAACCAAAGGATCATAACAAAGAGACAACGAAATGAAGCCGTTGTCTCTTTGTCATGATTTACAAGTTAAGGTTAGTTGTTTACTAACATGATAAAATCAAATATGTAGTTTCCATAAGACTGCTACTCTTTATCAATAGGAGATTTTATATGATCTGCATAAAAATCATAAACAATAGTCCCGTTTGTTGTTTTTACAGCATAGAAAATCTCATCTAGTTCCTTTCCAATACGGTTTATTTCTTTATACAGCCAGTCCTTTGACAAATTATTTTCGCGTAGATTGTCTTCTATAATTTGTCCGTCCATAACTAGCTCTACGGGAAATTTTTCTTTTTCTCCTGTATATACCTTCAAATCTTTCTTTGTTACACTTTGAAATTCTTTTTTCTTTTGTACAGATAATTTTCCATTACTCTCTACAATCGCATTCTCGACCTCTTGGATATTAAAAATATCTTTTTGCCGAAGTGATTGGTTAAGGGAATCCAATGTATATTTATTTTTTCTCATATTCTCCTCTAAAATTTTTCCATTTTCAATAAGTACTGTAGGTGCTCCTGATATCCATTTTCTAGATTTTTTCACTTTAATAGCTAAACCTGATATAAGATAAGAAGTCCCTGAAAATACCACTAAAGACAAAATCAATTCTAACGATTTAATTTTTTCATTAAAGGCAAGATTGGCTGCAATCGCCCCCATCGTAATCCCTGTCACAAAATCGTGAAACGTCATATTGGAGACTGTCTGCTTTCCTAGAATTCTCGCTATCAGTAAAAGAAGAACAAATGAAATGATTGTTCGCCCTATTGTTTCAATATATTCATACACGATTGCTCACCTCACGTACAGTTTTGACCAATTGTATAAATACATATACCTTATCAGTAGCAAGCTGTCGTTTCATTCAAATGCATGCCCTATCTATAGCCTATGTTGCATTATTGTCCCCCTTTTAAAGCTTTCCTTGATACCTCGCTTTGCTTATAAAAAAACCTCATTCAACCATATCCCCAATACATGCATGGGAGCTACCTGGTCTCATGAGGTGTAAATCACATTTCAAATCTTAATCTATTTGGTTGTCTCAGGAATAACCCTTTTTGCAAAAAGGAAGTAGTTGTACCAATAGTCTTCCTCTAGTTTATCATTTCGGAAATCACTAATAATTACACCTATTCCCTCTTCATAGGTGTGCAGGATTTTTCCATTTCCCAAGTAGATTCCAACATGTCGAACCTTATTTAGACCCGTTTCATTAGGAAATTTTTCATCTGCAAAAAATAATAGATCTCCCTTTTGAATTTGATCAAATGGAATCCATGTACCCTGTTTAGCTTGCTCTCTAGCGTGCCACCCTAGTGAAATGCCAAATTTACCATACAGGTACTGAACATAAGAGGAACAATCAAATGTTGTATCTTGAAAACGTTCTGCACCATAAACATAAGGAGTTCCCATATAGGTTTTCCCCAAAGAAATAATATGATCGGCCGTATCTTCCCACTTTGGTTTCGATACAGTTATAGTAGAGCTACTATTTGTTGTTCCTTTATCCTTTTTTTCATCTGTCGCCGTTGCAAAAGCAGTGCCACAGGTAAAAAGAAGACCAATAGAACATATAAACACGGACTTTGTTAGGATTGAGCTGAGTTTTATTCTTGAAGCCATACCTATATCCTCCCTTCTTTCCTCACACAATCCTATCAAAGTAATCGATACTTTCCATTAGTAAAAGCTTTCCAACATAAAAATACTTTCAAATCACGGCAAACTAAATACACTACATATAGATTATTCTTCTCGAAAAACGCAGAAGAACGTATAGAGATATACAACCAAAGTAAAGTACAACATGAATGAATAAAGGTAAACTATCTAAAATGCTTGCAAATGCATAGCACAAAACAAGAAATATGACAGACTCAATTAATATTTTCAATGATAAAAAATGTCGCATGTATTGTAAATTCCAAAGTAAAGAGGTTAGTTCAAACGATAAAATTCCAATGACAATCCCACTGTATTGAAATGACGGAATTCCAACCAGATAATAGTTGATAATGATTGAAATAATAGCGCCTAATACTACACCTACTAACGGTCCTTTTTTCCTACCTTTCACCCATAGGATGTTAGTGGAAATATCTCGAATCCCTGATAAAAAAGGAATCAAAGACAAACAAATCAAAGAATAAGCGAGCGACCCATCTCCCGTAATCGCTTGTGAAATGTTTTGTCCATATAAAAAGAAATACAAGGATGTACTAATTCCCCATAACCAGCCAACCTTCATGGCTTTGTTGACACGGCTCCTAAATTGCCCAACATTGTTTTTTTCCCAATTACCAGCAATTTTTGGAATAATTACATGTAGAAAAGCAGAGGTAACCATCGAAGGTAAATAAACAATGGTTAATGCCATACCTGTTATTTCTCCATAGATGATGGTAGACTGATGGGCAGTTAAACCTGAATGCATGAGACGGTTGGGAATTAATATGGAGTCTATAAAATCCGTTAATGGAAGCAAAAGCCTAGTTGCAAGCACACTTACAGACATTTTTAAAAAGACTGATGTTTCATTACTATGATTAAAACGAGAAGGTAAACTCAAGTAACGTAGTTTCTTTCGTTGCTGAATATATATCCCGATAAAAAAAAGAAGAGCTGACAATCCACCTAGTACAGCTCCAAGTATCGCTCCTCCAACCGCAACAGAAACTCCATACGCTATCCATAGATTCGCTAAAACCAGCATCGTAATAATTCGCATTGATTGCTCTAGTAGCTCAGAAAAGGAGATGACACCGTATATTTCAACCCCTTGAAAAAAGCCACGAAATAAATGGAGTTGAGGTACAAACAAAAAAACGGGTGACAAGAGTTGAATGGCCACACTTAATTTCGAATCCCCATACCAATCAGCAATTATCTCGGCGTAACTATATGATAGTACTGTTGCACTTCCACCTAAAATACACGTAAGAATTATCGATACCTTTAGAAAATAAATGCCTTTATGAACATCCTTAGCTGTTGATAAAGACAACGAGGTAGGTAGTCCTGCTGTTACTAAAGTTAAAACAAACCCATAAAAGGCATACACCATTTGATACAATCCCATGCCTTCTGCTCCAAATATACGGAATAACAAAATACGTCCGATTGCACCAATTATTTTGACAAGGAATAAAAGACCACTTCGTAAAAGAAATTGACGTATAATAAGCGGCAGCCCCATATGTTTACTCCTTATGAAGAGTTTTCATTAAGAGATGTTTATGTGGGGCTGTCCCATGTTATACCATAAATTCTTCCCTGTTAATCTCTAATATGGATCAGATAAAATTTTGTTTTCTTATCCCATCCTAAATCCCACGGTACATGATAACGATCAGCAGTATGAGAATTTACTAATACATAGCCTTGATCATCCCTAGCAGTTACGATAGAGAAATGGTCAATATTCCCTTCAAGTTCATAAGCAATTAAATCACCTGGTTGAAGATGGGAAAGTGCACCTTGAGGGAATTTTTTGTTCGGTTTAGCTACCTCTTCATAGGTTCCTCGCGTAATTAGCTTACCGTACCCACTATGAATAAGAAATTGATATAAGGAATCGGTTCTAATCCAAGCAACGCTCCCACCTTTTTTATAAAACCAGCTTCCATGCATAGGTAAGCCTCCACCCTCTAGCGAATCGCCCAGAACTTGAGAAGTGAAATTGGTACAATCCCCTCCTTCGTAGGTATAATCTACGTATTTCGGATTGTATCGGTGTTTGTTTCCTGACATGGAAGCTGCTCCAGCATACTTTTCCGCATAAGAAACTGCTTTTTCACGGTTATATCTTGTTCTTTTCTTTCTTTGCTTATATACGACTAACTCTTCTTTGGTAACTGCTTTTTTTGATACAGGAATTAAATTGGGGTTTTCCTCAAAAGGATCAAGGTACCATTCTTTTACAATGTGCCATTTCCTATCTTTTTGCTCTAGAGTCAAGAGATGTCGTGTTCCTATCCCAAATTTTTGTGGATTGAATGGAATACCGTGATGCTGGTACGTGATTAATTGCGATTGTTTTAAAAAAACCTTTGCTTTCGTACCTATGCGTTTGATATGTACAATCTGAATTTTACTTTCAGCATCAATAAATGATAGATTTCTTTTTGACCCCCATGTATGAATATAAGTACTTCGATCCCTTTCATGTTCTAGGGCAGATCGACTACTTTTATGATTAGAAAGATAATGATGTTTTATTGCTTCATACTCCTTGGTGATCATTGCGTTCGAACGTTCTTTAAACATGCTATGCAACAAACTCTCAATTTCTGCATGCTCCGCTTTGACCTCTTTTGTATTATTTATGAAAATAATGACCAAAGCTACAAAAATCCAAAATACCTTTTTCATTTTGAGTCCCCTACATTTCGTATTTTGTTCGATTTTTTATCTGGTATAGTAAGCCTTACTTACCTAATGACAATAAAAATAATTCATTTTATAGGTTATCCATTGACTATCAGGAGTATTTAGGATTAAATTACCAGTTACAATTCGAAATGAAGAGATTACTCCTTTCACTTCCTAAAAGGATACACAATGTACTCTTAGCTAGGAATATTTTACTGTCATATCCCCTTACCAAGTGGAGACTATATGAAATGTAGTACACCATTAGAATTGGAAAGGACGAATAAAATGAAAAAATTATTAGCTGCTACACTTGCCATTTGTTTTGTGTTCTCTAATGCTTCAGTATTCGCTATGGAAGATGGACACCATAAGAAACATCACAAGGCAAAAACAATGTCCCATAAAAAGCACAAAGTGAAAACAATGTCTCATAAAAAACATCACAAATTCCATATCAAAGGTATGCCTAAAACAGGCATGGGTGGTGCAAGTAACTAAGCAATAAACCATTTCAGTGTTTTCCATCAGGGAATTCTCAGATTCTGAACGATCCCTGATGGAATTTTATTAATGAACCAAATAGGAAAGAAGTTATGAATAAGAGGTATGTAAGATGAGAATAATTTTCCTTGCTTTACTTATATGTATACTTTCTGGATGTTCAAACTCTGCTAGTCCAGAAAAAAAGCCAAATATACCCACTCCTCTACCTATTGATCAAACCTTTCCTCAAATACAAGAAAAACAATTACACACGAAACAATCTAAAGCTGTTCCTTCTCCGAATTCACAGACAAAACCGGAAATGAATACAACATGCTTCATACCAAATCGTCTGCAAATTCCTTCTATTGGGTTAGATACAGCAATAGAAACAGTCGGTATAACAGTGGAAGGGAATATGGATGTTCCAAAGTCATTTGATAAAGTAGGTATCTTAACTCCCTGGACCAAACCAGGTGAAAAAGGGAATGCCGTTATTGCAGGCCATTTTGATCATTATACTGGTCCAGCAATCTTCTATCATTTGAAAAAATTGAAGCATGGTGATCACGTTATCGTCTCAGATTCAAACGATCATCAGCTTATTTATGTAGTCAAAGAGGTAACAGCCTTTAAAACAAAAGAGGCTCCCTTGGAGAGAATTTTCGGCGAAACAGGTACATCCAATCTGAATCTTATTACTTGTTCTGGAAAGTTTAATAAAAAAACACAAGAACATGCAAAAAGATTGGTAGTATTTACTGAATTAAATCAGTGAATACTTGTAATCAAATCAAAATAAAGGATATAGAAAGACCCCCGCTAGTCCAATTCCTCGAAAAAAATGAAAGTCCCCTTTCTGTTAAGTATGCAATTGTTTCAAATAGAGATCAACGTTACTATTCAAGTAATCGCTCATAATGAAAAAGGCTTCCAAAAAATGAAAAACGGCTCTCCCGCAAAAGATACGAAAAGAGCCGTTTTACAATTACTTTCTCTTACATCATGTATACAGGATCAAAAGCAGATTTTACGTTTCTTTACTCATGACCACTGACATTAGTCAAACTACGAACACTTCGAAAATCCGCAAGTGGTACATGTCTTACATCCTTCTGCATGCAATAATGTTGCAGATCCGCACGATGGGCAAAAATCTTTGTGATCAGCATCACCGTATACATCGTGATGTGCCTCTTCCTTGTCTGGCGCTGGGGTAATCGGATAGCTACTAGTAGCTGCTACTGCCTGATGCTCGTCTTCTCCGTCAAGATGCATTTCCAAGGCTTTCGCTACAGCATCTGGGATTGATTCCACACGGTTTGCTCCAAAACCAACCGCTCCTGAGCCACCAATTCCTTTTAAATGCTTAATTAACAAACGAGCCTTGTTGCCATCAGGTAACTCTCCAAAACGCAGGAATAATGTGGATACCCGCCCTAATGCCTCTGACATTGCAAAGACATCACTGCCTGCTTTTCCTACATTCACAATTACTTCAAACGGGGCATGATCTACATCATTAATCGTAATATAAGCTTTTCCCAATGGTGTGTTCATTTTATAGGTAGCGCCACTTAAGCGTTTCGGACGTTTGTTATAAGCACGATCCGCGGTCCCACCTTTTACGCTCTTCACACCCTGAGTCTGTATAGGAGATGAAGCTTCCTCGCTTGTATTTGACCCCAGGTGCTCTACTGCTTTCGCTTGTTCTTGATTTGCACCTGCTTCTACTTTATCTTCCTTTTTCTCCGTAGACAATACTTGGACATCACGACTACCATCTCGGTAGATCGTTACCCCTTTGCACCCTAAGTCAAAAGCCAACTCATACAGATTTTTTGTATCTTCTACTGTAAAATCGTGTGGAGCATTTGCTGTCTTCGAAATGGATGAGTCCACCCACTTTTGAATCGCAGCTTGAACACGTACATGATCTTCAGCTGCTAAGTCCATCGCACAAACAAAATGCACTGGCAAGTCTTGCCCCGGATGCGTATCCATCCATTTTTGAGCGATCGGTACATACTGCTTATCAAAACCGAGGCGGCTTTGACGGAAATATTCAAATGCATAATAGGGCTCAATTCCTGTAGATGTACCTACCATCGTTCCAGTAGAACCAGTTGGTGCTTGTGTTAGTAAGGTAACATTACGTATTCCCTTTTCACGTATGGCACCACGTACTTCTTCATCAAACTGTTTCATAAAACCGCTCATGAGGTACTTTTCTGCGTCAAATTGAGGAAAGCTACCTTTTTCCTTTGCAATATCGGCCGACGCCAGATATGCTTCACGGGCAATAAAGTTATACAGCTTGTCCAAAAAATCTAAAGACTCAGGACTACCATATCGAATCTCTAATTTAATCATCATTTCGGCAAGACCCATGGTTCCTAATCCTACTCGACGTTCTGATTGTTGATTTTCTCTGTTCTCTTCAAAATGATATGGAGTTGCATCAATTACATTATCCAAGAAACGAATAGAATAGCGAACTGCCTCACCTAAACTTCCCCAGTCTACATCATTATCGCGAACAAATTTAGACAGATTTAAAGAGGACAAGTTACATACGCCCCAAGCTGGAAGTCCTTGCTCTCCACACGGATTCGTACAAATAATTGGGTTAAAATACCAGCTATTGGACATGTCATTATAATACTCTGTGAATACGACACCAGGCTCAGCTGATTTCCAAGCTGATTCGATGATTGTATGCCAAACCTCCCGAGCACGTACGGTTTTAACCACTGTAACTGGTTTACCTAGCTCCTCGCGCCACTTTTTCATGTTTCCGTCCCACATTGCATCATAATCTGGGTCATTTACGTCTGGAAACACGAGTTCCCAATCTAAATCTTCTTTTACAGCTTTCATGAAGCTATTCGATACACAAACCGATAGATTGGCATTTGTGACAAGACCCATTGTCTGTTTTACAGTAATAAACTCCATTAGATCTGGGTGCCAATCATTCATCATTAGCATAAGAGCACCGCGACGCGAGCCTCCTTGCTCAATTAAACCCGTGGTATAACTGAACAAACCACCCCAGGATACTGAACCACTTGAGGAGCCATTTACTCCACGTACCAACGCACGACGTGGGCGTAAACTGGACAAGTTAATACCAACCCCGCCTCCTCGTGACATAATCTCTGTCATTTGTGTCAGAGTATCCATGATGCCACCTCGAGAATCATGCGGGGACGGAATCACATAGCAGTTAAACAAGGTTAATTCTTCGCTTGCTCCTGCGCCTGCTGCAATGCGACCACCTGGTACCAATTTCCAATCGTCTAGCAATTCACGAAATTTGCTTGTCCATTCTGCTTGTTTCTCTTCTGTTTTCTCCACAGAAGCAATTGCGGTAGCTAACCGATCCCACATTGCTTCTGGCTGTACTTCAATTGGACGGGTAGTTTTTTCTACCGTTGTGGTAATGGTATTGCCGCTTCTTAGTAGAATGGAGACTTGACTTCCCTCAAGGGCAATAATTTCACCCACTTCTTTTTGCGGAAACTTCGGGTCATCCTTGGTTAATAAGAGAACCGTATCTCCCACCTTTGTATTTTTGTAATTTAGATCTTTCATTGCATACCGGTCCAAAAAGATCTTTTCACTTAGGCCTTCTAATGGCTTATGTTCTACTAAACCCACGGTCTTTTCCCCTCCAAAATTTATTTCAAATTGACCCTCTCAGATCATTTTGTTATCTTTATGTAAGACGGTTCTAACGATACCACACGCCCGTCCACAAATCAATATATTGAATATATAAGAATTTTTTTCGACATTTATCACTAGATATTGTGTTACTATCATCCTATTCCCTTGGGAGGAACTTTCATGTATTATGTAGATGGAGCTTGGTACAAGCCAGATGAGCCTGCCATTTTTCCAGAGGATCGGGGCTACCAGTTCGGTGACGGGATTTATGAAGTTGTGCGTATCTATAATGGTCACTTATATCAATGGGATGACCACATGATTCGCTTGGAACGCAGTGCAAAGGAGCTTTCTCTAACGATTCCCTCTCGCAAAGAATTAACTGATATTGCCCAAAAAGTCCTTAAACAGTATCTGTTGCAATTTTCTGAAGACGCTATACTCTACATGCAAATTACTCGCGGAGTATCAGATCGGCAATTTCCATTTCCTTCAAATATCCGACCTATTTTAACTATGTATGCTACATCCAAATTACGCCCAATTCAACAGATGCAAAACGGTATACGCGCAGTGCTTGTCGATGACATTCGTTGGTTGCGTTGTGATATTAAAAGCCTAAATCTACTCGGCGCCAGTTGGGCAAAGCAACAGGCAGTGGAACAAAGGGTGGATGAAGCTATTCTTCATCGAAGTGGCACCATTACAGAAGCGACTTCAGCTAATCTATTTGCTGTTAAAGATGGCAAAATATATACACATCCAGCTACCAATCTTATTTTGCATGGTATTACTCGTCAAACCGTTATTCAATTAGCCAAAAATCTTGACCTACCGGTATTAGAAGAAGCATTTTCTGTGAATTTTGCGCAAATGTCTGATGAATTATTCATTACTGGAACCACCAGCGAAATAACTCCTATCGTTGAGCTTCAAGGTGCTCCTGTAGGAGATGGTAAAGTAGGTTCTATCGTTCGACGTTTACAAAAAGCCTTTGAAGATCACATCGCCACTTAAAGCACTAAGTAGTCTACGGTGTATAAAATAGAGCGAATTTGCCTTTAAAAAGAGAGATGCCCTCTAACAGTAAAATACATGTCTATAAAAAAGCCGTTCCCCTCGTTGTTGTTTTGAGGAAACGACTTTTTTACTATTATTACATTTTTTGAATCACATTATGTTTACTTGCCCCAATGCTTTATTGCGTTTTACGATAGCTTAAACGTAACGGTGGGGGATTTACTTCTATCGTCGGAAATTCCATTCATCCGTACTATAGCGATCTTCCGCTAATTCATTTGCCAATTGTTGCTCTTCATCTGTCAATTCCATCGGGACAAGCTCAATGCCCAGTCCCTCGGCAAAGCCCTGATAGAAGGCTTCAATAGCTTCTTCTAATGAAATTAGTTTTGAACTTACCTCGTTTATTGTAACAGCTTTTTGTTTAAAGCTTTTGATCATGCGTTCCTTGACACGTTCACTTGGGAACGTTAACAGAGAAAATAGCAGATCAACATCCATATCCAACAAGATGGAACCATGTTGTAAGATAACACCCTTCTGACGTGTTTGTGCGCTGCCTGCCACTTTTTTCCCTTCTACCACTAATTCATACCAAGAAGGCGAATCGAAGCATGCAGACGAGCCCGGGGAATTGTATTTTGCCTTCTCTTCCTCTGAAGCAAGTGACACCATCTCCGCTTGTAAACCTAACTTCTGAAATCCATGTAATAAGCCCATGGAGATCACTTTATAAGCTTCTGTTACACTTTTTGGCATCTGCGGATGATCCTCAGACACAATCACGCTATAAGTAAGCTCAGCATCATGAAGGACTGCTCGACCTCCTGTTGGGCGTCGTACCAATCCAAGCCCAAGACGCTTCACTTCATCAATTTTTATCTCTTTTTCCATTTTTTGAAAATAACCGATGGAGAGAGTCGCCGGGTTCCATGTATAAAAACGAACGGTAGGCGGTACTTTTCCTTGGCTGTGCAAAGTTAAAATGGCTTCGTCTATTGCCATATTCATTTCAGGTGACATAGGTGGAGTCACCAAATAACGCCATTTTTCCATTTCCATGCTAAATACCTCCCATATATCTACATCCAATCATGCGGCTGGGAGCAATCTGTGTTAATGAGGACTGCTCGCACTCTATATCATTGGCAAACAACGCTGCTTAGACATAGTACACTCCTCATTGTAAGGCTTCTATAGAGTAAGAGACAAGCGCCAACTGTCAAGCAGCCTGTTGCTATCTACATGCTTTTACCAAATTATACTTTGAAATTTTTCATGACATTCTGCATTTCATTGGTCATCTCAAACATAACCTCTGCTGTCGTAGCCACTTCCTGTGAAGAAGCTGTTGTCTGTTCAGAGGTGCTGGCAATCTCTTCTGTCTTCGCGAATATTTCTTCAGCAACAACTGTACTACTTTCCACTTTCGAAGAAATCGTTTCTTTTTCTTCAAGAATATGACCAGCGCTTTGACTTAGGTGATGAATTTTTGGTCCAATATCTTCTACTGCTTTTGTAATGTTGGTAAAGGAGTGCAATGCATTAGATATATCGTTTTTCTGAGTATACATTTCCATCTGCATTTCATCTGCTGTTTGTAACATATGTTCGGCATCTTTAGAAATGGTACCAATCTGGTCACTAATACGTTGAGAGAAAATACGAGACTGCTCTGCTAGCTTTCTCACTTCGTTTGCTACTACGGCAAAGCCCTTCCCATGTTCGCCGGCACGCGCAGATTCAATTGCTGCATTTAATGCTAATAAATTAGTCTGATCCGCTATCGTATTAATTAAACCAGTAATTTCATCAATCTTGTTCACATTCTCATTTACTTTTGAAATATTTTTAATTAGTCCCAAAAACACTTCATTGGTATGCTCTACAGAATGAGCTGCTTTATTCATATGTATGTCACTTTCGCGTGCAATGTCTTGAATATCACGAGTTAATCCATCAACAACTTGTATCGATTGCACAATTTCTGTTAGCTGTTCACCGAATTCTGCCAAGGTCTCAGAGATAACTACCAGATCTTTGGTCTGTTCCCCTACCCCTGTAGAGGTTTCATGGACAGATTGCGAGACTGTTTCAAACGCTGCACTTAACTGCTCAGATATAGCACTTAGATTATGCGAAGCCTTTGTTAAATCATCTGATTTTCGTTGTACAATATCAATCATTGATGAGGTAGTTATTACGGCATTAGCCAATGCGCCTCTCATCCTACCAAACTCTGTATTGTCAGCTTCCTCAATCTTAATTGTGAGATTTCCTTTTCCAAACTCTTCACAGTACTGAATCATTTCTTTAGCTGAATTATTAATTGAAGTAGAAAGTATGTATGATACCAAAATGACACAAAAAACAACACATCCCATTAAAACAGCGTAATAGTTCCATGCATAATCATATTTTTCTGTTGCATCTGAATCTAGCTTGTCTCCATTTGTTGTTAAGTAAAGAATGATATCATTTACATTTGTATCTAATCTATTCGAGAACTCAGCAAAAGTCTGCTCTACTTCATCCGGGACTGGTTTGTTTGCTTTTAAATATGTATCGTGAATAATCATCCACTTGTCACGATAACCACTTAACAATTGATCCAGTTTGATTTTCTTTTCTCGATCAAACTCATATTGATCACGGTTAGTAAAATAATCAGCTTCAGTAGCCAAAACAGTTTGGTATAGCTTGTCAACCTCTGCATTTTTTTGTGCATCATAATCACTTAGTGTTTGCAGAACAGCAATTCTTAGCTTATAAAAGTCTGAGCGTAAATTATTCGCTTTCACTAAAGGATCTACGACATCTCGATTAATTAACGTAGATGAATTATTAATATCATTCATAAAATACATTCCTAGCCCACTCATGATCAAGTTGAAAAGTAAACCAATCGCAACAAGGATGCGAATATTGGTCACTAGGCTAATTTTCTTACACATGTTAATTACTTTCATTCGGTATGATTCCCTCCAGTCATTCATATACACTTTTATATCGGACGAAAGTATCAAAATAAATGATAAATATGTTACAAATTTGAAAACTATTTTTGAAGTATGGATATTTCGATACTCCAAACAGTCAATTTTCACCGTATAAGGGGGGTAACCTGCTACTTTCATCTTAAAAATATAGCTGACGATACCTAAGCCTGATTTGCTTTGATTCGTTTGATACTTCAAGATGATCTGACTTTCAAATAGTAGAAGAGATGTATTCATTCAGAAGTAAGTGAATAACAAAAACCCCCTATCCTTTAAACAGGGGTTCATACAGAAACATCCCGTGTACCTTTTCAAAGGACACGGGATGTTTGATTTTAACGTATAAAACTAAGCTTCTGGTTGGTATCGCAAGATTGGTTTTCTCGCTGCCGTTGCTTCGTCTAGTCGTTTTACTACCGTTGTATGTGGTGCTTCTTGCACAACCTCTGGACTTTCTTCACATTCTCTAGCAATCTGTATTAGAACCTCGATAAATTCATCAAGGGTTTCCTTGCTTTCTGTCTCGGTTGGTTCAATCATCAAACACTCATCTACAATCAATGGGAAGTAGATTGTGGGTGGATGATAGCCGAAATCTAGTAAACGCTTAGCCATATCAAGCGTACGTACCCCTAATTTCTTCTGACGAACACCGGAGAGAACAAATTCGTGTTTACATACTCGGTCAAATGGTAGCTCAAATGCAGTAGCTAACTTACGCATCATATAGTTAGCGTTTAACACGGCGTTTTGAGACACTTGCAGCAAGCCATCTGGGCCCATCGTGCGAATATAGCTATACGCGCGAACCAGAATACCAAAGTTACCATAGAAGCCTTTTACCCGCCCAATTGAAGCAGGAATGTTATAATCAAGTGTAAAGCTTCCTTCCTCAGTCTTCTTCACCATTGGTTTTGGCAAGAATGGAATCAAATCATCTTTTACACCTACAGGACCTGCTCCTGGCCCACCGCCACCGTGAGGACCTGTGAATGTTTTATGCAAATTCAAATGCACAACATCAAAGCCCATATCACCAGGTCGAGCAATCCCTAAAATGGCATTCGCATTCGCTCCATCATAATACAGTTTTCCACCTGCTTCGTGTACGATCTTAGCCATTTCCACAATATTTTCTTCGAATAGACCGAGAGTATTTGGATTGGTGAGCATCAAGGCTGCCGTATCTGGACCTACTACCTGACGCAATGCTTCAATATCAACAAGTCCACGCTCATCAGACGGAATCGTGATTGTCTCTAGTCCCGCAATCGTTGCAGACGCAGGATTTGTACCGTGTGCAGAGTTTGGCACGATAACCTTTGTACGCTTTTCTCCACGACTTTCATGATAAGCACGAATCAATAGCAACCCTGTCCATTCTCCTGCTGCACCTGCCGCGGGTTGTAAGGTGACGGCGTCCATACCTGTGATTTCAGCTAGCTCATTTTGCAAGTTATACAGCATTTCGAGTGAACCTTGTATCGATTCTTCTGGTTGATAAGGATGTACCTGAGCAAATCCAGCATAACGAGCGATATCTTCATTAATTTTTGGATTATACTTCATTGTGCAAGAACCTAATGGATAGAACCCATTGTCAATACCATGATTGCGACGAGATAGTTCGGTATAGTGACGCACTAATTGTAATTCGGAGACTTCTGGCAATTCCGCTGGCGTTTTTCTGATCAAATGCTCTGGCAAATAGGAGGAGACCTCAGCTTCTGGTACATCGTTTTTCGGTAAGCTATAAGCTACACGGCCTGGCTTGCTCATTTCAAAAATGATTTCTTTTTGTTTGTCGTTACGCATGTAGAATCGCCTCCATTTCTTTTGCCAACTGATCAATTTCCGCTTTCGTTCTTAACTCTGTCACGGCGACCAGCATATGGTTGGCAAGTCCTGGATAAGCGAGACCCAGATCATAACCGCCAATGATGCCTTTTTGTAATAAGCTATGATTCACATCAGCTACCGCTCTTGGCAGCTTGATGACAAATTCATTAAAGAATGGAGCTGTAAATACATCTTCCACCCCATCTAACTGGCAAAGCACTTGTTTAGCATAATGTGCTTTATGCAGGTTCATTTGTGACATTTCTTGCACACCCTGTTTACCAAGTCCGGTTAAGGCAATCGAAGACGCTAGGGCTAACAATGCTTGATTGGAACATATATTAGAAGTCGCTTTTTCTCGACGAATATGTTGTTCGCGTGCTTGAAGGGTAAGAACAAATCCTCGTTTGCCATCCTCGTCCTTAGTCTGACCCACAATACGACCTGGCATTTTCCGCATTAATTTAGAAGTCGTAGCAAAATATCCGCAGTGAGGACCTCCGAAAGACACAGGAATTCCGAACGGTTGCATATCGCCAACCACGATGTCTGCTCCTAATTTTCCCGGTGCTTCTAACAAACCGAGTGCGACTGGATTGGAGGAGACAATGAGAAGAGCACCTTTTTCATGAGTAAGCTGTTCAATCGCACGTAAATCTTCTACGCTACCAAAAAAGTTCGGGTATTGAACCAGTACGGCAGCTGTTTCTATCTCTAAGGCATCCTGTAGTTGCGATAAATTAGTGGCACCCTCTTGAGTGAAGTCTACCTCAACTACCTCTACTTGTTGACCATATGCATAGGTAGCGAGTACAGCGCGTGTTTCTGGATGAACTGTCTTGGAAACAATTACACGTGGTTTTCCTTTATGACCAGCAGCCATCATTGCCGCTTCCGCCATTGATGTGTACCCGTCATACATTGAGGAATTGGCTACCTCCATACCTGTCAGTTCACAAACCATCGTTTGAAACTCAAAGATAGCCTGTAGCTCCCCTTGGCTGATTTCGGGTTGATACGGGGTATAAGCGGTAAAAAACTCACCACGTAATAACATATGGTTAACGGTGCTTGGCGTATAATGCTGATAAACCCCAGCGCCTAAAAAGTTTACATGAGTTGTAAAGTTAGCATTTTTTGAAGCTAATCCGCCCATAAATTTCACTAAATCTGGTTCAGATAGTGCTTCGTCTATTGCTAGTTCTCTTGGAAAACGTACTTCTTCAGGAATATCGGAAAACAATTCATCCACACTGGAAACACCCAGAAATTCCAGCATCTCTTTCTTATCTTGTTCCGTTGTTGGTAGATAACGATATGTCACGGATGGTTCCCCCTCTGATTTAACTTCTCGATTTCCTTACTTTTTAGGTCGTTTATAAAATGGAGTAGCGATAATTTTAGCACGTAGGCGTTTCCCACGAATCTCTACTTCCACCTCATTGTCGATACCAGCATGAGCAGTTTGAATCAACGCTAGCCCTACATTCTTTTTTAAAGTGGGGGATTGTGTCCCAGTGGTAACTTCTCCAATCTGTTTATCCCCAACAAATACAGGGTAATGTGTACGTGGAATACCACGATCAATCATTTCTAACCCAACCAGCTTTCGTGGCGCCCCGTTCGTTTTTTGCTCCAGCAATACATCATGTCCAATACTAGGTACATCTTTATCTACCTTTACCGCAAAACCAATGCCTGCCTCTATTGGAGTAATGTTTTGAGATAGCTCCTGGCCATATAACGGTAACTTAGCTTCAAATCGCAAGGTGTCACGTGCACCTAACCCGCATGGAACCAAACCATCCTCTTTGCCATTTACCAACAATTTTCCCCACAGTTCAATGGCATCTGCTTGATCTACATACAGTTCAAAGCCATCTTCCCCAGTATAGCCACTACGCGATACTAACGCGTTAATCCCCTCAATGGAAACGTTTTCTTTAAATTGGAAGAAACCGATCTCTTGCAGGTTCACATCCGTCATTTTCTGTAAAATGGTTTCAGCAAGTGGACCTTGAATCGCAAGTTGTGCTATTTTGCATGAAATATTAGTAACCGTGACATTTTCTGTTATATTTTCTTGCATCCAAGCAAAATCCTTATCAATATTGCCTGCATTAATAACCAGCAAGTAGTCATGATCTCGTTTTTTATAAATGATTAAATCATCGACAGTACCACCATCTGGGTAACACATCGCTGCATATTGAGCCTGACCGTCTTCTAATTTAGATACATCATTAGTAGTCAATCGCTGTAAATAATACAGTGCACCTTCCCCTTTTACTTCCACTTCCCCCATATGTGATACATCAAATAGCCCTGCTTTTGTACGAACTGCTTCATGTTCTAGCGTTATGCTACTAAATTGGACAGGTAAATCCCAGCCGCCAAAATCAATGGTTTTGGCCCCGTGTGTAGCATAGATCGGATACAATGGCGTTTGCTTCAACTCTGACATGTAACCACTCGCTTTCTTCGTCTCTTTGTTTTTCACCTAAAGTAAACTTGGCGCCGGTAGAGTCTTCGTTGCTCTTTTACTATCTTTCCTACCTATTATCGTTTTCGGATAGCACAAAAAAAGACAGCAAACCTGTGACAGCCAACGCAAATAAGCGCCCGCTCTCCAAGTTCTCTGTCCCGGTACCTGAGAGTTACCCTGCCCATAAGCAGGTTTCCCCTTTGGTGGCTTCTATGAAAAAGCTCTCTCCAGAGGTGCGTCCAGTAGAGGTTCTTTTGCCTGAGAGATTCACCATTTCTGGTTTGCTCCTTCGGCGCTGCACAGATAATACTCGCAGTCTCTCCCTACTACCTTCATTCGCAAAAGAAGGGTTATAAAATCTATGAAAGAAACGCATACTATAACGTGTCTTCCTGTTGTCTTCTTTATCCTAACATGACTTTGGAAAGAAGAAAACAGAAATTTGCAAACCAGCAATTATCTATTAACATTTAAGCGTTTTCACACAAAAAATGTTCGTTTTTTAATAGATTTAAAATGTATTTTCACGATAGAAAGAAGGGAGATATCCATTTATGACGAATTTTTCACTTTCATTCGATACGAGCTGGGCTGCTCCTTTGGAAGAATTAATTCAACAGGATGGACCTTGGAATAAATGGGAGTTGTTTCAGCTCGCATTACAGGCAGAGGAAGCAATGGCAGTAACTGATTTTGATCAGCTTCAATGTTTAAAGTATCTCCCTTACGTAGAACCCTTCCCTCATCAAATCGAAACAGCTAATCGAGTCTTGAATCAGATGAGAGGTCGGGCTATTTTGGCCGATGAGGTAGGGCTAGGAAAAACAATTGAAGCCGGACTCATTATGAAAGAGTATATGGTTCGTGGATTAGCCAAAAAAATTCTGATCCTTGTGCCCGCTTCTCTTGTCATACAATGGACCAAAGAGCTTAATCAAAAATTTGGTATTTCTGCCATGCCACAGAAAAAGGAGTACATGTGGCGCCAATATGATGTTGTTGTGGCCTCAATTGATACAGCTAAACGAGACCCTCACCGGCGTCATGTGCTTGATATTGATTATGATATGTTAATCATTGATGAGGCACACAAGCTTAAAAATAAGCGAACTAAAAACTATCAGTTCGTTAAAGAGATTAAGAAAAAATACTGTCTGTTATTGACTGCAACCCCTATTCAAAACGAGATGGACGAGCTCTACAATCTCATCAACTTACTTCGGCCTGGTCATTTAGGACATACGCAATCTTTTTCATCCACTTATGTAGATGGCAAACGCCAAGCTAAGAACAGTGGTAAATTGCAAAAGGAAATCAAAAAAATCATGATCCGTAATCGTCGTAGTGATGGCGGCGTTCATTTTACTCCTCGCCGTGTTCAATCTATTCCGATTGAGTTATCTCCTGAGGAACGTGCACTCTACGATGGAGTAACTCACTTCGTCAAGGAAAGATATCAGCAGGAGACAGGTAAGGTTAATGCTCTGGCTTTGTTAACGTTACAGCGGGAGGTATGCTCAAGTCGTGAAGCTGCTTTTATGACGTTATATCATATGCATCAAAAAGCTCCAGAGGACTCTCCCAAACGTGCAGAAATCATGCGCTTAGTGGATATGATCAAACAAATTGAGACGCATTCTAAAGCGGCTAAAACCGTTGAGCTGCTTAAACAAATCAATGATAAGGTGATCATATTTACCGAATATCGTGCTACTCAAAACTATTTACAAAAATATTTAAGCGAGAACGGTATTACATCGGTACCATTTAGAGGTGGTTTTAAGCGTAGTAAAAAAGACTGGATGACTGATCTGTTCCAAAATCGAGCACAGGTTCTTATTGCTACTGAAGCTGGAGGAGAAGGAATTAACCTGCAATTTTGTAATCACGTCATCAATTATGACTTGCCCTGGAACCCGATGCGCATTGAACAAAGAATCGGACGTGTTCATCGACTCGGGCAAACAAAAGATGTGTTCATCTATAACTTATCTACCACAGATACGATTGAAGAACATATCCTTCGTTTGCTATATGAAAAAATTGATCTATTTGAAATGGTTATTGGCGAGCTAGATGATATTGTAGAGCGCCTTGCCTTAACAAAATCATTGGAGCAAAGCCTTGTAGAAATTATTATGGATTCTCGATCCAATAAAGAAATGGCACTAAAGATGGATAATATGGGTAGTGTGCTTCGCACTTTACGCCAAAATACAAAAGAGTTGCAAAACCACCCACAATCTCTTTCGCAATCATAAGCATCTTTGTAACCAGTGGTACAGGAAATTCTCACACCTTCATCACTTATCGAGAAAGGACGTTCCCCCTCATGCAACAGACGGAAGTACGGGAATTCGTAGAAAAATATTTTGCTGCCTTTCAGTCACACGTGGTTGAGAATCATCCCGACTATGTCACTGTAAAATTACCAGAGGATGTAGATAAGGATATCGGCAATCGCCCGTTTTACTGGTCTTGGGTGGAGAAGATGAGCATCGCTCCTCAACCACTCCACCTTACCCTTTTCTTTCCTCAGACCGAGATTCCAAAGGAGCTACGGGCTGAGCATATTTATTTTGGTTCAAAGCGGCTACAACAAATCTTTGAATCTACCTCTAAGCACGGACGTTTTGTTTGTATGTACGAAGCTCCCAAGGGCATTTTACAAAAAACAAGTATGTCGACACGACGATCGACAGCGCTAACCCCTTGGCTCCATCTAAATATTAAAGTTTCTTTTATCTGTGACAAAAAACGCGATTTCCTTCTTTCTCTCGGGGTAAATCTACATCAAGCGCGAGTTGTTCAGGATTTTTATCCGTTTCTCAAGCGCTTACACCTTACCCCTGCTATACCTGATTATTTTTATACATTGGATCGTCGTCTGGACATTCCCCAAGCAATTGAGATGGCAAAAAAGGAAGTGTACCATTTTTTAGATAATCAAGATCATTCATGGGCTGACCAGGCTCGCCTCCGCCTTCAAGAGGAATTAGATATCTTAGAGGAATATTACAAGCATGTAGCACTAGAGCAAGAAAAAGTTTCAAAATCGGTTCCTGAAGGAGAAGATGATGTAGAAGACGATGTAGAAAAAGCTTCAGAGGCTTCCATAGAAATCGTTCCCCCTTCCCCTCATACAAAGGGCCAAAACATCAATAGTATACAAAGTGAAACAAGTACAACTTCAGTTACTCTACCTGATTCTCCTTCCTCATTAGGACAGTTGCTCTCTGTGAAACGTCCGACACCATTAGCTGACGATTCCACTCCTATCACACTCTCATCATCTCCTGCTACGATGGGGGAGCATGTGCAAAAGGGTGGACGTATTCTTGATTTTCTACGATTAAACGGAATTCAAGAAACACCAAAAGAGCAATTAGAACAAAAGGAATGGAAAGCAAGTAGTATAGAGGAAGAAAAGGAGCGACGTATGAGTGAATTACGTTGGCAATACGAACCGCGTGTCGAGGTAAAGCTGATTAATGGTGGCTTGTTTTATTTGTTTAATTTACCACCAATCTAACCCTGTGCTCGCTTCGTTAGACCTGATTCTACATAGCGCAGAAATTTGTAAAACAACAGCGAAGAAAAATAGAGGAGAGCTGACAGCAACCAACAAATCTTTTGGTGGCATTTGGTTACAATAGGTAACGTACCTTACGAAGGGATGGTGTCTCAGTGTATGAAACTACGTTCACTAGCGAGCCGATTCTTGCTGCTCCTCCTCCTATTCTCGCTTTCCTCTTCTCAAGCGCATGCTGCCCAAGAAGGTCCATGGACTACTGCTTTCACTCAACACATTCAGACATGGATGAAAAAATTAGAAGAAAAGGATAGTCAGTTTAAAACGTGGCAACATGCTAGCATCGAAATCCAAACATTAGGCCCTGGTTCACATGAATGGCTAGTCACTATGAAAGAAAACAAAAAACCCCTTGGCTATATGATCGTCGCTGAGTCACAGAAGACAGCAAATCAAGCAACTCCTGAATTTGTACTAATGGAATACGGACTCGGTGAATACACATTATTTGATGAAAAGTTAGCACCGAGAGATGCGGGTGCTGAATTATATTATGATGGATTTACTTCGTTTTGGCGAATACCTATAGCAGATACGCATGAATACATCGATGCCAAATCTGGTGAAAAGTTCCCTGCTCGACTTAAGCCCGATCCCTCTGTTATGCATCGTATAGCTAGTCAGAAATTAGTGGATAAAGAGGCTCAACTAACCTTGAGTCGGACGTTACTATCTACGGAGGCTGACCCTTTTTCCCGCATTGATTGGTTAACTGCCAAAGTTAATCGTTCCACTACTCAGACTCAGGAGCTTACCTACTTACTTACTCAAAAAACAAAAGAGCCGATTGTTATTACTGCTGATTTGTTCGAAAAAGAAGTGATGGCTCCCTTTACCATTGGAACCGTTCATGTATGGGATAATGAACCCTACATAGGTGTCTGGGACTCGGGATTACGTTTCTTACCCTACTCATATATCGAACAAGTGGGCAGTATCGTACACCCCTCATAAATCAATGTAAAATAGCAAAACGGTGGTTCTCCCTTTGACTTGGGAGAATACCACCGTTTTGACCTTTATTCAGCGAAAACCACCATCAGCAGGGGAGCACCGCTCATTTACCTGATGAAAAATTTCATCAAGTGTCATACCCTCTGCATTGATTACAGGTGCTCCTGCAATGCTTTTAGACTGATCTCCAATCAAGTTTTCATCCATACCTGTAATGACTACAGCATCTACCATCTGTTGCCAATTTCCTAATTCAACCACATCGAATCCATTACGACGCAACATCGTGCTCACATGGGATAATGTTTTTTCTACGGCTACTTTTGGCATAAGAACCCCCAGATGTTATTTTTTGAATAATAGCTTGATGGACATCGGGATGGCGCCAAACCATTTCGAAGACCAAGGTTCACGTGGCATTTCACGCTGACGCCGACGCTCTTCCTTAGGTGTCTCCAAATATTGCACAAAGCGCTTGGTCATATATTTTACATATTCTTGTGATGACATCGCGCATCCCTCCCTTGGCATTAGTTTTGCCGAAGAGGAGGAATTTAATCGTTACGCGTTCGTTATTTCATCGACAATTTCTTCTATCGTTTTCCCAGTTGTATCTACTTGAACAGGGGCAAAATCGTATGCCCCTGCACGTGCTTGTAGCAGTTCTCGCACTTTTACCTTAACATTCCCTTGGAGAAGTGGTCTATTCTGATCTTGCTCAACTCGGCGAATAATCTCCTGCTCTTCAGCGGTAAGTGCTACTACGATTCCATACTGAAGCATTACCTGAACATTTTCAGGTCGCAGCACCGCTCCGCCACCCGTAATTATCACTCGACGATTCCCGTCAACCAATCGGCGTAGCACATCCGACTCCAACTGCCGAAACATCTCTTCGCCATCCTCAGCAAAGATTTGGGAGATTGTTTTCCCCGTTGCTTTGACAATCTCTTCATCTAAGTCACAGCGCTCATACTGTAGTTGTTGTGCTAGATGTTCACCAACTGTTGACTTACCTGTGCCCATAAATCCAATGAGAATGATGTTATTTGGTTGCATGGTGAATTTCCTTTCGTCACTATTATTGAATGGTGACCGTCCTTTTTTCCTTCTGATAGGTAACTCGGTATCCTAAGCCCTCCTCCAACAGTGCGAGAGGGAATAAGCTACGTGCGTGCCACTCTAACAAAGGAACCGGCATTTTCTGCTCGATACCATTTAACACATAACGATCTGATTTTTCGTGGAAAACAATCACGTTACGTTTTGACTCCGCTCGTATGATACGATTGGCTTGATCCGATGTTACCTTAAATCCTAGCTGTTCCAAGGTTTCTCGTAGAGGTAAATAAACCACTTGATTACGGATGCGTGCCCTTGTAGCCGGATAAAAATGATTTTGACCGATAATAATATTTACATAATACTCAGCAGCAATTGGAATAAAGCTCTCTTGATTTTGTTTGTGCACATTTGGCACAAAATACTGGGCTTCGGCTCCTAAGATTTGACCTAACGCCTGATCCAAATGCTCTGGGCCAATGACTTTATGCTGGTAATTACTTTGCACCCTTTTTAAAAAGTCAAAGAACAATTCATCCCCAAGCTGCTTTCGTAAATTATCGTATAATAAAGCTGCATTGGAGTACCAGGTCCAATCGAATTCATAGTAATCCTTAAACTGTGTCAGGTGATTGGAGAGTTTCCCATATGGATAAGCTTTTGCTAATTTATTAACATCTGCTTGATATTCAGCTAATATTTTTGCTGCGGCTTTTTCTCCAAATCGCTCCCGATAATAGAAGGTGACACTCGCCTCTACTAACCCTTCATCCATCCATCCTGTATATGGCTCGATATTTTCTACAGAATTGTACCACCACAAATGGGCTAACTCATGCGGTAACCAATGCTCGACCTGATTAGCGTTAAACATATGCTTAGCGATAATAGCCATATTAGCGTATTCCATAGCGTACACTGTTTTATTTCCTGTCTCTGCTATACCAATACGGGGATAAGGAAGCTCTCCCATTAGTTTGGTGTAGATAGGCAGAACCTGTCTCGCTATATCCTTTAATCTAGCCAAGTGGGCTGCATCCGTCGACCCAATATCCACTGTCAACTTTGGTGAAATTTTGACCGTTTCAACTTTGTATAATGGACTGCCTACCATCGTAAAATTAAGCAACTTTCTACCAGTAAAATGATAAGTAGAGCGTCCGTCCCCATTACTGGATTTCATTCCTCTCCCCCATGAAGTTACCCATTCAAATGAAGAGGGTGCCACCATAGTGACTTCATAATCAGCATAATGATAAATATAAGGGTCTCCATAACCAATGACCTGTGGCGGTTCATACCAGCGCTTTTGTTGATCCATGGCCCCAAGCATAGGATACCAATGCGTTAAGGTCCAAATTCCTTCATGCACACCAAATCGAGTTGGCTCACGTGGAACCTTTGTTTCAAAAATCACTTCTAGTTGCGTGCGCGTCTCTTTTTTAGCTGGGTTGTCCAACACAATGACAGGATCGCGACGGCTAAACGAGATATTTTTTCCTTTCCAGCGAATCGCGGAAACTTTGTTGTTGTTCCATTTATAACCGTAATAATACAGATAAAGCTTATCCGTCTGTGGATTATCAAAAGTCATGGTAACGGTCCCTGCTATTATCGCTTGATCAGGCGACAGGGTTGCTTTAATCATATATGAAGGATTAAGCTCTTTGACGACTGGCGGTAACAACTCTTCTTTACGAAATGGATCTACCGATGTTCCACCGGAATAAAATAAAGAATCTGACTGTAAAGAAGACAAAAAATCCTTGATTTCAGGCGATTTCATGTAGGCTCCTATCACTCCGAAGCAAATCAATAGGCCTACACATACTGCTAAACTTTTCTTATGTATTACTTTCATGTAGAACTCTCCCCACTACTTCCCAAGCCAAAGCTGAATAATAATTCCTCTTACTGGTACAATCGGCTAATGCAAGAAACTTCTTTACAGATTGTATCATAGTCGTTTTCTACTGTGGCACATCATTTCAAATGAAATTAAGAAGAAACGCAGAATAAACCTGTATCCTGACAGGAAATACCTGTGCGTTTCTCTGTTACTACTGCCTTTATCTTTTTCATAACTCCCTATGGTTCCCTTTCCTCTCCAGTCACTACATCAATTACACGCGTTGGGTTAGTTGGTGTAGAAATGGTTTTATTAGCAGGAGGGCTAATTCCTTTTTCAACCCATTCGACTAGTAAATCAAAACACTGATGTGCATAAGGTAGCATAGGTTGTAATTCATGCTCAGGGTCAACCTTACTCCAAACCAAACCGTCCACATGATTAGCCTGTTTTATCATGTACAACCGATGCTTCTTTGCTTGGCCTGCTTGCTGGACTAACTCTGCATAGGCTTTGGCATGCAGATCGGGGAAAATCAGAGTGTCCCAGGTTCCTGCAAGTGAAATAAGCGGTACGTGTATACGACCTGTATTTGCAATCTGCTGAACTCCTCGTTTGACGGATGCAGGTCTTTTCTTATAATCATAAGAAGCATAAATATGGTCGTATCTTCTGTCACGCAAGCCAGTTTGATCAAAGCAAAGATAATCCTGCCAAGCCAATCGATTAGGAGCAGTGGGATCAAACTTATCTCGATAAATATTCAGGCTAACAAACCAATAGATCTGATCGTAGTACGCCCATAATTTTTCAGATCCTTCCGGCATTCCAGCCGCATAGATACATTCACGTGCTTGCTGCTGTATATGCCCTGTTTCATATATGGCAGCATGCGCTTTTTGTACAACAGTGGTGAGCGAGCTAATCAAATTTGGAGCCTCTGCTTGCCACATCACCCCTTCAAGCTCTACCCCTCCATCAAATAACGCAGGTTCTCCAGTAAGTTGAGGATCGTCATGTTCTAACGCAAATCGCACTACATAGCCACCGTTAGAAATCCCTATTGCATAGGTAGGAATAAGATGATGTTCAGTAAGTAAGACATAAGCCGGATTACAAACATCCTTGGCAGAAATTAATTGATCTCGATGATGCGTTGCTAAGTATCCTTGAGCAGCCTTTGTTACCTGTCGAAAGCACTTATGCCATTTAGCCATACTGTCATCTTCTGCTACCAGTGCATTTTTCACTTTTGCCAGCGGATCATCTGGATCGTTCCATCCCTGGGTTCCTTTATCGATGGCTGCGAAAGCGTAGCCTTGGCCAAGAACATAATCACTAAATAATAAATCGGTTGATGTTTCATTACGCGTTGCTGGTATACCAGACACCACTAATTTTCCATTCCATTCGTCCGGGATACGAATAAGGAATTTGGCGTCGTCAAGCATGCCATTGATCTGCTTTCCTGTAACCTCTCCGGGCTTGTACATATGATACCAGCCCGTTCCTTGCTCAGGCTCCCCCCAAGCCAGGGGAGCTAAGCTATCATTTCCATGCACAGTAGCTGCCTCATATTGAACAGGGTTTTTTGTAGTTAGCCAATTTCCAGCTTTGCCATCAAAGGATTGCACCGTAACACTGTGAGCACATGGAATGATCGAAGAATTATGTTGTACAAAATCAATTAACTTACTTTTCAGATATATCACCTCGATTTGAGATCACTAAAATAAGAAATAATACTAAACATATCATGTATGTAGAAAGGCGACCTAAGTCGCCTTCCCATTTAACAAACGGCAATTGCTTCTAAACGAACCTCATTTTGCTTTGCCCAGCGATGTAATTCCTTTAGAACGTGCAAGGAATCAGGGCTTTCTCTATGAATACAAAGTGTATCAGCCGCTAATTCGATTACACTTCCATCTACCGTTCGTACTTGCTGTTCTTTTACAAGCTGACTTGCCTGATGCAATTGCTCCTCCTTACTAATTAAAATACTTCCTTCCAATTCTCGTGGAGCTAAGCGCCCATTAGGCAGGTATGCTCGATCCGCAAATACTTCCTCCGCCACATACAAACCATGCTCCAAACCTACCTGAACCAACGAACTCCCTGATAATGCGTACAAAATTAAATCATCTCGAATATCTGTAATAGCACGTACAACTGCTTCTGCCAATTCTGGACGCTCGGCTGCTTCATTGTATAGAGCTCCATGTAGCTTCACATGATGTAATGTGCCTCCCAGTGCTCTCGTAATTCCTTCTAAAGCAGACACCTGATATAAAATCAATTCATAAACCTCGCACATGGACAAATTCATAGAACGACGCCCAAACCCGTGAACGTCAGGATAACCGGGATGAGCACCTATTTTCACACCTTGTTTCAGTGCTGCTTCTACCGTACGGCATATCACGTGTGGGTCCCCAGAGTGAAAACCACAAGCAATATTGACCGATGTAATCCAGCGTAAAATCCCCATGTCATCATCGAGTCTGTGACGCCCAAACATCTCTCCCATATCGCAGTTAATATCTAGCTTCATCCTGTCTTTGTCCCCTCGCTCTCTCTTATTGTCCATATTATTGTAAGCGCATTCAAATCGAACTGTAATAATTTACCTTACCTTAAACCTTATTTCCTTATCATACCACGTGGCCCAATTACAAAAAAGTGAAACAAATTTCACTTTTAATTTTACGGGTTCTTTACCTTATATCATGTCAAGAAAAATAGCAAAGGGCTTCTCCCATCACACCTAATTGGTTACATGAGAAAAGCCCCTATGTGTTTTTTGTTCGAACATACAGCTTGCTAGCTTTGAACCGGTACAGACCTTACAGCCTGATGTTCCGACTTACCAATCGACGAAGTATCACAGATTAACGATTCTGCCAAAGCCATCAGCTGATTTTTCTCTAATTGATAGTCAAATTCTTTCGCCTTATCCGGCTTCGCATTGTTATACTCAGTTGGGATTTCGTGGCGATGTGAACGTTCTACCTTTAATACAAAGTGGAGCCGTTCCAATTGTGATATCACTTGCTCAATTTCGTCTGCGTCCACATACATCGCAACGTAATTGAGCCTCTTGGATACGTAATGAATGGTGCCGAATTTTCGTAAATTCTTCGCAACACGAGGATTTTTAATCCAAACAGCTACTCCCAATCTTTTCAGTCTCATCGTACCCTGAAAACTCCTTCCTCTACTAACAATCCTATGTAATCAAGCTCAGCTACGCCTTTTTAGCAAACCAAAAGGCGTAGTTTTATGAGCTCTGTCGTATTTTTAATTTAAGCGTGTTTTTTTTCTTTATTACCGCAACCGCAACTGCCACCAGTACCGCAACCGCTGGCCATTGCCTCCATAATTGGGTTATTGCTAGGTACTTTAACACTCTCTGATACTGAGTCTGCTATAACACGGCCTACTTGATACAATAACTGGTCTAAACGTGCTTCCGCCTTCTTAAAATTACGAACAGTTGGCAATGCTTCGTATGATTGCTTTAATTCCCTAATCTCAGCCATTACCTTGTGAAAATCTGGGTGATATTTGCCAAACCGTTGCACTTCCTCATAGTCTTGCCTTTTACGGTTGAAGCGCTGGATATATAATAACACTGCCTCGTCATTTTCCATAGCTTGCTTCGTTTGTAAATAATCATTCACTTCTCGTGATTCATTTATCATAATGGCCAAGTCGTCAGCCTCAAGTAGCAAGTTAGCCATATCTAATTCACTTGGTATTTCTATCATGTTTTACCTCCTTTACAGGCAAACCTACTATTATTTTAGCACGAAACCCCTTATGGGCGCACAGGAAAGATTTAAACATCACACACTTTTTGCTTAATTTTCCTATAAATACGCCGGAATAAGGATACGTAAACGCGATATCTCATCCACTTTTTCTGTCCATGATTGATCTTTTGACATCATACGTACTTGCCAGTATCCATGTTCCAATGCAACTTCCTGCACTCTGCCCGTCCATTCATCTCGTCGATGCGTTTGACATTGTACCTCCAATCGAAGCTCCTGAGCTCGTTTTAGCATAACGCGTACCGTATTTGGATGATAGCTTTGATAATGTTCCGTCCACATTTTTGGTAAGGTTGACAAGCCTGGGATAGCTTCACCAACATCAGGAAAAATATTTTCAACCTTAAAATCAAAAAAGGGTGTTATCAAGGGAAAAAAGCCTTCTCTATCCGTATTTATCTCTAATGGAATTTGATTGTTGTTCGAATGATCCTCACCTAAGTGGAAACCTATAGATTGAAAACGACGAATTTCCCCTGATTGTGGCTCATACCCACATTCCCTAAGCAAGGTAACAAATTCATCTAATTTGCTTGTAGGAATCAAAAATGCAACAGGAGAGATAACCTCCGAAATATACGGAGCAAGAATTCCTATATCACGTAATTCAGCTAACAAGGTAGAGCTTGCTGTTTTAAAACGAATCACCTGCTCAAAGGAGAGCTGTTTTGCTTCACCTGACCATTTTATTATTAATTGAGCTACAGAATCCGGCACTGGGTGTGCTGTATTCTCTTGGAGAAATTGTAGGATTTGATCCACATTTCCTCCTGTAGATAAGTAGGATTGTACGCCTCGGGAGGTAAGATTGCATGATACAAAATCTCCAGCAACATTCATTTCTCCCAAACGGCTCAGCTCCCATAGTTGAGCTAAGACCATACCTGGGGGTACCATGACTTCACCAGTCGAATCCAAATACCATTTCGGCTGATGATCTCCCTTCTCCTGATGGTACGGATTATGACGAATCCATAGGTTTTGTTGATTATCTTCCCCTAGTTGAACCATGCCCAAACCCAGCAAGGGATGTAACCAGGTCTCTTTCAATTGCTCCTGAGCCTGTTCTGGTAGTTTATAGCCTATCTGTTTAAGTTTGGAAAGAATTTCATCTACCTTGTACCACTCTTCATCAAACAATTGCAGCTCAAACAAAAATGCTTCTTGCCATGACTCCTTTGGTGCGTAGTATCGGAATAAATTTGCTTTTATCTCCTCAATTTGTTCCACATTTTTCTTATGTAACCAATCATTTAATATTGCGTAATGCAGGCAAATTCTTTTATCTTGTAGGTAGACAAGCCGCATTCGTAAAGATAGATCTAAGAGAAAAGAAACGGGCGTTTGATCATCTACCTTTACTTCAGACGGCAAAAGACTAGAAAACCAGCCCCGCATATGTTCACCTCTCAAAGAAATGCGTTCCATCCATTTGAGAACCATTCGCCGGGGTATTCCATTTTTTTGTGTTAAAGAGACCGATTGTTCTCTTAAGAACAGCAGAAAGGCAAGTATGTCCATATGGATACCTCGCCCTGCTGGAAGTGCATAGGAAAACACATGCGGGATGGCTTCCTCTTTTATTGATGGTTCTATCCTTTTTTTGTGTGTTTGATTACTAAGAGGGTATAAATTTTTTCGTAATTCAAATGGCATCATGTAGCCTATTTCGCTCCACATTTTTCGAACCGTATAAATAATACCTAGCCGACGTAGCTTGGTAAGACCCGCTGTTAACAGAATATCTTGTTGAGTAATTGTCTCAAAGTCACGCTTACGTATAAAGCCTTGTTGAGCATTTGTATAAAAAAGAGACACTGCTTGGCGCTCGTGCTCTGTTAATGCATCCCATAATGTTTGGCAGAAAGCCGAATCTTGCAGTCGGTTAATTAAAGAGTTGTCGCATTTTATGTTTAATCGGCGATTTTGTTCCTGGATAATTTCCTCAATTGTACGTTCTGACAACATATCCAGACATTTATGTATATACATGAAGCTCACCTCTATTCGTAACGGTGGATGGAGGAAATCATAGGAGGGATAGAGAATGAAACAAGTATTAGCAGGTTTATTGCTAATGGGAGGAATCCTGGTCTCCTACGTCAACATGACTCCAACTGTAACAGCTCAGGATGCCTCTTTGCATCAAAATACTCAACAGTCCAACCAAAAAGGAGTTGTATCTATGAGTGATTTTAGCACTGCTCCTACTCCCTACCCAACTTCTGTAGACCTGGCGCTTGCCAATATACAAGAGCAGGGTGGCTATCAACTGATCCATGAAAATGATCTCACCTATGTAGCCATTGCGCTTGGTGAGCGCCCTACCAGTGGCTATTCTATCAAGGTTGACAATGTCCAGCAAGAGACTGACGGAACTTATGTCATCCATGTCGTAGAGGAACGCCCTCAAAAAACAATGTTGCTTCAAGTAATTACCTATCCAACTGCGGTGATTACCTTACCTCAAGATGCACAACACGTAACCATAAACTATCTATAATAACGAACGCGCAGGGCAAAAGCAAAAAGCTGTGGATGGTCTTTAATGGACTCCACAGCTTTTTCCTATGTAAGCGGGGTCGCATTTGGACTTTCATGTTTCATCCGCTTAGTTGACTACGATTTCAAAGGTCTGTTTGACACCATATGATTCATGGTTGTTATGGGCTAATTCTACTTCTATTTTGTGCTTTCCGGGAGCTACATCTGCTAAGGTAAATTGCGGGCCAAAAATCTTGGCTATTTTTTTCCCATCCACATATAAATGGACATGCCCTTCACCAACTTTATTTTCTTTTCCCATGTTTTCCAACGAGAATTGGAATCCTTGAACAACCAATTTCAATTCAAGATCATTACCTTTTACTTGATGTTCCACGATTAGTGAAGGCTTCTTCACTTCCTCAGCAAGTACATGTGTCTGATTGCTGTGAGTTGCTTTTTTTCCTTCCAAAGAATGCAATCCCATCATGGATAGCTCCAAAATAGCTACAAACAAAATAAATAAGTAAAAACGACGTCCACGCAATTTTTGGATCATACAGGACACTCCTTACTTTTTGGTGAATATAGCCCTAGAGTGCCCTGTTTCTCCCTGTTTATGCCACAAATTCTCTACTTCGTTCATCGGGTACCAAGTACGATTTACTCTCTTGTAAGATCACTTTCTCAATAATCTCATGCTATTAAGAATGACAATCATCGCTGCTCCTGTATCACTGATGACTGCCATCCACAGTGTGAGCCAGTTTGGTATGATCAAGAGTAGTGCTATAGCTTTGATCAATAAAGAGAAATATATGTTTTGCTTGATAATCGCTAGCGCTTGTTGGCTAAGCCCAATTACATATGGTAATTTTTCTAAGTCATCAGCCATCAATACGATTCCTGCTGTTTCCATAGCAGTGTCCGTTCCTGCTCCTCCCATCGCAATACCAACATCAGCGGTAGCTAGAGCTGGAGCATCATTAATACCGTCACCTACCATTGCAATTGTACCACTTTCGCGCTTTTTAGCTACCTTTATTGCCTCAAGCTTATCTTCTGGTAACAAACCTGCTTGTACGTGTCCAATCCCTACTTTTTGAGCCATATGTTGGGCCGCTCCTGCATTATCACCCGTAAGCAACAAAGTTTTTACGCCAATGCCATGTAATTGCTGCATCACCCTTTGACTTGTTGGTCGAATGGTATCAGATATGATAAGAGCACCCCAAATCTCTTTCGTCGTACCCACTAATACGATCGTTTTACCAGCTTGTTGCTCTTCCTTAATTTGCTCATGTAAAAGTCCCAGTTCAATCTTATGTTCGGTAAACAGCTTCTCATTTCCCGCCAAATACGTGATTCCTGACAACGTAGCACTAGCACCCTTACCAACAATGGTTTGATGATTATCAGAATCCTGTGTTAGAATGCCATTTTCCTTTGCCTGTAACAAGATAGCAGTAGCAATGGGATGATGTGAAGATTGCTCGATCATGGCTGCCTTTTCAAGTATCTCTGACTCGGTGTGTTGCTGGAGAGTAAGTATTTTTTCAACATGTAGCTTTCCTGTTGTGATCGTACCTGTTTTATCAAAAGCTACTTGCTTTAAATGACCAATGATTTCCAAAGCTGCTCCACCTTTAATTAAAACACCGTGACGTGCCGCACTTCCAATAGCAGACACTACTGCAACAGGGGTGGAAATAACCAAGGCGCAAGGGCAAGCGATAACCAATAGCTCTAGGCCACGGTAAAACCAATGTTGCCACTCTCCTGTAAATAAAGGTGGCAAAATAATAACAGCAAGGGCCACTACAATTACGATTGGAGTATAAATTCTAGCAAATTTCTCTACAAATTGTTCAGTTGGTGCTTTCTTCTCCTGTGCTTCCTCCACTAAATGAATAATGCGAGCTAGTGTGGAATCAGAACCTATCTTCGTCACTTCCATCTCAACAACGGCTGTTTCATTAATGCTACCAGCGAAGAGAGTGTCACCCACACCTTTGTCAACTGGCATAGACTCCCCAGTGATTGGTGCCTGATTAAAAGTAGATATCCCTTTAACGATAAACCCATCAAGTGGAATTCCTTCACCTGCTTTAATTAATAAACGCTCTCCAACTTCCACATCTTTTACTGGGATACTAACCCATTCTTGTTCTCTGTAAACCATGGCTTCTTTTGGTGCCAAACGTAGTAAGGAGCGAATGGATTGACGAGTCTTATTGATAGATAAGGTTTGCAAAGAGTTCCCAAGTCCAAATAAGAAAACAACCGTTGCCCCTTCTAACCATTCACCGATAAAAGCTGCTCCTATTGCCGCCAAACTCATCAGCAGGTTCATATCAGCTGATTTACTTTTTAGGGCATACCATGCGGCTTTTAAGGGTTTTAAACCAGCAACTACCATCGCAATAGCATAAGCAGTATTCCCGAGCAGTTCTATCTGGTACGCTTTTAACAAAAGCCCTACCAGAATAAAAAATCCTGCTATTCCTGTACGTTGAACTGCTTCATTTTGCCACCAAGCTTCTGGTTCAATGTTAGAAAAACGGTCACTCCCATCCTGATATGTACCTTTGTAACCAGCTTCTGTAATAGCTTGTAAGACTTTTTCTACATTAGCCTTTTTTCCTAATCGCATTTTGGCTGTACTAAAGTTTACTTCTACTTCTGGCATATTCAAGGTTTTTTGCACGTGCTTCTGTAAAGTTAGAGCGCATGAGCCGCAATCCATACCCTCAATATGATATACCTGTGCAGCGGTTTTATTGGCTAATACCGTAGTCGCCAATTCGTGTTCAGCAAAACAACACCCTGCACCGTGAGAATGCCCTGTATGTTTGTGTTCGTGATGATTATGTTCGTGATGTTTGTGACTATGATCGTTGTGATGATGGTCATGATGAGAATGACCTGTGTCTCCACAATGTTCGTGCTGATGGTGATCCGTATGGGAATGATGCCCCTGTTCACCACAACATGTTTTCGTTACAATCTCGTTATCTTGATGTTCTACGTGAGAATAATTGGAGTTTTTTTCTTGACCATTATGCTTATCATTCAAATTTTTCCTCATCCCGCAGCACCTCGTTTTCCGCTCTCTACTCGTAGTGTATCAGATAACATTATAATATTCAAACAATCATCGAAATGTTATTCCTTTGATTTTCTAAAACCTGCTTTGATAGCATCTTCTTCTGTATCAAACCACTCTTCTGGTTTCGTTTGTTCATAATAACGTCCACCAGGTACATGGTAAATTTTTTCACCCTTTGAATTAATATTTCCTTTGATTTGTTGCTTGCTGTTTTCCCTTTGCGTACTACTTTCCTTTTTTTCGGAATGGCTCTTTGAGGAAGAAGTGTTCTTTTTCTTACCTTGATCCGCTTTCTTATAAACATCTAAGGCCCAAAGTCCTCGGTTGTTTTCTCTAGCATTCTGTTCTGCTTTCAAGAACACTTCTGATTGAGCAACATTAGGTGGCACTGTCATGATGCGCGCATATCCTTCATATACGAGATGTTCATTATAGAATGTGCCATCTTCTAAATAAACATAAGCTAATAGTCTCTGATATTTATCGAAAGGCTGTACATCAAATTGAAGGGTAACTTCTTTGCCTTCTAACATCTTTTTCGTATAGTCACTCGCTTCTTTTCCATATGGCTCCACAGGACTATTGGGCTTCACAGTCTCAGGTGTGTCCACTCCGATCAGTCTTACCTTATCTCCCTTCGTTGTTTTAAAGGTATCACCATCGACTACTCTCTCTATTTTAACTTTCATTTTCCCATTGGGTGTGGGCTCATTGTTCTCTTGCGTGTCTTTGTCAGTAGCACATCCACTTACCGCTAAGGCTACTCCAAGGGAAAGGATGGCAAATATATGCTTTGTATTGGTTATCATTGTCCTCATGTACATATCCTCCATGTTTTTGATTAACTCTACCTTTCCCATCATACCAAACATACGTGCTTGTCTACAGTTTTTCTAATCTTCCAAAACAAAAAACGACCCACATAAGCTTGGTAGGCCGCTTTTTTATCTGGTCATTTATTCCCAGTCCCAATCAACTAGTAGAAAAAATAAAACAACAACAATTACGATGATCCATATCAGTTCCTCGCTATCTCCATTTAAGAAGTCAAAATCGAAAAAACCCATGTGGACCCTCCTTTCCTCTTCGTTACAGCCTATGCGAAAGGAATAATTTAGGTCCAAAAAAGACAAGCCCAAATGTTATAAAGTGACACATAAAAAAGACACTCGTTTCCGAGTGTCCACAAATGCTCTCTCTTCATCAGAAAAATTAATGGCGTGAAGCTGTTTCAGAAATCTCTGCTAATGCTTCTCCTGCTTCATCTTGTAAAATGTTGCGGATTGCCATGTCTCCAATCGCCACAATTCCTACTAACTTTCCGTTGTCCACTACTGGCAGACGGCGAATTTGATGCTTAGCCATCAGCTTAGCTGCTGCATCTACAGTCATTTCTGGAGTTCCCAGCACGACATCTTTACTCATGACCTCTTCGACCTTACTAGAGCCTTGATGTTTTTCAGCAAGGCCACGAATGACGATATCACGGTCTGTAATGACTCCGATAACATCTTTTTGTTCATTCACAACTGGAATGACGCCAACGTTCCAATCTCTCATTTTCACTGCTACTTCATATACATTATCTTGTAACGTAACGGTAGCCAAGTTATCTGTCATAATTTGGCGTAGTGTTCTTGTTGCCATTTTTCTTCCTCCTTCCATTCTTAAACAAAGGTTAGTTTCCCCCCTCCCGTATTCTTTCATGCAATCCAGCTATTTTTTACGTCTCATAATCATTGCACAAACAGGAAAAACCTACTATCATAAGGGAGTGAATATCACGAAGGAGGAAGGCAGAATGCTTCTCAAAGAAACGGGAATCGGCGGCCACCAAGGAACTTTAGCCGACTTAGACATTGCTATGAATAGCTCAGGTTTCACGCGTTTTGCTTGGGATTACGCCCACGCAACCTACGATTACAAGCTAAAGGATAGAGACACTACGTACTATCTTCGCATTCAAGCACATTGTGTAGAAGGCAAAATGGAAGATCCAGACACTGTATTAAAATTGGACGAGCCATTCATCGGCAAGCATCTGTTCCCACACGGAATCGATTATGACTGTCCTATGCCAGATGGCGTACTCAACAATGCAAAGCAAGTTTTACAAGGTTTAAAAGACAAATTAGCATAACAGTATGAAGGTTCAGTTTGTTCAAATACTTTACACAAGCAGAGAGGACATACCCACCTCTCTGTTTCATTTCTAGGGGTGATTTCTTTTTCAATGAAAACTCGGGGCGTACCAGATTTTCTCCTACTTTTTTTAACATTGCTACTTGTAGGCTTTGGAATTACGATGGTAATGAGCTCCAGCTACATCTATGCTCAAACCGGAATATTGACAGCTAAAGGTTGTAATCAATGTCTAGGTGACGGTTTGTACTTCGCAAAAAAACAAATCATCTTTGCCATTTTGGGTCTGTTTCTCATGCTCTTTGTTATGAACATCCCCTTCTCCTTTTATAAGAAAAACTTCCTGATGATTGCCGCTGGTAGCTTTTTCTTACTTTTACTTGTTTATATTCCCGGATTTGCGATCAAGACGAACGGAGCGCATTCATGGGTTAACTTAGGCTTTATGACTTTACAAACCTCAGAGGTTGCCAAGCTGGGACTAATTCTGTATCTGTCAGCCCTCATTGCTAAAAAAGGAGATGCCTTCCGAAGTTTCAAAACAGGCTTAATACCACCTTTGACAGTTACGGGTATTTTCTTTTTAATGATTTTGGGACAGCCTGACTTAGGAACAGCTGCCATTATTTTGGGAACGGCTGGGGTTATCTTAATAGTAGGTGGAGCTAATATTAAGCATATCTTTTTTCTTACTGTCCCTCCATCGACTCTGTTTATTACTACCTATATTTTAGTAAAACCACATGCTTGGGCCCGATTAACCTCTTTTACTGATCCTTGGAGTGATCGATTAGATAAAGGATTTCAAATGGTTCAATCCTTATTTGCTATTGCGCGAGGCGGAATCTTCGGTACAGGGTTCGGTAAAAGCTTGCAAAAATATCTGTACCTACCAGAGGCTCATACAGATTTTATCTTTTCCGTTATTGCTGAAGAGATGGGCTTAATCGGAACCTCTATCTTCCTACTTTTGTATCTGTTATTAATCATTCGAGGACTACAGATCAGCTTACGATCTACTGATACCTTTGCCACACTTGCTGGAACAGGTATTGTTACCATGCTTAGTATTCAAGCAATAATCAACATCGGCGGTGTAACAGGTGCTATACCAATGACAGGCGTACCCTTGCCGTTTATCAGTTATGGTGGATCATCCTTGTTAATTTGTATGACAAGTATGGGAATCCTATTAAGTGTCTCTCGAGATGTTAACAGACAAAAGCATACCCAGAGCTCCTCGATGTAAGGATACGTTCCTATCCTTTCAAGAACATAAAAAACCAACGACAGCAGAAAATCTGTCGTTGGTTTTTTTCTATTCCTGTTTATACCTATCTTACTCTTGTTATTCAATAGTGAGGCCCTCTACTCGTACATTTACCTCATACACCGTCAATCCCGTTAAAAACTCTACTGTTTCTTTTACTTTCTCTTGAAGATGCTGGCAGGTCTTGCTAATGATGGTACCGTAGCGAACAGAAACCCATAATGTAATAGAAGCACCCAAATCCCCTATTTCAACCATTATTCCTTTTGCATTATTTTTCGCACCCAATCGTTTCGTCCATTCATCATAAAATGAACTAGAACCACCTACAGCTACCTCTTCAATCTCTTGCGCTGCTACTCCTGCAATGACTGCAACTACTTGATCTGCCACTCTGATTTGGTCTTTCACGGATTCCATCCCTACCGCCTCCTTATGTGAACCGCCTTATGTAGCGCTACTTGCCTGTTGTACATAGTTTACCCAACTAATCATGTACTGCTTCAAAATGTTTTTTCTTTTATTATAACGGGTTTAGTCAACAGCTTGAAGCACTATTCTCGAAAATTTTACCAGCTTTTAAACCGAGAGAAAATCGGACAAACTACTCTTACAAACTAACTACCGTTTACAAACGTAGCTTTTTTACAAATAAGGGAGGCATACATACAGTGCAAAAAGTTATGTATTGGTGTTTCGGAGTAATCTTGTGTACTGCATTTCTGGTTAGTAGCATTCCAAGTATCACGCAGGCATTTACTATGGGTCCTACTTATAAAGAAGGGAGCACAGGTGCCAATGTAAGAGAACTACAAGAACGACTTAAACATATTGGTTTTTATACAGGAGATATCGATTCTATTTTCGGTCCACGTACAAAAGCAGCTCTACGTCTTTTTCAATATGAGTTTGGCATGGCGATTACTGGGGAGTTGGATGATAAAACGAAAGTTAGATTGTACAATTCAACAAAAAATTATGTCATGGGTACTTTTAAACCAAAAGAAAAAGGAAATCAAGTAATGACGCCTTCTAATGGCTTTTCTGCCAATGATCTGAAAATCATGGCCCAAGCTGTATATGGAGAAGCACGCGGTGAGCCTTATATCGGACAAGTTGCAGTCGCTGCCGTTATTTTAAATCGCACACAAAGCCCCTCATTTCCTAATTCACCAGCAGCTGTTGTGTTTGAGCCACGTGCATTTACAGCTGTAGCTGACGGTCAAATTTATCTTTCACCGGATGAATCAGCGCGAAAGGCTGTCCAAGACGCCCTAAAAGGCTGGGATCCTAGTGAAGGGGCAACCTATTATTTTAATCCAGATACAGCAACCTCTGCTTGGATCTGGAGTCGACCACAAATTAAAAAAATTGGTAAACACATTTTTTGTAGATAATATTTATATTAAACCATATAAAAATGTAAAACCTGGTATAAATAAATTACCAGGTTTCTCCCTTTTTAATGACATTATATTGTTTCAGCTTACTCATTTTGGGCCAAATGAGTGTTGTGCCATCTTTACGAATCGTTCTTCGCTTTCAATCGTGCCACAGATACCACATTGAATAAGATAATCATCCCCTTTATAGGGTTGATGAAAAGCATCTAGTTCGGTTTGGGTCAACTCTTCTATGGTCTCACCTGTTTGTGGATGTAAGCGGACATACTGTGGTTGTTGTCGTATAATGGTAAATCTCATACGATTGGTGCGACATACCGGACAACAATAGGGAGCAGACATAAAGCACCTCCTACAATTTTTCCTTAGTTTTCCTCTAATGTTAGTGGAATATGCACTCATGAATCTCGATAATCTTTACCTCATAGAGCAGAAAAGTAAGATTGAAATAATCCGGAAAGAAATGAGGGGTTATATGGTATGAAAAGCATGCGACTATTTTATTCGTTGGTAGGAGGAAGCTTTGCTCTGGCAGCTGGTTTTCACTATTTCACTGACAATGAAGTATTACGATTTATCACAGCTTCCATAGCTATTATCTTTCTCGCATCCTGGTTAGGAAAAGCTACCGAGAATGTCGCTCATTATGCAGGTGATCGTATTGGGGGATTCTTAAACGCAACCTTCGGCAATGCAGCTGAATTAATTATTGCGTTCTTTTTAGTTAGAGAAGGTTTGTTTGAAATGGTGAAAGCGTCTATCACAGGTTCCGTTATCGGAAATCTTTTATTAGTGTTAGGATTAAGCGTATTGCTTGGTGGCTTAAAGTTTAAAGAACAAATCTTTAATAGTCAACTAGCCGGACACAACGCTTCCATGATGACTTTAGCCTTAGTTTCCTTGTTTATTCCTGCTATCTTTATGTCTGAACTATCCCTTGAAAAGATTAACACCTTGTCGATCGTGATCGCTATATTATTAATTCTTGCATATGCGCTGTGGCTGATCTTCTCCATGGTAACACATAAATCATTTCTCACTGATGTGGAACAGCACGAGAGCGAGGCTGTCTGGTCTAAGCCAGTATCCATCATCATGCTCGTGGTATCTACTTTCTTTGTAGCAGTCGTATCCGAGTGGTTAGTACATAGTGTGGAAGCAGTCTCACATACCTTCGGCTGGTCAGAGCTGTTTGTGGGGGCTTTTGTCATTGCCATTATTGGAAATGCCGCTGAACATAGTGCCGCAATCCTACTTGCTATGAAGGGGCGTATCGGAGCAGCTGTGGAAATTGCTGTGGGCTCTAGTTTACAAGTAGCTTTGTTCGTAGCTCCTACACTGGTCTTAATCAGTCTCTTATTCGGGTCCCCTATGAACATCGTCTTTACTGTTCCAGAACTCACAGCAATTGCCGTATCAACCATTATCACGATTTCGATCTGTCGGGACGGTAAAACTAACTGGTTCGAAGGAGTATTATTGTTAATTGTGTATCTTATTCTTGGTACAGCCTTCTTCTTTGATTAGATCGTCCACACGTAACAAAAACTCGCTAAGGAAAGAAAGCTTTCCTAGCGAGTTTTTATTTTTTTTCGTTAAAGAGCTCATGTAAATCGGCTAATTTGTGTTCAAGATTTTCCAGAATAGTTCTGCCTTCATCTTCTACTACTACTCCTAGGCGAACCGCGAACTCAATTTCACGCGACAGACCAAACATCTGTGTATCAAGCACCTCTTCATACAAAGGGCACTGTGGCATGTTCAAGTTCTCCATCTGAACATCAATTAATTTATATATTTTATCCGCATCTGCTCTTAATAACGCTAAAGCTTTATTGGCCATATCGTTATGAATTTTTACGTCTGTCAAAACCTATCCCTCCGTTTGGACACGTCCTTACCATACATACATAGTACGTCATAACGCGTCATTTGAAAAGGGGATAACCTTTTATTCATAGTGTATAATATGTTAAATGCCTTTGAAAACGCTGTCAAAAAACACTTGTAACCAAGCACATTCATTGCAGCTCTCTACATCCTGCGATACAATAATTAAGTAGTAAGAGCGCTAACAGAGAGGAAGACCGAAATGGCAGACGTGATTGTAGTAAAGGGAGCTGTAGAATTCCCTATCACCATTGATCCAAGTGTTTGGGTATTTGATGACCGAAAATTCGAACTGTCTACTTATATGGAACAGGATAATCTGGAGCTACAAGAAACGCAGAAATATATCCGTGGTGCAGCTCTACATTGGGAAAAAGAAATGAAGGAAGGCTCCACCCCTCCTAGTCAACGCAAAAGCTTGGTAGAAGAACGAAAAGTGCTAGAGGGCGATTATGCAATCAAATTTGCACCTTTCTTGGAAAATGCCAAGCCTTATGCAAATGCTACGACTCTTCGTATTCACCGTGAACAAGAAGATTATGTAGATGTTTCTTTGGAAAAATCCAAGCAAATAATTCTCCAATTCTCAAAAGACGGTAGACCAATTCGAGAGAGGGGTCCAGTGTTTTTATATTTCCCAGAAGATTTGCATGAAAATAAGCAACCCTTGAATAATATTACGATGTTTGAAATCCTACTCTAAGTAGAAAAATAAGTGCCACCCTTACATAGGGTGGCTATCTCTATTTGCCCGTTTTCTATTTATATGTCTATAATTCTAATACCTTCATGACTTAAGCACTTTGAACAGAGAGTTTCCTACGCGCCATTTCAGCTTCTACCAAGAAAATAAAATCGGCATCGAGATGAAGGGCGACTGCACGTTGATATACTTCTATCAACATCGTATCACTTAAGTATCTCACGCTTGTCACCTCCCTTTTGTTCTATACCGTATTGTAACAGCTTATAAAAAAACGAACAATCGTTCCGATATCCACAAGTGCTGTGGAAATCCTGTTGATAGCCTGTGGGGCAATTGTGCAAAAGTTGGTTAAACAGGTATACATCCTTGTGGATTTCTTTTTTTAATTATCCACAAACGATTACATATTGTCGAAAAATATAGATGTTCCATAAAAAAAGACGGCCATAATGGCCGCCCCTCTTTCTATCCGATTCACGTTTACATTCTACATTCGCTTTTCTGAGTATAAGGCTAATGCATAGAGACACGAATAATCTCTGTGACAACAACCATAGCGAAGACAGCAAACCCGAATGAACCAGTGAAGAATAGCATGTGGCGAATTTTCTTTTTATCTTCCACCTTATGTCCCTCGCTTTCAACCAGAATCCAAACTCCGGTAGTATTATATATATCCATACGTATGAGAAGCCCATTTCGTTTCAATTTTTATGCACTCTTCTCTTTCTTTTTACCCCCAATTTCTGCGTTGAATCGACAACAGTAAAAATATCCAGCAAGAATTAGATAGCCACTCTCTTAGTTTGTACCGCCATTCTTTGCTCCATTCGATACATATGCCAGCATACAAGAAATCCGATTGCTAAACAGATTCCCCACGGCAACCATGGCATATACAATTGTTTTCCAAGCTCATAAGCCCATCCTCCTAATGAGGTTCCAATAGAGCCACCTATAGCAAGTGCATAGCCATTAAACCCGTAATAAGCGCCTAATTGGTTTTTAGGGGCAAAATACGGCACCATATCAATTAAATAAGGAACAGAGATCATTGTGCCGATCGCAAAAATACTAGCATCAAGCAAAATCATCCATAATTGATTTGAAAAGCTAAATAAAAATAGTCCAAATGCCATTATCAAAGTGCCTAATCCAATCAATGTAAACCGTTGACTATAGTTGCTCAACCATTGCAGTACCTTCATTTGAAACAGAATTGTTACGATAGCTACCGTTGACAACACAGTTCCTACTGCCATTTTATTTTGCAAGGTATCTTCAACAAATTGTGGAATGGCCAAAAACAATTGCATATAAATATAATAATGTCCTATCAATATAAACGTATAAAGCATAAAGCTTCGATCCAAAATGACAGTCTGAAAACTCCTCAGCACATTTGATTTAGTAGCTTTTACAGCAAGCGGTGGTAACACTAGCAAGGCAAGCCCTGCACATAAGAAGTATAACCCACCAGCGAAGATGGACAGCCAATAGAAATCGACCATAATTAATGCTGTACCGACCAATTGTGAACCCACAACACTTACATTGTTTAGGACATTCTTTACACCAAATACATCTTTACGGATTCCTTCAGGTGTCAATACAGCATACGAAGCACTAACAGCTGGTTCAAATAGCGAACCTCCCAGTCCAGAAAAGATTGCTGCAATGAAAAAATGCCAGGTTTCGGTACAAAAGGCAAAGGCGAGAAAACCTAAACCTCTCACAATCATCCCTAATATCATCGTTAACTTATATCCACATCGATCGGCAATAATTCCTCCCAAAAAGGCTACGCCCTGTTGAGAAAACTGGCGTACACTCAAAACCAATCCCGCCATCGATAATGCCCATCCATAGCTACCGGTCAAATAAAGTGTCAAATATGGAATTAAGGCATAAAAGCCAAGGTTCATGCAGAAGGACAAGGCTAGCAACCATCTAATGGCGCCTGGCGTTTTCTTTAAAATGTGAAATCCCTGTATCATCAACTGTCACTCACTTTCGATTTTTCGAATTATCAGTATCAACAGATTACAAAGTATTGTATGATTTGAGAAACGAATTTTTTTGTTCACAGTAATCAAATATATGCATAAGAGGTTATATTATGGACTTTGAGCAGTTAAAAGCTTTTTATACACTAGCGCAAACCCGCAATTTCACCCGCACCGCTGAAATTCTCCATTTGGTTCAATCCACAGTTACTATGCGTATTAAGCAATTGGAAGAACGAATTGGCAGGCCCTTATTTGTTCGGGATAAACGGAGTGTTGAAATCACACAAGCTGGACTCGCATTATTGCCATACGCAGAGCGTATCATCAAGCTAGCTCAGGAGGGTATGCAGGAGGTTGCCTCCTTACAACCCTATGAAGATCGTCTTACAATCGGTAGTGTCTCTTCGCTCTGGTCTTACGTTCTAGAGCCAATTCTAAAGGAATACTATCTACGTTATCCAACCATTGCTGTTAGGACGAAAACCGGGCATTCTTCAGACATTAACACCTATCTGCATGATCAAATTATCCAAATTGGTATGGTATATACCCCGCCCTCACTGCCTAATTATGAAATTATCCCGTTTTACGAAGATGAGATTCTGTTGGTAGGATCACCTCATCATCCGCTAAGTTCAGCTAAAAGTATTGATGTTGACGATCTAAGTAAAATACCATTGATTCTGGTCAATTGGGGTACACCCTTCACCGAGTGGATTATCAAGACTCTCCCACCTAGCTATATCCCACGTCTACAAGTAGATGGGGCTCATCTCGCCCTCGATTTGGTACAAGAAGGACTAGGATTATCACTAGTAACACGCTCTATGGTGCGCAAAGCTTTAGAGGATGGGAGTATCTGTCAAATTAAGCTAACAGGAAGTATCCCTCCTAAACGCCCTGCCTACATTGTTCTACCAAAGGAAAAGAAAGATCGTGCAAGTATAGAAAAGTGGCTTTTATTGATGCAGGAATTTGGTTACAATTTTTAGTTAAAACCAGTAAATCAGCAAAATTATCAAATGAAGTGTCAACGTAAATTGGAAGCTATTTTAAATAAGAGAATGTCGCTGAGTTAATTAAGGCGGCTTCTTGAATATTTGGTGCTTGATATTCAATAAGTGTAATAGAGTTGATTCTACATATTCGTAGATCCGACTCTATTTTTTTCAGCTTAAAACAACAATATAAATTAACATAGCCATTTTTTGCTTTTCAACACCATTAGCTCTTGGTCTTCTTCATAAATTTAATCGCTAAATAGAATATTCCAATCAATAAAGCCAATGCTCCAACCGATAAAGTTATTATGTTTTTAAAGGCTTGCCCACTAGCAACTGCGTGCCCGATTGCCTAGTGTAACAAGGATGTGATTGATTGCAGAGTTTTAGAAATTATGATTCTTCTATAAGGATATTGCTTCATTACTCTATCGTAATCACAAATAAACATTTGCACAAATTGTAAAATGTCAGTTTCGTAATGACAAATTACGTAATATACTAATCTCAACAGGACAATTATCTTTCTTGGACATCTACCCTTGTAATACACACTTTTATGTAGTGATAAATTACCGTATGACATACGGAAAGATCACTTACCTGCTTAAGAAAAAAAGAGGATTATCACTAGACGACAGAGCCAAAATAGTAACCTATAGGGAATGAATGTAATGGCATCTTACATACGTGGGAAATGCCTATTACAACCCGTTCTGAATCTTATTGGTATGAAACAAGCTGAGCTAGCGAGACGAACAGGTTTTTCAGCTAGAATGATCTCGCATTATGCCACTAGTACCAAACTGATGTCTCCAGAAGCTATGTATTCCATTACTTCTATCATTCAGATGTACATGCCAAACTTCCGCATGGAACACCTCTACGAATGGGAACGGGAACAATAGGCATTGATGAGTAGATTTTCTACTCTCTCCTGCGGCATTTAAGAACCTATAGGTACTTAATATTTTTAAAGCACTTGATTGCAAAGGGTGGAAACGAAAAGACCTTGTTATATCTTGATATATAATTAAGTCACCAACTGGTAATTCATGTAAAATGTAGAAAATTAAATTATTTTTATCATTTTTGTGGTTATCAGAGAAAGGAGGATAGCAAAGAAGGAATACTCATAGAAAGGAGTTGAAAAATGTTAGCATGGGACGACGATAGATGTCGAGAGAAGGAAGCTAAAAAGGTAATAAAAACGGGATGTTCCCATATGCCCTCAGAAAGCTTAGGAACACCCCGACATTCCAAGCATTTAAAAAATGCTCCATTCAAGTTTATCATGCCCTTGCGCTCAAAGGGGAAAAAATATTTTTTATTGGAAAAGTAATTGTCGCACATGTGAATAAGCTGTACGGAAAACCTTATAGAACAAATAAAGCCGTGTTTCAGAAATTCATTGAAGACAACTAGAATGATATGTATTCCTAATAATGTAAAATAGTTATATTTTTAGTAAAATATAACTATATAAAAGGAAAGAGGAGAAAAACAATGAAAAAAATAAGTAAATTATTTTCCGTTCCTGTTGCGTTAATAGTTACAGCCGTAGTAGTCACTGGTGCTAACGCCCATCCAAGTATTTCTACCGTTTCTCCAAATGTTTCTACTAATGTTAATTCTGATAATATTACTAAGCCAGAGGCTTCTAGTGCTGTAGTAATTGAAAAATCTATAGATGAAAAGACTATATCACCTTACGTTTCAATTGCTAAAGATGAGGACGTGAGCTATAAATCTGGTCAAGGTTCCTTTGTCTTCGATTACTCTTCTCATAATGGCAAGTACCCACACCTACGTGTACACGTAGAAAATACAGGAAGCAAAAGTTTCCGACTAGAACTTCTTTCTGAGGACGGTACAGAAATTTGGGGTATCGAGCCTGTGAAAACTGGTGAAGTAGCCGAGTATGTGGTTCCAAAAGCATCTAAATATTACGGCGAGGGCGAGTATAGACTTAGATTTACAGGAACAAAAGGTAGTGCTGTAAAGGCAAGAGTAAATGTACGCTCTTTAACACCTAACGATATTTAAGTTGAAGTTTTGTTATAAAAACTCTTAAATAGGGATAAAGCAAAAGACTAAAGAGATTTTTGGAACAAAGATTAGAAAGGTTAGAATTTTATCTAATTTGATGAGGGAGTTTGCAGTAGATCCAGAAACGTTTGCCTAGTTGGATCATATTATTTCAAAAGGGTTAAATGAGAACCAGGAAAAACAAATTTTAGATGTTTTAAGAGAACACCATAGTAATATAAAATCTGCTGTAGAGGCTGGTGTTCCTATCCCCCGATTTAGAAGGCTTATTTACCAAAATAATTCCCCTTCTTCACATTGAAGGGAGAACCACTAATAAGGAAAAGGTAATGCAGATTTTGAGAAGAGCTTCTAAATTACTTATATTTCCTTATCTGAATAAACATCTTTAGATTATAAAAGGTAAACCAAACGTCCGAACTTACATTCGGACGTTTTTGCTGTTATATTTTAGTCCCAATTCGTCCCCAATGTCGGATTATGAGAAAAGTTTACAGAGAGATAAAAATAAAAAAAGCCTTGATATACAAGGCTTTTATAGAAAAAATCTATGGAGCGGGTGATGGGAATCGAACCCACGCGACCAGCTTGGAAGGCTGGAGTTCTACCATTGAACTACACCCGCATCATTTAATTGGTGCGGACAAGAGGACTTGAACCTCCACGGTGTTACCACCACTAGAACCTGAATCTAGCGCGTCTGCCAATTCCGCCATGCCCGCAAAGGGAATGCATTTTCTAGGGCATTGTGACCGCGTCTTCTTTGGCGCTCTGTAATAGACCGTTCTGGCAACCGTTAGGCTTTCACGTTGGGCCATCACACTACTACGGAATAGACTCTACAAAAGCGTGCCTTCGCAACTTACAAAACTTAGTTTAATACAAACGACTTAAACTTGTCAATCACCGAACTATTTTGACATTTACCACGATCAATACAACACTTGGTCCAGTTGAGGGCAAATGAGAAAAGTTTGATGTTATAACGTTTACGTTCCGTCAATTTATAATTGACCGCCATGATTTTGTCGTGATCAAGGTCTGGTTGTCTACCCGGAATCGAATAAAACGTAAGGTCTTTTGCATATCATTGTCATCCCCACAATACTCTTACAATCTGAAGTAGTTATCTCTAATCTTAATGTTTCATGGGTATTTTTAATCAATTAATTTTATATAACGAAACAGAATATTATCATTTTTTAATTTATACTAATAATTTCTTGCTGTATTATTGAGAAAGTTTGAAATATAAAAAATAATATAATAATATAATAATATAATTGATGAACAATACATAATTTAACAGCAAAGGAGATCGTTTCATGAAGAAAATAATGGGTGTATTTTTTACTGCTGCATTAATCGTTGGAGGCATGGTTACAATTTCACCTAAGCCTACTTTTGCAAATTTGTGCAACCCCGATCCTTATGTTAAATCCGATTGTCCAGTAGGTAAACCTGAATGCAAACCAGCGCCTAAAGGTATGCAACGGGAATGTCCATGGTAACCATTTCTGAAAATTAAATTCCTACACTACTAAAAAGAGAGTGATTATATGAAAAAGATATGTACTATAGGATTTATTGCTTTGATGATCTTATCACTTTCCAGTGCGGCAATCGCTGCTGAACCACAAAGTTTTTGTAATGTTTGGCAATGTGATCAAATAAATTAATCTAATGCCTCCTAAAGGGAGGCTCTTTCATTTTTTAGATATTAATTTTCTTTTTCTTTACTACGATCTCTCATCCCATTCTTAAAACAGATAATACATGCTACTTTATTCTTCATTGTAAGGTCGTTGTTGTGGTACATTTTTCGTATTCTTCCGTTATCCAAAGACCAAACTTTCTCCCTCGCGTTACAATGCCCCCGCCAATACACCCCCCATATAATGCCAAGCCGGCCATCTCTTCCTTTGTAAGAATACAGGCCCTGCCCGCGTCTATCTTGAAAGTTGGAATTGAGTACCGTTCGAAGTAGCCACTACTTCGTCAAGAAGCGAGTGCGTTACTGGATAAAGATTTTGCGTACTATAATTGCCAATCAAACCACAGTAAGCATAGGAGGAATGTACACTATACAATCACAGCGTGGACATTTGGGCTTCCTTTGGATAGCTCCGTTTAAGACAAATGGGCCCTTCTGAAATTCGAATGACCATAACGTCCGAATAGTGTTCTTCACAATATCGACACTGATATACCTTACGTGGGTATAGTAATATGTATGTGAGATGAATTATTCATATTGCATACGGGAGGGATCATCATGGAAGTCGCAATCATGCTTTACAATGGGATCACAGCGCTGGATGCATTGGGGCCGTATGAAGTATTTGCTGCCGTAACGGGCAGCAAAGTAAAGTTTGTCGCTAAGGATAAGGGGTTAATCAAACTGGATTCGAAAATGGGTTATTTGCATGCGGATTACAGTTTTTCTGAAGTAACTTCAGCTGATATTCTCGTTGTTCCTGGTTGCAGTCCGCCTAATTATAAAACTCCGATGAATGATGAAAACACGTTGAATTGGATTAGGCAAATACATGAGACGACGAAGTGGACCACATCGGTGTGTACCGGTTCTCTAATATTGAGTGCCGCAGGTTTGTTACATGGAATGAAGGCAACTAGTCATTGGAGCTCCTTCGACCTACTCCATTCTCTTGGTGCCATCCCAACTGATGAGAGAGTGGTCCGCCAAGGCAAAATTGTTACAGCAGCCGGTGTCTCCTCCGGCATCGACATGGCACTCCAATTAGTAGCATGGGAATCGGGGGAAGATATGAGCAAAGCGGTTCAGCTGATTTTGGAATACGATCCTATGCCCCCGTTTGATTCAGGTTCACCAAAGAAAGCGCCGGCTCCAGTGGTAGAACAATTAAGAGGGATGCTTCAAGAGCTTGAAAAACAGGAGCCTGATTTGTAAATCACAAATAAGTCAGCAACGGTATTGGGGTTTAGCTTGAGGCGAAGGCATTGAACCGAGACCTTCATTCTGGTATCAAAGCGGTTAGAGAACTTGTTGAACTCTAAATTTCGATGAGTATGAGCTAAGAGAGACCTACCAATGGGAGTCGTGAACCTGAAGCACGGCTCTCTAGCAAAAGACAAATGTTGGGTCGCATAAAAGCTAGTAACTCTACAATAATACTGGTACCTCCAAATTCATAACTGTACCTTGAGATTATTTTGGTACCCAAATATATCTAAAGAAGGAGCGAATACTGCTCCTTCTTTTTTTTGTGCGATTGATAAATCGAACATCGATATTCGGTCGCCGATTTATTTTACACCTACAGTTGCGAAGGTATAGATTTCTCGTAAATAGACGCTAATAAATCCCTCCGCTAGATTACCATAATTTATCCGATAATATTCCGGTTCTCTACGGTCTGACACCGCATAGGCTTGCGTCGGACAGACGTTTGTTGCACGGGTGAACCTGAGTCTAGCACGTCTTCCAATCCCGCCATGACCGCAAAATTACGATTTGTGTAAAAATATTCTTGCATGTTTTTCCTTAGTATTCAATCCACTATCCCTAGTAAATGGGGTCTTTTTCCAGCTTTCATGCATAATAACAGGAAAAATATGCAAAGGTAAGGAGGAACTTGTTACGGAGAAAGGTTGATGGGATATGGATCAAATTCTGATCGCCAGAAGCACCTTTGGAATGACTATGGGTTTTCATATTATTTTTGCTTCGCTTGGCGTTGGCTTACCGCTAATGATTTTAATCGCAGAGCTGTTGTATCAACGCACGAAGGACACCGACTATTCACTAATGGCAAAGCGTTGGACCAAGGGACAGGCCATTTTACTTGGAATCGCTATTCCCTCTGGAACCATCTCAGGTGTTCAATTATCCTTACTATGGCCCGGCTTTATGGAAGTGGTCGGCAAAGTTATCTCCCTCCCATTCCAAATTGAAATCTTTGCCTTTTTTTTAGAAGCCTTATTTTTATCTATTTATGTATATGCAGCACATCGACTATCTCCCAAAATGCGTATCCTAAGTGTACTACTTGTATTGATTGGGGCGACTGCTTCTGCTGTGCTCATTACTAATGTTCACGCCTTTGAGGGAACCCCGACCGGCTTTCATTTGGTTAATGGAGAAGTGGTTGACGTAGATCCTTGGAAGGCATTTTTTAACCCCAGCTTTTTTGTCACAGCCGGGCATGTAGTTGTTTCCGCCTATATGACGGGTGCATTTGTAATTGCATCCATCGCTGCCTACAAAATGCTACGAGTTAACAAGTCCTCGCGTGAATATGCGTTTCATCAAAAAGCCTTATTAATGGGTCTGGTGGTAGGCGGTACATTTTCCTTATTAACAGGGATTAATGGGCATGATTCAGCTCAACATTTACATCAATATCAACCAGAAAAATTAGCCGCAGCAGAGGGCTTATTTGAGACTCAGTCCCATGCTCCTCTTGTTCTTGGTGGTGTTACAGATGAGGCAACACAGCAAGTAAAATATGGGGTCGAAATTCCTTGGATGCTAAGTGTGCTAGCCGGAAACACACCAAATGAGGTGGTAGTTGGGCTAAATGATTTTCCGAGGGATGAATGGCCACCACTCTTTGTCCACACTCTCTTTAATTTTATGGTCTTGGTTGGTGGTGCACTCATTTTTGTTGGTTTTATCGGTTTTGCTTGGAAAAAATGGCTCAAACATTCTCATTATCCTCGGTGGGTAATGTGGATTTTTGTCCTAAGTGGTCCTTTATCCATGCTAGGTATCGAGGCTGGCTGGATCTTCGCATGCACGGGCCGTCAACCCTGGATTTTATATCGTGTTATGAAGACAGCAGATGCTACTACGCAATCACAGGGCTTAGGTACGCTATTTCTGTTATTCTTAGGAATCTATCTGTTCATGTCTATCGCAACAATCCTAGTCTTCCGCTATTATTTCCGTCGACATCCCATCAGTTTGGAGGGAGAAGCATGAGTGAAACCATTATTGCCGTTACAATGCTGTGGGGCTTCGTATTTATTTATTCAGTCGCTGCTTCCATTGACTTCGGCGCAGGCTTTTGGTCCATGATTTATCGTGATCGTGAGCAGACGAAAGCAACTCAAATCGCTAATCGGTACCTCTCTCCATCCTGGGAAGTAACGAATGTCTTTATTGTACTTATCGTCATAGCACTTGTTACCTTCTTCCCAGGGGCTACCTATACATTAGGTACTGTATTGATTATACCTGGTAGTTTAATTTTGCTATTGCTGTTGCTGCGAAGTGCCTTCCTAGTCTTCTCTCATGTAGTAGAGGATTATCGTAAAATGATGTCGATAGTCTCAGGTATTACTGGCATCTTAATTCCTGCTCTATTAATCAGTGTGTTACCAATCACGCAGGGCGGTTTTATAACGCTTGAAAATGGCTATGAACAGCTTCAACTACTCAGGCTGTTTTCAAGTCCACATGAATATATGTATATTGGACTGGCGATAACTAGTACTCTTTTTCTTTCTTCGTTATTACTAGCCGATTTTTCTAATGTTCTTTGTGAGCGAGAAGCATTTCAAATTTATCGCAGAGATGCTCGGATTGTAGGTCCCATCTCAATTGTACTGGCTATTTCTGTTGTGATCACCATGTCTACCGAAGCTAATTGGATATATACCAATCTACGTTCTCAAATTGGCTGGCTCACTGCTTCTGCTGGTTTTTTCCTACTCTCCTATGCATCACTATTTGGTACGTCTAAACGAAAAGGCTGGCTTAGCTTACCACGCCTGGCTACCATTGCTGCCGTCATCCAGTACTTGTTAGCTAGCTATGCCTATGGCGTGGCTCATCTTCCGTATTTGGTTTATCCACATGTTACGATTGAATCAGGCTTCACACATCCAGATAACTTTCGAGCTATGTTTGTTGTCTATATCGTAGGATTTGCTATTCTTACTCCAGGCTTCCTATACTTCTGGAGATTATTTATGAATGATACTAGTGAGGCCAAAAAGTCGTAACAGAGTACTAACAACTAGTTAAACATGCAAAAAGCCACGTAGAGTGTATAAGCTCTACGTGGCTTTTAGTTATGAATTATAAGAAACAAGAGCAATCATGCCCTCTTCATCATCAATATCTAGCTGAATTCGAGCAGAAAATGGATCTAATTCCATTTGGTCACGTAAATACTTGCGCAGGGCCTCTAGCATGTTGGCCTCAATCAGCACCTGTTCACGTCCGTTCGCATTCACTTCTGCAGAATAACCATATTCCTCATCCCACATCAGTTCAACATTTACTTGAAAAGGTTCGATCTCTCTTTTTTCAGCAATGTAAAGACAGATTGCATTAATAAGATCTTGTTCTAATAGTCTTATTGTTTCCATCTGTTTTCCTGTTCCTTATATTTATTATTATTTTTATTATTTCGTACCATTTGGAAGAGACGAACCACCAACAAGATAATCCCCACTAAAATCAGGATATTCAATAATGCGGCAGCAAACGCTCCAAAACCGCCTAGGTGACCTAGGAGACCACCAAACAACATACCTGCCAATCCACCAAACAACAACCCTTTCATGAAACCGCCGCTTTTGCTAGCAGTACTTGCCGCTGGGGTAGTAGTGTTCGTTTTGCTATTTACGTTTTGATCTTGCTTTGCATTAGATTTGGGAGTAGTGGTACTTTGTGTAGGTTGGAATGACTTCGAACCAGATTTGTATCCACCACCGCGTTTTGCGTCTACTTCATGAGCGTTTATTCCAACGGTCGTAAACATTAGAGCTAATGCCATTAAGACCATCAACAGCTTGTTTCGTTTCATAATAGTATAAATTCCCCTCTCTTTTCAACTGACAAGTAAGGTATACGATCAAGCAGGTAAAAGGTTTCACCATGTAAAAAGTTATTTGAAGAACTGATTACACTACTGTCGTGTAGTCCCCAAAACAGCAACTCTTTTGCATACTGATGCATACCGATGTCAATATAAGTGTTTATGCATATCATTGTAACACAGTTTTTGTTTTTTTCCAGAAAAAAGCAAAGTTGAAACTGTTAAAAAGAAAATTTTCCTCAATAAAAAGAGACGCTCCCCCGCTAGGTCACGCCTCATCAATATAGTTAACGAAAAAAGGAGTGCTCCCGACAGGAATCGAACCTGCGACCTCTTCCTTACCATGGAAACGCTCTACCGACTGAGCTACAGGAGCATGGTCCTCAGGATGGACTTGAACCGCCAGCCTACCGGTTAACAGCCGGGTGCTCCACCATTAAGCTACTGAGAAATAGTCAGATAAATATAACAATTCATCTTTACCGTACCATATTTCCCATTAATATGTCAATAGAGTCTGTTTTGCTACTCTTTTTATTGATTGCTTACACCTCGTATCTGTCTTCTTTCATACAAATAGGCTGATACAAGAATACATCCAGCTGAATATAACCAAGCTGCGACAACATCACTGAAAAAATGAACCCCTAAATAAATTCGGCTACATCCAACCAACAAAGGAATTGCAATACCTATCATCGGCCAAATCCATGTGTTTGTACTCCCACGTTGATGCTTCCATAATAGATAGGCTCCCATTCCAAAAAATAAAGTACTAAAGGTAGTATGTCCACTGGGAAAGGACCATGAGGAAGGCAGATCGATCAAATTTACATCAATAGGTCGCTCACGCATAATCGTTCTTTTAAAAATTTCTTTACCTAAAAAACCAAGAGCAAGCGTGCCTAAAAAAAACAAGGATTCTACTCGATGTTTTTTCCACCAGCCAGTAACAAACAAGACAACAACAATCACTAAAATGTACACATCTCCCAATTGAGTGATAGCATGCATAATAATGGTTAAGTGGGGATTTCGTACTTCTTTACTCATCATGATGCCCCATTCATCCATTACATTAGAACCAAGCCCAATAACAATATAGGTTATCCAAAAGAAAGCAACAAACAAAACAACTGCTAACATAAGTGAAAACCTGCTATAAAAGGGCGAGGGGTCTTGCATTCTATCGTTTTCCATCACTATTCCCCTCCCTCTTGCATAAGGTACATCAGTGCATCCTGAAAATGTTGGTCGTCTATTGGAGTTCTAGCATGTGGTCCTTTTGTCCGTCCACCACCCCGCCGGAATCGCGCCTTTTCATTACGTACTTCTAAATCAAAAGCAATGCTATCTGAAGTAAAAACTTTACCATGTGGCGTCAGGGATTTTGCACCCTTTCCCATTACCATAGCTCCCAAACCAATATCCTGGGTCACCACAATATCTCCTGCTTTCGCTTCATTCGTTAAACGAATATCCACTGCTTGCGAGCCTGCATCAACAACCACATGATTATCATGCTGAAATTGATGGTTATAGCTAGCGAAGGTGATCAGCTCATAGCCGTTTTTTTGACATAGCTCTACTGCTATCTGGAGAGCCTTTTTTGGACAGGCATCTGCATCAATTAAGACTCTAGGCTTTTGATTCATATCATATTCCTTTCATATGACTGTATCTTGCATACATCAGCTTTTCTATTTTTGCAGTTTTATGTAGCATGGCTCTATATTCTTTGCTCTTTTTCGTATACGATAATTATAGCATGCTTTGCTGAAGGGAGTCAGATACGTGGTACGTTATGAATTTAAACGTGAGGAGCGGCTAGGTATTCCCCTTCCCTTTCTCTATCTGGAATGGGAAGAATACGATCCTTTTGAGCGAGCCGATATCTTGATAAAATGGGAAGAGATTCGTTCCAGAATACCAGATCGTGTCATCGCTCTTGAAGCTGTTATTAACCAAAAACAAGCTGAGCTGTATCAGGAAGATAATTTTGAACGCTCGTGTGAGCTTAATTCTGAAATTGCTGAGTTAGCTAGTACAATCAATGACCTAAACATTTGGTTTCATGTTCAGCAGGACTTTGAGCCGACAGAAATACACCGGTGATATTGCGATGCTAGAACTGTAAGTAGGTCAGCTTATCAACTATGTAAGGAAATATGTATGTAGCTGTGTTTGTAGAATGCCATTTTTATTCGACATACTACTGAATTACCTAAAAGAAAATTATATCAAAAATACCCATGAAACCTTTATATGTAAGGAATCATGGGTTTTATGACATTTTTCTTCTATTATGGTTTAACAGATAGTATAAGTATTCTATTCGTTAATCCGGTGTATTGTTGAATTACCTTGCAATAGGACTCGACGTGTTGGTCTTATTAGGCTCGAAGCCACTCAGCAATTACTTCATAAAAGATTTTTTCCTCTTTAAAATAAGCCATAGCATTTGTTTTCGCTAAATACTCCCCAATTTCAGCTAAACGCTCATCAGATAAAATCACTTGACGTTGCTTCCCATTTTCATCCCGAAATTCCACAGTGATCGCTACCTCATGCTCACGTCCATAATCAGCAAGCTCAGCTGGGGTTTGAAAAGTAATGCGTTTCATTATCTACATTCACTCCTGTCTGTTATTGACACTGTATGGCGACATTATGGCATTAAATGGGGCGTTGGTAAAGAGGAGAAGGTGTATAAGAAAAAAGAACGCCCAAATGAGCGTTCTACAGAAAATGGATCAAATCACTCACTTGGGCCAAGTATATCGAGACTCCAGTCTATGTCGTTATGATAAGTAGATGTTACCTCAATTACCCCATATTTTTTACAGGTCTACCTTTATCGTCATTATCCTTCTCAACGTCTAGTCGATGTACCTTGATATTCAGAATGAAATGAACAGGAATATTCTCTGGTAAATGCAAGGTATTTACTTACGTTATCTTACGGCGTAATTTATGGCAAACATATATCGTTCCCATTGTTGATTGACATATTCTTATTAATCTCTGCCTGCTCTAACCAGATTTTTGGCAATCATAGACGGTAGGACATAAAAAGAGGTCATATGATCCCCTTTTGATTTTATTAACCGAAACAATCCAAGCCGACTGGACATGTGTGGATGCCATCCGTACCGCTCTCCTTGTGGAAGCGCCGTATCCTCCGTGAGGTAATAGTAGCTTTTAGGAATAGAAAGACTATAGAATACGGAAAGATCCAGCTTCTGAAATAGTGGCCCTGCTGGTTCTGGAGTAACAGTCTGATAAATCTCCGAAGCCAGTTCAAGATCAGCTGTATTCATAAACGTTTCCCGCCAGTTTTGGAAAGGTAGCATGATCGTATTGTCAGGTGATTCTCTGGCAAGCTCCTCCCAAAGGGCCTTTCCTTCCGGTGGTATTTCGTCCGCAACACTATAGCCGTTACGTACAACGAACGCATCCATAAACACCAGTCGTCTGATTCGCTTGGGAATCTGTTCTGCCACTTTAGAGATCACTGTTCCCCCGAAGCTATGCCCGACAAGAACAAAATTACGTAAATTTCTTTCCTCTATGAAATCAATGACGGACCTCACATAATCGTCGTGAGTTACCGATTTATTCGTATCTCTCCCATGTCCTGGTAAATTTGGAGTATAAACTATGTTACCCATCTTACATAGTTCCTCCGCTGTATTATACCAATAGCTACAGTCACCCCAAGCACCGTGAACTAAAACAAAGGTGATAGGAGAAGAATATGGAAAATCACTTGGGTATGGATAATAGAAGTGCTGATGAAGATATGGGCATGGCACATTTTCAAGATCACCTACAGGATAAAAAGGGTTCTCTCTTATACCTTCGTACATTTTGGCCACCTGCTTCTTGTTTTTGTTACTTTTGCCTATATAATATGCCTAGAGTAGTAAAGTGGGTACTCAGAAAAAGTGTTATCCCACTCGCTGAAGTATTGCTTCTTCAAGAAAAAAAGCCATCCGAATCGGATAGCTTGACATATATTTTCGTACCTTTCATTGTATAGCTAATTATTATTTCTCTAGATGAATAGGTACTTCCCACTGTACGTTATGGTTTTGTTTTAACACTTTATCATAGGTAACTGTAAGCTCTTTCGGAAGCTTACCACCATTATCAAATATCAGCTTTCCTTGTAATTGTACGTTTCCTTCTGGAGTGATTATTGTCTTTCCAGAGGGGAAAACCGCATTTATTTTATTCCCAGTTTCATCCTTGATTTTCCATCCACTCACTATTATAAAATCTTTTGGGAAAACAGCTTCAAAGTCAATACTGCTTCCTCCCTTCGCTGCTTTTTCGTTTTGATTAAACTTTGTAAAACGGAATAGATTCCCTTGCCCCTCAACTTTTATAGGTTCTTTTTGTAGCTTCTCTATATTCAATTTTGCTTCGAAATTGGCTGCCTCACGTAGAATGAAAGAGGTAAGCTTAAAGGTCATTTTCTCTGAAGTTGGAGTAAAGGTATGGAACCATCTCTCTGACCCCTCTGCTAATCTAATACGCTCTGTGAGTGAATCTATTACATTTTTATTACTACTTCCATTCTTATCAGAAAGAGGCGCATCAATAGGAGGGGCTCCTCTGAAGCTAGGACTTTCCCATGCAGCCATATTCTTTCCTTGTTCATCAACAAGCTCATAGGTAAACTCCTTATCTGCCCCCTTGGCGGTTGTCTCCATAATAAGCTGAGTACCACTTGGAGCAAATACGACCTCTTTTAAACTAATCTTTAATCCCTGAGGACTAGTATATTCCTGATTAATCTTTTTCGTTTTTGTCGCCTCTTTGGCCTTTTTCATCTCAATTGGAACCTGTATTTTCCAATTCCCATTCGTTCCACCTAGTTTCTTCACATTAAGTTCAACGTTCATTTCATCTGGTAAAGCTTTTTCTTTTCTATAAAAATCGAACAGTGTTCGCTCTAGCACGATATAATCACCATTTATACGATGAGCCCAAAAATCTGACTCCTTTTCATAAAGAGGATTATTAGCAAGATCCTGATTCGGCTTCAATACATTTCCCTTTTTATCCTTTAAGCTAATTTCCTCTTCATCAAACAACTCACTTACATCTAAACGGTTTCCTTTACTATCCTTCACTCCAAGAATCATGGTAATCCGCAATGGATCGGCTAAAACCTCTTTTACTTCAAAAGTAAGCCCTTGATCTGTAACAGACAAATCCAGATGTTTTGAATATCCTTTTTGTATAGCATGTATAAGACCTTCATCAGCTTTCTTGTAGTCAGAAAATAAGCTATTTTTCATCGAAATAACATTTATACCAACATCTGTTTGACCAGTATATAATCCGTTTACATAGGTAGCAAAAGTAGGAGAAACAAGCGTTCCTAAAGATACAACCAATGCCAATCCAGCTACTGTTATCGTCATTTTTTTCATTATGTCTATACTCCTTTTTTTCCAATTCATTTTTTGGGACAACTTATGTGCGACTGATTGCTTTAATACACTTACAGGATAAGGGTGGATTTTATTTATGATGTCTTGTTCAAACGTTTCTGAAAACGAGTCGTCTGTCCATCTGTCATCACCAAAGCTAACCAATTCATCAACAAATTGCTCTAGCTGTTTTTGGCAATCACTACAATGATCCAGATGTTTTTCTAGATGCTCTCTCTTCGTTGTAGGAAGTTTATCGTGCATGTATGCTATCAGCTGTTGTTGGCTCAGGCACTTCATAAATAAACTCCCCCCTTTTGTTCATCCGAATAAATTCATCCTTTACCTTTTTTCTCGCATAAGAAAGACGCATTCTTACTGTACTCATCGATACGCATAATTTTTCACTTATTTCTTTGTAGCTTAAATCTTGAATATAGTGCATCTCAATAATGATTCGATACTCATCGTCAACACGTAATAAAAGTTGCTGTAAAAACTCTTTCTGCTCCTTGTCCAGATAGGCTTTTTCGGGTGTGTAACTATCCATTATTTCAAAGGTTAGGTCAATAACGGACGGTGTTCTTTTTCGCTTGCGTACCTCGTCTAGTCCACGATTAATGGAGATACGATATAGCCATGCCGAAAATTTTTGCTGTGATTGATATTCTGGCAAATGGTAGTATGCTTTAATAAAAATCTCTTGAACAATATCTTGCATATTCGATGAATGACCTAACATTTTCGTGAGAATAGAAGCCACCTTACCCTTATACTTGTGAATAATCTGAGCATATATTTCTTTGTTGCCCTGTAAGATTTGCTCAATAATCTCCTCATCTTCCTGCATTTACTATCCTCCCATTCCAAAAAGGGGCTGCGCAGCTCTTACCTTTTTGTCTGTTCATTTATATATAACGAAAAATCAGGGAGACCCCTCTTACATTTTTTAAAAATTTTTAAAACACTAGAATTCGAACTATTATTCCAAAAATAACCTGATTCTATTGCAATAAAAACAGCTGAACATTAGGAGAAGATTTCCCGTTTCTACATGTTATGTAACAAAAGGAGTGAGGCTAGTTTTTCCTCACTCCTTTGTTTTGTAACTAGTAAGCTTACTTTTGAACATTTTGATGAAGCATTTGGGGATGGATGATTTGAAACGCCCAATCCCATGTATTAATGCTCTCCAGAAAAGAGCTCACGTGCCGTGTGGATAAACATTTGAACAGCGATGGAAGACTCTTTCAATGAAGGAACTGCCAAACGGATCTCTCTAAATGCTTCTGGCTCCAGTTCTCGTTTGAGCACATTAGGTGGAAGCGCCCAAAGCGATAATTCCGACAGTACAGCAATTCCAAGCCCCTCTTGTACCATACTTAGTGCTGTGTTTACGTTTTTCACAACAAACCTGATCCTCAGGTCTACTCGTGCTCGATTAAACAAATCAACAATAGGCGGCTCATAACCTGATTTACAGCTAATCAACGGCTCGCTACTCAAATCTTTGACAGAGATGACCGAACGATTTTGCAAAGGGTGGTCGTCTCTTATCACAGCGTACATTCTCTCTCGAAAAAAAGGGATCGTTTCAAATTCATCGTCTGGTGGAATAATCAAACCGATATCCACCACTCGGGTTTCTAGCCACTCTTTAATCTCGTCGATGGTTCCTTCGTATATCACAAATTCCAAATGGGGATATTTTTCGGTCATGACTTTAATCATTTTGGGTAAAAAGTGAGCAGACGCCACCGGGAATGCGCCAACGCGTATCGTGCCAATTTCAAGACCTTTTTCACTAGCGATTTCTTGGTGTACTTTTTCAAAAGACTGTAAAATGTCCCGAAACAAAACTAGAATTCGTTTTCCTACATCGGTAAGCATGATACCGTTTTTCCGATCACGAATTAGAAGAGTCACATCTAACTCCGATTCCAGTGTAGAGATGGCACGACTAACGGCAGGCTGCGTCATATTTAATTCTAGTCCTGCTTTGGTGAAACTTCCAGTATCAGCAATTTTGACGAATAATTCCATTTGTGCATGTGTCATAACAAAATTGGTATGCCCCCTATAAAAAACATTCATTTTATTTATATGAAAAATCATTCTATCATGTATTGTGACAACAAGACAAGGAGTGGACTTACATGTATCAACAATCTCGAATAAAGGCGGCTCTATATCTCGCATTCTTGGTTCTTATGTGGGGCGTTAACTGGCCGCTTTCTAAATATGCATTAACCTATACACCGCCATTACTGTTCGCTGGCTTGAGGACATTTATCGGTGGACTTATTTTAATTTCCTTTGCAGTAGTAAAACGCAAACAGCTTCACTTAAAAGGAACATGGCATATCTATCTCATTTCCTCCGTTTTGAACATTATTCTCTACTATGGATTTCAAACCATAGGCTTGCAGTACATGCCAGCTGGACTGTTCTCGGCCGTCGTATTTCTTCAGCCCGTACTACTCGGTATTTTTTCCTGGCTTTGGCTTGGAGAATCAATGTACGGATTAAAAATCCTCGGTCTACTACTAGGATTTTTCGGCGTTGCTTCGTTATCGACTGATGGATTTACTGGCAACATGTCAATCTGGGGGATTATACTCGCCATCGCCTCTTCCTTCAGTTGGGCCTTTGGGACGATTTATATGAAAAAAACAGCAACACAGGTAGATTCTGTTTGGATGACGGCAATACAGATTACATTTGGTGGTATCGTTATGCTGGGCTCAGGTTCAGCTGTAGAAAGCTGGTCTGACATTGCTTGGAATACTTCGTTTATCGTTGCTACTCTTTTTATATCGATTTTTGTCATTGCATTGGGCTGGCTTGTTTATTTTAAACTACTCGCTACAATCGAAGCCAGCAAGGTGGGAGCTTTTACCTTTCTCATTCCGCTCATCTCCGTCATTATTAGCGTACTTTTCCTCAATGAGAAGGTGACAATTAACCTGATCGCTGGACTTGTATTGATTACCGGAAGTATTGTATTGGTTAATTTCAAACCGAAACGTTTGAACAAAACGTCTAAAATTGCGATACATCAATAAACCTGCTTACTCTCGTTTATTGAATATTTAACTAAATACTCACTTTATTGTAAATAAGTTTTGAATCAGAGGATTACCATCCGATCTGTAATGTTTTAGGATAGATAGTGTTCTAAACAATTGAAACAGAAAAAAGCCCGAATTGTAGGATTCGGGCTTTTACAGCCATCTTACTCATTTACATTTAATATAAACGCTGCTTGTACTCTTGGTTTGCCATGTCATCAAAAGCTTTGGCACTCATCCCTTTTATATATTTAGAATGGGCTAGTTGTTTCATCACCATCTCTCCCATCGTAGGGAACGTCTTTCGATCTATTTGATTGGCTGGATTCCATAATCCAGCATTCACCATTGCTTGAGAGTAAGACAAGGTCACTTCTTCAATCACTATCCATATGCCTAACGCTGGGCATTTGCCTTCTATTGATAAAGGTTCTAATAATTTTGCTTCTTTTACAATAGATGCTTTGCCTTGAATACTGAGGATCTGATCCACACCCGGAACAAAAAAGAGAACGCATATATACGGATTAACAAGTATATTTTGAAAATTATCGCAAATTTTGTTCCCGGGACGATCAGGAATTAAAATGGTTTGTTCGTCTACTATTTGTACAAACCCTGCTGGATCACCCTTGGGCGATATATCAGCTCCCCCCTCCATTTGACTGGAGCCGAGACAAATAAATGGAGAGTACTTCATAAACGATTGCATTTGTTCGTTTAGGATAGCCTGTCGAAGGAAGAGGTCATCTGTTGAAGGCATCCCCGCATGATAATTAGGCAGATAGGTTGTAGAATCCCACAGCTTAGAGCGAAAAAAGGCTTTGGCACAATGTAAAAAACACTCCTCGACCTCTACCTGTATCGCTGCTACTAGCTGCTGATCTGTTGGAAAATGAACGGTCAGTAATTCTTTTTCTCTAACAATGCTGGCTCTACCATTGACTCGTAGGGTTTCACTCACTCCTTGTACAAAAAATAATAGCCCGATGAATGGATTCGCATTGATATTTTCAATCATGCGCATGTAATCCCCATCTTCTGTTACTGGAATAAACAAACTATTCTCAGCAATGGAACGAACAAAGCCTTTCTCCCCACCGAACATAGACGCATGTAAGAGACCATTCTTTTGCTTCGTTGTGGCACATACAATAGACGAATGCTGAATGAAGTAGCGGCTTTGCTCCTCTAATGTGGGTAATATTTTTTCCATTAAAGCCTCAGACGGAGAACCTACTACTTCTCGCAACTGCGCTTCCGTTTGCACTGTGAAATCTATGGGCACCTTCATCTTTGTTACCCCCTTTTAAAGCATTCTTTGAAAGGATTCATTCACCATAATTATACCTAAAATGATAATCATTACCAACCAAAAATAAGGTCTTTTCTCAGCTAGGAAGGCTTCACAAATTAGAAAAAACCCTTGTATCACTTTTTGTGCTCCAAGGGTTTGACTGATGCTTATTACCATATACGTTACAACAAACGCGTTCTTTTCACTTCATAAACACCGAGATCCTGGGCAATCTGTGTGTTTGGAAAAACCTCCTGTGCTTCCTGTAACATATCATCAAGAGTAATCGATCCGTCCTCGATATCATAACGCGGGCTCAAATGCGTAAGCAACAAGCCTTTTACTTCTGCTGCAACAGCGATTTCCGCTGCTTGTTTAGCTGTTGAATGACCACTTCGTTCAGCTAATTCTAAATGCTGATGTACATAAGTAGATTCATGCACGAGCATATCTGCTCCTTGGGCTAAACGAACCATATTTTGACAAGGTACAGTATCTCCACTAAATGCGACCTTAAGACCTGGCTGAGGTGGGTTCACAAAGTCTTTACCATGAAAAACCCTGCCATCTTCTAATTGAATACTCCCTCCAGCTTTAAGCTGAGCATACATCGGTCCTTTTGGAATACCCGCTTCTTTTGCCAATTCAATCTTAAACGCACCAGGACGGGGCTTCTCCGTCATCGAATAGGCAAAAGCGGGAACACGATGCTTTACCTTTGCCGCTTCTACAACAATGGTATCATCCTCGTAAATAATTCCTTCCTCCACCACTTTAATGATAAGGGGATACTGTAAATGAACTGGACTAATACGCATAATAGCCTGTACATATTCATCAATGCCTTTTGGTCCATATAGCGTTATTCCACCTGTATCAGCCCCTCTTAGAGAACGACTGGCTAGCATCCCGATTAATCCGTATAAATGATCGCCATGCAAATGCGTAATAAATATATTTTCCAACTGCGAAATATTTAGCACAGAACGCATGATTTGGTGTTGCGTACCTTCCCCGCAATCAATGAGCCACCACGTGCCTCTATCCATGAGACGAAGTCCGATACCCGATACATTCCGCTTAGTGGTAGGGGCTCCTGAGCTAGTTCCAAGAAAAACAATTTGCATGCCCTATCCACCTCCATCCTTTATGTAAAATCCACGTGCATATTTTACCAATCTTATCATATTTGAAGCGAAATTTCATCTAACCCTATAACATTACAATTCCTAAAGGTATAGCGATAAATACTCCTTATTATTCTTTTATCCGTTCACCATTCACCGCGACTGGGCATAGGTTACAGTAAAACGAAAAGCCTAGGAGGTTTTTTCATGAAACGTTTCCTTATCCTAGGCATTATTCTTTGCCTAGGTCTTGCCTGTTTTTTGAGCGGTTGCTCCAGCAGTAATTCGAATAGAATCCGAGTAGGAGAGGTGACTCGCTCCCTTTTCTACGCCCCACAATACGTTGCATTAGAAAAGGAATTTTTTAAAGAAGAAGGGTTAGAAGTCGAAGTAACAACCACCTGGGGTGGCGATAAAACAATGACCTCCCTGCTATCCGATGGAATTGATGTCGCATTGGTTGGTTCTGAGACCAGCATTTATGTAGATCAACAAGGTCCGCAAGATCCAATCATTAATTTTGCCGTACTCACCCAAACCGATGGCACATTCCTCGTCGCTCGTTCTAAACCAAAGCACTTCGCTTGGGATCAGGTAAAAGGCAAGGTATTTCTTGGCCAACGAAAAGGTGGCATGCCCCAGATGGTCGGAGAGTTTGTACTGAACAAAAACAGCATTGATCCCCAAAAAGATGCCACCGTTCTGCAAAACATTGAATTTAAAAATATCCCGTCTGCCTTCGCCTCAGGTACTGGAGATTTTGTGCAACTCTTTGAACCAACAGCATCGCAATTTGAACAAGAAGGCATCGGTTATATAGTCGCCTCCTTTGGTAAGGAAAGCGGAAATGTTCCCTATACCAGCTATATGACCAAACAAAGCTATATCCTGAAAAATAAAACAAACATTCAGAGATTTACTAACGCCATTTATAAAGGGCAACAATGGGTACATTCTCATTCTGCCGAAGAAGTGGCAAAAGTGATTACTCCCTATTTTTCGGATGTAAAAGCAGATATCCTCACTCGTTCCGTTAAGCGCTATCAGGAACAGGCTGCTTATTCAGCTACTCCCTTATTAAAAAAAGACGACTGGGAATTATTGCTGGAAATTATGAAAGCTGCTGGAGAGCTGAAACAATCAGTACCTTATGAAAAACTAGTGAATGATACGTTTGCCAAACAGGCGTTAGGAGGTAAATAGCTCATGCTCCCTTCTCCTCAAGCAAAAATTGAGTTAAACCATGTCACCCACCTATACGTAACCCCACGCAACGCATTCATGGCAGTCAACAATATTTCCTTGCATGTGGAGGAAGGTGAGTTCGTCTGTTTAGTAGGCCCGAGCGGTTGTGGAAAAACCACCTTACTTTCACTCATAGCAGGACTTGAAAAACCTACGGCAGGTCAAATATACGTAGACAGAAATCACCTAACAGGAACTACTCGTAAGGTAGGCTATATGCTTCAACAAGATTATTTATTTAACTGGCGCACGATAGAAGAGAATGTGTTTCTCGGATTAGAGGTGCAAGGAATCCGTACCAAAGCAAATGAAGAATATGCCTTGCATCTCCTAGAAGAGATGGAGCTGATTCACTTTCGCAAGGCTTCCCCACAGCAATTATCTGGCGGAATGAAACAACGTGTAGCCTTGGTCCGAACACTTGCCTGTCAACCAGAAATCCTTCTTCTAGATGAACCCTTCTCCGCTCTGGATCACCAGACGAAGCTTAAACTTGAAGATCTTATTATTGAAACCTTGCGTCGCCACAAAAAAACGGCTATTTTAGTCACCCATGATTTACAAGAAGCAGTAGCTATGGGAGACCGAATCTACATATTAGATCGAAATCCGGGACGCATTCGTTCGGAAATGAAGATACCAGAGATCATCCGTCAGGCGTTGCCGTTCCAAGCTCGACAATTGACCGGCTTCTCCGATCTGTATAACCACGTGTGGAGAGAGATGGAGGGAAGTTCTGATGGAGCAGATTAACATCGATCGCATTCATCAGCAGTATAAACATAGCGTAACACGTACCAAATGGTTGGTTTTTCTCACTCAGCTTCTAATCTTACTCGTTTTTTTAGGTACGTGGGAAATGGCCGCTTTCTTCCAATGGATTGATGTTCTGTTGTTTAGCTCACCTAGTCGAATCTGGAGTTTGTTTATTGAAAAAATGACTGATATGAGCTTGGTGATGCATACCAGCGTAACCGTACTTGAAACTGTCATTGGCTTTATACTTGGAACCCTCTTTGGTACCTTACTCGCCATCATGATTTGGTGGTCTCCATTTTTATCACGAGTGCTGGAGCCTTATTTAATCATTGCAAATAGCATGCCCAAAGTTGCATTGGGTCCTCTGTTTATTGTAGGTTTAGGTCCTGGAGTCATCTCCATTATCGCAACGACACTCTCTGTTTCGATTATTATTACCGCCATAACGATTTATTCTAGCTTCCGTGAGGTTAATCCTAACTATTTGAAAGTCATGCAGACCTTTGGTGCAAGCAAAAGTCAGATGTTTGCCAAAGTGATCTTTCCCGCCACAATGCCTACGATTATTTCTTCTTTAAAAGTAAATGTCGGACTTTCTTGGATAGGCGTTGTTGTTGGAGAATTTTTAGTTGCTCAAAAAGGCTTAGGCTATCTAATTATTTATGGATTTCAGGTTTTCAATTTTTCCCTGGTCATGGTATCTCTCTTCGTCATTGCCCTCGTCGCCGCTTTTATGTACCAAGGTGTAAGCTATTTAGAGAAGAGGCTTACCAGCCAGTTTAAATAGATAGCAATACCGAAAAGTCGCTCCAATTCAGGGCGGCTTTTTCCTTTCATCCCCCTCAAAGGATAACAATGCACACAACTTACATTTACAAATCTATAAAAATAGATATAATAATCCGTATGGAACCTTCATTGATTTATAAAGCACTGACAAACGAGACGCGTAGACAAATCTTGCTATGGCTAAAAAATCCAGGGGAATTCTTTGATGAAAAACCCTATTTACAACAAGGGCTAAATTTTCAAATTGGTGTATGTGTGGGCGATATTCAAACGAAATCTGGTTTAGCACAATCAGTCATCTCTAGTTATTTGTTAACCATGCAAAAAGCTGGGCTGTTGGATTCTGAACGAATCGGAAAATGGACGTATTATCGACGAAATGAAAAGACCATCCAGGAATTTTCCGAGTATGTCCAAAAAGAACTATAAACGGAAAGGAGGTATATTTTTTTGATTTTTAATATCTAGATATATAGATATGTATATGTTAAAGAAGGTTCCCTATACGAGGAAGAATGGAGATTTATTTATATGAAACAGATTAACCCTCTTCTTATCATGATGCTGGCTTTAGGCGTATTCGGTATCATTACCACTGAAATGGGGATTGTAGGGGTTCTCCCCCAGATCACACAGAAATTTAATATAACAACTTCACAGGCAGGAGTACTTGTAAGTATATTTGCTTTAGTCGTTGCTATTTCAGGCCCATTTCTGACATTGCTTGCTTCTGGTGTCAATCGAAAAGTAATTCTGTTAACTGCTATCCTTATGTTCACGATTGCAAATATTGTTTATGCTTATACAACTAGCTTCGAGATCATGCTAGCTTTCCGTATTCTGCCTGCTATTTTTCATCCTGTCTTTTTTTCAGTGGCTCTCGTGACCGCAGCCAAGCTTGTCCCTCCAGAAAAAAGCGGGCAAGCAATCACAAAGGTTTTCGCTGGAATAACTGTCGGATTTGCTTTTGGCATCCCTTTGACATCTTTTCTCGCCGAACAATTGTCATTAGAGGCTGCTTTCCTGTTTGGGGCTATTGTAAGCGCAATTGCTTTTGCAGGAATTTTATTTTGGCTCCCCTCCATGCCTGTAAAAGAAAAGATGTCTTATGGAAAGCAGGTTAGTATAGTACGAAAGCCTGGATTATGGTTAAATATCGCTACAGTTATATGTATCTTTGCAGCTATGTTTTCTGTATATAGCTATTTTGCCGAATATCTGGGACAGGTAACACACATGAATGGCTCCTGGATTAGTTTAATGTTGATGGTGTTTGGACTAATTATGATAGTTGGCAATTTTTTGTTTGGGGGTTCCTTACAAAAAAGCCTACCAAAGACAGTGATATCGTTTCCGCTTCTATATATGGTCATTTACGTACTTGCTTACTATTTGGGTTCATGTTTCATCCCGATGGTGGTTATCGTATGTATTTGGGGAATCATACATTCTGGTGGCCTTATCATCAGCCAAACCTGGCTCATGACTGAGGCAAAAGAATCTCCTGAGTTCGGCAATAGTTTATTTGTCTCGTTCTCCAATCTTGGAATTACGTTGGGAGCTTCTATCGGTGGCTGGTTTATTTCTCAACTGGGAATCCATCAGCTTCTCTGGAGTGGAATAGCATTTGCATTGCTTGCTTTCCTCTTCATCATGATAAAAATAAAAATATTCAGATCTGCCAAAGAGGAAATAGATGTGGCGTAAAATCTGGCATAAGAGTTTGCAAAAGAAATCCCGTCTCGTCTGATGAAAAGTTGATTTTTTCGTATGTAACACAGTACTGTTAATCATCCCTCCTGTATACTACTCAAATTAGAAAAATAGCCGGTATACCCATGCTAGTGTGGTATATCCGGCTTTTTTATCTTAGATTCAAAGTTCTCTATCTTCATAGAGTACGATTTATGAGCCTATAACGTTTTAGTGAAATCTACCAAGGACTGTGACATTTTATTGATCTCATCCATCGATGAATTTACTTGCTCTGTCAAGGCGGCTTGGGTCTGTGTAAGAGTACTCATTTTTCCGATATGTTGTAGAATAGTTTCAATGAGTTCCTTCATATCATTCAAACTGTTTTCAATGTTTACGGTAGCATTTGCACTATGTACAGCTAATTTCCTTACCTCATCTGCGACAATACCAAAACCACGCCCCTGTTCACCTGCACGAGCTGCTTCAATTGCTGCATTTAAGCCTAATAGATTCGTCTGTTCAGCAATTTCTTTAATAAACTTTGAAATATTTTTCGTTTCATCTGCACTACCTTTTGCTTTATTAGCGGCTTCAGTAGATTGATCCTGAGCAATGGCAAGCTCCTGTGCCTGATTGGTTATTGAATTGACACCTTTAACCATATCGCTAATAGAGTCTGACAGATGCTGCATTTGAGTGGTCATCTCACGTACGACCTGTTCTTTGTTTTTTTCGAGGGTAATATCCCGTATCGTCCCAGCTACTCGTAGTGGAATACCTCTACTACTTCGAATGGTTTCACCACTGGCATGATACCAGCGATACTCACCATTTTTTAAACAAAGACGATAATCAATATCAAATGGAGTATTCCCACTATAATCGTTTAAATGATTAGCAAAGGCTTCTAATGTCCGTTTTTCATCCTCTGGGTGAAGTCTACTACTCCAGCTACTCATCACATTTGGGAAATCTGTTTCGTCTTTAAATCCAAGTGCTCTTCGGAATTGAGGTGACCACCAAAATTCATTATTCGGATTAATAACGTCCCCCTCAACAACGGTCATATCCCAAGGAGCTTCCACGAGAACTCGATTGATAAGATCATACCGCTCAGCCAAGGACACTAATTCTTGTTCTTTCATCTTCTTGTCATGTATATCAAATAAAGCACCTGCTACTCGTAAAGGAATGCCATCCGGATCTCGAACTGTTGCCCCAGTAGCTCGGAACCAGCGATATTCGCCGTTCTTTAACAGTAAACGATATTCCACATCATAAGAAGTTTTTCCTGAATGGTCCAATAGATGTTTTTCAAAAGCTTCTAGAACCTGACCATGATCTTCTGGATGCAGTTTTGATGCCCAACTATCAAGGACATTGGGAAAATCCGTTTCATCCCGATAGCCTACCATTTTGCGAAATTCATTCGTCCATGTAAAGGTGTTCTGAGGATTTACAGGATCGCCCGCTATAACATTCATATCCCATAAACCCACTTCAATGGCTTCCGTCACCAAATCAAGCCGAACGGCTACATTTTCTCTGAAGCTTTGCATGGCGTTTAGAACAACATTCAGATTCTCAGCAATTTCCTTTAATTCTGGATTATCTGTAGACGGTTGAAATACACTTGAAAAGTCATTTTTTTCAACCATCTTTCGTAATTTTCGACTTTCCTCTACGAATGCAGTAAGCTCGTTAGCTTGTCCTGACTTAAAAAACATAGATCATCTCCCCTTTTACAGTTGTATAAAATCCTAAAGTAATCGAATCCCTAACCAAACCTGCCCAATCTATGAATCTTCTGCTGAATTATTTAACTGCAATTTTACCCATTATGGAAAACAAGGCTTAAAAAGCTCTTTTGCTTTCGAAAGGGCTTTTTCTGATCATTTGTTATTCATACTTACTGTTGTTCAATCAAACGCTAGACTAAGAACTTTACATTTTCCACCATTGGATTGAAAGATAACAAGTTTGAAAGGTATGCTTATTATACAAATTTCGTCAATATACGACAATGATTAAAATGCATTAACTCGTCACTATTGCATCTATGACTGTAACGTTCACCATTACTGGTGGGCACAAAAAAATGACTCTGAACGAATAACAGAGTCATTTTTTAATTTATGGGTATGTTTTCATATTTTCCTTTGAGGATATAACGCTTGTTTCTCTCAGCCTAGTTTTCTATTATTTTGACATCCTTAGGTAAATCAAGAGTAAAGTCTTTTTCATTGAATTGTGGATGAAAATCTACTTTAGTAACTGTATACTCGGAAATTTGTTTGTCATTCGCATTCGATATTTTGTTATCGACAGCAGCCTTTACTCCCGTTGAAGATATTACAGCTTGCTTATTACCTTCCATACTTTCTTCCTTATAACTAGTAGACGTACCACCCTTACTAACATAAAAACTCGTCCTACCATCCTTTGTAGTTTCTATACGCATCTCATTATTTATCGTATTGTCCCACCATTTATAATTCGTTGTAGCTGTTTTAGGACTGTTTTCAATAAGTCGATTCTGCGTCGTAAATGTTGCCTCCGTATAGGTAGAGATCGGCGTTTTTTTATTCATTTCAGCAATTATCTGATCCAGAGTTAGAGCTTGCTGATTCTTGCTAGCCGCTGCATTCACTCTATCGGCTAGCACTGGAGAAAATGGGGATATGGCTGATAACATTACTGCCAATGTACTTACTACTATAACCGTTTGTTTCTTCATATAAGTTATCCTCTCTTTCTTTGATTCGTTTATTTGATCCAGCAAAACAGAGAGCATTACACTATATTTTTATTTTTAGACAATGTCGTTCTAAAATGGCTTTATGTTTTTATCTCTTAGTCTGATGGGTAACAAAAAAGTCACCCACTTCCCTTGGATGACTTTATAGCCCCTATATCATTGCAAGAACAGCTTTTCGCGTATTCTAATCATTTTCCTAGCAAATAAAATGACAATCGCAAATCCAATGGCTCCTACTCCAAATGTCAAAACAAATCGACCATCTTGATACAATAAGCTACCGATAATAGGTCCTACCGCCATACCAACATAACGAATAAAATTATAGAAGCCAATCGCCGTTGCCCGCTCTGCTACAAAGAGCTCGGTTAATAACGTGCTTTGGAATGGCATGGCATAACCACCACTAAATCCATATAAAGATAAACTAAACAAGAGCCACCCAATAGATATATTTGCTGTCAGTGTAAAAATGACGACTGCTATCAGGTGCAAAAAGCAAGTGAACAGCAATCTTTGTTCGCTTCTCCCCAGTTGTTTATCTTTTAATCGACCACTTACAAAACTCCCCGCCATCAAGCTTAGGGACAATGGTAAAAAAGCAAGCCCTGTTTGTTGTGCAGATAAGCCGTATATGTTCTGTAGCACATGTGGTAAAAACACCAACACACTGTAAAATAAATAGAATTGAGCAAAGCCAAGCAACAATACTAGCCGGCCAATCGGGTGAACAAGTACTTTTCCATAGGCTTGTAGTTGGAATGTTCGTGCGATTCCCTTTGTTGGCTTAGTTTCTGGGATAATGACTAGACTAGCAATAAACATAATAAGACCCGTTACACCTAAAAAGGAGAAAATACCCGTAAATCCACTCTGACCTCCAATAAACCCGCCTAACAACGGTCCGATTACCGAAGCCAAGGAGAGAAGCATCTGGTAGTTACTCATTGCTTGTGCTCTCTGTGATCCTTCGAATATATCTCCAATTACCGTAGCAGCCACCACGGGTATTGCAGCTACCCCAATCCCTTGTAATACACGAAAGAATAAAAACCAAGAAATGCTTCCTGAAAAGGCGCATCCCACAGAAGCTATAACATAGAGGAACAGACTAGGTAGTAACACAGCTCTGCGTCCTTTCGTATCAATAAAGGGGCCATAGACAATTTGCATGATAGCTAGGGCAATAGTGAACACAGAAATACTTAGATTGATCAGGTATGGCGATGTTTGTAATTGCTCCTGCATTTGCTGTAAGATCGGCGTGTAGATGTTTTGAGACAGCGATCCTACTAACGCGCTGATTGCTAATGTATACAAAATCAATTTTGTTTTCATGCTAATTTCCTCCTAACCAATTAAATATGCTCTATTCTGTCTGCTTGCTCTTATGTTCTGCAATGGCATCGGCCAGCAGACGATCGATAAAAGCTAGCTCAGAGCTAGAGTATTTTTGTAAAAACCTCTCTATTCTCCTCTCTGCCTGTTCATGTAGCCCCTCATGTAAACGGAAAATTTCAGCTCCCATAGATGTTAATTGAAAATGAACCTCCTTTTGATTATCAGCTTTTTGTTTTTTTACTAGATAACCTCTTTTCAAAAGCTTCGTACTAATCTTAGAAATAGCTCCACGAGTCATATCCATCTCTTGTGAAATGGCCGTCACATTAACCTGTCCATATTTTCCTATACAAGCGATAACATGCAGTTCTGATAAAGTCAGCTCCTCTGTCGGTCTGTCTATATCTCGAATGGAGTTCAGTAAGCCTGTTTGTCGTTTTTTACTATTTTCTTCATGTTGGTGTAGTAGCTTTTGCAACTTTCCTACAATTTGTTGTGTAGTCATGTATTTACTTCTCCTTATCTTTCGGTCATTTTTGTTTCCTAGGAAACAAAATAAGTATATCCTGCCTAATTTCAAATCACAAGATTATGCAAAATTACTTATGTCTCTTACCTACATATAAAAAAACATTCCATCACCACACACTGGTGGTACATGGAATGTTGATATTGCTATTTTCGAACCTATATTATTTGACACCCTCTTGAATACTCGATACCCATTGATCTAACGACCGGCGTTCCTTGGCTTTAGGTATTTGTTGCGGATAGCCTAAATGAAGCGAGCCTACAATTTTTTGGTTGGAACGAAAACCTATTTCCTTTATAAATTCTGAATCAAAAATATAAGGATTGGTCCGCCACACAGCCCCAATATTCTGTTCCCAGCATAGCAGTTGAATGTTTTGGATAAATGCACAAGTAGCCCCGACTGATTCAAAATCCTTTTTTTCATGGTCGAACATATCTGTTGCTATCAGAATCGAAATTGGTGTACCTTCAAAGTATTCCCGATAGGACTCTCTTACCTTTTCTATTTTTTCATCCGTATAAGATTCAAAAAGACCAATACGCTCGTAACTCTTAAAGACACATTGAAAAAAATACTTTTTTTCTTGCTCAGTCGAAGCAATTTTGACTGCCCAAGGCTCTACTTCGCTATGAAATGGAGCGTATGCTGCTTGTTCTAAAATTTTATAAATCTTCTCCAGCGGAATAGGAGTGTTTTTCGTTTGTCGTACCGTTCTTCTCGATGTAATCAGTGTTGCCAACGTCTGCGTTGCTTCTGTCATGTGTATATTCCTCCCCAATGGTTTATTAATCTGATGGTATCGTGCAGTTTTTTATATGTGTGTAAGCAATAACAGGTAGCCCTGTTAGTTAGCATTTTTACGTTTACATTTGTAAGCTCATTCCACGAAATATATCTCCATCACTAAAAATGATAATCATTATCAAATATACAATTGCATTTTATCACCTTTTTGACTAGGATACTAGAGGATATCGTCAACAAACTGTTTACGCTACGAACATCGATAAAACAAAAACAAGACCCTATCTTCCCAAAAGGGAATAGAGCCTTGTTTCAATTTTTATATGTTTATGTTGCTTATTACCAAACTTTCCACCAAGGTTTCTTTGTTTCTCCGTTGGTAGCTGCTGTATTTTTCTCATCTGCTTGGTGTGCTTCTAGCAGTTCCTGTGGCAATCTGTCCACGTACTCTTGTACCGCTGGTTTAAACTCTTCACGTGTATGTTCAACTAATTCTTTTAGGACATCAATCGCTTTTTTTGTCTCATCGGTTTGCAAGAGCGCATTGATATAATTAAAGCCAGCATATGGTCGCTCAAAGCTTGGTTTCCAATATTGCTCGCTAATTTGGATCAGCTGATAAACGTACCCTGCTTGTCCTAGTTCCCCTGTCACGTTCATTACAATTTCTTCATGACCGTTCACTTTATCTAGTGTTTCTTTAAACATGTTCATAGCAGTCAAGAGGTCGCCTTCCTTTAATGCGACAAGTGCTAACACATAATGCGGACGCCATGCACCTTCTCGGTTTCCAAGTTCTGTTAAATATTGATATAGCTCTTCTTTTTTTCCTGCCTCCATAAAGGAATTGGTCAACCATTCTAACCCATTATCTTGGTTTGGATCAATAAGTAATGACTTTTGCAACAGCAAACCAGCTGTATGCTCTTCCCCTCCCTGTGCATAAAGGCGGGCTAGGTTAAGATGAGCGGTAGCTGATTCTGGATATTGATCAATTGTTTCATGCAACAGCTTCTGTGCTTGAGGAAATTCCCCTAATTGCATATGTACAATGGAACGGAAAATCATTGCTGGTTCAATTGGACCATACAATTCCAATAAACGATCCGCTGCTTTGGAAGCATGTTCAGGAAATTCCTGACGTACCAGTTCCATAGCAAACTCTCGTAATTTTTCATTCTCATTCCAGTAAAGATCCATATACTTCGGAATTATTTTATTTTGAAAATCCTCGCGGGATAACTGCATACTCTGTCCATCTTCATTTTGAAATTCGATAAAATCTGACATGGCTAAAAGGCCTCTCTTTCCATGGCGATACAAGCTTCGTCACCTAGTTTTTATAAAATCGATCTCTTCTCTAACAGACTTCTTGTTATCCCCCTGCAATTCCTGCAATGGAGGTATAGAAAATACAAAATGATCTCCCCAAGCCAACTTTCTTTGGCCCTATGGGGAAATCATTTTGGTAGTCACTTATATCCAAGCTTTCATATTTACCTTACGAATAAATTCCTCAGGTGATTCCTTTGTCGCACCTTGTTCAGGCTCTTCGTCAGCGAGACCTACCACTCTACGAAACAATGCTTCATTTTTGGTAGCCAACGCAAAGTCAAGCAAAGCTTCTTGCTGCGCTCGCTCAGCTGCTTCTTCCCAAATGCTCTCTTCTAAAGAGATATCTTTATCCGTCACAGGAAAATGCCGATCATATTTTGGGACACGAATCAACCAGTCAAAAGCCGAATCCGGGTTGCGATCGCGGCCAATAAGATAGGCATGTTCTCCGATTGGCAACGATTGTTCGAAGGAATCTGCTGTGATAATTACCCGTTGTCCAAGTGTAAACATAGGCACGAGCCCCCCTTTTCCAACAGCTATTGTACTATCTATCTTACTCATTTCGTGTAGAATTGGAAAGAGAAAATCCTTGATTAGGCAAATCAGGATAGGTAAATGGTGTTCATTTGGGTAGTTTCTGCATATTCCTCCTCTTAAAAAAACAAAATATTTGTTGTACAATGAAAATATTAGGTCAATAGTTGAATTACGGATACTAAGAAGCATAATGATAAAGAGGTGTAGCTTGTGAACGGAATGTTTTCCTGGTTTATTATCGGCTGGACCATTGTGCTGGTTGGACTGTTTGCCATTGGTGGCTATTTTATGTTCCGAAAATTTCTAAAATCCATGCCCAAACAAGATGGTAAATCTGACTTAGATTGGCAAGATCACTTTATTGATCAGACAAGGCATATGTGGGACGATGATAGCTTAGAGTTATTAAACGAATTAGTACACCCTGTTCCCGAATTATTCCGTCCAGTCGCAAGACGTACGATTGCTGCTAAAATTGGACAGTTGGCTCTGGATGAAAAAGCTGAGCATATGACGACAGAGCTGATCATTCGTGGCTACATCATTGCCACGCCAAAACGTGATCATAAATTTTTGATTGCTCATTTAAAAGAAAAAGAGATTGACTTTACACCTTTTCAAAAATATTTACAAGCCTGAAACTTCCCCGCTCCTATTTCGTATATATTACTAACCGACTCAAAGGGGAGACACAGAAATGAAATTCTTACTCATTTTAGCGATGTTAGCTTTAATTCCGATTGTATTGATTGCCGTAGTGGCACTTGTTATAGCAGGCAAAGCTAGTCGGTTTATCCAAGGACTGAAAAATGGCAATAACTCTCGTAGTTTTACCAGTACCGTGTCACATAAAAACGAGGCTTTTCAGAACAAACCTCGCGAACATTCCATCTCAGATGATGACGATGTCGTATTCCTTGGTAAACGTCAATAACAAAAACAAACGAAAGTAGCTTCTTGTAAAAAGCTCAGTGAAAGCTACATTCGTAGTTTATGATAAAACATCGATGTAGATAACAAATCAAAACCCTTCTGATCATCCCCCACCTCAAAAAGAGGGCTGGAGCATCAGAAGGGTTTTCGTATGGAATTTTACATAGCGTATGCTTACATAAAAAATCACTGCTCCAACAGAGCCTTATTTAAAATCTTCTAACACCTGCTCCAGCTGTCTCTCTGCAAGAGATTCCATCCGTACATCATACTCTGCAAAAGTATGCTTCCGAGATAGCTCATGCGGTGTAATAATACAGTACATACCAGCCGCTTTGGCAGCTGTCGCCCCTGTGACTGAATCCTCCACGGCAACCGCTTCATACGGTCTTACCCCAAGGCAATTAAGCGTTTTTATGTAAAGCTCTGGGTCAGGTTTGACTTGTAGCACATCATCCTTGGTTAAGACACAAGAAAAATAATCACGTATGCCATATTTCTTTAAATGAGGGTCTACCCATGAGCGGGGGGAGCTAGATGCAAGACCAATTTTTAACCCTAGAGAACGCGCTGCTTCTAAATATTCCCTCACACCTGGACGCAAATCTGTTGTCTGCAACAATTCTCTGTGGCGATTCAACCATCTATCTTCTGTTGCAACTCGGTCAACAGGCGCCTGGATCATCTCTTCTAAATGAGCAAAAGGATCAAATACAAGCTCACTCCCCACCCCTTGTGACCATAGATCAATAGGAAGTATTACACCATAAGAATCATAGATTTCCTTAAATGATTGATATAATGTCCATTCTGTATCCAAGATGGTTCCGTCAAAATCAAACACTAGCGCTTTTATCATGATATCCTCCTACCTGTTTATCTATCTTACATATGAACCTGGCAATCTATGAAAACCAAAACTGCTTCTTTGCTCTAGATATGTACCCCATGGAATTTGGGAAGTATGCCCCTCTATACCTCAATGTATCATCCTTTTCAAAGACGAAACAACTTTTAATCTGTTATAGTAGAAAAAAGGCAAGAATTTCGATCTTTTTTGGAAAAGAGGGATAGAATGTCACAGGATAAGCTGCAAGACCCCATGGTACAGGTTGATTGGCTTTATGAGCATCTTAACGATCCTTCACTAGTGATACTAGACTGCCGTTTTATTCTCGGACAACCAAATGCAGGGCGTGCAGAATACGATGCAGGTCATGTTCCCGGCGCCACCTACATCAGCTTGGAGTCAGACCTATCCGGTCAAAAAACAGAGCAAGGGCACGGTGGACGCCATCCATTACCGAACATTTCCGCCATGGAAGAGTTTTTTTCCAAAATGGGTATTGACCAGCATACAACCGTTGTTGCCTATGATGGAGATGATATGGCAATGGCAGCTCGCTTGTGGTGGATGTTACGCTACGTTGGACATGAGCGTGTGTATGTACTGGATGGTGGTTATACCGCATGGAACCGAGCAAATTATCCGACTAGCACAGAAATCCTTCAGCGGGAATCGCGTTCCTTCACAGCTAATGTTCAATTAGATATGCTTCTGACCAAGAGTGCGGTTGAACAACGAGAGGCTACTACACCTCTTCTCGATTCTCGTGCACCGGAGCGTTATCGAGGTGATGTGGAACCATTGGACTCTAAGGCAGGACACATTCCTGGAGCTGAGTGCTTCTTTTACAAAAACACTCTGCAATCAGATGGTACATTAAAAACGAAAGAACAGCTACAAAGCCATTTTGGTGAGTTATTACAGAAAAAGCAAATCATGGTTTACTGTGGATCGGGTGTAACAGCATGCGTCAACCTCCTAGCACTTATGAGAGCAGGTCGAGCCGATGCAAAGTTATACGGAGGTAGCTGGAGCGATTGGTCATCCTATGAGGATAGCCCTGTGGCGATAGGAGATAAGTAATTACAAGAAAGACCATCTAGTAAGTTTAGATGGTCTTTCTCTAGTGGGTTGGTAATATTGGGATTGTACACATATGTGGAAATATTGGCTACAAACAATACTGATCTGACACCGCTCATTTTTACGTATTTATGCCATGTAGTGCTTCCAATGCTTCCTCTTCTGTTTGTTTGAAAAATACCTGGTTTCCTTTGTTGCTTTCGTACATAAAGTCATTCAAACTTTTGCTGTTATAGGATTTAAACTCACCAACAAATGCAATTTTCATTCTATAATTTGTATACTTTTGTAAAACTTCACCAGCAAGACCTGTTTTTAAATCAAAGAAATCCTCAGTCAGGTGCTCTTTTCTTAGCAACATTTTCTCGCATTCATTATATTGTACGTTTGCCATTACATCCAAGGCATCGTTTACGTTATTAATTATGATGCTGTCACTTGATATAATGGCGACTTTTGAATTACCTTTCTGATCTATTTTCATTTCCATCCATATACTCCTCTCTATTTATTTACTTATTACACGTATATTCATATAACAAAATCCAAACATATGGATTTATACAGCAAACGCTCTGGTTCATCTTTTATGTACCGGGGATTTAATTTTACCATTTTTCCTTTTTCTTAGCTAATAAAACATCAACAATAGTATCAAGCTGAAGCTCCAGCGAGTATGGATCCTCCATCACAAATTCATCACCTTTATCGCCGAATGAACCGTACATATATACCTGACCTTTTTGCACAGCAGGAATCTTCTTCCACAAATCACTGTGTATAATTCGATCTGCCCCTTCATCGCTTCACTCCCCCGTTGCAAATCTGCCTATTACCAACCATGTTGGGTTTACGTTCATCATAATTGACAATCGTTCTGACTAGCATTCTGACCAGCAATTGCTTACAAATAGATCTGGCTTGAGCAATCTCATTTTGTCAAAGTAAAAGGTATTCTTACAACCGTTATTATCAAGCGCTTTCGTGTGGTTTGCCCTTCAAATTTTCCCAATTTAATGCTCGAATGTGTAGAGACGCTCTTTTATTGATATTGATTCTCATTTTGTGATTTATCATAAGATAAGAGCCATCCATATGCAATGAACTTATAATGTCCGCAGGGCTTCTACCAATAAGTTTTGGTGATCCGATTCCCCTGCCATTTATTAGTCACAGTGGTATTCATCTGATTTACCAATTCATTGCTATCGGCATCATAATAAGTGTATATAGACACAAAGATATGATAAGTACACAAGCTCAGGTAAAGTAGACATTACGATAAAAATACTAGAAGGACCTTAAATATATTATACACTTTCCTCTATCACTCTGCTGTTCTACAAATAGTAAAAGCCCCATTCAACGGGGCTTTTACTTCTTTTATCTGTTCGATTAGCGCTGATAGCCTGGGAATGCCCAGATTCCTGAGGTACGTAATAAATCACGGTAAATCCCTAGCTTTTCATCCTTTGTTACTTGCTTTGCTTTATCAGCAGAAGCGTAATCCATATATACCATATTCGTAAAGGTACGTTTATTTTCTTTTCCCATAAGGCGAGCATAGTGGTCACTAGATGCTTGGAAGCCAGATAGAGCTCGACGCATATGAGTTGCATTTGTTACTAAGGTTGCATCAGTAATCTCCATGGTTTCTATAATAGCCGTTGTGCATAATGCGTTTTCTACTGTATCAGATGCACTTTTTTCTAGAACAATACGATTCTTATCTACACCTTTTTCCAACAACCATTTGCTCATCGCTTCCGCTTCAGTAATGCCATTTTTAGCCGAGCCACCTGTAACGATAATTTTTGAATTAGGATATTTTTTTGCAATAGCTAATCCAGCTTGTAAACGTTCAATTAATGGCTGTTTCATAGAACCATCATTTTCAAGTGCAAAGCCTAAAATGATAATGGCATGATTTTTTTGAGGTAGGTTTTGAGGCACTGTGGTATTCAGTTCAGTCTTTAAATAAGCATCTGCTGCCTGTAGCTTCGCTTGAAAAGCAGCTGCTCGCTGTGGATCAATCTTTTGTAAGGTAGCCATGGATTTGTTATATGTAGCCTCATCACCATTTACCTTTGAATAAACACCATACAATAGATTTGCCTCGAAATGATTAGGCTGGAAGTTAACGATTTGTTTGTAGATGCCCACAGCCTCTTCTACTTTCTTCTGAAAAACCAAGGTTGAGGCCAAATAAAACTTTAACTCCATATTAAATGGGTCTAAAGAGCTTGCTTCCTTCAGATTTTTTTCCATTAGCTCAAATTTATCTTTTTGAGAGCTATTACGAAATAGGTCAATCGTTGAATCAACCAAATGCTGTATCCGTTGTGCTGTTGTTTCATTTTTTACAACAGGAGTTTTTTCTCCTGCAAATGCGCTAGTCAAAGGAGAGACGGAGAGTGCCAGCGCTAATGACAGGATCAGTTTGTTTTTGTGTTTTATCATGGTAGTTCCTCCTAAAATATCTTGGTGATGTAAATTACCTTTTGATTCATAATAGGTATAGCTAGTTCATGTAAGCGCATAAAAAATAATAGAATAAAATAAAAAAGGCATGACCCAAAAAACGGCAGAAAAAGCTCCGTTTAATTGGCTTATGCCTAGTCTAACTAGTAACACGCCGTATGATTGATATCGCTTACAAAAAACATGATACCACAGTCTATTTATACAAACAATTGTAGATAATGATTATTTTTCATCCGAAAGGTAAAAAACTGACTAACTTACTAAAAATGTAAGGCATATACAGTAAAAAACACCTTTGGTACAGAAGCAGAAAGAATAGGTAAAAATGACCAATCAACGAATGATTCTTCTTTAAATGCGCTGTAGTGATAGGCTCGTAAGTAATTATCAGAATATTATGGGAGGATGTAAATATGGTGAAACCAATTTCTATTTTTCTTCTGCTATTGTATAGTTTTTACATATAAGAGCGCTCTTACACCATAAAATTTAGAAAGGAACATAAAAATGGATAACGATCAAAAATATTACAAGCATGTAATTTTGACAAATTTGATTGCCAAAGTTTCATTTATAGCAAATAACGTAGCTGGAATGTCAGTTGAAAATACTGAAAATTACGTCAAAACAGATTGTGGTCTTCCCGCAGATACGTTTAACATTATCGTGTTACGAAATAATCATCTCAACCAATCGGAGGCAGACGAGGTAAAAATAGAGTTCCATCAATTTTATACAAAGAAATTCCCAATGGCGTTTTGGTATTGGGAGGATGACCACGATTTGAGTCATATACTGGAAGGTACTGGATTAGTAGAAGCCGAAATGAATGTGGCAATGATAGCAAATTTAGAACAATTAGAACCAGTTGTATTGGTACCAGAAGGCCTTGTCTTGAGGGAGATATCAACTGCTGAAGACATCGTAGAATTTGGCGAAGTACTTGCCTCTTTGTTTGGTACATCACAAGAATCCATCTCGGTACGCTCTTATTATGAACAGCTCTCCTCCTATCCACAATTACTTACAGAAAAGATGAAGCTCTACCTTGGTGAGTACAAAGGTGAACTTGTATCAATTGGATCTTTGATTTTCACAAAAGAGAGTGTTGGTATCTACGATATTGCTACAAGATCAGAATACAGAGGAAAAGGCTTTGGATCGGCAATGTTTAATTTTCTTGTCGAAGAAGCAAAGAAACAAAAGATTCCTCTGTGTGTTCTACAAGCCTCTCCTGATGGAATCAATATCTATAAAAAATCTGGCTTTCAATCCGTCGGTCAGATAAAAGTTTTTGAGAATAGGCATTTAGTTGAATAAGCCTAGATAGCTCTCCTCAAAATCTAATCTCCATCATGTGATGCTTGTTAGGCTTTAAACGCGAAAAGCCCATGAATCCCCCCTATTGTGGAAATCGTGGGCTTTTCGATGAAGTTTTATGTCACTTACAAGACAGGTATCCGTATACCACTAGCCCTTTTTTGACCATCTTTCAATCAGTTCTTCCGCTGTCAATATGGTTTCGATTTCCCCCCACTCTTTGCCAAGCTGCGTCACATATGGCGTGTCCAAACCTGCGCGTTGTAAAAGCTCCTGGTGGGAAAAGACATGGCGAGTGTCTGCGTCTATTAGTACCTGCCCTTGGTTCAAGACAATTGTTCGCTCAAAATGAGCAGCGACAAAATCCATATCATGTAAAATAGCCAGCACTAGTTTACCTTCCTGCTTCAACTGCTTGATAATCTCTGCAATCCGACGTTTTCCGGCGTCATCCTGTGCAATTGTTGGTTCATCTAAAATGATGACGTCTGTATTCATAGCAACCACAGATGCGATGGTTATTAGTTTTTTCTCCGATAGCCCCAGATCATGTGGATTCTCAGCATGACGATCCCATAAACCTACTAGCTGCAAAGCTTCCTTGGTACGTTGCTTTGCCGTTTGTACATCTACCTTGAGCTGTAGGGGGCCAAACATCACTTCATCTAATACTGTTCTTTTAAAAATCTGATCATGTGGATTTTGAAAGACGAGCCCAATTGTACCAGCAAGCTGTGCTACAGTCGCTGTTTTGGTATTAACCTCTCCAATACAAATGTCACCTGCTGTTGGTTGCAATAAGCCTTTTAATAGCTTGACTAAGGTCGTTTTCCCAGCACCATTCTGACCAATAATAGCCGTTGTGCGTTGGTCAAAAGCAAGTGATATTCCTTTTAGTACTTCCTGTCCACTTTGATAACCAAAACGAAGATCCAATAGTTTAATCATGCTGGTCACCCTCATTAGACTGCGATCTATTTTGTCCATAGTGCTGTTTAGCCTCGTTTGTGATTGCCGAGGAATCTTGTATTCGTTTTGCTTCAGCTGGCTTTTGTCTATTTTGTTGCTGATGTGCCTCATAAGAGCGCTGTGCTTCTTCTAACGTAACAGGATATGTATTTGTACCAGGTAATCTCAGACCTAATTCCCGACATACTCGGGTATAGACGGGCGGTTGAATATCATACTGTGCCAAGTCATCTCGTGAGAACAGGCGAGACGGTGTATCCACATCAATCAATTTCCCCTGGTGAAATAAGGCAATACGGTCAGCGTATACGGCCAGCTTTTCCATTTTGTGTTCAGCCAATATGACGGTCATGCCTTCTTTACTCAAACTTTGAATAGCGAGAAATACCTCTTCGGAACCTTGAGGATCAAGCTGAGATGTAGGCTCATCTAACACAATCACCTGAGGCCGCATAGCAATGACGCTAGCAATTGCCATGCGTTGCATCTGACCACCTGACAAGTCAAAAGGGGCACGGTCTTTGCATTCTTCGATATCTAACAAATACAGGACGTGATCAATTCTCTCGATCATTTGTTGCCGAGGTACACCCAAGTGCTCTAGTCCAAACGCAATCTCTTCATACACCGTTAGCTTAGCACCTGTTACCTGTGTAAAAGGATTCTGGAAGACAATGCCCACCTTGCGTATGGTTTCGTCAATTCCCTCTTTGCCCACATCCGTACCATCAATCAACACACTACCACCATAGGCTCCTTTATAAAAGTGGGGCACTAGTCCAGTTAATGCTTGGCAAAATGTTGATTTACCAGCTCGATTTTGCCCAATCACACCGAGGAACTCACCACGTTGTACTGTCATGCTTACACCATCTAACGCCAATTGTTCGCTCATTGGGTACCGATATTTTAGCTGATTAATCTCAATGTGACTCATCCGATAACCCTCCAAACAATCGCAATCACTATGCATACTCCCATAAGTGCTCGTAACATTTTTCCATGTGCATATTGTGTTTCTTCTTGTAGAAACGTCTTGGGACCCGATACATTAAATCCGCGAACCTGTAAAGCAAGACTCCGTTCCTTCGTATCTATGAGCGAGCTTAATACAACCGGACCGATTAGCGGAACAAATGCTTTCATTCTGGCCAACAAGCCCCCTTGTGTCTCCATCCCGCGCGATCGCTGTGCATCTGTAATCGTTTCCATTGTTGTCATCATTTGTGGGATAATTTGAAATACAGAGCTTAACACATATCCGAAGCGAGGTGACAAACCTTTTCGGACGAGTGATTCAATTAAATCCGACGGTTTAGTAGTTAATACCAGAATGAGAAAAGCTCCTACAATATTAAGGGCACGAAAACAAATACCCAGAGCATATAGTAAGCCTTCCTGATAAAACACCCAAGAGCCTATTTGAAAAAGCACCGTTTCATTTTTCACATAAAAAAATCCTTGGATAAGAACAATGGTTACCAGTACAAATCCAACAAAGCTAATGACTGCCAAAGCACGCCTGAACACCTTGCCCATCAATAAAATAAGGAAGCTAACGAGCATACCAATCAAAGCAGTGTACAAAGACGGTAAAATGATTGGTACCAATATAGCAAAAACAATATAGAAAAGCTTAGTAATCGGATCAATCTGGTGTATTACCGTATCCTTTGGAACATATAGACTCAATGTTTTCATGGTTTCTACACCTCTTATCTACCAACTTTAGTCCAGTGACTCAATATCTGACTTGTTTTTGTACATATGAATAAGGCTCTTTGGCAACACACGATATATGCCATAGGCAACCAAAACAGTTAATAATTTATCAGGAACATCCACCACTAATTCGTCTAAGAAAGAAGCAAGCCAGATCGATTGCGTCTTGTTCATTACAGAAGCAAACACAATGTCGCCCCATAAATTCCCAGTCTGTCCACCCCAAAACCATACATTTAATGGTGTAGAAATGAGCACAGCAGTTACACCAACAGTTAGTCCAACAACAGCCGCCTTACCCCAACTGTTTATCCAGCCTTTGAAAGCCATTGCCCCTGCAACTAAGCCCATACAAAGACTAGTCAAAGCATATACAAACGAAATCGGGTCCACCGTTAAACCATAAATAATGTTATTAATGAGTCCAGACAATCCCCCGATAATAGGACCTGCAAGTAAACTAGCCAGCACTGTTCCAATAGCATCCAGCCACAGAGGTAATTTTAAGAGTCCAGCAAACAATTTACCAATGTAATTAACACCAACCGCTACTGGAATAAGTACGAGCGCTGTAGTTGATAACGACCACATGCTGCGTTTTGTAGACATGATCATTCCTCCTTAACAAAATTAGTTTTAGTATGGGGGCTAAAAGCCATACTAGCAATAGTTTCGTAACAATTTGAGCAAGAAGTTTTTTATTTCTCTTCGTTCTCTAATAGATTTACCATGTAATGACAATTCACTCCTCTAAAAATCAAATTCTCCCCGTTACGACGCCATATTAGCGCCGCACCGGAGAGACTGCTTGCCACTTTTTATCCTGAAACAAAATACAACACACACTAGCCGTCATCAGTACGAGGAATCCAGTAAAAAAGGAACGGCTGATATTATCATACATTCCAGCTACTATCGGGCTTAAAATGGCTCCAGCAGACATTATAGCAGAGTAAAAGCTAAAAGCAGTACCGTAGAGATGACGTGGTGAATAGGAAGTCAAAATGGTTGTCATTGCAGGAAATAACAGCCCAAAGGCTCCCCCTACTAAAAACATCATCCAGTAAATCGAGACATTCCAATTCATTGCTGTCACATAAAACATGGCACTCAAAATGGAAAGACCAAATAAGCAGCGAACCACTGGTGACTTACGTTGTATCTGTGCCAAACTCAGTGTCAGCAATGAACCTAATCCCATCATGCTGAAAACCATACCAGTTACAGTAGGGTCTAAATGCTGACGAGCAATCAATAATGGCACTTCATACATCATAGTTCCTTGTGCATACATGATTGCAAAAGCAGAAAAGAAAGCAGGATACATCCCAACACTTCCAAATATCACGTGCAGCGTTTCTTTTACAGTTTTCTTTTGAGTCTGGTTGTTTTGGTGATCCTGCTTTTGTTCATCTACGTCTGCTTTGAATAAATACTCCTCAGGAGTCACCTTCCTTCCTTCTCCGCTATGCTTCGGTAAAAAGAGTAATGCGATTAGTCCTGTGATTAGCATTACCCATCCCAAGATGACAAAGGAGTTAGCAAATCCAAACCTTCCCGCTAGAAATCCCCCCACTGCTGGTGACAAAATGGAGGCAAAGGTTAGAATAATGCCTTTTTGTACAAATATTTTATTTTGTTCATCAATCGTATCCGCAGATGAGGCGAGCACCGCAAAACAAGCAGGAGAGACAAAAGCCATAACATACCCATAGGTCAACCGGATACCGAGCAATTGCGTAGAGCTATCAATAATCCCATGCAGCATTAATAAAATTCCTGAGATCATCAAGCCTGCGCTAATAAATCCTTTTTTGTTATAGCGATCGATGATAGGTCCTGCTGTCAAATTGCCAATGAGATTAGTGAAGGAATACGCACTTAACAAAAGTCCAATTAACAAAGCAGGCGCTCCCAATTCTTCAATAAAGGGTGATAAGAGGGGCATTTGTGCATGCATGTCGAACGAGGCTAAAAACAAAATGACAAACAGCAACCAAAGGGCATACTTTCTCCGCAAAACATTTCCACTCCTTCCTTTGCTACTGCTCTTTTCACTATATGAGAGTGGCTGTCCGCTTCATGAATGAAAAAACCTTTTTATACAAGAAAGACGCAAAAGATGTCTTTTGCATCCTTGCGTCTTTTGGTATTTGCTTGGCTTATATTAGTCCGTCACTCGGTGTAATCCTAAGGAACTCTCGTGGAAAGTAAGCTTCGGATATTTTTCTTGAGCCATGCGTAATTGGTATTCACTATCAAATAGCATGACTAGACGGCCAAAACGATCTGTAACGGATTGGCTGCGGGATTTAACCGCATCCATTGCTTCCTTATCTCCTTCGATCCAACGTGCAATTTGGTACGACATACGTTGCAAATCAATATCAACGCCGTACTCTGCTTTCAAGCGATACTCCAGTACTTCAAATTGCAAGACACCAACCACTCCAAGAATGAGCTCTTCCCATGGATGGGTCTTAAACAACTGCACTGTACCTTCTTCTGTCAGTTGCATGATGCCTTTTTGGAACTGTTTATGCTTCATCGCATCTTTAACGGTCACCTTGGCAAAGAATTCTGGAGAGAAATGCGGCATTTCTTCGTATTCAAAGGCAGGCCCAACACAGAGTGTGTCCCCTATTTGAAAAATTCCCGGGTCAAATAAACCAATTACATCACCAGCAAATGACTCATCAACTATTTCACGATCTTGCGCCATAAATTGCATAGGCTGAGCCAATTTGATATCTTTACCTAACCGCACGTGGCGAACGCTCATTCCTCTTTGGAATTTACCTGAGCAAATTCGCATAAATGCTACCCGATCCCGATGTGCTGGGTTCATGTTAGCCTGAATTTTAAAGATGAAGCCAGAGAATTTACCATTTAATGGATCAACTTCTCCGATTGTACTTTTCTTTGGCGAAGGTGGCGGTGCCATCTGCAAGAAATTTTCTAGGAAGGTTTGTACTCCGAAGTTATTGATCGCCGAACCGAAAAACACAGGAGTCAACTCCCCCTTAGCGATCAGTGACTCATCGTATTCATCACCTGCGATATCTAACAGGGAAACTTCTTCCTGTAGCTGATCGTACAGAACCTCGCCTACGCTACTCTTAATTTTGGGATCATCAGGTCCACTTACTTCAACGGAGGAAATCTCTTGGTGATCGCTACCATCCTGATACAGCTCCACGCGATTTTTCACACGGTCATATACACCACAAAGATCGCTTCCCATACCAATTGGCCAGTTCATTGGATAAGAGCGGATTCCCAATACATTCTCTAATTCTTCTAAAAGAGAGAACGGGTCTTTTCCGTGACGATCCAATTTGTTGATAAAGGTAAAAATAGGAATTCCACGCATCCGACAAACCTTAAACAGCTTGATGGTCTGCGCCTCTACCCCTTTTGCTACGTCAATGATCATGACCGCAGCATCAGCAGCAGTCAACGTACGGTACGTATCCTCACTAAAATCTTCATGACCAGGTGTATCCAGAATATTAATATGGTGTCCTTTATATTCAAAGTCCATCGCGGAGGAGGTTACTGAGATACCACGTTTTTTCTCAATTTCCATCCAGTCGGAAGTAGCATGTTTAGAGTTTTTACGTCCTTTCACCACGCCGGCTTCTCGAATGGCGCCTCCATAATACAATAATTTTTCAGTCATCGTCGTTTTCCCGGCATCCGGGTGGGAAATGATAGCGAATGTACGCCGTCTCGTGATTTCATTCTCCCAATTCGCTTGTGATTGAGTCATTTATTCATTCTCCTATGGCAATCAAATTCTTCCTTACGCTTCTCTACCAGTACGATTATACAAACAAACTCGCTTCGATAAAAGAGAAAAGTCTACAATTAGCGTGATTCTCTTCTACTACATCCTACTTTACATGAAACTTTATCCAAAATGACTCGTAATTCGTATATAAGATTTAAAGGAGATCGGCTGACTATTAAAGACAGTATTAGTAGCAAAGTTTATGTAATTAAAGAAAATTTGCTCTTAAATGACACAACAGTAAAACCTGAGTTTGTCGGTGAAATTATCAATGAAGGTCAAAAACTATCAGTCGGTTCAATCTAAAGATACCCACAATAGTGATAAAAACTGGACTATCATTATGGCACCAATCGTTGCTATCTTCTTTATTGGCTATATTATCATCAGTTATTCAAAACGAAGAGCGGGCAAATAAATCGCCTGCTTTTCTGTTAGAAGATAGATGTACATACACAAAAAATCCGCTATAATAATGAGACAGTCAGCATGTGTAAGCGAAGATAATCCTAGGCACGCTATATATACATAATTTTCGAACAAAAACTTTTTATCAGAAAATTTTCTTTAGGAGGCGTTCTCTCTATGAGTAAGATTAATCAATTAGCTACAGATTTTACTACTTTCTCTAAAAAAATTCAGGCGTACAATAATGCAACCGCTGTCTTATACTGGGATCTCCGTACGAAAGCACCGAAAAAAGGGATGGATGCACGCTCAGAAGTAATTTCTACCTTATCCACTGAGGCATTCAAGCTCTCTACATCCGAACAAATGGAGGATTACCTACAACGTCTGACTGAGGAGCAAACCTACAAGCAATTAGATGCGGTTACTCAAAAATTAGTGGAAGAATCTAAAAAAGAATTTGATTTAAACAAAAAGATTCCAACCGACCGTTATCAAGAATATGTGCTCGTGACAAACCAAGCTGAAAATCTCTGGGAAGAGGCTCGCGAAAAAAATGATTTTTCTCTGTTCCGTCCCTACCTAGAAAAAATCGTTAAAATGAAATTGGAATTCATTAATTATTGGGGAGCGAAGCCAGATAAATATGATACCCTATTGGATCAATATGAACCAGGTATGACAGTAAAACAATTGGACCAAATTTTCACCTTATTGCGTGATAAAACGGTTCCATTGGTACATGCAATCAATGAATCTAATCGTCGACCAAATATTAGCTTTATGGAAAAACATTTCGCCAAAGCAGATCAAGCAGCATTTAATCAGCTTGTGTTGAAGAAAATTGGCTTTGACTTCCAAGCTGGTCGCCTAGATACCAGTACCCATCCCTTCTGCATTCACTTTGGTTCCAGCGATGTCCGTCTAACCACCCGATACGATGAACAAGATTTCCGTTATGCTTTATGGAGTAGTATTCATGAAGCAGGTCATGGTATGTATGAGCAAAATGTAAATACAGCTTATAATGGTCTATTGCTAAGTAACGGTACTTCCATGGGCGTTCATGAATCCCAGTCACGTTTTTGGGAAAACATGGTCGGTCGTAGTCTGCCTTTCTGGGAGCATTTCTATCCAGCTGCACAACAAGCATTCCCTGAGCAATTTGCCGGCGTAGCATTGGAAGATTTCTACCGGGCAGCCAATTTAGTAGAACCATCCTTTATCCGTACGGAGTCAGATGAGCTTACTTACAATTTGCATATCATGGTTCGCTATGAGATCGAAAAAGGCTTAATCAACGAAACCATTGAGGTAGGCGAACTACCACAAATTTGGAATAAGAAAATGAAAGAATACCTAGGCGTCGATGTACCTAGTGATGATCTTGGGGTCTTGCAGGATGTTCACTGGTCTAGCGGTTTAATGGGTTACTTCCCAACATATTCCCTAGGAAATGTTTATGCCGCACAATTTACACATGCAATGAAGAAGCAGCTTCCTAGCTTTGATGATCTCTTACGTGCTGGTGACTTTACACCGCTTAACCAATGGTTACGCGAGAATATCCACCAATTCGGAAAAATGAAATCTCCACAGGAGTTATTGCAGCATGTAACCGGAGAGCAAGTGAATGCAAGCTATCTAGTTGATTATTTAGAAACGAAATATAAAGACTTATATCAGCTCTAAAAATAAGCATAGCCTATTCTTTATAAGAGCATAAAAATAGCCTCCTTGTGCGCTCATCATTTTCTAGATGCTACGACACAAGGGGGCAAATTACTCTTTTATTCCCTTATTTATAATTTAGCTTCGTCTGTTTTTACCACATTCATTCCTACTGATTTTTCATTTGTTCTGGTCAGAACAATTATCCCCAATACTACAAACCCCATTCCTAAAATATGATACCAGTAGATGTCTTCCTTGAGCACTAAGCTCGATAATAAAATCGTAGTAATTGGCGTTAGTGCAGTGAACACGGAGGCTACACTAGCAGGTATCACTTTTAATCCTTGATTCATTAAAATGACTGCCAGTATTGTAACGATAATGGCTGTATAGAAAACCAATAGCCAAACCGATATAGATATTTGAGAAAAATCGATGCTCAATGAATCATGAATAGCTAGTGGTAAAAATAAAATGGCCCCTATAATACTCAATGCCGTTGAAATAGCTAAAGGAGACCACGCTTTCGATAATAGTTTTCCGAACGAAAAAAAGATAGCATCCCCTATAACAGCACAGAGAATCAGAAAATTCCCAAAAAGCGAATTAAAACTTAGACTATTTGTAGAAATAATTCCAAAAACATTTATTGAAATTGTGCCTAAGATAGTTAATAAAATTCCCGAAATCTTTGCAACACCTAATTTCTCTTTAAGAAAAACGTATGCAATGACTCCCATTGCAGCAGGAGTACAACTTAGAACAATTCCACTTTCTACAGCAGAGGTATATTGTAAACCATATAATAAGCATACACTAAATAGAAAAATTCCTACGAAGCTTTGTACAAGTAGAACAAAAGCATCTTTTTTATATAAGGTAGGAAACCTTCTTTCTTTTCGATAAAACATTGGCAGCAAAATAAGACTAGCAATAAGTAGCCTTAATTCAGATGCTAAAAAAATAGGAATTTGTTCCAAAATAAATTTATTTACTACTACAAAGCTTCCTACAATAGACATCGCAATGGATACTTTTACATACGCAATCGTGCTATTAGACAAGTAAATCTCTCCCACTATTTAATAAAAAAATCGCTTTTTCTCTATTTAGCTTATATTTATGGCAACCCGATTGTTTACCATCAACAGTAATAGTACCATAATTAGCTATTCTATTGGTTTTTTTTAGAAGCAAAAGTGCACTCATATTCCTGTTAGGTTACGGATGAAATATGCACAATCTATTCATAGTACAAAAAAAGGCTTTTTGACTAGAACAAAAAGCCTCACCTTTAGAACGATTTTTCAAATTAAACTAGTGAATATTTCTAGCCAGCTGTACAGCTTTCTTTGCATTAGCTAGTCCGCTTCCTGTCGCTACATCACTTCCAGGGCCCGCAGGTGCACCTAGAGCATTTACTCCTACTGTAATATCTGTTGCTGTACTCATTAGTACTTCTTTTATTTTTTGTGGGGTTATGGCTGGGTTCGCTTGTTTTAGCAATGCACATATACCTGCTAGCTGTGGTGCTGCTGCTGACGTTCCACTAAATCTAGCCCACCCATCACTTGGCGTTGTCCCATCCACATCTGTACTTCCCGACATCGGATCAATTTTTGCTTCAGCTTCATCTAACTCATCTCCTGGTTCGACAGGAAGCATGATATATTGTGCACGAGGTTGCATTCCTACTAGACCACATACATCAGGAACCTTACGTCCAGGAAAGATACGACTATTAAAACCACTTGAATAGTTAGATGCTTGCATACGTCCAGTTTCATCGACATAGACCCCACCTGCAGAAATTACGTCAGGATGCTGTCCCGGAAATGAAATATGACCATTCCCTGCTGAGAAAACCACTGTAATACCTTGCCTTACTGCATTAGCAACTGCGGTAGATAGCACTCTCTCAAAAGCTGATATAGAACTGCGCTGTTTTGTATCAAATCCCCAGCTACATGTAATGACATCTGGTTGAAGCTGTACTGCCGTGTTGAAATCACCTGCTGCATTGACAGCTGCATCAACATTTGGTAGCCCTCCCTGTTTTACCATCGTAAAGGTAATATGTGGAGCTAAGGCAAAAATATTAGCCGACTCTCCCGTCCCATGCCCACTCTCATCATGGGTTGGAGCAGTTGCACCAGGTGCTAGTACTACTTGATTGGCATGATATCCTTTCGCTTCAAAATACGGATGACGATACCACCCACTATCTACCATGGCAACATGAACGCCTCGTCCTGTAATGCCTTCATCGTGAACAGAATCTGCTTGTAAAATACGAGCTACGTCTTCTGGAACATCCAAATAATAGCCTTGTACGTTTGGCGCAGTAGCTAAGGGAGGAGTAGCCATCGAGGAAGGCCTCTCTAATGTAGCCACACTACCATCACCTAATGAAAGATAATAGACTGGTTCATTGATTGCTACACCTTCTAATACATCAGAAAGCGTACTATTAGACGTATCGATCAGTCCAGACATCTCCGTTGATGGATCATCTAAAATCGTGGCAGTACCCATCTGACCATGTTTCATGACACTGCGTTCTTCTGCTACAATCTTCGTGTTAAAGGCCTTCTCATAAGTCTCTGGTGGAGCTGATATGTTGATTGTCGTATTTCCAATATGTAAAACTTCAAACCCTGCCTCTTTCAACTTTTCCACCGCTTTATCCACTAATTCTGGTTTGTTATAGTAACGTTCAACATTTTCATGCGTGATAGATCCTGTTGTTGCAAATAGAGACTCTCCCTCAACAGAATGTACAGATGCTTCCGCAAATATGATAGGAGGCATTGAGGATACCTCTGTTACGTCATGATTCTCAGTCATTTCTTTCCTCCCTTTTCCACTAGTTTTGTCATAATAAACAGGCTTGTTTTCTTGAAACACAACTTGTTCTACGACATGTTGCATATGAGAAGGAATCTGTGGATTTCCTTTATTCCATTCCTCTCCTAGCCATTGTGCAAACTGCTTTTTCGTCCCACTTACAGTCATTGTCACACCAGCGGTATGTACTGTTAGACCATTCGCTTCAATGAGTTGCTTCGCTTCTGCCAATACTTTTTCACTTGGCTGAAATAACTCGACGTTTTCCGACGTAATTGGTACATTTGTTGTTAAGAGAGATTGTCCACTTTTTGACTGTAAGACTACCTCAGCAGAAATCATTTGATCGGATGAATGAATGTTCATATATTCCCCCACCAAATCAGGATGTTTTTATTATTACAAATGTCCATTTTCTTATTCTGGTAACATACTCTCTTCCTATTCAAAAAATACAGTGATTGCCGTTCCTCTGGCGACATCAGAGTCGTAGTTGCATTTTTACTATCAGAGAGTATAAAAAAGGAGCGACTTTAATCGCTCTCTACCTAATCTTTTAGCCGTCTACCTCCTTATTATATGTATTTTTTTGATTTATCTATTAATTGTTGTATATATTTACTGTCTTTTCTGATAATGAAAACTCCATAAGCCTATTAGACATTATTCTGTATGACAAGACTGCTCTATACAGTGATTGATCTCTGCTTGTAGCTATTTTTCCTCAACCGGTTTCAAGCGCGCAGTGAAATGGCGGAGCATTGATGGTTCGTATGTAAACGTAAGCCCCCGCAACTCATGTGCACGCTCTTTAATCCGAATTAAACCGTCTGCAATAACATCCATATGGGCATAGGTGTACACCCTTCTCGGAATCGTTAGGCGTAATAATTCTAGGGGACTTAAAAGTTGTTGGTTGGTTTCCGGGTCTCTTCCCAGTAATAATGAGCCTACCTCAACCGCCCGAACCCCGCTTTCTACATAAAGCTCATTGGCAAGTACCTGACCTGGGAATTGATCAAACGGAATGTGTGATAACATTTTTTTGGCATCTACAAATACAGCATGACCTCCAGTTGGCGTCTGGATCGGGATTCCACTTGCTACCAGTCGATCTCCTAAATAAGCAATCTGCGCGATCCGATAGTGCAAATACTCCTCCTCTACAACCTCCTGCAAGCCTGCTGCTAATGCTTCCATATCACGTCCCGCCAAACCTCCATATGTCGGGAACCCTTCAAGAGGGACAACAGCAGAACGGATTTGTTCATACAACTCTTGTTCTTCACGAATCCCAATAAGTCCTCCAATATTGACCAATCCGTCCTTTTTAGCACTCATGGTAAAAGCATCTGCGTAAGTAAACATTTCCCGAACAATTTGACGAATTGATTTTTGCTGATAGCCAGCTTCACGCTGTTTAATAAAGTAAGCATTCTCAGAAAAACGAGCGGCATCTAGCAAAAATCGAAGACCATATTCTTTGGCTAATGCTGAAGCTTGCTTAATATTCTCCATAGATACAGGCTGGCCACCTGCACTGTTATTTGTAATCGTTATGATTAGTAAAGCAATATTTTCCTTCCCTGTTTCTTCGATAACTTTTCTTGCTTTCTCAATATCTATATTTCCCTTAAAAGCATGGTAGGTATTTGTGTCTAAAGCTTCATCCGTCACAAGATCAATGGCTTTTCCGCCTGCCAATTCCACATGAGCTCGGGTAGTATCAAAGTGCCAGTTACTAATGACAGACTGGCCTGGCTTGATCAGCAGAGGAAAAAGAACTTGTTCGGCTCCCCTCCCCTGATGAGTTGGAACAACATAAGAATACCCGATTACATCTCGCACACTATCTTGTAAATGATAAAAACTACGACTACCTGCATAGGATTCATCGCCTTGCATAAGCCCTGCCCATTGCCGATCGCTCATTGCTCCTGTTCCACTGTCCGTTAGCAGATCAATGTAGACATCTTCAGCGCGAAGTGAAAACGGATTATACCCCGCTTCCTTTAATGCAGTAATCCGTTCGTCTCGTGAAATAAGTCGCAATGGTTCTATCATTTTGATTTTAAATGGTTCCGCTGGATATTTCATTTTTTCCTCACCTCTTCACATATTTTCTTACCAATTATTGATACGGATACCTGTTATACTACGTTACTGATCTTTAGACTCTTTATTTTATGATGCAAAGATTCGAAGCATATCAGGTAAACAAGAAAAAATTTTAACCAGTAAACACCTAAAAAATAAAAATATAAAAAGCCTGTTCCCATGTGCCGAGGAACAGACCTTTCTTCACTTATGAAATATATATTATTTCGCTTGCAGGCTAGCATTCTCTGCTGTAGCTAACTGCTGCTTTTCTGTACGTTCTTCCTGTTGTTTTCCTTTTGTTAACTTGGTTTTGATAGGCGATACCAACCAGTACATGGTACCTACAAATAGTGCTCCCCCGACAATGTTTCCTAAAGTAACAATGCTCAGGTTATGAACCCAGCCCGCAATGGTAATCGTCTCTGGGTGTGGAAGCATTAGCGCCAGTGTTAGCACTGTCATGTTGGCTACGCTATGCTCATAGCCAGAGGTAATAAAGGCAAACAACATCCAGAAAATCAAAATTAGTTTCGCTGTATCTTCCTTTGCCCGGGTCGCTGTCCAAATAGACAAACAAACTAACCAGTTACAAAGAATTCCTCTGAAAAATAATTGCACAGTTGGTAGGTTCATTTTTTTAGCTGCTAGATAAAAGAGCATATGGTCGCTTGAAGCGTGACTAAACACTCCCGAACCTAAGATGATCAGGCAGAAAACAGTTGCACCGAGTAGGTTACCAATCCAGCACCACACCCAGTTCTTCCCTGCATCCTTCCATTTAGTCGCACCACTTAATGCACCTATTGTGAAATACATATTATTGCCGGTAAACAAATCGGAACCAGCGAAGATCACCAGGGTTAAGGCAATCCCAAACGACACGCCCATCAATGTCATAGTAAGGGGGGAACCAGCTTGTAACAGTGGTTCACCCACCGTTAAAATTAATACGATTCCGATCCCTACATAGCATCCCGCTAGAGCAGCGTGTAACAAGTAGCGTGCTATGCTTTTATCCAGCATCTCTTTTTTCTTTAGTGCGTTCTTAGCCATCACTTCCAGAGTATCAGTATACAAGGTCTCCAACTCCTTAGGGTGTTAGGCACGTGTTGTCGTTAAGATAAAAAGTTATCGCAAGCAGGCAAGCCTAGTTTCACCGTTTTTCCTTCGACCTTTACGGGGTATACTTCTATCTGACCTCTATCAGGAGCTTGCACCATTCCATCCACTAACGAAATTTTCCAGTCATACAAAGGGTCATACAAAAATAAATCAGAAATGATTCCGTCTACTAATGTACCCCCTTTAGGATGTGGATTACGGTTAGCCACTGCATAGAATTGATTATCTTCTAAACGAAACAGAGCGATCTCTGTTTCTTCTACACAGACAACTCTGCCTACTTTCTTTGGAAAATCATCAATGTTCCCTATTTCATAGAAACAAACTAACTGTTCAGCAACAGGATACAGCATGCTTCTAACACTTCCTTCCCTTTGGACATACAAGAAATAATCTCTATTTCATTCTACATTCGTAGTATAACGGGTTCGATTGAAATGCAAAAGTTATATACGTCACTTTATGAGAAATTTTTCACTTTCTTTTCTGTTTTGTCACATTTGGGAAGAAAATTTGTTGTTTATCTCCCCATATATAGAATACTAACCAATAATATCTAGCCATTTTGGAGGTGTAATAATGGATTTTTCTCAACTACGCCAGTATTTTAACGACATCGCACACAGTATTGGAGATATCAGTAGTAAGACAGGGAATGCTTTGATAGGTATTCATTCTGAATTAAGTAAAATAAGTAAAGCTATACAAACTACAAATATTTTGCTTGCTATTCTCATTTTTATGGTTGTGGTTCATTTTATTTATTCTGTTGTCCAAAACAGAAAAAAGGGTACATAACGAAGAAGACCTCCTACGTTTTTGTAAGGGTCTTCCTTTATCTAGACGGTATGGTCTGTTTCTTGCTCTTTAGGAACTCGACACTTCCTTAAATCCTGCTTTTACTTGCTCTTGTTGTCTAATATGTTGTGTCAACTCTACGGTCATCTGATAGTAATTGAACGGGGTTATCAAGTAAATTCCATTAAAGTATTGAAGCGTCACATCGATTAGTTCCTTTGCCATGCGATTACCTTCCTGACGGGCAGCCTCACCTGTAAATAGCTTCATTTGTTCAAGCGCATAGGTGGACAGCTTAATGCCAGGTACTTCGTTATGCAAGAACTCCGCATTACGTGAGCTCGTTAATGGCATGATGCCTATAAAGATAGGTACACGAATATGTTTTGTAGCTTCATAAATCTGAACGATGGTCTCTGCATCATAAACGGGTTGCGTCATAATGTAATCGGCCCCAGCCTCAATCTTCTTTTCCAAACGTGCCACAGCTGCATCCAAATGGCGCACATGTGGATTAAAAGCCGCTCCGACAATAAACTGAGCATGCTGCTTCAATTGTTTGCCTGAAAACGCATAGCCTTGATTTAACTGCTTTACCATGCGGATTAAATCAAACGAGCTCACATCATAGACAGAACTAGCACCTGGCAAGTCTCCAAAGCGTGAAGGATCACCAGTAATGACTAGTACCTGATCAATACCCAGAGCGTGAAGGCCCATTAAATGTGATTGTTGACCAATCAGATTACGATCTCGGCAGGCAATATGAAGTAGCGGCTCTACTCCTAATCGCTTCATCATAGCTCCCAAAGCCATATTGCTCATACGAACTGTTGCTAGTGAGTTATCTGCTAACGTTATTGCATTAGCACCAGCAGCATGTAAAGCACAACAGCCCTGTAAGAAATCTTCTGTATGCAGGTCTTTGGGCGGATCAAACTCAACGATAATCGTCGGATGATGCTTCACTTCCTCGATGATACTTGGTTCAAGACGTTTTTGAACCGCCTGTACCTCAATTGTCTCCGAATGAACAGAGACTGGTGGATTCACCCGTGGCACAGGGACGCATCCGGCCAATTTTTCAGCAATTGCTCTCGTATGTTCCGGCGTCGTGCCACAACAACCTCCAATCAGTCTTACACCCTGTTCATGTAAACGCAAGGCACTTTCTGCAAAATAATCTGGTGAAGATTTATAAGACAGAGTTCCATCAGCCAATCCAAGACGGCCTGCATTCGGAAATGCAGAGAGATAAACATCATTTGGACATACTGTTGCTTCAAACGAACGCAAGATTTCCGCCGGCCCCAGCCGACAGTTAAGTCCAATTACATCCGCTCCTGCCTCTTTAATCAGTTGGAATGCTTGAGTCAACGAATGACCATCACGAGTAGTTCCCACTTCCAATGTAGCAAGCTGAGCTATGATAGGTAGCTCTGTTAGGGGACGAATCACCTCTAGCGCTAGCAATAATTCATCAACATCCAAGAACGTTTCTAGCAAAATACCATCTACTCCTGCATGTAGCAGGGAAGTAGCTTGCTCTTCGAACTGATCTTTAAATTGGTCGATTTGCTTGTCGCGGACACGTCCCGCAATAATAGAGCCCATTGCTCCAACTACGAACGCATCATCTCCAACCGCTTCTCTTGCAATGGTAACCGCAGCACGATTCATCCGTGTAACCTTATTCTCTAGGCCATACCGAGACAAGCTATCCCGATTAGCCCCGAATGTATTCGTCTCGATCAAACGTGCACCCGCTTCATAGTAAGCAGCATGTACGTTACGTATTATTTGTGGATTACTTAAACATAACTCTTCGTAACTAACACCAATAGGAACTCCCTGCTCATATAGCTGAGTAGCCATCGCCCCATCACCCACTAGTAAGTGTTCCGTGAGATAGGCTCGTAAATCCCGTTTTCCCACCTAGACTCCTCCTTTTCGTCGTTTTATGATTACACTTCCGCTCCAACTGGTGGAGTTGCATTAAAATACCGAGCTTCAGGGTGAGCAAATACCATAGCCGACACGGATGCTTCAGGGTCCATCATAAAGCCTTCCGTTAGTTGAATTCCGATGTCTTGTGGTGATAATAGCTTAAAGAGCTTTTCTTGATCCTCTAAATCAGGGCAAGCGGGATAGCCAAATGATACACGGATTCCCTGATAACGAGCCCCAAAACGCTCTAGCATCGTCATATCGGCTGGGTCTGGAAAGCCCCATGAATCGCGAATAACATGATGAATACGTTCGGCAAACGCTTCTGCTAGCTCTAATGCTACTGCTTGCAAGACATGAGACCGCAGATAGTCCCCTTTCTCTTTCCATTGCTGTGCTAAATCTCTTACGCCCTTTCCAGCTGTAACCGTCAAGAAAGCTACGTAATCCATCTCATTCGTTTCTACAGGCCGTAAAAAATCGGCTAGGCAAAGGTGAGGAGCTTGTGGTTGTCGCGGGAACGTGAAACGTTCTAGCACCTTCGTGTGATCATTTGGATCATAGATCAGGATGTCATTGCCAGAAGATTGGGCCGGGAAGAAACGATACATCCCACTCGCCTGCAAAATCTGATTGCGGATTGCTTCATTCAACAAATCATCTACGATTTCATACAATTCGGTCGTTTTTTTGTCTCCGGATTCGATTAATTTATCTACGTTGCCCTTAATGCCCAGATGCTTTCCAAGCAACATACGTAAATTTACATAAGGACGCAAATGGTTAATCGGATAATTACGCAAGACATGGCGCTCCAAATCAGGCGCTACGTAAACCGGTGTCGTAATACTGGTCGTAGAGCGAATAATCTCAGTCTGTGGAATAACAACCAATTCGCTAGCTTTTTCTTCTGTTTGAGCTTGGGTAACAGTCGCTTGTGCTTGTAATTCTTCCTCCAGCTTCGTTCGCGCTTGTGGATCTTGTAATTTATTAGCTAGATCCAATCCATCCATTGCATCTTTTGCGTATAAGACTAAACCTTCGTATTCAGGAGCAATTCGGTTTGTCGTAAATTTACGCGTGAGGGCTGCTCCCCCAACCATCAACGGTACATCAATACCTGAACTTCGCAAATCCTGCGCGGTAATCACCATCTGCTGCGCCGATTTTACCAATAGGCCTGAAAGGCCAATTGCATCTGGTTTTTCTTGCTGACACGCAGCAATCAGCTGATCTGGTGCAACTTTAATCCCTAAATTTACTACCTCATAGCCATTGTTGGATAAAATGATTTCCACTAGGTTTTTACCTATATCGTGGACATCCCCTTTTACAGTAGCTAACAAAATTTTTCCTTTTACTATTGTCTCAGACTTTTCCATGTATGGTTCCAGAAAGGCAACTGATGCTTTCATGACCTCTGCACTCTGCAATACTTCTGCTACAATTAATTGGTTTCCGTTAAACAGACGACCTACTTCTTCCATCCCTCTCATAAGTGGACCGTTAATAATATCAAGTGGCACATATTTTTCTAAAGCCAGGGACAAATCTGTAAGTAATCCATCTTTAGAGCCTTCCACCACATAATTAGCTAAACGTTCTTCTAACGACAGATTCGATACCTCTTTTACAACCTCTTTCTTTTTCTGGCGATAAAAGTCAGTAAATGTCGCTAAGGTTTCATCGTTTGTATGAAATAACAAATCCTCTGCTAATTTTCGTTCTTCTTCTGAAATCGAAGCATAACGTTCTATCTTTTCAGTGTTAACAATGGCATAATCAAGACCGGCTAACGTCGTATGGTATAAAAAGACCGCATTCAGAACCTCACGACCTGCTGGTGGTAAGCCAAAGGAGACATTGCTCACACCAAGAATTTGCTTACATAATGGGAATTTTTGTTTAATGGAACGAATTCCTTCTACCGTTTCTTTTGCTGAACCAATGTACTGCTCGTCTCCTGTTCCAACTGGAAACACAAGGGCATCAAAGATTATGTCCTGCGGATTAATCCCAAACTTATTCACTAACAAATCATAGGAACGTGTGGCTACTTCCAGCTTCCGTTCGCGAGTGATTGCCATACCCACTTCATCAATGGTACCAACAACAACAGCCGCTCCATATTTATGAATGAGTGGTACAACCTCTTCAAAACGATCTAAACCATCTTCAAGATTAATCGAATTAATGATTGCCTTCCCTTGAGAGTATTTCAAACCCAGCTCCAATACCTTCTTATCAGTGGAATCAATCATCAGCGGTGCTTTTACCTTGCGGCTTACGTATGGAAGAAATTTTTCCATGTCCTCATACTCATCACGATCAGGGTCTGCTAAACAAATATCGATAACAGCCGCTCCCCGCTTTACTTGTGCCCGTGCAATGTCTGATCCTTCCTCAAATTGACCAGCTGCAATCAAGTCACGAAACTTTTTAGATCCGATGACATTGGTACGTTCACCTACAAAAATAGGGCGATTGTCGTCCTCAATATATAGCACCTCAATACCTGATACAGCAGTAACATGTGACTGTTTATTGGCTCGAGGTGTAATATCCTGCAATGCTTCGTGTAGTGCACGAATATGTTCAGGTGTGGTTCCACAACAACCACCTGCTACATTAAGCCACCCCTTTTGCGCGAATGCTTTCATTTTCATAGCTAACCCTTGTGGTGATTCGTGGTAATGACCATTCTCATCAGGTAAACCTGCATTGGGATAACAACTAACCCCACACAAAGCCAGATCAGATAAGGTTCGTAAATGGTCACGCATGAATTCCGGACCTGTCGCACAATTCAGACCAATCGTAATAGGCTTAAGATGTTCAATCGACACGTAAAAGGCCTCAATGTTTTGGCCCGCCAGAGTCGTTCCCATCGGTTCAATTGTTCCAGAAATCATGATAGGAATCTCATAGCCAAGCTCTTCAAAAGCTTGACGTATGCCAATACCGCCAGCTTTTACGTTCAATGTGTCCTGCGATGTTTCCAACAGTAGTAAATCTACGCCACCCTCCATCAATGCTTTAGCTTGGCGATAGTACGCATGAATTAATTGCTCAAATGTAACGCCTCCTGTTAACGCAAGCGTTTTTGTAGTAGGACCCATAGAGCCCGCTACATAACGTGGCCACGCCTCTGTGCTAAATTCATCCGCTACCTCTTTAGCAATACGTGCAGCGGCCAAATTGAGTTCATAATCTCGATCTGCTATGTCATATTCAGCAAGAACAATATCGGTTGATCCAAATGTGTTGGTTTCTACAATGTCAGCTCCTGCCTCAAAATAGGTGGCATGAATATACCGGATGACGTCTGGTCTTGTTACATTCAATAGTTCATTACAGCCTTCATATTCCTCACCGCCAAAATCGTCCGCTGTGAGATTAGCTTGCTGTAGCATCGTTCCCATTGCGCCATCGAGTATCAATATTTTACTTGCTAGCTGCTCTTGCAATGTTGGTTTGTTCATCCCCCATACCCTCCGTAATCTCCCTTAGACTTGGCAAATAAAAAATCCTCTTCCTGCCTGAAAGCAAGAAGAGGATTACTAATGTTCGCTATTAGGAACTCATCCCCTCTTATCTTTCAAGGCATACAGCCCTGCTGGAATTGGCACCTGATTTATCGGTTGCCGAGGCATCTCTGGGCCAGTCCCTCCGCCTCTCTAGATAAGAGAAATCATATTTAGTTAAATGTCTATAGATCGTTTTGTTCGTGTTTTGAATACAGGTATCTTAACATTCAGTTATTACGACGTCAATGGATATCTGACAATCTTTCTTAGTTTGTAGCCTTCTGCCCAATTTTACTTCCTTTAGGCGTAAGCCCACACCAGATAGACAGATATGTATAGACTGTAGAATAACAAAGCGAAGGAGGAATTGCCAGATGAGTACATCGTTTTGCGGTAACTGGGGAGGCGGAAGTTTTTGCTTCATTCTAGTGTTGTTCATTCTGCTGGTAATCATAAGCTGCGGCTGCGATAACTAGCAACAGAGCAGCAACACCTTCAAACATATAACCATTAAGGAGGAATTCTTTCATGAGCACATCCTATAGCGGAAATTTCTTCGGTGATAACTTCAGCTTCATTTTAGTGCTGTTCATCCTACTGGTCATCATTTCTTGCGGCTGCTGCTAATATAGTAGGTTATTTCACCGACAAACCTGAATACAGTTATGCTCTTCTTTATCTACACGCAACTCTACATGATCCTAATTTATTAGATACAACAACAAAGCCACCAGAGAATCAAATCAGGTTTGCACACTTCACCAATATACCTAGAGGAAAAGGGGCAGGCACATGCCCCTTTGCTCTCTTTTCCTTACATTTCCTCGCTTGTAGAGATACTTGCCCTCTGCTAGGATAAAGGGGAAAGATGGAGGGATTTACATGGAAAATAATCAAGCATGTTTACATACATCTGTGTTTCAAGCCTCATTGACCCACATAAAGATTACAAACAGCAGTTTGAGTCTGCCACTGATAAAGAAGCTCTGACCACCTATTTTTTTAAACAATGGGATCAGCAAAAAAAGAGACAGTGATAAACCTTGCTAGAATGCCTTTTGTTGGGTATACTAGACGCTATATAACCATGTATTCGATGATGAGGAAAGTAATGATGGTTCCGTGCTACTAGCGAGTCAGGATTGGTGGAAGCCTGATAGAACGGCCATGATGAAGCGCACCTCGGAGACGCGGCTTGAATCTTGTCTATAGACAATGTATAGAGTTCGCCGGGTTTGCCCGTTACAGCTATCAAGCAGGTTTTTTTCCAATTAAGATCAATGATTGGTCTAATTGAAAAAAACAAGAAGAGTGGCACCGCGGGAGTATGCTAAAAATAACCTCTCGTCTCTTTACGGATTGATTTGTGATGGTATCTATCCAAAAGAGACGGGAGGTTTTTTGCTGTTGTTACTTTGTACCATCGTATGTTCCTTCTAATCAAAACGATCTATGCTTGTATACCCTATGGTTATATTTATATTTGTATCCCACTTTTCACGGAATGATCAGATATTCCCTGAAAGTTTGTGTCGATCGATTAAAAGAAAGGATGAAATAAACATGAATTACAAACAGCTTGTTGCCGAACAAATCTCCACTGCTCTAACTGACATGGGCGTAGAGGATTTTTCCTGCGAACGTGTCCTAGGCATACTCGAAACTCCTCCTAACCCACAGATGGGTGATTTAGCCTTCCCTTGCTTCCAATTAGCGAAAGCTTTGCGAAAGGCACCACCAATGATCGCAACAGAGTTAGCTTCTAAGATTTCCTTGCCTTTCTTACAAGAAGTACAAGTGGCAAATGCATATATCAATCTGTTTTATAATCAAACCAGTGTTATTACCACTTGTATTGAAACCATTCTAGAGCAGGGTTCTGCTTATGGTACTACTGATGTTGGTGCTGGTAAAAAGGTACCAATCGACTTATCTTCTCCAAACATTGCGAAACCATTCTCAATGGGACATTTACGCTCAACCGTTATCGGAAATGCACTTGCAAACATCATGGAAAAGCATGGTTATCAGCCAGTTCGAATCAATCACTTAGGAGATTGGGGTACACAATTTGGTAAACTAATCGTTGCCTATAAAAAATGGGGCGACGAGGATAAAGTAAAAGCCGAGCCTATTAAGGAATTGCTGAAGCTATATGTTCACTTCCATGAACAAGTAGAAAATGATCCAACACTTGAAGACCAAGGTCGCGAATGGTTCAAAAAATTAGAAGATGGCGATGAGGAAGCCCAGCAATTATGGCAATGGTTCCGCGATGAATCCCTAAAAGAATTTAAGAAAATCTATGAATTGATGGGTGTTTCCTTTGACTCCTTCAATGGAGAAGCATTCTACAACAATCAAATGGATCGCGTTGTAGATTTGTTGGAGGAAAAAGGATTATTAACAGAATCGGATGGCGCAATGGTTGTATCCTTAGATGAGTACGACATGCCTCCTTGCTTGATTAAAAAACGCGATGGCGCTACCTTATACGCGACGCGCGACCTAGCTGCCGCTTTTTATCGTCATGAGCACTATGATTTCGGAAAAGCATTATATGTAGTTGGTGGAGAACAGCGTCTGCATTTCCAACAATTATTTAAGGTCTTATTAAAAATGGGTTATGACTGGGCGAATAACATGCATCATATTCCATTCGGCATGATGTTAAAAGATGGTAAAAAAATGTCCACTCGTAAAGGGCAAGTTGTTCTGTTAGAAGAAGTATTGTCTCAAGCAATTACTGATGTACTCAAAGTTATCCAAGAGAAAAATCCATCTCTTCCAAATAAAGAACAGGTCGCTCGCCAAGTCGGTGTAGGTGCCGTTATCTTCCATGATTTGAAAAATTATCGTTTAAATGATGTCAACTTTTCATGGGAAGAAATGCTTACTTTTGAAGGAGAGACAGGGCCTTACGTACAATATACACATGCCCGTGCTTGCTCTCTATTGAAAAAAGGTGGCTACCAACCAGGAGCAGTCACAGTAGTAGATCAAGCTCTAGAGGGTCCAGAAACGTGGGCGGTCGTTACTACTCTCATGCAGTTCCCTGTTATTCTTGAGAAAGCTTGTGATCAATTCGATCCTTCTCAGATTGGAAAATACGTGATTGATCTAGCACAAACCTTCAATAAGTTCTACGCACATGTCCGTATTGTTGCAGAAGATGAACAAGTAAAACAAGCTCGCCTGCAATTGGTTGCAGCAGTCATTGTTGTACTAAAAGAAGGACTTCGTCTATTGGGATTGGAAGCTCCTGAAGAAATGTAAGAAAATAGAAGGGCACCTAACACAGTAGGTGCCCTTCTATTTTTAAAACAAAAAGCTTCTTTCCATGAGGAAAAAAGGAAGATTTTTCTCCCGCCTCTTTTAGATCCTGCTTTAACAAAGCACCTCTAATGTAATACTCTCTTACTCTTTTTCATTTATTTTTGGTTCAACAGCTGGCTTTGGTGTTGAAAACCAAGCTTTTGCTAATTGCTCTACCAGCTTTTTCGGTAAGGAAACTGGCTCTACTTTCACAGTTCCAATAGGATCAACACCGCGATACAACATTGCCTTATCGTCATTAGGGTCTGACATCGTTTCTAAAATCAGCTCGTCTATTTTACCAGCCACTTTCCATTCCATAATCATCAGCTCATACTCATCAGGTGCTAATTCAATGTACTCTTCTTCTGTAATATCTACAATAGCATAGCCATCTGTTTCAATCTCTGCTTCTAAGACTTTGCCGTTTGCTTCTTCATAAAGCTTTAGTTCATTAATCTCCGCTAGATTTTCTTTGATTTTATCAAAGTTGTGAATGGTTACTTTAATTGTACGTGTCATAGTATCTCCTCTGTCTAGTAAAATTGCCCGCTCTCAAGTACGGTCACTCTAATCATATCCTACTGTGGACTTCCAAACAATTGTTTGACAAAAGCGATTTCTGCCTTATGGCCACCAGGTCGTTCTCCAGGCGTTTCTAAAAATAGGGGAACCTCACGAATAACCTTACTTCTAATCAATTCACCTAGTCTTTCTACTCCGATCTCTCCCCACCCAATATCAGCATGACGATCACGATAGGAGCCTGTAGGATAGCGAGAATCATTGAGATGAACCGCTTTCAAATGAGTAAAATACCCTAATTCCTCGCCTCGTTTCTGCACATCTATCCAATTTTCTCCTGTCCAAAACCCACTTGCAAAGGCATGGCAGGTATCTAAACAAAACCCGACCAGTTCTGGTCTGTTGATAAGTGCACGTACTTGAACAAGCTCTTCTAATGTCAAACCCATCTTATTTCCCTGCCCAGCATTATTTTCAAGTAAAATGAGCGCATTGCCTGTCCACCCCTCTAAAATTTCATTTAGAGAATGGATCATCAATTGATAGCCATATAACGGATCTGAGTGATTTCCTTTATATTGCCCAAAATGAACGACAACTCCAATAGATCCACAGGCATCCGCAATCTCCAAATCATTGCGTACGGAGGCAACCATTGCCGCATGTTCCCCCTTCCCCTCTATACACAGATTAGTTGGATATGGTGTATGAGCAATGGAAATCATTCCGTTTTCTTCACAAAAATCACGACATTTATGCGCATCCTGTATCGAAAATGATTTGACCTGTAAACTGCGCGGGTTTTTAGGAAAATACTGATAGCAAGACCCTCCCAAGCGTTTCGCTATCCGCGAGGCCTCTGTATACCCCTGGCGTACACTTACATGACAACCGATGTGCAATTTGTCACCTCCTTTGACTGTTGTTTCTCGTTGCTACTTTGTTATTTTTTTTTATTATTGTTTCAGACTAGAGAGAGGTACATTCACATGCACAGTTGTTCCTTGATTTATCACACTATCAATGAGTATGGAACCCTGATGATCTCGGATGATTTTTTTACTAACCATGAGGCCCAGCCCTGTTCCTTTATCTTTTGTAGTATAAAAAGGCTCTCCAAGTTTACTAACACGATCTTCCGGTATACCGCATCCTTCATCACGAAAACAAATATCAACCATCAGCCCTTCTTGTTTTACCGTTATATGGATCATTCCACCATTAGGCATTGCTTCCATGGCATTCTTCATGATATTTATAAAGACTTGTTTCATCTGATTTTCTTCACAAGTAATCAATATGGGCTGCTCTTCAACATCGAGTTGAAAAAGCACATTATGCATCAATGCTTGGCTCTCTAATAACGTCATCACATTGCGGACGAGATCTACTACATTTTTTTGCTTCACATGTTGAACCTGTGGCTTCGCTAGTACTAATAACTCACTTACAATAAAATTGATTCGATCTAATTCAGATATCATGACCTCAAAATAAAAATTATGCTCATTTGTTTGATCTTGTAACAATTGAATAAAGCCTCGCAATGCGGTTAGCGGATTACGAATTTCATGGGCAACCCCTGCTGCCATCTCCCCAATGAGCGATAGCTTATCCGAATTACGTAATAAGACCTCCGCTTGTTTACGATCGGTAATATTTCGAGCTACAAAAACAAAGTGCTCTAAATTTTGTTTTCCATTGAATACTGGAGTTCCATTAGCCTCCAAATACATCCACTCACCTGAAGAACACTGATAGCGAAGCTCCACTTGCGTAACGGTACCTTCAGCGATTAATCTCTTACGCCCCTGCTTCAAAAACTCTCTGTCATCTGTATGTACCCACTTACGATAATCCATTCCCAATAAGCTTTCTGGCGTATAGCCTAAAATTGTCTGAAACGAAGGAGACACATAAATATAGCGTCCACTCCGATCCAAAATGGCAATAAGATCAGTCATATTTTCAGAAATCAGTCGATATTTAGCCTCACTGTCACCTAGTGCTTGCGCAATTCTCCTTTGTTCCGTCACATCTCTCGTAATCAAAGCTACCGCCAAAATCTTTCCTTCATGATTTCGAATCGGAATATAAGATGATAGGGTGTGAACAATATGTCCATTCCGATGAGTGAATTGATTTTCCTCTTCCAAAACCATCTTTCCGTCCATAGCCTTTTGTGTGTTACCAATAATCCCTTTCAAAATGACTGGCTTTAGTAGATTTTCTTGATGCATAATCAATTCTTCATAACTGTACCCATACATTTGTTCACAAGCAGGATTTACCATTAAAATATTCCACTCTAAATCAATAAGCACGATGCAATCAGAAGCACTGTTTACGAAAGATTCCAACAGTTCTTTAGCATCTCGTAATTCAGTCTCAACCTGAACACGCTCGGTAATATTACGCATCACCGCTACTACACCTATAACACAAGCATCTTTATTACAAACAGGTTTATAAGTCATGCAAACCTCAAGAAGATTGCCCTTCTTGTGACGTCGTTTCGTATAAAATAATACGGGCTTCCCCGTTTTCATGACATAATCGAAATGTTGCTGTTGTTCTTGTAATGCAACATCGTCAGGAAGTAGGATTCTGGGGTTGTCATAAAGTTCCTGAGGAGAATATCCAGTCATGATCTGAAATGAATTGCTCATACGTAATACTTTAAAATCCGGAGAAATCAGGAATATAGCATCGCGTGTGTACTTGATGAAGGTATCAAGGCTCTGTTCCACTTCCTCAAGCTTCCTCTGTCTTTGCTTCTGCTCTGTCACATCTCGTACAAGGGCCCCTACAGCGGCTTTTCCTTTATACCAATTAATTGGAAAAAGTGTAAATGAAATGTCCATCATCCATCCTTTTTTATGAGGAATTTGAACAATGTGGGGCTCATGACTGGTACTCAATGGTTGTATGACACTTGGCTCTATTTTTACTAACCCTTGCCTGAATCGGAGTAGATAAGCATCAATATCTACTTCACATTCGTCAGTAAAACAATTGCCTGCTAGGTGATACCAGGACTGGTTGGCATACAATATATTCCCTTCTGTAGAAAAGATTAAGACTCCATCTGGACAATTTTGAACAAAAGAGACAAATCCGTCTGTTTCTGACCACGAGATGACCTCTCGCACAAACCGCACCTCCAAAATAAGGATAAAATGTATGTATATTTCATATTCGCATCAAAGCTCAGGCATTGTAAAGGAAAAAGAACTTTTTTATCGTTTGTTTTAAAAAAGGGACAGGGTACCATGTTAGCCTATATTGCATACGATGAGCCTAGATGACCCGTTTTGCTTAGTATCGTTTGAATAGAAAAGTACAGAAGAGAAAGGGTGAGAAATGATGTGTGGAATTGCAGGCTGGGCTAGTTTTATGCGGAATGTAAAAGATGAACAAGAGATCATAGAAGCAATGACTGAGACACTTCAATACAGAGGTCCAGATAGTACGGGGTATTTCTTCCATGATCGGGTTGTGTTTGGACATCGTCGTCTTATTGTTGTAGATCCTGAGGGCGGAACTCAGCCAATGACCAAACGCTATGGAGACCTAAGCTATACACTGGTATATAACGGTGAATTGTACAATACGGAAGATTTACGCAAAGAATTGCTAAACCGTGGTCACCGATTCTCTTCCCACTCAGATACGGAAGTACTACTCACGGCATACGTAGAATGGGGAGAAAAATGCCTTGAGCGACTAAACGGAATTTTTGCATTTGCTATTTGGAATGAAAAAGAGCAGCTCTTATTCGTTGCACGTGATCGAATGGGCGTGAAACCGTTCTTTTATCTTGAAAAAGATGGGCAGTTCCTATTCGGTTCAGAAATGAAAGCAATTCTTGCACACCCTGAGATTGAGCCTATTGTTGATCGGGAAGGTTTAGCGGAAGTACTGCTTATTTCACCCGCTCGCACACCTGGACACGGTGTATTCCAGGGAATGCATGAATTACGTCCCGGCTATTTCGGGGTATACTCTCGGAGTGGTTTTACTACAGAATCATACTGGAGCTTGAAAAGTCATGAACATCCCGACAATTTTGAGACAACCGTCGATACGATACGGGATTTAGTCGTTAATGCAATCGAACGTCAACTCGTTGCTGACGTTCCTGTCTCGATGTTGCTATCAGGAGGGCTTGACTCCAGTGCCATTACCGCTATTGCGGCAAGATATTATCACCATCAAGGAAAAGGAATGGTTCATACCTACTCCATTGATTACAAAGATAATGACCACTTTTTCACTGCTCATGCCTATCAGCCTGATTCAGATTCTCAATGGATTAAACGGGTGAGTGATTATATAGGAACCCAACACCACTATATCGAATTTGACACCCCCGAGTTGGTGCAAGCCCTCCAAACTGCTGTATATGCCCGTGACTTACCAGGCATGGCAGATATTGATGCTTCCCTGTATCTCTTTTGTGCGGAAATGAAAAAGGAAACTACAGTCGTGCTTTCTGGTGAATGTGCTGACGAAATATTTGGAGGCTATCCTTGGTTTCATCAAGAAGAAGCCCTGTTTGCAGATACTTTTCCGTGGGCGAGAAAAAGTGATCAACGGTACAAATGGCTTTCGGATGAAATGAAGGCTTGGTTACAACCTGATTCATATGTAAAAGGGCGTTATCGGAATTCACTAGCTGAAGTTCCTCGCTTGGATGGGGAAGATCGGCTAGAAGAGAAACGACGGGAGATGTTTTATTTAAACCATACTTGGTTTATGAATACTTTACTTGATCGAAAGGATCGCATGAGTATGATGGCTAGTTTAGAAGCACGTGTTCCATTTTGCGATCACAGACTTGTAGAATACATGTGGAATGTACCTTGGGAGATGAAAATGCACGATGGCAGGGAAAAAGGCATTTTACGTAAAGCACTAGAAGGGGTTTTGCCCTCTGATGTGTTAGATCGTAAAAAAAGTCCTTATCCTAAAACTCATAATCCTGCATACGCCCAAGCAACTAGACAATGGCTTATCGATGTATTAGATGATAACAGTTCTTCTCTTCATACGCTATTGGATGTTCCTTATTTACGTACTCTCCTGCAAACAGATGCTTCGGCAATTGAAATACCTTTTTTTGGTCAATTAATGAGTACTCCCCAAATGTTTGCCTTTTTGGCGCAAGTAGACTTCTGGATGAAAAAATATAAAGTACGTATCATGTAAGAAAACAAAAAAGCCGGCGCTCCGATGCACCGGTTTTTTCTTGTTGTAAACTATCATATTTGTTTGTTGCCTTATTGTTGCATTTACATTTATACTGAAAAAATATTGAATAAGCAAGGAATGCTATAAGCCAGGTTCTGTATCTCTCGTGCTGCAAACGGACCTTCCCCTCGCACGAAGAGTTGTAGTCATCTATCTATGGCAAAATTCCTTTTGCCATCCGTCCTTTTCGTTCAATTCCGTCCAGACGGTTCCCCTACCTAATTTGGGTTTCTCGCTCGCAGGGTTTACCGCGTTCCATCTTCTCTGTCGCCAGAGAAGCTACGTTTCTGTGGCACTTTCAGCGTACTTGGGTCTCAGGGAGAACCCTTTCTGCGCCGTCAGTGAGGCAACCCTCACTGCCCTAGTTTGCACTAGGTACGAACACTCCGGGCATCTCAGCCCGGGCGAGCCTGGACTTTCCTCTATCGTCTCCCAGAAAAGCTGGTGACAACAGCGACTACCCACAATCCTTGCCTTTACTAAGGATTAATCTATCATATATAGGGGTACAATTCAACCTTGACATTCTGGAAAGGTTACTAAAAGATGTAAAATATCACTTTTTTCTTACTCACTTTATTTTTAGGAGGATTCGAGATGAATTTATTTAACCTGCGAATAAAAGGTAAACTTATTTTTTTACAATTACTAACACCTGCACATGCAAAATCTTTTCTAGCTTATTTACTTACGAATCAACAATTTCATGCTCCATATTCACCTTTGCGTGATGAGAATTATTTCACACTCGAAAATGCCATAAATCAAACTACTCAATGGGAGGAGGTTAAAGGGGATCAACGATATTCTTTCGGAATCTTTGAACAAACTAGCGAACGACTTGTTGGTAAAATAACACTATCACAAGTATTTCGTGGCCCTTTTCAAAATGCTTTTATCGGTTATGATATAGATCATTCTTGTCAAAGCCAAGGATATATGACCGAAGCTCTCCATCTCATTATTTCATTTTCGTTCGACAGACTACTTTTGCATCGTATACAAGCCAATATCATGCCACATAATAGAGCATCCCAACGCGTTTTAGAAAAGGTAGGTTTCGTCAAAGAAGGATTCGGTGCCAATTATCTCCAAATCAACGGTAACTGGGAAGATCATCTATTCTATGCTCTAACAAAAGAAAAGTTTGACGAGCAATATAAAAACGTCCCATATCCTGTTGGTTATGAAGAAAAAAATGAGACTCCCAAAGTAAAAGAATAAGACAAAGCGATCCAAGGCTTAGAATCGCCTAAGTAAAGCTTGTTATATGGTTGTGTGTTAGAATTGTGGAAAGAGTATTACAACTCTACATAGTACCCACGAATGAAATACTCATCATCGAACAGGAGGCTTATTTTCCATGCTATTACTTCCTTTTGAAGGCAAAGAGCCACAGATTCATCCTAGCGTGTTTATTGCTAAAGGTGCTGTCGTCACAGGAGACGTTAAGATCGGTGAGGAGACATCGATCTGGTACAATTCGGTCATACGAGGCGATGTCTCTCCCACTATCATTGGTAAGCGAGTCAGTGTTCAAGATAATAGTACGCTTCACCAAAGTCCACTTTGTGCCCTCATAATTGAGGACGATGTAACGATTGGCCATAACGCCGTATTACATAGTTGTACCGTACGTCAAGGCGCTCTGATTGGTATGGGTTCTATCGTGCTAGATGGAGCTGAAATCGGTGAAGAGGCTATGGTTGCTGCCGGTGCTTTGGTGCCACCTGGTATGAAAGTACCACCTCGTACACTAGTCGTAGGCTCTCCTGCGAAGGTAAAGCGCGAATTAAACGAAGACGATTTTAAGGATTTACGCCGTGTTCGTCAATCTTATGTGGAAAAAGGTAAAATGTATCGAAAGCTGGAAGAGAATCCACTTTCAAGGTAAACCGAATAAAAAACGATCGTACCCTCACTTCAAAGGGTCACGATCGTTTCTTATTTTTGGATATGAGTAATTTTAGTAATAACCCAGCCATACGGATTACTACTCTGCTCGCTTTTAATCATCTCATACTCCACTTTATAGTTACCCGTCATACTTGAAAAATAAGCTCCCTGCGCCTTGATTGTGTTGTCATTACTGTCAATGACTTGATAGCTACCCATGATATCATGCAAAGGTAGCGGTCGTAGCTTTTCTATCGTATGTAATGCATCTTTACTGAAGTAGGAAGTCATCAATTGCTCATTCTTACTTAGATAAGCATAGGTGGCCGCTGTTAGCATCAGATTGCTAATGCGTGTTTTCTCTTGAACAGGGCCGCTCCATTGTTTTTGTTTTTGCTGTTCATTTGCAATCAGTAAACGCTGTAAAATGACAGCGAATTGGGCCCTCGTCATGGTCTGGGTTGGTTGAAAAAGACCTGAATGATCTTCCAGCAATTTATACCCTTTAATTCCGGTAGCATACAACGATTGCGTATCCTGATAGGCATTCGAAACCGTCGCCTGATAATAGCCGTTCAAACCTTCCTGAAGTTTAGCCGGCTCAATATGTAAATCATATCGAATATTCGGCAGAATCGTATGAAATAGTAGCATACTAGCTTCTTCTCGATTTAACGGTGCTTGTAAATGTTCGGAAGATAGCCACCAATCACTTTCCAAGATTCTCCCGATTTTCAACGGTTTTTTAACAGCGCTAAGGTGAAGTAAATATAACGCATTATCCCCTGGATTAAAACGCGTATATGCCTTCTGATCCGCATACAACATAGCATTCATAGTGCCTACCGCTTGCTTGATTTCTTGAACAAGCGGGTATCGTTTATCTACTTTAGCTGCTTCAGAAGGAGAGGCTACGACTCCATAGGAATACTGAGTCACCCGATTCAATAAAGCAATTGCCTCTCCTCGAGAAATCGGAGCATTGGGACGAAATGGGATATATTTTCCTTTTACGATGCCACGCTCTGCAAGAAATTGAATGTAAGATCTCGCCCAATGTTCATCTATATCAGTGAAGGTACTCGCTTGTACAATGCTAGAGGTTTTTGGATTCGCCGCTTGTGTCTGAAGAGGCATACAAAAAGCCGCAATCAATACAAACATTGTTGTTATACCTGCTACGATGCCTTTACTAAACTTCATATGTCTGTTCCCACTCTCTTTCTTTTATCTCGATCTTTCATATTCCTTTCCCAAGTAATGTGTATGAAAGAAATAGTACCAGACAAAAAAATGGGAATCCATCGAACTTTATTCATAGACAGATACCAACTAAAGACCTATAACCTAATCCCTCTCCTCCTCCATACTCCGAAAGTAAATAAACAAAGCATAAGACCGAATGGCTGTATCCATATGTAGTCGCTCCGGTTCCTTTGTTGTAACATAATATTGCAAGCAACCAGATACACGATACAATGGTTCCATTAGCCTTGGTGCATATTTGGATAATAGATTACATACTCCTATTCCAGCAAGTCCTATCAGAACAGCTATCCACAGTGGAAAAAAACAAATTGTTGGGAGAAAAAAGACAAAGAAAAAAGTAACCATATTCGTAGAGCAGCCTCGATTGATAATAGAAGCCTGCTGTATATTCTCCCAATTCTCAGGTTTAATTTCCCCATAATAACTAAATACTTTATGCTCAGCTCCGTGAAACTGTTTTAATTGTTTTGGAAAAATAAAGTGGAAGCCTGCTCCATAAACCACCAACCACAATGGATCAACTTCTCCAAAAACCGGGAAATAAACATACAAAATCAACAACAAATGTAGAATATGATAGTACCAAGGCAGAGAGCTGACAATACGCCACCACATTTTACATAGCGTTCCTATCCCCATTTTCTCGGCCCATGTATGGATGACACCGTTCTTTACCTCAGCACATGCAATGACATTTTTGTTGTGATAAAAGACTCCATTGCCAAATGAAATGCCTGCAATCATGGTGTTGGTATTCTCACCCTCTCCATTTATGGTTATAATGGTGTTTGTTCATATAGCCTCATTATAAAACTACTGAGGCAACGTTATGTTTCTATTAAGGAGGTTTCACCATTGAAACGCTTTGTTCCAACTACACCCATTACACCTCAAAAGGACCCATGGGAGCCTTTATATAATGCTACACCACCTGCCTACAAATTGACCAGTATTGAGTTTACTGTGACCAATCTATGCAACCTGCGCTGTGAACATTGCGCTGTTGGTGAAACATTACGGATAAAAGATGATCCACACTTGCCAATAGAACTTATCCTACAGCGTCTAGATGAAGCCAAGGATTTGTTAACCCTTAGCATTACGGGTGGAGAACCTATGTACAGTCAGCGAACAGTAAATAACGTAATTGCGCCTATTTTGCAGTATGCTACTGAACGGGGTTTACGCACACAGATCAACTCCAATTTATCTCTGCCATTTTCCCGTTACGAAGCTGTTTTGCCATACATTGATGTGATGCATATGTCGTGGAACTATAGTCAGCCTGAAGATTTTCATGAAGTGGTATACGTAAATAGTCCGCAAAAGGTTTCACTCACCCAAGCAGAGAAACTGTACCAATTAACAATGGACAATGCAAAAAAATTAGCAAATGCAGGCGTAATCGTCTCTGCCGAAAGCATGCTGAATACTCGGACGTGGCAAAAGCTCCCGAAGATTCACCAATTAATTAAAGAAATGGGTTGTGTTCGCCACGAGGTACATCCTATGTACCAAAGCGATTTTGCTAAAAATCTACCTGTGCTAAGCTTGCCTCAGCTACGTGAATCTATTCACACCCTTTTAGACGTACGCGATGAAGAGATGTGGATGCTGTTCGGTACCCTGCCGTTTTTTGCATGCAGTCAAGACCCTGATGATCAACAGCTTATTCTGCGTCTGCGTCAATCTAAGAATGTTACTGTACGCAACGACCCTGATGGGCGCTGTCGTTTAAATATCAACATATTTACCGGAGATGTAACTGTAACTGACTTTGGGGATGTAGGCATTCTAGGAAATATTCAGACAGATACCCTAGAGAGTATGTTTGCTCGTTGGCAAAGTCATTCGCTAAATCAATCCATTAATTGTTTTTGTCCAAATGCCGAATGTGCTGGTCCAAATCTTCTCGTATATCATAGCTATTACTTGAACACTGATTTCAAAAAGCGGAAGGCACTTATATAAACTCGTCTTGAATAGCACATGTAAACTTTAAAAAGTATCTTCCTTCGAACAGGTAAATAAAATCATCCTGCAAAAATCGTCCTGCTACACATTGAAAGGTTGCCTAAAAAAGGGCAACCTTTCAACTTTAGTTCTCCATATTATTCCATATCATGCGGAATGTTTTCTCTTCTTTTTTTAGGCTTAAAAGGGTTAACCGATTTTCCTAGTTCACCCATTCGGTCGAATGAAGTAAATACGGTGTCAACCGTCTCCACTAACTCTCGGATTTGAACAACTTTTGTACGAATCCCTGAGAAATGGTGCATTATCCCTTTGCTATTAAATAGTCCAGCCATTGTTCTCCACCTCCTCACATTCCTTACTAATAGGCTATGTAAAAAAGGGATAAACGCTGTAGGCAGAAGCATAGATGCGGCCCATTTTCTCCATGCTACAATCAACTTTATCTTCTTAGCTGTAAATATTAGGACGACGATCGGCAAACACAGGAATCTTAGAACGAACCTGATCGACAATATCTAAATCGATCTCAGCAGTTAGAATCATTTCTTCTTCACCAGCTTCAGCAATCACTTCTCCCCATGGATCAATTACCATGGAATGACCGAAGAAGCTACTCGCAGAATCAGTTCCTACCCGATTGCAAGCAACTACATACATTTGATTTTCGATCGCCCGGGCAATTAATAGAGCGCGCCAATGAGCCAATCGAGGGTTTGGCCACTGAGCACATACGAACAAGACCTTAGCTCCCTTTACTGCATGCAGACGAATCCATTCTGGAAAACGAATATCATAGCATATAACCGCTCCCACCTGCTGATCGTCCATTTGGTACAAGCCCAATTGATCACCCGATTGAAGGAACTGGTGTTCATTCATTAGCTTAAATAAATGGGCTTTGGAATATGAGCCGACCAAATTCCCCTGCTTATCAAATACATAGGTAGTATTGTATACACCATTCTCCTTACGTTCGGCAATAGAACCACCATATACATGGCTATGTAGTGAGCTAGCTAGATCTTTTAAAAAAACCTGGGCATTCTCACCTTGTTCATCTGCAATATCATCTAAGCGCCTCAAATCATAAGCAGTATCCCACAATTCGGGTAATAGTATAACATCAATCGGCCTGACTGATTCGTGTAAATTTTCGGTCATTTTCTTTATCTTTTGTCTGTTTGCCTCTGGATTTCCCAGCACCACATCCATTTGGATTAGAGCGATTCTCCACTTGTTACTCATCCCGTATTCCTCCTATGGCCCGCATATTTATCACCATTATAGTAGTGGAATTTTGTCAAAAAAGAAAGAGGAGCGGATGCAGCTCCCCCCTTCCATGCATAGCATACTAGTAAATTAAGTACGACTACGTTGTTCTAAAGCTCTAACGCGTCGATTTAAATCTCGGTATCTTTCATTTAATCTTGCCACTTCACGCTCTAATCGGGCGATTCTGCGATCTTCATCTGCATCGTTCGGTGATGGATTAGGTACCACCTGCTGAGGAATGTACAGTGGTTGACCAACGTACAGTGCATATGGTGGACGTAATCGATTAGCGCGTATAATTACATCGATAGGCACCCCATAGCGTTGAGCAATAGAATATAGTGTGTCGCCACGTTGAACAATATAATTCATACGTATCAGCCCCCTATAAAAAATGATCTTCTATGTTAGTAACCTATGCCCGTTTTGGTTGAGAGGAAATAAACGAACACCTATTTTCCAAAAGGTAGGCATCGATCTATGACCTGACAAGTATTGGCAGGTAAAAGCCCTCCCTTACTTCATCATTTGTATCGCAACCCTCATTCTCTTCTGTACCTCTCTCAGAACGGGCATCCTCTCCTTTTCTTCTGAAGCCATTAATGGCTGACCTGCCGTACTTATCCTCATAGATCGATGCACAAAAAGGCCTTGCATCCGCTACGATTAGCGCTGCAAGGCCTTTTTCTTTTCCATGCTTTTGGACTCTACGTATCTTTGCTTTACTCGCTCTTTTTCTTCTTATTTAAAAACGGGATCTGCAAACATAGCGAGCTTCTCAGCAGAATCCTTATCTACCTCAGCATGCAAGCTGTTTCCGTGTGAATCCATTGTGACTATTGCTGCAAAGCCTTTAACACGTAAATGCCACATTGCTTCTGGGATACCAAATTCCATGAAATCTACACCTTCTACCTGCTCAATACAATCCGCGTAGTACTGTGCAGCTCCACCAATAGCATTTAAGTATACGCCTCCATGCTCTTGCAAGGCTTTCAAGGTTTTTGGACCCATGCCACCTTTTCCCATAACTGCTCGGATTCCAAATTTTTTCATGATGTCACCTTGATACGGCTCCTCACGAATACTAGTAGTAGGACCTGCAGCTTTTACATGATAGTTGCCTTCTTCATCTTTTAGCATAACAGGACCACAGTGATAGATAATGCCACCTTTTAGGTCGATTGGGCAATCGTGATCCATCAAGTATTTATGCAAGGCATCGCGTCCGGTGTGCATCATACCATTAATAATGACCACATCACCCACTTTAAGACTGCGAATCTGTTCTTCCGTTATAGGTGCCTCTAATACAACCTCACGGCGCTCAGCTTGTTCCTCGCTTGAGGACATGTCCATATCCACATGATTTTCTTCTGTATATAAATAACGAATGATTTCTCCTGTTTCTGGGTTAATATGCACCCCTTGACGTCGGAATGCCCAGCAATTATAAGCTACTGAGACGAAAAAGCTAGCTGGCAAGCGATTTTCTACACCAATTTTACAGCCAAGCAAGGTGGTATTACCCCCGAATCCCATGGTTCCAATTCCCAGTTCATTCGCTGTTTGCATAATATAATCTTCCAATTCAGCTAACTCGGGGATTGGATTAGAATCATCTGCGCTACGGAACAATTGATGCTTAGCCAGTGAGTAGCCACTCGTACGGTCTCCGCCAATGCCTACTCCGATAAAGCCAGCGCTACAGCCTTGACCCTGCGCCTGATAGACAGCATGCAAGATACACTTACGGATTCCATCCAAGTCACGACCAGCTTTTCCTAGATGGGGAAGCTCACAGGGGAGAGAGTATTGTACGTTTTTATTTTCACAGCCGCCACCTTTAAGAATTAGCTTCACTTCGGCATAATCTTCTTCCCATTGTTCAAAATGAAGAACAGGTGTACCTGGTCCAATATTATCTCCAGAGTTGGCACCCGTTAACGAGTCTACAGAGTTAGTACGTAATTTACCAGTTCTCGTTGCTTCTGCAATCGCTTCCAGAATTGCTTTCTTCATCACGATCTGGTTAACCCCTACCGGTGTCTTAATTTCAAATGTAGGCATTCCTGTATCCTGACAGATTGGTGAAACATTTTCTTCAGCCATCTTAATGTTTTGAGCAATGGTAGTGAGCGATAAAGCAGCACGCGTGCCAGCATCCTCTCTTTTTTTCGCAGCGTTAATGGCATGCCGAACGTCTGGCGGCAGATTAGTGGAGGTCTCCACGATCAACTGCAACATGCTATCTTTGAACTTATCCATGATGGAAGTCGCCTCTCTTTTCAAAAAAGAATAAATACTCTACACAACGATCATAATTATAGCATAGCAAAAAAATAGGTGCGACCCTTCCGATTGTGCGTTTTTTCTCAGCCAACTGAGATACAACCTCTCCCTATACCAGTCATCCTCGCTGTGATATCATGAAGATACTTTTTGAACGGAATAAATGGAAGAGGAGTAGGGCCCACATGCATTATTTTCAAATGACGTTGCCTGCTACACTGACCGGATTGGCAGTAGTTTTACTCATTGGCTTACTCCGCTTGCAGTGGCCTTTTCGCTACCATTACAGAACGCTGTTATGCAAGCGGAACCCTGAGCGGATGCAAATAATCTTGGAGTCTTCTTACCTAAAAAACAAAACGCGCTCAGTAGCACTACTCGACAAATCGAGTCAACAGTTACTACAAGGAAAGTACGATGCTGCTGAATCATATGTTACGCAAGCCATTATACTGTGCAAAGAATCTCCAACACTGTTTCATCGTGCTCTCTTACAGCATCTCTTTTACAATTTGGCCGTTGCCTGCTATTATCGGGGACGATATCGGGATGCACTGCAAATTGGCATACATCTATATAAAAGGGACCCACGTATGCATAGTGCTCTGGGCATCATTATTTGCTGTCAAGCTCGAATGGGAGACCTTCCAGCTGCTAAGCACGCATTATCGTTGTTACAGCAAAGACGAATTCGCCCTGTCCTGCTTTATTTTTGTTTAGCAGAAATGGAAGCCGCAGAAGGCCATTATACTCTTGCAGTAGAACATATTGAAAAAATCAGGCATTATGCATATTCTCAAACGCTGTTTCTCCGTAAAGAAGAACTTGAATTGCGTCTAAATGAATGGACAAAAGCGGCTTCTCACGCTGGATGATACGGTGCTGTATTTAACTTGTGGGCTGTAGTCATTTTTCCTTCAGCTCACAAGTTTTTTGTGTAAAATTTCGCCCAAAAATTGATCCAATCTTTTGCAACCTCATTTTTTCATATATTCATCGTCCGATTCTTATCGTAATACTGGTATGTTAACATTCTTCGTTCTCATTATTCCAAAAATACAAGGATATAAGTTCTCTGTGCAGATTTCATTTACTCAAATAGAAAAACCCTTGATGTACAAGGGTTTCGGAGCTTCATGAAAATATAATTGAATGAAATACGCGTCTTTTAATCCTCCTACCTTGGTGAGGATTTTTTTATCTAACTAGTCACTCGGATTAGCTAGGCCAAGCGTTGCTCCGTGTATTGAGACAATATGCCTACAATTTCTTGGAGAAATTGCTGAATATTTCCTTGTAGAATGGGACCATGTCCTGTTGCCAATATCTCAATGGGCCATTGTAGTAATGATTTGGTTGCTTCTAAAAATCCAATAACTTGATCTACATCTGGACAACGTTGTAACCATGCTCCGAAATAAAAAATAAGTTCTTTTCGACAATTCTCCTGATAACCGATCACCTGCTCAATATCCATACCAAAAAAATGAAGATGATCGCCAATAAAACAAATATTTGTTTCGGAATCAAAAAAAGCTACTGAGCCCTCTGTATAAGTTGGTAAGTTCACAAATGAAAACAGCCCAATCTGACCTTTTTCTCCCGTAAAGGAATGACCGAATAACGTTTGTGAAAAATCATCTAGTTCAAAAAAATCATGCAGGTGAATCCAGTTTTGGCTTGTAGCAAACAACTCCACATTACCAATATGATCAGGCAAACGATGGGTACATAGTACATCTTCCACTTTATCTGAAGTGGCACCAATATCCACAAGTGCTTGCTGAAAATACGAACGATGCTTTTTAAGATTTGTATCAATTAAATAAAACCGTCCATTTCGTTCCACTACATAATTATTGATGTAACTTTTCCATGAGTCTTCATAAGTGATAATCGTCCAAACACCGGGAGCAATTTGGCAGGTGACATTGGTCAAATTCCCATCTCTCCTCTCCGTGAACCGTTATGTAACATCCATCGTAAATACGATATCCTCCGTTATTTCCCTCTTATATTCCTATTATACAACATTTTTCACGAAAAGATTGCGAAAAAGCATGATTACCCTCGTTTTTCTTCCAATTTCCGGTCATCTGTAAAAATGTTGTCAGAAATAGGTACGTTTCATTTTAATATATATAAAAAATAGTTTACCAAAAAAATATTGTAAATATTCAGAATATACATTATACTGAGCATGTCTTACAAAAACGAACGATAAAGGAGGTGCTTACTTATGAAAATCCAATCTAAAAAAATGGAGAAAGTTGCTCCTACTCTTGTTGGCTCTTCCGTTTAATTTGGAACTAGGTCGTCTTTTCAGGAAAATTACAAACTAATAAACTTACAACACAAAGGGGGTACCATTATGAAAATCCAAGCTAAAAAAATGGAGAAAGTTGCTCCTACTCTTGCTAACACTTGCGTTTAATTTAAATAGTTCAATTCATAAACAGTTACATTAACCGAAATTACATTACAAGGAGGTACTCACTATGAAAATCCAAGCTAAAAAAATGGAGAAGGTTGCTCCTACTCTTGCTAACACTTGCGTTTAATTTAGTTCGAAACGAGGCACTACATATTAACCCAAGCTAGTAATAAAAAAGATGGTTGGGCCATTTCTGGCTACCATCTTTTTTACCGTATGAACTTATTGGATTTGATTTTTCTCTTCCATAACCTCGGTAACTAAAATAACACCATGCGAGAAAGTTGTCCCGCCTCCGTAAGCACCTGCGACCCCCACCGTTTCTGCAATTTCTTGCTGGCTAGCTCCTTCTGCCAAAGCAGCCTCCATATGATAAACAATACAGTGCTCATTACCTGTATATAAAGAAATTCCAAGGGCCATTAGATGCTTCTGTTTGCTATCAATTACACCTGGAGCAAAGCATGCGCTGGTAAATTGATTGTAGGCTTGTAATACATTGGGCATCATTCGTCCAAACGACTGTAAGCCATCGCGATATTGTTCCGCTAATAAATGTTCTGCCATGTTACTTCCTCCTCTAGTATCCAATTCCCCCTTATGTTTCCACCTTCTTCTTACATTCATGTATTCTTTTTTTCGTGCCATCGGGTAATACTACTTTCATCGAACCTATTTGGAGAAAGGAATGAGCATGATTGATCCGCCTAGGCTATGCCTGCATCAGTATGGCAACCAAGAACAATCCAAATAAAAAGACAACTTTAGGACAACTAGCAAAGCTTTCTCCTCCTGATCAGTTAAAAAAATTACGGAAAGTCATGCAAACCAATTTTTTTAACCTATTAGATCTGCTGCAATACAATGTGGAGCATGGAATATTTTTGTACCGATTACCTTCTGAATTTGTGCCTTTTGCCACCCATCCTGTTGCCGAGCATTGGGATTGGGCAAAGGAATTTACTTGGGATTTTAATAAGGTAGGAGAATATATCCGTAAACACGGCATACGAATGACAGCCCATCCAGGTCATTACAGTATTTTAAATACTCCGTCAAACAAAGTTCTGGAAAGTACCAGAAAGGATTTTTATTATCATGCCTCTGTCTTTGATTTAATGGGCTTGGATGAAAATTCAGTGTTAGTTACTCATGTAGGAGGCGTTTATGGCGATAAAGAATCCTCACTCACTCGATTTGAGGAGAATTTTTCAAAGCTACCAGAGATAATAAAAAAGCGCTTGGTAGTAGAAAACGATGACACTTCTTTTACTATGCAAGAAGTCTTACACTTATGTGAGCGTATTAAGATCCCTATGGTTCTTGATATTCATCATCATCGCTGCCTCCATAATGGAGAGAATTTGGCTGAATACTTACCTCGTATCATCAATACTTGGGGAACTCGGATAGTTAAAATGCACTTTTCTACACCTAAATCAGAAAAAGAGTATCGCAGTCACGCAGATGATATCTTGTATGAAGACTTTATGTCATATCTCCCTCTATTAAAGGATTACAATGTTGATATCATGTTGGAATGTAAAAACAAGGATGAAGCCCTGTTGAAATTGCGCAATGAGATGCTGGCAAATGGCCAAACTCACGAATCGATTTATATGTAAGCCGTTAAACAAAAAATAAGCCCACAATCACCGGGATAGTGGGTTTTAACTGATATGAAAGAATTCAAGCTTCCAAGTGGACTATTTTCTCCAACGACCACATTTACCGCTACACGTACCGCTGCATGTACCTCCACATTCACCTCCACCTTCTTTTCCATAATGGGAGGAACTAGGGGCTGCAGATGAGCAGCTGGATGAGGAATGGGAAGTGGAGTGCGCGCTACATGAATCAACTGAATGATAGTCGTCGTAATCATAACATTTTTGGTAGTAGTAATTCATTTTTTCCTTGTGATGCCTATACATTTGATAATATTTGTGATAATGCCTTGGAGACCTTCTATATCGCAAGCATTTATCCTCATAACCCATCATCTTTTCATAATGGAAATGGTACTTAAAGATATAAATCTCTATTTTTGGTTGTACTACAGGAGGAGTTGGTTTTCGTTTAGGCATCTTTGGCATTGGTTGCATGGGCCTTGGATGCATAGGCCTTGGATGCATAGGCATTGGGTGCATGGGCCTTGCAGGCATTCTGGGATATTCCTTTTTTGGTGCTGGTCTTGGCATCATACCCTTAGGTGGATACTTTTCTCTGGCAGGTATATATCTGCTACTACTTTCCATTCGACTGACCCCATCCTTTCATTAATCCATAACTTACATGACATATTGCATGGTATGATAGATAACCAGTATATGCACCCCTGACCATGGCCCAATTTGGGTGAAGACCCGTGCCCAAAATTAATTTTTACAAACACTTGTATTGACCTTTACCTATCCTTTTGCCATAATAACGATATTAAAAAAAGCGAGGAATAGCGAATGAGGGTAACATGCCAACGTGAACGTGACATGTCAACTATATATCAGGGTAACAAGGGGTTAGGAATTCGTTCCTAGCCCCTTTTATTTTCGCTCTCTGCTCTGCTAAAGGAGGAAATTAATAATGTCCATTCAACACGCACTAGCATTAGACGGTACTTCCCTTTCTATCGAACAAGTTGTCATGGTAGCTCGCAATCATCATGCGATTTCTCTTTCTTCTGAAGCTGTGTCCAAAGTACTCCGCTCTCGTGTAATGGTTGAAGAAATGGTACGAGAAGAAAAAGTGGTATATGGAATAACGACAGGGTTTGGTAAATTTTCAGATGTGATGATCTCTCAAGACGATGTTAGCCATCTTCAAGAAAATTTAATTATGAGCCATGCTTGCGGCATGGGGGAGCCATATCCTACAGAAGTGGTTCGTGCCATGATGACTCTAAGAATCAATGCTTTATCTCAAGGCTTTTCAGGCATTCGTTTGGAGACCCTCCAATTGTTGGTAGAGATGTGCAATCGTGGTGTTCATCCCATTATTCCTCAACAGGGTTCTCTAGGAGCTAGTGGCGATTTGGCTCCTCTAGCTCACATGGTATTGGTTATGCTAGGTAAGGGGGAAGCTGAATACCAAGGAAGTCGGATGCCAGGGAAGGATGCTTTGCAAAAAGCTAATCTAACTCCTGTTCGTTTGGTAGCAAAAGAGGGTTTGGCACTAATTAATGGTACACAAGCAATGACCGCTCTCCTATGCCTTGCCCTGTATGATGCTCGTTCTCTTATGGAAAATGCTGAGGTAATTGCTTCGTTAACAGTAGAAGCGCTCCATGGAATTCCCAAAGCGTACGATGCCAGATTGCATGCTGTTCGACCTCATCCAGGTCAGCAAGAGTCTGCTCGTCGGATGTTACAACACCTAGCAAATAGCGAACGTACAACCCAACAAGGTGAAATTCGAGTACAGGATGCCTACAGCCTGCGTTGTATCCCACAGGTACATGGAGCTACTCGTGATACACTGGAATATGTTTGGCAAACCGTAACACGTGAGTGCAACAGCGTAACGGATAATCCAGTCCTGTTTTCTGAAACGGGAGATGTCATTTCAGGCGGAAATTTCCATGGTCAACCAATGGCGCTAGTTGCCGATTTTTTAGCCATTGCTATGTCTGAGTTAGCCAATATTTCCGAACGACGTACAGAGCGACTTGTTAACCCTCAACTCAGTGACCTCCCTGCATTCCTGACACCGAATGGCGGTTTGCATTCTGGATTTATGATCGCTCAATACGTTGCTGCTTCTATCGTTTCTGAAAACAAGGTACTATGTCATCCGGCTTCTGTTGACTCTATCCCATCCTCTGCGAATCAGGAAGACCATGTAAGCATGGGAACGACCTCAGCTCGTAAGCTTCGTACCGTTTTAGCCAATGTACGTAAAGTACTAGCTATTGAATATATATGTGCAGGTCAAGCAATTGAATTCTCTACCGGAAAACTGGGAGAAGGAACTTCAAAAGCATACCAGCGTCTGCGTTTTGCAATACCAAAGCTCGTGGAAGATAGAGAGTTGCATGTAGATTTAGCTTTAGCAGAACAACTTTTAAAAGAAGATATCTTATCTACAAACGAAGAATGACAGCAACACACTCAAAAAAGGCACAGATGTCATGAAAGTCCTCTGTGCCTTCTTGAGTTTATCGTTACATACAAGAACAGATATTTTATTAGACTTTCTGAAAATAACAAGAAAAAGAGCAAAAGATAGGCTTCTACTCTTTTCAGTAACTATTATTTTTGTACAATATTTACTCTTTTATTTCATAATGAAGCGAATCCGCTCTTTATATTGATTCCAGTGAGTAAGGATTTGATTTGCTTTATCTGTGCGCTTCTTAATGATTTGTTTCATCGAATCATTTGGTATCTTTTTGGGGTAGCATTTCAGATCAAAAACATTTTGTTTAGGACCAGCCTTCATCCTTCCCCCTCCTTTTTATCAGTATATGGAGAAAAAACAAAATGTAAACTCCACAAGGAGAAAATAAAAAAAAGCCCTAATTCTTAGGACTTTTTATCTGCATGCTTTGATCCACTAAGTGTCGCAGCAATTTGTATATTATTCTCTTCTACAACACGGGAAGCCATAAGATTAAAGCCCTGAATGATATCTTTAGCAGCCTTTTGTCGTTTTTTATTTATTTCATTTTGTGTTAAGGATACGATTCTTTTTAGGTCAGTATCATCTTGATAAGAGGTTGTCATCTGAGCTCTCCTCCTTCTTAGGAAATCCAGTACTTTGCAGTAAAAGACATAGAACATGAATCAACCTAAACAGTAATTTATTATCAATTATATCACGAATAGTCAAGTCTACCGCTTTTTTGTTTCGATCTCGATGGAAATGAAGATTATAAACCCACATCTCATTATTACCCATTTTCATCAGATAAGAAGCGATATAATAGTTTTTACGAGGTTCGTTGAAAAGAGGGTCAGTAGATTTAGTTTTAACGACCTGCACAGCAGCCCAGGTTGCGTGTTCCTTGGAATCCATACTGATTAAACCTAAACTATGACCACTTGTGCCTTCATCAGCAATTTTCTTTAGGAATGCCCCTTCCATCTTATAGATCGTAAAGTCTGCAATTAATTTCAAGTCAGAAACCGAAAACCGGCCATTCCGATATCTGTATAAAATGGTAATTAGCCGGTCAAGTAAATCGGCCATGTATTCAGAGGATAAGTTGGCCTCACTTAGTTCATTGTATAGCTGATTGAGAGATTGATCTGCTTTCGTAATAATTGAGTTTATAACCTCTTTTTGCCGTAATAATTCTGCTTCTAAACCATTGTTTTGTTTTAAAAGATAGGCTTCTTTTTCCTCATATCTGGCTTGATGAGTCGATGTAAAGCTATCAAATTCAATTTTTAGCTTTTCAAACGTCTTATTTAATTCTTCTTCACCATTTAGAGAATTATTTACAATGTATAACAACCCTTTGAAGGAGAAATCCGAAAACAAAAAGCTCCCAGTAAAAAGATCATACTCTCTTCTTTTTAAAAATCGGTACGCTCCCACATGAAAATGAATACTATCTAATTGCGTCATCAGCCAAAGATTCCTGCCTGTTGAGATGACCAGAATGAACCCTGATATTGTGAAACCTAGTAGAGATGAAACACCTAGATAGGGAACTGCAAGAGGGATGCCAATAATACTGGCACTAGGTATCACTGAGCCTAGTGATTTAACAATCCCTTGTGAATCTAAATTCTTCACGGAATCAATTATTCTTTTAAAATCTGGAACAAGCTTTAATAAGAGTGGCATAATCCAGCCTTGGTTCTGAGTATCCTCGTAGCTTTTACGAAACTTTTTCATAACTGGGTCAAAATTTTCTGACAGCCTGATGAGTGAATTATGGTAATTGGTACCTATTGTTTGTTTGATACCCATTTTTCCCAGCCTAAATGGCTGATTCACCTCCTATGGGTGGAATATTTGTTACGAACTGTCCCATAGGTGCTATTTCTTTACGTCAGCTATTTTACTTATTCTGCTTTTATTTACTTTTCCCTAGTATTTTCTGGTATTTATTTTTCTTTTTTAGCCCAACATAAAAAAAGCCCAATCCCTAGTAGCGATTGCTCTTAGGATTAGGCTTCTCTTTTTTGCTATATATCCTTCGTAATATCTAATGAATCATAGAACTGCTGAGTTGCATTACGACGTTCCCTACGCATTTTAATACGTTGTGGTGCTGTTTGATATAGATAAATTTCTTCTTCCGTTTCTGGAATGATTGGTGGTACAGGAGTAGGTTTTCCATTTTCATCTAAAGCGACAAATGTGACAAACGAAGTAGCTGTTAATTGGCGTTCCCCAGTTTGCAAATTCTCACTGATGATTTTGACAAAAACTTCAACAGATGTACGCCCCGTAGAGGTAACGAACGCATCCACACACACCGAGAAGCCCAGCTTTGCAGGTACGATAAAGTCAACCGAATCAATCGAAGCTGTCACAACTGGCTTGCGAGAATGGCGCATTGCTGCAATAGCGCTCACTTCGTCAACATAAGACATAATCGTCCCGCCAAAAATGGTTCCATGATGATTCGTATCTGAAGGTAAGATAAGCGATGCTTTCACCGTGCGTGATTCTTTGACCGTCTTTCCTTTTAACTCCATGTCCATAGCAGTTTCTCCCTCTCTAGCTGTACTGATATATGGCTTCTATAACCGCCTGATACGCATCCTCACCAAAAGAGCGTTCGATAAGCTCTCGGCCCCAGATATAAGCAGGCTGATATCCATCTAATGAAAAAAGCTGTTCGTCAATATGCGTTGCTTGTTTACGTTTTTCCTGGTTAGCACAGTAGAATATTTCCAAATATTCATGACCCCAACGTGAAAAGGATGCGGTCTCTTCCGTTAAAGCAGTTATTAGAATGTTTTCATTATCCATCATCACGAAATCAATCGGGTATAACTGACAACTAAACGGTTTTATGGAATAAACATCCTTTTGCTCGCGCAGACCATGAGCATGAAGCAAGCAACAACGCTGTCCATCTACTTGACCATAGAATAGACAGGAACCTTTTTCCATACGCACAACTCCTGGTTCAGCCGATTCAAAGCAACCGTGCTCCATGACCCTTTGTTGTGATCGACCGTTCAGATAGGCGGCAGCAACAGAGCGACTCTCTGCTTCAATTAGAGAAAGCTGCCAGTCTTGCACGGCATACGGTTGTCCATTCTCACAACACGTTTCACGATGAACAATATGACAATTGAAGCAATCTAGATGACAAGGCCTTTGCAGGGCATCTACATCAATGTAGAAATGCCCCTTTTGCACAAGGCGATTTTTTTTCTTCTTTACATATTTATGAAAATGGTACGATTCTTTTTGGGACATCCGCTCCGTCGTACCGTAATATCCGTAGGTTACATCATTTCTCATTTTGCTAGAACAAGCTCCGCCTCTGTACCGAAAATGCGTACTAGTTGTTCTTCACTTACTCCAAGGTCTTGCTCATTTGCTGGGATTTCCATTAGAATCTCAATTTCGTCCTCTTCTTCTAAGAAACGAAGTGTAAGATCTTTTTCCTCAAACTCATTATCTTTTAGGCTCACCTCAAGCAAAGTTCCACGAAAAGTAGTTACTACCTCGTCTTCTTGCTCATCGCCTTCCCAGTCTGTATAAGTGACTTGTACTTTCTGATTCACATATGCTTTATCTAGTATTTCCATAAGGGCAGCATGGTTATGAATATCCATAGTTACCTCCTTTTATTCTGAAAGAGTAGCACTTTATCTGTTAGCTTACCCGCTACCGTACTCTTTTGAAAAGCTTTTTTTATTTGTAAACGTTTCCTTTTTTCGACTTTACTTTTTTATTGCATGAAAAATCATACGTGGAGAGCTTTCCTTGTCGTATGGTTGGAAGGCGTAGTCACCAAAGACTTGAATCTTGATAAATCCAGCATCCTCTAGCATGCCCATCATCTGTTCTAGTTCAAATAATCGAACCTGCTCCTGATAGATACGTGGCTCTCTTTCTTCAGCATCGTGGATCGAAATCTCTTTTTTTACAAAACCATCTTCAAGACGACGACGTTCTGTAATCAATAAGCCATTTGCTTCTCGTTCAGATTTTGGAACCAGATGTTCTTTTACATAACTAGGGTTAAGGTAATCAATAACGACTTCTCCACCCGAACGTAAAGCTTTCGCCATATTTTTAACAACCTGAGCACTCTCTTGGTCATCAGAAAAATATCCAAAGCTCGTAAACAAATTAACAACAATATCAAATTCCGATTCAAACGGAATGTCTCTCATATCATACTGATAGTACGTAACCTGCTGTGGATCATTAAGTAGCTCGGCCTGCTCTAACAGCACGGAAGATAAATCGATTCCCACTACCTCATAGCCACGTTTTACAAGAGCTCGTGAATGTCGACCGCTCCCACAGCATAAGTCTAGAACTCTTCCCTCACGTTTAATAGGTAAACGTTCCAATAAATTATGTATTTCTTGATCCGCAGAAGCCTCATCTCGATGCTGGTATACCAGCAGATAGTCTTCTCGGAAGCTTTTTTCAAACCAAGCGTCTCCCATGCTCTCTACTCCTTTGATTCTCATTTCGTCTGTTACATCTGTAACTACTTCGGTTATTATATCATACCCCGATCTGAACCTTTTACATTTGCCTGTTTGAAGAAAACTTAGCTTTACGATCTCTGACCAGGCAAGCTCTTCACCCTAGATAATCAAAATCCAAAGCCTTAGCTATTCCACATCGTTGTAGCAAAACGACGGCTTTGCTTGTTCTTTTCAGCAAAGCCGTCGGGCACTACTAGCGTCTATAGTGACGAGCTGTATTAATTTTATCAGACAAACGTGCCAGTACAACTTCTACAGAGTTGATATCGTCCATCACATCGTATTCATTGATATTAACACGCAAAACCGGGCAAGATGTAAAATTATTAATCCAATCGTCATACCTAGCATACAAATCCTCCCAATAGCTGAGGGGTGTTTGTTGTTCCATTGGACGGCCGCGTTCTTGAATGCGATGAATGATATCCTCGTAGTTTCCCTCTAGCGAAATCAGTACGTCTGGGTGTGGAAAATAAGGCGTCATCACCATTGCTTCGAATAGATGTGTATAGGTCTGATAATCCTCATCCGTCATATTGCCCTGATCATGTAGCATCTTGGCAAAGATGCCTGTATCTTCATAAATAGACCGGTCTTGCACAAATCCTCCACCGTAGTCAAAGATACGTTTTTGTTCCTTGAAGCGTTCTGCTAGGAAAAAGATTTGTAAATGAAAACCCCACCGCGATAAATCATCATAGAAAAGGTCTAAATAAGGATTGTTGTCTACTTTTTCGTAGGAAACACGGAATCCAAGCAAATCAGCTAGCGCTTTCGTAAACGTTGATTTGCCCACACCCACCATTCCAGCAATCGTAATGACCGCATCGCTTGGAATTTGATACTTTTCACGCAATTGATTCGTTTGAAAAACCGACATGATTAACTCCTTATCGCTGTTTAGTAAGATTGTTAGGCAAAAATTCTGCGACACGCTTTATGACATAATCCAAATCTTCTGGTTGGTGTACATAATCAAGTTGGTCACATTCAATTGTCAGTACAGGGATTTTTGGATGCAACAATTGAAATTGGTGCATAAATTCCTCATAATCTGAGATCAAATTCTCCATATAAGTCCGTTCAATCATATGCTCCATCTCACGACCACGTAGTGCTATCCGTTGCATCGCCGTTTCGACAGAAGCTTTTAAATAAATGACTAAATTAGCTTGAGGAATATCACTGGTCAAGATACCATAAATTTGCTGGTACTTCGGTAAATTATCTTCACTCAATGTCCGTTTAGCAAATATTGTATTCTTAAAAATATTGTAATCAGCCACAACGGAATACCCATTTTGCAGCCGTTTGGTTATATCTTGTAATTGTTTATATCGATTGCAAAGAAAGAACATCTCAGTCTGAAAGCTCCACTCCGAAATATTTTCATAGAACTTGTCCAAGAATGGATTCTCATACACAATCTCTTCCAAAAGCTCCAAGCCCCACTGCTTGCTAATCGCCTTTGACAAAGAGGTTTTGCCAACCCCAATCGGGCCTTCCACCGTAATAAAAATGGATTTCATACGTATCTGTACCCCTCCCAGTAAAACCAAAACGAATTTCATTTTACCATGTAAAACAATCATTTGTCGAAAGGAAAAAACATATTGCCTAGGTAACAAGTCATTATACATACAATTCCGATATGTTATTATGTAATTAAGAATTACCGGGAAAAAAGTCACAGGGAGGAATAGTACATGCGTGTTGCTCAAACCATGGCTGATTTAATCGGTCAAACTCCGATTGTCCAGCTACATCGATTGGTAAGCCCAGACATGGCACAGGTCTTTGTCAAATTAGAAAAATATAATCCGAGTGGCAGTGTCAAAGACCGAGCTGCGTACCATATGCTTGTAGAAGCAGAAAAAGCAGGAAACCTTTTAGCCGATTCTACCGTCATCGAACCAACCAGCGGCAATACAGGCATTGGTTTAGCAATGGCATGTGCCGCTAAAGGATACCCTTGCCTTATTGTTATGCCAGATACGATGACCCGCGAGCGTATTCAACTGTTACGTGCTTACGGAGCAGAGGTCGTTCTCACCCCTGGCGATGAAAAAATGGCGGGTGCCATCCGTAAAGCCCACGAGTTAGCCGCTAGCATTCCAAACAGCTTTATCCCAATGCAGTTCGAGAATACTTCCAATCCAGATATTCATCGTCATACCACTGCTTTAGAAATTATTCAACAGATGGGGGACTCGCTTGATGGATTTGTGGCAACGGCAGGCACAGGTGGGACCATTACAGGATGTGGTGAAGTATTACGTCAGCATTATCCAGCTCTGCACATATCCGTAGTAGAACCTTCTGGATCACCTGTATTAGCAGGCGGAAAACCAGGTCCCCATCAAATTGTAGGTACAAGTCCAGGTTTTATACCATCAATTCTCAATCAACAAATTTACGATGAAATCATTCATATAACTGATGAGCAAGCAATTGAGACCACACGTAATCTTGCTCGACTAGAGGCGATCTTAGTTGGTCCTTCTTCAGGTGCAGCAGTTTATGCAGCTTTGCAGGTAGCCAAACAATTGGGTCCTGGAAAAAACGTGCTTGCCATTTGTGCAGACAGTGGAGAACGTTACTTGTCTAGTAATCTATTTTCATTCCTACCCTGAATTTTGTTACATAGGTGATGCTACTGTGCATATATGCAAAAAGATCATGCGAGGACATATACCTGCACGATCTTTTTGTTATACGCGTCCAGAAGAAGCCGTCTACTCCTAGCATGGGCTTACGTAAAATATTCAATCTTAGCATCTGGAAAGAGCCGAACGATCTCTTTTTGCATGTGTGTCTTTAATGCATTGGCTTGGATATCAGGGTAGATATACTTGCCCTTCCCATACTTCCCCCATTTATATTTCCGTTCTTCTTCGTTCATGATTAATTTTGTTTTCGGGTATCTCTTTAGAATTAGTCCTTTGGCTATTTTAGTAAATCGGTGCTGTATCAATTCAAAGGTGATATCCTTTTTGGCATCATCATCAAGTCGTGAGCTGAGACGTTCCAACAAATCTGTATATCCTGCTTCCCAGCCCTCAAACCAATACAGTGGTGCAATAATAAATCCCAGTGGATATCCTGCCATAGCTACCTTCCCCGCTGCCTCAATACGCTGTTCAAAAGATGATGTTCCCGGTTCAAAATTACGAATGACATAATCTGCATTCATACTAAAACGAAAACGGGTATGCTTGTTATGCTTTGCATCCAGTAAAGAGTCGACTTGATGAAACTTGGTTACAAAGCGTAACCGGCCCAATGGTTGCCTTCCCATAAATTCAATCGCTTTTTTTAGATTTCCCGTTATATGTTCAATATTAATCGGATCTGATGTACAAGCCGCTTCAAATCGAGTGATTTCAGGTATACGCTCCTGTATATATGCTTCTGCCTTTGCTAAAATTTCGTCTGTATTAACATAGACACGAACATATGGTTTTGTACCTATATTTGTGTTTAGATAGCAATAGTGACAGTGAGCAGCACATCCCGTTGCAAGGGGAAGCGCATATTCAGCAGACGGCTTAGACTGTTCGAATTTAAGTGTTTTTTTGACGCCAACCACTAAAGTACGTTTAGCATTGCGGTACTGTTGCAGGTCCGTTTCTCCCGGAATCCCACGTACTTGATTGTGGCTTGTTGTCATTTTTATAGGGATGTCTGATTTCTGGTATTTCTCATGCAGTTGTTTACCTAGTGGAAAGGTAAGCGCATCTGGTTCAAAATAAACTAAATCGGGTTCAAAATATCGAGTTGGACCTGTTGTTCCATTCTCCCCTGTCTGATTTCCAAAGACCTGCTTGGCAGTGGATGGTCTTTCCAATACCTGAGTAGTCATGTTATCACTCCCCTTACTACTAGCATTTCCGTGTTTAACACATCAGTAGCAAGGTGAATATTGGTTATTATAATTGCATTTCTTTCTTCATAGTATGAAGTACCTGCAATGCCCTGTCTTTTTCTCCAATAGGAACCTGGAGATTATAAATGAAGGTTGCTCCGCTCTTTTTGGACGTAATTCTACTTCGGATATGAGCCAGTTTTAATCTCTGCCGATAATCCTCAGCTGCTCTCGGCAAACCATACGACTGATGTATACTTACCCATTTAACCCACATGAAGCATCACTCCTTCCTTAATTTACGAAAACGCTTACATCTATAGATAATTCTATCCAGAAAAAGGTAAAAAACAGAATAATTATTCTACTATCATATGCGATCTGTCTAACAAAGCACACCTCTCCCGTCAAGATTTATTTCAATTTTTTTTGTAAAATCGTGATAATAAACGAGAGAGGGCTTCCATCATGAGGTAACTTAGAGTGGGAGTTGAACCCAATGGTTTGTTGGCCCATGACCAGAGCCAAGATTCGGTGCCGTCTGAATAGCTGTTACGATAAACTGCTGTGCGGTATGAAAAGCAGTTACAGCATCAGCACCTTTAGCTAATTCAGCTGTAAGACATGCTGAGAATGTACAGCCTGTTCCATGTGTATGTCGAGTGGGAATTCGTTCATGTTCAATTTCATGAAAATGCTGACCATCAAATAATATATCGGTCAGTCGATGATCAAGCATATGCCCACCTTTCATGATTACATGAGCTACTCCATAATCGTGGAGATGTTTTGCTGCTTCCTTCATATCAGACAAGGTTTCAATGGTTCTCTCTACTAAAACTTCAGCTTCCGGTAAATTGGGAGTAATAACGTAAGCTTGGGGAAGAAGATGCGTCAAAAGCGCTTGCACCGCTTCATCCTGAAGTAATTTGGCACCGCCTTTAGCAACCATAACAGGATCAATAACCAATTTTGTTTCATGATGCTTGCGGAGTTGTTCGGCTACCGCTTCGATAATTGGAGCATTAGCCAGCATGCCTGTCTTAATAGCTTCAGCAGGCAGGTCATCCAATACTACTCTGATTTGATCTGAAACGAACTCTGGTGTCATTACGTGAACACCGTGAACACCCTGTGTGTTTTGAGCGGTAATAGCAGTAAGAGCACTGGTACCATAAACTCCTCTTTGATGAAAGGTTTTAAGATCCGCCTGTATTCCAGCTCCTCCTCCACTATCGGAACCTGCAATTGTCATGGCTATATATGGTTTCTTCACTTCGACTCCCCCGCTCTATGTACCAATCTTCTGTCTATTCCTTTTTCAGTATAACAGAAGAAAGTCATATTCCCCAAATGTCAGCTTTAGCCACCTACTGATTTCCGTCGCTGTTTTCTCTGTATTTGGTAAACAATCCAAGTCGGATGTTTGCGAGCCGTCTTATAGAGGGACAACTGACGTACAAATAATAAAAATAATAATGCTGTAACAAATAAAAGAAATACCATGCTAATCTGTCTTGTTGTTGTGTAAGGTAAAACAAATAATAAAGCCAATGGACATAAAATAATGAGTGATGCATTTGTAAACCGTTTCTCTCTCTTCTTTACTTGCTCTGCTGTTACAATCTTCTTATCCAAACAATCTCGTTGCTGAGAAGTTAGGATAGGGCGCCACTTGCCAGCGGTACTAATTTCAAGACCGGCTCCTACATAAATCACACCAAGTAAGGCGTACATCCACCACGCTGTTACATTAAAAAAGGTATGTATAAGTTTTCCTGAAATAAATAACAAATCAACAGAGGTTAGAAAACCATAATACGCATGGAACAGCAGGCTTAAAACTTGTCTTCGATGTTCATAAGGCTGAATAGAAATCCAAATTCCCATGACAATCGTAATAAAATGCAAGGCAAGTAAAGCATAGGTAACTCCCTCAGGATGCGCAGGCTCTATTTGAAGGGCAAACCATATGACTAAGATATGAATCAATAGAATGGCTATGTACATCGCTCTTGAATGAACAAACGGTATAGCAATGAAGTGATGACTCTCAGATTTCATTTGTTGGTTTTCTGTTTCAAGGGGCAGGTTCTGCTTGATGAGGTTTACTTTCACAGGAATTTACCTACTCTCTTTATATGATAAGTATTTATAATAAAAGTAGGCGAATTTAGCTCTATTTTGCAAGCAATTTTTTAAGTAAACATAATTTTCATTTATATCTGAAAATAAACAAGCAGCCGAATTCATTCGACCGCTTGTTTATTATGCCTTTAGTCTTCCATAGTAGATAAATCTCCGGTCGGTAAACCTAACTCCCACGCTTTTAGCACACGACGCATGATTTTACCAGAACGAGTTTTTGGCAACTTATCGCGGAACTCAATCTCACGTGGTGCTGCATGTGCTGCCAACCCTTCTTTGACAAATCGCTTGATGTCATCCATCAGCGTATCGCTTGGCTCATATCCATCACGAAGAGCAATAAAGGCTTTAATTACTTCTCCACGTACTGGGTCTGGTTTCCCGATGACCCCGGCTTCAGCAACAGCAGGATGTTCAACCAATTTACTCTCTACTTCAAATGGTCCAACACGTTCACCAGAAGTATTAATTACATCGTCAATACGCCCCTGGAACCAGAAATAACCTTCCTCATCCTTATAAGCAGAATCACCTGAAATATACCATCCAGGTATATGAAAATACTCTTCATACTTGGCTGGATTCTTCCAGATTGCCCGCATCATAGATGGCCAGCCCGCTTTAATAGCCAAATTCCCCATGCGATTTGGTGGCAATTCATTTCCTTGATTATCCAAAATGGTCGCATAGACACCCGGTATTGGTTTGCCCATGGAACCAGGCTTAATTTTCATGCTTCGATAATTTGATATTAATTGTCCACCTGTTTCTGTCATCCACCAGTTATCATGAATACGTTTTTCAAATACCTTCATACCCCAATACACAACTTCTGGATTAAGAGGCTCTCCTACACTCAATATATGACGTAAAGAAGAAAGATCATATTTTTGAACTGATTCTTCGCCTGCTCCCATCAGCATGCGGAAAGCTGTTGGGGCACTGTACCAAACGGTAATCTTGTTTTTCTCAAGCGTTCTGTACCAGTCATCTGGTGTGAATCGGCCACCACGCACAACATTAGTTACACCATTCAGCCAAGGAGAAAAGATACCATAAGAGGTTCCCGTCACCCATCCTGGATCGGCGGTACACCAATAAACATCATCATCTTTTAAATCCAGCACCCATTTTCCTGTTTGGAAATGCTGAATCATAGCATTGTGCACATGTAATACTCCCTTTGGTTTTCCAGTTGAACCTGACGTATAGTGTAAAATCATACCATCTTCTCGATTCAACCAAACCATGTCGAATTCGTCGGAAGCTTGTTCCATTTGTTTCTCATAGCTTACTTGTCCCTCTGTTACCTCATCTTTCGCTCCCACTAAAATCACATGCTTGAGGTGAGGAAGCTCCTTAACCGGAACTCGCGGTAGTAAGTTCGGAGTTGTTACGATAGCTACTGCTTCGCTATCTGCTAGTCGATCACGAACAGCAGCCTCCATAAAAGCTTCAAATAAAGGCCCTACAATAGCCCCATTCTTTAAAACCCCCAACAAGCTAACATACAGCTCTGGAGTACGTGGCATGAAAATAAATACGCGATCTCCTTTATTTACTCCCAAATCATGAAGTACGTTAGCAAAACGATTAGAAAGCCTACTTAAGTCACCGTAGGTATAGCTTTCTTCTCGTATAGAATCACTATAGACAAGCGCTACTTTATCTTTCTTTTCTGAATTAGCATGACGATCAATCGCTTCATAGGCCATATTAACCTTCCCAGTCTCGTACCAACTGAATTGTTTCTCAACATCTTCCCATTGGAAGGTTTCATAAATGTGATCGTAATCTGTTAAGTTACTATTTTCTTGTGTTGCTGGAATGCTTTCAACCTTCATATCCTTCACTCTCCGATTCTCTAGGTTCATGTACTGAGAGGTCTTCCGACATACATATTTCTCCATTTAATAACCAATTCCTCTTAACCTTTTGATTATTCTAACATTTTAGATAAATCAACGCTACCCATGAATATGGCACCATCGGCATAGTGGGAGCGAAGCTGGCTCCCTCATTACCTTGAGAGTATCAGGTTACACGATCCATACATTTAGGTGAGTGAAAGATCCCCTACTTTGTTTTTGTATGAAAACAGGCTAATATAACGGTTAGATATTTAAAAACGTGGAGTAAGTAGACTCAGCTCATACTCATATTCATCCCCGAGTACATACTCTTTTAAGATGTGACTCATCCTACTAGCTACCTTTTGCTGAGGTTGTTCCCCTCTAGCTTAAGGTCACCTTAGAATTTGTTTTGTTCAATCGTACCACCTCTAACATACAGCTTAGCAAAAGCGCTTTAAAGGAGATTTCAGACATGACTCTCGTGCGTCTTCAGCATGTTTATAAACGTTATGCAGGTAGTGTAACTGCTGTTTCTGATTTTGATTTGGACATTCAAGATAGAGAATTTTTAGTAATTACAGGTCCCTCTGGTTGCGGTAAGACAACTACTTTGCGTATGATCGCAGGACTAGAAGATATTAGCCAAGGAAACCTTTATCTTGGAGAACAAATAGTAAATGATGTTAGCCCTAAGGATCGCAATATTTCTATGATCTGCCAAAGTTATGTGCTTTATCCACATATGAACGTTTATGAAAATATGGCTTTTGGACTTACATTACGCAAATATTCAAAAGAGGAGATTGACAAGCGAATTAGAGATATAGCCCAAATTCTCGATATTACCCATCTGTTATATCGTAAACCAAGAGCCTTATCAAGTGGTCAACGTCAACGTATTTCCCTAGGTCGGGCCATTGTACGACAGCCACAAGTTTTTCTAATGGATGAACCCTTCTCCAGTCTTGATGCAAAATTACGCGTGCAGATGAGATCTGAAATTGCGACCTTACATAAACGTAGAGAATCCACTATTATTTATGCAACTGATGATCAGAATGAAGCAATGACTATGGGGGAACGGGTTGTCGTTATGAAAGAAGGTTGCATTCAGCAAGTGGCATCTCCTGCTGAGATCTATCATTATCCAGCAAACCAATTTGTTGCTAGCTATATTGGTTCTCCTCCCATGAATTTCATTCCTGGAATATTAGAGGAAATCGTTAATCAAATTTATTTTGTTAGTAATGGATTTCAGGTGGTCCTTCCGCAAGATAAAGCCAACATTGTCAGAAACAAAAGCTATGTCGGAAGGAAAGTTATTTTTGGCATCCGTCCTGAAGATTTTCACTGTTATGATTTTTTGTCACAAACGTCCACTCTAGCTCTGGATAATAGGCTAAGCGTTGTAATTGAAGTAGTGGAAAATATGGGCCCTGACCAGTACATTTATTTTAGTAATACCCAAACGAATCAAATGGTAGCTAAATTGGATGCTCGCGAATATATCAAGGTAGGTAGTAGTATCTGTATAGGCATGGATCTACATAAAATTCATCTATTTGATAATGAAACGAAATTGGCTATTTTCACAAAATAATATGATTGGCATCTCCTACAATTAGATAAATAGTAGGAGATGCCTTTATTTTTACTCTGTACGGACGCTTGCCTCGCTATCCTCTTCTCGTATGTTTGTCTCGTCAACAGTCCCTAGCGCATAGGAATCACTTACCTGCTCATGGGTCACTGCTAACCCTTTACTCTGCATGTCATTGCTTTGGTAATCATTGATATCATATGATTTCGTGACGTACTGATTACTTGAAGTCTTTTTATTGAAAGCCTCATTTTTTTGGTTAGCCAACTTACATACCTCCATTGGTCATTTATCATTCGTTCCTCTTTTAGTTTGCTTTGTACCTTTTATTTTTAACCATTTGCCCCACTAAGATTTTCCGTCATAAAGAACCGGTAAACGTAAAGGCTAAGGATAATCAAATGTGGGGAGGAGTTTGAGTGAAAACCATCTTTACACTATTATTTGTTGGCCTTTTAGCAGGTGTTTTGTTTACGGGAGGTCATTGGCTCACTCCAGGAAAACAAATGCCGCAAGCAGTGAAATCCCCTACCTCACGGACTTTAGAAAACAAAAAAGAACCACCTACCGTGACCCAAGATGAAGTGCGGGTTCCCAAAATTAACTATGTAGAACAAGTTCGAGACATGCGCCGAGATATGGAGCGTCGACAGCATATCAAGACCATTCATCACAACAAAAAGGATAAGAGCCATTATGTGGAGCGAGAGGTAGTGGTTCACTTCACTCCCCGCCCTTCCAATCAAGATTTACAGAAGATGCTACGTAAGGTAGATGGCTATGTAAAAAAGGACTTTAAAAAAGCAATGATCATTAAATCTCGCTCACTATCTACTGAACAGCTTATGAGGTATTTTGCAGAACATCCAGACTCAGTGTATGCCGAGCCAAATTATTTACTGTTGCCAAATAAACAGCCTAATGACACCTACTACAAACGCTATCAATGGAACCTAAGCCAGCTTGGGATGGAACAAAGCTGGGAAATTACTGAAGGCTCCAGTCAGGTCATTGTAGCCGTAGTCGACACAGGGGTTGATTTAACCCATCCTGAGTTTAAAGGGAAATTGGTGAATGGATACAACGTAATAAATGTCGGTAAGCGTCCACAAGATGATAACGGTCACGGTACACATGTAGCAGGAATTGTCGCCGCTCGTACCAATAATCAGGATGGGATAGCCGGTATTTCGTGGAAAAGTAAAATTATGCCTGTTAAAGCAATTGGAGCAGACGGTAGTGGCAGTGCCATCGACATCGCACAAGGAATTGAGTGGGCTGTTGACCATGGGGCCTCTATCATTAATTTAAGTGTAGGTAACTACGTGTCCTCCGCAGCCCTGAAGGCAGCATGTACGTATGCTTATCAAAATGATGTAGTTCTTGTAGCAGCCACTGGGAACGATGCAAGTGAGCAGCCTAGTTACCCTGCTGCTTTTCCAGAAGTAATTGGCGTATCAGCCGTCGATCAGGATGAGAATCTAGCTGATTTCTCTAATTATGGGAAAACGGTTAGTTTAGTTGCACCAGGAGTAGATATACCTAGTACTTATATACACAAAGACTATGCCGCATTGTCAGGTACATCTATGGCTTGTCCACATGTTGCAGCTGTAGCCAGTTTACTCCGTTCTGTCAATCCAACTCTTAGCAACAGGCAGGTCAGACAAATCTTAGAGAAAACAGCAACAGACTTGGGTACACCAGGTAAGGATTCGTTATTTGGGTACGGATATATCAATGTAAAAAAAGCACTACAGCAAAGTCAAATGGGACAGGAAGCTGCACCTTTATCACCTCCCCCATCTACACCTTCCACTGGTAACCAAGCTCCAGTCACTGGTTTCCAGCGTTTTATAGAGCATCTGATCGGTCGTTATCTTCAGTCGTTTCGTACTCACCAGCAATAAAGTATAGTCCCAAATGAAAGGATGCGGTGTCATTGAAAGCCGTCATATTGTTTGCTCATCCCGGATCTCAGAGCTTTAATCACGCTATTTTACAGCAAGTAACAGAGAGCTTACACCAGCATGGTATAACCCCAACCTTACGTAATTTGTATGAGCAAAAATTTTCACCTATTTTTTCGCCTGCTGATATGCACGGATTAGAAACAGAGCAAGTCCCAAAGGCCATTGAAGAGGAACAAACCATACTCACGGAATCTGATCTTTTGATTATGATCTATCCAGTTTGGTGGTGGTCACAACCAGCTATTCTGAAAGGCTACATTGATCGTATCTTTTCTGATGGGTTTGCCTTTAAATATGAAAAATCTGGCCCTGTTGGTCTGTTAACTGGTAAACAAGCCCTCGTTTTTACAACAACACGAGAATCACAGCAAGAAATGCAGGCGAGTGGATTGGATGAGGTTGTTAAGAAACAAGTCGTGGATGGTATTTTGCGTTTCGCTGGATTTGATCCGGTTATCTATCACAATTTTGCAGAAGTACCATATGTGGAAGAAACGATCCGAAAATCATATCTACAGCAGGTAGATCAAGCTATTACTTCTCTGAAACTTCCTGTACTAATGTAAAAACTATGTAAAAATAGGCTTTCCTTAAAATGGAATCTAGATTTTGTTTCAATACTTCATTTCCATTAAAATTATTGGAAAGCCTATTCTTTATAAAAGAAAATCAGTTCATTTATGTAAAATTTTGTATACAGACACAAAAAGTCAAAAAAATTGACACTTTTCGTACATATCATCCCTTTCAATTTTCAGATTTATTTGTATAATAGAAAAAGAAAGCATACAACATATTATTAGAGAAAAAGAGACCCTTCAAATTCGAAAGGTCCCCACCTAAATATAATGCCGTTATAAAAATAAGTTACTTCGTAAACCCATTCTCCTGTTAATTGCTCGGTTGCATCCGCTTTTTCGTAATGTAATCTGTTTCATAGTACTGCAATTCATCACGTAGAGGCTCAAAGATTCTCGACAAACCTAATGTTAGGCTCTCTAGATCAGGAGTAACCTCTTTGCGGAAAATAATGCAGTCTTGCCCTGTGTACGAGTACCTGCCATCCTCATCGTAAACCTCGCCTTTGGGATAGTAAAAATTAATTACACAGGTGTGGTACACCTGGTAGAGTGCTTCTTCAGCAAACTCCTCGTTAAAGCGAGCGCGTCGAAGACAGATTCCCAATTTCTCATAGGCATTCTCTGCATAAACCAACAAACGACGTAAATCAGAAAGATAGCTACCATAGTAAGCTTCATACTCTTGAGCATCCCCGGATCTTTCAACCAAATCTGCTAAAGTAGTTTGATTTAGGAATCTCTCCACTTCTATGCTAACCTTCTTCAACCGCATAAAGGTATCTTCGCATAACTGTTTTACATGAGCGTCTGACATAGAGAATCCTCCTTAGGGCAACAGATATAAAGATTTACGTTTATTGTAAAAAAACTACCCCGGAGTTACAAGAAGTTTTTATTTTATAACAACAGTTTCTGATTAAGATTGATAGTTTGTTCTCGTATTTTTCTTCTGAAACATATACGTAACGAATGCCACAAATAGCGCAACGACAATCATAAAGAGCAGTATGATGTTGTCGGTACTAACAAATTCCCATCCATGTCCCTTACTGATAATTTCTCGTACCGAATGTAAGAAATAAGTGAGCGGCAAGGATTTTGCTATGATTGCAATCACTGTTGGCATGGAAGTGATTGGCCAAGTCCATCCAGATAGCATAAATGATGGTACTGCAATTAACATGGCTGTTTGAGTAGCTTGTAGCATATTGGAAGAGAAAAACGAAATAGCAAATCCAATTGCGACTACTGCTAGATTGAAAATAAATCCACATAGGAAAAGTAAGCTTAGGCTTCCGTAGTATGGAACAGCAAAAAATTTAAAGATCAATACATATGTTAGTAAAAAGTTAAACATGGCAAGGATCATATGAGTTGTTATTTTACTGAGCGCAATTTTTATAAACCCATTTCCCTTCAAGGTATCCATCCAAGTTCCTTCTTCTTTTTGACGAGTTACGCTTAAAGAAACGCTCAAGAATGCCACCTGTTGCAATACAGTTCCTGCTAATCCAAAGATCATGAATGCTAGATAGTTAAAGGTTGGATTATGTAGTATACGATAACGGTAGTCAATCCCTGTTGCAAAGTTTGTTGCCGCACTACCCCATTCACCTTTTGCCTCTAACTTTTTTAACGTCACTCCACCAGAAATGGTTTTCACTAGAGAGCTCGCAGCACGAACAGATGTATTTGAAATCATCATGTTACTTCCATCAATCAGATTTAAAATCTCTGTTGGTTTACCCAATTTAGCGTTGACGGTCAAGCCTTTTGGAATGATAAACCCAACTTGCGCCTCTTCATAAGTCATCAGATGTTGTAGCTGTTCTTCTGTTGTAACTACACTTGTTACAGAGAACGTTTGATCATTGTCAATCGCTCTGATTAATTCTCGTGTTAATTCGGTTTGATCTAAGTCTGCTACCACTGTAGGTATCTCCATCACACGCTTTTCCTGATACAGGTATCCGAACATCAGCATGTAGACACATGGCACAAGAAATACAATATTTCGAATCGTTTTGTTAGTATAGACGGATCGCCATTCGTCAGCTACTAATTGCCAAAAGCTATTCACGAGCGCCAGCCCCTTTTAGGTGCCATTCGACAGTAAAGCCAGGGCGTACATCTTTATCCTCCACTTGCAATTTCACTTGGAACGCTCGCAAATCACGGGAGTTTAGTTCCTGAGTTGCTTTCTTCGTCGCAAAATCTGCCGCTGGTGCTACCATTTGTACAGTTGCATTAACTTCTTTATTCAAACTTGGAACAAACAGCGTAGTTTTCTCTCCCACTTTCACGCTGCCAAGTTGGTTTTCATCTACATACATTTTTACGAATTTATCGTTTTCTACTTGAATTGTCATGATGGAAGAGCCTTGTGCCACAAGTTCCCCTTTTTGTGAGGAAATCGATTTTACCACACCGCTAACAGGTGCAATCATCTGTGTATTACGCAAATATGCTTCAGCTTCATCCAATGCACCTTTTGCTTGTTTTACGCCTGCTTCCGCTGATTTGACATCAGATTCTCGTAATCCTACCTGACCAAGGCCTGCAATCGCATTTTGGTATGCTGCATTCGCTTGGTTTACTTGAGCAGTAAGTGCTTCAATCTGTTCTGGACGAGCACCTTTCTGTGCCATGTTTAATTGTTCTTGTGTTGAAGTATATTCAGCAGAGTATTTCTCAAACTCAGCCTGAGACTCTTCTAATTTAATTTTTGGAATAGCCCCTTCTTTTAATAAATCCTGCATCCGTTTCATGTTCGTCTGAGCCAAATCACGCGCTGTTTTTGTTGCTTGAAGTTTCCCTTTTAATTGCGCGATCTCTTCTGGGCGAGCTCCATTTTTGTTAGCTTGCAAATTTGCTTGAGCTGCTTGTAGAGCTGCCTGGGCCTGCTTCACCGTTGCATCACTTGACCCACTGGTGATGGAAACCCCTTTTTTGGCCTGTTCCAATTTTGCTTGAGCTAACTGGTACGCTGCTGCTGCCTGATCGCGTTTTGCTGTAATTTCATCGCTTCCAAGCACAGCTAGGAGTTGACCCTCCACTACGATGTCGCCCTCTTTTATTTCAATCTTGTCAATTGTTCCTGGGACCTTGAAGGCTAGATCTACTTCAGTACCTTCTACAACAGCAGTTACTTGCTTCGCAGAGCCTCCCGCATAACTATTCTTTTCAGAAAACAGTAAGTATCCACCTAAAAGTACGATAGCTGCTACAAGCCCCACCAAACCAACCATCATCTTTTTATTCTCTCTCATAACCTTCTCCACTCCAATTCGCAATTTAAGCGAGTCCCAGAGCCCCTTTAAATAGGATGAGTAATGTATCTCTGGTCTCTAGCGTATAAACTGGCTCATTACGGAACATCTTGCGAAGAACGACAAATCCAATACTCCCAAACAGAGCGGATACAACTGTCTGCGTTTCCATATCGCTTTTTATAAACCCTTGTTCCTGCATGTTAGCCAGGTATTTCTCCATTAAAGAAAAATAATTGCCTAATAATGTTCGAACCATATTATCTCGTGTTATATCTCCTGAGGAGAAGCTTAACAGCAACAGACAAAACTCACTGTTATTCGAAAAGAAGCGCAAATGCTCATCTAGTACGTGCAAAAGACGTTCCTGAGGCGTCATGGTGGTATCTTCCGTCGCCCCTTTGACGGACTCCATTAGCATTTCCACTCCCTTTTGATTTACATAATAGAATAACTCCTCCTTCGTCTTAAAGTGGTAATACAACGTCCCCTTTGCTACCTGGGCAAATTCTGCAATTGTATCCATCGTTGTATCCGTATACCCATATTGGGCAAATGCTTGCAGGGCACTCTCATAAATTAAATCCTTCTTTTTGCTCATTAATATGTACCCCCATATAAACTGACCAGTCAGTACAGAGATTAGTGTACTCTGCTTTTTGTTGACCGTCAAGGTATTTTTGGAAAAAAGTGATTGCCCATTCACACTTCATTCGTGTGATGTCTTCGTTATGATATTTATTTACAATTATCGATACCCGTAATCTCAATGCTTCAAACGATTGCTATCTAAGATTGATTATCCATATCCTAGTCAGCTCGTTACATTGTATAGCCAATTGTTTTTATGAAAGTAAAAAAGCCGATGAACAAGTCATCGGCTTCCCATTTAAGTAATATGGCGGAGGGAGAGGGATTCGAACCCCCGTGACGTTGCCGCCTAACGGTTTTCAAGACCGCCCCGTTATGACCACTTCGGTATCCCTCCATATAACTGCTGATAGACATTATGTAAAAAACAATTTCGAATCACGAAATACATCAGCAAGTATTATTATACTAAACCCAAATTAAAAAGACAAGCATTTTTTAAATATTTTTTTCTAAAATTGTTGTGGAGTTTGTATCCGTTCACTAGATTGTGTATGATAGACTAAATAAGTAATTGGTAAGTTCCTACAATAGACTTATGGTTCTTACCGTTTCATGAAGGAGTGACTTTGTAACAATGGACCAACTCATTACATTTGCCAAAGACTATTGGATGATTCTTATTCTGGTCTTATTGGCAGTGTTTGTGCTTAATTTTTTTCTAAAAGCTTTGTACAAAATTGTTTTATTTAGTCTGGTCGTCGGAGCTATTCTGGTCTTTGGTTTCAATTATACGCCAACCGAAGTGATGAACATGGGACGCCAAGTGGTAAACGGTGTCGATGAAGTGTTCACATCTACTGTAAGACCTTTAATCGATTCTGAAATTAAAGATGCCACTTACAATTTCCGCGACGATGGAAGTTATGAAATTAAAACTACGAATATCCGTATCGAAGGCAAAAAAGGCGATCCGAAAGCCACTGTCTACTATAAGAATTTTAATTTCTCCATTAATATTAACGACCTAGGTGAATTGGCTCAACAGCATATTCAGAAGGCTTCTGATGGCAAATCAACACCGTAATAGCCAATACATTCGTTTTATCTAAAAATGCTTCGTAAAAAATCCCGGTTCACGCCTATTCTCAGGCTACGAACCGGGATTTTTCGTACACGGTATATTTTATATTCATTGGAAACTTTTTTTGCTGACAGGATGTTTTATGTCTCTCTTCTGTGGTACATCGTTTTTCATGAGGGGTATACTTACCCTAATGGTAAGCAAACACTATACACATATACAAAAAAACCGACGAAGCTCTCAGCTCATCGGTTTACTATTTCTTCTTTATGTATGGCGGAGGGAGAGGGATTCGAACCCCCGTGACGTTGCCGCCTAACGGTTTTCAAGACCGCCCCGTTATGACCACTTCGGTATCCCTCCGCGTTGCTACATAAAGAATATAGCATATAAAAAAATAAATAGCAACACCTTTTTTAAAAAAATTATGAGGTTAATAGTTTTTCTTTCGTTTATTTATCAATCATCTATCTCACACCACTCTATGAGAGTCAGGGCGAATAGCTCAGCACAAGCAAAAATATCATCAAGCACGATATACTCATCTGGATAATGTGCGACTTGGGTTACCCCTGGTCCTATAATAATTGAAGGAGTATCAGCCAGCTTTGTTAATAAACCACCATCAGTTCCCCAGGGCGATGCTTCTATGACCGCAGTCTCTCCTAAAACCGATGGATAAAACTCTTGCAACAGTTTAAGCAATGGATGGTCCATATCTACCTCACCTGGTACCCATCTCGCTCCATACCATTCTAACTCAACAGGATGATCTGCAAACCATTCATCTTCCTCCGTAAGCTTCTGTAACGCAGTTTGCATTTCCTGTTGGGCTTCCTCCATCTCTTCCCCAGGTGCTACACCCATACGTCCTTCTAGTGTAACCAAATCAGAAACGGACGACGGCCATTTTCCTCCTTGTATTACACCTAAATTAATAGGTATCGGTATGGGTAATTTAGCGTATAAAGGATCTGACATTCGTTGATTTCTTTCTTGCTCTAAGCGCTGAATCTGCCTAATTACTGTCATGCTTTTTTCAATGGCACTAACTCCTTCATAACGTGTACCTCCATGTGCCGATCTGCCACGTATGAATAAACGGAACCACATAGAACCTTGTTGTTTCGGAAAAATTTTCAGATTTGTTGGCTCTGGTATCAAAGCAGCGTCAGCTTTATACCCACGTAAAATAGTGGATAAAGTCCCAGCCCCACCGCTTTCTTCCTCTACAACACTTTGAAAGATAACATCTCCTTTTAGACGTACACCAAGCTTTTGCAAGGTTTGTATAGCCAATAGAGACGAGAGATTGCCACCTTTCATGTCTGTTACCCCACGACCATACAATTTCCCATCAACAATTTCTCCGCTAAACGGTCCTTGTGTCCATTGATTTAGCTCCCCTTCTGGCACAACATCAACGTGCCCATTGAGAATAAGAGAACGCCCTCCTCCAGTTCCCTTCCATACCCCTACTACGTTAGGACTCCCTGTAAATTCTGCACGCGGTGAAACAAAATAGGCATGTTTCTCCAGCTTTTCAAGCTCATCACCTGTCATCTCCCAAATATCTACTTCAAGTCCCAGCATTGCCAAGTGATTTGCTATTTTCTGCTGAATACCCGCTTCCTGCCCTTGAACACTGGCCTCACGCACCCATTCTTGCAACAAGCCTATAGCATCCTCTCGATCCATTTGTAGCTGCTCACGAATTCGTTCTTGCCATGTCAGTGTTTGGCTTACGCTCATGGTAGTCTACCCCCTTAGAAAAAAGTGGTTACTTCTCCGCTAAATAATAGCTCTGCTTCGGTAGCACCAATGACATCTGCTACTGTGTAGGGATGCATCACTTCCAATAGATGCAATCCATCTGTTTTTACTTCCATCACTGCCATATCAGTGATTATCATATCTGCACTTCCCTGAGCAGTCAGAGGCAATTTACACTCACGTACAATTTTAGAACGACCATTTTTGTCCAGATGGGTGGTGAGAACTAAAACCTTCTTAGCCTTTTGTGCTAATTCCATCGCTCCTCCCATTCCTGGAACTCGTTTACCAGGAACAATCCAGTTAGCAATATCACCACGCTGACTTACCTCTAATACTCCAAGAATCGTCATATCTAGCAAACCTCTGCGAATGATAGCAAAAGCAGTAGCGCTATCAAAAAAGGAAGCTCCGGGCATTAAAGTAACAGGAAAGCCCCCTGCGTTGCACAAATTAGGGTTTTCTTCTCCAAGCTGAGGACTGGGACCTGTGCCTACAATGCCATTCTCAGCATGAAACAAAACGTTTTTTTCTTCTGGTATAAAATCCGCCACAAGCGTAGGAATACCGATCCCTAAGTTAATTAGCATACCGCTTTTTACTTCCAAAGCGGCACGCCTAGCAATTCGTTCTCGATAACTCTCAGTCGTACCTTCTTTTAATACTTCTCCCATGCCCATCGCCAATTCACCCCTTCACTTTGCACGATATAATTTACGAACACTCCTGGTGTCACGATTTCTTCAGGGTCCAGCTGTCCAATCTCAACAATCTCTTCCGCTTCCACGATAGTGATATCACCAGCCATTGCCACCAACGGGTTAAAATTACGTGCACTTGTATCAAAAACAAGATTGCCAAATCGATCTGCCTTTTTTGCAGAGACGATAGCTACTTGGGCAGTTAACGGTGTCTCAATCAAATACGTTTTCCCATCCACTAACACCTTCTCTTTGCCTTTTTCAGCGATCGTATCGATTCCAATATCAGATAAAATTCCTCCTAGACCTACTCCTCCTGCTCGAACTCTCTCTGCTAAAATACCTTGTGGGCAAAATTCCACTTCCAGCTCACCCGCTGTCATTTGGGCACCTGCATTCGGATTGGAACCAATATGAGAAGCAATGACCTTACTTACCCGCCGCTGTGTAATTAATCTTCCGACTCCTATGTCAGGAAAAGCTGTATCGTTACTAATCAGTGTTAATCCGCTAATTTGTTTCTCTAATAGTCCTTGTATCAGCGTAGGAGGGTTGCCCACCCCACCGAAGCCACCAACCATCAATGTCATCCCATCATGAAAATGCTCTAATGCATCCTCTAATGAAACCTGTTTATTCCAGGTTGATTGTGAAATCATATGTGCTCCTCCTCTCTACCAGATGCCCTCTTTCGTGAACTCCGCTTCCGCTTCTTGTAGGGTCTGACGCAGTAAATGGATCAATTCATCAATTTCATTTTGCTCAATAATGAGTGGGGGAGAGATAATTACAGCATCACCTGCTACTCCATCTAAACCACCAATAGCCGGGTAAATCATTAATCCTTTAGCAAATGCTCTCTGGATAATTCGATTTGTCACCTGATGTGAGAGTGCAAATGGCTCTTTTGTCTGCTTGTTCTTCACAAATTCTAGTCCACACATTAGTCCTTTTCCACGAGCTTCTCCAACAATGTCAAACTCCTGCTCTACTTGTTTTAAGTGTTGTAATAAATACTTTCCGTTCTCCTCTGCTTTTTTCACTAACTGATGCTGTTCCATGTAACGTAAAACAGACACGCATATAGCTGCTGATTGAGGGTTGGCACTGTACGTATGACCTGCCATGATAGAACCGGAGCCTTCTGCAATAGTCTGCATGATGGAATCACTCACCATCGTAGCTGCCATCGGTGTATATCCCGAACTCATTCCTTTTCCCAGCGTCATCACATCAGGAGTTACCTGCCAATGATCAATTCCAAAGTTTCTACCAGTACGCCCTACTCCTGTCATTACTTCGTCTGCTATAAATAATATTTGATGCTTGGTACAAATTTCACGAATGCGAGCAAAATAGCCATCCGGTGGTACTACAGCACCTCCAGAAGCGCCAATGATTGGCTCTGCTATAAATGCTGCAACATTTTCCGCCCCCGTTCTGATAATTGCCTCCTCTAACTCGTCAGCTGCCTTGCGTGCGTATGTTTCGCTATCGAGTCCCTGCTGATTTCGATACGGATAAGGAGCCGATATGCTCGGGTAATCTGCCAATAATGGTACGAAACGCTTCCGTCTTAACACATGTCCTGACATTGACAAAGCTCCCATCGTAATTCCGTGATAGCTCATCCATCGTGACAGGATCCGATTTTTGGTCATGCGTCCCTGTTCTTGCCAATACTGAATCGCAATTTTTTGAGCAGTCTCTGTCGCTTCTGATCCACTGCTGACGAAAAAGCTCCAATTCACATTACCAGGCGCCCATGTAGCAAGAATATCAGCTAATTCCTCCACTGCTTCGCTACTGAAATGCGAGCGATAAGCAAATGATACCTTCTCAGCTTGCTGTCTCATGGCATCGACAATTTCATCTATTGCGTGCCCAATGCTGACAGTTACAGCCCCTGAACAAGCATCCATATAACGCTTTCCGCTCTCTTCATATAAGTAAATTCCCTTTCCATGAGAAATTCGTGGATATTGTTTACCCCATTCAGGTTTAATTACATAGCTTTTTCGTTCTGTTTTGCTATCCATGCTCTTGTGCTCCCTTCCTTTTGCAACCGCCACTTTATACTCATCGTATCGAATACCAAGCCTTCTGACATTCTACTTACTGGCAAAAAAACACTAGATAAAAAGCAGAATTTTTTGTACATTTTGTATAATGATCGTTTGTTCGGAAAGTGAAACATGTAAAAGCAACAGAGAGGATGAGGAGCATATGTCAATAACGATCCGTGAAGCCATGCAGTTACCTGATATGGTGCACACTAGGTTGGTAGCAGGGGAATCTGGACTAAATCATCCGATTCATTGGGTAACAATTGTAGAAATTGTAGAGGATTTGGAACGTTTACAAGCAGGGGAATTTCTAATTACCACTGGTTTTGGTCTGGAGATGAACACCGATAAACATGATCAGTTTATACCTTCGCTGGCAGCCCGAGGATTGAGTGGAGTTGCCATTCATACAGGATTTTATTTACGTGAAATTCCAGCGCTTTTTATTGAACAAGCCAATCAGTTTGGACTCCCTTTAATTGAGATTCCCACTGAGCTTAATTTCTCTACCATCACAAAAGCCATTCTTCAACCCATCGTGAATCGTCAATTTGAACTAATTCGCTATTCAGAGCAAATTCACCAACGACTGTTAAATGTAGCCTTGCTAGGTGAGGGACTTTCTGCCATTGCAGACGAATTAGCCGCTGTCACCCAAGGAGAAGTGGTAATAACAGATGTACTAGGTTATGAATTAATCCGTACATGTTCACGCACATGTAGACCCACTACTGCTGGAATGCCGTCAGTGGAGTATTCCAATCAGGTATTCTCTAATCAAAACTGTGAACCCACCTCCCCTGACCCTGTCGAATTAACCCATTCCATCGAAGCCGCTCGTTTTACCTTTGGCACCATCACCTTACGCAAACATCAAACAAACCAGCAAGAATGGGACATTATCGCTTTACAGCATGCCTCAACATTAGCAGCCTTAGCTTGTAGTAAAGATCGGGAGGTAGCACAAGCAGAATGGCGTCTAAAAGGCGATTTTTTGGATGAGTTACTAAGTGGGACCTTTAAGCTCAATGCAGAATCTGAGGCACGTAGCCGTTTGTTAGGTTATCCCCTTCATATTCACGCACGTCATCTTGTTGTTGCATTATCCATACCGGTTACGACTTATACAGAAGAGTACGATTTTACCATGCTACAAAAGCTACCCACCTTATTAAAGCGGGTAGCAGAGGTCTATCAGCCTACCTATCTCAGTAAGGTACGTGCAACCGATATCTTATTACTAATGCCTGAGGATAGGGCTAGTGAAATTTTTGTACAAAAAGTGGCTGCGAAGTGGCTTGATTTGTACCCTCAGCATCCTTTGGCGATCGGGATCAGTACTCCCCGCGCTTCCTTCAATACCTTGTCAATTGCCGTACAAGAAGCGATCTACGCTATGAAATGTCGGGGAGCACTCCTCCCAGCATCCGAAATTCAGTCTGTATCGCATTTTGACCGGTTATCTGGATATCAGTTCCTATTTCCCTATCACGCGCAACCTGAGGCCTTACAGCAGCTCTGGGAGCCATTATTAGTAACATTACTACAATACGATCAAAAACATGGGCAACAATTGCTAGAGACCATCCAAACCTATTTTGAAGAGTATCTGAATGGGCAAAAAACGGCACAACGTCTATTCATTCACCGACACACGCTTAAATATCGTCTACAGCAGATAGAGGAAAAAACAGCGGGATCACTTTATGACGCATCTCACCGCTGGCAACTACAGCTAGCCATCATGGCCTATCATTTGCAACAAATTTTATACCCAGACCTGCCCGACATTCCATAGAGTATGTTACGAATCTATTAGTCCCTAACAGCCCGTAACGGCTTTACCCATATATTCATATCCTCAAATCCGGTTGAAATAACACAATTATTAATTAGTCTGCCAGTATACCGATAACCCATTTTAGCGGCTGTCACATTCATCGCAGCGGAATGGGCACGTGTAATTGTATAAAGATAGTAAATACCCATCTCCTGCATATGTTGTTCCAAAGCCACAAATAAGTGCTGAAGCAATCCTTTCCCTAACCAATCTGGATGAGTGGCACAATCCGTCATTTCTGCTGATCCCCAATTCGGAGTCACTTCAGCAGAAGCAGCGCAAACAATCCTCCCCCCTGCTTCTACAACAGCGTAGTGGGTATCTGCTTGCATCGTATTACGTACATATTCAGGATCATGCATGGGGGTTGGATAGGTCTCAAAGACAACTTGATACAGATTAGCCAGCTCTTCTTCATCTTGCAGTTTAGCCCAACGAACACTACAATCGTCTGGCAGCGCCTTTAAGACACTACTGTCTGCTTGTTTGGCTAAACTAATTTGCATAATTTCGTCTGCAAGTGGTTCATTTTTAGGAGTACCGCGTTCTGATGTTACAAAATATCGAAGCATGTGTGCATTCTGACCTTGTATACACCCTTCCAAAATCCCTTCACGTATAAACCCATGTGTACTCCAAGCGGATAGATCCTCATGTCTAGCATAGACAATTAGCTTGGTCATACCTAGTTTGTCAGCCTGTTGTTTACACGTCTTTGCAATCGCGTCAATTTGAGTAGAGTCATACTCCATTACCTTGATACGCTGGTTATGTATATCCACAATTATTTGTGAATGATTTTCAATAGATTCCATCGCCATTGTTTTACACCTCATTGATTTATTTCTTTTATTATAAAAGCCCTTGCATTGCTAGTCATTCGACAAGTTGTCCAAAGTACCTCTTTGATACAATTCGCTTCTTTCATATCTAAACCACAACCTTTGCGCATAGGTATCAAGAAGACAGGAAAAAAGGAGGATTCCACCCATGCATACCCTCATTTATGCTCACAGGGGTGCCTCTGGCATGTATCCCGAAAATACATTTCCAGCTTTTCATGCAGCCTATCTACAAGGCTCGGATGGTATGGAAATCGACGTTCAACTGACCGCTGACAAGCAGCTTATTGTCATGCACGATACCAATGTAGAGCACACCACAGATGGGGTCGGAGAAGTGCGACATCTCACCTATCAACAGATCCATCGCCTAAATGCTGCTGCCAAAAGCGGAAAGAATTATCCCCCGACAAAGGTTCCAGAGCTATCAGATGTCTTATTGTTTGTCAAAACAACTGGACTCCGACTTATCATTGAACTTAAGAACTTTATCGTCCCCCAGCCTCATTTGGAAGAGCATGTGATTCGTCTTATCCATGATCTTCGTTTACATAAACAGGTGGTGCTTTCCTCTTTTAATTATCACAGCCTCTTGCGTGTAAAGGAGCTGGATCCACACGTTCGCACCGGAATGCTTTATTTCGGTCAGCTACATAATCCTTGGGAGATTGCCAAACAATTTCGTGCAGACGAACTACACGCCCCCGAAGAGCAGGTAAATAAAGCGCTTCTGCAAGCTACTCGTCAGCATCATTTATCGCTACTTGCTTGGACAGTAAACACTCCAGAACGGATGCGAGACCTCTTTTCGTTACAAATTGATGGCATAATTACAAATTATCCTAATTTAGCACGAAAATATTTGCGTAAGAAGTAAAAGGATTGTTTACAAGCCCTACGGGATATTTCTATACTAAAGAAGAATCAGGATATAAGGGGGTTATTGCATGTTCATTACCGACTGTCTATCACCACTACATTCTCTCACAGTGGTAAAGCCAACCGACACCATTGCCCATGCTCTGGAGGAAATGAAAAAAGGAAAATTGCTTAGCATGCCTGTCATTAATGAAGACGGTACTTATTTTGGGACGCTAAGTAAACGCAGTTTGTTTGAAAGATTTGAACAAGATCATGCGGATAAAACTTTTACAGAATTCACTCAACTTCCTCTTGCAGATGGTGTTGATCAAAATTTAAAGCCACTTACAGCCGAACATCTTTATGAAGACGCCCTCCCCATCATTGTGCGTTATCCATTTGTACCGATTGTAGATGAGAATAATCATTTCCTTGGTATCATTAAACGAAAAGATATGGAGCTTGTATTAGAATCCGTTTTTGGAATGGGTGTGAAAGGAACAAGAATGACCTTGACCCGCTTTGAAGGAAAAGGTGTTTTACGAGAAATTTCCAGTATTTTAACCGAACACAAATCAAATGTGATCTCCTGTGTGGCCTTTGATTCTAAACACTCTGGTGTCCGACGTATTCTAGTCAAGTTTAAAACGGAAGATAATATTATTGATATTATTCAAGAATTAGAGAATCACGGCTTTGCCGTTACCTCCGTTCATGAAAGCTAACCTTTTTCCCACGCTATAAGCAACTGAGCAAAAAGTTATTATAAAAAAGGAACGCTAGTATACCTGCGTTCCTTTTTTTACATTCCTATTCGATTATTTTCCAAGATCTAGAGGTGGTACCCAATTGGGATCAAAGAACTTACCTTGCCACGTATTGCGACGCTTCATTTCAGCCTCAATCCCATTAAGTACTTCCCATTTCTTACGACTCCACATCGGCCCAATCAAAATATCTGGCGGACCATCACCAGTAATACGATGCACAATCATTTCTGGTGGTAGAATTTCCAAGGTGTCGACCACTAATTTCGTATACTCTTCTTGTGTCAAGAATTCCAATAGCCCTGCATTGTACTGCTTCACCATAGGAGTTTTCTTTAACAGATGTAACAAATGTATTTTAATTCCTTGTACATCCAAGTGAGCAACCGCCTGCGCAGTCTCCATCATATCTTCGGCAGTCTCTCCTGGTAATCCGTAAATAATGTGAGAGCAGACACGAATGTTATGTTTACGCAGCTTCTCTAATCCATCAAGATAGCATTGATAATCATGCGCACGATTAATAAGTAGCTGTGTACGTTCATGTACAGTTTGTAAACCCAATTCTACCCACAGATAGGTGCGTTCGTTTAATTCTGCCAAATACTCAACTACATCATCTTCTAAACAGTCAGGTCTGGTCGCTATAGCGAGACCCACAACATCATCTTGTCGTAAAATTGTTTCGTACATATCGCGCAACTCTTCTACAGGCGCATAAGTATTACTAAATGCCTGAAAAAATCCCAAATACTTCGCTGTCGGCCATTTTTCATGCATACGATCTTTGACATCATGAAATTGCTTCTCTAACGTCATACGGCGATCCCCTGCAAAATCACCAGAACCGCGCGCACTGCAAAACGTACAGCCACCTACTGCAACATTGCCATCTCGATTTGGGCAAGAAAAGCCTCCGTCTAGCGGTACCTTAAATACCTTGTGTTGAAACATACTACGTAAATGATAATTCCATGTATGATAACGCTTGTCACCCCATAGTAAAGGCTGACAGCTATTTTGTATATCCTCCGTTGACATCGTTATACTCCCTTCTGTCCCGTGCATTTCTACAGTATACCAGTTTCTGTGCTGCTTTTTAATAGTGAAAAATATTACACCACACATTTTGGTATAACTCAAGCTTTCGCCAATAATTGCTTTTATACTAACATCAATAACATTTCGAAGTTTTTAATAGTAAAAAAAGAACCGCAGTTCTTTCCCGCGGTTCCTCATCATTATATTTCCCACTTTATTACGTTTGCATTACTGTTGCATTTCTTCAATCTGAATAGCACGTGTATGTGCAGTATGGCTCCATTCTTGGTTGTTCTTTGTAAAGAACGCGTAGATGAAGATAGGTAACCACGTCAGGAAGAAAATTGGCAACAGGATGAGTCCCAAATAAGCTTTTAGTGGGACTTTCTCTAAATACAATGCGAGTACAGGCAACAAATAGAAAATACCTGTTGTCGCGTAAATCAACCAATCAGGCAAGAAGCCCGTTGTAGGTAGGAACGTGTTAAAGCTCAACAATCTGGCCATAAACAATACCGACATAAATGTAACAATCAACACATACATGGGTTGAAAGAGGTAGAAAGCTGCGTCAAGCATTCCTAGTCTTCTTGCTTTTAAACCGTTTTTCATAACTGAACCAATGTAACGTCCAGCTACATCATAATGTCCTTGCATCCAACGAAGTCGCTGCTTCATTGAAGATTTTAGGTCGATTGGTTTTTCGTCAAAAACCTTTGTTTCATGAGCCCAGCAAGGATAGATGCCACGTTCAATACATCTCGTTGCAAATTCCAAGTCCTCAGTTAAGCTGGTCGCTCCCCAACCCATATCTTTTAACAGCTTACTCTCAATACAAAGCCCTGTACCACCTAATGTGTTTGGCAAACCTAGGTTATGGCGAGCCAATTGCCACATACGGTTGGTGAACCAGTACGTACAAGCGTACGAAAGGGTAATCCAAGAGTCAAACGGGTTTTTGGAGTCAAGGTAACCTTGGATAACTTGTTGTCCTTTGCAAAGACGATCGTTCATGATAGTTAGGAAGTTTTTCTCTACCAAGTTATCTGCATCAAACATTACGACAGCATCGTACTGCTTTTCTCGTGACCATAAATTTTCTAACATCCACTCAATACCGTAGCCTTTGCCACGCTTTGAAGTGTCAAATCGTTCGCAAGCATAGGCGCCATGCTTCCGAACAATCTCCGCGGTGTTATCTGTACAATTGTCACAGATAACAAAAATGTCATACATCTCACGCGGATAGTCCATTTTTTTCAAATTCTCGATCAATGGTGCAACAACCGCTGATTCATTGTGTGCAGCTATCAATACAGCAAATGTTTTCTCTGGTTTGTGGGTCACAGGCTTTTTCTTATGAAGCAAAATGCCTCCGCCTACTGAAATTGCTGTTTGATAGATGCTGACTAACCCCATTGTGGTGGTAAAACCGATGAAAAGCCCCTCAATTATATCTTTTAAGTCAACCATCTTTTCTTCTCCTCGACCTGGTATGCTTATATGCATACAGGTAGTGTTATATCTCCTTCAAACCCTATTTGCGAGTTTACACGATTCACAACTAGCCTGCAATCGTTCAAAAGTGGGAAAAATCAATGTTTAGTTCTCTCTATATCTATTTGTTGCTTAATATGACGCAAAAGCTCAGTGATTCGATTCATCTTGCAAGCAGTTTTTAAGAAACACTTGTCCCTATCACGATTCCCTCTTCATCCTACTCTTATTCTGCAACCTCCAAATTTACTACAGAAAAAAAAGCCTGCTATAAAAAGGTGTACCCTTTTCAAATAGGCTTGAATCCAGAAGATGCAAAAATCTGGCCTCTATAATTAAAGGTCAGCCGATATTCCTAGTAAAATTTCTATAGAGATATTTTTATTCCAGGGACAAAAGAACTATTTGACATTAAATTAATAATCTATCTATATTATTCCCTGTCTCCTATAAAAATCCTATTACATCAACAAATATTTTTTTAAAAAAATGACAAGGATTGGTTTTTACGGGATATTTTAAATAAAATTCTCACTTCTTACTTTTCTTTACAACTGTAAAAACAAATAAAAACTCAGCGATACGAACCCTTTTGGTCGAGCAGAGTCTTATGTGATTTCCTTTTTTGAAGGTTGGCATTCAATTTTCATAAAAATACATAAAAATGGCGTCCCAGGAGAGACTCGAACTCCCGACCGACCGCTTAGAAGGCGGTTGCTCTATCCTGCTGAGCTACTGGGACGCATTTTGGAGGGAGTACCCGGATTTGAACCGGGGAATAAAGGTTTTGCAGACCTGTGCCTTACCACTTGGCTATACTCCCTTATGAAATTAAAAAGGGGCGATCGATGGGAATCGAACCCACGAGTGTCGGAGCCACAATCCGATGCGTTAACCACTTCGCCACGACCGCCATTATGTAAGTAAAAATTTGGCAGGGGCAGTAGGAATCGAACCCACACCAAAAGTTTTGGAGACTTTTGTTCTACCACTAAACTATGCCCCTATGGTAGCGGCGGAGGGGATCGAACCCCCGACCTTTCGGGTATGAACCGAACGCTCTAGCCAGCTGAGCTACACCGCCAAAAAACTACATAAAACAGTATGGCGGAGAGTGAGGGATTCGAACCCTCGCTACGCTTACGCATACTAACGGTTTAGCAAACCGTCCCCTTCGGCCTCTTGGGTAACTCTCCGTATAATAACTCCTCAGAATAAATCTGTACGATACCAGTCAATCTGTTACTTTATTTAAACACTAAGGAATAATTATACTAATAACATGTCTTTATTCCCTGAAAACTAGATAATGAAGTTAGCATAAAGGCAATGTGGATAAGTCCTCGACCGATTAGTATTCGTCAGCTCCATGCATTACTGCACTTCCACACCGAACCTATCAACCTCATCGTCTATGAGGGGTCTTACTAGCTTGCGCTATGGGAAGTCTCATCTTGAAGGGGGCTTCACGCTTAGATGCTTTCAGCGCTTATCCCGTCCGCACATAGCTACCCAGCTGTGCCACTGGCGTGACAACTGGTGCACCAGAGGTGCGTCCATCCCGGTCCTCTCGTACTAAGGACAGCTCTCCTCAAACTTCCTACGCCCGCGACAGATAGGGACCGAACTGTCTCACGACGTTCTGAACCCAGCTCGCGTACCGCTTTAATGGGCGAACAGCCCAACCCTTGGGACCTACTTCAGCCCCAGGATGCGATGAGCCGACATCGAGGTGCCAAACCTCCCCGTCGATGTGGACTCTTGGGGGAGATAAGCCTGTTATCCCCAGGGTAGCTTTTATCCGTTGAGCGATGGCCCTTCCATGCGGAACCACCGGATCACTAAGCCCGACTTTCGTCCCTGCTCGACTTGTAGGTCTCGCAGTCAAGCTCCCTTGTGCCTTTACACTCTACGAATGATTTCCGACCATTCTGAGGGAACCTTTGGGCGCCTCCGTTACTCTTTAGGAGGCGACCGCCCCAGTCAAACTGCCCACCTGGCATGGTCCTTCCACCCGATAAGGGCGGCAAGTTAGAAACTCCGTACATCAAGGGTGGTATCCCAACGACAGCTCCACGAAGGCTGGCGCCCTCGCTTCACAGCTTCCCACCTATTCTGTACATGATGCACAAAGTTTCAATACCAGGCTACAGTAAAGCTCCATGGGGTCTTTCCGTCTTGTCGCGGGTAACCTGCATCTTCACAGGTATTATGATTTCACCGGGTCTCTTGCCGAGACAGCGCCCAAGTCGTTACGCCTTTCGTGCGGGTCGGAACTTACCCGACAAGGAATTTCGCTACCTTAGGACCGTTATAGTTACGGCCGCCGTTTACTGGGGCTTCGGTTCAAAGCTTCGCTTGCGCTAACCCATCCCCTTAACCTTCCAGCACCGGGCAGGCGTCAGCCCCTATACTTCGCCTTGCGGCTTCGCAGAGACCTGTGTTTTTGCTAAACAGTCGCTTGGGCCTTTTCACTGCGGCCTCCTCGGGCTATAAACCCTACCGAGGCGCCCCTTCTCCCGAAGTTACGGGGCCATTTTGCCGAGTTCCTTAGCAAGAGTTATCCCGCGCACCTTAGGATTCTCTCCTCGCCTACCTGTGTCGGTTTGCGGTACGGGCACCTTGTTCCTCGCTAGACGCTTTTCTTGGCAGTGTGAAATCAGGGACTTCGGTACTTATATTTCCCTCGCCATCACAGCTTGTGCTTATTGGTGTGCGGATTTGCCTACACACCACACTTACTGCTTAGACGGCCATCCAATAGGCCGCTCACCCTATCCTCCTGCGTCACGCCATTGCTCAAACGGAACAGAGGTGGTACTGGAATATCAACCAGTTGTCCATCGCCTACGCCTTTCGGCCTCAGCTTAGGTCCCGACTAACCCTGGGAGGACGAGCCTTCCCCAGGAAACCTTAGGCTTTCGGTGGACAAGATTCTCACTTGTCTTTTCGCTACTTACACCGGCATTCTCACTTCCAAGCGCTCCACCGCTCCTCACGATACGGCTTCACTGCTGCTTGGAACGCTCCCCTACCCAGTCCATAAGGACTGCCATAGCTTCGGCGGTATGTTTAGCCCCGTTACATTTTCCGCGCAGAGTCACTCGACCAGTGAGCTATTACGCACTCTTTAAATGGTGGCTGCTTCTAAGCCAACATCCTGGTTGTCTGGGCAACTCCACATCGTTTCCCACTTAACATACACTTGGGGGCCTTAGCTGATGGTCTGGGCTGTTTCCCTTTTGACGATGGATCTTAGCACTCACCGTCTGACTCCCGGATATAAGTACTTGGCATTCGGAGTTTGACTGAATTCGGTAACCCGATGAGGGCCCCTAGTCCAATCAGTGCTCTACCTCCAAGACTCTAAATCCGAGGCTAGCCCTAAAGCTATTTCGGGGAGAACCAGCTATCTCCGAGTTCGATTGGAATTTCACCGCTAGCCACACC